>JAUNAC010000005.1 GCA_030527825.1 Lautropia sp.
GGCAGCAGCCGTCTCTGCCTGGGCTTTCTCTGCTGCAGCTGTCTCGGCTGCTGCCGTTTCACTCGCAGCCCGGTCTGCTGCGGCCTTCTCGGCAGCTGCCTTGGCATCAGCAGCCAGCTTGTCGGCCGCTGCCTTGGTCTGTGCCGCCTTCTCGGTGACAGCTTTTTCGGCGACATTTTTCGCATCAGCCGCCTTGCCCGCCACCTGTTCAGCCATGTCACGCGCCTTGTCAGCTGCTGCCGCAGCGGCTGCCGTCACCTTGCCACTGACCTGCGCACCCGCCGCGCGGGCCTTGTCCAGCTGCGCCTGAAGATCTGCCAGCGAGCGATCCTTCAGCTCCAGCATGCTCTTGAGCGCGCCAACATTCTTCTCCAGTTCCGCAATTCGGCTGTTTGCTTCCTTCAGCGCAGCATCCCGAGCCACTTGTGCTTCCGCATCACGAGCACCGACAGCACTTCCCTTGGCATCCTTGCCAGCCTCGGAACGGCTCAGCTCCAGACGATCCCGACTGCCCGCCTGACCGGATTTTTCATCTTCGACCTGGCCGCTGACAGCGCCACTGGCGGTATTGCCACCGCTGCCCGAAGCAACCTCAGGCGTATTGCCGGCCATGCGCTCCTTATACGTACGGAAATCGCGCGCGGCCATTCGAAGCTGACGCCCCGCCTCACTGCTGTCGATCGCAGCAATCTCGCCCTCGGACGGAATGTTGAGCGTCCGCCCCTGACGGATCAGGTTGGGGTTGTTCTTGATGAAGGCCGCCGGGTTGTTGCGGTAGATGGCCACAATGGTCTGGTCCAGCGTGGCGCTCGCGGGCCGTACCCGTGCCGCAATCATGCCCAGTGTTTCGCCCTGTCCCACGGTGACAGTACTGCCGGCGCTACTGGCGTCGCGCCCCGGTGCGCCCTGTTCGGCAGCCGGTGCCGCGCGGCTATCGTTCCTGCTTGCAGCTTGCGCTCGCTCCTGACTGACCAGTTTTCCGGTACGCGGATCAATGGTGCGCACGGCATTGGCGGCAGGCGCGGGTGCCGACGCAGCAGCACCGGTAGCAGCGGCGGCCGTGGCCGCCCCGGCAACCGGGGCATTACCCGAACGGCTGGCCTGGCTGGCATTTCTCTGAATCGGTGGATCCAGCAAAAATGTGTATTCGCGACTGAAAGTACCCGACGCCCAGCTCAGTTCGACTACCAGATCGACAAATGGATCATTGATCGGCCGACTGGAGGTCACCTTGATGAAGTAGCGGCCTGCTCGGTTTTCCACCGCCATGCGTACACTGGAGAGAGCCTCCTTGTACTGCAGACCGACCCTGCTGAACGCTTCCGGCGAGGCGATTTTGGCCTTGAGTGACTCGGCCTCCTCCTGCGTCACGGATGTGACTTCGACTTCGGCACGCAGGGGCTGTCCCAAAGCGGACTGGACGGTGAGCCGGCCAAGACCGGCGGCCTCGGCAGACGTGACACCACCACCGGACAGGATTGCCAGCGCGACGGCTACCGCAGTCGCGATCTGGCCGCGCCCAGAGCCACCAGACGTCATCGAATGGATTTTACTGCGGGGCTGTTCAGACAAGGTACCACCTCTTACAGGAACTGGAACGAAATGAATTCTTGGAAAGACTACCCGGGGTTTTGTCCGTCTTCCGGACGACGGGCACCACTACTTCGGTCAACCTGACGCTTCTTACTGCACGGCCAATGGACGCTCCAGCACGATCCTCAACATCCGGCGCAGCGGTTCGGCAGCCCCCCACAGCAGCTGGTCACCCACTGTGAAGGCACTGAGAAAGCCCGGCCCAAGCTGCAGCTTGCGCAGGCGACCGATCGGCACATGCAGCTTGCCGGTCACCGCCGCCGGTGTCAGCTCTGCCAATGACGCCTCACGATCATTGGGCACGACCCGTACCCATTCGTTGGCGCCCGCCAGCATCTCTTCGATGGCCGGCAACGGCAGATCCTCACGCAGCTTGATGGTCAGTGCCTGGCTGTGACAGCGCATGGCGCCAACCCGGACGCAGACACTTTCGACCGGGATATGGTGATCCGATGTACGACCCAACATCTTGTTCAGCTCGGCATCCCCCTTCCACTCCTCGCGCGACATGCCATTGCCCAGATCCTTGTCGATCCAGGGCAGCAGACTGCCCGCGAGGGGATATCCGAACTGCTTGGTCGGGAAGTCGCCCCCCCGCATCGTCTCGGCAACCGTACGGTCGATCTCCAGGATATTGCTTCCCGGATCCGACAGTTCGTCCGCCACCGATGCGTGGATTGCGCCCATCTGATTAACCAGCTCCCTCATGTGTTGTGCACCACCGCCAGAGGCGGACTGATAGGTCATTGCCGTGACCCACTCGACCTGATCTGCCTGCAGCAAACCGCCGAGAGCCATCATCATCAGGCTAACCGTACAGTTACCACCAATGAAATCCCGATTACCGGTTTGTATGGCCGCATCAATGACATGGCGGTTGACCGGATCCAACACGATGACGGCCCGCTCATCCATCCGCAGGGCGGAAGCGGCATCAATCCAGAAACCTTTCCAGCCAGCCTTGCGCAGCGCTGGATGCACGGCCAGAGTGTAGTCGCCCCCCTGGCAGGTGACAATCGCATCCAGCGCGGACAGCGCCTTGATGTCATGAGCATCACCCAGCGGCGCACGACCCATCGGTGCCTTGCCTCCGGCATTGGAAGTGCTGAAAAACACCGGCTCGAACAGCTCGAAATCCTTTTCCGCCTGCATCCGGTCCATGAGAACCGACCCGACCATGCCGCGCCACCCCACCAGACCTACCCGATACTTCCTGCTCATGCTCTCTCCCTGCCAGGCGCAGACCCTGTCCACCCCGCCATCAAAGCGCTGCCACCACGGCATCACCCATTTCCCTACACCCCACGATCCGCTCCCCGGCCCGGGCGATATCTGCTGTGCGCAGGCCCGCTGCAAGAACTGCCTGCACGGCGGATTCCACCCGTCCGGCAGCCTGTGACTGGTTCAGCGAATAGCGTAGCAGCATGGCCAGCGACAGAATGGTGGCCAGCGGATTCGCCTGATCCTTGCCAGCAATATCCGGTGCCGACCCGTGAATCGGTTCATACATGCCGAATCCGGTGGCATTGAGCGAAGCCGATGGCAACATACCGATGGAGCCCGTCAACATCGAGGCCGCATCGGACAGGATGTCGCCAAACATGTTGCCGGTCACGATCACATCGAACTGCCGGGGCTGACGGATCAACTGCATCGCCGCATTATCCACGTACATGTGGGAAAGCTCGACATCAGGGTAATCTTTACCGACTTCCGTGACGACATCGCGCCACAATTGGGTGGTTTCCAACACATTCGCCTTATCCACCGAACACAGACGGCGCTGACGCCGCCGCGCCGTCTCAAAGGCACGTACCGCAATCCGGCGAATCTCGGACTCACTGTAGCGCATGGTGTCGAAACCTTCCCGTTCACCCGCTGCATTGGTGTGGATGCCCCGCGGCTGCCCAAAATAAATATCCCCGGTCAGTTCCCGCAGAATCAGGATATCCAGCCCGGCCACGATATCGGCCTTCAGGGGGCTGGCGTCAGCCAGCTCCGGGTAGACGATGGCAGGCCGCAAGTTGGCAAACAGGTCAAACTGCTTGCGCAGACGCAGAAGCCCCTGTTCCGGGCGCTGGGCACGCGGCAGCGTGTCATAAACGGGCCCACCCACGGCGCCGAACAGAATCGCCTGTGCAGACTGACAGGTTGCCACGGTCTGTGCGGGCAGCGGGTCGCCCGTTGCATCGACTGCAGCGCCCCCCACCAATGCGTGCTCCGTCTTCACCGCCAGACCGTCACGAACCAGTACATCAAGCACCCGCAGGGCCTGCGTCGTAATCTCGGGGCCAATACCATCTCCGGCCAGCACAGCAATCTTCATCCCATATCTCCCGGTCCATCAAAGCATGAAAGCCAGCCCAGGCCGGCCGATAGCAGGCTGGTCTGGCTGCAGTCGGTCAATCCGGGCCCCGCAGGCCCAGACAAGGGGCCGATGCCCGAATCAACGCCCCAGTGTCGCCTGCAACCAGGGTTCGGCGCGGAAACGCCGCTCCTCATAGGCCCGGATATCGTCGGCGTGCTGAAGCGTGAGTCCGATCTCATCCAGGCCATTGAGCAGGTTGTTCTTGCGGAAGGCGTCAATCTCGAATGCCCCGATCACATCTCCCTGCACGGTACGCACCACCTGCTCCGGCAAATCGACGATCAGCTCATAGCCAATAAATGCCTTGACATCGTCGAAGATGCGCGACACCTCGCCATCGGTCAGCCGCAACGGCAGCAAACCATTCTTGAAACAGTTGTTATAGAAAATATCGGCAAAACTGGGCGCAATAATGCAACGGAAACCATAGTCGTCCAGCGCCCACGGGGCATGTTCCCGGGATGAGCCACAACCGAAGTTTTCCCGGGCCACCAGAATGGAGGCACCTGAATAACGGGGCTGGTTCAGCACAAAATCCGGATTGAGAGGCCGCGTGCTGTTGTCCTTGCCTGGCTCGCCCACGTCGAGATAGCGCCATTCATCGAACAGGTTCGGACCAAACCCCGACCGCTTGATGGATTTGAGGAACTGCTTGGGGATAATGGCATCAGTATCAACATTGGCCCGATCCAGCGGAGCCACCAGCCCGCGATGAACATTGAAAACCTTCATCCCAATCTCCGCACATCCACAAAATGCCCAAACACCCCCGCTGCTGCGGCCATCGCCGGACTGACCAGATGCGTACGGCCCGCAGCCCCCTGCCTTCCCTCGAAGTTGCGGTTGGATGTGGAAGCACATCGCTCTCCCGGGCTGAGGCGGTCTGCATTCATGGCCAGACACATCGAACAGCCAGGATCGCGCCATTCAAAACCGGCATCGCGAAATACCCGATCCAGCCCTTCGGCCTCTGCCTGCGCCTTGACCAGCCCCGACCCCGGCACCACCATGGCCAGCTTGACATTATCGGCCCGCCGACGACCGCGCACCACGGCAGCAGCCTGACGCAGATCCTCAATCCGGGAGTTCGTACAGGAACCGATGAACACCTTGTCGATCGCGATCGAGGTCATGGGCGTATTGGGCTCCAGGCCCATATAACGCAACGCACGTTCCATGCCTTCGCGCTTGACGGCGTCCTTTTCTCCATCCGGATCCGGCACCCGTGCATCAATGGTCACCACCATCTCAGGCGATGTACCCCAGGTCACAAAAGGCTTGAGCTCCGCGCCGTCAATTTTCACTACCCGGTCGAAATGCGCACCGGGATCACTGTGCAGCGTACGCCAGTAACGTACGGCTGCATCCCACTGCTCACCCTGAGGAGCCATCGGGCGCCCCTGCAGGTAGGCCATAGTGATATTGTCAAAGGCCACCAGACCGCTGCGTGCACCCGCTTCAATAGCCATGTTACAGACAGTCATCCGCCCTTCCATGGACATCTGGCGGAATACCGAGCCACCGAATTCAACCGCGTACCCCGTGCCACCTGCCGTACCAATACGGCCGATAATCCCCAGTGCAACGTCCTTGGGTGTCACGCCGGGTGGCAGCTGGCCATCCACCTGCACCAGCATGTTCTTGCTCTTTCGGGCCACCAGCGTCTGGGTAGCCAGCACATGCTCAACCTCCGATGTACCAATACCATGCGCCAGGGCTGCGAATGCACCATGCGTACTGGTATGGGAATCACCGCACACCACCGTCATTCCCGGCAGCGTCGCCCCCTGCTCAGGGCCGATTACATGCACGATTCCCTGCCGGCGATCGGCAATGTCAAAATAGACCAGCCCATACTTGCGGGCATTCTTGCCGAGTGTCTCGACCTGCAGCCGGGCAACCGGATCAGCAATACCCTGCTTACGACCACTGGTCGGCACATTGTGATCGACCACCGCCAGATTGGCATTTAGCCGCCAGGGTTTGCGAGACGCCTGCTGCAACCCTTCAAAAGCCTGTGGACTGGTAACCTCATGCAGCAGGTGCCGGTCGATATACAGCAGGCTGCTGCCATCGGCTTCCTGACGGACGACATGGGCATCCCAGAGTTTGTCGTAGAGGGTGCGGTTAGTATTAAGCATCCCGCTATTATGCCACGCAAACCGATAAGTTTTGTAAGAACCGCCCTTCCTCACACGTCAGATTCGACATACTGCACACACTATCACAATCTGCCACCTCAACCTTGCCACCCCCCGATCTCTCTGATGCCTGGCCAGCCCCCCAGAACCGCGTTCTCAGCGCCCCTGATAAAGTGGTAACACCCGTGCCGAATAACTCTGCAGATCCCTGATGCGCGTTTGGGCAGACGGATGTGTAGACAGGAATTCAGGCTGCTCCCGGCCGCCTCCCAGACTCGCCATTTTCATCCAGAGTGTGATGGCTGCCCGCGGGTCATAGCCGGCACGGGCGGCCAGCTCCACCCCGATCCGGTCAGCCTCGGTTTCATGTACCCGGCTGTGCCGAAGGCCAAACGTGGTCTGATACGCCAGACGCCCCAGATCAACGCCACTGCCACCCAACCCGAATCCGACCGCCCCGGCGTTGATGAGCAGGCCGGCCGTCGCCTGTTCCGATGCCTGCTCCCGGGCATGCTCACGCAGCGCATGCGCCATTTCATGACCCATGATCGCCGCAATCTCGTCATCCGTCAGATTCAGGCGCTGAATGATGCCGCTATACACGGCAATCTTGCCGCCAGGCATGCACCAGGCGTTCATTTCATGGGCCCGAATGACATTGACCTGCCATTGCCAATGCAGTGCATCCTGCCGGAACACCCCCACCTGGGAAATCAATCGACCTGCAATATTCCTGACCCGAAGCGTCATCGCCGGATCGGTATTGAGGGCATGGGCTGCCTGCGACTTCTGCAGCACCTCGGCATACGCCACTCGGGCACTCTGCTCCAGCTCCGCTTCAGATACCAGCGCCGACATGAGCTGCCGCCGGTGCAGCCCGATGGCGCCCTCGCCCGTGGTGTGCACCGCGGTGCAGCCCGACAGCAACAACCCGGCCACCAGCACGCCTCTCTTCGCCCAGCCGGACTGACAGAACCCCTGCCATGCGCTTGCCCCCATACTGCCCGCCCCTGCCATCAGTTCCGCACGCAGGACGCCGGCACTGCAGACAGGCCGCTGTCCACGTCGGCACACTGCGCCCGGTGCAACAGGCAATGCTCGATCAGCACCAGAGCCAGCACCGCCTCCACAATGGGCGTGGCCCGTATTCCGACACAGGGATCATGCCGTCCCAGGGTCTGCACCAGCTGCGCACGCCCCGCCCGGTCGATGCTGCGCCGCTCGATGCGTATGCTGGAGGTCGGTTTGATGGCCAGCGACACCCGCAGATCCTGCCCCGTGCTGATCCCACCCAGAATCCCGCCTGATTCATTGCCCACAAAACCTTCGGGTGTGATCTCGTCACCATGCACCGATCCACGCTGGGCCACGGCTCCGAAACCGGCGCCAATCTCGACCCCCTTGACCGCATTAATAGCCATCATGGCATGAGCGATATCCGCATCCAGCCGGTCATACAGCGGCGCCCCCAGACCCACCGGCATGCCGCTGGCCTGCACCTCCACCCGTGCACCACAGGAATCTCCCGCCCGACGCAGATTGTCCATATACGCTTCCAGTTCGGGCACCTGCGCCAGATCCGCCACAAAAAACGGGTTCTGCGCCACATCTTCCCAGCGCCGGAACGGCACCTGAATCTCGCCCAGCTGCGACAGATAACCGCGAATACGGATCCCGTAATGCAATTTCAACCATTTTCGTGCCACCGCCCCGGCGGCAACCAGCGGCGCCGTCAGTCGTGCCGATGAGCGTCCCCCGCCCCGGTGATCTCGCAGACCGTATTTCTGGAAGTAGACATAATCTGCGTGCCCGGGACGAAACGTCTCAACCAGGTTGCCATAATCCCGGCTTCGGGCATCCTGATTGCGGATCAATAGCGCAATAGGCGTACCCGTGGTCTGCCCTTCAAACACCCCGGACAGGATCTCCACAGCATCGGCCTCCTGGCGCTGGGTCACATGGCGCGAGGTCCCGGGCCGGCGCCGGTCGAGATCCGGCTGGATATCGGCAACATCCAGCGCCATGCCCGGTGGACAACCATCAATCACACAGCCAATTGCCGGCCCGTGCGACTCTCCAAACGTAGTGACCGCAAATAGTCGCCCCAAAGTATTGCCTGCCATGCCCCATTTCCTCTTGCCCGCGCAGCACCCGACGCCAAGCCGGGTACCGCTCCGTCCAGCCAGACCTCATTCCCGGCCCGATCGCCCAACCCAAACCCTCAGCCGCGCGCCAGTGACGCCCTGACTCGCGCCACGATCACCTGAGCGGGCAGCAAAGCCAGCATCGCATCCACCGATGGGGTCTGCTCCACCCCAAAGACCATCAGGCGCAGCGGAATGGCCAGAGCCGGCATCTTCAGCCCATGCGACTTCAGGACAGATTTCATCAGGCCGGCAATACCCTCCCGGTCTCCCGCGACGGCGGGCAGCCCCTCCAGAAAATCCGCCAGCGCCTGCGACACCGCCCCTGTCAGACGTGGCCGCAAGGCTTCCCGTTCCACCGCTGCCGGCCGGAAGAAAAGCTCAACCCAGTCCGCCAGCACGACCCAGGTCGGCGAGCGGTCTTTCAACAGCGCACACATCGCCGCCAGCGCCCCGGGCTCCACCGCCTCGCCGGCCAGCGTCAGATCAACCCCCCGTGCCTGTAGACGCGCCCCGACCTCCCTGGCCAGCGCCTCATCCGGCAGCGCCTTCAAATACTGCTGGTTCACCCACCGGAACTTGTCGAAATCCAGCTGCGACGGTGACTGCGACAGATGTGTTCCATCAAACCACTGCACGAGCTGTTCACGCGAAAAAATCTCGTCATCGCCATGGCTCCAGCCCAGACGCGCCAGATAATTGATGATGGCTTCGGGCAAATACCCATCCTCCTGATACTGCAGTACAGACACGGCCCCGTGGCGCTTCGAAAGCTTCTGACCATCCGGCCCGTTGATCATCGGCAGATGGCCATACACCGGCAGCGTCCCGCCCAACGCCCGCAGGATATTGATCTGTCGAGGCGTGTTGTTGACATGATCATCCCCCCGGATCACGTGCGTAATGCCCATATCCATATCGTCCACCACCACACAGAAATTGTAGGTAGGTGTGCCATCGGAACGGGCAATCACCAGATCATCCAGCTCCTCATTGCCGATACTGATCCGGCCCTTGACCATGTCATCCCACACCACCGCCCCCGAATCCGGATTCCGGAACCGGATCACCGGCTTCACATCGGGCGGCGGCGTCCTGCCCCTGGCATTTTCCGGCCGCCAGCGACCGTCATAACGGGGTTTTTCACCACGACTGCGCTGCGCCTGCCGCATCTCTTCCAGCTCAGTCGGCGTAGCGTAACAATAATAGGCACGGCCATCGGCCAGCATCTCATCCAGCAGCTGCCGATAACGGTCCATATTCTGCATCTGAAAAACCGGCGCTTCATCCGACGCCAGCCCCAGCCACTGCAACCCTTCCACAATCGCCGCTACTGCCTCCGGCGTCGAACGCTCCACGTCCGTGTCCTCAATCCGCAGCACATAATCGCCTCCATAGTGTTTGGCAAACGCCCAGCTATACAGCGCTGTACGCACACCACCGATATGCAGGAAACCTGTCGGACTGGGAGCAAAACGTGTACGCACCCGTGCGGGGATAGGCACAACATCAGACCCACTGGCAGCAGCAGACCCAAACGAACCGGACATACCGGCGGAGATAGGGGTTGAGGCAGTCATGCAGAAACGACCCAGAAGAGGTTGCCGGAAAGGGTCTGATGGTAGATCAATTCCGGCATCGAATAGGCATAACGCGGCCGCCACTTTGACCGAATGCGATTTCTGGTTATACTGCCCACATACCGGAAACAGGCTGCGGTCAGGCGCCGCCGTATTTACATGCATGACCTGATGTAGCGGCCTTTCCCCGGGCGGTTAGCTCAGCGGTAGAGCACTGCCTTCACACGGCAGGGGTCACTGGTTCGAACCCAGTATCGCCCACCATTTGAAACCCATCATGTTCTTGACGCAAGAGCGTGATCTGCGGCAGTCCCACGGCTCCCAAAGAAAGGCCGTCAGCTCATGCCGTGATGCTCTCTGCTTCATCAGCGGGTTCGCTGTCACCTAGCGGTGTTGATTGCGCCTATGCCGTTCCTCGCCAGCAGACTCTCTCCAGTCCAGCGATCCAGCGCCAGGCGCTGCTGCGCTCAAACGTCTGGTAGGCAGCGGTGCTGATGCCGAACTGGAGCCCCCCAGCTGCATCATGACGGGGGCGGCGGTGATGTGTCCGTTCATTGCTTTGGTGCGCACTCGCAGGCCGGCTTCGCAGGGCTTGCTGCGGCGGGGGTAGATTGGGCAGGCGCGGAATGAGAAGGAACGGGAGCTGCTGCATCGGTATCGTAATCCTTCAGGGCAGCAGAAATGACAAAATACGCGCCAATAAATGCGAGGATGAACTGAAAAATGTTCTCCAGCAGATCACAGATGTGCTCGTTTTGTATCTTGCGCAGTCTCAGATCTTTTCTGTAGATCTTGGCTATGCGCACTCGCCAGGCAACATATTCCTTCCATTCTTTCCAGAGCCCCCCGAGGTCTTCCGATCGTTGACTCATGGCAATGCCGCATGAAGTGGTCATGCTGCGCATTATGGCCACGCCTTCGCCGCGTAGCCACCTCGCTATAACCACCTCTGTGAACTGGGTAGCATGCTGCATCCTTCGCCCCGACTCAGAACGCCGGTGCCGGGTCGTACATGACCCCGCGCTGGCGGGCTGCCCGGGCGCGGGCCTGCTCCTCGGTCACGCGCCGCGCCACAGCCATACTGCACAACACAGAAAATGCGTACGCCCCTGCAATGGCGCAGCAGACAGCAAAAAATCACTGCGCAATGGGGATGACTCAGCACAACTGCACGATATCGCCGCCGCAGCCATCCGCCGCTCCGGCAGACAATAGCCGTGCTGGCCAATCCATCCGAAGATGAAATACAGACCGGAATGAGCGGCTACATTTTGTAGGTAGCCAGCAAAATGCTCGTCTCGGTTGCCTTGACCCCAGGAATAGCCCGAATGGTTGTAATCAGGCGGTCAAAGGCTTCCAGCGTGTCCAGTCGTAACTCTGCCATCAAATCCCAGCGCCCGTTGACCGAATGCAAGGTCACCACGCTCACGTGACCGCGCAACTGGCGCATCACGGCTTCTTCACGATTGCTCTCCACCGCCAGGCTCATGATGGCCCGTATCTGATAGACCTCCTCTTCAGGCTTCAGACGCAGTGTGTAACCCACGATCACGCCATCCTGCTCCAGTCTGGCCAGTCTGTTCTGCACCGTGGCTCTCGCCACACGCAGCTTTTTAGCTAACGTTACCACAGGCATTCGGGCATTTTCGCGCAATAACGCGATAAGCTGCCTGTCCAGATCATTCATTCGTCTCCTCCTGCTCAGTCTCTCTTATGCCAGCCCATCAAACCCAACAACAGATGCGGGATAACCCTTGCACACCTGCACCGATCGAACACATTGATATATCTTATTATGCAATATGCACATAAATACGCAAATTTTGGCAAATAAGGATCTTCAATATGGCTGCCTACACCCTCACAATCACGGCTTTCATCTTTGGGCGCCATGCTAGTCCGGCCGATTTGCCAATAGCAGGCAGCCTCATTCATCATGGAGACCTCTCATGACCCGATTCATCGACGTGCCCACGATGTCAAAACTGGTATACGACATTGGTGTACCCCGTTTCATCGGTGAACTGGCCGACACCATTCGCGCCGACTTCGTCAAATGGCCGGAGTTCGACAAATCTGCCCGGGTAGCCAACCATTCGGATATCGGCGTCATTGAACTGATGCCGGTCTCCAATACCGAACGTTACGCATTCAAATACGTCAACGGCCACCCTAGCAACACACAGCGTGGCATGTATACCGTGATGGCATTTGGCGTCCTGGCCGATGTCGACACCGGCTACCCGGTTTTACTGTCCGAGCTCACAGTTGCCACCGCCCTGCGTACCTGTGCCACATCCCTGATGGCGGCCCGCGCCTTGGCCCGGCCCGACTCCAGGCGCATGGCACTGATCGGCAATGGTGCCCAGAGTGAATTTCAGGCACTGGCCTTTCATACCCACCTAGGCATAAAAGAGATTGCTGTCTATGACGTCGATTCGGAGGCTACCGAAAAACTGATTCGGAACCTGTCGGAATATCGCGATCTCACCATTACTCAGGCTGCATCCACCGCAGAAGCTGTCAAGGGAGCGGATATTGTCACTACGGTCACAGCAGACAAGACCTATGCCACTATCATCACGCCAGACATGCTGGAGCCAGGCATGCATCTGAATGCCGTCGGCGGAGACTGCCCTGGCAAAACGGAACTGCACGCCGATGTACTGCGTGCAGGCAGGGTATTTGTTGAATACGAACCTCAAAGCCGCGTTGAGGGGGACATTCAGCAATTGCCCAAGGAATTCCCTGTAGTACATCTCTGGAAAGTGCTGGCGGGGACCGCTGAAGGCCGACAAAGCAACGAGCAGATCACCATTTTTGACTCGGTTGGCTTCGCGCTGGAAGATTACTCTGCATTGCGCTACATCTACCAGCAAGCCATGATGCGCAACATCGGCATAGACATTGAACTGGTTCCGGACGGAGACGATCCCAAAAACCTGTTCCGTTTCGTCCGGGGCGGCCGTGGCCGCGCCCAGATGCGTCGCGCTGCCTGAAAGTCGGCACAACCGCCTAGCAGGTGTCATGCCTGCCAGGCCGGATCATCGATCCGCTAAAGTCCGCGCTCGTCCGGATCTTCGGATCCGTCGTCTTCCTGTGGCAGGAAATGACCTGCCTCAGCAAGCTGGCGCACCAGATTCCTGCCGTCTGGTGTCAGGCCAGCCATGAATTCAGCATCAATGAAAGCAGCCGCGCAAATCTGCCCGGCATCTGTTATGGAAGGACATGACCAGGCGTGCCCATTGGCAAATATCTGCGCTTCACCGTTGGCCGTCTGCCGCCATGCCATGCGCGAATACGGATGGCGCGTCCACGCCCCCCCGGCAGACACTGATTCGACGATGGATTGCATACTTGCCGAATCAGGTGATGGCGCCTGTCCCACTGCTACCCGATAGGCGGATATGAAACGGCCAAACCATTCTCCAAAACGTTCCGGATCATCCATCTTCAACTGCTGTATCGCTGCCCATGCCCGATCCAGTGCCAAACGGTCGATCTCATAGGGGTCGGTCGGCAACTGCACATCCGGGTCTGCATAGCGGACCCGCTCATCGGCATCAAAAGTCAGCACATCAACATAATCCTCCAGCAGTTCTGCGCTGGAAGGCGCCCTGAAGCCCACCGAAATCGTCAGACACGCATCTACCGCCACCCCATGATGTGGCACACCGGGCGGCAGATACAACATGTCCCCCGGATTCAGCACCCAATCGCAGTCAGGGTTGAAATTGCGCAGCAACCGCAGCGGCACATCATCGCGATAGGTGTCATCCGGCTTGGGCCGGCTGTCGATCATCCAGCGCCGCTGACCAACCCCCTGAAGCAAAAATACATCGTAATTGTCCACATGCGCGCCCACGTTACCGCCCGGCGCCGCAAAACTGACCATGATGTCATCTGCACGCCAGGCCGGCAGGAAATGAAAATCTGCTAGCAGCGCCCGCACATCTTTATCCCATTTATCAACATCCTGTACCAGCAGCGTCCAGTCATGATCTGGCATGCTGGGAAACATATCCTCCTCGAACGGGCCCGTGCGTACATTCCAGGCATCCGTGTCAGGATGGTGGCTGATCAAGCGCCCAAGCGTTCCTGCCTCACAGGACAACCCTGCCAGATCGGCCGGCTGAATGGGGGAATCAAAGTCCGGAAACGCGCCCCGGATCAAAACCGGGCGCTTCTGCCAGAAGTCCCGCAAAAAGCGTTCGGGAGGCATTCCCAGCGGGAAAGGCCCGCCGGCAGCGTTGATCTCCATCGGTGGCAATCCGTGTGCCGCAGCGTGCTTCATCGGAAAATCATCCATTGAAAACTCAATAAGCAACCATTCTAGCGAGTACCGGCCCCGGCCCGTCACTGGCCGACAACATCGCTATCATACAGAGTTCCTTTTGCGCTTCCTTCCGATCACTCCACGATGCCAGCCCCGTTTCCTGCTGCCCGAACCCTCATCGTCTACTTCTCGTTCACCGGCAATACCCAGACCGTTGCCCGACTGCTTCAGCAACATACCGGCGCCACCCTGATGGCCCTGGAGCGTCCTGCTGAAGACCTTCTGGGGCTTGGTGAAGAAACCGACTTCCCGGAACCCCTGGAACCCGATCAGATCCAGCTATCTGACTTTGATCTGATTTTTCTGGGCTTTCCTATCTGGACGGAACAGCTTCCAGTGGCCGTCGAGGGGTGGCTGACTGAACATCCCATGCCAGGCAAGACCATCGCCCCATTCTGCACCCATAGCGGTGCGGGCCCCGGCCAGGCTTTTAAAACCCTGGAAACCCTGTGTTCCGGCAGTACCCTACTGCCGCCATTGGCGTTGCTGGGCGGCATTGAAGAAGATGGCGTGCTCTATCCTCTGGAAGATGAACAGCTTGCCGAAGCCGAGCGCCAACTGCTCGCCTGGTCCTCTCCCCTGGTCACATCCGCCTGTTGATCTGTCCCGCCAGGCTTTTCATTCCCCAGGCACCCAACCTCCAGACCCGTTTACCCCTGCCCCCGCTCCCCTTCACTTTCCCGACACAATCGTCATGAAAGAAGTCATCATCCTGATAGGTATCGGCCCCGCAACTGAAACGGTTGCCCGCCAACTGGGCAGCGAACGGCAACTGGTGCTGGCCGACCTGCAAACCGCTGACCCGGCAGCCACCGGCCAACAGTCATCAGACCAGGCAGACCAGCCCCGCCAGACCAGCCCTGCGGAAGCGCTGGCCAAGGTACTGAGACGGGCAGGCATCAAGTCGAGAAGCACCCGTGTCGATCTGAGCAGCATCGAATCCATCCAGGCGCTATGTCAGTTTGCCGAGCGACTTGGCCAGCCCTCCGGCAGCTTCCTGCTTGACCCTGTCCCGGGCGCCGCCAGCCCACTGCTGGCCATCGACCTGACCGCCACTGGCCAGACACTCGCCCACCTGCCTCCGCTGCCGCGCAGCCCCGGTGCCACGCCAGCGCCCGCCGGAGCGCCCGCACCCGAACCCGCGACCCCTCTTCGGAAAAGCCCCGCACAGGCAACGCAACCGGATGCACCGGCGAGCAACCAGCCTCTCTCCAACCAAATCAGCAGTCAACGAGCGTGCATCGTCTGCTTTTCCGCCAGCGGCAATACGGAAACCATCGCATGGATGATACAAAAATATACAAACGCAGATGTCTCCAGCCTGAAACCGCTGATGCTCTATCCACGCGACTATAAAAATGCACTGGAGCAGGTGAAACTGGAAAACGAGCTTTCCTACCTCCCCAAGCTGGGGAAATTCGAGGCCGATATAGGCAGCGCATCCCTGATCTATCTGGGCTTTCCTGTCTGGGACGGGCAACTGCCGCCCCCGGTCAAAACATGGCTGAGCCAGTTTTCGCTCGCCGGCAAAATAGTGGCCCCCTTCTGCACACATGGCGGTAGCGGCACAGGCCAGAGTTTTCAGCAGATCAGCGAAATCTGCCCGGACTGTACCGTACAGCCCGGATTGGCCATCCTGGGCAATGCCGACAACAACACCAGTCAAAACGCAATCCGCGGCCGCCAGGCAGCCGATGCGGAACGGCAGGTACAGACCTGGCTTGGCGCATAACCGGCAACCCAGTCATGGCACGTGCCGCCACACGCGGCCTGGTCAATACACGCGGGCGGCCCAGCCAGTCCTGCTGGATCCCGTTGCCCGGCTCAACGTGCGGGCAACGACTGGTGGACGGCATCCTTGCCACGCTGTACACCTGGCCGTGCAGCCAGCTGATCGGCCCACCGCAAAACATGGGCATACGATTTCACATCCAGGAACTCAGCCGCCCCATATAGCTCGCCGTGCACCAATCGCCCATACCAGGGCCAGATGGCCATGTCCGCTATCGTGAAGTCGTCACCACCGATGTACTCATGCCCGGCCAGTTGCTTGTCCAATACATCAAGCTGTCGCTTGGTTTCCATAGCGAAACGATTGATCGGGTACTCGTATTTCTCGGGCGCATACGCATAAAAATGCCCAAACCCCCCGCCCAGATAGGGGCCACTGCCAACCTGCCAAAACAGCCAGGACAGACACCGCGCACGTGCAGCACCATCGACGGGCAGAAAGTGACCGAACTTCTCGGCCAGGTACACCAGAATAGCACCAGACTCAAACACATTGACTGGCACCGCACCGCTACGATCCACCAACGCCGGAATCTTGGAATTGGGATTGACCGACACAAACCCGCTGCCGAACTGATCTCCCTGACCGATATCAATTCCCCAGAGATCATAAGCAGCGGCCGTCACCCCCAGGCCCAGCAGCTCCTCGAACATGATAGTGACCTTCTGGCCGTTGGGCGTGCCACGTGAATACAGCTGGAAGGGTTTATCACCGACCGGCAACGCCTGCTCGAACTGGGCACCAGCCGTGGGCCGGTTGACCGACGCATATTTACCACCACTGGGCTTTTCCCAGTGCCACACCTTCGGCGGATGGTAGGAAGACGAACTCATGACCTGTGCCCCTAAAAAAAGCAGTAAGACAAAAGGTCACATTGTAGCGCCGGCATGTACGGACTAGGCGCGTAACCCGGTTCCCGCACCCGAATCATCAGGTCTCTGAATCAGCTCGACCTTGTAACCATCCGGATCCGTGACAAACGCAATCACAGTAGATCCCCCCTTCACCGGCCCAGGCTCTCGGGAAACCTGTCCTCCCGCCGCACGGATCTTCTCACACGCGGCATAGGCATCCGGCACGCCAATGGCAATGTGTCCATAAGCGGTGCCCAGATCGTACTGACTGGTATCCCAGTTGTAGGTCAGCTCCAGCTCCGCCTGGCCTGGATTACCGCCTTCATACCCCAAAAAAGCCAAAGAATAGCGGTAATCAGGATTCTCCGAGCGACGCAGCAACTGCATGCCCATCACTTCCCGGTAAAACGTAATGGATCTCTCCAGGTCAGCTACTCGCAACATCGTATGCAGAAGTCTCATGACACCCCTCCCCAAAACTGCCCCATTATACGAGTGGAAATGAATCATCCCGTGAACGCAGTACACACGCCGAATCTCTGCCCTGCCGGCGGACTCAGCCAGCCACTCAGGCGTGGCTACTGATGCGGGACAGTGTCAGACCAGACCAACCAAACAGCAGCGTCAAGACCAGACTCATGTAGCAAAAGACAGCATAGGGCAGGTAATGCCAGACAGACACGCCAAGCACGTTGAAGATGAACACACCACAGACGCTCCAGGGCACCAGCGGGTTGATCACCGTCCCGGCGTCTTCCAGTGTGCGGGACAGGTTGCGTGGATGCAGGCCAAGCCGCTCGTATACTGGCTTGAAGGTTTCACCGGAAAGCAAGATGCTCAGATACTGCTCGCCAACCAGTGCGTTGATGCCAACAGCCGTGAGTGCCACACAAAAAGTGGCGCGACCCGTGGTCGTCAAAAAATGCCGGATGCCATCCAGCAGCGCAGGGATGACGCCCAGTGCGAAAAGCAACCCGCCAAAGCTCAGCCCAAGAATCACGATCGTCTGCGTAAAGAACATGCTTTCAATGCCACCACGCGACAGCAGCTTGGCGATGTCTCCCCAGGCGTCAGGGAATACCGGTCCCTTGAATAACCATTGTCCCAGTTCTGTCAGGCTGGGACTGCTATGGCAATACGTGATACCCAGAGCCAGAAAAATGGTGGCGATCAAGGTCACAATGGCGTCCACTTTCAGCAACGCCATAACGAGTAACAGTACGAAGGGCAATAGCGCATACAGATGTACCAGCCCGGATCCGGCCAATTGCTGCTGAAACACCGTCACGCTGCCCAGCTCCCCAGCGGAGACGGCGGGTAACAGCCAGAGATAAACGGCAGCACTAATAATCCACGCGGGCACCGTCGTATACATCATGTTGCGGATATGCTCAAACAGGTCAATCCCCACAATAGAGGCCGCAATGCCCGTAGTATCTGATATGGGAGACATCTTGTCTCCGAAAAAAGCGCCGGACACAATCGCACCGGCAGTCATGGCCACATCCGCATGAAATGCCTGTGCCATGCCCATAAACGCTACACCAATCGTGGCACAGGTCGTCAGGCTACTCCCTAAGGCAATTCCAATCAGAGAACTCAGCGCAAAGGCAGAAAAATAAAAATAGGCTGGCGAGATCAGGCCAAATCCGTAGTACATCAGCGTCGGGATGGCCCCACTGATCATTAATGACGTGACCAGCAAGCCAATAAAGAAGAACAGATAGAGTGCAGACATACCCTGCCCCACCGTCTGGATCATTCGCGACTGCATATCTGCATAGGTCGTCCCCCTGCTCATGCCGTAGACCAACAGTCCGATCATCGCAGAGAGAATCGCCATATGGGGAACCCATCCAAGCGAAATGATGACATAGCCCATGAGCACCACAATCAGGACAGCAACCAGAGCAGCTTCCCAACGGGGCATTTTCATCAGTGGTTTGGTGCTGAACATGAATACTCCATTCTGATGGAAAGGGATCCGCAGACCCACGTAGCGTGTACTCGCGCAATCGCGCGACTGGCCAGGGCCTGAAACCAAAAAATCTAGGACATCCGTGAAAAACGGAAATATACGCCTGACGACGAGACTGAAAGACTGGGGAATATCCTAGGAAACGGTCGTGCCCCCTGTCATTCATGAGCCCGTAACACACACTGCAAACAATGTCATGCAGGTAATTCCCGTTGATTTATATTAATATCTATAGTAGGGGTTTATTTCGCCTACTGTTTCCTCAGTCTGAGCCTGAATGACCTCGGGTTTTTGTCTGCCCGTACAATTTCAGTCGGGCGCTGTTTACATAGAGAGTGTACGTACCCATGAAATATCAATCACTTGATGATTTTTTGAACATGGTCAAGCATCGGGATCCGCACCAGACGGAATTCCTTCAGGCTGTCCAGGAGGTCATGAACAGTCTCTGGCCCTTCGTCCAGAAAAACCCTGATTATGTGAAGCATGGGTTGCTGGAACGGCTGATCGAGGCAGACCGCATCATTCAGTTTCGGGTAAGCTGGGTAGACGACAAGGGTCAGGTTCAGGTCAATCGCGCATGGCGCATCCAGCACAACGCCGCCATCGGCCCTTACAAGGGTGGACTGCGCTTTCACCCTTCCGTGAACCTGTCCATCCTGAAATTCCTGGCCTTTGAACAAACCTTCAAAAATGCACTGACCACCCTGCCGATGGGTGGCGGCAAAGGCGGATCGGATTTTGATCCCAAGGGCAAAAGCGACGGAGAAGTCATGCGGTTTTGCCAGTCACTGGTGATGGAACTCTATCGCCACATTGGACCTGACACCGACGTTCCAGCTGGCGATATCGGCGTGGGAGGTCGGGAAATCGGATTTCTCAATGGCATGTACAAAAAGCTGACCAATCAAACGGGTAGCGTATTCACTGGCAAGGGGCTCTCTTATGGCGGCAGCCTGATTCGTCCGGAGGCCACTGGCTACGGCGTTGTCTATTTCGCCCTGAATATGCTTAAACGCATCGACAGGGATTTCAAAAACCAGCGGGTCGCCATTTCTGGTTCAGGCAATGTGGCTCAGCATGCAGCTCTCAAATCGCTGGAACTGGGCGCCCGTGTAATGACCATGTCCGACTCCGAGGGCACGTTGGTGCACGAAGCAGGTATCAGCCGAGAATTGCTTGACGCTATTTTTGAACTGAAAAACGTCAAACGGGGAAGGTTGTCCACCTTGGCCAAGGAGCACGGCCTGAAATTCGAAAAGGGTCGAACCCCATGGCATATTCCCGTGGATATCGCACTGCCTTGCGCGACGCAGAACGAGCTCAATGCCGAGGATGCCAAGCAGCTGGTAGCCAATGGTGTACAGGCAGTGGCCGAAGGGGCAAACATGCCAGTAACGCTGGATGCAGTCGAGGTGTTCCTGAATGCCCGTACGCTCTACGCCCCAGGAAAAGCAAGCAACGCGGGCGGCGTGGCTGTCTCCGGGCTGGAAATGAGCCAGAATGCCATGCGCCTTTCCTGGACGACTGAAGAGGTCGATCAGCGCCTGCAGGACATTATGAGCAACATCCATGAAAACTGCGTCCGCTACGGGAAACGTTCCGATGGCAGTATCAATTATGTGGATGGCGCCAATATCGCCGGCTTTGTGAAAGTCGCCGACGCCATGCAGCAGCAGGGCGTATACTAATTCCATTCACGATTGAGCCTGAATCTTTCTACGCAATTTAATAAAGAACGATCAGGCTACAAATAGTTTGTCCACAGCCCGCCCTTTTACAGGGGAATACGTTTGTTCAAGATCCACTGATCTGGTCAAAACAGAATCCGCTGTAATGGGCTATGCTGTGGTCCGGTTTGCCGATCACGGGCATACTCTTGCCAAGGTTTCGCCATTGGTCTCGCAGGCAATAACCCTGATCCTGAAGCGCCTTGACGAAAGGTTCCCGGGCCTGCACCCGGTAACCGCAATAGGCGGTGCCGATGCTGTTGAGCGTGAAAAATTCATACCGCTCATGGATAGGCGTCGTATTGATGACAATACGTTTTGGCGGCTTGTGCATGGCAGCCAGAATTTCCGGAAGCGACTGCTCCAGATATTGCAACGATCCGGACGCATAAAACACATCCATCCCGTCAGCATCCTGCAGCCGTTCTGAAAACCGCAACTGGTCCTGAGCTCCCCGCTCTGCAGCAAATCTGCGTCCCTCTTCCACCACAGCAGGCATATCGACAACCAACCAGCACAAGTGAGACGGGTAATCAATATAAGGACGGAAGGCAAAATACTTGATGCCCACGGCCCCTCCCACATCAACAATGCTGCCCATGCCCTGATGAATGGCATCAGACAGCCAGAATAAGGCGGGGTGATCGTAGTCATCCAGATACAGACGCTCCAGATACAGACGCGCCGATGCCTCATTGTCGTAGCTCACGGGTGCTGTTGCTGGTGCGTGTGCCATCGCTTCGGCATGGCTGGCATAGACCCCCTGAAAGAGGTGTGCCCGACGTGCATGAATGAACTGGTAGCGTTTCCAGGCCGTCTCAAGCCAGTAGAGCGGGCCATTGTGCATCACCCATTTCCGGGCCCTGCCCAGCAGCTTCACGATGCGGATCATCTTGGGAATTCCTGGGAATTGATACAACTGCCGCAATGAATGGCGCAAATACGACACCTGACCCGTACCGCTATCGCAAGACGTCCTTTCCGTCGACCTGAACCGACCATTCATTCCAGCCGTATGCAGGTGCAAAGACCTGCCTTGAGCAGCAGCTGCTGAACGGACCAGGAGCGGTTGACCAGCGGCAGCCTTCAACAGGCATACAACAGAAACGATTGTTAGTCTGCAGACTTCAAAACCCGACGTTTTCTGGAGTATTCACCATGCGCAATCAGGACAACCCTATCGACACTCACTGGAACCGCCATGTGGGCCTGACCTATACGGATCCAGAAACTTCCGATGACGGCATCAATTTCTGTGCAGTATCCAGTGACGGCCACCGGTATTGCTTTCGGCTGGAGATGAACGCCCTGAAAGCCCTGAATGCCGAGGCATTTTATGATGACGACCTAATCGAAAGGTTTCATGCGCATCAAAAAGATATTGAACGTGTTGCAGGCCGTATGGTGATGTTAAATGTTCGTGCCAATCCTATCGTACTCAAAGCATCCTACTTTGCGGACTCTCCGTGGCGACGTCTTGGTGGTAGCGTATGAAGCTCCCTTTGTAGGCGCTAGAGCTGATAGGCAATAGTCCGTACCATCCCTTCAAGCAGATCCCCATACCAGGTCGAAGGCTGGAAGTGGTACAAGTTGGAGCGTTCTATATGACTTGCCAACCATCTGCTCAGCCAGTCTATTTCAGTTTTGCGATAGAAAGCCACCATCATTTCGTAGTTCAGGAAAAAACTGCGGCTATCCAGATTCAGAGAACCTGCCAGGGCGATAGCCTCATCAACAATCACTACTTTGGCATGTACCATGGTAGGGTACAGATAGACGCGGGCACCGATCTGGGCCAATTGCCGCAAGGCACGCATTCTTGCCACGTCGGCCAGTAGATGATTAGATTTTGCGGGCACCAACAGACTGATTTGTACACCGCGGCGCGCCGCCATCAGCAAGGCCGTCATCAATGCTTCATCCGGCACAAAATAAGGGGTTACCGCCATTAATCGCCTTTCGGCATGAAACGTGGCAGTCAGTATCAACGCATACAGCGTATCGTCAAACAGGTTGGGCCCACTCGGCAGCAACTGCGTAATTAGCGCGGGGAGCCGTTCCTGCACACATTCCGGCTCATCAGGTCGTGATGGAGTCTGCTGCATCGCCGTATGGTGACAGCCATCCTCAATGCTGGACAGATCATCAGCGGATGCAGGCTGAGGAAACGCCTGGCCGCTGTTCCGTTCCAGCATACACGCGATGAGCTGTTCCGGCATGTCGGCAATTCCGGCCATGGGCTCCACCATCCTAGCCAGCATTGCTCCCCGATGACGGGCTATACGTCGTCGATATCGTGCGGGCAACTGCTGGCCGGCTTCCCAGTCTTTTTCGAACATCTCAATTGCCTGGCCAGCCAGAGGCCCATCTATGGAAAAACTGAGGTCTAGCCAAGGTGGTTCTTCAGCCAACCCCATAAAATATTCGCCAGCCAGGTTCCTCCCCCCAGCCCAGACAGTCTGATCATCCACGATCATCAACTTACGGTGGTTCCGCAAGTTAAAACGCCCATGTGCCGGGTTATGCAACAGTGGCATGTAACGCCGTACCTGGATCCCGGCAAGGGTTAACTGACTATACTGCCGCAATGTCACCCGCAGACACCCCATTGCATCCAGTAACAGTCGCACATTTACCCCACGGGCACTCGCGTCACACAAGGCGCTGATGATGCGTTCCGCCTGACTGTCCTGTCCCAGCAAGAAAGTAGCAACCCGCAGTGACTGCCTCGCGCCTGCGATCAAACCCAGCAGCGCCCGCAACGCATGCTCTCCGGTTGCCTGGAACTGGGCCTGTCCTCCGCTAACAGGGGCCGATATACCCATAGACGCCAGCAATTCATCCACCCAGGGATCAATACTGACCATCCCTTCCTCTCGGAGATTGTTCAGGGGACTTGCCGCTGGCTCGAAACGATGAGGCGCTGCTTGGCCAGGACGCAATAGTTTGCGTGTACCAAATATGAGAAAAAGAGGCAGACCGACATAGGGGAAGGTCAGCAGCATCAATACCCAGGCGACAGCCGCTGATGGTGTTCGTCTCTGATGACCAATTCGGGTCAGCGTGACGTAAACCAGCAGGCTAACGAGAACGACAATAGCATGGATACTCAGCATATGGACGAGATTTGAAAATGAACCGGTTAGCAAACCATGACAACTGATCTGTGCGGTCTGCGCAATCTTGATTCTGATCCATCAATCTGACAACGCTTGCTGCGCCACACGCAGTGGCGGGACAATAGCACCAGGTACCCCATGACCCAAACCGGCCACCTGGCCACTGCCGGATGGCGGGCAAGGCAGCATCAGCATGCAACTCAATCGCACGGAGGCTTTCGCATGAGCACCCTTTCCGATCTCAGGAAGAATTATCAACGCTCGGAACTACGGGAGGAAGATGCGCCCACCGACCCCAATGTTCTTTTTCAACAATGGCTGGACGAGGCCATCCAGAGCGGCATATCCGAACCATCAGCCATGACGTTGGCTACCGTGGGCGAAGGCAACCGGCCTACCGTACGGATTGTGCTGCTGAAAGCCTTCGATCCAGACCGGCTCGTATGGTTCACCAACTACCAGAGCCGCAAGGGCAAGGAGCTGGTACAGCACCCCCAGGCAGCGCTGCTGTTTCACTGGATTGACCTGGAGCGCACTGTGCGGATTGAAGGCGAGGTTTCAAAAATTAGCGCCGCAGAATCCGATGCCTATTATCAGTCGCGCCCCCTGGGTTCGCGCATTGGCGCCTGGGCTTCAGCCCAGAGCACGGTTGTCAGCGGGCGCGAGGAGCTGGAGACACGTTTCAGGTCAGCCGAACAGACCCATGGCGAACATCCTGCCCGTCCTCCCTTCTGGGGGGGCTACCAGCTCCGGCCAGACTATTGGGAGTTCTGGCAGGGAAGACCTTCCCGGCTGCATGACCGGCTGGCTTTCCGGTCGGAAGACGGGCAGTGGGTACGCGAACGTCTCTCACCGTGATATTCCGTGAGGCTGATGGGGTAACCGATCAAGACGCAAGCTGTGGGTATGCGGCCACTGGTGGCCGCACAGGCGGGCAGGACAGGCTCATGACCTCTCGGACCGGGTCGCCACAACCGCTGCAGTGACCCTGCAAATCAATGAAAATGCGGACTGGCCAGTTCGGCCCCTTCAGGCATCTGGACATGCACCAGTTCGCCGCTCCGATTAGGATACAGTGGCGTGCCGCAATCCTCACAAAACTCCGGCTCCATCAGGGTATTCCAGACCCGAAGATCGTTGACCCCGACGTCCTGCAGGGTATGACGGATCTGTTCGATTGGCGCAGGATCATCGTTTTCCGACTCCGGCCCGAGCAAAGGCCAGACAATACCCTGCACAACGTCGTCGGAATCCCCCAGTGACAGGCCAATCCGGTATTCATCGACCCGTGTATGCCCAAAACCTGCTACGAACGCCCTGATTACGGAGACATCCACTCCCAGGCTGTGTACCAGATAGTGCACAGCAGCCTTGATTCCCCAAATGCGCACCATGCGATCGGACTCGCGCAGATTGGCATGGTAAGCATCCGGAAGGATGCTCTCGAAGCCGCACCCGGGTAGCATGGCCTCCATGAGCGGTCGGCTGCGAGTGCTCCATTGCGTCAGGCAATCTTCTCTTGAGCAATATTCGGCGCCCGACAGCTGCCAGCGGAATACCGGATGCGATGTGTCGGAAATAATAACGCAACCTACTAAAAACCTGGTATCTGCCAGCATTTCCGCTGTTTCTGGCATGCTCTTGATATCCAGTCGCACGTGGCCGCCATTGGCGGTGGACACAGAGAGTCGTCGGGTAAACTTTCGCAGCTCAGCAAAATCATGAGGTAGCTGATCCAGACTATAGAGCCATGGCAGCATCTGAAAACGCACATCAGGTGCCAGAACCACCTCTTGCCAGAGTCTTGTCAGCTCTTCGGAAGCAGACGCAGCAATCGCACAGGTCGGAATGCTGAAACGGGTCCATGCCACAACCGGGGCAGTAACCAGCAACCCGTGCAACGGGGTTTCCGGCTGCGACTCTGTCGCCGCAACACGCAACGCAGAAGGCTGCAACTTCACAGTTTCAGCGGCATGTTCAATGGACTCAACCAGTGCACCATATGCATTGCCGTCCTGCTGATTCAGCTGTTCCAACGCTGCTGCAATGGCACCAGGCTGCGCTCCGTCCAGCAAGCGATCCAGCGTCTGGGACAGACGCTCTTCCCAATACATCCCTTCGGTACGACTGCCGGCGTTGGCCAGCCCGAGCGAAGACGCAACAAGCGCCTGGACATCCGGAGATGCCTGTGAAACCCTTTGCCGGGCACGGTGGGACACACGAAGTTCTTTGCTGGACATATGCCGGCAGTGTAACGGAAAGTGGAGGGATAGGGGATATCAGTGATGCCAGCGCATCGATGACCTGAACTGCTTCTCAAGCGCCTTCAGTCCCTGCTCATGAATACGGCGCTCGGCCTCGCTGGCTGCCAGTACGCGCAGACCGACGGGCGGCCATCTGTTTGTTCCCGTGTCGGCAAAATCGGTCTGCGTCCCGGTATCCTGCGCCCCGATGTCAAAACTGCCCTGGCCACGCGTCATCCCCAGATAAACCTCTGCCAGCAATTCGGCATCCAGCAAGGCACCATGCAGCGTACGGTGCTTGTTGGGAACCATCAGGCGCTCGCATAGCGCATCAAGATTGTTACGCTTGCCGGGATAGCGCTCCCGGGCCATCGCCAGTGAATCAGTTACGCCTGCACAGTGCTCGCTGAACGTCCCTTGCCCCAAGCGGGCCAATTCCGCATCCAGAAAACCGGTATCAAAGGCGGCATTGTGAATGATGATGTTCGCTCCATGGCAGAAGGCCAGAAACTGTTCAGCCACCTGTGCAAATACAGGTTTGTCACGCAGATCGTCCCAGGTCATGCCATGAACCGCCGCAGCCCCTTCATCCACCTCCCGCTCCGGGTTGATGTAGAGGTGCAGGTTGTTGCCAGTGATCCGCCGGTTGACCATTTCCACACAGCCAATCTCGATGATACGGTGGCCCCGGGAAGCCTCCAGTCCGGTTGTTTCGGTATCCAGTACCACCTGACGCAGGGTGTTGTCAGCCATCGCTAGCCTCCTGCAGCCTTTTGCAACGCAGCGACCGCCAGACGGTCGGCGCGTTCGTTATTGACATTGCCCTGATGGCCCCGCACCCAGCGCACCGACACCTGACGGGCATCCGCCACGGCAAACAGGCGTTTCCAGAGCTCCAGATTGGCCACCGGCTCCCCCTTGGCATTGCGAAAGCCGCGCCGCTCCCATCCTGCCCGCCATTCGCTCAGTCCTTTCAGCACATACTGGCTGTCCGAGACCAGCTCGACCGCCACGCCGGCCGGGGTGCGTTGCAGGCCCTCGATAGCGGCGGTGATTTCGGCAATCTGGTTGGTTCCCTGACCGATGAAACCATGATCTGCGCTGCTTTCCTGGCCGTCAGGTGCAAACACCACTACCCCCCAAGCGGCCGGCCCGGGATTGGTCGGTGCACACGCACCATCGGTATAGGCAACCCATTTTTTCATCATGGCATCAACTGGTGGCTACTCTTGTTGTCGGACGGCCCATTTTAGACGCATCCAGCTCCATTGCGTTTTGTGATCGGCCGCATCTGGTATGCTGCAGGACGGTCCCTGGCCACCGAGGGCCACTGCCGTCCCAGCGGGGCCTGTCGCACGGCCCCAGGCGGGGCCGATCAGCCGCATGCTCCGCACCCGCTTCACGGCGCTGATCAGGTAGAGAGCACCGCAAACTGGCCATAGACGATCACCGGCATACTCCAGTAGCCGTTGACTACGGATCAGCCACGGCTGACGCTGAAACGGCCAGGTATAGATGCCGTAAACTGTATCGGCCGGCTCAAAGCCCAGCAGCCGGATCCAGTCACGCATGCGCGGCGCACTGATCAGGCCCGTACGCGGAAGAAAAGCCGGCGCTAGCCAGCACGGCATGACCTGCCTGGCTCCCCAGAGTGACCAGGGGTTGATGCCCAGAATCACCAGATGACCTTCCGGCCGCAGCACCCGATCCACCTCACGCAGCAGTTGATGGGGATCCAGACTGCATTCCAGCTGATGCGGCAGTACCACCAGATCAATGGACTGGGAAGCCAGCGGCAACTCGCCATAATCGGCCACCCGTAGATCGGGCTGCCAGGCATCATCATCGGTCTGCGCCCGCTCCCGGCCAGCCAGCACGTGAATGCGGTGCGGCATCCGGTTGGTCAGCAGCGCATCCAGTGAGGGCATGCCGAGCTGGATCGCGTGATAGCCAAAGAAATTATCCACCGTATGCGCCAGCTGCTTACGTTCCCAGGCCAGCAGGGACTGCCCCTGCGGCGTGCGCAGCCACTGAGACCAGCTATTCGGATTCGCTTTATGATCTTGGGTTCCTGGCAATGGGGGCATTGCCCCGTCCGGCTTGTCCATGCGCTTCCATTCATTTGACGCCCACTTGGAACTTCGATGATCGCTGAAATCGGCCAGATCACCTATTCGCCCTACCGCAGCAATACCGTCCGCGCCATTCCAGCGTTGAAAGATAACTATATATGGTGCATCGGCACGGACTCTGTCGTTGTCGTGGTGGATCCGGGCCAGGCCCAGCCCGTGTTTGATGAACTCAGCCGCCGAGGCGCGTCCCTGGCGGCTATCCTGGTCACGCACCATCATCATGACCACGTCGATGGCATCCCGGCGCTCAAGGCGCGATGGCCACAGGCGCGCGTCATCGGACCAGCCCGCTGCCAGCCCCTTGGCGTGGATGAAACTGTCCGCCATGGTGATGCCGTCGATATTCCCGAAATCGACCTGCACGCCTGGGTGCTGGCCACCCCCGGGCATACCCAGGATCATCTCTCCTATTTCTGCGCTCACTTGCCCGATCACCCCCATCCAGCGTTGTTTTGTGGAGACACACTGTTTTCCGCAGGGTGCGGACGGGTTTTCGACGGCACCGTCGAGCAGCTTTTCGATTCCCTGGGCAGGCTGGGCTCGCTGCCGGAGGAAACCCAGGCTTACGCCGCACACGAATACACCATCACCAATCTGCAGTTTGCAATACAGGCCGAACCCGAAAACCCGCATCTCCAGCAACGGCTTCGGGATGCCCGCCTGCTGCGGGATGCGGGACTGCCAACCCTGCCGGTCCCCCTCCATCTGGAACACGCCACCAATCCCTTCCTGCGCAGCCACCTTCCCGCCCTGGCCCAGCACCTGCCTGAAGGTGACCTCTCCCCTTCATCCAGCACATTCAATACCTTTGCGGCCCTGCGCCGCTGGCGTAACAGCTTTCAGCCCCCAGCTGACAACTGATCGACGGACAGCCATGACCGAAGAAAGCTGCCATTGGTTACTGTGCTAAAAGAGATCATGTGCTATTTTCATTGAGATCATCTATCTTCTTGTTTTGCTCGCCAGCCAGCCCATCAACTGACAGAAACATCCGCCGTGATACTTCTTTCGGTTCCCCGTTTCAGGCTGCTGGTGCAGATTCCAGGTACAGGTACTGCCCGTGCATGTCCACTGCCCTCCTCCCATCAGTCGTCACCCACACGTCCAGTTCAGCGCCACGCCTTCGCTGCATCGACGGCTAATACGTACACTGATCCGGGCCGGCATCATGCTTGGCACCAGCTGGCTGGCGGCCTGCACCAGCGTCTCCCCAGGTCATCCTCCACCCTCAGCGCTAACCGGGGGGGACCAACCCCAGCGCAATCAGCCTGTCATTGCAGTTGGCAACCATGCCACTCAGGAGCTTGATGCGGCCCACGCCGAACCAGGCGAAGACACTGATGTCGTGGTCAGCAATGACCTCTGGGACCGTATTCGGGCCGGTTTTTCCATGCCGGAGCTGGACTCTCCGCTGGTGGCCCGGCACGAACAGTATTACCTTTCGCGGCCTGAATACCTGCAGCGCATGTTCGGACGCGGATCCTACTACCTGCACTACATCGTCGAAGAAGTGGAGCGCCGGGGCATGCCCACAGAACTGGCGCTGCTGCCTTTCGTAGAAAGTGCCATGAACCCTGCAGCGCTGTCATCGGCCAAGGCGGCCGGCCTCTGGCAATTCATCCCCGCCACGGGCAAGCGCTATGACCTGAATCAGAACTGGTGGGTTGACAACCGTCGCGATGTCGTCCAGTCGACCCGTGCCGCACTGGATTATCTGCAGACGATCTACCATATGAACGGGGACGACTGGTTCCTGGCACTGGCCTCCTACAACTGGGGTGAAGGCGCAGTCAAGCGCGCCATGCGCAATAGCCAGGCAGCCGGAAACCCGGCCGACTATGCCCATCTGCGCATGCCGGTCGAAACACGCAACTATGTGCCCAAACTGCTGGCACTCAAACATATCGTGCTCAATGCCCGCCAGCTGGGCCTGCAGCTGCCGGCACTGCCCGATCATCCTTACTTCGTCACGGTCGAAAAAACCCGCCCCATCGACCTCAAACTGGCGGCGTCATTCGCCGGCATGACCGAAACAGAATTTCTGGCCCTCAACCCCGCCCACAACCGGCCCGTCATCTCTGCCAGCCGCAACAATACCCTCAAGATTCCCGTTGACCGCATCGAACGCTTCAAGGCCGCGATGGCAGCACATGCCGCCCAGAAAAAACCTTTTGTCACCTGGCAACCCCACACGCTGCAACCCGGCGAAAACCTGCTTGAAATTGCCCAGCGGGGCGGACTGACCGTACCGGCCCTGCTGCGCGCCAATGGCGTGCCAGCTGGAACCCATTTGCTGGCCGGTACCCGTCTACTGGTGCCTGCGCGCCGTGTCAGCGATGAAAACCTGGTCGAACAGTTCAACGGTCCCCGACTATACAAGCAGGTGGAAGCTGCACCGCTACAGCATCGGGTACGCCGGGGCGAAACCGCTTCCTCGGTTGCCCGCCGCTACGGCCTGAGCCTGGCCAGGCTACGCGCACTTAACCGGCAGCATATCGGCCGGTTGAAGCCAGGCATGATGCTGACCGTTCGTCCCCGGCAGAAACAGACGGTGCTGGTCGCCGAGGACGGCTCCCACCAGATCATCAGCCATCAGTCTCGGCCACCTCAGCTTCAGGCCCGTCCAGAACCCCTCAGCGGTGGCCAGCATACCGCCATCCGGCTGGTCCACTACAGCCCGGCCACGGGCAGCTCCGTCAGCCACTCTCGTGCATTCCGTGCCGAGACAGCGGCGATGAACAGACATGTTACTTTGCGCTCAACCCGTAGCGCCGGTATGACCCATCATACATTGCATGTGACCACGCACCGGGAAAGCAACCGGTCCAACCCTGCAAAAACACCGGTTACCAGACCGGGCACGCGCCAGACTGCCAGTGTCGCTCCAACCAGACTGCAACAGCCTGGCAAGGCCAGGTCCCAGAGCAGCCGGACTGGGACGCTACACCGTACTGTAAACCGCAGAAAAACAGCCCGCAGGTTGCGGCACGACAGCGGCAAGGTTGCTGACGCCAGCTGAAGATCTATTCAGCCTGACCTAGCGAAACCCCGAGAGAAGTCGCCACGTTCAGTAGCGAATGGTCTGCCGGTACATTCCGGGTGCGGTTGGCCACGGCCTCGATCGGCACGCTGTCACATTCGTCGCCCTTGAGTACCACCATCCGGCCAAATTCACCTGAAGCCACCATCCTCGCGGCATACCAGCCAAAACGGGTAGCCAGTACCCGGTCATAGGGCGTGGGTGTGCCGCCACGCTGGACATGGCCCAGCTGGGTGCTGCGCACCTCGCTTTCCAGATGCAGCTCCAGCTGCTGACGCAGGACGTTGCCGACACCGCCCAAACGGATCGGATCCGGGCTGTTTTCGAGCCGCGCCTGCACGGTCATGTCCCCATCCACCGACCGGGCACCTTCTGCAATACAAATCAGCGTATAACCCTGATTCTTTTCGCGCTCCTTGCAGACCCGGATGACCTCTTGCAGATCGTAAGGCTTCTCGGGAATCAGAATAATATCGGCTCCGCCGGCCAACCCGCCTTCCAGTGCGATCCAGCCAGCATAACGTCCCATCGTCTCCAGCACCATGACCCGTCCATGGCTGCGCGCGGTCGTTTCCAGGCGCGCCAGTGCCTCGGCGACAATAGCCACTGCGCTGTCAAAACCGAAGGTACGGTCGGTATGCATCAGATCGTTGTCGATTGTCTTGGGCACCCCCACCATGGGCAGACCCAGTGGCGTGAAGCGGTTGGCGATGCTCATCGTGCCATCCCCGCCGATCGCCACTAGCGCATCCAGCCCGAGCTGATGCACATAGTCCATCACCTGGGCAGATACATCCTCGCCATTCCAGGAAAACGGGTTCGCGAAATTGTGGGTTCCCAGAATGGTGCCGCCCTGATTCAGAATGCCCGCCACCGCCTTGCTGTCGAGCGGTCTGGAGCGACGCTCAATCATGCCCATAAAGCCCCGTTCAATGCCGGTGACACGTGCGCCGACGGTTTTGATGAGCGAGTTGGTGACCCCGCGAATGACCGCATTCAGGCCCGGACAGTCACCCCCACCGGTCAGGACACCTACATGAAGAGAAGAGCTGGACATCAAATTACCTCAGTGTGTTGAAACGCCTCGAAAGCGTACCGTCACGCCCGCCAACTGTCGAGATAACCAACACAAAGAAAACGATTTCTATTCATGAATAAAATATATCTCTCTAAAAATCCCCTGTTTTTTTCTAAAACCAAGATTTCATGAATAGTAATGACAGGGTTTTCACTGTGCATCTCCCCTATCTGACAGGCGGTACCATTGGCAGATTCCAGCCCTTTCACCTGAGAGTTCAACATGAATCCCAAGCAAGCGCTGCGTCCCCTGTCCCGCCGACTGATGCTGTCCGTCATGCCGGCGCTGGCTTCCCTGTCCCTGCTCACGGTCACATCCGCCGCCCAGGCTGCCGACAACAGCCGCTTCATCAGCATCGGAACCGGCGGCGCCACGGGCGTCTACTATGCCACCGGCGGCGCCATCTGCCGGTTGGTCAACAAGGAGCGCGAGAAATTCAAGAAGCGCTGCTCGGTCGAGTCCACGGCAGCCTCGGTCTTCAACGTCAACGCCATCAAGGCGGGGAATCTTGACATCGGCTTCGTCCAGTCCGACGTCCAGTACGATGCACTCAAGGGTGAGGGTCAGTTCAAGAAGGCCGGCCCGGACAGCCATCTGCGTGCCGTCCTGTCGCTGTATCCCGAGCCGCTGACCATCGTCAGTCGCAACGGCCTGGGCGCCCGGGGTATCGAAGACTTCAAGAAACGCCGTTTCAACATCGGCAATCCGGGCTCTGGCACCCGTGCCTCCATGGAAGAGCTGCTGAAGCTCTACGGCATGAAAAAGAGCGACTTCGCCCTTGCCTCCGAGCTGAAAGCGGATGAGCACGGGGCTGCCCTCTGCGACAACAAAATCGACGGCTTTGCATTCCCGGCCGGCTTCCCCAGCGCCAACATTCAGGATCCCACCACAACTTGCGCTGCCCGGCTGGTTCCGCTCAGCGGCCCACTCATTGACAGACTGGTTGCCGAAAAGCCTTATTACGCCAAGGTACTGATCCCTGCCAACACCTATCCCAACAATCCGCAGGACACACCGACATTCGGCGTGCTGGCGACCCTGGTGTCCAGTGACACCGTACCGGCAGACACCGTTTACGCGGTCGTTAAATCGATCTTTGACAATTTTGACGAATTCCGCAAGCTTCATCCTGCACTTGCCCAGCTTGATCCCCAGAAAATGATCCAGCAGGGCCTGTCCATGCCGCTGCATGAAGGCGCTCAGCGCTATTTCCGGGAACGCGGCTGGATCAAGTAAGCGGCACCGTTTCACACCATCCCCGACAGACTCCCTGTATCCACCCGTCCCGAGGCTGTCGGGCCGAACCTCTGATACTCCCGATATCAGACCCATTGCCAAGTCCAGAAGCGTGCCCATGAATCCTCAGCCTTCTGTACCCTCCTCCGCCCCCGGCGCCTCCCCTCAGGGCATGCCCTTGCCCACAAGCACCGAACAGATGGAAACCGAACGCGACCAGCTGCAGCAGATGGTCGCCGATGCAGACACCGGCGGCCGCCATCTCCAGGGACTCGCCTACGGGGTAACCACGTGTCTGGCGGTCATATGGGCGCTGGGACAGCTCTATTACGCCAGTCCCCTGCCCTTCATCCTGAATTTCGGCATCATCGACGATACCCGGGCCCGTTCCCTGCACCTGGCCATTGCCCTGTTTCTGGCCTTTCTCACCTATCCTGCATTCAAGGGCCGCTCCGACCGGCACCGCATCCCTGTTACGGACTGGATCCTTGCCGCTGCGGGCGCTTTCTGCGCCGCCTACCTCTATCTTTTCTACGAAGAACTCGCCCAGCGCAGTGGCGAACCGACGCCACTGGATATCGGGACGGCCATCGTCGGCATGATCCTGCTGCTGGAAGCAACCCGTCGCACCGTCGGCTGGCCCATGGCGGCCCTGGCCCTCGTCGCACTCGGCTACGTCTTTGCCGGGCCAATCATGCCCGAAGTGCTGGCACACAAGGGTGCCACCCTGTCACGGGCCATGTCGCAGATGTGGCTTGGCACAGAAGGCGTCTTCGGCATTGCCCTGGGCGTCTCGGTCAGCACCATCTTCATCTATGTCCTGTTCGGCTCACTGCTGGACACCGCAGGCGGCGGCAACTACATGATGCAGGTCTCCTACGCGCTGCTCGGCCATCTGCGCGGCGGACCGGCCAAGGTGGCCGTCATCTCCTCCGCCCTGAACGGCGTCGTCTCGGGCTCATCAGTCGCCAACGTCGTCTCCGGCGGCATCTTCACCATTCCCCTGATGAAGCGGGCCGGATACGGGGGCATCAAGGCCGGCGCCATCGAAACCATGTCGTCGGTCAACGGCCAGATCATGCCGCCCGTCATGGGCGCCGCTGCATTCCTGATGACCGAATATGTCGGACTCAGCTATGCCGACATCGTCCGGCATGCCATTCTTCCCGCCGTCCTGTCCTACATCGGTCTCTTCTACATCGTCCACCTCGAAGCCCTCAAGCTGGGCCTCAAGACGGCCGTCGCCAATGCCGACCAGCGCCCACTGAGCCTGCGTATCAAGACCATGGCCCTGGGCACCACCGGCAGCATCGTGCTGTGTGCCCTCATCTACTACGCGGTACTCGGCCTGCGTGCCACCTTCGGCGAATCAGCGGGCCTGCCCATCACGCTGTTCGTCCTGGCCCTGTATGTCCTGGCAAGCTGGCAGGCCGCCCGCTCGGACGATCTTCCCGTCGACATCGACATCAACAACCCGGTCCGTCCCCTGCTGTGGCCCACCCTGCGCGCCGGACTGCACTTCATGCTGCCGGTTGGCGTACTGATCTGGCTGCTGATGGTCGATGAAGCGTCTCCTGCCCTGGCGGCGTTCTGGGCCTGCGCGATGCTGCTGATCATCATGCTGACCCAGCACATCATCATCGGGCTGTTTCGCAGACAGCCCCAGGCCATCACGCGCGGACTGAAACTGGGCCTGCGCGACACTCTCAACGGCCTCGTCAGCGGCAGCCGCAGCATGGTTGGCATTGCCATCGCCACCGCCACGGCAGGCATCATCGTCGGCACCATCACCCTGACCGGCCTCGGCTTTCGCATGACCGACATGGTGGAGCTGGTCAGCGGCGGCAATGTCATGGCCATGCTGATCTTCACCGCAGTCGTCTGCCTTATCCTTGGCCTTGGCGTCCCCACCACGGCCAACTACATTCTCGTAGCCAGTCTCATGGCCCCCGTGATTGTGGAGCTGGGCGCCCAGCATGGGCTCATCATTCCCCTGGTGGCCGTGCATCTCTTCGTCTTCTACTACGGCATCATGGGTGACATCACCCCGCCCGTGGGCCTGGCCACCTTCGCCGCCTCGGCCATTTCAGGCGAAAGTCCCATCCGCACCGGCATACAGGGCACAGCCTACGCCCTGCGCACCGTCATCCTGCCCTTCATCTGGATCTTCAATCCGATGCTGCTGCTGATCGGTGTCGACTCCTGGTGGCATGCGGGTCTGGTCTTCATTGCCTCCACCTTTGCCATGCTGGCCTTCGCTGCCGTCAGTCTCAACTGGATGCGCATCCGGCTCAAATGGTGGGAGTCTGGCCTACTACTCGTCGCCATCTTCATCCTGTTCCGTCCGGATTACCTGATGGATCAGATCTACCCACGCTACCGGCAGCTGCCAGCCGCCCAGTGGCAACATGTCGTCGAGACACTTCCCGCTGGCAGCGACTTCGTCGTTACACTCGAAGGCGAAACCCTGGAAGGCGACAGCGTCAGCAAAACCCTCTCACTTCCCCTGGGCAACCCTGCCCCCGCCCTCAAGCGGCTCAGCGATGCGGGCCTGGGCATCATGGCCCTGGGTGATCAGGTGCAGGTCAGCCTGGTTCGCTTTGGATCGCCGGCGAAGAAAATCGGCTTCGAGCAGGGCTGGAACATCGCACGCATCAGCGTTCCCACCGACCGCCCGAACCCCGCCTGGTTCTACCTGCCCGGCCTGCTGCTGCAGGCACTGGTCTGGTTTGGACAGGGGGCGAGGATGAAGCGCGAAAAAATCAGTCCCTGAATCCCGTCGTCGCAGACGACTCAAGTTATCGTCATATCCCAAAATGACCAGGGGCTGCCACAGATGTTTCTGCGACAGCCCCCGATCATTGAGCTACTGTATACAGACAGGGCAGCGACGCATCAACCGTTCTGGATCACCGTGCCCCGCCGCTCTATGTCAATCAAACCGCATCCCGCCACTCCGCCGCAGCCAGCAGCTCACGCGTGTAGTCGGTCGCAGGCGACATGAAGATTTCCTCCACCCGCCCCTGCTCCATCACCACACCGTCCTTCATGACCAACAACTGATGCGCCAATGCGCGGATTACGCCCATATCATGGGTAATCAGCACATAGCTCAGGCCATACTTCCGCTGCAGATCCACCAGCAGCTTCAATACCTGCAGCTGTACGGTCAAATCCAGTGCAGACGTGGGCTCGTCCAGTACCAGCAGACGCGGTCTGAGCACCAGCGCCCGGGCGATGGCGACGCGCTGACGCTGACCACCCGAGAGTTCATGCGGGAAACGGTAGAGCACCAGGTTAGGATCCAATCCCACATCCTGCAGCGCACTGCTCACCGCCTCACGGTGGGCCTCTTCCGAGAGCTGTCGCTGATGCAGCCACAACCCTTCTCCCACAATCTCCGCGATACGCATCCGGGGCGACAGGGAATTGAACGGATCCTGGAAAACCATCTGGAAGCCGGCGCGCAAGGGTCGCAACATGCGTTCCGACAAACCGTCAATGCGCTGCCCGTTCAGATCCACCTCGCCCAGCATCTCGCCAGCGGCCAGTCGCATCAGCACCAGTGCCAGTGTCGTCTTGCCCGAACCAGACTCACCAACCACGCCCAGCGTCGTGCCCGCTGGTACCTTCAGGTCAACATCCTTCAGAACCTGGGTGTAGCGGCGGGAAAACCACCCCTTGCGGGCGCTGAACGTACACCCTACCTGGCGGCCCTGCAGAATGATGTCGGACGATCCATTTCCGCCAGCCGTGGCGCCATCGGGCAGGGGTTGCACCATCCGCTGCGGATGAGAGGCCAACAGTGCCCGTGTGTAATCATGCTGCGGGTTGTTGAATACGTCGGCAACCGTTCCCTGCTCCACCACACAGCCCTGCCGCATCACCACCACCCGCTGGGCAAACGCCCGCACCAAGGGCAGATCATGGGTGATCAGCAATACAGCCATACCAAAAGTCTGCTGCAGATCGGCCAGCAGCTTCATGATGCTGGCCTGCACCGTCACATCCAGCGCAGTGGTCGGCTCATCCGCAATCAGCAGCTTTGGCCGGCAGGCCAGCGCCATCGAGATCAACGCCCGCTGACGCTGTCCACCTGAGAGCTGGTGCGGATAGGAGGCAGCACACCGCACTGGATCCTGAATGCGCGTCAGCTCCAGCAATTCGAGTGTACGTGCCTGCGCCTGAGCCCGGGACAAACCCTCATGCTGCTCCATCACCTCGCTCACCTGGGCACCAATGGTATGCAGTGGGTTCAGGGCCGACATCGGCTCCTGAAACACCATACCCATCTGGCCCCCACGCAAACCACGCAAGGCACGCCGGTTGAGTGTCAGCAGGTCCTGATCTTCAAACAGGATGCGACCACTATAGCGCGCGCCCTCGGTCAGCTGCATGAGAGCATGGGCGGTCAGCGTCTTGCCCGAGCCAGACTCCCCCACCAGCGCCACGCGCTCGCCTTTACGCACAACGATGTTGACGTCATTCACGATGGTGCGGAACCCGCCCGTATCATCAGGCAGGGAAATATGCAGGTGCTGGACGTCCAGCAGTGGCGCCCCTTCAGTCGCAGTTTCGGTCATCAGTTCTTTTCTTTCATCCATGATCTGGCCTCAACGTCTGCGGGGGTCCAGCGCATCCCGCAGGCCCTCTCCGATGAAAATCAGTAGCACCAGCGTCCCCACCAGCACACCAAAAGTAGTCAACGAGATCCACCAGGCTTGCAGATTGTTCTTGCCCTGCGACAGCAGCTCACCCAGGCTGGGCGTGGATGCGGAGACCCCCAGGCCCAGAAAGTCCAGGCTGGCCAACGCCACGATCGCCTCACTGATCTGGAAGGGCAGAAAGGCCAGCACCGGTGTCAGCGAATTTGGCAGGATATGACGCAGGATGATCGTGCGCCGGGGCAACCCAAGGGCACGGGCAGCCTGCACGAACTCCAGCTGCCGGTTACGCAGGAACTCGGCCCTGACATAATCGGACAACCCCATCCAGCCAAACAGCGACAGGATGAACAGCAGCACGCCAACACCTGGCTCGAACAGTGATGCCAGAATCAGCAGCAGATACAGGTCAGGAATGGAAGACCAGACTTCGATCAGCCGCTGCACGGTCAGGTCTACCCGGCCAACAAAAAAGCCCTGCAACGCCCCCATCAGGATACCCAACAGGGTATTGATGGCGGTCAGCGCCAAACCAAACAGCACCGATAGGCGAAAGCCATACAGCAACCGGGCCAGAATGTCCCGGCCGTGATCGTCCGTACCCAGCAGATTGTTATGGGATGGCGCGCCAGGGTAAGGACTCGGATCGAAGTAGTTCACCGTGTTGAAGCTGAAACGGTTCAAGGGCCACACCGTCCAGTTACCGGCCTTCTCGAACTGCTTCTGGATGAAGGGATCGTGCCAGTCCGTCGATGCCTGGAAATCACCACCAAAGGTCGTTTCCGGATAGTCATGCCACAGTGGCACATACAGCTGCCCTTCATAGTAGGCCAGCAGCGGCCTGTCGTTGGAGAGCACGTTAGCCAGCAGCGACAGGCAGAAAAACACCAGAAAGATCCGCAGACTGATGTAGCCCCGGCGATTGCGCCGGAAACGCTGCCACGCCATCCGGGCCGGTGAGGCCGGGCGCTGCACAGACACAGGTACTGATTCCTGGGAGGCCATTGTGGCCCGGGCCTGATGGGTATCCTGATTGGTATTCATCTGCTATTTCCCCGATCCACTAAGCTTGACCCGTGGATCCACCCAGATATAGGCAAGATCAGTCACCAGGCGCGTGAACAACCCGATCAGGGAAAACATGTAGAGCATCCCCAGCACAACGGGATAGTCACGCTTGAGTATGGCCTCATAGGACAGCAAACCCAGACCGTCCAGGGAAAATAGCGACTCAATCAGCAGCGAGCCGGTGAAAAATGCGCCAATAAAGGCTGACGGGAAGCCCGTCACCAGCGGAATCAGGGCATTTCGCAACACATGGCGGTACAGAATACGCCGTTCAGACAGGCCCTTGGCACGCGCAGTCACCACATACTGACGCCGGATTTCTTCCAACATCACGTTTTTGGTCAGCAGTGTCGTGACGGCAAAACTGCCCGCGACCATACAGGTCAGCGGCAGAACCAGATGCCAGAGATAATCCTTCACCTTGCCAAACAGGCTGAGGGACTCCCAGTCATCCGAGGTCAGCCCGCGAACCGGAAACCAGGACAGGAATGTTCCCCCTCCCAACAACATCATCAACACCACACCCAGTACAAATCCGGGAATGGCATATCCGAGCAGGATGGCTGTTGTCGTCCAGAGGTCGAATCGAGTGCCTTCCCGGACAGCCTTTGCGATCCCCAGCGGAATCGAAACCAGATAGACAATAAAAAAGCTCCATAGCCCCAGACTGATGGAGACGGGCAGCTTCTGCACGATGAGCCCCCAGACCGACTGCTGGTATTGAAAGCTCTCGCCAAGATCAAAGCGCAGATAATGCTTGATCATGTCGAAAAAGCGTGTGGTCACCGGTTTGTCAAACCCGTAAAGCGCCTTGATTTCATTCAGCTGTTCAGCGTCCAGACCGGCTCCGCCCCGATAGCCCGGCACCTTGCCTGCCGACATGGCACCGCCGCCGACGGCATGACTGCCTCGCAGCTGCTGCATCACCTGTTCCACAGGCCCACCGGGCACAAACTGGATAATGACAAAACTGACCAGCAGAATGCCGAACATGGTCGGCACCATCAGCGCCAGCCGACGCAAGACATAACTCAGCATAGCTCTCCCCTACCTATCGTTTTTTGTTCATGGAGATCAGCGCCCACCGGATTCATGCTGACATCCACACCGTTGTCCGCTCCATACCCGGACAATGCGGATTGATCTGGCACCGGCACCGGGCGGGCGCTGGGGTCATACCACCAGGTCTGCAGCGCCCAGACCAACGGATCATAAATAAGTGGCAGCACGGCGGGATAGCGCAGGTGATAATTAAACACTATGTTGTACGTAAGGCTCTGGAATTGAGGCACCACATACCACTTGTGACGCAGCACCCGGTCCAGGGACCGCACCGCCACCTGCAGCTCGTCTCTCGTTCTCACCTGGAGAATGCGCTCAACGATTTCATCAATCACCGGATCAGCAATGCCAGGATAATTGATCGAGGCTTCGACATTGGCATTTTCCGAATTCAGAATGCTGCGCAGTTCACTGCCTGGGGTATTGCCGGTCAAGAAAACAAATGTCGTGGCATCAAAATCAAAGGTATCTATCCGTTTCTGATAAAGGGCCGGATCAAGCGAGCGCTGCGACACCGAAACACCCAGCAGTTTCAGGTTGTGGATCCAGGGCGCCGCCAGCAGCTCATATCCGTTCATTTCCACGATTTCGATATGAAATGCCTCTCCGTCCTTGTTGCGCAGCACGCCATCGGACCCCACGTACCAGCCGGCCTCCTCGAACAGCTGTCGTGCCGACCGAAGATTCTGTCGCATCGCCGCAGGCGTATCCATGGGAGGCAAGTCCTGCAGCGGACCAAAGACGACCGGATCGGGCTTTGCGGACAGACTCTTCAAAAAGCGGATTTCCTCAGCTTCCGGCGAGCCACTGGCTTCCATGGTGCTGTTGGAAAAATAACTGTTTACCCGGGAATACATGCCCTGATAATAATGGCGTTTTGCCCAGTCAAAATCGAAGGCCAGCGCCAACGCATGACGAACCCGAACATCCTGGAACTGTTTCCGGCGGGTATTCAGTGCATAGCCCTGCATACCCGTCATGTTTGAATGCGGAAATCTGCGTTTGACAAGCTCGCCACTGCGATAACGGCGCCCCACATGCCTGTGCAGCCAGTTTCCGGAGCTGAGCTCATTTACCCAGTCAAAATCACCGGCTTTTAATGATTCCAGCATGGCTGCATCATCACGGAAATATTTGAACACTAGGCGATTGAAATTGTACATACCCCGTCGCACTGGCAGACCGTCAGCCCAATAGTCTTTTCGTCGACGGAATATGATGTGTTTGCCAATGTGCATATGCTCAAGCATATAGGGGCCACTGACAATCGGCGGATCATGCGACAGCTTGTCAAACGGCTTGCCCTGGCCCCAGCGACGAGAAAATATGGGTAAATCGCTGGCCAATGTCAGATGTATTTCCGGGTTGGTCCGCTTGAAGCGAAAGCGTATGGTACGGTCGCCCAGCACTTCCACACGATCGACATCACCATAATATTGACGATAGTACGGATTCGCCTTGGGTCCGGTGAGCGTCTCGAACGAATGCCGTACATCCTCAGCCAGAACCGGATCCCCGTTGTTGAAACGGGCCTCTTCCCGAATCTGAAACGTTACCGACAGCCGATCCGGAGCCAGCTCCATATCCTTGGCCAGCAATCCGTATACGGAAAATGGCTCATCCAGACTCATTACCCCGAGCGACTCCACCATCAGTATGGGCAGCTCGCGGGGCGAGACACCACGCAAGATATACGGGTTCAGGGAGTCGAAGGTGTCGACCGTGCCAATCCGCAGATTTCCACCCCTGGGGGCATCGGGATTCACATAATCAAAATGCTCGAACGATGCCGGATAGCGCGGTTCCGCCCCCCAGGCCATGCCATGCTCTGCCCGTGCTTCCTGGGCCGGCCAGCCCGCCAGACCGGCCGCTCCAAGCACCAGCCCCGACTGCAGGCAGCCACGCCGCATCGCAGAAAACGGCAGGATCATGTTGTCCGTTGCCACCTTGTCTCCTTCCGTCCCGCCTGGTGCCTCGCCTGGCTGGCCGGTTGCCCAATAATCATCTGCTCTCACTTGTTTTCGCCATGACGTAAAAAATATATTCAGCATTGTAGGATGATCAGCTCATGCGACAATGCCCCCGTCAAACCTCCACGGGGAAACATATGAACACGGGTTTTCTGGCAGGCAAGCGCATTCTCATCCTTGGCCTGCTTTCCAACCGCTCGATTGCCTACGGCATTGCCAAACAGTGCCGGGCACAGGGCGCCGAACTGGCGTTCACATACCAGAACGACCGCTTCAAGGATCGCATCACTGAGCTTGCGGCGGAATTCGGCTCTTCCCTAATCTTTCCCTGCGATGTCGCCGAAGACGAACAGATTGACAACCTGATGACCCAGCTCGGCCAACACTGGCATGACGGTTTCGACGGCCTGGTACATGCCATTGCCTATGCGCCCCGCGAAGCCATTGCCGGTGACTTCCTGGAAGGTTGCACCCGTGAAAATTTTCGGATGGCTCACGATATTTCGGCTTACAGTCTGGTCGCTCTGGCCCGGGCTGCCCTGCCACTGATGCAGGGCCGCCGTGGTGCACTTGTCACCCTCAGCTATCTCGGCGCCGTGCGTGCTGTACCGAACTACAACACCATGGGCGTAGCCAAGGCTGCGCTGGAGGCCAATGTCCGCTACCTGGCCCGTTCACTCGGCCCGAAGGGCATCCGCGCCAACGGCATTTCCGCCGGCCCGATCAAAACGCTCGCTGCCGCTGGCATCAAGGGCTTCTCCAGCATCCTGTCGGCGGTCGAGGCCGCCGCCCCGCTGCACCGCAACGTCACCATCGAGGAAGTCGGCAATGCGGCCGCCTTCCTGCTCTCTGACCTGGCCTCGGGCATCACCGGCGAAATCACCTACGTGGATGCTGGCTACTCGACGGCGCTGGGCGGCGTGGACGCCTGACTGGCCTTGCCGGCCCAGTCGCACCTCCGGCGCCAGCTTCCTGCGAACCATCCGCGTGCGGGGCATGTCGGGCAGGGTTTTCCCTGATATGCTCCGGGGTGCCCTGTCGAGAATGCGTCCCAATCCCTATCATGGAGCGATCTCGTTCCAACTGGATGTCCGATGAGCACGATGCATGGTGAATATAAGGTTCCCGGTGGCAAGTTGGTAGTGGTGGATCTGCAGGTTAGCGGTGGTCGACTGGCTCAGGTACAAGTCGCCGGCGACTTCTTCCTGGAACCGGACGAGGCACTGGACGCAATCTGCGGTGCGCTCGAAGGACAGCCGGCCGATGCCGACGCCACACGACTGGCAGACGCCATCCGCGCCGCACTGCCGGAAGGCAGCATGCTCTTCGGCTTCAGCCCTGAAGCCGTCGCCATCGCAGTCCGCCGTGCCCTGGGCCTGGCCAGCACCTGGCGCGACCATGAATGGCAGATCGTCCATGAACCTGCCGTCTCGCCAGCCATGCATGCAGCTCTGGACGAAGTGCTGAGCCTGGAGGTCGCAGCCGGCCGCCGGCCGCCGACGCTGCGCATCTGGGAATGGGACACCACGGCCGTGGTGCTGGGCATCTTCCAGTCACTGCGCAACGAGGTGGATCTGGAGGCCGCCCTGCGCCTCGACGTCACGCTGGTGCGCCGCATCACCGGTGGCGGCGCCATGTTCATCGAGGCGGGCGGAATCATCACCTATTCCCTCTATGCCCCCGGACAACTGGTGGCGGACATGAGCATCGCCGACTCCTATGCCTTCCTGGACGACTGGGTGCTCAAGGCCCTGCGCTCACTGGGCGTGGAGGCGTTCTACAAACCGCTCAACGACATCAGCAGCACCCATGGCAAGATCGGTGGCGCCGCACAGAAGCGCTTCAACGGTGGCCAGACCGTCCTGCATCACGTCACCATGTCCTACGACATGGACACCTCCCGGATGACGCAGGTGCTGCGCATCGGCCGCGAGAAGCTGAGCGACAAGGGCGTGACCAGTGCTGCCAAGCGTGTCGACCCGCTGCGCAGCCAGACCGGCCTGCCCCGCGAGGCGATCATCGAACGCATGAAGGAAACCTTCGTACAGCTGCACGGTGGCCAGCCCGGCAGAATCACCGATGCAGAAATGGCCGCTGCCCGGCGACTGGCCGAGACCAAGTTCGGCACCCAGGCATGGCTCGAACGGCTGCCCTGAGCGCCTGAGTGAGCCGGCCGGCGGGTCAGCTGACAGCCGCCTGCACCGCCACTTTGACAGGAGGCGGATGACGCCGCCGCTCTCGCCCGTCCTGCAGGCCCGCATCCATGCGGGCGACAGCGTGAGGAAAGCCATGCTAGACGCTGGCGACCAGGAGCGATCGCCAGCCAGGCCCGATCAGCGGGCTGCGGAGCGACGCGACAGCCAGCTGCCCAGCCAGGAACGCTCGGCCCGGGCGATGGACTCGCGCTGGACGTGCGCCGGCAGGCGGTTGAGCAGGAAGGGGATGCCAATCAGCAGGAGCGCCAGATCATCGACCCAGCCAAACAGCAGCGCAAAATCGGGGATGACATCCACGGGTGAGAACAGGTAGATGGCCATGGCCACCGTCGCCAGGCGGATCGACCAGGGCGTGTCCGGATTGCGCAGGGCATACCAGAGCACGACGGCCTCGCGGCCGGTGGCGCGGAACAGGCGACGAATTCTCAGCAACCAGAACATTCGGGTCTTCTCCCTGAAGGGGGCGCCTTCACTGCCGGAAGGTCTGCCCAGGCATGGATAGCGGGTCAGCCAGCCCCGGTCACTCGAGCGGCTGGCTGATCTCGATGCTCGGCAGCACCGCCTGCATGATCATGGGGCCAACAGAACGACTTATCAAGTCAATGCACCAGCTGGTTGATCTCGATGATCGGCAGCAGCACGGCCAGCACAATCATGAGCACGATGCCGCCGGTGACCAGGATCAGGATCGGCTCCAGCAGCGTGGTCATGGTCAGGGTCTTGCGCTCCACTTCCTGCGACAGGGTCTCGGCGGCACGCTCCAGCATCTGCGGCAGCTCACCGGTGGCCTCGCCACTGGCCGTCATGTGGATCAGCAGCGGTGGCAGGGTCTTGCCCGCCCCCAGGGCGCGGGCCAGCGGCGCCCCTTCGCGCACTCGGCCCAGCGCCTCACGCACCTCGGCCTTCATCGCCATGTTGTTGAGCGTGTCGGCACCGGCCTCAAGCGCCCGGATCAGCGGCACACCGCTGGCGGTGAGAATGGCCAATGTGGAGGCAAAGCGGGCCGCATTGATGCCCCGGATGAGCCGGCCGAACATCGGCATGTTCAGCAGCTTGGCATGGAACGACAACCGCGCAGTCGGCGCCTTCATCGAATAATGGAAGGCTGCATAAGCACCTGCCAGACCCAGCAGCACCAGCCAGCCCCAGTGGCGGATGAAGTCCGATGTCCGGATCAGCACCAGCGTGAGTGTGGGCAGGTTCTGGCGGGTCTGGTTGAACACCTGCACCACCTGCGGCACCACATAGGTCAGCAACGCGATGATCACCGCCACGGCCACCACCGCGACAATGATCGGATATGTGAAAGCCATCTTCACCTTGCTGACGAGCTGCGTGCGGTTTTCCACATAGGCAGCCAGGCGCGACATGACCTGCGCCAGATCCCCGGACTGCTCGCCGGCACTGATCAGCGCACGATAGGTATCCGGAAAATCCCGCGGGAACTTGGCCATGGCCGCCGTCAGTGTCTGACCGCTGACCACATCACTGCGCACCGCGGCAAAGCGTTCGCGCACGCGGACAGACTCGGCCTGCTCGACCACTGCGTTGAGGGCGCGTTCCAGCGGCAGGCGTGCCGTCAACAGGCTGGAGAGCTGGCGGGTGCAAAGTGCCAGGTCGGCATCCTTGAGGCGGCCGCCGATATTGATGTGACCAGCGTTCTGCTCGGCCGACAGGGCCACCACTTCGATCGGCGTCTGACCCCGCTCGCGGATGATGGCCCGCGCCTGGCGGCTGGAATCGGCATCGACGATGCCACGGTGCAGAACGCCGGCGGCATCGGCCGCCTGGAAACGATAGGCTGGCATGTGGTCTGTCAGTGAAAAGTATAGGCGGAAGTCATCGTCGGGCGGGCGATATCAGTCCCGGGTGGCACGCACGACCTCATCCTGCGAGGTGATGCCCGTATCGATCCAGCGCTGGCCATCCTCCCGCATCGAGCGAAAGCCATTGGCCCGGGCGGCAGCGCGCAGTTCCCCCTCACCCGCACTCCGGTGGATCAGGCCGCGCATCGCATCATCGACCGTGACAATTTCGTAAATGCCGGTACGGCCCAGAAAACCCGTACGGTTGCAGGTCAGGCAGCCTACCGGCCGCCACTTGCCCGTCACGGGATCCTCGGCGCGGCAATTGGGACAGAGCTTCCGCACCAGGCGCTGCGCCATGATGCCAATCAGGCTTGAGGACAGCAGGAACGGCTCGATGCCCATATCAATCAGCCGGGTGACCGCCGAGACCGAATCATTGGTGTGCAGTGTGGCCAGTACCAGGTGACCTGTCAGCGACGCCTGCACGGCGATCTGGGCCGTCTCCACATCACGGATCTCGCCGATCATCACCACGTCCGGATCCTGGCGCAGAATGGAGCGCAGCGCCTTGGCAAAGGTCATGTCAATTCGCGCGTTGACCTGAGTCTGCCCCACCCCGTCAAGATCGTACTCGATCGGATCCTCCACCGTCAGAATGTTGGTGCTCTTGGCGTCAAGCCGGGAGAGCGCAGCGTACAGCGTGGTGGTCTTTCCCGAGCCCGTCGGGCCGGTCACCAGCACGATGCCGTGCGGCTGTGCAATCAGGCCATCAAAGCGGCGCAACAGATCGGGGCTCATGCCCAGCCGGGCCAGATCCAGTCGGCCGGCTTCCTTGTCGAGCAGACGCAGCACCGCACGCTCGCCATGGCCGGTTGGCAGTGTGGAGACCCGCACGTCCATCGGCTTGCCACCAATGCGCAGCGTGATCCGGCCATCCTGTGGCAGGCGCTTCTCGGCAATGTCCAGGCTCGCCATGATCTTGATCCGCGACACCAGCGCCGCATGCAGCTCCCGTCGGGGGCGCACCACGTCGCGCAGTGTGCCGTCCACCCGGAAGCGCACCATCGAATAGGTTTCAAAGGGTTCGATGTGAATATCGGACGCGTTGTCGCGCGCGGCCTGGGTCAGCAGCGCGTTGATCATCCGGATGATCGGGGCATCGTCCTCGGACTCAAGCAGGTCTTCCACCTTGGGCAGATCCTGCATCAACCGCGACAGGTCGATGTCGCCGCCCACCTCGTCCACCACCGAGGCAGCCGACCCTTCCTGCTGCGAATAGGCGCGGGAAATGGCACTGCTCAGCTCATCAGCCGGCTTGACCACAGGCACCAGCCGGTATTTCAGCGAACGTGACAACTCCGCCAGTGCCGTGGGCGGGGTGTTGGCGCCGACCCAGACTTCCAGCGCATCATCACTCAGCGCCGACACCAGGATCTGATGGGCACGGGCAAAACCATAGGGCACGTAACGCGCGGGGGAAACCGAAGCCATTCGTAGTGTCGCCTGCTTTGCGGATTAATTGACGTTCACTTCAACCTGATTGCGCAGCTGTACCGGTTCAGCCTGGGCATTCTGGGGACGCACGGCCCCCTGCTGACTCCGCACGGCTTCATCCAGGGAGCGGAAACCGCCCGTGCCCTGGGCCGACTGCGCGGAATCCTGCTGATCCGCTGGCGCAGCGCGATGCGTATGCGTCATCCGTGGCGCACCGCCCATCAGACTGGACATGTCCGGCTGAGGCATGCGCAGCGAATTGGCCGGGACAACACCGATGTGCTTGGCCTCCTGCGCAGCGCCCGGCATCATGCCCGGCTCACGGGCAGGTGGCAGCCGATGCGCCGCCGGCATGCCGGGCCGCGGTGGCAACGGATCCAGCGGCGGCTGGGTCACATTGGCCATACCGGCTGGCGTGGAGAGCTGGGCTTCCTGGCTTCGTTGGTTGATGTAGTCATACCGGTTCGCCGTGACATCCCATGCCTGATCCGCACTGCGCAGCACGACCGGACGCAGAAATACCAGCAGGTTGGTCTTGGTGCGTTTGCGGGAGTCATAGCGGAACAGCCGTCCCAGCAGCGGAATATCGCCCAGAAGCGGTACCTTCTCCACTCCGCCCGTCACCTCGTCCTGGATCAGCCCGCCCAGCACCACGATCTGGCCGTCATCAACCAGCACATTGGAATCAATGGCGCGGCGGTTCGTGATAATGCCCGCCTGCTGGGTCGTGTCCACCACGCTAGACACCTCCTGGGCGATTTCCATCTTGACGGTGCCGCCCTCGGAGACCTGCGGACGCACCCGCAGCATCGTCCCGACATCCTTGCGTTCTATGGTCTGGAAGGGACTGGATAGGGTATTGTTGGTTGTGGCGTACTGGCCCGTGATGAACGGGACATTCTTACCGATGATGATGCGGGCCTCTTCATTGTCGAGCGTCAGCAGATTCGGCGTGGCACGGATATTGCCGCCAGCCTCAGTTTCCAGCGCCTTGGCCAACAGACCCAGATTCAGGAAGTTGCGGCCAAAAATGCTGACGCCGCTGCGCACGACACCCACGTTCAGCCCGCCGGATCCGGCCAGGGCGGCCGGATTCTGGGACAACGCAAGAATGTTGTTGCCGCCCGTGCTGAAATTGGTGCCCCCCACGACCGCATTCTGACCATCCTTGGCCGAGCCGAACTGCCACTGAATGCCCATCTCCGACACGGTATCGGCATTGACCTCGACGATCAGCGATTCGATGTAGACCTGGGCCCGTCGGCTGTCGAGCTGCTCGATGACGCTGCGTATATTGCGGTAGACCGGCTCGGGCGCCGTGATGATCAACGAGTTGGTCGACGGATCGGCAGCGATGATCGCCCCGCCCGCCTTGATGGACGTCGGCCCCTGGTGGCCGCGGTCACGATTGATGCCACTCTGGCTGCCCAGACCTCCGCCGCTGCTGCCGCTGCTGTCGCTGCCGTCGCCAAACGATGAGCCCAGCCCTGACGAGGAAGACGAGCTGTCACCGAACAGGCTGCCACTACTGCTGCTGCGGCTGCGGGAGCTACCGCTCTCGGACGAGCTGCCGCTGGACTCTCCCGAGAGTACCGCCTGCAGCACTTCCACCAGTTTGGTGGCCTCGGCGTTTTTCAGGTAGACCACGCGCATATTGGCCTGGTCGGCATTGGCCGGGCGATCCAGCTGCTCCACCAGCGATCGGGCCAGCGCCATTTTGGAAGCATTGGCGCTGCGGATCAGTACCGAATTGGTTCTGGGATCAGCCATCACCACGACCCGCTGGGTAGGGTCACTGCCTATGGACGGACCACCGCCCCCCCGGTTGCCATCATCCATCAGCTTCGATACGGCAACAGCGATATCGCTGGCAATGGAATTCTTGATCACCACGACCTGCACATCGGCAGCCGGTCGCGGACTATCCAGCGTGGCAATCACCTTGGAGAGCCGCTTCAGGTTGGCCGCGTAATCCGTAATGATCAGCGTATTGTTGCCAGGGAAAGCCGTAATCGTGTTGTTGGGTGACACCAGCGGCCGCAACACCGGAATCATGTTATTGGCCGATTCGTGATTAAGCTGAAAGACCTGGGTGATGACCTCGTCACCATCACGCCCCGAAGCTGGCCCGATTTCCACCGGGCCGGACTGCAGTTTGGCGTCAGCCTCAGGAACGACTTTGTACAGATCTCCCAGATCGACGATGGCAAACCCCTGCTGGCGCAATACGGTTTTCAGCAGCGTGAACGCCTGGCTGCGATTGACCGGACGAGGCGTTTCAAGCGAAATCTTGCCCCGCACGCGCGGATCAATCACAAAAGACTTGTCCAGCAGGTGACCGAAGGCACCGATCACCGAATCGACCTCGGCATCCTTGAAATTAAGGTTGATCTGACCAGTCTGCTTGTGAACCGGGGGAGTTGCCGACGCAGCAACAGCGGGTACCGTGGCCATCACCAGCAGGGCCTGGGCCAGGATTTTTGACGAATGGCGCAACTTCATGCTCCTAACTTGATCATGGTACGAGTTCCCTCCTGACGCCCCAGCAGGCGCACCAGTGGCGCCAGCTTCAGACGTTCGGACTCGTCAACTTCTGCCCAGGCTGTGAAATGCAGCCCGCGACCTGGATTAAAAACACCCTCCCCGCTCAGACGCAGCGGGCCTTCAATGGATGACATCTTCAACATCGTATCGTTACCACGCCCGTCGATATCCAGCCGGTAGGCACCCAGCGGACGTACGGGGGTCAGGGCCGAGGCCACATCGCGCAGCTCAATCGTGGCAAGCCCGTGGGCGGCACCGTTGGTTATCTCGAACGGTTCCCATGACAGGGCCAGCGATGCTGTCGGCTGCACCGTGCTCCACGGAGAACCCAGACGCGCCAGGCTCACGTTCGGCAGGCGAATGCTGCCCGCAGAAAAATGCGGCCGTGAAAACGTCCCTGAAATTTCCAGAGGCTGAGTCATGCTGTCGTGGCGTGCCAGGACCTGAATGCGGCCAATCAGCAATGGCAGCACCTGGATATTCCAGCGAATGGTGCCAGGAATCAGGACGCCAGGCAGCGGCAGCACCGCATCCGGTTGCTCCCGATCCCGTACTGCAAGCGTGCCGACATCCACAAGTACCACCTTGCCCTGCCCCTGCCAGATCGAACCGGAGGCATCCGCCAGCCGGACACGTCCGTGCGTGGCTACCTTCAGCCCCCAGTCTGCCATGGACGCAGGTGCCAGCACCAGGGCCGTCACCAGCGCCACCAGGACACCCAGAACCAGCCACAGCACAATGCGCCCCTTGCTCCAGACGCCAAACCAGGTTGGCCGCATGGCTTTCGATCGGCGGGAATCATTTGCCATGATGTGCTATCTCCAAAGCCAGGCGGCCACTGAATATCCCCGGGGATTCGCGCGTCACCGACAGGTCGACAATACGGGTACGCGTCTCGCGTACCGCCGCATCCAGCCAGAAAATCCAGCTCTCAAACGGTGCCTGATGCAAACGCACCTCAATGATGTCGCCCTGCGCCTGTACCTTGGCCATATCCTTGTCCAGACCACGGGCGAGCAATGACTGCTCCAGCCGGGATGTAATCTGGGCTACGGTCTCGGCCGGAGCATCGGCCGCATTGGCCAGCTCCCGTGCCTCGCCCGCCATGTGATCCATTTGCGCAAGATCGGCCCGCAAGGCAGGCAGCGTCTTTTGCAGGCGCTGACGTCCGACCCAGGCCGGATCAAGCAGCAATTGCCAGAATACGATCACCAGTAAAAAGCAGGCGGCGATCACCAGCATCCGCCGGTCACGCGGCGCCAGTGACGCCCATTTCTGCAACAGGTTTTCCAGCATGAATCAATGCCCCTGCGTGGTGAGACGGGCGGTTGGATCCCGTGGATTATCAAATACCAGCGACAGGCCAAGCCGTGCTGCGTCCTGAATCAGCGCCTCGCGCATGGTGTCATTGCTTCCGACTTCAGCCACAAAGCGTATCTTCATGGCCCCTTCACGGTACTCCAGCGCGTCGATGGTGCCCGGGCCGCGTTCTCCCACAGCCTGGGCAAAGCGCGCCAGCAGCGGAACAAAGTCATCTGGCCCGGGCCGCCCGCTCTTGAGACGCAGATCATTGATGTTGCGGCGCATCTGCAGTACGGGATCCACCATGGCCGCATTGGGAAAAGCATCATGGAAACGTGCCCGGATCGCGTCCTGAAGACCACTGGCCTCAGCCCGCATCTGCAGCCATTGCAGGTTCAGGCCCAGCACCATCGTGAGCAGGACCGCAGCGGCCAGTGCGCCCACCCCCTTCCACAATCGCCAGTCCACCCGCGTCAACATGGTTCTGAGGCCGGCATTGCGGGCGGACAGCAGATCCAGCGGCGCCTGCCGCACCAGCGGCACCGGCGTAAAGTCCAGCCGGGTATTGGCCGGGATGGCCGACACCTTCAGCGGAGACTTCCACTCGGGCTGCCCCAGAAATGCCTGAATACGAAGCGGCGGTTCGCCCATCAGCTTGCCCGACAGCAGCGCACTGGCCGTTTCCCGGCGGGCCGATTCGCTTTCACCAGCAGCCCATCCCGTACCACTCCATTCCCCTGTGCGAACCGTCAGGTTGTCATCAGACACCAGCACCGACCACTGGCCAGGCTGCCAGGGCAGCACCAGCTGCCCCGGCCAGAGGGACTCGACCCGGATGCCCGCGGACTTGAATGCAGCGAGAACCGCATCCACCCAATGACTGTCGATCACCCCAAGAACACGCTGCCCGTCCGCAAACACCGGCCCCGGCGCGATCAGACAGCGGGCCGGATCCTGCAGCACGAACTCTTCGATAATGTGGGGCAACGCCTGCTTCAGACGCTTGCCAGACAGGGGCGGCACAGGGACGGTAATCAGGGTCACATCGCGCGCATCAGCAATCAGCCACACCTGCCGGACCCCCTCCAGCGCTTCGAGCGAGACCAGACGGCGTTCAGGCTCGTCGTCACCTCCGATCTGCGCGCGAAAAACAGGCCGCCCGCCACTCAGGACAGCCTCACCAGCACTGCGCGGAGGTAACCAGATAACGGCCTGATGCCGTTTCAATTGCTGTGACGCCATATCACCAGTACGCCCCCGGTATCGAGACGCTTGAGCAGAGTTTCAGTTTGAGATTCGACGCGATCGTAGCGAATCATGCCGTCAGCGACGAAATAATCCGAGCGCACCGCGACAAGCGTGCCATCCAGTGGCCTATTTGCAACAAGCCCCAGCACCTGATCCTGCAAGGTGTGTGCGGGTGCTACGTCCCGATTTGCCACAAAACTGCGGATTGCGGCCGGGTTCCACATCGGAGACAGCGCCTCCAACACTTCCGCAGTCCCCGCATTGACGTTGACAGTGCGGGCATCGGCAGGCAGCACCGTCAGATGCGGTTGCAGCTTTTTCATAACCTCATCGGAAAATCCGGGCAAATCCCTGAGGTCATCGAAACGCTGTAACGGCATGACCCAGCCTTCGTCACTGCTGTTCCGACCCTGGCGTTTTTGTAGTGCTGCCTTGCGCACCCGCGCCAGGACCCGGTCAGCAAGACTCTCGGGCAAAGACAGAATACCCAGCAGCCGCCTGAACGCCTGAAGGTGCGCCAGCGAAACATCGGCATTGTCTGCGCTCGTACCGGAACCCCCGGTATTACCATTGTTGCCTGCAAGGCCATTATTGCTGCCAGACTGGGTATTGCTGGCATCCGCTCCTACGGAATGATCCTTCACCAGGGCGTTCACGTTGAAGCGGGCCTGTGCATCACGAATCCGGCCGGCCAGGAGCGCCTGCCGTGACGCGTCCCCCACCTTGGCTCCGCCAGTAACTGTCTCATCCAGCTGAGTCTCGGCAACCGGCGTCGCCCAGATGGACCCCGGCCAGTCATAGTCACGTTGTGAGTTACGCAGAATAACCTTGGCCCAATCAATGACGGCACGCTCAATCCAGCGGGTCTGCGCCAGGGTGGCACGATTTTCAATAGAGCGGATGGCCACACTCTCACGGTAAAACAAGGCACTGACAATGACCGACGCCAGCGCAACGACCAACAGCGCAGTAATGATGGCCGCACCTCGCTGTAGCGCAAAACGATCAGGGGAAGAAACCGGTAGCCGCATGACAGTCAGTCCCTGATCGAATAAATCCGCAGAAAGCGCTGGCCATTGGTTCGTTCCACCAGCACCTCCATGCCGTTCAGGTCTTCCATTTCCTTGCGCTCATCATAAAGGCGGCGCTCGGCCCGAATGTTTTCCGCCACATCAGCAGGCGTCGTGGGGGAGATTCCAGGCAGGTTAGGGTACGAGCGGTTGTCGTATGGATCGTCCGCGCTCTGCCCGGCATGCTCGCCACTGCGCTGCCGGGTATAACTGGCCAGCGGCTCACCCCCCATCCAGGTATTGTTGATCCAGCCTCGAATCCGCAGCGACCGGACATCCGGAAGAATGGGTTGCCAGATCAACGACTGAACGGCGCCACCCACCTGACCAGAACGGTCGGTTCCACGCTGCCATTCGCTGAAGCCCCGCTCCAGCCGACCGTCCCGGACCTGATACACCACCCGTTGCAGACGGGTCGCCTGACCCGTGCGGCTGATCTCACGCACCAGCAGCAGGGACTGCGAAGCTGTCGCTCCGTTACCGTCCAGCACAACCCGGATGGGCGTCACACCACTGCCAATTCGCTTGACGGGCCAGGTGGCCAGCAGATCGTCTTCAAGTTGGGACAGCGCCAGTGTGAGCGACCGCAGCTCGTCAGACTCTCTCACCAGACGCTCACGGCTCTGGATGACCGCATCCAGCCCCCGCCAGCTCAGCACCGCCAGGATCGCCAGCAACGCCACTGCCACCAGCAGCTCGATCAGTGTGAAACCGCCCATCCGGGAGATGGCGGGACGGCGGACACACGAGCGTCGCGGCGCGGTGCGCAACACCGGGGGACGGAAGGTCACGAAAGGCAAAAACATGTCAGCGCGCCGCCGTATTATCAACGACGGCAAAGCCAAGCAGCCGGGCCAGACGTCCCCCTTCACGTGCACCGCCTGCGCCCTGCCGGCTGTTTTCAGCGTCAAAGACCTGAATCTCGATACGCCGGAAGTTCGGGTTGGCGGTGGTGTAAACATCCTCCTGACAAATCAGCAAGAGATCTCCCTGTGGGCAATCGAAATGACGGCGACCGACCGCCGGGAACTCGCGCCGCACGCGGATTTCGGTCAGCTGGTTCTCGGCGCTCCATTGTGCCAGTGTACGGGCCCGCAGATCGGCCGAACTGGCCGTGATGGAACCCACTGCCCGCAGCGATGCCATCAGGGCGATCGCGATGATCGTCAGCGCGACCAGCACCTCGATCAGCGTGAAACCCGGCGCGCGAAGCCGCGATCCACGCCCCGACCAGCCAGCCCGGGCCGGCGGCACCGGTGGCCGCCCTGCTCCCGCGGCGCGCTGAAACGCCTCGCCATGTTGGCGGTCGTTCCTCATATAAATGGTAGGCAATCGGGAGGGGGACATCAGGCAGAAATGCAACACCGGGCACGGAATGCACACAAACCGTACGTCGGCATCAATGGGAAGAAGAAGGAGGCTGCACCTCGAAGATGCCCAGCCCATTGGCCGAAATCTCGATGGAACCTGCCTCACGGGAGAGAATCACCCGAAAAGGCGGTTCGATCAAATCCCGGCCGAACTCCAGCAGGTCGGAACCATCCGCCTTCTCGATGCGAACCCGCGTGGGGCTTTCCCACTGCCGGGCACGCAGGTGCGTGTCATCTTCGATGGGGCGCCACTGGCGATCCCTGAAAATGATAAAGCGATACCGGTCACGGGTCGTCTCGAAACGGATAGGCGCGCCGCGGATCTGGGCCTCTTCCCGTGCCAGGGAAAACAGCTGGCTCAGGCGCTCGGCATCGGTTTCCAGCGAACGCAACGGACTGGGGGAACTGGAAATCACCGTCATGGACAGCACGACACCGATGATGATCAGCGCCACCATCAGCTCGACCAGCGTGAAGCCCCGCGTCCTGCCTGTCCTGACGGAACCACCGCGCCCCAGCGACACACGCTCCACGCGCCGTGCCCGGCCGTCAGAGATCCCAGCTGCCGATGTCGGCATCGCCCGCTTCACCGCCAGCAACACCGTCCGCACCATAGGAAAACACGTCGATCTCACTGTGGACGCCCGGATTCAGGTACTGGTAAGGTTTGCCCCAGGGATCCACCGGGGCCTTGTCGAGATAGGCTTTCCAGTTCTTGGCCGCCGGGCCGGAAGACGGGCGGTTGACCAGCGCGTCCAGCCCCTGCTCGGTCGTGGGGTAGCGCCCATTGTCAAGACGATACAGCTTGAGCTGCTGCATGATGGAGGCGATATCGGCCTTGGCTGCGATAGCACGGGCCTCGTCGGGCCGCGACATGAAGCGTGGCACCACCAGGGCAGCCAGCACACCCAGGATCATGACCACCACCATCAGCTCGATCAGGGTGAAACCGGACGGACGGGGCCGACGGAGCGTGGTGCGCGAAAGGGAGATCCGGGAAGTTGCAGACAACCGTGCATCGGTCATGCTTGCCGCCGGGGCGAAGACACGTATATTCATACCAGCATTTTTCTCGCAGAGTATCCGGAGAGGTTTTAACATCAGACGATTGAAGCAGATTCTGCCTCTGCCGTAACCGCCCTGTATGATACCAGCCACTATCAGCGCCTCCGGGCACACAGCGTTTCACCCATCTCTCTGAGACGATCCGACCATGCGGAGTTCCTCTGTCGCGCCGCGACTGCTTTCCCTGCTGCTTTTCCTGCTGCTGATTGGCTGCGCCACCTACTGGTCCATGCAGCTTCTGGCTCCGCGGGGCGCCATTGCCCCCAACGACGCCATCGGTGACAACAGCCGCCCTCCCCTGCCCATTGCCAGCAGACTGTTCGGCGCGCGCAACACCGAAGCCGTTGAAACAGCACCACCGCCGATCGACGTCAAAGTCCTCGGCGTTCTGCAGGCCGGTGCACGGGGTGTGGCGGTGCTGGGCATCAACGAAAAGCCCATGGCAGCCTACGCGGTCAATCAGAAACTTGGCGGCGGCTCCATCCTCAAGGCTGTCTACGACGACAAGGTGATCATCGAGCACAACGGCCGGCGCATCGAGTTCCCGGCCCCCGCACGCTACAGCGTTGATATCCTTACCAGCAATGCCGGCCATTCGCAACTTCCTCAGGGCATGCCTGAAGGCATTGAAGCAGCCGACGGCCAGGAAGGAAACATGATCCGCGAAGGCGTCCCCAGCGAGACGCCGATCTTGCCGGCTGCCGCAGACGGATCGGCACCTCAGCAAGCCGCACCGGACATGGCAACGAACAGCAAACCAGGCACGACTGATGGCGCTGCCGCCGGCGCTCATCCTCTTTCCCCCTCACCCGGCATGATGCGCCCTGGCCTGGACATGGAAGATAACGGTGGAGATCTGCCCTATGGCGGGGATGCCAGCAACCTGCAGGATGGGGTATCGCCCGAAGCCAGCGATACCCTGAGCGGCGGGGAAGCCGATCTGCAGTCTCTGAGCCCCGAAGAACGGGCTGCCGCCATCAATGCACTGCAGCAGGCGGGCTCGGGCATGCCTGCCGGCGCCCGGAACGGCCTGTCCGACTCCCCGGGCGAGCGCACCAACGAGCAGCAACAGTCCATCGAGCAGGATCTCAATCGCTAGACTCCCGCCGCCACCTGCCCCGACCCCGGCCACGACCACGACCACGACGGAATAGAATGCGGCGATCTCCGTCTGGCCATTTCCCATGAAGACCTATCTTGACCTGCTTGCCCACGTCCTCAGCAACGGTGCGCGCAAGGAAGACCGCACCGGAACCGGCACGCTGTCCGTATTCGGCTGGCAGATGCGCTTTCCGCTGACGGAAGGCTTTCCGCTGCTCACTACCAAGAAGCTGCACACCCGTGCCATCATCCACGAACTCCTTTGGTTTCTCAGCGGTAACACCAACATCGGCTATCTGCGCGACAATGGGGTAACGATCTGGAACGAATGGGCCGACGGGGCAGGCAACCTGGGGCCGGTCTATGGTGCCCAGTGGCGCAGCTGGCCCACCCCGGACGGGGGGCAGGTCGACCAGATCAGTCGGCTCATGGAAGATCTGCAGCGATCGCCGGATTCGCGGCGGCTGATCGTGTCGGCCTGGAACGTTGGTGCCCTGCCAGACATGGCCCTGCCGCCCTGCCATGCCCTGTTCCAGTTTTATGTGGCGCAGGGACGGCTGTCCTGCCAGCTCTACCAGCGCAGCGCCGATATCTTCCTGGGCCTGCCCTTCAATATCGCCTCCTATGCGCTGCTCACTCATATGGTGGCCCAGCAGACCGGCCTGCAGGCCCATGAATTCATCTGGACGGGTGGCGACTGCCATCTGTATCTGAACCACCTGGAACAGGCCCGACTGCAGTTGACCCGCACGCCGCGAGCGTTACCCCAATTGCGTCTGAACCGGCAGCCCCCGTCGATCTTTGATTACCGCTTTGAGGATTTTTCGATCGAAGGCTATGATCCATGGCCCGCGATCAAAGCACCAGTTGCAGTATGACCTGCCCCTTTTCCCCCGCTTCTGGCCCGGCACTGACCATGATTGCCGCCCGTGCCCGCAATGGCGTCATCGGCCTGAACAACCGGATGCCCTGGCACATCCCTGAAGATCTGAAGCACTTCCGGGAGCAAACCATGGGCCATGTGGTGGTGCTGGGGCGCAAAACCTGGGAGTCTATTGGCCGGCCTCTGCCAGGCCGGCGCATGGTCGTCATCAGCCGCCAGACGCTGAAGCTGCCCGACGGCGTTGTCCAGGTATCCAGCCTCGATGCTGCCATGGCACTCTACGCCCATGAAGAGAACATCTTCATCATGGGCGGTGCACAGATCTATGCCCAGTGCTGGCCAATCGCCAACCGCCTGCTGCTGACCGAAATCGAGCTGAGCCCCGACGGAGATGCCTGGCTGGACGCACCGGATCCGGAAAAATGGCAAGAAGTCTCCCGCGAAGCAGGAACTAGCCGCGAAGGAATCGGCTACGCCTTCATTGACTACCGGCGTATCCCACCGGAAGGGCATTTACCTTGAGCAGGTGAGTCTACGCCGCCGGATCCCGTTCGCGCCTGTCAGAAGTTGATCGCCCAAAGTTGTCAGGCGCGGTCCATCACCTGCCCTCCCTGACCCCAAGAATGTCTTCTTTTTTGCAAACAATGGCAATATCTGGGTGACAGGCGTTCCTAAATGAGGGCAAATTGCTCCGTGAAGCTACGGTTTGCGAACAAACATGCTAAATTGCAACATAGCAGATACGAGATATACATAAGGACACGTCGCATCATCATCTGCTCATCTGCGGCTGAACATACATGATGAGACGTCGCCGCTTTCACCTGCATTGCTCCATGACGACGTGTGTCACACAGTTCCAGCGCCCGTTCCTTGCCAGCCTGCGCTCTGCCCGGGCTCCGCTGCGTTTTTTTCTCATTGGACATCGGCTCCACCGTCCGGCTGCTGCCACGTGCCTGATCATCGCGCTGCTCGGTGGACTGACGCTGCCCGCCCGCGCGGCCACCTTGCGCTGGGCCACTCAGACAGAAATCACTTCCCTGGACCCCCATGCGCAGACGCTCCCTCAGACCCAGGCTGTACTGCAACATGTCTATGAAGCACTGACCCGTTACTCTCCCTCACAGGACGTTGAGCCAGCACTAGCCCAGCGCTGGGAGGCCATAACCCCTCTGACCTGGCGTTTCTATCTCCGAACAGGTGTTCATTTTCATGACGGCACGCTTCTGACGATTGATGATGTCCTGTTCTCGCTGGAACGCCTGAAAAACGCTGGCAGCCCGCTGAGTACCGTGCTCGCCAGCATACGTACCATTCGTCGTGCCAGTGACCGGGCAATCGACATCGTCCTGGAACATCCGGTACCCATGCTGCCCCGGATTCTGAGCGACGCCCGGATCATGAGCCAACGCTGGGCCCGACTTCATAACACCGAGGCTTTGAAAGCTGGCAAACCCGGGTCTACTGACTATGCGACGCGGCATGCCAATGGAACGGGCCCCTATCGGCTTGATGGTGATTGGACACCCGGTCTGCCACTGCAGCTGGTCCGCAGTACGAACTGGTGGGATAGCGCGGGCTTTCCCGGCAATGCCGATCGGGTCGTCTATCGCGCTATCGCCTCAGATGACGAGCGCCAGCAGGCGCTTGAGCACGGAGAACTTGACCTGGTGACAGATCTGCCTGGGCAGCGAATTCCGGCCCTGAAACGCCATCCCGATCTGCAGGTTAGTACTGATGTATCCCAGCGAACACTGTTGATCGGCATGGATCAATTCTCCGATACCCTGCGTTATGGGGGACATACCGGCATGCATAATCCCTTCCGGGATCAGCGGGTACGGCACGCCATGGCCCTGGCCATCCATATTCCCTCGCTTTTGCACATTACTCACAACATGTATCAGCCGGCCGGCACCATTGTCACCCCGGGCGTCAATGGTTGGAGTGAGCAGCTCGACACACGTGAACCTTATAACCTGCGTCTGGCCAGACAGCTGATGGCGCAAGCTGGCTACAGCCATGGATTCAATGTCCGGCTTGACTGCCCCGGTAACCGCTATGCCTATGATCTGCCGATCTGTCAGGCTCTGGTTTCCATGTGGAGGAAGATCGGCATCCATGTCAGTATTAACCGTCTGCCATTTGCCAGTCTGGTACCGCGGCTGGAAACACTCGATAGCAGCCTTTGGATGCTCGGCTGGGCAAGTCCGGATATGGATGCGCTCCAGAATCTGCTGTCCCTGGCCTATACACGCTCAGACAAGGTGGACGGTACCTACAACGCAGCACGTATCAGCGACCCGGCCCTCGACAGACTGATTGACCGGGCACGTGAAGAAGGCAATCCGCTCAAACGAACCGACCTACTGCAGCAAGCCCTGGGGATCATCAAAAACCAGTATTACTATCTGCCCCTGGCGCATGCCCTACGTGCCTGGGTCATGAAGCGGAGCGTGACACTGGCAAGCCCCCCGGTCGAACGGCCTGAAATGCGCTTTGTCAGCCTGAAAGAGGGCAGACTGCACCCTAATACGGTTACGTCAGGCAGGCAACATCAGCTAAACCGGGGCCGCTGAACAGCCAGTTCCCCTTTCCCATCTCCCCTCCCAAGAGGCTACTGGAGACGCAGACCCGCGTGTTCAGTGCCGCGGCACGGCCTGAAACAGGTAATGCACACCCACAGCCTGAGTGCCCGGCACGATATCCGGCTTAACGATACGGATCCTGACCCAGGGCACCTGGAAACGCCGGACAATGGCCCGACATAAATGATCAGCCAAACGTTCCAGCAACTGAAAACTCTGCTGGCCGGCTTCCTGACGGATCAGATCAGCCACCGCGGCGTAGTCAACGGTGTCGTTGAGGCGATCCGACTGAAAAGGCCGCACTGAAGGCAACCCTACAGCCACGTCCATGGTCAGCGACTGGGGAGCATGCCGTTCTTGAGGATAGACACCGATCAGCGACCCAACAGCAAGACCTTGCAGAAAAATATGAGGCGAAGAATCAGGCATGACCATGGGGGTTGGCGCCTCCGGCACGAATCGAACGTGCGACCCTCCCCTTAGGAGGGGGATGCTCTATCCACTGAGCTACGGAGGCGAAGGGGCTGATTGTACCGAATGTTGTGGTGTTGTGCCGGTAGAACCGGAAACACGCTCGACCGGCACCATCCGGTCTCTTTCCAGTACATCCAGCGGCAGGCCGCGAATGGCCTGGTGCAGCGCTGAGGCATCAATATCATCGGCGTTGACCATCAACCGCACCCCGTTGGCCAAAATATAGTCGATCTCGATCCGGCGAGAATTCTTCCAGCGCAATTCCGACACACTGCGCGCGCCTTCCCGATAGCTGCGCTCAATGGTCATCGCTGTTTCCCCTTCCTTTCTTCCCTGGGCTCCCGTAGCGGCAGACTCGGCCAGCAAGGCCCCCGCACTGGCTGGATCAACCAACCTCAGACCAAGCTCTGCCGTGCCCTGATGACCATAGACGCCGTAGGCGGTGATCGCGTTGGAGGAAGCACTTCCCCACGGTTCAATCTGCAACGACTGCCGCTCCAGCCCCAGTAACCTCGTCGGAAACCATGTCCGAAGCTGCTGGGCCGTCAGCGGGACACGCGCCTGACCGCCAGAGACAGTAGCAGCAATGGCAACGGCTGCATCCCTTGCCGCCTGCGCCGCTGCAAGTTGATCGTTGCGGGCGCTGGCATTGCCGGCCTCTCGCGCGGCCTCATCCAGATTACGATCAGCCTGCCGGATCTTTTCCAGCGTACCAAGCTCCTGACCCTCTCCACTGCGCAGCGCCGCTGCGCCTGACAGTTCTGGCAACGCTACCGCACTACCCTCCGATGAGCTACCTTCCCAGACTCGATCAGCGAGGGGCATGAGCAACGTGTTAGTCATCAGAAAAAGTACCACGGTAATGCCACTGATCACCCTGGCCTTGCCAATCGACACCTGCATCAATACCGGCATGCCCGACAACAGCAGATAGACTGACCAGCTGCTGCCAAGCACCAGCACCAGGGGAAAGAGTGGAACCAGCAACGGCTGCATAACAGCGGCCACCAGCAGCCCGGCAGCCGCATAGGCAATGAGTGCACACGCCTTGCGCAGATGACGCCGCCCACCAAAGAAAGGAATACAAAGCTGCGTGACCAACGCCGCGACAGATAGCTGAACAAACAGCACCAGCCCCCCCCAGACCAGCAACAGCAAAAATTTTTTGAACAGCGCCGGGTAGGGCAGAAAAGAGATGCCGTTATAGATATGTTGCCCGAACAGCAGTGCCACTACCGCCAACAGCATCAGGGGCAACAACCATTGGAAACACAAATTCCATAGCGAAATATCCTCCTGATCAATTAGGCGCCATTCACGCCCAGGCGACATGAACAGCCTCAGCAACCGTTGCGTCGCTTTCATCATTCAGATATCACCCGAATCGTGGAAACTATTTCGAAAAGTGATAAGGGAAAACACTCCCCTATGCTATTTACAACATTAAAACCGTCAGCCATATCGCTGGTCAACCAATACAATGTACCGATGTGCCAGCATCGGCCCGTTATAAGGGCCTGCTGTCTCGGCTCGTTGTCAAAACACAACGTTTTCAGCCCTCCGGTTTACACACCATCCTCATGAGCAACCCGATACCCCCCTCCCCTGCGCTTCTGCAACTGTTGGACAGTGCCGGCATTCTGGATACGCTTGCGCCGCTGGCAAACGCATGTGGCCTACACATTGAACCATCCTCGCCCCAAAACTCGGCGCCAGGCCGGCCCGGCGACCATACCGACTTCCAGGTCCGGCTGCAGTCCGTACCTATCACAGCCAATGCCCAATGGTTCCAGCAAATCGCAAAGGATCACATCGCCGTGCGCTTCCACCTGCCGTCCGCAGCAGAGCTGGTCGTGATACCCGGCCAGTCAGAGCGCCAGGTGGAACATGCTGCTGATCTGCTGGTGCAACTGGGTCTACAGGTCATTCTGTCACCGGCCCGTCCTGGTTTACTGGTCGATCGCCTGCGTCATGCCTACTTCAATGAGGGACTGGCCCTGCTGGGAGAGGGCGTACCAGCGGGTGTCATTGAAACGTCAGCCATTGATGCCGGATTTCGAGCAGGACCACTTGCCATGCTCGACGATGAAGGACTAGCCGCGACCGATCAGCTCTACCATCAGACACTAGGCTGCCACGATC
>JAUNAC010000001.1:0-955363 GCA_030527825.1 Lautropia sp.
CCCAGCACCTATCCCAAACGCCCACACTTATCGGCTGCTGATTTTTAAAGAACAATCTGCTGACAAGCCATTCGTCTCGTGCCTTGCGGCGTCTATCGGAACAACCTGTCTTTCGCCGAACTTCTGTGTCAGCAGCAGAGAAACGAGATTATGGGCATCGACATCATGAATGTCAAACGCTTTCCAACCCCAAAGGCATTGAAAACACCAAAACCCGACCACAACAGCCTACCCAAAAGCCCGAAGACTGGCTCTACAGGCCAGTCTAGCGATCAAATCTGTTTATTGTAATTTTTTTGTAACTTATCGACCATTCGCGCCGCACCCTACCTGCTTGCTACTTTTGCATCCGACACCGTCCGTGGCCCGTAGGCTAGCCCTGTGGCAAACGCGTCGTCACAAAGCCCTTCTTTTACCCAGACTAACTCACGTTCACCCTACCGTTGCCTGGATCACCGGTTCTTGAACACCGGCGGGCGCTTCTCCAGGAATGCATGCATCCCTTCTTTCTGATCTTCTGTTGCAAACAATGCGTGAAAGAGGCGCCGTTCAAAGCGCACCCCCTCCGATAAAGGCGTCTCATAGATGCGCTGAACACTTTCCTTGATTGCAAGGACCGCCATTCTGGGCATTGCGGCGATTTCTGCAGCCACCTGCATGGCAGTGGACAGCATTTCATCCGCCGGAACCACGCGTGACACCAATCCTGCCCGCTCTGCCTCTTGAGCATCAATCATTCGCCCAGTCAATAGCCAGTCCATGGCCTTTGCCTTGCCGACGGCACGCGGCAGGCGCTGCGTACCCCCTGCCCCCGGCATGGTGCCAAGCCTGATCTCCGGTTGCGCAAACCGCGCATTGTCTGCCGCGATAATCAGATCGCACATCATGGCCAATTCGCAGCCACCGCCCAAGGCGTACCCAGCTACCGCAGCAATTACAGGTTTCCGGATATCGCAGATAATTTCCCAGTTGCGCGTAATAAAGTCGCGCTGATAGGCGTCACCAAAGCCATATTCCTTCATGGCAGATATATCGGCCCCAGCAGCAAAAGCATGAGGCCCCCCTGTCACAACGATTGCCCCAATATCCGGATTTCGATCGAATGTCTGTAGCGCACCTCCCAGCGCATCCATGACGCTGTCATTCAGTGCATTGCGCCTGTCTGGGCGGTTGAACCGCACCAGCCCGACACGGCCCTGGGTTTCCGCTAGGACAACGCCACTGACTTCACTGTTCGGTTCACTCATCTGTTCACCCGGTAAAAACTAGACAACGATGGCCGGCCTGCGCCCTGCAGAATTTTGATTCTTGCATCCACGTCATACCCCGAATATTCGGAAAACCCCTAAGGCGACAGCCCGTGCATCACCGCACAAACAGGCCATGTGATCGTTAAACTGATACCGTTAATAAAGGAACCATACGGCACATCTCAGGTTCAGTCTGCATTGCACACTCCACCACCGATGCACCGCCAAGATCAGGAGACCATTCGTGGCAACCGACGCGAAACTGCATTTACCCAACAGTGACAACAGCCTCCCCATGAGCCTGACGCTTGCTGAAAAGGTACGAGTGACAGGCAGGAAATTCCGGCCATCCTCCACAAAAGGAGATCCAGATCCTCAGACGAATCCCGTCATCACAAAGAATGAGCGCAGGGTTCGCGGTTCGCTGCGGCAATCCTTGTCGACAGTGGTGGCAACCACAATAACTTTATGTTTCGCTGCCCATGTCCATGCCGAAGAGCCGCGGCGGCCGACCTGTATTGCTCCCGCACAACCTGGCGGAGGTTTCGACCTGACCTGCCGCCTGGCACAGGGCGGCCTGAAGGAGAGTGGCCAACTTCATCGCCCCATGCGCATCGTGTATATGCCGGGAGGAGTTGGTGCGGTCGCGTACAACACAGTCGTCGCCCAGCGCCCTTCTGATGGCGGAACCATTGTTGCATTTTCCGGCGGGTCACTGCTAAACCTTTCTCAAGGCAAATTTGGCCGCTATTCCGCTCATGATGTACGTTGGCTTGCCGCAATCGGAGCGGACTACGGCGTGGCCATTGTGCGCGACGACTCCCCTTACCAGAATCTTGGTGAATTAATGACTGCCCTCAAAAAGGATCCCGGCAGCATTGTGTTCGGAACGGGGGGAACGATTGGCAGCCAGGACTGGATGAAGGCTGCTCTGACGGCTCGAGCCGCAGGAGTCGATTACCGAAAAATTCGTTTTGTTGCCTTTGAAGGAGGAGGTGAAGGCATTACGGCGCTGCGCGGCAATCACATTCAGGCCTATATGGGGGACGCAGCGGAAGCCGCTACCATGCTGGAGGGAGGCGCCCCTATTCGCGTGCTTGCGGTCTATCACCATGAACGTCTGCCGGGACGACTGAAAGATACCCCCACCGCAAAAGAACAAGGCTATGACATCGAATGGCCCATCATCAGAGGGTTTTATGTTGGCCCGAAAGTGTCTGACGAGGATTATCGATGGTGGCAGGCCGCATTTGAAAAAATGCTTAAGAGTGATGGATTCATCCGACTACGCAAGCAACAAGGGCTATTCCCTTTTGAACTAGAAGGCGAAAAGCTTGATGCGTATGTACAGGAGCGGGTGCAGCATTACACCGAGCTGGCAACATCATTCGGGCTGATCCTGCCCAAGAGCGCCCATGAGTAATCGTAGCCTGGGCCTTGGCGCAGTAACGGCTGCCATTCTGATGGCATGGAATGCCTACGGACTGCATACGCCGTTTTCCTATGAACCATTAGGGCCACGTGCATTTCCTATGTCGGTTGCACTCATTATGGGGCTCTGTGGACTGAAGTTGCTCGTTGAGGGAGAAGGCAGGAGCCCCGCCAATCCGCCCGGGGCTAACTGGCGGATTGCGGCAATGATTATCGTATTGGTAGGCTATGCGCTTTCCTTCGAGCGACTGGGTTTTATCATCGGCACAACCATCATGACAACACTGGTTGGCAAAATATTTGGCGGCCATTGGCTCAAGTCTGCAATAGCGGGCCTGCTTGGCAGCTTCCTGCTCTTTTTTCTGTTTGACCGGGCGCTGGATGTTGTTCTGCCTGTCGGCCTTTTGGGAGAATGGCTATGAGCGACGTACTTGCACAACTGGGGCAAGGTTTTTCTGTTGCCCTGTCTCCCTTGAATCTGGGTGTGGCAGCAGCAGGGTCTTTTTTTGGCACCGTGGTGGGAGTTCTCCCTGGTCTGGGACCAATCAATGGCGTAGCCATGCTCATTCCGATTGCTTTCGCCATGAACCTCCCTCCCGAGACCGCGCTCATCCTACTGGCGGCAGTCTATGTGGGCGCCGAATATGGAGGACGCATTACATCCATCCTAATCAACGTTCCAGGGGACGCAGCGGCCGTGATGACGACCCTGGATGGCTATCCACTGGCGCGTCAAGGCATGGCCAGCGTAGCACTGTCACTCTCTGCGTGGGCATCCTTTGTTGGCTCCTTGCTAGCGTTCTTCGGCATCGTCGTTTTCGCGCCAATACTGGCAACCTGGGCTCTTGCATTTGGTCCGGCAGAGTATTTCGTACTGATGGTTTTTGCCTTCTGCTGTCTGACAGGGCTCCTTGGGCACGATCCCATCAAAGGCATACTTGCAACCAGCATTGGTCTGGCCATCTCCACGGTTGGAGTCGACGCCAATTCCGGTATCTACCGTTTCACATTTGACTCGCCCAATCTGTCTGATGGCATTGATTTTGTGGTGGTGGTCATCGGTCTCTTTGCCATCAGCGAAATGCTACATATGTTGGAGCAACTGATTGCAGGTATTTCTGTCTCGGTACCAACCAGCAGCCGGAAACTGTTCAACACAGAGGAGCTACGCTTTACATTCCCAAGCGTCATTCGCAGCAGTCTTACCGGGTTTGGTCTGGGTGTATTACCTGGAGCAGGCGCCAGCGTGGCATCGGCGATTGCTTATGCCAATGAGAAGCGCCTGACAGAGCGGAAAGACCCCAATGCCAAATTCGGGCAGGGGGACATGCGGGGACTAACAGCACCTGAATCGGCAAACAATGCGGCAGCGATCGGTTCTTTCATTCCAATGCTCACCCTAGGGGTGCCCGGCTCAGGAACCACAGCGGTAATGATGGGCGCGCTAACGCTCTATAACATCACACCTGGTCCCCTGTTATTTGATGCGCAACCTCACCTAGTCTGGGGATTAATCGCCTCCCTAGCAGTTGCCAACGTGATGTTGTTCATTATGAATGTCCCCATGGTACGAATATTTGCCAGTATTCTTTCGATTCCTCCCTGGCTGCTGGTACCGGGCATCGTTTGCGTCAGCGTGATCGGCGTCTACTCGATCAACTCCACCGAATTCGACCTGCTTCTCATGCTCGGTATCGGCGTGCTCGGTTATTTTTTGCGTAAGGCTGGAGTACCCGTAGCGCCGATGATTCTTGGTGTAGTTCTCGGAGGACTGATGGAACAGAACCTGCGCCGGGCACTGGCCATCTCAAACGGAGATGTCCGCATCCTCTTCAGCAGCCCGGTCACGATAGGATTCTGGCTATTAGCCATTGCCGTGTTCCTCGCCCCTCCCTTGTATCGACGTTGGCGCACAGCTCGATGACTTCTCTGGCGGCAGGATTCTTCCTGAGGGGTCTACCGCCCCCTATCCGCGACAGGCTGACATACATGGTCACCCGTAGCCCGTGCAGTAGAGCCCACTCTGCCATAATAGACGTAGTGCAGACTACCTAGCCTTCCCGACAGACCAAGTCGACGGCATTCGGAACAGGAACAATATGAAAGATATTCATTATTCAATTTTCCCGATCGCCCCGGGAGCGCATCTGTTTGAAGTATCAATATGGATTGCTCACCCAGATGTCGGTGGCCAAGTATTGATGCTACCCGTCTGGATACCAGGAAGCTATCTTGTCCGAGAGTTTTCCCGTCACTTGGACAGAGTATCTGCCTGGTCCTTTCCGAAAGCACCCAAGTCTTTTCACAGCATCCCGGAAAAAAACCCGAAGCGACCTGAGTCGACCGGCGTGGCCCTTGGCATTCGCAAGACATCAAAAAACACCTGGCAATGTGATCCTGCTGTTGACCCTAGCCACGGACTATTGATCCGCTATAACGTTTATGCTTGGGATTTATCCGTACGCGCTGCTCATTTGGACACAACGCATGGTTTTTTCAACGGCAGCAGTGTGTTTTTAGCCGTGCAAGGCCAGGAAATGCATCCATGCTCGGTAGATATTTTTCCTCCCAATGGGATTGCCTATGAACACTGGCGTGTAGCCACGACCCTTCCCAGAGAACTTGAGCAACAGCCATCATCTCGTCGCTCCAACAGCCAGCGTCAACGCAAAACATCCTCTCGTGAGGGGCAATCTGAAACTTATCTGTTCGGCCGCTTTCAGGCAGCGAACTATGATGAGCTGATTGATCATCCGGTAGAGATGGGCAATTTTCAGATTGCTCACTTTGATGTAGGCGGCTGCCGCCACGATATTGTAATAACGGGTCGTTCCATCGTAGATTTTGAGCGTCTTATAAAAGATGTACGCGCGATCTGCGCCACCGAGATCTCCCTATTTGATCCTGTGGGGAAAAAAGCACCTGTACATCGGTATTTATTTATGATCATGGTGGTGTCCGACGGTTACGGCGGTCTGGAGCATCGTTCAAGCACTGCGCTGATTTGCTCGCATGATGATCTGCCCTGGCCAGGGATGAAGGGAACGCCCGAAGGTTACCGGACATTTATGGGGTTAGTCAGTCACGAGTATTTTCACACCTGGCACGTAAAACGCATCAAGCCATCCCGTTTCGCGCCTTACGATCTGAATCGTGAGGTTTACACAGACCTGCTTTGGATTTTTGAAGGCTTCACTTCTTATTATGATGATCTGACGCTGATCCGATCGGGCGTGATTGATCTACCCAGCTATTTGAAGATGCTATCGCAAAGTATTCAGCGGGTTGCCATGAATCCCGGAAGGCACCTGGCAAGTGTAGCGGAGTCCAGTTTTGATGCCTGGATAAAATATTACCGTCCAGACGAAAATACTGCCAATGCCATTCCCAGCTATTACGTCAAAGGCGCGCTGGTTGCCCTTTGTCTTGACCTGACTATTCGTCAGCGTACCCGGGGACGACGCTCTCTAGATGATGCGATGCGGCTGCTATGGCAGAGATTTGGCCAGCACTTCTATGATGCTGGCCAAACAGGCAAAGGGCTTGATGAATCGCAGCTGCCAACGGTCATCCAGGAAGCGACTGGGCTAGATCTCCGCCGCCAGATCAGGGCCTGGGCTTACGGCACCGAAGATCTTCCGCTGGCCAGACTGTTAAAACCGATGGGATTAAGCCTAATACAGGAAAATCCAGAGACCATTCAGGTTTCTCTGGGCATACGCACAGGAGTCCAGGACGGTGAGTTGACCATTTTTGGGGCTGAACGGGATGGGCCGGCAGCACGAGCCGGTTTGTCTGCTGGCGACCGGCTCGTAGCGATTGATGGTCTACGCTGTACGGAAAGCAGGATGAAGTCACTACTGTCCCGACATTTGCCGGGACAGCAAGTGGTGATCACAGCATTTCGCCGTGATGAGCTGTTCACGACCACTGTCGAATTTACAGAAGCGGCAAGAACACCTCAACTAGTTGCTCATACACAGGTCAATGCACTGCGAAATGCATGGCTGGGAACCAAGAGCAAGCCCCACCAGCACACACGCTGACGTTTCAATAGGCCAATATACAGCCGGTCGGTCAGCTTGACTTCGTGCAGTACGATGCTGATCTGCGTCCTCACGCCATTCCACCCAACCAGCCGGCTAGCGCCAGACCAGGGTCTGGCGCCCGCATCAATGCTTCACCAACTAGAAAGGCATGTATTCCGCCTGCACGCAGGTTTCGTATATCCTCAGGTCCCCAAATGCCACTTTCTGATATGGTGATACGATCCGCCGGTAAGCGGCTCTGCAGACTCAATGTAGTATTAAGCGTGACACTGAAATCGTGTAGGTTGCGATTGTTGATACCAATAAGCGGCGTGTCGATTCGCAAAGCCCGATCCAGTTCCGCGTCATCGTGGACCTCAACCAAAACGTCCAATCGATTTTCGTGCGCACAGGATGTAAGCTCTGCCATCTGACTATCTGACAATGCGGCCACGATCAACAACACACAATCAGCCCCAATGGCAGCAGCCTCCAGTATCTGCCATGGATCTATGGTGAAGTCCTTGCGCAGTATCGGCAGTGGCACACCAGAGCGCACTTGGCGCAGAACATCATCATGCCCCTGAAAGTACTGTTGATCCGTCAACACCGAAAGACAGGTAGCTCCTCCTTGCTCGTAGCTCCGCGCAAAGGCTACAGGCTCAAAATCAGGACGGATAACCCCTTTACTGGGACTTGCCTTCTTGATTTCAGCGATGACCGCCGGCTGGCTGGCTGCATCTCTCTTGGCTTTGCTGACACACGTCTGGATGGCGTGGGCAAAACCTCGTGGAGGGTCATTTCGCAGTCTTTCCGCGACGTAACGCTGCAGTGCTGCCTCCCCATAATGTGCCCGAGACTGTGCGATTTCGACCCGTTTGGTGTCGAGAATTTTTTCAAGTATGGTAGGAATTTTCATAAACACAGCCCCTCTGTGCTCAGGTAAACGAACGCGTTACCTGCACAAACTCATTGAGCTTGTTCCTCGCGGCTCCTGAAGCCAGCACCTCCTGGGCCAGCTTCATGCCGTCAGCCATCGAGTCTGCCACATTGCAGCAGTAGAGCGCAGCACCGGCATTCAGCGTAACGATGTCACGGGCTGGCCCGGAGGTATTCTCCAGAACGCTCAGCAATACCTCCCGCGATTCTTCGGCGCCCGCCACCCTAAGCTGGCGACTGGAAACCATGCTGAAACCAAAGTCTTCCGGATGAATGCTGTATTCACGAATCTGGCCATCGCGCAGCTCTCCCACCAGAGTCTTGGCGCCCAGCGAGATTTCATCCATACCGTCCATACCATGCACTGCCAGCACCCGCTCGGCCCCAAGCTGTTTCATTACCCGTACAAAAATGCCAACCAGATCCGGATGGAATACACCCAGCAGGTTGTTGGGTGCCGAAGCCGGATTAGTGAGCGGGCCCAGAATATTGAACAGGGTTCGGACACCCAGCTCACGCCGCACGGATGCGAGATTTTTCATGGCTGGGTGGTGGTTTTGTGCGAACATGAACCCGATACCGCACCTGGCAATGCACTCCGACACCTGCTCACTGGTCAGCATGATGTTCGCGCCCAATGCCTCCAGAACATCTGCCGCGCCCGATTTTGACGATACGCTGCGATTGCCGTGCTTGGCCACCGCCCCTCCGGCCGCGGCCACGACAAACATGGTGGTGGATGAAATATTAAAGGTATGCGCCCCGTCGCCACCGGTGCCCACAATGTCGATGAAATTGTCACGATCGGCCACATGGACGGGCACGGCGAACTGCCGCATCACTTCTGCTGCGGCCACGATTTCACCGATGGACTCTTTTTTCACCCGCAATCCGATCAAGAGGGCTGCGCTCATGACGGGAGAAACCTCTCCCTTCATGATCATGCGTATCAAATGGAGCATTTCATCATGAAAGATTTCCCGGTGCTCGATGACGCGCTGAAGCGCTTCCTGTGGAGAGATGCTCATGGTGGCTATGTAACTGTATAAAAAGAGGCAAGGCGACGGGAGACGGTGCCAGCGCCGACAACCGGCGGCAGAGACACTGCGCGGTAACGGCCGTTCAGTTTTGACGCGCCAGAAAGATTTTCAACATGTCATAGCCATGTTCACTTTCGATGGACTCAGGATGAAACTGCACACCCTCGACGCTCAACTGACGGTGGCGCAGTCCCATGATTTCGCCATCAGCACTCCAGGCAGTTACTTCCAGACTATCGGGCACAGAATCAGGAGCAACGACCAGGGAGTGATAGCGCACGACCTTGAAGCGCTCGGGCAGTCCAGCGAAGACACCCTTGCCGTTGTGCAGAACGTCATCATGCTTGCCATGCATGACCCGCCTGGCGCGAACCACCTGTCCTCCGTAAGCCTGCCCAATGGCCTGATGCCCCAGACAAACCCCCAGAATGGGCAATTGACCGGCAAAGGCACGGATACTCTCCAATGTAATACCAGCACCGTCCGGATCGCCCGGGCCGGGAGAGAGCACCAGATGCGAAGGGGCCAGCCGGCGGATTTCTTCCAGGCCAATGGCGTCGCTACGGTAGGTCACCACATCCGCTCCCAACTCGCCTAGATACTGGACGATGTTGTAGGTAAACGAATCATAGTTGTCGATCATCAGAACTTTGGCGGACATGACAATCCTGTAAGGTTCCCGGAACGGAAGAGGCAAGTGTTGTGGCCAGCGCCATGGACCCATGTCTTTCGAACAGCCACGCACCAGCACAGGCCGATAGTGTACCGTTCACCCCGACCATTGGCAGCCTCACACCGGTGTCTGCATCGCCCATTGTGACACACTAAGCATGCCGGGCGCGCTTCACATCATCCGGGAAAACCGCGAAAATGCCTGACCCTGGCCAAAAACCCGCCTGGCAGACTGGCTATGCCAGGAATTGATATTTCTGTTGCTCGCCCTGACGCTCATGTGTACGTCCGATGCCTTCTTTAAACGTCATATCAGGCTGCGCCTGGCGCTGGCCGTACTCCTGACAGGCATTGCGGCGGGATTAGGGGCTGCCGCTCTCTCCTGGCTGATTCATGTCGTCGAGCAGCTCGCCTTTGGACACAGTGAAGCACGCGTGCAGATCATCACGGATGGCACCAGTCCCGAGCGTCGCCTGCTGGCCGTGATGGGGGGAGGAATAATCGTATCAATCTGCTGGGCCTGGCTCCAGATGAAGGGGCGCCCGGTCGTCAGCGTAGCTGCCGCGGTTGCTGCGGACACCCCGGTGAGACTTAGCCCCCCCTTGTTGGAGAACCTGTGTCATGCCATTCTGCAGATCGTGGCTGTTGGCTCTGGCGCCCCCATCGGCCGGGAGGTCGCCCCCCGCGAACTCGGCGCACTGTTTGCCGGACGGATCGCTGCGTGGTTCAGACTGGATGCCAGTACCCATCGACTGCTGGTCGCCAGTGGCGCAGCAGCCGGCCTGGCCGGGGTATATCAAGTGCCACTGGCGGGCACCCTCTTCACCCTGGAAATCCTGATTGCGCAGTTTTCCCTGCGCAACGGCATCGTGGCCATGAGCGTGTCAATTGTTGCGACACTTGTTGCCCGGCTATCCGTCTCGACCCACACTTTCTACGTGGTGGGCCAGCTAGGCGGCTCAAGTCATGATGTACTCTGGGCTGCCATGATTGGAGCCTGTGTTGGCTTGCCTGGCCTGGCATTTCGACAGGCAGTCAAACAGATGGAGTCTCGTCGGGCGCATGGCTGGACCGTTTTGTGGGCACTACCGATGGCCTGCCTGGCAACAGCACTGATCGCCATCTGGCTACCCCAGATACTGGGTAATGGCCGCTCAGCCGCCCAGACGGCCTATGATGGAACAACGCTGGCGCTGTGCTCTGCACTGTTGGTAGGGAAGACCGTGAGCGTTCTCATCACCCTGCGTGCGGGAGCCTTTGGCGGCACCCTGACGCCGGGCCTGTCAATCGGCGCATTGCTCGGCCTGTTTCTGGCGCTGCTGATCCGTCTCGTACCGGAAAGCGGCCTGCCAGGTACCGGCGGCGCCCTTGCCTCAATAGACCTTGCCGCCGCTGCGCTGGCCGGATCTGCCGGTTTTTTGGCTGTCTCCATGAACGCCCCCCTGACTGCCTTTGCCCTCGTCATGGGCTTCACGGGAGAACACAGTCAGGCCATTCTGCCACTCATGAGTGCCGTCATGATGGCCATGGCGACAGCCGCGTGCTGGCCCGCTGGCCACCATAGCACACAAGCATGAACCTATCGCCCCCGCTCGGCTACGCCGTCCTATCCTTAGCCGATACGTTTCGAACAAACTCTCCAGCCTTGACGGAACAGGGACCGATTACACCACGGCCGGAGATCCCAGGGAAAAAGGCTGGTGGTTCGCCTGTTCATGGGCGATGAGCCACTGCTTTCGAAAAACGCCTCCACCATAGCCAGTCAGGCTGCCATTTTTGCCGATCACTCGGTGGCAGGGGATGATGATCGAAATGCGGTTGGCCCCATTTGCTGCTGCAACAGCCCGGACAGCTCGTGGATTGCCCAGCTGCATCGCTTCGTGCTGATAGCTGATCGTCGTAGCATACGGAATATCTTTCAGTACACGCCAGACCCCCTGCTGGAAAGTGGAGCCAGGAGTATGAAGGGGCACCTCGAATACCTGACGTCGCCCGACGAAATATTCCGCCATCTCCTGCTCGGCCTGACGAGTATGGGTGTTCTGCCCTGGTTCGACGTTGGTATGGAGCAAACGGCATAGATCTCGATACTCCCGTTGCAGACATGCGGTATCTGAAAATTCCAGAAGGCAAACCCCGCGGTCACTGGCACACACCTGCATTTCGCCAATAGGTGTCTGAAACGAATGCGTAAGTAGGGCCCCCCCCACAGATGGGATAGTGCAACGAACATCCATCGTCTATTTCACTCTAAGTATGAGAACAACCCCCAGTCTAGATGGATAAATGCACAGCCGCCGCGATCCCGGCTGCACAACATACGCGCCCAAGTGCCATAGCCTATCTCACCGGTACGCCGACCATGGTAGCAGACACCGCCAGGTTCTGGAGCGCACGAACATCAGATCTACGGGCAACAACATTCCTATGAACAGCGCTCTGTCGCCTTCACATTTACATCGTACCGGCCTTGCGCTGCTCCATCTAGCAACACCAATTGAATGCTTAGCAGTTTCAGCATCCTCCATGCCCCGGATTGACGGAACCGCGCTGCCAGCCCTGCCAGCAAGCAGCACCACCTGCCTTTGATGCCGGCCCTACGGGCAAGGTGTTACAAACATCGCGCCGCCGTGGTTGCACCCTTGACTTTTTCAAGGGTCTTCAAAAACCAGATGATTGATAAAAACTATCGAATCAACACGCTTAAACTATTAAAAAATCTCTTTGTATCTCTGATACTTACCTAACAGTCTCATAGCCCACCAAAAATAATAGGACAAATACTGTAAATAAATCCAGCTATCGAAACCTAAAGATCGTGGGTGGGAATCTCTGTTTTTCAGAACGGACAAGATACAAATCGTAAACATAAAACAACTTTTTTATATAAATAGTTAATTTTAACTATTTTTAAACCTATGTTGTCTCCTATGAACAACCAGATGCCCAAAAAATCACTCTTTAAGCGAATACATTTAGATCTACTCACGAATATTCACATTGAACACCATGTCAGACCGGTTTGATAAACAGGCAGCACATCATCGAACCGCCCGATATTTTGCAGTTTTGCGGACATTGCACAAAAGACAGCGTGTAATCAACGCATATGCAATGAATTCCGACTCAATTGCGACCGAATACGCGGCTGCCAATGATCTAACCAAGGGGTTAGTACGGAACTCCAATTCAGTGTGAATTAGTAGACAATCAATGTTGATTTTCAATGATTGTCAAGTGGTACGCCGTTTTTCGCCCAAGATTTTCTGGATCATCGAGCATTTTTTTAACGCAAACTTGTAACCAAAGGTAATTTTTTTCATCCGTCTCACTCCCACCCCCAAGCCAGCCGCTACACGAATCAAGACACGACGCCCGGGTCTGCATCGCAATCCGGCTACGGCCTTTTCCCTTTCATCGTATGTCAACATCCATGAATAAGTTTTCCTTCTCCATAAATCCACTGGCTATTGGTCTATTCTCCCTAATCATGGCCAGCACACCAGCCCGACCACAGAGTGCTGGTGACGCCGTCTGCGCCAGTGCCGAGCGGATGATTGCAGATCAGGGATGGGGTGACGGCTACCTAGCAGGCATCAATCCTTCATGGACATGGTCACATGCCGGCTATTCCATCAGCGCCAAAGGCGGCTGGAGCCACTGGCCGTCTTGGGAACAGTCACGCCTGCCTCAATTCCGCGGCGTAGGAGGAACCTGGAACAAGCTCATGCCCTGGTTCGTTATCTCTGGTCCCCGGGGCAGCAGCAGCCCAGCACACATCCAGCTCGGGCAGATGTCGGTATTCTATTTTTCGCGCAGCTCACAGCAATGGCGCTTGCTGAGCCGGGACATGCATCCGGAAATCGGCACCTGCACGGCCGATACCGCCCTGACCGACTGCCATATGACCAGTTCCCCTGCTGCAACCGCCTATTCTCCCAACCCCCTGCATGGCTGGTTCAGCTTCGTCTGGATTCCGGGCGATGTTCAAGCCATTTCAGTCAGCGTTCAGGCCCGACTAATCAGTGGGGGGCAAGCACTCATGACAGTCGGTGCGGACTACTATCCGCCCAACACGGCAAGCATGCGCGGTGTGGCTATCCCTGCAGCAGGCAACTCCGCGCCGCGCCGACTCCGTAATAGCTGGACAACTGTCACCATGACGACTCTAGCTGATCAGACGACCGACGACACAGGCATCAGCCGTCAGGTCCTGCGTCGTAATCCGCCTGTGTGCAACAATCCGGCCCGTTAATCAGCTGCCACCATTAGCCAGACCGCTCTCAACCATTTCGGCCGCACGCAGGACTGCTCGGGCCTTCATTTCGGTTTCCTGCCATTCATTCTCCGGCACCGAATCGTAAACAACGCCCGCAGCGGCCTGCACATTGAGCATGCCATCCTTGATGACGCCCGTCCGGATAGCGATGGCCACATCCATTTCTCCAGAGTAGCTGAGGTAACCGCAAGCTCCTCCATAAATACCGCGTTTGACCGGCTCCAGCTCCTCAATCAATTCCATGGCCCGAACCTTCGGTGCTCCCGTCAAGGTTCCTGCAGGAAAAGTCGCCCGAAGGATGTCAATCGCATCCAGCCTCTGCTCAAGCAGACCTTCTACATTCGAGACGAGGTGAATGACGTGTGAATATTTTTCGATTGCCATCTGCTCGGTCACCTTCACCGTTCCCACCTTTGCCAGCCGCCCGATATCATTGCGTGCCAGGTCGATCAGCATGAGGTGCTCTGCTCGCTCCTTTGGATCAGCCAGCAACTCCGCCGCGGCATGGGCATCCTCCGCCTCGGTCAATCCCCGTTTTCGCGTACCTGCAATCGGTCGCAGGGTAACGCGCGGCGCGGCGCCCATCTCCTGGCGCACCAGGATCTCGGGCGATGACCCCGTGACATGAAAATCGCCGAAGTCGTAGTAGTACATATACGGGGATGGATTGATCGAGCGCAATGCCCGGTACAGCGACAGGGCAGAGTGTGGGAAGGGCTTGCGCAGCATCTGTCCGATCTGAACCTGCATCAGATCACCCGCAATAATATGCTCCCGGGCTGCTGCCACCGTCGCCAGATAATCTTCCTTGGCAAAGGGTCGCTCAACAGGCGTGTGGATTACCTGTCCATTGGCGTTACCTATGAGAAGATCCTCCGGCGCCAGTGCGGCGTTGCGCATCTTCATCCGCAGATCATTCAAGCGCTCACAAGCCCGCCCATAAGCTTCTGGCTGCGTCGGATCAGCATAGACAATGAGGTAGATCATTCCACTCAAATTGTCGATGATTGCCAACTCATCGACGATCAGCAGTAGCAGATCCGGAACCCCAATCGGATCAGGCTTGTCAGCATGACCCACCCGCGGCTCGATAAAATGCACCACATCGTAACCAAAATAGCCTGCCAGACCGCCACAGAAACGCGGCATTCCCGGCAGCAGATGCACTCGGTTACGTTTCTGATATTGCTGGACAAAGGCCAACGGATCTCCAGTCGCACTTTCAACGGTCTCCGCATCTCGTACTACCTCGATGCGGCTTCCCTTGGCGCGGATGGCGGTACGGGCTGGCAGGCCAATGAAAGAATAGCGACCGAAACGCTCTCCCCCCACCACCGACTCCAGCAGGAAGGAATTACGTCGGCAGTTTGCATCCGTCAACTTAAGATACAGCCCCAGTGGGCTATCCAGATCTGCCAGCGTCTGCAGCACAACCGGGATTCGGTTATAACCTTGGGCGGCGAGCGCCTTGAATTCGAGTTCAGTCATGTGTGATGCCAGGGGAAAATTTTCGGAAATAAATGATCAGGAAAACGCCCTGGTATTCACAGGCAAGCCGCGCGACATCTCCAGCCAATCGGCCAGGCAATCCAGACCAGCCACCAGCGCATCAGCATCCACGCCCGACAGCGGCTGACCTTCGTTATAGCCATAGGGAAGCATCACCACCGGCATACGAGCAGCGCGGGCAGCCTGGGCATCATTGAGCGAGTCTCCCACCATAAGTACCTGACCCGGATCCAGGCACCAGCGGTGGGCCGCTTCCAGCAGCGGACCAGGATCCGGCTTCCGGACCGGTAAGGTATCCCCGCCAATGAAAAAATCGAAATACTGGCGCAGGTGAAAATGCAGAAGCAGGGGCTGAACGAATTCCTGCGGCTTGTTCGTGACGCAGGCCATGGGCAGGCCAAGATCCGCCATACGTTTTAAACCACTGGCTACGCCCGGATAGAGACGGGCGGCCTTGCCATTGCAATGCCGGTAATGGGCATAGAATATCTGGCGTGCCCGGGCAAACAGCTCACTTGCCAGATCAGCCGGCTGCCCAGCCGACGCCAGCATGCGGGCAATCAATCGGTCAGCCCCCTTGCCTACATAAGTCGCCACTTCATCCTCGGGGCGCGGATTCAATCCCAAATCCTTCAACATGCCATTGGCTGCGGCAGTCAGATCGGGGATAGTATCCAGCAAGGTTCCATCCAGATCAAAACATAAAGCCCGAATAGCGGCCAGCCGCAACTGGAAATGGGCGGGCGGATGGTCAACAGGTTGTGCTGGTTGCATGGCGACAGACTCCGAAAAACACCGGTCAGACCTTGGCCAGCGCCTGGCGGAAGCGCTGCATGACACCATGGTACCCTCCGTCCGCGTCAGGCGCACCAAAGATGGCGGATCCTGCGACAAAGGTATCAGCACCGGCGGCAGCCACATCGGCGATATTGTCAACCTTGACGCCACCGTCGACCTCCAGCCATATCCTGCGCCCGCTGCGCGTCTGTTCCGCGTCTATACGCAGGCGGGCATCACGCAACTTGGCCAGCGTACCCGGAATGAAGGTCTGACCGCCAAATCCAGGATTTACGGACATCAGCAGCACAATATCCAGCTGTTCCAGCGTATAGTCCAGCCAGGACAGCGGCGTCGCCGGGTTGAAAACCAGTCCGGCCCGACAGCCGTGTGAGTGGATCAGCTGCAGGGTCCGGTCGACATGCGGGCTGGCCTCAGGATGAAAAGTGATCATGTCGGCCCCGGCATCGGCAAAAGCCGCTGCCAGCGCGTCAACCGGCTGGACCATCAGGTGCACATCGATCGGCATCTTCACATGGGGGCGTAGCGCCTTGCAGACCATCGGCCCCACCGTCAGATTGGGCACGTAATGATTGTCCATCACGTCGAAATGCAAGAGATCGGCGCCGGCAGCTTCAATGGCCTGAACTTCCTCTTTCAGCCGCCCGAAATCGGCCGACAGCATACTGGGTGCAATCCGGTAAGTCATACGTCTTGCCCTGCCTATATGGCGAGTGTTGAATAGAATCGCATTGTATTCACGGAATCCCGTGCAGACGCCTTGCCCAAAGCACTATCGGGCCCCATCTGATCAATTCCTCAACACAGGATCCCGCCTATGAACCCGGAAAACCGGTACGCAGTGGACATTACCGTCGAGAGTCAATACCTGGAGGAGCAATCCTCCCCCATGGAAGGTATCTTTGCCTTTGCCTACACCATCACCATCACCAATCGTGGCACCGTCAGCACCCAGCTGATCAGCCGGCACTGGATCATTCAGGATGACACCGGTGAAAAACGAGAAGTCAAGGGGCTCGGCGTCGTGGGGCACCAGCCCCTGCTCAAACCAGGCGAAAGCTTTCAGTACACTAGCGGCAGCCAGCTCCCCACGCCAGGCGGCACGATGCAGGGCAGCTATTTTTTTGTCGCCGAGGACGGCGCCCGCTTTGATGCCGAGATTCCCAGCTTCACCCTGAACATTGCCCGCACCCTGCACTGACCCACACCGCCTGAGCTGGCGCCTGCTCCCATGAATCTTCGCTATCTTCACTGTCCGTGGCTCCTCGGTGCTCTTGCAATGCTGCTGATCATGGCAGGCTGCCAGAGCCCGATCCCGGCACCGTCGGGGGCCCCAGCCGAGCCGGCCAAAATTCCTGCCAGACAGATTCCTGGCCTGGCCAATGATGATCTGAACGGGCTGGATGCAGCCCTCCGGCGGCAATGCGCGCTGCCGCATCCGCCCTTCCCCTGGCCAGCACTCTGTCAGGAGATCACACGGCTGGACGCCGACCCCACACGCCTGCGTGAATGGATTGGACAGAGATTTCTGGCCCAGGAACTACAGGACACCGCCCTGCCCGACGGCCTGCTGACCGGCTACTACGAGCCTCTTTTGACCGGCAGTCGCGCCCGGGAGCGGGACTCACAGGTGCCGGTGCGTGCCATTCCAGCCGACCTGCTGACCATTGATCTCAGCGCCATTCAACCCCTGCTCAAAGGGATGCGACTGCGTGGACGGCTCAGCGGTCAACGCGTCATCCCCTATGCCGACCGCCGGGAAATTGAAACCCGGGAACAGCAGGGCATCTATGACACCCAGCCCGTCATCGCCTGGCTGGACAGCCCGGTCGATGCTTTTTTCATGGAAATTCAGGGATCTGGCCGCATACAGCTCCGTGACGGAACACGCATCCGTGTAGGCTACGCAGACCAGAACGGCCATCCCTATCAGGCCATCGGCAAGGCGCTGGTCAAGCGCGGCGCCCTGTCAGGCGAACAGGTCACGGCCCCAGCCATCAAGCAGTGGCTTCTCGCTCATCCTGCCCAGGCCCGTCAGGTCATGCAGACCAATCCTGGCGTGGTCTTCTTTCGCGAAGTACCCAGCGACCCGGACGATCCAGAGGCGGGCCCGCTCGGCGCCCTGGGCGTTGCGCTCACGCCGGGACGTTCACTGGCCGTGGATCGCAGCCACATCCCGTTGGGCACACTCATCTTCATCCAGAGCACTGATCCCATCAGCCAGCAACCCATAGAACGGATCATGCTGGCCCAGGACACCGGTGGCGCCATCAAGGGAACAAGACGGGCCGATTTTTTCTGGGGCTTCGGCCCCGAAGCCGGACAAAGGGCCGGCCTGATGAAAGCCCCTGTGCGCATGTGGCGGCTGATACCGCGGTAGGCACTCGTCCCGCCGCCGCAGACTCAGCTTTTCCCGGAGGAGGATGCCTGCTCTTGCGTGGTCCCTCCGGCCGGGTGCTGCATATTAAGCAACTGATCCAGCTGAGCCGGCGAAATGGCACCTGGTACCCGGTTGCCATCCGGGAAAAACAGGGTGGGCGTACCCGTCACATTGAGCCGCCGTCCCAACGCCACAATATCTTTCACGGGCGTCTTGCAATCCCCGGCGTTATCCGGCTCCTGGCCACTGGTCATCATCTCCGCCCACGCACTCGCCGGATCCTTCGCACACCACGCCTTCTGCGACTTGGTCAGCGATGACGGAGCCAGGATCGGATAGGTGAACGTATAGATCGTCAGGTTGTCGATATTGGCCAGCACACTGCGCATCCGCCGGCAATACGAACAGTTTGGGTCCTCGAAGATCGCCAGCACCCGCTCACCCTTGCCATGAACCTGCTTGATCGCCTTGTCCAGCGGCAGATCCCGCTGGAAGTCGATACGCGACAGATCGGTCAGACGCTCATGCGTCAGGTTGCGCCGATGCTCGATATCGATCAGATCCCCCTCGGCCAGCACATATTTGCCACTGGCATCGGCGTAAACGACCGAACGGCCCACCTGCACCTCGAACAGCCCGGGAATCGGCGTCGGCCGGATCTGCTCCACCTTCATTTCGGGGTTGCCAACCATCAAGCGCTGCATGCCATGACGGATGGCCGACTCAGTCGCCCCGTCCACCGAAGCCACCGATGCAGCCGCCGGCTCTGCTGCCAGCGACGGCGCCGCCAGGCAGGAGGCCATCATGCCGGCAGCCAGCACCTGACCCACCAGTCGACGCAGGGTACGGCGCTTGCCATGCGTTGGGCACATCTTCTCGATCATCGGATATCTCGCTTCCTGTTGAATGAATGAAACCGGTACCACCGTATTTCGCCACAGCCGGACTCAACGAATGGCATGCGCGATCAGTTGACGCCGTGCCCAGCCGGAGGCTGCCACGGCCTGCCAGCCCAGGTTACGCAGCAGCGCCAGCGGCAGCGGCAGCGGCAGGGGGCCGAAGGCACGGTGCAGTCCCGTCATCAGGGCCTGCATGCCCGCCACCGGCTCACGACGCGCCCGCTCATAGCGACGCAGCGCCAGCCACCCCGGCTGTCCACCTCGCCAGAGGACACCCTGCCCAAGCAGCACATCACCGAGCGCCTGTACATCACCAAACCCCAGATTCATACCCTGCCCCGCCATGGGATGCACCACATGCGCCGCATCACCGATCATGACAAAAGCAGGGGCAATCACCCGCGCACAGCTGACGGAGCGCAGCGGGAAACTGGCAGCCGGCGTGATGCACTGCAGATTTCCCAACGCCCCCCGCGCCTGCCAGGCCACCTGTTCGGCCAGCCCCTCGACTGGCATAGCCCGCAGGGCCTGAGCCCATTCCGTCGGCGCCGACCATACCAGGCTGACCCGCCCCTGCCCCTCCGGTCGGCCGAGCGCCGGCAAGGGCAGTAGCGCCATCACCCCCATCTCGGCATCGAACCACTGCCAGGCCGCATCCCGGGTCGGCAGAGAACTATTGAAATTGGCCACCACCGCGGTCTGTCCATAATCGAATACCGAAGCCGACAGCCCTGCCATTTCTCGCAGCGACGAGCGGGCGCCGTCCGCCGCCACCACCAGACCCGCCTCCCAGGTCTGGCCACCGTCCAGCATCAGCTGCGCCAGCGTATGGTCATTGGCCCGCGCAGGTAGCACCAGCCTCGATACCTGGCCCCGAATCCGCCGCAACCCCAGCGACCAGCTGGCCTCCGCCACGGTAGCATCCAGTGCCTGCTGCAGATGACGCCCCTCGACGATATGCGCCAGCAGCTGCACGCATCCTTGGAAAGCATCCAGACGCAGACTCTCCTGCACCTTCCCCCCGTCCTGGTCATGAAAGAGGCGCATGTCATGCACTGGTGCCACCCGAGCCCCATCCAGCCGTTCCCAGACCCCCAGGGATAGCAGCAACCGGACACTCGCCGGCGACAGCGCAAAGACCCGCGCGTCCCAGTCATCGCAGCCAGCCGCGGCATCGAAGGATCTGGCGGATCCTTCCGCCGCCGGCACGACCCTGACCGCCGCCTGATCCCCTCCGGCAGGACGCGGATCAACCAGCACCACACGCTTGCCCCCGCGGGCAAAGGCCAGCGCAGCAGCCGCGCCCACGCTGCCCGCCCCAACGACGGCCACATCACAGGTATTCATGCCACCAGTATATCGGGGAGCCCTCCCGGAAACATCCGATTTGTGTTTCAGGAACACCTGGACACGAGCCATACACACGAACTCAAGGCCGCCCCTTACGCCTTCCCTCCTCGGGAATACACCATGGATGAATTTCACCACCTCTGGCGGCTGCACCAGGCATCGGCCGCCTGCTTGCCATGCGTCTCCTGATGTCTGTATTTTCCATGGCAGAAGCCCCACACCGATGAGACGCAGATGATGATCATGCGGGATATCAAGACCGAATCCGGAAAGCTCGTAATCGATACACTCAACTCCCGTCCCGGCCGCCTGGAACTTCCCTACCTGCACTACCGGCAACCTGACAGGGTGCGCCCCACCGTTTTTTTCCTCGGCGGTGGACCGGGCATCAGCAACCTGGGTTTCAAACCGCAGCCCGAATGGTTGCGTGACTTCGATGTCGTGGTGCTGGAGTATCGCGGTGTAGGTAACTCATCGATCCTGCTCAATTCACGCCATTTTGGCGCCGGACTCCGCAAACTTCGGGGGCGTCTGTCCAGTGCCGACTCCGAGATCATGAAAGCCGATTTTGCAGCCGGTTTTGCGGATCTTCGTGCACAGGGTATCGATTTTGCCGAGTTCTCCATCGACGCACTGGCTGATGATCTCGAACGCCTCCGGCACAAGCTGCAACTGCCGGCAGTTCACCTGGTTGCGCATAGTTTCGGCACACGCGTGGCCCTCAGCTACCAGACCCGCCATCGCAGCAGTGTGGCGTCAAGCCTGCTGCTGGCCATGAACATGCCTGGTGGTTTCATCTGGCAGCCACGACAGACAGACAGTGTGGTGAAACGCTATCAGACCCATCTCACACACCGAGCCCCTGAACTGGCGGCTTCGCTGGCACGCTTTCTTGATGCGCCGACACCACGTCCGGGCAGCTACGGCCCCTTCGTGCTCAATGACGCCAAGGCGCTGTTCGTCTCCTTTTTTCTCACGTTCAACACCAACACCCGCGATTTCGCCTACAAGGCATTGAGCACTGCCAATGAAGGTTCGGGCGGGCGCTGGCTTCTCCTGGACCTATCCTATGACTGGTTCATCCGCTTTGGCTTCAACTGGGCTGATTTCTTTCTCAAAGCCTACATTGCCGACTGCGACCGCGACGCTATCCAGCGTGCTGATGCCGACGGCCAGAGCGCTATCTTTCAGAGTCCCTCGTCCGTGCTGTTTGCCGGCATGGACGGTTTTGAAGCATCAGGTGGACGTTGCGGCGCCCTATCCTGGACACCTGACCTGCGTCACACGCTAGCCATCAACGGCGAGTTTGACACCACCACTCCGCTGGAGCGCCGCCCTGCGGCGTTGAACAACGAACAGTACATCGTCATTCCCGGGGGTGGTCATGCGGACATTTTCTATCCAAACCACGGACAAGCAGCCCGGTGGATGCGCAGCTTCTTCTTGAAACCAGCACACCGCTATCCGCCCCCACTCAGCGAAAGCCCGATACCGCCCGCCCCATGACGCGGCATCGGGCAACATCCCATTTTTCAGCGGAGCACACCCGCCCAGTCCATCGCCACCATCAGCCAGCACCAAACGGGCAGGCGAGCATCCATCCCGGCTGCAACAGCACTTCCCGGCGCAGCACACAGCCCTGAACCCTACGCAGCAACTGCAAACACGGGCCGCCTGACCTCCCCACCCGGCGGCGCCACACCGACACAGCCAGCACCAGCACCGACCACCTCACCGGTATTTATCCCCACAGTATTTAGAGCGCCCTGTGGTCTGAAAACGGTCATTTGTGTTTCTGAAATTCATGGGATAGAATCCTGAGTTCAACGAAAGCCGGCAAGACGTTATCACTCTTTCGGCAGCCGGTATGGCCAAGTAGCTCAGTTGGTAGAGCAGAGGACTGAAAATCCTTGTGTCGGTGGTTCGATTCCGCCCTTGGCCACCACTATTCCAACGCTCGATCCTTGGTCGGGCGTTTTCTTTTGCCGGCCTCACCTTCGCACGGTTTACAGGACAGCCGGGGCCACGCCTGGCCCATCAGCCACGCCCTCACAATACGCGCATGCCACCCTGCAGCCGGGCATGCACAGCCAACACTGGCTGTTTCAATGCCTGATACCTCTCCGGCACGGATCTGACGATTTATCAATTGTGCCCACAGAACCGAGCAGTTTTTCACCTTGTGTGCCATGACATTTCAATCGGCAAACATTTGCATCGAGCGGCATTCATAAACATGTACTCCAATAATCCGCCCATTAACCCATAAACGAGCAGACAATATCCCTTATTATTTCGAGCCACGTTCCAGACACCCTCCATAACTGCCTCACCCCCTTTATCACTAATAAAAATCAGTTGTGCTATAGTTCAGCGACTATCGTCGTACGAGACACCTTACCGGCCAGCCTGCTGCATGGCCTGAACAAAAAAGCAAAATTTTTCGACGGTGTGCAGATCTACCTGCAATGACAGGATCTCCATCAGGAAAGCCATCCCTTCGTATTGATCCCAATTGACTTGATTCGCCTGGATGACCGCCATGAAAGACATTAGCCGTCCATTCTGCGCATACATACACGCCCGATTTTCAGTGGCCACCCTGCTGGCATGCTCATTGGCCCCGCTGGCAGTCCATGGCGAAACAGCACAAGGCCCGGAAAACAAGGGGGCGACGCACATGGAGCTTGAAGAAGTTCACGTACGTGCCGAAGGGCTTGGCGGCGCCAACGACAAATCGCCCATTGCCAGGAATTCGCTGGGCGCAACCAAGACCAACACGCCCATCACCCGGATTCCACAATCGGTATCCGTCATCAGCCGCGAACAGATGGATGCCCAGGGCGCCCAGAGTGTCGAGCAGTCGGTCGGCTACCTGGCCGGGGTCAGTACAGGGGTCAGCGGCACGGACAGTCGGGTCGATGAAATCTGGGTGCGTGGCTTCCGGACGGGCAGCTTTGCCAACAACATGTATGTTGATGGTCTGCGTCCCCCCGGCAGCAGTGGTGGCGCCACCGCCATGTCAACACGATTCGACAGCTATGGTCTGGAGCGGGTGGAGGTACTGCGTGGCCCGTCCTCGGTTTTATATGGCCAGGTTGCACCAGGTGGCATCGTCAATCTGCGCAGCAAACGCCCGCCAGAGAAATTCCAGGCCGAGGTGGGAATCCAGGCAGGCAGCCATGGCCTGGGACGCCTGAACGTCGATGTCGGCGGCCCCCTGACCAATGACCATACCTGGCTGTATCGGGTGGTCGGCTCGGGATCACACAGCGGAACCCAGGTCGATTATGTTCATCTCAACCGCGTATTTCTCAACCCGAGCCTGACCTGGCAACCGTCAAACCGCACCTCACTGACATTACTGGGGAATTTCCAGCAGGATCGGGGAGGTTCGACGTTCCAGTTCCTTCCGGCCACGGGCACCTATCTGGCATCCCCCTATGGAAAACTGCCCACCAGCAGGTTCCTGGGTGAACCCGGCTTCAACAAATATGACCGGAACCAGAATGCCATTGGCTATTCATTCGAGCAGTTTCTGGGGGACTCGTTCAAGTTTCACCAGAATGTCAGATACATCGAAGTCTCGACCGACAATGCCGGCGTGTCACGCAGAATGCTGCAACGGGATGGACGCACCCTGCGGGGCAACGCCTTGCTTAATGAAAACCGCAGCAAAGGCTGGAGCGCCGATACCAATCTGGAATACGTGACATACACCGGCGACATCCTCCATCAGGTACTGGCCGGCTTCGATTACCAGCACGTCGACATCAAACTCTCGTCCGCAACAGGAACTGCCGCACCTCTGGATCTGTTCAACCCGGTATACGGCTCTCCGGTCGTCATCGGGCAGGCGCAGCCAGCCTCGAAGTCCGACAGGATCCAGCGGGGGCTATACCTGCAGGATCAGGCATTCTGGGGGAAATGGACACTCACCGCGGGACTGCGCCACGACAAGGCCAGCGCCACGGTTCAGACGTTCACCCGAAACACCCGGGAAGACAGCCAGAACACCGCCAATACTGGCCGGATCGGCATGACTTATGCATTCGATAACGGCCTGTCCCCTTATGCCAGCTATTCCACCTCATTCGAGCCCTCCTCCGGGGAGGACTACTACGGCCATGCCTTCAAGCCGGTCCGCGGAAAACAGAAGGAAGCGGGCATCAAATATGCACCCGCAGGCAACAATGGCCTGCTGACGGCATCGGTGTATGAAATAACCCAGAGCAATATCAGTACACTGGATACCGACCCCAGCCACACCTGCTATGGCGGAACCTGCTGGGTGCAGACAGGACAGGGACGCGTGAGAGGACTTGAGCTTGAAGGGAGCTATCAACTCACCCGCAACCTCGCCGTGAACGGCTCCTATACGCACCTGAACTCGAAAGTGACACAAAGCAACGAAGCCGACCTGGGCAAGCGGCTGGCTCACGTACCCAGAAACATCGTCGCAGCACGTGTCGACTACCGCTTCGACAATGACGCCCACGCCAGTGTCGGTGTCCGCCATAACGGCGCCAATTATGGTGACACAGCCAACAAATGGCATAACGGCGCCCGCACCTATGTTGATGCAAGACTGAGCTACGCGCTGCGGACATCCGGAAGTGGCAAAAACGGGGTCAAACTCGCCCTGAGTGCCGACAACCTGTTCGACAGGGAATATGTGTCCTGCAATGCAGCGGCGGCATGCTTCTATGGCGTGCGACGCAGCATCAACGCCAGCCTCACCTATAGCTGGTAACGGTCTCAACCGGACATGCTGTGGCCCCTGGCGGGCCCGGCATGCCGCCTTCATTTCCAGACCCCTGACTGCCAGACACTCCCATGGTCACCAGACGATTTGCCATGCTGGGCATGCTTGCCACAGCCACGTCAGCCTCGGCCCAGCCCGCCACGTCGCCTCGCCCGGGCAATGGTCAGTCCTTCTCCCGACGCCTGGCAACCCCTCCCAAAAAGATCCACGACGAGCGGGTCGAGCACTTTCTGCTCAAAGGCAGCCGACATGAGGGAGAGCCGTGGCAGATTCACGTGGCATGGCCTGCTGCATCGGCACCAGCAGACGGATATCGGACACTGTATCTGCTTGATGGGAACGCCACCTTTCCGATGGCCTGGCATCACCTGAAGGCACTGGAAAAACAGACAGCGCACAGATCTGCAGCACAAACTACGATCCTGATCGGCATTGGCTATCCAGATGATGTCATGTTTGATGTCAGACGGCGCTATTTCGACCTGACATCACCCACGGCGCCCGAATACGAGGCAACCCGGCCAGGCGTAAAACCTGGTGGCAACGAATTTTTCCTGGACTTCATCGAATTCGACCTGCTGCCAGCCCTTTACAAAAGGGCCCGTATTAACCGCCAGCGACAATCCCTTTATGGGCACTCACTGGCAGGGTACTGTGCCTTGCATGCCTTTTTCACGCGTTGCCACCTGTTCAACAACTGGATCATGGCAGATCCATCCCTGTGGTGGGATGCCGGCAGCATCATTTATCAACACGACGCCTTTCTGTCCGGCGTCCGTGCCGCCGGCAATCAACTACGCCATCAAAAAAGACTGTTGATCGAAAGATCAATGGGCAAAAAGCCTCGCCCCCCCGGCAGTCCAAACGTCAAGCCAGACAACCCGCAACGCCGGCATATCATCGAATCCATCCATCCGGAGCTGCTGGCCCGGCTTGATCTCCTGACCTTGGGCAGCGAGCTGGCGACCATCTCAAATGTTGAGGTCGGTTATCACCAGTACAGCCACGAAACCCACGGATCAATGATCAACCCATCGGTGGGCGATGCCGTGCTGTTCTCGCTAGACACCATTCCGGATCACGTACAGAAACTGCCCAACAAACGCTGACGCATTGCCACGCCCACGTGTCCTGACTGCCGCTCGGCATCAATTCATGGACGGCAACCGGGCAACAGGCGTGCAGCAAAAAACAGCCTCACTGCGCGCCGCCAGAAGATCTGCAAAAACGGACGACCCGATCAGGCCAGATAACGTTCAGCAAGCAAAACCCAATATGCCGCGCCGATGGCGATATTGCCATCGTTGAAATCATAATCCGGGTTATGCACCATGCGGGAACCGACATCATCACCGCTGCCATTGCCCACAAACAGGTAGCAGCCCGGTGCCTCCTCCAGCATGAACGCAAAATCCTCGCTGGCCATCATGGCCGGCCCCTGCATCGTCACGTTGTCGGCGCCGACAAGTTCAACGGCAACCTGCCGGGCAAAGTCAGTCTCCTGCTTCGTGTTCACCAGCACCGAGTAACCACGCCGATAATCCACCTCGGCAGTGCACCCAAAGCTCTCGGCCTGCGCACGTGCCAATTCAGTGATACGCTTTTGCAGTCGTGCACGCACACCATTGTCCAGTGACCGCACGCTGAGCTCCATGTGCACACTGTGCGGTATCACGTTGTTGGCATGGCCAGCCTGCAGCACGCCCACCGTCACCACAGCCGCCTGCTGCGGATCGATATTGCGTGACACCACCGTCTGCAACGCCATCACCAGACTCGACGCCGCCACGATCGGATCAACCGCATCATGCGGCATCGCCGCGTGGCCCCCTTGACCCGTCACCGTGATGTAGACCTTGTCGGACGAGGCCATCATCTCGCCTTCGCGAAGCACCAGATGCCCCTGTGGCCAGCCAGGCATGTTGTGCATGCCAAAAACGGCATCGCAGGGATACTTGCGAAACAGGCCATCACGTATCATGCGCACGGCACCACAATCTTCCGTACCATATTCCTCCGCTGGCTGGAAGATCAGATTCAGCGTACCCGAAAAGCGCCCTGTCTCGGCCAGCACCTTGGCAGCGGCCAGCAGCATGGCGGTATGCCCATCATGTCCGCATGCGTGCATAAACCCATCCCGTTCGCTCGCATAGGGCAACCCCGTCGCCTCTCGGATGGGCAAGGCATCCATGTCCGCGCGCAGCCCCAGCGAACGCCCACCATCACCACGTCGGAGCTGTCCTACCAGGCCGGTTCCGCCGAACCCGCGCTCGACCTGATACCCCCACGAAGTCAGCTTCTCAGCCACCAGATCACTGGTTCTGTGCTCATCGAACGCCAGCTCGGGATGGCGATGCAAATCGTGACGCAATGCGATGAATTCATCGGCATTGGCTCGCGCCGCAGCCAGGATCTGATCTCTGTCCATGACCTGCTCCATGATGTAACCAAGAATATTATCAAGCGGACGCGCTTGCCTTCCGTACCAACTTGTGACCTGGGGGTTTAATGATGGAGCCGCTCCGTATGCCCCGTCTCATCCATTGCCAACACCCCCAGAATAGCCGCTACCCCGGTCACGACAACATACAATGCTGGCGCAGCCGGATTTCCCGTCACCCCGATCAGCCAGGTCACAACAACCTGGGCGCTGCCTCCAAACACACAAACCCCCACCGCGTAAGCAACAGATAAGCCCAGCGCCCGGACCTTGGCAGGAAAAAGTTCCGGAATCGCCACAATCGTGGGAGCGCCGCTGATTGCCGTCAGCCCGGCCAGCATCGATGTTGTCACGACCAGCATGGCCAGACTCGGATACGCGATTAGCATGGCAAACAGCGGATAGGCTACCAGCGTCAGCACGACCCGTACCCACAGGATCACGGGCTTGCGTCCATAACGATCCGACAGCCATCCTCCAAGAATTGCGCCTGCCCAGGTTGCAGCCCCGAAACACACTGTGGAACTCATGGCAATAACCGGAGCCAACTTCAGTGTAGCGGTTGCATACGTCGTCATGTAGATAGCGACATAGGTCGAAATCGTCGTCCCCATGATCATCACTAGACCGATCGTGATCGTGCCAAGATGGCCACGTATCCCGAGGCGGTCAGCCGACTCATCCACCCGAGGTTCCATATGCTCCAATGATTCCGGCATGTGCCGGCGGATATACAGCGCAACAGGAATGAGCAGCAATCCCAGCAAAAACGGTACGCGCCATCCCCATGACTGCATCTGCGCTGGCGTCAGGCTTAGCGTCAGCAACACCCCCACAATACCTGCACACAGACTGGCCATCCCCTGGCTGCCTACCTGCCAGCTGCCATACAGGCCCCGACGGCCAGGGGGCGCAATCTCGATCAGAAAGGACGTCGACGGCCCCACCTCGCCACCCAGCGCAACCCCCTGCAGCAGACGACAGATCACCACCACCACCGGCGCTGTCAAACCGATCTGCTCATAGGATGGCGTGATGGCCAGACCCAACGTCCCAACAGACATCAAGGTAACCGTCAGCAGCAGTGCCGGCTTGCGACCAACCCGGTCCGCAAACGCACCAATCAGGACGCCACCCAGCGGACGCGTCACAAAACCGACTCCAAAAACAGCCACCGACAGCAACAGACTCATAAAGGGCGTATGGGCCGGAAAAAACGCCTTGCCAATATAAATGGCAAAGAAAGCGTACGTCGTGAAGTCAAAGAACTCCATGACGTTACCAGCCACTGCTGCAGCGACGACCCTTTTGGGCACACCTTGTTCCTGCAGCCCATCAGCGGGATGGCGGTCGGAACTGTCCGGGGTCGATGATTGCATAGCCATACGCTTGTCTCCAGGCGAGGGCCTTTTGTGCATGGCCGCCTGCGGATGCAAGGCCCTCTTGTGCGAGCGAATCAGTGCAGACCCTATCATGCGGTCTCGGACACCGTCCAGCGTGCATCAGGGTTTTCGATAGACAGGCCCAAACTGCGCGTTCAGTCAGGCACAGCAGGCTGCAACGCGATAACCGCCATGCCCGCCAGCGCCAGACCCGCACCTATCATGTCCCAGCGGCTCAGGGTGGCACCTTCCACCAGATGCAGCCAGCCCAGCGCAACCACAATATACATGCCACCATATGCGGCATATGTTCGGCCGGCAGCAGTGGGATGGAAGGTCAGCAGCCACGCAAACAGCCCCAACGACACAGCGGCCGGCAACAGCAGCCAAAGGCTTCGTTCCTGGCGGATGACCAGCCAGGGCAGATAGCAGCCGACAATCTCCGCTACTGCGGTGACGGCGAACAGGGCGGCGAGCCTCACCAATGTCATCACTCCCCCAGCAAGTATCCAGGTCCTGGATCAGCGCGTCTGTGGTTGGGCTGAGCCTTCCGGCCCAGAACCCGGTGCATCTTTTCCTTCGAACATTATCGCATCTGCACATCCCGGCCAACGATGCACATGGGCGCGCGCTAGGCAAACAAAACCTCTTCCCTCAGATATCTCGGGACAACAACAGAAAGGAAGCGCCGTCATCTCATTATTTGACATTCGTCAACTGTGATTGATGAATGTCAACATAAAACCCCGTGCCCTGGCCTACGCTTGAGAAGTCAAGAAACAAGGCCAGTCGCAAGGAGATAGCATGAGCCTCGAAGCACAGGACCCCCATGGAGAAAAAGCATCCGCGGGCATTGGCAGGCGTCGCTTCCTGAATGCGGCGGCCGTGCTTGGCATCAGCGGTGCAGCACTGGCGGGCTGCAAGGAGGAACGCGCCAGTAACGAAGGTGGCTCTGCCAACGGTTCTTTGCAACCTTCGTCCCAGACACAAGAATCCTCAGTGGGCGGAGCCGGGTCAGTCGATATCAAACCGGGGCAGCTCGATACACACTATGGCCTGTGGAGCAGCGGCCATACCGGCGATGCCCGGATTCTGGGCATTCCATCGGGACGCGAGCTATTGCGCATCCCTTGTTTCGTGCCGGATGCACTCACCGGCTGGGGCATCACCAACGAGTCCAAGGCAGTCATGGGCACGAAGCCCGACGGGACACTGCGCTATACCGTTGGTGACACGCACCATGTACATGCGTCTTACAAGGACGGGGTCTACGACGGCAAATACGCCTGGATCAATGACAAGATCAATGCGCGCATTGCCCGCATCCGGCTGGACTACATGGTGTGCGACAAGATCACCAAGCTGCCCAATGTGCAAGGATTTCACGGCATCTTTCCGGACAAGCGGGATCCGGTCAAGCCGGAAATCAACTACACCACCCGGGTGTTCTGCGGACAGGAGTTCCGGATTCCACAACCGAACAAAGGTGCAAATGTCGAAGACGCCACCAAATACGGTGCCCTGTTCAGCTGCGTCGATGCCCAGACCATGGAAGTGCGCTGGCAGGTTCGCATCAACGGCAACTGCGATCTGGTGGCCACATCATTTGACGGTAAACTGGCTGCCACCAACCAGTACAACGTAGAGGAAGGCGATTACTACACCGACATGATGTCGCTGGAGAGGGACAGCTGCCTGTTCTTCAACGTAGCCAGGATCGAACAGGCTGTCAAAGAGGGCAAGTTCACAACCATCGGCGATTCAAAGGTTCCGGTGGTCGAAGGTCGGATGGACTACAACAAGGATCCGAAGACGGCCCTGGTGTGCAGGGTGTCGGTGCCCAAGAACCCTCACGGCGTCAATGCGACACCTGATGGCAAATATTTCATCTGCTCCGGCAAGCTGTCTCCGACCTGCACCGTCATCGAGCTGCAGAAGGTACTTGACTGGTTCGATGGCAAACTTGACGATCCGGACAAGGCGATCATTGCCGAACCGGAAGTGGGCCTGGGACCACTGCACACCACCTTCGACGGTCGCGGCAATGCATACACCACACTGTTTCTCGACAGCCAGGTCTGCAAGTGGAACATTGACAAGGCCATCAGAAAGTATGCCGGCGACAAATCCCTGAATCCAATCATCCACAAGCTGGACGTCATGTACCAGCCGGGTCACATCAATGCGTCCTGCGCGGAGACAAAGGCGGCGGATGGCATCTGGATGGCGGTGGGCAACAAGTTCTCGAAGGACCGTTTCCTGCCCGTGGGACCACTGCACCCGGAAAACGATCAGCTTGTCGACATCACGGGCGAACAGATGGTTCTGGCACACGACAACGCCGTACGGCCCGAGCCGCACGACTTCGTCATCATACCGCGCGACTGGCTGCAGACGAAACAGGTCTACGACATGAAGGACTTCCCCATGGCGACCAAGGACGCCAGCGAGTCCGGCATCAAGCGTGAAGGCAACAAGGTCACCATAAAAATGGTGTCGTTCGCGCCCAGTTATGAGCCCTCAGAATTGAATCTGAAAGTCGGTGACGAGGTGACCCTGTATCTGACCAACATCGACAAGGTGGAAGACCTGACACACGGGTTTGCGATTCCCGAATACAACATCCAGTTCATTGTGAACCCGCAGGAAACCCGCTCCGTCACGTTCAAGGTCGACCGGCCCGGTCTCTTCTGGTTCTACTGCACCAACTTCTGCCATGCACTTCACCTGGAAATGCGAGGCCGGATGATGGTCGAACCCTAATCACACCACTCCGGTTGACAGCACAGACAAACAGCCGACATCCGTATGTTGGCAGGCGGCGGTGTCCGCCTGTCGCTCTCGGCCGGATCATGAACGCATTCCGGATATCAGCAAGACATGAACTGGACATCTTGTGGGAAACGGCTGTTGACGGCCATCGTCTTCGGTCTGCTGTCCCTGAATGTATCGGCCCGGCCTGCAGCCGGCGCCGGCGGGTCACAGGCATACGAAGCACAGCTTCCCCCCGACCTGGGCACCGCCCGGGACATGTGCGCCCTGGTTCCCTGCCAGGACGTCTTTCCGAAGGCAACCTCCTTCTCCGAGCGCAAGGGGCAGCCCCCCTATGTCGAAGCGCTGGGCGGTCCGGACGGCAGGCAGGTGCTGGGCTATGTGATGCTGTCGACCGACATCACCGATACGCCCGCCTATTCCGGCAAGCCGGTGGTGACCCTGATCGGCATGGATCGTGATGGAAAATATGTCGGCATCAAGGTGCTCAAGCACTCCGAGCCGATCCTGCTGCTGGGGATCCCGGAGTCAGCCCTGCTCAAATTCAATGATCAATACATCGGTCGTTCAGTCAAGGACAATATCGAAGTAGGCCAGTCCCGTCCCGAGGACGGTGTGGTGGGCGTGGATGCCATCTCGGGCGCGACCGTCACGGTCGTGGCGCAGAATCAGGTCATCATGACTTCCGGGGCAGCCGTCGCCCGTCAGGTCGGCATCATCAAACCGATCGAACGCAAGCCCGTCGCTTATGTCCAGCCGTCCGCCGGACAAACATCCCCCGACTGGGACACGCTGGTCAGGCAGGGGGCCATCAGCCGGCTGCTGGTTCAGCCGCAGCAAGTCGGTCTGGATAACACCGGTTCTCCTTTCATTGAGCTATGGTTCGGTTCACTCAATTCGCCCATCGTGGGTCCCGCCATCCTGGGTGAGCGGAGCTGGCAGCACCTGCACAACAACCTCAAGGAGGGCGAGAACGCCCTGTTCATCATCCGCACCCAGGGCCGCGAGTCCTTCAAGGGTTCCGGGTTCGTCCGCGGCGGCATCTATGATCGCATTCAAGTTCATCAGGGCAACGAAGCGTTCACCTTCCGGGATACCGATGCACTGAACCTGTACGGCATTGCCGCCCGCGGCGCACCCGCCTATTCCGAATCAGGCATCTTCATTGTCCGCTCCCGGGCCTTTTCCGCCGCCTACCCCTGGCGGCTCAGCTTCCTGGGCAACAAGCGCGATCGCAGCACTGGTGCCAAAACCTTCACGGCCTTCGAGAGCGAATACTGGCTACCCGCACAGTACCTGATCGGTGGACATCCGGAAGTGATCCGCCCCACCCCAACCTGGCTGAAGCTCTGGAAAGCCAGACGGTGGCAATTGATCATCTTCAGCATCATGCTGGTCAGCATTGCGGTTGTCTACGCTTTCCGGGAACGCCTCACGCGACTGTCGTCACGCCGAAACAAGTGGCCGGTCAACGGATTCAAGTACCCCTTCTGGATCATATGCATCACCTGGGTAGGATTCGGACTGCTCGCCCAACCATCTGTGACCCAGGTGCTTACCTGGTTCCATGCAATCCTGTTCAAGTGGGAATGGGCACTGTTTCTGAGCGACCCCTTTCTCTTCCTGTTCTGGATCTTCATCTTCATCACGGTCTTTTTATTCGGGCGTGGCCTGTTCTGTGGCTGGGCCTGTCCATTCGGCTCACTGCAGGAGCTTCTGCACGTCGTTGCGGAAAGAATCGGCCTCGGACGCTACCAGTTTTTGCTGCCCGAAAAATGGCATCACCGTCTCAAATGGGTCAAATACGCCGTTTTTCTCGGTTTGCTGGTGGTCTCGCTCTTCTCAATGGCTGATGCCGAGAAACTGGCCGAAATCGAACCTTTCAAGACCACATTCCTGGTCGGCATCACCCATCGCAGCTGGCCTTATGGCACGTTTGTCCTGGCGATCCTCCTGCTGGCAGTATTCACCGAACGTCCCTACTGCAAGTACATCTGCCCACTGGGCGCCTCACTCGCCATGCCCAGTACCTTCCGGTGGTTTGGCCTCAAACGCAAGCCGGACTGCAACAAGTGCAAGGCATGCGCCAAGGATTGCGGGGCGCTGGCCATCAACCAGGATGGACAGATCGACCATCGCGAATGCCTGCACTGCCTGGACTGCCTGATTCTCTACAGCGACGCGCATACCTGTCCGCCTCTGGCCAAAGAGCGCAAGCTGCGTGAGCGCAATGGCCAGCCCCTGACCGCCATTGGCAGCGATGGTTATTTCATCCCTCTGATTCCCGAAACACCAACCCCCGCACAGCTACCGGTAAAAGGTACCGACCCGCGCTGGCCCAGTCCTCGCGTCCATCCGCAAGTGGAGGAATTGCAGGGCGTGCGCCGACTACTGGGAGAAATACTTGACCACCTCTGGCCATTCAGCCGCCATGGCTGGCAGGCCAGTCACCTGACAACAGCAGCAGGAGCCGCACTGGCCATCGGGACCACCATAGCCTGGATCCTGTCTACCCAGGGCAGCGTCTCCCCGCTGGGCATCATTGGTATCTGGTTCGGGTGGAGTCTGTTTGAAATACGGATACGTCTGCTGAGTAAACGCTATGTCAAAGACGGGCCATGGTGGCAAAAAACCTACCGGCAGGCCAACGTCATGGACATGATCAGCTACGTCACATTCAAGAACCTGCTCATAGGTGCAGTCCTGTTCTGGCTCTTGAGTCAGGCCCATACCCTGATTCTCTGATCATCATGATGAGTTGCCATGACCAGCTGCGCAAGAAACACACGTCCGCACACCCGATATGGGTGCTGATGCTGGCACTTGATCTGGCGGTGTACTCCCACTCGCTGCCTGCAGCGACATTCACCGTCCATCCTGGTGAAAGGATCCAGAGCGCCATAAAACAGGCTTCATCCGGTGATGAAGTTGTGATCATGCGTGGCCACTATGCAGAAAACCTGCGCATCGACAGACCCGTGGTCTTGCGCGGCATCGGGCGCCCGACGATCAGCGGGGGCAATCATGACGATACCATTCGAGTGACATCACCAGATGTCATCATTGAGGGACTGATTGTCTCGGATTCCGGTGACAGCCTGCTCAGACAGAACGCAGGCATCTATATCCAGCCTGGCGCCCACCGAACCATCGTGCGCTCCTGCTTCCTGAGCTACAACCTGTTCGGCCTCTGGATTGAAAAATCCAACGACGTGCAGGTGCTCAACAACAACATCACCGGCAAACGCAACTACGACAGTGCCCGGCGCGGAAACGGTGTCCAGCTCTATAACACCAAGGGCGCCCGAATCATCGGCAACGAGATCAGCTTCGTGCGTGACGCACTCTACGTCGATGTGTCCCACCATGCCGTCTTCCGGCGGAACCGGCTGCACCATAGCCGCTACGGAACACACTACATGAATTCTTACTACAACCTGTGGGAAGACAACGATACCTGGAACAACCGTGGCGGCCTGGCCTTGATGGAAGTTCGCAACCAGACCATCCGCCATAACCGGGCCTGGAACAACGCAGACCATGGCATCATGCTGCGTACGCTGCAAGATTCGACGGTAGAGAACAACTGGGTGGCGGGGAACGGGCGGGGGCTCTTCATCTACGATGTCGAGTACGTGCGACTGACCGGCAATGTGGTCAGCGGCAACCGGACCGGTGTGCATCTGTCCGGTTCGCCACGCAATGAAGTCGACAACAATGATTTCGTAGAAAACCGCCAGCAGGTCAAATACGCTGGCACCCGGGACATGAACTGGGGCGGCCCCAAGGGGAACTACTGGAGCAACTACCGGGGCTGGGACCGCAATGATGATGGCCGTGGCGATATTCCTTACGAGGCCAACGACATGGTTGATCGGCTGACCTGGCGCTATCCAGGCGTTCGCCTGCTGATGGCCAGCCCGGCCGTACAGGCACTGCGCATGGTCGGGCAGCAATTCCCGATCCTGCGTGTACCCAGCATCGTGGAGCAACGGCCCCGCATGACACCGCAGACGACTGCCTGGGCGACCTGGCTCACCGGCGTCAGGAACAATCTGTTCAACGCACCCGAGGGCCTGCGCCATGACCATTGAGCCGCAGACCCCCACACCAACCCGGATCAATCCATCGACCGATTCCGCCTCCATCATCCGGCTGCAGAATGTGACCCGGCGCTTCGGAAACTTCACTGCTGTCGATGATGTGTCACTCGATATCCGGGCAGGAGAGGTATTTGGCCTGATCGGCCACAACGGCGCCGGCAAGAGCACATTGTTCAAGATCATGCTCGGCCTGCTGGCCCCTACCACAGGCAGCATCCGCATCGACGGAGAACCAGTCGGGCAGGCCGGTGCCCTGCCCGTGCGCCGCCGCATCGGCTATCTGCCCGAGAACGTGGCACTCTGGGACAATCTGAGCGGACTGGAAACGCTGGCATTCTTTGCCCGGCTCAAGGGGCTGGATACACATGGATGCCGTCCCCTGCTGGACAGGGTGGGGCTGATGCGGGCCGCTGACCTCCCGGTGCGGGCCTATTCCAAGGGAATGCGCCAGCGCCTGGGCTTTGCCCAGGCCCTCCAGGGGGATCCGCACGTACTGTTCCTTGACGAGCCCACGACGGGCCTGGATCCACGTGCGATCCACTTCTTCTGGGACACGCTGGCCGAACTGCGTGACCGCGGACTGACCATCGTGCTGACCTCACATATTCTTGCCGAGCTGCAGAACCGGGTGGATCGTGTTGCCGTCATGGCCAATGGCCGAATTCAGGCGCTGGGCTCACTGTCCGATCTGCGTACGGGATTTGATCTGCCGCTGCACGTCCAGGTGCAGCTGACCCCTGGCACCCAGACCGCGACGATTGCCCGCTGGCTGCAGTCCCTGCCCGACGAGCTGGCCCGCCTGCCGGTACAGCCCACGCCCACGGGTGGTGCAGTGCTCATCGCAGTACCTCGCGTGCACAAAATGCGGCTGCTCCAGTCTCTGCTGTCCACGCAGGAATATGTGGCCGACATCCAGATTCATGAGCCATCGCTGGAGGACATGTTCTTTTCCCAATCCAGTACAGGAGCATCACTGCAATGATCCAGCCGGGACAGATCGTCACCATTGCCGCCAAAGAATTCCGTGATCGGCTGCGCAATCGCTGGGTCCTTGCTGTTGCCCTGGTGTTTGCGGTGTTCTCGCTGGTGATCACCTATGCGGGCGGTGCCCAGCAAGGTACCGTCGGGTTGCGTTCTCTAGAATTCACCATCACCAGTCTGGTCAGCCTTGTGATCTATCTGGTACCGCTGATTGCCCTGTTGCTCGGATTTGATGCCATCGTCGGCGAGCGCGAGCGCGGCTCACTGGATCTGCTGCTGGCTTATCCGATCACCCGGGGTGAGTTGCTGATCGGCAAATATCTTGGCCTGACCATGGCCATGGCACTGGCCATGCTCGCCGGGCTGGCCACTGTGGGAGTTGCCCTGACCTGGCAGTTCGGTGTCAAAGCACTATTTCATTATGCTGGTTTTGTGCTGAGCACACTGCTGATGGGCATGTCATTTCTCAGCCTGGCAATGCTGGTATCCACGATTGCCCGTGATCGGACCCGGGCATCGGGTGCCGCCATTGCGCTTTGGTTCCTGTTCGTTCTGGTCTTCGATCTGCTGTTGCTGGGCGTTCTTGTCGGTACTGCCGGACATTATGGCGGTGCCATCTTCCCGTATCTGCTGCTGCTTAATCCAACGGATATCTTTCGCATCCTGAATGTGTTTTCCCTGGAGGATGTGCGAAGTGCCTATGGTCTGGTCAACATGGTGCCACCTCTGCTGTCGAACATGAGCGTGCTGAGTGCTGCCATGCTGGTCTGGATCGTGATGCCCCTTGCTCTTGCCAATTGGAGGTTCCGCCCATGAGTACACCACGTCTGCATTATCGCTGCCGCTGCTGCGCTAGCTGGCATCAAACGGATGCCCCGCGTGCCGGTCGGCGCCAACTGCTCGGCGCAATGATGGCCCTTGCAACCCTGCCCGTCCTGCATGGCTGTGACAAGGCCGTGAAGCAGAACAGTCTGATTGCCCCGGTAGAAATCAGCCAGGATACGGCATGTGAACTGGATGGCATGTTGCTGGCTGACTATCCGGGCCCCAAAGGACAGATGCATTTTGCCGATACCCACGAACCCGCCTTCTATTGCGACACCACGGAAGTGCTCAACACGCTGCTGCATCCCGAAGAAGTGCACAAGATCACCGCGGTCTATGTTCAGGACATGGGCAAAGGCAAGGCCGACTGGGACAATCCCCGGGGGCACTGGATCGATGCCCGCACAGCCATTTATGTGCAAGGCAGCCGGCGCCACGGCTCAATGGGGCCAACTTATGGCAGCTTCAGTCTCGAACAGGACGCCCGGGACTTTGTCGCCCAGTATGGTGGGCGGATTCTGCGGATGGCAGACATCACGCCTGAGATGGTGGACCTGCGCGGGGGCGCCAATATGGATCAGAGCATGTGATGATGAACAAACCGGTGATCGGCGCCTCGCGTCCCCTGTCAGCCCAGACCATCGGCACACTCTGGCAGGCACACCCTTTTTTTTCCCCTGATGGTCTGGGCCGCCAGGCAAATCCGGCCATCCATGCAGCATGGGCACCCCGCCAGCATATCGCCCCCGCAGCACCTGCCGTCACCCGCACCAGTGGTCGGCAGGCGCAGGCTGGATTCGAAGAGGTTACGCTGCTGCTGGACGGGGATCTGATGGTCCACACGACCATACCTGACGCGGGCAACCAAACCAATACCCTGGTGCAAACAGGTGATGTTCTCTGGAATGGCGCCGGCAGCGGTATATTCACCGAAAAACGGGTCGGCCCCGTCCTGAACCGGACGGGAGGCATCCTGTCGGCTCTGACCCTGTGGATCAATCTGCCCGCCCGGTTCAAGGCGAGCGCCCCCTGTCTGCAGCATCTGCGAAGTGCCCTGGTCCCCACAATTGCACTGGATGGCGAGGCCGGGAGCATGCGCCCGATTGCCGGGCGGTTCAAGGACTGTGAAGGCCCCATCGAAACGGTACAGCCGCTCCAGCTCTGGGATATACATGTCCGGGCAGGCTCCAAGGTATCGCTGCCGCTGCCTGCGGGGTGGTATGCCCAGATACTGGTGCTGGCCGGCTGCCTGGACATGGCATTCTGGCCCGATCCCCTACACGCCCCCCAACTGGTACTTCTGGATGCCGCTGGCGATGGTGTGACCTTCACCGCCCGGGAAGCGGCACATCTGGTACTCCTGTGCTGCGAACCGCTGAACGAACCGGTGGCCATCCATGAACAACTGGTCCTGAACACATCGTCACAGCTGGCAGAGACCCGAACACGCCTCGCGAGCGCAGACTGACGATCATCGGGACACTCAGGTTTGTACAAGCGCCGCGCGGGCAATGACTCGACTGGTCAGATCAGTCGCCTCCCAATGTGGCATGTGGCCGATTCCTGGCAGCAGATACAGCGCGGTGCCCGGCGGGGCGTTCAGTGCCTGCTGCCAAGGGATAATGGCGTCTTCGCGACCATGAATCAGGGACAGAGGAACGCTCAACCCGGACAAAGTGCCTGTGATGGAATGGCTCTGGCGGCCGGTGACATCCACAATGCTATCCATCAGCTGGTAAAGCTGCGGCCGGGCAGATGACAGGCGGGACCACATCGCCCGCAAGGCGGCAGGAGCACTGCGGTAACGGCGAACAGTCAGTCGCGACAGCGCATCGGCCAGTGTCTGTTCGTCACTGGCCTCCAGAACCGACAGGAGAAAATCCCGGTTAACCTCCTCCCCAAGTCCGCTGGGCGCCAACAATACCAGCCCCGCCAATTCCGCACGTCGATCACACAGGGCTGCCAGTTCAGCCGCTAACAGTCCACCGAACGAATGTCCCACGAACAACCAGGGAGGCTGCAGACGGGCGATCGACGCGGGTAGGCCAGCAACCATATCCGGGCATATTGCCCGCAGGGCTGCATCCAATGCGGACACTGCCTGAGAAACGGTTTCAACCGAGGCTGAGCTGTACCCGTGGCCGGGCAAATCCAGCGCCAGGACATTCAATCCAGATCTGACCAGGCTCAAAGCCGTGGCCGACCAGACGTTTACGTCGCCAAACATGCCGTGCAGCAATACCACTACCGGCAGCATATTGGGCTGACGCAGACGGGACGGCCAGTATTTCAAATGTATGTTGCCGAACGGCGTGGGCAACAAGGTCTGCTCAGCAGCAGGGTGCGCACTAGTAGGTTTTTCAGATGGAAGTGAAGACGGCTTCTCGGGCAACACACGTTGCATGAAGACGAGATCCCGCCAACGGCCGAATTTCCGGCCCACTTCCGGCAACAGGCCCGTCTGGACGAAACCCAGACGCTGGTGCAGACGCCGTGAACCCGCATTGTCCGCATCGATGGCCCCCACCATCACATGGACGCCCATGGACTGCGCAATCGGGAACAGGGCCTTGATAAGGGCACTGCCCACGCCACGCCCCTGATACGCCTGATGCACATGGACGCTGTGTTCTACCGTGTGACGGTAACCAGGCCAGTTACCACGAAAAGGGCCAAAACTGGCATAGCCAAGAATGGCACGACGCTCATCGACCCACTGGCCATGGGCTGCCTCGGCCACCAGCACGGGAAACCCCGCTTCGGTCCGGGATCTGAACCAGGACAACCGCTCATCCAGATCGACAGGTGCTTCAGTGTAGACCGCGGTCGATCCAGCAATCAGGGCATTGAAGATGTCCAGAATGGCCGGCAGATCCTCAACCCGCGCCTGCCGGATCAGAAACGGCTGCATCAGCGTGCGATGTCACCTTTCAGAGCAACCCCGACAATAAAGGCGCCAGCATGGCACTCATATTCGGTGCTGCTCTTAAACTCGTTCTTTTTGTAGTAGCTGACCACATTGACAACCCGGGTGCCCCCCTGATCCCGGGCAGATTGCTGAAGCTTTTTGACAGCTGACAGGAAAGCCCAATGGCAAGCATCCGTGTCGCTCTTGCCAAAGCCGTTGGTCTTTTTGTTGCTGATGAGATCAGCACGAATGATCTTGCCACCCCCGCGTCCGAAAACCAGTGCAATGCCCGGATCCAGCACTTCCTTGGCCGAGCCTTTACTGCCGGTATAGTTCAGTGCATCCTTGATCGGCAATAACAGCCTTGTATCCCGTGCCTGGACGCCAGCAGCACTGCCCAGAACTGTCAAAGCTACGGCCAGCGATGTCACGACTTTTTTCACAGATCACTCCCTTCGTCATTTGTTGACAGGCTCCCGGCCATGATAAGCACAAGGTCCCTGACAGATCAACCTCCTGGGCGAACAACAAACACCGGGAAAACATCATGATTTCGATTCTGCTGGCGAGCTCTTCCTGTCAGAAGGACTACCTGCATGAGGCACTGGATGAAGCTGACCGCGAGCGCTGTCAACAGGTACCGGGCCTGGTGGATCGGGTTGACTGGCGAAGCAGCCGTTTTCTGAAGCAGCAGGCCATGACGGCGCTGGCGGCGGGCGCCAGGCATTCGCTCAGTTCCTGATGTCTGTATTTTCCATGGCAGAAGCCCCACACCGATGAGACGCAACGGTGCGCACCGTGCGAAAGTCATCTGCCACCAGCCGGTACCCCGTCTCACGCTTGATATGGTCGATCAGATCAATGGCATCGATGCTGTCGATCTCCAGATCTTCATAGATATTGGCCTCTGGCACGATTCGAGCCGGATCGATTTCGAACAATTCAACCATCGCCTTGCTCAGCATCGCGCTGACCTGCTCCCTGCTCAGCATCATTTGCTCCCGGCGCCCTGCTGCTTCGTCCCGATAAAACGGGCCAGCGAGTCCACGCTCTGAAAGTGCTCACGCAGCGTTGCATTCTCGCCATCGAGGCGAAAGCCAAAGGCTCTTTGCAACGCCAGCCCCAGTTCCAGCGCATCCACCGAATCCAGGCCCAGACCATCTGCGCTGAACAGAGGAGCCTGCTCATCAATGTCGGCCGGCGTCATGTCTTCCAGATTCAGACTCTCGATGATCAACGCCTTGATGGACCGCTTCAGGTCATCCATGCATGTGCTCCCGCGCAAAATAGTCCTGTAAATAATCATTCAGCCGACGGGAAGCAATGGGCATCGGCTTTCCGGCCAGCCATTGCGCCGGATCAATATCCGCCCCCACCCGCAGCTCGTAACAATACTTTATGCGCGGAATTTTATACCAGGGCTGCCGTTTCTTGAGGCCAGGCGGTGACATTCTCACCACCACAGGCGTAATCACCCGGGCGCTGCGCAGCCCGATCGACACCGCCCCCCGGTTAAGGCGAATCACACCATCTTCCCCCGTGCGCGTTCCTTCGGGAAAGATCAATAGCGCATTCCCGTCACGCAGCACCCGGTCAGAATCCGCCAGCACCCGTTCCGACACATCATTGCGCACATAGTCACAGGCCAAAATCGGCCAGCGCATGACCGGGTTGTCCAACAGCGATGCCTTGACCACGCAATCCAGCCCCGGTACATACGCCACAAAAAACAGAACATCCAGCAGCGACGGGTGATTGGCCAGAATCAGTTGACCTGGCCGCCCCAGACGTTCAAAACCTTCCTGCCGGACAGAAATCACACCTGACCAGCGCAACCATGCCAGCAACATGCGCCAACTGACGGCCACCAGCCGACGTGCCCGCATCCGCTGTCGCCTGCCGCCTCCCGCCAGGGGCAGCATTAACAGTATGAACAGCAGGCCAACCCCACCAAAAGCCACAAATGCCAGCATCACAGCCAGAAAGCGCCCGGCGAATGCCAACCCTTCCCGCCACGGGCGCCATCCCATCCTGTCTCCCCTTTTCACATCAGGCACTCCCAGTGCCACATCTGTCGCTGCCCCGGTACATCAAACTGACGTTCCTGGCACACATGATGACGAATCCAGTCCAGTGCTCCCCAATAGCCAGACCTGACCTCCGCATTAAGAGGCTGCCAGCCCAGGGACCAGTCCTGTCCGGGAACCAGCACCATGGCCAACGCATACGGCCACGGCGCACGCGGTACCCGCGGTGCCGCATATTCTGGTAATAGTGGCTCATCGACCACGACGACCAGTACCGCCGGATGCCCATCCGCCAGCAGCCCGCACCCCTCCACCACCCCGGTTTCCAGCAGGGCGGAACGGGCGCTCAGGGCTGTATTTTCACTGGTATCCCCCCGCAACATCGACCATTGCCCGACCAGCGCATTGTGCACCGACAATGCGAATGACGTAGGCGAAACCTCGCCATCGCGCAGCAAGCCCAGCCAAAGTGCAACACTCCGGTTGATCTCGCCATCATGCGACACATACACCATCGGCATGTGCTCCTGCTCGCCCAGCAAAGGCCATGCGGCCTCCACCATCATACGGGCTGAGGCACTCAGGCGCCGTCTCTGCATCGGTGCCAAAAAATCCAGCGTGGGGGATCTGGGCGGAAAATCCTCCGCTGCCATGCCCATTGCCCAGGCCCGCCAATCTGCTTCCTGTCCCATACGCCCACTGACAGCACGCCAGCCCCTGATGGAAAACCTCAGCATCGCCCCTCCCTGGATTAGTCATGTTTCCCGGCACATAGCCAATTCGCAATCATGCCGTAAAACGTGCCATCCCATGGCCTCTAGACGAAACCAAGCGTCGCAGATTCAACATCTGTCCTCCCAATCAGGCCGCCCATCCGTTATCAATCCATTCCCGGTTCCATTCAATGCTGCTTTCTGCCATACCGCGGCATAATCTGGACGTCCCTCGCTGGCTTACTCTTTCCCACTCTCCTCATTCATGAACGCTGCGCAACAGCTGGCAAACCTGCGGCCGCAGATGCTGTCCTACGCCACCCACCAACTGGGCGACAGTGCACTAGCCGAAGACGTTGTCCAGGATGCCTTCGTTGCAGCCCTCGACAAATCCGAAGCCTTTCGCGGTGAAGCTGCCCTGAAAACTTGGGTTTTCGCCATCCTGAAACACAAGATTACTGACGCCCTGCGGCACCGCTACCGGCGTCAGGCGCGCGAAATTGCCATTGAGACTGAAGATCCCGAAGGAGACGAACTGGAAGCCATACTGTTTCGGAAAGACGGCCACTGGGCAACCGGCGAAACCCCGGCTGATGTCGGCACCCCCGAACAGCTATTGAGTAACCGTGAATTCTGGCAAATTCTGCAGCGATGCCTGAACGGACTGCCTGGTATCCAAGCGCAGGTTTTCATGATGCGTGAGCATTTTGGCCTCAGTACAGGAGAAATCTGCCAGCAAACCCAGCTCTCCAGCAATAACATCAATGTCATGCTTTATCGGGCCAGGTTGAAACTGCAGAAATGTTTGCAACTGTATTGGCTGGGCGATGGTGCCCAGCCATCAGCCTCCCCGCGACTCCGTAAAACCGACGGCCACGCTCCATGAAGCCCCCAGCACCCGCTCACAGCAAATGCCTGCGTGTCACTCGACTGATTTCCGCTGCACAGGATCAGGATGAGAGCCTTTCCCTGACCGACCGCCTGATCATGCGGCTACACCTGTCCATCTGCCCGCACTGTCGCAGATTTCGTCGCAACACGCGCACCCTGCACCAGGTCATGAAACACTATTCAGACCCCGACATCTGCGCCACACCAGCGTCTGCCTCACAAGGTGACGGGACTGTGGACACATCTACCAAGCAGCCATAGCACGGCGAATCGGGTTCAGTTCAGATACCACGCCCCATCTGCGCTCCCTGGATACGGGCCGCAAACAGCTCCTTGACAAAGGTCAACACCCCTGACTCACCCTCAACCTACAATGTCCCGCAGGTTGAGGCCCCCAAACCCGCCCTAGGCGCGCCAGGTGCCTCGTTCCGGACAGAACAACAATGATTATTTCCCGGCAATTCCTGCCCGTCTCTTCTCTATCGGAGACGGGTTTTTTTTTTGCCCTGACACGCTCTGCCGGCGCAGTCACCCGCCGCGATCGGTCACTTCAGTTGCCAGGGACGGAATTTTTCGTCAGTGGCACTCGCCTGACGATAACCCGCCGGTCAGGCTGCAGGCAGGCGACGGTATGCGTCAATGTTCCTGGTGTCTGGTCACAGCCCGATGAATAGTCTTCTGTAGCCCCCTTGGCCTGAACATTCATCGGCAGCACCACGCCCAGACGCTGCAGCACGGCCTTAACGGTTGTGGCCCGGCGCATCGACAACTGTTCGTTATAGCCCCGCCCACCCAAACGGTCTGTGTAGCCTATCACCATCAAAGCATCCGCATTCGAAACCACCTGTTTCAGATCATCTGCGAACGCATGCAGTTTCTGTCGATCCTCTGCGAGAATGTCACTCTCGTTGTAGCGATCGAAGCGGAAACGGACCTCTACCTCTAACGGCATTGCGGCAGGCACTGGCACAGGCAGCTGTGGCCGAACATTCTGAACGGCCTGCACCTGCTTGACCGAACACTGTTCGGACAACCGCTGTGCATCATCTGTCAGGTCTTCGGCCATCTGGATATAAGGACTGGCATGTCTCCATCCCCCCTGACGGATCTCGTTGCCCGCGTGCACCAGCTCAACTTCCGCACAAGCCAGGCGGGTTGCCGCGCAACGCATCCCCTGCGTCTCCTGACGCAGGCGCGCATGGCGTTCCCACAGGTCATCGCGCAGTCTGCGGGCACCGTTGACCAATGGCGTATCACTGACATCCGGCATTTCGCCAGCCTCCAGGCGATCCAGAATCCCGGTCGCCTGGGCCAGCGCAGCCTTGGGAAAGCCGCCGCGATCATTGCGGGTATATTCGTGAAAACTGACATCCAGCCAGCACTGCGCCTTTGCCAAGGCATAGTTGCCCAGACGAATGCCTTTGTCACTGTTGAGTGCCGCAATCCTGGCCTGTGTAGCCCGATAGATCCCCTGATCACGTGCAATCTGCGAATCTTCCATTTGCTGGAAGGGGGTATAGGATGCCTGCTGCCCACGCTGGGCCACTGATGTGACATCCTCCGCCCTGGACTCGCCGGACGCAGACTTGCCCACGTCCTGGGGAGTGGCCGCGCAGCCTCCCAACATCAATGACAGCAGCAACGCAGCAGCAGGCGTGCAATGACGTGTATTCACCATGATGTATTAACAGCCACGTGCAACAAGCCGGCATAAACAGGCAATTCCCTGCATGCCTTGCCATGGCCCATCCCTGTTTGTGGTTGGACGAATCACGCAAGGCTAAGCCAACACTTTCGTGCTGCTGCCCCCAACCTGACGGGAGGGCAAAAAAAGCCGATACACAGATCTAACACCATCCAGCACACCACAGAGCAGTACAGCAAACCCCGCCAGCCGAATCTGAGCCTATAGAAAAGCCCCTGACAGCATGTCTGCCAGGGGCCTGTCAATCCGGATCATCAGTGCCGGAAGCGGTCAAACTGCTGTGCCCTGATGAGCCTCAGATCGGCGCTTTTTCCGACGGATTGATACGAACCATCCGCGACCTAGAAGGCACACCTGCCTTGTTGAAGGCAAACACATGGTAGTAGCCCGGGGGCGTCAGGAACTTGTTTTTTGGCAGCTCAATATCCAGACCCTTGCCATTGACTCTGAAACTTACATCGTTGTAGCGTTGCTCCATATCGAACGAATGAGTCACTGCCCCTGTCTTGATCAGCGTGACTTTGTCGATGTCATTGGCATCGTCCGTTTCTATATGAATGACACTGGCGGGATCCGCCACCAGGGCCACGGCACCACTGCCCACCTCCCCTTTCAGCACGGGACGCTTGGCCAGGGAACCATCCTTGTTGAACAGATAGGGGGGACGGTAGATCTGGGCATTGAGATTGTCGACCGGCCCTGGCTGCCCCCCTCCAGTGGACAGCACCGTTGCATCAGGCAACAGCAACGTCACACTGTGGTACAAACGCGGCACGCTCATTCTCGCCCCCGGCGTGATGTCACGCGTCTTCGGGTTGAAAATCATGCTGTCATAATTGATTTCACCCGCATCTTCATTGATCGGCTCTTCAGCATCCAGGAGCAAATTTTTGGTCGAACCACCTGAGATCAACACCTTGCCGTCTGCCATGATGGTCGCATTGCTCCAATGGTAGACCTTGTCCATCGAAGCCACGTCTATCAATTTCGGTTTCTCACCATTGATGTCGATCAGCGTCAGCCGGGAAGCATTCTCCTTGCCAGGCCGGCCTTCAGGGTCACCACCGCCAAACTGGAGAATGAGCCCCGGGCCCACCATCGCGGTGGTGGAGGTCGCCATCCACCAGCGGTAATATGACCAGTCTTCCTTGCCGCTTTCGTCAACACGCGGGAAGTCCCAGTGGGCACCAAAAATCTTCACACTCCCTTCACCGCGATTGGCATAGGGATCGATTTCGTACATAAAGTGCGGGTCGAAACCAAACACTTTTCCGTTTGGCCCGACGAAATTGCGCGGGTAGTCATTCTCGAAAATAGCCATATCCGAGTCGTTTACCTTCCGCTTGGCTTCGGTGTCAATCGTCAGAGCCTTGAAACTCCCATCAGCCTTGCGGATCTCCGGGTGGCGCTCTCCATCCGTCCCTCCCTGGATATAGACCTCGCCTGTCGGCAATGTAGTCGCTGTTCCGTACCAGCGCGGCAACGTCATTTCGTTGCGGGCAGGGGTAAGCTGGTTGTTTGTCGGGTCAAACAGGTTGGCATCTTTCACCCCCCGGTTGGTTACCCGGCCATCCTTCAGGAGATCTCCGCCCAGTATAAGCATCTGGCCGTTCTGCAGCAGGATCTGCGCGGAACAAAAAAGAAAGGTCTTGGTGGAATTGAGCAGCAGCAGGTGAGACGCATCATCCATACCCATTGATGGATCCCAGACATCGTAACGAAATTGGCTATCCTGCTTGACGTTGTAATCAGTACCATAGGTCAGCACCCGGCCATCCGCAGTAAGCGCCGCATGGATAGAGACGACCGGCCAGTTGATCTTCGCCGACCAATCTCCCCGTGTACTTCTGTCACCCTGACCGGCCGCAGCAAAGGCTCCATCGTTCTGATTCTGCTGCTCAGCACCCGGTATCTGCGAGGTGCCTGGCTTAGCAGATGATCCCCCTCCCGAAGCGAGGATTTCCGGGGGTCGAGGTTGCAGGCCCGCTTTAGGCGGAGATGGAATCACTGGAGCGGCATTGTCTGGTATGCCGCCTGTCTGCTCGGCGGGGCGTACATCGACAACCGGCTGCCCTGTAGAACTGGCGCTGTCTGCTGGCGATGGCGATGGCGTATTGATCATCACACCACCCGCCTGAGCGGTTGTACCGGCAGTTGTAGCTACAGCCGGAGCGGAATTCCCCCCGCCTCCGCCACAGGCGGCCAATACGGTCAGCATTGTCAACGGGGCAAGCTTGAAAGCAGGCATCGATACTCTCATGACGATCAACCCAAGTGAATTGAAGATGCCTCTGCGAAAATCCGTTTCGCCGGATCCGCGCCATCTGCATACCTTCAGCCATGGATAACACGGCAAGCACGCAATACAACATAGCGACCAGAAGCTATTCCAATCATCCTCCCGGGCGCAAAATCCAACGCTGACATATTTCACAGATACCCGCATCCTGACGGCGGGAAATACCCGATAAGGGACATCTGATAGCCACGCAACGTCATGATCAATGCCTTGACGTCAAAAGAGCCAATACCGCTTGCGATATTGGCTCCTGAAGACAGGGTGTCCGACCGCTATTCCGGTCGGGATCGGTGACTGACCGTCAGGCCACCGCCTCCACTTTGACACTCTCGTTTGCCGCAACCGCGTTGACAGCCTCTGCTTCAAACGGAGACTTACTCCGGAACTGTTCTACCAGGTGATCAGACAGACGTAGCGCAAGAGCGATCAGCGTCATGGTGGGGTTATTTGACGAAGACGTGGGAAACACGGAAGAACCAGCAATATAAAAATTGTCCATGCCGTGAATCTTGCAGTCACGGTCCACCACACCTTCACGAGGAGAATCACTCATGCGCGTTGTACCCATGTGGTGGTAGGTGCCCTCCATGTCAGCAGGCCATCCCACATCATTAATGCGTGGCCCCAACGTGACCTTGGCAATTTTCTTGTCTTCCAGCTCACGGGCCAGCAACTCGAATGATGTATCCACCGTATCTTTGACGCGCTGGCTGAGACGCCAGTCAATTTTTGTACGACGCATACCGAGTGCATCCAGATCATCGCTCAACATGACCCGGCTATTGGGATCTGGCTCCGGCTCCGCAATCAGCTCCATCGTGACATGACGCACCATTTTGAGCGAGCCAGTCGAATGGGCAACCGTATAAGCCAGAGAATCCATGGGATGCGAAAAAATAAGGCCCAGATCCTCACTCAATCCCACCAGCGGCGACCACTTGCCGCGCACTCGCTGACGCAGACGATATAGCGCCCGTACCACATTGGTGCCCTCTCCCGCATACAACGAACGGAACCACATCTGGGCATCAAGCAGACCCCGTTCTTCCTGAACCTTATAGGGGATACGCATCTGACCCGAGATATCAACCCCACCAATGTTCACTTTGTTGACGATACAGTGGAACTTGATGTCGAACAAAGGATTGTGCCGGTAAGGCTCTGCAAATTCGACAATGCCGTTGAGAAAGCGGGGATGATCCTGGAAATAGCGTCCCACCAGGTCATACCGGTTACCGATACCGGCGCTCTGCTGACGGTTGGAGGCCAGCAGCAGACGGGCATTCTCGATGCCGCCCGATGCCAGGACAAAAACCTTGGCTTGCACCGTGGCCGAGACACCCTTCAGGGTTCTGACCTTGACACTCTCGACTGCACCTCCCCACGGGTTGCACTGGATCTCCACCACGTTGGCCTTCAGGTAAAGCTTCACATGGCGAGCCGCCTTGAGATCTTCCCGATACGCCTCCCCAAGCTTCAGTGGCGGGCTGTACTGGGAAATGATCTCTTCGATCTTATCGGGATCAAATGGGTAGCTGGCAGCCTTGGATGACAGGCCCGTCGACTTTCCTCGGGTAGCCTCACCCGTCTGTCCAACCCAGTCCTGCAGCTTATAGTCATCAGACGGAACATGGAGGACAGCGTGTGACCGCTGGTAGTAGGGCTCCAGCTCCGCACGGCCAATGGGCCAGCCACTGGCATTGACCCAGGGACGGCGCTCGAATGCGATTTGATCCCAGGGACGACAGAACCCTCCCCAGCAGTTGCTGCTCCCGCCCAGATAGCGGCTACGGGTACCATCCGAAAAATCGTAGGGAATACCTACGCTGGGGCCACGATACAGATCAGCCGTCGCCTCATCACGAACATAGCTGCCACTTTCCAGAATGACGGTATCAATACCGGCCTTCTCAAAGGTCAACCCCATGGTGATGCCGGCGGCGCCACCACCAATGATACAAATCTGGGTTTGGATGACAGAGCCAGAGGCCAGTTCATTTGCATCGATCAGCATGAATGATTCCCTATTGGGGATGCGGACTCGCAGTGGCAACCCACTTGAATTGAAAGGAAAATTTCCGTCACGACCAGGAAGATGGATCAGAATCCGGCGAACTCTCTCACTAGCCCGAAGCAGTATAAGCCCCTCCCTTATGTAACGGGATAGCCTCTTTGCTTCAAAGTTTGACGTATTGCACACATAGAGAACAATTGATAACGATGGTCATAATTATTTTTTCAAAACGTCGTCTATATCATACATACTGAAGAAGGGACGTGCAGCGGGCTCGCTCACATTCATTGTTTTTACAACAAATTGTGTTTCCAGACCAGAGCGGACCAGCCAGACAGCATGTAGCCCCGCTTCCCGAGCTCCCCGCACATCCAGAACCCAGTCATCGCCGATGTGTAACGTCTGCTGCGGAGGCACGTCAAGCGCTTCGCAGGCGGCATGAAATATTCGCGCATCGGGTTTGGCAACGCCAAACTGGGAAGCGCTGATACTGGCCGTGAAATAAGTGCCTAGCGGCGTGCGGTAAATATCTGCATTGCCATTGGTGAGCGCAGCAATTCGATAACGTTTTGCCCAGACGGCCAGGACTTCCGCGACATCTGGCCAAGGCTGAACCTGCTGACGTGCCGCCAGAAAAATATCAAAGGCCAGATCAGCCAGCGCCGGATCCTCCGAACAAGCCAGCAGCACGGTCGTAAGCAGCTGGCGCCTGATCCAGCCCATGTCATGCGATTGGTCTGGATGCTTTCGCCTGATGTCTTCGATCCGATATCGACCTTCTGCCAGCGCCTGCTCGGCCCGTGGTGCACGTGGCCTCAACCAGTCACGCATTACCTGCTCAGCGTGTAACAGCACCGGTTTAACCGGCCACAGCGTATCATCAAGATCCAGCGTGATCGCCCGGATCCCGTCCAGGCGTATCATGGGCCGGTTCACTTCTGGTATTTCAGAAGCAGCGTCTCATAGGCCGACAGGATTTTGTCCCATTGAAACTCGGCCTCGAAACGCGCCCGGGACGCCCGGCGCATGGCGTCGAGACGTCCTGGATCCCCCAGGATACTCTCCAGTTGATCGGCAAAACCGGAGGCACCATCAAAATAGGCGGCCCCTGGGCCCGCAACCCAACGGTTGAAGCGGTTGTCGTGCGCGATGACAGCATTGCCCGCTCCCAGCGCCTCCACCAGCGAGGGGTTGGTACCCCCCACCTGATGGCCATGCACATACGCTGCGCTGTGAAACCGTAGCGCCTGAACGATGGCCTTGTCATAAATGGCCCCCAGGAACCTGACCTCGTCACTCGCAGCTGCTTTGACGGCCTGATGGTAGGGGTTGGCCGCGTCATATTTGCCCAGTACCGCCAGTTTCAGCCCGCGGGGCTTTCGGGAAAAGCCTGACACAATTTCCAGTAGTGAATTTTCCGGTTCCGCCCGGGCAATGACGCTGAGGTACCTGCCCGGCTCCAGGCCGAGCGCGGTAACCGGCGCACTGTCTGCCGACCGGATGTCTTCCGCGCCGTACGGGATGACCGTAATGCGGTCAGGACTTGTGCGTCTTGAAAGGTGTGTCTTGATTTCCGGGTGGTCGGCGACCAGATGATTGCCCAGCCACGCACCAGCCCACTCATTGAGATAGAACCAGACCTTTGGGCCCATGCCCCATTTCGCCCGCTGCCATTCGATACCATCCATGTTGATGACATTGGGCAGGCGTGCAAGACGCAACAACGTGCAGAAAATGGCGGTGTTGTACCCCAATGTCAGACAGGGCTCGCCTGCCTTCTGGGCGTGTCGGGTCGCTATCCAGTCAAACTGGATGGTACCGGCTGGCCCTTCCCGGTCCACGGGAATATGGATGCGCCGGACACCCCGCCAGCTGTCTTCCTTGATGGCACCCGTCCCGTCTACCTGACAATAGACCGTGATGCGCCAGCCTTTTTCCGCAAGGTAGAGTGCAAGATATTCAGCGAAGGTTTCGAAACCCCCGTGGGCTGCCGGCACGCCCCGAATGCCCAGGATGCGCAGGGCATGGCCTGACGTCGTAGCCGGCAGGGCAGCGGCGGACGCAGCAAGAGATTCGTTGCTCAAAACTTGACTCCCAGCTCACGATATACGGTTTCGATCCCTTCAATATACCGCGTACGGTTGAAATGTGTGGCGCAATGTATTCGCGCCTGGCGCCCCATCTCGGCGATTTCATGATCGGGCCGACAGGCGACTTCGGTCAGGACCGCGGCCAGCCGCTCGACATCACCGCTGGGAAAGACCCAGCCTGTGTCGGATGTAATCATTTCAGGAATGCCACCAATGTCAGCACCAACGACCGGTTTGCCACTGGCAAATGCTTCCAGCACGCTCATCGGCGCATTCTCATACCACTCACTCGGCAGAACCAGCGCTCTAGCCCCCCGGATCTGGTTCCAGAGAGCATCACCAGAACAGAAACCCAGCCATTCGATGCTGTCTGCTCCCGGCATGGCCTTCAGCTCTGCTTCCAGCGGACCGGTACCGGCAACACGTAACTTGATGCCGGCCATCGCCGCAGCCCTGGCCAGGGTTGCCACCCCCTTTTCTGGAGCAAGACGACCGGCAAACAGCACGTAGTCGCCTGGCTCATAGGCCGGGGTGAAAGCATTGACGTCGACATAGTTGGGAACGTAGGCAACCTGCCAGGCAGGCCAGCCCCACTCAATGAGCTTGTCCCGGTAGAAATGGGAAGGCGCCACCACCCGACCCAAGTATTTCTGCCAGATGTTCATGGTGCGACTGAGGCCGGACTCCAGCATCACAATGGCGCTGGCGCCCAGGGAGTTACGAACACAGCGATGGCGCAGCACATTGAGCACAGAACCGTCCCGACACCGTTCGCAGACACCGGTGCTGTTGAGCATTTTGTAGGCCGGGCAGGCGATCTTCAGATCGTGCGCGGTCAGTACCGAAGGGATTCCGGCATCATGCAGCACGGGCAGCACAGACGGCGACAGATGATGGTAGATACAGTGCAGGTGGGCAACATCGGCAGGAAAGACCCGCAGCAGTTGGCGTAGTTTATCCTGGGCTTCAAAGGAATAGATGGCCTTGGATGCCTTGAGCAGCTTGTCTTTCAGACCATGTGCATTGCCAAACTCCAGTTCATCGACGAAGTATTCGCTCCAGGGCGAGGCCATGTTCTTTGGGTGATGCATGGACATCACAGCGGTTTCCCATCCGAGCTCCCGAAATAGCGCGTCGTGCTCAAGGTAGACAACGTCTGAGCCTCCACGACGGTAGTGGTAGGAGTTCAGGGAAAGGAGGCGTGGTGCGGGCGTTTTCATGGGTTTGCCATTCTATAGACCCTGTGCCATCTGACAGTGTATTAGTACGCTTATGAGCAGATCGCGACACCGCCGCGCTACCGGCGATTAACCGTCCGTCCATTTTGCCTGTTTATCCAGGCGCCAAACGTTGCATGATGGCAACGTGACTTTCTTGCTCCATCGTGTGGCCAATCCTCTTGTTATTCCAACAAAATCAACGCGATGTGCTCTATTTTTCTGAGAAATAGAGCAAGATCGCTCATGATCTTTTGAAAAAAATGTTTCATAAATGTTACCTATACGGTCGATCAGGTACTTATCCTTGATCGACCGTTAGCATAGTCCGGACGTCGGTGTCTTCGCGGCAGAGGCATAGCAGCCGACGGGCAAGACAGCACTTTCAGCACCGATTCCGGGCAGACACCCTGGCGACCTTCACCGAGCAGCCCCTGTACCAGCCATGAAACCCAAGATTGTTTTTGTTGTGATGTCAGCCATCCACAGTGCGGACTCGGTGGCGCAGTTGGCGCGCTCTCTGGCCCCGCACACAGTGCTTGTCCATCACGACTTCAGCCAGACCCCCGACTTCTCGGTCAACGAACCCAATGTGCGCTTCGTTCCTCAGCCCAAACGTACCGGTTGGGCAATCTGGGGATTCTCGGAAGGCATTTTTCATGCCATGCGCTATGCCTACGAGAATCTGGAATTTGATTATCTGCAGATTCTGAGCCCAACCTGCCTGCCCATCAAACCGATCAAGGCCATCGAGGAGCATGTGGCATCCAACAAGACGGATGTTGACTTCGCCTGGATCGATATGCTGACCGATGAAGACGCATTGATGACAGCGGCATACCGCGGCTTTGCCGGAGAGGAAAGTTTCCGGCATCGGCTGCTACGCCGCATGATGGTGCTGTATTTTAACAATACGGCCGAGCGTCGCGATGTAGCCGGCGTGCAGCTGCGCACTGGCGGCAATCTGGATAGCCAGGGTAAATTGCGCCCTGTTGCCCGCCTGGCCCGCTTTGTGACACGGCTCTTCGTGAATCCTACGATTGGCGGACACGTCTTTACCAAGTCGTTTTCACCTTACTACGGATCGACCTGGTTCGGTGCCCGCCGACCTGTCATCGGCTGGATGCTGGAACGCTTCACACAGCCCGATATCCAGCGTCACTTCCCTAAGCTGCGTATTGCGGATGAATACCTGATTCCCTCTATGCTCATGCAGGCTGTCAAACAGCAGGGGCTCAAGCATGGCCCGATGAACCACTGTATTGTCACCTTCATCGAAGCAAACCCGGCCTGGCTAACGGATGCAGACTTCGATTTTCTGAAGCGGTCCCATGCATTTTTTGGGCGCAAGTTTCCGGACGATATCCGCACGCCGATTCGGCGTCGGGTTCTGACTGAGCTGGTTGGCATGACATCCGCCCAGGTCATCCCGCCCGAGGATGGTGAGGAAATGGTAGCGGTTACGCCGTCGGTCAGCCCCCCCATTCATACGACCTGAGTACACCGCCAGGGCCGGCGGTAAGAGCGCTGCAGGCTTACCCGTGCTGTCGAGCAGACAAAATCCGCGCTGAATATCAAGAAGTCTGTTGTACCAATATCATGTCCGGTTTCCCTGTGGCAACAAGATATCGGTAGTATCATCGTGTCGCTCCCGGGAAATCTGTGCTGGCATATGGGTAAAAACGATGCCAGATCCGCATTTTTCCCGTATTCAGACTCGTCAAGGAGGCTGTTCTGCTCTCCATCATCATCATTTCCCGAAACCAGGTCGAAACAATCGATATGTGTCTGGACAGTGTCCTGGCCGCAACCAGGTCTGCTGGGCTTGAGCACTTTGAGATTGTTTTCGTAGACTCAAAATCCACGGATGGAACTCCCGAGCGCGTCCGGGAGCGTCTTGGCAGGGATGTGACCATTGTTCGCCTGTCCGGCTACACCAATGCCGCCATTGCACGCAATGCCGGCACAGCGGTAGCCAAGGGCGATGCCTTTTTCTTCATCGACGGCGACATGGAAGTTGGCCCGGACTTCCTCAAAGTCGCTATTGGCCCCGATGGTCAGCCGGTTCATGACGTGACGTCCGGACAGCTACCCGAGAAGTTCTACGATCCGAACGGTCATTTCCTGACGGATGGCCCTGATCGCTACAAGGTACGGGCCAGCGGCTACCGTTCTGAGCTGGGGGGAATCTCGCTGATCAAACGGGAAGCCTTCGAGAAAGTAGGCGGGTTCATGACGGAAATGCGTGTCAACGAAGACCAGGAGCTCGGGCTGCGGCTATGTGCCGCCGGTTACCGGATCTATGCCTTTGCCACCGTCATGGCGACCCATCACACTGTCGACTATTTCCAGTGGCACCGGCTTGGCCGGATGCTGCTCGATGGCAGCATGTGCTATCCCGGCGTCGTCTTCCGACGTCACTGGCTGAATCGTAGCTACTGGCCTTTGCTGATCTCCCATCAGCGCCCGACGGCCGTCTTTGCGCTATCCCTGTTGCTGGCGATCTTCGCAAGTCCGTGGTGGATTCTGCTGTTCGTGGGCTATATCGTGGCCAAGAACCTCCGGCGGCCGGGCGTCAGTTTCCTGCAGGATCTGGCCGGCACCGCTGCCCGCAGCTCTGGCTTTCTGATTGGCGTACCGTTCTTCTACCCCCACCACATCGACAACGCTGATATTCACTATACCGTACTGGAGTACCCGGAACCCTTGAAGACGAGCCCCAAGGCGGCTGCTTCCGGTGCACAGGATGGTCGCGCATCGGCGACCTGAACGCACAGCGTCGCCATCCCTTCGTCCAAAGCGCCCTGCCCCTGGTATGGGCGCTTTTTCATGCGTACCTCCGCGACCGGTACGAACGGCCCAGGCGCCGGCAGCCGATTGATCGTTAGAATGAAGTCTGCGCCGGCCCCCTGACAGACCAAGCGTCATCGACATGGCGCTCGACCTCCTGAATAGACCATGAGCGGCAGACCCAGAGAATTCGACGACAAGGCGGTCATCGAGGCCGCGATGGAGGTGTTCTGGTCCAACGGCTATGAAGCGGCGTCGACGCAGGAGCTGGTCGAACGCACCGGCCTGGGCAGGGGCAGCCTGTACAACGCCTTTGGCAGCAAGCAGGGGCTCTATCACAAAGCACTCAAGTGCTATCAGGAATATGGTATCTAGGCGCAGTCACGGATTCTGGAGAGGCCCGGCACCGTCAAGGAGCGCCTGCGCGTCCTGATGCAGCAAGGTATCGAAGACAACATGGATCCGGCCAGGCGTCGCGGCTGCATGGTTCTCTTCTCGGCGCTGGAGCGGGCCGGCAAGGATCCCGTGGTGGCACAGATCAACCAGACCCATGTGCACTGGCTGGAGCAGATGCTGTGCCAGCTGTTTGCAGAAGGACAGCGCCGCGGCGAGGTATCGGCGGAGCGTTCGGCGCTGTCGCTGGCGCGGGCTTTCATGAGCAGCTACTACGGCCTGCACCTGCTGGGCCGCTCCAGGCCACAACAGGATTTCCTCGAAGATACGATGGAGAGCATCCTGGCGCAGTTCTGAGGAGAGCCTCTCATCGCGGCTGCGCCGTTCTGCCTTATCTGGCCCTGATCTGCCGAAAAACCGGGCAGGCCGTGTGAAGTCGTCAGGTTGCCTGATCGGCCCGCCTGGCCGCCTGCAGCCCGGATTTCGTCGACCAGCTTAAGCAGGCGATCCCTTCGTCTTGCCCCCAAGCACCAGTCTGGCTCCCCGGACGGCCAGATGACGCACCGTTTCTTCGCCAGCTCCCGATGATGCACCAGTGATGACGATGACCTTGTCCGGGATGTTGTTGCTCATGCTCGTCCGCCCCTTTCAGTTGCCAGGCGACTGATGCTGCCTGGAAAAGCAACCTGCCATTGCGCCTATCCCTCATCCGTCAAATGCAGCGTCGCGCATCCTTTGCGCGAGCTCGCCAGACAGAATGCAATGTTGCTGCCGTAGTCGAACGTCTCAACCTGGCCATCCTCCTTCGGCATGACGATCTGCAGATCTTCTGCGCAGACCGTCGGGAATTCTTCAGTACACGGTCATGACAGGCGACGTCGATCATTCTCGCAACGGCCTGAACCAGCGCATGATCGTTTTTCATTCGGCATCCCCTGATCTGGCATCATCATCGATATTTGACTGATCGTTCAAGAATAACTGCAATTCACGCTCGGCCTGTGTGCCCGGTTACCTTGCCGTCTTGATGAATTGTGTCGAAAAAGGATGCCCGTTCCTTCATAACTTGGGTGCGCAACGCCCGGGCCAGCATGGCATTTTTGTTTTGTCTATTATGTATTGATCAGTCAAATATGAAATTACTCATGCAGATACCACAGTCGCCAATCCATCCATGGCCAGCTTGTGCGCTCTGCCGCAGCGCACCAGGGGCAACACAACATCAGCTTTCGCAGCGCGCGCGATTTTCCACTGTCATTCTCTGGCGTGGATGCTGAACAGGCAGGATTTCCTGCCGGGGTTAAGCAATTCTTCGCTGAGCTCGACAGCCACGACGCCGTTGTATTCGCATGCGCCGAGCACAATGGCAGCGTCGCGGCCGAGCTCAAGAATCTTCTGGACTGGGCCGTACGCTATCCACGGTGACCAGAAGGTATTTGCGGGCAAGTCCATGCTCATTCCGAGCACATCGCCGGCCATCCGCTACTGGCAAGCAACTGATACCGGCGCGGCCTGCCTGCCCTGTGCAGGGTCTGGCTGCTGGATCGGCACCGGCAGCGACACGCCAAGATAACCCATGCCGACCGGAGCAGAGCACATCGGGTCAGACCGTCGGTGTCGCCCCGTCGGCGGCGGCCTCAGGCTGGCCGCGCTTGCGCTTGAGCACCGCCTGGAAGATACGGATTTCCTCCTGCCGGGGGCGCAGGAACAGGGCGAGAACAGCCAGATACGCCAGCGAAGCAAACAGGATGCGCCACCACCACTGCTGGAAGGCATGATAGAGCGTCACTGCCACCACAAGGCCGACACCACTGGCGCACAGGCAGGCGAGGATATGCCGCAGATAGACCTGGTAAGGGAAACCGGTCCGCCGCAGCCAGTAACCAACCATGATATTGGCCAGCACAAGGCCGATACAGTTGGCCGCCGGCAGGGCGACAATGCCGAACCGGGGTGCCAGTGCGACGCCGAGCAACAGCGACAGCCCAAGAAACGCGTTACTGAAGACCAGAAAACCGTAGCGTTCGACGGTGTGCGAAATGTTTTCCAGCGAGTGGCGCCAGGACTCCAGAGCCATGTCCAGACACATCATGAGAATCAACACCGCTGCATCGGAGCCATACTTGCCTTTCGAGAGCCAAAGGTAGAAATCACCCCCTCCTGCCGCAAAGAAGGTAGCGGCCAGGCCAATCAGGACCAGATTGACGGTCAGGGCAGCATTGGCCACCGTTTCCGCCTCCTTGTAGGAGCCGTTGGCCGAATAACGCGCCGCCATCACCGGGCGGATCATACCGTTAAAGAGCTGGGCAGGAAGATACCGCTGCAGCTGGTCAAAAATAGACTGGGCGAAACCGAACAGGGCCACCTGGATGGCAGAAAACTGGTTGCCGGCCACCAGCCGGTTTACCATGCCACCATAGGGCAGGATGATCAGCCCCTGGGTATAGCCCTTGACGCCAAAGTCGATCATCCGCCGCGTATTCTTCTGCAGCCACTCACGTTGCAGCGGTACATCGGTGTTATCTCCTGGCCGGTCGCGACTAGCCTGATAGACCCCCCAGCTCATGACAAAAGCGCCGATGGATTCGTTGACCACCTCGACAAAAATCAGATTGATCAGGCTCATTTTCTGGAACCAGACCAGCCCGAGCACCCCGATGAACTTGCCGACGGTCACCGCCGCAAAAGCGGTCTGGCCACGCTTTTGCTCCAGCATCGCCTCCAGAATCTGGAATTCAGAGTTAGATGTGGTGCGAAACAGGACAACCAGCAGATAAAGCTGCATGGGAAACAGCCAGCGCTTGAGGCTGACCCAATCCGCCAGCCAGACCGGAAAGGCAATCAGCACCATGACAGTCAGCAGGATCAGCACCAGACGCAGACCCATGGAATAACCGATGAGCCGACGCAGCGCCCAGGCATAGCGCAGATTGAAAATCTCGGGGACGAAACGGGTGAGAATCTGGCCAGTCCCCACCGAAGTCAGCGTGAGTAGCACCTCGGTCAGGCCCAGCAGCACGGAATAGGCTGCGAATTCCTCAACAGGCAGATGACGGACGATCAGCAGCAAAGCGCCGACGCCAGCCACCGAGGTCAGTGCCTTGCCCATCAGGAAATGTTTCATGCCGGCGGCAATACGCCGCGCACTATAGGGGTTGTGATCGGCGTGTTCCGACATGGTTTCTGTGGTGTGTTCTGGCAGAAAAGGAAATCGCGGGATGTCTCAATGCGACGCTCGCGCAAAGGTCAATCCCGATACGGAATAGGGTGCCACAGTGTAGTGAGCCATCCCCTTGGCATCGAAGCTCAGCTCGATGGGCTGCTGTCTGGGTGCATCAATAACCTGTCGATCATAATTATTAATCTTCGGCGAACCGCCACCCAGACTGGCCAGCATGGCCTTAACATGCAGGCCCGCCAGCGCTGGTATGTGGAGCGTGATCTCGGCGGCATCCTGGTCACGGTTGATGGCCCAGACGCTGTAGTGACTGTGCGTCTGGTCGGTCATGACCGTGCCCCGGGCGGTATAGCCACCACTGTACTTTGCCGGGTTACCGCTGGTACTGCGGGTCTCCAGCACCAGCGGCAGCTGGGTCTGGCGCAGGAGCGCATAAGCCAGCAGAGGCAGCGACGGGTAATAGGCCGCTGTTCCCTCCGGCTGATGGAACATCGGCCAGGGGCCAGTGCTGCCATGCAGGGAATGCAGATCCCCACCCTTGACCTGTGCAAGCTGTGTGCTGGCGATGATCAGATCCGCCACGCCAAGGCTGGCGCCAAGGTCGCCCGACTGGCGCCAGTGATGGTTCCATTCTTCACCCTGCCCATCCGGCCAGCGAGCATGCTCGGTGATCCAGAAGCCCGTGGCGCGTTCAGCCACGCCACCATGCTCCGCATCTGCAATCGACTGGCACAGGTGATCGACCCGGTTGGTGACCGGAGGGCCATCCGGCTCACCATCATAATAAAGATGCTGGGCGAATTCGGTCACGCCGTCAGCCTTGAGTCCCCGAGCAACGGCGATGTTGTACTGGGAAGCATTGATACCCTCGTCAGCCTGCGCATCAAAATCGGCCATCATGGCCACAAAACGTGCGTCGGGATCCGACTTGCGGACAGCCGCCATGACGCGCTGTGCCCGGCTTACATAACGCTCGGGCTTCCATTTTTCCCCAAAACGGTCAAGCTCGTTGCCCAGCTCCCAGCGCACGACCTTCATGTGTCGCGCCCCGATGTAGTGAGCCAGCTCCCCGGCTTCGCCTGACAGCGTATCGACGGAAGCCAGCTTGTCGATGTCCCCTTTCAGGTTGAGCACATACCAGACCTGACCACCGACATCGCTCACAAAATCCAGATACTCATCTACACCGAATTCGATGCGGGGCAGCTCGATCCAGTCATTGATCCGAACCGACTTTCGCCTGGCGATATTGCCCACCGAGGTTTTCCAGCGATGATAATTGGACGTGGTGCCTCCAGGATAACGATAAAGCGCGCCGGGAAAGTGCTGCTTCAGAAAGCGGCTGACTTCCGGACGGACCCGCTGCCGCCCGGCATCCCAGAGCGACAGCTGGAACTCACTGTTTTCCAGGTTGAAGCCGAAGTACTCGGGCCCCATGGTCTTGACCACCCGATCCGACACCGTCAGGGATAGCCCGTCCTCGCCGCGATTGACCGCCACCGGCTTGCAATCTCCACTGGGCGTTACCGTGGACTTGCAACCTGTCAGCGCCAAACCAACCGCCAGGGCCCAGGACAGCCTGTGAAGGGTACTGACTGCAGGTTTTGTCATGACGATGAACCCTTGGAGCAGGAAATGGAGTTCGGAAGGTGGCAGCCGGACAGCTGCATGCGTCGTTGGCCCCATGGGCCAGCAGTGAACGCGGGGCCGCCAGAATACCCACGCTCAGGGCGCAGTAACAGGTAACTGTGCACGCCCTCCAGAACACGAAAACCGGACAGTGGAAATGCCCGTTCCTGTCTGGCGTGCCGCCCATTGTAAGGCGAGAGACCGCACCGTGCCATTTTTGGGGCTCCCATAGGGACTTTTCCGTCAAGCGCACTGACCGGAACATCGTCCGGCGCATCCGAGGCGCCTGTCGCCTGTACGCCACAAATAACCCGACCTGGCCTGACGGGAGTGCCCACCCTTCTTTTCATCCAGCAGGACAAAACACACAAATTTTGTTGCTTTTATTTAACAAATCGCCCAAAACACCGTCTTGACAACCCCTTTTCTGCGTGAAGTGTCGCCTTGTCTCTCACCAGATACCGCCCATCATATGTTGTTTAACAACCAAAACGGCTGTCCGTAGAGTGCTTCGCGCATATCACTTATGCGCACACCACAACGTCGACAGCCACTTCGGGGATCTGTCGGGCTTACCAACCATACGACCATCACCAGATTTATGGATAAGCAGCTTTTTATGCCAAGGATCGCAGACTCTCTTGCTCCTCCCGGCGCTCCCTCGACCTCATCACCCAAAGTACTTGCGGCGTTGTTCCTGAGCGCCAGTCTGCTGGCAGCCTGTGGCGGCACTGACGCCCCCCCCGGCGACAGCCCGTCAGCCACCGGCGAAGGCGCCCAGACATCGGCTTCTCAACTGGCTGCGGCATATCAGCCCGCCGCCGGCCTGACCATGCCGGACGAGCATTACACACCGCAATATCATGGCAGTAAACTGGCTAAGGCAGTCAAAGTGACGGCCACACAGCCGGCCATTCTGAAAGCCCCCTCATTCGGCCCCATCGGCCAGGCTGTCCGCGTCGGTCGCGCCATCACCCGTGTCGTGGGCGAATACCGCAACGGCGAACCGGTCGAAGGTCATCGTTTCTACGTTGGCGGGGGCGAAGTCGCCAACGGCCAGCAAGCCGCTTACACACCGACCGCCGCTGATCTCGGTAAGCAGATTGTCTACCGCGAACGCGTCGTCAACCCCCTGACCGGTGAAGAAACCTGGGCAGAAAGTGCCCCGGTCACCGTGGTCAGCAGCACCGCCCCTGTCATACGCAAGGCCCCGGCCTTTGGGCCGGCTGGCCGGCAGATCCGTGTCGGCGAATCCGTCACGCGCGTTGTCGGCGACTATGATGGCGGCGAACCATTCGAAGGGTTCCGGCTGCGCAATGGTCAACCGGTCGAAAACGGCCAGCAGGCCGCTTATATCCCGGTTGCTGCGGACATCGGCCAGGTGCTGGTCTATGGGGAGCGGGTTCGCAATCCTAAAACCGGTGAAGTCATCACCGTCTACAGCCCAGAAGTCACGGTAGTCGGAGCCAACGGTCAGGTCACCGTCAGGCCAAGCAGCCCGCCACCGGCCGCCAAGCCCAGCACCTCTACATCGGCAAGCGCCCCCCGCATGAGTGTAGCGCCCCGATTCGCCCCCCCTGGCCAGCCCCTGGTCGTCGGCGTACCGGTAACCAGGGTCACCGGTGTCTACCAGAATGGGGTGGCATTCGAAGGATTCCGGCTGCGTAACGGAGAAGAAATCAGCAATGGCTACGCGGCCAGCTATACGCCGGTGGCAGCCGATATCGGCCAAAAAATCATTTACGGTGAACGAGTTCGCAATCCGAAAACCGGTGAAATCAAAACCTTCTACAGCGCCGAGGTCACCGTTGTCGACGCCGCGTCACCCGCACAGCTCGTGGCGCCCAGAATTTCGGCTAGTGCCGAAGTCAAAGCCGGTACACGTCTGAATGCGGTTGCAGGCACCTATCGGAATGGCCAGACCAGCTCCCGCCAATGGATGCGCAATGGCCAGCCCATCAGCGGCGCCACCCAGACAGCCTACACGGCCACGTCTGCAGACGTCGGCAAAAAACTAAGCTACGCCGAGCGCGTACGAAACCCGGCCAATGGCAAGAGCGCGACCTTCTACAGCGCCCCCGTCAGTGTCGTGGCCGACCACCAGTTGAGCGCCAGCACCCTGCCCCGCCTCACAACCGGCACCAAACCGGCCGTCGTGGGCCAAAAACTGGAACGGCAAATGGGCTCGTATCAGAATGGCCATGTTCTGAATGCCATCTGGCGGGTGGATGGTATTGACAAGGGCTGGGGACCGGAATACACCCCGGCTCGTGAAGATATTGGCAAACACATCGTCTATACCGAGGAAGTGCGCGGCGACGATGGCAGCACGCAGGAATTCACTGCACCTGCCATCATCGTCACCAACTCAGTTGGCGCCCCGATTGGCGCGCCCGTCCAAGCCGCCCAGGTCAAGCCAGGCTATCCGGTTGCGAACACCATGCCGAGCATTTCCGCGACTGGCAGCGCCGTTGTCGGTCGGCAGCTCTCCCGTAACATGGGCAGCTACAGAAATGGGTACGTCATCAATGCCATCTGGAAGGTAAACGGGCAGGACAAGGGTTGGGGGCCGAACTATGTGCCTACTTCCGCCGATATCGGCAAAACGGTGGTCTACACCGAGGAAGTCCTGGGCCGCTCGGGTGACACCGTCAACTTCACGGCACCGGCTGTCACCGTCGTGGCAGAAGGCGTCAGCGCTGCCGACCGCACAAACGTCAGCACGCCTTCAAGCAACACTGCGCCGCACAACACCAGCGGGAAAGTGAACTCGGTACAGGAAATCATCAATGACATGAAACTGTACAACGAAGGCGAGCTTGCGGGTGTCGACAAAGGCATGGGCTGGGCTACGGGCCCGGGCTACGTCATCATGGGCAACATCCCGCGCGGAACCAATACGCCCAGCTACTGGCAGCCCAGTAACAGCAGTTTCAAAAGTAACGCTACCTGGAACGCAGTCATTCCATGGGTCGTCATCTTCGACGGCGTGGGCAATGCTGCAAACAATACCCGCGTCCAGCTGCGTAACATCAAGCTGTACATGAAGCGCAAATCCACCAATCGCTGGGAAATGATCGCTAACCAGGCCGTCTATGGCGAGAACTTTCCAAAATCCCTGCAAGGTGACAGCACAATCGCGGCCGACATCCGGCACGAGGCAGATGGTTCGCGCTCAATCAAGCCCAATGGTCGTGACCGGGTATTTCATGGCTGGGGCAGCCCGATCAATTTTGATGCCTGGGATGTGAAAGCACTGCTGACTACCCTTCAGGCCCGTCTGGTGGTGGATAACCCCCGCCGTCCGGATGACCGTGCACGTGCCAAGTTCCTGATTCACGTCGGCGCCGACTACTACCCTGAAACCCACACACGAGTAGGTGAAACCGCTCCGGCCTATTACTTCCCGGGCGTCGGCGTCTCGCGTGCCAAGTTTGTCCGTAGTGACTGGCGAGCCTTCAACTTCTCGACCATCGACGCAGGCAGACCAGAACCAGGTGGTTCCATTTCAACACAGGAACTGATCAGCAACCCCCCACCCCTGGAGTGAGCCTCGCCACGAAACCTTCAACCCTGCTGATATAACGCAGTACCCGACAGGACATCTGCAGATAACCCCAACCCTTCTCGCAGATGCCTGTGACTCAGGGAGGCCCATCATGGCCTCCCTTTTTTATGGCACTCAGCGACGGCGTGAGGTGTCGCGCGGGTCCAGCCAGCCAGAACCAGAGCGCGGCGCAAGACTGTTGGCCGGCTCATCATCATCCGCAAACATGGGTAAGGTGCGCGGCCCACCGGGATCATCAATGACGGGCTCCCGCTTGGGATGGGGGTTGCGGCTATGGCCAGCGGAATCCGGCCATGAACCCTGACCGTTATCTACGCGTCCCCACGCAGATGGCTCAGCCAGATCAATATGCTGCGGACGGGGACCGAAATGACCGGTCTGCCGGGGGCGACGCGTCTGCGGCTGCAGACCTCCCCGAGCCATGGGGGGAAGCCCATGGGGGACCGACGCAGCCGCTCCACCCGCGCCAGGCCGGCGTTCGACAGACCTGCCGGCCACAGTCTGGGGAAACGGGGAAGCAGGCCGGGATGGCGTAGCAGACCCGGAATCAGAATGACCTGCCGCAGAGGAGGGATATCGTTGACCGCGAGGCTGAGCAGACTCCCGACCCAGACTTGCTGCCGCAGGAGACTGCCATCCGGTATGGGCAGGAAATGCGGAACGGGCTGTCGCGGGCGGCGCATCTTCGCGCAAGCCAGATCTTACCGGAGCAGCGGGCGGCAACGGTGGCACCTCATCCACACCCACGTCCGGCTGGCCTGCCGGGCTTGACGCAGGGAAGTCAGCAACACGCGCGCGCCCCTCCTTCGGGGGAATCCCACGTGATGAGGGCACGCCCGCAGGAAAGGCCGAACGCGCCCCCTGCCCTGCCTGGGCGAGCCTGGCCAGGGCCGCCGCCCCTCTTGCCATCGTCGGATCTGCCGCATCACTGGCAGGTGCGCCCATCGGTGCAGCAGAAACATCCGGGGCCTTTGTCAGCCCGCTGCCCGTCTCGGTTCCAGGCGCACGGACAGGTGACGCTACAGCAGCGGCTGAAGCGTCATTCAACGGCGGATGCCCGCCTGACGGAGCGGGCCCGAACGCAGGCACAGCGTTGCCAGGTTCTACAAAGACCGCACGAACCCCCTGGCCAGCCGGCTCAGGGACACCTTCGCTTGATCCGGCGGCTGACCCAGACCCGTAGGCCGCACCGGCCGATGCAGAAGTCATATCTGGCGACGCAGCATCGTGTGCAGAATGATCCGCTACATCTGCGTTCCCTGAAGAGACCAGCAGACGCTGCTTCTGCCACGCCAGCTCTTGCGGCTGAAGCACGCCATCCGTGGGGAAAATAACCTTGGCACCACCACCAAAATGTGGCCTGACACGGGATGCATTACCTGCCTGCAACAGGTCTGCCCGTGTAGGAGCCAGCGGACCATGCCGGTAACGCCAGGCAACCAGACCAAGTGTCAATGAAACGATGAACGCATGACTGACCAAGACCACCGCACTGTTCGAATACACGGCCATGAGCAGTGTCACAGCCAGGCTGGACATCAGGATTCGGCACAGAACCCGGTCAAGTGCAGTATTAGCCTCCTTGAAACACGTTGCCACTGAGCGCATGGCCCCGAAAATAATCATGAAATACAGGATGAAGCCGACGATCCCGAAATCCCACAGCACCGTGGAGGTGGTGAGCAGGTCGATGTACATGCCAGGGTGCGCAAGGAACATGTGCCCGGGATCAGGCACCAGTCCGTCCACGCCATAGGACGAACCGATTCCGGTGCCGAACAACGCCTTGATCGGATTGTTCCAGGATTGCGACTCAAACCAGTAAGGCACGGCCGTCAGCCGGTTCACACCGGTGGCGTAGTAGCCGCGGTTACCGAAGTTGTATTCGATCGTATCGCGCAGGTTTTCGTCGAACGACATGTTGGCAATATCGCCCGAGGTCTGCACCACGAAATAAAAATAACCAAGGATGGCGCCGAAAAACAGCGTCGCCACAACAATGCCGAGGAAGGCCAGCGGCCGCTTGGCCACCAGATCAAAGTAGGCGGCAAACAGGACCACCGGCATCATGATCAGCACAACCTTGGTCTCCCCCAGGCCCAGCGGAATCAGCAGGGCAACTGCGAGCAGCAGCGACCAGAAACCGCTGATCAGTTTCTCCCGCCACGCGCAGAAGACGGCGAACAGGATCATCACCTGCAACATCGCCATGATCGAGCTAGCGCCACCGCCCGTCATGGATCCCTCGAAAGTGCCCACGATGATGTCAAATGGCACAAAACCCGGCTTGTCGTAGCCCATCACCCCTGGCACCAGCGCAACCCGCTGATACAGCGTGAAGGGAAGCTGCATCAGCCCCACACCGATGATGAACAGCAGCCAGTTGCGAACCTGGCGCTCGGTGAACGGCACGACGGCCATCAGGAACATGACACCCCAGAACTGGAAGTAGCGCTTGGCACCAGCTGCCACCTCGGTAATGGGGCCATCCGAAATCACCCCCGACACCACCGCCAGCACGATGAATGCCAGGCTGGTGTAGATGAAGGGGGGCAGTGGCCGCTGGAAGTGCTTGCTGCCAGCCACGGTATAGAGCATGGCCGCACCGGCCATGAAAATGCCCAGCAGAGAAAACAGCCAGGAAATCTTGGCCATTCCGGGCGAGAAATACCCCACCGGGCCATTGATCAGCAGGACTCCGACCAGAATGAACCAGACGGCCACCGGCAAGGCATTGAGCAGCAGGACGCCGGCTATCCCCCCAAGCACCAGGGCGATCAGAATCAGGTTTCCGGTCGCCACCACCAGGCCAACCAGGGCGCCGACCAGCAGGAAAAGCCCACCCAGCAGGAAAGGTACCCAGGATGCGTTTCCTGCCGGGCGCGTCAGACGGTTCAAGAAAGAAGGGACAGCCATGCTGTACGCTTAGTTGCCAAGGCGCAGATTGGACGGAGCCACCGACGGACCTGTCCCGCCGATCAGGCGCTGTGCCCGCGTGGACTGCGACGGAGGCAGCACGGCCAGCACAGGTATGCCGGATGCCTGCAGCAGGTCATCGGCGCTGCGCAACGGTTTCTGGGCAGCTTCGAGGGTAAAGGCGGCCATCAGCCCCAGGAACAGTCCGAGGAAGATGCCCACGGCCACGTTCAGGATGATGTTGGGCCGGCTGGGCAGCAGCGGCACCACGGCTGGCGTGATGATGCTGATGTTGGACAGCCCGGCACTCATGGCCACGGTGGTTTCGGTCAGCCGACGCTCAACCAGGTCATAAGCTTTCTGGGCACTGGCCAGATCCTGCTGGAGAATCGCAATCTGGTCGCGCTTGCTACGCAGGGCCAGCACTTTCGCCTTCTGAGCCTCGACCGCAGCAGACAGCTCACGCTGACGCTGCAGGTTCACCGTATTTGCCGTCCGGATGCTGGACTTGACGCGGTTAACCTCGGTATTGAGTCGTGTCCGGAGCTCCTGAACCTCGGCCTGGGCCTGCAGACGCATCGGGTGATTGGCACCGTACTGGGCAGCCACCTGCCCCAGCTTGGCCTCAGCACGCCCCAGTTCGGATGTGAGCGTCTGGATCAGCTCATTGGCCACCACCTCGGGAATTGCCATATCGCCTCCGCGCCCCACAACATTGCTGCGCGAACGGCTCTCGGACAGGGCCGCCTCCACCTGTACCAGCTGGGTGGACAGCTCCTGCAGGCGCTGGTTCTCGACATCAATGCGTTCATCACTGGTGATGATGCCACTTTCACGCTGATAGCTCGTCAGCCGCGTCTGGGCAGCCTCAACCTTGGCCTTGTATTCCTTGACCTGCTCGGCAAAACGCTGGGCATACTCCTGTGCGGGTTTGGTTTTCAGATCCAGCGCAGCAGCCTTGAAGGCGTTGGCAAAACCATTGGCGATCTCGGCGGCACGCTCGGCCGTAGACCACTCCGCACCGATGGCAATAGTGGTTCCGTCGGTAGAAGAGGTCACCTTGATCGACTTGAGCAAAACAGTCGAGAGCCAGTCGTCAATGCTGCCCCGCCCCTTGGTAGCTTTCTGCCAGTCAGCCTGGACATCGGCATCCTGAGCCAGTTTCAGATCCCGGATGACTCGGTCAACCACCTGGCTGCTCTGGATCAGCTCGGTCTGGCTGGCCAGCATGTTGCGAATGGTTTCCCGTGTAGGCGCCGCGTTGCCAGAAACCTGATCAACCGTGTTGGCATCGACATAAACCGTGGTGGCAGCGCTATAGCGCTTGCTCATCAGCAGGCTGCCAGTAATAGCCATCAAGGTGGTGACGGCCACGATCGACGCAATCAGCCAGAAGCGCGATCTGAGAATCCCGAAAAGCAAGTCGAAACGCATAGAACTACCTGGAGTTGGCACGATAGTGCCGATTGTGAATGGAGTGACCGGACAGGGTGGTGAGAAACCGCACACCGAGACGAGGCAGCCCCCTGCAATCAAGGAGATTCCATGATTGCAGACCCGGCAGCGCCCCGGACTCAGCCGAAACAAGCCCGGCGAACGGCCCCGGAACCTCTTCCGGCCTGTCTGCCATTTCGTGCATTGTCCGGGCAATGAGCCTTGTGGACATGCGGACTCACCTGCGTGGCCCGACCATGCTCTGCACGATGCAGCGCCAGTCCAGACACATCACAACAGGCGCCGCACCCCCGCGGCCGCCACCAGATGGCAGCCCAGTGGAAAATGACCGACCCGTTATTATCGCAAGGATCGGTACGCAGGAATATGAAATTTACAGCGCAATGATACAACCGCGTAGTCGGCACGTAATTGCCATGTAAAAACCCGGCAGGTTTCCGGCACGGCTGCCTCCGGTTTGCCGTTATCCTGCAGCTTATGCACCACATGCGGCAGATGCGGGTGGCTCTGTGCGGAAATGCCTCGCCCAACACCGGAGTACGGGGCAAGATCATAGGCGTGTTCTGCCAGTCCGGGCCCGCTCCAGCGGGTTCAGCCATGCTCCGCTCCGGCCTCGGTTACCAGTCTCTGGACGCCTGTCCGGCGCGAGGCGCTGATGCGTTTCCCCTGACCTGAACAGGCTGGAGGCTGCGCGACACGGCAGAATCAGGGACAATGCCCCTATGGCCGCTCAGGGGAGGTACCTTCGGGCAGCCCCCGGTTGGGGCCCGACCTGTGAAATGCAGGGCAGACCCTTACCGGGTTTCCCGGCTTCTGTTTCACCCGTTTCTTAAGACTCTCATTTGCCAACATGAACAACCCGATCGACCGAGCGCCGGCAGGCTCTTCCTCGAACCCCCCTGGCACACACCAGTCACCCGGTGCAGCGCTGGTCCGGGATGATGGAGCCCGACTGCCCGACTTCAATCCGGCCAATCGCAAAACCCTGATGATGGGCGGTATTCTGGTGGCCAATGGCAAGCTACGCCCTGATCAGATCGACCTGGTTCTCAACGAACAGCGTGTCACCAATCTTCGCTTTGGTGAAACAGCCATCCGGATGCGACTGGTATCGCATGCCGATGTCGATGAAGCCCTGGCCATCCAGTTCGGCTATTCCTCATCGCGTGCATCGGCCCTGGCTCTACCGGACAAGGTAACCAGTGCCGTCAATCCCTATTCACCTTTTGCCGAGGCGTTGCGCGGCCTGCGCAGCCAGCTGATGACACGCTGGTTCGATGGCCCCGGCCGCTCCACGCTGGCCATCACCAGCGTCGACCGTGGCGACGGCAAGAGCTTCGTCTGTGCCAACCTGGGGGTCGCCTTTTCGCAGATCGGGCAGCGCACGCTGGTCATTGACGGCGATCTGCGCCACCCCACCCAGCATCTGAACTTCGGTCTGCGCAACCAGATGGGCCTGTCGGGCATTCTCAGCGGTCGTGCCGGACTGGAAGAGGTGATGGAGTTTCCCACGTTACCCAACCTGGCGGTGCTGCCCTCCGGGCCGCAACCGCCCAATCCCCAGGAGCTGCTGGGCCGGGAAATCTTCATGGATCTGCTGCAGACACTGTCAGGACACTACGATGTGATCCTGATTGATACGCCGTCCGCCCAGGAAGCATCAGATGCCATGGTCATCGGACAACGGGCCGGGGCATCGCTGATCGTCGGGCGCCGCAACCGCACCAAAGCCAGTGAAATCGCTCAACTGGCTTCCGTCATGGCCAGTTCAAATATTGTCCTGCTGGGCGCGTCCCTGAACGAGTACTGATCCTTCTTCTGGCGCTGGCAGCGGCTCCCCTCCGCTGCCACGCTGGCAGATAGCCCCCGGGCCACCTCGTCCATCAGTTTCTTGCTGCCCGACAAAATCAATTACCTGTATATTCAATCAGACCTGAAATCGCCGATCTGTCTGATCTGAATGCTGCCACTGCCCACTTTCCTGCCCATACTCAGCCTTCTGGCCACGGCACTGGCCGCCTTCATCATCATTCTGAAAGGGCTGGTGATCCCGGTTCTGCTGGCGCTGCTGGTCTATGCCTGGAGCTGTCTGCTTGCCGACCGCATCGTACAGATCCATCGGCCCGCAGCACTCTCCCTCGGCTATTATCCGAAGCGCTGGCCGGCGGTCATCAGCGGCATTGTCGTCACCGTCCTGGTCATCACGGCCTTCGTCTCTCTGTCCTACTGGACCATACACCTGGCCTCATCCGACGATCTGCGCACATTCCTTGCACGCATCGAAGATTCTCTGGACGTGCTGCGTCAGGCACTGCCGGAGGCCATGGCCAAGCTGGTGCCTGAAAACTGGGCTGAACTCAAGGCGCAGCTGTTCAATTTTGTACGCAGCCGGGCAGCCGTGCTGAGTGGTGTGGGCGGTGCCGTCGTTCATGTCATTGCACAATCACTCTTTGCCATTCTTGTAGCCGCGCTAGCTGCCGTCTCGACCTGGCAGCCTCACCGGCTGCGTTCCGACCAGCTTTTCATCGCCCGCCTGCTGGTGGTACTGGAACGCGTGGCCATCGCCCAGACACGTATCGCACTGTTCAATACGACGATGACCATGCTTTATCTGTTTGTGCTGCTGCCCCTCTTTCATGTCCAGCTACCCTTCCGGGGACTGCTCTGCATGTTCACGTTGCTAACCGGCATCCTGCCGGTACTAGGCAATCTGATGGCCAACACGGTACTTTCCCTGATCTCCTTTGCTGTCTCACCCTGGGTTGCCGCTGGGTCACTAGTCTTTCTGGTGCTGATTCACAAGCTGGAATATGTGATCAATGCCCGCACCGTCGGCTCGAAAGTAGCCATGCATTCCTGGGAAATCCTGGCTGCGATGCTGACCGGCGAGTCTCTGTTCGGGGTACCCGGTCTGGTGACCGCGCCACTGCTGTATCCATTCTTTAAGCGGGAGACAGGCCGGATATGGAACCGCTCCGGGAACGCAACAACACCGCCCGCCGGTTCTATCTCCCATCCCTGAATCCTGGCACCTGTTCCGGTTCGCCCCCGGTTTGCGGAACGGCGGCCATACCGGGCTCTTCGCGCCCGCTGCAGCACTGGCTGACGCACCAGACGGCCAGATATCAACGAGCCCGGCTGGCCTTGACCTCCGCCTCTCTGTCCAGCAACACCTCCCAGCGCGCCATCAGTTCGGACAGTCTCTGCTCCCGCCCGTCCAGGGCCGCCTGGCAGCTCCGGATATGCTCCGCTGGCTGGCGAAAGAAGGCCGGGTCGTTCATGGCGTCCTGATCACGGCGGATCTCGGCTTCCAGCGCCTCGATTTCAGCCGGCAGGCTGGCCAGCTCACGCACCTCCCGGTTACTGAGACTGAGCCGGCCACCACTCCGGGCCGGTGCAGCATCCACAGCGTCCCGCCCGGCTGCCATTCCCGGGCTGTCCGAAGCCGTGGTGCCGATCGGCCGCCCAGCCGCGGCCGGCTCCGGCACTCCGTCCGGCTTAGCCTCACCTGTCCCCTGATGATCCTGTCGCCAGGCCAGCCAGTCGGAGTAGCCGCCCACCAGTTCCAGCCAGTTGCCGTTCCCCTGGGCAACCAGCACAGAGGTCACTACGTTGTCCAGAAAGCGCCGGTCGTGACTGACCAGCAGCAGTGTGCCCGCATAGGACTGCAGCATGCTCTCCAGCAGATCGATCGATTCCAGATCAAGGTCATTGGTTGGTTCGTCCAGCACCAGCAGATTGGCCGGGCGGGCAAACAGCCGCGCCAGCAACAGACGGTTGCGTTCGCCCCCGGACAGGGTGCGCACCGGGGAACCGGCACGGTTGGACGGAAACAGGAAATCCTGCAGATAGCTGATGATGTGGCGGCGTTGGCCGTTGATCTCGACATAGTCGGAGCCGGGGCTGACCGTGTCAGCCACCGTACGCTCGGGGTCGAGCTGCTCACGCAACTGGTCGAAATAGGCGATCTGCAGGTTCGACCCCAGGCGAACCGTTCCGGTATCTGGGGGATATTCGCCCAGGATCAGCCGGAGCAAGGTGGATTTGCCCACGCCATTGGGGCCAATCAGTCCCATCCGATCCCCCCGCAGCACCGTGAGGTCAAGATCGCGCACCAGGCAGCGCCCCCCCAGGCTGATGCCCGCCCCGCGGGTCTCGCAGACCAGCCGTCCCGAGCGCTCCCCGGTATCCACTTCCAGGCGGATCTGGCCGGCGCGCTCACGCCGGGCCGCCCGAGCTTCGCGCAACGCCTCCAGGCGTCGCACCCGGCCCTCGTTGCGGGTTCGACGCGCCTCGATGCCCTTGCGGATCCAGACCTCTTCCTGAGCCCAGAATTTATCGAATTTCCGGTTGGCGACCGCCTCGGCCTCCAGCTGCTCCCCCCGCAGCCGTTCATAGCTGGCGAAATTGCCCGGAAAACTGCGTATCAGGCCCCGATCCAGTTCGATGATGCGGGTGGCGACCTGATCGAGGAAGCGCCGGTCGTGTGTAATGATGATGGCGGCCGGTCCGGTATTGATGATGCCCTCCAGCGCCTCGATGGCCTCGATGTCCAGGTGGTTGGTCGGCTCATCCAGCAACAGCAGGTCGGGCTCCAGTGCAAAGGCCAGCGCCAGCGCGGCACGCTTGGTCTGCCCACCGGACAGTCCTTCCGATCCGGCATCCGGATCGATGCCGAAACGGTCCATTTCCGCACGCAGGCGGGCCTGAAAGGCCCAGTAATGCCGTTCGTCCCGTTCATCCACCAGACCGGCCGCTTCCCCGCGGGCCAGCAGGCTCGCGAACAGCGTATCGGCTGCCGGCAGCACCGGCTCCTGCTCTACTGCCACGATACGCAGACCGTCCCGTACGACCATGCGTCCATCATCAAGCTGCAGCCGTCCGGCGATCACGTTCAGCAGACTGGATTTTCCAGTGCCGTTGCGGCCGATCAGGCCCAGCCGCTCACCCGCCGTGATGGTAAAGGCCGCTCCATCCAGCAGTGGATGGGCGCCGAAGGCCAGACCGGCATCAATCAAGCTCAAAAGGACACTCACAGGAAATCTCGCCCCGGGCACCGCACCCGAAAAAGAAATAGCAGAGAAAGTCAGGATTCTAGAACCTTCCGGACAGCGAGAAATGCGGCTTGGCCGGTCACTGCATCTCGGCATCCGGGAAATCCAGAGCACAGATGACCAGGTGAAAGACGCCAGCATCGGGATGTTCTGGGGTACTCTGTAGGGTGTGAGCAGCCTGCCCCCTCTCCCCCAGAAAGTCACGCCAGCCACCGTGCCGGTCAGCACGCCGCGCCATCGGCTGCACGCCCTGTTCCGTCCGGAATCCATCGCGATTTTCGGTGCCTCCGAACAGCCCGGATCGACGGGCTGGCACATTTACGAAAGTCTGCTGCAGTCCAATTTCACCGGCCGGGTTCACGCCATCCATCCCGGGCTGAAGACAATTTTCGGCCACCCGTGCCTGCCGGATCTCGGCGCACTGGACAAGCCGCCCGACCTGGCGGTGCTGGCGCTGCCCTGCGAACAGATTGAGGCACTGGTACCCAAACTGGCTGCAGCTGGCGTTCACCATGCCATCTGGCTGCTGAACTTCCAGGGCGAAACGCCAGCAGCCACGGCAAGACGGGTAGCCGGACAGGCGCGTGCTCTGGGCATTACCCTGCTCGGGGCCGACAGCCTGGGGCTGGCGCACAGCGCCGTACGCATGAATCTGCTGGCATCCAATGCCCAGGTCATGGCAGGCGGGGTTGCGGTGCTGTCACAGTCCTCGGCCATTTGCTCGGCCCTGCTGGACTACGCCCAGGGCAATGGCATCGGTCTGTCCACCGCTGTCGACACCGGAACCGAAAGCGGTGTCGATCTGGCCGATCTGCTGGATTATCTTGCCTTTGATGGCCATACCCGCAGCATCGCCCTGTTCATCGGCGATCTGCAGTCGCCCCGCCGTTTCCTGAGCGCGCTGCGGGCCGCTGCCCGGCTCAAACCGGTCGTGGTTCTGTGCAGTGGCCAGAGCAGATGCCGGCAGGCGACGACAGATACCCCGCGCACCCGGCTGACCCACGCCGAAAACCTCGTGTCGCACCACAAGACCCTGCAAAGCGCCCTGGCGCGCTGTGGGGCAGTGATCGTACAGAGTTTCGGTGAACTGTTCGCCACACTGGAATGGCTGGGCGACAACCGGGGGGTACAGGGGAACCGTCTGGCCATCGTCAGCAATGGCGGGGGCCTGAACCAGCTGGCGGAAGACGCCTGCCAGCGCTACCGTGTCCAGATCGTTCGGCCTGCCGACGAAACGCTGGCCACCCTGCCCCGCCCCCCCTCATCCAGCGACTCGCTCTCCCCCGGCTCCCCCTGCATCAACCTCGGCATGAGCTGCACACCCGCACAGGCCGCTGACACCCTTCGGCAGGTTGCGGCAGATCGGCAGGCGGATGCCGTTCTGGGCATCTTCCAGCCCACGCTGACATGCGATGCCAGCAGCCTGGCACGTGAAATCCTGGCCGGCCCGGCTCCCAATCCCGCGCTGCTGGCGCTGGTGGGTGACGCGGACGCCCGGCGCGGTGCCGAGCAGCTGACCAAAAATTTTAGCGTCTTCCGTACACCGGAAGACGCCGTGCAGGCGTTTGCCGTACTGGCTGAATATCAGCGCGGCCAGCAGCGACTGCTGGAAGCGCCCGGGCCTTCCTGGCATGCCACCCACTTTGATGAGGCACGCATTGGCGAGCTGCTCGCCCGTGCCATCCACAGCGGCGAATCAATGCTGAACCAGTTGACCAGCAACGACATCCTGGCCGCCTGTGGTATTCCGGTGCCGCGCACCCACATCGCGGCCAACATCGACGAAGCCGTCGCGCTGGCCCGCGATATCGGCTATCCGGTCGTACTGAAGGTGCAATCGCGTGAGATCGTGCACAAAAGTGATATCGGCGGCGTACGGCTTGATATCCGCAACGAGAATGAGCTGCGCAGCGCCGCCCGGGCCATCGAAGACCGGCTGGCCACCCTGTCGCCACCACCCCGACTGGAGGGGCTGCTGCTGCAGCCCATGATGCCCCGGCGCCACAGCCGTGAAGTCCTGGTCGGTGCCAGCCATGATCCCGCATTCGGTCCCGTCCTGCACTTCGGCAGTGGCGGGATCACGGTCGAACTGATCGATGACACAGCAGTCGAACTGCCTCCCCTGAGCCCGACCCTGGCCCGTGAACTGATTGACCGGACACGGGTTTCCCGGCTCCTGCACAGCCACCATGGCGAACCCCCGGCCGATATCGACGCCCTGGTCGATGTGCTCCTGGCCATCTCGGCCCTGTTGACCCGCTTTCCCGCCGTCCAGGCCCTGGACATCAATCCGCTGCTGGTCGGCCCGCAGGGCGTGATCGCGCTGGATGCCCGCATCCGGCTGGATCTGCAGGCCCATCCACTGGACAGTCGCTACAGTCACCTCGCCATCCATCCCTATCCGGTCGAGGCGGAACGTCGCTTCACGCCCCGGTCGGAAGCAGAGACACCGGCACCCGAGCTGCTGATGCGTCCCATCCGGCCAGATGATGCGCCGCGGCTGGCGGCGTTCGTGGCCGATCTGAGCGATGAATCGCGTCTGTGGCGCTTCCTGCATCCCATCCGCGTCATGTCGCCACAGATGGTGTCACGTTTCACGCAGGTGGACTACGACCGTGACATGGCCTTTGTCGTCGTGGAGGAGCAGCTGGGCCCCGAGGCGCCCATTCTGGGGGTCGCCCGCTATTTCCGGGAGCCAAGCGAATCGCGCTGCGAATTTGCCATCGTCGTGCTCGACAGCTGGCAAGGGCATGGCCTGGCCAAAGTGATGATGCAGCATCTCATCGACACGGCCCGCGCCAATGGCCTGGACACCATGATCGGCCTCGTGCACGGCAACAACACCCGCATGCTGAATTTCATGCGCCGCCTCGGCTTCCGGATCAGCAAGGACCCGGATGAACCGGAACTGCGGCAGGTGACGCTCCACATGCCACAGGCAGACAGCGCCGCCTCGGCCCCGGAGCATCAGTAAACACCCCGGAGCGGTCTGGTGGATTTCAGATCGCCGCGGTGCGGGTCTCCAGCCATTGCCGTGCCGCACCGTCGACACGTGGCGACAGCCGCTCGCGCACCATCGCATGATAGGCGTTCACCCACTGGATTTCGCTCGCGGTCATCAGGCTCCTGTCCATCAGGCGGGTGTCGATCGGACAAAGCGTCAGCGCCTCGAAATACAGGAACTTGCCGAATTCGGTTTCGGCCGGATGGGCAACCGGCTGGTTGGCCACCAGGTTCTCGATGCGGATCCCCCACTGCCCCGGACGGTACAGCCCCGGTTCGATGGAGGTGATCATCCCTTCCTTCAGGGCACTCTGCGACCGCACCGGCGCACGATAGGAAATGACCTGCGGCCCCTCATGGACGTTCATGAAATAGCCGATGCCGTGGCCGGTGCCATGCCCATAATCGCACTGATGCTGCCACATCGGCTTGCGGCAGATGGCGTCCAGCATCGGCCCGGGGATGTTGTCGGGGAAAACCGTCTCGGCCAGGGCGATATGCGCCTTCAGCACCATCGTGTAGTCCCGCTTCTGGGCAGCGGACGGATGGCCCACCGGCACCACCCGGGTAATGTCGGTGGTGCCATTGAGATACTGTGCCCCGGAGTCGATCAGCAGCATGCCATCGCCCCGGATCTCGCTGTGCTGCTCGGGTGTGGCAGAGTAATGCGGCAGCGCGGCATTGGCATTGAAACCGGCAATCGTGTCGAAGCTGGGCGAGACGAAATGAGCCCGCTTGCTGCGAAACTCCAGCAGCAGCCGATCAATGTCCAGCTCGGTCAGCCGCTCGCTCCGGGCCAGCCGTGCTTCGAAATCGGCGAAGAAATGGCAGAGCGCCGCACCATCCTCGGCCATGGCTTCGCGGACGTGGGCCAGATCCTGGGGCGATTTGATCGACTTGAACAGCGCACTGGGATTGACAGCCTCCACCACCTGAATGTCCGCCGGCAGCGCCTGCAGCGTGCTGACGGCCACCTCGGCCGGATCCAGCAGCAGCCCCTGGGTCAGGCCGGCAATGTCCTGCTGCACCCGCTCATAGGGCGCGATCGAAATGCCGGCAGCCTTCAGCGCTGCCTGCGCCGGCCCGGACAGGCGCTCAGCCGCGACATACAGCGTCGCCTCGTGCTGACCGATCAGCAGATGCGAAAGAAACACCGGATTGAACGACACATCATTGCCGCGCAGATTGGTGAGCCAGGCGACATCATCCAGCGAGGACACCAGATGGTGGGCCACGCCCTTTTCCTGCATGACGGCCCGCACCCGGGCAAGCTTCTCGGCAGTGGTCTCCGAGACGAATGCTTCCGCATGAACGACAACCGGTTCGGCCGGCAGCCCCGGTCGGTCAGTCCAGATGCCATCCAGCAGATCCGTATCAGCCCGCAGCACAATGCCCCGTGCCGACAGACCCTGCTGCAGCTGCCCTTGTTCCGCCCGCGACAGCATGTCCGGTGCCACGCCAACCACGGCCCCCTGGCCGAGCGATGTCGCCAGCGCCTCGGTATAGCCCGGGTCGACACCCAGCTTCTGCAGCTGGATGCCACTGCCCGCCAGCTGGGCCGTGGCCTGTTCCCAGTAGCGGCTGTCGGTCCAGAGACCGGCCGTGCCGGCCGTCACCACCAGGGTACCAAATGAGCCGGTGAAACCCGATACCCAGCGCCGGCCCTGCCAGTGCTCAGGCAGGTATTCCGACAGGTGCGGATCGGCTGACGGAATGATCCATGCGTCGAAACCGTGTTTTTGCATAGCCTGGCGCAACGCCGCCAGACGTTGGGCGGGTTTCTGCAGGCCAGAAGAAGAGCTGGCGGTCGTCGTCATGCTGATAGATCCTTGAAAGATGAAAGACAGGCCCTTGTCCAGGACGCGGCCCGGACAGGGGCGCCATGGATGTTTCCCCAGACGACTGCTGACCGCCCGCGCCACGGGCGGCGGCCACTGCGCGCCGGGATGGCATCACTCCACGTCGTGCAGCATCCGGTTCAGCAAAGGCACCAGCAGCAGCAACGCGACCGCCCCGACAACGGCAATCGTCACCAGGAGCAGATAGAAGTCGGCTGCGCTTTCTTTGTGGTAGCCAAGCTCGAACAATTGTCCGCCCACTACGCTGCCCAGCGAAATGGCCAGGAAGTTCAGGGCCACCATCTGCGCCTTGCAGGACGCCGGGGCAATCTTGGTGGAGAACGACAGCGCAACGGGCGAAAGCAGCAGCTCCGATATCGTGACCAGCAGCAACGGCAGCCCCATGTAGACCGGCAGCGGCATGGCCGTCTCGTGCTGCAGGAAAGGGACGAAGGAATAATAGGCCAGAGCCAGCACGAGCAGCGACAGGCTGAATTTCATGGGCGTGCGCGGCTGGCGGGGGCCCATTTTCGTCCACAGGGCCGCTAGCACGCCGGACAGCAGAATGACCCAGAAACTCTGCGCCGAGCTGGCCCAGGCCACCGGAACGGTAAAGCTGCCATATACGCGGTCAACCGTTTCATCGAAATAGATGGTGACGGAGGTGAAGACCTGTTCCCACAGCGCCCAGAACGCGCAACTCACCAGAAAGAGCGGCAGGTAGGCAGCGATATGCCGTTTCTCGGTACGGCTGCAGGCGCTACCCAGCAGAAAGCGGGAGAAATAGCCCACCAGGACGATGATGCCCGCCCACAGGAAGATATTGGAATAATTATGGGCATTGATCCAGCCAAAGATCACGGCCATCAGGATCACGATCACCCCGGCCAGGCCAACCAGGGCGGCCACGGTCAGCTGCCGGCCATGCAGCGGATTCACCGGGGCCATCCTGGGCAATATCTTGCGACCCCGGGAATACCACAGCAACCCGCCGGCCATGCCGAGAGCAGCCAGGCCGAAACCATAGTGAAAGCCCATGTTGGTCTGCAGCAGCCCCGTCAGCAGCGGCCCGAAGAATCCGCCGATGTTCACCGAAATGTAGAAAATCGAAAAACCGGCATCACGCAGCGGCCGCAGATCGTCCCTTTCATATAGGGAGCCCACCATCGCGCTGGCCGATGACTTGACCCCGCCACTGCCCAGGGCGGTCAGCACCAGCCCCACCACCAGCCCTTGCAGACCCGGCAGCAGCGCCAGCATGATGTGGCCCAGCATGACCACCCAGCCAGAATAGAACAGGGTGCGTTCGGCCCCCAGTACGCGGTCGGCAATCCAGCCCCCCAGAATCGCAGACAGATAGATGAAGGCGCTGTAGGCCCCCACAATGCCCCCCGCCAGGCCCTGGTCAATGCCCAGCCCGCCATCCTTGACAGCGTAATACAGATAGATCAGCAGAATGCTCTGCATGCCGTAGAAGGAAAACCGCTCCCACAGCTCGATGTGAAAAATGCTCGACAGCTGGAAGGGATGACCAAAAAACCGTTTCTCCGGCGAGGTCGACGGCATGGTGTGCTCCTTGCATTTACAAATAGTCTGGCAAATTTACTACGGATTCGTGAATCTACCGACCTCGCCACCCTGTGCCTTTCCCACAGACGCGGGTCAGCACAGGCAACCGCTTATCATGGATGACCTTTTATATAACCGTTTCCCCGCATGGGCTGAGCAGACGATTGCCCGCCGGTTTTTATAAGATAGGCGTAAGTGCTACGAATCCGGCCCGCCGGGGCTGGTTCGACGTACAATCGTCCGCCCGCCTGGGAGGCGCGTTTACCTACAGGATATTTTCAATGAGCAAGTGGTTCACCAACCCCGCCAACCGCCGTTATGGTGCTGCCCTGTGGGCAGGTTTCTGGGGGGGCAATATTTCCAGTTTCGTCAAATGGGGATCTGAAAACCCCTTCCCGCCCCGTACCCCGGATCGCGGCATTCCGCCGCTGGAAATGCTGAAGGACATGGGCTTCAATGCTGCCGACATGACCTATCACTTCTCGGAAAAAGTGATCAACTGGGGCGTAGCCGGTGTCCACCATCTCTTCTCGATATTCTTTGCTTTGCTGTATAGCGTGATCGCCGAGATCTTTCCCGGCATCAAGCTCTGGCAGGGCCTGGCCTTCGGACTGGTCGTCACCATTGTCTTTCATGCCATCTTGCTGCCGATGTTCCATTGGGGCCCCCCACTGTCCCAGCTGCCCGGCAACGAGATTTTCTCGGAACTGTTTGGACACGCAGCCTGGATGTGGACCATCGAGATCTTCCGCCGCGACATCCGCAACCGCATTACCGGGCAACCGGATGCGGAATTCATGAAGGGATGATCCATCGCCGGTGCCCTGGCCAGCACGTGCCAGGGCGCCGGACAATCCGCACGGCCGGGACGGATGCGGCAGCCGGGCCGCACCCGCCTGTTATCCGGACGGACTGAAGCCGTTGCCGGCCCGCAGCGTATGCGCAGCGGCCACCATGTTGCGCAATGCCGGTTTCACCTCTGCCCACTGCCGTGTCTTCAGGCCGCAGTCCGGGTTGACCCAGAGACGCTCGGCCGGGATGCGTCTCGCAGCCTCCGTCATCAGCGCCACCATCTGCCCCTGGGTGGGGATGTTGGGCGAATGGATGTCATACACGCCCGGCCCGATGTCATTGGGATACTGAAAGTGTTCAAAGGCATCCAGCAGCGCCATGTCGGAGCGGGATGTCTCGATGGTGATCACATCCGCATCCATGGCGGCAATGGCCGGCATGATGTCGTTGAATGACGAATAGCACATATGGGTGTGGATCTGCGTGTCATCCGCCACACCGCTGGCCGTGATGCGAAACGCCCCGACTGCCCAGTCCAGATAGGATTGCCACTGGCTGCGCCGCAAGGGCAGCCCCTCCCGCAGCGCCGCCTCATCAATCTGGATGATGCCAATGCCCGCCTTCTCCAGATCCCGCACCTCTTCACGCAGCGCCAGCGCCAGTTGCCGGCAGGTGAGCGCGCGCGGCTGATCGTCCCGCACGAATGACCAGTTCAGCATCGTGACCGGACCGGTCAACATCCCCTTCATGGGCCGGGCAGTCAGCGACTGGGCGTAGCGCGCCCACTCCACCGTCATCGGCCGGGGGCGACTGATATCTCCGTACAGGATGGGCGGCTTCACGCAGCGGGAACCATAGGATTGCACCCAGCCCGCCTGGCTGAAGGCATACCCCTGCAGCTGCTCGCCAAAATATTCAACCATGTCGTTGCGTTCGGGCTCACCATGCACCAGCACGTCCAGCCCCAGCGCCTCCTGCTCTCTGACACAATGGGCAATTTCAGCCTGCATGGCCTCTTCGTAGGCCGCAGCGCTCAACTGCCCCAGCCGGAACTGCCGGCGCAGCTGGCGAATCTGTGCAGTCTGCGGAAAGGAACCGATGGTCGTGGTCGGAAACAGGGGCAACTGCAGGCGCGCCCGTTGGCCAACCGAACGCACCCGATACGGGCTCGCCCGACGATCCGGCGGCACAGCCGATGTCAGGCTCCGGTCACAATCGGCCAGTGCGGCCTGCACGGCGGCATCATGAACGCGGGGCGAATGCCGGCGGGACGTGACGGCCCACTGATTTTCGTCCAGCCCATGCTGCACGGCCTGCGTCCCCTCATTGAGGGCACGGGCCAGTAACTGCAGCTCCTCCAGCTTCTGACAGGCAAAAGCTAGCCAGGAACGCAGCTCGGGATCAAGCGCCGTCTCGCTGTTCAGATCAACCGGCACATGCAGCAAGGAACAGGAAGGGGCGAGCCATAGCCGCTCTCCGAGCCGTTCGGCCACGGGCCGCAACCATGTCAACGTGGCATTCAGGTCGGTTTTCCAGATATTGCGGCCATCAATGACGCCAAGTGACAGTACCTTGTGTTCTGGCAACAGATTCAGCAGTGGCTGCACGTCCTCCCGGCCCCGCACGGCATCCAGATGCAGAGCCGCCACCGGCAGATTGGCCGCCAGCCAGGCATTCTCCTTGAGCGGCCCGAAATACGTCGTCAGCAGCAGCTTGACCGGCACACTTTTCAGGTGGTGATAGGCCAGGTTCAGTGCGTGCTGCCAGGCCGGCGTCAGCTCGGTGACCAGGATGGGCTCATCCATCTGCACCCAGGCCACCCCTTCATCGGCCAGGCGCTGCAATAGTTCGGCATACACCGGCAGCAGGCGGGGCAGCAGTGTCAGTCGACCCATCGTCCCTTCCTGACCAACATCCCGGGCCGACGAACCGGCACGTTCATCCCCATCCCGCAGCCTGCCCAGCGCCAGATAACTGACCGGCCCGATCAGCACGGGCCGTGCCGATACGCCCTGCGCACGGGCCTCCGCCAGCTGCTGCAACAAGGACGACATATCCAGCCGGAACTGCGTATCGATGCTGAATTCCGGCACGATGTAGTGGTAATTGGTATCGAACCATTTGGTCATTTCCGCAGCCGCGACCGCTTCGGCATCTTGTGTGGCGCTGTCGGCCAGACCGGTACCACCTGCATGGGCCGGACAGCAGCGCTCGCCCTCGGCGACCGACATCCCCCCTTTTGCCGATGAGGGCACCGAGCGGCCGCGTGCAGCGCGAAAATAATCGTCCAGACTGTTTCCCCCTCGCCCGAGCACCCGTTCCGGCAGATTTCCCAGCAGGGCGCTCATATCCAGCACCTGGTCATAGAACGAAAAATCCCCCACCGGCACCCAGTCCAGCCCCGCCTGCAACTGCCAGTGGCGACGACGCAATTCAGCGCCAACCTGCTGCAACGCAGCCTGGGATGACTCGCCGCGCCAGTAGGACTCCAGTGCAAATTTCAGCTCCCGCTGAGCGCCCATGCGCGGAAACCCCAGTGAATGTGTGCAGACCATCGCCTGTCCCCTTCCCTCAAATGAACAGGTTTGCATGGTAGAAAGCTATATTCATGAATAAAAATGGTATTCTTTCATCCATCCATTCAATTTATTCATGGACTTATGCTGTGTCCCACCTGCTGGAGCGCATCCATCTGGAGATACTGCTGGCGGTGGATCAGCATGGCTCGCTCACTGCCGCTGCGTCCCGTCTTCATCTGACGCAGCCTGCGCTCAGCCACTGCATCCGGAAACTGGAAGACCAGGTGGGCACACCGTTGTGGCACCGGGAAGGCCGACGGTTGCGCCCCACCCAGGCGGGCCAGTACCTGCTGGGCGTGGCGCACCGCCTGCTGCCCCAGATTCATCATGCGGAAAACCAGTTGCGCGCCTTTGCCCAGGGCCGGCGGGGCACGCTACGCATCGGCATGGAGTGCCACCCCTGCTACCAGTGGCTGCTGAAGGTGGTGGCCCCTTATCTGACAGCCTGGCCCGCGGTTGATGTCGATGTCCGGCAGAAGTTCCTGTTTGGCGGCATTGGGGCACTCTTCAATGACGAAATCGACCTGCTGGTCACGCCCGATCCGCTATACCGTCCCGGGCTGTCCTACACCGCGGTCTTCGACTACGAACAGGTGCTGGTCGTCGCCGCCGGGCATCCGCTGTCCACCCAGCCAGACGTGCAGCCAGCGCAACTGGCCAGCGAGACACTGATCACGTACCCGGTGAACATCGAACGGCTCGACATCTTCACCCAGTTCCTGGTGCCCGCCGGCATCACGCCACGACGCCATCTGCAGATCGAGACCACAGACATCATGCTGCAGATGGTCGCCTGCGGCCGGGGCGTCAGTGCTCTGCCGCGCTGGCTCGTGCTGGAAAACCGCCCACGTTTCAACATCGTACCGTTGCGACTGGGCAAAGCGGGCGTCGCCAAACAGATTTTCCTCGGCTATCGTGAGCAGGACAGGCAGATCGACTATCTCCGCGACTTCATCCACCTGGCCAAGACCGGTCTGACCGCGGACAGCGCCTGACCCGCCAGCCGGCATCCGCTGCATCGGCTGGCATATTTTGCTTCCCCCATCACCCTATGCCTACACCACCTCCTCGTGACCCCTTTCTGCTTCTGATCGGCACTGGCGGCACCATTGCCGGCGTAGCCCCAGGCGCCGGCGACACTACCGGATATCAGGCTGGCGCACTTTCCCTGCAGCAGGTGCTCGCCACCGTGCCCGGACTCGATGCCCTGCTCCCAGGCGGCACGATCGTGACCGAACAGTATTTCTCCATTCCCAGCGAGGAGATGACCGGCCAGCACTGGCTGCTGCTGGCCCACCAGCTGCGGCAGTGGCTTCAGCCGCCCGCCGATGGCGGCCATGGGGCGCGACCTGTACCACAGGCCATCGTCATCACCCATGGTACGGACACACTGGAGGAAACCTCCTTTTTTCTGTCACTGGTGCTGCCGCAGGAGCGCCCGGTGCTGCTCACTGGCGCCATGCGGCCCGCCAGCGCCCTGAGTGCCGACGGGCCCGCCAACCTGTACGACAGCTGCCGACTGGCGCTGGCGGCTCATCGCGCCGGCGTCAAGGGCACCTTCGTCTGTATGGGCGGCCAGGCATTGCGTGCCGACGCTGTCTACAAGCGGCACGCCAATCAGGTTCAGGCATTTGGACAACGCTTCGGCCAGCCCGCCGGCTGGCTGCAGGCAGACCACCCGGACTGGCAGCAGCCGCCGAGCGAACAGGCGCTGCAAGGGGCGTTCGCCCATCTGCCCTTACCCGCGGCACGCATCCGGGGCGGTGATGATGGCGCACCGGAATCCTCCCCGCCCGCCGCACTCCCCAAAGTCGCCCTGGTGCAACAGCATGTCGATACCGACCCCGCCATCATCGGCTGGCTGCTGACTCAGGGGTACCGGGGCCTGATACTGGCCGGCACCGGGGCGGGAACCCTGCCGTCCCCGATGCGGGCGGCTCTGGCCCGTGCCCGGCAGCAGGGATGTCTGGTGGTTCGTGCCAGCCGTCTGCCAGAAGGCTATATTGGCCGCAATACGGACGCAAATCCGGCAGACCGCGACGATGCGCTGGATTTCATCGCCAGCGGCTGGCTGGATGCCAGCAAATCACGGATCCTGCTGCAGCTGTGCCTGATGGCAGACCTGTCGAATACCCAGACGATTCAGGCCCTGTTCGATCGCTGCCGGCCTTAACGGCCGCCATCCAGCCTGTCCAGACGTTCAGCGAGGCTGTTCACCTCTGCCGACCACATCTCGAATTCGGCACGTGAGATCAGGACACCGGTGGTCGATGTCAGATGGTCAGTCAGGACATCCTGAAACCGGTCGTGCATATCGGCGGTCTGGGCACGGGCATGGCGCCACAGGCTGCCGGCCCGATGGGCAGCCACATCACCGACGAGCCGGCTGAGATCTTCTTCCACATCCCAGTGCAACGTCCGGGCGACTTCGCCCAGCGCCTGGGCCAGCATCACATCCCCCTCGATCCGCAAGGAGGCCCCCAGCGCCAGCGGACCTTCCCGCAGCACCCGAAATAGCGCATCCACACTGGGGCACACCGTCAGTACAACCGCCGGCTCCTCACCAGACACGGCGGTCAGGGTGCCATCCACTCCCACCCGGGCATCCAGTTGCGCCAGAGGCCGTGCCGGCGACACGCCCGCGGCGGTCATCCCGGGCCGGAAGGGCGGCATCTGCCGTGCAGCAGGACGGGGAGACGGCGCCATCCGCGCAGCAGAAGCGGCGGCCGGGCGGCCGGCTGGCTGCGGCTGTCTGCCCCCCGGCGATACCGCCAGAATACGTACGATAGCCCCCGCGTGGCTGGCCAGGCGCTCACGCAGCATGGGCTGCTGGGCCATGACGTGGTTGATGGCTGACAGCAGCAGCTGTGTCATGGGCAGCGGAATGCGCAGCATGGCCCGGAACCCTCGTACGGATGGTCAGTCTGTCTGCTGGATGCCAGCCAGCACCCAGCCGGACGCGCCCGAAGCCGGGCGGGTAAAGTTCCATATCTCGGCAAAGGGCTGCGCCATGCCCTCGGCCGATTCACGGATCAGACCACTGAAATGGACGCTGGCCACCAGAATCGGCCCCTCCTGATGCATCCCCATCAGCTCGCCATTGAGCTCTACCACCTCGGTCGTCTGTGGTTCGTTCCCCCGCTGCATCATGTCGAGATTCAGCTCGCCGAACATCTCGGGGGAAGTGAATTCGCGCAGGTCGTCCGCATTGCGGGCATCAAAGGCAGCCTGCAGACGGATGAACTGCACCTTGGCCTGGCGGACAAAGGCTTCCGTGTCGAAGCCACCCGGCACCTGCATGGCGGCGGTATAGCCCCCCACGGCGGAGGCCGCATCCACTGCGGCCTGGCCATTGCCGGCCTGACGGCCATGCGCATCATGACTGAACGGCACGCCGGTACCATCCGGATGCTGGCGAACGAAGATCGTCCCCGGGCCATTCAGCTGATCATCCCCGGCGCCGAAACCCTGACGTGTCGTCCCCGTGGCGGTGGCCCCCAGCGCTTCTTGCTGCTGCGCCCGCCGGCCTGTCATGCGAAAGGCAATAAACGCCAGGCCCCCCAGCAGCAGCACCATCAGCATCACGCCCGAACCTTCCCCCAGGCCAAAGGCCGAAGCCAGCGCACTCAGCCCCAGGCCGGCAGCCAGACCGCCCAGCAACCCCATGCCAAAGCCCGGTCTGCGGTTGTTGTAGCCCTGCTGGCCGGCATTCTGCTGCCGGCCATTGGCCGCAGCGGCATTGTTCTGCCGGGCCGGGTACACCCGCTGTACCGTGCTGTTCTGGCGGCCAATGCTGCGCCCCCCGCCCAGCCGCGCTGCCTCCGCGTGATCCGCAGCAAACAGGAATGAGCTGGTCAGTACGACCATCAGCATCATCAGCAAATTTTTCATCGTGTTCCTCTGTCCAAACGGTAGAGTGTGTTGGGCAATGGGGAAACCATTGGCCGGCTGCATCAGCCAATCTATAGGCAAACGGCGAAAATACAACAGGATCGGCAAAGCCACAATGACCGGTCCGTACCGCGCGCGAATTCAGTCCAGCCGGACACCCTGATGCAGGGCAACCACGCCAGCCGTCATATTGAAGTAGCGCACCTGGCCAAAGCCTGCTTCGCGGAACATCTCCGCCAGCGTTTCCTGATCCGGATGCATCCGGATGGACTCGGCCAGATAGCGATAGCTTTCCGAGTCATGGGCAACGATCCTGCCGATCAGCGGCAGCACGCCGAAAGAAAAAGCGTCATAAGGCCGTTTCAGCGGCTCCCAGACGCGCGAAAACTCCAGCACCAGCGCCCGTCCACCGGACTTGAGCACACGATGGATTTCTTTCAGTGCCAGGTCCTTGCGCGTCATATTGCGCAGACCAAAGGCCAGCGTCACCCGGTCAAAGCTCTTGTCCGGAAACGGCAGCCGCTCGGCATCACACTGCACCGTGGGCAGGCTCAGCCCGTCATCCAGCGCCCGATCGCGTCCCACGGCCAGCATGGCCGCATTGATGTCGGTCATCCAGACCTCCACCCCCGGCCGTCGCGCCATGGCGCGCGCCAGGTCGCCACTGCCAGTTGCCAGATCCAGCACCCGCATGCCCGGGCGCAGTGCCGCCTGCCCGACCGTGAAATGTTTCCAGACCCGATGCAACCCGCCAGACATCAGGTCATTCATCAGGTCATAGCGACTGGCCACCGAATCGAAGACGCCGCGCACACGGCCCGCCTTCTCGGCGGCATCGACCTGCTGATAGCCGAAATGGGTTTTTTCCTGGGAATCAGACACGGGCACACTCCTGCAAACAGCAAAAAAGGTTGAAATGCACTTGTACCAACCGACGGTCAGCCCCCGCAGCCACACCCGCCGCCCCCGCAGCCCGAACGGCGCGCAGGCGCAGGCGGCGGCTCGGCACCACCGTCACGGCTCAGCCCCCGGGCCTCCAGCTTCGCCAGGTAGTCTCGCCAGAGCGTGTCCTGCTCCTGACCCAGCCGGTACAGATAGTCCCAGGAATAAATGCCGGAGCCATGCCCGTCACTGAACGAGGGACGGATGGCATAGTGGCCGACCGGCTCGATGTCGAGCACGGTGACCTCACGCTTGCCGTACTGCAGCACTGCCTGATCCGGCGAATGCCCTTGCACTTCCGCCGATGGCGAGTGGACCCGCAGAAACTCGAAACTGAAACGGAATGATGCGCCATCGTCGAAATCCACACCCAGCTCACGTGTGCGCTGATGGACGACAATGCTGGTGGGAAGAGGTGTGTTCTGTGCCAGACCGGCCATGATGATGACGGAATTGCAACATCGCGTTGTCGGACAGAGCCTGCCGGGCAGACTCTGATAATCTTCAGGCGTACCGCTCGACTGCCGGCGCCGTTACCCGGATGGTACCCGATTGGCGACCGCCGGTACGTTCCAGACCGTCGGCGGTCGGTTGCTGGCCGTCGGACGTTGCCACCCGCTGACCGGCCCGGTATCGTGACCGGTGATGCGCATGGCAGGTCATGCGGCCGCGCCCATGGCGTCATTTTTCCTTGTTCCTGTTAGCCAGCGCTTGTCATAAGGAGTTGTTTGTCCATGTCGAAACCAACCATCCACAACGGGCATCACAAATCCGCCCTGTCCCGTCTGCCACTGCGGGCAGCCACCGTGCTGGCCGGGCTGGCGCTGGCCGCCTGCGCCCAGATGCCTGCAGGTCATGACACCCCCCCGGCCGCCGGACACGCCGACGCATCCATGGCCCAGAGCGCCCAGACGAAGCAGGCCGATGCACCGGCCAGCAGCACCACCAATCTGGACGTGACGGCCACCATGACCATGAGCTGTGTGCCCACCAAGGAAGCCCAGGCACTGGGACTGGTGAGAACCGAGGAGGTTCAGGCCGTCTATCAGGTACCCCATGACAACGAGGCCGGCAACGCCGTCGTCACCCTGAAATTCGGCAACAAATCCTATACGTTGCAGGAAGCACCGTCGGCATCGGGCGAACGCTATACCACCGCAGACGCACTGTCTCCCCGCCACAGCGGCTTTTCCTGGCACAGCAAACGCAATGAAGCCATCATCTCCAGCCTGATGCCCGCATCCGGCGTCAACGAAGTGGTGGATGGCCCGCTGCTCTATCGCTGCCAGGGCGTGAACTGAACTACCCCGCCAGATTCGCTGCCAGCCAGCGTACGTAGGCCGGCAGCGCTTCATGCACCCGGGCCATCACGGCCCGGTGTTCGGGTGAATCGGCCGGACGCTGCACAGCAGACCAGACAGATCCCGGAAACTGCGGATCAGAGGGCCAGCGGCCAATGACATGCCAGTGCAGGTGGGGAACCTGATTGCCCAGACTGGCCAGATTGACCTTGAGCGGCTGGAAATGTTCACGCACCCCCTCCTCCAGAACGTTCAGCGTCTGCCACAGGTAATGGCGGTCATCGGCCGACAGATCACTCATTTCTGACTGATGCTGCTGCCAGATCAGCCGGAAATAGGCCGGCAGGCCCGGCTCCTGTGACACATGGATCACACGCAGGCGCGGCCCCTGCCACAGCACGGTTTCACCCTGCGGATGACAGAGCGGGCAGGATGGTACGCGCAGGGCCGCAGTCATGCGCCCCCCTCCCGGGGGGCTGATGCAGGCGCGCCTGTCCTGGCCGGGCCAGGCTTGCTGACAGGGGCGGCGCCGGAACCTTTCATACCGGCAGCGCTGCCGGCGCCATCGGCATTCAGCGCCCCGCCCGGCAATACCACCATGTAGTTGTCAATGTCGGTATCGCTGCGCGATCCCCAGTTGGAGTTAAACAGCACGCGGGTGAAGTCCGGGTTGACGGTCGCCTGTGGCTCCGTCCAGTAGCCATTGTAAGCCGTGTGGTGATAGGCCAGTCCCTTGATCTGCGGGTGGGCCGACAGGCTGACGGCCATCAGTTTTTCATGCAGCCATTCGCGCTTGCCATCGGCCGCATAAGTCGACACCAGCACCCAGCCCGGCTGGCGGAAGGCCCGGCCAGAGAAGTGCATGGCCGTGGAGCTATGGTCCAGATACGTTTTGAACAGCGGCGTGCGTTTGCCTGTCTCCAGATCGGTCATGAAGACATCACCTCCGGGACTCTGGTAGTCAATCGACACATAGACATCCCGCCCCTGTGCATCGACAGCCAGATCCGAATGCTCTGACTTGTGGTGCAGTGTGGTGTAGGAACTGAAATCCCGGGTCCAGGCGCGGGTCCCCACACCTTCCGTGTCACCGGAGACGACACAGCGCCGGCCACCAGGACTCATGCTCACATGATCAGGACGATCGCCATGCGTATCCATCCGCCCCAGAATACGGTCTTCCTTCATGTCCCAGGCAAAGACTCCCAGCGACTGCCAGGCGCTGTCATCCACCATGAAGCACCAGTAGCGACCATCGGCAGAAGGCGCCCCCTCCGCCTTGGTCCATGCAGCAGCAGCGCCGGGCCAGATAGCCCGCAGACGGTCGGTGAAATCCGCCACCTCACGCACATTACCATTGCGCACGTTCAGCGCATACAGCTTCATGCCCAGACCATTAGCGGGCTGGAAATACAGTACATCCGGATCCGTTGGGTGCCAATGCAGTTCGGCATCTCCAGCCGGGCCATGGAGCTTTTCCAGATACTTGAACGTGCGGCCGTCGTACAGGTGCCATGTCCCGTCATTGGAGCCGATCAGAATCCGGCTGCCATCCGCATTGAAAGCCTGGCGGCGGGAATAATCATGCCGGGCAAAACCGACAGGAGGCTCCGCTGCATGGTCAGTCACCCGCACGACGCAATTGCCATATACCGGATCAGCGGCCGCCACGCCCTTGCCCGGCCGGGGAAGATCGGGAACACCGGCGCGCTCCTCTGCCTTCGGATTAATGGACTTGAGCGTATGGCCAACCTGCTTGGCCAGCATCGCGGTGCAACTCTTCACGCTGACCGGTGACCTGATGATCTGCACCCCCCCTTCGGGGGTAGCTGACGCTCCCCCCTCAACCGTCGAGGCATCACCACTCCCGGCTGCGGAACAACCCAGCAGTAGCGCCAGCATCGACAGGCCCAGCCAGCCGCTGCGGCGGTACGGATGTCCAGCCGCCGGAGACGCGATAGCCCCTGTCACAGCGCCATGACGCGCCGATCGGCCATCAAACGGCAACCCGGACAGGGATCCCGCCTGCGGACACTGCTCGGAGGGAAGAGCGGTACGGAATGAAGATGGGATGTCTGACATGATGCAGCAGCGTGGATTCAATGCACGTCCGTACATTTTTCCACAAAAACGTTGCTCACATACCGCATCTGCCCCTGCAAAAACACAAAAGGCGTGACAGATATAAGAAGAGTGTGTCAGACAGCGTGGAGGTTTCCCCCCGCCCCCCGGACTCAGTCTTCCCAGTCAATACGTGCCAGACGCTTGACCAGTCTGACCCAGACGGTCAGCATGGCGGCCACCAGCACCAGAACGCCGATGCTCCCCCCTACCAGCCTCAGATTCATACCTGACCAGACATCGCCGGGCGCGGTCTGAACTGCCTCCAGCGACGTGAACCAGGTGCTCACGACCATCAGAAGTGCAACGGCGAGCGCTGTCATGACGGCCATGAGCTTGATGATGGCCAGACGTTCAGCAGAATACTCGGAGGTTGAGGGGGACTGAACCACAACTGCGGGGGCAGACAGCGTGGCCGGCGTGGTGGGGGGCATTGCCAGAAACTCCTGAAACAGGCTAAAAAAGAGAATTCGGGATAAGAATGCTGTATCACCCTGACAACGACAACCCCCTGTTAGCAATAACAGGTATTCATATAAAAAATAATCCTGAACCACACGGCAGCAACCGCCCAGGGTCTGGCAAAAAACATCAAAAACGTTGTTATTTCAGCGTTATACACGCCTTTGATCGGTTATTTCCGACCCCTGATCGGCCCGCCCTGGTCAACCTGGAACCCCCACCGCCCGTATCAATCTATACCGCCTGTCGGATAAACGACACAGAACGCCCAGCGACAGCATGGCCCTCATCTAGAACAGGGATTTCAGGTGCACCCACCAGTCCTGTGGCACCCAGGCCAACATCCCGGTCACCAGTACATAGCGGAGAAACTTGCCCACCGCCATCCAGAATGTCGCCGCGCCCAATGGCAGGCGTAGCCAACCGGCCACTGCGCAGAGCGGATCCCCCACTACAGGCAGGAACGAAAAGACAAGGGCCCGCGGCCCCAGCTGCTCGAACCAGCGCAGATAACGACTCTGCCGTCCGGGTGCCATCACCTGCTTGGCCCCCCGGCCAATCCAGTAATTGATCACACCCCCCAGTGTATTGCCCACCGTGGCAACCACCACAGCCACCCAGAACAGATCGGGACGCATGGCCACATAGGCAAATACCGCTGGCTCAGACCCCAGCGGCAACAGCGTGGCAGATATCAGCGCCACCAGAAAAACCGTCACCAGTCCGTTGCGGGGCAGAGCGAACCAGGTCAGCAGCTGATCAAGCAAGGTTTCAAGCATCGGGTGCGGAACAGAAAACAGGCGGCCGTTATTATAGGGGTCCGCCTGCGTTCAACCACGCAGACCGGCATCACCCCCCCCCGAGCCCTGCCGCTTCCCTCATGTTCCATTCCATGCCCATCGACTATCTGAAACGGATCCTGAACGCCCGCGTCTATGACGTGGCCACAGAGACTGCCCTGGATCCGGTACCGGCCCTGTCCACGCGGATGGGTAACCGCATTCTGCTCAAGCGCGAGGACATGCAGCCCGTGTTCTCATTCAAATTACGCGGCGCGTACAACAAAATGGCCAACCTGAGTCCCCAGGAACGGGCGCGTGGCGTCATCTGCGCGTCGGCCGGCAATCACGCCCAGGGAGTCGCACTGGCGGCTCACCGGCTGGGCTGCCGGGCCGTCATCGTGATGCCGGTGACCACGCCGCTGCTGAAGGTCAATGCCGTGCGCGCCCTGCAGGGAGACGTGGTGTTGCAGGGCGATTCCTTCAACGAAGCCTATCAGCATGCCTGCCGGCTGCAGGCCGAACAGGGACTGACCTTTGTCCATCCCTTTGACGACCCGGATGTGATTGCCGGACAGGGCACCGTCGGGATGGAGATCCTGCGTCAGCATCCGGCGCCCATCAACGCCATTTTTGTCCCCATTGGCGGTGGCGGGCTGATCGCAGGCGTGGCTACGTATGTCAAAGCAGTCCGCCCAGAAATCCGGGTGATCGGCGTGGAAACCCACGATGCTGACACCATGTTCCAGGCACTGGCGGCCGGCAGCCCCCAGACCCTGTCCGATGTGGGACTCTTTGCGGATGGCACGGCGGTCAAGCGGGCCGGAGATGAAACCTTTGCCCTGTGCCGGCAATACGTGGATGACATCATTCGGGTCGACACTGACCAGATCTGCGCCGCCATCAAGGATGCCTTCGAGAATACGCGGGCCATTCTGGAACCCTCCGGCGCACTGGCCCTGGCCGGTCTGAAAGCCTGGGTGCAGCGCGAACAGTGCCGCGACCAGACTCTGGTGGCCATTGCCAGTGGTGCCAACATGAATTTCGACCGGCTGCGCTTTGTCTCCGAGCGCGCCGAGATCGGCGAGGCCCGGGAAGCCGTGTTCGCCGTCACCATTCCCGAGCAGCCGGGCAGCTTCCTGCAGTTCTGCCGGCTGGTGGGCACCCATAACGTCACGGAATTCAACTATCGAATTGCCGATGCCAGCCGGGCACATGTTTACGTGGGCATCCAGATCGAGGGCCGCGCCGAGGCCCAGCAGATCGCCGGGCGCCTGCGACAGGCCGGCTTCGAAACCCTGGATCTTACGGATGACGATCTGGCCAAATCGCATCTGCGGCATCTGGTGGGCGGCCGCTCTCCCCTGGCCCGGGACGAGGTTCTCTACCGCTTTGAATTCCCCGAACGACCCGGGGCCCTACTCCGTTTTCTGGAGGCGTTACCCCGTGGCTGGAACATCTCGCTGTTTCACTATCGCAACCATGGCTCCGATTTCGGCCGCACCCTGGTGGGCATTCAGGTCCCCCCCCCAAGCCGTCCCCAATATGAGCAGGTTCTCCGCTCAATCGGTTACCCCTACTGCAATGAATCCGAACATCCTGCTTACCGGCTGTTCTTGACAGCCTGAAACAACCTGACCGAAACTGCCAGAACATCAGGGCAATTGTTTAAACAAAATACGTCCCCGGCATAACGCGGCCTATCTCTGGCGCCAAGGGCCACAGGGCGTGCGATAGAATACGCTGATGAGAATTGCGATCATTGAAGATGACAAGGCGCTGGCCTCGCAACTGGTTCATACATTAGGCGCAGAAGGGGACACCTGCCATCTGTACAGCGAAGCGGCATCCTTTCTGTCGGCATTGCCCCGGGAAAGTTTTGATGCCTGTATCGTCGATCTGATGCTGCCTGGCATGGATGGCAAGGCGCTGGTTCGCCTGCTGCGCGAGCGCAAGAACCCGCTGCCCGTCCTGGTGCTGACTTCACAGGACTCCGAGGCCGAGGTCATCAGCGCCCTGGACGCCGGTGCCGACGATTTCCTGGTCAAGCCCGCCCGTGCTGGCGAGCTGCGGGCCCGGCTCAAGGCGCTGGTCCGGCGGGCTGGCCCTGGGAATCTGCGAGGCACCATTTTTGAATATGACCGTTTCCGCTTCGATCTCCAGCGCCAGATGGCTCAGGACAACGGCCGGGTCGTCGAGCTGACCCAGAAGGAATTCCAGCTTGCCCTGCTGTTTCTGAACAACATTGGCAAGCCGCTGTCGCGCGGACACATCCGTGAAGCCGTCTGGGGACGCGATTCGGAAGTCCCTTCGCGTACCATGGACACTCACGTCTCGCGCGTACGCAGCAAGCTGTCGCTGCGTCCGGACAGCGGCTATCTGCTGGCGCCGGTGTACAGCTATGGCTACCGGCTCGAACGCCTGCGCGATGACGGTGAGGACACTCCAGGTCAGGCGCCATCATCCGATAACGCGTGACCGACAGAGAAAGGATCCGGCGCAATGACGAAGGAACGGTGGCTTGCCTGGGAAAGGATTCCACCCGCCCTGCCTGTGGTCAGCGTCATGACACTGGCCATCATCACCGCACTGACCAGCCTGTCCTCTGCGCAGGCAGCTGACCAGCCCGTCAGCAAAAACATGACCTATCGGGTTCAGCGCGGCGACACCCTCCTGGGGCTGTCTCGCAGCAAACTTGATACCCCGGGACGCTGGCGCGATGTGCAACGGCTCAACCATATCCGCAACCCCCGTCACCTCAGGCCCGGCAGTACGCTGCGGCTGCTGCCCGGCTGGCTCAAGCCGGTTGCTGTCCAGGCATCGCTGGTGACCGTTTCCAACCAGGTGAAACTGGACGGTCAGCCCGCCCGGAGTGGAAGCACCCTGCCTGAGGGGAGCACCATCCAGACCGGCCCCGACAGCGCTGCCGTCATCACGCTGCCCGACGGCACCCATCTGCGCATACCCTCCGCCACCGAAGTCCGCCTGGAACGTTTACGCGCCTATCATGGTGAGCGTGACCTTGACGCAGGGTTCTTGCTGCGCCACGGCAGCATCGAGCCGGACTCGCCTGGCAAGCGGTCGCGCCCGCTCAACATCCGCACCCCTTCTGGCAATGCTGCCGTACGTGGCACGCATTTCCGTGTCCATGCCGCCGACGGACGCAGTACAGTCGAAGTGCTGCGGGGCAAGGTCGCCACCGGCAACCGCCAGGCCAGCACCGACGTTCCTGCCGGCCAGGGCGCCTGGTTCACTGCAACTCGCCGTCCGGTCGTTGCGCCGCTGCCCCCCGCCCCCGATCTTGGAGAACTCCAGAGCAAAAGCTACACACAAACGGCCCCACGCCTGTCTCTGCCGCCATTGGGGCGCGGGACGGCCTCCTATCATATCGAAGTGGCAACCTGCCCGGACTTCAGTACCATGCTGCTTGATACTGAAGTCCATGAGCCAGTCTTTGTGCTGAACTCCCGGCAGGACGGGCCGCACTACCTGCGCATCAGCCAGCTGTCTCGCAGCGGCATCGAAGGATACGGTGCCACCGCCACCATCGACATTGCGGCCCGACCACCTGCGCCCCGGATGCTGCCTCTCCCTGCCACGATACGGGCCGGGCAGCCCGTTTCCTTCCAGTGGCAGGACGCAGCTCTCACCGGACATGCCTATCGGCTGCAGATTGCCAGCGGCGCGGCATTTGCTCATATCATCCAGGAAGCCCACAGCAGTCAACGCGCCATGACACTACAGCCCGTAGCGGCGCAGCCGCTCACCCGCTGGTGGCGGATCGCCACGCTGGAGAACGGCCACCAGGGCCCCTGGAGCAATGCCCAGCCCTTCACCCTGCTGGTCGGTGCCCCGATCGTCGAAGCCCGGCCACGACCTGTAGTGCGCTCGGGAGATGGCAAGCCCGTGCACACTGGCAGCGGCGAAGATGTCCTGCTGCTGCGCGCCCACTGAGCAGTCAGGCCATCGTGACCCTATCCTTCAAGCGACTGCTGGGCAAAATGGCCAGATCCGCCCCCCGGGACCGGCCCCTGCTCGAATGGAGCCTGCTCACCGCCGCGCTGCTGATCCTGACCATCTGGTTCGGCCCCTGGCTGCAACACCTCACCGACCACCAGCGTATTCCCGATCCAACAAACGGGACTGGTCACGCCTCACCCGTCGATTATCTGAATCTGCGCCTGTACGATCTGGCGCTGAGCGGCGATGCCCGACAGCCCTCCGGCAAGGTTGTGCTGGTGGACATTGACGACATCAGCATGCTGCAGATCGGTCGCTGGCCCTGGCCCCGTCCCGTCATCACCGCGCTGATCAACCGGATCGCAGAAGGGCGCCCGGAAGCGCTGGCCATCGACATCCTGTTCGCCGAGCTCTCCCCCCGGCCGCAGGAAGACCAGCTCCTGCGCACAGCCCTCCAGAATGCCGCCCGGCAGGGGACACGGATCATTCTGGCCGTCGGCAAGGAAGAAGGCACCAACAACTACCTGCCACTCTATCCACTGGACCTGATCGCCGCAGGCAACACCCTCGGCCACATCACCTTCCATACCGGCCGGGATGGCCTGGTGCGAGGACTGTATCTGGAAGAAGGTCACCTGCCGGCGATGTCGTGGGCCCTGGTCAATCGCCTTGCCCAGACCAATCGCAACAAGACCCTGGACATGCTGCTTGACCGGCGCTGGGATGTGCAGCAGGCCCTGCTACCCGGTGCCCTGGAAGAGCTGCCCCCTCGCATTTCCGCCGCGGCGCTGCTGCGTGGCGACATCTCGCCCGCCCAGCTCCAGGGGCGCAAAGTCCTGCTGGGCAGCACCGCCATTGGTTCTGGTGACTTTTTCGTCAGCCCCTTGCAGGGGCAGGAACCCAGGCGCATTTCCGGTCTGGAGCTGCACGCGATCAGCGCAGAGGCGATGATCACGCACCACGTCAAACATCCCCTGCCCGCCAGCCTGCAGGGCAGCATCGACATATTGCTGGTACTGCTCACCATGCTGCTGCTCTACCGAACCAGTCCGTTCCTGGGTCTGGTCATCGTGGCTGTGGCCAGCAGCGTGTTGCTCCTGGTCAGCTGGCTCGCCTTCCACGCCGGCTGGTGGCTGGCCCCAGGCGGCGCGCTGGCAGCGATCTGCCTTGGCTACCCCCTCTGGAACTGGCGCCGTCTCTCGGTTGCCTCCGCTGGCCTGCTGCGCCAGGCACGCTCACTGGAGCTGTTCAGTGGCGTGTTCGATGCACAAAACACCGACTCCACCTCCCACGAGCCCATCTCTGCCCAGCTCGCCCGGGTTCATATGGCGGCCCAACAGGTCGCCAGGCTCAACCGCTTCCTGTCCGACAGCCTGCAGAGCCTGCCCCACCCTGTCCTGGTGGCCGATCATAAACAGAAGCCGCTGCTTCGCAATCAGCGTTTCATCAATGCCTTTGGCAACGTTGGCGAACACTGCGCCAACCTGTCGGAATGCTTCCGGAGAATCTTCGGCGAGATGCCTGCCGAATCCACCCAGGAGCCCTGCCAGCTTGCAGGCGAGCACCAGGATCTGCAGGGGCGCCACTGGCGTGTGGATGTTGCCGCCACAGGCGCCAGCGCCGATGAACGCCGCTGGATGATCCAGTTTGTCGACCTGACGGCCCGGCGGCTGGCCGACCGTGAACGGGAAGAAACGCTCTCGTTCCTGTCCCATGATCTGCGCTCGCCGCAGGCAACCTCTCTGGCCATCATCGAAGCGCTACGACACACCACCGACAGCCAGGAACGGGACGCCGGTCTTGATGAACTGGCCCGCCAGTCCCGTCGGGCGCTGGATCTGACCGACGGTTTTCTGGCGTATACTCGCGCCGAAATCAAGCCCATCCAGCCCGAGCCCCATGATCTCAACGACCTGATCACCGAAGTGATCGATCTGGCATGGTTTGCTGCCAATGCCAAGAAAATCCGTCTGGACTTCACCCCTGTCGAACCAGCCATCCTCCGCTGCGACGCCGATCTGATGCGCCGCGCCCTGTCCAATTTAGTGGAAAATGCCGTTCGCCACAGTCCACTGGACAGTAACATCGAAATCGGGCTCGACAACACCAGCACCCGCTTCCTCATCACCGTCCGCGATCATGGCCCCGGCGTCCCTCCTGACCGTCAGGCTCTGATCTTCAAGCCATTCTGGCAGTCCAGCGGTGGGGAAACTGTCGGGAAAAAGTCGCCACAGGGCAGCGCTGGCCTGGGACTTGCGATGGTTCACAAAGCCATTGCCCGTCATGGGGGTACCATTCGGGTATACAACCATCCCTCCGGGGGAGCCTGCTTTGAAATCTGTCTGCCACAAGGCATGCAGACGCTCTAGCCCCTATCCAACATGGCGCTGCTGACGCTCGGCCTCAATCACCATACCGCACCTGTGGCGCTGCGTGAGAAAATTGCCTTCCCCACCCGGGAGGCTGTCAGCGCTGCCTTGACCGATCTGCGCCACCAGCTCAAATCACTTGCGCCCGAAGCCGCCATCCTGTCCACCTGCAACCGCACCGAAATCTACTGCAAGACCGATGCGCCCGATGAAGCCGGCCAGGCACTGACACACTGGATCGAACAGCACAAAGGCGTTGGCAGCGACGGGAAACTCGCCGATCACCTGTACCTGTTGCCCAACCAGGGGGCCGTCCGCCATGCCTTCCGGGTCGCCAGCGGGCTGGACTCCATGGTGCTGGGCGAGCCCCAGATCCTCGGCCAGATGAAGGCGGCCGTACGTGTGGCCCAGGACTCCAACATGCTGGGCAGCCATTTGCACCAGCTGTTCCAGCGCTCGTTCTCGGTGGCCAAGGAAGTCCGTACCCAGACGGCCATCGGGGCACAATCCGTCTCCATGTCCGCAGCCAGTGTGCGGCTGGGCGAACAGCTCTTCGAAAACCTGGCCGACTGCTCGGTACTGCTGATCGGCGCCGGTGAAATGATCGAGCTCTGCGCGGCCCACTGGGCCCCCCACCCCAAGCGGATGGTCATCGCCAATCGTACCCAGGAACGTGCCCGCCCCCTGGCCCAGCGCTTCGGGGCAAGCATCATGACCCTGGCCGAGCTGCCGCAGCAGCTGGAAAACTTTGACGTCGTCATCTCCTGCACCGCCAGCACCCTGCCCATCATCGGCCTGGGCATGGTCGAGCGCAGCATCCGCCAGCGCCGCCACCGCCCGGTATTGATGATCGACCTGGCCGTACCACGCGATATCGAAGACGAGGTCTCCCGACTTGATGATGTCTTTCTCTATACCGTCGACGACCTGCGTGAAGTCGTCGACGCCGGTCTGGAAGGCCGCCGGCTCGCCGTAGCCGAGGCCGAGAGCATCATCGACACCCAGGTCAGTGCCTTCATGACCTGGCTGGACCGGCGACAGGCCGTGCCCCTCATCCAGGATCTGCATGCACGCGGCGACGCCGTACGGCGCCAGGAGCTTGAACGCGCCCGCAAAATGCTCGCCCGGGGCGACGACCCCGCCGTCGTGCTGGAGGCCATGTCGCGCGCCCTCACTGCAAAATTCATGCACGGCCCCACGACGCTGCTGCACCGGCACGGGGGCAACAGCGCTGAGATGGGCAATCTGCTGAACACCCTGTTTCCCTCCCCCCGGGGAAACCGGAACAGCTAGGCGGCCTGCTCCCGGTCCGCCGCCGTCTGCTTTCCACGCGCGGTTGCCACGCTCTAAAATGCCTGCCTGCGCATTCCCATACCCCGGCCCACCATTCATGAAAAACACCCTGCGGGACAAGCTTCATCACATGCAGGACCGGCTTGACGAGCTCAATGCCCGGCTGGCCAGCGAAGACGTCGCCCGCGACATCGGTCTGTTGAAAAAACTCAATCAGGAGCACACGGAAATCACCGAGGTGCTGGATCACTATGCCTGCTGGCAGCAGGCTGGCGCCGATCTGGCCGCAGCCCGCCAGATGCGCGACGATCCGGAACTGCGCGAATTCGCCGACGAGGAAGCAGCCAGCGCCGAAGCGCGCCAGAATGCCGCCCTGGAGCGCATCGAATATCTGCTGCTGCCCCGTGATCCCGACGATGCACGCAACGCCATCCTCGAAATCCGCGCCGGCACCGGGGGTGATGAAAGCGCGCTGTTTTCCGGCGATCTGCTGCGCATGTACCTACGCTACGCCGAACGCTGCGGCTGGCAGACAGAGATCCTCTCGGCCAGCGAATCCGAACTTGGCGGCTACCGCGAAGTCATCGTCCAGGTCACTGGCCAGCAGGTCTTTGGCCGTCTGCGCTTCGAATCCGGCGCCCACCGGGTCCAGCGGGTCCCGGTCACCGAATCCCAGGGGCGGATCCACACATCGGCCTGTACCGTTGCCGTGATGGCTGAAGCTGAACCCAGCGGCGACATCGACATCAGCCCGGATGAGCTGCGTATCGACGTCTACCGGGCCTCGGGCGCTGGCGGCCAGCACGTCAACAAGACCGAATCCGCCGTCCGCATCACCCACCTGCCGACCGGCATCGTGGCCGAATGTCAGGATGACCGCTCCCAGCACCGCAACAAGGACAAGGCCATGACCGTGCTGCTGACCCGCCTGCGCGATGCCCGCGAGCAAACCCGTCAGGCCGAGACCTCGGCCCATCGCAAGAGCCTGGTCGGCTCGGGCGACCGTTCCGAACGTATCCGCACCTACAACTTCCCGCAGGGCCGAGTCACGGATCACCGGATCAACCTCACCCTCTACCGGCTGCAGGCCATCCTGGATGGCGATCTGGATGAACTGACCGGCGCGCTCATGAAAGCACGTCTGTCCGAACTGACCGACGACCAGCGCTGAACGATCCCACCTCATCGTCGCCTGCCCTGATACGCCCTCCCTGCGGCCATTCCCCTGTCCGAAATGGCACCCTCTCCCACCTTCGACACCTTGATCCAGCACAGCGGTCTGTCCCGCGCCGAGGCTCGCCGCCTGCTTGCCCTGATCATCCGCCGGCCACTCACCTGGCTCATCGCGCACGGCGACGCCCCTGTCCCCCCTGACATCATCGGACGTTTTCAAGATCTGGCCGCCCGCCGGCACGCTGGTGAACCCCTGGCCTACCTGCTGGGCCAGCAGGCGTTCTACGGCCGCGACTATGCCGTGTCCCCCGCCGTCCTCATCCCCCGTGCCGATACCGAAACCCTGATCGAACAGGCGCTGCAATGCCTGCGCCCGCTCGCCTCCCCCCAGGCAGCCCGATCCCCCGATGTGCTGGAACTGGGAACCGGCAGCGGCATCATCGCCATCACCCTGGCGCTGGAATGCCCCACCATCCAGATGCACGCCCTGGAACAATCAGGCGCCGCACTGGCCGTTGCACAGCGCAACGCCGCCACCTGGCAGGCAAAGAACATCCACTGGTACCAGGGCAACTGGTGGCAGGCCCTGGCCAACCCTCTGCTGCCCGCCAGCGCAGCCACCGGACAGCGCTTTGCGCTGATCGTGGCTAACCCCCCCTACATCGCGGCCCATGATCCCCATCTTGAGCAGGGCGACCTGCGCTTTGAACCCGCCCAGGCACTGGTGGGCGGCCCCGATGGGCTGGATGACCTGCGCACCATCATCCAGGGCGCTCCCGGGCATCTGCATCCAGACGGATGGCTGCTGCTAGAACATGGCTACGATCAGGCCGATGCCGTACAAGCCCTGCTGCACACCGCCGGCTTCACCCGGATCTTCACCCAGCCGGATCTCGGCGGACAGCCCCGCGTCAGCGGTGGACAATACCGGCCCGGCCCTCCGCAGCCACCGATGGCCGCGCCCGGCAACACTCCGTGAAGACTTACGCCTGCGCTTTCTTCATCAGAGGCGGGAGCCAGTCCTGCTCAAGCAGACAAAGCCGCCACAACAGCTCGGGCAACCCATAACGATCGGCCCGGGCAGGATCCAGTGCCATCACCATCTCCTGTTCCCGGCCACTCGCCACCAGCGACACCAGATCAGGATTAAGCATCACCGCCTTGCCCAGCGCAATAAACTCGGCCCAGCCAGACTGGTAAGCGGCCAGTATCTGTTCAGCACCCAGCAGGCCCCCCACCCCAATCAGTGGCAAGCGGCCCGCCAGATACTCATGCAGCACTCGGATCCGCGGCAGCGCCGGATCCGCCCCGCGTCGTACCTTGCGATAAAAATCGACCATCGACAGGTGCAGATACTGCAATGGCGCCTGTGCCAGCGCATCGACCAGCTGCAGCGTATCTGTCATGGTCAGGCCCCGCTCGCCGGATTCCTCCGGTGAAAAGCGGTAGCCGACGATGAAATCAGGACGTGACCAACGTGCCCTGGCGGCACACACCGCCTCTACCACCGCCAACGGGAAACGCATGCGCGCCTGCAGACTGCCTCCCCAGCGATCCGTCCGGCGATTGGTCCTGGCCGAAAAGAACTGCTGCAGCAGATAGCCATTGGCCCCGTGGATCTCCACCCCATCGAATCCCGCCTGAATCGCCAGCTCCGCTGCGCGCGCAAAAGCAGCCACCAGCGCCTGAATTTCCGCCTCGCTGGCCGCCCGGGCCCCGGTGGACGGATCATCACCCGGGGCCAGACGACACATGCCAGCCGGAATCACCGGTGCATCCAGCACCCCGGCCACCTGCGCAACGGCAGCGCCACCGTGATGCAGCTGCAAAATGGCCAGGGCCCCCTGGGCCTGGATCAGGCGGGCCACTGCCCGCAGACTGGGCAGGTCATGGGCGCCCAGCGCATGCGGTTCGCCCAGAAAGGACCTCCCCTCCGCCGACACCAGGGTCGATGCCGTGATGAACATCCCGAACCCCTGGGCACGATTCCCCAGGAACAGACGCTCGGCTTCGCTCAGGCGGCCATCGGCATGAGACGCATAGTGAGTCATCGGTGCCACGACGAACCGGTTCTTGACCGTCACCCCGTTATTCAGCTGATACGGCCGAAAGAGCGGGCGATACTGTGAATGCATGGTTAGCCTCCAGTTGCCAGGATCCGCAAAACGAACACCCCATCCGCACCACGTCCATAGACGTGGTGTCCAGGTCAAAGGTCGGCCAGAGCATGGTACCGCCGCATTCGGCTAAATTGGTGGCCACAGTCGCAGCGCTGCCTGCCGTGGCCACGCCTCTCAGCGCACCTGCGCCCGGAAAACAGCGCGCGCCGAGGTATTGCCCGCGCGGTCAACTGCCTCGACTGAGTAGGTATAGTGACCGGTGGCCCGCGCGCCCGTATCCGTAAACCGTTCGGTCTGCAGCAGCGACTGGCTCAGCACGATCGGCCCCCGGCGCAGCCGGTAGCCGGCCAGCCCGGCACCACCCGCATCCACGGATTTCTCCCAGCTCAGCTGGATGGCACCATTGGGCTGCACCTGCGCCACCAGATTCCGGGGCACCGAAGGCGCCTGGGTGTCCTTGACCGCAGCCGTCTGCGCAGAAGCCAGCGCCGGCACATAAAAACTGTCTCCTGACAGATACCAGCCCGCTCCAGGCGCAGCGCCCGTCGTGTAGTACGTATAGGTACCGCCGTGGTACTGCCGGTACTCATGTACCGCTACGCGTCCCTCGCCCGCCCCGGCATAAGCGTAAAAGGCAATACCGATCCGCGTCCAGCCGTTTTCCTTCAGCGATGCCTGCGTGCTGTACAGATAGCGCGCCTTGCCATCGGTGATGGCCTGATAACGGTACACCGGCACCATGCCGGCCCGCTGGGTGGCATGCGCCGCAAATGCCACGCCCTGCCGCTTCCAGGCACCGCCCAGATCCGGATTTACGCTGTAGAGAAAACGCTCACCGTCCGCCGCATAACGGTAGACCTGACGGACATCATCCGTAGCACTGGCCTGCTGGGCCACATTCACCCGCACAATCCGTGCCTGCGATGGTGTCCCGGCCTGATTCAGCACAAACACCATGTAATAGCCCGGCGGCGTCTCATAGGCATTGTCAGGTAACTTGGCCACCAGGCGGTTTCCTTCCCGACTGAATGTCAGCTCCAGAAAGCGCTGGTTCATATTGAACGAATGCGTCACCGATCCGGTCGCCACCAGCGTCACCCGCTGGATCGACCCCGCATCTGGTGTTGTCAACGTCAGATTGCCTCCCGGGTTCACCGTGGCCGGAGCGGCACTGATCACCGGCCGGCTGGCCGGAGACCCATCCCGGTTATACAGATAAGGGGGGTAGTAGATCTCGGCATTCAGGTTACTTTCCGGACCGGCAGCGCCGCCCCCGCCCGTGAACAGGGAAGCGTCTGGCAGCAGAATCGCGGTGGAATGATAAAGCCGCATCCGTTTCTGCGATGGCCCCTGATGCCACTCCCCGGTTTTGGGGTTCCACAGATCAACCTGATAGACAGGATTGCGGGCTGTCGCTTTCTTGAAATCGAAAAATTCTGCACCGCCGGTAATGGCCACACTGCCATCGGCCAGCACCGTACTGTTATGCCACATCCGGGTATTGCTCATCCGGCCAGCATCTGTCACAAGCGGACGGTCCTGGCGGATATCAATGATGGCTGCCCGCGGACCTGATGCCTCCGTCAGCAGAATACGACCAGGCTGGAACATCACGGCCGAACCTTCCCAATGCGACTTGTAGGCCAGCTCACCCACATCACGGCGCGCGCCTTTGCCTTGCACATTCAGCCTGTACATCTGAGTGGCGGAAAAACCGAATACCCCCCCATCGGGCGCGACCCAGTTACGGGGGTAATAATGAAAGAGATCCTGGGAGGCAATCCCTTCGAGCAACTCCGTATGGCCATCATTGTGGCGGATCTCGGGATGCTGCTCACCCCCCAACCCGCCCTGAATATAAACGCTGCCATCCGGCAGCGTGGTGGCCGTCGCGTACCAGCGTGGCAACTTCATCTGCTCGCCCTTCTCGATACTGTTGCTGCCAGGCCGGAACAGTGTCGTATCGCTGTTGGGGCGGTTGGTGCTGCGGCCGCGGGCATCGCTGAAGACATCGCCGCCAGCAATGAACAGATCTCCAGTCAGGGGCAATACCACCTGGGCCGAACAGAAAATGTCGACCTGGGTCGTATTGGGCAGAGTCATATGGGCCTCATCACCCAGCCCCTGGGCCGGATCCCAAACATCATAGAAAAATTTTCCGCCCTGCTGGCCATTACTGAGCGACCCATACGTCATGACCCGCCCATCGGGCAGCACCACAGCGTGGATCGGAATGAAAGGCCACTTGGCCTGCGCCCCCCAGACGCCATCAACGGCGGCCCGGGGTGCAGCCGGCAGTGCCTTGCCCACCCGGGCGGCCGCGCGGTGTCCCGCGGTCGCGACGGGAATGGTGCCAGGCGCCTGCTGATGCTCTGCCGAGAAGTCGATACCGGCATTGGGCTCAGGAATATTTCCAGTCCCATCCTGAAACACCTCGCGCACATGATCCTTCTGCGCCGCGGCGGTCGATGTAGCGCCGCCCGCATCGGCAGCATCCAGATCTTTTCCGCCGCAGGCCGCCAGTGACAGCAGAACCATCGAGGCAAGCGCCAGGCGGCCAAAGGGGACCTGGCGCACAGGGAATGGAATATATCGAGGTGTGAACATATACCTTTGAATCAAGGAGAAGGGGGGCATATTCTCAGGCCGAATACCTGTTTTTTTTGATACAGCCTCTCGCGTACCGCCGAAAATTCTCCTGATTATTTGCAACAGAATCGTGCATTTGTTAACTGGCACTGATACACAGGCAATGACCTGCCTGCGTACCGCACAGCGCTCGCCGACGCACAAACATCTGGCGGACTTGCTACTATGCGAATCCTGTGGCCATACGGCGAAAACCGGGCCGGCCACCCCCTTTCCCAACACAGAGGTTCACCATGGATGCCCAGGAGTTCATTCGCACTACCGTCACCGAACACCCCGTCGTACTGTTCATGAAAGGCACAGCACAGTTCCCCCAATGTGGCTTCTCGGGCAAGGCCATCCAGATCCTGAAAAAGGCTGGCATCAAGCAACTGGTGACCATCAACGTGCTGGAAGATGACGATGTCCGCCAGGGCATCAAGACCTATTCCAACTGGCCGACCATCCCGCAGCTCTATATCAACGGGGAATTCATCGGTGGCGTGGACATCATGGCCGAGATGCTGGATTCCGGCGAACTGCAGGCACTGATTCCCGAAGCCAGCAAAACGGCCTGACGCAGGTCGGCGGGGCCGTCAGGCGGGCAATCCTTCGCACTCATCCAGACCCAGATGGATGTTCATCGCCTGAATGGCCGCACCGCTCGCCCCCTTGCCCAGGTTGTCGATACGTGACATGACCAGGCACTGGTCATCATGGCCGAAGACAAACAGGTCGGCCCGATTCGTGCCTCGCGCGCCCTCCACATCGAAGAACCCTTCCGCCGGCGCGGCGGCCAGCGGCGCAACGCGCACAAAATGCTCCTGAGCATAGCGGGCCGATAGCGCCGCATGGATAGCCTCCCGGCTGACATCCCGACTCCCGAGCGCCCGCAGATGGGCCAGATCCAGCGCGAGGCTGACGGTTAGCCCCTGATAGAACGGCCCCACCACCGGCATGAACACCGGCGCCCTGTTCAACCGGGCATAGCGGGTCATCTCCGGCAAGTGCTTGTGCGTCAGCCCCAGGGCATAAGGCCGCGGTGCCAGCAGCGCAGGCGGCGAACCGGTCTGACCATCCCGTGCAGCCTGGTACTGGCGGATCATCTGCTTGCCCCCTCCGGAGTAGCCGGTGTGCGAGACAGCCGACAACGGATAATCTGGTGGCAACAGACCGGCATCCACCAAAGGCCGGATGGCCAGGATGAACGCGGTCGCATGGCAGCCCGGATTGGTAATCCGCTTGCTGGCCACCATACGCTCCCGCTGCCCGCTCTCCAGCTCGGGCAGTCCGTACACCCAGTCAGGATCCACCCGATGGGCCGTGCTGGTATCAATAACGCACGTCGCCGGATTACCGATCAGGCCGGCCGATTCGCGCGCAGCGGCATCCGGCAGGCACAGAAAGGCCACATCGGCCGAATTCAGCAACCGTGCCCGCTCCACTGGATCCTTGCGCAGGGCCGGATCAATGCGCAATACCGAAATGTCCCGACGGTTCCGCAGATAGTCGTCGATCTGCAACCCGGTTGTCCCTTCCTGACCATCTACAAATACAGAATAAATATTCATATCTTTCATCCAGGGATAGCGTGCGCCACCCGCGTGATTCTGGCCGCAAATCCTGTCTGGCGATCTCATTGTCCCCGGGCCGGGTAGTGAGATCGCCGGACATCATCCCTGGCAAACGATTTGCATCCATACGCGCAGCATTGCAAACTATCAGCCCTCCCTCCTGCCTGCCCGAAGCACCTTTTCTGCCACCCGCCATGCCCCGTCGTCTCATCCTAGCCATTACCGGTGCCAGCGGTGCCATCCTGGGCGTGCGCCTGCTGGAATATCTGCGCCTTCTGCCAGACATCGAAACTCACCTGCTGGTATCCGCTGCAGGCTGGCAGACGATTGCCATGGAAATGGACCGCAGCCGTCCCGAGATAGAGGCGCTGGCCGACCTGGTACATCCCGTCAAGGACATCGGCGCCAACATCGCCTCCGGCTCCTTCCGTACGGACGGCATGATAATCGCCCCCTGTTCCATGCGCACTCTCGCAGCCATCGCCATGGGGCTGTCCGACAACCTCATCAGCCGCGCGGCAGACGTTACCCTGAAAGAGCGCCGCAGACTCGTGCTGCTGACCCGGGAAACCCCCCTGAATCTGGCCCACCTGCGCAACATGACTGCTGTCACCGAAATGGGCGGCATCATCTGGCCCCCTGTCCCGGCCTTCTATCAGCGTCCGGCCGATCTGAACGCCATGGTCGATCACATGGTCGGCCGCGTCCTGGATCTGTTCGACATCGATCAAAAGCTCGCACCAGCATGGGATCCAGTCCGCGGCAGCCGTGCCCGGACAGTCTAAGCTCCTCCGGCAATCCTTACTGTTTCGCCACCGCAACGAAGCCATAGCCCCGGCGCAACGCGAGCAGATACTGCCAGCACGCGACTGCTGCCGTTCGTCATACCAGTGATATGCTGGCCAGCGTGCTGTAAACCCGCCTAGCCTATAGTGCGTTTCAGTTGGCAGGACAAGAGGGGGATCCCTTGATCAGACGCCATATCCCCGTTGTCGTTGTCCTGTCATTTCAAGACAAGGAAGAAAGACCATGAAAAAACAAGCGCAAACACTCCTCATCGCGCTGACCACCCTGGGCGCGCTGGCCTGTTCGAGCGCCGCAGTTGCCCGGGACGGTCTCTATATCCAGGGCGACATCGGCCTGGGCCACCTGAAGGTCGATGACAGCGAAAAACTGCGCATCAGCAACGTCGGCAGCAAAATCAAGGACTCATACAAAGAGTCCGGTTTCATGCCGCGCATCTCGATTGGCTCCGAGCTGGGCGATGGTCTGCGCGTTGCGGCGGACTTCACTCACTACAAGGACATGAAAAACAGCTACACCACCGCCACACAGGCCATTCAGACATCCAGTGTCAAGGCCAATGGCTTCGGTGTCTCAGCGATCTATGATTACGACACAGGGACGGAGTTCACGCCCTACGTGGGTGGCCGGCTGTCTGCCAACAAACTGAAGTACGCTGCCGGTTATACCGCAACCGGCGAGCGCCTCTCTTCCAGCACCAGCAAGACCAAGTTTGGTTATGGTCTGCTGCTGGGAGTTGCCTACCGGCTGGATGACATGATGACCCTGGATGCCGGGTACCGCTATAACCACCTGGACAGCAAACTGAACGCGCACGAATTCTCTGTGGGTGTTCGCTACTACTTCAACTGAGCCTCCTCAGCCCCATCGCCCACCGACCGGATGCAGACTCTGGCCGGTGGGCCATGGTAACCGGGCTCCGTCACGCGGGCCCCCCATTTTCTGGCCTGCTATTGGGTCGCATCGCAGGCACCAGGAATAGATGCCGCATTCCCGGGCACGCTATCATGGATGGAGACTGTTCGACAGACCCCTGCTCCGGAGAAACAAGCAATGCGACTGCTCCTGGTATGGCTCATCAATGCTGCCGCCATTTTCCTGCTGCCCTACGTGCTGGCCGCCGTACATATCAAGGACTTTGGGACAGCCATGCTGGTGGCCCTGGTCATCGGCCTACTCAATACCTTCATCCGGCCCGTACTGTTTGTCCTGACGCTGCCCGTCAATATCCTGACCATGGGCCTGTTTTCTCTCGTACTGAATGGCCTGATGTTCTGGGTCAGCGCACGCCTGATTGATAACTTTAGCATCACGGGGTTCTGGTGGGCCGTGCTCGCTGCCATCATCTACAGCTTCATCAGCAGCCTGATCAGCCACGTCCTGCTCAGCGAACAGCAGATTCCTCCTGCCTAACCAGACTGCCCTGTATTCAACGCGATGTCCCCAGCGCCATGGTCCAGTATGAGGCGTACTGGCTGCCGGATCCGCCGGGAATGACCGCCAGGCCGACCTCACGAATATCGGCACGCATGAGCGCCTTGCAATGCGAAGGGCTTGCAATCCAGGCCCGCATGGCTTCATCCAGCGTCCGAAAACCAGCGGCGATGTTCTCATCGGCCTGCGCCCAGTTGTACTGGACCATCTCGAAACGGTTCCAGACATATTTGCCATCTTCCCAACCGTGGCTGAACTGGTTGGTTCTGCGCATCCATTCAGATTCCAGCAGCGCCGCATACGCCACCTGCGGATTCCAGCGCAGCGGCCCTGCTGCCGGCATGGGCAGAGTGCCGCAGGTACGCGCCTCGGCCCGTGCCGCATTCACGGCCGCCACGACCTGCTGGGCCAGCCTGTGATATGCCCGCTCTCCCTGACCCGGTTGCCCGGATGGCGTCACCAAGCCTGCATTCACCTGATCCTGCCGGAGCGGAGCCTGCGACGGTACGGGCGCGGCGCTTTCGGCTGCCGCTTCCTTCGTCACCCCGGCATCACCACTGACCAGTGGCAGACCCAGCGCCAGATATTCAGCACGGACCTGAGCGGCATTACCCTGGCCCAGGGCGGGCTCCAGCCCCATCTCGGCGCCACCGCCGCCACCGCAGGCGCCTACTGCCCCCAGCAGGCCCGAAGCCAGGATCAGGGAAATCCCATGGCCTCCAGTTTTGATACCCTGCACGATCCTGCCCCCACACATGGTTTCCAGTGGGGCGGATTGTCATTTAGCAACGATTCTGTGTCTTTGAGGATACGTTCTGACGGTTAGCGGCAACATCCCGGTGGTATTGGGAGGATCGAAAGTGGCGCTCGGCCCGGCTGGCCGGTACGGCGTCTCATTCCTGGGGATCGAACTTCATATCCTGATAGCGGATGAAGCGCGATCCACGAACCAGCCGGTAGACCAGCCAGATTCCCAGGAAAATGGGCAGACCGATATAGGTGGCCACCACCCCGGCCCAGTCAATTCTCTCTTCCATGAACGCCTGATAATTCTGGCCCAGTGTAATGACCAGACACAACGCAAAGGCGAATAGCGGACCAAAAGGAAAACAGGAAGCCCGATAGGGCAAATCGGCCAAGCGCCTACCCTGCGCAAGATACCCCTTGCGAAAGCGATAATGGCTGATGGCGATCCCCAGCCAGGCGATGAAACCGGTCATGCCGGACAGATTCAGCAGCCAGATGTAGATGGTTTCGGCACTGGCCAGATAGCTGGCAAAGCACAGGGCGGCCACCAGTGTCGTCGCCAGCAGTGCATAGACGGGCACACCCCGCGCTGAAACCCGCGCAAAGATCCGGGGCGCCATACCCCGGCAGGCCAGGGTGTACAGCATGCGCGTGGAAGCATACATGCCGGAATTCCCTGCCGAGAGCACGGAGGTCAGAACCACGGCATTCATCACCGCCGCGGCCGACAGCAGACCGGCCCGCTCAAAAACCAAGGTAAAGGGACTGACGCTCACATCTCCGACATCATTGCGCAACAGCCGCGGATCGGTATAGGGGATGAGCAGGCTGATTACCAGAATCGCCAGAATGTAAAACAGCAGGATCCGCCAGAAGACCTGCCGCACCGCGCGGGGGATGTTTTTGCCCGGATCGGCTGATTCACCAGCGGCAATGCCGATCAGTTCGGTGCCCTGAAAAGAAAAGCCAACGATCATGGCCACCCCGATCAGCGCAGCGAAACCGCCCGCAAAGGGCGCATCTCCGGTGAACCAGTTGGCCAGATGGGAGGAAAAGGTCTCCGCGCGACCGTCGCCGTGCAGAATGCCCACCACCATGAGCAGGCCGACGGCAATGAAAATGATCACGGTCGTCACCTTGATGGCGGCAAACCAGTATTCCGCCTCTCCGAAGCCCTTGACCGAGATGGCATTGAGCAGAAACATGATGCCCAGAAAAACGGCGCTCCAGAACACACCGGGCACGTCGGGGAACCAGTAGCCCATGACCATCTGCGCCGCCACCAGATCGACCGCAATGGTGATGGCCCAGTTGTACCAATAATTCCAGCCCAGCGCGAAGCCAAAGCCTTCGTCGACGTAACGGGCTCCGTAGGTAGCAAAAGAACCGGAAACCGGCATATGGGCCGCCAGTTCGCCCAGACTGGTCATCAGGAAATAAACCATCAACCCGATGAGCCCATAGGCCAGCAGAGCCCCGCCAGGGCCGGCCTGCGAGATGGTGGCGCCCGAGGCCACAAACAGCCCGGTACCAATAGAACCACCGATGGCGATCATCGAGAGATGCCTGGCTTTCAGCGAACGGCGAAGCCCTCCCCCACCAGCAGACGTTTTGTCGTCGGACAGGCCAGGGGCATGGGATGATGGGGCTGTGTCGGTCTTCATCGGGGCAGTGCGCGGACATGAATGTCCGGAACACCACAGAATACGCTGCTCGGACCGCGTCCTGCCCGACTGAAAAAGCGCTGGCTGCGCTGCCCGGAACTAGATGGGAAGATGGTGCCGCTTGTCGGATTCGAACTGACGACCTACCGCTTACAAGGCGGTTGCTCTACCAACTGAGCTAAAGCGGCCACGATAACCGTGACATGCACACGCAAGAGCATGCGCGGCGATTCTATCAGGCAATGCGGCAATCAGGCATCCGCAACGATAAGTACTGCCAGACCGACATGTTAGCGCATCTTTCCCCGGTCTGGCCAAAACTTATTTGACGCGCACCAGCCGGGGGCGACCGCCGGTCGGCACGGGAGGCGGCTCGGGCGGAGGGCCATCGTCCGCGGCAGGCGATGCAGGCGCCGGCGCTCCGGACGGTATCGGCTCACTGCCCGGCGGCTGAGCACTCTCCTCCTCTGCCTTGCTCCGTGCCTTGCCGCTTCCCTTGGCGCGCACCGTCTTCTCCTTGGCCGCGCCTGCCGCCGTGGCAGACGGGGTGCGGCGGGCAGAGGCACTGCGTCCGGCAGCCGGCTTGCGGCGGTTGCGGGCAGGCGTTCCGGCGGTATCTGCACCATCATCCCTCCCGACAGGTGCTGATCCGTCTGCGGGTAGCGCCGCTGCATCATCGATGCCGCCCTGGGCGCCGGCAGGGCTGGAAGCCGGGGGGGCAGGCGGGTCCGTCCGGGTGTCCGGGACTGACCGAAGTGTCGGCCGGGCAGCACGGGCGGAGCGTAAGTCCACCACATCGCCGCCGGCCGCGTGATCTGGTACGCGCTCTGCACCCGACGGCGTTTCAGCCACCGGGGCCTCATCCGCCCCTTCTGCCGGCGTCTCGCCACCCTCCAGGCCGAAAGGCACAATAAAGCCGGTCTCCCGGGCAAAAATGGCCATCACATGACTAACAGGTACAACTATGTATTCCGCCACACCACCGAAGCGCGCCTGAAATTCAATCTGCTCATTACCCATCTCCAGACCATGTGTGGCGCTGGCCGATACATTAAGGATAATTTCGCCATTGCGGACATACTGCTGCGGTACCCGGACATGGCGGCCGGCGCGCACAACCAGATGAGGGGTGTAGCCGTTGTCACAGCACCATTCGTAAATAGCGCGGATCAGATAGGGTTTGGTGGAAATTTCGGCCATCAGACATCCATCTTAGGTGAAATCAGCGACGCATGACCTTCTCAGACGGCGTGAGCGCCTCGATGTAGGCCGGCCGCGAGAAAATCCGCTCTGCATACTTCATCAATGGTGCGGCTGTCTTGGGCATTTCGATGGAATAGTGATCCAGCCGCCACAGCAGCGGCGCCATGGTCACGTCCAGCATCGAGAAATCATCGCCCAGCATGAAACGGTTTTTCACGAAAATTGGGGCCAGCTGGGTCAGACGTTCCCGGATCTGCGTACGGGCACGCTCCATCGTCCGCGCAGTTTCCTTGTCATGGTCACGGCGCTCCAGCGTCTGCACGTGCACAAACAGTTCGCGTTCAAAATTGAACAGGAACAGCCGCGTACGGGCACGCATGACGGGATCGGCCGGCATGAGCTGCGGATGGGGGAAACGCTCGTCGATATATTCGTTGATAATGTTCGACTCGTAGAGAATCAGATCCCGCTCGACCAGTACCGGAACCTGCCCATAGGGGTTCATGATCGAAATGTCTTCGGGTTTGTTGTAGAGATCCACATCCCGAATCTCGAAATCCATGCCTTTCTCGAACAGCACGAAGCGACAACGCTGACTGAATGGACAGGTCGTGCCGGAATAAAGCACCATCATGGGGAGAAATCTCCTGAGAACAATGAGGCCAGAGGCTGATATCTGGCCCAGCAAGATAGCACGCCGCGCGTCAAAAGCCCAGAATATTTCCTATCATGAAAATCACAGGGATGCCCTGGCCAGACGACCCGTTCACTTGATGTCTTTCCAGTATTCGCGGTTCAGCCAGCGGGCGCAAAGTACAAACACGGCAATGAACAGCAGTACCCAGATTCCCAGGCGGCTGCGCGTGGCGGCGGTGGGATCGGACATGAAGGTCATGAAAGCGACCAGATTGGCGACCCGGTCATCGAATTCGGCCTGAGAAAGCGCACCGCCTTCGGCCTGGCCCAATGTCATGCGGCTCTCTTCCCGCAGGCCCGCATCATGAAGGGTGTTGATTTTTTCGGTACGGGTACCGTCGCGGCCATAGGTCACCGTGGTGCGTGTCCAGCCATTCTCCCTGCCGGTGGCAGGATCCGTCGCCGGTGCGAGCCGTTCCTCGGAGGCGCCCCGCATCCCCTGCCAGTGCCACAGGACGTTAGGCATACCCACGTTGGGGAAAACGGCGTTGTTCCATCCCGTTTCACGGCTGGCATCGCGGTAATAACTGCGCAGATAGGTATAGATCCAGTCTGCGCCACTGCCGGATCCAGAAGCGCGTGCACGCGCCTCGACCGACAGATCAGGCGGAGCGGCACCGAACCACGCCTTGGCGTCTTCCGGGCGCAGGGCCACCTTCATCAGATCACCTACCCGTCCACCGGTGAACTGCAGGCTGGCACTGATCTGTTCATCACTCAGGCCGATGTCCTTCAGGCGGTTGAAGCGCATCATCGACGCGGAATGACAGCTCAGACAGTAATTGACGAAGGTTCGCGCACCATCCTGCAGGGCTGCCTTGCTCTGCAGCTTTTCAACAGGGAACCTGTCAAGATGAACGCTTTCGGAAGCCAGGACGGTCGCAGGCGCGATACAGGCCAGTGCAATCGCACAGCGGCCAAGGCGGCGACGGATATCAACGGTGATGTTCATGCGGATCTCGCTGCCTGCCATGTCAGTGATGGGGCCGGAAGTTGACGCGCTCGGGCGGCTGCCGGAAGGTTCCCGCCTGCGACCACCACGGCATGAACAGGAAAAATCCGAAATACAGCAGTGTGCACACCTGCGACAGGCGCTCGGCGACGGGCGACGGCGGCTGGACGCCGAAGTAGCCCAACACCAGAAACACTACAACGAACACGGCATAGAAAAGCTTGTGCCACAGGGGACGATAGCGAATGGACTTGACCGGGCTCTGGTCGATCCAGGGCAGCGCAAAGAAGATCAGTGTGGAGGCCCCCATCGCCACGACCCCCCAGAACTTGGCATCCAGCAGAAAGAAGCCGCCACACATGCCCAGGATGACCACAACGCCGGTCAGGCGGGCTGCACGAAACCGTGCCGACCTGAGGATGAAGGCGAGCAGCACCAGCAGAAAGGGCAGCATGCCATAGGTCACAAATTCAGTGGTTGTGGCCCGCAGGATGGAATAGAACGGAGTGAAATACCAGACGGGCGCAATGTGGGGAGGCGTCTTGAGCGGATCGGCCGGTATGAAGTTGTTGTACTCCAGAAAGTAGCCCCCCATTTCCGGGCTGAAGAAAATGACCGCCGAGAACACGAACAGGAAGATGGCCACGCCATAAATATCGTGCACGCTGTAATACGGATGGAAGGGGATGCCATCAAGCGGAATGCCATCGGCCCCTTTCTTGGCCTTGATCTCGATGCCATCGGGGTTGTTGGAGCCCACCTCATGCAGGGCGATGATGTGGGCCACCGCCAGACCCAGCAGAACCAGCGGGATGGCGATCACGTGAAAGGAGAAGAAGCGATTGAGCGTCGCATCCCCCACCACATAGTCGCCCCGTATCCAGATGGAGAGATCCTCGCCGACGACCGGAATGGCCGAGAACAGATTGACGATCACCTGGGCGCCCCAGTAGGACATCTGCCCCCAGGGCAGCAGGTAGCCAAAGAATGCTTCGGCCATCAGGGCCATGAAGATCATGCAGCCGAACAGCCAGACCAGTTCGCGCGGTTTGCGATAGGAGCCATAGAGCAGGCCGCGGAACATGTGCAGGTACACCACGATGAAAAAGGCCGAGGCACCGGTGGAGTGCATGTAGCGCACCAGCCAGCCCCAGGGGACGTCCCGCATGATGTACTCGACCGATGCAAACGCCTTCTCGGCATCCGGCTTGTAATGCATGACCAGGAAAATGCCGGTCACGATCTGAATCACCAGAACCAGCATCGCCAGCGAGCCAAAGATGTACCAGAAGTTGAAGTTCTTGGGCGCGTAATACTCGGCGACATCGCGCTTCCAGAGGACGGTGGCTGGAAAACGGTGGTCAATCCACCCGAGAAGCCCCGTTGTATCGACCTTTTTCTCTGCTGCCATGAAACTATCCTGCGTTCGGTTCGGATTTCGTGTGTGTCTGTACGGTCACCCGCAGCGGCTCAGCCTGTGGTGTCGTCGGCACCGATCAGCAACGAAGTCTCCGACAGGTATTTGTGAGGGGGAACATCCAGATTGGCGTTGGCTGGCTTGTTCTTGAAAACCCGACCGGCCATGTCGAAGGTGGAACCATGGCAGGGACATAGAAAACCTCCCGCCCAGTTGTCCGGCAGTGACGGCTGGGCGCCCGGCGTGAATTTCTCCCCCGGCGAGCAGCCCAGATGCGAGCAGATACCGACGACCACCAGATATTCCGGCTTGATGGAGCGATGCTGGTTCTTCGCATAATCCGGCGTGGGTAACTGGTAGTAATGCTCCGAATCCGGGTCAAGTACCTGGGTTTGCGTTTCATTCAGCGAAGCCAGCATGGCGGGCGTGCGGCGGATCAGCCAGACCGGTTTGCCCCGCCATTCCACCCGCCGAAGTTCACCAGGAGCCATACCGGAAATGTCCGCTTCGACAGGAGCACCAGCGGCTTTGGCGCGCTCGGAAGGCTGAAAGGTACTCACCAGGGGAATGGCCACCCCCGCGACCCCTACCCCTCCGACCACGCAGGTGGAGATCAGCGCAGCACGCCGGGAGGGATCCATGCTTGTCTTGGGCAGCGTATCGGCCATCTGAAAGACCTCGTGTCGAACGTCGGACAGACAGGCACCTGCTGGTGCCCGGTGCATGCGCCCCATCCTTGCCAGGGCGTATGTCTTTGGCCCAGTATAGGCAGCCGCCTCAAACAGGTTTTGATCAAAATCAGAAAGGCCGCGGATACCCTGCTCATCGCGAAGTCAACGGCTTGAAGCAGGGGACAGCAGGTTTACTGTTGACGCATTGCAACAATAGATGACCATCCTTAAAGCTATTTCTGTGGCCAGCAGGACGATCCCGGCCAGTTGTGGCGCCAGTGTCTTGCGCCGCCTCCCCTGGAGCAGGGATAATGTCGGGCATGGCTGGCATCCGGCGCCGCTCTTGGTTAAGCCCGGCTGGCCATGCCGTCGGCACAACGTGCCATCCGGCCATATTGCCGGCCTACCATGTCCGCCCCCTCTTATCAAAAGCCTTCCAAGCGCCTCAGGAGAAATCATTATGTCCATGATGTCTGAATTCAGAGACTTTGCCCTCAAGGGCAACGTCGTCGACCTCGCCGTCGGTGTGATCATCGGCGGTGCCTTCGGCAAGATCGTCGACTCGATGGTCAAGGACATCATCATGCCGATCGTCGGTGCGATCTTCGGTGGCCTGGACTTCTCCAGCTACTTCATCCCGCTGACCACCAAGGTGCCCGAGGGCCTGCCCCACACCTATGATGCCTACAACAAGGCAGGCGTGGCCATTCTGGCCTACGGCAACTTCATCACCATCTTCCTGAACTTCCTGATCCTGGCCTTCATCATCTTCCAGATGGTGCGCGTGTTCAACAAAGCCAAGGACGCCCTGGTCAAACAGGAAGCCGCCGCACCGGCAGCACCGGCCGAAGACGTCGTGCTGCTGCGCGAGATCCGCGACGAACTGAAAAAAGGTCGCTGATTCGCAGACCCTGTCCCCAGGAAGGGGCTGCGACCCCTTCCCGGCAGGTAGCCGCAGGCGTTCCGACGCGTTGCAGCCACCTGCTTTCCAAGCCGGCTCCGCTCCCCAGGCTCAACCTGGGCAGCCAGGCCGGCTTCTTTTATGGGCGGACGACCTGTGGCGCGGCAGGACGCGGAGGCACATCGAACAGGCAAAAAAAGACCCGCCTTGCGGCGGGTCCCTGATCGCTATCTACGGGGGGGAGCGCACTTGCGCTCGCGTGTCCCATAGCATACGGGTATTAATATAAAGAACTGAGAACTCCATGTCAACCGGATACCCTGCCACTCGGCCCATTCGCCAGACGCTTTCAGCACCTCGGCTAGGGACTTATGAATCAGCGATGGCCACACAGGGCCAAGTCGATCCCAAGGCAGCACTCGAACTATATGCCTGGAATGCCGAGATTTCCGGTGCGTTGCTGTTCCCGCTGCATGTCTGTGAAGTTGCCATCCGCAACGCAGTCGCGGAGGTACTCGAAACAATTCATGGAGAACACTGGCCCAGGGAACAAGCATTCAAACGCTTGCTCCATAAAAAGATGCGGGACGACCTACAGACGGCCGCAAACAAGGCAGGAAACACCACTTCGAAGGTCATCCCTGAGCTGACATTCAGCTTCTGGCAACACATGTTCACCAGTCGCTACGATTCTCGAATCTGGAACAAGTACCTACATGATGTCCTGCCAAATCTCCCCCCCGGTCAAAGCATCAGCGAACCACGCGCAAAAATAAATGACCATCTAGAACGCGTTCGAATCCTGAGAAACCGGATCGCCCACCACGAACCCATTTTCAAGCGCAACCTGCAGGACGACTACGACACCATCCTAAGGCTGGTCGGCTGGCGCTGTCAGTTCACCGCCGATTGGATGGATGAACACCAACGTGTCAGGCACATCCTGGGAAAAAGCCCGCTGCTGCGCTGATGCCTGAGCGCTCACCATGGCCCTGCGCCCGGAAGAAATCCTTGCCTCTTCCTGCCACTCAGCCCATGCCGTCAATCAGGCAGGGCAGCCCCCGGATCAGACCGGATTCGGATCGTCGACGAAGCGCACGTCAATGCCGTAGGTGTCCGCCAGGTGCCGCCCCAGGGCCTGCACACCACAGCGCTCGGTGGCATGGTGGCCGGCCGCCGCATAGATGACACCGGATTCGCGGGCCAGATGGGTGGTGCGCTCGGAAATCTCACCACTGATATAGCAGTCTGCCCCCAGATCAATTGCATCCTGCAAAAAATCCTGTGCCCCCCCCGTGCACCAGGCAACGGTGTGGACAGGACGGGACAGGTCGCCGACCAGCAACGGCTCACGGTGCAGGCGCTCCTGCAGGTGCGTGGCCAGGGCGCTGCTGTCCATGGATGCGTCCAGCCTGTGCCAGGCGATCAGCCCCCGGTCTCCCATCAGCTCGCCACCCCAGCCCTGGGCGGGCCAGCCGAGCAGCTCGCCGAGCTGGACGTTGTTGCCATAAACGGGATGAATGTCCAGCGGCAGATGATAGGCTAGCAGATTGATATCCGCCGCCAGCAGGCTGCCCAGACGCCGCCGCCGGATGCCCAGAACGCGGGGATCCTCCCCTTTCCAGAAGTAACCATGGTGCACCAGCAGCGCATCCGCCCCTTCCGCCACGGCTACGTCGATCACGTTCTGCGTGGCGGTCACTGCGCAAATGATCCGGGAAATCATGGTCTTGCCTTCCACCTGCAGCCCGTTTGGTGAATAATCCCTGATAGCGGACGGACGCAGCAGGTCGTCAAGATGCGCCAGCAGTTCCCGCCTGGGAACTGTTCCCGGTACATGCGCCATTCAGTTCACTCCCATATGCCATACAGGCTTGCTATCGGTCTTCATATGCCGCCCCATCATAGCAGAAGGGTCAGATGACATGTTGAAACGTATCTGGCTGCTGTTCGCTCAATGCGTGACCGTATTCGTGGCGTTCGTTTTCACCATCAGCACCTTCCGGCCCGACTGGATCCCCTCGGCTCAGCCGCCAACCCCCTCCTCATCCGGCAGCCCATCAGTCCTGACCGGGGAAGCGACTGATCCGACTCTGCCGCCCGGACCATCCCTGCAGATTCAACCGTCCCTGCCCCCCGGCCAGGCAGCCGCGGCGGCCGCGCCTTCTGCCCGGCCGCTGTCCCATGATGCACCGGTGGCAGACAACCCATCCCGGGTTCCCGGGCCACAGGGGAATTCATCAACGGCCAGTGCAGCCCCCCCGGCGCCCGTGCTGTCATATGCCGAGGCCGCACGACGCGCCACACCAGCCGTAGTCAGCATCGCTGCCCACAACGATGGCACCGCCATCAGCGCCGATGACAATGTGGGTGACGCACCATCGGCCAGCCATCGCCGGCGCCCCCGGGGCTATGGGGATGAGGAAGATGAAGAAAACAACGGTGACGACAACATGGGCTCAGGCGTCATTGCCACCCATGATGGCTATATCCTCACCAACCATCATGTACTGGGTGACGGCACGCAGATCGAGGTCATTCTGGCTAGCGGCGAGCGGCTCAAGGCCCGGCTGGTGGGCAGTGATCCGGACACCGATCTGGCCGTTCTGAAAGTCGAACATCAGAACCTGCCCACGCTGGAGTTCTCGACCCGCAGCAATATTGAAGTGGGCGATGTGGTGCTGGCCATCGGCAATCCGTTTGGGGTGGGTCAAACGGTGACGATGGGCATTGTTTCCGCACTTGGTCGCACCCAGCTCGGCATCAACACCTTCGAAAATTTCATCCAGACAGACGCCGCCATCAATCCCGGCAACTCGGGCGGCGCCCTGGTGGATGCCCGCGGACAGCTGCTGGGCATCAACACGGCCATTTACTCCCGCAGCGGCGGATCCCTGGGGATCGGGTTTGCCATTCCCATTTCCATCGTGCAGGAAGTGATGCAGCAGATCATCCGCAAGGGCCGCGTGATCCGTGGCTATATTGGCGTAGAACCTCAGGATCTGACCCCGGAGCTGAGCGAGGCGCTGCAACTGCCCATCCAGCAGAAGGGTGCCATCATTGCCGGCGTGATGCGCCATGGGCCGGCAGAAAAGGCGGGCGTGCACACCGGCGATGTGCTGGTGCGGATCGACGACACGCCCGTGGCGGATACCACGCAGGTTCTCAACACCATTGCCCGCCTGACGCCGGGTTCCACCGCGCGCTTTCAGTTCCTGCGTAACGGCGAGCTGATTGCCCTGCCGATTGGCATTGACACCCGCCCCGATCTGACAGTTTCCTCCCGCCCCGCCGAACGTAGCCGCCACCCGTCTGCGCCCGCGGGACAACGGGATCCGGCCCGGCACTGATCCGCTCGACCCTCCCAGACGCCTGCAACGCGGGGAGCCAGCGTCCGCGCAGGGATGCAGACTGATCTCGCTGTCGCGATCCGGACGGTCTACGCGCCGCCGTTGCGGTCAGCGCTGGTCAGCCGCTGCGGCACGTTTTCATCGGCTGGATCATCAGGCAGATCATCAGGTGCCTGGCTGCGCGCCGACAGAAAGCCTCCCAGGAAAATGCCCAGCTCGTAGAGCAGCATCAGCGGGATGGCCAGCATGAACTGGGACAGGACATCCGGTGGCGTCAGCACGGCGGCCACGATGAAGGCACCGACCAGCACGTAGCGGCGGGCCTGGCGCAGATCCTGCACCGATACCATGCCCAGCTTGATCATCAGCATCTCGACCACGGGCACCTGGAAGGCCAGGCCAAAGCCGAAGAAGATGGACAGCGTGAAATCCCAGTAGCGCTGTAGGTCCTGCATGACGCCAGCGCCCGTTTTTTCTGCGAACGAAAAGAAGAAACGGTAGGCCACCGGCAGGACGAAGCCGTAGGCGAAGGCGATCCCCAGAACCAGAAAAAGTACCGACAGGACGATCAGCGGCCCGACAAAGCGCCGCTCATGCGCATACAACCCCGGTGCAATGAAGGCCCATGCCTGGTAAAGCACCCAGGGCAGTGACAGCAACACGGCGGTGAGCAACGCCATCTTGGTCAGGGTAAAGAAGGCCCCCTCGCCCGCGATGAAAACGGCCTGCGCCCCTTTGGGCAGCGCCTGCTGCAGCGGCTGGGCGAGAAACTTCATCAGCTCGGGGGCCACGTAGAAGCAGAGCCCGAAGAGCACCAGAATGACCAGCAGCGAGCGGATGATGCGATCACGCAGCTCGGTGAGATGGGAGATAAAGTTCTCGTCGTCGGGCGCGGTTGCCGCTTTCTTCTTGCCGAACCAGGCCATCAACGCTCCATACGGAAACGGGGGCGTTTGAAGCCACGCGCCAGCTCACGTTCAATTCTCATGTCGCGCAGGCGCTGCCGGGTGCGACGATCTTCAAAGACCTTGTCCCAGTCGGTAGGCGGCAATCGGGTTGCCGCAGGATCACCCGCATGGCCAGCGTCAGGATCAGCATCGGAGGGGCTTTCATAGGCCCAGGCGTCCTCGTCAGCACCGTCGGCGGCATGGGCCAGCGGGGCAGGCGATGAGTCAAATGTCGTGCCAACATCCTGCAGATCGCGCGAAATGCTTCGGGCGGAATCCTCGACTTCGGCCTTGATGTTTTTCAGCTCGGCCAGATCCATCTGCCGGCCAAAATCCGATTTGACGTCCTCGATGTAGCGACGCATGCGCGCCATCCACTGCCCGGCCTGGCGGGCGACCGTAGGCAGCCGCTCCGGGCCGAGCACCACCAGGGCGGCAATGGCCACGATCAGCATTTCCATGAAGCTGATGTCAAACATCGGTCATCTCAGGATGATGAGGGGTCGAAGACAGGCGAAAAGCAGCAGCCGCCACGGCGGCAGACATCAGTGCCGCTGGCGGGCCTCGACGTCGATGGTGTCGGGGTCTGCCTGAGCCGATGCGTTGCTGGTCACGCCAGGCGGACGGGCTCCCGGTGCCATGCCCGCTTCGGGTTCGTCGGCACTCCCTTCACGCACACCTTCCTTGAAGCCTTTGATGGCCGCGCCAAGATCAGTGCCGATATTCTTGATCTTCTTGGTGCCGAACAGCAGCATGACGATGATCAGCACGATCAGCCAGTGCCAGATGCTCATGGAACCCATGGGTTTGACTCCTGAAGAGGGAACAGCGGGCCAGGGCCCGTCGCTGGAACGGAGGAAGCTTCAGCCTGCCTGGACGGGCCGGCTCCCGACGCCCCCCATGACATGGATATGCAGATGATACACCTCCTGCCCCCCCTTCGGCCCGTTATGAATCTGCACCTTGAACCCGTCCTCAAGTCCTTGGGCACGGGCCAGCGGACCACACAGGGACATCAGGTGCCCCAGGAGAGCAGGATGGGCCGTGCCATCGTACAGGTTCACGACATGCTGTTTGGGAATGATGAGAAAGTGCACGGGGGCGGCGGGGTTGATGTCATGAAAGACAATGGCCTGCTCGTCTTCATGGATCTTGCGGGCAGGCAGATCGCCATCGGCGATACGACAGAAAATGCACTGGCTGCGCTCGGCAGCAACCGGGTTCGACATGACAGCCTCCATCATTCAGAATGACATAATGCAACGACGGCAATGCACAGACGTTCAGCTCAGCAGTTACCGGGGCGCTGGGCTTTCTCGTCGATGCCCGACAGCCCTTCCCGCCGGCGCAGCTCCGCCAGGACGTCATCAGGCCGTAATTCATGATGCACCAGCATGACCAGGGTATGGAACCACAGGTCGGCCGTTTCGGCCACCACACGGCTCTTTTCACCATCCATGGCAGCGATGACAACCTCGGTTGCCTCCTCGCCGACTTTCTTGAGGATACGTTCATCTCCCCCTGCCAGCAGGCTCGCTACATAACTGCGGCCAGGATCTGCCCCCCGACGGCCTGCGATGACCTCGGCCAGACGCCGGAGCGTATCGTCGGACGATGATGGCGAAACAGAAGATTGGTCAGTCACGAGAACTCCCTGCCGTACGGCAATGATCTTGGAGGAACCGAGCGGATGATCGCATGACCTCAGCCATGCCCTTTCTCATTGCCCGGACCATACACCTGGGCCGGATCGACGAGCACCGGATCCACCACCGCCCAGTGCAGGGTGGACTTTCCCCCAGCCGAGGTGGTTTCTGCCGTCAGACGGCGGAAAAAACAGGACTCGCGGCCCGTGTGACAGGCAACGCCACCGATCTGTTCGACGGAAAGCAGAATAACGTCGGCGTCGCAATCGGTACGGATCTCGTACACCCGTTGCCGGTGGCCGGATGTTTCCCCCTTGTGCCAGAGACGCTGGCGCGACCGCGACCAGTAGACCCCATAGCCGGTACGCAGGGTTTCGGCCAGCGCCTCACGATTCATCCAGGCCATCATCAGCACCCGCTGGCTGCGGGCGTCCTGGGCGATGGCCGGCACCAGACCATGGTCATCCCAGCGGATCGTATCCAGCCAGTCGGCGTCATTCATCATGCATGACACCGGTTGCTGCCGCATCCATCCGGACAGGAACGCCCTGGCTGGCCATCATCGCCTTGGCCTCGGCAATGCTGGCCTCTCCAAAATGGAAGATGCTGGCGGCCAGCACGGCGTCTGCCCCGCCCACCGTCACCCCGTCTACCAGATGCTGGAGGCAGCCCACACCGCCCGAGGCAATGACAGGAATAGGAACGGCATCGCAGACGGCTCGGGTCAGCTCCAGATCGAAACCGCTACGGGTACCGTCCCGGTCCATGCTGGTGAGCAGGATTTCGCCCGCTCCCAGCTCAGCAACCCGCTTTGCCCAGTCCAGCGTATCCAGGCCCGTATCGCGACGGCCGCCGTGAGTATAGACATGCCACCCACCCTCGGGCTGGCGCTTGGCATCAATGGCCACGACCAGGCACTGCGAACCATAGTAGCGGGCAGCGTCCGCCACCAGTTGCGGATTGTCGATCGCCGCCGTGTTGACCGACACCTTGTCGGCGCCCACGTTGAGGAGCCGCCGGATATCCTCAACCCGGCGTACGCCACCGCCCACTGTCAGCGGAATGAAGACCTGGCTGGCCACCACCTCAATGACATTGAGCAGCGTGTCGCGGGCATCCGAGGAGGCCGTAATGTCCAGAAAGGTCAGCTCGTCGGCCCCTTCGGCATCGTAACGGCGCGCGATTTCCACCGGATCGCCCGCGTCGCGCAGTGCTACGAAGTTGACCCCCTTCACGACCCGGCCATCGGTGACATCCAGACACGGAATGACGCGACGGGTCAGCCCGCTGTGCAGGCCGGCGCGGCCCGGCGACGGCTCAGCGGTCATTAACCCGATCCAGCGCAGCGGCGAAATCCAGCGTTCCCTCATAGAGCGAACGACCCAGGATCGCGCCGGCGACTCCCTCTTCCTCAATGGCCAGCAGCTGCTCGATATCCTGCAGGCCCGACACGCCCCCGGATGCAAAGACCGGAACGCTTACCGCCTGCGCCAGTCGCTGGGTAGCCTCGATATTGACCCCGCTCAGCATGCCGTCGCGGCCGATGTCGGTGTAGATGATGCCCTCGACGCCATAGCCGACAAACTTGCGGGCCAGATCCACGACATCATGGCGGGTCAGTTTGCTCCAGCCATCGGTGGCGACCTTGCCATCACGGGCATCCAGCCCCACCAGAATCTGCCCGGGAAAGGCGGTGCAGGCATCGTGCAGAAAACCGGGGTTCTTGACAGCCGCCGTGCCAACCACCACATAGCTGATGCCAGCATCCAGGTAGCGTTCGATGGTGTCGAGCGAGCGGATGCCACCGCCCAGCTGGACAGGAATCTCGGCGCCGACCGCGTCAATGATGGCTCGCACGGCACTGGCGTTCTGTGGTTTGCCGGAAAAGGCTCCGTTCAGATCAACCAGATGCAGGCGCTCGGCGCCTTCATCGCACCAGCGGCGGGCCACCTCGGCCGGATCATCGGAAAAAATGGTTTCCTCATCAGGGTTGCCCTGTTTGAGGCGGACGCAGCGGCCGTCCTTCAGATCAATCGCGGGAATCAACAGCATGACAGAAGCGGCTCAGGGCCGCCATTGGGTGAAGTTCCGAAAAAGACGCAGGCCAGCGGCCGCGCTCTTTTCGGGATGAAACTGGACGGCAAACATATTATTTTGTGTTACGGCGCAGGTAAAGTCCCCGCCGTACGCACTGTAGGCAGCCCGATGATCGGGATTGTCGGGCTGTGCATAGAAGCTGTGCACAAAATAGAAATACGCCCCTGGCTCAATACCCGCCCAGAGGGGGTGCGGTCGGGTCGGATAAACCCGGTTCCAGCCCGTGTGGGGCACTTTCAGATTTCCGGCCGCCTTCATGACCTCGGGATCAAAACGGACCACGCGCCCCGGCAGCAGGCCCAGCCCGCGGGTGAGCTGGCCATCGGCCCCGGTCCCCTCTTCGCTGGCATCAAGCAGCATCTGCTCACCCAGACAGATCCCCAGCGTCGGCCGGCTCTGGCAGGCTTGCAGTACCGCCTCGGTCAGACCGGGCCGGGCGGCCAGGCTGCGCATGGCATCGGGCATGGCGCCCTGCCCCGGAAACACCACCCGCGCTGCCCGCTGGATAACGGCCGGATCCGCCGTGATCTGGATATGGCTGTCCGGGCTGGCATGGGCCAGCGCACGCGCGACGGAATGAAGATTGCCCATGCCGAAATCAACGATGGCAATGGAGCGGGTATCGGTATTCATCAGCCGACCAGACTCCCCTTGGTGGAAGGCACCTGGCCCGCGGCGCGGGGATCGGCCTCGGCCGCCATCCGCAGCGCCCGCCCAAAAGCCTTGAAGACCGTCTCGCACTGATGGTGAGCATTGAAACCCCGGAGGTTGTCCACATGCAACGTCATCTGCGCATGATTGACCATCCCCTGGAAAAACTCACGGGCCAGGTCGACATCGAAGCGCCCGATCAGCGCCCGGGTGAACGGCACTTCCCAGAACAGCCCCGGCCGGCCAGAGAAATCGATCACCACCCGCGACAGCGCCTCATCCAGCGGCACATAGGCATGACCGTAGCGGCGGATACCGCGCTTGTCGCCCAGCGCCCGGTTCAGTGCCTGCCCCAGCGCGATGCCAACATCCTCGACCGTGTGGTGATCGTCAATGTGGGTATCACCATCGGCGTCGATGTCCAGATCCACCAGACCATGGCGGGCAATCTGGTCGAGCATGTGCTCAAAAAACGGCACGCCGGTCCTGAGCCGGGCCTGGCCGGTCCCGTCCAGGTTCAGGCGGACACGAATCCGGGTCTCCAGCGTGTCACGGGATATCTCGGCAATACGTGGACTTGTCATGGTTTCCTCGGGGCCGGCACGGCCTGCAGCGCCGCAGCCAGTGCCTGCAGCATCGCTTCGTTCTCGTCGGCAGTGCCGACCGTCAGACGCAGACAGTTGGCGAGCGCCGGATGCATCCGGCTGGCATCCTTGATGAGCACCCCGCCCGCCCGCATCGCCGCCACGACATCCGTCGCCCGGGATGAGGCACCGTCCACCATCTCCCCCCCGGCCAGCCGCACCAGCACAAAATTCGCCGCCGACGGGTAGATCCGCGCCAGGCCCTCCGGGCCAAGCATCGCCTGCAGCCGCGCCACCAATGCCGCACGGCCCGCACACAGCGCCTGCGTCTGGCGGGCGAACGCGTCCTGATGCTGGAACGCAAAACAGGCTGTTTCAGCGTCCAGTACGCTGATGTTATAGGGCGGACGGATCTTGTCCAGCTGATTCGCCCAGACCGGATCCGCCGCCAGATAGCCGATCCGGGCACCGGCAAGCCCCCACTTGGAACAGGTGCGCATCACGGCCAGATTGGGCCACCTGGCCAGCTGTGGCAACCAGCTCGCCCCGTCGGCAAAAGGTGCATAGGCTTCATCCAGCACCACCAGTCCATCGGTGGCCTGCAGGATGGCCTGGATATCATCCGTCGCAAACAGGTTCCCGGTGGGATTGTTCGGATACGCCAGGAAAACCAGCGCCGGACGATGCATCTCGATGGCCTGCAGCATCGCCGCCCGATCAAGCGTGAAATCATCGGCCAGCGGCACCGGCACAAAGCGGTTGCCCGCCAGCCGCGCCGAGACCTCATACATCACGAACGACGGCGCAGGCGCCATGACCGTGCTGCCGGGCTGGGCCACCAGCTGGCACAGCAGGCTGATCAGCTCATCCGAGCCATTGCCCAGCACCAGCCCGTCCGTACTGGCCAGCCCGTCATGGCGCGCGATGGCTTCCTTCAGCGCGGCGTAGACATTGCCTGTCGGATAGCGGTTGATGGCCAGGGCAGCCAGTCGCTGCGCCAGCTCGGTCTGCAGCGCCTCCGGCAGCTGCCAGGGATTTTCCATCGCGTCCAGCTTGATGGCATCCGCCGCATCGGCGACGTGATAAGCCGCCATCTGCCGGATGTCGGGCCGTACATGACGCTCGACCCGGGCCATGGCCGATCCGCTGGCGGAATCCGCAGACGCCGCCCCGTCGGCCCTTGCCAGCCGGTACTCGGCGCTCTGCGCATGAGCCTCCAGCCCTTCCGTGCGAGCCAGCACCGCAGCCACCCGGGCCATATGATCGGCACCGGCGGCCGAAGGTTCGATCAGACTGCTGCGCTTCTGGAAATCGTAGACCCCCAGCGGCGAGGAAAAACGCGGCGTGCGCATGGTGGGCAGCACATGGCTCGGCCCGGCACAATAGTCGCCCAGCGCCTCGCAGCCCCAGCGCCCGATAAAGATTGCACCGGCATGACGTATTCCCGCCAGCAGGGCATCGACATCCCGCACCGCCAGCTCCAGATGCTCGGGAGCCACCCGGTTGACCAGCTCGGCCGCCTGCGCCAGTGACGGCACGTGGATCAGCGCCCCCCGATCCGCCAGCGAGCGTCCGATGACCGCCCGACGTGGCTGTTCGGGCAGCAGACGCTCGATGGCCCGCGCCACCGCATCCAGAAAAGCAGCGTCCGGCGAAATCAGGATGGCCTGCGCCATTTCATCGTGCTCGGCCTGTGAAAACAGATCCATGGCCACCCAGTCGGCCGGCACGGAACCATCCGATACCACCAGAATCTCCGACGGGCCGGCGATCATGTCGATGCCCACCGTACCAAACACCCGGCGCTTGGCCTCGGCCACATAGGCATTGCCCGGCCCGACAATCTTGTCGACCGGACGGATCGACCCGGTGCCATAGGCCAGTGCCGCCACCGCCTGCGCGCCGCCCATGGTGTAGACCTCCCCAACGCCGGCCAGACACGCCGCTGCCAGCACCGCCGGATTGCGCACCCCATCGGGCGTGGGCACCACCATCACCAGTTCCTGCACCCCGGCCACCTGCGCCGGAATGGCATTCATCAACACGGAGGACGGATAGGCCGCCTTGCCACCCGGCACATAAAGACCCACACGATCCAGTGGCAGGACACGCTGCCCCAGGCGGGTACCGTCTGCCTCGGTATAGACCCAGGAATGGCCACGCTGATGCTCGTGATAACGGCGGATGCGGGCGGCCGCCAGCTCCAGCGCGGCGCGCACCTCGGCCGGCAGGCCCGCCAGGGCAGCCTGCAGCACATCGGCCGGCAGCCGCAACTCGGCTGCTGTCTCGACCGCCAGACGGTCGAAGCGCCGCGTGTACTCCAGCAGCGCTGCATCGCCCCGGACACGCACATCGGCGAGGATCCCCGACACGGCAGTCTCAATCCCCTGATCCTGCTCCGGACTCCAGTGCAGCAGCCGGGTAAAACGCTGTTCGAAATCCGGATCGGCAACGGCCAGACGGTTTATGCTCATGTCCTGCTCCCTCCTTGAGACGGGGAATGGGCCGCCTGCGCCAACGCGCTGATCAGCGGCGCCAGCACCGGCTGACGCATCTTCAGCGCGACCTGATTGACAATCAGCCGGGCCGAAATCGGCATGATGTCCTCGACCTCGACCAGCTGATTAGCCCGGAGCGTATTGCCCGTGGACACCACATCAACGATAGCATCGGCCAGCCCCACCAGCGGCGCCAGCTCCATGGAGCCATACAGCTTGATGATGTCCACGTGCACCCCCTTGCGGGCGAAATGCTGACGCGCCGTATTGACATACTTGGTAGCTACCCGTAACCGTTTGCCGGGCACGGCAGCACAGGCATAGTCAAAACCCAGACGCGTCGCCACACACAGCCGGCAGCGTCCAATACCCAGATCCACCGGCTGAAAGACCCCGGCACCACCGTGCTCAAGCATCACGTCCCGGCCAGCAATGCCCAGATCGGCAGCACCATGCTGCACATAGGTCGGCACATCACTGGCCCGCACAATCAGCAGGCGCAGACCCGGATCGTCGGTCGGCAGAATCAGCTGACGGCTGTCCGCCACCGACGGATCCAGCCGGACGCCACACTGCGCCAGCAACCCGGCGGTATCTTCCAGGATCCTTCCCTTGGACAAGGCCAGTGTCAGCATCTTCTTCCTTCCTGTTCCATCCCGATCATCCCTGACCCGCCCACGGCGCCCCGTCATACCGGCCTCGGCGCAGCTCGTGGGGCACGCTGACAGCCCTGTCAGGCACTCTGCCGCTGTCCGATCCGCTCAATCCGCGCACCCAGCGCCTGCAGTCGCGATTCCATGCTTGCATAGCCGCGATCCAGATGATAGATACGCTCAATAATCGTCTCGCCATGTGCTGCCAGTCCGGCAATCACCAGACTGGCCGACGCCCGCAGGTCAGTCGCCATGACGGTGGCCCCCGATAGCGCCGGCACGCCCTGGACGATAGCGGTATTGCCTTCGATGCGAATATTGGCCCCCAGCCGGCGCAGCTCCTGCACATGCATGAAGCGATTCTCGAAGATGGTTTCCACCACCGTGGCAATCCCTTCGGCAACGGCATCCAGTGCCATGAACTGCGCCTGCATGTCGGTTGCAAACCCGGGATACGGCGCCGTACGCACACTGACCGCGCGGGGCCGCCCCTGGGACTGCAACCTGACCCAGTCCTCGCCACAGGTCAACGTGGCACCGGTTTCCCGCAGGCGGTCAATGGTCACGTCCATCGACCGGGGATCTGTATCATGCACCGTCACATCACCACCGCAGGCGGCGGCTGCACACAGGAAAGTACCGGTCTCGATGCGGTCGGCCATGATGCGGTGGCTGGCACCGTTGAGCCGCTCAACGCCCTGGATCACCACACGATCCGTGCCCGCGCCCTCGATCCGGGCGCCCATCGCCACCAGCATACGGGCCAGATCCACCACCTCGGGCTCGCGCGCAGCATTCTCCAGAACCGTCTCGCCCTCGGCCAGACAGGCCGCCATCATCAGATTCTCGGTACCCGTCACCGTCACCATGTCAGTGACGATGCGCGCCCCCTTCAGGCGCCGGGCCCGGGCAACCACAAAGCCCTGGGCAATCTCGATCTGCGCCCCCATCGCCTGCAGGCCCTTGATATGCTGGTCCACCGGCCGCTGGCCAATGGCACAGCCGCCCGGCAGCGATACCCGCGCCTCGCCAAAGCGGGCCAATAGCGGCCCCAGCACCAGGATCGAGGCCCGCATGGTCTTGACCAGCTCGTAGGGCGCCTCGGTGCTTGCCAGACTGTCTGCCTGCAGCGTCAGGCGCTCACCATCGCGCTCACATCTGACACCGAGCAGCGTGAGCAGGCGTATGGTAGTGGCAATGTCCTGAAGCTGCGGCACATGCGACAGTGACAGCGCATCCGCCGTCAACAGACTGGCGCACAGAATCGGCAACGCCGCGTTTTTGGCGCCCGCTGCACGCACATCGCCCTCCAGGGGAAGGCCGCCGATGATTCTCAGCTTGTCCATTATGCCGGGGCACTCATAACTCGTTCAGCGCCTGCCACTCAGCAGGCGTCAGCGCCTTGATCGACAGCGCATGGATCTCTTCCTTCATCCGGTCACCCAGCACGCCGTACACCAGCTGGTGACGCTGCACCGGACGTTTACCCTCGAAAGCATCCGACACGATGATGGCATCAAAATGACGCCCATCACCCTCGACCTGCAGGAAACTGCAGGCGATCCCTTGCGCGAGATAGGCTTGCACGACTTCAGGGGATTGCACGAATCGACTCTCCAACAGGTTTGGAAATGGAAGACGTCCGAACCGGACATGGCCGGGCGCACGACAGGACAGGACAGGGCAGAAACGACCGCGACTGTCTGCACAGGTCCCGGCCATCCCGACAGATCGGATATTGTAGCGGGCGATCGTGGCTGTCTCACTGCATCACCGGCATCATTCACGCAGATGATAGCCACGCCGCAGCAACTGCATCGCCAGCAGCATCAGCCCCAGCCACGCGACCACTATGATGGCCAGCGATATCCATGGATCGACATCGGCCTGCCCGAAGAAGGCATACCGAAAGCCATCGACCATATAGAAGAACGGATTGAGGTTCGAGACGGCTTTCCAGAAGGGCGGCAACGAGTTCACCGAATAAAAGACGCCCGACAGGAAAGTCAGCGGCGCCACCAGGAAATACTGGAACGAAGCAATCTGGTCGAATTTCTCCGCCCAGATGGCGGCCACCAGCCCCAGCGTGCCCATGATGGCACTGGCTCCCAGCGCAAAGACCAGCATCCAGATCGGATGCCGCAGCGATACGTCGACGAACAGCCAGGCCACCAGAAAAACACCCGCGCCGACGAGCACACCCCGCACCATCGCCGACAGCACGTAGCCTCCATACATGGCCAGCGGCGTCACCGGCGCCAGCAGCAGGAACACCAGATTGCCGCTGACCTTGCTCTGGATCAGCGAAGATGATGAATTGCCAAAGGCATTCTGCATCAGGGCCATCATCACCAGACCGGGCACCAGAAAGCTGGTGTAGCTCACGCCGGGATAGATTGCCACACGGCCACTGAGTGCGTGGGCAAAAACTAGCAGGTAAAGCAGCGCCGACAGCATCGGTGCCGCAATTGTCTGCAGCCCGACCTTGTAAAAGCGCAGCATCTCCTTGCGAAACAGCGTCAGGAAACCTTGCATCAATTCTCCTGCACCAGCCGCAGAAACACATCCTCCAGGTCCGGCTGGGTAAGTTCCATTTCTTCAATAACCGCGCCGCTTGCCTGGATGGCCGCCACGATCGGGCCAACCTCCGCATAATCGTCAATCAGCAGACGATGCCGATCATCGTCCGGCAACGGTGGCTGACAGCGTGACTGCAGCGACTCGGGCAGCGCGCCACCACCCGAGAGCCGCAACAGCAGCGCTCCGGCCGAGAAACGGCGCAACAGCGCTGCCGTGTCATCCAGCGCCACGATCCGCCCGGCCTTCATCACGGCCAGCCGGTTACACAGCGTCTGCGCCTCTTCGAGGTAGTGTGTGGTCAACACGATGGTATGCCCCTGCCGATTGAGCTGCCGCACAAAGTGCCACAGCGACTGGCGCAACTCGATATCCACCCCAGCCGTCGGCTCGTCAAGCACAATCACTGGTGGCCGGTGAATCAGGGCCTGAGCCACCATCACCCGCCGCTTCATCCCGCCGGACAGCGCCCGCATGTTCGCTCCGGCCTTGGCCGCCAGTCCCAGACCATCCAGGACTTCGTCGATCCAGGCGCCGGCCCGGCGTACACCGTAGTAACCGGCCGTAATCTCCAGCGTTTCACGCACCGTGAAAAACGGGTCAAAAACCAGCTCCTGCGGGACAACCCCCAGCGAAGCCCTGACCCGCAGGCTGTCTTTCACCACATCATGGCCCATCACCGCCACCCGGCCACCGTCCGCCCGGGCCAGCCCGGCAATGATCGAGATGAGCGTGGTCTTGCCAGCGCCATTAGGGCCCAGCAGCGCGAAAAACTCCCCCTGCCTGATCCGCAGGTCAATGCCATCCAGCGCCTGCACGCTGCCAAAGCGCTTGGTCACGCCCTCGACAACGACAGGATCGACGCCGGCTGCCAAGGCCGGAGCAGGCCCACTCCTGGCTGCAACACCATCTGGCATGCCACTCACTTCGCTGGCCTCTGCCGGCTCTCCGGGTGATCGTCCAGCAGAAAATCTGCCACACCATACAATTCAGCCAGCAACACCAGTTTGCGGGGCGGATGACGCACCGCCAGCGGCTTGCCTGCATAGCGCCCCATTTCCAGCAGCATCGACAGCATGGTGGAGTCAAACGTCTTCAACCGCCCCAGATCCACCAGACAGCGGCTTTCCTTGGTCAGCCGCCGGTCCTTGCACTCCTTTTCGAGCGATGCCAGCACCGCCACGGCATTGCTGCTGTCGATGCGCTCGGGCAGGGTGATCGCTGTCGTGCCGCCGCCGATATCTGACATCATCGGCGCAGGGCCTGTCTTGCTCCTGATCGCTGCGGGACTTGCGTCAGTCATGGGCGTCCTCAGTGGCTGCTGCTCTTGGCTGCGGCGGCGTTCTTGGCCACCAGATCCTTGATCAGCCCATCCAGCCCTGCCGACGAGATCACCTGGCCAAACTGGTTGCGATACGTCTGCACCAGCCAGACCCCGAGCACATTCACATCATAGATGCGCCAGTCGTCACCGCTTTTTTCCAGACGGTAGTCCAGCTGGATCGGATCGCCCCCAGGCTGCAGTACCTGGCTGCGCACCACCACATCCTTCTGGGCGGCGTCACCGCGGAAGGGTTTCATCTGAATCTTCTGATCCTTGACCGTGGCGAACGCGTTCGCATAGGTGCGGATCAGCAGCGTGCGGAACTCTTTCATCAATGCCTGCTTCTGTGACGGCGTGGCTGTCCGCCACGGGCGCCCCACTGTCAGCGCCGTCATCCGCTCGAAATTCACATGTGGCATCAGTTTCTGATCCACCAGCTGCGAAATGTGGCCAATGTCACCCTGTTTCATCTGGGCATCACCACGAATGTCGGTCAGCACATCATTGGAGAGCGACTCCACAAAATCGTTCGGTGCCTGCTGTGCCCACACCGACCCCATCATGAACAGGCCCGACACCAGGGAAATCATCTTCAGTTTCATGCTAGATCCTTGAAAATCCTGCAACCGCCGGACAGCTTGACCATCCCTGCGGATCTGCGTCCATCAAAGCACCGCCACCGCGGTCTTCCAACCATGCACGCCGAAAACCCGGCACGGTGCACCACACCAACAATCCCGGCCATAACGACAGCCGGCTCAGGAACCGGAACCGCCCGCCGGCTTGCCAGCGCCTGTATCTCCCCCGGCCTCCTGACCCGCACTGTCCTGGGTCGGATCGTCGGCATAAGGGCCCTCGCCATAGGGATCGCCAGCCCCTGCCGTGTCATCATCCGGCGGGTCACCGTCATACACCTGGTTGCGGCGACGGGACAGCCAGCCGTCGCGAATCAGCGTGTACTTGTCTAGCGCCGCCCCTTCCAGCATCTTCTCGGCATCAAGCAGACCGGCCCGGGTATTGATCTTGTCCGCCGTCCACAGCGACCACTTCATCGCATCATGGCCTGACGGCCACATGTAGGGCTGTCCATAGCTGTCCACGGGCCGGACTGCGGCATCACGCACGGTCGATGGCCCCAGCAGCGGAATCACGAAATACGGCCCGGACGGCACTCCCCACCAGCCCAGCGTCTGGCCGAAGTCCTCGCTGTGCTTTTCCAGCCCCATCTCGGTCGCCACATCGCCGAACCCGAGAAAACCGAACGTCGAATTGATGACGAAGCGTGTCGTGTCTGTCAGGGCTGCCTTGCCCTTGCCCTGCAACAGATTGTTGAAACCGCTCCAGAGGTCACCCATGTTCGAAAAGAAATTGGAGACCACCATCTGCACCGCCTGTGGTGCGATGAAACGGTAAGCCTTGGCCACCGGCTTGAGCGCATACTGGTCGGCCCGTTCATTGAAGGCGAACATGATGCGGTTGTAAGCCTGCAGGGGATCCTTCGGATCATAGGTGGTCAGGTGCTCAAGCTTCACCCCGCCGGTCAGGCTGCCCACGGACAGATCCGTCGGCACTCCGGCCGCCTTCAGCGCATCCCCTGCGGCCGATGAGGCAGCATCGCCCGCCGTCGCAGCCAGCTTGCCGGAGGCGGCGGCCTCACCGGCCGACGCAGCACCGGATGCCGCGCCCCCGGCGGCCTGAGCCGAATGTGCACCACCTGCCGCGGCCGCAACCTCGTTGCCCGCCCCCGACACCGTTGCACAACCGGCCACGCACAGCGCCAGCATGAGTGCCATCAACCGGATGCCGGCAGGGCCGCCGGACAGATCCCGGCGATCCGCCACGGCGTCCATTCGCCTGGTGAGTCCGTCATACCTCATTCAGCCCCTCCCGACTGGGCTTTGTCCTGCCCCTTGCCCGCCTGTCCATAGAGGAACTGGCTGATCAGGTTCTCCAGCACGATGGCCGACTGAGTCATCTCGATCTTGCTCCCGTCAGCCAGCTCCTCGGTATCGGCGCCTGGTTCCATGCCCAGATACTGCTCACCCAGCAGGCCAGCCGTCATGATCTTCAGGGAGGAGTCCTTGGGGAAGTGATAGCGCGGATCCATTTTCATGGTCACCTTGGCCTGATAGGTCTGGGGATCCAGCGTGATGTCCGTGACCCGGCCGACCACGACGCCGGCGCTGCGTACGGCAGCCCGGGACTTCAGTCCGCCGATATTGTCGAAGTTGGCTTCGATCTCATAACCGCCCCGGATGTTGGTGGCGCTGGGATTGGAAGCGCGCACGGCCAGAAAGGCCAGGGCCAGGATGCCCGCCAGGACGAAACAGCCCACCAGCACATCCATTGATTTTCGTTGTATTGCCATCGGAATAGTCGTACCTGTCTTGGATCACAGACCGCCGAACATCAGCGCGGTCATCAGCACGTCACTGGCCAGTACGGCCAGGGAGGAAATCACCACCGTGGTGGTGGTCGCGCGAGCCACTCCTTCTGGCGTCGCCTCGGATTCATGGCCGACAGCCAGCGCGATGAAGCCACTGAGCGCGGCAAAAACAACGCTCTTGGCTACTACGCCATTCAGCACATCAAGCCGGAAACTGACACCGGCCTGCATTTGCGACCAGAACGACCCGGGATCGACGCCAATCATCTGCACGCCGACGACCCAGGCGCCAACAATGCCCACAGCCGAAAAGAGCAATGCCAGTATCGGCAACGCTATCAGAACCGCCATGAACCGGGGTGCGAGCACCCGCTGCATGGGGTCGACGCCCATCATTTCCATTGCGATCAGCTGCTCGCCACTTTTCATCAGGCCGATGCCGGCGGTGATGGAGGTGCAGGCTCGCCCGGCAAACAGCAGCGCTGCAACCACGGGCCCCAGCTCACGCAGCAAAGACAGCGCCACCAGTAGCCCCAGCGAGGACTCGGCGCCATAGCGCTGCAGGTTGTAATAGCCCTGCAGGCCCAGTACAAAGCCAACAAACAGCCCCGAAATGAGGATGATCGAGAGCGAGCGATTGCCCACGAAGTAGATCTGCTCGACGATCAGCCGCGGGCGTCTGAGCGCCAGCAGCGACCGCCATAACAGATGTATCAGGAAACGCCCGGAAAAGCCCAGATCGCCAGCAACCTGACGTGCCCAGCGCCCCAAGCGGGCCAGCAGACTGGTCATAGTCCGAGATCCTCCTCAATGGGTCGGGCCGGATAATGAAAGGCCACCGGGCCATCACGTCGTCCGTTCAGAAACTGCACCACCCGGGGATCCGTGGACGCCCGCAGCTCATCCGGCGTACCCTGGGCCACAATTTCTCCCTGACTCATTACATACGCGTAATCGACGATCTCGAAAGTCTCCTGCACATCGTGTGTCACCAGAATGCTGGTGGCACTGAGCGCCTCGTTCAGGGTCTTGATCAGGTGCGCAATGGTGCCCAGCGAAATCGGATCCAGACCAGCAAAGGGCTCGTCGTACATCAGCAGGTGCGGATCCAGCGCCACCGAGCGGGCCAGCGCGACCCGTCGCGCCATCCCACCGGAAATTTCCGACGGCATCAGATGCGCGGCCCCCCGCAGCCCGACTGCGTGCAGCTTCATCAGCACCAGATCCCGAATCATCGACTCGGGCAGATCCGTCTGCTCCCGCAGCGGAAACGCAACATTGTCGAAAATGCTCAGATCCGTAAACAATGCACCGAACTGGAACAGCATGCCCATATTGCGGCGAACCCGATACAGATCACGCTTGGACAGACCATGGACGTCCACGCCATCCAGCAGAATCCGCCCCTGCTGCGGACGCTCCTGGGCACCTATCAGACGTAGCACGGTAGTCTTGCCAGAGCCCGAGCCTCCCATCAAGGCCACCACCGATCCACGTTTGAACGTCATCGAGATGTCCTTCAAGATCAGACGCTCGCTGTTATAGCCAAAACTCAGCGATTCGATGGACAGAAGGGTATCGGTATCGTTATCCAAATCAGTCCTGTGAAGGAAAGAGCAGCCGGCAAACTAACACGAAAACCAGCCGCCCATCACAAAAAAATTCGTGTGCAACAGCACTATTCATTCCGCGCAGGCCCACCATATGGCCATCGCTCTTAATGAACGCCCAGTCAGTATAACCCGAAGGACTGGGCGCGTGACAGATTTCCGCTCAACGGACCACCGGCATCCTCACGGCGCGGAATCCGGCCCGGCAATCTGCGCCACTATCGCAGCCGGCAAGGCACCCACCGCCCAAAACAGAGCGTACGCTCTATACTGGCCGGAAATCATTTTTCATTGCGCGCATGACTCCCCCAAATCCCGAGCAGATCTGCGACGAGTCCCTGCTGTCCCGTGCCCGTCAGGTTCTCACTATCGAAGCCGATGCCGTCCAGCACCTGAGCCAGAGCCTGGATAGCGCCTTCTGCCGTGCCTGCCGTCTGATCCTGGCCGGCCAGGGCCGGGTCATTGTCAGCGGCATGGGGAAATCGGGCCATATCGCCCGCAAGATCGCTGCCACTCTCGCCTCCACCGGCACGCCGGCCTTTTTCGTACACCCTGGCGAAGCCAGCCACGGCGACCTGGGAATGGTCACCGCCCAGGACGTGTTCATCGCCCTGTCGAACTCCGGCCGCACCGATGAACTGATGACCATCGTCCCCCAGGTCAAACGCGTAGGCGCCGCCCTCATTGCCATGACGGGCGATGCCGGCTCGCCACTGGCCCAATATGCCGACATCCATCTTTATGCCGGCGCCCGGCAAGAAGCCTGCCCTCTCAATCTCGCGCCCACGGCAAGCACTACAGCAGCCCTCGCCCTGGGCGATGCACTGGCTGTTGCGCTGCTGGAGGCGCGCGGCTTCGGCAGTGAGGACTTCGCACGCTCCCATCCCGGTGGCGCGCTGGGCCGGCGGCTGCTGACCCACGTCTCGGACATCATGCGTCGGGGCGAAGACCTGCCCACCTGCCAGCCCGAGACATTATTCACCGATGCCTTACTGGAGATCAGCCGCAAGCGGATGGGCATGGTCGCCATTCTGGATGATGCGGGCCGGGTCTGCGGCATTTTCACCGATGGCGATCTCCGACGCGTCTTCAGCGGCCGCCAGCCCGACATGGCCCGACTCACCATCGGTGAGGTCATGACAGCCAATCCCATCACCATCGGTGCCAGTGCTCTGGCCGTTGAAGCAGTACGCATTATGGAATCCCGGCGGATTACCCAGATCCTGGTCACGGACGCCCACCTTCATCTGGTCGGCGCACTGCACTTTCATGATCTGCTGGCCGCCAAGATCGTCTAGCCCCTCACCCAGTACAGGAGCGTTTCATGGATCTACTCGCTGCCGCCCGGCAGGTACGTCTGCTGGCCATGGACATCGACGGAACCCTGACCGATGGTCGCATCTGGATCAGTCCGCACGGTGAATGTGCAAAATCCTTTTCGGTGCGTGACGGCTTCGGCATCAAACTGCTGCAGCAGGCGGGCATTGACCTCGCTATCATCACCGGCAGGCACTCTGGCATCGTGACGGAACGCGCCCGGGAACTCGGCATCCAGCACGTATTCCAGGCCGTCACCGATAAACTTGAAACGCTGCAGGCGCTGGGGCAGCAACTGGGTATCGGCCTGCATGAAATGGCCTTTATCGGTGACGACTGGCCTGACCTCGCCGCCATGCAGTCCTGCGTCCTGCCAGCTGCGCCGGCCGATGCCGTGGCCGAAGTGCTGGCGACCGCCCGCTGGGTGGCGCAGGCACGCGCCGGCCACGGCGCACTCCGGGAGCTGGCCAACTTTTTGCTGGCCTGCCGGGGCGAACAGGAGCGCATGCTCGAACGCTACCGCCCAACCACACCGCGGCACTGAACACCCGCACCGCCTCGCCTGCCTGTCTGCTGCCCACATGAGCCCGCGCCTTTTCGACCGCCTCGCCGCTACGGCCTCCGTCCTGATCCTGATCGGCCTTGGCATGGTCAGTTACTATTTTGCTCAACAGGCCGATCAGATTCAGAACAGCCTACCCGTCATCGGCCGGCCAGGTCCCGACTACTTCGTCGAGCACATGGCCTTGATGCGCGCGGACGCCAGTGGCAAACCATCAGTTCGAATCGAGGCCAGCCAGATGCTCCACTATCCGCTGGACGGGCGGGTAGACTTCAACCAGCCCCGCATCATTTCGCTTAATGACAGCCAGCCCCTCATCACCATCACCGCCCGCCACGGCTCGGCCCCGGACAGTGGTGACTATGCCGATCTGCGGGACGACGTACAGGTAGTGCGGGCAGCCTCCGCAGAAGACCCGGTCATGACGTTGACCACCCAGCATGCCCGAGTCAACATGACGGACAAAAGCATCACCACGGCCGATCCCGTAAACATGCAGGCCGGCCCAAACCAGCTACAGGGTATCGGCATGGAGATTCACGAGCAGATCAGGCAGCTCCGGCTGCATAGCCGTGTGCATGGACATTTCCCGGCACCGGCCGCCAAAACCCGCTGAATACCGCTAAACTTCCGTCATATCGCATGACCATCACGGACTCCGATTGAGACCTGCATGACCCGCCCCCGCCTGCTGCCCGGCTCCCGGCCCTTCTTACCTCTGACATGGTTAATCCCCGCCCTGCTGGTCTCCGTGGCCGCCCATGCCGAGCAGGCAGATCGCAACAAACCGGTCAATATCGAATCCAACCGGCTCGAATACAACGACGCTACCAAGGTCTCCACTTTCCTGGGCAGTGTCGTACTCACCAAAGGCACCATCCGCATCACCGGCGACCGGATGGTTCTGACCCAGGTCGCCCCCAACGCCCAGACCGCGAAAGTAACCGGTAATCAGGCCAGTTTCCGCCAGAAGCGCGATGGTATGGAACAGTACATCCACGGCATCGCCAACCAGATTTTCTACGATACCCGAACTGACAAGGTAACGCTCACCGGGCGGGCCCGCCTGCAGCGCCAGAACTGCAACCAGCCTGTCGACGAGATCACGGGCGCCACTATTGTTTACAACGCCAGCACCGAGACCTTTTCCGTCGATGGCCAGCAACAGGGCGAACGGGGCGGGCGCGTGCGCATCGTCATCCAGCCCCAGCCTGCCGAAAACGGCAAAGGCGCCACCTCGGCTGCCCCCTGCCGGCCCGGCTCAGCCCTGCCGCTGTACCCTGAACAGTACCTTACGCCTCCCGCACACCCATCCGGCAAAAAGCACTGAGCCGAGCGGCGCGGCAGTCCTCTTTGACACATTCCCAGATGAGCAACATCCTGCATCACGAAAACGACCGCGTCAGCCGCCTGAAGGCCGAGCACCTGATGAAGGCGTACAACGGCCGTGTCGTGGTCAAGGACGTCTCCATGGAAGTCTCCAGCGGCCAGGTCGTCGGCCTGCTCGGGCGCAACGGCGCTGGCAAAACCACCTGTTTCTACATGATTGCCGGGCTGGTGGCCACCGATGGCGGCAATATCATTCTGGATGGTCAGTCCATCAGACATCTGCCCATCCACCGCCGGGCGCGCCTTGGGCTGTCCTACCTGCCGCAGGAAGCCTCGGTCTTTCGCAAGCTCAGCGTCGAGGAAAACATCCTGGCCGTTCTGGAACTGCAAGAGGACGAACGCGGCCGGACCATCAGTCGTCACGAGCAGAAGCTGCGACTGGATGCCTTGCTTCGTGAGCTGCAGATTGATCACATCCGTTCCAATACATCCATCTCCCTGTCCGGAGGCGAACGCCGGCGGGTGGAGATCGCACGCGCGCTGGCCAGTTCACCGCGCTTCATTCTGCTGGACGAGCCCTTTGCCGGGGTCGACCCCATTGCAGTCATCGAAATCCAGCGTATCGTCAAACTCCTGAAGAACCGGCATATCGGTGTTCTTATTACCGACCACAATGTTCGGGAGACACTGGGCATCTGCGACCAGGCATATATCATCAACGATGGCGTAGTACTCGCCTCCGGCCGTCCCGATGACATTATTCAGGACGAGCGCGTCCGCAGGGCTTACCTGGGCGAAGACTTCCGGATGTAACGGCTGCTACGGCTGCATTCACCGACATTCAGACCGCAGACCGGAAACCACTGGTCGGTCGGGCATGCGTTTGCCGCCCATCCAGTGGTAAAACAGAGGCCAGAACCGGGAAAACCTGTTGGTCGAACCCGACCAGCACCTGTCACCCAGTCCGCCCATGCGCCGTTTCCCTGGAATGAAGCTCCCATGAAGCCAACGCTTCAGATACATCAGAGCCAGCAATTGCGGCTAACCCCGCAATTGCGTCAGGCTATTCACCTCCTACAGCTGTCCACAGCAGAGCTGGAGCAGGAGGTCGAGCGCATCGTCGAACAGAACCCCTTTCTGGAACGCCTGGAATCCCCCCGATACGATATGGTCAGGATGCACGCCGACGGCAGCCTGCGCCATGAGCTACCCCCCGCCCCAGTCCTAAACACATCCGGCAACGCCAACCTCGATCCACTCCATTCATGGTCTGATGCAGACGCTCCTGCCTATGCCAAAGATAGCACCGGAGTATCGCCTGAGCCGCTTGCAGAGACTGACGAACCCATCGCCGACAGCCCATGGGATATCGGCTCCCCCCTGTCATCACCAGCTGGTGGCGACGATGATGCCGACCCTTACGGCAACGCACTGGTCAGTGGGCAGTCACTGCATGAATACCTCCTGGACCAGCTGGCCGAAATCCGCTGTGACGCCCATCAGCAGGCGCTGATACACCTGCTCATCTGGGAAGTGCAGGCAGACGGCTACCTGCCAGCAGACTTTTCCCTGCAGAACCTGGGCGATGAGCTGCAACAGAACCATCTGACCCAGGGCAACACAACCCTGACCGACCTTGCCACCGCCCTGCAGACCCTGCAATCCTTCGACCCTCCCGGCGTTGCCGCGCGCTCACCCGGCGAATGCCTGCGTCTTCAGATCGAACGGTTACAGCAGGAGCAGCCTGCGCCAGCCGCGTCCCTCTCGGGCAACCCAATCCCCCTGGCACTGAAACTTAGCCAGGACGACTGCCTGCCGCTGCTGGCTCGCCGTGAAGATGTACGTCTGTGCCGGCAACTGCATTGCAGCCCACGTGAACTGAGTGCCGCCCGTGCCCTGATCCAGTCTCTGGATCCCCACCCGGGCAACCGCTTCGGCAGCGAGCCGACCGGCTACGTCATACCCGATCTCATCGCCCGCCGCACCAGTCATGGCTGGCGGGCGGAACCCAATCCAGCCAGCCGGCTCGCCTTGCGCGTGCACGATGAATATGAAATCCTGTTAAAAAACTACCAAAAAACCGGACCAATTTCCGCACACACCCCACAAACTGGGGCAGAATGGGCGCATTCGAACACGGAAGACACCCACGATGAGACCCCTTCCGCATCGCCCGGCACACAGCTGCTGCAGCAGCTTCAGGAGGCCAGAACCCTGGTGCGTAACATCCAGCAGCGGGGCAATACCATCGTACAGGTGGCTCAGGCCATCATCGACCGCCAGAAGCCCTTTTTCCACCATGGGCCCGAGATGTTGCGCCCCCTGGTTCTGCGGGATATTGCCGAAGAGATCGGGCGTCACGAGTCAACCGTTTCACGCGCCACCAACCAGAAATACATACGGACACCCTTTGGCACCTTCGAACTGAAATACTTCTTCGGCAGCCAGCTGGCCACTGACAATGGTGGGGTGGCTGCCAGCACTGCCGTTTGTGCCCATATCCAGAAACTCATCGAACAGGAAGACAACCAACACCCCCTGTCAGACAGCCGAATCACCGAACTGCTTGGCCAGAAGGGCATCATGGTCGCACGCCGCACCGTTGCCAAATACAGGGAGTCCCTGCGGATACTTCCTGCCGCGCAACGCCGGAGCCGCTGATCAGCCCCTCGGGCTGTGTGTGGAAATCCCATCAAAAGGAGTACCAGGCATGAATCTCTCCATCAGCGGACATCATCTGGAAGTCACCCCTGCGCTGCGCGATTACGTCACCAGCAAGCTTGACCGGATCCGTCACCACTTCGACCAGGTCATTGATGTCAGCGTCATCCTCTCCGTTGACAAGTCTGTCCAGCGTGCCGAAATGAAGCTGCTTGTCGCTGGCAAGGAACTCTTTGCCGAAGCCACGCATACCGACCTGTACGCAGCCATTGACACCCTGATCGACCGGCTCGACCGGCAGGTCATCAAATACAAGCAGAAACGGCAAAGTCACGACGCTGGCCGTCCACTGAAGCGTCCGGTCGAACCCGTCTGACCTGTTTTTCTCCGGTCGCTGGCCCGACCCCGCGGGGCCAGCGCATGTCGGCTTGCGCTCACGCCCGGACCGGCATTCGCGTGTATCTGTCAATACTCGCCCGTAACCTTCTGATTCCAAACATGCCTGCCCCGGCGCTCTGCCAGAGCGGCACATTTTCCTGCGCCCGACATTTGCCAGCCCGTACAGTATGATGCTGCAAGAACTGGGCGAAGCCGCCTATAATGGAGCCTCCGGGAAAGGTTCAGTCTGAATCCGCCTCGTTCGCAGGCGCCTGGAAGATCCATCACAGCCCCCGCCGCCCCCCAGACACAGGTAGATTACGGATGAACCGCATCTCGAAGCTGCTTACGGCACGTGACATCCTGCTTGATGTTCCTGCTACCAGCAAGAAACGGTTGTTCGAGCACGCCGCACTGCTGTTCGAAAACGAGCATCGCCTGGAGCGCCAGAAAGTCTTTGATTCCCTGTTCGCCCGCGAGCGGCTCGGATCGACCGGGCTAGGCAGATCCGTCGCCATTCCCCACGGCCGCATCCGGAATCTCAAGACCCCGCTCATCGCCGTCCTGCGGGGAGAACACGGTATTCCATTCGACGCACCGGACGGTGAACCGGTTCGCCTGCTGGTCGTGTTACTGGTCCCCGAACATGCCACCGAGGAGCATCTTGAAATTCTCTCCGAACTGGCCGAACTGCTGTCAGAAGATACCCTGCGCGAAACACTGCTGACGACCACCGACCCTGTGGTCGCCTACCGGACACTGGCCACATGGGAGCCAGTCAGGCCCGCGGCCTGATCTTCTGTCATCGCGCCGTCCGGCCGCAGGCTGCCCACGCCAACGGATCTGGCCACCCGCCCGCGCATCGGGTTGAACCCGCCCCTGCACCGATGCGTGGCCTGTTCTTGAATTCAGGAGACTGACGCCATGCCGATGACGGTACAGACACTGATTGAGGCCCAGCAGGGACGCGCCCGGCTCCAGTGGCTGGCCGGGCAGCGTGGCGCTGAACGGCCATGGCAGAAATCCGGCATTCACGCTGTCGACCAGATCGGCTATCTCAACCTGATTCATGCTGAACGTGTTGCTGTCCTCGGCCCACGCGAAATCGCGTTCTATGAACAGCAGCTTCCCGAGCAGCAAAAACACTTGCACGCCACCCTGCAGACCGCACAGCCTCCGGCACTGATCATCGCGGATCAGCAGCCCGCCCCTGCCGCGCTCATCGACTTCTGCAATGCCAACGCCCTGCCTCTGCTGGGATCGCCACTGCCAGCAGGCCCGCTGATTGAAATTCTGGAGCAGACGCTGGCCCAGCGCGAACATACCTCCGTACACGGCGTCCTGATGGACGTGCTCGGCATGGGCGTCCTCATCACCGGCGACTCCGGACTGGGCAAAAGCGAACTGGCCCTGGAACTCATCAGCCGGGGCCACGGGCTGGTTGCCGACGATGTCGTCGATATCGAACGCGCCAACCGCAACGCGCTCATCGGCCGCTGCCCCCCCCTGCTGCAGGGACTTCTGGAGGTGAGGGGCCTGGGATTGATCGACATCCGCACCATTTTTGGGGAAAGCGCCGTGCGTCGGCGCATCCCCATCAAGCTGATCGTCCACCTGGTTGGACGCCGCACCCTGGAAAACAATTACGAGCGCCTGCCGTTGCAGGCCCTCTCCGAAACCATTCTGGACATCCCGGTCCGCAAGGTCGCCATTCCTGTGGCGGCTGGCCGCAACATTGCCGTGCTGACTGAAACGGCCGTGCGCAGCACCGTTCTGCTGCTGCGGGGAATCGACACCACCCGTGATTTCACGCGCCGCCAGCAGGCCCTCATTCTGGGCGACGCAGAACAGGCGCTGTCCGCCACCGCTCCCTTCCCGCCCCCCGATCCACCATGCAACTGATTATCGTCACTGGTATTTCCGGTTCCGGAAAATCGCTGGCCATCCATGTGCTGGAAGACGCCGGCTACTTCTGCATTGACAATCTACCTGTACGTTATGTCCTGGATGTCGCACTATCTCTGGAGCAGGAAGGGCACACTAAAGTGGCTATGTCCATTGATGTCCGGGTGGGCACCCGCCTGGCGGGGCTGCGCGATGCCGTCCGCCAACTGAGAGCCCAGGGCTATGACGTCAAAGTTCTGTTTCTCAATGCCCGCACCGATGCGCTCGTACAGCGCTATTCCGAAACCCGACGCCGCCATCCCCTGACCCTGCCGGGCCGCAGCACCCGACAGGAAGAGACGGATGCCCAGCTAGCCCCCACCCTGGAAGAATCCATTGCCCGTGAGCGTGAACTGATGGCGGAAATCGAGGACATCGGCACCTCGATCGACACCAGCGACTTGCATCCCAATACCCTGCGGCAATGGGTGCGCGATCTGGTGCGCACTGACCGTGCCTCCATGACCATGCTCTTCGAGTCCTTCGCCTTCAAGCAGGGCGTTCCCCTGGACGCCGATCTGGTATTCGATGTGCGTTGCCTGCCCAATCCTTACTACGACGCCCAGCTTCGCACCCTCACGGGTCTGGACGAACCGGTTCGCCAGTTTCTGGCGCATTTGCCGCCGGTTCAGAAAATGATCAGCGACATCACCCGGTTTCTGGGCGAATGGCTACCCAGCTATGTACAGGACAACCGCCACTACCTGACCATAGCCATTGGCTGCACGGGCGGCCAGCACCGCTCAGTCTATGTGGTGCAGGCACTGGCCGAACACTTTGCCCGCACGGAACGGGTACTGGTTCGACACCGTGCACTAGATAGCCGTGCCAATGGCAGCGGCATGACACTCAACCAGACCAAGTAGCCAGCCGGGGTTGCGCAGCCCGCGCCTGCAGCCAGCGTTGAATCGGACGCGGTAGCGGTGCACGATCCAGCGCCTTCAGACCAACCCAGCGCTGCTGTGCCGGTGCCGGCAACACCTTCGCCAGCATTGCGGCCAATCCCTTCCACCCCCTCAGATCGTCATTTCCCCACCGGTCAGGATGAGCCAGCAAGGCCCGTACCAGCGCTGGCGGAGGCGACCAGATGGCAGCATCCATCCGGAAATGCGTGAACTGATGCGTAAAGCGTCCCTGGGCCTGCCAGTCCTGCGGCACTTCCTGCGGCCATTCCGGCAAGCTCCATAACCCGCCCCATATCCCCTTGTCAGGCCGGACCTGCAACAGCACCTGGTTCTGGCCGTCCGCCAACCACAGCAGATTCACCGGGCGCACGGATACGCTTCTGCGTTGCCGGGGAGACGGATACCGGGTGGGCTCGCCCTGCTGCCATGCCCGGCAGAGGCTGGCCAGCGGGCAGACGGTGCAACCTGGCCGGCTGCGGGTACACACCATGGCCCCCAGATCCATCATCCCCTGGGTATAGGCAATCAGATCCGCCGGGGCCGTCCCCGGTGGCGGCAACTCCGCTTCGGCACAGACCCACAGACGGCGCAGCGTAGCAGCTTCAGCCGGATCCCCTGACACGGCAAATACCCGGCACAGTACGCGTTTGACATTGCCATCCAGAATGGCGGCGCGGGCACCATACGCAAACGTTGCCACGGCCGCAGCCGTCGAACGTCCCACGCCAGGCAGTCGTTCCCAGCCTTCGGCTGACTCGGGGAAACGCCCACCGGCTGCGGCCACCTGACGCGCCGCAGCCAGCAAATTGCGTGCCCGGCTGTAATAGCCCAGCCCTGCCCACAGCCCCATCACCTCTTCCGGATCGGCTGCCGCCAGGTCCATGACCGTCGGATAAGCACGCAGAAATGCTTCAAAATAGGGGATGACCGTGGCCACCTGGGTCTGCTGCAACATCACCTCAGACAGCCACACGCGGTAAGGATCGCGCAGAACATCCGCGTCTGGCCGATCGGCAAATCCCAGCGCCCGGCGGCTCTGCTGCCAGGGCAGATGGTGGCGCCCGTGCCGGCGCTGCCAGCGAATGACCGCTTCCGCCAGCCGCGGTGCCTGCTCCACCTTCATGAGCACTGCATCAGATGGCAGCCCCGCCCTCACCCATCGCCAGCTCCGTATTGGGTTCCGGTACCACAGGGCGTTCCAGTGCGCCATCGTCCCCCGCCACACGCACAGGCCGCCGGTCGATCGCAGCCTGCACATCCGCCACCAACGCTTTCAACCGCGTCAGCTGCTCCTCAATGCGGGCACGCGCCTGCTCGATTTCCTGCAGGCGCTCCTCCAGCGAATCGCCCGCATCCATCACCCGCTGCACCGACTCCATGCGGCGACGCAGCTGCGCCTGATGCTCGCGCACCTGGCTCTCCAGCGGCGTCATCAGCGAACGCAGCCAGCTCTCCAGCTCCCGGATGGCCACCGAATAGATCTTTTTCAGACTGACCACTGCCGAATCGAAGAAGCGCTGGGTCAGCACCACCTTGTTCACCGTCAGCAGCTTCAGCAGACCGAACTGTCGCTGATGTGTCTGCGCCACCTGCTCGATCTCGGTGAAATAGCGTTTGGTAGAAAATCGCAGCGGAGTGCCCAGGCTCAGACCGTAATCACGCGAAAACCGCTGATACATGGCTGACATCATCTGCGAAATCTCGGCCACCAGCCGGTCAGCCTCCTCGAAATCCAGCCGCACTGCCGTCAGCAGCGCATTCATGCCATCCCTGAGCTGCGTCGACAACTGGCTGGCCAGCATCATCTGGCGGGTGCGGTCCACATGCCGGCGCAGACTGTCCTGACTCATGTGCGTAAACATGGTCTGCGAATGCTTGGTGAACACCGAACGCAGCGCAGCTAGGTGACGCAGGCTGCCGTCAAACTCCGAACGCTCATCGCGCACCCGCTTCGACATCTGCCGGATCATTGCCTGGTTTTTGCCCCGCAGCCCGTTCAGCTCGAATGCCTGTTCGACCTGGTTACGTCGCCGTACCGTCAGCAGATTGAGCGTTACGGCCGAAGCCTCTTCAAACTCTCGCCGAACCTGCTCGCTGATAATGACCTGCTGCTGCGGGATCATTTCCTCAGACAGCGCATGCTCCAGTTCCTTGAGCCGGCTGCGCCGCAGCAGTGCCTGATCCCCCTGGATCTTGGCCACCAGTCCCTTCTGTGCCGAAACCGGATACACCCTCGCCGTGGGCAGATCCAGGAAATTGCTGACCGAAACCACCTGCCGGGCAATTTCCAGATCGTTCTCGGCCTCCGGCCGTAACTCATCCCACAACCCGTCGATCTTGTTCAGCACCACAAAACGCCCGGTGCGGTGCGCCTTGCTGATGTGCGCCTGCCAGACGTCGATATCACTGCGGGTCACGCCCGCATCGGCGGCCAGCACGAACAGCACCGCATGTGCATTCGGAATCAGGTTGAGCGTCAGCTCTGGCTCGGCGCCGATCGCATTCAGTCCCGGCGTGTCGATGATCACCAGCCCAAGTTCCAGCAGCGGATGCGGGATATTGACAATGGCATGCCGCCAGGCGGGAATCTCCACCTGTCCCGGCGACACCGAACGCCCCACCGGCTGAGCCTCGTCATACAGTCCCAGCTCACGGGCCTGCTCCGTGGTCACCAGCCGGGTCTCGCGGACGGAATCAAACGCCTGCCGCAGCGACATCACATCCGTCATGTCCACTGGAATGAAGCGCCAATGCTCGTCCTGCTGGCGCAGATCCGCCAGCGGCACCGGCAGCAGGCGCGTCTCGATGGGCAACAGCCGGATACCCACAGGCGTCGCCGGGTCATACAGGAGCTCGGTCGGGCACATCGTGGTGCGCCCTGCCGACGAAGGCACCACCCGCTGACCATATTGCGCAAAAAAGATCGCGTTGATCAACTCCGACTTGCCGCGGGAAAACTCCGCCACAAATGCCACCTTTAGCAAGGTGTCATGCAGGCGCTCCACGATCTGTACAAGCTTCAGATTGAGACTGCTATCAGCTGCGTCCGACTGCGCCAGCCAGTTCCGATAACGTTCGATCGCCGACTGGAGATCCGATCGCCAGCGGCCATACGCCTCAATTTGCTCACTGATGCCTTTCTTTGCCATATCGGCAGTGTACACAAGCCCGTTGCCCATGCCATCCGCTCCTCCTGTCCAGCCCGCAACCGGGTAGTCCTACCCGATCAATGGTTGGCACTTCGGACAGAAAAAGGTACTCCTGCCCTGCTGCCGTATCTGCATGACGGACGTCCCGCAGACCAAACAGGGAAGGTTCGCACGTCCATACACGCGATGCTGCAACTGGAAGTAACCACCTTCCCCCCTGCTATCGACAAAATCCTTCAAAGAGCTTCCACCTGCAGCAATTGCATCGGTCAGCGTAGTCCGAATCTCTCTGACCAGCCGCCGGCACTGCGTTTCGGTCAACGCACCTGCGGGTGTAGCCGGATGAATTCTGGCCCGAAATAGACTCTCCGACACATAGATATTACCCACCCCGATCACCACCTGCCCGGACAGAATATATTGTTTGATTGCCACGGAGCGCCCCCGACTTGCCCGGAAAAAGCGCGCTGCCGTAAACGCCGGGGTCAATGGCTCCACACCCAGGTGCATCAACAGCGGATGATTCGCCTGGGTTGCCTGTACCCCTTCCGCGGACCAGAGCACCGCACCAAAACGGCGGGGGTCATGCAACCGCAACAACCGCTCACCGAACACCAGATCCAGATGATCATGCCGCCTGGCCGGCGTATCCGCTGGCAGATGCAGCAATGAACCGGACATCCCCAGATGCAGCAGCACCGTTCCCCTTTCAAATCCCAGCAACAGATACTTGCCCCGACGCACCACCGTCTGCAGCACCGCCCCCGTCCCGATGCACGCCAGCAGATCAGCGGGCACCGGCCAGCGCAGCTGCTCACAGCGCCGCACCACACCCGTCAGGGAGCGCCCCACAAACGCCTGCGACACCCCCCTCCCCACCACCTCCACTTCCGGCAATTCAGGCATCTTTTCCTCCCTTCCAGTCATCTGGGGCCACCCGCTGGCACGATCCTGCCACAATAAGCATCTCCCGTGGCCACTGGCTGCCGGACCGCCCTTATCCGACACCGGCCATCGCCGCACCTGCTGACAAAGCACGTGGCTCGTTCTACCATGCCCCGATGAATCCATTCCGTCCATCCGCGCCCAGCCCTGTTACACGCGCCCCCGGCAGCTGCCTGATCCTGGCCTTACTGACCCTGGGCGGATGCGCCAGCCACACATCGGATACACCAGCCGCCCCCCCTGCTGCTGCCGTTGTCGCCCCTGCCCGCCACACCCCGCCGCGGACCGCAGAGACCACAACCTCCCCGGCAACCATACCAGCTCCGGCCGGGGCCAGGCCGCCCGCAACATCAGACAACATGGCGCAGCCCCACGGCGCCCTGCCGTCCAATGTCGCCACCGTAGCGGCCTCTCCGGACGAACCCGCGCCGCGTGCTGACACCTACCGTCCGGCCCATCTGCCGGAGATCGCACTCACTGCCCCTATCGTCTATGAAATCCTGGCTGCCGACATCGCTCTGCAACGCCAACAGCCCGATGCCGCCTACGCCACCTATCAGTCACTGGCAGCTCAGACAGGCGACGCCCGCCTGGCCCGGCGTGCCACTGAAATCGCCATCATGTCCGGCGCCCTGCCCAATGCCCTGGACAGTGCCCGTCTGTGGGCCCGGCTGGATCCGAATCTGCCAGACGCCCGCAAGGCGCTCGATACCCTGCTGCTGGCCAATGGCCGAATCAGCGAGGTGGAACCCGCCCTGCGCCGCCAACTTGCCCAGGCCCGGCAGACGCACACGCTGGACAGCGCCTACCGGCAGCTCCAGAGCAAACTGCTCAACCTGCCCAACCACGCCGCCGCCTGGGCACTACTGCAGCGCCTGAGCGCCCCTGACCTGGAAAATGCCCAGGCCCGACTGACCCGCGCCAGACTGGCCCATGATGCCGGACAGCAACAGGCGGCCACCGACGAAGCCGTGGCCGCCTTGCGACTGGCACCGGACAACATCGAAGCCGTTCTGGCCTGTGTCCAGCTGCAACAGCAACAACCCGGTGGACGCCAGCGCGCCAGTGCCCTGCTCAACAGCTACCTGCAGCGTCATCCCGATGACCTGCGGGCCCTGAAGGCACTTGGCCTGCTGCAGATTGCCAGTGAGCAGACCCGCGCTGCTATCGATACGCTGCAGCGGGTACAGGCCGCGGAACCGCAGGATCCGGCCACACTCTACACGCTGGCCCAGCTCTACAACCAGCTGCGTGACTACCCGCATGCCGTCGATGCCCTGCAACGCTATGTCGCCCTGCCCGATCACATCGAACGCGACAACGGCAACGCCTTGCTGTTCCTGGCCGAAATCGCCCAGCAACAGCACGATCTCGACGCTGCCATCCAGCAGCTCGAACGGGTCCCTCCCAACAGCCCGGTACATTTCGAAGCCCAGGTCACCCGAGCCAGCCTGCTGGCACGCCTGGTCAGGCGCCCCGGAGCGGGGCTGGCCATCCTGCACCGCCTCTCGCCACAGACAACGCGCCAGCGCCAGCTCCTCAAAATCACCCAGGCGCAGATCCTGCGCGACGCCGGTCGTTTCCACGACGCTTTCAGCGTTCTCGACGCCGCGGTGCACCAGAGCCGCTCCCGCGCAGACACCCTCGACCTGCTGTACGACCACGCCATTGCCGCTGAAAAAATCAACCGGCTCGACATCCTGGAAAAGGACCTGACTCAGCTTATCAATGCTCGCCCCGATGACGGCAACGCCTACAACGCCTTGGGCTATACCCTGGCCGACCACAACAAACGCCTGCCGGAAGCCCTCGCGCTGATTGAAAAGGCAAACCGTCTGCTACCAAACAACCCGCAGATCCTGGACAGCCTTGGCTGGGTCTATTTTCGTCTGGGGCGCCTGCGGGAATCACTCGACATCTTTGCCAGGCTCTGGGAAAAATCTCCCGAAACCGAGCTGGGCTGCCATTATGGGGAAGTCCTGTGGGCCCATGGCGATCAGGCTGCAGCCCGTGACGTCTGGCGCCAGGCCCGACGGCAGGACCCCCACAACGAGCTCCTGCAAAGCACACTGAAACGCCTCGGCGTCACCCTGTAGACACCCATGACCGTTTCACCGGATCCTTCCTGCCGCATGCTCCATTCTGCCGGCCCTGGTGCCCCTTACCCGGACGGTCTGCATCGGCGGCGGCTGACCCGACAGATCCTGTTGCTGGGCAGCCTCCTGCTGACCGGTTGCGCCACCACGCCCGTCGCGCCAACCATCACACCATACGCGCCTGACGCACCCGTACAGCTGAGCGGCCGCTTCTCGTTCCAGCGCACCAGCAACCTGCCGCAGTCCCGCCCTCAGCATAGTAGCGGCCGCTTCACCCTGAGTCGTACAGCGCACGATCTGAATCTCGATCTCAGCTCTCCCTTTGGCCAGACGCTGGTCCGGGCGGCGCAGCACCAGCACGAAACAGCCTGGCTGGAAACAGCCCAGCACCAGCTCTACACCGGCCCCACCCTGGAAGCTGTCCTGCAGGATGCCATCGGCATTCCTGTGCCCGTCAGCCACCTGCCTAACTGGCTGGCCAACCGATTCGAGCATATCGACGAACAGACAGCCGACAGCAGTCACCTGCGCGCCCATGACGCCGGCTGGCAGATCGAGCGCAACGGCAACCACTGGTTTCTCACCTGGCAACAGAATCAGGAGCAGCTCGACATTCGCCTCGTGATCGACCCTGCTTCTCCAGCCCCATGAACCTGCTGCCCGACCTGTCCCCGTCGCTGCGCCTGCCAGCACCGGCCAAACTGAACCTGTTTCTCCATGTCACCGGCCGGCGGGCGGATGGCCTGCACTTGCTGGAAACCGTCTTCCAGTTCATCGACCTGCAGGACCATCTCACCCTCACGGTTGTGCCTGACGGCAACATCACCCGCGCCCGGGAACATCCCGGTATCACCCAGCACGACGACCTCACCCTGCGCGCTGCCCGGGCACTGCAAAACGCCACGGGCTGCCGCTTGGGCGCGCGTATCGCCCTGGAAAAAACCATCCCCATCGGAGCCGGTCTGGGCGGCGGCAGTTCCGACGCCGCGACCGTAATGCTCGGGCTCAACACCCTCTGGCAATTGTCTCTCTCACGAGAACAGCTCATTGACATCGCCCGCCCCCTGGGCGCCGACATCCCGGTCTTCATTTTCGGGCAAAACGCCTACGCCACCGGTATCGGCGACATCTTGCAGCCCGTCACGCTCCCCGAACGCTGGTTCGTGTTGCTCATGCCACACACCCAGGTGAGCACCGCCGGCATCTTTGCCGCGCCCGAATTGACACGCAATACAAAACCCATCACAATCCAAGGCTTCACAGCAATGGCAGGACGCAATGACCTGCAGCCTGTAGTAGAAGCAAGACAGCCGGCTGTCAAGGCCGCTGTTCAGATTCTGGAACAGGCACAGCAGCGCGTTGCATCACGCATCGGCCAGGATGCTGCCAGGGACATCACGGTTCGTATGACCGGTTCAGGCGCCTGTGTCTTTGCATCAGCATCCAGTCGTGACGTTGCAATTGCCGTGTTCGAAGCCGTACAGCAGGCCAGCAAAAAAAATGCTGACCTCAGGCAAACGCCAGCTTCTGAACGTATTACAATGCGCACAGAATTTGGCACCCTCCATGTTGTTCGAGGGCTTGCCAGTCATCCGTTGGGGAGTCGCCAAGTTGGTTAAGGCACCGGATTTTGATTCCGGCATTCGAGGGTTCGAATCCTTCCTCCCCAGCCCCTATTCTGTCAGGCTGGTTTATCCGGCCTGACGCTCCTCGGCAGCAGCCTCTGCGATTTCCGGACCAGCGCCCAGACAGGTCAGACACTCGTGCACCGCAGCTCTTACCGCCCCAGCCCTGTCACCATGCCCGCACTCTGGTCTGAGGGCCCCGTCATTTTTACGGGCAACGCCAACCCCCCGCTTGCCGCGGATGTCGCTGCCCATCTTGGCGTTCCGTTAGGCCGCGCTATCGTAGGCCGGTTTTCCGACGGCGAGGTCAACGTCGAGATCCTCGAAAATGTTCGGGGCAAGGATGCCTTTGTCATCCAGTCCACCTGCGCGCCTACCAACGACCACCTCATGGAGCTGATGATCCTGGTGGACGCACTGCGCAGGGCTTCGGCAGGCCGCATCACCGCCGTCGTCCCGTACTTCGGCTATGCGCGCCAGGATCGTCGTGTGCGCTCTTCCCGTGTGGCCATCAGTGCCAAGGTCGTGGCTAATATGCTCCAGGTCGCCGGCGTTGACCGGGTGCTCACCATGGATCTTCATGCTGATCAGATCCAGGGCTTTTTCGACATCCCTGTCGACAATATCTACGCAGCCCCGATCCTGCTCTCCGACATCACCCGGCGCAAGCTGGAAAACACCATGGTGGTCTCGCCTGACGTCGGTGGTGTCGTACGGGCCCGCGCCCTGGCCAAAAGACTGGATTGCGAGCTGGCCATCATCGACAAACGTCGCCAGAAGGCCAATGTCGCCGAAGTCATGAACATCATCGGTGAAGTTTCGGGACGAAGCTGCCTGCTGATGGACGACATGGTCGATACTGCAGGCACCCTGTGCCGTGCAGCCGAAGCACTCAAGCGACACGGGGCCGTGAGAGTGTCCGCCTACTGCACCCATCCGGTGCTCTCAGGCAAAGCCATTGAGCGCATTTCCGAGTCTCCGCTGGACGAGCTGGTCGTCACCGATACTATTCCCCTGACCGATGAAGCCCGCGCCTGCGGCAAGATCCGGGTGCTGGGCTGTGGTCAGCTCATTGGTGAAACCATCCTGCGCATCAACCGCTCCGATTCCGTCTCCATGCTCTTCATGGAGTAATCGGCATCGCTCCCGTCAGTCTCGGCTGTCTGTCCATGGCATCGTCCCGACGCTGACGGCCGGCATCGCCGGAATCGGTTATCATACCCCGTTTCCCTCAACCCCTGCCGGCTCTGGTCGCGGACCGGCAGACACCCAAGGAACTGCCCAATGCAGATCAGTGCCCAGAAACGCAATGACGTGGGGACGAGTGCGAGCCGCCGCCTCCGTCGCGCCAATCAGGTCCCCGGCATCGTCTATGGTGGCGAGGCCGCTCCCATCCAGATTACCCTGGATCACAACACCCTTTACCACGCCCTGCGCGTCGAAGCCTTCCACTCTTCCATTCTGGACCTGGACGTAGACGGCAAGAAACAGCGTGTGCTGCTGCGCAATGTGCAATGGCACCCCTACAAGCAGCAGGTGCTTCACATCGACTTCCAGCGGGTAGCGGCCAACCAGAAAATCACCGTCAAGGTGCCGTTGCACTACATCAACGCAGAGAACTCGCCTGCCGTCAAACTGCACAAAGCCGTTGTTAACCATGTCATGACCGAAATCGAGGTTCAGGTTCTGCCCAGGGATCTGCCCGAATTCATCGACGTCGACCTGGGCGAGCTCACGATGGACGCCTCTGTGCACCTGAGTTCCATCAAACTGCCCAAGGGCGTGACCCCAACCGTTGCCCCGGGCACCGACCCTGTACTGGCATCAGCTTCGCTGGTTGGCGGTTCTGATGCCGACGGGGACAGCGAAGCAGATGGTGATACTGCTGCTGCACCTGCTGCCGACAGCGACAAGAAATAAGGCCCTGCTGAGCCAAGCACGGACATCCGTCGCGCCCGGATCGCCAGCACATCAGGCACCGGCAGCGACAAGGTGTCCATCCGCAACGGGTCGCCAGTCGGCCCGTTTTTTTATCCGAATTTACTGCATGAACGCCCCCCGCCTCATCGTCGGACTGGGCAACCCCACCGACCAGCATACCCACGACCGGCACAATGCCGGCTTCTGGTTCATCGATGCCCTGCTCCGCCATTATCCCGGCCAGATCCGTCCTGACGCACACTTCCTTGGCGACGTCGGAGACATACGCATCGGCACCCACACGGTGCGACTGCTAAAGCCCATGACTTACATGAATCGCTCCGGCCAGTCTGTGGGCGCCCTCGCCCGCTTCTACCGGATGGAACCCGCCGACATCCTCGTCGCCTACGATGAGCTTGATCTGATGCCTGGCTCAGCCCGGCTCAAATTCGGTGGCTCCAGTACCCACAACGGCCTGCGCGACCTCACGGCCCACCTGGGCACATCACAGTACTGGCGTCTGCGTCTGGGTATCGGCCACCCACGCAGCCTCAACCTCAACAAACCCGTCGTCGACTTTGTCCTGGGCCGCCCCAGCCCGAGTGACCAGCAGCAGATCGAGCAGGCCATCATCCGCAGCGTCGAGCACCTGCCCATTCTCTTTCAGGAGGGCTGGGAAGCGGCCACCCAGCAGCTGCACAGCACCGATCCTGTCCTGCAGGCCAGCAGATCCGCCCGCAAACACGCTCCCAAACCGGCCCAGCCCTGAATCGCGGCACAAGCCCCTGTCCGGCTCCCCGTCTTCAGACCGCGGGCAACCTCCCCCCATCTACACGCATTAGGACACATCTCATGGCACTGCAATGCGGCATCGTCGGCCTGCCCAATGTCGGCAAATCCACGCTGTTCAACGCCCTCACCAAAGCCGGCATCGAAGCGGCCAACTACCCTTTCTGCACCATCGAACCCAACGTGGGCATCGTCGAGGTACCTGATCCCCGCCTTGAACAGCTCGCCGAGATCGTTAAACCTCAAAAAGTACAGCCTGCCATCGTTGAATTTGTCGACATCGCCGGCCTCGTTGCCGGCGCCAGCAAGGGCGAGGGCCTTGGCAACCAGTTCCTCGCCAACATCCGCGAAACCGATGCCATCGTCAACGTCGTGCGCTGCTTCGATGACCCCAATGTCGTCCACGTCAACGGCCGCGTCGACCCCATCGCCGACATTGAAACCATCGTCACGGAACTCGCCCTGGCTGACCTCGCCACCCTGGAACGGGTACACGCCCGCGAAATCAAAAAAGCCCGGGCCGGCGACAAGGACGCCATCAAGCTCACCAGCCTGCTGGAACGCCTCCAGCCCCACCTCGACCAGGGTAAGCCTGCCCGCTCCCTGGCAATCTCCGACGATGAAAAGGCATTGCTCAAACCCTATGGGCTGATGACCCTCAAGCCGGCCATGTACGTCGCCAACGTCGCTGAAGACGGCTTCCAGAACAACCCCTACCTGGAGCGCCTGAGCGAACACGCCGCCCGCGAAAACGCACCAGTCGTTGCCCTCTGCGCCCAGATAGAAGCGGAGCTCGCCGACCTCGATGACGCCGACAAACTCGCCTTTCTTGCCGACCTCGGCCTTCAGGAGCCCGGACTCAACCGCCTCATCCGCGCCGGCTATGACCTGCTCGGCCTGCAGACCTACTTCACAGCCGGTGTCAAGGAAGTCCGCGCCTGGACCATCCACAAAGGCGATACCGCCCCGAAAGCCGCCGGCGTCATCCACACCGATTTCGAGCGCGGTTTCATCCGAGCCCAGACCATCGCCTTTGACGATTTCATCCGGTACAAAGGCGAACAGGGTGCCAAAGAAGCCGGGAAAATGCGGGCCGAGGGCAAAGACTACATCGTCCAGGACGGCGATGTACTGAATTTCCTGTTCAATGTCTGAATGATCGAAGCAGGATCGCGAGTTTCCGGAATCCCCTGACATCGCACGCCCAGTCGGTGCCAGCAAGGCATTGACTGGACGCTATGGGCAGGCAGACACCAGAGAAGACCCGCAACACCCTCGCAAATCCGGCCCATACAGACTGCCCAGGGTTGATACCGGCGCTGCCTCACATAAGACACCAGACAGCACCACGGCTGAAACCGACAAAGATTGCCCGCACATCAGCGGGCAATACGACGCCATCCCTGTCCGCTCAGCTCTTCCGGTTGATCGCCGCTGCCATGGCACCAAAATCGCGCAAGAGCTGTGGCATATCGTCTTTTGCCGTCTTGATCTCGATAAAGACCGCTTTGTCACGGATTTCCCGGGCGGTGGCGCACGCATGCAGAAGCTCCCGGACCGTGGTGGCACGCAAGGCGAGCACCGTATCATCCGTCCCACCAAATGCTGCAGGGATACGCTGCCAGTCATAGGGAGCGATGTCGTTATAAGCCGCATCAAACCCGTGAATGGAGCGCTCGATGGTATAGCCGTCATTATTAATCAGAAAAATCACTGGCGTCAGGCGATGACGGAAGATGGAGCCCAACTCCTGAATGGTGAGCTGCGCCGAGCCATCACCAATAAACAGCACACCGCGCGCTTCGCGATCGGCCAGGGCCGCGCCAAGCAGGGCCGGTAGCGAATAGCCGATTGACCCCCAGAGCGGCATGCCAATGAACCGGGTCTGCGCCGGGAAGGACTGCTGCGCCATGCCAAAGAATGAGGTGCCCATCTCCACCACGACGTTATTCCGGGTATCGAGATATTGGGGAATGATGTTCCACACATCCTGTTGCGTGAGCGGACTGTCACTGGGTGCCGGTACGCTGGCAGCCGTTACCGGAGGACGATGATGGGCAGGCTGTACGGCGGCCGCCAGCGCTGCTTCCCGAACAACCCGCAGGGCATCCTTGAGTGCCAGCGGCGCAAAGATCTTTCGCCCGATCTGGCTCTGTTCCGCGTGCAGGGAAATAGTCCGCGCCGGATCGATCTTGTGCGTATACAGCCCGGACGTGGTATCCGTGAACTGGACGCCAGAAAGAATCAGTGCCTCCGCCTCTTCAACAGCAGCACGGGTGCTGTCAGCGGACAAACCACCGATATAAATCCCTGCGTACTGAGGAGATGTCTCGTCCAGAATGGATTTTCCCCAGACCATGGTGGCAAAGGGTAGGCGGGCGGACTCCACCAGATTACGCAGATCTGCCGTGGCCCCCAGACGCTCCGTCATGATATCAGCCAGCACCAGGGTCTTTTTATGACGCAGAAATGCAGTGGCTGCAGCACGAAATTCCTCGATCACCTCGGGCGAAGAAATGCGCAGATTCACATTCAACGGCTCTGTGGGCGGCCTGGCGGCAGATGCGGCCACGTCCACCGGCAACATGATATAGCCGGGTTTGTGATGCAAAACAGCATGGCGAATAACGTGGTCAATATCACTGGCAGCCGTAGCGGGCTGCAAGGCCACTACGGCGGCAGACACTTCCCGTGCCATGCGCATGAAATGCTGAAAATCACCATCATTCAGCGTGTGATGCATCCTCAGGTGAGTACTCTGCGCAGCCAGCGAAGGCGCGCCTACGATGTGGATCACGGGGACATTCTCAGCATAGGAGCCGGCCGTGGCATTGATAGCGGAGAGCTCGCCGACGCCATAGGTCGTCAGAAGCGCTCCAAGCCCCCTGATCCGGGCATAACCGTCGGCCGCATAACCTGCATTAAGTTCGTTGGCATTCCCTATCCAGTTCATCGACGGATGCGCCAGCACATCATCCAGAAACTGCAGATTGAAATCACCCGGCACCCCAAACAGCTGATCAACGCCCAGGCTTGCCAGGCGATCCAACAAATAGTTGCCAACGTTATAAGTCATGGTATTGATTGTTTTTACGGTTAAGCACCACACGCCGTGCACACCCGGCGGGCGATCCCCTGTCAAAAGATTTTCCTATCGCGGGCCCTGCCGGGCCACCTTCATCTGGCCGTGCCAACTGTGTTGCTCATTGTCCGGCCGTCCGCCCGCAAATACCCCACCATCAGCTGCCTTGAACCGGCGTATGCCATACAGCGATGGTGCACAATTTCACAATATTACAATGGCAGATACTCGGCATATCTAGGGTAAACACTAGGCGTTTACCCTGATCGCCATCCAGCATCCTTGCCTGCCCTTCCTTGACTTCCTTTCCGAGCGGTCATGACGACAACTCACACGTCTTCCCACGCCATCACCATCCGTTACTGCACACTGTGTCACTGGCTGCTGCGTGCCGGCTGGATGGCCCAGGAACTGCTGTCGACTTTCGGCACCGACCTGGGCGGCGGCGTGACACTGCTACCGGATACCGGCGGCGTTTTTCAAATTCATTGCGGAGATACCCTGGTTTGGGATCGGCGCCGCGATGGCGGTTTTCCCGATATCAAAACACTCAAACAGCGCGTTCGCGACCTGATTGATCCGGCGCGCGATCTGGGCCACATCGACCGGCAGTCGCAGCCCTAGCCCCCGCCCAGCCACTGATTCAGATTGCTGTCCAGCTACGGATCCAGCTCATAACGGCAGGGTCCGATAACCGCCTGGGCCCCTATCCAGGTGACGGGCAACCTCGCTGTCGCTACCGTGCACCATCAGTTTCAGTACGCCCGTACCGCGGGATACACACGGAGCGGCCATGACGGTTCAGCACACGAATGAGCACGCATCGTCGCTACAATATAATTCGATTTCAAATTATTCAGAATCGCTCAATATTGAAACGTCTGGCAACGACGATTACCTGATGCCTACCCGTGCTGCACCGCTTGCCCAGCGATCAGCCGGGATGATCCTGGCGGTACGGCACCCTGATGCTGAACGACCTGGTTATCAGCATGCCTGTGGTCGCTGTGGTTACCTGCTTTACACTCAAATGGCAAAACAGTTTTCACACCACACCATGTTATTGCCAACCTCAATATCTGCCCGGTTCAAGGCATAGCGAATCATGGTCATCTGCACAAACAGCACATTGACATCCGTCATGCCACCTGCTCTTTCTGGAGGTCTCATTTTTTGCGCTGCGCGGGTTTCTTACGATTGCACTGGACTGCCCAACGACCATCACAACTCGCACGAAACTAGCTCAGTACGCAATCGCGAATCAGTGCCAGGGCCGGCCCCTCTGACAGGTGTTCATAGAGAATAATCGAGCCGATCAGGATAAGCACGATGCCGCCCAGCATCTCGGCCCGACGACCGACAATACCACCCAGCAACCGTCCCAGCATGACGCCGATGGTCACCATTACGGTAGTACACAGACCAATGACCAGGGCAACCTGACTGATGGGCACTTCCACAAAGGCAAGGGTCACGCCCACCGCCATGGCATCAATGCTGGTTGCCACACTCGTCATGACCGTCGCCAGCATCCCTTCCGGCAGCATGCGGCTGCGCACTTCCGCCACCCCGGCACCGGCTGGGGTCACATGCGGAGGACGGGCGATGCTGGTGCACGCGATGTCGGCCTCAGCCATCACCCGACCCACAGGGCCTTCGCACAGGGGGCCAGCCATCTTGCAGCAGTCAGTCTCGACCGGCTGGAAGGACTTCCAGATCATGTGTCCGCCCAGTACCAGCAGCAGTCCGAATGCCACCCAGTGATCGATGCTGGCAATGAAATGGGAAGCGAATGAACCCAGCATCCAGCCCAGCAATGGCGTCATGGCCTCGACAATGCCAAAAGTAATGCCCACGCACAGCGCCTGGGCGAGACGGGGTCGCGACATGCAGGCACCCTTGGCCAGCGCCGCTGCAAATGCATCCGTGGACATCGCCATGCCCAGGGCAACAATGGATACGATACTCATGGAAGGGGAAATATCCACGGCCGGAACGACACAACACACCGCACAGCCGACCTGTGCCTGCACGGTGTATCGCTCGTCGGTCTCGCCAGGCCCGGCCCAGAACGGGCCAGTTGCCGGAATGTCCGGAAAGCAGATCGCAACCATATGTCACGGTCTGACCGGAAACATCTTGGGCCGCCTGCGCCACAGCGTCAATGGAGTCTGCCCAATAAGCAGAGGATGATCCAGCGACAGCCGAGTCTGTTGACACAAGCACTTCCAGCGTGGAAGCAGGCTACTCCCCAAAGAGGAACGCGGCCATAGTACCGCACAAAGATACTTTTTTTATCACACATTTGTACACATCAATAAAAACAACAACTTAGGAATAAACAAATACCGATATCGCATTAAATAATAATAATCACTAGCATTAACTTTACGAAAAACCCTCCCATCGTCCGCCCGCCTGCAACCGGGGCTGGTGGTATGGGCATCGGTACGTGCCGGGACGCTTATCCGGCTTATCCGGCACCATAATATTTCTGCGCCAGCTCCATGGCAGGATCGATAAAAGCCACATCAGCTGCAGGCTCAGCACCTGCCAGCATTTCCACACAGACCCGCTGCTCGGGCAGATGAGCCCGGATGGCAGCGGCCATATGAGCATGATCGACCGGGCACGTCCGGCTGGGGCTGCCCAGTGGCACCAGATCTTTCTCGCTGGCGTGAATGTGCCTGACCCACTGTCCTCCCTCCTTCAGCAATGCCCCGATATCTTCACCATTCAGCTGCACCGTGGCGGTATCCAGCACAATGCCCACGGCATGCTGGTCCAGCACCATCGCCATGCGCAGACTGCTGGCCGTGTCTGTCATAAAATTGCAGCCATAATGCGGATGCACCCCTTCCAGACAGATCTGCACGCCCTCGGCGGCGGCGATGTATCCCAACTGACCGAAGAAATCCTGCGCCATCTGCCAGACCAGGTCGTCCGGCAATCCCGCCCGGTTGCGATTGGCCGGCGACCCAAACACCAGACAGCTCGCCCCCAGCAAGGCCCCTACCCGACATACCGCGCGCAGATAATCCAGCATCTGCTGGCGCACCGGTGCCGGCCCGAACAGGTTCAGACCCTGTGTGCCATACAGAAGTGACTGCATGCCCACAATCTCCATGCCCTGCCCCGCCCACCAGCGGCGCACGCGCACCACCTCGTGGTCGCGAACACGGCGGACATCGGCAAAGTACTTGCTGGGCGCGATATCAATGGCATCAATGCTCAGGCGCCGCAGCAATGCCGCCACGGCTGCATCCTGCGCCGGATGCCAGGCCAGGTTGGTCAGTCCCAGTCTCATGAATGCTCCATACGGGTGGACTGCCGCATCCGGGCAGCCGGATCGAGCAGATCCCGCAGGCCGTCGCCCAGCAGATTCAACCCCAGCACAGCGAGCATGATGGCCAGCCCTGGCCACAACGCCTGCAGGGGCGCTTCAAACAGAACCGACTGGGCATCCGCCAGCATCCGACCCCAGGACGGTTGAGGGGGCTGCACACCAAAACCAAGAAAAGACAGCGCCGCCTCCGCCAGAATGGCCACCGCAAAGCGCACAGTTGCCTGCACGAGCAGCAACGGCAGGATGTTGGGCAGAACATGACGTCGGGTGGTCTGCCAGCGGCTCCAGCCGCAAGCCCGTGCGGCCCGGACATAATCACATGACCAGACGGTCGCCGCAGCCGCCCGGGTAATGCGCACGAAGGAGGGAACACTGTAGAGCCCCACCGCCACCACCGCATTGCCCAGACCGGCGCCAAAAACCGCCGTCAGCATGATGGCGGTCAAAATGGCCGGAAACGCCAGCAGAAAATCGGCCAGGCGCAGGATACCCGTCTGGATGGGCCCTGGCCGGGCGGCGGCCACCAGCCCGAGGGCCAGACCTGCCGTCAGGGCCAGCGTCACCGCAACACTCCCGGCCAGCAGCGTGGCCCGGGCCCCCACCAGCAGCTGAGAAAGGGTATCGCGCCCGAAGTCATCGGTGCCCAGCCAGTGCTGCGCTGAGGGCGGCTGCAATACTGCAGCCATATCCACATCATTCGGGTCGTAAGGAGTCCAGCAGACCGACAACAGCGCCATGCCAAGCAACACGCTCATCAGCAGCGCCCCGGTCACGAAGCCAGGATGGCGGATCGCCTGCGCTGCCAGGCGGCGCATGGCCTGACGTCGATGGACAGAGGGCAGCATCTGCATGGGCTTGCGGAGGGCTCAGCGCACGGGTGTGCGCATCCGGGGATCCGCCCAGCCGGCCAGCGTATCGACCACCACATTGACCAGCACGGCCAGGCTGACCAGTAGCAGCACGCTGTTGCGTACGACGGGCAGATCGCGATTGGCGATGCTCTGAAACAGCAGGCGTCCCAGACCCGGCAGAGAAAAAACATTCTCGATGACGACCGCACCGCCAAGCAATTCAGCAAACTGCATGCCAGCGACCGTCAGCACCGGCACGGCAGCATGACGGATCACATGCCTGCGGAGCACCTGTGCGGGCGACAGCCCCTTGGCCCGCGCGGTGCGGACAAACGCCGCGCCCTGTGCTTCCAGGGTCGCAGTGCGCACGAAACGCGTCAGGATGGCCCCCTGCACGCAGGCCAGCGCAACCGCCGGCAACCAGAGAAAGCGCATGCCCTGCCACAGGCCGTGCTCCCACCCATCGAATCCGCCCGCCGGCAGCCAGCCCAGACTGACCGAGAAGACGACAATCAGCAGCATGCCCAGCCAGAACGCCGGCGTGGCCATCCCCACCTGGGTCAGCGTCATGATGCCCAGGTCAGCCCAGCGGCGATGGTTCAGGACAGCCAGGGTGCCCGCCAGAAACGCCACCAGACCTGCCAGCCCCATGGCTAGCAACGCCAAAGGAACGGTCAGCGTCAGACGCTCCCACAGCAGCGTGGCGACCGGCACACCATAAGCCTGACTCATCCCCAGGTCCCCCCGGAGCACCCCCTGCAGCCAGTGGCTGTAGCGCAGCCAGGCCGGACTGTCCAGACCCAGCTGGGCAGCCAGCGCCTGGACGGCCTGCGGATCGGCATCGGGGCCAAGCATGACCTGTGCCACATTGCCTGGCAGGATATCCAGCACCAGAAAGACCACAACGCTGGCCAACCACAGTGTCAACAGAAGCCCCAGCCAGCGGCCCAGCAGAAAACGGGTCATCGACAGCTCCTAGGCCACCCAGTGCATGGCCCGCAGATCGTTGGCCAGCATCGGCATGTCCTCCCACAGCCCCTGCAGTGAGCGGCGACTGACCGACACCCAGTGCGGCTGATACAGCCAGGCCAGCACGCAGTCTTCCGCCAGCAGACGCTGTGCCTGGGCCAGCAACGCCAGCCGGCCCTTCTCATCGACGGTACTCACCAGCTGCCGGTACAGCGCGTCAAAGCGCGGCGAACGATAGCCCCAGTAGTAATCCGGCCGAGTGAAGTTCCCCAGATCCAGCGGCTCAACGTGGGAAATGATGCTGAGGTCGTAATCATGGTTGCGATAGGTGCCATTCAGCCACTGTGCCCATTCGACCAGCTGTGTCCGGCACTGAATCCCCACCCGGGCTAGCTGTGCGATGATGACCTGGGCAGCCTGCCGTGCGTAGGGTGGCGGCGGTACGGTCAGCGTCAGCGAGAGAGGCAGGGACACGCCCGCCTCCTTCAGCAGCGCCTGTGCCCGCTGGGGATCATGGGGATTGATGGCGGTCGTATCCACATACCCGGGCGCATCCGGCGTGTAATGGCTGCCGATCGGTGTGCCATGCCCCAATTGCCCGGCCTTCAGCACCGCCTGCCGGTCAATGGCAGCGGCAATGGCCCGCCGAACCCGCACATCAGCCAGCACCTTGCGCCGGTGGTTGATGGCCAGCAGGGTCTTGGCCCTGGAGGCTGACACCAGCACCTGCCATGACGGATTGTCCTTCAGACGCGCCTGCGCCCGTTCGGTGACCCGTGGAAAGGCATCCAGCTCGCCACTCAGCAGCGCAGCCATCTGCGCAGCGGGCTCGCTGATGAAGCGGAAGGTCACCTGTGGAAAGGCCACGGACCCGGCATCACGGAATCCCGGCCATGCCTGCAGGGTGAGCGAGGCTCCCCGACGCCAGCCGGCCAGCCGGAAAGGGCCGGTTCCCACCGGCTCGACCGCATTGCGGGCCGCGCTCTGCGGCTCCACAATCACGGCCGTGGCCTGCCCCAGCATGAACAGAAAATCCGCATTCGGCTCGGCCAGCCGGATGACCAGTGTCTGTGCATCCCGGGCCTGCACCGCCTCCATGGCAGCAAAAAAGGCCCGATCCTTGTTTACGCTGTCCTGTGCCCCGGCACGCTCGAAACTGAACCTCACCGCTTCGGCATCACAGGGTCGGCCGTTCTGGAAACGGACACCGGCACGCAGATGAAATGTCCACGTCCGCTGATCATCCGACGCCGACCATCGCTCTGCCAGCAATGGGGTCAACACACCGTGCGGCCCCACATGCACCAGCGTTTCAAAGATGTTGTACAGCACCACCTCTGCAATGGCAGAAGCGGCACCGGCCGTCGGATCCAGCGCCGGCGGCTCCAGTACCATGCCCAGTGTCAGCGGCCGCTTCACCGGCAAAGAGCCTGTCGCCCGCCCCACGGACGTCTGCGCCACCGCAGACGCCAGCCACCCCGCCGTCCCGCACCGGCCCGCCAGCACCATCCCGCCGGCCGCGCCCAGCGTGGCCCCCGCAAACACGCGACGCTTCATGAAGCCCCCCATCAGAACGTCGAAACCGCACATCCTACCCTACCACACCGAAACAGGTGCCACCCCGGGTAAATACCCCATCTTCCTGTCAACCCGGCTGTCACGAGCGGCACAGGGGTGACGGGGACAGCCATACCAACCCAGTAAATATCAATAAAAATCAGTCGCACCTGATCTAGCATCTCATTGGGGTCGCGCCACCACGCCCCACCGCACACCAACCCTGCGCGGTACTGCCCGCCCTGTTGCACCTCTCTGCCAGAGCGGCAGCCATTGATTCATTTTCAGGAGAACGACATCATGACATCCCACCGTACACGCAACATCGCCACCCTGCTGGTGACCGGAGCCACCCTGGCCGCCCTCCCTCTGACCGCCGGTGCCCACGGTGCCGGTACCGGACACGAACACGCTGCCGCTCACAGCCAGCCGGCCACCGACAAGGCGCTGACGCCCGAACAGATTGACCTGTCCTCCGGCAAGGCCATGCTCGATGCCAACGACCATTATCACGTCCGCACCCTGCGCATCCAGATCCCGGCCCACAAGGAACTGCAGCCGCATGGCCCCAAGGAAGGCTACTTCTTCGTCACCGTCATCAGCGGCACCCTGCAGATGGGCTTTGGCAAAACCTATGACGCCAGCAAGCTGCAGACCCTGCCCCCCGGCAGCGTCTTCACCCATCCAGCCGGGCAACAGCACTTCGCCCGGACCGGCGATGAACCTGTCGTCCTGCAGATCACGGCCATCAACCCCCATGGCGGCAAGTCCATGCACGGTGGTCACAACGACGAACACGGGCATGCCCACCCGGCAGAGCATCACGACAAGGGGCAATGACTGGCCCCCGGCCAGCAACCCCGGGCATCCCGGACGGAAGATGGGCAGGAACCCACTGTTAACATGACAACATGTTTCCCATGGATCCTGCCCCCGTCATCCAGCATCTGCGCAGCCGGCTGCCTGGATGATTTCCTGAACGACAGCAAAGCCCTGCCGCGGCACGAAGCCGCCTCACCACGCCGCTAGCCAGGCGCCCGAAGGCTGTCCGCCCGGGTCGGCAGCCATCGGGTGGCGGTATCCATCCGTTCCACAGGGCATGGCCTCGCCCGTCTCATGTGGCAGCATGACAACACTGCCATCCGTGCCCGAGTCGCCTGCTTCAAGTGCCTGACTCCCCTCCAGCCGATCCGGGCGTCTGACGCCAGACCCGGCAGGTTCTGGCAGCCACCACGGGGACACCATGAACGACAATATCGCGGCCCTGATCGTCCTGCTCAGCATCATGATGGCGTGGGCTGTCGTCTGGTGCAGCATCGCCAGCCGGCGCATCTCGCGCGGCGGGAACGTCTTCATCGCCCATCTGATCGGTGCAACAGCAGGCATCGGCGCAGCCTTCGGCGCCCTCTGCCTCAGCGCGGGCTGCCTCGTCCCCAGCAAGAAGGACCCGTCGATCAACCTCACCATGGGCATCATCGGCGGCCTCATCCTGGGGGCCTACCTGATATTGCTGTGGTGGCCACACCGTGCTTCCGGCAAGCCCTCATCCAGGCCGGCAGCAGCTGCCGAGCAGCCAGGATCACCCCCTCCCGAAGCGGCATGTCCTGTGCCTGCCCCGCGGCCCACGATGCCCGGACAACCTGGCATCCTGCTGCTGCCTGCCCCCGCCCAGAAGCCTGTGAGCACATCGACGGCGCTGGTGCTTGTCACACAAACAACACCTCATCCCAGACCGTCTCTCTGGCGTCCGGCGACATGGCGAATCAAAAGCGAGGCATTCCATGAAAGATGGATTGGCCCCCTTCAGGCAAGGTGGCGCCCCATCAAGGACAGGCTGAACATCAGGCTACAGGCCTGGCAGGAAAAGCGCCTGGCCAGGAAAGAAGCGCAGCGGCTGGAAAAAATGAACCGACGCCCCTGGCGGGAACGCCTGGGGATGCCACTGGATGACTTCATTGAATACCGCGCTGAAAGACACCTCACCGCCTGGCTCATCCTTGCCTTCATCGCCGCGCGGGCCTTCCTGTTTCATGCAGCGGGCATGACGACGGACAAGCCCTTCGTGGACATCCTGCTGGACGGCATTTTCGTCCTGCTTGCACTGATCGTGACGCTGGCCGTGTCCATCCTGTTGTCTGCGACAGTCTGCATATTTGTCATAGGCATCTGCCTGGTGCCCCTCGCCATCCTGAGCATCCTTGTCGAGGCCTGGGTACGCATTCGATTCGACAAGCCCTACAGCCCACCGCTGACGCCTGTTGCCAGCAAGGAACCGGATGACCTCGACGACGATATCCATGACACCTATGACAACTACCGGCCCTATGCGTCATACAGTCACGACAGATACTGCCATGACACCTCGAACCACCATGGCGCCTGTCATTCGTACCACGCGTGCCGCTGCAATGAGGCCGAACCGAGAAAATCCAGTTCTTCGGACAGCCTGTTCAACCTGGCCCTCGGCATCTGGATAGGCAGCCACTGGGACTGAAGGCTGGCATGCGCAAGCAAGCGCCTCCCGGCACGGCAACGTAGCAGCGGTCGACGCAAGAAACCGCCGACCGACCAACCCCCACTGCTCCCGGAACACATCCTCCAGGCGCTGGGCCGACAGCAGGTTGCGGGTCCAGCGCCTGGGCGCTTCCTCATCCGCTCCCCGCAAGCGTGCCTCGCTGGCGGCGTCAAGCGCACCGAAGATATCGATGAAATCAGCGTACTTCAGCTGTCTGTCCACGTCCGTCTCAAGCGTCATCAGGCCCCGCAGGGCCTGACCATATATCTGCGCCCGCTGGTTCCGGCCATGGCGCATGTTCACCAGATTCAGCTGGGCCGTTGTCGCTCTCCAGGGAAGCTTCCACCGGCAGGCGGGGCAGGACAATTGCTTCGTATGCGCAAAATGCATCTCCGGAGCACTCACAGACTTACGTATACGAATATTTCGTTGGCTACGTGTTTAATCCAGTCTCGCCAGAGCTCGACATAGCATCCAGGGATCAGCCAAGCAACCGCCCCGATCAGCGACACTCAGCCGGTGCGTAGCGTGCCGGCAGCATGGCGGCCGAAGGCAGTGTGCCGGTGTAGGCACCAAAGCTTGCGTCACGGGCCAGGCAGCGCCATTTGATGGCATCCATCATCGGATGGAAAGCGGCGGTTGCGTTCGGCAGCGGGGTGCCAGCCTCGCTGTAGGGGACGAGGTAGAGATGGTTTTCGCCGCTGCGGGCGACGCGCGGCTGGTATTCGATGTCGATGATGCCGCTGGTGGGGGCGATGCCCAGACGCGTGACGTTGGTCGACGGCTGGGGAAAACCAAAGCGGTGAGCGTAGCCATCGGTCTGGCCCGTCAGGGAACCGGTCGTGGCAATCTCGGCCACCCACATTTTGGCGGGCGCAGCCACCGACAGCCCCTCGCCAACCCGCGCCCGGACGGTGTAGTCCTGATAGGCGGGGATGGCAACGGCAGCGAGGATGCCAATGATCGCGACCACCATCATCAGTTCGATCAGGGTGAAGCCTTTCTGCAGCATAGTGCACACCTTGTCCGTCAGAGTTTCCGCAGCAGCGTTCCGTCAGTCTGTTAATCCAGCCTCTGGCTTACCACAATATGTCATCGACACCATGACAGGGGCCGGTCTTGCAAAAAGCCCCTTAGGCGGCAGAGCACTCGAATGTTCAGACTATCCGGATTTCTGATCATCAACCAATCAGCGGCATTCAGCCGGCGCGTAGCGTGCCAACAGCATGGATTCCGAAGGAACCGTGCCTGTATAGGCCGTGAAGCTTGCGCCACGTGCCATGCATCGCCATTTGATGGCATCTGCAACGGGAGAAAAACCTATCGTCGCATGCGGGAGTTCATCGCCGGCGGAGGAGTAAGGCACCAGATACAGGTGGTTCTCACCACTCCTTGCAACACGTGGTTGGTATTCAATATCGACGATGCCACTGGTCGGCATGATCGAGATGCTAGTTACGTTGGTCGACGGTTTTGGCTGAATAAACCGGTGGGTATAGCCGTCGGTTTCACCAGAATTGGAACCAGTTGTGGCAATCTCCGCAACCCACAACTTGGCGGAAGCAGCCACCGACAACCCCTCACTAACCCGTGCCCGGATGGTGTAGTCTTGGTAGGCAGGAATCGCGACAGAAGCCAGGATGCCGATGATCGCCACCACGATCATTAGCTCAATCAGTGTGAACCCTTTCTGCAGCATAGTGTGTGCCTTCTCCTTCAGAGTTTCCGTAGCAATGTTCTGCTAGTCTGCCCATTCATCCTGGGCTTGCCATGACATGTCATTGACATCATGACGGAAATCGATCTTGCAAAAAGCGCCCGCAGGCATAAGCCGGCGAGCGCTTCCTTCTGTCATCAGATCATCCGGATATTCAGACTATCCGGAGTTCCTGGCCATCAGCTAATCAGCGGCATTCGGCCGGGGCGTAACGAGCCTCCAGGGTAGCGGCCGTTGTAGGCGCAGTTACACCTGTAGGCAATGCGGCACCCTTAGCCAGACAACGCCATTTGATCGAATCAGCCACTGGCGAGAAGCCGGCCGCCAAAGTTGCATCCTTCAGGTCGGCACCTTTCGTCTGATCTCCAGTGTATGGAACCAGAATCAGTGTGCCTTTGTCCTGAACGCGTTTTTGATATGCAATCGTCACATGACCATTTTTGGGTGTGATCTTGACCGACTCCACATTGGTTGAAGCACCGGGTGATGTATAGCCGGTGCTATAACCATCAGTCATCCCACTATTCGAACCACCCGAAGCAATCTCAGCCACGTTCAGCTTGGCAGCGGCAGCCAGCGACAGACCTTCAGACACGCGGGCTCGGATCGTGTAGTCCTGATAGGCCGGGATGGCGACGGCGGCCAGGATACCGATGATCGCGACGACGATCATCAGCTCGATCAGGGTGAAACCTTTTTGCACTTGTTTCAGCATCATGTTGGACTCCTTGTCCAGTAGGATGAAGTTGTTGGCGGGTTTCGCCTTCTGGCTGGCCCGGTCGCTTTCGACTTCGACACCCTTCCTGTAGCGATTGCCGTGCCAGTGCATCGCAGTGGCGGCCATGAGCCGATGAGCGGCGGGCGGGGGTTTGGGGTGTGATCGAGATCACGCTCTGGCGGCCCGGGGCGACCGTCCGCCCTTTGCTCGGCCTGACGTTGCAGGGCAGCAACAGTGCCATGGGGTGACGTGCTGCGTCACCCGGGTGACGCAACAGGGCAGTTGGTCGCGCCCTGAGGCCACGCTATGACCCGTGCAGGCCGCCGGCCATGCCAGCCCTGATGGCAGGCTGGCCTTGGCCGGATCGCCACAATCGTGCGGGCATACTTGCTCACTTCATGTCGTCTGGACAATGCCCATGTCATCCGATGCCGCCCCTGTCACCAACGCCCAGCCATCCCTGACACCGCCGCCCGCGCACGGCACGCCCGTCGGGCCGAGCGGGGAAACGCCTCCGCTGACCCCCTACGCGTGGGTGCTGCTCGGCAGCGCCTATATCAGCCAGACGGTGGCGTTCAGCTTCTTTTTTGTGGCGCTGTCGACCATTCTGCGCAGCAACGGCATGGCGCTGCAGAATCTGGGCTTCATCTATCTGCTGGGGATCGCACCGGGACTGAAGTTCCTGTGGGCACCGCTGATGGATCGCTATGGCTTTGGCCGCTGGGGGCACTACAGCCGCTGGCTGGTGCTGATGCAGCTGGCCCTGATCGTGACGCTGCTGTGCATGGCCATGCTGCCCGTCGGCACGGGTGGGCCACTGCCGATGGCGGGACTGGTGACCGGCTGCCTGGCGATGTCGTTCTTCACGGCCAGCCAGGACATCGCCGCGGATGGCCTGTCCACCCGTCTGCTCGGGCCAGGCCAGCTCGGGCTGGGTAACGGGATGCAGATGGCTTGCGGCGCCATCGGTTTCATTGTCGGCGGTGGCGGAGTATTGGCGCTGTACGCGCACGCCGGCTGGCGAACGGCCCTGACCTGCCTGACGCTGCTGAACATGATCACCCTGCTGCTGGCGCTGGGCTATCGCGAACCCCCGCACGCCCGGCCGCTGCCTGTTCCGCGCCAGCGTCTGCTCGACTACTGGCGCGAGATCGGTCATTTCTGGCAGCGGCCCGACACCGGCTGGCGCTGGGCAATCATCATCGTCCTGATCCAGGCCGGGGTGTTCATGGCCTACAGCGTGCTGTCGCCCATGCTGGTGGATGCGGGCTGGAGCGCCGGCAAGATCGGCCGCGTCGTCAATGGCTACAGTACGCTGCTGGGCATGGTCTCGATGCTGGGCTTTGGCTGGTTGCTGCGTCGCTGGACGATCCAGCGCACGCTGCATATGATCCTGCCGGCCCAGGTGCTGGCGGTGGCGCTGCTGGCCGGGCCGCTGCTGCTGCGCGCAGGCGACGGCTGGGTCATGCTGGGCGTGGCCGGCTACATGATGTTCTACATGCCCATGGGTGTGCTGATGAGCACCCTGATGATGGCCCGCAGCAGCGCCCATTCGCCGGCGACGGATTATTCATTGCAATACGGCATATACCTCTGCGCCGGTTATGGGGTGGGCGCACTGGGCCTGCCGCTGGCGCAGCATCTGGGCTATGGCGGACTGCTGGGCCTGGCCGGGTCGGTCTGCCTGCTGATGACATGGCTGACCCCGGCACTGTACCGGCGCCTCGATCACCCAGCCTCATGAATGACGGAGCAGGAGCCCCCCGATCAGCGGGCGTCTTGCCTGCCCCCCCTCGCCGGCCGTTGATGACTGCCATCAATACGCAGGTGGTGCAGGTCGATTAAACTGGCTCATCCAGTCTTTCAGAATCCCTTGCCCCTATGGAATTCGATCTGCTCATCAGTGGCGCAGGACCGGCCGGGCTTTGCCTGGCGCGTGCACTGGCCGATACGGGCCTGACGATCGGGGTGCTCGAACAGCAGCCGGAAGCGGCGCTGCGCGAGGCCGCCTTTGATGGCCGCGAGATTGCACTGACCCAGCGCTCCGCTGCACTGCTGCGCGAGCTGGGCCTGTGGCAACGCATCCAGGCGACCGATGCCGCGGCCCTCTCTCCCCTGCGCGATGCCCGGGTACTCAACGGCAGCTCTCCCTTTGCCATGCTGATCGGTCATTCGCTGACTGACCGCAGCGAGCTGGGCTGGCTGGTGTCGAATCATCTGATCCGCCGTGCTGCCTATGCGGAGGTCAAGGCGGCGGCCGAGACCCATGGCCGCATCACGCTGCTGACAGGACAGCCCGTCTCCCGGGTACTGGCCCAGGGCGGAAACAGTCTGATCGAGGTCCAGCTGGCCGATGGCACGACGCATGCGGCCCGGCTGCTGGTGGCGGCCGACAGCCGATTTTCGGCGACCCGGCGGGCCCTGGGCATCGGCGCCAGCATGCACGATTTTGGCCGCAGCATGCTGGTCTGCCAGATGACGCATGAGGTGCCGCACCACCACGCCGCCTGGGAGTGGTTTGACTACGGCCAGACGCTCGCCCTGCTGCCGATGAACGACGATCCCGCCACGGGCTTGCACCGGGCCTCGACGGTACTGACGCTGCCCCATCAGGGCATCGAGCGGCTGCTGGCGCTGGACGAGGCCGCCTTTGGCGAAGAGATGGCGCGCCGCTACCATGGCCGTCTGGGCAGCATGCAACTCATCAGCACACGTCACAGCTATCCGCTGGTCGGCGTGATGCCGCACCGGCTGATCGCCAGCCGCTTTGCCTGTGTTGGCGATGCCGCCGTCGGCATGCATCCTGTCACCGCCCACGGCTTCAATTTCGGGCTGCTCAGCATCGCTGCACTGGCCGATGAATTGCGCTCCGCCCACGCCTCAGGCAAGGATATCGGCGGTGCGGGGCTGCTGGCACGGTACGAGCGGCGCCACATGCTGGCGACGCGACCGCTGTACGAGATGACCCGCATCATCGCCACACTCTACACCACCGAAGCAGCGCCAGCCAAACTGCTGCGCAGCGCTGCCCTGCATCTGGGACAGCGCTTTACGCCCTTCCGCAAGCTGGTGGCGGCGTCGCTGACGGGATCGCTGTAGTCCGCCGTCCGCCGGGCAGCCCTGCTCCCCTCTCAGCCGTACCAGCGGCAGGCCCTGTGGCGGGGGCGCCCTTGGTCACAGCACAGGTTCTGGCGAGCCAGGCCCCATGGCCAGACAAAGCAAGGACAGGGGAACCAGCGGCGCCCCGCCCCTCCCGTCTCGGCAGTCAGGCCCGTCAGGGCAACTCGCCGTTGCGACGCTTCTGGATGAAGTCCTTCGTCTCGGCGACAATGACGTTCGACAGCAACAGCAAGGCAATCAGGTTGGGTACCGCCATCAGGCCATTGAACACATCCGAGGCCGCCCAGACGAGCCCGAGATTGACGCCGGCACCGAGCATCACCGATATGACGTAGATCACCCGGTAGATGGGAACAACTTTCTCACCGCCCAGGTAGGAGGCGCATTTCTCACCGTAATAGCACCAGCCAAGGATGGTGGAGTAGGCAAAGAAGATGAGGCCAAAGGTCACCAGCCACCCGCCGGGCCCGGGCAGCAGATTGTTGAAGGTGTGGGTTGTCAGCGCTGCGCCGGTGTCGCTGCTGGTTCTGTAGAGCCCCCCGATGACCAGCACGATACCGGTGATGCTGCAAACGACGATGGTGTCGAGGAAGGTGCCGGTCATGGATACCAGCGCCTGGCGGGCGGGATGATCGGTACGGGCGGCCGCGGCGGCGATAGGTGCCGACCCCATGCCGGATTCATTTGAAAACACACCCCGGGCCACCCCGTAGCGCACGGCCGAACCGATGGTCGCGCCCACGACAGCATCCATCCCGAAGGCCGACCGGCAGATCAGCTCGATGGCTGGCACGACCTGATCGTAGTGCAGCGCAATGATCGCCACCCCGCCAACGACATACACGATGGCCATGAAGGGCACAATGAACGAGGATGCCTTGGAAATGCTCTGGATACCGCCCAGCACCACAATACCGGTCAGCACGGTCAACACCACACCGGTAATCCACGGATTGACATCGAAGCTGGCCTGAATGGCCTGCGCCACCGAATTCGACTGCACGGAGCTGCCGATGCCGAAGGAAGCCAGCACCCCAAACAGGGCAAACAGCACGGCCAGCCACTTCATGTTCAGGCCACGCTCGATGTAGTACATGGGGCCGCCGCTCATTTCGCCTCGCTCATTGGTGACGCGGTATTTGACGGCCAGCACCCCCTCGCCATACTTGGTGGCCATGCCGAAAAAGGCGGTGACCCACATCCAGAACACGGCCCCCGGCCCGCCAGAGACGACCGCCGTGGCCACGCCCGCGATGTTGCCCGTGCCAATGGTGGCTGACAGCGCCGTCATCAGTGCACCGAAGTGGGAAATATCACCTTCGTGATCCTTGTCCTCCTCCTTGCTCGGCGAAAACGCCTGTCGCAGCGCCATTGGCAACATACTGACCTGAAGGAAACCAAGCCTGACCGACAGGTAGACAGCCGTACCCCCAAGCAAGATCAGCAGCGGGGCGCCCCAGACGTATCCGCCCAGCCATTCGAAAAATGTCTGTAAAGCCTCCACCAGTCAACTCCTGTGTGTTGGTTGGGGTGAATGCGTCCCCACTGCTCCTGGAACAGGTAACGCCTATCGTGGCCCCTTCGGAAGCACCCGACTCTGCTGGCCACTGATATCTAGAGTGTAGACGGTTTCTCGCTGCGAACAGGCGCTTTTGCCAGCCTGCATGGACTGGGGATAGCCCTAGCGGGCTGCCGTGATCTGACCGCAGACTATCGTGGCATACGGAATGTGGTTGCCATACAACTGCTCGGGGAGAAATATACCGAGCCCTGCCATCGTCATCCCGCCCGCTCCCCGGAAGCGGTAGGTGCCAGAAAAACCTTCCAGGCAGCAAAGAGCACTAACAGAGCCAGACCATACCAGGTCAAGATATAGGCTAAGTGACTATTGTGAAAGGACACAACCGTCAGGCCAGGCATGGGCAACAATTTGCGCTGTGTGGCTAGCCAGCTTGCTACGGCCAACTCATCTTCACCCTCAGGCGGTGGAATCCAGCGCTCGATGTCAACAACCGGAGCATCCAGACGGTCGAGTGGTCGGGGAGACAGGGTCTGATCCACAAAATAGGGAGCTACCTGCTCCGCGGACAGATGCCGGGCCTGTGCAATCTGGTGAACATCGCGGGAATACCAGCGGTCGTCAGTCGGCCGGTTGCTATGCAAAAAGGCTCCCTTCGGCTCCGTCATGCGGACCAGGCCCGTAATCTCGACCAGGCCCGCCGGGCGCTGAATCTGCGCACGCGCAGGCTGTTGACGATATTCCGACGGAACAAAGCCGCGGTTGATCAGCACAATGCCATCCCGCTCGGTCTGCAGCGGCGTCACGACCCAATAGCCACCACCAACGATGCTATTGGCCTGCACAAACGCCTCCAGATCGTGCTGAAAGGTACCACGCAGGCGTATGGGCTGGTATTCGATCTGCTCCCGCACCAGATGTGGCCACTGGGCAGGAAGTGGTGCCGCCACCGGGGCGCCGTGTATCCGGTTCTCGACCCGGGCGATGAGATCAAGTTTCCATGCCCGACGCTGTACCTGCCACGTGCCCAGTGAAACAAACAGCACGAACAGTAGCAGCAACAGACCAGCCAGCAGCACGCGCACCAAGACAGAACGCTGGCTTTCCCCAGACCTATGGGTGCCGGGCTGGTCTGCCCCCTCCACCATCAGGGCGCGATGCGGAGATTATGATTGGTCGCCGGCATCAGGTTGTCATTGAGGTGATACATGACCCACAGCGAGCCCACCAGGGTGATGGCAACCAGTAGCACGGTGAAGACCAGCGCAAGAAACGTCCAGCCCCCCTCGGCCTGACGGTTCATGTGCAGGAAGTAGACCATATGCACGATGATCTGAACCGCTCCCAGCCCCATCACGATCATGGCAGTTGTGGCGGAATCCTGAATGACACCGGACATCACAAGTCCAAAGGGAATGGCGGTGAGAATGACCGACAGGATGAAACCCCTGTTGTAGTCTTTCTTGCTGACGTGTGGGTGCGTCTGGCCATGATGCCCATCGCCGTGGCCATGTGAATGACCTGCCGGAGCATGGCCCTGGTTGTGCGAAGAAGCGCTCATGACAAGGATCCAATCAGATAGACAAAGGAGAACACGCCAATCCACACCACGTCCAGAAAGTGCCAGAACATGGACAGGCACATGACGCGACGGCGGTTTTCGGTGGTCAGGCCGTGCCTGTTCACCTGAACCAGCAAAGTGAGCAGCCAGATCAGGCCGAATGTGACGTGCAGACCATGGGTACCGACCAGTCCAAAGAAAGAGGACAGGAAAGCGCTACGCTGCGGGGTGGCACCTTCGGTAAACATGTGGTGGAACTCGAAGATCTCGATGCTGAGAAAGGCCAGACCGAACAGCGCTGTGAGGGCCAGCCAGCCAAGCGTGCCTTTTTTGTTGTCATCCTGCATGGCGATGACGCCGTAGCCATAGGTGATGGAAGACAACAGCAGCATGGCCGTGTTGAGTGCCACCAGGCCGAGATTGAAAACATCCGCACCGGACTGGCCCGCCGCATAGTTTCTGCCGAGTACCGCATAGGTTGCAAAAAGACAGGCGAAGATGAGCAGATCGCTCATCAGGTAAATCCAGAAACCGAGCATCGTCCCGTTTTCAGGATGATGCTCTTCTGTCATGTAGAAATTGCGGGTGCCGGCCGCTGCCGGCCCCTTGTGGGAAAGTGTTGCGCTCATCTCAAATGTGACGGGTCATGGTCAGAAAGCAAAGATCAGGCGTGGCTGGCCAGGATCCGGGTTCGGGCCACCTCGGTACGCTCGACATCGGCGGCCGGGATGTAGAAGTCCCGTTTGTAGTTGAAGGTGTGTCCGATGATGACGGCCATCATCAGGACAAAAGCCCCCCCTGCCAGCAGCCACATGTGCCAGACCATGCAGAAACCGAAGGCAGCACTCAGCGCGGCGATGAAGAAACCGGATGCCGTGTTTTTGGGCATGTGGATGGGGATGAAGCCTCCCTGCGGACGCACATAACCATGCTCCTTCATGTCCCACCAGGCGTCGATTTCATGCACGACCGGTGTGAAGGCAAAATTGTAATCAGGCGGCGGCGAAGACGTCGACCATTCCAGGGTGCGTGCATTCCATGGATCGCCTGTCTCGTCGCGCAGTTTATCCCGATTGATGAAACTGAGCACAAGCTGGACCACGAAGGACAGTATGCCAACCAGAATCATGGCCGCACCGCAGGCAGCAATGATGAAATAGATTTGTAGCGAGGGGTCGTCAAAGTGGCTCATGCGGCGCGTGACACCCATCAGGCCCAGGATATAGAGTGGCGTAAAGGCAACCCAGAATCCCAAGAACCAGCACCAGAACGACAGCTTGCCCCAAAACGGGATCAGACGATAACCGAACGCCTTGGGAAACCAGTAGCCGATACCAGCCAGCATGGCATACACCACCCCGCCCAGAATCACGTTGTGGAAATGGGCGATCAGGAACAGGCTGTTGTGCAGCACAAAATCGGCCGCCGGCACGGCCAGCAGAACACCGGTCATCCCCCCTACCACGAAGACAACGATGAAGCCAATTACCCACATCATAGGGACTTCAAAGCGAATGCGGCCGCGGTACATGGTGAACAGCCAGTTGAAGATCTTCGCCCCGGTCGGGATCGAGATGATCATCGTCGTGATACCGAAGAAGGTATTGACGCTGGCACCAGAGCCCATCGTGAAGAAATGGTGCAACCAGACCAGGTAAGACAGAATGGTGATGCAGGCAGTCGCATACACCATCGAGGTGTAGCCGAACAGGCGTTTACCGCAGAAAGTGGCTGTAATCTCAGAAAACACGCCGAACGACGGCAGCACCAGCACATAGACTTCAGGGTGACCCCAGATCCAGATCAGATTCACGTACATCATGGCGTTACCACCTAGATCGTTCGTGAAGAAATGGGTACCAATGATCCGGTCAAGAGACAACAGGAACAACGTTGCAGTAAGCACCGGGAAGATAACGACAATCAGCACGTTGGAGCACAAGGCAGTCCAGGTGAATACCGGCATTTTCATCATATTCATGCCGGGACAGCGCATCTTGACGATGGTCACAATAAGGTTGACCGCAGACAACGTGGTTCCGACACCCGCAATCTGCAATGCCCATATGTAATAGTCCATCCCCACATCGGGACTATATTCAATGCCTGACAGCGGCGGGTAAGCCAACCAGCCTGTCTTGGCGAATTCGCCAATGAACAGCGAGGCCATCACCAGCGCGGCACCAAAAGCCGACATCCAGAAACTGAAGTTGTTCAGGAACGGGAAGGCTACGTCACGCGCACCAATCTGCAGCGGCACGACATAGTTCATAAAGCCGGTAACCAGCGGCATGGCCACGAAGAAAATCATGATCACGCCGTGCGCCGTAAAGACCTGGTCATAGTGGTGGGGCGGCAGATAACCGAGATTGTCCCCGAAAGACATGGCCTGCTGCAGCCGCATCATGAGCGCATCGGCAAAGCCGCGCAGCAACATGATGACCCCCATCACGATATACATGATGCCAATGCGTTTGTGGTCAACCGATGTAACCCAGTTACGCCAGAATGTTCCCCAGAGCTTGAAGTACGTCATGGCGCCCACCAAGGCAAGCGCGCCCAACGCCACGCCTAAAAAGGTAAACACCAGAATCGGCTCATGATAGGGAATGGCCTCCCAGGACAGGCGGCCAAAAATCAGTTTAGCGGGGTCGGAGTGCTCTAACATCTCGATGTCTGCTAGGTTGCCCAGGCGCCAGATGACGCTGGATTATCGGGAAAAGCCGGTTGACCGGCCAGCCGGCTGCCAGCAGGCAGCCGGATCCGTTTCGGCCGTCAGTTATTGCACGGCGGAGGTTCTGCCACCATCTGGCAGCGCCAGCGGGCTGCTGGCCTGCAGGTCAGTCGTGCGAACCAGCGGTGCGCATAGTGCCTCAGACACATATGAGCGGAAAACCGGAATTTCGCCACGATGCTTCGGCTGGTTGACGGCCTCGGACACAACGCCATCAACCCCCAGACGCCCCAGTCCGCCCTGAGCATCAATCGCCATGATCATGTCGGAACACATGCGATCTGTCTCGACACAACGCAGGCGAACCCGGTCATACAGGCCAGGATCGATGCTGGCATACGCACGAACCTTTTCATTCGCACTGGGTTTTGCCAGTTGCAGATAATCGGCACGGGTCAGCTGGCCTCCGCCGCCGTGACGAACCTTTTCCACCCAGGCGTCGTAATCCTTGTTGTTCAGGCCCAGGAACTTGAACTGCATGCCCGAAAAGCCTGCTCCCGAGTAGTTACCCGACAGCCCCTTGTAAACGCCTGGCTTGTTGATGACCGCATTGAGCTGCGTCTCCATGCCTGGCATGACATAGATCATACCGGCCAGCGCAGGGACATAGAAGGTATTCATGACCGACGATGCCGTCATCTTGAAGCGAATCGGCCGGTCGACCGGTGCAGCCATTTCATTCACCAGGGCAATCCCTTCTTTCGGATAGATGAACAGCCATTTCCAGTCCAGCGCCACGACCTCCACATCCAGCGGCTCGACTCCTGCCGCCACCTCCCGCTTGTCGTCGACTTTCTGCAACGGCTTGAACGGATCAAGCGAATGGGTGGTGTAGTAGGTGATGATGCCCAGCGTGATGATGATGATCAGCGGCAGCGACCAGAGCACCACTTCCAGTTTGATGGAATCATGGAAACCGGGATCGTACTTAGCCGCCACGTTGCTGGCCCGGTATCGCCAGGCGAAAAACAGCGCCAGACAGATGACGGGCACGATGATCAGCAACATCAGGTAGGTTGCAAGCAGGACGAGATCCTTTTCCTGCTCCGCAATGTAGCCAGATGGGTTGAGCACAACCAGGTCACAGCCGGCCGCCATGAAGGCAGCGCCCAGCAGAGACAGTGATGAACGTAAGCGTGTAGCAGTTTTCATGCCGAAATTGTGTCTGAAGCGCCTGCGGGCGGCCTGGATCCATCGACATGCAGGTCCGCGCAGCCAGTCAGTCAGTGGAACCCATGAAGCCGACAAATGCACGATCACACAGCCCCCAAATGGCGCATGTGCGTGCATCCAGACCCTACCCATACTCCGGAATGAACCGGATACCATGTGGTAATGATAGCGACTCTATGCGAATCGCTCAAACCGTCCCCGCCCGCCGGCAGAAAATCCGAGGAAAAAACCACCATGATGATCAACTGTGCCATTTATGCCGACGGCCGGCGCAAAGCGGACATCACTGTGGACGAACTGCCCGCAGCGCTGGCAGACCCGCAGGTTTTCGCCTGGGTAGCCCTGAAAGATCCAGCCCCGACCGAGATCTTGATGATGCAGGAAGTCTTTAACCTGCCAGAACTGGCAGTGGAAGACACCCTGCATGGCGGCCAGCGCGCCAAGGTCGAAGAATACGATCAGATCCTGTTCATCACCATGAAGGTAGCTGAGCAGAGCGGTCAGGAAATCCATTATGGAGATCTGTACATTTTTGTAAGTCAGCGGTTTGTCCTGTCTATCCGCAATAACGTACAGATCAGCTTCATAGACGTCCGGATGCGTGCCGAACGGGATGAGAATCTGCTCAGACAGGGTCCGGTTTTTGTGCTGTACGCGCTGACCGATGCCGTCGTAGACCGTTTTATGCCCATTGTCGACAACCTGGAAGCCCAACTGGAGTCCATCGAGGCTGAAATCTTCCAGGATCAGCCCACCCGTGAAATGATGCTGCGGCTGCATTCCATGAAGCAGGATGTGGCGGAGCTGCGCCACACCATCCCGGTCGTGCGTGATGACGTGTTTCTACGACTGTGCTTCAACCGCGACCTGCCATTGCATGGCAGTGGTCTTCAGGACTATTTCCGCGATGTCCATGACCACGTGCAACGGATCAACCAGTCGCTGGACGGTTTGCGCGACAGTATCCTGATGGCCATGCAGCTCAATATGTCTCTGATCGGCCTCGAGCAGAGCGAAGTCAGCAAAAAACTGGCGGCATGGGCCGCCATATTCGGGATGATGACCACGCTGGCGGGGATCTGGGGCATGAACTTTGAATACATGCCGGAACTCAAATGGCGGCCAGGCTATCCACTGGCCCTGCTGCTGATGGCGATCATCGGCCTGGTGCTGTACCGGCGCTTTCGCAAGGCCGGCTGGCTGTAGGGATCTGCATATATCATTCTGAATGATGAATGCAGCCTGACCGGCTGATTCTGACGCCGTGTATGGTAACGGCGGGTTTTTGCGCCATCCTCCGGCATCCTGACAAAAAAAGCGCAGCCCCGTCCTGCTGGCTGCGCCCTGTCGGGGAGGCGATCCCTGCTCCATCAGAACCGGCACACAAGGTGCCGGCTCACGTTGCTCAGAAGGCGGGAACGATCGCGCCCTTGTATTTCTCTTCGATGAACTTCTTGGTTTCCGGAGAGCGGAGCGCTTTCATCAGTTTGGCGATCGCCGGCGTATCGGCATTCTCCGGACGAGCCGTCACAATATTGGCATAGGGTGAATCAGACCCTTCCAGAACCAGAGCGTCCCGGTTAGGCTGCAGCCCGGCAGCCAGGGCATAGTTGGTATTGATCAGGGCCAGGTCAGCATCTTCCAGTGCCCGTGGCAAAAAAGCCGCATCCAGCTCGCGGAATTTCAGATGGCGGGGGTTTGCGGCCAGGTCCCGGGATGTGGACAGGATATTGGCAGGATCTTTCAAAGTGACCAGCCCCGCCTTCTGCAGCAGCAACAGGGCGCGACCGCCATTGGACGGGTCGTTCGGCAGCACAACCGTGGCGCCGTCTTTCAGCTCATCCAGACGCTTCAACTTGCGTGAGTACATGCCAAAAGGCTCGACGTGAACAGCCGCTTCGGGCACGGGCACGATATTGGTCTTGTGTTCCTTGTTGAAAGAATCCAGGTAAGGGCGGTGCAGGAAAAAGTTGGCATCGACCGCCTTGTCGACCGTTGCCTGAATGGGCTGCACATAGTCATTGAATACCCGGACTTTCAGATCGATGCCCTGGGCCCGGAGCTGTGGCCTGACAAATTCCAGCAGCTCGGCATGGGGGACGGGCGTGGCAGCCACACTGAGGGTCTCAGCCTGAACACCGGCAGCACTCAGAACGAACACCGCGGCTGCGGTCAGTTGACGGGCAAATTTTTTGATCATGGATATCAGAAGTGAAAGATTCCGTTTAACGGCTGCCATACTGGCACCGTTGTACCTTTTTCTGCAAGCTTCTTCCATCAAGACGACAGCTTGTTACATCATATTTCGCATATGATCATACACAAATCGTATATATGACACTAAGGACGGATGGACAAGATTCAGGCGATGTCGACGTTTGTCGCGGTCGTGGAGGCAGGCAGTTTTGTAAAAGCCATGTCGGTTTTGGGCATTTCCAAAGCTGCCGTTTCACGTCATGTGGCAGAACTGGAGCAGCATCTTGAAATACGACTGCTGCAAAGAACAACCAGACGCCTGTCTCTGACAACAGAGGGACAGCGCTATTTTGAACGCTGCAAGGAAGTGCTTGCAGCCATTCATGAAGCAGAATCAGAAATCCGTTCCCGCAGCGGCGAAGCCTATGGCCGGTTGCGGATCTGTGTCCCCTATTCATTCGGCGTTCTGCACCTGGCCCCGCTATGGAGCACCTTTCTGAAAGAAAACCCGCAGGTACAACTCGACATCGTTCTGTCAGACCGCATGGTCGATCTTGTCGAAGAGGGTTATGACATGGCGGTGCGGATCGGGATACTGAACGATTCCGCGCTGATCAGCCGGCGCCTGACATCGACGCAGCTGGTCATGTGTGCCTCTCCGACGTATCTGGAACGCCATGGAACCCCTCGCTGTCTGCAGGATCTCAGTCAGCATGAAACCATTGTGTACAGCTATGCTGCCCGCAGCGGGGAATGGAGTTTTGAAGGTCCGCTAGGCCGAGAGACCGTCAGGGTCCGAGCCCGGCTGTTTGCCAATAATGGCGATACCTGCCGACGTGCTGCCCTGGATCACCAGGGCATCATCCTGCAGCCTGATTTCATGATCCACGACGACCTGCGTCGCGGCGATCTGGTACACGTTCTTCCCCAGTACAACACGGTCGAGCGCAATATCTACGCGCTGTACCCTACCCGTAAACTGCTCCCCGTCAAGGTTCGACGACTGGTGGACTTTCTGGCCAAGGCCCTGGCCCATCCGGTCTGGAAGCAATAGTGCGATTGCCTGTCATGGACAAAACTGACCGGCACGAGATCCTGTCCGGGGCCGTCAATGGCCATTCAGCCAGGCGAAACGTGCCAGAAACAGCAGCGCAATCACCCAGGTCAGCGGATGGACGTCACGCCATTTGCCGGTCATGGTCTTCAGGGCCACATAGGCGATGAAGCCGAAGGCCAGGCCATTGGCCACCGAATAGGTGAACGGCATGGCCAGCGTGCTGATGACGGCAGGCACGGCCTCGGTACTGTCGGCCCAGTCCAGCTCGGCAAGCTCCCGGACCATCAGGCAGGCCACGAACATGAGCGCCGGCGCGGTGGCATAAGGAGGCACGACCTCGGCCAGGGGTGAGAAAAAAAGTGCCAGCAAAAACAGAACGGAGACAGTGAGCGCGGTCAGGCCGGTCCGCCCTCCCGCCTGGACACCGGCAGCACTCTCCACGTAAGCCGTGGCACTGGACGTACCGAGAACGGCACCGGCCATGATGGCGGTACTGTCGGCCATGAGGGCCCGACGCAACTGGCTGTCCTGTGCAGGATTACCTCCGCCGGTATACAGGCCCGCCCGGCGGGCCACCCCGATCAGCGTGCCGGTCGCATCGAACAGCTCAACAATGAAGAGCACCAGAATGGCATTCACCAGCCCTCCGGCGAGTGCTCCTTTGATATCCAGGGCAAAAAAGGTCGGGGCGATGGAGCGGGGAACGGAGACGACCCCTGCAAGATGGTTTCCCCCCACCACAAAGGACAGCACGCTGATGGCCACGATACCGATCAGCACAGCGCCCGTCACCTTCAGATAATCCAGGGCGACAATCAGAAAGAAGCCCAGCCAGGCCAGCAACACCGGAACTGAATGCATATCCCCCAGCGTAACCAACGTCTTGGGTGAGCTGACGACAATGCCGGCATTGCTCAGTCCGATGATGGCCAGAAACAGGCCGATCCCGGCAGTGGCACCGGCCCGGATACTCTGCGGAATGCCCTGGATAATCAGCGAACGCAGCCCCAGAGCCGAAGTCAGCAGAAACAGGCAGGCCGACAGGAACACAACCCCCAGCGCGGCCTGCCAGCTATAGCCCATCGACCCCACCACGGTATAGGCGAAATAGGCATTCAGCCCCATGCCTGGCGCGATCGCAATGGGGTAGTTGGCGTACAGGGCCATGACGGCCGTCCCCAGCGCAGCGACCAGACAGGTAGCTACAAACACAGCATCCCGCGGCATGCCTGCGTTACCCAGGATATCCGGATTAACAAACAGGATGTAGGCCATGGTCAAAAACGTTGTCAGGCCGGCCAGCATCTCTGTCCGCGGCGAGGTGCCGTGTTCTTTCAGTTTGAAGGTTCTTTCGAGCAGGTTGGGCATGGGTCATCCATCGCGCCGCGATGGTCAAAGCAACAGGGAGAGCGGGGCCTGACCAGACGCTGTCGGCAGGCAGGCGGGTCGGCTACGAAGGCGAAAAGATAGCCGAAAATGCCCAGGACGTGGCCTGCTGCCACCCGGGCAAGGCTAACCGGCGGAATCAGGCCACGGGGCAGAACCCATGCGCTGGACATCCCCGTGGGTCTGATGGACGGATGACGAGCCCTTATTTTTTCGGCAGATCGACCAGCGGCGTTTCTCGCACCGTGGTCTTGCGGCCATCCAAGATGCTGTCGACGCGCTTGAGCGCCTCGTCAACCTTCGCCTTGCTGTCGAGCAGGCTGTAAGTGATCTCGAACTCGCGAGACTCCCGGGGACCAATGGTTGGCACCAGTTTCAGATCACGCTGATAACGCCGGTTATACGAAAAACTGGTTCCCGGCTCCAGTCCCGTGACATAGCCCTGCTTTTCAGTATCGGTATTTTTCCAGAGAGAGAATGCCGGCAGCTGATTGACGTTGAAGGCCAGACTGACCCCCAGCTGGCCTGAGGCGTTGTGCAGCACGGCCAGCGTGTTGCCCTGGGAATCGCCATAGGGAAAGACGTTATAGACAGTCTCATCGTAGCCGCTGGTTGGCGCCCGATAACGTTGCCAGGTGGACAGATCCCCTTTGGCATAATCGTTAAAGGGGGAAACCTCCCGCACCGGTGCCGCAAATTTTGCATCTTTTTCCAGCAGCGGCGGCCCAAAATTGCTGTGATAGAGCGCCTGATATTCGTGCGGGTAGTCGCCCTGATTCGTCAGACGGTCATGGACAGTGAACGCCGTGGCCCCCGGTACAGTGCTGAGCTCGGTGTCAATCGCAAAATTGACTTTCTTGAACGCCTGCTCCCGCAGCAACCCTTTCAGGCGAATGGTATACGGCGGTTTTTCGTCGATGCTCAGCACCACTTTCGAGGCCGGGATATTGGCTGCCAGGCCGTGAAGGGTCAGTGGCGTTCCGTCGGTATCGGTACCTGGGTGCCCTACCCATTCATAGCCGCAACGGACTACCAGTTCATTGAACCCTTCCAGCCAGCCCAGACCATCCCGCCCGGTCAGGTTGATGAAAGCAGGGTTAACCACCTCCTTCACTGGCGACGCCCAGCCCAGACGCACCCCGCCCGACACCGCCTCCAGCACGTTCATGCCGCGCGTCGGCACAACCGTAATCTTCATGGCGCCGGTGTCGATCTCCACCAGCATGACACCGGCCTGCCGGCCACCATGCAGTACCCGGGTACTGACTGAAAAGGGCTTCAGGCTCCGGGCCCCCAGCGATTCGCTGGTGATGTGGTGTTTGGCGGTAGGCGCGTGATCCGCGTCCAGCAGAACATATTCCCAGGCGAGGGCAGGACTGGCAGCCAGCATGGCGCCCACGCCCAGGGCAACGGCAGAGATCTTCATGAAGCACTCCTCAATCAGTGGAGAAGCTGGCCCCAACCATCAGGCCAGACGGTGAAACATCTGTGCCAAAGGATAAAAATGCACCCTTTGCCGACACAAATGTCACTTTATTTTAATTCTTGTGGCGCCATGCTGCAGTCCGCCTCCACCTCAAACCACTGCACACGACCGTGACTGGCGTTATCCAGCCAGAGGCGAAAGGGTCCGGCCTCTGGCTCGGGCAACTGCAATCGCACGCTGACCCGCGCGGCATGCTCGACCAGCAGCAGCGAACCGCCCCGGCTGGCCAGCTCCCGGCGCAGGCTCCCCTCCAGCGCATAGTCAAGGTGACAGCCCAGCAACACCTGCCGGATGATCGGTACCCGTTCAGCCTGTTGCAGCGCCGAAGCCACTGTATCAGTGTAAGCGCGAACCAGCCCGCCGGCCCCCAGCTTGATGCCGCCGAAATAACGCACGACCGTGGCCAGCACCCCTTCCAGCTGCTGATGCCTGAGCACCTCCAGCATGGGCCGGCCCGCCGTGCCACTGGGCTCACCATCATCCACCGCTGCCGACTGCCCGCCCGCCAGCAGCGCCCAGCAGACATGCACCGCCCCAGGGTGAGCCTGTCTCAGGCGGGCCACCTCTTCGTAAGCATCAGCGCGACCACTCACGGGCATGACCTGCCCCAAAAAGCGGCTCTTGCGGATCAATAATTCCGATGTCACTGGCCCGGCCAGCGTGGCCCATTCCATGCACCCTCTCTATCTGGATATTATGTCGACATAATTACTAATTCAAACAAATCATAACCATCCAGGCCCTTTCGTAAAAAAACACGCATGCTTTGCCGTCTGAACCGGGCCCGGGCACGCTACGATTGCCAGATCTGTCATCCTACACTGGACATCTCCATGCAGCCTTTGTCTCCACGTATATCCTCCCTCCTCCTGGCCCTGATGCTGGCCGGTTGCGCCAGCGCCGGTATGGATGTCGACGATCCACATGCGCCCGTTCATGAAGGCCATGAACCAGGCAAAGTCATGAGCGACGCTGACAGCGCACAGATGGACGCGGCTCCCGGCACGGCCCAGACTATCCGTAACGACGGAAAACCTGACTGGGCCGCCGTGTATGAAACACCTGCCGACACCCGCTATCGTGACCAGAAACTGATTTACGTCGATCGTCATAGCCTGCAGGAGCATAAGCTGAACAACCTGACCTATTACACAGCCACCACGCGGGAGGTTCGTCCATCAGCCAGCGGCGCGCACATCCAGGAACTGGCCGTCCTGTGCGAAGGTGCCCCCATTGCGCCAGCCACCTCGCTGCGCGGCGAAGGCAGTGAAAACAGCGACGGCAGCTACCGTATCCAGCGCGCCAAAGATCCCATCCAGTCCCTGTCGCAGTTCTCCACCCAGCGCATCCCCATTGATGCCCGGGTACCGAGCACCTTTGTCGTCCGTGCCATCTGCATGCTGGGCACCGATCCTCATCGCTGAGTCCCTGAAGTATCCTTCGGATGGATGGTACCAATCTGACAGGTACTGGCCCGGATCAGCGGCAGGCTCCCAATCCGGTTCTATACTGCGGTCTGAACCCGGACAGCCCGCGCCGCTGGATGGCGCGGCAACCAGGTCATTGCCCAAGGAGACACGATGGTTCATCCGGCCGAAGAGAAAGCAGACACGCCCCTCCACAACCCCTCCCTCTTTCCGCAGGGAACCCGCAGGACGCTGCTAACACTTGCCATAGCGGCTGCTGTTGGCTGGGGGGCCTTTATGGCGTTGCCGTATGATGCGAACGCCAACAAGGGGCTGGCGATTCTGCTGTTCATTGCCATCCTCTGGTTCACTGAAGCGCTGCATATCACCGTCACCGCTCTGATGGTGCCCATTCTGGCCGCCATCAGCGGGATACCCGGCATGGGCACCAAACAGGCACTCGCCGGCTTTGCCGATCCCATCATCTACATTTTCTTTGGCGGCTTTGCCCTGGCCACCGCCCTGCACGTTCAAAAGCTCGACCGCAAAATTGCCCTGTGGCTGATTTCGCTGTCCCGAGGCAACATGCTGGTGTCCGTGCTGGCCCTGTTCTGCGTGACCGCTTTTCTCTCCATGTGGATCAGCAACACCGCTACGGCAGCGATGATGCTGCCGCTGGCCATGGGCATGCTGTCACACCTGGATCGTGAACAAAACCGCAAAACCTTCGTCTTCGTGCTGCTGGGCATTGCCTACTCATCCAGCATCGGCGGTCTGGGCACCCTGGTCGGCTCTCCCCCCAACGCCATTGCCGCCAAGGCGCTCGGGCTGGACTTCCGCGCCTGGATGAACTATGGCCTGCCAATGATGCTCGCGCTGATGCCGCTGGCCCTGCTGTCCATGTATGTGGTGCTGCGTCCCGATTTCAGCCGCCGGGTCGCCGTCGACAATGAAGTCATTGCCTGGACTCCTTCGCGCCTGCTGACCCTGCTCATCTTCGTGCTGACAGCCACAGCATGGATTCTGGGCGCACAGATCAAAACCCGTTTCGGCATCTCAAACCCTGATACCGTCGTGGCCCTGATTGCTGCCGTCACCGTGGTGACACTGGGCGTGGTGAGCTGGCGCGATGTGGCGGCCAATACCGACTGGGGCGTGCTGCTGCTGTTTGGCGGGGGTATTGCTCTGAGCAGCCTGCTGGACAAATCCGGTGCCTCACTGGCCCTGGGCCATGCGCTGGCCTCCCAGTTCGTCACCACCCACCCGTTCATCGTCATCCTGGTGGTGGCTGCATTCATCATTATGCTGACCGAGTTCACCAGTAACACCGCCTCAGCGGCGCTGCTGGTCCCGGTGTTCGCCAGCATCGCCGTTCAGCTCAACCTGCCCAAGGAAACGCTGGTGATGGTCATCGGGATCGGCGCCTCCTGTGCCTTCATGCTGCCGGTCGCTACGCCGCCCAATGCCATTGTGTTCGGCACCGGCCTGATCCGGCAGCGGGAAATGATGCAGGTCGGCATGTTGCTCAACGTGCTGTCAATCATCTTGGTGACCATCTGGGCCTACGTTTTTTTGCTCTAGCAACTACCGCTGTCTGCCACCAGCACGTCACCCGCCACTACACGGTGCCGCGACAGCCGCTAATGCCGCGGCCCGGACAAGAGACGATCCAGCGCATCCTCATCGTCTGGGCCATCCTCTTGCTCATCATCGTCGATACCGGCCAAGGCAGCCTCGGCCTCATCCAGTGCCGAAAAAGTCACACTGCCCTCTTCCGGTCGGGATTCCGCCAGAGCCTCCACCCTCTCCAGAAACTCCTGCTGGTCGATGTCGCCATCGATGTACAGCTCCCGCAGAGAACGATATTCGGGGTCATTGAGCAGATCCACCCCCTGGCGCGCCATCTCGGCTTCAGACTCCAGCAGGTTCTGCAATTCCTGAAGGTAATGCTGATCCATGCCTCCGGCGCGGGCGTGCTGGCGTTTGGCACGATGCCCCCCCGGAACCGAATCTGCCCCATCAGCCTGCACATCACCCGGCCTGCTGACCCGCTCCCCATCATTCTTTCTGTCTACCATGGTCTGTCCCTGTCGAACCTTTTTGTCGCCTCAGTCGCGCTCACCGATTTCCTGCCCACCCGCGGACATTCCGTCACCCAGCAGCACGTAACTGACATCACGAAAGACTTCCACCCGCCCCCATTCCTCGATTTCCTGACGCAGAGACTGATCAGTCAATGGATGCTGCTCTGCCCACTCGACGGGCAGCGAGATGATCCAGCCCGCCTCAATCGGTCCGGGCAGTGCACGGATACCGACTGGCGTCTGCCGGCCGTCACGCCGACGCTGTAAAATGACTGCCAGCCGCAGACACAGAATCTGCTCCCACTGTTCCATGGAGGGTTCCAGCGCCTTCACTTTCTTTAGACTGCCGCTCTGGCCCAGAACAAACAGCGCGAGCTCCTGCTGCTCCATGGCGGAAAAGCCGGGCAGATCGGCATTGGCCACGATATAGGCACCGTGCCGATGCGCATTATCATGGGCAATAAAGGAGCCAATTTCCCGGATACGGGCTGCCCAGACCAGGCTGTCAGGCGTCTCCACATCCGCGTCAGCAGACGTTCCATCCACCGCCTGTCGCGATGACCGCAGATCCTTGAGCAGCGTACATGCCTGTTCGGCCACCTGCCGGCCATGGTGATCATCCATCCGATAGCGTTCCACCAGATGGCTGATGGTGATCTCCCGCTGATCAGACCCTGACTCACGACCCAGCAAATCGTAGAGAATGCCTTCACGCAGCGCCGAGTCGCAGTAACCCATCTCGGCAATGCCGAACTCGTCAAACACCGCCTGCATGGCCGCCAGCCCCCCCGCGATGACCGGCTGACGATCCAGGCGCAGGCCCGGCAGGTGTGCCAGCGCGTCAACATGACCCGCGTCGACACACAGGTCTTCCAGCTTCGATAGCCCTTCCCTGGTAATGGCGGTATGACCCCAATTGGCACCGACCAGCGCCAGGAGCGCCTTGGCCGTGCCAGACGTCCCCACAGCATACTGCCAACCCAGGCGCTGGAAACTGCGGACATGGGCCGCCAGCTGCTCACCGCAGTGCAGACGCGCCTTGCGCATGGCCGCCCGGGTCAGGCGTCCGCTGCCAAAAAACTGCTGCGTCAGCGCCACACAGCCCATCTGCAGCGATTCGCGCCGTCTGGGCTCATCGTCGATCCCGATGATGCATTCCGTGGAGCCACCGCCAATGTCCACCACCAGCCGCAACTGATGATCCAGCGGCAGGCTGTGTGCAGCGCCCACATAGATCAGCCGGGCCTCCTCCCGCCCGGCCACTACCTCAATCGGATGCCCAAGCACAGCACTGGCCTCTTTCAGAAAAGGGCCAATGTTGCTGGCTACCCGAAAGGTATTGGTGGCTACCGCCCGGAACGCCTCCAGCGTCAGCCCCTCCAGACGTTCGGCAAACCGGCCCAGCGCCAGAAGCGCCCGCTGGCGGGCCTCCTCGGACAGCTCGAACTGTCGATCCAGCCCTGCCCCCAGTCTCACAGGCTCCTTGATCTGATCCAGAATACGCAGCTGGGGGCCCGCAGAGGAAGGATCAATCTCGGCCAGCAGCAGACGGAAACTGTTGGACCCCAGGTCAACAGCCGCCAGGGGCCGTCGCGGCAGGGAAGCGCTCATCAGGTCATCTCGAAATTGCGTCGCCTCGAATTCTGCAACAAAACCGCCCCCCAGGACACCGATGCCCGACAGGCGCTTGGCGTTTTGAATGCCATATGGCGACCGATTCATATCCCTGATCCACAGGACTGCCCCCTGCTCCAGCTACCACAACTGAGTGCCTACTGTGCCAGATACACCGACAGGCGCTACACTGATGGCCTGCCGAGGATTTTCGCGTGAATGACACCACTGTCTCCCCCTTGCCACCACCCATCGACCGAGAGCAGGGCATCATTGCCTTCAACCGCCGGGTACTGGCCCTGGCAGAGTCCGAAAACGCGCCCCTGCTGGAGCGGCTGCGCTACATCACCATCGTAGCCAGCAATCTGGACGAACTGTTTGAAATCCGCGTAGCCGAGCTGAAAGAAATTGCGAGCAGTACGACCCCCCTGGCCGCCTGCGCGCGCAACAGCATTGCCAGCCTGGCTGCCAGTACACGGGAACTGGTCGACCGACAGTACCGGATACTGGGCGACACGCTGCTTCCTGCGCTGCAAAAAGAAGGTGTCCAGATCTTTTTCCCTCCAGACTGGAACGACGGTCTGCGCGATTGGGCCCACCGCATATTCATGAGCGAAATCGAGCCGCTCCTCACCCCAATAGCGCTCGATCCTGCTCACCCATTCCCCCGCATCTCCAGCAAAACCCTCAATTTTGCTGTCGAACTGGACGGGCGGGATGCCTTTGGGCGCCGCCCGAGCCTGGCCATTGTGCAGGCACCTCGCGTACTCCCCATCGCGTTCAAGGTACCGCCGGATGTCGCGGGCGTACCGCACGGCATTTTGCTGCTGTCATCCATCATCAAGGGCTTCATGGCAGAGCTGTTTCCCGGGCTGACCGTACGGACACAATGCTCCTTTCGCCTGACCCGCAACAGCGACCTGTTCGTCGACGAAGAAGAGATGACCAACCTGCGCAGCGCTCTGAGCGACGAACTGGGTCAGCGCCCCTGGGGCCACGGTGTGCGCCTGGAAATGTCTATTGACACCAGTCCTGCCGTTGCTGAACGCCTACGCAAGGAATTCGACCTGAACGAAGATGATTGCTACTGGGTCAACGGCTCGGTCAATCTCGGACGCTATGCCAAGATCATCGAGCTGGCCGAGCGCCCGGATCTGCTCTTTCCACCTTTCACCCCCAGTCAGCCAGCCGCCCTGCAGAAAAAGGATCTGTTCAGTGTCATCGCAGCCAACGATGTCCTGCTGCATCACCCCTACGAATCCTTCCACCCGGTCATGGATTTCCTGCGCAGCGCCGCCCGTGATCCGCAGGTTGTCTCCATCAAGCAGACCATCTACCGCACAGGCGCAGACTCCGTCCTCATGGAATCGCTGATGGAAGCTGCCCGGGCCGGCAAGGAAGTGACTGTCGTCCTGGAATTGATGGCACGATTTGACGAAGAAACCAACATCAACTGGGCTGCCAAGCTCGAAGAAGTCGGCGTACACGTTGTCTACGGTGTCGTCGGACACAAGACCCATGCCAAACTGGCCCTGGTGCTGCGCCGCGAGGCAGATGGCCTGCGCCGCTATGCTCACCTCGGGACCGGCAACTACCACCCGCGCACCGCGCGGCTCTATGAAGACTTCGGACTCTTTACTGCCGATGAAGAAATCTGCAGCGATGTCCACGAAGTTTTCCGGCGACTGACGGGACTGGGCACTGCCGGCGGCCTCAAGGCCCTGCTGCAGGCCCCTTTCCGGCTGCACGGAACCCTGCTGCAGGCTATCCAGCGCGAAACCGAAGCCGCCCAGGCCGGTCGCAAGGCCCGCATCATTGCAAAAATGAATGCCCTTCTGGAAGAGCGCATCATCGAAGCACTCTACGAAGCCAGCCAGGCCGGTGTACAGATCGACCTTATCGTACGTGGCGTCTGCGCCCTGCGTCCTGGCCTCCCCGGCCTGTCCGACAACATTCGGGTCACGTCCGTCGTTGGGCGTTTTCTGGAGCACAGTCGCATCTACTACTTCTGGGCTGACGGCAAGGAGCGCCTGTGGCTGGCATCGGCTGACTGGATGGAACGCAACTTCTTCCGCCGGGTCGAAGTAGCCTTTCCCTTGCGCGACACGCCCCTGAAGCGCCGCGTTATCGAAGAAGGTCTGCTGAACTACCTCCAGCCCGATACCGCGGCCTGGCAAATGGACAGCGAAGGCGACTATCACCTGTGCGGCGAACTGCTCTCCCCCGAGCACGATGCTCAGCAGCGACTCCTGAAAAAACTGGTCAGCCCGGGCAATTGAGGCACCTCTCACGGGTATCCCCCAGAATTTCTCCTTTTGTCGATGCGGATTTTGGATAGCATAGGGGAAAGACACATAAACCATTTTCCAGGAGACTATCCCCATGGAACTGAAGGATCCAGACCTTCTGCAGACTCATTGCCTGATCAATGGCCACTGGCTGACGGCAGACAGTGGACAGACACTGGCCGTCACGAACCCGGCCACTGGCCAGGTCATCGCCCAGATTCCCGATATGGGCGCTGCCGAAACCCGTCGCGCCATTGAAGCCGCCGAAGCTGCACTGCCGGGCTGGCAGGCCAAAACGGCCCGTGAACGGGCAAGCATCCTGCGTCGCTGGTTCGAACTGATTCTTGGAAACCTGGACGACCTGGCCACCATCCTCAGCTCCGAACAAGGCAAACCGCTGGCCGAGGCCAAAGGCGAAATACGCTACGGCGCCAGCTATTTCGAATGGTTTGCCGAAGAAGCCAAGCGTCTCTATGGCGATATTGTTCCGGCCGGTAACCGTGATCAGCGCATTCTCGTCATCAAGCAGCCCATTGGCGTCTGTGCTGCCATCACCCCCTGGAATTTCCCCAATGCCATGATCACCCGCAAAGCCGCCCCCGCGTTGGCCGCCGGGTGCAGCTTCATCATCCGCCCCGCCTCCCAGACCCCATTGTCTGCACTGGCACTCGGTGTCCTGGCCGAACGTGCGGGCGTACCCCCTGGCGTATTCAACATCATCACCGGTAGCCCCCGTCCCATTGGAGAAGAGCTCACCCACAACCCCATCGTCCGGAAATTTTCCTTCACCGGCTCCACGGAAGTCGGACGTCTGCTGCTGGCCCAATGTGCCAGCACCGTCAAAAAAGTTTCCATGGAACTGGGTGGCAATGCCCCGTTCATCGTGTTTGATGATGCCGATCTGGATGCTGCCGTCGACGGTGCCATGGCCAGCAAATTCCGCAATGCCGGCCAGACCTGCGTGTGCGCCAACCGGCTGTACGTGCAGGCCGGCATCCACGACCGCTTCGTCGACAAACTGCGTGACGCGATGGCTCGCGAACTGACCGTTGGCAATGGCCTGGAGGCGGATGTTACCGTCGGCCCGCTCATCGACAGCCAGGCCGTTGCCAAAGTCAGCGAGCACATTGCCGACGCCATCGCCCATGGTGCAACCCTCGTCACTGGCGGCCACCCTCATTCCCTGGGAGGACTCTTTTTCGAGCCCACCCTGGTCAGCCATGTCACCCAGAAAGCGCGAGTTGCGCGGGAGGAAACCTTCGGCCCGCTAGCACCTGTCTTTCGCTTTGATACCGAAGATGAAGTGATCCGCTGGGCAAACGACACCGAATTCGGCCTGGCCGCCTACTTTTATACCCGAGACCTCGCCCGCAGCCTGCGCGTTGCCGAAGCCCTGGATTACGGCATGGTCGCCATCAACAGTGGCATCCTGTCCAACGAAGCGGCCCCCTTTGGTGGCGTCAAGCAGTCCGGTCTAGGGCGCGAAGGCTCCAGATACGGCATCGAGGATTACGTCGAAATCAAATACCTGCTGCTTGGCGGTATCAACAGCTGACGACGCATCCAGTCCTTCCAGACCGTTCCACCCATGTCTCGCCCTCACCACCACAACGTCGATGTCCTCGTTCTGGGCGCCGGCATCATAGGCGTCAGCACGGCCCTGGCGCTGCAGGCACAGGGCAAGCGGGTCTGCCTGATTGACCAGAGCAACCCCGGAGAGGGCACCAGTTTCGGTAACGCCGGCCTCATCGAGCGGGCCAGCCTGGTGCCTTATGCCTTCCCGCGCCATCCCGGTGATCTGCTACGCTACCTCGGCAACCGGCACAGCGCCCTGCGCATGCAGTGGCGAGCCCTGCCGTGGTACGCCACCTGGTTATGGCGATACTGGCGTGAGTCCGCCCCCCGGCGCCTCGCACGGGCTACCGAAGACATGCGGCCCCTCATCGAACTCTGCCTGGCCGAACACCAGCCCCTGATCAGTGCGGCTGGCCTGCAAGACATCGTCCGTGAAGGAGGTTGGGTGGAAATCGTCCGTGGAGGACCAGCCTTCACGGCACTCGGCCAGGAAGCCTGCCAAAATGCCCAGCGCTGGGGGCTGAATGCAGAGGTTCTCCCCATCGACGCCCTGCGCGCCTGCCTGCCCGGACTGCACCCCCCGACCGACATCAGTGGCGGCATTCACTGGCAGGACCCCTGGACCCTACATTCCCCCTATCGGCTGGTGAGGGGTTACGCCGACCTGTTTCGCAGCCGGGGGGGGCAATTCCTGCACGCCGACGCCCGTGCCATACAGCCTGCCGACCCTGGCTGGCGCCTGCCCATCCCCAACCAGCCCGAACAGCGGGCCAGCGATGTCGTACTCGCCCTTGGCGCCGATACCCTGCCACTAGCGGAACAATTCGGCTATCACCTGCCCCTGCGCCCCAAACGGGGCTACCACCTTCACTTTCGTATAGATGAAGCCCACCCAGCCCCGTCCTTTCCCATTTGCGATCGCGACGCCGGATTCGTTCTGGCAGACATGGAACAAGGCGTCCGCCTGACCACCGGCGTCGAGCTCGCCCTGCCCGATGCCCCGCCCAACGACAGCCAGGCCAGACAGGCCACCCGCCTGGCCCGCCAGTTCTGGCCACTGGGCGAAGAAATCGAGGCCCAGCCCTGGATGGGCCGCCGCCCCAGCACTCCCGACATGCGTCCCATCATCGGTCCCGCGCCGCACCACCGCGGCCTGTGGTTCAACGTGGGTCATGCCCACCACGGCCTGACCCTCGGCCCCGTCAGTGGCCGTCTGCTGGCCGAACTCATGACCGGCCAGCAGCCCTTCACCGACCCCTCGCCCTACGCCGTCCAGCGCTTTCTCTGACCAGCCCATGAAACACTTCGACGCAGGGCAATGCCACCGCGCCTTGCCCTTCCGTACCCTCATCCCCGCCCTGAAAGAATCATTCATCCGCGGTGCCAGCGTCCCCCTGCGACACACCCATACCATCACCAGCCAAGGCATCCAGGGCACCACCCTCATCATGCCCGCCTGGAATGACGAAGACTACCTCGGCATCAAAACCATCAACATCTACCCCCAGAACAGCACCCAGGGCCTGCCCGGCCTGCACGCCACCTATCTGCTGTACAGCGCCACCACCGGCGTCCCCCTCGCCCTCATGGACGGCGACGCCCTCACCGCCCGGCGCACCGCTGCCGCCGCTGCGCTGGGCGCCGACTTCCTCGCCCGCCGCGACGCCCAGCGACTGCTCATCGTCGGTGCCGGCCGCATCGCCCAACTCGTCCCAGCCGCCATGCAGGCCGTACGCGACATCCGGCACATCGACATCTGGAATCCGCGCCCCGTCCGAGCCGCCGTCCTCGCCGAAACCCTGCGTCATCAGGGCCTGAACGCCCAGCCACTGCCGGGAGGACTGCCCGCCCTCGAAGCAGCCGCCCGCCAGGCCGACATCATCAGCTGCGCCACCCTGTCGGAAACCCCGCTCATCCAGGGCGACTGGCTCCGCCCCGGCACCCACCTCGACCTGATCGGCAGCTTCAAACCCAACATGACCGAAGCCAGCCCCGACTGCTTCATCGGCAACCAGATCTTCGTCGACACCGACGAAGCCGCCACCAAGGCCGGCGACCTCCTCAACGCCCTGGCCACCGGTCAGATCACCCCCCAGCACATCCTGGCCACCCTCAGCACCCTCTGCCGCAACCAGCACCCCGGGCGCACCAATGACCAGGACATCACGATCTTCAAAGCGGTCGGCAACGCCCTGGAAGACCTGAGCGCCGCCATCCTCGTCTACCGGCACGCCACAACCTGATGCCGCGCCGGTGCCGAACCACCCGGCGACCCCTTCCGCACTGACTTTCTTCATCGTGTCATCAGCACGGTTCATCAACCCCCTGAAAACAGGGCGATCCTTTCAAACATCCTTTCATAATTTTCATAAAAACCCGGGGCACTGACCTGATTTTTCTTGCCACGATCACAAAGGCACTTACAAACAAACAACAGATCCTGGACATTCCCATGCAGGGTCATGATTTTTCTGGCCAGCACCTTTCTGGCAAACATGCGCTTCATGAGAGACGCAGAAATGAAAGTCAGCAACTTATAGGGCAATAGCTCATCCCTGCAGTTTTTGAGGTTGACGCCCCGGCTGGCGACAATTCCAGAAGTTTCGCGGATGGTTTTGACCGCCTCCTTCAAACAGGGCACAGAATCCATGAACCTTTCGGCCGCCGCAGTGGTGTCCCGAACATCACCAGTCCTTCCCATCACGGAAATGACGCCCGCATTGATGGCCATATGCAGCCAGATCCATTCCAGCATGTCATAGGGTCGCTCCAGCTTAATTTGGCAATCCCCAAAAAGCCACGCCAACTCCCGATAGCTGGAAATCTCTGCCTTTTCTTCCCTTTCCAGTACAAAATGGTCAAAGAGACAGCACGACAGCTTATTTCCCGAGACATTACCCCCAGCAACGGGGTAGCCCAAAACATAAGGGCGCCCTTTCAGCTGTTTTTCCAGACAGGCACGGTCTTCCCAAATGCCACAGGCAAGAAGCAGCGTACCTGAAATGCCATCCGCTTCCAGACCATCAACCACAGAAGCAAGCCCACCCGATGGAACGCTGACAAAAACAAAATCATAATGCTTCGCCGAACCATGCTTCACATAATAAGAGTCACTCTGCCACACCCCTTCTTTCTCAATCCGGCCATCCAGCAAATCCACCTGCAGCTCCCTGACGAACGCCCTTGGACTGCCTCTTCTGAAATAATGCGCCACATCATGACCAGTCTTTTGAAAGACATAACCATAAATGCTGTCAATCGTCCCAAGCCACCGCGTAACTGCCTTGTTTTCATATAACCACATCTCCCATTGATAACACTACCTGACCAGCGGCTTCCATGCTCTGATATTCCGGTTAGTGCACATCTCCCAGTGATATAGAATCGTTTCCTTTCACTGTTGATGAGTTTTGGAGTTCCGGTTAGTGCACATCTCCCAGTGATATAGAATTGATTTTGAAGAGAATTCTCGGGTTTGTAAGTTCCGGTTAGTGCACATCTCCCAGTGATATAGAATCTGGCTGGAAGAATGGTAGGATTTGTTCAAGTTCCGGTTAGTGCACATCTCCCAGTGATATAGAATCTGCATCAGCGCCGGGGCCCCTGCCAGCAAGTTCCGGTTAGTGCACATCTCCCAGTGATATAGAATCGCCCTTGGGACCGGCCACCGGCGTTTCCAGTTCCGGTTAGTGCACATCTCCCAGTGATATAGAATTTGGCTTCCTGGACGGTGTCGCTCATTTCAGTTCCGGTTAGTGCACATCTCCCAGTGATATAGAATCACAACGTTCGGAACGTCATCGATTAAAGTGTTCCGGTTAGTGCACATCTCCCAGTGATATAGAATCCACGCCCGCCCTACCTTTGTCGACGATGGCGTTCCGGTTAGTGCACATCTCCCAGTGATATAGAATTCAAAATTGAATGACATTTTCATACCCCCTGTTCCGGTTAGTGCACATCTCCCAGTGATATAGAATATAGCATTGAATCTGCATGAAGTGCGCGCGGTTCCGGTTAGTGCACATCTCCCAGTGATATAGAATGTTCGCCGGGGGATTGTGACTACATCAGAAGTTCCGGTTAGTGCACATCTCCCAGTGATATAGAATCGCGGCCCGTGAGGTCATTGAACAGGGTCCGTTCCGGTTAGTGCACATCTCCCAGTGATATAGAATACGCGCCGCCGGCTGATTCCGGTAAAAATGGTTCCGGTTAGTGCACATCTCCCAGTGATATAGAATCGTCGCCGCGCCCGCGAACAAATGGCGCAAGTTCCGGTTAGTGCACATCTCCCAGTGATATAGAATGACAAGGTGTTTCTTGGTGGAAAAAAAATAGTTCCGGTTAGTGCACATCTCCCAGTGATATAGAATTGTTGTTCTGATAGACCTTCATTTCCTCAAGTTCCGGTTAGTGCACATCTCCCAGTGATATAGAATAGCACCAGCAGGCCGCCCAGCCTTAGCCTTGTTCCGGTTAGTGCACATCTCCCAGTGATATAGAATCGGACATTATTGGCACGTGGACACGTTAGCGTTCCGGTTAGTGCACATCTCCCAGTGATATAGAATTTTGATTCGATTCTATGAACTATGTTTGTAGTTCCGGTTAGTGCACATCTCCCAGTGATATAGAATTAGGCTGCGCCCTCCTCGCTTGCGACCCACGTTCCGGTTAGTGCACATCTCCCAGTGATATAGAATCTGGACAGACGCCGATCCGTTGACCAGTGTGTTCCGGTTAGTGCACATCTCCCAGTGATATAGAATGGCAACTTAATCAAAGCGTTGGACCCCGCGGTTCCGGTTAGTGCACATCTCCCAGTGATATAGAATTGCGGCAAAATGCCACCTGAAGCGTGCGCCGTTCCGGTTAGTGCACATCTCCCAGTGATATAGAATGGCTATCAATAACGCAAGCGGATTGCACAAGTTCCGGTTAGTGCACATCTCCCAGTGATATAGAATCTTGCCTCTGAGGTATTGGATGATCAGCGAGTTCCGGTTAGTGCACATCTCCCAGTGATATAGAATTCGGAACCACGCAACCCCTTGATATCAAAGAAAAACCCTGTCTCCTGAGGCAGGGTTTTTCCGTACCAGATAGCGCTTTCAACCCCTTCATCACGCGGTTTTTCTCACTACGATAGCGGCTGCTGTACTGCATGATTCCGGTCAGAACAGTCCTGAATCGCTTCTGTGCCGGCCGGATTTTGGCTGCCGTTCAGCCGTTGCCGTTGTTAAAACAGGACAAACTGATCCGGCGCCTTTTTTGAAGATTGCGCCCGTTTTCCCTGGTAAGTCTGCATTCTCTCCAGCTGCTTGTCCGTCATTTGCAAAACGCTCACCTTTCCCCCTGGGGGGAGCGCATTTTTAACCCTCAGGGAATAGCTGTCAATCTGGGTCTGGCTGGTACAAAAACGCAGATAGACACTGAACTGCGTCATTTCAAACCCCATATCCAGCAGCGCGTTGCGAAAATCCGTTGCCTCCTTGCGCTCTTTCTTCAGAACCACGGGCAAATCAAACATCACCATAAGCCACATAAGACGATATCCTGACAACATATCAATGATCCTCGGGTGAGCAAACGGGCATCAACGCCAACGGCATACCCGGCAGGGGCAAATCCAACCGCTCCCGCTCCTTGAGATATACCTGCGCCAGTGACGTGGCCAGACGCTGTGTACAAACCATCACCGGCGTTGCACCCAGACTGCTCTGCATGTCTTCATACATCAACAGGGCCAATTGTTTTTTTGCGTGCGCACATACCTCCTGATAGCCCGCCTGCAGCAGTTGCCATACCCGCAAATCCACCAGCGGACGAAAAGGCTCCATCAGGTCATCAACCAGCCGCATTGCGTTGGCGTCGTTGCTGTGATGAATGCCAATACTGGGATGCAGACCGGCCGCTACCACTGCCCGGGCCGTTGTCGCCCTCAATACCGTGTAACCATAGTTCAGCAGGCTGTTTGCCAGTGCGTTTTTATCGGTACATTGCTGCTCTCGCCGGAATCCCTCGCCAAACAGCCTCGACCAGTAGCGTCTCGCCCCCTGCGCCTCGATATTGTCCACATCACCACTTTTGACCTTGCGGATCAGGGCACTCACCAGAACGCCCGAGACCCCGGTGGCCTCCAGTGCTGCAGCCTGCTGCGCCAGCTTGCTTTTGACGACCGCGGCCCAAAGCTGTTTGTTCAACGGCGCCCGGGCCATGATCTGGGCATCAATGCGCCTTGCCTGCACATGATGCCCGTCAATGGGCAGAAGCATCCCCACCGCATTATGATTGGCCGCACACAAGACAAAGGGACACCCTCTTTCTGCCAGCGCCACCAGCAAATTGTTCGTATAGCTAATGCCGTGCGCATTGGCAATCAGCGCCGCCACATCATCCAGCGGCACCTGGCCAAGCTTGCCAGCGGCCTGGCCCGTTTCCCGGATTTCCAGAAAACCGCGCTTTACGGAAAGGTGTCGATGATTATCAGCGACCTCCACAATGCGCCCGATCATTCAACCATCCGGCAACAATCAGCTTTCCTGCTCATGATCCCGATCGGTGAAATAGTTACCTGTTCACCACCACTTTTTTGTAGTGATCCAGGCATCTTGGAAACGTACTTGAATGGATCATTCTTGTCCCTGTTTCTGGCATCGACATTAGCCTCATGCAAGGGCGCCAAGAATATCTGGCCATTGCCCGACAGCTTCACAACCCTGAATAGCTTACCTGCCGTAGTCACATCATCTTTTCCATCACCGGACTCATCTAGCATCAACACATCATCAATCATCAACCGCATCACCAGCGGTTTGCCGTTCTGTGCCAACGTGGGATGACGCAGGCGGGCCAGTCCTTCCCGGCGCACAATATCGTAAGCCTGGAAGGTGCTGATCACATCACCGGTCCATTTGCCGTCTTCTTCCCGGCATATTTCAATACAGTCATTGCTACCGCCCACATAACCTTTATAGGGCAACGGATTCCCGTGTTTGTCCACGCCATGGCGCAATGGCTGACCAGGTTCACTGATCCTGATCAGATGTTTGATTTCACGGCCTGAACCATCTTCCTTCACGCGCTGCCGGATCGAGCCATCCTTGCGGATACCGTAGGCAGTATCTTCCATCAGGCTCCCCTGATAACCATGGTCTGGACGATGACTGACCAGAATATTTTCCACTGCACGAATGACATGCTGTCGATAGGTCGGCCAAGGGGGCTCGAAGCGCTTGGCCAGCTGTTCCAGCCCCTCCTGGCTGGCCCGGGCATTGGCCTGTGCAAAGCGCTGCAGCAGCCCCTGGTCGGTGACACCAATCACACAGGCATCCACGGCGTGGTGGCGATGATCATCACGGTTCTTGATGCCGCTGTCACTCAGCAAGGTATTCAGTCCCAGATGCCGGCGCAGAATGGCCGTCATCCGGCCGGGGATGACGCGCACGCGCTGGCCCGGACACACCATCTGCAGGTAGAGCCTGGCCACGCGGGACAGATGACGTGTGTCGTTCAGGGCACGGGCCAGAAAGTCCTTGTCTTCACCCAGCCACTTGCGGTAGCCCCCTTCCGTGAAGCGATAGCCCTTGGTGGCATAGGGCATCCGGCCCACACGTGCGAGGATCTCCTCATAAGACCAGCCAGCAGCTGCAAAGTCATGCCGCGCCTCCCAAGGGGTGCGATTGCCCTTGATGCGGTTGGCCTTGCGCATGGAGAGTGTCTTGTTGTTCAGGCTGTCGTCCAGCGTCTTCGAAAACGGCAGGATGTGCTCGATTTCAGTTTCTTCTGACACCACCATGCGGGCACTGATCTGCTGGCCACTGTAGGGGCAGCACCGGGCGGTCACATCCGGCGACAGTTCTTCCCACAGGATCCATTTTTCAATGTCCCTGCCCTTCACCTCCTCTGCGTGGCAGCCGCGGATGCCGGCAATCTCCTGCCGGATACGCATATTGCGCTTCTGATTGGCCGCCTGCTGCTTCTGGATCTCGTCCCGTCGTTTCTTGCTTTCCTTCAGGTCGCGTGCCAGTTCCACTACCACCTCGCGCGGGCGACCGTAGCGGGCAATCAGGGTATTGACGACCTTGCGTACCTGATTCAGACCGATATGCACCGTAGGGTTGGCGATCTTGCCGTAACGCTTCTCTTCGGCATCCGTCGGTACCCCGGTACCAAACGCCACATGGCGCTGCAGAACCTTGGCGTAATAGGGCAACTGCTTGAACACCGGCACGATTTCTCCCGTGTCGGGGTCGATGTCTTCCGTCACCTCCTCTGGATCGTGCGGCGGGAAGTCCAGCCGTGAGTGATGTGCAAACCCCGCGTCAGTGACCGCCTGACTGTAGGTGCAGACACTGGCCATCAGGGGCGGCAGTATGCGAACCAATGCCTTGTGACTCAGGCTGCCATACCCATCGGGTAGGGTAACATTGGCGATCGCTTCCGCGTGCTCGCGGTCAACGCCAGTGCTTTGCTGAAGCCATTCCACCAGGGCAGCCTCGTTTTCTTCGTTGCACAGCCGGATGACGATATCGTCCTGCCGGGTCGCATCGAAGTCATGCCAGGCCGGACCAAAATGTTTTTCTTCGGACAGCAGAACGCTCGTGGCATTGCCCTTGAGCTCCTCCCTTTTTTCATCCTGAAGATTGAAGGTCGTTGCCCCACCCAGTTTGAGCAGTCTTTTGATCTGCTCGAAGGACAGTTTCCGTTTTTTTTCCAGCGCCTGAATGATCTGATCGCGCTGCACCAGGGTCAGTGGCTGCTCCTGCATCTGTTCATCGAGAATGCGCAGATGGTTCACCTCCTGATACATTCGAAACCGCTGACTGCTGGGCAATGCCAGTGGCGCGCGCTCCTCATCGGGTAACAATGTGCAACGTCCCGGACGAACTGGGCGCAGATCCCGCTGAAACAGCAGGGTATCGCGCAGCGCCTGACGCGCCCGGTCATGGAACATCACGGGATTGAAGGCCGCCTGGGCCGCCCAGAGCGCATCGAACTCATCTGCCACCATCTGCCGGTTGATGTACAGATCATAGTGCTTGTGATTGCGCACCCTCCCTTCTTCGGTGGTGACTCTTTCCTCCCGCAGTCTGGCGCGCACGCCCTCACCCTGCTGAACCCGTCGGCTCAGCCATTCCCCGACGGTCCGGCAGCCGGCTTCCTTCAGCTGATCCTGTACGGCCCGAATGGCACTTTTCAGGGCCCCGCTATCGTTGTCCGCCTTGTCGGTACGGCGGTTACTCTTGAAGCCTCTTCGCTGGTTCAGATGAAAAATCGCCCGGGCAAACGCTGCCGGTGACAGAGCCTCCTGCAAGCCCTTTGCCCGCAGTGCATAGGGGTCGGGATACTGCCGCTCCAGCACCTTGCGCTCGGCCGGATCAGCAGGGAAAAAGCCATAGTCCACCAACTGCTTCATCATCCGGGCCTTGCGCTTGAGCAGCCGGTCGCGCCGCCTGCGCATGCTGCGGGCATCGCGCCGCCGAACGGCCAGCGAACTGCCATCCTTCGGATGACGGCCATCGCTGAATATCCGTACACCCGCGCGAATGAGCGCACTCGGCTCATCCTGATCATTCAGCCTGAAAACAGCCCACCCCAAGGAAGTGGTGCCCAGATCAAGGGCCAAACGGTATTTCATAACCTTCCCTTTCTTTGTCTCGTTGTCTGCCAGTCGTGGTGAGTAATAAATCTTTAATCCACGTGTTATTTAAGGAAGGATTGTCTTTAATCTGATCATCCGTATGGTTGCCAGACGGCAACGATGCCTTTTCGCACCGGCATCCTCTACCGTTTATCCTCCACAACCTGCCGTCTGTCGGCGAACACCCGGACAGGCTCGGATCTGTGTAAAATGCACTCCATCAGATCACTGGGAGATGTGCTCTGACCGCTAACAAGCTGATGCTTTTTAGCTAGATGCACAAAATGAAAGCCCCGCATGCGGGGCTTTTTCTTTTTCACTGGCACCTGCCATGCCGGATCGACTCTCGGCGGCCAGTTCTGCCCCGGCAAATCCTACCGGGGCCCAGGGGATGTGATGCGCGCTCAATCCCCCGGCATGATTCACTCCTGAAACAGTTGCGGGTTCAGCAACGTGCTCTTGCCGAACAGGCTTTCCACCAGATCCACCACCAGCTGGGCGGTCTGGTTGCGGATATCCAGCGCCGGATTCAGCTCGACGATGTCCAGCGAGGCCAGCCGGCCCGTGTCGGCAATCATCTCCATGCACAGCTGCGCTTCGCGGTATGTCGGGCCGCCGCGCACGGTGGTACCCGTGCCCGGGGCGATTTCCGGATCCAGAAAATCCACGTCGAAGCTGACGTGCAGATGCACATCATCATCCAGCCCCTGCAAGGCGCGCTGCATGATGTCACGCATGCCCAGCTCGTCAATGGCCCGCATATCGTAGGCTTCCAGCCCGAGTTTGCGGATCATCCGCTTTTCGTATTCATCCACTGAACGCAGACCGATCTGGCAGAAGCTGGCTGCGGTTGTCGCCGGGCTGTGGTCGCCCAGATTGACCAGCTCCTTCGGCCCCAGGCCGCACAGGCTGGCAACGGGTGTGCCATGCACGTTGCCGCTCGGCGAGATATCGGGGGTGTTGCAGTCGGAATGGGCATCCAGCCAGAGCACCCGCAGACGCTTGCCCGCCTGCCGGCAGTGTTCGGCAACCGCGCTGATGGAGCCTGCGGCGAGGTTGTGATCACCACCAAGCATGATCGGCATGCGCCCCGCCTTGAATTGCGCCAGCACGGCATCGTGCACGGCCCGGTTCCAGGTGATGCACTCTGGCAGATTGCGCAGGTTCTGCGAGCCCGGGTCACGCCCGCCGTGAGGATTGACCGGGCCACTCAGGTTGCCGGTATCCAGTACGTCCAGCCCCAGCGCCTGCAATGCCGGCACCAGTTGGGCCACCCGCAGGGCATCTGGGCCCATGGCGGCACCGAGCGTGCCTGCGCCAACATCCGTCGGTACGCCAATCAGGGAAACGCGCAAGGGACTCTTGGTCTTTCCGCCGGCAGCGCCGGACGATGTATTCATAGTATTCATTCAGATGACGTCAATAAGGGTTGTTTGAAAAATATTCTGATGTCCGGCGGGTGCGCCTGATCGGGACACGGGCATCCGCAGGCGACCGGCCAACACGGAGGATGAACCATATCATGAATGCCCCGCGGCAGCCGGTGGCCACAACATTTTTCTGCGTGTCCGATTATGGTTTGGCAGCCCCCTCCAGGGCCACCGTTATTCGCCGGCGGCCGGTTGGGCCTCATGTATGCCGCCAGCCTCCGGGACATGCCCGTCCTCCTGATTGGCGCACGCATGGCGGCTCAGGGCCTTTTTTTCTTCCATCAGCCGCAGATATTTGGCCTGCAGCTGCTCCCGGCTTTCGTTGAGCTCAAAATTGATGGGGATGCACTCCACAGGGCAAATCTGAGCACACTGTGGCTCATCAAAATGCCCGACGCACTCAGTGCAGCGGTTCGGGTCGATGATGTAGTATTCCGGCCCCATGGAAATGGCATCGTTGGGGCATTCAGGTTCACAGCAGTCGCAGTTGATGCATTCATCCGTGATGATCAGCGCCATGTCAGTGGCCCTCCGCGCGCCGGGTCTGGCGCTCAGCATACTTCGCCTGCAGGGCGGCCAGCACCACGGGGTTGACGAACGCCCGGACATCACCGCCCATCATGGCAATTTCCCGCACCAGCGTACCCGTGATGGACTGGTAGCGATCATCCGGAATGATGAAATGCGTGTCCAGGGACGGCTGCAAGATGCGGTTGAGACTGGCCATGCGCCGCTCATAGTCAAAATCGCTGGCGTCGCGCAGGCCACGCACGATCAGGCTCGCGCCCACGTCCCTGGCAAAATCCGTCACCAGGCCGCCAAAGGACATCACCTCCACATTGGGCAAACCCGCCAGAATGGCCCGGGCCATGTCCACCCGCTCGGTGAGGCTGAACAGCGTGTTGTGCCGGCTGTCGGAAATGGCCACGATCACGGATGTATGGTGCGCGGCGGCACGATGCACCACGTCCTGGTGTCCCAGGGTGAGGGGATCGAACGTTCCGGGATATACGGCGAGGGACATGACGTGATGACAGAAAAATGGGAAGCGGCGGGGCTGGCCGGACCGTCCAGACCCATTGGCGTCAGGCCGGGGCCTCCTGCCCGTTGTGCTGCAGGAGCTGATAATGCACCTGACCAGCCCTGCCCGCCCGGATGATGCCCAGCGCCGCACAACCCGTTTGGCGCAGCCAGTCGTCTGTCAACATAAAGTCTGACTCGACATAGACCACACCATCCGGCGCCAGCCACGGTAATACGGCCGGCAGGATCCGAGGCAACCAGCCGCAGCGGAAGGGCGGATCCAGAAGGATCAAATCCTGCAGCATGGGGGGACGCTGGTCAAGCCATCGGGTGGCATCGGCCCGGATCACGTCGATGATCTGTTCAGCCCCCAGCTGCCGGACGCTGGCCTGCAGCCCCCGCACAATGGCTGCGTTCTGCTCTACCATGAGTACCTGCCTGGCCCCCCGCGACGCCGCTTCGACTCCCAGCGCACCGCTGCCGGCAAAGAGATCCAGACAGCGCCAGCCCGACAGATCCTGCCCCAGCCAGTTGAAGAGCGTTTCACGCACCCGGTCGGGCGTGGGGCGCAGACCCGGTGCACCGGGCACCGGCAGCAGGCGGCGCTTCCATTGGCCACCAATGATTCGGATACGAGAAGACATGACATCGCCGCACGGGCCAACAGGACAGACAGGATTAGGCGAGCCGCCCGCAACGCCCGCCCTGTACCTCCATGATAGGGCCAATCCCGGAAGCTGTACCGGACGACCGTCAGCCCAGCGGCAAACTGTTACCCGACAACCGGTCGCAGAAACCTGCCGCTGCGGTGCCGGCACAGGCTCTAGAATGAGCGCTGCCCCCTTACTGGATTCACGACATGTTCGGCTTTTTCCGTCGCAAAAAGAAAGACCAAGACACTCCCGCACCGGTGGAAAGTGTCCTCCCGGATACGGCCGCCGCTGACGCACAGGAAGATGCGACTCCCAGCCCCGCACCGGACAACCAAACAGGCGATGCCCCCGCGCCAGAAACGATGGCCACGGGTGATCTTGCGCCTGACGTGCCCATCCCGCCGCCAGCAGGAACCCGGGAAGCAGGTGCCGATTTCGGACCGACCGCGCAGCCGGCACGACCCGAGACTTCCACCCGGGACATCTGGGCGGACAAGGACGAGTCTGTCTCGGGCGACGGGCAGCCGCCCTCATCCCTGGCCAGCGAGCCTGCAGCGCCACCACTTTCGGTTGCCAGCGACGACCAGCCTCTGCCTGAAGCAGATGAGGTGTCCGCAGAAGCGCTGGCGCCCACCCTCTATGGCGACAGCGAGATCGTGCCCCCCAGCCAGACGCTTCCTGAAGCGGTGCGCCCCGCACGGGCGGGCTGGCTTGCCCGCTTGCGGGGCGGACTGTCGCGTACCCGCTCGCAACTGGGTTACCTGTTCAGCCGCAACCGGATCGACGAAGCGTTTTATGATGATCTGGAAACCGCGCTGCTGGCCAGTGATACGGGCTACAGCGCGACAACCTGGCTGCTTAGCGAACTGCGCGAACGTGCCCGGCGCGAGCGCATCACCGATGCAGCTACACTCAAAAACGCACTCATCGACATTCTGACCGGGCTGCTCGCGCCCCTGGAGCGCCCCATCGACACAGACCGTGCCGAACCGCTGGTCATAATGATTGCGGGCGTCAACGGGGCGGGAAAGACGACCTCCATTGGCAAATTGACGCGCCATTTGCACCAGATCCATAAATCGGTTCTTCTGGCTGCCGGCGACACCTTCCGCGCTGCTGCACGCGAGCAGCTTGCGCGGTGGGGCGAACGCAATCGGGTGCATGTCATCGCCAATGAAGGGGGCGATCCCGCTGCCGTGGCGTTTGACGCGATCAAGGCAGGACAGGCCCGCGGAACAGGGGTGGTGATGATCGATACGGCCGGCCGGCTGCCCACCCAGAAGCATCTGATGGAAGAGCTGAAGAAAATTCGTCGCGTGATAAATAAAGCCATGGAGGGCGCCCCCCACGAAGTGTTGCTGGTGCTGGACGGCAATACCGGCCAGAATATGCTGGCACAGGTACAGGCATTTGACGAAGCAGTAAATCTGACCGGATTGATCGTCACCAAGCTGGATGGCACTGCCAAGGGAGGGGCCATCGCGGCCCTGGCCCACGCCCGGCGCGAACATCCGCTGCCGGTCTATTTCATCGGAATCGGCGAAGGTGTCGAAGACCTTCAGGCGTTCAGTGCAAGTGAATTCGCCACAGCACTTCTGGACTGAAGCCAGCCACCAATCTCATATGCGCAGGCATTCCGTCACATCTGCAGGCCATTCCGGCAGGATGTGTGTCGCTTTTGGTTGACGCCGCTTCCGTGACACGCGAATATGTTACCTGCATCGACAACTGAGGACTACGCCTTCCATGCAAGCGGTCATTCTCGCCGGCGGCTTCGGCACCCGGATCAGTGAAGAAAGCGCGGTACGCCCCAAACCGATGGTGGAAATCGGCGGCCAACCCATTCTGTGGCATATCATGAAAATCTATGCCTCACATGGCATCAATGATTTTGTGATCTGCTGTGGGTACAAAAGCCACGTCATCAAACAGTATTTTCATGAATACGCCATTTCGCGTGCGGACGTAACCTTTGATCTTCGCACGAACGAAATGCAGATTCACCGCAATGAGTCCGAGCCCTGGTCGGTGACGCTGGTGGAAACCGGGCAGGATTCCATGACCGGCGGCCGCATCAAACGGGCCGCCCGCTATGTGAAAGGCGACACCTTTCTTTGCACCTATGGTGATGGCGTCAGCGACGTCGATATCAGCGCCACCATTGCCTTTCACAAGCATCATGGCAAGGAAGCGACCGTCACGGCCGTACAGCCGCCGGGCCGTTTCGGCGCCTTCAGTCTGCAGGCCAACCAGACCCTGGTGGATTCCTTTATGGAAAAACCGCAGGGCGACGGCGCCTGGATCAACGGAGGCTTTTTCGTGCTGAACCGCTCCGTGCTCGATCGCATCGACGGTGATGACTCGGTATTCGAACAGGGGCCAATGCGCTCGCTCTCCTCTGACGGCCAGCTACACGCCTGGCGCCACACGGGCTTCTGGCAGCCTATGGATACCCTTCGCGATAAACACGTACTGGAAGAGCTCTGGGCTTCCGGCAAGGCACCCTGGAAATCCTGGTAAACCAGGGATTCTTTTTCCTGGCATCGCGTCGATGCACACCTCAAGGGGCCCCAGCCAGGGCCCCTGTTTTTTGTATTTTTACGCAAGACATTGCAGGCTATATCAAGAGTGCGCCATATCGTTTCTCAAGTGTCCATCCTGATACGTATTGCGGTTTTATTCCCCAAAAACACAATTCATCAGGGGTTTTATAGTGACAGCAACTGCGTATTCATCAATAGCTTATATCAGAAATCCAATCTTTTCCCTGAGAAAAAACGGTCATGTACATGCCGTAACAAAAAAATTCAAGCCAGCACGCATAAAATTTGTGCGTTGCCCTTTCTCATGGAATACCCTTATGACTACCATCTACGTTGATCGCAAGATCGATGATGACAGCCGCCGAAAGATGATTTATGACGGTGATCTGTTTGTCTATTCCGCCAATGAATATTCGCTGGCGCTCATTGAGGTAGCCCGCAAACTGATTGCCGATGCATTTCCCGGTATGGACCCGCGTACCGCGCAAGATCACTATCCGGTCGAAAAATTTGCCGAGATCCTTTCCAAGCTGAAACCGGCATTCATTCATCACCCGGAATGCAAGAAGATCATTCCCAAAATGATGGAATACATCGGATGCGATCTGGAGAAAACCTATTTCGATGTACCACGCATGCGTACATCGACGAGCAACAATTATCTGACCACCGGCATCGCCTACGCCTTCCACGCCCACCGGGATACCTGGTATTCGGCCCCGATGTGCCAGATAAACTGGTGGATTCCGATTTTTGAAGTCAATGGCGGCAATGCCATGACGTTTCACCCGGAATGGTTCTCACGTGAAACACCGAATAATTCCGAAATCTACAATTACCAGGAATGGAATGCCAAACAGCGCTTTAATGCAGCATCCCATGTAGGGAAGGATACACGCCCGCAGCCCAAACTGCAGCAGGAAATCAAACTGGAACCCAATGTGACCGTCGTGACGCCGCCCGGCGGCATGATGTTGTTTGCTGCGGCACATCTGCACTCATCCATTCCCAACCAGACGGGTGAAACGCGCTTTTCCATTGATTTCCGGGTTGTCAACAAGGACGACCTGCGCGCACGTCGTGGCGCACGTAACGTAGACTCCCGCTGCACAGGCTCCCCTATTAACGATTATCTGCAGGGCAGCACACTGGAACATCTTCCGGATGATATCCAGCGTATGTATCTGGAAGATCTGCCCGAGCCAGCCTAAACGGCACAATCAAGCGGGGATCCAGCAGAATCGGGGGGCGCGTCCCCCCCTTGAAACACGAAATGTCCGGGCCCCCGCGCATCGTCAGCCAAGGCATAACCCTGCAACTGCCAATCCGCTGTGCCAGCATCAGTTATACCGGCGGTAAACGACTTTGGTCGGCGCCCCGATCAGCAGGCCATCCGTACTACCGGCGTCCAGCGCCTGCTGATATACCTTCGCAGCGCGACTGAATGCCTCGATGGTGTAGTCGATGTCCGCATCGCTGTGCGAGTAACTGACGATAAAGCTGGGCGCCAGAACTCCCCAGCGGATCAGCTCCTGCATGAAGAGCGTCCGGAACGGTTGCGACGGCTTGCGCTCATGGTCTAGCGTAGAGTACAGCAGGTTGCAGGGTCGTCCGGCAACGAACAGATGCTCGCCAATGCCAAGTGCCCCGGTGACCTGCTCGATCCCGGCGCGCAGGCGCTCGCCTACGCGGTACAGGTGCTCAATCACCGGTTCGTCGCGATAGATACGCATAGTTTCTATGGCTGCCGCCAGGCTTGGCCCTTCGGCACCATGCGTCGTCGAGAGCAGGAATACGCGCTCCTGGTCGTGATACAGGCCGCCCCGCTCCATCACCTTGCGCAGCCCGGTCAGCGCCGAGAGTGAAAAGCCATTGGCCAGTGCCTTGCCAAAGCAGGACAGATCGGGCACGACACCATACAGTGACTGGGCTCCGCCCTGGTGAAAACGAAAGCCGCTGATGGTTTCATCCAGGGTCACGAGCGCACCATGCCGGTGCGAGACGTCAATCACCTGCTGCAGGAAATTGTCCTTTGGTTCTTCTGTGCGGGCGGGCTCCAGCAGCACCATGGCAATACGCTCTGGATACTGTTCGAACAGCTTCTTGAGGCTGTCAATATCGTTGTAATTGAATTTGACCGTCAGCTCGACTTCCACCCGCGATACGCCACCGTCCATGGCGGTCGTACCGATGAACCAGTCGTTGTACGAGAAGAAAGGGCTATTGCCACAGATGGCCACCAGATCGCGGCCAGTATACGCACGGGCCAGTTTCAGGGCAGCAGTCAGTACCGTGGAGCCGTCCTTGGCGAATTTCACCATCTCCGCCCCGGGCACCATGGACTGCAGCAACTCTGCGCACTCGATCTCAATGGGGGCCGGACGGTTGAAGTTGTTTCCCAGCACCATCTGCCGGTGGGCAGCCTCCACAACTGAGTCATAGGCATGGCCCAGGGTCACCGCCCGCAGGCCCATGCCGTATTCAATGAACTCGTTTCCGTCCACATCCCAGATATGGCACCCCTTGCCGCGGGCGATGAATCCAGGTGAACGCTCTGGATACTGATCGTCACCCTTGGCGTAGGTATGAGCACCACCCGGAATCAGGTTGTGGGCCTTTTTGCGCAGCGCATCGGATTTTTCAAAGCACGTGCGCTCGACCATGACAGGGCGTGCCGGTTTCGAAGAGGAATTCATTGGATGACTATCCATCTGGAATGAAAGAACAGAAATATGCCGCGCAAGACACGTACCCCGAAGCCAGTCGCTGTCCGGAACAGAGCCTCCCTTTGGGGTGGCACGCGCGGTCAATCAATGTCGCCGACAAGCCCTCGACGGCCAGCTACCTGCCGAGAACCCGGCACTTGCCGGTACATCTTGCAACAATCTGTATTCTGGACACTCCGCCGCCCAGATGCCAGAAACCACAAGATTCGCGGTTACTTTACAACGGTCTCAAGCAGACCGTTATGCAAAAGTGCCTCTGCCGCCTGATGAATCAGATCGAACGGCTGTCCTGCCCGCTCGGCAATTTCCAGCAGGCTGTGCGTTCCGTCCGACTGGTTGAGTACCCACAGCAATGCCAGCTGCAGCTTCTGGCCTTCGTTGTGTCCCCCGATCAGCGAATACAGCCCTCGGCGCCCCAACTGCGGTTCACCGAAGGGACTGAGGTTATTGCAGGTGATATTTCGCTCCACCACGCTGAGAGCCTGGAGCAACAGACCCAGCGAACGTTCAAGATATTCTGGCCGAATGAATCCCAGGTTGTCGGCCGAGGTGTGGTACTGGGGATAGCTACCATAGGTAGATCGGGAGAAACACCCCATGGGCAGGTTGAACCCAGGCGAACAGTACTGCCGTTCATCGTAGCCATAGGGCACGAAGGGCAGCAGGTGGTGAGGCAAACCGCTCTCCCTGAGGGTCAGCGCCATGATGCGGTCAATGTCCGCATCGCCGCGCCGGCTCTGCTTGTAGTGATAGTCTCCCTGGTCGCCAACGCCAGAGATGACGACACCATGCACCACCCGGCGGGTGACGTCCTGGCGCTGTGACAGCCATGCGATAGCGCCAATGGTGGCCGGGATGAAAACGAAGCGGTAGGTATAGCGGCGTCCGGACAACGCCCCCACAATCCTGGCGAGCCATGTAGCCGTTGCAATGCCGGACAGGTTGTCATTGGCCAGCGACGGATGACAGACATGGGTGGAGACCAGCACTTCCTCGGTGCTCTCGCCAGGCAGAACGCACTCTCCGAAGGTCAATGCACCTGGAACCAGATCCGTGTCGACACAGACCTCATAGGTGCCCGGTTTCAGCGCCTGCAGCTGGCGATCGGTAAGGCAGAAACCCCAGTCACGCTTGAAATACTGGGTCCGGTAGGGAATCCAATCCGGCCGATCCGGCAGTGAAAAGAGATGTGGACGCAGCTCCTCCAGTGTGAGCCGGCCCCGGAAGGGGGCGCTGTAGTTAACCAGATGGAGGTTATGGTCGGCGATATCGACGACCTTCTGGCCATCAGGCCCCTTGATCCATGCGCCACGCACCTGCCACTCCGGCGGCACCTCCCAGTCAAAAATCTTCGTTCCGGTCGGTACCTCGGTTACCGTGACCGGAATGTGTTCGCCAATGACCGCCAGCGTGTCCCGTACGCCCTGGCCGGTGATGCTGCGCAGCATCGGATAGAGTCCAGAGCAGAAATCATGCATGGCGACTCCCTGCCCCTGGGCCTGAAGGGCCAGTACAGCAGCGGATTCAACGGCCGGATGCGGGGTTATGCGACGGTTCATAGCTGCAGATGAGATGGCGTACATGAAAATAGTGGCTTTCAGTCGAAAATCTGGACTTCGGGTACCAGAATGACAAAACGCCCACCCCATTCGCGAATGGCGCTCATCTGTTTCATTACCTCGTCCTTCAGATTCCAGGCCAGAATGACCAAATAATCAGGCCGGGTTTCGAGGATCCGCTCAGGCCCATAGATGGGAATCTGTGTTCCCGGCAGGAAATGATTCTGCTTGTGCGGGTTACGGTCAACCGTATATTCGATGTAGTCAGACCGCACACCTGCATAGTTGAGCAGCGTGGCGGCCTTGGCTGGTGCACCATAGGCTGCGATCCGCTTGCCCTGCTCGTGAGCTTCCAGCACGAACCGTAACAGGCTGCGCTTGCTGGCGCGAATACGCTCCTCCAACGCCAGGTAGGGCGTCAGGGTATCGAGACCGGCAGCGCGCTCGCGGGCCTGCATCTCCGCCACCCGTGGACTGACTGGCTGGGTACCGGTGGCGGCCGGCTGGCAAAAGACACGCAGAGACCCCCCATGATTGGGAATCTCTTCCACATCAAAGACCGACAGGCCATGATGCGCCAGGATCTTGCTGAACGTCAGGAACGAGTGATAGCAGAAATGTTCGTGATAGATGTTGTCGAACTGGTTCTTCTGCAGCAGGTTCAACACGTGATGGAACTCGAAGGTAGCCACACCCTGGGGTTTGAGCAGTATGGCAAAACCGGCGATGAAATCGTTGAGATCCGGCACATGAGCAACCACATTGTTGGCTGCCATCAGGTCTGCGGCATGCCCCATGTCACGCAATTTTCGGGCGCTTTCGCGACCAAAGAACATCACTTCCATGGGAATCCCTAGCGCACGGGCCGCCTCGGCTACGTTAGCCGCCGGCTCAACACCGAGCACGGGCACCCCCTTAGGCAGGAACCAGCGCAGCAGATATCCGTCGTTGGCGGCAATTTCCACCACCTTGCTGCCTGGCCCCAGACCAAAGCGTTCCGTCATCTCATCAGCGTAGCGCCTGCCGTGATCCAGCATGGCCTGCACATAGGACGAAAAATAGGCATAGTCTGAAAAAATGGCCTCACCGCTCTGAAACTCCTCCAGCTGAACCAGGAAGCATTCTTCGCATACATAAGCATGCAACGGAAAGAATGGCTCCATCTTGTTGAGGTCTTCCGGTTTGCGAATGGCGTTAGCCATGGGAGACATGCCGAGATTGGCCACGGTGTGCCGCAACTGCGTCCCGCAAAAGCGGCACTTCGCATGGGTAGCCGCCAGAGCGGTCAGGTCCTTTTGATCAGCAACAGGGGAATTGGTGGCTGCAGTCATAGTGATGGGGGAGGTGGAGATGTACCCGTGATGGCCATGACCACACAGGAGAACAAGATGGGAGAACGCTGCCGGGATAACCTGTCCATGCCAGCAGTACCTGTCTCAGGTCGCACCGTACCACAGTCTGGGCAAATAACGACGACAGACTTGGCATTTGCACGAACATAGCGGGAAAAAACAGCCATATGTCTGACAAAATTCACCGTGTATACAGCAAACGGAAACGGCGCCCATGGGCGCCGTTCCGGTGCAACGGGCGACTGATTCACCCGGTCAGAACATGACCGAAAGAATCAGAAAATGCTTTCGCGCACGAAGATCAGATCGTCCGGACGGACGGGATCATCCAGTTTGGGCTCCAGCACCTGAATGTTGCGGTCTCCCACCCGGCGATGCAGGCGAATGCCACGATCAGTACCCCGCAGTGTCAGACCACCGCCTTTGGCCACCGCCTGAGCAACCGTCATGCCGCGGTCAAGTACGTACTGGCCCGGACGCTGTACCTGCCCATAGACATAGTAATTGGGTGCCTTGTTGACGAAAATGGTGTCCCCTGCCTGCAGCACGACGTCCTTGCTGAGATCGCCCGTATTGAACATGTCAACCAGATCAATTTCCAGGCGCTGGGGACGACCACTGCGGGTCGTCATCAGGATGACGTTGTTGGAGCCGGCCTCGTTAACCCCGCCAGCCACTGACAGGATCTCGGACAGGCGCATGCCGGTTGTCTCCAGCGGATAACGCCCAGGGTTTGCCACATTGCCGAGCACCGATACCTGCTGGCTACGGAACTGCAGCACGTTCAGGGTCACCTGCGGGTTCTGCAGAAAACGTCCTTCCCGCAGACGGGTGGCGATCAGGTTTTCAGCCTGCTGAGGTGACAGGCCGGCCAGCTTGACCACGCCCAGCAGCGGGAAGGAGATCACGCCACTTTCAGAAATCCGGGCCTCAACCGTCAGATCCTGGGACTGGAAGACCTGAATGCGCAATACGTCACCAGGCCCGAGCAGATAATCGCTGCGGGCGGTTTGCGCCATCGCCTGGGAGGAAGCCAGCCCGATGGTAACCAGGGCCATCAGCCCCAGCAAAAACTTCTTGAAGCGAGAAAAAAACATGGATGCCGTCCTATGGAAGGGAGATCTGCCTGCCAGAAAGCCTGCGGTAGCAGAAAAAACCTGTGGGGCAAGACTTGCGCCATGCAGGCATGCGCAACAGGGCGAGCGCAACGTTACACAGCAGGCCAGAGTAGTGATTCTAGACTGGCCCGCGGTGGGGCACATGTGAATGATATCCTCTGTGCCCGCAGGTTTGACCTGTAAAGGTAGCCGGGCTACAGGTGAATTTCTGCACAACCCACGTCGGGACGCGGCAACTGCCGGTCACAATCCAGTGACCGGCAGCCAGGTCAAACCGGAACAGACCATAAAACTCTCTGCCGGTCCCGGGCGACCCGAGATCAGAACTGGACTTTCAGGCCAACGCCGAAAACGTTGGCGGTGTAATCAAGATTGTTCCGATTGGAATCACGCCGCTCATGTGACAGGTTAGCCATCAGGAACAGGTTACGACGAAACTCGTAGTTTGCCTCGACACCAAGCATATAGATCTTGTCCTTGCGCTCGATCTGGCCAACGGTGAGCTGGTCACCCTTGTAGCGACGATCATATAGGCGCAGGAAGGGATCGATGGAGATTTTTCCAGTTGCCTGAATGGTCGGGCTGAAATTCAGCGACCAGGTGTCAGCGTAGGAATTCGTCACCGCATCATCATCCGGTTCGATAGAGCGGCCTAACGATGCCCTCATCTGCACGGCACCGCTCAGTGCCCATTCTGTATCGAAGCCAGCCGTCAGACCGCGAAAGTTGCGGTTGCCCTGATCGTAATCACGACGGGTGTAACCGACAAAGCCGCCTAAGCTGCTGTCTTCGCTGGGGCGGTACTGGATACGGGCCTGAAGGGAATCTTCGTTGTAGTCATTCTTGCGGCAGTTGTTGTTATTGCACAGCAATGCTGCGCCGTTGTCGTCGTAGCGCTGCGCAGATTTGTATTTGCCATCCACAGCACGATAGACCAGATCCACCTCGATACCGGTGCCCGGTGCATAGCGGACCCCGCCCTCGGCACCGGTCAGATCGTAATCAGTGTCTTTGTAGACTTCCAGTGTATTGCGGCTGCGGGTGTAATCCACTCCGCCAATCACCGACCATGCCGGGGTAAAGCGAAAGCCCGCATTGAAGAACAGATTCTGAGTGTCAATGTTGTTACGGTCACCGGACACGTTGGTCGTCTGGTTATAGACGCGATCCTGCACGGTCGGCTGCTTGCGATCGAGCCGCAGACCAGCCCGGCCGAACAGCGGCCGCCCCACAACCCAGTCCAGGGTGGTACCCACGTTGTAGCCCACGTGATCGAAGTCAGAATATTCCTTGTATTTGAAACCTTCGACTTCTGCATTGGCACGCAGACGCTGTTGACTGATCAGACGATCGAACTGGATACCCATGGCGCCATTCAGGGCTGTATCACCGGCTTTCTTGTTACTGTAGATACCTGCCTGGGACTGGTTGTTCAAACGCAACACATTGCTATCATGTGTTACGCCAACACGACCCATCAGCTTGATGACATCCGCCTCTGCGTTGGGTGTCCAGTCCTGGTCAGGTACATCCAGCTGGGCCTGGGCCTGGGCGACACCGGCCGCCAGCCCGCAGACAACGGCCGCTACGGCAGCGCAGACAGTACGCAGTGCCGGGCGCTGGGCACCTTTTTTTTGTGTTCCGATGATTTCTTTCATGACTACCCTGTCGTAAAAAGCTCAGAATGAGGACATGGTACAGCCTGTCGGAGTCCTCTTGGATTCCACACTAAATCATTGAGCCAAACATGCCAAGTCCCTGACTTTCGCTGCGTGAACCCTGACACATGTCTGCCAAACCGATTAACATTTGACGGCTGCCCCTGATTGGCCGGTGTTGTATAAATATCTCCAACAGATTTCGATCGGGCACGCCGACACGGTGGCGCCCTGGCAAGCGGTATGAACAGCCCACTCTTCGCTTCTTCCTTCGTTCCCATCCGGACCGGCAGCCGCAGCATTCTCTCCCTGGTCAAGTCGGTCATCGACCCTGTCCTGGCGGTCGCCTGCCTGCTGCTGGTCACCGTTGTCACCGGCCACCCGCTCCGGGCACAGGAGATGGTGCTGGCCGTGCTCACTTTCGTGCTGAGCTATCCCGGCAATGTTCCCTTCCGGGTCTACCAGCCCGGCTACCTGCGCCACCTGCTTGGCAGCTGGGGGCTGGTGGTTGGCCTGCTGCTGGTATTCGGCCTGATGATCGACGCACTGCGTCAGTTCGACCAGAATGTGCTCGCCACCTGGGTCATTGCGACGCCTGTGGTACAGGCGGTCAGTCACTGGGTTTCTCCACGGCTGTTGCACAAGGTCATTTCCATGCGGCCGGAGCAGACGGCCATCGTGGTGGCTGCCAATAGCCTGGGTCGCACACTGGCCCGCTCCATTCAGGATGATCCGCTGTCGCAGACGCGCATCATGGCCTTTTTTGATGACCGCACACCTGACCGGCTGGGCGAAGTCACCGAAGCCCCCGTCGCCGGCGGTTTCAATGCGGTGGCCCAGTTTGTCCGCGCCAACAAAATCGATCAGATTTTCATTGCCCTGCCCATGGCCTCCCAGCCGCGGATCCTGAAGCTGCTGGAAGACCTGCGCGACACCACCGCCTCTATCTACTTTGTCCCCGACATCTTCATGTTCGACCTGATCCAGGCGCGGGTGGATTCAGTGGGCGGGTTGCCGGTGGTGGCCGTCTGCGAGACGCCCTTCTACGGCACCACTGGCGTACTCAAGCGCCTATCGGACATTGTCATCGCCTCCATTGCACTGATACTGACCCTGCCCATCACGCTGGGCATCGCGCTTGCCATCCGCCTCACATCCAAGGGCCCCATCATTTTCAAGCAGCGCCGCTACGGGCTGGACGGTTCAGAAATCAATGTCTACAAGTTCCGTTCCATGCGTGTACAGGAAAACGGTCCCGAAGTGCGCCAGGCCACCAAGAACGATGACCGCATCACACCGGTGGGCCGTTTTCTGCGCAAGACCTCTCTGGATGAGCTGCCACAGTTCTTTAACGTGCTACAGGGGCGCATGAGCGTCGTCGGCCCCCGTCCCCATGCAGTGGCCCACAATGAAACTTACCGCAAGCTGATCAAGGGCTACATGATCCGCCACAAGGTCAAGCCCGGCATCACCGGACTGGCACAGGTCAACGGCGCCCGCGGCGAGACCGACACCATCGAAAAAATGGAACTGCGCATCCGTTACGACCTGGAGTATCTGCGGCACTGGTCGCTGCGGCTGGATCTGAAGATTATCCTCAAGACCATCCTGGTTTCATTTCGCGATCCAAACGCTTACTGAACCATACCATCGGTCAACCTCCTTCAGCAGCCCCGGCTGCCCGTCCCTGCGCGTTGCCATGACAACCGCCAAGGCAGGTAACGCGTTATCTGGTCATATGAGGGGCTGACGCCCCCGGCGCACGATGGAATTTTCCATGCTTGACAAAACCAGCTTTATGTTGCAAGAAAGTACTGGCACTCTCGGTCAATCAGTGCTAGTATCTAACTCATCAGTCATTTAATTGGAAGAGAAAACCGCCACGATGACGACTCACCCTGTTGCACTTGCTGCCCGCCCTGCCCGTGACGTTGTACCTGCCATGCCGTCACTGGGCAATCTGGACGCCTACATCTCTGCGGTCAATCGCCTGCCGATGCTGTCCGCCGAGGAGGAGTCCAGCCTCGCACGGCGTTTCAAGGCGCATCAGGATGTCGACGCAGCACGTATGCTGGTCACATCCCATCTCCGTCTGGTCGTTTCTGTCGCACGGCAGTACCTGGGCTATGGCTTGCCTCATGCCGATCTCATCCAGGAAGGCAATATTGGTCTGATGAAGGCCGTCAAGCGGTTCGACCCGGATCGTTCCGTGCGACTGGTTTCCTTCGCAATGCACTGGATCAAGGCAGAAATCCATGAATACATTCTGAAAAACTGGCGTCTGGTCAAGGTGGCCACCACCAAGGCCCAGCGTAAACTGTTTTTCAATCTGCGGTCGATGAAAAAGGATCTGGACGCGCTGACTCCCGAGGCCGTCAGCGATATCGCCCAGCAGCTCAATGTCCGCGAAAAAGATGTGCTGGAGATGGAGACGCGGATGACGGGCCACGAGATTGCGCTTGAACCACAAGGCGATGACGAAAGCGGCTCTTCGTTTGGTCCGGCTGCCTACCTCGCCGCATCCGGCAGCGAGCCCAGCGAAATCATCGAGAACCGTCAACGCGACTGGCTCCATAGCGAGGGGCTCTCCCATGCTCTGGCCAGCCTTGATGAGCGCAGCCGCAAGATTGTTGAGTCGCGCTGGCTGCGTGACGAGGATGAAGGCGGCTCACGCACCCTGCAGGATCTGGCCAGTGAGTACGGCGTCTCCGCCGAGCGTATCCGGCAGATTGAAGCGCTGGCCATGAAAAAGATGAAGGCAACCTTGGCGCAGTACGCCTGAGCATCCGTCATCCATCAGGATTGTTGCCTTTTTCCTGCGCGAGCCAGAAAACCCACCTCGTATCCGGGGTGGGTTTTCCATATCTGGCTGTGCAAAAGACAACCTCTGCCAGTGGTATATTGGCGACATAGCTCATGCCGTCCCAGGCCAGCTCACCCTGCGGCAGATGATACCGCTTGGTACAGGTTTGCCGCTGCTTATATCAGGCGCACTCCGGATCGCTCATGGCACTCGTCATTGAAACACGCTCCCCTCATGGCCCAGTCTCCCGCACCCACCTGCGGGCAGGTACCACTCGCCTGAATGTGCGACCCGGCGAGACATTCCGCATTTATGACGAGGATACCGGTCAGGCCCCCGCCCATGCCTTGGTCAAGCAGCTGGACAACAGCATCCTGGTCGAGCATCTTGCCGACAGAGATGGGCAGGGCCAGCAGGACGCCCAGACGGTCGAACTGCTGGGGTTTTACAGCTCATGCAGTGTGAGTGACCCCTGCCACCTGGAACTGCCTGGCAGCACCCCCGTCGATATCACCCCGTCCACTGCCGCCATTGGTGCCTTGTCCGATGGCACCTTCGTTCTGTACGACCCGGCCCATCCGGCCGCCACTGCCAGCGGCGAGCCGGCCGGATGGGCCGGCAATCCCGCATCGGGCGACCACAATGCGCACATCAGTGCGGACGCAGGCACACATGACGAACCGCTGATCTCCGAGTCCACCCGCCCCATCATCTATGGGCTGGGTGGCGCAGCGGTCCTGGGGCTGGCCCTTGCCGGGGGTGGCGGGGGCGGGGGTGGTGGAAATGATTCCGCGACATCCAGCTCGCCGACGTCGCCCGCTTCTCCTGCTGCTCCGCCTGCGCCGGCCGTCACACCGACAGGGTCGGATCCTGCCCTGACCGTCACACATGCATCGGTTGCCAAGGGCGCCACCCCGACCCTGACAGGAACGGGCACGGCAGGCGCCACCATCCAAATCGACGTTCATGCAGCAGGCACCAGCACCGTGGATGCCGCCTACAGCGTCACCGTGGGTGCCGATGGCAAATGGTCTGCCAACCTGGCCACACTGAAACCGGCGACGGGAACACTCCCGGCGGGCGGTCTGAGCACCGCTACCAGCCTGTCACTCACGGAAAATGTCAACGGCAAGGCTTCCAGCCTGCCCGACTTCCATCTCACGGCAGATGACACGCCACCAGCCGCGCCAACATTCAATCCGGTGGGCAACGACAATCTGCTGGGCGCCTCAAGCCATGACGGGCCCCTGAATATCTCCGGCCATGGCGATGCCGGTAGCCTGATCAAGCTGACACTGGGTGCGCAGACACATGAGGCCACGGTGGGCGCCGACGGCGCATGGGCAGTCACCGTACCGGCTACGGCCCTGCCGGCTGATGGCAATACGCAGCTCTCAGTCACGGCCAGCGATCTCGCCGGCAATGTGTCCAAGGCCACGACCCAGACTCTGACCATCGACACCACGCCACCCGCAGCACCTGTCATCCAGGCAACCGGCGGCAATGACCATTACATCAACGCGGCAGAGAAAGCCGCTGGCGTGACGCTCTCCGGCAGCACAGAACCCGGCGCAACACTCAAGGTTTCCCTGGGTGGGGCTGCGCATGACGCGTCAGTAGGTGCAGATGGCAAGTGGAGCCTACTTCTGGGCAGTGCCGACCTGCCCGCGGACGGGAACTACACGGTCACGGCCACGGCGACCGACAAGGCCGGTAATGTTTCCGCGCCTGCAGCCGGCCAACCATTGACAGTCGATACCAAAGCTCCTGTTCTGACTGATGTTCACGCAGGAGACAATGACCGCATTCAGGGAGGCACCTTCCTGATCAGTGGCAAAACGGAATCTGGCGCCACCGTCAAAGTGGAATACAAGCTTCTGTCGGGCACCACGCAAAGCCAGGAGGTCAAGGTTGCAGATACCGGGGGCGATGCCGTTCCCTGGGCCATTCCAGATCCCATCGTGGCCATCCCCCCCCTCCTGGGCGCAACTGAAGTCGTTGCGCACATCACGGCCACTGACAAAGCAGGCAACTCGACTGCACTCGACCACCATTTTTTGCTGCTGTCCCAGAATTTTCCGTTCGGCCCGAGCAATTCCCTCAAGACATTGGGGCTGGATGATCTTTCCAGCTCGGCCCACGACACCCCCGCGCCCAGCAGCACTCATCCCCAGAGCATCGCAACAGCGGCGACCAACCCCGGCAGCACCGCACAGGACGTTGCACTGCTCGCGCCTCTGGATGAGCACGCGAAGGGTCTGACCCTGTCCTGAGCGGTTTCCGTCCCGGAACCGGTGCCGGATCCCCGCGAGGCTACCAGGCCCCGGCTTCGGTCTGTCCCTCGTCCGTAACAAAACACAACACTCAGCACACAAAGCAACAGCTTTTGCGTGCCAGAATCCGGGCAATCCGTATTCATTTTTTCGACGAAGGGCCGGATCCGTCCGCTGAACGGTGCCCAGTGTCTCCCAGGAGCATCAGACAGGCCGCTGTTTGGCGGACTTGTGCCACATGCATGCGCTTCAAGACCACTGACCGAATCCGGGCACCGTCGGACACCGAGATAGGACAGGATCATGGTAGCAAGACTGAATATCCAGCGTACGGGCGGCGGCGCTGCAGAACACATGCCGCTCAAGCCCGGCAATAACCGGCTCAAGGTTGTGCCTGGACGGCAGTTCATCCTCCAGGATCCTGACGGGCACGGCATCGACCCGGCACAGTTGCGCGTGATCCAGGTGGAAAACGACCTGGTCATCGAAAACATTCCCGTCGCGGACGGCGCCGAACCGGCAACGATCACGCTGGAAGGCTACTACCAGGTCTGCAGCGCATCTGACCGCTGTACGGTCAGCGTCGCCAGCCATGCCGGCGCCGGCGACGAGGAACAGACCGATAACGGGCAGGCAGGTCTTGGCTCGACCGACAACAGCCCGACCGAGGTACTGGCCGATGTGGACAGCAAGCCGCTGGGCGCCCTGGCCGACGGCACTTTTGTGCTGTATGACCAGAATTTCCAGGCCCCGGCGCAGCCCACGGCAGAAGAGTTTCCCATCCGTCCGGTTCTGTATGGCGCCGGCGGGCTGGCCGTCGTTGCGCTGGCGGCTGCGGGCGGCGGAGGCGGTGGTGATCCTAGCGGAGCCCCCGATCTGGGCAACGTGCCCCTGGCGCTCAAATCAGCCACTTCATTCAACAATCGCTTTCCCACCATCTCCGGCACCGCCAAACCCGGCACGATCGTGACGCTGCGGCTCGATACCGACAATGATCAGCGCGAGAACGTCACCTACAGCGCCACGGCCGATGCAAACGGCAACTGGAACGTGAATCTGCAGACGGCTAAACCGGCTTCAGGCACATTGCCAGCCAACGGTCTGTCAGACAGCAACACGCTGGAGATCTCCGGGGCGCTGGACGGCGTCCAGGGGGCAGCGCTGCCGATTGTCACCCTGACGTACGACAACACCCCGCCGGCGCGCGCCGAGATCGGCGCCATCGCCGACGACAACATCATCACCGCCGCTGAAAAAACCGCCGGTGTGACCGTCTCGGGAACGGCCGAAGCCAATGGTTCAGTCGAGGTGAAGATCGGCAGCACCACCAAGGTCGCCGCCGTGGGCGCCGATGGCAAATGGAGTGCCGCACTGTCGGCTGCAGAACTGCCCGCTGCCGATGGTCAGTACCAGCTCACCGCCACTGCCATCGACGCGGCCGGCAATCGTGGCCCGGCCGCGACCAGCCCGGTCACCGTCCATACCAGCAGCACCACGCCAGTCATTGGCAGCATCGCAGGTAACGATATTATCAACGCTGCTGAAGCTGCAGCCGGCGTCAAGCTGCAGGGGTCGGCCGAAGCCGGTTCGAAGGTCGAGCTTACCTTTGGTACCAGCAAACTGGCTGCCACCGCTGATGCCAACGGCCACTGGGAAGTCACTGCACCGGCCACTACCCTGGCCGACGGGGCCCAGACCCTGACCGCGGCCGTCACCTCTCCCACGGGCGGCACCGCCTCTGCCTCCCGCGCCTTTACCGTCGACAAAACCGCACCACCCAAAGCCAGTGGCATCAAGTTCGATGGCGGCGACACCACGATCACCGCCACCGAGGCCCGTGACGGCGTGCACATCACCGGCACAGCTGAAGCCGGCGCAACCGTTTCAGTCACATGGAACGGCCACACTCATACTGGCACAGTCAGCAACGCAGGCGCCTGGGACGTGCAGTTCGTGCCGGCAGATTTACCCCATGCTACTGCGGGTAGTACCGTCAACAGCGCCGTTCAGGTGACGGTTCAGGATACCGCTGGCAATACCAGCGGTGCCGAGTCGGTCGACGTCACCGTTCAGGGCGCACCCACACCGACTATTGCACCGAGTACCACCGTCTCAACCCCGGCGGCATCAACCCCCGCTGCAGCGGCCAGCCCGACCCAGACAGCACCCGGTTCATCCTCGGCCTCGAGCCCGGATGCTGACGCTGGCAATACCACGACAACGGGAAATACCACGACTGGCAATACCACGACGGGTGGCACCGCCGGAGGTTCGGCTATGAGCGATGCCAGCGCGGGCGGTGCAACTGCGGCTGGAGATACCACTACCACCACGGGCGGTGCCACTGGCAGCGCGGCTGCGGGTGGTGCTGCCGCTGGCACCAATACGGCTACTGATGCAAACGCAAGCGCGTCTGCTGGCACCACCGGTACGACGGGCAATGCCACGGGTGGAGCCACTGGCAGCACTGTCACCGGTGGCGCTACCAGTGGCGCTGCCGCTGGTACCACGACAGATACGGATACCAGTGCGGCTGCAGGTACAGAAAACGCTGCGGGTGCAACAGCCAACAGTACGACAACACCGGCGGCGGCCACCTCCCAGAACACCACGAACGCCCCAGCCGCATCGGACTCGCTGAGCGACACGTCCGTCACCCTGGTACCCACCACCAACACCACCACGGTCAACAACACCACAACAACACTCAGCAGCCCGGCAAACACCACAACAACTGGTAGCAGTGGCAGCAGTGCCACGCCTGCCGCGAGTGGCGCCAAGACACCTGCCGCCAGCAAATCGCTGGTGGACACTTTGCACGACAGCGGCACCGACAACACACACAAGAGCCTGACGTTGGATGATCTGACCCACAGCCACGCACAGACGCACACGGCTGCCACACCCGCACCGACACCCGTTCCCAGCGCGCCGCCCCCGGCCCCCGCCAGTACCACGGCCACCGTCGATTCGCTGGTCAGTGCACAGCCCTGGGAGCACCCGCACCCAACGGTGTAGGACAACTCGCACCGACCCGCCATCAGGCGGCCCTGGGCACGATGTCTGCGCCGCCTGACGGACACTCAGCGCGGACGAACTGCGAGCTGCTGCGCCGCCTGCATCCAAAAAAACAACAAAAGCCGCCCTGCCTGACACCTGAACAGGCAATCCATGACACTCCCTCCGCTGGAAATGTGGGCAGGTGTAACCTATTTTGATAGGCTTGCACACGAAAGATACGGCGCCTTCTCTGTGTACCCGGAGGCGCTGGCGGGCTGCTGCACGCGTTGATCGCACCCGGCAGCGCCGCATGACCCACGGAACCGCTGTCACCTGTACCAGGCAAGGCGGCTTCGGATATTTCCACCGGAATTCCCTGCATAACGGACAGGCATCATGGCAGCAAGACTGGATATCTATCGTTCACAGGATGGCGGCATCGAACACCTCAAACTCAAGCCTGGCGTCAACCGGGTGCGGGTTGTCCCGGGCCGGCAGTTCCGGCTGCAGGATCTGGGGCAGGAAGCTGAACAGCTGCGCGTGCTGCAGGTCGATAGTGACCTGGTAATCGAGAACCTGCCAGCGGATGGCAGTGGGGAGGCCACCTCACTCATCCTCGAAGGCTACTACCGGGTCTGCAGTGCATCGGATCAGTGTGCCGTGCTCGCCGGGGGCGATGAGCACGTGAGCATTCCGGCTGCTGTGCAGGGCGACGGCGGCGCCGTCCTGCTGGCTGATGTCAGCACCAAGCCCCTCGGCGCCCTGTCCGACGGCACCTTCGTGCTCTACGACCCGACCTTTGAAGCGCCCAGCCTGCCGGTGCTGGGCGATGCATCCATCCGGCCGGTGCTCTACGGGCTGGGCGGCGCTGCCGTCCTCGGCCTGGCCCTGGCCGGCGGTGGGGGTGGCGGTAGCGGCGATGGGCAGGCACCGCAGGGCAACATCTCACTGACGCTGAAATCGGCCACCACCTTCAATACGCGCTTTCCGACCATCCAGGGAACGGCCCAGCCGGGCTCAGAAGTGCAGGTACGCATCGACACCGACGGCGACCAGCACGCCAATGTCACCTACACAACCACCGCGGATAGCAGCGGCAACTGGTCCGTCAATCTGCTCACCGCCCAGCCAAGCAGCGGCACCCTGCCCGCAGCGGGCCTGTCTGACAGCAACAGCCTCGAAGTCACCGGCAGCCTCCAGGGCGTGCAAAGCACGCTGCCGATCACCACGCTCAGCTTTGACGACACCCCACCGGCCAGTGCCACCCTCTCGCCGATCACGGGCGACAACATCATCACCGGCCCCGAAAAGGCGGCCGGCGTGCAAATATCCGGTACCTCCGAAGCCAACGGCTCAGTGGAACTGAAGATTGGCAACACAACCAAGGTTGTGGCGGTCGGTGCCGACGGCAAATGGAGCGCCACCCTCTCGCCTGCGGAACTGCCTGCAACCGATGGCCAGTATTCACTGACGGCCACCGCCATCGACGCGGCCGGCAACCGCGGCCCCGCCACCACGGGCAAGATCACGCTGAACACCACCGGTAAACTGGCTGTCATCGGATTGATCTCGGACGACAACATCATCAATGCCGCCGAAGCAGCGGCACCGGTGAAAGTGTCCGGCACGGCCGAGGCCGGCAGCAAGGTATCGCTCTGGCTGACCGACAAGGAACATCCACTTGCAGAAGTACAGACCAGCGCCAATGGTGAATGGACCGCCAATGTGCCCCTGCCGACAACGCTGACCGATGGCGTCCACACACTGTCCGCCACCACCACCAATAGCCTGGGCAATATCGCCACCAGTGCTCAGGCGTTCACGCTCGACAAAACCCCGCCAACACCGGCCACTGGCGTCAAGGTTGAGGGTGGTGACAATGTCATTACCCGGCAGGAAGCCAAAAACGGCGTGAGCCTGAGCGGTTCCGCCGAAGCCGGTGCGACCGTCACTGTCTCGATCGCTGGCGGCAAGACCCACACCGCCACGGCCGATGCCAGTGGCACCTGGAAAGTAACCTACACCGATACCGAACTGCCGCTGCCCACCGCCCCAGGAGACAACAAGGCGGCCAGCTTCGACATTGTGGTACAGGACGCCGCCGGCAACCAGAGCCCCCACGTGACGCAGCTGGTCACCCTGCAGGGGCCGCTGCTCGCCACGACAACCCCCACAATCAGTGCTATCACCGGCGACAACATCCTCAATGCAGCTGAAGCCGCCTCGCCCGTGCCCCTGTCCGGCCATACTGAAGCGAACGCAAGCGTCAAGGTCACTACCGACACGGCCACCGTCACGACCACCGCCGACGCTGCGGGCAACTGGACGGTTCCGGTCAACCTGGGCGGCCTGGCTGATGGCCAGCATGCCGTAACAGTTACCGCTACCGCTGCCAACAAGACGGCGGCCAGCGTATCCGTCAACCTGCTCGTGGACAAGACCCCACCGGGCCAGGTCACCCATATCACCACCCTCGGCGGTGACACCACCATCAGTGCCGATGAAGCCAAGGGCAACGGCAAGATCAGCTTCTCTGGTGACATGCCAGCCGGATCCCAGAACACCGACAAGGTGAACGTCACCTGGGGCGGCAAGACCGAAACCGCCACCGTGACGGGCAACAAATGGAACGTGGACTTCGACCATGCCACGCTGCCGACGGTGACGGCAGGCCAGAAAGCCATAGCCAATGTCGAGGTCACCGTACAGGATCAGGCGGGCAACACCGGTGCCAAGGCGGCGCAGGCGATCACCATCGAAAGTGCCGTCGTGCCAAGCACTGCGCCCACGGTGAACCCGATCACCGGAGACGACCGGATCAACAAAGCCGAAAGCATGCAGCTGCAGGAGATCGGCGGCAAGGCTCAGGCCGGTGCCCTGATCAATGTGCAGATAAACGCCCAGGACAAAGCCACCGCCACTGCCGGCGCCGACGGCAGCTGGGCAACCAAAATCGACTTTTCCAAAATCACCGATGGCTCCCACCCGTTCCTGGTCACCGCTACGCTGCCCGGTGGTACGGCCTCCCCTGCGGTAACCCATACGGTCATCGTCGACAAGACTCCACCTGACAAACCGAAGAACATCCAGTCCACCGACGGGATCGACATCTCGGCTGCCGCCGCTGCCGATGGCGTCGGTTTTACTGGCACCGCCGAGGCTGGCAGCACCGTCACGGCAAAATGGCATGGCAACACCGTTCCCGTCATGACCAAAGCAGACGGCAGCTGGAGCATTACGATCGGGGCTGCCGATATGCCCAAGCCGGCCGCAGGGGCCAAGGTCACCAGCACACTCTCGGTCACGGCCACTGACGCTGCCGGCAACGCCAGTGACCCTGGCGAACTGACCGTCACCATCAATGGCGCCCCCCTGCCCGTCAACAATGCCCTCCCCCAGAACACCACCCGGAGTGCCATAACCGACGCCTCAGACAACGTTGCCAATAGCGCTGGCCATGACAACACGCCAGGCGCCAATCCCATCGCCAAGTACACCAACCTGAAATTCGACGGACATGACAGCCACATCATCACCGCAGCAGAGGCCAAGGATGGGCTGACGATCAGTGGTGATGCCTCACCTGATACGCACGTGGATGTTACGCTGGACGGGAGCACCGCAACGGCAACGACCGATGCCGATGGCCACTGGTCAACCACCATCCAGACCCTACCGGCTGCCACCACCAACCCGTCATCCTTCGCGGTTGACATCACCCTTCGGGACGGCACGGGCCAGAAATCACAAACATGGAATGAAACCGTCCAGCTGGAAGCCGAAAACCAGGTGTCTGCAGCAGCTCCAGGCAGCGCGTCTCCCGCCGCCGGAGCCGTCGTCGACCCCACCGGAACAACCCATGCTGGGAACGCAGCGGCAGGCCAGACGCTGGAAAGCACCCGCTCCAGTGCCGGGACGCAACCTTCTGCGCTGCTGGCGCAGACGCTGGCCGGGCACAGCGATACCCTGGCCGCGTCGGGGGATGGCAACACAGCCGCGACACCGGCGCCGGGCGAAAGCAGCACCGTCCAGAGCATCAGCCCTAGCAGCACACTGGACACGCTGCTGGGTACCCAGCAGCCATGGGAAACAGCCGCCTACCCGACGCTGTAATCCAGATGATTCCGGCTGGGGCCAGGGGCCCTGGCCATCGCGGACACGGCATGAAAAAGCCGTGGATGACAGCGACGGTCAGCCGACGATGATATCGACCCGGCGGGCACGCTGCAGAATCGCCTTATCAACGTGCGTCCTTTCCCGCACCTGTCCGGCGCCGATGATCGTGATTCGGGCAGACGAAAAGCCCCCTTCGCGAATGGCTGCAGCCACGGCCCGGGCCCGCCGCTCGGAGAGCGTCTTGTTATAGGCCGCGGCATAACGCGGATCGGCATGACCCGTCACACGCACCCGGGCGGTACGCCCCAGACAGCTCCCCAGCCGCTGCAGGCGTCGGCTTTCGGCCAGCGACAGATTGGCACTGCCAGAGACAAAAAACACTGGAGAAGCCAGGCGCTTGAGCGAAACCGGGCAGTTGCCTGCACTTTTCTGGGCAATGTCGCGGGCGGCAGTCCGGTTGGAACGATCATTCTCGCGGCCACGATGCCGGCCTCTGGCGGTAGGCGCATCGGCCAGCCAGCGCCCATTCCCTGCCGGGGCAGACCGCGCACCACTGCCTGATGCCCGGGCCCCCCCGCTGCCGGCGGGCGTTCCTCCCGAGCCTGCCACGGGCAAGGCGGCGCCCGGCTGGGCGGCCGCGCCGCCTGGCTGGACCCGATAGCCCGACGGCACCTGGGCGCGGATCAGGGCAAGCGTCTCCTGGGCCTGGGCTGGCGTGCCCTTACCACTGACCACCTCCACCACATCGCCCCGCACACGCAGTTCACTGATGTTACGTTCACGCATCAGCGCTACCAGGGCGATAAGCTGCGGTTCCCAGCGGGCAGCCGCATGGCCATCCACATGGCCCAGGCGCAGAGCACCGTCTACCGGAGCACCGCGCGCCCCCAAGCGGATGGCGTTCATCCACTGGTTGCGGGTATCGTCATCGGGCACCGTACCCGACAGACGGATTCCCCGGGTCGGATCCTGCACGAAAACGAACGACAGTGGGCCGGGCAACTCGATCATGGCATTGCCCCGGGCGGGCGCCGGCGCAGACGCATCCTGGCCGGTAGCCATCAAGGACTCACCAGCTGGCAACACCGGCCCCACCGCATCCCGCGTTGCAGCCGCTGTGGCCGCCTCCCCGTTCCGGGCGCCAGGCCGGGCAGCCTCGCGCGCCGCCAGATCAGTCATGGACTCGCCAGCGGTAATGCCCTCCCCCACCGAGGAACGCTGAAAATCTCTGCCTGGCGCCAGCCCCGCCCGTTCAGCACGCGCCCCGGTAGCGGGCCCGTCACCAGCCGCAGCCGGCCCCCGGCCTGCTTTATCAGCCGCCGATGGCAGGCCGGCAGCCGGGAAGGCAACCGCTTCAGTATGGGTATGCGCAGCCTGCGCGCGTTCCTGCTGCGCCGATGACGGGGTATGCCCTTCGCCATCACCTCCCTCATGCAGGCCGAACAGCGTCAGCAACAGCAGGAATAGGAGCAGGATGCCCACCTTCACCGAGGTGAAGCGGCGCACAGACTCGGGCGGATGCAGTGGCGAAGGCGCTGATGACATGGCGTTTCTGCGTCAATGACGGGCGAGTCGGTGACAGATCAGGCGGGGTAATGCGGGTCAGTGCCCTCGCCGGCCGACACGGACTCCGGCGTGGCCGGCTCTGGTCGTAACACATCGGCAGAGCCAGCCGCACGACGGTTGACAAAAACCGGAGCCAGCGGGCCGGCTGGGCCGTCTTCATACTCATCACCCGCATCAGGCTCCCACACCACAGACTGCTGGTCGAGCGTGGCTTCCACACCATCATCGCTGGCTGCCGAACCATCGCCCTGACCAGCCTGTAGCGCAACATCCACCGCCATGGGCACACCCTCTGCAACAGATGACCCGCTGGCCTCATCGACCATCACGCTGTTTGCTGATGCGTTGGCCGCGCTGCCTGCCTGAGCATCTTCTGCCTGGGTCATGGGTGGTGACTCATCCGCCCGATCAGCGGATGACGCCGCCCCTGCCAGTGGCTCGTTCACAGATCCCTCAGGCGGTTGCGGCGCGGTCTGTCCCTGACGGATGGCTGCCAGCAGGTGCTCGGCCACGTGCTCACGCTGCTCCCCATTGAGCTCGGCCTGAAGCTGATCCAGCCCCACCCAGTCTTCTGCCAGCAGCATGCTGGCCTGCTCCGCCCAGCTCATCGGATTGGCCAGTGCCAGCCTTGGCCCCGCACGCTCCATCAACCGGGTCAACTCACCAACCGGTGTTTCGGCCAACCGCTCAAAACTGCGGATACCCGCCTCCTGCAACAATTCGGCCACCTGCTCATCGATGCCGACTAGCGCCTGCAGGCGGTCATGACCATCGGCCGTGTAGTAATGCTGGCGCAGCAGATGTTTTGTCGCAGCGAATCCGGCGGCATCACGGGCCATGCGGCTCGCATGATAGTTGACAGACGCCTCCCGGTCGGCAACCTCATGCTCCCGGCTGAGAATGCGGGCCTCCCAGCTTTGCATGGCCTCTTCCCGGTTACTGACAACCGCCATGCGCCGTCCCAGCTCCTGCTCGGTGCTCTCCAGCGTGTCGATGCGGCGGCTGTAATTGATTTCCTTGCTCCGAAGCTGCTCACCCCGGCTGGCGATCTCCTTGTCCCGCTCGTTCAGGGCCAGACCCATCCGGTCCAGATCTGCCCGCCGCTTCTCAATAGCCTGCTCGACACGACTCAAGTCATCGGAACGCTCTTCAACACGGCGCGCCTGCTGCAGCAATTCGGCATCGCGGCTGGCCAGCGATGCCTGCAGATCGGCCATTTCCCCTTCCCGCAACCGGAGCGCAGACTGCCGGTGTCCGAGCTCTGTCTGCTGTGCTTCCAGGGTGGCTTCCTGCCGGGCCAGCGCCTCGGCCTCGTCCTGGGCTTTCTTGCGCCAGTACAGAAAGTCAATGGCGAATTCAATAGCCCAGCCAATCAGCAGGCCAAGGACAAGCCAACCCAGTGCATTCATGCGAAAGAGCCTCCGAACCCGTGCGTTGCCAGTAGAGCGGGTTTCAGGTGGATACGGAATGGGAAACCGGATGCTGGCGGCATCAGGCGGCCAGTAACTGCTTCAGATCACTGACAATGTCACCGACGGGGTCAGTGTAGCGCACCAGCAGCCGCAACTTGCCATTTTTATCAATAACATAGGATGCCGCGGTATGGTCAAGCGTGTAGCTGGAGCCATCCTGATTCGGTACCTTCTGAAAAAAGACGCGAAATTCACGCGCAGCCTTTTTCGTGGCCGGCAGATCACCCCGCAACGCGATGAAAGATGGATCAAAGGAGTGCACATAAGCCTGCAGCACCTCGGGCGTGTCGCGCTCGGGATCCAGCGTCACAAAGACTACCGCCAGCCGCTCGCCCTGGGGCCCCAGGGCGTCCCGGATCTCCTTGGCCTTCAACAGCGTTGTGGGGCAGATGTCCGGGCACTGGGTAAAACCGAAAAACAACAGTACCACTCGCCCGTGGAAGTCCTTCAGCGTCACGGCCTTGCCGGTGCTGGCATCGGTCAGCGCCAGCTCCTGACCATAATCGGCTCCCTGCAGGTCGGTGGACTTGAAATGCATCTGCTTCTCTTCGGTACAGGCCGACAGGGCAGCCAGCGCCCCCCCGGCGCCTAGCCACAGGGCCGTGGTCGGTGCGAACGAAACCAGCAGACGCCGGCGTGGTTGCGAAGGAAGGCTCGGAGCAGACAGCGGCCCCTTGGAAGCAACGGTTGTTTTCATGGCCCGGAGGAAAGCGTGATCAGCGCGGCAGACAGACTCCGCGCCAGACATCGGAAGGAGATGTTAACGCAGGACTGGCTCGCCATGATGCCGGATGATGCGTCAGAGATAATGGTCGAGCAACAGCGTGCCGAACAGCAGCGCCAGGTACAGTATGGAATAGCCGAAAGTCTTGCGTGACAGTGCGTCGGAGTAGCGACGCCAGATCTGCCAGGCGAGAAACAGGAAAAGCGCATCCAGCACCGCGGCACTGACCAGATAGAACAGACCGCTCATGCCAATGACGTAAGGCAGCAATGTGACCACCGTCAGCAGCACGGTATAGAGCAGTACATTCAGGCGTGTAAAACGTGCCCCGTGGGTCACCGGCAACATGGGCAACCCGGAGCGCCGGTAGTCTGCCGCGCGATACAGCGCCAACGCCCAGAAATGTGGCGGCGTCCAGACAAAGATGATCAGGAACAGCACCACGGCCGGTGCAGTGATTTCATCGGTCACGGCCACCCAGCCCAAGAGCGGCGGCATGGCCCCAGAAGCCCCCCCAATGACGATATTCTGGGGCGTGCGGGGCTTGAGCAGGACGGTATAGACCAGCGCATAGGCCACGAACGTTGCGATGGTCAGCACCATCGTCAGTGAATTGACGAACAGGCCCAGAATCAGGGCCCCCAACGTGCCCAGCGACAGCGCCAGACCCATCATGCCCACATGGCTGACCTCGCCGCGGGCCGAACCACGATGGGCGGTACGCCACATCACGGCATCAATACCCCGCTCAATGGAGCAATTCAGCACAAAACCGGCAGCAGCCAGCAAGCCGATGCCGACCGTGCCGGCCAGCAGAATGCGCCATGGCACGGTTTCACCCTGAGGCGTTGCCATGAACATGCCGATCATGGCACAAAAAACCGCCAACAGAACAATCCGCGGCTTTGTCAGCAACCAGTACTGACGGACGACACGACGCAGAGAGGGATGACGGGTGGCAGATAGGGAGAGCACAGCAGCAATTCAGATCGTTACAGCCAGGCAACCGACGTACGGCGGCAGCCAACGGCGAAACAGAAAACACCCCAGAGACAGCATGACGAGGACGCTGGCCAGACAGCAGACGCCCATGACTGGCCTGATGCCCCCCGGCAGGGGCGCCACAATCGGCACAATCGGCAGGTCGGCCAGGTTACCCGGTACCGTGCCCAGCGTGATGCGTTCTGAAGTCTATCATGAAGACGAGTGCGACAAGCAGTGCGCCGCCCGCCGTATGCGCCAGCGCTGCCAGCAGCGGCCAGCCGAGAAAGACGTTGGCCAGGCCGCTGAGCAGCTGCGCCAGCAGCGCCACACCCAGCAGCCGTGCCAGCCTCGCCAGCCCGGGCACGCGGCGGATGCGCCAGGCCATGCCCCCCCCCACCAGAAAAACCACATAGGCCATCAGCCGGTGGACGTAATGGATGGCTGTCAGCGCCGTGAAATCCAGCGGCGTGCCATCGGCCCGCATACCCAGCGGGCGCCAGAGCTCGAAGCCGGACGCCATGTCCATGGTCGGCCAGAGGCTGCCCTGGCACGACGGAAAATCCTCACAGGCCAGTGCCGCATAGTTGCTGCTTACCCAGCCGCCCAGCACCAGCTGCACGACCAGCAGCAACAGCATCAGCCGGGCCCAGGCCGCCAGACGTGCCGCCTCCGCCGCGACCACCGGCTGCGGCTGGACCCGATTGTTCTGCGCCATCAGCGCCATGAACAGCACCAGCGCCCCCATCAGGTGGGCCGTCACCACCACGGGCATCAGGCGCAGCGTGACCGTCCACATGCCGAACAGCCCCTGCAGGATAATCCAGGCCAGCGTAAAGACCGCCAGCCACAGGGACGGCGCATGTCCGCCGTCGGCATAGCGCACGCTCAGTTGCGGCGTCACGCTGCGCCGCGCCAGCCGTCGCCAGCGCCAGGTCAGCCACAGCAGCGCCATCACCATCAGCCCCAGCGCGCTGGCAATATAGCGGTGCAGCATCTCCACCCACGCCTTGAACACCGTCACCGGCCCGTCCGGCAACGCCAGCACCTCAGCCCTGATGCTGTCCATCGCACCATGCGGCGTGACATGCCCATAGCAGCCCGGCCAGTCCGGGCACCCCAGCCCGGCATCGACCAGCCGGACAAAGGCACCGAAAATAATCAGGTCAAAGGTGAGAAACACCATGAGCGACAGCAGGCGTCGATAGCGGCGGCGCAACCTGACCAGATCGCCAGATTCTGCCGCTGGGGCGCGCCTGGCCAGGAGCACCGGCCCCGAGTCCATTTCCAGGGCATCCATCACCGGCTGATCGCCGCCGGCCAGGCCGGTCGGCCCGCCACCGACGGGACGGGCGCCGATGCCTCCGGTGCAGACCACAGACCGGCCAGAACCCAGGCGCCCAGCCCCAACATCATCACCACCGGCACCAGAACCCAGACGATCTCGGCCAGCAGGGAAGTGGATGATCGCGCCGCGACACCCGCAGCAGGTGATGCCAACCGGTCCCCTGCCGCCCCGGCCGAAACCTGTCCGGCGACCGGCTGCCCACGCCCGCCGCCAACGGGCGGCCCGCCCCGCAGATCCAGCGGCGCATCCAGTTCGACCGTCCCGGCCAGCAGACGCATCCGGTGCCGCACTGTCACCCACAGAATCAACATGCAGCCCGCCAGCCCCACCGTAATGCAGGCCCACAGCAGCACGCTCTGCAGCCCGTTGAGGTGTGCCACCGAAGGCATTGCAGCCGTTTTCATTTCAATACCTGCCCTTTGCGAATAATGTGAATGGGTGCCAGCCCATCACTGCGCGCCTTCTGTGCCGGCACCCACGCATGACCGAACACCAGCTCGACCGTCAGCGCCGGCACCATCACATCAGACACCGCAGGAAAGCCGAACGCCACCAGATCATCATGCAGCGCCTGCGCTGAAGTGTAGGTCAATCGCAGATGCTCGGTATCCATCACGGGGGCATCGAACCCCTGCTCCACCATCGCATCACCCCAGTCATGCATATCCTGCAGCGAAGGCCACTGGCCCGCAGCTTGCGTCACCGCATCACCCGGCATCTGGCGCCAGCGCAGATTCTGCGCAGACGAATCCGCCTCACGCGAACGCAGCTCGCAGCAGGTATCGACGCCAAATGCCGAAAAAACCAGCAGCCCCTGCGGACGCAGCACCCGATAGCACTCGCGCAGCACCGCCAGCGGATCATCAAACCAGTGGAACACCAGATTCGACCAGATCACCGACACGCTGCCCTCAGCCAGCGGCAGACGATGGGCATCCGCCGCGATCCAGTGCGGCGGACGCGTCTGCGGCCGGTTGCCCGCGCGGATACGGGTCAGCAGCCCCTGCAATCCCCGTCTCGCCCGCTCATCCGTGCGCCGGCATGCCATGAGCGGCCCATCGGCCATGTCCAGAGCCAGCAGCTCAGCCTGCGGAAAACGGCGGGCCAGCACGGGCAGGGAACGGCCCAGCCCGCAGCCCAGATCCAGCACGCAGGACACCCCCTCGAACTGCATCGGCTCAAGCCTTTCATCGAGCCGCCGCTCCACCTCGGACAACAGAAAGTCCGCCCGCTCGACAGCGGTACTTCTCTGGTTGAACGACCGGCGCAGGGCAACACGATCCAGACCCACAGGCTTAAGCATAACGGCAAGTATAGAAGATCATGCCCGTCCCCGGCGAACCTCTGGCACCTGGATTCACACCTTGCCTTCGTTTGCCCGAATGATGCCTTCCGACCATCATCGCAGGCCATTTTGCTCCCCAGACCACTACGCCACAACACCACCTCAACCCAAAGGCGGGTAGTCTGTATAACCATGCTCCCCGCCACCAAAAAAGGTGGAAGGATCTGCCTGATTTAATTCAGCTCCCAATTCAAAACGGCGCGGCAGATCCGGATTCGCAATAAAGCTGGAACCATAGGCAATCAAGCTGGCAATACCTTTCTGAACTTCCGCCTCTCCACTTTCCAGCGTATAAGCCGTACCACCAATCAGCGTCTGCATGACACGCCTGCCAAACAGCTCGATCTCGTCTCCTTCCGGATAATGAGGTAACAATGGAAACATCGGGCTGCGCCTCATCAGCTCGACAAAGGCGAAATTCAATTTATTCAGCTCGCTCAGAAGATAGTTATAAGAAGCCAGCGGATCATCAAAAACAATACCGGCATATGGATGCAATGGGCTGATTTTGATGCCCACTTTATCCCCACCTACGGCATCAATCAGTTTTCGCATCACCTCCAACGTGAAGCGAGATTTATTTTCAATGCTGCCGCCATACTCATCAACACGGGTATTGCTGCTGTCAGCCAGGAACTGTTGTGGCAGATAACCATTGGCAGCATGAAGCTCTACACCATCGAAACCTGCGGCAACCGCATGCCGGGCTGCCCGTGCATAGTCATCGATCGTTTGTCGAATTTCAGCCAGACTTAAGGCACGAGGATCTTCGTAGTCTCGCATCCCTTGTGACGTAAAATGCTTCGCGCCATCAATTTTAATGGCAGACGGAGCAACCGGCTGGACCCCCTGGCGATCGCTGGAATGAGCAACACGCCCGGTATGCCAGAGCTGGGCAAAAATCAGCCCGCCTTCGGCACGCACCGCATCGGTTACCTTTTTCCATGCCTTGATTTGTTCATCTGAGTACAACCCTGGTGTAAATGGACTACCAATGGCGTCTGGCGAAATATTAACGGCTTCTGACAGGATCAATCCGGCAGATGCTCGCTGAGCGTAGTATTTCGCCATCATGGCGGTTGGGATACCGTCAGCAGTGGCTCGGCTACGCGTCATGGCTGCCATGACCATGCGATTTTTCAAATGAAAATCGCCAAGGAGAGCGGGTTGCAAGAGCTTCATGATAATCCTGATCCTGTTCTGTTCAATAACATTTGCCAAGTATAGGTTGTTTTAATTTTCCAACAAGCAAGTCGACACAGGAAACAGTGTTCGAAATCTGGAACAATGGCGGAAGAAAATGCAACTGCTGAATGACATGGAACTGTTTGTTGAAACCGTAAAAGCAAAAGGTTTCAGCAAAGCAGCAGAAAACACTGGAATATCCAAATCTACGCTGTCTTTACGCCTGAAGCAGCTTGAACAACATATCGGCCTGCGTCTGCTGAATCGCAATACCCGCATGATTCAGCTGACCGAAGCAGGCTCGTTGTATTACGAACGGGCAGCCCGCATAGTAGAAGAAGCACGGCAGGCGCACCAGCAGCTGGATGATTTGTTGAACGAAACCGCAGGTTCATTACGGATCAGCCTGCCCATAGATTTCGCTCAGATATTCATTGCCCCTCTTCTGCCCGAGTTTTGCCGGCGATACCCTAAAATACAGCTTGATCTGGATTTGAATCAAAAAAAGTTGATTTAATCAGCGATGCCTGCGATATGGCCATCCGCACCGGGGAGCAGCCCGATTCAGGTTTGATCATACGTGTGCTGGCTCACATATCGAGCCGACTGTACGCAGCCCCGAATTACCTTGACAGACACGGCACACCACGCGTACCTGATGAACTGAAAAATCACCAATGCCTGCGTTTCCGCGCAGGATTTTCTGACACATGGAACCTGTTTAATGGAGAACAGGCAGCAGAAATCAAGGTAAAGGGAGACATTGTGACCAACAGCCCGAACATGAACATGTTACTGGCACTTGCGGGACTGGGCATCGCCTTAGTGCCTGACATCATGAGCCACACCCATACGCATACCGGCGCGTTGCAAAACATTCTGCCGGACTGGCATACCACCATCACCCCCATTTATGTCGTCACAACAACACGGCTATTGCCAGCAAAAACTCAATGCTTTATCGATTTTTTATTAGAAAAATTTGACCAACATCAGACCCACGCATCAGACCGTAGCCGCCAATAATTTATTCAAGCCGTTTTCGTCAACCGACACGATCACCGACAGACCTTCACCCAACACGTTTCATTCAAAACACGGTCAAACCCATATGAACGCCCATATCACTTGTTAGTCATCTTCAGCAGACAACCACCGATGCCGCAGATATCCGGAAGCCTCCGTGATCATTTCATGACGCTTCGCGCAGTCAGGAAACAGCAGTCCACCACGGTTAACCCCTCACCGTCGGATTCATGATTAACGTCAGCCAGGCCAACAGACTTAAGCATCACGGCGGGCATAGAAAATAATGCCTGCCCCTGGCGAGCCTCGGGCACGAGGATTCACACCTGGCCCCGCCTCGATAATGATGATGACCATCCTGACCGCTCCCGGCCCGTCCGCCCACCTCCGGCGCCTGCTCATCCGCCTGGCCGCGCACCTGCTGCCCCGGGCCTGCCTGCTGTGCGGGAGCGCCTGTGACGACCAGCCGTTATGTCCCTTCTGCCAGAACGCCCTGCCGGGCCAGCACGCGGTCCGATGCCGGCGCTGTGCCCGACCGCTCGCCAGCCACGACACCAGCCAGACGGCCACCACCCCACGCTGCTGCACTGCGTGCCGGCAGCGGCCATCCGTGCTGTCGGCCTCCTATGCCCTGGCTGACTACCGTCCGCCGCTGGATCATGTCCTGACCGCGCTGAAATTCGGTCAGCAGCCCCATCTGGCCAATCCGCTAGGCAGACTGCTCATGGCGCATTGCCTCGCCCACCCCGACGCGCCGCTGCAGCAGGTTGACGCCCTGATCCCCCTGCCCATGTCCGGCCCACGACTGGCTGAGCGCGGTTTCAACCAGACCCTGCTGCTGGCCCGTGCCCTGCGGGCTCACGCGCCCCGGGACTGCCCGCCCCTGCTGACCGACTGCCTGCAGCGCCGCCGCCACACCCCGCACCAGTCTGGCCTGACGCGCCATCAACGTCTGCAGAATCTGCAGAACGCCTTTTCGGTTGTCCGGCCAGACGCCGTCGCCGGCCGGCGACTGGCCCTGCTGGATGATGTGATGACTACGGGCGCCACGCTGGAAACCGCCGCACGCACGCTGCTGGACACCGGCGCCAGCACCGTCATCGCCCTGGTGGTGGCGCGCACCCCCTAAGACCGGCATGCTGACTGGCTCCGGCGCCCTGCTCCCCGTATCATGCAGGGGCCGCCCGCAGCGGGCCCGTCATTCATCATGCATGATTCACGATGAATCATCAAAATCTTTCCCGTTGATCTTGCCGTGTTTCACGTCGTTCTGGTACAGCCCGAAATTCCGCCCAACACGGGCAACATCATTCGCCTGTGTGCCAACACCGGCTGCACCCTGCACCTCATCGAGCCCCTGGGTTTTCCGATCGACCACGCACGGATGCGTCGTGCCGGGCTGGATTATCATGAATTCACCACCATGAAAGTCCATCAGGACTGGGCCGCCTTCCTGCATGCCATCCGACAGGGGAGCGACGCCGTCCCGCGGATCTTCGGCCTCTCCACCCGCGGCCAGCAAAGCCCCTATGACTGCCGCTTCCAGCCCGGCGACTGTCTGGTGTTCGGCCGCGAGACCGCCGGCCTGCCCGGCCATGTCATCGACAGTCTCGGCCCCGGACAGCTGCTGCGCCTGCCCATGCGCCCCGACAACCGCAGCCTCAACCTCTCCAACGCGGTCGCCGTCACGGTCTATGAAGCCTGGCGGCAACAGGGGTTCGCGGGCGCCAGCGCCTGAGCCCCGTACCAGGCGGCATGGCGTCCAGCGCCCCGCACGGGGACGGCCAGCCGACGCCTACTCTGCCCGAGGCTCGCGTGCCAGCAACGCCGCCACCGCCTCGCGGGCTGTCATCCGCCCCTCGATGACGGCCAGCACCGCCCGGCTGATGGGCAGATCCACCCCCAGCGCCACGGCACGGGCTACCACCGCCGGACAACAGGCCACCCCTTCGGCCACATGGCCCAGCTCGGCCAGGATGTCCGCCAGCGACTGGCCTTGCGCCAGCAAAAGCCCCACCCGCCGGTTGCGTGAAAGATCACCGGTGCAGGTCAGCACCAGATCCCCCACGCCCGCCAGCCCGAGGAAGGTTTCGGCCTGTGCGCCCTCGGCCAGGCCGAAACGGGTAATCTCGGCCAGCCCGCGGGTCAGCAGTGCCGAACGGGCATTCAACCCCAGCCCCAGACCGTCACAGATACCCGTGGCCACCGCCATGATGTTCTTCAGGGCACCACCGACTTCCACGCCCACCAGATCAGCACTGCGATAGGCCCGCATCGCACCATGGTGAAAGGCAAGCACCATCTGGTGCGACAGCGCCTCATCCTCGGAAGCGGCCGTTAGCGCCACCGGCAGCCCGGCCGCCACCTCCTGGGCAAAACTGGGGCCACTGAGGCAGCCCACCCCGCATCCGGGCAGCGCCTTGCCAAGCACCTGATGCGGCAGCCGGCCCGTGCCGGCCTGCAGCCCCTTGGCCAGACACACGATACCGGGCCGCCCGGCAGCAGGCAGCACCCGGTCCAGCGCCTCCGCCACCGGCTGCAGACCAGCCACGGAAGTCGCCATGACCAGCATGTCGGCGCCTTCGGCCGCCACCTCCAGCCGCTCCGTCAGCGTCACGCCCGCCGGCACCTTCGCCTCGGGCAGATAGCGCCGGTTGCAGCCATCCGCGCGCAGCGCCTGCAGCACCTGCGGATTGCGCGACCACAAGGTCACCGCATGGCGACTGGCGGCATGAATGGCCAGGGCCGTTCCCCAGGCCCCCGCCCCCAGGACACCGATTTTCATCCGGTCGGCCATGGGCCTCAGACACCCCATACCTGATCGAGCTGGACATAGCCCACCTGCCCGTCGGCATGGCGCACCCGGATGAAGCCGGCATCGTCGACCAGATCATCCTGCAACTCCAGCACCACGCCCCGTGCCACATCGAACCAGTGCATGGCCAATGTGCTCGGCTCACGATAGAGCGTAATGGTGTTGCGGGCCATCACGGTGCGCCGGTCGGACAGATCATCACGCTGAACCCAGGCAATGTCGCCCTGCATGTCCCGTACCTTGATCCAGCCCTGCAGAACGGCGATGACTTCCACCGGCATGCCACGCGGCGCCTGGTAGAGCTTTTTCGCCTTGTCGGAGGGCGCATCGTACATCACGGTGTCATCCGTGCCGATAGAGCGGAAGCGGGCCATGCCCGGAATCCGCGAGGTATGGGCCACCCGGTCGGCTGCACCGTTGCTGTCGGTCCGGTCACTGGCCTTGCCCGCCGGGCCCAGCGTCTGGCTGGGCGCCATAGGGCCATGAACCGGTGCGTCCTGCTGCGCACTCCGGCCCGCCGAATGCGCACTGGAGGGTGAGGCGGCCCGGACAGGCGCCGGGCGCCCGACCGTCCGTGTTTTGACCGCCGCATCGGCCCGGGGGGCTGCCGAAGCGGCATGGCCAGCCAGCAGCAACCCCGCCCCCAGCAGCGCGCCCGCCAGGCCACGCAACATGCCCGACCGGCGGCCGGACGCACGCTGAACCAGCGGTTGCAGCCCGGCGATGGCGGCTGCGGCCATGATCTGTGTCGTCTTCATCTGGCTCTACTCAATCCGGACAAGAATCCAGCAGGGAGGCGATCCCGCTCTCTCCTGCCAGCTTCAAACATGGGGAATGCGTGCGCGGGTGTCTCCTGTCATCCATCCCGCAGCACACCAGGCACGACGCTCGGAGCAGGCAGGCGCTACCGTGACGCTCAGTGCGTGGTACCGGAGGGATTCTCGGCCTGGGCAAGCTGAGCCGCGCCATCCGGCTGGGCAGTGCCTTCCTGCTGGCTGGCGGCCAGACGCTGCTGATAGAGCACCTCAAAATTGATTTCAGCCAGATGAATCGGCGGAAAACCTGCCCGCTGGATCACGTCGGCAATGTTGGCACGCAGATACGGGTAGGCCGTATTCGGGCAGACAATGTTGAGTACCGCATCCATCTGCTCTTCGGGAATATTGCGGATCTCGAAGATGCCTGCCTGCTTGCCTTCGACCAGAAAAACCACACGGTCATTGTCGATACGGGTGGTCACCGTGACGGTGATGGTCACTTCGTAGATACCGTCGGCCAGTTTTTCATGGCCGTTGTCGATCGCGACTTCAACGGTAGGCTGGGCCTGCTCCAGAAAGATGTGCGGAGCGTGCGGGATCTCCAGAGACAGATCCTTCAGGTACATGCGCTGGATCTGAAAGACCGGATTGCTGTTTTCTTCTGCCATGCTGGGCTCGATGGTTGGTGAGAAATAAAAGGAGAGCGGCGGCTGAAACAACCCGCCGCCCCATAACCTCAATCATGCCAGCATTGGCAACAGCTTGCCGGCCCGGTCCAGCGCGGCAAGATCATCGCTGCCGCCCACATGTTGACCGTTGATAAAAATCTGCGGCACGGTGGTCCGGCCCCCCGCGCGCTCGATCATTTCGGGGCGACGCGCAGGATCCTGATCGATCAGGATCGTTTCCATATCCGTAACCCCGCGCTCGCGCAGCAGACTGGCTGCACGGTGGCAGTAAGGGCAGGTGCTCTTGGCATACATCACAACATTTGCGGCCATCTTGATCCTCCGTTGTATCCGTGAGTAAATTAGGTTCAACTTTTCTGATCTACCAGCGGCAGACCGGCCTGCCGCCAGGCATCCATGCCCCCCTGCAGGCTGTAGACATGGGAGCGGCCCGACCCTTTCAGTGCCCTGGCGGCCTTGGCTGATTCAGCACCACTGGCGCACACCAGCAGAATCGGCGTTTCCGCTCCCACCCCGGCGGCAAAGGTCTGCACCCGGTCGGGCGTGATCTGACGCGCCCCCGGCAGGTGGCCGGCCCGAAAATCGCGATCTGCCCGCAGATCCGCTATCTGTGCGTGTTTCTGATTGATAAGCTGCGTGGCAGCCAGCGTACCGAGTGCGACGCCTCCCCCGCCACGGACGGCCTGCCAGAGCAGCATACCGCCCGATGCCAGGGCAAGAAGAATCAGAAAGACATTCTGGCTGATGAAGTTCACGAGGTCTGCCCCTGAAAAATAGGCGAGAATTATAGCTTTCCTGCCCTGGAGTCACGCCATGACCTACAAACTCGTGCTCATTCGCCACGGTGAAAGCCAGTGGAACCTGGATAACCGCTTTACTGGCTGGACCGATGTTGATCTGACCGACAACGGCCGCGAAGAGGCTGTCCGCGCCGGCCAGCTGCTCAAACAGGAAGGCTACGATTTCGACCTGTGCTATACCTCGGTACTTCGCCGCGCCATCCGTACCCTCTGGACCGTGCTGGGCGAAATGGATCGCATGTGGCTGCCGGTCACCCACAGCTGGCGCCTGAATGAACGCCACTACGGCAACCTGCAAGGCTGGAACAAAGCCGAGACGGCTGCCAAATACGGCGAGGACCAGGTCAAGATATGGCGTCGGGCCTATGCCATCGCCCCCCCGCCGCTGCCGGAAGATGACGCACGTCTCATCGAGCAGCTGGCCGACCGGCGCTATGCTGGTGTGCCGCAGGCTGAACAACCCCGCACCGAATGCCTGAAAGACACGGTCGCCCGCGTGCTGCCTTTCTGGAACGAAACCATCGCACCGAGCATCCGTGCCGGCAAGCGGGTCATCATTGCTGCCCACGGCAACTCGCTGCGGGCGCTGGTCAAACATCTTGACGGCATCTCCGACGACGATATTGTTGAACTCAACATCCCCACCGCCCGTCCGCTGGTCTACGAGCTGGATGACAATCTCAAGCCCCTGCGCCACTACTATCTGGGTAACCAGGCCGAGATCGAGGCTGCCATGGCTGCCGTCGCCAAGCAGGGTAGCGCCAAAAAGAGCTGATCCAGCCTTCCGCGCCCTCTGACCGCCGGTCGCCGGGTCTTGCGCCCAGGGCCGGAAAACGACACCATTGGTTGCAACCAGTGGTGTCGTTTTGCATCTTGCGCCGTTATACTGGAAGTTTCGTTGTGGCTAGGTCGACACGCGCTGCCGGTATACCTGTTCCGACGGTGTTTACGACCGTGCTGGTCCAGAGGGCCGCAGTCGGCATCCGGCCGATCGTCCCGTTTTCGCTTCACCCCGCAGGGGTTGCCCGCAACAAGGATCGCGTCCTTCATGTCCAATTTAAGATCTGCCCGGCTCGTCGGCATCGGCGCTATCGCCGGCATCGCGCTCAGTCTGGGACTTTCCGCACTGGCCGAACGTGGCAATACCGGCCGCAGCGTGCTGCCGCTGGACGAGCTTCGCCAGTTCAGCGAAGTCTTCGGCACCATCAAGGCTTATTATGTCGAGCCCGTCAAGGACAGCAAGCTGATCACCGATGCCATCAGCGGCATGCTGACCGGACTGGATCCGCACTCTGCCTACCTGGACGAAAACGCCTTCCGGGAACTCCAGGTCAGTACCCAGGGAGAGTTTGGTGGTCTGGGTATCGAGATCGGCACGGAAGACGGCTTCATCAAGGTAGTGTCCCCCATCGAGGATACGCCCGCAGCCAAGGCTGGCGTCAAGGCCGGCGACCTGATCATCAAGATCGGAGACACTCCCACCAAGGACATGCGGCTTGACGAGGCGGTCAAGATGATGCGCGGCAAGCCCAAGAGCCCCATCACCCTGACCCTTCAGCGCAAAGGCGTGGCTGATCCGATCGTGCTCACCATCATGCGTGACATCATCCAGGTGCAGTCGGTACGCAGCAAACTGCTGGAACCCGGCATCGGGTACGTCCGCGTCTCCCAGTTCCAGGAACATACCGTCAACAACCTGATCGACCACCTGGAGCAGCTGGCCCGGAAAAATGCCGGCCCGCTGCGCTCTGTTGTGCTTGATCTGCGCAACGATCCGGGTGGCCTGCTGCACGGCGCCATTGGCGTATCGGCAGCCTTCCTGCAACCCGGCATGGAAGTAACGTCCACCGACGGCCGGACCGAGGATGCCAAACGCAGCTTCTATGCCAGCCCGCAGGACTACATGGCCAGCGGCGGAAAGGCCGACCGCATCTCCACCCTGCCCGCCTGGACCAAAACGGCCAAAATGACTGTCCTGGTCAACGCCGGCTCCGCCTCTGCCTCGGAAATCGTTGCTGGTGCACTGCAGGATCACAAACGGGCCATCGTGCTGGGAACCCAGACCTTCGGCAAGGGATCGGTACAGACCATCCTGCCGCTGGCCGGCCAGAGAACCGCCATCAAACTCACCACAGCCCGCTATTACACCCCCAATGGCCGCTCCATCCAGGCGCGCGGCATCGTACCGGACTATGTCGTCGAAGAATCCGCCGACGGCGACATCAACGGTTTTCGCATCCGTGAAGCCGATCTGCAGCGCCACCTGAGCAATGACCGTGACACTACGCCGGAGGTGAAGTCATCGGCGCCGACCTCTGCCGACCAGCAGCGTCTGAAACACTACAAGCCGGTCGAGCTGGGCGTGCCAGCTAACGATTTCCAGCTCCAGCAGGCCCTGAACTACCTGCATGGCCGTACCATCCAGAAAGCCCCGCCCGAACAACGCCTGGCGGATGGCAAGACAGCGCCCCTACATGATGACAAGGCCGCTGCCGTCCGGGCGCATGCCGCCGAGGGCAAAGCCATGATGGAAACGAAGGATAAAGCAGGCCAGCCAGGCCAGGCCACCCCGGCAGCCACGGGCAAAGACGGCCACTGACGGCGCCCCGCGGGGCATCTGTCCCCGCTCTGCCCACCTTCCCGGCGCCTTCTAGACCCCATGAACGACGAGCAACTGCTGCGCTACAGCCGTCACATCCTGCTGGATGAAATCGGCATCGAGTCCCAGGAACGCCTACTGGCAAGCCGCGCACTCGTCGTCGGTGCGGGTGGCCTTGGCTCACCCGCTGCCCTGTACCTGGCGGCGGCCGGCATCGGCACCCTGCTCCTTGCTGATGACGACACGGTGGATCTCACCAATCTGCAACGCCAGATCCTGCACCGCCAGGATCGCATCGGCATGTCCAAGACCGAATCTGCCCGACAGACCCTGTCGGCGCTGAACCCGGATGTCTGTCTGATTCCCCTGTCCCGGCTCGATAGCGATGCTGCGCTGGACGAAGCCGTCAGCCAGTCAGATGTCGTCCTGGATGGCAGTGACAACTTCGCCACCCGCCACGCTGTTAACCGCGCCTGTGTGCGTCACGGCCGACCTCTGGTCTCCGGGGCCGCCATCCGCTTCGATGGCCAGCTCGCCGTCTTCGACACCCGCCAGCCCAGTTCGCCCTGCTATCACTGCCTGTTCCCGGATGGCGAAAACATCGAAGAAGTACGCTGCTCACAGATGGGCGTCTTCGCCCCGCTCACCGGCATCATTGGCACCATGCAGGCCAGCGAGGCCCTGAAACTGGCCGGTCAGTTCGGCACGCCCAGCGTCGGCCGGCTGCACCTGCTCGATGCCCGCACCATGCGCTTTACCGATATCCGCGTACCACGAGACCCCGACTGCCCGGTCTGCCGTCAGCGTCCGCAGCCGGCCCCGACAGATGAGCTGCCGCATCCAGCCCCAGCATCATCCGCTCAACCAGCAGGCGCTCAGGCCGCAAAATGAACACATCCTCGGCCATCCGCTGGCCATAATGCGCCTCCAGCGTCCGAAAAGCCTCCGCCATCCGCGACGGGTGCAATCGGGCGTCATATGCGCCCGATGCCACGATGCATTCCCGGTTGCGACGTAAAATAGCGTGCGCAGTCCGGTATGCCGGAGGACCATAGTGGCCGGTCAGGGCGGCGGCGCTCAGCTGCAGCAGGCAGCCTGCCTCCATGAAAGGATCAAGAACAGCGGGGCGCCGGATCACCACCCGGTTCCGCTCGGGCTGCGCCAACATCGGCAGCACCCCCTGCTCCATCAGATAGTGCACGGCATCCAGCATATAGGGCGGGATGCGGTCGGGCGGCAGGGCCATGAGCAGCACGCGCATGCCATCCCAGCCCCCGACAAATGGCAGCTGTCCGTTGGCCAGTAGACGCATCGACTCCGGCTGCAGCAGCACTTCCGCCCCCAGATACAGCTCGATGTCAGCCACCTTGGTCATGACCAGGCGGCGGAACGCATCAAACCGCGGCCGCAGAAAGCTCAGCGAATGGCATCTGCCCCCCGCCGGGATACGCGGCGTCAATACCAGCTGACGCACCCCTTCGGCACGCGCGAGCCGAATCAGCCAAAGTGCGATCTGCAGATCCGGCGCGCCATCATCAACGGCCGGCAGATAGTGACAATGAACATCTATCACCCGTCATATACCTGACCGACCATTTCGTCAGCCGATTTGCGTACTGGTACCCACGTGCGTCACCGTCGGTACCGTAGGATGCTCCGTATGGCCACCTGCGCCATCACCCCCTCCATGTCGATCTCCGCCAGCGCGTCCGTAGGCATACCTGTACTCACGTCCATAGCCGGAGCTTTCGCCATAGAAACGGTCAGCCTGCGCAAAATCATGTGCATTAAGTGCAACGCCAAGGATCGGAATGCCAGCCTTGTCAATCCGATGCAAGGCCCGGCGGATCACCTGCAATGGGGTACTGTCAGAACGCGTCACAAAAATCATGCTGGACGCTGCACGCCCCAGCACCAACGTATCCGACACCAGCTGCACAGGAGGACAGTCGATAATGATTGTATCGAAGTGCTTGCGCAGCTCACTGATCAGCTTTTCAAAACGTGCGCTCATCAACAGATCCAGCGCATTTCCGACGGCCCGCCCTGCCGGCAGCACCCGCATGGACGACCCCCGTACCCCCTTGACGCACTGATCCAGCGAAGCGCGGCGCGTCAGCAGCTGCACCAGACCCGGTGTTCCCGACGGTAGCCCCATCACATGACCAACAGAGGGGCGCCGCAAATCGGCGTCGATTAACAGGACCCGACGGGTAGAGGCCAATGCCACGCCCAGATTGCAAGCCACCGCTGTCTTGCCTTCACCATCGACAGCGGAGCTGATGGTCACCACCTTCATGTCACGCTCCAGACCCGTCAGGGCCACCGATGTCGCCAGCGTGCGAATAGCCTCGGCATAGAGCGAATCAGGCATCAGTGTCTGTATCCGGGCCACGTTACGTACCTGCGAACCACCCAGCTTGGGAATAGCCGTCAACAGCGGCCGGTTCAGCTTGCTCTCCACGTCATCGGTACGTCGCAAGGTATTCCGGATCTGATCCATCAGCACAATGGCAAAAAACCCCACCAGCAACCCCAGCAGCGCACCAATACCGGTCATCAGCGCCAACTGCGGTTTGACAGGCAGTGTCGGAACCAGCGCCGGATCAACCAGTCGTGCCGGCGGTTTCAGGAAGTCTCCGGCAGCGGTCACCTCGCGCAACCGCCCCAGAAAGGTCTGATACAGCTGCCGGTTGGTCTGGACCTCCTGCTCCATCTGCCGAGCTGCAATTTCCTTGCTGCCCAGGTTCTCGGACGTCTGGCGCGCCCGTTGCAGACTCTCGGATACCTGACGTTCATTGGATCGGGCCGCCTCCAGCTCGCCACTGATTTCCCGGCGCGCCGCGCTAACCTGCCGATGCAGGTCTTCCTGCGCCTGCGCCAGCTCCATCGCCGCCTTGCGATATTGCGGATGTGCCTCACCCAGCTGGCTGCGCAGCTCGGCCAGACGTGCCTGCGCCACACTCTCGGCCTCACGGGCACGGGCAACCGCCGGGTTGTTGGCAATGGCAGGTGTTGCCATCACCTTGGCCATATCAGGACTCGACGCCTGCTTCTGGGCATCCTGGGCGGTGGCGAGCCGGGCCCGTGCATCGATCAGGCGCTGATTCAGCATCGAAATCTGATGATCCGACCCCTCATCACTGTCACGCGCCACGATGCCGTTTGCCCGACGGTATTCGGCCAGCGCCTGCTCGGAACGATCCAGCCCCATCTTGAGCTTGGCCAGACGCTCGTTGAGCCACTGATCGGCTTCCTTGGTTGCCGTATAACGGGCATCCATATCGGCCCGGATAAAAGAAGCGGGCACTTCATTGACAATCGCTGCTGCCAGCTGCGGGTCTTCCGACTGGAAAGACACCTTGACCAGGGGACGCTGATGCACTTTCACGACCTTCAGATGGTCATGAAAATAATTTAACGCCCGTTCTTCCAGCTCATTGGCCCCGGCTGGCGGCTTGGCCAGCCAGGCCGCCCGGATATCCGCAATCAGATTCTGCAACGGGCCAGCTGCCACAAATTCAGGCCGGGAGGTCAGATTCAGATCCCGAATCACCCGAAGCGCCACATCCGAAGTCTCCAGAAATTCCGAAGCCCCATCCTCCACGGAAACGTTGGCCAGTCCGCCACCCACATCCTGAATCGACACCGGCCCCTTCGTAGATTCAAAGGTCACCGATGACGTGGCCTCATAAACTGGCGTAGTTCGCAGCCCGATGACCAGCGCGATCAGCGCTGACAGCAACACCGGCACCAGCAGATGGCGGCGCTCGCGCATGATCAGGCGCCAGTACTCGACCACAATCGGCGTCTGGCTGCCTGTTTCCGGCGTAACCTGCGTCGCCAGTGGCGCCACATCAAAGGGAGAAAGAAAAGAAGGCGCCACCGGCACCATCGGATTGCGATCAGGGGTGTTCACAGTCAGTTGATGCGGCCTGTGCCGCTCCGTTCAATATCACATTCATCCGGCCCACGGGCGCCCAGCCCCCGGCCGTACCACCCGCGGTATCCGCGACACCGCCGCCCACTAGGGAGCGACATGCCCGGGCCCGACAGGCTGTGCCATGTTCCAGACGCGCTGCCACTGTGGCAGCACAGCTTCCAGCGAATAGGTCGCTTCGGCTTCCCGGCGCGCCGCCTGACAGAGCGCATCGTAACGGGCCCGGTCACGTATCAGTGCCTCGGTGAGTTCGGCAAAGGATGCGCCCGTGGGTTCTGCTTCGATCAGGGCACCACCCAGTCGCGCAGCACCGTCGATCATATCCCCCACCACTTCCCCGGCACGCGAAATCATGGCCGGCATCCCGGCCTCCAGTGCCTCCATCAGCACATAAGGCTGACCTTCCGGATGCTGCGACGGCAGCCACAGCAGATCATTATCGGCCAGACGGGCCCGCGTCTCATCGGCAGGCACCCGCCCGACCAGCTCCACGCAGTCCTGTAGTCCCAGCGCCGCAATCCGGGCAGGCAGCTGCTCCTCCAGCGGCCCCGCACCACACAGCTGCAACCGGACGGCAACGCCCCGATCACGCAGGATCTTCATGGCATCCAGACACTGCATCACACCCTTTTCAGGCACGAAACGGGCAAGATACAGCACCCGGAAAGGATCATGCCCACCTGGCTGGCGCACGGGAGGCGGCTCCATGAAAACAGCATTATTGACCGCTACTGCCCGCATCGCGGCGGCGCCACCAATGGCCACGGACTGTGCCGGACTCAGCACGACCACCCGGTCGGCCCGGCCCAGCACCCACCGGGTCAGACGGCGCAACCAGGTACGCCCGTCTTCAGGGCCATGCAACATGCAACCATGCACCTGGTAAATCACCGGAACATGCAAGGCCCGGGCCACCAGCACAAAACCGCCGTCACGCACCACGCACACCGGGCGAACAGAGCTGTTCACGTGGGCCACTACTGCCCCCCCCTCCCGGCAAGCCTGCCTGAGTCGACGGGCAAATGTCCAGTAATCCGCAACCAGACGGTACAGCTGCGCCAGCGCGCCACGCTCCTGCTCGCGCCGGCCAACCTGAAAATATTCCAGCCGGACAGGCAGTCGCTGGGCAATTTCCTCCAGCAGCAACATATGACGCGCAACCCCGCCCACCAACCCCCGGGCAGGGCCTGTGGACACAACGATGGATGGCGAACCTGCCATGAATCTCCCTCTGTACGAAGCAACGCGCCCTGGCGCGGCAACCGCGGCGGAAAACACCGTCAGCGCAACGGCACGATCCTCGCCTGCATCTCAAAATATCAACCCGGATTACGCCCAGAAGCGCCGAGGATCTTTTGAAAACATTCCAATCCGTGTAGTTTTACGGATTTTTTCGCAACGCGTTTGTCGTTTTACGTAAGTTTTGTAACCGATGCAAAATCTGGCAATTTCTTGAAACCGATGGCGACACCTGCCGCCCGAGGCCACCTTACCAGCCTGCCCACGGCAACGTGCCTTAAATCAATGTGGGCTTGTCTGCGGACGGAAGCGTGCTGCCCGCCCCATCGGCAGGCTTGATTGCCTTGGCCACTGCGGCACCGGCAGCAACTTCCTCCTGGCGGTCGATCCGTTTCCAGGCCAGGTTACTCCAGACCACAAACGCCAGCAGCGCCACCACAAAACCGCCAAACAGCGCCGGTTCCGGAATACCCAGCGCCCAGCCAGCCACACCGATCAGGCCACAGCAAAATGCGGCGACATGAATAACAAAAACCGCCTGACCCGGCGTACATCCCCGCCGTTGCACCAGATGGTGCAGATGTTTCATATCCGGTGTCATTGGCGTCACACCGGCAAGAATCCGGCGAACGATACACGAGGCGGAATCCGCCAATGGCACCGCCAGCACCCACAGGCACACCACGGGCTTGACACTGGCTTGGCCATAAGCCGAGGTCACGTGGATGGCAAACCAGGCCAGGGTAAAGCCCAGCAACATACTGCCGCTATCCCCCAAGAAGACGGCGGCCTTGCGCCGGAACGGGCTGCGCAAATTGAACCACAGAAAACCGGCCAACCCGCCCAGCAGTGCCGCCGCCAGCGGCACCATGCTGGCCGCGTAACGCGCCCCGACCAACCCATCGTGCTGGGCATGCCGGGCAGCGATCATCAGTGACGCCATGAACCAGAACAGACTGATAAAGCCAAGCCCACCGCACAGGCCATCAGCCCCGTCTGTGAAATTGACAGCATTGATCACCGCAACGGTACCTATAATGGTGACGGGGAACATGATCCACCAGGCCGACACGCTGCCCAGCCCCAGCAGATCCCCCAGCGATGGCAGAATCTTCCCGCCCAGCAGAACGCCCGCCAGCGCCGCCCCCAGCTGCACCATCACCCGATAGCGCGCCCTGATCGGGCTGCGGTCATCCACCATGGCCACCACAAACAGCAGGATGCCGCCCACCCAGTATCCCAGTGGGGCACGGTAGGTGGCCGGTGCAGACAATTGAAGCAGAAGCGCCACGGCAAGAATCGACCAGCCACCGATCAGCGGGATCTCTCCTTTGTGCGCCTTGCGGAAATTGGGTTTGTCCACCCACCCAGTACGCCGGGCCACTGGCTTGAGCGCAAGCGACAGAAACATGGACAACAGGGTTGCGACCAGGAAAGTCGTCCAGGGAAACGAGGCCACATAGGCCCCCAAGTCAAGGTCAGGCATGAAAAATACCGGAAGAGGGTGCAACCGGGAAGGATGAAAGGATGAGGTAGAAGGCGGCCAACCATACCCCGGTCTACGGCGTCGGGCAATTTTACGCCACAGTCACATCAGGGGCATTCAAAAAGATGGATGATCAATGAAAGCATTGTAAAGAAGCCTTCCATTCAAAGAAATGCGGCGATTCGCAGCACATTCCGTCATTTTTGCAGATTGAATCATTTCTTACATGACGACGGCGCTGTTAACAGGTGATACCCTTAATATCAAAAGAATGGGCAGTTCTCTCCCCCTGAACCAGCGGGCCTGTGTCGTTGCCCGTCGTGGCAAGGATTACACCTTGCTGTGGCCCTTCTGCTCCATTCCCTGACGGACAAAGCGAAGCCGCAGCTTCCCACGACCGACACCCCTCCCTTTTCTGAAGGGCATCTGCAGGCTACGGCCGGCCGGTGCCGTATATACATGGCGCGCCTGAATACCAAGCTTCGCAGTTTCTACCAGACCCATCAATCTTCGCTCTACACGTTCATCATGCTAGCTGCCGAAAGGGTGCTGCAGATGTTCATCGGCCTCTGGATTGCCAGTCACATTGCCCGCCGCTTCAGCCACGCTACCTTCGCCGACTGGCAAATTGCCATGTCGCTATGGCTGGTCTTTGGCACCATTGGCAGCATTTCTGGCGAACGGGTTCTCCTGCCGCGCATCTGCGCCGAACCGGCCGATACCATGCCCAGGCTCTGGAACACGGCGTTGGCCGCCAAAATCATCAGCGGCCTGCTGACAGCCGTACCGCTGGTGCTATGGTGCGCCACCATGCCCGATCCGACCATCCTGCAATTGGCCCTGCTCTGGGGGTTGCAGCTGCTTATCGGCCAGCCCGTTTCCCTGGCGATTCACGAATACTACGCCCGCGAAAATTTCCGCCTCCCACAGATTGCCCGCATCCTGGGCATGTTCTGCCGATTGCTGGTCGTCATCCTCGTCATGTGGCTCGACAAGCCCGTGACCTGGGTGGTCTGGGGCTGGATCGTTGAAATCATCGTCATGAGCCTGATGCTCTGCCGCAACTGGATCTCGGACGCCCGCATTCACTTCCGGCTGGTTGACTGGACGCTGCTGCGCAGCCTGTTCGCCCAGGGCGCCGCTCTGGCCATCGCCTCCAGCGCCTCGGTGGCCCTGTCACGCATTGACCGTGTCACACTGGGCAATGCGATGCCTGCCGATGTGCTCTCGCAATACGCTGCCGCCATGACGCTTCTGGAAGCGGCATTCGCCTTTGCCGCCATGCTGGCCGTGGTTGTCGGCGCCAAGACCCTGTTCAAGCCCGGACTTATCAACCGGAATCACCACATCGGCCTGACGCTGTTTGCCGCCAGCATTGCCCTGCTGCTCACCCTGCTGCTTGACCTGATTGCCGAACCCCTGATGACCGGCATCTACGGCAGCGGCTACGCCGACTCCGGCACCTACCTGCGGATCGCCGCCGGCCTTCTGCCCCTGGTGTTTGCCCAGGCCATTCTCCAGGCGCCGCTGCTTATCCGCGCCACCAAAACCTTCCACGTGACCAAGGCCGTCACCGCATTCGGACTGGGCGTCATCGTAGCGACCTGGGCCGCCCACTCCAGACATTACACCTGGATCAGTGCGGGCGCCTACATCGGCTATCTCACCCTGATCCTCTTCGATCTTTCGGAACTGCGCCGCCGCGCTGGCGAGCTGTACGGCCTGCATGCCGACACGCCGCCGGCACCAGATGCACCGTCCACCTCCGAACCCCAACAAACCCCGACCTGAGCCATGCCCACTCACGCTGCCAGCGACGTTATAGTCGCCCCGGGCCTATCTCTGCGAACCCCCACGCGTGTGCAAGGCTGGCTACCGTGGGCGATCTGGGTGGTGCTCTTTTTCTTTTTCACCTACTTTGAAACCCAGAGCGTCGCCGGCATCAAATACGCCGTCCTGTGGCGCCTGGCCGTGTTCGGGCCAGCGCTGTTCATCATCTGGACCCATCCTCTGCCCCTCGGGGCCAGCGCCATGACTCACCTGTGGTGGGCCTACCTGTTCTTCAGTTTTGGCCCGCTCTGGTGCATCGCGCTGGGCATTCCGGACGTTGGCTATTCCGTGAACCTGGCTGCCAACCGGCTCTTCGTCCCCATCATGCTGATGGCCCTGATGGCACTGCGCTGGTATCCGGTCGCCGACCTTGCCGTCCGCGCCTTTCCGTTATTTCTGTGCATCATCGCCCTGCCCCTGCTGGCCGGCTGGCTGCCGCCTGTGGGCCTCCAATGGTCGCTGGCCGCCGTCTCCGGACTGGATCTGACGGCCTACAACAGCGTTTTTCAGAATCAGCATTCCGCGTCGCTGGCCCATGCCATTGGCGGCATCTGTGCCTTCACGCTGGCCGCCCGATTCCCGGGGAAACGTTCCGTGTTTTATCTGGCACTGGCTATGGGCTGCCTGGCACTGTGCGTGCTCACCACCGCCCGGGCCGGTTTGCTCGGCATGATCCTGGGACTCTTTCTGGTTGCGGTCTATACCCGCAAGGTTCGCCTGCTGGCGGCACCGGCCGCTCTGGTCGTCTTTGCACTCCTCATTACGGCGATGGCCAAACCTGAGATGATCCAGATGGTGCAGAACCGTCTGACCGGCCAGACGCTCTATACCAAAGGCCCCAGTGCCGATACCCTGACCAGTGGACGGCTCACCCTGCAATCCGACGCACTGCGCGGCTGGGCACAGAGCGAACCCATGCAGCTGGTGCTCGGCCTCGGACGGGAAGGCACCAAGCAGAACAACCTTCGCCTGAACGGCAACTATCTGATTGCGCATAGCGCGTTTGTCGACGAACTGAGCGCCTACGGCATCGTCGGCTTCCTGTCGCTGATGGCCACCCTGCTGATGGCTTATCGAATTGCCTGGCAAAACGCCCGGCTAGGCTACCCGGCCGGCCTGGCCTGCCTTGTCGCACTCTGTGTGTTTGGCAGCCTGCAAGCCATGGACTATTCCTTCCAGAACATGATTATCGGTATGGTGCTTGTCCTGGAGACACGGGCGGCCAGCATCAGGCGGCGCATCCTGGGCCAGCCCTAGCCGCCACCTGGCTAAACAGCACGACAACACCGCCAATCCACCGCCGGAGCATGGAACACCCGCTGTGTGGCGGAAACAAAAAATTTTACTTAATTACAAAATGACAAAGAAGTGATGCGCTCCGGACGTGATCTTTACAACGTAAACGTGAAAAATTAACGATAGACGCTATCCTGCCGTCCTCCTGGCTGGAATATTTCGTCGTTCGCCAGAGGATCCGATGCCCAGCACACTCCGCACTACCCGGCTTTTTCACCAGAACGTCATCACCCGGCCCATGGAGCAGGTAGCCGATCACTGCATTCAGCTGATCGAAGCTCGCCAGCATACTCGCGGCCGCCCTGCCCTGGTCTTTGCCATGAACCCGGAAAAGTCCATGCAGTCGTATCGTGATCCCGATATCCGGCAGCTCCTGCAGCAGTCCGATATCCTGATCCCTGACGGCATTGGTACCTGTATCGGCGCACGCCTGCTCAACGGCGTCCGGATGCAGCGGGTACCTGGCTCCGAACTGATGCCGGAACTCTGCAGCCGTGCCGAGCGGGAGGGCCTGTCCATCTACCTGTATGGCGCCTCACCGGATTCCAACGCCGGTGCCCTGGCCACCATTCGTGCCACCTGGCCACGGCTGCGCATCGCCGGTGCCAGCCACGGCTTCATGCCGCCCGGGACGCCTGATGACATCGCGCACCCCGATCAACCCGACGCAGCCGAAACCGTCGCAGTCCGCATAGCCCGGGCGCGTCCCGATATCGTTTTCGTCGGCCTGGGCAGTCCCAGGCAGGAGCGCTGGATGGCTGAAGTGGGTAGCCAGTTACCCGTCGGCCTGCTCCAGGGTGTCGGTGGGACCATCGACGTGCTCTCCGGCACTGCCACCCGCGCGCCTCGCTTCTGGCGGCGCATCGGCCTTGAATGGCTCTACCGGCTGATGGAAAACCCCAAACGCTGGCGCCGGCAGCTTGCGCTGCCACGCTACATGAGCCTGGTTCTGCGTTTGTGGCTGTTCTCCCATTTGCCGTCTCCTAGCAATTCCGGCAAATAAAAGCCATACGTACACCTCTTCGCTGACGCCTGTCAGTCCGCTCTTTCTTTCCGCTCGCTTTCTCTTTCCTGTTCCATGACGCCCATCACGATCACGCTGGTTGCCGGCGCCCGACCCAATTTCATGAAAATCGCTCCGCTGATCCGCGCATTCAGACAACGCGCGGATCAGATACGCTACCGTCTGGTCGATACCGGTCAGCACAGCGATCCCAGCATGAACCGCATCTTCTTCGAAGAGCTGGGTATCCCTGAGCCCGACATCCGTCTGGAAGGTGCCGGCCGGAGCCAGGCCGAAGTGACCGCCCGGGTCATGATCGCCATGGAGCGCGAACTGATTGACCATCCTGCCCAAGGTGTACTGGTCGTAGGCGATGTGAATTCGACCCTGGCAGCAGCCATCACCGCAAAAAAACTGCAACACACGCTTATTCATGTCGAGGCCGGGCTGCGTAGCGGTGACCGTGCCATGCCCGAGGAAATCAACCGGCTCGCTACCGACGCCATCACCGATCTGTTCTTTGTCACCGAACCCTCTGGCCAAGAAGCCCTGTTATGTGAGGGGCATTCCGCCAACCGCATCCATTTTGTTGGTAATGTGATGGTGGATAACCTTTTTTACCAGATGAAGCGTCTCTCAGAGCATCCTGAACTGGGTGGACGCGGTGCGACCTTGCGCGCCTCGCTGGGCACGCAGCCCTACGGTGTCGTCACACTCCATCGTCCTTCCAATGTCGATGACCCCGTCCAACTGGCTGGACTGGTCGAAACCCTGCGTCGCCTTGCCAGGGATCTGCCCCTGATCTTTCCCGTGCATCCGCGCACGCAAGCCAGCCTGGACAGGCACCACATCGAACTCGGGCCTGATATCCGCACCCCCCCCCCCCTGTCTTACATGGCCTTCCTCAGTCTGTGGCGAGATGCCAGCATCATTCTGACTGACAGCGGCGGCCTGCAAGAAGAATCCAGCGCGGCCGGTGTCCGATGCGTAACGCTACGTAACAGCACCGAGCGCCCCGTCACCATCACAGATGGCACCAATGTCCTGGCCGGGACTGATCCTGCTCACATTCTGGAAGTGGCTCGTGCTGCCTTGGCGCAGCCTGCCTCCGGCAAACGTCCGCTGCTGTGGGACGGACGTGCTGCTGAACGCATCCTGGATGTACTTGTTGACTCTCCCCTGTTGATGCAATGAGATGAACCTGCTGGACAATCTGCACGCCTTGCCCTCCGATCGCTCTGCCCTTCTCACGGGCGGCGGATCCTGGCAGCGACCGCGTTTCGTCCGGCCCACCCGTATTGGCCAGGGCAACAGCGCGCTGCTGGGGATCTACCAGCCTGTCCACATCCATCAACCGCCCGTTGGCGTACTCATCTGCAATCCATTCGGGCAGGAAGCCATACGCGCCCAGCGCTCACTGCGGGTCGTTGCCGAACGACTGGCCCGTCAGGCTATCCCCTCCCTGCGTTTCGACTACTTCGGTACCGGTGACTCGCCCGGCGAGGATGGCTGCGGTCACCTGACCCGCTGGCGCCAGGACATCCTGCTGGCCGACGTGCATCTGCGCCAGATATCCGGCTGCCAGAGAATCGTCTGGCTCGGTCTGCGACTGGGGGCAACCCTCGCTCTGCAGGCTGCCTCCCTGCTGGGTGACCTTCCGCATCCCCACCGCATCATTCTGTGGGAACCGGTTCTGGACGGGCCCGCCTATCTGAACCATCTGGCCCGCATGAACGAATTCTGGACACGTCAGAGCAACGTTACTACCGAGGCACTTGGCTTTCTGCTCACAACCCGCATCCGCCGTCATATCCATACTATCCGCGCCCGCCGTCTTGCGCTGCCGCTCCCCGACGTCCAGCTCGACCTGTTAGCTACACGTACTTTGACTGGCCGTCGCGATTTCCTTGGCCGCTGCAGCAAAAAACGCGTGAACCTGCACGACCACGTGCTACAGAACACGGTCGAATGGACCTCCAACACCGCACTCGACAGCCAATGGGTTCCAGATGAAGCCATCTCCACGCTCCTGGAAATCTGTGCCCTTTCCGACCCGGCGGCAGACGGTCTCCCTTTTCCCGGACACCCACCGGCTACGCCCGCCACCGGTCTGCCTGTACAACTGCCCGGGCAGCAATCGGCATTGCGACCCGCCCCTCACGACCCACCCGCCATTGCCCAACCCCAGCAGACACCGCAGACAACAGCCAGCACCTCTGATCCTCCCACTGCCCGACGACCGTCCCGACTCGCCCACCCAGACAGTCTTCCCCTGGGCTAATCACCGCGCTTATCCGTCTCTGATCCAGGCCACCCGTGGCTGGGGCACGACATCTATCCGATCCATCAGCCCATTTCTCGAACGACTGATATGGACACCCTCTTACTTCCCTATCGCGAAGAAACGCTCTGCTTCGGCCCCGAAACACGCCTGATTGGCACCGTAACCCTGCCCAGTGAACACCTCCCTCCACCAGGCTCACGACCAGGACTGATTCTGCTTAACGCGGGCATGTTGCCCCGCATCGGCCCGCACCGTCTCAATGTCGAACTGGCCCGCACCGCCGCTGCCCAGGGCTTTACTGCCATCCGCTTCGACCTGCCTGGCCTGGGCGATAGCGGCTTTACCGGCAGCCGGCTCTCCCATGAAGAACAAACCCATATCGCCATCGCAGATGCCATGTCGACGCTGGGCAGCACTGCCTTTGCCCCCCGTACTTTCCTGATCGCAGGTCTGTGCTCAGGGGCCGATGCCGGCTTCCAGATGGCGCAGCACGATACCCGCGTCAGGGGATTGTTCATGATAGAACCCTACTATTTCCCCAACCGTCTCTCTGCTACATTCCGCGCCCTGCGCCGACTGCGTGAATACGGACTGCGCCGCGGCTTGGTCCGCATCTGTCAGAAGCTTGACCTTGCCCCCCCTCTTCATGCCTCAATCGAAGCCTGCGCCCTGCCATCCGGCCCACCTGAAGAAGACGTACGTTCAGCGCCATCTCCACAACGCTTCGCACACGACCTCAACATCTTGTTGCAGCGCGGCGTCGATATTCAGCTCATCTATGCCAACACCCTGATGGGCAGCTACGACCTGCGTCACCATCGTCGACACATTTTTGATCAGCTCGGCAACCCATCCCACTTCCATGTGGAAATGGTGCGCCACACCGACCATGTCTTTACCCGCATCGAATCAAGACGGCATCTGATCCGAGGCATGGCTGCCTGGCTGCATCGCTTCTGCGCCCCCCCGGCCAACAACGTCCCCCCTGAACACTCCCCTCCTGCATCGATCGGCCCCCACCAGCTCCGCCTGCCCACATCAGACAAAGCCCCGGTGCGACGGCGTCCTGCTCATTGCATGCCCGCCGTCGACTCTGCGGATGGCTCACCCGGCTCTGGTGTACGTTCGGCCAAAATCCGGGCCGGATTCTCCTCGGTCAACCGATAGGCAATGCCCATGCCAAAATGCTGGCTCAGGTACTGTCGGGCCTCGTTCATGCGAGGCGGGCGGTGACCCAGATTATGTGCATCGCTGGCCACCACGTGCGCCAACCCCCGCGACAGCAGCGTATGGGCCGTCTGCCCTGCTGCGCGCCCGAAGGCCCCGATCACGGAGGCGGCCGTCAACTGCAGCAGACAGCCCATATCCACAAAAGGCTTGATGCAGTCCGGATTACGCATCACTGCCTTATTGCGTTCAGGATGGGCAATCAGCCAGCGAACCCCCTGATCTGCAAACATCCGGCAGGCCACATCAGAACCATGGGGAATAGCTCCATCCGGAAACTCTAGCAGCATCATGCGCCGGCCATCAAGACCACCAATCATGGGCAACTCGTCCTGGGCCAGCAGATCAAATACATCCGGCAGCAGATGCACCTCACCACCCAGACGCACATCCAGTGCAATATCAGCCTGCGCCAGCGCCTGACGGTATGCGGCAAACGCGGGAAGGAGCGACGAGCGGCGATTGTCAAATACGCCCGGATAAACGTGTGGTGTCAGCACAGCGGTATGAATGCCATTGGCCACGGCAGCGCTGGCCAGTGCCAGCGCATCCTCCATCGTCCGTGACCCATCATCCACACCGGGCAACAAATGGCAATGCAGATCAATCATCGACTCATCCTCGTCACGGCCCGGCCCAGCACCCGGCCGGGGCAGGCCAGAAAGCACGCACCCAAAATACAGAACCGGCCATGCGGCCGGTTCTGTACTCATCACGCCCTGACCGGTGCAACCTCCAGGCGAGGCTCACCGGCGTCCGGATCAGATGGAGCCAACGGCATCCTGGCGGAACTCATCAATAGCAACTTCGCGACCTTCCCAGGCGGAACGATAGCCAGCCGACAGCAACGCCAGCGAACGTAACCCCTGCGTCCCGTCAGTATCCGGTGAAGCACGACCGCGCAGCACTTCAATGACATTGTGATAGTACAGCGGATGGCCAAAACCATACACCGAAGCCGTCTCATAATTCGAATTGAGGATCTGTTCATCTTCTGGACGCTTGTCCTCAAACTCCCAGTGCTCAATCTTGTTGACCGCCACGCCGCCAACCTTTACCGTTCCCTTTTCACCCAGCACGACAATACTGCCTTCCAGGTTTTTCGGATAGGTCAGCATCGTCACATTGATGCTGCCCAGCGTCCCGCTTTTCCAGCGCACACTCATGACGCCGGTATCCTCGGCCTCGATGTCCCTCGCCAGAGTTGCCGTATACGCATGCACCCGATCAACCGGCCCGATCATCCAGTCCAGCAGATCAACATAGTGACTGGCCTGATTCATGAAAGCGCCACCATCCAGCGCCCACGTACCCCGCCAGGGCGCCGCATCATAATAGGATTGCGGACGCGTCCAGAAAACATTGATTACCGCCATATAGATCCGACCAAAGCGGCCCTGCCGAATGGCATTGCGCAACGCCTGCAAGGTCGCATTCTTGCGGTTCTGCTTGACCACAAACAGGTAGACTCCCGCCTTCTGACAGGCGGCATACATTGCCAGCCCATCTTTCCAGCGCGTTGCCATGGGCTTCTCGCTCATGACGTGTCGGCCGCTGCGCGCCACTTCAATGGCCTGCTCCGCATGCAGACCGGAGGGCGTGGTCAGTACCACGATATCCGCCTGGCTATCTTTCAGCATGTCCGTCAGCGAGGTATGCCCCCTCGCCCCGGTGCGATCAACAGCCTTGCGCAACGCTTCTGGATCAATATCACAAACATCCACCAGTTCGGCCTGATCGGTGTGCTTGCTCAACGCATCGAAATGATTAGCAGCAATGCGGCCACAACCCACCAGCGCAAAACGGATTTTGCGACTGTCAGGGATTTTTACAGTATTTGAGACCAAGGACAAACTCCTTCACGAATACGCAGCTTTTCCGGAGCGGGCACACGGACACTGCACCTAAGCTCACAACTCGTTGCCAATAATTCCTGACAGATTCAGCAGTGCGTGTCCAACACTTCACGTCATGGCATGGCATATACCTGCGCAGACAGAGGCACCAGGGCATCCACAGAACGTCATGGAAGTGGTCAGCATAACGGGATCGAATACTGTCGGCGACCAAGAAACGCACAGACCATCCTATTTTTCCGGGTTGCCGATCGCTCTTTTTTTGATAACCGGCATAATTAACAAAAAGAAACGACAAGCAAGGCCGTTCAACCCGTCGAACACGCTGAGCAATGCCAGAAAACGGCCATCAATGTGCTTCCATGCATGTGTCCGCAGGTTACATAGGTTTCCGGAGGCGCGCCAAGTATGGGCGCCTATTTCGTTACATATACGTTTCAAATAGTGGCGATGAACAAGAAAGCTACAGAAAACTTTCCATCCACCCATCGTTATTTCCCCTTAGCAACCCTGCTCTCACCTGATTCCGACGTGCCACACCGCACAGTTAAACCGTAAAACCTTATTGATGCATCGAAGCACTAACAGAATTTTGTCAATAACGGCATAATCCTTTGCTGGCCAGAATCGGGATACTCGCCTAAGCTCGCACGCTGACAGGCAGGCGCTGTGTCCGGCCCTCGATTGCCCCCATGCCAACATGCATGCAGCCGGCTAGCAACAGCCTGATTCCGATTTCTCATCGAACCGCACTACCCTTCATCATGAACATGTCCAACCCATTTCCGGTCGACGACGATCATTCCTTGGCCGAACCGGCCGGCGTCGCGCCCCGACCCGGAATGCCCCTCGTTCGTAATGCGGCACCGACGTTCAGCGCTTACCTGAATATCATTCGGGAGCGCAAATGGCTCGTACTCAGCACAGCAGCCGTCGTCACCGTGCTGGCCACCATCGCGGTCAATTTGATGACTCCGATCTATCAGGCCAGCGCTACCATCCTCATCGAAAACAATAAACGCAGTGTCGTGCCACTGGAAGAAATCTATGGTGTCCCTGCCGGGAGCCGGGAGTTTTTCCAGACCCAGGCCGAATTCATGCGTTCGCGCGAAGTTGGCATTCGGGTCATCAAGGCACTGGGCCTTCAGGACAATCCGCTGTTCAATCCGGAACTGAAATCAGATGGCAGCGAAAAACAGACCGAAGGGAATGTCAAAACCCTGTCTCAGGAAGCGCTTGAAGAACGGGTACTGGCCCGCTACAAGGCTGGGCTCGATATCTCTCCCATCAAAAACAGCCAGCTGGTTGAGATCCGTTTCGAATCTCCCGATGCCGTTCTGGCCTCCAAGATTGCCAACCAGACTGCCGAGTCCTACATCACAGCCGATCTGGACGCCCGCTTCGACATGCAGCAGACGGCCAGCCGCTGGCTGAACGACCGCCTGAACCAGCTGCGGACTGACCTGGAAAATGCCGAGGCAAACCTCCAGGCCTATCGCGAGGAAATCGGTCTGGTGGCGACCCCCACCTCAGCACTGGGGGGCAACGAACGCCAGCTCGACAACTCATCTGACCGCCTGATCGCGGCGCGCGTAGAGCGTCAGCGGCTGGAACAGGTATATCGCCAGGTTCAGCGAGGTGCCCGCAACCGCTACGAGGTACCGGAAGTTTTCAATAATCCGGCCGTCGTGGCGGCGCGCGCTGCCGAAGCCAATGCCGAAAAACGGATGGCCGAAGTGGCGGGATCAATGGGCGCATCCCACCCTGCCTATAAGGCGGCGCAAAGCGAACTTGATCTGGCCCGCGCCAGCCTGCGCAAGCAGTCCGAAGCGGTGATCGCCAGCATATCCAAAGCCTATGAAGTTGCTCGCGAATCAGAACGCGCTCTGGAGCAGGAGGTCGCTGCCTCCAAAGGCAATATCCAGGAAATTAACCGCAAGGAAGGCAAGCTGAATGTTCTGCAGCGTGAAGTGGCTACCAACCAGCAGATCTATCAGACATTCCTGGCGAAAGTGAAGGAAACAGACGCCACTGCCGACTTCCAGAACCCGATTGCCCGGGTGGTTGATCCCGCCGTTCCCCCGCTGCTGGCAGCCAAACCCCCCAAACCGCAGATCATTCTGCTGGCAGCGCTGCTGGGTACCTTACTGGGCGCCATGCTGGCCATCAGCCGCGAACAGAAAAACGCCGTCATCCGCTCCAGCGATGAAGTCAGTGAGAAACTGGGCGTCCCGCTCCTGGTGGCCGTGCCCAAACTGGCAGGCGAAGAGGCCCAGAAACTGCCTATGCTGCAACAGCTGGAGCCACAATCGCTGTACTCCGAATCCGTACGCTCCGCTCTGACCGGTGTCCGCCTGTCGCTCATGAATGTGGCACAGCCAGTGGTCGCATTTACCTCCACCCTGCCTGGTGAAGGCAAGTCGACCATGGCCGCCAGCTTTGCCATCGAACAGGGCCGTACCAAACGCACACTGCTGATCGACTGCGACATGCGCAAGCCTGCACTGCGCCGTATGCTCAACATCCCTGAAAACACGCCGGGCCTGAGCGATCTGTTCCATGGCGATTCGATCGAACACTGCGTGTTGCCGCTTCCTGATCTGAACATCTCCATTCTGGTGGCTGGCACTCGTGCACGCAACGCACACGATCTGGTGATGAGCCCGCGCTTTGCGAGCATGCTGGAACAGCTCAAAGAACATTTCGAACTGATCGTCATTGACACACCTCCGCTGGAAATGGTGTCCGATGCCCTGCCCATCGGTGCCCAAGCCACCGGATTGATCTACGTCGTTAAGGCCGGCGCAACACTCATTCCGATGGTTCGTCGCGGGCTGGAACGCATTGCAGCAGCCAACGTGCGCATTCTCGGTGTGATTCTCAACAATCACGACTTCGAAAAGGCCGGGCGCTATTACGGTGAGTACAACACCTATGGCGAAACCTACGGTCAGGGCTTCTACGGCGAAGGCCATCAAGGCTGATTTCCCGCCACACTGAAAGCCCCTTGAACGCCTCCTGTCGGGGGCGTTTTCATTTCGGGGCACTGTTACCATAAAGCAGCTGACTCCCCTGCCGCCCCCTGCCCATGCCGCGAATTGCCCTCCTGACCCGATACAATACCCTCGGTGCCTCATCCCGTGTCAGGGTTCTGCAGTACCTGCCCACATTGCATGCAGCCGGCATCGAAACGGAATTCTTTCCGCTTTTTGATAACGACTACATCAAGCGTCTATATGCGGGACGGCCTACCAACCTCCAGCGTCTGCGGCTGCTGTGGTCCCGGATACTGCAGATGCCCGCCATTACCCGCCGGGGCCGCTTCGACATGCTCTGCATCGAAAAGGAGCTCCTGCCTTATATCCCCTACGCAGTGGAAAAGTATCTGCTGGGTAACACCCCTTATTGGCTGGATTATGACGACGCGATCTTTCACAACTACGACCGCTCCGGCAATCCGCTCATCCGTACGCTCCTGAGCCAGAAAATCGATCGGCTCATGGCCAGGGCCAGACTCATCACCTGTGGTAACAGCTATCTGGCCGGACGCGCTGAACGCGCCGGCGCAAGCTGGGTCGACATCCTGCCCAGCACCATTGATTTCGAGAAATACCATCAAGCACCTGATCCTGTTCAGCAAGCGGTATCGGATGCGCATCCGCTGCGCTTGATCTGGATTGGTTCGCCGGCCACCAGCCAGTATCTCGGCCTGGTACAGTCCGCGCTGGAAGAGGTAGGAAGCAGGTACCCCCTCGAACTGATCACTATCGGTGCCGATGCCCCCTCGTTCAAAGGCGTTCGCCACCGAAGCATCGTCTGGGAGGCTGACACTGAGGCCCTGTCTCTTGCCCAGGGTAATGTCGGCATCATGCCACTGCGCGACACGCCATGGGAGCAGGGCAAATGCTCCTTCAAACTGATCCAGTACATGGCCACCGGACTGCCGGTCATCGGTAGTGCTGTCGGCATGAACAAGGACGTGGTTATCCCAGGCCAGAACGGCCTGCTGGCCAGCACCACCGACGAATGGGTTCAGGCTATCGAAACTTTGCTGCGTTCACCCGAACAGCGTACCGCCATGGGACAGGCCGGTCGGCTGGCCGCCCGCGAACACTACAGTATCCAGGCAGTAGGACCACGACTGGCGGATATCCTTTCTCGCGCAATCGCCTGACAGATTGCGCTCCTGATCCACACACGGCATGTATCGTTCAAAAATCATCTGGTCTGTCGTCGGCCTGGTTCTCCCCCTGCTGTCAGCAGCTGTGTTCTTTCCCGTTCTGCTGGCACGGCTGCAGGCGGAACGCTTCGGCATCATGGCTCTGGCGTGGAGTCTGCTGAGCGCTGCATCCGTGCTGGATCTTGGTATCGGACGGGCCACCACCCAGTACGTCGCCGCCCTGCGTGGCCGCCGCGCATTCCAGGTCATTCCCGCCACTGTCGAAGTGGCCCGGCACCTGTCAATCAAGTACAGCGGCATCGGCTGCACCCTCTTTCTGCTGGCCGTCCTGCTCGGTGCAGATGCCCTGATCAAACACCATAGCGTCAGTGACCAGGAGCTTCGCCAGGCTGCCCTGATCATTATTGCCATTCTGCCGGTTCAGGTATTGAGCGCGCTCTATCGTGGCATCATCGAAGCCTTCGAGGATTTCCGGGTCACCAGCCTGATCCGGCTCTATCAGGGGTTGATCGACTTTGTTGGTCCCTTCCTCATTTCTTATGTCACGCACTCCCTGACCGCGCTTACCGGCTCGCTGCTGGCTGGCCGGCTGATCGGCCTGGCCTTTCTCCATCGCAGTGCCCAACACCATCTGCGGACACTGGCCAGCGCCGAAACCCGGCCCGACGAAGATACGACTGCTAACACCATTCAAGACAGTTCTGATCCGGCTGCCATCCGCCAGCAGCTCAACCGCTTCGGTAAATGGATGACCATCAGCAACATCGCCAATCCGCTGCTGATGCAGGCAGACCGCTTCATCATTGCCGGCACCCTGTCCGCTGCCGTCCTGACCACCTACTACATTCCCTACACCATCGTCATTCAGAGCACCATTCTCTTTTCAGCCATCACCACCGTGATGTTCCCGGTTCTGACTGCCAGGCTGCAGGCCGATCCGGCAGCCGGCCAGCTGATGTTCCGGCACTGGCGCAACCGGATGACTGTCGCTGCTGCTGCACTCTATGTCGTGCTATGCCTGGCCATTCCCATCATCCTTCACTACTGGATGGGTGCCAAGACTGGGCCGGAGTCCGCCCACATTGGCCAGATTCTCTGCGCAGGTGCCTTTTTTTTCACCCTGTCCGTCATTTTCACCTCCTATCTGCACGCACAGGGTCGCGTTCATGTCTGCGCCATACTGCAGATCATCGAACTTATCCTCTATATTCCTGCGCTCTATTTCGCTACCCACCTATACGGTCTCTATGGGGCCAGCATCGCCTGGGTCATTCGTGCCCTGATCGACGCCGTTGCGCTGGGCTGGGCGGCCGGCCATCGCTCGCGCCAGCCGGCAGATACCTCATCAAGCGGCAGCTAGGCGCTGATCCGCCGGTCACCCGGACAGCTCACCCAGCCTGCACCACGGGCTTGCACAGCACGTGCAACGCGTTCACACCCCGTCAGAAGGCGGCATGACCCGACGACGGTCAATCGCCTCGACAAAATGGCGATGCCCACGCGGCAACACCTGCTGTGTCGCGGTCAGTGCCGGCGCGAACACGTTCCCACTGAACACAACCTCCCGCAACATGCCCGCACGGCCCTCGGCCAGTTCCAGTCCCACCCCCAGGCCAGACCAATGCACGGTATTGCCAGCCACTTCACACATCAACAACGGATAATCACCGGCTGCATCACTGACCTGCGCCAGCGTTATCACGGGCGTGTCTCCGCTCAGATGCATGGTGTTACCAACGATCCGCACCCCATACATGCCACGATTCGTGAAATGATCAACCCGTCCATAAGGCTGGCCATAGCCGCGATGGCTGCGACGGGGATCGCGACTATTGAACGCTGACTCCACCGCCACGCAGGCACGCTCCGCCTGACCGGTGAAATGGTTGCACCAGAAACTGTTTTCGTTGGCAGCCACGCCGGTGTATGCCAGATAACGCGGCAAGGCCCCGGCTTCCACCGTCACAGTGTTTTCATGGAAACTGTTGCGCGAGCAGCCGACATAAGCCTGCAGCAAACCTTCACCATGGGCGCGCGCAGTGCGGATCTCGTTATAGGCAATGACATTGTCCGACGACCCATAGGCCAAATGAATGGACGACGATTCCGAATCAATTGCCTGATTGTCAACGATGATGTTGGCGCAGGAAGAGTCCTGGACCGACATCGACCGCATCTGACCCTGCAAATGATTGCCCTGCACCAGTCCCCAGCCAGCACCCGACAGTGACAGCCCGTAATAGCCTCCTGTCACCCGATTGCCCACGACAACATTGCCCCGGGCAGGCACCGGTATACCGGCCACCATGAAATTCTTGAGCCAGGTCTGCATGGGCGCATGCTCACCCGACGGATAGGTGCGCTCGGCCTCGATCTCGATGCCGATCCCCCGGTCTGCCGTTGCCATCTCGATCTGGTTGCCCGCCACGACATTGCACATGACGCCGCGCAGAGGGCCACTGGCACAGACCATCGCCAGCAGCTCATCCACATCCGGCTGCGCCGCCATGTGGCGCACCAGGCTGCGACAACTGGCCCGGCGCCCTGCCCCGCGATGTCCCTCCGCCTGGGCGGGCACCGGGGCGCCCGGTGCGACATCCTCGGACAACATGCTGCGCAGATAAATCGCCCGCCCGATCCGGATATTGCGAATCCGGTTCTCGACAAAGCAGACACCCTGTACATCAATGCCGTAGAACACGGCAGCCTGATCGCGGTAGAAAACCTGGCTGTCGATATCCAGGTGAGCAATCCAGACCGGCCGCGTCACTGGATGTGCGCCCTGCAAGTTCCGGATCAGGAAGCCGGCCCGGTCATCATCATTGGACAGGATGATCCGCCCGCCCAGACCAAGCACACCGGCAATGGCGCCGGCGATTTCTATTTGCCCCCGGATCAGATAGGTACCATGCGAGAAAACCAGCCACCCACCCTGCCTGGCAGCCGCCCGGGCAGCCGCAATGCAGGCAACGGTATCATCCGATACTCCATCGGCCACGGCGCCAAACTGGCGCGGATCCAACTGAGTACGCCCATCCGGACATCCACTGGCGGCGCTGGCCTGCCAGGGCCGCCACAACCAGCTACTGCATCCTACCCCGGCATATTTCAGAAAGGTACGCCTCATCGGCCGAGCGGCTGCCGGACAACAGCATGCCGCTGACGCCGGTTACCGAACCACTGCATAGATCCCGGATGCCTGACCATGAAAATCACCATTGGCAGCACATACATCCACTGAAAGGCGTACGCCTCAATGTATGGATTGGTTGCCGAAGCCAGGAAGGCGCTCGAAAAACCGGCAAAGAGATAAATGTCGAACAGGGTCAGCCTGCGGCGCTTCCAGGCATTGAAGACACCCAGGGCATAACTTGCAAACGGGTAAGCATAGACCAGCAACCCCGCCAGGCCCACTTTGTAGAGCAGAGCCAACCAGACGATCTCATAACGCCAGGGATACTGCAAACTGCGAATATAAGACACACCAATGCCATGGCCGGCGCCCAGTCCATAGGTCTGCACAAACCCATTGAAGAGGGCTGCGGCCTGCTCGGTCCTTTCGCTACCGCCACCTGCACCGACTTCATCCATGAAGCGGCCGAGACTGTCGAATACGTCAATATCTGTGAAGACCCCCAGCAGCACGAAGAACACCACGCACAAGCCAATGGCAAGAAGGATTTGTCTGGCACTAACAGCTGGTAACGATGCAGCCTGCCCCCCATAGAGCCCAGGCCGAAGCAGATAACCTGCCAGCAGCCCCACCGGAGTAGCCAGCATCAGAGCCGATCGGCCAGACGTGACTGCCGTTATGGCCAGCAGTCCCAACATGATGTAGAGACGGATATTGGATACGCCACTGGCCAGCAGAGCAAACAGGGCTGCCGACATGAAAATCAGTGAGCCGTAAACGAACATGGTTGCCCCGGCAGCCCCCTCACTCAGACTGACATTGGCATTTTCCGGATCAATGAAGAAAGATACCCCGTCCTTGCCATACGTCAGAAACAGATAGAAAAACAGGGCAACACTCAGCATGCCGAGAAAGGTGTAGCGCTCCATCCATGACTCGAACTGCGAAGTCTGCAGAGTAGCCAGCACCCCGCCGGCAATGAGTATCCAGAGCGCCGGCGAGATGATGTAGATGAACAGGATCTGCATGAACGCCTCGTTGGGTGCGCCGGCCGACATGCCCACCGCCAGATAGAGCAGCGTGACGGCAGACGAAGCAACATGCATCCAGACGACCCGCATCATCGGGGTGTTGAAATCCACCATTCGCCAGGCAAGCAGGGCGGTCAGAAACATCATGCCCATGGTGGGAAGAGGCAGGGAATTGGGAATCACGACTGTCATGAACAGCAGGACAGCGAGTGACCCCCGAAAACTGTTCTGTAGCCAGAGCGGCCTGAAGGGTGCCTTTTGAGCAGCCGGCGCACGGCCGGCACGTCGGAAAGTCGAAAACATGCGCAGGAAAACGAATCTTGACGAAAGGGATCAATCCAGCTCCTGGAGAATATCCCGGTTGACGGCCTGGACGTCAAACTTCTCCAGCGCCATCCGATAGCTGGCCTCACCCTGTACAGGAATGCTGGCAGGATCGGCCAGAAAAGCCTCCATGGCCCTGACCAGCGCTCCGACGTCACGCGCAGGAATCAGGCAACCGTTTTCTCCGGGAACCACCGTCTGCCGACACCCCGGAACGTCCGTCGTAATGACCGGCCGGCCCATGGCCATGGCCTCCAGCACGGTGCGGGGCATACCCTCCGAATAAGAGGGCAGCACATAGACACTGCACCGTGCAAGCCAGGGCCGGATATCGGCAACACCACCGTCATAGCGCACGACGCCATCGGTAGCCCAGTCCGCAATCATAGCCGCCGGAATGGCGTCGGGCGATGTGTCTTTATGTCCGATGATGACAAACTCCGCATCGGGGTAATTCACTTTGACCTGGCGGGCCGCTGCCACATATTCGCAGATGCCCTTGGCCTTGAGCAGCCGTGCAGCCAGCAAAAATGACACCGGGCCATCGGGCAGGGGCACCCGGGCATAGTGCCCCAGATTCACGCCCGAGCCGTTCACCACCCGGGTTTTCGCAACCGGCACAATGCCCTTTCTCACAAACACGTTCCGGTCATCGGGGTTCTGGAAAATGACCCGATGCGCCGGCTTCAGCGCCTGACGGTACAGATTCACGGCCAGCCAGGCCAGCATGTTGCGCAAGGTAGAACCACCGTGAAACGCGAAGCCCAGGCCCGTGACCATCGGCAGAAAACGCAGCGGCCGGCACAGGCGGATGGCCAGCCCACCATAAATGACGGGTTTGATGGTGTAGGCAATGACGACATCCGGGCGGATTCGCGACACCAGGCGATGGATGGCATACAGTGTACGCAAGTCCTTGACCGGATTCAGGGAGGTTCGGTCTATTGGCAGGGGCACATAGTCCACTCCCCAGTCACGCAAGGCAGCGATGGCCTCATCCGAGGTGGGGGCGGACGCAGCCGTCACATGATAGCCGCGGGCCATCAGATCCCGGATGAGATCTCCGCGAAAACGGACAAGCGACTGGGCAATTCCGCCAATGATGATAGCGCGCTTCGACATGACTCCAGCACTGAAATCGGGTCAGGAAACAGAACCGGCACGGGCGCCTGACATCGCGAACCGTGCCGGTACGGGAACATATGCGCCCGGAACCTCAGGGGCCCAGACGACCAATCACAGCCATTCAGCTCAGGCCGAGCCCTGAGGGTGGGCGCGGCAGATCGGGAAAGATGCGCCATACCAGCTGAGACTCGGAAAACAGCACCTGCCAGGCCGTCAGAAAAATGATTTTCAGGTCCACCCAGAAGCTGCGGTGGCGGTAGTACCACGCCTCCAGCTGGCCTTTGTAGGGATAGACATATTCACGATAAAACTGGCGAGGCTCCATGTCGGTTTCGGTGACCAGACGCTCCTCATCCCGAAATACCAGCGAGCCGATCCCGGTCAGCCCCGGAACAGACTCATAGACAATACGCTGCACATCGGCTGGATACATCTCAAAACTGACCGGCATCAGCGGCCGCGGTCCCACCAGACTCATGTCCCCACGGATGATATTGAGCAGCTGCGGCAGCTCATTGATCTTGGATTTGCGCAGAAAACCACCCAGCGGCAGCAGGCGCGGATCGTTCCGTACCGTAATGGATCCCCCCGGCATATTGGGGCTGTCCTTCAGCATGGTGGCGAACTTGTAAATGTTGAACGTCCGCCGCTTATAACCCATGCGTTTCTGCAGATAGAAGACCTCACCCTCTCCGGAAAAACTCAGGATAACGCCGAGCGGCAACAGCAAGGGCAGCAGCAGCAGCGTGCAGCTCAGTGAACTGACCAGATCAATTGTTCGCTTGAGAAACCTGTACATCATCACATCCTATGATCAAGATTCTTGCCGGTTTCCTGGTGAGCAAAGCCACCCAGATATTTGTCCAGTCGCTGCACAACGCCCTCCTTGGTCACCTCGCCCCCAGCAGCCAGATAACCTCGTACCTGCGTGATGAGCCCTTCGATCTCCTGTCGCGTCCGCCCGGGACGGGTATGGATGACCCCCAACGCTGCAAACTCGTCAAAGTCCGCCACCTCACCCTCAGCGACAAATTCCTCGACAGGTTTTTCGCCAGTGGTGTCCGACGTAAAGAAATACACCGGGTATTTCCGGTCACCCGGCCGGAAAGCCGCAGCGGCACGCCGGGCCGACGCCTCGGAATCGTGCTGTTCTGCCTCCAGCCCCAAGGTTTTCAGCAGATCACAGGCGATGTCCGAAAAACGCCGGACATCAACATCTTCCGACAACCGGGGAAAGAAGATGTCGCCCGAGCGGCCAAGCATACAGGCCAGCATGCAGATCTGTCCGCTCTCCTCGGGCGAAACGAAATAACGCCGCACATCCAGGGGAGCAGACAGAGGCTGCCCTTTCATCAGACGTTCCAGAAAGCCCTGGGGAAGGCTGCCATTGGAAAAAGCCACATTGGCAAAGCGTGCCGTCGTCACCGGCAGCAGATCCCGGTAGGCCATGATCAGGTCTTCCATGATCTTCTTGCTGGCGCCCATAATATTGACCGGGTTGGCCGCCTTGTCGGTCGAAACGCAGAAAAAATGCCGGGGCGGGGTATGGGTCAACCGCTCCAGCAGATCACGGGCGCGAAAAACATTGTTTTCCAGCATGGCTTCAATGGAAAAAATATCTTTTTCGCTACGCACATGTTTATGGGCAGCGAAGTTGGCCACAATATCAAAAGGGCCATGCGCCCCAAACAAGCGTCCGAACACGGGATCAGCAAAACTGACTGGATAGGTAATCAGTTCCGGCGGCAGCGGCAGGCCGTCGGTGCTGCGCAGATCCCGCACCAGCTCGGTCAAACCGTTCTCGCTGGTATCGACCACCACCACTTTCGCCGGCTCAAATGGCAGCAGCGCCTTCACAAAAGATGCGCCGATGGTACCCGCACTGCCAATGGCCAGGACGCGGCTGCCCTTGATGCGCTCGCGCAGCACCTGCCGGTTGGCCTCGATATCAGGCAGAAACATGCTGTGCCCGCGCCCGGTTACCTCTCCGATGAAGGCATTCAAATTCAATTGCCCGATCATGCGGCTTTCCCTGAAAAATGTTTTCTGATGACGGCGATAACTTCGGACTGCTGATCATCGGTAATGCTGGTCGATGACGGAATACTGATGCAGCGCCCATAGACCTGGCCAGCCACATCATCGTGCTGAACATAGGTGCATTGCGCATACATCGGCAGGCGGTTCATGGGCACCCAGAACGGCCGGCAGTCAATGTCTGCCGCGCGCAACGCCGCCATCAGGGCAGCCTGGTCAGCGGTGGCAACCGTCGTCAGCCAGTTGTTCGGCTGAACCCCGGGTGTGATCAACTGAAAAGACAGATCTCCGCAATCCTTCAGTGCCTGACGATACCGCTCATCCACCACCTTCTTGCGTTGCAGGAACCCGGGCAGCTGCTCCATCTGGGCAACACCTACTGCCGCCAACAAATTGACCAGACGATAGTTGTACCCCACCTCGTCATGGAAATACTCAGTTGCCACGGCCTTGGCAGTCGTGGTCAGGTGTTTGGCATGGCGGGCCAGCCCGGCATCATCGCTCACAATCATGCCGCCACCGCCGGTACTGATGATCTTGTTCCCGTTGAAACTGAATGTACCCATCAGGCCGAACGTACCCGCGTGCCGCCCTTGGTACCAGCTCCCCAGCGCCTCGGTGGAATCTTCCACCACCGGCAGACCATATTCGCCCGCCAGACTCATCAGGCGGGTCATATCACACATATTGCCCAGCACATGTACCGGCATCAGCGCCGCCAGGCGGCGCCCCTGCCAGAACAGACCGGACTCCCTGCGTTCGGCTTCGGCCAGGAAACCAGCCAGCAGATCCAGATCCATCTGCCAGGTCTGTGCATCCACATCCACCAGCACGGGCTCGGCACTGGCATGGCGAATGGCATTGGCCGATGCGACAAAGGTCAGGTTCGGCACAATGACGGCATCACCTGGCTGCACTCCCGCCAGCATCAGCGCAATATGCAAAGCTGTCGTGCCATTGACCGTTGCCACACCGTGCTGCGCGCCACTGAACCGGGCAACCGCCTCTTCAAAGCGGGTAACGTAAGCGCCAACCGAAGAAATCCAGCCAGTATCCAGACAGTCCTTGACATACGCCCATTCATTGCCAGCCAGATTTGGCACCGATAACGGAATCATTTTCTTGTAAACATCCGGTTGGAAAGACTGCCTGCCCCGAGAATCTCGTGGGCGACGTTGAAAAAAGCAGTAACAGAGAAAAACATCGAACCACCCCGGCGGCTGTGCCACGAATGGCCCCTATAACCGGACAAAAAATGCAGCCCTGTAATACCCTGCCCGCAGACCAACAAACAGTCTCAAAAAAACAACAGTTGCAACGGTGCTAGCTCCGCTGATCTGCGCAATGATACCGTTCGTAGCATGAAGTGTGATTAATCCCCTGCGTGATACAGGCGAATTACATGTAGGTTGCAGAAAATAGCCGCTTTTTTCCTCATGATGACATCTCTGGCGACGTGAATTATTTCTCTACCCGCCACAAAGTCAATGCCCACAGATAGCGCAACAGGCTGACATGCATCACATGTTTGCAGATGGCTTTCCTATAGAATTTTCCACGCCTGCCAGGCTCTCTCACGCCCTGTCTGCCGTGCATCGAGCACCTTGCCCCGGCATCCTCAGTCACCCCATCTCCTGGCTTTCCCGCGCCCCATGAACAACACCCCCTCCCCTATCAGCATTCATCCAAGTGCCATCGTCGACGAGGGCGCCCAGATCGGCGCAGGCAGCAAGATCTGGCACTGGACCCACGTCTGCAGCGGGGCCGTGCTGGGCGAGCGTTGCTCGCTGGGCCAGAATGTCTACATCGGCAATCGGGTTTCCATGGGCAATAACGTCCGTGTCCAGAACAACGTCTCCATCTACGACAATGTGACACTGGAAGATGACGTGTTCTGTGGCCCAAGCATGGTCTTTACTAACGTGCTCAACCCGCGCGCCCACGTCTCGCGCAAGCACGAATATCGCAATACTGTGGTGCGCCAGGGTGCCAGCATCGGTGCCAATGCCACCGTGGTCTGTGGCACCACCATCGGCCGCTACGCCTTCATCGGCGCTGGCGCCGTCGTGTCCCGGAACGTGCCCGACCATGCCCTGATGGTCGGTGTGCCGGCACGCCGCACCGGCTGGGTCTGCCAGTGTGGTGTCAAGCTGCCCGCCCTGCCCCACGGCAAGGAGCAGGCCACCGTGCAATGCCCAGAGTGCCACAGCCGCTATACCATCACCGCCCAGCACTGCGCCCCGGCCGAACCTGCCGCCTGAGCGCCCGTCATCCGTTCACTGCCCGGCACCCCCACACGCGGTGCCGCGGCGTTCATCCCTTTCTCTTTTGCGAGATCACGCCATCATGCCTGCTCCGCTCAAACACATCGATTTCATCGACCTGAAACAACAGTATCAACGCCTGAAACCTGCTATTGATGCACGTATGCAGGCAGTGCTCGATCATGGTCAGTTCATCATGGGCCCGGAAGTTGCCGAGCTCGAAAAACGGCTGGCCGACTACGCTGGCGTCAAACATGCCGTCGGCATCAGTGATGGCACCACCGCGTTGCAGGTCGCCATGATGGCCCTGGGCATCGGCCGCGGCGACGAAGTCATCACAACGCCCTTCACATTCATCGCCACAGCCGAAACCATCAGCCTGCTGGGCGCGACACCCGTCTTTGTCGACATCGACCCGCTCACCTGCAATCTCGATCCGCAGCAACTGGAACAGGCCATTACACCACGCACCCGGGCCATCATCCCCGTCAGCCTGTACGGTCAGTGTGCAGACCTGACCGCCATCAACGCCATCGCAGCCCGCCATGGCCTGCCGGTCATTGAAGACGCCGCCCAGAGCTTTGGGGCAACTCACCACGGCCAGCGCTCCTGCGGCCTGACCACCATCGCTACCACCAGCTTTTTCCCAAGCAAGCCCCTGGGCTGCTATGGTGACGGTGGTGCCTGCTTCACCAACGACGAAGCGCTGGCCACCAAAATCTCGCAGATCCGTCTGCACGGCCAGTCCAAACGCTACGTGCACGCCAGCATCGGGCTGAATGGCCGGCTGGATACGCTGCAGGCTGCCGTGCTGCTGGTCAAGCTCGACCATTTTGACGAAGACGTCCGCCTGCGCAGCCAGGCCGGTGCGCGCTATAACGATCTGCTCGCCCGCGCCGCCCACCCGCAGATTCGTCCCGTCTCCGTCGCCGCCGGAAATACCAGCGTATACGCCCAGTACACGGTTCGCGTACCCCATCGTGCCCAGGTCATCGAGACACTCAAGGCCAACGGCATTCCCACGGCGGTCCACTATCCGATGTGTCTGCATAAACAGCCCGTCTACGCGAACACGCCACTGGCCAGCCAGTCATTTCCACATGCCGAACAGGCTGCAGCCGAAGTACTCAGCCTGCCCATGTATCCCGATCTCGACGCCGCGTTGCAGACACAGATCATCGAGCACCTGATCAGCGCCGTCGAGGGCGCACGTTGATCCCGACATCGCCGTGAACAATCCCGCCCCGCATCAACCGTCCTACATCCGGACGGTTCTGAAGGTACTCACCGGCAGCGCCACAGCACAGGCCATCCCGCTGCTGGTCATGCTCCTGCTGGCACGCATGGTCAGTGTCGAAGCCCTGGGGGTCTACGCGATCTGGCAATCAGTCATCTACATTGCCATCGTGCCGGCCACCGCACGTATGGAAGTGCTGCTGGTGGCACTGCCGCTAGCCAGTGACCGGCGAAAAGCCTTTCACATCGGGGTATTTACCAGCATCACCATCAGCGCGCTACTGTCGATCGTCGCCATCCTGGCGCAGCCGCTGATTACTGCGCGCCTGCCTGGCTGGCATCTGCCAGCCTCCATTCTGGTGGGACTGGGTACCTGGGCACTTGCCATGCAGACACTCTGGCTGTCCATGGCAGTCACCACGGGATCGTTCGGCGTAGTCAACCACATCCGGATCACGTCTGCCGGCCTGACGGCACTGCTACAGGTCGCGCTGGTTGCATTCTGGCCCAACAGCATGATGTTGATGCTGGGCTTTGTTGTGGGAACCAGCATGGGCAGCTGGGCAGCCTGGGTGGGTCTGAAATCCTTCCTGATGGCCCATGACCTGCCCGATCCCGGTGGTCGGCACCAGCCCTGCCAAAGCTATGGTGAGCTCATGCGCACGCATGGCCGCACGCCCATGATCGCGCTGCCGGCAGCGCTGATCAACACCATTGCCCAACAGATACCGCTGCTGCTGACCGGCGCACGATTCAATGCCCATGCCGCCGGGCTGCTCGGAACTGCCTGGCGCACCATCTCGGCACCGATGTCCATCATTTCCAGCTCTGCCCAGGACGTTTTCAAGAACAAGGCGGCCGAAGAGTTCAATCGCACCGGCCAGTGCCGCAGCGCCTATCTGCAAACACTGCGCCTGCTGGCCTTTCTCGGCATCTTCCCGTCGGTCGCTCTGCTGTTCTGGGGGCCAGCCCTCTTTGCCCTGGTCTTCGGTGAATCCTTCCGCGCAGCGGGTGAAATCGCCCAGGTCTTTGCGCCACTGCTGTTCATCCGCTTCTTTGCCAGCCCCCTGGGTTATACGCTGCTCATCGTACGGCAGGCCAAACTGGATCTCTACTGGCAGATCGGTCTGCTCACAATGAGCATCGTTGCCTTCACCGTTCCCCAGCAGGCCATGACCGCTTTTGTGTGGTTCTCTGCGGGATATACCGCACTCTATGTGGTATATCTGCTACTACAATGGCGGGCGGCTGGAGGAAATGGCTCCCTCACCACCCCGCCGGGAGCCTGACCGGGTCCAGTCTGCCCGGTTTCCCCGTAGTCAGACACCGCATCGCACTGGAATGACATAAGGAACCAATATGGCGGCTCCCTCATTCAGGAAATCCCGGTCATCACGCCTGACGCTATTTGACGCGTTCGGCTATGGCAGCCGTCCCCAGCGGCCCAACGCATTCAGCTCCATGCTGCTTAGCGTGGCTGTCATCTTCCATTTCGGGCTACTGCCCATTCTCTGGAACGTCGCCTCCGGTGTCCCCAGCATCATCTGGACCGGCACCTCGACCTGTCTGCTTTGCCTGGCAGCCATCGCGGCCCGGCACAGCAGCATCTCCAGCCGCTACGTATCCATCTGTACGATCACATTTTTCATTGCCTACCCGGTTTTTGCCTGGATCAGCTACAAGGCATGGGGTCAGTCCAGCAGCGAGCGCGAAACCCTGCTGCTGCAGACATTGCCCATCATGCTGCTGGGCCTGGCTCTGTACCTGGTCGGCGCCGCCACGCGCAGCTATCGCCTCTACAACGCCCTCTGGATCACCTGGGGCATCATGGCCTGCTACACCCTGCTCAACGCCAAGAATTTCTCCATCGACAGCATGTATCAGGCTGCCACTGAAACCGGCAACCGTCTGAACTACCAGCAACTCGGTGATGCCTTTGCCATCTGCAGCGCCATTCTGGCTGCCCGGATCCGTCAAACATCGCACCGCTGGCTGTTCATCATCATTGCCGCCGGACTGATGTTCATTATCCCGTCGCGCAGCGCCGCCTTCTTCGGCGTGGCTGCGCTACTCACGGTCGGCGTGCTCTTTGGAGGACTCTCCACCCGGATACTGGTCATCGGCCTGGTGGTTCTTCTTGGCCTGGGCTATCAAACCGGCATGCTGGCCCAACTGTTCGAAGGCAGCCGTTTTCAGGTTGCACTGACTCCAGGGACGGAAGACAGCTCGTGGAGCACACGCCAGGAAATCCTGCACCATGGCATGCGTGTACTCACCGACCGGCCATTCACCGGTGAATGGGCCTTCCAGCTTGGCGAAATGAAATTCGCCGGGCTCTATATCCACAACATTCTGGACATCTGGGCACAGACCGGCCTGGTGCCATTTGTGATCTTTCTCGCCATCTGGGGCACGCTGCTGGCGGCCCTGATGACAGGCTTCGAGCGCTGGCCGCGCATTGCCAAGGAAACCGCCCCTGTTCTCGTTTTTGTCGTGCTCTCGTGGTGCCTGGCCCGCAATGTCACATTTGTCGCCCTGTTTTTCTGTGTGGGCTTTGCCTCCGCAGCGCTGGAGCAGGCCCGGTTCGGACAGGTTGTACGTCGCCGGCGTGCGGAACAGCAGTTCAACACCCAGTTCGACAACACCCAGTTTTCCCATTCCCAGTTTGCGAACACCCAGTTTGCGAACACCCAATTCTCCCCACCGACCCGCATCTCCCCCGCTCCACGGCATGCAGCAAGGCGCGCGCGCTATCAGGATCACTCCCAGTTCTTTCCACCAGGCACCTGATCGCCCCCTGTCGACAAATCCGCCTTATGATCCGTGAGTTCTGTGCCATCCATGCCCCGATGTCTGCTGGACATCACCGGGGCTCCCTGCCCGTGACCCGACCCATGATGCGTCAAGGATTTTTCCGCCATATCCGAAAAGCAGGCTGGCGACTGTATGAAGAGCTGATACTGCCCGACCGGCAGCATGCTTATCGCCAACTTCTGCAACTGGCCAAGGATCAGGGCTATCGCGTCATCGATAATGCCCAGTGGCTGACCCTGCAGACAGAGGGTACGACAGACCCCACCGAGCGGATCCTGGTGATGCGCCATGACATCGACACCGACCCGACGCTGGCCCTGGTCTGGCATCAGATCGAACAGTCCCTGGACTGTCGGGCCAGCTACTATTTCCGTCAGAGCACCATGAACGCCGACGTGATCCGCCAACTGGCGCAGGCGGGCGTTCATGTCAGCTACCACTTCGAGGAGCTCGCCGATTATGCCAAGCAGCATCGGCTGCGCACCCCTGCAGCCGTACAGACTGCCATGCCGGCGATCCAGGCCATGTTTGCCGAAAAGCTGGCCGATTTCCGCAAGCGCTTCAATCTGCCGGCCGATATCGTCTGCTCGCATGGCGACTGGATGAACCGCCATCTCCGGATGCCCAATCACACACTGCTGCAGGATCAAACCCTGCGTCAGCAGCTGGGCATCCGCAGCGAGTGCTATGACGACAACGTCATGACCCCCTTTAGCTGCTACCTGTCCGACAGCAATCCACCTCACTATTGGGTCAGGGGCGAGCCCCTGGCACTCATCCGCGAGGGTGTCACACCGCTGGGCATCCTCACACATCCAAAATCCTGGCGTGCACACTGGCCGTCGAACCTTTCCGAACTCACATGCCGGATCCGGGAAGCACTGCGCTTTCGCTTCGGCAAGGGATGGACATGAACCCGATCCGCATCTGCCATTTCTCCACTGTGCACCGTGGGGTCGAAATCCGCATCGTCCGCAAGGAACTCGCCTCGCTGGCGGCAGCCGGTTATGACGCACATGCCGTCATCGCGGCAACGCCCGCAGAAGTCGCTGAGGCCGCCGCGCTGGGGGTCACCCTTCACCCCCTTCAGGAGCGTCCCGGGGCGGGTCGCATCTCCCGCATGACCCGCAAGATGTACCACGCATGGCGCCAGTGCCGGCAGGTCGATGCCCAGATCTATCACTTCCATGATCCCGAACTGATCCCGCTGGGTCTGCTGCTCAAGCTCAGTGGACGACGGGTAGTGATCGACATCCACGAGGATCTGGCCAACCAGATTCTCACCAAGCACTGGATTGCCGCACCCATACGTAAGCTGGTCTCTCGCCTGGCGCGAGGCATGGAACGCATCGCTGCCCGCTGGCTGGATGGTACTGTGGTGGCTGCCTCCAAGCTGGCCCCGTTCTTCGAAGACGTTGCTCGGCGTCTGGTAGTGGTACACAACTATCCATTGCTTTCAGAGCTGGCCAGCCCGCCCAGTGCGGAGGAGGCCGACCTGCCCATTTCGGCGCTCGTACAAAAGCTGCCCCCCGCCACCCACGTCGCCTACGTGGGCGGTATTTCCCGCATCCGGGGAATCTATGAAGCGGTAGCCGCCGTAGAAAAAGCCGATGTGGGCCTGATCCTCGCTGGAACCTTCAAGACCAGGGCAGAACATGAGCAGGCTGCGGCGATGACCGGCTGGGCACGGGTCGACGAGCTGGGCTGGGTGGAACGTGATGGTATCCGCGACGCCCTGCAGCGTAGCTTTGCCGGTCTGTGCACACTGCACCCCACGCCCAATCATGTCAGCGCTGAACCCATCAAGCTGCTGGAATACATGGCGGCCGGCATTCCCTCCATCGTCTCGACCATTCCAGACTGGGTGGCTTTCGTGGAAAAACACGATATTGGCCTGTGCGTTGATCCGATGGATGTCGACGCCATCGCCAGGGCCATTGTTACGCTGCGAGACAATCCGGAGCGCCGGGCCCAGATGGGTCGCAACGGCCAGAAAGCGGTGATGGAACAGTACAACTGGAATACACAGGCCAGCCGTCTGGAAAAACTCTACGAGGAGATTCTCAGGCGCTGAGCAGAGGTCTGCCCGACACCAGCAGGGCAATCAGGCCGTACCACCGGTCACCCCTGCCTCGCCGCCGATACGTCCACCTGATGTTTTTGTGCAACAATATACCTAGACTGAAACCGTGACCGTTTTCCTTGATCCGAGAGGAAGCGGTGCCCCGGCCACCACGGTTCCTCCCTGTCTTCAGGGACCTCAGTCATGCGTATCCACCGTTCCCCACTTCGCACAACTTCTCCCTGCTTTCCTTGCAAGCCCACCATGCTCAGTACCTGTCTTGCGCTTTCCCTGACACTGGTTGGCTGTGGCAGTTCCGATCAGAGCGAGGCGCCTGGGCCTGAACCTCTCATCTCAAGCCAGACCCTTGGCCCTGTCGTCCCGCTGGATACAGCTGCCGTTTTTACCCAGGCACCCGATGAACGCCCGGACATTCTGGACTCCGCGCCTCACAATGAAGAAGATGCCGTGGAGCCACCCGCTGCTCCGGCAGCCAGCACCACGATGCCAACGGGCCCTGGCGTGCTCGCCAATCTGGCCTCTGCTGTGCTGATCGCCAGTGCCGAAGCTGCCACAGGCAATCTTCGAGCACAGACAGACGGGGAAGGCACCGTGGTATCAGGACAAATCCTGCCTCCGTCCGCTGGTGAAAAAGATGAGGCATACAAGGCGCACACAGATCGGCTCGATGCACTGACTCTCAAACATCCGCGCCCGACCAACACCCTGTCACAGGACGATCCCGGCTTGCCAGACTGGGCCCGCCACGGCGGGTATCTCAACCAGCCGTCCCATGCCGGTCGGCCAGCCAACCCGCAAACCGGCAACGGCTCTGCCAGCCCGCCAGCATCGACAATCGCGGCCCGTAGCCGCGTACTGAAGGTCAGCGAGGGGGGCTATCGGCTGAATTCCCCTGAATTCAAGCGCCTGTACGGCCCCGGGGTCTTCAACCAGTATGCTCTTGCCAACACCATCATTGGTTCCTACCGCAATCTCGAAACACTGGTGTCGAACCGTTTTCTGTCACTCAACAGCGGTTACCTGGCCAGCCTGAAACTCTACTGGCAAACGGGACTGGGATACGCTGGCGGGACCGGTGGCGTCATCCGGCTGCGCGTTTTTCCGGATGATGGATCACCGGCTCATTTACCCAATATGACAGGGGAGCCGCTGGCCCAGACCGTGTTTCGCCCAGGTCTCAGGCCCGGCGAAGACAAGAAATCCATTTTCCAGGATATTCCGGTTACGCAAAGCCGACAGCCCCTGCAAAGTGGCTCGCTGTATCACCTGGTTATGGATAACCTGGACCCGCAGCCCAACGACAACTTCATTAGCAGCAACAACGCCATCACCTATACGGGTACCGGCCGCCCCGGGCGCTGGCTAAATACGCTGGACTGGTCAACCCTGCAGGCCCGGCGCCCCCGCGGATCGAAGCGCCCCTACACCTGGGTCAACCTGACAGAAAAAGGCACATCCGGCAATTACTTCTCCCCCATTCTGCAGCTGACCATGCGCAACGGCCAGACGCAGGGCGTCTCCGACATGGAGGGAGGCAGCGTTGATGGCAAAACGGTTTACACCGCCACCCAGAGCGAACCAGTGCGCGAGCGCTTCACTCCGGCTACCGACAAGCTGGTGTCCGGTCTGTCGTTCTCGACAGCCGCGTCGGTAGGCGGGCGCCTCGGCTGGCGTATCCTGCAAGGGGAAAATGTGCTAGCCAGTGGCATCATCGAGGCACTACGCCCCAATTATCACCTGATCCGCACCAATACCGGCCTCTCGATTGGTGGGACCACCTGGTATGACATCGAACTGCCTCGGGATATCCGGCTGCGCGGCGGCCAGACCTATGATGTTGAATTCCGCCCTCAGGGTGATAGCCAGTGGAAGTTCGGCGACCATCGCAACGGTGCCAGCTACGGTTTTCGCTGGCCCGCTGCCTTCACCGAATCTCAGGCGCAACATTTCCACAACGGTACCTGGATCAACACCAACCACTGGAACTACACCCAGTCACAGCGCGGCTCCAACTGGCCGGTCGTCCTGCATCTGACCCCATCGGACGGGCGCTGAAACGCCATGACGGGACAGCCTCTCTGTCCCGCCTCCCCTGGTCTGACACCCGGCACCACCAGAGCAGCGCCATCTGGCCCGGCGTGTTGATTTATTTTCCGCCGGTACACATTTTCGTGACCAGCCGTTTACTTTTACCAGCCTGCCTCCTACCATCGCCGGTCTATCGCTGGAGACCATTTCATGAAAATTAGCAACATTTTATGCAAAAATAAACCGAACTTAAGTAATTTTATAAACAAATCTTCGCTTGTTTGTTTTATTTTTTTCAGCCTGATGCTATCTGGGTGCGGCGGTCAAGGAACAAACCTCTCGCCCGAAACCAGCATTGTCCAGCAGCCTGGACAGGACGGTTACCCACTCGTGTCTCCGGAGGTGAAACGGCTCTACGGACCGGGAGTCTTCCGGCTGGATGCCCTGGGCAACACCATGATCGGAGTGAATGGCCGGCTGGAGCAGATCGTCTCCAACCGCTTCCGAGCCAGCCACAGTGGCCACCTCAGTCGTGCCCACCTGTACTGGCAACCCGGGCCAGGCTATTCCCGGGGCAATGGCGGACGCATCCGCCTACGGCTCATGCCCGACAATGGTCATACCAGCCATGAGCCCGACATGACGGCCGTCCCTCTCGCTACGGCCGAGTACACCCCCGGTGCGGCCGCACTAGACAAGCATCCTATCTTTGCTGACGCCCATTTCAGCAGCCAGCGCCCCATGCAGAGTGGCCAGCTCTATCACCTGGTCATGGACAACATAGATGTGACACCGGCCCTGAACTCTATCAGCAGCAATAACGCTATCACCCAACAGGACAACGACCGCCCTTCCCGCTGGGTCAGTCCTACCGACTGGGCCACGCTGACCGGTACGCGCCCAGCAGCCGGTACCGCATCATTTGCCTGGACAGATTTGAGCCGTCACCCCGCCGGGGGCAACTACTATGCCCCTATCCTGCAGCTGACCACCACAGATGGACAAACACAGGGCATGTCGATCATGGAAAGCGGATCGGTCGACCCTGACCGGATATTCACGCTGCGCCATGATCACCCCGTTCGTGAACGCTTTCAGCCGTTGACTTCCCGTCAGATCACTGGCCTGTCGTTTGCAACCGCCACCAGCACCGGGGGAACACTTATATGGCGCATCCTGCATGGAACCACCGAGCTGGCCAGTGGCAGGATCAGCGAAAGCACCCCGAACTACCGCACCCTGCTCACGCGTGCCGACAGTGCCCGAACCGGCAAAATATTCTGGTATGACGCGCTCGTGGGCGCGCCTGGCCAGGGAGTCGCGCTGCAAGCCGGGCAGACATATGATGTGGAATTCCAGCCAGAAGGCCAGAGCGAGTGGAAATTCGCCGATCATTACAACGGCTCGCAGCATGGGTTTACTGCACCAGCCGCCTTCACGGAATCACACGCCCAGCACCAGGTGGCAGGCCGATGGATCAATGCCAATCACTGGTCTCATCTGATGGCCGGCAGCACGGAATCCAACTGGCCCATCGTGCTACACCAGGCGCCCTGAACACCGCATCATCCGACGGGCCAGGCAGAGAATCAGCACACCATTGGGCGCCCCGCCCATGATGGTGATCGTCCGCCAAGCTAGCGTGGACGGAGGGCATGGCATGTTTCTATTAGAAATAATTTTTGTTTAAATTAACAAAAATAACCTATCATTACATTATCACTATCGGAGATCAGCATGCCTGTTCATGGCCAATCAGGACTGAATGCCCTTCCAAACTTCCGGAAACCAGCGCTTTTCCCTCTTGTTTTCTTCCTGGCCAGTGCCTGGATGCCCGGTCTGGCCCATACGCAATCCGTATCGGGAGCCCAGCGCACCCCCCCAGCCCCATCTCTGAAGGCACTTGGCAACCAGGCCATGATCCAGGCCGGCCGCAGTGAGCTGCCTCTAACCTCTCGGGCAGCACAACTCCTCTATGGCCCTGGCGTTTTCCGGCAGGACACGTTGGGTAATACCATCATCGGCATCCACCGTCAGCGTGAACAGATCGTGTCCAACCGCTTTCGGGCTCGCATCAGCGGACACCTGGGTACTGCCCGCCTCTACTGGCAGCCAGGAAATGGCTATTCCGCCGGAGACGGGGGCACCATCCGTCTGCGCCTGCTCCCCGATGACGGCAGCCATGCCCATGCACCGAACCTGGGGGCCAGCCCGCTGGCTACCGCTTACTTTACTCCCGGCCAGGCCGCGCACCAGGGTCGACCCATCTTTGCCGACACCTATTTTTCCAGCCAGCGACCGCTCACGGCCGGCCAGATTTATCACCTGGTAATGGACAACATCCATCCGTCTCCCGACCGGAATTACATCAGCAGCAACAACAGCGTCACCCGCAGCGATAACGGCCGTCCCTCCCGCTGGATCAGCCCAACCGATTGGGCGACGCTACTGGGCAGCCGTGCAGCCTGGTCCGGCCAATCCTTCAGCTGGCTGGACATGACCCGTACTGCCGTTGGCGGCAACTACTATGTGCCCATCCTGCAGCTTAGAACACGGGAAGGGCAATCCCAGGGCGTATCCGCCATGGAAAGTGGCGCCATAGACCCTGGCCGGATCTTCACTGCCACCCGCAACCATCCCGTTCGCGAGCGGTTTCATCCTGACCGCACCCATCGCATCATTGCGCTCTCCGTCGCCACGGCAGCCGCGGTCAAAGGTGCCTTGCAATGGCGGATCGTTCAGGGCGGCCACACCATGGCCAGCGGCCAGTTTTACACCGGCAGCGCCAACTACCGTGTTCTGGCCAACCGGGTGGGCAAAATCTATTGGTACGATGCTCCCGTGGGTGGCCCGAAGGGCATCGTGCTCGCTGCCGGGCAGACTTATGACGTTGAATTTCAGCCAGCAGGTGTCAGCCAGTGGAAATTCGCCGATTTCCGCAACGGCAGTCACCATGGATTCAGCGCACCAGCCGCCTTCACGGAATCCAACGCCCAACACCGCGTCAACGGTGCATGGCTCAACGCCTATCATTTCAATCACAACATCTCGGCGGGTACCGATTCCAACTGGCCCATCGTGCTGCACCTGGCACCCTGATCGAGCACCCGCCCACCAGACGGCGGGCCGCACTGCACTCAGGTCAGTATCAGGCGTGGCACATCGAACACCTCAGCCAGCGGCTGCTGGATCTGTGTACCGCGTACCAGGGCCAGCGCCCGGACGTACGCTTCATTCACGTATGATCGGCACGCCTGCTGCGAATGGTATTCATACAGTGCCGCGATCTTTTTCTGAATATCTTCTTCGGAGAGCGGCACAAAGCAACGGTTGGAAAAATCCAGGTTGTTCCAGGCCAGCTCATAGGCCAGGATGGTCGTGCGCTTGAAGGCGCGAAACCCCTCCTCAGCCACGGTTTTGTGATCCTGATGCGTATCCGTGCTACTGGGCAAAAACACCAGTGAGGGCTTATATTCGCGATTCAGCCGAATCATCGTGTCCAGGACGCGCTGCCGGTTTTCCGGAAAGGTGCGTACCTGAAAGTCCAACACCAGGCAATCCTCAGACGCCACCCCCAGCTGCCGGGCCGCCTGACGGTTTTCCGTTCGCAGTACATCACGCGGAAAGCCGGCTGGTACCGAATCCTCTGCCGCTGAAAAAGCGACCGTGATAACCCGATGCCCCTGGCTAATGAGGCGGGCCACCGTGCCACCGCAACCCAGCTCGGCGTCATCGGTATGGGGTGCAAGCACCAGGACGTTACCGCTACTTCCAGCAGAAAATAACTTGTCGATGTTCATGGACGAAGCCTTCCATATGGCCAGTCACCAGGGGACCGGCCGGTTTGATGATTACCGGTCATCCACTGACTCAGTGTCCGCTATTACGGCTAGCCACCACATCCTGCACCACATCCATCACGAGGCCAGCCGAGCGCTCGCGCGAGAAGTCTTTTGAGGCAGCCAGCGCCTTCTTGCCCAGGACGGCCGTCAGTTCCGGCTCATCCGCCAGCCGCTTGATGGCAGCCGCCATGTCCTGCGGGTTTTCCGGGCGAACGTTGATGCCAAAGCCATATTCATCCACCAGTCCAGTGGCTTCACCTGCCGGCAGGCTCATGATGACGGGCAGCCCCATGGCCAGCGCCTCGAACGTCTTGGAGGAAATCGTCGCCTTGAACAGCGGCCTGTCCTTCATCATCACGATGGCGGCATCAAGCAGACTCCAGACTGCGGGCATCTCGGCCTGATCGAATGGCGGCAGCAGCCGGACGTTGGTCAGCCGCTGATCGCGAATCGACTTGTCGACCTCGTCATACTCCGCACCTGCGCCAGCCAGCATGATGACGATATCGTCACGGTCACGCAGCAAAGCCCCGGCATCCACCGCAGTCTGCACACCCGCGCCCATACCAATGGTGCCGTAATACCCGACGACGAACTTGCCCTGCAGCCCGAAACGTTCCACCAGCGCTGGATCCTTCGGACGCGGGGTGAAACGGTTGGTGTCGGCACCATTGCGCACGACGACCACCTTGTCGCCCGGAATGCCGCGATCGACGAGATCCTGCCGCAGCCCCTTGGTCACCGCGATGACCCGGTCTGCCGCCCGGTACATGCTCATCTCAATCCAATAGAGCATGCGGATGAGCGCCCCTTCCTTCATGGCCCCAACGGCCACAATGGAAGCTGGCCAGAGATCGCGCAGCTCGAAGATCCAGGGCAGGCGACGCAGGCGGGAAACGATCCACCCCGCCACCGCACAGAAAAACTGGGGCGATGTGGAAATCAGGATATCGGGCCGGCGCTGGAACATCGCGGCAATGCCGCCGGTGACCATGAAGGACACATAATCCAGAATGCGTTTGAGGAAACCTTCATTGGCCGCGATATAGCTCTTGACCCGGATGACTTTGACTCCTTCCATGTCTTCCCGGAAGTACCAGCGGTTTTTGTAGCCTGCCAGTGGCCGGCCCTGCGGGAAATTGGGCGCCGTGGTGATGATCGTGACCTGGTGACCATCCTTGACCCAACGTGAGACGTGTTCCCAGGTGCGCATGGCGGGCACATTCCGCTCAGGCGGAAAGTTATCTGTCAGGAAAAGGATATTCAAACGGCGGGATTCCATGATCTGGGTGCTGCCTGCAAAGAACGTCCGTTCCCGCGCAGCCCGGCATGGGGGCTGGCGCGGAACTGCGGACAGGGGGCCTGATGGAAACGACGGAAAGACTCAGCGCTTGAATGTCATCTGCGGCATCTTGACCAGCGTGGCGGCGATTTTCTGACCTGCATCGCCATGACCGTAATGCTCTTTCGGATCACCCTTCGTACCGATACGGGACAGGCAGATATCCCGGAATGTCTCTGGATTGTCCAGCGGTGCCAGTACGTTCCAGCCAGAGTCAACCAGCTCGGTCCATTCCGTTTCATCGCGGAAGGTCACGCAGGGCACCTTATGGAAGAATGCTTCACGCTGCACGCCCCCGGAATCGGTCACGATGACGGCCGCCGCCCGCTCCAGACGTACGATGTCGATATAGCCAATGGGATCGACAATCTTGAAACCGGGTGAGCTCGGCTTGAAACCGAGCGCGTCCACACGGGCCCGGGTACGGGGGTGCAGCGGCAACACGACCGGCAGGTGGGCTGCCAGCAGATCCAGCCCCTGCATCAGACAGCGCAGACGGGCCGCATCATCCGTATTGTTGGCCCGATGCACTGTACACAGCACGAATTTTCCTGGTTCGACACCAAAGGTTTCTAGCGCCTTCGAGCGACGCTCGGCCACCTCGGCCATCTGTAGAGCACAGTCGTACATCACATCGCCCACCTGCTCGACGCGCGGGCCACTGATGCCCTCACGCAGCAGGTTGGCCGTGGAGACATCAGTCACGGAGAAATGCACATCGGTGATGTGATCAGTCAGCACGCGATTGATTTCTTCCGGCATGCGGTTAAACGAACGCAGCCCAGCCTCGACGTGGGCCAGAGGGAGGTGAATCTTGGCGGCAGCCAGTGCACCAGCCAGCGTGCTGTTGGTATCGCCATAGACCACTACTACGTCCGGCTTTTCATCCTGATAGAGCTTCTCCAGGGCTTCCAGCATCCGGCCAGTCATGGCGCCGTGGCCACTGGCGGCGATACTGAGGTTGAAGGCCGGGGCCGGCATCCCGAGTTCCTGGAAAAATATATCGGACATATTCTGGTCATAGTGCTGACCGGTATGTACGATGGCATGTTCGACATCCGGATATTTTTCCAGGGCCTGGCTGACAATGGCGGCCTTGACAAACTGGGGCCGGGCACCGACAACCGAAAAGATGCGCGTTTTGGACATTTTGTAACGAATCTCTCAGTCAGGGAGGAATCGCTATGAATATAGCTGCCCTGAAATGGCAGTCAACACAAAAGGCGCAGGGATTGCCAACTATGTACGTTATTCCCACGCAAAAACAAATAGTTGATACATGTTGTCAATTAACAACAGTTTATCATGATCGCTTATAATTCATTATTCATGATTTTGCCCTGACAGGCGTTTCTCCTGCCCCAGCCGGTTCGCACAGTGCGGGTACCAGCCGGGGCAGGAGAAAGTCATCCGCTAGTCAGACATTACTTGGCCTGCCAGCTGTAGAGATGATTGTTCGACCCAAAGTAGATCCGGCTGCCAGCGCTGGCGCCACCAACCGTGATACGCACCGGCGATGAAACGGCCCGGCTGACAGTATGGGTCTTGGTATCGACCTTACCGATGCCGTTGTAGAGCAGGACATACAGGCTACCGTCATCAGTACGGACGAAGGCACGCGTCCCCTGGGCGAAAATCGATGGACCCAGATCACGGGCAAAGCGGCTGACGGAAACCACCTGGTGCGTGTTCGGGTTGAAGGCAAACAGATCCACGCTGTCGGCCAGACCATAGATCAGACCATTAGGTCCAGCAACCAGGTCAGTGATCGTCCGGGCCCCCGGCACAGGAGATCCCCGCCAGCTCACCTGGTGCGTATTGGGATCCATCAGAAACAGTTCACCCGAATCGGTCGCCTTGGTCACGCCGCCCGTTCCTGGCGCGACGGTAGTACCTCCCAGCAGCATGCCATTGGACAGCTGGATCAGCGCCTGAACCGAATGGTTCGGAACCAGATGCCAATGGTCGATTGCGCTCTTCTGACCATTTTCCCGATTCCAGAAGAGCATGCCGCCCCCGGTCATGCCGTATTCTGGCGTTCCTGCAAGGACAATCTGCTTGCCGCCCTTCAGGATGACCATGGCATGCGGTCGGTTAATCGACGGATAGGCGCTCAGAACCTCCTTGAACTCGTTCTTGCCTGCGGCTTCTTCCTGAAGCAGCTTGCCATCCGGGTAGGCGGCCACATACATCTGTGAACCCAGCGCAACCATGACATTTGGCTGACGGGGAATCTGGCTGCTGTCAAACTTGTTGTCGTTACTGTTGAAATAGAAGGTGTGCATGGGGAAGCGGGTGCCACCGCAAACCCGGTTGCCTCCGCTGACGCAGACAAATGTCAGTGCTGCCCCCTGCGTGTTGTAGGTAAAGCGCACCGTTTTCTCCTGACCCGCTGCATTGCGGGTGACCAAGAGACGGTCATGCATGTCCATGGAGATCAGGCGACGTCCCGACGGAAAATCCCGGTCCACCATGTTCTGGGCGCCCGCCTTCAGGTTCGAGGCCGCAATTTCATCTTTGCTACCCAGTCCGCTGGCCTTGCCTTCGGCCAGCATGAATTTTTGCTGGCCATTGGTAGCGTAGACTGCATTACTTTCAGACTGACCTACGACGGCAGCCCCGGAAATCCGCTGGGTTGTCGGCAGCAATGCCCGTATGCTGCTGCTGCTGACGTTGTAAGCATAAATCTGCGAAGCGGCCAGACCCGTACCCACATATACCCAGCCATGTCCGTCGGCTGCGATGGAGCGCGGATATTGCGCCCATGATTCCTTGGCCAGCTGACCATGATCATGTAATGATGAATTCGATGGGTTGAAACTGACCAGCTGGTTGTTGGGATAGGTTGCCGCCCAGATCTGACCGTTTTTGTCTTCGGTCATGCTCATCGCGGTCTTGCCTTCGGTCTTGCCGTAATAGGTAAAGCGCTTGCTGGCAACATCAAACTCAACGAAATTATTATTGAATAATGTATACAAGCGATTTTTCGACGACAGATAAAGGGCTGAAGGCTCGTCCCCCTCCGGCTTGAACGGCGCTTCAAACTGCTGCGATGCACCTGTTTCTGCATTGATCATCAGCACGGAATAACCACCCCGCCAATCCTGCAGCCAGGTCAGCACCACGTCCTGACCATTCTGGTCGACGGTCGAGACAACGCCCCGCGTCTGTGCTACCGGCGTCGGCACGCCGTGGTCTACAAAGCCCATGGTCTGAGCCTGGGCAGCCCCCGCACTCGCCTGCTCTTCGTCCTGAGTGGCCCCTGCGGTTTGCCCCTGTGTCTGTTCCTGGTTCTGGGCCTCCTGCTGACCCTGGCCTTCAGTCTTGCTGTTACTAGGTGAAGAGGCGTCCTGATCCTGAGTCTGATCCGCTGTTGCACCAGAGGTCTGGCTCTGGACGGTCGTCTGGCTATTGGATTGGGCCGTGGGCCGACCAGAGGAACCCGTACTGCTGCTGCCGCTGCTGCTCACACTGTCCGCCGAACCCGTCGTGCTGCTATCGGTGCCAGCAGCGGAGGTATTCTCCTGCGCCTTGTCGTCCGCTGCTGCTACGTCGGTACCTGCCGCCTGGCCACGGGCGCCTTCTGTCGCGCTACCTGATGAGGTTGCACCGCTGGATTCGGAAGTGCCAGACTGGGTCGCGCTGCCAGCCTGGCTTGTGCCACCGGATTCAGCGGTGCCAGACGGGGTCGCGCCACCGGATTCAGTAGTGCCAGACTGGGTAGCCGTGTCCGACCTTGTATCTGCGCTGGAGGATGCTCCCGACGTGCTGCTGTCGGATGAGGAAGCCGTTTCGGTTTGCGCCGACGACTGATTTTCTTCGCCGGCAGTAGAGGACGGACTATCGGTTTTCTTGCTGCTACCCTGGTCGCCAGCACTCGACGACACGCTGTCTGCGTGGTGGTGTGCACCATGGTGCCATTCGCCTGCACCAGTCTTGTGGTCGTGAGCATGCGGCAAATTGGTTGCATGGGCGCTACCGACTGCACAAGGTACGATCAGCGCAGCCAGTGCTGCAGTCAGTTGCTTTCTGCCATGACCAGGGGAGGCCGCGCGCAAGTGGCGGTCATCTCGGTTTAGAAACATTGAAACGTCCCGTCGTTAAAGAGTGAAAAGGGACGGTCAGTCTAGCCCGATGTGTCGGAAAAGGAGACAAACACCTTATACAGGGCGTCACACTAAATAACGTGGGTTTACATGATTCGCATGGTGTGCGCCAAACTTATTGGCTCATAACGTGCACACACGATCAATACAGCAATTCCGAGCCTATGTGATACACCTCACGGACGTTATGACCTGTGGGTAGCAGCAGCTACTCAGCGCAGGGCAAACAATGCTGTTTGAGCAGTCAGCTGTTCGGTGGGCATCCGCTTGAACCCTCCTTTCGCGTAACGCATCCAGCGACCCAGCACATAGGACAGGATCAGATCGGCCCGGGCTGCGGCATCGGTACCGGGTGGAAGCTGTGATTGCGCAATAGCGGTACGAACGCACTGCTTGAGGGACAGCTCCAACCGATCTGTCAGCTGGTTGATCCGCAGCTGCAGACGGTCATCCTCATTGATCAGGGCATCCCCCACCAAGACACGAGTCATGCCAGGGTTGCGCTCGGAAAAGGTCAGCAGCAGATTCACGATCTGCTCGATTTGTCCCAAGCCACTTTCCTCTTCCCGTGTGATCTGGTTAATCAGCCCAAACAAGGTCGACTCGATGAATTCGATCAGGCCCTCGAACATTTGCGCCTTGCTGGCGAAATGACGATACAGCGCAGCCTCGGAAACAGACAGGCGCGCCGCCAGCGCCGCGGTGGTCACCCGTTCACCCGCCGGCTGCTCCAGCATGCCTGCCAGTGCCTGCAAAATCTGCAGCCGGCGCTCACCTGGCTTGGGACGTTTTCGAACCCGACGGCGTACGTCGATCTCTGCCGGCGCCGCTGCGCCCGGCTGCCCACCCTGATCTGACACAGGCCGTGCCGACGCAGCCGGAGATGCGACGCTTTCCTGTGAAGCGCCGCCCGGCACGGTGTCGGCGGCCTGGCCCGAGGTCTGGGCGGCGCCATCCGGAGTAGGAAAAAAAGGATCAGCAGGATCGGTCATGCGCAGTCGGTCGAAGCGGTGGGCGACGGCCCCAAAGCATTCTGAAAAGCCTGATGGCAGGCGGTGAACGCGCCGGGCATGACGGGCCAGGCGTGCGGCACCTGCTGCCCTGGCTGCTGCGGGCCTCCTTCCCATTGTAGCCGGGCCAACGCTGGCCCGGCGGTTAGACATATAGGGAAAGCCAGCAAAGCAGCGAAGCCGACGAGCCAGAGACGCCCGGCGACGACAGATGAAGCATCGATACAACACCCCGCCCGACGACAGCCCCCCTAGTCATGGCTCACCGGTCTGGCTGGCTTTCTGTCGGGCAGCATTGGCAGCTCACTCAGGTGCTGCGGATCATGGTGCCGACGCCCTGATCGGTCAACAGCTCCAGCAGCAGGCAGTGATCCACGCGGCCATCGATGATATGTACGGCCTGCACCCCGGCACGCGCGGCCTCCAGGGCCGAAGCAATTTTGGGCAACATGCCCCCCGAAATCGTGCCATCGGCAAACAGCGCATCCACCTGACCCGCGCTCAGGCCCGTCATCAGTTGACCATCTCTGTCCAGGACACCTGGCGTATTGGTCAACAAAACCAGTTTTTCTGCCTGGAGCACCTCGGCGATCCGCCCGGCCACGACATCAGCGTTGATATTGTAGGTCTCACCCGCTCCCCCCGAGCCAATAGGCGCCACGACCGGGATGAAACGGTTGCCAATCAATGTGCGGATAATGGCCGGATCACAATGCTCGATCTCACCTACCTGTCCGATATCAATCATTTGGCCTGGTAGATCACGGCTGGGCAACAGCAGCTTGCGGGCGCGGATCAATCCGCCATCCTGGCCTGTCAGCCCGACTGCCATACCCCCTGCCGTGTTAATAAGCTCGACGATCTCCTTGTTGACCTGGCCCGCCAGTACCATCTCGACGATAGCCATCGTCTCTTCATCCGTCACCCGCATCCCCTGGATGAAATGACCTTCCTTGCCCATTCGCGCCAGCGCCTGCTCGATCTGTGGGCCGCCGCCATGCACCACCACCGGGTTGATGCCCACCAGCTTGAGCATCACGACATCATGGGCAAAGCTGCGCTTGAGATGCGCATCGGTCATGGCGTTGCCGCCATACTTGATGACCACGGTACGACCATGAAAGCGGCGCAGGTAAGGCAGCGCCTCGGACAGGATCTGCGCCTTGATAGCGGGAGAAAGACTGTCGGTCATGACAAGGGCTCCTGTAGGGTGCGGGACCGGGGCTGCCGCGCGGATCGTCCCGGCCAGCCCGTCACCAATGATAGCGGCGGCGGCCACCGCTTGCAGCACCGACTGCTGGACTGCATCCCCTGTCTTCACTAACCACCACGCACCGATGCGTCGCTAACTCACCGCGAGGCGCCGCGCCTCCTCCAGCGTCTGCTGGCTATGGATCCGTGCCTGCAGCCAGCGTTCCATCTGCTCTGCCGGCAGTGGCTTGCTCAGCAGATAGCCCTGCATCTGGTCACACCCATAACCCTGCAGAAAATCCACCTGTTTCTGCGTCTCTACCCCCTCGGCGACCACATACATCCCCATCCCGTGCCCCAGCGCAATGATGGCGCGAGCAATCACGATATTGTCCGTCCCATCGGCGGCCTCCGACAGGAAGGAGCGGTCGATCTTGAGCGTGCGTGGACTGAAGTTGCTCAGATAGCTCAGGGATGAATGCCCTGTACCGAAATCATCAATGGCCAGGCTGACGCCCATATCAGCCAGGCGCCGCAGGACACGGACATTATCGGCCGCGTTATCCACGAAAATTGTCTCGGTCAGCTCCAGCTCCAGATAACGGGGCTCCAGCCCGGTTTCCTGCAAGGTCTGCGCCACCATCTCGACAAAACCGCGCTGCTGCAACTGGCGCGCCGACACGTTCACCGCCACACTGATCGCCTGCATCCCGCGACGGCGCCATGCCATCACCTGACAGCACGCCTCCCGCAGCACCCAGGCCCCCACCGACACAATCAGCCCGGTCTCTTCCAGCACCGGTATAAAACTGTCCGGCATCCTCATCGGCTGCCCCGGTGGCTGCCAGCGCAACAGCGCCTCCACCCCCGTCACCATACCCGTCACGGTATGAACCTTGGGCTGATAGAACAGACAGAACTCGCCCTGGGCAAGCGCCTGCCGTAGCGCATAACTGAGGGCATCACGGGCCTCGGCCTCAGCGTCCATATGCTGATCGTGGATGGCATAACTGCCTGATCCCTGATTTTTGGCAAAAATTTTGGCCAATTCTGCTTCGCGGATCAGCTTTTCAGCACTGACCGCACGGCCGGCCCGATGGCTGGCCCCAACACTGGCCGACAGATACAACTGATAGGGCCCTACTTCAAACGCCCCCCCCAGCGCGTCCAGAACGCCTCGGGCAAAAGCTTCGGTCACCGGAGCCGAACGTGGCATCGCCTCGACCAGAACCAGAAAGACATCCCCCCCCGGCGCCCCGATCAGGGCTGGCGGCAAACCGGCATCATGAACCAGGACATCGATACGGGTGCGCATGACCCTGGCAATCTGCTCCAGCAGCATATCTGCACAGGTCCTTCCAACCGCACTGTTGATCATTTTGAAATGATCCAGATCCAGGTGAAACAGCGTGCATTCCGTACCGTTCTGTTGCGAACGGGCAATGGTCTTTCGGACAGCCTCCAGAAAATCGTCACGGCCGAGTACTCCAAGGGGCATCAGACCCGGAACCCGACCCGCGTCCTCCGGACGGATACGTGTTCGCCGGTAGCCCTGTACCGCCACCAGTGCCATGAGGGTGCCAAACGCCAACATCAGGGATCCCACGCCCAGGACACGCCACAGCAGAGGCTGACTGCTGCGCTCGATATCAATATCAGCGCGAAGCCCGGCTACTCCGCGAAGGGGCAACGTCACCACCATAACCGCTCCCCCGGACAGGCCCCCCGCCTGTCCGAGCACCCCCCCATTGGCATCGCGCACTAGTCGTCTGCCTTCAAAGGACATGGGCGGCATCTCCTGCACCAGATGCCTGATGTCGCGATACACTCCGTCAGCCGGAACCGATCGCAGGTGCTCCTGCAAAAAATCCGCATCTTCCTGGGCCTGGACCTGCATATCCTGCTCCGCCGAATGCCAGGCGTAATAAAAATAGATCGTCGGCGCCGCCAGCAGAATCACAATGCCCAGCACGGCCAGCGCACGCAGGGCAGCCCCCCCCGTCTTGCCTGATTTCACCTGCTGTGCCACCCGCTTCATCCGCCTGATTGACCCCGATGATCACCCTTAGCCGCCGGAAACCCGCTTCCTGGACTGTGGGACATGTACCAGCAGGCAATCTAATCAAGCGAAAAAGTCACAGCGAGCAACCTTCGGCCAAACGGACAGCTACGGCGCCGTCAACGGCCATCACTCGGTTATAAAACGACAAACCCGGCCGGGATCCACCCCGTACCGGGTCTGTGCGGCCAACAGGGCAGGCACGGATCTCAAAGCACGTAACGCGACAGATCCTCATTGCGGGCAATATCACCCAGACGCTCGTCAACAAAGGCTGCGTCGATCACCACCGTCTCCCCGGAGCGATGGGCGCCCTGGAAGGACACCTCCTCAAGCAAACGCTCCATGACCGTCTGCAACCGGCGCGCACCAATGTTTTCCGTACTCTCATTGACCCGGAATGCCGTTTCAGCCAGACGGTCAATGCCATCATGACGGAAGTCCAGCGTCACGCCTTCCGTCGCCAGCAGGGCCTCATATTGCTTGGTCAGGCTGGCGTCCGTTTCCGTCAGAATCCGGCGGAAATCATCCACCGACAGCGAACTGAGCTCCACCCGGATCGGGAAACGGCCCTGCAGCTCGGGAACCAGGTCGGAAGGCTTGGACAGGTGAAACGCCCCTGACGCGATGAACAGGATATGGTCTGTCTTGACCATACCATAGCGGGTGTTGACCGTCGTTCCCTCAACCAGCGGCAACAGGTCGCGCTGAACTCCCTGACGGGAGACATCACCGCCCTGCACCCCGTTGCGTACTGCAATCTTGTCGACCTCATCCAGGAAAACGATACCATTCTGCTCGACGTTCGCCAGCGCCGCCAGCTTGATCTCTTCGTCATTGACCAGCTTGCCGGCTTCCTCATCCACCAGCAGTTTCATGGCCTCGGCAATGCGCATCTTGCGCTGATGCGTCTTGCCTGGCATACCCTGCATCATGCCCTGGAGCTGACTGGTCAATTCCTCCATGCCGGCAGGCCCCATGAAACCGATGTTCGGCATGGGCTGGGTAACGTCAATCTCGATTTCCTTGTCATCCAGCTCACCTTCCCTCAGGCGTTTGCGGAATTTCTGCCGGGCAACGGAGTCATCCGTGGTGGAAATCGGCGAATCCAGATCGCGGTAATCCGCCGCAGTGCGTGATCGCGGCTGGGCAGAGGAAGGCAGCAGCGCATCCAGCACCCGCTCCTCCGCCAGATCGCGCGCCCGTGTATCCACCCGCCGCTTGGCCCGGTCACGCTCTTCCTTGATGGCTGCCTCCATCAGATCACGGATGATGGAATCAACGTCTTTGCCAACATAGCCCACTTCCGTGAACTTGGTCGCCTCGATCTTGATGAACGGCGCGTGCGCCAGCCGTGCCAGGCGTCGGGCAATCTCAGTCTTGCCAACACCGGTCGGGCCAATCATCAGAATATTCTTCGGCACGATTTCACGGCGCAACGGCTCGGCCACCTGCTGACGGCGCCAGCGGTTACGCAGTGCAATGGCCACCGCCCGCTTGGCCTTGTCCTGGCCAATAATATGCTTGTCCAGCTCGGACACAATTTCCTGGGGAGTCATCTGCGTCATAGCGTCTCGATCGTGTGATTCTGATTGGTATAAATGCAGAGATCACCCGCAATCTTCAGCGATTTCCGCACGATGTCCGTTGGCGACAAATCCGTATTCTCCAGGAGCGCGAGCGCCGCAGACTGCGCGTACGCACCTCCCGAACCGATAGCCACCAGTCCGTGCTCCGGCTCCAGCACATCACCGTTTCCGGTAATAATGAGCGAATGCTGACGGTCGGCCACGGCCAGCATCGCCTCCAGGCGGCGCAGCATCCGGTCAGTGCGCCATTCCTTGGCCAGCTCCACGGCCGCGCGCAGCAGATTGGCGGGATTCCGCTCCAGTTGCGCTTCGAAGCGATCGAACAGGGTGAAGGCATCGGCGGTGCCGCCCGCAAAGCCGGCCAGTACCTTGTTGCTACCCAGCCGGCGCACCTTTTGCGCTGACCCCTTGACCACGATGTTACCGAGAGTGACCTGACCGTCCCCCCCCAGGGCGACGCTGTCGCCACGTCTGACCGATACGATGGTTGTCATGATTGTCCGGAAAAAATGCCGGCACCAGACACAGGTGCCGGACAGTGTTTCAGGACAGATGGGGGCGGATGCCCTCTTTTCAATAGCCCGTCAAGATCAGGCGTGGCGTAGCTGCAACTCCGCCAGGTCCCCCAGGCCCATCACAATCATCAGATAGGCCACCAGATAGCTGGGCTGGCTGATCGTCACAGGCTTGCCGCCCGCCTGCAACGACACCACTTCATTGAGCAGCTCACTGGCACAGGCAAAGTCGATCCGGATAAGCTGGCGACAGTCCAGCGTCACTTCCCGCCGCCCCTGCGCCCAGGCATTCAGGCGCCGGAACAGCACCTCGGCACGGCCTGTCAGCTCACCGGACAGCACAAAGGTTTCGCCCACATAGGGCTGCTGCGTATCGGTCACTTCCTCAGCCGGCACACTGTTGGCCAACACCACATGCAACGAATCCGGCAACGGCTCCCACGAGGGAGGCGAGACTTCGTAAGTCACACAGTACTCGATCGCAAGATCTTCAAAATCCTGCTGACGCCCCAGCATACGCAGGGCGATCAGGCGCAGCTGCCAGCAGTATTCATCCGGGTCCCGGCGACCGCTCTCGGTCATGACGGCCAGCGCCTTCTCCAGCGCCTCCACCCCGCAGACGGTCAGCTCATGACGCGCCTTGCGAAAATCACGCAGAACCCGCAGCACCAGATCCGCACCAATCATATCAATGCTGGTAACCCGGCTGAAATCGGCACGTACCTGACGCTTGCGCTGTACCGCACGTGTCATCTGCTCAGTCTGCTTGACGACCTGTGCGTCGACTACCGGCGGAAACAGAACAGTAGATGACAGCACAGCGGCCGGATTTTCATCGACGGCGGACAACACCAGATCATCCACCCAGGCGGGCGGTGACAGCTCGAAAGCAGAAGCGTATTCCACCGCCAGATTCTCAAATTCATGACGATGGCCACTGGCCTGATAGAGTTCCAGCAGCATTTTCCAGCCGAGTCGCGTGTGGTCACCCAGCTGCTTCTGGTCAATGGCCTGTTTCAGATTCTGTGTGGCCTCGCTGACCTGACCATTGGCGAACAGAACCGAGACTTCTTCCAGCACCGGCAACAGACCAGAACTCTGAATCTCGATGGCCCCTTCGCGTGGCCGTGCCAATACAGAGGGCCGACCACTGACCTCCGTATTGCCCGCAGGCCCTGCTGCAGCGGGCGCCACTGCCTGAGCCGCGGCAGCGGCTGGTGCAGCCACCACCTGGGCCGCGGCTGCCGGATGAGCCACCGACACCCCTTCCTGCACCATCTGCGACTCGATCTCATCGATCTTTTCCGCCGTGCGGCGCGCAATTTCACGGGCGCTCAAGCTGCTGGCTGAGACCGGCGAAGACGCGGCGTCGCTCTTGTTCCGGTTTTTTTTCCTGCCAAAAAAAGAAAAGAATCCCACTGACGTATGCCCCCTGACTGGCGTGTTTTTCAGTGTAGCACCGGACATTGCCATCACAACCTGTCCGGTGCCCCGCCAGTCGGGCCGCAGTATCCAGCCAGCAGACACGCCTGATTTAACATTTATCAAGCACTATCTGGCGCCCATCCGCTGCCATTTATCCGGTTTTCATGTCAGTACCGTACCGACAGACCTGCGCCAGCCGGCAGCACGCGGGCCCGGCTCTGTTACTCCGGTACAACGGCGCAGCAGCACTTCAGTCCCCATACAGTTTCTGACGCAGCTCACGGCGCTGCTGAGCCTCCAGCGAGAGCGTGGCCGTCGGGCGCGCCAGCAAACGGGGAATGCCGATGGGATCCCCCGTTTCCTCGCAGTAACCATAGTCCCCGCTGTCAATCTGCCGCAGCGCCTGCTCTATTTTTTTGAGCAGCTTGCGCTCACGATCCCGCGTGCGAAGTTCCAGCGCGTGCTCTTCCTCAATGGTCGCCCGGTCAGCCGGATCAGGCACGATGACCGTTTCACGCAAGTGCTCGGTCGTTTCGCCGGCATTGTTGCGGATATCACGCTCCATGCTGCGCAGACGCTCGCGGAAAAAAACCAGCTGCTGCTCGTTCATGTACTCGTCTTCGGACATCTTCAGGATGTCCGCTTCGGTCAAGACGGCCTGGGTCGTGGTGGTCATGGCATCTCCTTGTTCAGTCAGGCCAGGCACTGTTTCAGCCCTGCAATAAAGGTATCTTTCGGCAGATTGCGACCAATGAAGACCATCTTGCTGGATGGCTGCTCATTCGGCTCCCATTTGCGTCCAAGATCGGCTCCCATCATCATGTGCACACCCTGAAACACCATCCGTCGCGGCGTGCCCTTGATATACAGCACCCCTTTGTAACGCAGCAGATCCGGGCCAAACACCTGAATCATCCCGCCCAGGAACTCCTCAAGCTTGACGCCGTCAAAGGGCTTTCTGGACTTGAACACAAAGGACGAAACAGCGTCACTGTGCGTATGTTCGTCACTCTCCAGAAAATCCGGATCGACTTCCAGCACGGCATTGAGATTGAACCCCTTGATATCCAGCACCTCGGCCACATCCACGTTACCGAACTGGATGGCGCGGATCTGCGCCCGAGGGTTCATCTGCACCAGGCGTTTCTTCAGCGCCTCCAGGGCATCGCTGTTGACCAGATCCGTCTTGGAGATCAGGATCCGGTCGGCAAAGCCTACCTGGGCCTGCGCCTCCTTGGTCTCATCCAGCTGCTGGTTCCCATGCAGCGCGTCCACCACGGTGATGATGGCATCCAGCATATAACTCTGCGCCACCTCATCGTCCATGAAGAAGGTCTGCGCCACCGGGCCCGGATCAGCCAGACCGGTCGTCTCGATCACGACACGGTCGAAATGGATATCACCGGCATCGCGTCTGGCCTTCAGATCCAGCAGAATACGTACCAGGTCGCCCCGCACCGTGCAGCAGATACAGCCGTTGTTCATCTCTACGATCTGCTCGTTACCCTGCATCAGCAGATCATTGTCAATACCTTCTTCGCCGAATTCATTCTCGATAACGGCGATCTTCAGACCGTGGTCATCCTTCAGGATCTTGTTGAGCAGCGTTGTCTTGCCGCTCCCCAGAAAGCCCGTCAGGATCGTGGTGGGGATGAGCTCAGTTGCCATGTCACACCTTCATTGCCAGAAGCGGGTTCGGAACGCCCGGGAAAGGATCCGAGATGACCTCCTCCGAACGGATATACCCTGATCAGGTAGCTGTCCGGGCCTGCATGAAGCCCGACCGCTACCGGATACCAGGCTGCGAACCGCATGCAGCGCTAGTCAGGGAGCGCGGATTGTACGCGCAGATCATCGCCTGGCAAGTAACTTAATTTTGCATATCTGCCAGAACAGCGGTAAATGGCAACAGCCATGTACGCACATTCACACAGCCTTTCCCGACGCACGAAAGGCTATCCAGCCAGTCCGGTCAGCGCCTGTCGGATACGTCATCCACCGCTTCAACAGAAAGCGCAGACAAACTGTCGTTACCCGACGGGAGGCTGCCCGCCGCGCGCCGGGCACGGGGGTGAGATGCATCATAAACCCTGGCCAGATGCTGGAAATCCAGTGCGGTATAGATCTGGGTCGTCCCGATACCGGCATGACCCAGCAGCTCCTGCACCGCCCGCAAATCACCGGACGACTGCAGCAGATGACTTGCAAACGAGTGCCTGAGCATATGCGGGTGCACATGCACCGGCAGCCCTCGCCGATATGACAACGCCTTCAGTCGCAACTGAACAGAACGGTTACTCAGCCGGCGCCCCTGCAGGGACAGGAACAGCGGTGCGGTATCCGCGCCCGGATGCTGTGCCAGCCAGGCCGAGCGCACCGCCAGCCAGGCATCCAGCGCCACCAGTGCCGCCCGCCCCACCGGCACGGCACGGCGCTTTCGGCCCTTTCCCTCGACCTGCACCTCGGCCGCCGTACGGTCGAACCAGGCCGATGAGCGGTACCCATTACCAGCATCCCGCAACCAGCGGCAGTCCAGCGCCGTCAGCTCCGACAGACGCAGGCCACTCGAATACAGCAGCTCCGCCATCGCATGATCGCGACTGGTGGTAAAGGCCGTTTCCTGTGTTGCATCGCCTGCCACCAGCTGTACTGCCTGATCCACTGGCAGCGCCTTGGGCAGGCGCCGCGGGCGTTTGGGCGGCTTGACGCCAAGCACCGGGTTCGCGGTCACGCGCCCGGCACTGGCCAGCGCATCAAAGAACCCGCGCCATGCGGACAGCCGCCGGGCCAGCGATGTTGCCGACAACCCGTCGCGGGCCGCGGCCGCCACCCAGCGGCGAATGTCCTGCTCCCGCACCGACGCCCAGTCTGCCGCCTCACCACGACAGGCCAGCAGCGCATCCAGGTCACGCCGGTAGGCCATCAGCGTATGCAGCGAATAACCGCGCTCCGTCTGCAAACGCAGCAGCCAGGCGTCGACGTCGGCCTGTCCGCTCAGATCAGCCCCCGTGCCGGCAGCGCACGTGACAACGACGCGCCCGCCATGTCCGCCAGCTGTTCGAGCACTACCGTCCCCATGCCTGTCTGAAACCGGTTGGGATCATCGCTCCCGATCACCAGCAGCCCAAAGCTGCGCGCCTCATTGCCAGCCCGCAGCGCCATGGCCGCCAGCGACGCCACCTCCTGACCGCGGTCCGGAAACCAGGCCAGTATTTCTTCCTGTGTCGCGGGGCCGCAATACGGCTGGTCCAGACGGTCAGCCCATTGCTGCAGCGTGGCGGATACCGGGCCCTGCGAAATATCGGCCAGACTGACATCCGCCCACAGACGCACCACCACAAACGGCACATCAAAGCCGCGCTTCAGCCCTGCACACAGCAGCGCCGGCAAACGGCTGGCCTCCCGCTCTCCCAGCAGCGCATGGGCCAACCCCTGCATCTTCAGGGACAGGGCATCGTTTTCCCGGCCAATGCGCAAAAAATCCGCCAGACGCTTTTCCAGCATGCGGTTGGTATCGCGCAGCACCGTCACCTGACGCTCGATCAGGGAAATGGCCCGCCCGCCCTGCGGATGCCGCAGCTTCAGATGGCTCAGCATGTCGCGGTGCGACTCGAAAAATTCCGGGTTGCGCTGCAGCCAGACAGCGACCTCCTCAGCCCCCAGCGTCTCCAGCGCCAGCTGATGTTGCGAAACACCGGATGGTGCATCTCCCTGCACAGATGTGAAACTCATGTTGAATCCTGGAAAAACGCGAACAGTCACTGCCAATACCACCCTCTGACGCCCGACCTTTCAGGCCAGCGCCGACCTCTTGTCATCCCCTTCAGGCCCCTGGCTCACGGCAGTCGCCATCCCCGGCACCCGTAAGGCAGGCTCATCCGGCAGTTCCACCTCGGTGGAAAACACCGTCACCGCCGGCCCCGCCAGAAATACAGACGATCCCGGCCCCGCCCAGCGGATGGTAAGCGTTCCCCCCAATGTACGGACACGTACCTGAGCATCCAGCAGGCCCAATTGCATACCGGCAACAGCTGCCGCACATGCGCCTGTCCCACAGGCCAGCGTTTCCCCCGCACCCCGTTCGAACACCCGCAATGCGATTTCCCGACGTGACAGGATCTGCATAAAGCCGGCATTCACCCTGGCCGGGAAGCGTGGGTGCTGTTCGATGAGCTGTCCTTCCGACCGCACCGGGGCGCGCATCACATCCTCGACAAGCTGTACCGCGTGCGGATTACCCATGGAAACCAGGGCGATTTCACGCGTGAGCACCTGCCCTGGCCCGATCTCCATGGCCAACGGCCAGAGTTCGGCCTGTTGACAGGTTCGCGACACCAGTCCCCGCGTAGAAAACGGCAAGGCAGCCGGATCAAAGACCGGTTCGCCCATCTCCACCTCGACACCGCCGCCATCCAGCAGACGTGGCGCGATGACCCCCCCGCGCGTCAGCACCCGGATCCGCGACTTGTCAGTCAATCCCTGCTCGTGCACATAGCGCACGAAACAGCGGGCACCATTGCCACACTGCTCGACTTCCATGCCGTCGGCGTTGATGATCCGATAGACGAAGTCCAGTCCGTCCGGGCCCGCCGCCTCAATCTGTGCAGCCTGGGGCCATTCAACGATCAGAATCTGGTCGGCGCCGACCCCCAGATGGCGATCTGCCAGCCAGCGCCACTGCGCCGGGGAAACGGCGGGCAACCCCCGCGTAGCGTCTATCACCACGAAATCATTGCCGGCGCCGTGCATTTTTGTCACTCGCAGCCTCATGTGATCCTTTCCCCTTCCGGTATCTGTCGCTCCAGGCCAAACCGCATCGGCGGCTGGACGGCATCGTCAGGATCCACTTCATCCAGTGGCCCGTCCTTGATCGGCTGACCATGGAAACGGTAGAGGTCAGGCTCGCCCGGCGGCCGGGTCTTGAAACGTTTGTGTGTCCAGAGATACTGCGCGGGAGCCTCCAGCACCCGCTCCTCAATGAACGCATTCATCCGGCGGGTAGCAGCCACGACATCTTCACCGGGGAAATCATCCCAAGCGGGATAAAAACGGGTTCGATAACCGCTGTCCGTCATCAGGGTCACGCAGGGCAGCACGCGCGCGCCCGTCATCTGCGCCAGCCTGGCCACGGATGTCACCGTAGCGGCCGATACCCCGAAAAATGGCACGAAAACGGAATCACGCGCACCCAGATCCATATCTGGCAGAAAATAGAAAGGCACCCCCTGCCGAATCTTGCGGATGGCGCCCCGCAGCCCATCCTGTCGTGACAGCACCATCGCACCGCTGAAACGGGCCCGTCCTTTGCGCATTTCTTCGTTAAACACCTTGTTTTTCTGATTGGCAAACATGGTGAACATCGTGTGATCGATGGTCAGCCTGGTTCCCCCCGCATCCATACCCAGAAAATGGGGTGCCAGCAGGATCAGCGGTTTTCCGGCCAGTTCGTCGAACAGATGCTCGTTCTCCAGCGTCACCAGCGTGCGAATAAAGTCCACTGGCCGATACCACAACATAAAGCGATCCAGAAAACTGCGAGCGAAATACTTGCAATGCGCCAGGATGATGGCATTGCGCTCAGCCTCTGGCATCTGGGGGAAACACAGACTCAGATTCACCCGGGCGATATGCGTGCGTCTGCGCACCCCGTAATAGAGCAGCACTCCGGCAGCGTTACCCAAATGGCGCAGCCACGAATAGGGCAAAGCCGCCAGAATACGGAACACCACCAACAGAATGCGCGACAGATTCACAGGCTGCTATCCTCCAGAATGATCTTCAACCGGCAGGATTCAACCCGGAGCCCGCATCCACATCGGGATTGAGTGCCGGTGGCGCCATGCCAGCAGGCACCTTGTAGCGGTTATAGTTCCAGACATACTGCTCGGGATGACGGCGGATCATGGTCTCAATGCGGGCATTGACGACGGCCGGATCCGGTAATTCTTCCAGATCTTCAAGCTCCATCTCCCAGCCTCTGCCTCCCGGCCGCCGCCAAACCGCCAGCAAGCATACACGTGCACCGGTCTTTTCCGCCAGTTTCAGCGGCAATGTCATCGTAAATGCCGGCCGGCCGAAGAAATCCGTCCAGCAGCCCTCCCCTGCCGACGGAACCTGATCAGGCAAAATACCGACAGCCTCGCCACGTTTGAGTGCACGCAACAATGCCCGCACCCCGCTGGTGTCAGCTGGAACCGGTTTCACCCCAGGCTGGGAGCGTGCAACCCGCAGCAGGCGATGCAGCCCTGGATTCCGAGGTGCCTTGTATAGCACCGTAATGGGCGCGGTCATGCCATAGGCCCGTGCCCCCAGTTCAAAACAGCCAATATGGGGGGTCAGGATGATCAGCCCTCGATGATCGCCCTGCGCCTGCCGCGCCAGCGTTTCCTGAGCCAGACGGGTCATGCAGGCATGTTCGGAACAAGCCTGCAGGTCGGCGTCTGGACGAAACCAGACAAACGCACTCTCAATAGCAGCCTTGCCCGCCGCCGCTGCGCTGCGCCAGGCCAACCGACGGCTGTAAAGCCCTGCCGTCAGCAAATTATTCCGGGTTTTACGACGCAGTCCAGCACTGCAGACATACGCAAGCCCACCCAGACAGCCACCCATAGCATGAAGAAAAGGCAGTGGCAGACGCCCCAATCCCATCACCCCTCTCAGGAGACAGGAAGAAACTCGGCTGGTGTGATCGATTTCCATGGTACAGCGGGGTCCACCGTCTTGGTCGCGTCCGACACCACACGCGGGTTCATCGGGCCGGATAACAGAATCTTCGGCAAATCAGGCGAACGGCCCGAATCCCTATTGAAGCAAATTACCGTACTCCGCCCAAGCATCACGGCTCCCCGGGAAGCGGTCAACATCGGAAAAACGACAGGTTGCAACAGCCGCGGCTGCCTGTCACGCATTGACCTGTGACCGCTTCGGCACTAGGCACTGTACCCGAACCTACCCTGCGCGGCAATCGGGCATGCAACGCTACCCCACATCGCCACGCAGCAGCCCGGCAGGACTGCTCAAAGGCCGTCCATGCAGGGCACCATCTTTACAGGGCCCCAGCAGACAGCCCATGCCTGACCAGCTCGGCCTCGCTATATACGATGCCATCGGGACCTAACAACAGACCCTCGGCATGAGGGGCCGGAATCCGCATGGGCATCGACCTCACCGACAGCGCCTCGACGATCGATGACTGCGTTCCATCAGGGAGTTCAATCCGTGCATTGGACAGGAACCGGCCAGCCTCGGGCGCAGACAATGTGGTCGATGCAGGTGATAGCTGACCACTGACCATACGCCCAACCCGGGCATTTTCTAGCGGATCACGCATCATTCTGGATATTTCCTCCGGTTCAGCCTGCAGCTCAACGGCCGAACGCATCCTGATCGTCTGATCGGCAACATTGCTTAACACCCGGCGGCCAGCCTCATGTCTCATGGCAGCATAAAGGTCAAGAACCGACTCAGATATATCTCCCCGAACCACAGCACCCAGTTTCCAGCCAAGCTCGATTGCGTCGATCATGCCCAGATTCATCCCCTGCCCACCCAGCGGGAAATGAACGTGTGCCGCATCACCCACCAGGAGCGCTCGCCCCTGCCGACAGTTGTCAACCAGGCGCGAATAATCGGAAAACCGGCTCAGATACGAAATTCTTTCAATCGGGATGGGCTGGCCCGACAATCTGGCTAAAGTCTCGACAAATTCGGCCTCAGTCACGGGAGTTCGTCTATCCGGAATTGGCGAATGGAAATCCATGGCCAGCAATCTGCTCACGCCCAGCGGACTGTATGAAATGACGGTCCAGCCCCGCGGCCCGAAGTGCCACCCGTAGGGAACAGCAGCCCGTGCCGGCGTCTGTATCTGTGCGACCCCTACAATCGCGGAAGCTGTAGGTGCAGTTTCAGTTACCGAAAATCCAATACTCTTTCGGACAACGCTACGTGCACCGTCACTGCCGACGACCCACAACGCATGGGCAACCCGCTCCCTGCCCTCGTGCCGGAAACTGACCCGGACTCCATCTGCATCCTGCCCGACCTCCAGCGCCTCTGCACTGCGCATGACCGTCGCATTCTCGAAACCAAGCAACAGCTTATGAAAATGGCGCTCCAGTTGCCCCTGGGAAAGGCCCATGATGGCCTCCCCTTCCCCAGCAGGCGATTCGATCATAAGCCCCATGAACCCGGCATAATGAAAATCCGTCACCTGAGCGGCGGCCCGAACATCAGGCGCAGGCAAATACCCTCTTCTCCCAAGTGCTTGCACACATCGGGCATGCACAGTTCCCGCCTTGGGCACATCCACCGTCTTGGCCGCAGCCTCCAAGACCAGTACCGAGATGCCGGTACGCGCCAGTTCAACGGCGAGCAACGAGCCCACCGGTCCGCCACCGACAACCACCACATCTGCATGAACGATATCTTGCGTCATCGATTAGAACCCCTCCGAAAGCCTCGTGGCGCAGGGTCCTGCGCCATCAGTCATCTGACGACATATGGTCAACGGCCATTCAAAACAACCCCATCCTGCGCCTTGGCACGACGCCCGGACCAGGGCAGCCATTTCCTATAACCCTGCTGCCATCAGGCGCTTCCACGGCCAGCCTCCAACGGCATGCACCGGCACCGCGCCAGCCTCCAGGGGCTGGCATGCACTCAGGCGAGAGCCGGCAAACACATGGCTGATGTGACCGATTTCCATGGAATGTCTGCCTGCCGTCGCTATAATCCCCGTCTCGGCCACCGAGTTAATTGGGACAACTTGCGGGGTGGCCAACGATGCAAGACTGTCCGGTCCTAGAGACCGATGCTGTGTTCCGCTAAAGCGTCGCGGCTTCCCTGGAAGCTGGCAACGCCGGAAGGACGGTGACATGCACCATCGACCGTCGTTTCCGGGCCCAACGCCCAATCCTTTTTTTCGGGAATGCCCTGCAAATGAACGAATACCTCTTTACCTCCGAATCTGTTTCCGAAGGCCACCCTGACAAGGTCGCTGACCAGATTTCTGATGCCATCCTCGATGCCCTGCTGGCCCAGGATCCCAAGTCCCGCGTTGCGGCAGAGACCCTGTGCACTACCGGCCTCGTACTGCTCGCCGGCGAGATCACCTCTCAGGCCAACATTGACTACATTACTATCGCCCGCGACACGATCAAGCGCATCGGCTACGACAACACCGACTATGGCATCGACTACCGGGGCTGCTCGGTACAGGTCGCCTATGACAAGCAGAGTCCCGACATCGCCCAGGGCGTCGACCACGCCGAGGACAACAACCTCGACCAGGGCGCCGGTGACCAGGGCCTGATGTTCGGCTACGCCTGCGACGAAACCCCCGTCCTGATGCCGGCCGCCATCTACTATGCCCACCGCATCGTCGAGCGTCAGGCCCAGCTACGCCGTGATGGTCGCCTGAACTGGCTCCGTCCCGATGCCAAATCACAGGTCACGCTGCGCTACGTCGACGGCAAGCCTCACTCCATCGAAACCATCGTGCTGTCCACCCAGCACCACCCCGAAATCGACCAGAAAAAGCTCAAGGAAGCGGTGATCGAGGAAATCATCAAGCCCGTCCTGCCGGCAGACCTGGTCAAAGGCAACATCAAGTACCTGATCAACCCGACCGGCCGCTTCGTCATCGGTGGTCCACAAGGCGACTGCGGCCTGACCGGCCGCAAGATCATCGTCGACACCTACGGCGGTGCAGCCCCCCACGGTGGTGGCGCCTTCTCGGGCAAGGATCCCTCCAAGGTCGACCGCTCGGCTGCCTATGCCGGCCGCTACGTCGCCAAAAACATCGTCGCTGCCGGTCTGGCCAAAAAATGCCTGGTTCAGGTCAGCTACGCCATTGGCGTTGCCGAACCCACTTCGATCTTCGTCAACACCGAAGGAACAGGCGTTATTCCTGACGAAAAACTGACTGCACTGGTTCGCAAACACTTCGATTTGCGGCCCAGGGGCATTGTCCAGATGCTGGATCTGCTGCGGCCGATCTACGGCAAAACCGCCGCCTACGGCCACTTCGGCCGTGAGGAGCCCGAGTTCTCGTGGGAGGCCACCGACAAGGCGGCCGCACTGCGCGCCGACGCTGGCATCTGACCCAGACTGTTGCGTATATCCCGCCGGGATGCAGCAAGCCCCCAATCAGAGGGGGCCGCTGCCCCAGGCTGGTGGCGGGCAGCTTATAATCCCTGCCATTGCATCATGCCGAGAAGCGTTGCGACCGGATCCCCGGCCAGGCTCGGCCTGATCGACACATCAACGACGCTTGCAACCCAACCAGGGGCTGCAAGCGTCTTTTTTTTCGTCGTCCCGCCCGCACAACGGGTGGGCACACTCCGGAGCCTACATGAACGCACCTGCCCAACCCGGCGTCAAGGACGCCAACAAGGACTACAGCATCGCCGACCTGTCGCTTGCCGACTGGGGCCGCAAGGAAATCCAGATCGCCGAAACCGAAATGCCGGGCCTGATGGCCATCCGGCGTGAATACGCCAAGGCGCAGCCGCTCAAAGGTGCCCGCATCACCGGTTCGCTGCACATGACGATCCAGACCGCTGTCCTGATGGAGACCCTGGTCGCGCTCGGCGCCGAACTGCGCTGGGCTTCCTGCAACATTTTCTCCACGCAGGATCATGCCGCGGCCGCCATGGTCGCTGCCGGCATCCCGACCTTTGCCGTCAAGGGCGAATCTCTGGAAGACTACTGGCGCTACACCCATGCCATCTTCGAATGGGCTGATGGCAAGCCGTCCAACATGATCCTCGACGATGGTGGCGACGCCACGCTGCTGCTGCACCTGGGCGCCCGCGCCGCCAAGGACGCCTCCGTGCTCGACAAGCCGGGCAGCGAGGAAGAGCGCGTCCTGTTCGCCGCCATCAAGGAACGCCTGAAAACCGACCCCGGTTTCTACCAGCGCAACCTCGACGCCATCATCGGGGTGACTGAAGAGACCACCACCGGCGTGCACCGCCTGCAACAGATGTCCGAGCGTGGCGAACTGAAGCTGCGTGCCATCAACGTCAACGACTCTGTCACCAAATCGAAGTTCGACAACCTGTATGGCTGCCGTGAATCGCTGGTCGACGGCATCAAGCGGGCCACTGACGTGATGATCGCTGGCAAGATTGCCGTAGTCGCCGGCTATGGCGACGTGGGCAAGGGCTCAGCTCAGGCTCTGCGCGCATTGTCTGCCCAGGTCTGGGTCACCGAGATTGACCCGATCTGCGCCCTGCAGGCCGCCATGGAAGGCTATCGTGTCGTCACGATGGAATACGCTGCCGACAAAGCCGATATCTTCGTCACCACGACCGGCAACAAGGACGTGATCCGCCATGAGCATATGGTAGCCATGAAGGATGAGGCCATCGTCTGCAACATCGGCCACTTCGACAACGAGATCGAAGTCGCATCGCTGGAAAAATACACCTGGGAGAACATCAAGCCGCAGGTGGATCACATCATCTTTCCGGACGGCAAGCGGATCATCCTGCTGGCCGAAGGCCGGCTGGTCAACCTGGGCTGCGCCACCGGCCACCCCTCCTATGTGATGAGCTCCTCCTTCGCGAATCAGACGCTGGCCCAGATCGAGCTGTTCACCCGGCCGAACGACTACCAGCCTGGCAAGGTCTATGTGCTGCCCAAGCACCTGGACGAAAAAGTGGCCCGCCTGCAGCTGGACCGCCTCAATGCCCAGCTCTCGACGCTCACCCCCGAGCAGGCTGCCTACATCGGCGTACCAGTCGAAGGCCCCTATAAGCCTGACACTTACCGCTATTGATCAAGCCAGGGGCAGAATCCCTCCTGCCCCCGGGCCATTCGGTGCACCATGACACGTCCTTCCGGAAAGTCTACCGCCAGCAGTCGCGCTGATGTGGCGCTGGTCGAGCGCGGGCTGGTACGCTCACGCACACTGGCCCGGCGGCTGATCGAGGAAGGTGCCGTCCTGACCGATGGCCCAGGCGGAGAGGTGCCCGTTAACCGGGCCGCCCAATCCATCGCGCCCGGGCAACGGCTACGCCTCATGCAGGCGGATGCCAGCCGTTTTGTCTCACGTGGCGGCCATAAACTCGAAGCTGCGTTGCGAACTGCCGGCATCGACTGCACGGGACTGGATGCGCTGGATGTTGGCATGTCCACAGGCGGGTTTACCCACTGCCTGCTGCAACGGGGGGCGCGGCAGGTACTAGGCATCGAGGTTGGTCATAGTCAGCTCGATCCGTTGCTCACCGCGGATCCACGGGTACGTTGCCTGGAACATACACACATTCGTGATATCCGGCCATCCGATCTGCGGTTTCCGGATGGAAGCCATACACCAGACGGCGTACCCCTCATCGTTGTCGACCTTTCCTTCATTGCCGCCAGCCAGCAGCTCGGTCAACTGGCCTCGCTCGCCGCCCCCGGAGCGCGGCTGGTTTGCCTTATCAAACCCCAGTTTGAACTCGGTCCACAAGCAAGGAACAAACAAGGTATCGTCCGAGCCTCCGCCGATCTGGAAGGGCTGCGCCAGAACATCATCCAGCGTGCCGCCCTGGCCGGCTGGCATGTCGATGACTGGCAGCGCTGCGCACTCACGGGAGGAGACGGCAACCAGGAATATTTTCTCATCGCCACCCGCACATATCCGCAACCGTCATGACCACACATTCCCCGCATGCAGGCGCGGCAAGCCGCACACCACCCGCCGCGCATGATTTCTCCCTCAGTTTCGAATTCTTCCCGCCCAATACCGATGCAGGAGCACAGAAGCTGATGGATACCCATCAGCTTCTGTGCTCTGTTCAACCCGACTATTTCAGTGTGACCTTTGGCGCCGGCGGCAGCACGCAGACCCGTACTACTGAAACCGTCAAACATCTGGCTGCTGCCGGATCGCAGGTAGCCCCCCATTTGACCTGCATCGGCGCAACCCGCGATAACATCTGCACACTGCTCGACAGCTACCGTGCCCAAGGTGTGCGCCGGCTGGTGGCCCTACGCGGCGACCTGCCTTCTGGCATGATGGGCCTGGGAGATTTCCATCATGCTGCCGACCTTGTCCGCTTTGTGCGCGAACACAGTGGCGACTGGTTCACCATCGAAGTGGCCGCTTATCCTGAAACTCATCCGCAGGCTGTCTCGCCAGAGACAGATCTGCAACACTTCACCCGGAAGATGGCTGCGGGTGCCGATGCCGCCATCACCCAGTATTTCTACAACGCGGATGCCTACTTCGATTTTGTCGAGCGCGCCCGGGCAGCAGGTGTCACGGCACCCATCGTGCCCGGCATCATGCCGATATTGAATTACACCCAGCTAGCCCGCTTTTCCGACAACTGCGGCGCTGAAATTCCTCGCTGGATACGGCTACGTCTGGCCGCCTTTCACGATGATCTGGATGCGCTGCGCGCATTTGGCCACGATGTCGTCGTCCAGCTCTGCGAACGGCTGCTGGCCGGCGGCGCCCCGGGATTGCATTTCTATACCATGAACCAGGCGACCCCCTGCCTCGCCATCTGCCAGGCACTTGGGCGCTGATCCCCGTCGTTTCGCAGCAAACCACCAGGCGGTACCCTGAGGTGCCGCCCTGTCTGTTTCTCCCTGATCAGTGCGACAGCCCGTGCGCCGCCCGTCAGCCCCTATCTGCCGACGCGATCCTGCAAATACGCCAGCCCGGGCAGCACCGTTAAGATGATCCTCCCGACCCCCATTGGGAACCGCAGTTGCAGCCCTTCCCTGTGAAGGACAGTCAACCTGGAGCATCTCTCTTGTCCACCGTAGTCGATCAGACGATTCCGGCCACTCCGCCCATGACGGCCAACCGCCGCTATCGGATTGCCGTTCAGGATCTCCGACTGAACATGTTCGTCGTAGAACTGGATAGGCCATGGCTTGACACACCTTTTCTTTTACAGGGTTTCCTGATTGACGATCAGGTCGAACTGGACACGCTGGTGCGATATTGCAACTACGTCTATGTCGACCTGGAGCTGTCCTCACCCAGTGTGGCCATGGATATCCGGGTGGCAGATGCCAATTTCGGGCGACTGGCAGCATCCACCTGCCCCCTGCCGGCCGCTGCAATCGTACATGAACCAACGGCCTCCCCGGTCGCTACCACCGTTATACATGCAGCCCCGCGTGGGCCATCCAGCGTGCCAATTGGGTCCATGCGCGCGGAGCTGCAAAAACGCCGCTCCCAGACGCCTGCACCAGGCAGATCACGCCAGACTGACGAGCCCAAAACCCGCATTCTCGGTGCAGCCGCACCACGGCCCGCCCGGCGTTACAAACCACGAAACGACGCCAATGTTTCGCGGGAAACGCGCCAGCGATTCCGGAAGATGGTCAAGCAAACGGCCAGCGCCAGCACCGACAACGAGCAGGGCATGCTGGAGCGCATGCTGTCCTGGATCGCCGACTATCTGGCCCAGAACCGGGAACTGGAGCGCCGTGCCAAGACTATCCGGCAACTCCCCGAGCTGAAAAACAGCGGGATCAAACTGACCCGCTATGACATCCGTCGCCCGATGGCGGCGGAACTGCCTCGTGCGCGCAACGCCTTCAGATCCAGCGAAAACGCGCTCAACGAGCTGATCGATGATATCCGGCACGGCAACACCCTCAACATCGATGCCGTCGCTGGTGCCGTCGACAGCATGGTCGACAGCGTCCTCGACAATCCCGACGCCATGATGTGGATCGCACGACTTCGTGAAGAAGATATCCAGGTCTACCACCATGGTGTGCGCGTCGCTCTCTACCTGGTTGCATTGGGCCGACATCTCGGCTTCCCGCGGCACGAACTCGGCTACCTGGGCCAGATCGGCATGCTGGCCGATGTCGGCAAGACCAAAATTCCACGCTCCCTGCTCGAAAAACCCGGTCTACTGTCCGCTGCAGAATTCGGACTGGTCAAGGAGCACGTCAACCTGTCGCTGCACATCCTCAACAGCGGCCCCCCCCTGCCCCCCCAGGTACTGCAGGGCATCAGCCAACACCATGAGCGCATCGATGGATCCGGCTACCCCAACCAGCTGAAAGGGGACAAGATCAGTATCTACGGCAAGATGGCGGCGATCGCGGACTCCTTTGCAGCCCTGATCACCCCACGCCCCTATGCCAAGGCAAACGCCCCGCAAGACGCGCTCATGAGTCTGTACGAATGGAGCGGCACTTCGTTTCATGAGCCCCTGGTGGAGCAATTCGTGCAGGCGATCGGGGTCTTCCCGGTTGGCAGCCTGGTGGAGCTGTCCAGCGGTGAAGTGGCAGTTGTAGTCGCCCACAACCGTGTGCGTCGCCTGGAGCCACGCGTCCTGGTGCTCTCCCATGCGGACAAAAGCCCGCTGGACGCGCCCATTGAACGCGACCTTTACCAGGAATCCAAAAACTCCAGAAAACGGCAGAAACCGTCCCTGCGCATCGTGCGGGGCCTTGCTGCCGGCGCCCACGGTTTCAATCTGCAGAACTACTATCTCGACGAGGCACCGACCCAGCATGGAAGCACCGCTCAATCAGCGCCTGACGCCCAATGAACTGCTGGCCTACGGCCAACAACTACTCTGTCACAAGGCAGCTTATCAGCCACTTCTGCTCACGATCGGCCTGAACCGCTCTGATCAGCTGCAGGCACTGGCCCGCGATCCGCATGCCAATCTGGTGCTGGGAGAGATCATCGGCCGCATCAGCAAACGCCTGCGCGCCCAGGATCGGGTCGCCACCGCGGCCTTTGACGAGATCTGGATCCTCATTGCCAACGTACCCAACGAAGCCGTGGCTACCACCATAGCAACAGCTTTCCGTGAGGCCCTGTACGTCCCCATCCACATTCCGCTGCAAAATGCGCAGACGCTCACGGCGCAGCTACAGCCCATCATCGGTGGTGCCTGGAGCCGCAGCCATACCGTCAGCATCGGCGGGCTGCTGCAAGGCGCCTGGGATGCCCGGCAACTGGCCGCTGAACGTGAAGAGCGTCTGCTGGTGGAATGCATCGGTGCCGATGACAACGCCGCCCGCATGGCCGAGATCGAAACCGCCCTGCGCCGTCACCTGTTCAGCAATGATCTCGAAGTGCACTTCCAGCCCCAAATTGATCTGGCCACCAACCAGTGTCATGCCGCCGAAGCATTGATCCGCTGGCCGCGGAACCATCCCCTGCAGGTCAGCCCCGCCATGATCGCCTCCATCTGCGATGACCGGGGCATGATCGGCCAGCTGACCCAGTTTGTCATCAATACCGTGCTGCGCCAGCAAATGCTCTGGCAGGCTCAGGGCATCGACCTGAGCATCGGCATCAATCTGTCGGCCAAGACGGCCAATGACCCCGGGTTCGCCGCCCAGGTAGCCCAGGCATGCGAAACCTGGAGCCTGTCACCCACTCGGCTACTCTTCGAGCTGACCGAAGACTCGATCGTGCGCAACGAACGGGCCACGATCGAATGCATGCACGCGCTGCGCAACATTGGCTGCGAGCTGTCCATCGACGACTTCGGCACCGGCTATTCGTCATTTGCATACCTGCGCCAGTTCCCGGTACACGAGCTCAAGCTCGACCGCGTGTTCATCCAGAACCTGGTAGCCGACCGGGGCGACCAGCAGATCGTCAAGGCACTGATCGATCTGGCCCATGCCTTCGACCTGCGCGCGCTGGCCGAAGGGGTCGACGATCCTGCCGCCGTCCACATGCTGCGCGAATTCGGCTGTGACCGCGTCCAGGGCTTTCTGTATGCCCGCGCCCTGCCCGCCGACCAGCTCATCGACTGGATCCAGCGCTTCAATCAGGGCGAGGCCATGGCCACCATGCAACGGGACGGCGTCAGCAGCATCGACAGCGGCCTGTCCCAGACATTGATCATGAACGACGCCGTCTCCGCCTGATCGTAGGCCACCCCGATACTGCGATACGCATGCGCGGCCAATGTCCGGTCATAGAAGCCTCCGCCGTACCCCAGACGGTACGGACGGCCTTCCTGTATCGAAAAGCCGACACAGGGGATGACCAGAACATCCGGCACCACCATCTCGCCCGTTTCGGGTACCGACACGCCAAATGGCCCGGTTCGCAGCGCCACGCTGGCGTCCCAGATACGGAACAGCAATGGCTGATCGCGGCCAGCGACCACCGGCAATGCCAGCCGGCGTCCCTGCGCCCGCCAGTGTTCATAGCAGGCAGACAGATCCGGCTCTCCCTGAATCGGCGAATAAACGCCGATAGTGTCCGCGGTCTGCAACGGATCAGCCTGCAACAACTGCTGGCACAGTAACGTGTCGGACTGCGCCCGCTCGGCATCCGACAGCCCCGCACGCAGGGCCAACAACTGCCCGCGCAACGTCTTGCGTGCTATGCTGGATTCAGAAGGTTTGTCCACATGAAGATTCTAACCGCGGTACACGGCCAGATGCTGGCCCGCACGATCCTCAGCCTGTCGATCCTGGGCACCTTCTGCACCGTGCCGGCGCACGCCGCCCTTCCCGACAGCGCGCCGCTGTCTCTCGCCGAACCCCAGGCCGGCGCAGAAGAAGCCCCCCCCCTGCCACCAGCGGCACCTGCCCCCAGCCTGGCCAGCGACCCTGCCACACTGGAAACCAGTGCCCTGCAACCCGGTGTTGCCAGCCTGCTGGCCCGTCTGCCCCCCACCATGGTCTACGTGCCCCCGGTGGTGAGCGACCCGGTGGACATGGCCATTCTGGCTGCACGCCGGGCCATGCAGGCCGGCAACCTGGCGGCATTTGACGCAGCGGCCACCCTGGTGCCCCGCGGCCACGTCCTCTCCAGCTATCTGGATTACTGGCGCCTGCGCACCCGCCTGGTCAATCCCCAGCTCTCCCCGGCCGATTACCAGACCGTCAGCGCCGATGCACGCGCCTATCTCAAACAATTTCCCGGTACGCTGACCGCGGATCTGCTGCGCCGGGACTGGATGCTGGCCGCTGGCCGCCGTGCAGACTGGGCCACCATTGACACACTCTACCCGCGCTGGGTACTCAAGGACGAAAGTGCACCGCGCTGTCTGGCCAGCCTGTCCACCCTGACCCAGCTGCACGAGCAACAGCGCCATCCCCCGCTGGCCAGCCTCCGGTACGCCACCAATCTGCTGCTGCAGCCGCAGGGACTCAACAGCAGCTGTCATGCCCTGCTGCAGGCGCTGGCCGACCAGAAACTGCTGGGCCCCGTCCAGCGCCAGCAACGCCTGAACCTGGCCCTGGAAATCAATAGCCCGGCCGATATCCGCCAGGCCGTAGCCCTGCTGCCGCTGCCACCGGATGAACAGAGTCTCGCCCTGGCCCTGAACCGGCCGGCAGCGCTGCTCGGACTGACCCAGCAGCCACCCCGGCAGAGCGCCCGCCGCCCCCACCGTCGCAAGGCAGCTCCCGCCCAACACTACCCGGCTCCAACACCGCTGCTCACCCGGATTGCCCTGGTTCGGCTGGCCCGCCAGGACCCCACCCAGGCTGCGCGGCTGATGCAGGCCGGACAGACCGCAAAAGGCCGCGCCCTGCGCCTCAGCAGCGCCGACCGGGCATTTGTCTGGTCACAGATCGCCGTGGCCGGCATGTTCCGGCTGGATCCAGCCGCACCGGCCTGGGCCGAACAGGCCCGCACCGCCCGCGTCAGCGATCACACCCGCGTCTGGCTGGCCCGGGCCGCCCTCGCCGAACAGGACTGGATCGCCCTGGAACGTATCCTCCGGGCCATGGATCCCGCTCTGCGCAACAGCCCGACCTGGACTTACTGGCACGGCCGCGCCCAGACCGCTTTGGGTCACCATAAACTGGCCAGACGTGCCTACCTGAGTCTGGCCCAACGCGGTGATTACTACGGCAAGCTGGCCCGGGAAGAGCTCGGTCAGAACCCACCTCCGCCCCCCGCCGCACCGCCCGTACGCGCGGCTCTGCTCCAGGCCCTCGACATCGACAGCGGCATCCGTCAGGCCATGGCCCTGTACGCGCTGGGCCTGCGTGGCGAAGGCAACCGTGAATGGAACTTCCAGATGCGCGGCCGCAGCGATGAGCAGCTCCGTGCCGCAGCCACCTGGGCTGCCCGGCGCGGCCTGCTGGATCGCGCCATCAATACCGATGAACGCATCCTCACCAGTCCTCCCGATTACCAGCTGCGCTTTCCCACGCCCTTTGCGGCACAGCTTCTGAGCATTGCCAACCAGCAGGCCGTGGATCCCGCCTGGGTTTACGGTCTGATTCGCCAGGAATCCCGCTTCGTCATGCAGGCCCGCTCACAGGTGGGCGCCGCGGGCCTGATGCAGATCATGCCGGACACGGCACGCTGGGTCGCCCGACAACTGGGCAACACCGCCTACCGTCCCGGCCAGATTGACGATCTGTCCACCAACATCACCTTCGGCACCTATTACCTGAAACGCGCACTGGACGACCTGAGCGGCTCCCCCGTGCTGGCAACCGCCGGCTACAACGCCGGCCCGCGCCGCGCCCACGCCTGGCGCGCCAGCCTCAGGCGGCCCATGGAAGGCGCTCTCTTTACCGAACTCATCCCGTACACCGAAACCCGCCATTACGTAAAAGCCGTCCTGTCCAATACCGTGGATTACGCCACCCTGTTTTCGGGGCAGCCACAATCACTGAAATCGTGGCTGTCCACCATCACCCCGCAGGCCATGGGCGTGGCACAGATCCCCTGATGCATCCACCGGGCGCCGAGGATCTGCGCCAGCCCGTCAGGTCGGGTTAGCATGGCTGCCTCCCTCACCGGACGACAGACATGACCAGGCCCGACGCTCTCCCCGCTTCCCCACAGACCTTCCGCGTTGGCGGCTCCATACGCGATGAGCTGCTGGGACTCCCCTCGGGCGACCGCGACTGGGTCGTGGTGGGCGCCACACCGGAGCAGATGCTGGCCAGGGGCTTCAAGGCCGTCGGCAAGGACTTTCCCGTCTTCCTTCACCCGCAGACGCACGAGGAATACGCACTGGCGCGTACCGAGCGCAAGACCGCACCCGGCTACAAGGGCTTTTCCGTCCACTTCTCACCCGACGTCACACTGGAGGAAGACCTGCAGCGGCGCGACCTCACCATCAACGCCATCGCGTCTGCCACTGACGGCCGCCTCATCGACCCCTTCCATGGGCAAGCCGACATCCAGGCCCGCATCTTCCGCCACATCAGCCCTGCCTTCCGCGAAGACCCCGTGCGCATCCTGCGCCTGGCACGTTTTGCCGCCCGCTTTCCCGATTTCACCATCGCTCCCGAAACCATCACGCTGATGCGCGACATGAGTGCCGCCGGCGAAGTCCATGCCCTGGTTGCCGAGCGCGTCTGGCAGGAAATTTCCCGGGGCCTGATGAGCGCGCGCCCCTCCCGCATGCTGCAGGCCCTGGCCAGCGCCCACGCCCTGCCCATCCTCATCCCGGGATTGCCCTCCCCCGACAGCCAGCCCGACTGGCTGGCCGCCCTGGACGCCAGCGCTGCCGCCGGCGACCCACTGCCCGTACGCTTTGCCCTGCTCATGGCCGGCCTGAACATCTCTGCCGCCAGCACCAGCAGCAGTGACGCACAGCAACGGGTACTACAGCAGGCCCGGGCACTGCGTGCTTCCAACGACTGCACTGACACTGCCTGCCGATTGGCCGCCGAGATACCGGGCGCCATGCCACAGTCCGCACAGCAATGGTTTCAGGACCCCGACCGGCAAAAGCCCGCCGGACTCATCGCCCTCTTCAACCGGCATGATGCCTGGCGCCGGCCCGAACGACTCAGCCAGATGCTCACCGCTGCCCAACGGCTGGCCTGCGCTTCCGGTCAGACCGCCGCGGACGACACCGTACATATCTGTCAGCGCATGGAGCAGGCGCTGGCCGCAGCCAACCGCGTCAATACCGGCGACATTGCCCGCCAGCACCAGCGCGACCCTGCCCGGATCCGCCAGGCCATTGATGCGGCACGGGAAGCCGCCATTGCCCAGGATCTGGCCAGTACCTGAAAATCGCCTGACGCCCATTCGATGGGCCACCAGGCGTGAATCAGCAGACCCGCTACCCATCGAACGATACAATCCAGTCCGTTGGGGCCGCTCGCCCCCGTGGTTCGAAACCATCCCACGTTAAAAAAACTAAGGACCCTCCCATGCCATCCCCCCAGAAAGCCGCCGTGGTCTTCTCCGGCGGCCAGGACTCTACGACCTGCCTGTTCCTCGCCCTGCGCGAATTCGGCCAGGGCAACGTGCAAGCCATCACCTTTCAGTACGGCCAGCGCCATGCCATCGAGCTGGACAAGGCACGCTGGATCGCCAGCGACCTCGGCGTCCCGCAGACATTGATCGACACCTCCGTCATCAAGGCCATCACCCACAACGCCCTGCTGGACGAGAACGCAGTCATCACGCAAACAGACGGCCAGCCGCCCAACACCTTCGTGGACGGCCGCAACGCGCTCTTCCTGCTCTATGCCGCCATCCACGCCAAGAGCCAGGGCATCCGGACAATCTACACCGGTGTGTGTGAAACGGACTACAGCGGCTACCCCGACTGCCGCGATGTCTTTGTGAAATCCATGAACGTCACCCTCAACCTGGCCATGGACTACGCGTTCGACATCCGCACACCGCTGATGCACCTGACCAAAAAGGAAACCTGGGCCCTGGCGGACCAGCTGGGCGCCTTCGACTACGTACGTCAGCATACCCACACCTGCTACCTCGGGGTCGAGGGCGGCTGCGGCGAATGCCCCAGCTGCCTGCTGCGCGCACGCGGCCTGCGCGAGTATCTGGCGGAGCGTGGCCATGCCTAAGATCGCCAGAGAATTCAGCTTCGACATCGCCCACATGCTCGACGGCCACGATGGCAAATGCCGCAACCTGCACGGCCACACCTACCGGCTGCAGGTCGAGATCACCGGCCCGCGCCTCGCCAGCGGCCCCAAGCAGGGCATGGTGATGGACTACGCCGACCTGAAGGCCATCGTGCAGCGACACATCCTCGACCCGATGGATCACGCCTTCCTGTACGACACCACCAGCGCCCGCGAATGCCGGGTCGCCAGTCTGCTCCAGGAACTCGACTCCCGCACCTACGGCGTGGCCCTGCGCACCACTGCCGAAAACATCGCCGGCCACATCTTCGACACGCTGTGCGCCCAGGGCCTGCCCGTCAGCCTCATCCGCCTGTGGGAAACCCCCACGTCCTACTGCGAATACAGCGGATGATCACCGACCCCCCCGCCCCCAGCCGGCGCCGCGCCATTCCCCTTCACCCCCAGGACCGGTCCCCTGCTGCCCGGCCAGCCGCCGAAACAGACACCTACCGCATCGTGGAGATCTTCGAGACGCTGCAGGGCGAAGGCTTCAACACCGGCATGCCGAGCATTTTCATCCGCTTTGGCAAATGCAACCTGACCTGCCCCTGGTGCGATACCGAATACAACCGGTTCAGTAGCATGCCGATGGCCGACATCCTTGCCCGCGTCCGGGCTTTCTCCGCCCGGAACATCATCATCACCGGTGGCGAACCCACCATCCAGCCCAACCTGGAGACGCTGCTCGACCAGTTGAAAGCCGATGGCTATTTCCTCGCCATCGAGACCAATGGCCTGAAACCCGTGCCACCCCAGATCGACTACATCGCCACCAGCCCCAAGCGCCTCTACCAGAAAGCCTACATCAAACGACACATCGACTTCGCCCACGAAGTACGCATCGTGGTCGATGGCGACGTGCGCGACTTCTGCGCCCAGATCGAGAACAGCATCACGGCCGAACGCTACTACCTGTCTCCCTGCGAGATTGACGGCCAGATGAACATGCTCGACACCATCACCCAGATAGGTCAGCTCAACCAACGCCCCGGTCGTCCGCACTGGCAACTCAGCCTCCAGACCCACAAACTGGCTGGCATCGAATGATGCCTGCAGCGGCATCCGTATCTACTCCAGGACGGCCCGACTGTCGCCAAAGCCCGGCACGGACGCCTCTCCGGACAGCCCCTTGGCAAAGGCGATCACCTTGAAAAGCTCCCCCATCTCGGCCTCAGAAATCAGCTGCTGTACCGCCTGGGCCTGGGCGAACCAGAAGTTTTCGGGTTCACGCGGCAGATCGGCCAGCTCATCGAGCAGGCCGGCATTAAGCAGGAAGGCCGCCATCGAGGTGTAACCCACCAGCGAAAACCCCTCGGCGACTGCCGCCCGGGCCAGTGCCGTGAAATCCACATGCGCCGTGATATCGTTCAGCCCCGGCCACAGGAAAGGATCCATGTGGCTGCGATGCCGGTAATGGCACATCAGGGTGCCCTGGTTGCGCTGCGGATGGTAGTACTCTGACTCGGCAAAGCCGTAATCAAGCAACATCACCCCGCCGGCCTGCAGACTGTCAGCCAGCGTGGCCAGCCATGCCTGTTGCGCCGGGCAGATTTCCGACCGATACGGACTGAGCCATTGCGCCCGCTGTGGCCCCAGCCTCTCCCGCAGTGCTGTCACTGCGCGGGCCAGCGGCTCCTCCGCCGGCCGGGCCGCCCAGACAAAGTGTCCATCTTCCAGAGCCACCCCCATTTCCTGAACAATCTGCGCCCCACCCGCTGCATCGGCCTGCCATTCGAACACCCGCACGGGCAGGGCATCCAGCAATTCATTGGCCAGCACCACCCCGGAAAACGCCGCCGGGAATGCCTCCAGCCAGCTCACCTGCGACAGTAGCCCCGGTGCCAGGCTCTGCAAGGTCTGGCGCTGCTGCTCACGACGCTCGGCGGAAAGCTCCAGAATCCAGTAGCGCAACCCCGTATGGCCCAGGTTATCCAGCGCATTGAGCAGCTGCGCAGCCAGCATGCCGCTGCCCCCGCCCACCTCCAGCACCACCTGCCCGTCACCGGCCAGTGCCGGATCCCGCAACCAGGGCGAGATCTGTCGTGCGAGGGTCGCACCGAACAGCGGCGTCAACTCCGGCGCTGTCACAAAATCACCACCCGCCCCAAAAACCTGACCGGGGTTGCTGTAATAACCCAGACCCGGCTCGTAGAGCGCCATCTCCATATAACGTGCAAAACCGAGCCAACCGCCGGCCTGTGCCACCTCGGCCGCGATGCGGGTGCAGAGCTGTTCGCTGACGGTCAGCGCCGCACGATCAGGAACAGGCAGGGCAGATTCGATGCGTGAATGGGACAAAGACATAACACCGTGATCCAAAAAAGAAGCAACCGTGAACCGGCCGTGCCCTCATGCTACAGTGCCAGCCCATGGAACACGTCCCGACCCCCCCTACTGCCGCCCCAGGGTCTGCTGCCGTCCCTGCGGACACACCGGCATCCCCCCCGGCAGATCGCGTAGTCCTGGTCACCGGCGCCGGCAAACGACTGGGCCGTGCCATCGCCCTCGCGCTGGCACAGGATGGCTGGGACATTGGCGTACATTATCGCCATTCCGTGACGGAAGCGAACCAGACTGCCGCTGACATCCAGGCCCTGGGTCGGCGAGCGGTCATCCTGCAGGCCGATCTTGACGAGCCACAACAATGCCAGGCCCTGCTCGGACGACTGCACGAAGCCCTCGGCCCTGTCACCGGGCTGGTCAACAGTGCCTCACGCTTCGTCTACGACGACATCCAGACCCTCACCCACGACACCCTCCGAAAGCATCTGGTGCCCAATCTGCTGGCCCCCGTGCTGCTGTCACAGGCATTGGCCCGTCAGCTGCCGCCGCCCCCGACACAAGCGGTGATCATCAACCTGCTGGATCAAAAACTCTTCAACCTGAATCCCGATTTCCTCTCCTACACCCTGTCGAAGGCTGCACTGTCAGCCGCCACCACCATGCTGGCACAAGCACTGGCGCCCCGCATCCGGGTCGTCGGCATAGCCCCCGGCCTCACGCTGCCCAGCTATCTGCAAGATGAAGCCACATTTGCCCATGCCCACCAGACACTCTCTCCCCTGGGCGCGTCCAGCTCGGCTGACGACATCGCCTCCAGCGTGGTCTTTGCCATGAAAACCCGCTCTCTGACCGGCACCACGCTGCTGGTGGATGGTGGCCAGCATCTGTTGGGGCTGCCGCGCGATGCCAGCCTGATGAGTAGCATCCCGCGCCCTTCCACTGACAGCTAGCCTCCCCTGCGCTGCGCGCCATCTGCAACATGCTTTTTTGCAAAAAACCGATCTGCCGGGGCTGTAAAAATCCCTCACCCCGCCGGTAAAGCAGCTATGATTGCGTCCTTGTAACCTCCGGTCGATCCATCTCTTTCATCGCTGACGATCACGACGCCCATGCAGGCCAGCCACATCCTGCCCGCCGAGCGCACCCCTGACGCAGACCGGCCGGCTCTCCAGACCATCCACATCCAGAACATCCGGCGCCCCGGCGCGGGGGGCGCGCCTGTTTCCGTCCCGCCAGACATACACACCGAACGGGGCGATGCCGCTAGCCCCCCGCGGACCGCCCGACGCGATACCCGGCGTGAAGATCATGAGAACAACAAGCTCTCCAAGCGGCTCTACCGGCTTACCGGCCAGGCGATTGCCGATTACGACATGATCGGCCCCGACGACCGGGTCATGGTCTGCCTGTCCGGCGGCAAGGACAGCTTCGCCATGCTCGACATCCTGCTGGGTCTGCAAAAGCGTTCGCCCGTGCCCTTTTCACTGGTCGCCGTCAACCTCGACCAGCGCCAGCCTGGTTTCCCGGCCGATGTACTGCCGGCCTACCTTGAGCGCCTTGGGGTGCAGTACCACATCGAGACCGAAGATACCTACAGCACCGTGCAGCGGGTCATCCCTGACGGCAAGACCAAATGCTCGCTCTGCTCACGGCTACGGCGGGGAATCCTCTACCGGGTCGCCTCGGAACTGGGTGCCACCCGTATTGCCCTGGGCCACCATCGGGATGACATCCTGGCCACTTTTTTCCTGAACCTGTTCTATGGCGGCCAACTCAAAACCATGCCGCCCAAGCTGGTTTCTGACGACGGCCAGCACGTTGTCATCCGTCCGCTGGCCTATGTCGAGGAAAAAGATCTCATCCGCTGGGCCGAGGTTCAGCAATACCCCATCATCCCCTGCAACCTGTGCGGCAGTCAGCCCAACCTGAAGCGGGCTGAAACCCGGGAACTCCTCAAGAGCTGGGAAAAACGCTTCCCCGGGCGCCTGGAAACCATCTTTTCCTCGCTGGGCAGAGTGCGCCCATCCCATCTGATGGATCGCACCCTGTACGACTTCAACACCCTGCGCACCGGCGACGACGCCGAGGATTGAGGTGAACACCCCGCTGTCCTGGTTATCGAGCACCCGCCGGCTCATCCGCATCCTGTGGATCGTCCGACGCTTCGGGCTGGACGAACTGGCCGCCAGCGGCTCGCGCTTGCCCTGGCCACTGCGCATGATCCGATGGCTGCGCATGCGCACACCGCGCGAGCCGCGGGGAGTACGGCTGCGGCTGGCCCTGGAGAGCCTCGGGCCCATTTTCGTCAAATTCGGCCAGGTGCTGTCCACCCGCCGCGACCTCCTGCCGCCCGACATCGCCAACGAACTGGCGAAACTGCAGGATCAGGTTCCACCCTTTGCCGCCTCCCTGGCTGTGGCCGAGATCGAGCGTGGTCTGGGCATGCCCCTGGACAATGCATTCGCAGAATTTGGCCGGGATGCCATCGCCTCCGCCTCCATCGCCCAGGTCCACCGCGCCCGCCTGCATGACGGTACCGATGTGGCCGTCAAAGTACTTCGCCCCGGCATGCTCGGCATCATCGAGGATGACCTGCGCCTGCTGCGTACCGGGGCCGCCCTGGCCACGCGGCTGTCGGCCGATGCGCGCCGGCTGCGGCCGATGGAAGTCGTCGATGAATTCGACCACTACCTGCACGACGAACTCGACCTGGTGCGCGAGGCCGCCAACGCCAACCAGCTCCGGCGCAACTTCGAAGGCTCGGCCTTACTGCGCATCCCCCAGATGCACTGGGACTACTGCCGGCACAATGTCCTCGTCATGGAATGGGTCGACGGCATCCCCATCGGTCAGCTCGACGCCATGCGCCGGGCCGGCATCGACCTGGAAAAACTCTCGCGCGACGGGGTTGAAATATTCTTCACCCAGGTATTCCGGGACGGCTTTTTCCATGCCGACATGCACCCGGGAAATATCTTGGTCGGCACCGGCCCGACCGATTTCAACCGCTACATTGCCCTGGACTTCGGCATCGTCGGCACGCTTTCCGAGCGCGACAAACGCTATCTGGCGCAGAACTTCCTCGCCTTCTTCAAGCGCGACTACCGGCGGGTGGCCGAACTGCACATTGAATCGGGCTGGGTACCACCCAATACCCGCACCGAAGAACTGGAAGGGGCCGTACGCGCCTGCTGCGAGCCCATGTTCGACCGCCCCCTGCGGGAAATTTCGCTGGGCCTGGTCCTGATGCGGCTCTTTCAGGCATCCCGCCGCTTCAACGTGGAAATCCAGCCCCAGCTCGTCCTGTTGCAGAAAACCCTGCTCAACATCGAGGGGCTGGGCCGAGAACTCAACCCTGACCTCGACCTTTGGGTCACCGCCCAGCCCATCCTGGAAGTCTTCATTCGCCAGCAGGCTGGCTGGCAGGGATTCGAAAGAAAACTCCGTCAGGAGGTACCCCGCTGGGCCCAGTTCGTCCCCGAGCTGCCAAGGCTGCTCCATGCCGCCCTGCAGGCCCAGGCAGACCCGGCCCAGGAGCAGGCCCGGACACAGCTTCTGCAACAGATCGCCCACCACCAGCGAAGATCCTTGCGCTGGCTGCAGATGGGCATCCTGCTCCTGGTCATCCTGCTGGCCCTGCAGATCTGGCGCTACCTCCACTAGCCGTACAAAACTGCTGCCCCGGCACACCGGATCACCGGGACGGGCATCAGCTCCACCCAACAACGGCACCTTCTTCGCCCCGGGCACTCCCCGGATCCTTTTCGCCCTTCCCGCCTCCCAGGAGTCTTCCCATGCTCGTTACCCTGGTTGCCTGCTACTTCGCAGCGACGATCGGCATCGGTTTCTATGCAGCCCGCCACGTCAAGAACTCCGCCGACTATCTGGTGGCAGGCCGCAGCCTGCCGCTTTACATGAACACTGCGACCGTATTCGCCACCTGGTTCGGTGCCGAGCTCATCCTGGCCGTCTCGTCAACCTTCCTGAAAGAAGGGCTGCGGGGCGTGGTTGGTGACCCGTTCGGCGCCGCCTTCTGTCTCATCTTTGTAGCCCTGTTTCTGGCCGCACCCTATTACCGCCTCAAGCTGATGACCGTAGGCGACTTCTACAAGAAACGCTACAACCGCACCGTGGAACTGGCCTCGGCCGCTGCCATATCCATCTCCTATCTGGGCTGGAGCTCGGCCAACCTGGTCGCACTGGGCATCGTCATCCACACCGTCTCCGGCAACAGCATTACCCTGGAACAGGGCATCATCATCGGGGCTGTCATTGTCGGGATCTATACCCTCGTCGGCGGCATGTGGTCCGTGGCCTTCACCGACCTCTTCCAGACCGTCATCATCGTGGTTGGCCTGCTCTATATCGCCTGGATCCTCGCCGACATGGCCGGTGGTGCAGGCAAGGTCATCGAAACCGCCCGGCACTCCAACCGCCTGCACTTCTTCCCGGCCGCATCGTTGCATGACTGGCTGGAATTTCTGGCCGCGTTTATCACAATGGCTCTGGGATCTATCGCCCAGCAGGACGTCTTTCAGCGCGTCACCTCGGCACGCAATGAAAAGATCGCTAAACGCGGCACCCTGCTCGGCGGATCGTTCTACCTCATCATGGCCTTTGTGCCCATGTTCATCGCCGTGTCGGCACTGCTGATCGATCCGGCCATGGTTCAACGCATGCTGACCACTGAAAACGACTTCCAGCAAGTGCTACCCACCCTGATCCTGCAACGCACCCCGCTGTTTGCCCAGGTGCTATTCTTCGGTGCCCTGCTGTCGGCCATCCTGTCCACAGCCAGCGGCACCCTGCTGGCCCCAACCGCCGTCATCACTGAAAACGTAATCCAGCCTCTCTGGGGCGACCGGATTTCCGACCGCACAATGCTCGTGCTGCTGCGTCTTATCCTGATCGGGTTTACCTGCTGCGTAACCCTGTTTGCCCTGAGCAGCGATTCATCCATGTATCAGATGGTTCAAGACGCTTATAAGGTGACGCTGGTCTCCGCCTTCACGCCGCTGGTATTCGGACTGTTCTGGCGTAAAGCCACTCCCCAGGGTGCCCTGTTGTCCATGGCCAGCGGTGTGATAGCGTGGCAATATGCCGAACACTTCATGCCGGACACCCTCATCCCCCCGCAACTGTTCGGTCTGGGCTGCGCCATCATCGGCATGCTCATTGGCTCATGGGCGCCCTGCGTCATCGGCGGCCGGGGCCACCCCGAGATCATCGACCTGACGCTGACCCCGAACGACCCGGATGAATCCGGCTCCCGGCAGTCCTGAGCCCGACCAGACCCCATCGCGGGTCTGGCCTGCAACGAACTCCGCTAATTGCCTGCAAACCGTAACAGCCTCAGGGAAAATTTCCCGGCAAGTCTCATTACTTCACGGCACAACGGACTGTTTCGTCATACACTGTTGGCCACCGCGCCGTCTCCTGCTGGCATCTGCGGCCAACACAGACAACGCAACCTGATCAGCAGGCACCGTTTCCTGCTTCACCCTTTCCTGCATCACACCCAGACACCCAGATGAACATCGTGATCCTGGCCGCCGGCATGGGCAAACGGATGAATTCCGACCTGCCGAAAGTCCTGCACCCCCTGGCTGGCAAACCCCTGCTCGGCCATGTCATCGACACTGCCCGGACACTCAATCCACAGCGCCTGGTCATCGTTCATGGCCACGGAGGAGCGCAGGTGCAGGCTGCCTTCCAGGGGCAGACCGACCTGCAGTGGGTTCAACAGTCCCCTCAGCTCGGCACTGGACACGCCGTTGCCCAGGCACTGCCTCTGCTGGCAGAAGATGCGCCTACACTGATCCTGTATGGTGACGTCCCCCTGGTGCAGGCCGACACACTACAGCGCCTGTCCGCAGCCGCTGCAGACGGCCGGCTCGCCCTGCTGACCCAATACGCAGCCGATCCCACCGGCTACGGCCGCATCGTGCGCAATGCTGATGGCCATGTCGAGCGCATCGTCGAACAGAAAGATGCCGATGCCCAGACACTGAAAATTGACGAGATCAACACCGGCATCCTGGTCTGCCCCACCGGCCCGCTCAAACGCTGGCTGGCCACGCTCAAAAACGACAACGCACAGGGCGAGTACTACCTCACCGATGTCATTGCGGCTGCCGTCACTGACGGCACCGGTGTGCACACCACCCAGCCCGGTGCCGAATGGGAAACACTGGGCGTCAACAGCAAAACCCAGCTTGCCGCGCTGGAGCGCCGCTTTCAACGCAACCAGGCAGACCGGCTCACCGACAGCGGCGTCATGCTGGCAGACCCTGATCGCATTGACATCCGCGGCACACTGACCTGTGGCCGAGACGTCAGCATAGATATCGGCTGTGTCTTCGAAGGCAACGTCCAGCTTGGCAAAGGGGTGCAGATCGGCCCGAACTGCGTCCTGAAAGACTGCACCCTGGCCGACGGTACCATCGTGCAGGCCATGTCGGTCATCGACAGCGCCGAAGTCGGCCCACAAGGCCGCATCGGTCCCTTTGCCCGTCTGCGTCCCGGCACCCGACTGGGAAAAGACACACACATCGGCAACTTCGTCGAACTCAAGAACACCTGCACAGGCACAGGTAGCAAGATCAACCACCTCTCCTACGTGGGCGATACCGACGTCGGATCCCGGGTCAACATCGGCGCGGGTACCATCACCTGCAACTACGACGGCGTCAACAAACACAGAACCATCATCGAAGATGATGCCTTTATCGGCAGTGACAGCCAGCTCGTGGCGCCCGTTACGGTGAAACGCGGTGCAACCCTGGGGGCGGGGACCACCCTCACCCGGGAAGCGCCGGCTGACGCACTTACCCTGAGCCGGGTGCGGCAAACCACCCTGACGGACTGGAAACGCCCCCAGCGCAAACCCAAATAGTGAGTGCTCGCGCGGGGTGCCCCGGCCGCTGGCATGCCTGGATCGCAGCCACGTCAGCGGGCGGGGCACCCCTGCATGAAATTGACCGGGAATAGAGCTAGATTCATCCCATCCCCCGACAAGCGGCAGCCCGCAACGCAGTGAGTAGCCGCACCATATCAACGCAATACGAGAATTGACATCATGTGTGGAATCGTTGGTGCCGTAGCACAGCGCAATATTGTCCCGATCCTGATCGAAGGTCTGCGCAAACTGGAATATCGTGGTTATGATTCAGCCGGCCTGGCCCTGGTCGACAACGAATGCCACATGAGCCGGGTCCGTGCCGTCGGACGGGTAGCCGAGCTGGAAAGCCGCGCCAAGGAAAAACATGCCAGCGCCCCCACCGGGATCGCCCATACCCGCTGGGCAACCCATGGTGGCGTCAACGAAGGCAATGCTCACCCCCACATCTCCGGCGACGCCGAGCTGCAGATTTCCGTAGTGCATAACGGCATCATCGAAAACCATGAAAACCTGCGCAACGCCCTCAAAAGCAAAGGCTACGAATTCACCTCGCAGACAGACACCGAAGTAGTCGCCCACCTGATTCACTCACTGGTGCTCTCCGGCCTGTCCTTAACCAACGCCGTCGCCCAGGCCATCAAACAGCTGCATGGTGCGTACGCGCTGGCTGTCATCAGCAGCCGCGAACCGGGCACTGTCGTCGGCACACGCCGCGGCTCCCCGCTACTGCTCGGTGTTGGCGATCAGGGCAGCGGCAAGGGTGAAAACTTCCTCGCCTCCGATACGTCGGCCCTGCTGCAGGTCACCAAACACGTCATCTACCTGGAAGAAGGTGACCTGGCCACCTTGACCTCCGAAGGCTACCGGATTCTCGACGCCAACGGTCAGGAAGTTACCCGTCCGGTTGTTGAAAGCCAGCTCTCGGCCAATGCGGTCGAGCTTGGAAACTACGACCACTACATGCAGAAGGAAATCTTCGAGCAGCCCGGTGCCATCGGCAACACACTCGAAATGATCGAATACGCCAGCTCCCTGCAGCCGGGCCTGTTCGGTGCTGACGCAGAAGCCATCTTCCGGGGCACACGCCGCATCCTGATCCTGGCCTGCGGCACCAGTTACCATGCTGGCATGGTCGCCAAATACTGGCTCGAATCCATATCCCGCATCCCGACCGATGTGGAAATCGCCAGTGAATACCGCTATCGCGACTCTGTCCCCCAGGATGACACCCTGGTCATTACGATCTCGCAATCAGGTGAAACTGCCGACACACTGGCTGCCCTGCAGCATGCCAAGAGCAGCGGCATGACCAACACACTGTCCATCTGCAACGTGCCCGAGTCTGCCCTGATCCGCAACAGCAAACTGCGCTTCCTGACGCGTGCCGGCCCAGAGATCGGAGTCGCCTCCACCAAGGCATTCACCACCCAGCTGGCTGCGCTTTTCCTGCTCACCATTGTTCTGGCCAAGATGCGGGGCCACCTGTCTCCTGAACGCGAGGCTGAGCTGCTCGCACAGATGCGCCATCTGCCTGCCGCCATGAATCACGTGCTCGCCGTCGAGCCTGCCGTGAAAGAGTGGGCCAAGCGTTTCGCGGAAAAGAACCATGCCCTCTTCCTGGGCCGCGACGTGCATTTCCCGATCGCCATGGAAGGTGCCCTGAAGCTGAAGGAAATTACCTACATCCATGCCGAGGCCTACGCTGCCGGTGAACTCAAACACGGCCCTCTCGCCCTGGTGGACGCCAACATGCCTGTCGTGGTGGTCGCCCCCAAAGATGCCCTCATCGAGAAACTGAAATCGAACATCCAGGAAGTCCGTGCCCGCGGCGGTGAGCTGTTCATCTTCGCTGATCGCGACACCCATATCGAGGAAGCCGACTTCATCCACGTGATCAACCTGGTAGACCATGCAGGCCCCCTCTCGCCCATTCTGCACGTCGTCCCGCTGCAGCTGCTGGCCTACCACGCCGCCCTGGCTCGTGGCACCGACGTCGACAAGCCCCGCAACCTGGCCAAATCCGTCACTGTGGAATGACCGACACCGGATCCGCCACCGGCTGATGATGTGACGGTCTCACCCCATCGGCCACCGGGAAACGCCGAAGCACTGCATCAGCGCTTCGGCGTTTCCTGCATGATGACGGCTACATCCGTCAAACGGACAAGCGGCCTGCCAGTCGCTATGCACGCCCACCGACGGGCGGCTCCCCCCGCAGCATGCGTCCCGCATCAGCAAGGCTCAGGTCGTAGTCAAAGAAGCGTCGATAGAACGTCCGTACCCGTACTGGCAAATCCACATCGATACGTGACTCGGGGTGCAGCTGCCCCAGGGCCCAACGCAGCTGCAACGTGATTTCACACCCGTAACGATCCCAGGGAAATACCCCTTCCGGATTGGTCAGCAACCGCCCTGACCGCATCGCCGGCAGCTGCGCCACCCCCTCTCCTTTGCGCTGCCGTGCGCTGCTGGCAGACTGGATAATCACATCCGGGTTCCAGGCCAGCAGCTGCTCTACCGACACCGGCCGCAGGCTGCCATGAATCGAATCGGCGGCATTGCGCCCCCCCGCTGCCCGAATCCATTCATCAATCATGGTGCCCGCACCATCGACCAGCAACTGTGGCGACCACTGAACCACATGCAGGACACGGGGCCGGCTGTCTGGCGGAATCCGGCTGCTAATCTCCCGAACCGCTGCCAGCTCTTCATCGAGATGCTGCAAATAACGACGTGCCCGTGCAGGTGCATCGTGCCCCAGAACCTGCGCCGTCAGCGTCACACTGTCGCGCATCGACTCAAAGTCCTGAAAGACGGTCTGAATCACGCGAATACCCGCCGCCTCAAGCTCGCGGATCGCCGGGTCTCCCGGCGTGAGAAAAGCCAGACGCACATGACGGGCCAGCAACGCCTCCGCAACCAGTCCTCCCTTGGGCGCATGGATGGCTGTATGTAGAGATGGAGCCACCTGATACATCCAGGGGCGCTGGGTAGGAGCGTTCACCGTTGCCGCAATGCGGCCCACTGCGCCCAGCATCATCAGCACGGAAGCGTGCGCCGGCCAGCCATTGGCAATCAACGCATCCGCATCAGCCGTGCTCCCCCGGTCCGCTGCATGAGCGACAGCCGGCCGCGCCCAGCCGTACCAGACGTCGCCTGCCAGCAGCGCGGCCACCACATTCTCCAGCCAACGGCGCCGGCTCATGGAGGAATCCGCCATACCGTCACCACGCCGCACCGGATGGGCCCCAGAAGGGCACACCGCTTCAGGATCACGCCGGGCCGTGGTGCCCAGATGCCCGCGACATGTCGCCACAAACGCTTCCTTGCTACCTTGCTTCATAAAGACCACGCTCCCTCAATGTGCCAAGCCTCACCCAACACCCCAAACCAGATTCACCCGGATTCAAGGTTCATCAACATCACCATGGCAGCAGACATGCTCAAAAAGCGATCTGCACCGTCATGATCGCCTCCCGAGGGTCCCCTGTGGCAGCAGTTGCATTACCCGTGCCACTGTATCCGTTCAGGCCGCCGGCCACGATATTGGTCCAGTACCGTTTGTTCGTCACGTTATTGATCGTCAGACACCATACCGTGTCATGACCACTCAGCGTCTTATGCCAGCGCGCGCCCAGATCCAGACGCCCATAACCACCAATCCAGTCGGTATTGGCATAGTTGCCCGCCCGACGGTTCAGTGCGAGAAAACGGGCATTGACACTCAGACCTCGTACCGCACGCACGCGCATGTCCGCCTGCAGGCTGGCACTCCAGCGGCTCAATCCGACGATCTGCCGGTCACGGCTCATGACATTGCTGGAAGAGACAATGCGTGGATCCAGATACGACAGCATCAAGGTCATATCCAGATCCGGGGTGACATGACCACTCAACATGCCTTCGACACCATGGTTGCGCTGTCTGCCGGACTCACGAAACAGTGGCAGCCCATTCACCAGCGCCGTACTGTCCGAAAAAGCAAATGGCCTAACAATGCGAAACAGCGCCAGGCTGGCATCGAACGCCTGGCGTTGCGTCTTGTAGCCCAGCTCCCATTGCCTGCTGCGATACGGATCCAGCACCTCGCCAGCATTGGCGGTACCAACCGGAGCCGCATCGCCTGGCTGGAGCGTATCGCCATAACTCACGTATACGCTGTCGACCGGATCGGGGTGATACATCACACTGACATGAGGGCTGGCCCCATGATCGCTCGAACGGCGGGTCACTGCACCCGTCCGGTTGTAACTGACCAGTTTCATCCAGCTGTAGCTCGCCCCCAGCATCACCTGCCAGTGTGGATCCCACTCCATGACATCAGCGAACATCAATGACTGCTGACGCTGGGCGGCGCTTTGATAGTACTTCCGGAAATCCGGCCAAACCGGCTCCGGGTACAGAACAGGCGCAGCCAGCATAGCCTGACCCAGTGTCATGGTTCGTCCATCACGCGGGTTATAGTTATTCCAGTCAAAACCATTATTGCCCAGCAGTACATCATGCCGGGCACCCCACGCCTGCACACGGCCGCGCACACTCAACTGGTTTCCCATCACCGTAAAGCGACTGGCTGTCGTCTGACTGGTGGTCGAGACATAGTTGCCAGACGGACTGCGCAGCGTATTGGTCACCCCAGTGCTCTGACGATCGGCAATCTGACGGGACAGACCCGCAACCAGCTGCCACCCCGATGACAGCCGATGCATGATTCTCGTACTAACCATACTGGTTTCATTGTCATTTCCCGCATAAGGCTGGCCATAACCCACGCGCTCCGGATCCACCGCTGCAGGAAAAGCCACATTCGCTGCCACACCAAAGCTCCCTGCCTCACCACGCCGGACAAAGCGATCGTCGCTGGCGTTGACCTGCCACTGTGTCTCCGGCGTCAGATCCGCATCCAGCGCCAGACCGCCATAGCTGCGTCGCCGATGGCTGCCTTTGACATAGGAGGCGCCGCTTTCCTGCAGCAGATTCAGCCGCAGCCGCCAGCGTCTGTCCTGTGTCAGCGCCGTCCACAGATCAGCATGAACAGAGGGCATGGCATGACTGTCGATTCCCAGACGGAGGCTGCTGACGCCCTCCCGGGCAGCCCGTTTCTGTTCAAAACTGAAAAGCCCCGCACCCATGGCCGGCCCATACAGCGAGCCGGCAACACCATTGATAACCTCAATGCGTTCAAACTGCTCGGCCGGATAATCCGTCGTACTGACCATATTGAAGCCATCGACCCGGCTGTTCTGAATAACACTTCCCTGTATTCCCCGCGTCTGCGGTCGAACCGTGTCAGCCTGTACCCACGGCATGAAGCGCAGCGCGTCCTGAACACTGTGGGCATGGGTATCCATCATCTGCCCGGACGCAACCGCGGATACCGTGTAGGGTGTCGTCAAAGATGTACGCTCGCCCAGCGCCCCGACATGCACATGACGCTGCTCCACCCTCAACTCGTTATATGCCGAATCAGTCACGACAACATCCGACAGAACGATCCCCTCGGCAGCGGCATCGTGCGCCTGTACCCCGATTGGCATCAGCAACACAGGCAACACAACACGCCATGTCCAGCCACAGACACGTCTCCGGTAGCCAGGTTCTGACAGGGAAAACGGCCTTCTCTCCGCGAAGGAATGGAAAACAGGCAAAATCAGGCGTGCAGTCATGGCAAATGAACATAACAATGGAAAAAGAACTTCGTCAGCACTCAGACAGCCGCTGCCACAGGCAAACAACCTGACGTGACTGCCTGCAGGCAGTCGATCACCTCACGTTCGGTCACGCCATACAGCGCCGCCAGCGCAGCCGGGGTCGCGATCTCCCGCGGCGGGCCGATACCTTCCATCCGACCCCGTCCCAGCAGCGCAATGCGATCGGCCACCCGAAATGCATGTTCGGGCTGATGCGTCGTCATCAAGACAGCAATACCCGACATGCTCAGGCGACGTACATGTTCCAGAAACCGTACCTGATTGCCGAAATCGAGACTGGCAGTCGGCTCATCCATGACCAGGACCTGCGGTTCCTGTACGAGTGCCCGCGCAATCAGCACCAGCTGCCGCTCTCCGCCACTGATCTCGGTATACAGCCGCGCGGCGAGATGCCCGATGCCCAACAGCGCCAGACAGTCCCCCACCCGCTGACGGTCATCCATGCCCGGCGCAGCAAATTGCCCCAGCCGGGCAGCACATCCCATCAGCGCAACCTCCGCCACCGTGTAGGGAAACATCCCGACACCGGCCTGCGGCACATAGCCCATCTGTCTCGCAATTTCACGCCTTGACCATCGGGGCAGTGCCCGGCCCTGCAACAGCACGGCGCCCGCTAGGGGAGGCAGCAAACCCAGCAGCGTGCGCAGCAACGTTGTCTTGCCACAGCCATTGGCACCCAGCAGACAGAGAACCTCACCAGCCGCCAGTGAGAAACCGATCCCCGCCGACACCCGCCGCTGGCCATGACCAGTCACCAGATCATTTGCCTGTAACACCGGGGGGTGCGCATCTGGCGCATCCATAAACGGTCTCATCGCGCCCGTCCCTCCCGAGCCAGCAGGAACAAAAAGAAAGGCGCGCCTACCATGGCCGTCACAATACCCAGCGGCAACTCGATGTCGGCCATCGTGCGTGCCAGCGTATCAGCCAGTACCAGGAATCCACCTCCCATCAGCAGCGAAGCAGGCAGAAGCCTTCCAAAATCCGGACCGGCCAGCATCCTGGCCACATGAGGAATCACTAGACCCACCCAGCCGATGACACCCGCGGCAGAGACCGCCGCCGCTGTCGACAAGGTCGCAGCAACCACCATCACCAGGCGCAGGCGCACCACTGACACACCCAGTGCTGCGGCCTCGTCATCCGGCATGCCCAGCAGATTGACCCGCCAGCGCAGCAGCAGCATCGGCAGGAGCCCGACCAGCAGCACCGGAGCGATGGAACACATGTCGGACATGGTGATGCCGCCAAGCCCACCCATCAGCCAGAACGTCATGGAAGGCAGCTGCGTCAGAGGGTCCGCCACAGTCTTGATCAGCGCAATACCTGCCCCCAACAGCGCAGAAACAGCAACCCCGGCCAGCACAAGTACCAAGACCGAATCATGATGCCGCACCAGCGACACCAGCCCGATCACGACCGCCACCGCCAGCAACCCGCCCAGCAGCGCTGTGCCCTGCACAGCAACCATGGGCCAACCCAACCAGATAGCCAGCACAGCCCCCAGCCCGGCCCCGGACGACGCACCGAGAATATCGGGCGACACCAGCGGATTGCGAAATACGGCCTGGTACGCTGCCCCCGCAGCAGACAGGGCCGCCCCCACCAGCAGGGCCGACAGAATGCGTGGCAGGCGAATGTGCCAAAGCACCGTTTCCATCGTGGTTGGCACGCCGGCCGTTTCCCCCGATATCCGTGCCCGAACAGCGTGTACCAGATCGCCCGGCGCAATGGCGAACTTGCCCACTGCAAATGCCAGCAGTAGCACGCCAAGCATTCCTGCCACCACCGTTCCCCAACCGGTCCACGGGTAGCGACAGAGCAGCCATGGCCCACCCCTGCCGCGATGCGGAAGCACGCCATCGTTCCGGCCCGGCAGCAAACTGGCGTCACGTCTTCCCATCGGAGCTGACCTCGTTCAATGGCAGATCGATCGTTATATAAAAAATTATATAACGAATGCCGGCAGGCCCCTGCCTGACTGGCCAGCAGTCAGGCTGACATCAAGAAATCAGCGCGTATCATCGGTGCTGCGGTGTCTGCGAGGTCCCTGACCCTGCCGGCGTCCCGTGCCGCGTGCCCGCGTCCCCCGGCCCATCCGGCCTTCGGCGGCGCCAGGGTGCCTGTCCCGATCAGGAACCTGCCCCCGTCGCCCGTCAGCAGCGCCGCCCGATGCGGACAACGTGGCGGCCCGGGCAGGCAAATCGCCATTTTTCAGCGCCTCCTGCATCTCCTCGTCCCGTGCCCGATCAGGTGAAACATACAGATCCCAGCCCGCCATGAACAATGCCGCAATCAACGGCCCGATCACAAATCCGTTGAGGCCAAAGAGCGACATACCCCCGATGGTGGATACCAGCACTACATAGTCAGGCATCTTTGTGTTTTTGCCCACAAGGACAGGGCGCAGAACGTTATCAACCAGGCCAATCACCCCAAAGCCATACAGCAGCAACACCACGCCTTGCCAGGTGGAACCGGTTGCCAGGAAATAAATGGCAATTGGCCCCCAGATCAGCCCGGACCCAACGGCGGGCAGCAATGACAGAAAGCCCATCACCACCGCCCACAGCATGGCTCCCTGAATACCCAGTGCCCACAGAATCAATCCCCCCAGGGCCCCCTGAGTAGCCGCTACCGCCACGTTACCCTTCACGGTTGCCTTGACCACGGCCGAAAATTTACCAAGCAGATGGCTCTTCGATTCGTTTTCCATGGGGATGGCACGATGAAACATGCCTGCCAGCTGCCCCCCATCCCGTAACAAAAAAAACAGCACATACAGCAATACACCTGTGCTGGCCAGAATATGCACCGTGTTCTGACCAATATTCACGGCCTGAGAGGCAAGAAACTGGCCAATCTCGCTGCCACTCTGGGCCAGCCGCTGCTGAATAGACGGCAGATCCAGCAACCCTTGTGCATCAAGCGTATGCCGCAACCAGCCCGGCATCCCGTCAACAATCTGACCGAAATACGAGCCAAAGTTCAGTTCACCGGAACGCATCCTCCCATAGACCTGCGCCCCCTGACTCACCAGCGACATGGTCAGCACGATCACCGGGATGATCACAATCAGCATCACCGCACCCAGCGTCAACAGCGTGGCACTGTTTCGGCGCGTCGGCATGCGCCTCAACAACGCCCGCTGCAGGGGCGCAAACAGTAGCGCAAGAATGGCAGCCCACATCAATGCACTGTAGAACGGCAACAGAATGGCAATGAACGCCAGTGTCACCAATGCAAGAAAGACTAAGAAAAATTTGCGTTGATCAGTAGCAGGTTTCATCAAGGCAGCATCCAGATCCGTTCAGGTGATTGCGTACGCATCTTATCCGACCCAGCCCCGCCGGCCAGGCCATACACAAGGATACAAGAAGTTGCTTCTGCTCCAGCCTGACCAAGCCGTCCACACAAAGTGACGGGCTATCCGGGCTATCATGTTCTGCCTCCTGTCCAGACGGCAAGACCCGGCGGATTGAGAGATCCCAAACCGACAGCCACACGGAAAAACATCATGAATGACCAGAGCCTTAGCCAGCAACTCTTCTCCGAACTGCAGGGAGAGCCCCTGCAGCAGATCGCCCAGACACTGGGTACCGACACCACACAGGCAGGCTCCGCAGTCAGCCAGGCACTGCCGCTGATCATGGGGGCGCTGGGCCATCACGCAACACAGGACAATGGGGGTGGCGGTCAGGTGGCCGCACTGATGGGTGCACTGGGCAATGGCAGCAGCGGCCTGGGCAATCTGGTGGGAGGGCTGGTCGGCGGCCTGCTGGGCGGCAACGCTCCATCCACCAGCCCGGCTGCCAGCAACACATCACCGGAACCGGACACCGACTCACTGACCAACCTCTTTGGCCGGCAGGGCGCAGCCCGTGCCACTGAGGGGCTGGGCCAATCCAGTGGACTGGGCACCCAGAACGCCGGCAAGCTGCTGGGTCTGCTGCTTCCGTTTGTCATCGCCTTTCTTGGCAAACGTTTCCTGCAGGGCGGCGGCGGCAACCAGCAGCTGAATCAGGCGTTGGTCAATGAACATCAGGAACTGAAAAGCAGCGGCGGACTGGGCAATCTGCTGGATCAGAACGGTGATGGCAAGCTGGATATGGGTGACCTGGTCTCCCTGGGCAGCTCACTGTTCGGGGGAAAGCGCTAGATATCCTTCCGCCCCTGCAAATCTGAGCCTGTGGTCATGCCACGCCCCGCCGGCAGCGTCGCATGACCCACTGGCCCATATCATCGACATAGGTAAACACCGCCGGTACCACCAGCAGACTGAGTGCAGTGGAAGTAATCAGGCCACCCAGTACAGCCGCGCCCATCGGGGCGCTGAACGAATTGTCAGACGATCCATTGCCGATAATCGCCGGCAGCATACCCGCACCCATGGCCAGCGTGGTCATGATGATCGGGCGCCCCCGCTTAGCACATGCATCCATCAGTGCATGCCAGCGATCCATGCCGTGATCACGACGTGCCACGATTGCATACTCGACCAGCAGGATCGAATTTTTGGTGACGATGCCCATCAACATCACCAGTCCGATCAGCGCCGGCATGGACATGGCAAAACGCCCAAGCAGCAGGGCAACAAACGAGCCGCCAACCGCCAGAGGCAAGGCGGACAGAATGGTGACCGGATGCAGAAAACTTCTGAACAGCAGCACCAGCACCATCCAGATGCACAGCACCCCGGTCAGCATCGCCATGCTGAAGCTGCTGAACATATCCGCCATCATCTCGGCATCGCCGGCAGCCTCCACTGAAACCCCTGCCGGCAACTGACTGATCGAAGGCAGAGCCATCACCTCCTGCTGCAACTCACCCAGCCCCTTATCACCCAGCTCCACCTCAAATTCAACATTACGGGCCCGGTCACGCCGGGACACGATCGCTGGCCCCCCGCCAAGCTCCAGTGTTGCAACCTGCTGTAGCATCACCGGGCCATTGGCGCCTTGAACCAGAATACGCTGTAAGGCCGCCAGGCTCTCCCGGGCCGGTCTGGCCAGCCGGACCACGATCGGTATCTGACGCTCCTCCAGATTCAGCTTGGGCAGCGCCTGCTCATAATCGCCTTGCGTCGCCAGCCGCAGCGCATTACTGATCGCCTGCGCGCTCACACCCAAAGAGGCTGCCCGCGCGGCGTCAGGGCGAACGATCACTTCAGTACGCACCAGATTAGTGGAAGAGGTCACATTGCCAACCCCCTTCAGTGCCCGCAGATCCCGTTCCACACTCTTGGCGGCCATGGCCAGGCGAGCATTGTCACTACTGGACAGCACGAAAGCATAGCTGGCTCCGGAGCTCCCTTCCTGACCAACCCCCACCCGAGCACCCGGCATGTCCTGCAGCGCCTCGCGCAAACTGCGCTCGATCGCCTGCTTGCGAGGTCGCTTGCCTCGCGGCCCGATGTCGATGGTCAGCACCGCATAGTTGGTACTGCTGAGCCCGCTGGAAAACTCGTTGCCCGAACCGGCACCGATAGCGGTATAGACCCGATGGACATGCGGAACCTTCTCCAGCAACCGACGGGCTGCCTCGGCGGCCCGCTCTGTCTGCGCCAGGGTCGCACCCGGGCCCAGTTTCAGCTGCACCTGAGTCTGCCCATAGTCATCCGGGGGAATGAACGCCGAAGACAAACGGCTGCCCAGCATCAACGACGCCACGAAAAACAGAATCGTATAGATAGTCGTCTGCAGGCGATGCGCCAGCACCCAGCGCACCACCCGCAGGTAGATCACCTGCCAGGCTGGCTCCCGTTCCGGACCCGTTCGCGGCGCCAGCATATAGGCAGCCATCATCGGCGTCAGCATGCGGGCCACCACCAGGGAGGCAAAGACCGCCAGCGCGGCCGTCCATCCAAACTGCTTGAAAAAACGCCCGATAATGCCGCTCATGAATGCGGTCGGCAAAAACACGGCGATCAGGCTGAAGGTCGTCGCAATGACTGCCAGGCCAATTTCCTCGGCTGCCTCCATGGCCGCCTGATAGGGGGTCTTGCCCATTTGCAGGTGCCGTTCGATGTTTTCGATCTCCACAATGGCATCGTCGACCAATACCCCAATGACCAGGGTCAACGCCAGCAGGGATACACCATTAAGCGAAAAATCAAAGAGATACATCCCCAAAAAGGCAGGGATGACCGACATCGGCAATGCCACTGCCGCCACAAACGTCGCCCGCCAGGTACGCAGAAACAGCCAGACCACCACCACGGCCAGTACAGCCCCTTCATACAGGGTATGCATGGTGTTATCGAAATTATTGCGGGCGATGGAAACCAGATCCATCGTCTCGGTCAGCTTCAGATCAGGCCGATCCATCTGCAATTTGTGCAACATCGCCCGCACCCGTTTGCCGACCTCCACCTCGCTGTCGCCCCGGCTGCGGCTAATCTCGAAACCCACGATTTCCCGGCCGTTCAACCAGGCCGAGCTGCTTTTATCTGCCACCGTGTCCGTCACTGTCCCCAGATCGCCCAGCACCAGCCGCCGCCCATCGCTGGTACTGATCTGAACCTGCTTCAACTGCTCCGCAGACGCGACACGAGACAGCACACGGGTTGGCTGCCGTCCCATGGCGATGTCGGCATGGCCTCCGGCACCTTCAAGCTGATTACTGCGCAGCTGCTGCGACACCTCCGCCACGGTCAGCCCCAGTGCCCGCAACCGGTGCGGATCGAGATCAACGTGCACCTCACGGCTCACCCCACCGACACGCGTCACCTTACCGACCCCTTTCAGGCCAAGCAGCATGCGTTCCAGCTCGTTATCCACGAACCAGGAAAGTTCCTGAATGTCCATGTGCTCCGATTCAATGCTGTAGGCCAGCACCGGAGCCGTCGCCAGATCGACCTTATCCACAATGGGATCGGGCAGATCGCTCGGCAGATCGGCCCGCACACTTTGCACCTTGGAGCGCACCTGATCCAGCGCTTCCTGCACCGGTTTGTCCAGTTCGAACTGCACCATTAACGCCACGGCGCCGTCTCCCAGTGTCGTGGATATATGGCGGATACCCTGGACATCCACCAACGCATTCTCGATCCGGCGGGCAACATCATTTTCCAGCTGGCCCGGTGTTGCACCTTCCAGTGACGCAGCGATCGTCACCATCGGAAAGTCCATATCTGGCATGTTCTGTACCTGCATGCGGTGAAAGCTGACCAACCCCGCAATGGTCAGCATCACAAATAGCAGAATCACCGCAATCGGATTGCGGATCGACCATGCCGAAACGCTCATGATGCCTCCTTGTCCGACGTGTCTACCGCAGGCACCACCCGCACCAGATCGCCATCCGACAGAAAGGCCGCCCCGTCCACCACAATCCTGTCATGCTCTGACAGACGGGCCGCTCCGACGGGCATGACCTCCAGACGCGCCCCCTGCTGGCGGCCCACTGTCACCCGTACACGCGCCACATGGTTGTCCGGCGTCAGGCGATAAACATACATGAAACCATCATGCGGAACGAGCGCGTCCGCCGGTACGGTCAGCCCCGGGCTGTCATCCAGCAAAAAGGCTCCATGTGCAAACATGCCTGCCCACAGGCCCGGATGTGACGGCACATCGACATAAACCAGCATCGTGCGCGTCCGGGTGTTTTCCATGGGCGCCAGGGCCCGCACGCGGGCCGATACCGACTGGCCATCAGCCGTATGAATCTCCGCCCGGTCACCCACCTTGATCTGCAGCCTTGCCTGCTCGGCCAATTCGGCCTGCCACTCCAGCCGGCCCTGACGGATCAGTCTGAACAGTTCCGTCCCGGCGCCAGGCACTGCACCAACCGTAGCCATGCGCGCCGAAATCACCCCGGCATCTGGAGCCCGCAGCTCGACGCTCTGCCAGTTCTGTCGCCGCGCCACCAGGGCAGCCTGAGCTGCCTGCACCCGTGCCAGGGCTGACCGCTCTGCGGCCAGATATTGATCTATCTGCTGGCGACTGAGGGAATCCGTATTACGCAGCCGACGGGCCCGCGCCGCATTGGCACGAGCTTCTGCCGCATTGGCCTGGGCCTCGGCCAGTGCCGCGCGCGCCTGGGTCACGTCAGCGGCGACTGTCCGACCATTGAAACGGGCCAGTACCTGTCCTTTCTGTACGGTATCTCCCACATCCACCAGCACATCTGCCAGCGTCAAACCGCTCGACTCGGACGCTATGCTGGCCTCCTGCCAGGCCACCAGATCCCCATCCGCCGGAATCTGTCTGGGCAGCTGCTGCAATTGCGGCGCCTGCGCCGTCACCACCATCACCGGCCGCGCCGGGTCTTCCCGATCTGCAACGCCTCCAGCCTGCTGGCTGGGCTGACCATCTGCCGCATCGGCAGAACGGGCTGGTGTCGCCCACATCAGACCACCCGCCAACCACAATGTGACCACGCCCGCCGCCAGCCAAACACGTACTGAATTTGTCATAGTGAACCAGACCCCTGAGCAGGGTCACCGATTATTCCCGCCCAGCTATGCACGACATGCATGGAAAGCGACCGACTCCCGGCGCCGCAGCCGGGCCTCAAAACTGCCCAGTGTACCCGTAAACCTCATCCGCACCACGCAATTTCACTATCTCAAAGCCACGGGCAACTCTACAATCCCATCGCAAGCAACACTTGCCGGCTTCCCCAACTCCGTACCCATTTCGATCATGTCCGACGGCCCCCGCGCCTCCCGCCACAAGTCCTCACCACAGGCAGCACCTCTGCAGTTGCCGGACGGGCACACTCAGCTCCTTCTGCATTCCTGCTGTGCCCCCTGTTCGGGCGAGCCCATGCAAAAAATGGTGGATTCCGGCATTGACTTCACCATCTTTTTCTACAATCCCAACATCCACCCCCTGCGCGAATACGAAATCCGCAAAGAGGAAAATATCCGCTTTGCCCAGAAACACGGCATCCCCTTCATCGACGCAGACTACGATACCGATAACTGGTTTGCACGGGCCAAAGGGCTCGAACACGAGCCCGAGCGGGGCGAGCGCTGCACGGTCTGCTTTGACATGCGCTTCGAACGCACGGCCCTGTACGCACACGAACACGGTTTCAAGGTCTTTTGCAGCTCGCTGGGCATCTCGCGCTGGAAAGACATGAACCAGATCAATGGCTGCGGCCACCGGGCAGCAGCACGCTACCCCGGCATGATCTACTGGGACTACAACTGGCGAAAACAGGGCGGGTCAGCCCGCATGATCGAGATCGCCAAGGCCGAACATTTCTACCAGCAGGAATACTGCGGCTGCGTCTATTCTCTGCGCGACACCAACAAGCACCGCGTTGCCAGCGGGCGGGAGCGCATCCGCATCGGCGAGCTCTACTATGGCCTGGCACCTGGTGAAAAACCCGACACGGACACGGAATCTGCCGGGTCTCCCGAACCCAGCACTGTTCACCCCGTCTCACGCTGACCCTACCCGTTCACCCATACCGTCACCTCATGAGCACCGTTCTCGAAACCCTGGAATTCGCCACGGGGCCGCAACCCCAGGCCACCGTCATCATCCTGCATGGCCTAGGCGCAGACGGCAACGACTTTGTCCCGGTCGCCCAGATGCTGGATACCGGCGTGGAAACCCGCTTCATCTTCCCGCACGCTCCCCCGATACCCGTCACGATCAACAACGGCTATGTCATGCGTGCATGGTATGACATCTTGGTGAGCGATCTTGTACGCCAGGAAGACGAGGCAGGACTGCGCCAGTCCCAGACCGCCCTGGACGCCCTGATCGCCCGCGAAATTGAGCGCGGCATACCGTCGGAGCGCATCGTACTGATGGGCTTCTCGCAAGGATGTGCCATGACATTGCTCACGGGCCTGCGCCAGGCTCATCGGCTGGCCGGTCTTGTTGGCCTCTCAGGCTACCTGCCCCTACTTGCCACCACCGCCCAAGAACGCTCACCAGCCAACCTGCGGACACCCATCTTTCTGGCGCACGGCGACCAGGATCCTATCGTCCCGCTGGCCAGAGCTATCGCCACCCGTGACCATCTACGGTCACTGGGCCATCCCGTTGACTGGCATACGTACCCCATCCCCCACACGGTCAGCCCTGAAGAAATTGCTGATATCCAGACCTTCCTGAAGAGTGTCCTGAAACAAATTCCCAACTGATGCATCAGAACAGCGGGCCTTTCTGGATGAGAGCCGTTATTCGTCTGACACTTAATGCATAACGCGAAATACAGCAAATCATTCTTTAGCCCCTTGATTTTTGCGCCGAGAGTCCCATGTGGAATAAGGGACTGCCTCAAAGGCAGCCCTTTTTAACTCACTTGGGGCCATACCCAGCTGCGGCCACAGATGCCAGCACTGGGCGCCCCGATGCAAACAGGACATAACCTGTCCTGAACCAGCGTTTTTTTGGAGGGAAACAAGATGGCTGATGACATCACCGATAAATTGGCTGCTCGCCTGGAACAACTGGAACGTTCGATGAAACAGGGTGGCCGCCAGTTCGGTCGTGCCGCCGGTCGCTCACGTGATAACCTTGAACGTGAATGGGACGCACTGAAATCCGACTTGGGCGATCTGCTTGACAGTGAGTCGCTTAGCGACCGTCCGGAAGTTCGTGCTGCGCTGAACAAGGTACGTGACTCCATCCATCACATCTCCGATGCAGCCTATGACGCTGCCAATGAAGTTCAGCGCAAGGCCCGCGAAGGAGCGTCTCGCGTGGATGATTATGCCCATACTTCGCCATGGCAAACTGCCGGCATGGCGGCAGCTGCAGGTTTAGTCATCGGTTTTCTACTGTCACGCCGCTAATCACTGGCTAACCTTTCGACGCATATGCTGGTCCATACTAGCGTATGCGTCTGCCACGAACATGTTCGACAGACTCTTCGAACCCCGCTTGCGACGCATTAAACATAGTGCTGCTGAGCTGCTGGCCGGCCTGGATGACCGTAGCCGCCTCCTGGCACTGGAACTGGGTACAGAATCCAGCTGGCTGGCCAGACTGGCGGGCACCGCATTAGCCGCGATCATCGTGCTGATTATCTGCATCGTGTGGCTCATGGCTACTCTAGTGGCCCTGAGCTGGGATACCCCCTGGCGCCTGCACGCACTTGGCCTTGCAGCTGCTTTCTGGGTTCTGCTTAGTCTGGTCCTGATCTTGCGCATCCGGCATCTGATCAAGGGACACCCCACCCCGTTTCCTCTCAGTCGCAAGGTACTGGCCGACGATCTGCGCGGTCTGAAAAGCGACCTGGAACGCGATCAGCATCGTGCATCATGAATAACGCCACTTCACCATCGACTCCAGTTCCCCCTGCAGACAGCGCAGAAAGCATTTTTCAGCGCATCCAGCGTCGCCGTGGCCCGGCGGCGGCTACTGTCGATCATCAGGTAACAGCACATCCAGAAACATCCTCTTCAAAAGAGCCTGCCCAGCAGCGCACCGAAGAACACACCACGCCAGTATCATCTTATCAGCCGCGCAGCGCTCATCGTTCTGCTACCCGCAATAGCCAGCCGTCGCACCGTATACCGCTGATCGTCGATGAGACAGGTACGCCACTGGACGACGATCCAGTGTCCGATGACCTCTTTTCTTCCAACATCACTTTTCCGCGCAGCAAAACCGTGCAGACCATGCTGCGCTACCCTACAGTCACAGCCGCCATCGGACTGACACTCAGCATTACTGCCGCCACACGCATCTTGAAAAGACCGGCTGCGCGGCAGACCATCTTTCGTCTCGGCAAATTTGCTGCGGAGCAGCAGCTCTGGAAATACGTCCGCAAACTGACGTATCGCTGACTGCCGGTCAGTCTTTCTCACCAGGTAACATCGGCACCTCCTGTGTGCGCCGGGCCTCCAGCACCAGCAGCTGTGGGCGCAGATACCACAGCATCAGCAGTCCCGGCAGTGCCGTCGCCACGGTCATCAGAAAGAAATTCGACCAGCCATACTGCTCCACCGCCACACCGGCCACAGGCCCCACATAAACCCGGCCGATTGCCGACAAGGCGGACAGCAGCGCGTACTGGGCTGCCGAAAAACGCCGATCCGTCAGTGCCATCAGGAAAGCGACAAAGGCTGCGCTGCCCAGGCCACCGCAGAGATTTTCTATGCCAATGGCCCCGGCCATCAAAAGATAGCTCTTGGGCAACACCGACAACAGCCAGTAACCCAGATTCGACAACGCCTGCAACAGACCAAACAACATCAGCGAGCGATACAACGAGCGCGACGACAGCCAGGCCCCGCCCAGCAATGCCCCCACAATGGTGGCAAGCAGGCCAAGCCCCTTGTTAATCGCTCCGATTTCGGCCTGACTGAAGCCCACGCCCCGCAGCAGGAAACTGGTGGACAAACTGGCGGCAAAGGCATCACCCAGCTTGTAGAGCACAATCAGCAACAAAAACGTCAGCGCGTGCGACCGGGCAAAGAAAGCATCCCAGGGAGCCAGAAAAGAAGGAAACCCCACCCGGCGCGCTATCAGCACAGCCCCCAGACCAGTCACCACCATCACCAGTGTTTCCGCCAGCAACTGGCCAAACGGCCCCACCTGCGACCAGCCCAGCAACGCCCGGGAAACCAGCGTAGCCAGCCACCACAGTAATGCGCCCCCCAGCACCATGGACAGGAAACCCTTCAACTCCGCCACGGCACTCCCTGTCGGCGGATGTGGCCGCAAAACGCGTGGACTCCAAACCGTGGCAACTATCAGCAAAAGCAGCATCGCCCCCATGATTCGGTATGTACCGGCCCAGCCCAGCCAGGTGTCTGCCAGAATGAAACTGCCACCACCCGAAACCAGCATCGCCAAGCGGTAACCCAGCACCGACACCGCAGCACCCGCGCCGCGCTCCTCTGGCGGCAGCAGGTCGGCCCGATAGGCATCGAAGACCACGTCCTGCGATGCCGACAGCCAGGCCACTAGCACCGACAGCACGGCAATCAGCCGGATGTCCTGTGACGGCTGGAGCTGTGCCAGCGCGAAACAGGCCAGCGCTATGGCCAGCTGGAACACCAGGATCCAGCCCCGACGCCGGCCAAGCAGCCTCGGCTCAAAACGATCAAGCAGCGGCGCCCAGACGAACTTGAAGGTATAGGGCAGCCCCACCAGCGCAAAATAACCGATGGTATGCAGGTCAATCCCGTTAACCGTCAACCACGCCTGCAAGGCGCCAGCAGTGAGCGCCAGTGGCAGGCCACTCGAAAACCCCAGCAGCAGCATTGCAGCAATGCGCCGCGACGCAAATACTTGCCCATAGGTCTGCCACCACCTGGGTGCATGTTTGGAGGAATCACGCATTCGTTGAGTGTAGCAGCGCACCGCCGAATCTTCACAGAACCGGCTCAAGGCTGCCGGCCGGCGCTGATGGCCGGGCAGTCAGGCAACATGAGCGATGCTGGCATAGGGGAAATCAACAACGCCGGGGCGTGGTGGCATGCCGTCCACCAGCAGCCCCCCGAGACCACTCATGGCCTGCAAAGCCACCTCCAAGGCGGGAAGCACAACCCTGCGATCGCAGACCACGTACGAATTCAGACACGAAGATTCAGGCTGATCCATCACAGGCATCAGAAGAACGTGACATTGGCAGCAATAACGGCAGAAGCATTCTGCCGGTTTTCCTTGGGCATCTGAGCTCATCAAATACATCATTCCGTAAAGACAGCGTCTGGTCTCGCACGGCTACCATGGCAGTGCCCTTTCACATTACGACACGACCCAGGCCCTGGCCAAAGCGGGATTCATCGTGGCCTCGGTGAATCATCCCGGCGATGCAGCAACATCCAGTCAGCATGAACAGGACATTTCCGTGTTCCGGGAACGTCCCCGGGATATTCAACGACTTCTGGAATATGTACTGTCGGACCCGCAGACCGGCCCCTCCATTGACGCTGACCGCATAGGGTTCTTTGGATTTTCCAGGGGCGGCTATACCGGCTTGGTCCTGGCCGGGGCAACACCTGATTTCTTCAGGGCCAGGCTTCCCTGTCCTGACCCCTATGCGAAGATCTGCCAGCAGACAGCAGCACCGGACATGGATATGCGTACCTACAGGATTGTCGAGCCTCGCATCAAGGCATTGGTACTGGCTGATCCCCTCAATGCCTTTGCCGACGAGAAGGCGCTGAGGCATGTAGGAATGCCCATTCAGCTATGGATCTCCCACGATGGCGGCGATGGCGTGCTGCCGGCACAGGTACACGCCCTTGTGCAGACGCTCCCCAGCCCGCCCGAGACCCATCTTGCACCCGATGCAGGGCACTTTGCATTCCTTGCCGTCTGCCCACCACTGCTGAAAAGGCAGCTGCCTGCCATCTGCCAGGATCGTCCTGGTTTCGACAGAGCAGCCTTTCATCGTTCCTTCAACGATGACGTGGTTGGGTTCTTCAGGAAAAGCCTGGGCCGCTAGCCTCCTGCCGAGGCGCCATATGGCATGGCCTGCCCCTGGCCGGGCGCGCCCGCATGGCCGATGCCTGCACAATACCTGCTATAGCCGCCACTGCACCCCTACCACCAGCTGCCGGCCCATGCCCGGAATGACCGCCGCCCGGTTCCACGAGGCGAGGTAGTGACCCCGGTCGAACAGGTTGTGCACCTCCATCGTCAGGCGAATCCGCAGATCCAGCTGCCAGTAGCCATGCAGGCGCACGGTCGTACACCCCGGCGGCCGCCAGGTATCCGTGGCATTGGCCGTCCTCTCGCCCACATACACCACACCACCACCGACCCCGTAGCGCGAGCCATCGGGCAAGCTGTCTTCGTACATGGCGAACAGGCTACCGCTGATCCGGGGAATGTTCATCAGGCGCTTGCCCAGCAGGGTCGCATCGTTGTTGCACGTCACCTTCGTGTCAAGCCACGCTACACTGACCGTCAGCCGCCAGTATCGGTTCGACTGTCCGGCCATGTCAGCCTCCAGGCCACGGCTACACGCCTTGCCCGCCGCCACGTTGTAATCCGGATTGTTCGGATCCCGCGTCAGCACGTTGCGCTTCCCGATGTCGAAGGCTGCCACCGATGCCAGCAGTCACTGATCCAGCGACTGCCACTTCATGTCCAGCTCCCAGACAGCACCCTCCGGGGGATCGAAGACCTCCCCTTGTGCATCGGTGCCGCTGTTGGGCTAGAAGGACTACCTCCAGGACAGGTAGGCAGAACTGTCGGCCGAGACAGCATGTCGACAAGGCCCCATATACTAGTCAACAACGTGATCCCAGATCCGCATCTGCCCGATCACCCTCCAGCAGACGGGTCAACTCATCGCACAGGACAATCTTGTCTTGCGCATCGAATCGAAACTGCGCCAGCACCTGTACGGCAACGCGCCTGCCATCCGTCTTCACGGCGCGGACAATGTGATTGCTGAATACATCCAGCCCCTCTTCCACCAGGGCCAGAAACTCCGTCTTTGCCTGCGAAATATGCCGTTTCTGAACGCTCAGGTGCTTGATCAGCCCGTCCAGATCCAGCTCTTTGCCATCCACCTTCTGCACATAATCACGGGCAAAATACTGGTGAATCAGGCTTTCATCCAAGTGATCGCTGCCAATAACATGTTCGAAGACAAACCGAATGCGTTCTTTTTTGCTCATTCCGTACCCCTCGGCAAAAGCATTCACTCCTGCCGGACCTCGCTGTCAAGGCGATATGACCGTGAAAAAGGCATGAATCCTAGCACGTTCACAGCTCGCGCCCGGTGCGTCCATGCTTTCAGGCAGAACCACCCAGCCAACATAGGGACGACACCCACACATTTTCAAGTACTTAGTCATTAAAGTGCATGGCGTATTGCCTCATCGAGTCATCATCCCCATGTCTCCCCGTATCCGGGCACGGGTACTCCACTGCCAGATTTCGCCCCTCCATGGCCACCATTCACGGCGCATGCCTGCCCCAGATCATGCAATACACCATACAGTACGGCCACGAAATCCGCTGCCCCCCAAAGCAGCCCGATTCGCCCTTCACCCCATGGAAACCGCGAAGGGTGTAATCTTCCGGTTCTGGCTATTGATCTAATAGAAGAGAGGGGCTCCTCGGGCTGGCACGGCTGCAGGCACCCACGATCCTGCGCCGGGGACAGACACCGCTTCAGGATCCAGGGCTCGTCCATTCATGTCCTCTCGACCCCTCCGCCTCAACCACTACCCATATTCATGACCAAAAAACTCTCTGCTGCCGAAACCGCCTTGCGTGACGCCGCACGGGAATACCACGCCCATCCCCTGCCCGGCAAAATCTCGATCCGCCCCACCAAGCCACTGTCCAACCAGCGTGACCTGTCCCTGGCCTATTCACCCGGGGTCGCCTACCCCTGCCTGGACATTCAGGCAGATCCCGCCAAGGCCGCTGAATACACCTCCCGTGGCAACCTCGTCGGCGTGATCACCAACGGCACCGCCGTACTGGGCCTTGGAGACATCGGCCCCCTGGCAGGCAAACCCGTCATGGAAGGCAAGGGGTGCCTGTTCAAGAAATTCGCGGACATCGACGTCTTCGATATCGAACTGGCCGAACGCGATCCCGACAAGCTGGTCGAAATCATCCGGGCCCTGGAACCAACGCTGGGTGGCATCAACCTGGAAGACATCAAGGCGCCCGAGTGCTTCTACATTGAGCGCCAGTTGCGCGAGAAGATGAAGATCCCGGTCTTCCACGACGACCAGCATGGCACGGCCATCATCTCCGGTGCTGCCCTGGTCAATGGCCTGGAACTGGTCGGCAAACCGATCGGCGAGGTGAAGGTGGCGGTATCCGGTGCAGGTGCCGCGGCACTCGCCTGCCTCGACATCTTCGTGGCCCTGGGCGTGACACCCGGGAACATCTACGTCACCGACTCCAAGGGCGTGATCTACCATGGACGCCCGGGCGGCTTCGACGAGTCGAAGGCCCGCTATGCACAGCACACGGATGCCCGCTCTCTGGCCGACATCGTCAAGGATGCGGATGTCTTCCTGGGCTGCTCCGCAGCCGGCGTGCTGACCATGGACATGGTGAAGACCATGGCCGATCGGCCGGTCATCCTCGCCCTGGCCAATCCCGAACCTGAAATCCGCCCGGAAGACGCCCGGGCAGCACGCCCGGATTGCATCATTGCCACCGGCCGTTCGGATTATCCGAACCAGGTCAACAATGTGCTGTGCTTCCCGTACATCTTCCGGGGGGCACTCGACTGCGGCGCGTCCCGCATCACCGAGGAGATGAAACTGGCCTGCGTGCACGAGATCGCCGCGCTGGCCAAGGCCGAAGCCAGTGATGAAGTCGCCAACGCCTACACAGGCAAGGATCTGAATTTCGGGCCGGACTACATCATTCCCACACCATTCGACCCACGGCTCATTCTGCGCATCGCCCCTGCCGTTGCCGAAGCAGCGGCCGCCTCGGGGGTCGCCACCCGCCCGATCGAGGACATGGATGCCTACCGCCAGTCCCTCTATCGCTTCGTCTACTCCACCGGACTGCTGATGCGCCCCGTGGTGGCTGCAGCCAAGGCGGCCGCGCCGGCATGCAAGCGGGTCGCCTATGCAGAAGGCGAAGACGAGCGCGTGCTGCGCTGCGCCCAGACTGCCATTGATGATGGACTGGCCCGACCGATCCTGATTGGCCGGCCAGCCGTGATCGAGGCCCGCATCAAGAAAGCGGGCTTACGGATGCGCCCGGGCAAGGACATCGAAATTGTCAACCAGGACGACGATGCCCGATTCCGGCAATATTGGGAGGAATACTGGCGGTTGATGGGCCGCGACGGCGTCTCGCAGGAAGCAGCCAAAGCCGCCGTGCGCCGCTCCACAACACTCATTGCAGCGCTGATGGTGCGCCTGGGCGATGCCGACACCCTCCTGTGCGGCACCCTGGGCCGCTTCGACGTTCACCTGGGTCACATACGCGACGTCATCGGTGCCCGGCCCGGCCTGCCCCTGGCCACGCTGAACGCCATCACCATGGGCAGCCGCACCCTGTTCATCACCGACACTTACGTGAATGACTCGCCCGACGCTGAAATGCTGGCCAAGATTGCCCGCATGGCTGCCGAAGAAGTGAGCAATTTCGGTATTCCTCCCAAAGTGGCCTTCGTCTCACACTCCCAGTTCGGCAGCTCGCGCCGCCCTTCAGCGCTCAAAATGCGCCAGGCCCGCGAAATCTTCCGCAGCATGGCGCCTGACATCAGCTGCGATGGTGAGATGCATGGCGACGCCGCCCTGCGCCCCGAGCTGCGCGAACGCCTTGTCCCCGACAGCACACTGGAAGGCGAGGCCAACCTGCTGGTGTGCCCGAACCTGGATTCCGCCAACATCCTGTTCAATGTGCTGAAAACCACTGATGGCCATGGCGTCACGATCGGGCCCATCCTGCTGGGCAGTGCCGCACCGGCCCACGTCATGACGCCATCAGCCACCGTGCGCCGGCTCGTCAACATGACCGCGCTGGCCGTCGCCGAAGTCGCGGCAGGCAAGCACAAGGCGACCATGGAGTAAATCCGCCGGAAGAGCCCTCATACCGGGCCCCCGGGCAACAGGCCGCCAGAACCACTTCCGCTATAGGAAGGGCGCTGGCGGCCTTCATATTGCCCCCCATCGCTGCCGCTAATCCGGCAGAAAGACGGCACCCGAGCAGCAAAGCGTCGCTCCACAGCAACAACCGTACGCCTGACCGTTCATGTTGGAAATATCCTGTCATAAATGGACGAGACGAGCAGCCCAAACAACCTGCCCTCCCGTGGGGAAGTGGAGGCATTTCTGACCCGCTGCCTGGCTTTCGATCTGGAAGTTGGCAGACAAGACCATCGTATTCACCTGCTAGGCGCCATCCGGTACAGTGAAGAGCAGGAAATCACCCATGCCTACATGCGAGGTGAACTCCTGCCTGCCTTGCAGGACTTCGACCGGTTCGCACAGGGCGCCGAATTCCTGCTCGGCCACAACATCATCCACTTCGATCTGCCTCACTTGCGGGATGCGGCGCCCACACTAGCCGTATTGCAGCGGCCTGCCATCGATACGCTGTGGCTCAATCCGCTGGCTTTTCCACGAAACCCTTATCACCATCTCGTCAAGCATGAGCACGATGGCCGGCTCACGAGCGGGCATCGCAACGACCCGGTTGCTGATGCCCGCACTGCTACCGTGCTGCTGGGTGATCAGATCAAGGCACTGAAACAGGCCGATACGGCACTGCTGACCGCATGGCACTGGCTGACAACACAGCAGTCCTACGGTTTCTTGAAGCCGGCAGGTTTCGACGCGGTTTTCCAGCTGGTTCGTGAACAGCCCACGCCAGATGACGCAACCGCATTTCAGGCCATCGAAGCATGCATGCAAGACAGAGGCTGTCCCAGCCATGCCGCACGCCTGACAAACCAGGCACGGGAAGAAGGCTGGAGCCTGGCCTATGCACTGGCCTGGCTGTCGGTAGCGGGCGGGAATTCCGTCATACCGCCCTGGGTGCGCAAGCAGTTTCCGAATGCCAGCCGGATGATCCGGCTGCTGCGAGATACGCCCTGTGAGCAGGACAACTGTTCTTGGTGCAGTACACGACATGATGCCATCAGTGAACTGAAACGGCTGTTTCCAGCGTTTTCAGGCTTCCGGCCCGAGCCGCGACACGAAGACACCGGCAAACCGCTGCAGCAGGTCATTGTCGAAACAGCCATGCGTGGCACGCATGTCCTGGGCATCCTGCCAACCGGCACCGGAAAATCCCTGTGCTATCAGATACCGGTACTCTCCCGATTCGAGAAGACCGGAGCACTGGCCGTAGTGATCTCGCCGTTGGTCGCCTTGATGGAAGATCAGGTCAATGGCCTTGCTGCCAGAAACGTCCACTGCGCAGCCGCCATCAACGGGCTACAGTCGATGCCAGAGCGGGCAGCAGTCCTGGAACGCATCCGGCTGGGCGACGTTGGCATCCTGATCATCGCGCCCGAACAGCTGCGCAACCGCAGCGTGCGTGCCGTGCTGCAGCAACGCGAGATCGGCGCCTGGGTCTTCGACGAGGCACACTGTCTCTCGAAATGGGGGCACGATTTCCGGCCGGACTATCGCTATGTCGGACGCTACATCAGGGAAAGGGCAGGGGACGGGGACATCGCCCCGATCCTGTGCCTGACCGCCACGGCCAAGCCCGATGTCGTCCAGGACATCTGCAGCCATTTCCAGTCAAGGACACAGTCCACGCTGCAGGTTCTCAATGGCGGTGCCGAGCGCCAGAACCTGCGCTATAGAGTGATCCCGACCCAGCCCGAACAGAAGATGGACCAAATCCGGGAGCTTCTGGAGCAGTGCCTGACGCTCACCCGAAATCCTGGTTCCAGCACCACCCCGGATAGACGTGATGGTGCGATCATCTACTGTGCCACCCGGAAACGCACCGAAGAAGTCGCGGCCTTTCTGAATGCGGCCGGCATCCAGGCAGGTTACTTTCATGCCGGACTCAAGCCAGATGCCAAGAAAGAAACCCAGCAGCGATTCATCGACGGTGAGCTCCGTGCCATGGCAGCCACCAACGCCTTCGGCATGGGTATCGATAAACCTGATGTCCGCCTGGTCATCCATGCCGATATTCCCGGCTCTCTGGAGAACTATCTGCAGGAGGCCGGCCGGGCCGGCCGTGACCGCTTGCCGGCAGAATGCGTGCTGCTCTATACCAACGATGACGTGGAGCGTCAGTTCGGCATGTCGGCACGATCACGGCTATCGCAACGCGACATCCAGACCGTACTGCGCGCAGTGCGCCAACTCGCACGACGCCCCTATCGGCGCAAGACGGAAGAGCCGGAAAACAGCCGGGAAGTCATTGCCACGGCAGGCGAGATCCTGCAGGAAGACGAACGGGGCGATTTCGAACGCGATGTCGCCACGGATGACACCCGTGTACGCACTGCCCTGTCATGGCTGGAAGAGGCGCACCTGCTGGAACGCAATGAAAACCTGGTGACGGTGTTTCCATCGTCGCTGAAAGTGATATCCATGGACGAGGCCCGTACCCGCATCGCCTCGGCCAATCTCTTCAATGAGTACGCTGTCCAGCTTCTGGCCATCCTGCAGGCCCTGTTCGACGCCGACGCCGACGATGGCATATCGACCGACGCCCTGATGGCGACCAGCCGGCTGGAGCCACGCATGATGCGCAAGGCCATGCAGGATCTGGAGGCCCTGGGACTGGTGAGCGACGACACGGCACTGACAGCTTTTGTGCATGCCGGCGTTGCCGACAGCTCCAGGAACCGGCTGCATGACGCCGTCGTTATGGAGCGGGCCATCATCCGCCTGCTGAAGGAGCACGCGCCTGATCTGCAACCCAGGGACAGCTGCACACTAGACATCCGCCTACTGACGCAGCATGTACGGGATGAGCTGCTGCCTGGTACGGGATCGCCACAGGGAAATGGAGGCGAAGGCAGTGATGGCAGGCCATCCGGCCAACTGGATTCAAAGCGCGTCCAGCCGCTGGTCATTCGCAGGATTCTGCACAGCATGACCGAGGATCGCCCGCCCCGCAGTTCCGTCGGCAACGTTTCACTGCGGCGGATGGACACCGAAAGGCAACTGTTCACACTGAATGCCCCATGGGAGATGCTGGTGCGAGCCGCCGAACTGCGTGCCAGCATCTCTGCACGCCTGCTGGAACACTTGCTGTCGGTCCTGCCTGCCGGCGCACGGGCCAAGGATCTTTTGGCCGAGACCACCATGGGGGACCTGCGTAAGGCGCTGCTGCAGGATATCACCCTTCGCTCGCTGGCCGAACAGGACGAAAGAAAGACCGATGGCACCGGTGCCGAGCGCTTCCTGACGCGCGGGCTGTTATGGATGCACGAACAGGAGATCATCCGGCTCAACAAGGGCAGCGCGGTCTTTAGACCTGCCATGACCCTGCGACTGGCACCAGGAACCCGGCAGTTCGGCAAGCAGCAATATGAACCGCTGCGCATTCACTATGCGGCCGGGGTAACGCAGATCCACATCATGAACGAGTTCGCGCAGCGTGGCCTGCCCAGGCCAGATAGCGCGCTGGATCCCATGCGCGACGCGCTCGATCTGATGAAGGACTACTTCCAGCTCAAGTACGAAACCTTCCTGCAGAAATGGCTGCCCAATGCCGCCGTGATGCTGGCTCGCCAGACGACCGCAGCCTCCTGGCAACGGATCGTTGACGACCTGGGCAATGCCAACCAGCAGGCCATCGTGGTGATGGATGGAGACCATCCGGTCAACGAGCTGGTACTGGCCGGCCCCGGATCGGGCAAGACGCGAACCCTGGTGCATCGCATCGCCTACCTGGTGCGCGTACTGCGCGAACGCCCCGGAGCCATTATCGCCCTCACCTACAACCGCCATGCGGCCATGGAGATACGTCGGCGCCTGCGTGAACTGATCGGCGAGGATGCCCGTGGGGTGATGGTCATGACGATCCACGGCATGGCCATGCGGTTGACCGGCATCAGCCTGGCCGACCATCCACCGCCACGTCGTGGACATGATCCCAACGATGTGTTCAAGGTGATCATCCAGCAGGCCACGGCATTACTGGCCGGCACATCGAACACGGCGACTCCGCCACTTGCGGAGGAAGGCATGGGAGGCCCTGAGGCCGACACCAATAGTGGTCATGGCCTGGCCAGCGAAGACAATGATGAAACTCGGGAACGACTGCTGGCAGGATTCCATTGGATCCTGATCGACGAATATCAGGACATCGAACGCAACCAGTATGACCTGATTTCTGCCCTGGCAGGCCGTACCCTGAAGGCATCCGACGACGACGAAGCGGATGCTCGGCGGATGCATATCCTGGCGGTTGGCGATGATGACCAGAACATCTACGCTTTCAACGGCGCCAGTGTCGAATTCATTCGACATTTCGAACAGGACTATTCAGCAAAGACTGCCTACCTGGTCGAGAACTTCCGCTCGACCCGCCACATCATCGACGCATCGAACCGGGTGATCGAAACAGCCGCCAACCGGATGAAGCGTACACAGCCAATACGCATCGACGACCGACGCCGCGATGCCCCTGCCGGCGGCGACATGACACATCGTGACCCCCTGGCCGGTGGCCGGGTGCAGGTACTGCAACTTCGGACACACGCCGACCCGGCGTCGGATACGTGGATGCTGCAACAAGCTGACATGGTGATGCAGGAATTCCAGCGCCTGAAGCACCTGTCTGGCAATGACTGGAACTGGGCCTCCTGCGCAGTGATCGCCCGTGAATGGCGATACCTGCGTGCAGTGCGTGTCTGGTGCGAACTGCATGGCGTGCCCGTTCAGGTTGCCCGGGATGAGCGCTTGGCTCTCTGGTCGCTGCGCGAGACTCGTCAACTGGTCGCAGAACTTCGACAACGTGGATCGTCGCCACTGTCCGCGGCCCAGTTACAAGACCTTGTCCGGGCCTTGCCCAAGACGTGCTGGCAGCAGTGGCTGGAGGCCGCTGTGGATGAATATGCGCAGGAAATGGGCAGACTACGTCTGTCGGCCTCAGGCATCGTGGACTGGCTCGCCGAATGGGCACACGAGGCACGACAGGCACAGCACGGGCTGCTGCTGATCAGCGCTCATCGCACCAAGGGGCTGGAATTCGACCATGTAGGCATCCTGGATGGCAGCTGGGCGCCTGTGGCCGTTCAACCGGCTGACCCGCCGACATCACCCATGACGGATCCGGACGAAAGCCGACGCCTCTTCTATGTAGCCATGACGCGGGCCCGCAAGACGTTGCTGATTGCCCAGACAGACGAGCACCATCCTTTCATCCCCGCACTGGCCAATGCCTCCTGCACACTGATGCGGACGATCGATGCGCCAACGCCCGACCCGGCTCTGGGGCGGCTCTACGAGACACCATCACTGGAGCACATCAATCTCGGCTATGCCGGCCGCTTCGAGGCTGATGCCGCCGTGCATGCGTACATCGGCGCACTCCAGCCGGGTGATCCACTGTTTCTCGTACAGACAGGCGAGCGATGGCAACTCAGGGATGCCCAGGGACACACCGTTGGGCAGATGGCCAGGAGCTGGCGACCTAAACCGACCCATCGCTTCCTGGCTGGAAGCGTGCGGGCCATCCAGGTCCGTTTCCATGCAGGGGAGGACAACATGTTCCAGACGACCGCCAAGAAAGCCGAAGTGCACTGGCATCCTCCCAAGGTCAAACAATGGGAGGTGGTCATCCCGGAAATGGTCTGGGAACCCTATGCGGTCGCCGGCCAGTCATAGTCGATGATCAGCGGCGCATGGTCCGAGAAGCGCTCGTCCCGATAGATTTCTGCCCGAACGGCAGTGGCCGCGATGCCGGGGGTTGCGACCTGGTAGTCGATACGCCAGCCGACGTTCTTTGCCCATGCCTGACCCCGGTTGCTCCACCAGGTGTATTGCTCGGCACGCGGGTCAAGCTGCCGGAAAACATCCACAAAGCCGATTCCTTCGAGCAGATGCGTGAACCACTGCCGTTCCTCGGGCAGAAATCCGGAGTTCTTCTGGTTGGAACGCCAGTTCTTCAGGTCGATTTCCTTGTGGGCAACATTCCAGTCCCCGCAGAGGATGATTTCACGGCCGCTGTCCCTGAGCGCCTGCATGTGACGTGTGAACGCTTCCATGAAGACGAACTTGCGCTGCAGGCGCTCTTCAGAAGAGGAACCGGACGGGACATAGACTGAAATGATGATGTGGGTGCCGAAGTCCATCTCGATATAGCGGCCCTCGGCATCGAATTCGGGTTGCCCGAAACCCTCACGGACTGTCAGCGGCACATGAGGGGTATAGATACCCACGCCACTGTAGCCACGCCGTTCGGCCAGGTGAAAGCGCCCGGCAGCCTGGCCAATGGCCAGCATGCTGGCATCCATATCGGTCAAATGAGCACGCACTTCCTGAACGCAGATAGCATCGGCCTTCACCGCGGCGGCCCAGGTGAACCATCCCTTGCGGGCAGCCGACCGTATACCGTTAAGATTCTGTGACGCGACTCGCAACATGCAGGCACCTATCATGAATGATCTTTCTCACGAGTTTATCCAGTTCGCACTCGATACTGGAGCCCTGCGCTTTGGCGAATTCAAAACCAAGGCTGGACGACTCTCCCCTTATTTCTTCAATGCTGGCCACTTTCAGGATGGAGCAGCGCTGGGCCGGCTGGCGGGTTTTTACGCCGACCGGCTACTTCAGGTGGAACAGACCACGCCTGCGTTTGATATCCTGTTCGGCCCAGCCTACAAAGGCATTACGCTGGCATCAGCCATGGCAGTGGCCTGTGCAGCACGGGGCCGCAATCTCCCCTTCTGCTTCAACCGCAAGGAAGCCAAGGATCATGGTGAGGGCGGCCATCTGGTCGGCGCACCGCTGCGCGGCCGGGTAGCCATCATCGACGATGTCATTTCGGCGGGCACATCCGTGCGGGAGTCTGTAGAAATCATCCGGGCAGCTGGTGCCGAGCCAGCCGCTGTCTTCATTGCCCTGGACCGGATGGAACGGGGCGGCAACGCTGACGTTGTCGCCAGCCAGTCCGCAGTGGAAGAAGTCCGCCAACGATGGGGAATCAATGTCTATGCGCTGGCGAACCTGGATGACCTCCTCGGCTACCTCGAAGCGCGCTGTGCAGATCCCGATGACACACAGGCACATGAGTACGCTGATACCGGAACGCCCGCCACTTATCGTGCGGCAATCGCCGATTATCGCCAACGCTATGGCACCAGATGTTGCTCATGACTACATTGCCTTCATGAGCCTCCTGTGCATCCGCCCCTTTATGTGGTCATTTCTGTTCCTGCCTATGGTGGCCGGCACAGTCGCTGCGGCACAGGCTTCGCCGCCCGACAGCAACCCGCGCGCAGGTAGTTCCATTTATGTCTGTCAGGATGAGAATGGTCGGGTGATTTCCTCCGATCAGCCCATCGCGGCCTGTGCACGGCGCAATCTTCGTGAACTGACCCAGAATGGATCCGTACGCCGGATACTGCCTCCCCCCCTGACCCGGCAGCAGGAACGTGAAGCTGCCCAGCAGGCGCTGGTGCGTCAGGAGCAGGAGCGCGCGCTCAAAGCACAGCAGGCCCATGACCGTCACCTGCTGCTGACCTACAAGTCCCCTGAGGACCTGCGCCAGCGCCAGGCGCAACAGATGGAGCTGATCAACGAAGAAATCCGGGCCGCCACCGGACGAATTCTGGTATTGGATCAGAACCTGAAGGTTGAGCGGGAGGCAGCGGCCCAATGGAAAAGCAAGCAGGAAGGGCTTCACGCTCATCTGCCCTACGCCATGCAGCAGCGTATTTCATCCATTGCCAATGCCATTCTGGCTGAAGACGCATTGATCAAGGAACGGCAGGCGGAACGTGACCGGCTCAATCACGACTTCGATATCAATGCTGCCCGGCTCAAGGAGCTGCTGGCCCACATTGCCGAGAAGCAGAGTGCACCGTATGAATAAATCAGGCAGGCCATCTGCTCAACCCAGTCTTTTCCTCAACAGCTCGTTAACCTGCTGGGGATTGGCCTTGCCCTTGCTCAGCTTCATGACCTGACCAACCAGGGCATTGAAGGCTTTTTCCTTGCCAGCCCGATACTCCTGCACCGATTTGTCATGGGTGGCCAGTACCTGATCAATGATGGGCCCGAGGACATCGTCACCGCTGATCTGACGCAGACCACGCTGCTCGATCACGGCATCTACCCGATCCATGCCTCCTTCAGACGGCCCGTCTGCCCACAGCGCATGAAAGACCTCCCGCGCCAGCTTGCCTGACAAGGTGCCATCCGCCAACCGGACCAGCAACCCGGCCAGCTGGGCAGCGCTGACCTTGCTGGCCGATATGTCCAGTCCGTCACGGTTAAGCTGGGCAGCCAGTTCGCCCATGATCCAGTTGGCAGCGGTCTTGGCCTGCGCAGCTGCGTCCGGCAGCGCCGTCAGCACAGCCTCGAAAAACTGGGCACTGGCCAGGCTCCCGGTCAGGGTGAGCGCGTCCATCGCAGAAAGCCCCCACTGCTGCTCATAGCGCTGCCTCTTGGCACTGGGCAGCTCGGGCATCTGGCTGCGTACGGCCTCAATCTGCGCCGTCTCGATGAACAGAGGGGGTAGATCAGGTTCCGGAAAATACCGATAGTCGTCGGCATCTTCCTTCGTGCGCATCGAACGGGTTTCGTCGGCGTCTGGATCATACAGGCGCGTCTCCTGCACGACACGACCGCCATCTTCGATCAGCTCGACCTGACGCCTGACCTCGAACTGGATGGCCCGCTCCAGAAAACGGAATGAATTCAGATTCTTGATTTCTGCCCGCGTGCCGAAGGCGGTCTGTCCCAGTGGCCGAACCGACACATTGGCATCCACCCTGAACGAACCCTCCTGCATGTTTCCATCACAAATGCCCAGCCATGTCACCAGCCCGTGCAGGGCCCTGGCATAGGCCACCGCCTCGGCAGCACTGCGCATCTCGGGTTCACTGACAATCTCCAGCAACGGAGTGCCGGCCCGGTTCAGGTCGATGCCCGACAATCCGGCAAAATCCTCGTGCAGCGACTTGCCAGCATCCTCTTCCAGATGCGCACGGGTCAGCCGAATGGTCCGGATGCGCGGTGCCACATCGTCCCCCTCCCCAGGTACGGCAATATCCAGCGTTCCGCCGCTCACAACGGGCTGTTCGTACTGGCTGATCTGATAGCCCTTGGGCAGATCGGGATAAAAATAGTTTTTGCGGGCAAACACCGACACCGGCGCAATGTCTGCGCCAATGGCCAGACCAAAGCGGATGGCATGCTCGACAGCCTGACGATTCAATACGGGCAGGGTGCCTGGCAGACCCAGATCCACCGGGCAAGCCTGTGTATTGGGCTCAGCACCGAACTGGGTGGACGCCCCTGAAAAAATCTTTGACCGGGTCAGCAGCTGGACATGCGTTTCCAGCCCGATTACCACTTCCCATTGCATGAGCGTATTTCCCGTATCAGCGTTCCAGACTGGCGCAACGACCCGTCTGAGGATTGAACATCACCGGCCAAGCTTCTTCTTCCACACTGGGCGGCGAGCAGAAAGTGGGACAATTGGCGTGGGCCAGCGTGACGCGGCGCGCATCCTGGTAGATCAGCAATTTGCAACTACCTCGGTCACGCGCTGCCAGCTCCAGGTGCGGTGCCTGCTTTGTCTGCCGAAAGTCCCGCAGATTGAAATAACACTGACCACGGCGCCCAACCCGCGCATGCCAGTCCAGCTGCAGGACCTGTCCACCCATCACCCGAAGCACCGCATCCTCGGCAAACCCGTCAACCTCGGTCTGCCGGCAGCTGCCGACAAAATTCTGCAGACCGCCACTGACGCTTCCAGCCTCAGGCAATCCCCGAGTGGCAGGCATGGGTGCCACGATCCTTGGCCGTGTCACGACCGGCCTTTTCGGGTGCCGGACCATCGGCATGGTCGTGGCATGACAGGCAGCCAGCATGACGGTCACCAAGCACAGCATCGCGCCTGTCAGTCTGTGCGGCATCCGGCTCATTTTCTGTAATACAGAATTCATCATTTTTCGACAAATCTCTCATCGCTGATTGCGCACGTCACCCACCGATCTGCCGGGGCGGCGCAGATGCCAGTCCGTCACCTGCTGATAAATATGGCCAATCGTAAGCAGGCGCGCCTCGGATAGTGCCGGTCCCACCAGCTGCAACCCAACCGGCAACCCCCCCTCGTCAAATCCGCAGGGCAGGGACACACCCGGTAGACCGGCAAGCGAAGCAGGAAGCGTATAGATATCCGCCAGATAATTGCGTACCGGGTCATCAACCTGCCGGCCGATCGGCCATGCCGTGTCAGGCGAGACCGGGCCGGCAATGAGATCGACCTGCTGGAACACCCGGCTAAAATCATCGGCAATCAACCGGCGCAACTGCTGTGCCTTGCGGTAATAGGCGTCGTAATAACCGTGCGATAGCACATAGGTGCCGATCATGATGCGCCGTCTTACCTCGGGGCCAAAGCCTTCTGCCCGGCTGTTCATATAGAGCGATTTCAGATCGGCAGCATCAGCCGAACGATGGCCAAAGCGCACGCCATCAAAACGGGCCAGGTTGCTGGACGCCTCGGCCGGCGCAATCACATAGTAGGCAGGAATCGCCAGTTCGGTATGCGGCAGCGACACGGGAACCACGATGGCCCCCAGCGCTTCAAGCCCCTTCAGCGCCTCCTCTACCGCCTGTCGGACGGACGGCGCCAGGCTGGATCCGAGAAACTCTTCCGGTATCCCGACCCTCAGCCCCCCCAAGGGCAAGTCACCTCCCTCAGCCCAGCTCATGGCCGGCACCGCCGCCAGGTCCTCTGCCAGCACCGGCAAACTGGTGGCATCGCGATCGTCCACACCGGCCATGACCGCCAGCAGCTGGGCGCAGTCCGCTGCCGACCGGGCGAATACACCTGCCTGATCCAGACTGCTGGCGAAAGCAATCATGCCATACCGCGATACCCGGCCATAGGTTGGCTTGACACCGGTAACACCGCACATCGCCGCCGGCTGGCGTACCGAGCCCCCCGTATCGGTTCCGGTCGAGAGCGGCACCAACCCGGCGGCCACCGCTGCCGCGGATCCGCCTGACGACCCACCCGCCACACGGGTTTGATCCCAGGGGTTCAATACCGGGCCAAAAAAGGAATTCTCGTTACAGGACCCCATGGCAAACTCATCACAATTGAGCTTGCCAATGCAAACGGCGCCTGCTTCGCGCACCTTGCGTACCACGGTGGCATCGAAGGGGCTGTAGTAGTCAGCCAGCATCCGCGACCCCGCGGTGGACTTCCAGCCGCGCGTCACAAAGACATCTTTGTGTGCCACAGGCACGCCCAGCAGCGGGCTGGTTCGTTCACCGCGCTGCCTGGCCTCGGCCAGCCGAGCATCAGCCTGTCGCGCCTGCTCCAGCGTCAGCTCCGGCTGCACATCCAGAAAAGCGTTGATCTGACTGTCGGACACAGCGTCCAGACAGTTTTTGGCCAGCTCCTGAGCCGATACCTCACCGGACCGCAGCGCCGCGCTCAGGGCTTGCAGATCACCCTTTTCCAGCAACGTTATGCCTGTGCTCATCGGTCACTCCACGACGCGGGGAACAAGATAGAGGCCATCCGCCACCGCAGGCGCCGAACGCTGGTTTTCCGCCCGGTGATCGGTTTCCGTCACGACATCCGCACGCAGCCGCAAACCGATGCGCTCAGCATGTGTCATAGGCTCGACACCGGCTGTGTCCACGGCGCGCAGCCGCTCGATCAAACCGAAAATATCGTCAAGCTGGGCGAGCAGGCGAACGCGCTCATCATCATCAAGCCGGATACGGGCCAGCTCACCGAGACGTGTCATGTCATCGGGCGTCAGTGACATCAAAAATCCCCTGGCAGCCGGTGGGTGGCCATCGCGCCAACTGACCAACACCGGCACACGAAAAATGGAAACTCCCGCAGGCTGAAAGCCGCATGCGGTGGTATGGCTGCAACGCTAAAGAAACGTTTACCACGAGCGAGCGACCGGCAGTCCCCGAACCGGGCCGCGGGCGGACATGGCCAGAAGTATAACGGTATGATCCCTGAGTCATTTTGGAAACGGAAAGCGACGAGCCGTCATGTTCGGTTTCATTAAGAAATATTTTTCAAACGACCTTGCCATTGATCTGGGTACCGCCAATACGCTGATCTATGCCAAAGGCAAGGGTATCGTCCTGGACGAACCATCGGTCGTTGCTATCCGGACCGATACGGCGCCCGGCAGCAAACGCACCATCACGGCGGTAGGTCGCGAGGCTAAACTGATGCTGGGCAAAGTACCCGGCAATATACAGGCCATCCGTCCCATGAAAGATGGTGTCATCGCGGACTTCACTGTCACCGAACAAATGCTCAGGCAGTTTGTTCGCATGGCGCACCCGGGGACAGTCTTTGCGCCCAATCCGCGCATCGTCATTTGCGTACCTTGCGGATCTACTCAGGTCGAGCGTCGGGCCATCCGGGAATCAGCCCTTGGCGCCGGCGCTTCTGAAGTCTACCTGCTGGAAGAGCCCGTTGCCGCAGCCATCGGTGCCGGGCTTCCCGTCTCCGAAGCCACCGGTTCGATGGTCATCGACATCGGAGGTGGCACGACAGAAATCGGGGTCATCTCGCTGGGGGGCATTGTCCATGCCAATTCGCTGCGGGTGGCTGGTGACCGCTTTGACGAGGCCATCATCACGTATGTGCGGCGCAACTACGGCATGCTCATTGGTGAAAGCACGGCCGAACAGATCAAGAAGGAAATCGCATCGGCATTTCCCGAACCCAATACCCGGGAAATCGAGGTCAAGGGCCGCAATCTCTCGGAAGGCATTCCCAGAGCGTTCCGGATCAGCTCCAACGAAATCCGGGAAGCGCTGGCTACCCCACTTAATCACATCGTATCAGCCGTCAAGATCGCCCTGGAGGAAGCGCCTCCTGAAATCGGCGCAGACATTTCCGAACGTGGCATCATGTTGACAGGTGGCGGCGCGATGATTCCCGGACTCGATCGTCTGCTGGCCGAAGAAACCGGCCTTCCGACGCTCATTTCTGACGAACCCCTCACCTGCGTTGTACGAGGATGCGGCCTGGCATTGGAGCGCATGGATGAGCTGGGTGGCATCTTCACCCACGAATGAACACCCGTCCACCCCTGTCCACATCCCCCAATCCCAGCATTGCCCTGCTACTGGTCCTGCTGGCTCTGGCGTTGATGTTTGCCGATGTGCATCTTGAGGTGATGATGCCAATGCGCCAGACACTGGGCGGGCTGCTTTACCCGGTGCAGGTCGCGCTGGGCTGGCCCGGTCGCCAGCTGGCGACGCTTGACGGCTACTTCAACGACATCGCCGCCCTGCGCGAAGACAACCAGACGCTGAAGCTGGCACTGACTCAACAGGCTGGCCTGCTGGCCACTACCGAACGACTGCGTCACGAAAACCAGGCCCTACGGAAGCTGGCCGCCCTTCGTCCGCAAATTCCCCAGCCAGGCATCGTAGCCGAATCGCTACTCCAGCCGCGTGCACCAGGTACCTACCGGCGACTGCTGGACAAGGGGCGGCAAGATGGTGTTTCACCTGGCCAGCCCGTGATTGACGCCCTTGGCGTGATCGGGCAGATTACCCGCGTCTATCCGTTCAGCAGCGAGATGACCCTCATCACGGATCCAGTCATGAGCGTTCCGGTAAGTATCCGCCGCAACGGTCTACACGCGCTGGTCTTCGGTACAGCCACACCTGCCCGCATGGAACTGCGCTTTCTCACACAGGACGCTGACGTCCAGACAGGAGACCTCCTGCAGACATCCGGACTGGATTTTCTGTATCCTCCCGGTATTCCGGTCGGCGTGGTTGAGGATGTCAGGCACCCGGCAGACGAGCCCTTCGCCCAGGTTATCGTGCGTCCCCTGGCCGCTCTGGCAGACCCCCGTCTGGTATTGATCCTGCAGCCCGATACCTCACTGATCCCAGATGAGGATCTCACCCAGACTGCACCAGCAGGCACTGCCCATACCAGCGCCACCACCGACCCAGCCCGCCGCCGCAAACCGGACGCCGCCCCGGGCGCCACCGCCGCGCCCACATCCGGCAGCACGCCAACGGTCATGGATGACGGGCCGGGTAGCAGCGATCCGTCATCCGATCCCACGGCCTCTGGCCCTGCCGCCCCACAACCATGAGCAGCCCTGTTCCCTCCCCTCATGCCTTTCCCTGGCTGCGGGCCAGCATCTCCCTGCTGCTGGCTACACTGCTGAACCTCGCCCCCTGGGGACAGAGTCCAGTCGTACCGGATTTCCTGATGCTGGTCCTGACCTGGTGGGCACTGCAGCAGCCCCATCGCACACTGCTGGTCACCGGCTTCCTGCTCGGCCTGCTGATCGACACCCATCAAGGCAACGTGCTGGGCGAACACAGCCTGCTCTACACTGTTGCCGTCTGGATGACGCTGCAATTCCAGCGCCGCATCACCTGGTTCCGGCAAGGCGGGCAGATGCTGCACATCCTTGGCGTCATGCTGGTCGCACAGGCCGCCCTGTCCGGCGCACGTCTGTTGATGCGCCAGCCCCTGCCTGGCCCGGAGCAGGGATTGACCTGGCTCAGCACCACCCTGCTCTGGCCTCTGGCCGACCTGCTGCTGCCGGCCCGGGCACAGCGGCGCCAACCGGCCGGCACCCGGCCCGCCAGCGCCCCCTTTGTCGATCTGGCGGATCTGGATGCCCCGGCCACGCCCGAACCGATGCTGGCCACTGAACCCGCCATTTACGCCGATGCCGATGTCGACGACCACACGCATCAGCCCATGGACATGTCCTCCGCACAACCGGACAGCCAACCCAGCTGGATAGCGCCGGAAGATCTGCTGGCCAGCGCCAGTGCGCCCGGCGACGCTCCCCACACCAGTCAGGCATCAGGCCGGCCAGCCAGCACAAGGCCACCGGCATACTGGCATTACCAGCCCGACGAGCGGGCATACTGACGGTGATATTGTGGTAATTCGCCGCCAGGGAGCCGATACACCGGTCCGTTTCAAACGACGCCTGATGGTCGCCATGGTGGGCTGCCTGGCCGGATTCGGTCTGCTGGCTGCACAGTCCTGGCATCTTCAGGTCGTGAATTACGACAAGTATCACGCCCTGGCCGAAGACAACCGCATCACCATGCTGCCGCTGCCGCCTCAACGCGGACGCATTCTTGACCGCAACGGTATCGTTCTGGCCGAGGATATCTACACACCCGCGCTGGAAATCGCCACCCGTCAGGCCCACCACATCGACCGGATTGCGGCACAGCTGGGCCGGATCGTACCCATCAGCGCACTGGAAATACTGCGCTTCAAGCGACTGGCCGCCGGCAGCAAAAATGCCGATGGCACCATTCCCCTCAAAACACGCCTGACCGACCAGGAAGCGGCGCGCCTGGCGGCCGTACGCTTTCGCTTCGATGGCATCGAGATCAAGACCCGTCCGCATCGGAACTATCCCCTGGGCACCACCGCAGCCCATGTCATCGGCCACATTGGCCGGATTTCCAAAGCCGACAACGACGCGCTGGCCAAAAATGACCAGACATCCAACTACGCGGGTAGTACCCATATCGGCAAACTGGGCCTGGAGCAGAGCTATGAAGCGCCGCTGCACGGCAAAGTGGGACTGGAAGAGGTCGAAATCACGGCCAGCGGCCGCCCTGTACGCGCGCTGTCCAGACAGTCCGCTGTTCCCGGCCAAGATATCCGCCTGGCACTGGACATCCCGCTCCAGCAGCAGGCCGAAGAGCTGCTGGCCGGTCGCCGCGGCGCACTCGTGGCCATCGAACCCCACACTGGCGAGATCCTCGCCTTTGTTTCCGAACCGAGTTTCGATCCCAACCTGTTCGTTGACGGCATTGATCACAAAAACTGGCGACTTCTCAACGACAACCCCGACCATCCCCTGCTGAACCGGCCACTCCGTGGCACCTATCCTCCCGGCTCAACTTACAAACCCTTCATGGCCCTGGCCACGCTGGAATATGGGGTACGCCGGCCTGAGGACACCATTCAGGATCCGGGTTTCTGGATGCTGGGCAAGCACCGCTTCCGGGATTCGAAACCCCAGGGACACGGTCGGGTCGACCTGTTCAAATCCATTGTCGTGTCATCCGATACCTATTACTACGGCGCGGCCTATGATCTTGGCGTCGATCGCATTCATGACTTCATGAAGCCCTGGGGATTCGGACAGCTGACAGGCATCGACCTTCCCGATGAACAGGCCGGAATTCTGCCTTCCCCGGCATGGAAAAAACAGCGCTTCAAACAGCCGTGGCTACCGGGTGAAACCCCCTCGATCGGTATCGGTCAAGGCTATAACGCCTTCACGATCCTGCAACTGGCCCACGCGACCGCCACCCTGGCCAACAACGGGCTGGCCCAGCGGCCGCATCTGGTCACTCACATCGGCACTGTCATGCCTGCGGAAGACGCGCTTGCCAGCGCCACGCCCATGCAGGTATCACCCAGAAATCTGGCACTGGTACAGCACGCGATGACCGAGGTCACCCGACAGGGGACTGCGCGCGCAGCATTTCTGGGCGCCGAATATGACTCGGCAGGCAAGACCGGCACGGCCCAGGTCATCGGCATCCGCCAGAATGAAAAGTACGACGAGAAAAAAGTCGCCCACCAATTCCATGACCACTCACTCTACATCGGCTACGCCCCGGCCCGGAATCCGCGTATAGCGCTCGCCCTGGTCGTCGAAAATGGCGGATTCGGTGCCCACACCGCTGCCCCCATCGCGCGCAAGATCTTCGATTTTTATCTTTTGGGGAAATCTTCCTCACCTCACGCCCCTCCGGAGGAGGTGCAGCCATGAACGCTTCCGCCCTGTGGCAATTCCTGCGCCATCGCGTCTTCATCTTTGACCCGCTGCTCTCCACCGTCCTGCTGGCTATCTCTCTCATCAGCCTGGTCACCATGTATTCGGCCGCTGGCGACAGCAGCGTGCGCCTTATCGTCCACGCCCGCAATCTGGCCATGGCCGTCCTGATCACCTGGATGGTGGCGAGTCTGCATCCACAGCATCTGCGGGCTGTAGCCATCCCAATCTACCTGATCGGCATTGCGCTGCTCTTTGGCGTCGAATTTTTCGGCACATCGGCCAAAGGGGCCAAGCGCTGGCTGGATCTGGGCTTTACCCGTATCCAGCCAGCCGAGCTGATGAAAATCGCCATCCCGCTCATGCTTGCCTGGTTCTTTCACATCAGCCAGAACCGGCTGCGCGACCGTTATGTGCACCTGATGGCCATCATGCTGCTGGTTCTGCCGGTTGCCCTGGTCGGCCGACAGCCTGATCTCGGCACCGCCATCCTGATCGGCTCGGCCGGTGCATACGTCATCTATTTTGCCGGACTGAGCTGGCGCGTCATCATTGGCAGTCTGGTCATCGGCATTGCAGCGCTGCCCCTGCTCTGGCTCAACATGAAGCCCTACCAAAAAGAGCGCGTGCTCACCATGATCGACCCCACCAATGATCCGCTGGGCAAAGGGTTTCACATTATCCAGTCCACCATCGCCGTCGGCTCGGGTGGACTGGATGGCAAGGGCTGGCTCAAGGGTACCCAGGCGCACCTTGACTTTGTGCCCGAGCGCACGACCGACTTTGTCTTTTCAGTCTACGCCGAAGAATTCGGCCTGATCGGCACTAGCATCCTGTTGCTGCTGTATGCTGCCCTCGTTGCCCGTGGCCTGACCATCGCCAACCAGGCACAGAGCCTTTTTACCCGATTGCTGGCCGCCTCGATGACGATGATCATTTTCACTTATGCCTTTGTCAATATTGGCATGGTCATCGGTATTCTCCCCGTGGTGGGCGTTCCTCTACCCTTCATGTCCTACGGCGGCACGGCACTGGTGACACTTGGTGTTGGCTGCGGCGTGCTGATGGGCATCGCTCACGAAAACGCGCTGATACGACGCAATCCAGGCCGCGCTTTTTTTCTGGGCTGATCATTCAATCGCCGGATCAACTGCCAGCATAATCTTGCCGATGTGCTCGGAGCTCTCCATGCGTCGATGCGCCTCGGCTGCCTGAGCCAGTGGAAATACCCGATCAATGACCGGACGTACCTGCCCCGATGCCAGCATGGGCCAGAGTTGTGCCTGCAGCGCTCCGGCCAGGTGATCCTTCTCTTCGGGGGAACGCGAACGCAGCGTCGACCCCGTAAAGGTCAGACGCTTGAGCATCAACCTCATCCAGTCCATTTCTACCTTTGATGTCTGTAAAAAGGCAATCTGCACCAGTCGCCCCTCCAGCGCCAGACTCTTCAGGTTGCGCGCTATGTAGGGGCCGCCCACCATATCCAGAATGACGTCCACCCCCTCACCCTCGGTCAGACGCGCCACGTCCACCACAAAATCGCGCTGCCGATAATCAATGGCGGCATCAGCCCCCAGATCCAGTGCCGCACGGGCTTTCTCGGGAGATCCCACCGTACAGAAAACCCGCGCGCCCAGTGCCTTGGCCACCTGAATGGCCAATACACCGATACCCGACGTTCCGCCATGAACCAGCAGCGTCTCTCCCGCAACAAGCCGCCCTCGCTCCACCACGTTGGCCCAGACCGTAAACGCGGTCTCCGGCAGTGACGCGGCCTGTAGCATGGACAGCCCGGCGGGTACTGGCAACACCTGACCCGCTGCGGCGGTGACGTATTCTGCGTATCCGCCCCCGTCCACCAGCGCGCACACCCGGTCTCCCGCTTTCCAGTCCTGCACGCCCTGCCCGACGGTAGCCACGGTACCGGCCACCTCCAGCCCGAGCCAGGGTGATGCACCACGCGGCGGCGGATAGCTGCCAGCCCGCTGCAATACATCAGGGCGGTTCACCCCGGCATACGCCACGCGGATCAATACCTCTCCGGCCCCAACTTCAGGTTTCTCACGCTCAGCCAGTACAAGCACATCGGCATCACCACCCCGGCCGTGATCAATATATTTCATGACTCGTCCTCATTCCTTGTCTGGCATGCTGACCATTTTACTGATCCTCACCATCAACATATCCTCCGGCGCCCAACGCTATACCATGCAGTCTTCGGGCTTACGTTGTGGGCTGCAAGACTAGTCAGTCCAGACGCCCCAACCCACTAACCCATCTGTCAACGGTATGCCATGTGCCACATGACTGATTCCCGACCCCCTACTCTTTCTTCACCTGTCAGCCGTGCCTCTGCCTCCCGCTCTGACGACGCCAGCCAGTGCCTGATCGAAGCAGCTGCCCGCTTGCGTGACGAACTGCAGCTTCTGCACTTCGCTCCCCCTGTCAACCATGTCTACAACCCGCTGCAATATGCCTGGGCTGCTCACGCCACCTATCTGGCACGGTTCGGTCATCGCCCCAAACAGATCATCTTTCTGGGCATGAACCCAGGCCCCTTCGGCATGATGCAAACCGGCATTCCTTTTGGTGAAGTCGCCGCTGTCCGAAACTGGATGGGCATCGAAACCACCATCGACGCCCCTCCACAACAGCATCCCAAGCGCACGATAGACGGTTTTTCCTGCACTCGGTCAGAAGTAAGTGGCCGCAGACTTTGGGGCTGGATACAGCGTCGCTTTGGCAGTGCCGAACAATTCTTCTCCCGGGCGATCGTTATCAACTATTGCCCCCTGGTTTTTCTGGAAGCTTCCGGGAAAAATCGCACCCCGGTACAACTCCCCGCCAGCGAACAGCGGGCCCTGGAAATTCCCTGCGATCGGCACCTTGCCACCGTCATCGAATCGCTCCGGCCAGACTGGCTGATCGGCATAGGTAGCTTTGCCGAAAAACGCCTCAGACATGTCGTCTCCGATACCCTGGACGACCGTTCCCTGGCCCGACACCTGCAGATCGGGCATCTTTTACATCCCAGTCCGGCCAACCCCGCCGCCAATCGCGGCTGGGATGAAGCAGCCGACCGGCAGATGCGGGCCTATGGGCTGTTGCCCTCCGGGTAAGTGCCGGGTGCCAGTGCTACCCGGCACATGCTATCTATATTGGCCGACCCCACAATCCACCATGCATCGCTACCGATGTCAGGACAGGATCAATGCCCAGTCTCCTATCCCCTCCCCTCGCCCTGCCGGATGACGCCTATCAGCAATTGCATGCTGAGAGTCTGCGGGATCCGGCCACCTACTGGCAGGCCGCCGCGCAGCGGCTGCAGTGGATCACACCTCCCACCACCCCGGGAACAGCCAGTTTCGTACCGGGCAACCTGCGGCTGCGCTGGTTTTCCGATGGGGAAATCAACGCCAGCGTCAACTGTCTGGACCGCCACCTGCCCGCACGGGCCACGCATCCCGCACTGATCTGCGTCAGTGACCAGCCTGCGGTCCCAACGCGCCAGCTCAGCTACCGGGATCTCCATGACACCGTTTGTCGCCTGGGCAATGCCCTGCGGACACTGGGTATTGGCAAAGGCGACCGGGTCACACTCTATCTGCCCATGGTGGCCGAAGCCGTGGCCGCCATGCTGGCCTGCGCACGCATCGGCGCGATCCATAACGTCATCTTCAGTGGCTTCTCCGCCCTGTCTCTGGCCGAACGGCTGCGTGACAGCGGCAGCCGGGCCGTGATCACCGCCGATGAGGGGCTGCGCACCAACCGGCGTATCCCTCTCAAACAACATGTTGACCAGGCGTTGCAGCAACCCGGCACCGACATCGTCGAACATGTACTCGTGCTGCAAAACACCGGGCGCTCGGTTCCCATGCAGCCAGGCCGTGATCACTGGTTGCGCGAGCTGATGGCTGCCCAGCCAGCAGAATGTCCGCCTGAAACCATGCAGGCGGAAGACCCTCTCTTCATGCTCTACACATCAGGCAGCACCGGCCGTCCCAAGGGTGTCGTACACAGCACTGCCGGCTATCTGCTTTATGTCAACCATACTCACGCCAGCGTTTTCGGCGCCCAGACGCACGACGTTTTCTGGAACACCGCCGATCTGGGCTGGATTGCGGGCCACAGTTACGGCGTTTACGGCCCACTGTCTCATGGCATCACTACCCTGATCTTCGACGGCAGCCCCATCTGGCCCGATGCCAGCCAGTTCTGGCATGTGCTTCACCAGCACCAGGTCAGCGTGCTGTATACCGTGCCCACCACTCTGCGGGCGCTCATGAATACCGGCACCGAACCTCCAGAAAACCTGCCTCTCGCATCCCTGCGCCTGTTAGGCTGCACCGGTGAACCTCTCGATCCCACTACATGGTACTGGTACCAACAGGTTGTCGGCCGGGGCGCCTGTCCTGTCGTCGACACCTGGTGGCAGACCGAAACCGGCGGTATCCTGATGGCCTCCTCACTGCTGCATCCCCAGAAACCTGGTGCAGTTTCACGTGCCCTGCCCGGCATACAGGCAGACATCATGGACGACAATGCCGATATACTGCCCGAGCACCAGGCTGGCCAGGGATTACTGGTCATCCGTCAGCCCTGGCCTGGTCTGGCCCGCACCCTGTTTGGGGATGACAAACGCTATATGGACACCTGTTTCAGACCCTGTCCCGGCATGTATTTCACGGGTGACAGTGCATCGCGGGACGAATCAGGTGACTGGTGGGTGACTGGCCGGGTGGATGATGTCATCAGTACCGGCGGGACCCGTCTGAGCACCCTCGAAGTGGAAAGCGCACTCATTGCCCATCCGGCTGTTGCCGAGGCCGCCGCCGTCAGTTGCACGACCGCTGATCGCGGCCAGGGGATCTACCTGTATGTCACCCTGCGCGATGGCATCGAACCCAGCGATGCCCTGCGTGAGGCACTGGCCGAGCATCTGCGCCAGACGGTCAGCCCGGTCGCTACCCCCGATTACATCCAGTGGACAGTCGGCCTGCCCAAAACTCGTTCTGGGAAAATCATGCGTCGCATCCTGCGCAGAATTGCTGACGACGCCCCTGAACAGCTTGGCGACACCAGCACCCTGGTCGATCCTTCCGTAGTGGATGCCCTGGTGGCTGAACGGCGTATCCGCTAACTTTCTCCTCATCATGATTCAAGAAGCCCTCCTCTCATACTTCCATCTCTCTGCCATCCTTGCCATGGTCGTTTTCGTTACGAGTGAAAGCGTTCTCTGCCGTCCGGAATGGTTCAATGCCGCCGCCCTCAAACGGCTGCAACGTGTTGACATCATTTACATGATCTGCGGCTTTGCTGTCGCCATCTCCGGGATTACCCGCATCATTCTCGGTGCCAAAGGCACGGACTGGTACATCGTCCAGCCTATGCTGCACGCCAAGATACTTCTGTTCCTGATTGTCGGCATCCTGGCTGTCCGGGTATCCATGGCACTGCAGACGTGGTACCAGACCTGGCAAGAAAACGGGAAACTGCCCCCCGACACCGAGATCCGGCGTATCCGTCGGCTGATCATGGTCGAGGCCCACATCATCATGATCATCCCGCTCTTTGCCGTGTTCTTCGCACGGGGCGTCTTTGGAGTCGCTGCCGGCTGACAACCCGCCAGCGCCACACACGCTTTCCCGACCAGACTCACAACCGGCTGGATCCCAGCATGGAAACCCTGGTGGCCCCGGCACACCTCGACCCAAGCATCCGGCCGGATCTGCTGATCAACCTGGCCGGTGCCTCCGTCGGCGAAGGTCGCTGGAACACTGCCCGCAAGCGCGTTCTGCTGGCCAGCCGCCAGAGTGCCACCCAGCAAATAGCCGGATTCCTGAAGCGGTATACCCATCGTCCCCGCCTGATTATCCAGGCATCTGCTGTCGGCTTCTATGGCAACGGCAGCCACCGGCACTGGCAAGACAGCTGTACCGAAAACAGTCCGCCACAGGACGTTTTTATCTCCCGTCTCTGTCAGCTCTGGGAGGCCAGCGCACTCGCCCTGCAGCAAGACAGCGGCGTGCCCTTCGCCATCTGCCGGTTTGGCGTCGCGCCCGGCCGCACTGGCGGCATTCTGCCAAGTCTTCTCAAGCCGGTTCGCCTGAGCATCGGACGCCTGGGCAGCGGCAGGCAGCCGCTAAGCTGGATCCACCTTGACGATGTGCTTGCAACCATCCGCTTCATCAACGCGCAACCCATCGACAGCCCCTGGCGCATCTTTAATCTCACCTCTCCCGACAACACGACACAACTGGCCTTTGCCCAGGCCGCAGCCCGACTGCTGCATCGTACCCTGTGACTGTCACTACCGGCCAGACTCCTTCGCTCAATCATGAGTGAACAGGCCGACCTGATCCTGGATGGCCCGCGGATGGACCCCGCCAACTTGACCAGCGCGGGCTACTCCTTCATCTATCCGACGCTGGACAGTGCACTGCTCAACCTGCTCAAGGGCTGACACAACAACACTCATACCGTGCATCACGAACCGAGCCCAGTGTCAGAGGTCACCATCCCGGCTCTGTATTGATAACGATTATCAAAATCTAGTACATTCCATACTGCTGAAAAAAAGGGCCCAGGCAGGCCATACCATCCCCCAACTCAGCTCACTCGCCTGCCTCTCTATCTCCTCACAAACCTCTTACCTTATCCATCATGGAACACATCTCCCAGCGCGGTGGCTGTCCTCATTATCTGATATGGCTGCTCAGCAGCCTGCTCAGCCTTCCGGTCATGGCACAACAGCAGACCTCGTCTGTCGGCCAGTCGTCTGCCAATGCTCCGACTCAGGAAACAACCCTGGAAAACCTCACCGTAACCGGCGTCCACGAGAGTGCCAGCCTGCGGCTGCCACTGACGGCCCGCGAAACGCCCCAGTCGGTCAGTGTCACCACCCGCCAGCGCATGGACGAACACGCACTGACCAACGTCGACTCCGTGATGAGGCAGACCACCGGTGTCATGACAGCGCTCTATGACACCCAGCGACCGGTCTACTACAGCCGCGGCTTCCAGATCAACGATTTCCAGGTGGACGGTGTCCCGACCTACAGCGAAGAGACCAATCAGGAATACGATACAGCCCTCTACGAACGGATTGACCTGATACGGGGAGCCAACGGTATCCTGACCAGCACCGGTGCACCTTCTGCCACCGTCAACCTGATCCGCAAACACCCTGCCCGCACGCTGGGCGGAACCGTTGATCTCAGCGCTGGCCAATGGGACTACTACCGTGCCGTTGCCGACCTCAACCTTCCCATAACCGCCGATGGCTCGGTGCGCAGCCGGTTCGTACTGGCGCCCCAGAAAAAGCACAGCTTCTACAAGCGCTATGAAGAGAGCAAACTGGCTTTTCTGGGTGTCGTCGAAGCCGATCTGGGCTCATCGACCAATCTCTACGCAGGCTACCAGCGGCAGAAAAACGCCCCCAAGGCTCCCATCTGGGGCGCCATTCCCCGCTTCAACACCGACGGCAGCCTGGCCGATCTGGACATATCCACCAGCTTCTCACCCGGCTGGACACGATGGGAGCGCACAACTGGCACCGCCTTCCTCACCCTGAGCCATCAGCTTGACGACAACTGGTCAGTGAAAGCCAACCTTGATCACACCTCGGGCGAAACACACAGTCTGATTACCTACGGCTACGGGGCCACCGAAGCCGATGCCCCGTTCATCAACAAGCTGACCGGGCAGAACGTTACGCTCTATGCTTACCCTGGCAAAACCCGTGAAACCCGTAACAGACTGGATGTCAGCCTTAGTGGCAAGCTGCAGCTGGGGGGTCATCAGCACGATCTGATCATCGGCCTGAATGCAGACAGGAGCATCAGTAAGTCACCCACCTTCGAGCGTACCAACTGGCGCTATGACATTCCAAACATCTATACCTGGGATGGCAGCGCGCCCACACCCAATGTCAGCCAGACAGGCGAGCGCAACGACACCGTCATCCAGCAGTCCAGCCTCTACGCCTCGGCCCGCTGGCACCTGACCAAGCCACTTGCCCTGCTCACCGGTGCCCGCCTGACCCACTGGCGCAGCAGTATCCGCAGCTACGATGCCAGCGGAGCGCTGAGCAAGACCTCGGCCCAGCAGGAAATCAAGCATCAGGTCAGCCCCTATCTCGGCCTGGTCTATGACCTGACACCGAGCCTGTCCGCCTATGCGAGCCATACCCGCATCTTCAACCCACAGGATCACCGCGACGTCAATAATGTCCCGCTAAAACCCGTCGTGGGCATCAACACGGAATTCGGCCTGAAGGCTCAACTGGCCGAGGATCTGGATCTGAACATCGCCATTTTCCAGACGCACCAGAACAACTTCGGCGTCATTAACGCCGATGCCGCCCCCAACAGTCTACCCGATGGCTCAACGCCCTACCGGAGCGTCGACGGTACCAAGGGTAAAGGCTTCGAACTGGAGCTGATCGGCCAGCTACGTCCCAACTGGCATGCCAAAGCCGCTCTGACCCGCGCCAAAGTCACCCGCAACGAAAGCGACCTGCTCTATGCCAATTTCCCCACCTGGCAGCTGCAACTGGGCAGCGACTACCGCTTCAGCGACGCCCTGCGCCCGCTGCAGGCCGGTGCCTTCCTCCTCTGGCAGAGCAAGCTTGAAGGCCACAATATCCCTTCACCTGCCGGCAAGACCGATGTCACCGAGAAGAGCCGGGCCCTGCTGGACCTCTATGCCAGCTGGGACTTCAGCGATACCTACCGTCTGACACTGGCCATGACCAACGCCTTGAACAAAAAATACTGGGCCAATATAGACTATGCCAACTACGGTCAGCCACGCTTCACCAGCCTGACCTTCCGGATAGCGTTCTGATCGGAACCGGCCAGAGGCGGTACCCTATCCCGTCTCTGGCCCCGTGACATCCGTCGCAGCCGGAACCTCCCTTCCCGCCCACGCTGCCGTCCCCATGCATGACACACCCGACCCACTGGCCTTCACAGCCGCAGGCTATCCCGCCTTTTTCGATCAGGCGCCCACGCTGACAGTCCGGGACATGCTGGCCCAGTTCCTCGGCACCGCCCGGGACGGCCTGTTCACCTATCACTACCTGGATGCGGTACGGCTGGCCGGGCACTCCTGCCCAACCGTTGCCGGCGCATGGCTGATGGTCACCCGCGGTCTGCGGGCACTCTACGAACGCGACATTCCGGAACGGGGCAACATCGACGTCATGATGCGCGACGAGCGCACAGCGGGCACCACCGGCGTTATCGCCGCCATTGCCACACTGCTGACTGGCGCAGCGGCCGAAACAGGCTTTCACGGTATCGGTCCGCAACAGCGCTTCAGCCGGCAAAACCTGCTGCACTACGATGTCTCGGCCCTGGGCGGCACCCTGGCACTGCGCCGCCGCGACACCGGAAGCATCGTGCAGATCACACTGGACAGCAGTCAGATTCCGGCAGCTCATCCCGATCTGCCAACGCTCATGCCCAAAGCTATTAGCGGTCAGGCAACCCCGGCTGAAATGCAGCGCTTTGGCCAGATATGGCAAGAAAAAGTCCGTGCCCTGCTGATTGATCATGCCAATGACGATAACCTGATCCAGATTCGGCCCTGCCTCCCGCAATCGGGCTGATCAGGTTGTCATTGCCGGACACCGCACTGCCATCAAGAAAAATGGTGCAATCCGGGCAAATACGATATTCCCTGCCAGCGGCAGTAAACATATGCCCGCCATCCCTGTCCCCAGCGGGCAAAATCTGTCCCCGACCCGTGCCCCGCTGTCAACGACCAGTTGGCGCCCGCTCAAAACGTCTCGTGCTCTGCACGTTTGCTGGCCAGCGCCACCGTCTCATTACTGATCCGGGCGAGCATTTCATCCAGCCGCTGATCGGCCAGCTCATTACCGACCTGACAGGTGCCCGCATACTGATGACCCCCCCCGCCGAACCGCGTGCACAGATCCCCGATGTCAATCCCGGGCCCGGCGTTGAAAATGGAGCGGCCTAGCGCGAACACGGTATTTTCTTTCTCTTTGCCCCACAGCACATGCAGTGACATCGTGCAGTTGGGAAACAGTGCATAGACCAGAAACCGGTTGGCTGCGTAGATGACGGATTCATTACGCATATCCAGAACAACGACATTCCCCTGAACATATGCACAGCGGCGCAGCTGTTCTATCGCCCGTGTCTCATGCTCATGATAGCAACGCACCCGCTCCGCGACGTCCGGCAGTGCAAGAATTCGTCCCGCATCCATCGAGCGGCAGGCATCGACCAGCATCATCATCAATTGCAGATTGGAAATCCTGAAATGATGAAACCGGCCAAGACCTGTTCGAGGGTCGGTCAAAAACCCAAGCAACGTCCAGTCACGTGGGTGCAGCACATCCGCCAGCGTATACGACGCGCTTCCAGACTTGTCGGCAGCAGACAGCAACGCGGGTGAGAAACGGGGAAAACGGTTCTCACCACCAAAATGATCATAGATCACGCGCGACACCGATGCCTCACCCACCCCCATCACCAGGTTGCGATAACCTACCCTGGGCAGCGTACGAGCACCGGGTGCCTGATAATCAAACACTTGGCCGGCTGTCGCAACATAGGGCAGATTCACCAGCATATCCTGACGGCCGACCGGCACCTTGCCATCCTGAACATCCTTCGGATGCACAAACATCACGGTATCAACCACGCCAATGTCTCTAAGCATGGCAGCACTGACAAGGCCATCGAAATCGGAACGGGTGATGAGGCGATATTGTTCGGTACGCATGAGGCAAAACCTACGTCATCTCGGAGCTAGCAACACTCCACCAAATGGTTAGTATTTCCTCTGTCACAACACATGACATGTAGTCATCCGACCTGCGGACATCGCTGCCGTACCAGCGGCACAAACCGAGATTTGTCGCAACACCCCCCCAGCCTTCCTGACCGCCACACGACGGCAATACGCGCCCGTCCCCGGGTTTTCACGTATTACGACCGCACCCTGTTCGGTGATGCGGCTAAGATAGCCTCATGCACTCGCATCTGCCGCCCGAACAAGTTCGCTATTGCCCGTCCGCCATGCCCGCCGCTTCAGCCCTTCCTGCCAGACTCGCCCGCATGATGCTGGCTGGTTTTGACCGCCACTATGCCCTTTTTCGCTACAACGCCCAACAAGCCAAATCCTGTTTCGAAAATGGCGCCTGGCATCACATGCGCAGACTGGCCAGCGAGCGCATCACCTTCTACGACCAGCGGGTCCGCGAGGCAGTCATCGCCCTGCGACAGCAGTTCGATACCGACAGGCTCCCTGACGACATCTGGGCATCCGTCAAACAGCACTACGTCCTTCTGCTGGCCGAGCACCAGCAACCCGAGCTGGCGGAGTCCTTTTTCAATACCGTCAGCACACGCCTGCTGAAACGGCAATATTTCAACAATGACTTTATCTTCGTGCGCCCTGCCGTATCCACCGAACACCTGGACGGCACGCCCCCCTGCTTTCGAACCTACTACCCCAAGGATCGTCCCTGGATGCCGGTTCTGCGGCAGATACTGATCGACACTGGCCTGGCCTGTGCCTACCGGGACATCGACGCCGATCTGGCCCATGTCATCCAGGCAGCCCCCGAGCTATTCGGCGATGAACGACCGCGCGCGCTGGATTGCCAGGTGCACGTTCTGCGCTCTCTGTTCTATCGCAACAAGGGCGCCTACCTGATGGGCAGAATCATTAACGACGGTGAAATCCAGCCTTTTTCGCTAGCTTTGCTCCGGGATGCACAGGGCTACCTGTTCATTGACACCATACTGTTTTCATCCGAATACATTGAAGCGCTCTTCAATTTTTCCCGGGCCTATTTCATGGTGGACATGGCCGTCCCCTCTGCCTGTGTCCGCTTTCTGCAATCGCTGATGCCCAGCAAACCGGCGGCCGAAATCTACACCATGCTGGGGCTGCACAAACAGGGAAAAACTCTTTTTTACCGTGACCTGCTTCAACATCTGCATGAATCCACGGACGATTTCATCATTGCCCCCGGCATCAAGGGCATGGTCATGGGAGTCTTCACCCTGCCATCCTTCCCCTACGTATTCAAATACATCAAGGACGTTCGGCGAAAGGACATCAGCCGGGAGTTCATCGAAGACCGCTATCAGCTGGTCAAGAACCACGACCGGGCAGGCCGCATGGCCGATTCCTGGGAGTATTCGGACGTCCCCTTCCCACGCAGCCGGCTTTCCCCCGCCCTGCTGGACGAGCTCAGACAAACGGCCCCTTCCCTGCTGATCGAAGAAGGTGACAGCGTCATCATCCGCCACCTTTACATCGAACGGAGAATGATTCCGCTCAATCTCTACCTGGAACAGGCAGATGCCGCAGCGCGAGACCATGCCATTCATCAATACGGCCTGGCCATACGCGATATGGTGGCAGCAAACATTTTTCCAGGCGACATGCTTTACAAGAACTTCGGTGTCAGTCGCCAAAACCGGGTAGTCTTCTATGACTATGATGAGGTGCAATACCTGACCGACTGTCAATTCCGGACACTGCCCGAACCGAGAACACCGGAAGAAGAGATGGCAGACGAACCCTGGTATCCCATTGCGCCAAATGATGTATTCCCGGAGGAATTCGGTACATTCCTGCTGGGTAATGCCTGGATACGTTCATCTTTCATGAAGCACCATGCTGAACTGCTTGACCCCGCATGGTGGCAAGATCAGCAGACCCGCATCCGACAGGGCGTTCTGGAAGATATCTATCCCTACCCTCTTCACCTGCGCTTTTCCTGCTGCCGCGCAGCATCGACCTGATACATCTCCTTACCCCCTCACGGCGGCCCGCGCGCCCTCTGTCACACAATCCGCCTTTCTGGATAAACCAGACCACCGACCGGGCACCGCCAACAGGCTGGCAATGCCACGCAGTTTCTCAGATCATCCGCAGCAGAATTTCACCGATCTGGTGATCCGCCTGCTTGCACGCTACCAGATTGGCCCGACCACGGGTAGGCGCAATGTTTTCCCTCAGGTTGCGAAGATTGATCTCACACCAGATATCACGGGCCACCTTTAACGCCTCATCCTCGCTCAGGTGCTGATAATGTCGGAAATAGGAATCCGGCTGCCGAAACACCGTCTGCTGCAATGACAGAAAGCGATGCTGATACCAGCGCTCGATATCCACTTCCGCAGCATCTATATAGATGGAAAAATCGAAAAAATCCGAGACGACCACGCTGGCCTGCGGTGCTCCTGCGCTTCGCTCCACGCCCCAGGTCTGCAGAACGTTCAAGCCCTCAAAAACCAGAATGTCAGGCTGCTCGACCCTCTGCACAGCATCTGGCAGGATGTCGTAAGCCTGATGAGAATATACCGGCGCCTCCAGAACCGGCTGTCCCGCTTTGAGCGCCGCCAGAAAGGAAATCATCCGCTTTCGGTCATAACTCTCGGGAAATCCTTTGCGCTTCATCAACCCCCTTTCCTGGAGCACCCGATTGGGAAAGAGAAACCCGTCGGTTGTGAGCAGTGCCACACGGGGGTGATCGGGCCAGCGGGCCAGCAACGCCTGCAATACACGGGCAAAGGTGCTCTTGCCCACCGCCACGCTACCGGCAATACCGATCACATAAGGGCGAGCTCCCACCGGGCGTCCCAGAAAGTCATCACGAACCCCCGATAGCGCCTGGGCTGAGCGGAAATGCAAGTTCAACAGCCGTGACAGGGGCAGGTAAATGTCCACCACTTCCTGCAACGACACCTGATCATTGACACCACGCAAGGCGATCAGATCAGACTCCGACAGCGTCAGGGGAGTACTGGAACGCAGCTTCGCCCAATCTGCGCGCCGGAAGCGCTGATAGACGGACACCCCATCACCCGCCCGCTCCCGGGACAGGGAAAAACCATCGGTTCCTGGCCCGGCAGCCATACCATTCATTGTCACGCAACGATCTCCTCGGCCCCATACACCCGATTCTGCTACCTGGCAGGTTGTACACGAAAAGCCCACAGAACCGTACCGGCGGATACGCCGCCTCCTCGTATCCCGTTCAACCACAAACTGGGCAGGTTTTAAATCCTGTCCCCACAGCACACCGTCCAGGTTTCATGAACAACATCCGTACGTCATGATACCGGGTCAGCGCCCACCCTTAATCTCTGGCCGTCTGGCCATTTCTCCGCGTCTTTCCCGCCTTGGAGATCTTTCCGGGAAAAATTTCATCATTGTTCCCAATAGTGATGTGATTCAGCGACATATGTAAGCGTTATCCATAATTCCTTGCACAATAGATGAAATGCTGTCAATGCGCCTAAAACCTTTATGGAGCACATCAGACAAGCGTAAAGCGTGTGTCAATTATTTACAAATTGACACACGCTTCATTCAAAAGTTACCGTCATTCGTCACATTGAGTCGATCATTCTGATGGAATGGCGCCCCCTAGCCACGCTAGAGTAACCGCCTGGCCACAGTGTTCCAAACACGTGGCGACTATTTTGGCGGCTCCCGTGAGGGCTGAACAGGCTTTCCGTACCACAACCCTTTTTGCCATGAGCACGATTCGTTTCCTGTCCGCACTTGCGTTGACCATCATTCTGTCCGGCTGCGCTGGCCTGAATACGCTTCCCTTGGCCCCCGACAGGGCTCCCAAGCACAACTATGTTTATCAGATCGGCCCCGGTGATGAACTGGATCTGAAGGTCTGGCGCAACCCGGATCTGTCAGTCAAGGTTCCGGTGCGACCAGACGGCAAGATCACAGCGCCACTCATCAAGGACATCGTGGCTGTGGGTAAAACCCCTCAGGTTCTGGGGCACGAAATCGAAGAAAAACTGGCGACTTATATCCGCGACCCCAGCGTCTCGGTTGTCGTCACCAAGATTGTGGGCGATCCCCTGTCTGTGGTTCGGGTGATAGGCCAGGCACAGAGCCCCGGTGCGGTTCCCTACCAGAACGGCATCACTTTGCTGGATGTCATGACCAAAGCCAACGGGCTAACGCGCAAGGCAGCTGGCAATCAGGCCATCCTCATCAGGGCCATTGAAAACAACAAGCAATACCGTGTTCGACTGGATGATCTGCTGAAAAGCGGTGACCCCAGTGCCAACATCGAAATCGCGCCGGGAGATTCCATCATGATCCCCGAAAGCCTGCTGTAACGTCCTGGAGGCCGCCGGGCGGCCCCGCCATGGTCATTTCTGGAATCCATCGCGCATACTCAGGGCGCGACGAGTCTTTTTTTCATCAAGCGCTATGCTCGACCTTTTGAAGTCCTACAAAACCTACCTGTCCGGATTATGGAAATACCGGCGGTCAGGGTTGGTAGCCATGCTCCTCTTCGGAATTCTGGGCATCATCATCTCCGTGGTGTTACCCAGCAACTACGAAGCGACCGCGCGCGCGTACGTCGATACCAAGTCCATCCTCCAGCCCCTGATGCAGGGTATGACTGTACAGCCCGATGTCCAGGGACAGGTGCAGATGATGGCGCGTACACTGGTCAGCCGCCCCAACCTGGAGGCCATTGTTCAGGCAACCGGTATGGATCGGGACGAGCAGACGCAAAAGGGTCGAGAAGCCCTGATGCAGACGCTGGAAAAAAACATCAAATTCAAACCGGCCGGCGGCACCAATTTCTACAGCATTGAATATCGCAACCCGTCCAGGGAAACCGCCCTGAAAGTGGTAAGCATGCTGCTGGATCTGTTTGTCAAATCCACCCGTACCGGTAAAACCAATGACACCCAGCAAGCAGTTGATTTCATTGACCAGGAAATTACCAAGGCCAAGGATCTCCTGCTTCAGACGGAAACTGCACTGAAAGAATTCAAGATCAAACATATCGAAGTAATGCCGAATCTGGCACAGGATTATGTTGCCCGGTCAGCCGATATCCAGCATGAATTGCAGACCGCCCGACTGGAGTACCGGCAGGCCGTGAACTCTCGTACGGCTATCCGAACTCGTCTGGAAGCCGTGCCAGAATATGTCCCGGTTGGCGGGGGCCAGGCAGATGGCGGCGGCAGCGAAACCGAAAGACGTCTGGAGGCTGCACGCAAAAAACTGGATGATCTGCTGGTTCGGTATACCGAGGCACATCCCGACGTACTGAACACGCGCAACACTATTCGCGAGCTGGAAGTCCAGCTTCAAAAAGAAGCTCTTCGGCCTGTCGATTCGCGACCAGGCCGCGGCAAGGTGCCAAACCGTCTGTACCAGGAAATGTCTATCGCAATGGCCGAAGCCGATGCCAAGGTGGCCTCACTGGCCGCACGGGTCGCCGAGGCTGAAGCCCAGGCCAAACGGGCCCGCGAAATCGCTCTGAGCATTCCAAAGGTCGAAGCCGAATATATCCAGCTCAATCGCGATTACGATTCAAACAAGCAGAATTATGAAAAACTGCTTCAACGCCGGGACGCCGCTCGTCTGGCAGGAAGCATTGAGGAAAACACCGGCTCACGCGAATTTCGGGTTGTCGATCCCCCCCGTGTCGGCCCGCGGCCTGTTTCGCCTAATCGTCCCCTGCTGCTCGGTATATTCTTTGTCGTCTCACTCATCATAGGCATTGCCGTGGCGCTGACACGGGAACTGGCCAACCCTGCCTTTTATGAACCCAATGCATTAAAAGCGGCCACTCATGTCCCCCTGTTCGGCGCCATTACCCGCTACCGAGACGCTGCGGCGCGCAAAGAGGCCCGACGCCAGACCACCCGTTTCGTCGCCATCATTGTCGGCTATTCGGTAATTTTCATGGCGCTTATCATTTTTTACGTCCTTGATACCGGCCAGCATACGCAGCCACCCGTCAGTGCGGCGTTGCAGAATATTCCGGAGGTGATGGCATGAATAAACGACTCGTGCATCGGGCCATGCAAAAGCTGGTGGATCAGAATCCTTCACGCCCGCTGCCTGTGTCCAACACCGCAGTCATGCCCTCGTCTATTCCCATGACCCGGGAAAGCATTAGCCAGGATACGGACATAGTTAGAAAATCATCGACGCAGGATGATGATGAAGAAGCGATGGCAGCCAGCATCCGGGAAGACATTGCCAAGGCTGAGGCCCTACGGGAAGCCCGTGAACGGCAGCAACAGAATATTCCGTCCACATCCGCCCAGGCCCAAGCCCATAATCTGCACGGTTCTGTTGACCTGACCAATGGAACTGCCCCAGATTCCATGTCCCTGAACACCCGGCCAGATGCGCCAGCCCAGCAGGAAATGGATCGTCGTGTAGCCCCTCGCCAGGGCCTGGGTGGGCGCCCGATCATCGAAATTGACTTCGACTATCTCAAAACGAAGGGATTTCTGGTACCTGATGACAAAACTGCCAAGATCCATCAGGAGTTCCGGCTGGTCAAGCGGCGTCTGCTGGACAATGCCTTCGGCCGGCTTCGCCCGGTTGTTGATGATGGTCGGCTGATCATGGTGACCAGTTCATTGCCCAGTGAGGGCAAGACATTTTCTGCTATCAACCTGGCCATCAGTATTGCCATTGGTGACGAGCATCCCGTGCTACTGCTTGATGCCGATATTGCGCGCCCCAGCATTGCCAACACATTACAGCTCGACATCCCGGACGAAGTCGGCCTGACCGACTATCTTGAAAACCCCGATATTCCGATAGAAGAACTTCTCCACGAAACCTCCCTGTCCGGCCTGACGCTGATGACAGCCGGTCATCTGAAGCAGCGACCAGTGGATCTGCTTGCCTCAAACACCATGGCACAGCTTGTGGAGCGACTCAAAAACATGTTGCCGCATCATGTCATTGTGTTCGATACGCCCCCCCTGCTGCCAGTCACCGAAACACGCTCGCTGTCTGCTCTGGTTGGACAGGTCGTCCTGGTGGTTGCTGCCGGCGAAACACCACGCAGTGCGGTGAACGAATCTCTGCTTCAGCTTGAAGACTGTGAAGCCGTTGGCCTGCTGTTCAACAAGGCCCCCGTTCAGCCCAAAGCCCCCGCATACTACGGATACTGAGTATGTACAAATCATTTTTCGGATTGAAATCCAAGCCTTTCCGGCTGAATCCGCACCTGCGTTTCCTGTTCAATAGCGAAGCGATTCAGCGTGCAGTCAATACGCTCAAATACGGGCTATACCAACGGGAAGGGCTTGTTTTGCTGACAGGCTCTCCAGGTTGTGGCAAGAGCATGCTGGTGCAGAACATCAGCCGGCGCCTACCGGATGCAGGCATTCAGGTCTACACCATTGCAACACCCCGGGCCAACGACCACTCATTGTTGCAGCAGATCTTCGCGGGTCTGGGCCTGCAGCTACCGGATACCACGGAGACGGCACAACTCCTGCAGGTACTCCAGAAATACCTGCTGGGCGAAGTTCAGGCCAACCGCAGGCTGTTGCTGGTCATCGACGAAGCACATAATCTGGAAGATGACGCACTGGAAATCGTGCGACTGCTTTCCGACATGCAGCTCAGTGGCAATCTGCTGCTACAGATCTTTCTGGTCGCTCAACCCGTACTGCGGGCGCGCCTGGCCACTCCCCGGCTGGAGGCCCTGCGGCAGCGCTTCCTCGTCACAGATCATATCGATGGCCTCACAGCAGATGAAGTGCCGCTCTATATCCAGAAACGCATGCAACAGGCGGGCTGGCAAGGCGAAATCCCGTTCGACACCGAAGCACTCACACGCATCCAGCAGGCCACTGAAGGTAATCCGCGTCAGGTGAACACCCTGTGCGAACGCCTGCTGACCCAGGCGTACGTCGAAGAAAAGACACGCGTGACTTTGTCGGATGTCGATAACATGCTGCAGGATATTGAGGACGAATGGCAGACATCCAGCGATCTTGAGGAGAGCCCCGTCGACGCCGTGCCTGCCCGCCTGCTGGGCCTCGAACGACGTCTGGCTACCCTGGATGCATCTCTGGACCAGATGTCTCAGGTCACCAATACGATCCTGACGCGGCTGGACGGAATGCAACAGGAACGATGAGCAACACGGGAACCTGGCCATGCTGAGCCGGCTAGCTGCCCACTTTTCACGCTACTCGATTGCTGGTCTGCTGGTCACGCTGGCCAGCATTGTTTCATTCCCATTTCTGACCCGTATCTTCCCCCTGGCCGATTACGGCATGATGAGCCTGATCGGGGTTCTGGTCACCACACTGGCCGCCATCGGAAAGCTCGGCCTGCAACAGGCCGCCCTGCGCTTTTACAGTGAAGTGAAGGCAGGCCATTCAGCGTGGACGCTGGCGCAGTACGAAGCCACGGTCTATGTAGGCCAGGCCAGCGCTGGCACCATCGCCTCGCTCCTCTGGATCGTAGCCATCGCGCTGCTACCCGATACCCTGTTTGCGAGTACAAAAAACCATCATCTCCTGTATCTGGTCGCACCGCTGGCCCTACTGCAGTGTCTGTCCAGCGCCGTGATCAACCAGCTCCGGGCACGGGAATTGAGCGGCATACTGTCGCTGTATTCCGTCATACAGCGATATGCCGGCCTGGCGCTGATAGTGCTGGCCCTTCTCTACATCTCGACATCACTGTGGGGTCTCTACGGCGCACAGATGGCAGCAGATGCGCTGTGCCTGAGCGTTCTGGCCTACTGGTTCTTTCACCGGGAGCCCTGGTCTGTCCGGGACTTTTCTCTCCCTTTTCTGAAAACGCTGCTGACGTTCAGTCTGCCCCTCGTTGCCATGGAGCTGTCGTCCGTCATGCTGAGTCTGGGTGACAGGATACTGATCCAGCGCATGCTCGGCCCCACGGAACTGGGCATTTACTCTGCACCATACAACCTCTGCGAATACATTGCAGCGATCCTGGTCACGGCCTTCACCGGTGCCATCACCCCTATGGTGTTGCGGCTGTGGGCAAATGAAGGCGAAGCCGTCACACAGGCGTTCCTGCAACGGGTCTTTCATCTCTATCTGCTTTTTGCCATCCCGATGGTTGCGGGGGTCTCGGCCATTGCCGAACCACTCTTGCTGCTGGTAGCTTCTGAAAAATACCGCGCCGGCGCCGTCATCATCCCCTCAGTCATGGGGGGTGTCGCGCTGCAGGGTCTTTTTCCGGTAGCCACCGCTGGCCTGCAGATCCGCAAACGCTCCGGCGCCATTTTGCTCGCCATCCTCTCGGCCGCTGTCGTCAACCTGCTCCTGAACCTGCTGTTGATCCCGCTACTGGGCATCCAAGGCTCGGCCATCGCCACCCTGCTCGCCTATGGATTGATGACAGCCGTTGCAGCCACAATGGGGCGCAATACAGTCACCGTGCATCCCGAGTATCGGCGCATCCTGACGTTTTTGGCTATGGCACTGCTGATGTATCTGATACTGATACAGATCCATTCGGAACATCACCTGACCACGCTAATCGTTCGGATGGTGGCTGGCACGCTGATCTATGCAGCAGGCACTTTTTTGCTGGATCGCGAAACGCGTGACCTGGCAAAACAGGCCATCGCCCGCATGACGACTCCATTCAGGGGCAAATAATGAATGCTGTGACCGTCCTGATGTACCACGCCATTGTTGACGGAGAAGCCATTGGTGCGGATGCCCATTACAGTGTTGCACCTGCCACCTTCGCTCACCAGCTTCATTTGATCCAGACCCGGGGCCGACGCGTTTGCAGCGTGAGCCAGCTTCTGAATGAAGCCTGCTCGATAGCCCATCGTCAGCCTCCTGTCTGCCTGACATTCGATGATGGCCACCTCTCCAATGCGGGCGCGGCGGAAATCATCGCCCGCTGCGGCGGACAGGCGGAGTTTTTCGTCAATCCGGCCATGGTGGGGCAACCCGGTTTCCTGGACTGGAGCGCCCTGCGGGACATGGCCGCCATGGGCATGTCAATCCAGTCGCACGGCATGCACCACCGCTACCTGGATCAGCTCTCGCCCCCGGAGGTAGAGGCCGAGCTTGCGCAATCCAAGGCTGCCATCGAAGATGCCATCGGCAAGCCCGTTCAGGTTTACGCCCCGGCCGGGGGCCGCATGCCCGCAGGGTTCATGTCTCTGGCACGGCGTCTCGGATATGCGGCGGTCTGCACCTCCCGCGTAGGTCTATGGTCATGGCCGGCAGATCATGCCTACACGCCGGGCCAGGCAACGGCCGCTGCGACCTCGCCATCGTCCAATCCACGGGCGCGCGCCGTCCAGGACGGCGCCGCTGCCGCTGCAATCCAGTCCAGCAGCGCACTGGATATTCCTCGACTGGCCATGCTGCACAGCACCAGTGACGCCCGCTTTCTGGCCTGGATCACCCAACACCCACTGGAAATGCTGAAACAGCAGACACGCTATCGTGTTCTGCGCCTTTCCAAGCAGATTTTGGGCAACGGCGGACACGAGCGGCTGCGCCGCCTGCTGCTGGGTCATGACAAAACCGCATCCAGCCAACCCGACTGACGGATACCTGTGATGGATACCTTCTGGTTGCTGGCCTACATCATCGCCGCGGCATGGATGGGATACACCTATCTGGGCTATCCCTTGCTGCTTCGTCTCCAGCTTCGGCGTCTCGCACCGAAAGCGCCCCCCCCTGATAAAAACGTAGTCGGCCACAGCACGGCCGATCTGCCGGATATCGCCGTCGTCATTGTTGCGCGGCATGCTGCCCATCAGATCGGCCCCAAGATCCGTAGCTGTCTGGACAGTCGCTACCCAGCCGAGCGGATCCATGTGCTACTGGCCATTGACGGCGAAGACGAACAGACCGCGCAGGCAGCCGAAGCCCTGAATGACAGCCGGGTCACCGTGCTTCGACATGCACAGCACCGGGGTAAGGCTGCATCATTGAACGACGCCATCATGCGCTGCACGCAGGATATCCTGATCCTGACCGATGCCCGGCAGCGGCTCGACCCACATGCTATCCGCTTTCTAGTCGAATCCCTGCAGCACAACCCGACGATGGCAGCAATAAGCGGCGAGCTCCGCTTTGAAGTGCCTGCAGGAGATTTCGTCGGACAGGGGCTGGACGCCTATTGGCGTTATGAAAAATGGCTGCGACGTACCGAGGGTCAGGTGGCGTCCACCATCGGCATGACAGGGGCACTCTATGCACTGCGGCGAACAGCGTTCCGGCCCATTCCCGCGGAAACGATTCTGGACGATGTGCTGATCCCCATGCAGGCCGTTCTGGACGGTCACCGGACTGGATTTGATGGCCGTGCCATTGCCTATGACCTGCCATCAACCTCCATGCAGCAGGAAAAACGTCGCAAAATTCGCACGCTTGCCGGTAATTTCCAGCTGCTGCAGCTCTGTCCTGCCCTGATAAACCCTCGCCGCAATCCTGCATTCCTGGGATTCTTCTCGCACAAGGTCTGCCGCCTGCTGACCCCGTTGGCATTGCTGATCATGCTGCTGGCCAGCCTGGTGCTTGCCCCTCATTCCCACCTGTTCCAGGCCAGCCTGGCCTGTGCCATGTCGATCATCGCGCTGGCTACCCTGGCCAAGGTACAGCCGGCCAGTCGCCGCTGGCTGCCTGTCCGTCTGTCCAGTACCTTCATCGAAATGCACCTGTTCATTGTGTATGGTCTCATCGAGTTCCTGCGCAATCGCAACCTGCACCGCTGGGGAGGTTGACATGACCGGCTTCAGCCACGGACTCTCCGCACCCTTGCCCACAAGATGACCGCCGCTGCCCACGACGCCCCATCCGATACGGCTGCCCATATGGCCTCTCCGGCCATCCGCACATCCGCCGAGGGCCATACCGATACTGCGCCATCGTGCCGTATCCTGTATCTGGTGTCGCTATTTCCCTGCTGGTCGGAAACGTTCATCGTACGGGAAATCCATGCCCTGCAACGGCAGGGGGCCGATATCAGGATCGTCTCGCTCAAACCCCACAGCGAGCCCATGGTGCAACCTGATGCCCAGTGCCTTCTGGATCAGGTCATCTATCCCCCTGCCAGCCTGACCAGGCGCCTGGCCGTCGCGCTGCCACAAATCCTGCTGCATCCCTGCCAGAGCGCAGCCGAACTCTGGCCCCTGCTACGCAGTCTCTGGCGTAAACCCGCCGAACTGGCAAAATCCATGATCAGCTGGTGGCGGACACTTGCCGTGCTGCCAGAGGTCCGCCATTTCGCGCCCGATCACATACATGCCCATTGGGCCACCTATCCCAGTACCGCAGCCCGGATTCTCGCCGGCCGTCTCGGGTGCCCATGGAGTTTCACGGGCCATGCCCACGATATCTTCATTCACGACCACGATCTGGGCGCAAAACTTCAACAAGCAGCGTTCAGCGTCACCATCTCGGAATTCAATCGTCGCCGCCTGGCCAGTCATCTGTCGGCACAACAGCAGGACCAGCTGAGTGTCATCCACTGCGGTGTCCTGCCAGCGGATATCCCCTTCGTGACACAGGGCCGATCCGATCATGATCTTGTCGGCGTCGGTCGACTGGATCCCATCAAGGGCTTCATCCATCTGATCCAGGCTTGCCAGCGCCTCAGCCAACAAGGTATCCGCTTTCACTGCGACATCATCGGCGAGGGGCCGCTGCGCGACGAGCTGACTCAGGCCATTGACCAGGCTGGACTGACTGGTCAGGTCGTCCTGACTGGTGCACTTCCCCAGCAGGAAGTTCGTCAGCGCATCAGTCAGGCCACACTGTTCGTACTGCCCTCCGTCCAGCTCTCCGATGGCAATGCAGACGGCATACCGGTGGCACTCATGGAAGCCATGGCCAGCGGCGCAACCGTCATTTCAACGCGCGTGTCCGGTATTCCGGAACTGGTGCAGCATGACAGCAACGGTGTGCTGGTCGAGCCGGGTCAGGCGGACGAACTCGCCAGCGCCATTGCCGGGCTGCTCAACGATGCACCACGGCGGGCCAGGCTGGCACTGGCCGCACGTGCCACCATCCTGAAAGACTTCGATGTGGACATTGAGGCGGCCAAACTGCTGACGCGTATACAGCACGCACATTTGCGCGGCACATCCGGACAACCGGCAATGCCCACCCCGCCCATGAGCAGCGCCATGCGCGTCATGCTGATGACCGATGAAATGGAAGTCGGTGGCAGTCAGCGGCAGATCGTTCAGCTGGCCATGGGACTGAAGTCCCGCGGCATCGAATGCACGGTTCTTTACTACATCAGGCCATCGTTTCTTGTTGACCGTCTTCACGAAGCTGGCATTCCCACCATCCGCGTCAACAAACGTCGCCGTATTGACATCCGGTTCGTAGCCGAACTCCGGAAAGCGATCGGTCACTGGTCACCAGATATTCTGCACTGCTATTCATTCACGGCTGAACTGTGGGGTGCCGTCGTCATCCAGAGCCTGCCCCCCTCCCGCCGCCCCGCTCTCATCACATCCATTCGCGGTACATACGAGTGGTACAGCAAACAGCAATGGAACATGAAGCGCTGGGTCAGCCGCCACTCCCAGGCGATCATTTCCAATTCGCGCGAAGGTGCCGAATATGCAGCCCGGCACATGGACTGGCCCATCGGGCGATTCAGTGTCGTCCATAATGGCGTCGACATCGTTGCGCCCGACCCGGGCGATGTGGCGGCCATGCGGCAACACTATCTCTCGCCTGCGCGGTTCGACACATTGCTGCTCTTTGTTGGACGGTTGGTCGAACACAAGAATCTGCCCCGTCTGCTGGAGGCATTTGCACAGGTTGCCAGACAGCGTCCCGGTACCCGACTGCTACTGGCGGGCAGTGGTCCGCTGCAGGATGATCTGCTCGCTCGTATAAAAGAGCTGGCACTGAGAGACCAGGTACTGCTGCTCGGCGAGCGCAATGACGTCCCCACTTTGATGGCCGCTGCCGATCTGCTGGTGGCACCCTCATTGCGGGAGGGCATGTCCAATGTCATTCTCGAAGCGCTTGGACTGGGACTGCCCGTACTCGCCACCCGGGTGGGGGGCACACCCGAAGTGATTGAACATGGGCAGGATGGTATGCTGATCGAACCAACCGACACCCAGGCACTGGCTCATGCCATGCTGCAACTGATAGATGATCCGACCATGCGCCGCACCCTCGGCCAGGCTGGCCGGGAAAAGGTTCTGAAACAATACAGCCCCCCCGCCATGGTAAGCGCCATGCTCAAGGAGTATTCGCGTGTCAGTAAACGGTAATTTCCTGCTGGTTATCCGGCCGGCAGAGTCCCCTCAACAGCCAGGACATGCCACACCCGATCTGGCCAGCATCACTGCCAGCTGGCCTGGCCCTGACCATCAGTCGGCAGCCCGTCACCTGCAGGCGAATCTGCCCGACGGCCGCCGGTTCACCCTGCAATGGCAGGGCGAAGGCTGGCAATACATCGGCAACGAACAGGTTGGGGCTGTGGGTATGTCCAATGGCCCGCACGGCGATGATTTCACCAGCGTGATGCACACCTGGGTCCAAGAACGCCACGCGCCAGTGGAACGCTGTCGCGGTCGCTTCGTACTGATCGCCTGGGATATGCCTCAAGGTATTGTCACAGTCATCACTGACGCTTTCAAAACCTGGCCGGTATGTCATGTCGAAACAGACAAAGGCATGGCCTGTGCCAGTGATATGCGCCTGCTGGTGGAAACCGCACTGTTCCGGCCTGAACTGTCTGATGAAGCAATATATCACTACCTGAACTTTTACTACGTGCCCGCCCGCAGCGCCATCTATCGTGCCGTACAGAAACTGCCCGGCGGACAGCGCCTGATCTGGAAGAACGGCCAGACCAGCACTGAAGCCTGGTGGACACTGCATTATCCGGAAGATATCAACAACGGCCGTGAACGGGATGTTGTAGCGCTGCGGGAGCACATCATCGACACGGTACGAAGCTACCGGCCGGATCACAGCCGTCGCTGGGGGGCGTTCCTCAGTGGCGGCACAGACAGCTCCAGTATCTGCGGTATTCTGGCGTCGAGTGCGGCTCCTGTTCCGGTCAGCAGCTTTTCTATCGGTTTTACGGAAGCGGGATATGATGAACTGGGATATGCCACCATTGCCAGCCGGGCATTCGGCCTGGACGCCCACCAGCGACGGGTAAGCGAACAGGAAGCTGCCGAAGCACTGCCCATACTGATCCGCACATTCGATGAACCATTTGGCAACGCATCCGCTATTCCCACCTATTTCTGCGCCCGCATGGCGGCAGACGCCGGCAAAGATCTTCTGATTGCCGGAGACGGTGGCGACGAAATCTTCGGCGGCAACGAACGCTATCTGAAAGACCGGTTCTTCAGTCTTTACTATCGGTCACCCGCCCTCCTGCGTGCCCTGGGCAGCAAGCTGGCCCAAAGACTGGAAAAAACCGATCAGCGTTGGGCCAACCGGATCCGCAATTTTATTGAACGCGGCAGCCTGCCCAACCCCGACCGCTTTTATACGGACGACTCGTTTGCGTCGGATCACTATGACGAGCTGCTGACAGCGGATTTTCGTCATAAGGTTGCACGAAATGCTTCACTGGATCTGCAGCGGGCGGTCTGGCAGTCACTTACGGCTCCGAGCGAACTGCACCGCCTGATGCACCTCGATCTGACCATGGCCATTGCCGATAACGACATCATCAAGGTGACGGGCGCCTGCCGCAGCGCGGGAGTCTCTGTGCTATTTCCTTATCTTGACCGCAATCTGGTGGAATACACAGCACATTTACCAGCACATTACAAATTGCACGGAATGCAAAAACGTGCGCTGTTCAAACAGGCGATGATGTCCATCCTTCCGGAAGAGATCCGTCGCAAGAAAAAACAGGGCTTTGGTCTGCCCGTCAGTCTGTGGATGCGCGGTCATGGGCCATTCCGGCAACTGCTCAACGACACACTGGAATCCCCGAATGCACGACTGCGCGACGTCGTCCAGATGGATACCGTACGCCGCCTGCTGGATCGCCACCAGCGTGGCGCCTGGGACCATGCCAGCGAGCTGTACCAGCTTCTGGTTCTTGAACTCTGGTTGCAGCGCCACGCTCATGACACGCAGCATTAAACGCCCCCAGCGGGTCTTCATGATCCTGGACAGCGTCTACCCCTCTACTGGTGGTGGTGGCGCGGAATCCCAGGTTGGCACGCTGACCCGGTGGCTAGCCGGTCAGGGCATTCCCAGCACCATCGTGGTGCCCATGGTGCCCTGGGGTCCCCAGGCTGCCTACGAACAGCATGGCCTGGTCGACATTATCCGACTGCGCTACCCCCGGCTGCCCATGCTCGGCGGTCTGGTACTGCTGGCCCGTCTGGCATGGCTGCTTCATCGCCGGCGCAACGAGATCAAGGCCATCCACTGCCATATTGCCAAGAACATGGCCGTCCTCAGTGCCATACTCAACCGGCTGCTCAAAAAACCGCTGATCGTCAAACTCACAGGCATGACCGAATTGCATGGCGGGATCCTTGATCACCATCCGTCGATATTCATGCGGATCAAGCGGGCCATTCTTCGCAAGACCATGATCCAGGCCATCAGCCAGGCGCTGGGCAACCGGCTGACCGACGTGGGTTTCTCACCGGCACAGGTCTATCGTATTCCCAACGCCGTCGACCTCGATCGCTTCGACCCACAACAGCCCGCGATGCGGGAGCTACGCGAACAAGCCCGCCAAGATGACCATCTGGTCGTCCTGTACGTTGGGCGTCTGGAGGCGGTCAAAGGGCTGGACATTCTCCTGGATGCATGGATGGATGCCTTCACCAGTGAGCAGAAAGTCCGACTGCTGCTGGTTGGCACCGGCTCGCTAGAGAGCGAGCTGAAAAAGAAAGTACATGATCTGCGGCGCAGTGCCCAGGTGCTGTTCCTGGGTCAGAGTGATGACGTCTCCGAGCAGCTAGCTATCGCCGATCTCGGTGTGCTTGCTTCCTATACCGAAGGACTGTCCAACACCCTGCTCGAATCCATGGCTGCGGGCCTGCCGATGATCGGCTCCCGTGTCAGCGGCAACGAGGATTTCATACAGCCCGGTGTCACCGGTTGGCTCTTTCCGCCCGGCAGTAAGCAGGCCCTTGCCGAATGCCTGCGCGCCGCCTACCGTCTGGGTCGGCCTGGCCTGAACGACATGGGTCGTGCCGCTCGCCGGTTTGTCGGGGCCAACGCCTCCATCCCGGTCGTTGGCCATCAGCTCAGAACTGTCTACGACGGCGATGCCTGGACGCTCACTGCGCTGGGCGATCTGACATCGCCCGACACCCAACCCACAGACACGATGCATTGAACCATGTGTGGCATAGCCGGACTGATCTCCCTTGACGGGCGTACCCTGCCAGACCCGGAAACCCTGACCACGATGTGTGACACCATCATCCATCGTGGCCCTGACGATCAGGGCATGTTCCGAACCGACTGGGCCGCTATCGGCATGCGTCGGCTGGCCATCATTGATGTAGCGGGTGGCCAGCAACCTGTCACGAGCGCCGGCGGACGCATCCAGCTCGTCTTTAATGGCGAAATCTACAATTTTCGCGAGCTGCGGCAAACGCTGCAGGCCCGCGGCTACGTCTTCCAGAGCCAGTCCGATTCGGAGTGCATTGTTCACGCCTACGCGGAATATGGCACTGACTGCTTTGCCATGCTGCGTGGCATGTTTGCCATTGCCATCATCGACCAGATCCGGCGCCGCGTCGTGCTGGCCCGCGACCGGATCGGCAAAAAACCGCTGTATCTGGGTGAACTCTCCCCAGGCATCATGGGATTCGGCTCAGAACTCAAGACCCTGATGGCCGTGCCCGGCTGGCAGCCTCGCCTGGCCATGCCAGCCATACAGACCTTCTTCAGTCTGGGCTACATTCCCGCCCCCGACACAATTTTCGAGGGGATTGCCAAGCTGCCACCCGGCCACTGGGTCACGATTGAACCTGGCCAGGACGGTGCGACCCCTACCATCACCCAGACCCGTTTCAGCAAGGTCGACTTTCTGCCCAAGTGGACAGATGACGAAACGACGCTGAAGTCGCGTCTCCTGGCCGAACTGGATGAGGCAGTACGCGTGCGCCTGGTCTCTGATGTGCCTTTCGGCGCGTTTCTCAGTGGCGGGCTGGATTCCAGCGTGGTCTGTGCCCTGATGACCCGCCACCTCTCTCAGCCCCTGAAAACCTTTTCGATCGGTTTCGAAGAAGCTGCGTTTGATGAGCTGCCAGACGCCCGCCGTGTCGCACAGCACCTGGGAACCGAACACCATGAAATGGTGGTACGTCCCGATGCAGCCCATCTCCTTGAAACGCTGGCGCACCATTTTGATGAACCTTTTGGCGACTCATCAGCCATTCCGACCTATCTGGTGTCACAACTGGCGGCACGACATGTCAAGATGGTGCTGTCCGGTGATGGGGGAGATGAGCTGTTTGCCGGATACTCCCGCTACCAGCGCTACGCCACCCTGCAGCACATCCGCCGCGCCTCACTGGGCCTGGCACCGGCACTGGCCAGACTCAGTGGCCGCCTCCTGCCTGGCGCCTGGGGTCGCCGTCTGTCAGGCATAGGCGAACGACTGGGCCTGCCCTGGCCTGACGACTATCTTGCCCAGGTGGGACTCGCCAATGTAGCGGATCTTCATCTGCTCTTCGGTGACAGGGCATTGTCCGATCCATTCGGCAGCATCCGGCAACGGTTCATCAGATCCGATATCGATTCTCACGCCGAACAGATATTGTCTGGCGATATGGACACCTATCTCGTTGACGACATTCTCACCAAGGTGGATCGCACCACCATGGCGAACTCGCTGGAGGCTCGTGCCCCGTTACTCGACCAGAACCTGATTGACTTTGCGGCCCGTCTGCCCTTCAACATGAAGCTGCGTGACGGTCAGGGCAAGTACCTGTTCCGGAAGGTGGCGGCCGACCTGTTGCCGGCTGCCGTCCTGGCCAAACGCAAACAGGGCTTTGCCATCCCGCTGGCAGCCTGGTTCCGTACAGATCTCAAACCCATGCTGCTTGACACCATCCACAGTCGTACGTTCAAGGAACGCGGCATCTTCGATCAGACCGGTATCCAGCGCCTGGTGGACGAACACCAACAGGGCCTCCAGGACCGGGGCGAGCTGCTCTGGATGGTGATGGTGCTGGAGACCTGGATGCGAACCCTGCCTGACCGGCCGATTCGGAAACCGGTGAACTGATGCTGGATATCGGGAAACAAATCATCAAACAGATCGTCTCACCTCTGGCAGACCGCGCCGGCGTGTATGACGAAAAACTGGAACGGTTGCTGGGCGCAAACAACCGCCTGCTGGTTCTGATGTATCACCGTGTCATTGATGACCTGGATTCCGATCCGTTTGCGCTGGGGATGTGTGTCCGCCAGAAATATTTTGAGGAGCAACTGGCCTGGCTGGCCGCTCACACACATGTCCTGCCACTCGGCCTTGCGGTGCAGCGGTTGCTGAACCATGAGCCACTACCCCCGTACGCCGTTGCCATCACCTTCGATGACGGGTTGCTGGACAATCTGACCTACGCAGCGCCCCTGCTGGAAAAGTATCAGCTTCCAGCTACCTTTTATATCATCACGGGAGGTCTGGATGAAGGCCAGCCCATGTGGTGGGATCAGGCCATCGCCATGATTGCATGTACCAGCGCTCAAAGCCTTGATCCGCGCGAGGTGGGGATGCCCGAACTGGCTCACGAACTCTCGCTGCATCGCCATGCACGGCGTAGTAGCTGCACCACCATTCTGAACGCACTGTGGGAACGCAACCCGGCCGCCATTGCCCAGTGTCTGGAGCAAATGCGGAAAGTGCTCAACCCCTCCCCCATTCCGCCAGCCCTTCAGGCGCCGCGCATGCAGACGAAACAAGTCCAGGAAATGGTGCGCCGTGGTTTCCATATTGGCGCTCATACGACCCGACATATTGATCCCAAGCTCTTCAATCGTGAGCAGCTGCATGACGATCTGACCGCTTCACGCCGCCGTCTGCAGGATATCTGCCAGCAACCGATTGACAGCTTTGCCTATCCCGGTGGCCGGTCTTCGGTCTGGATGCCCGACCTTCTCGATACACTTGGGTTTCACCACGCCGTTGACACCCGACGGGGCATCAACCAGGCGCCGGCATCGCGCTACGCCATTGCGCGCGTCGGCATGCCTGATACCCCGGTCGGCGATTTCAAACGCGCCATCCGCAACCTAACTATTATCGACGCAACACATTGAACCAGACCAAGTTTCTCAATGGCCTGCTGGCGGCCATGATCGTCTGGGTGCCAAACCAGCTGCACCTGCCAGCCGATCTCGGCATTAAAGGACTCAACAGCATCAACCTGCTGTTTCTGGCCCTCATCTACTACAGCCACACCCGAAACAAAACGCTGCCACGCTCACATGCCACCCCGCTCAAGGGGATTTTCATCGCCTATTTCTGCATGTTGGGCTGGGCCTTCATCGCGGGTCAGCTCACAGACCGTTCATTGATGATGGATGATCTGACCGCCCTGAAGAATTCCGTTTTCTTCATGTGCCTGTTCTTTGTGTTCTACAACGGCGTCCGGGACGAAACCAGTGTCCGCCACCTGTTCTACATGGTACTCGTGGTGGCGGCCGTTGCCGGCATCGAAGCCATCCGGGAAGGGATCGACTACGGTTTTGGCGTCTATGGCGAAACCAAGCGGGCCGCCGGCCCGTTCGGCAGCAACTATAAGGCATCCAATCTGGCGGCGGTATTTTTCTCCATGTTCATGCCGGTTTTTGCGGCTGTTGCTTTCTACCAGAAAGGGCGCCCTCTTGTCCGGCTGGGCGGTATCTCGGGCGTCGTCATCCTGCTCCTGGGCATTTTCTGCACCTATTCCAGACAGGCGTACCTGATCGTGGCCGCCATGTTGCTGCTCATGGCCATCAAGCGCAATCTGGTCCTGGGACTGCTGATCCTCATTGCCGTGCTCAACTATGAAGCCTGGGTGCCCGAAGGTGTCGTGACCCGGCTGGCCATGACGGAGCAGACATCTGCCGAAACAGGTGAAGCACAACTCGATGAAAGCACCGAAAGCCGCTTTATCCTGTGGGAAGGGGCAGGCCGGCTTCTGGCGTCCCGCCCCTGGGGCATCGGCCTGAACCATTTCAAGCGTGAGATTGGCTCGGAAGAGCCCTCGCTGGCAGGACTGGATGCCCACAATTTCCTGGTGCTGATCACGACCGAAGCGGGCCCCCTCGGCGGTGTGATGACCCTGATCCTGTACATCGGTCTCGGCAGCCTCGCCTGGCGCTTCTCGCGCCTGGCCAAAACACCCGACCAACAGACCATGGCCGCCGGCTTTGCCGGTGCCACCATGGCCGTCATGCTCGGTAATCTCTATGGCAGCCGCTTGCTTGATGGTGCCGTCACGGGCAACTACTGGATTCTGGCCGGTCTGTCCGCCCGCTATTGGGTACTGCTCAAATACGGCACTCCGGACGAAGCAGCCGGATCCACTACGACGCCGGAAGAAAGCGCCATGTCTCCCCAAGCAGGCCAGCGCCCGTATCGGGGTACTCCCCCCAGCCACCCTTCACCCAGAGACGCCCAGGGTCGACTGATCCGTCCTGCCAGCTGAGAGACTGAAACCTTCTCACTGATACCGTCTGTGCCGGGCCTTCTGCGCCCGGCATTTTTTTGCCATTCACGCCGTCTGCGCCAGCGGCACACAGCTGCCTCCTCCACCAGCCATCCGCTCAGCGGCCACTCCTTTCAATCCCGTCCGGCGACCGCATGGCGGGCCAGGCCACCCCCGATCCCCAGGCAATGGCCACCCATCCATCAGGCTTTTCCATCTGCAACATCAGCGCCTAGAGTGCGTGTGACTTTTTTCTGACACCGGACCTGCTGAAGCTGGCTGCCCTTCGCCCTCGCGGCAGCACCGGTGGCTGCGTTACCAAGTCCCAACACTGCACATCACACGCTGGATCATGACCCCTCTCCGCCCGGCTTTTCTGACGATCTCCCCCCAACCCCTTCAAATGTCCACCCGCAGGCGGATGCGTCATGCCAGCGCCACTCTGACCGCCCTGTGTCTGAGTGCCAGCCTGCTCGCGGCCTGTGGCGGTGGCGGTGGCAGCGAACCGCATGCCACCACCCCGGCCGGCAATACCGGCGCCCTGGCCCTGGCCGACCACAACACGCCCGGCAATGCCAGCGACACCCCGGAAGACGATATCTGGTTCCAGGACGAGTCGCCATTCAGTAGCGAAAACACTCTCAAGGAAGGAGACGGGGTCACAGCCAAAGCCAGCATCACCCAGCCAGTCATCATACGGGCGCCATCCTTTGGCCCGCTGGGACAAACTGTACGCGTGGGCGTCCCCATCACCCGGATCCCCGGGGTCTATCGAAATGGCAGCGCCGTCGCAGGGTTTCGCAGCCGAAACGGCAAAGACATACCCGAAGGACGGCAAGCTACTTACACCCCTACCCAGGCTGACGTCGGCAAACAACTGGTCTACCGCGAGCGTGTTCTCAACCCTCGCACCAATGAATACATTCTGGCCTATAGTGCACCGGTTACCGTTGTGTCCAACGCGCCGGAACCGGCCAGCCCCGCCACCACCACCCTGCGCCCCCCGGTCATCGACACTGGCAACACCCGGATCAGGGCAGGCCACACGATCCGCATCCTGGCCGGCGCCTATCAGAATGGCGAAATCAGCCGCCGCCAGTGGTTCCGCAATGGACAGGCCATTCCAGGCGCCACGAAGGACACCTACATCCCCACATCCGATGACATCGGCAAAACGCTCAGTTACGCCGAAACCGTGCGCAATCCTGCCAGCGGCGCAGTCACGGTCGTGCGCTCTGAATCCATCCGGGTTGTGGCGAGCAACTATCCCTCCATACTCAGCCTGCCACTCACTTCTGTCCACGGCGAAACCATTGCCGTGGGCCAGCACCTGAGCGGACAGTCCGGCCGCTATCAATGGGGGCATGTCCGTCAGTCCTACTGGTTCATCGACAATGTCATTGCAGGTCGCGGCAACAGCTTTACGCCCCTTCCGGCCCACCTGGGCAAGATGCTCACCTACACGGAAGAGATCGAAGGGGATAGCGGCGACATTGTGTGGCTGTCCGCCCCGGCGCTCAAAGTGACCATCAGTCCCCCCGTCAGCCATACGACGAATGCGGACAACGCCACCGCCCCAACACCCCCGCACCAACCCGCCGCTCCGACCGCATCGGCACCGCAGCCACAAAATCCTGCCAGGCAGCAGACGCCGGCCACATCAACCGCAGGTATCACCCGGGATGATCTCTGCTGGAATATCCTGGAAAAGCATCCCGTCAAGCTGATGTCCGGCCAGGAAAATGCACATGTACCCGATCGGCAGGCACCTGCCACCGGGGTCGCCGTGCAGGAGCCTACCTACCATACCTGCGAAGTCCGGCTCACGCACAACCGCCAGCTGTCGGGCAACGAAAAGAGCCATCGCAACGACTACTCCCGCCGCCAGGCATTCAACGCCGACAACACCCGTCTCCTGATGAGCGCCTCCGATGGCTACTGGCATCTGTACGACGCGCACACCGGCAAATACCTGCATGTTCTGAACGGTCTGGCGGGTGATGCGGAGCCACAATGGGATCACGCCAATCCCCATGTGCTGTATTACGTGCCCACGAACGGCGTCGGCATGACCATCAACGAACTCAACGTCGACACCAATCAGCATCACGTCGTCGCCGATCTGAGCCGGGATCTGCAAAGACTCTGGCCCGATGCCAACAGTGCCTGGACAAAATCCGAAGGCTCCCCCTCTGCCGACAATCGCTACTGGTGCCTGATGGTCGACAACGCCCAGTGGCAGGGACTGGGCGTGTTCACCTGGGACATAAAGGAAAAACGGATCCTGGGCCACATGAACCTGCCAGAGCGCCCGGATCATGTCAGCATGAGCCCCACGGGCAAATACTGTGTCATCTCCTGGGCAAACAGTCCGACCCTGGGCACGCGCGCCTACACACCGGACTTCAGCTCGGCACACCCGGCCTCTCCCGAGCACCGGCCCTATCTGCAGCTGCATGCCCAGTCCGAACACTCCGATCTGGCACTGAACAAAAAGGGCGAAGATGTGTACGTCTCCATCGACTACCAGTCGGACTCGGGCGATCTGTTCATGGTGAACCTGAACACAGGCCGTCGTACCACCCTGTTCCCGACCTACCTGTCGGGAACCGCCACGGCCCTGCACGTCAGCGGCAAAGCCTACGGACAACCCGGCTGGGCAGTCATCTCCACCTATGGCGAATACCATTCCGGCAACCAGTCCGCCAGCCTGCGCAATACGTCACTGCAGCAATGGCTGCACCGCAAGATCTTTGCTGTCAGCCTGGAAGACAAACCCAAAATCCGTCCGCTCGCTCACGCCGACAGTGACTCAAGATCCGAGTGGCAGCAGGACGCCTATTGGGCTGAACCCCAGGCCACGGTCAGCCGCGACTTTACCCGCGTCCTGTTCAACTCCACCCTGAACAGCGACCGTGTTGAAGACATCGAGACGTACATGCTGGTCATGCCCAAAGGAGCGCTGGATCACTGACACTTGCCACAACCACATGACATGAAGCCACCCGTCCGGGCAGATGCCAACGCAGCTGCCCGGACTTTTTCCTATCGGCCAGCATCTTCCGCCTGAAAAGCCGCGTCATTGCCAACTCCCGCACAGACGCCCGTGTCCAGCCCGACGACCATCGACAGGACTCACCCTGCAGACCCCCTCCGATGAAGCCAACGATCCGGCCCAATCCGTACGCCCCCAGTCACGCTTCCTGCCAGCACCACACCGACATGCAATGGAGGCAAATCCAGCGCGCCGGTCTCGTCATCCTGCTGGGCCTGTGCATGACCGCCTGCGGGCAAAGCGCGACCGACACCCCGCGCCCGGCCGCCCCCATGAACGACGGCCCGCCAGACAGCAGACGGCCACTCCACACCGCCCCTGCCAGTGACACGGCCAGTCCATCTATCAATCTGCAGCCGCCGGCCATGAGCGCCGGCCCAAATCCCCCGCTCACCAGCAACAGCCCCCGTCCATCCTCCCCCGCCCTTGACCAGACAGGACTCTGCGCCGACATCCTGTCCACCATGCCGTCACTGACCATCGGCACCGAACGTCACCCGCTGCCAGACAACCCCCGCCCACCGCTGCTGACCAGCACCCAGGATCCGGTCTACCACAGCTGCATCGTGCGCATTACCGACAATACCGCCCACCTCGACAGCCCCACACTGCGCAACGACTACTCGCGCCGCCAGGCTTTCAACGCCGACAACAGCCGCTTTCTGCTTGAGGCAAGCGATGGCTTCTGGCACCTGTACGACGCCCGCACCGGGCATTTCCTGCGCATCCTCAAAGATCTGGCTGGCGCCACCGATCGACTGGCCGGCGACGCCGAACCCCAGTGGCACCCCACCGATCCAAACCTGCTGTACTTCCTGCCACGTGACGGCATCGGCATGCTGATCTACCAGCTCGACCTGAAGAACAACCGCGTCTCGGTCATCGCCGACATGGGACCCCAGGTACGGCAATACTGGCCAGACGCCAACGTTGCCTCCACCAAATCGGAAGGCTCCCCCTCTGCGGACGGTCGCTACTGGTGCTTCATGGCGCGCAGCATGGTCGATAACAGCCACTGGCCCATGCGCGGCGTATTCACCTGGGATCTCCAGAAAAAACAGATCATCGGCACCCTCGACCAGATGGGTACCCCAGACCATGTCAGCATGAGTCCGAGCGGCAAATACTGCGTCATCTCCCACACCGCCGCCACCGGCCCCGGCACCCGTGCCTACCGGCGTGATTTCCGGGCGCCCTACGGCACCGCCAGCAACCGTGCCTGGCTGCAGCTGCACACCACATCCGAGCACTCTGACCTGGCCTTCAACGACCAGCGGCAGGATCTGTACGTCTCCGTCGACTACCAGAGCAACCACGGAGATGTTTTCATGACCAATCTCGACACCGGGCAGCGCACCCCACTCTTTGCCACCTACCCCGGACGCACCGAAACTGCGCTGCATATCTCCGGCAAGGCTTATGACCATCCAGGCTGGGCCCTGGTATCCACCTACGCCGAACACCCGGCAGAAGACAGCACCGTCCAGGGGCTGCACGACGAGCGCCGCCAGTGGCTGCACCGCAAACTGTTCGCTGTCAAACTGACGGAAAAACCCGAAATCCGTTCCATCGCCTACGTCAACAGCGACGCCTTCCGGTACGAGACCGAACCCCAGGCCACGGTCGACCGGACATTCACCCGCATGCTCTTCAACTCAACCTGGAACGGCAGCAGCGCCGCTGACCAGGAGGTCTACCTCACGGCCATTTCTGGCAACAGCCTCAATCCCCGGTAAAACGGAACCAGCGGATCAGTCCGAACGATCCGCGGTCGTTGCAATGATGCAACACGCTGCTAAGATTTCTGCGATATAACGCAGCCTTCAAAAAAAAGGCCCTGTTCATCGCCATGAGACCTGAATCACATCCCCTGACTCCGCACACAGGCGGGCAGACTGCACCCGATGCCAGCCTTGTCAGCACAACCGCTCCTGCCTGCGCTGGCCCATTCCGGCTAAACCGGCAACACCAGCCCGACAACGTCAGTCCGCTCACCGCGCGCATCCTCTCTGCCAGCGTGCTGCTGATGAGCCTGTGCCTTGGTGCATGCGGCTCCGGCAGCTCCGGCAACGATACAGACAGCGGTTCGCTGCTGTCCATCCGGAAACCGCTGCAAGACCAGCAGACCGCACCACATCGTGACCCGTTGTCATCCACCACTGCCGGCGACGGTCATGAAAGCACCAGCAGCAGCACCGGCAGCAACGGCAGCAGCAGCGGTGACGCCAGCACCACAGGCCACCTCAATCCGCTCCCGCCATCCAGCGCCGCGGACAAAGCAGACACAAAAGACAACCCACCCTCTGACAGCCAGAACAACAACGGCACTGTATCCACCACCGACAGTGGCAGTGGCACCGTAACCGGGCCATCCAGCGGTGAAACAACAAATGGCCAGTCCGGCAGCCCCCATGCCGGACAGAGCTCGTCTGGCCCGGACACGCCAGACAACAGCAACACCCCTCAGCCACCCGTGAACAGCCAATCCCCTGACAACGCGACTGGCGCACCGGCGGGCAAACTCCCCGGTTCGGGTTCGGATGCTGGTGCTGGTGCTGGTGCTGACACCGATGATACGCCTTCGAAACAAAATCCCGGTGCTGATGTCACACCCAAACCAGACCTCTCGTCACAGCAGGGACGCAGTCACATCAGCCCGGTATGTGCCCCGGTCCTGTCGCATGCCAAACCACTGGCCAGCGGCACGCTTCTCGGCGACATGGCTGATGCACCCCGCCCCGCCACCGGCGTGGCCCACGAAGACCCAGACTGGCATAGCTGCGTCGTGCGTCTGACGCATCAGGCCGAAAGTCATTCAGACCATCCGCTCTACACGCCACATGCCGCCCAGCAGGCTTTCAATGCGGACGACAGCGCCCTGCTCCTGCGCACCGATCACGGTGAATGGCATATCTTCGATCCCCAGACCGCCCGTCCCATCAGGAAACTTCAGTACATCGCTGGCGATGCCGAGCCACAATGGGATCCGAAAGATCCGAAGGTGCTCTACTACCTGAATGTGGATGGCAAGGACATGAAAATCTTCCGCCTGACCATCGACATCAGCCCCAACGGCACCGACCGTGTTGAGTTGATGGCCGACATGGCTCCGGAAATCCGCCAGTACTGGCCTGACGCTACCCATGCCCGCACCCGCGGCGGCACCCCGTCAGACGACGGTCACACCTGGTGCTTCATGGCGGACATGAACGATGGCGACAGCTGGAGAACTCGTGGCCTGTTCACCTGGGACATGCAGGCCAAACATATCGTCGGTGTCCTGAAAAACCCGCCCGCATCCCCGGAATACATCACCACCAGTCCGAGTGGCAGTCACTGCGTGGTGCAGTACCCCTATTCCGTCGGAGTACGTGCCTACAAAAAAGATTTCTCAGCACCGTACAATCAGGATACAGCGGATAACAATCTGCAACTGCTCAGGCAACCCTATCAGAAATACGGAGACGTCGCCCGCACTGCCTGGGGTGATGATGTGTACCTGGGATTCAACGTTTTCAGCGCACCGCACCAGCTGTACATGGTTAACCTCCGTACCGGTGAGCAGACCAAGCTGCTCGAAACCAGCTTTGGCAGCAACAGCGACACGGGCATTCAGGTCTCGGGACGTGCCTTCAACCGGCCAGGCTGGGTACTGATTTCCGGCTTTGGCGAACGTGATCAGGGCGTCAACAACCTGCACGGCAACCATCCCAAACGGACATGGTTCCACCGCAAAATGTTTGCGCTCAGCCTGGAAAACCCACCGAAAACACTGTCGATCGCCAGCCTGCACCATGACTGGGACAGCTCAAAAAACAGCGAATGGCCACGGCCGCACGGTACAGTCAACCGCAACTTCACGCGCATGCTGTTCAATTCAAACTGGAACAGCCTGAACGGCCGTGACCTTGACGCTTACCTGGTGGAAATCCAGCCTGACGCCATACCCGGACTGCCTGCTCGCGCATCAGACTGACAAAAAACGCGCGGCTCCGCAGGCCGCCACAGGCGGCCATATTGACACCCCGGGTGTATCTGGCACTCGGGGTGTCTGTCCTTCAGCAGATTCAGACAGCGCATTTTTTCCGATCGTCGCCACGGACTGACTGCCGCCCGTGCTGTACATGTGCTTTGCCTTGCCGCAGATGCTGCCAGGAACGGTGCTGTCGTGGATTGGCGGCGGGGTCTCGGATCCGGGCGAGAGCCATGCGGTGCAGCATGTGCGAGGCCAGATGAGCGCTGCGCCGAAGGCCGGGGTATTCAATCCGTTCAGGAAACCGGCGAAGGATGGTTCTGGAGGCAAAAAAGCCCCCAAAGATGAAAACCCCAACCCCAAGGGCGATCAACCGATGCAGGGCGGGCAAGGCACGGGAGAGGCTCCTTTTTCAGATCAAATTCACATGTTTCGCAGCGGCATGCGTGTCTACCCCGTGTCCGGCCCGGACGCGGATCCCTGACGAATGCCTGTGGGAAGCTCAGGCCCGCCCCCGCAGGCGGTAGTACCAGACGCCGATCAACTCATGCAGCATGGCCCGCGCATTCCATGGTGCGCCGTTATTCGGGAACCATGCGGCCCACCCGGGCGATGCCAGCTGGCGATAGTCACTACGTATCGGGATCGGATCCAGGCCGGCCTGATGGGCGACGGCCAACGAGCGAGGCATGTGCAGCGCGCTGGTCACGAGGATCACCGGACGGGCCGGGTCTTCGCCGCCTTCCGCCTTGATGAGGCGTGCCGCACCGGAAATGTCCTGCCAAGTCGTCCAGCTGCCAGACACGATGCGAATGGCCGAAGCCGGCACGCCGAGCCCGATGGCCAGACGGCGCATGTCAGCTGCCAGCGAATATTCCGGGTTGTCACCCAGCCCGCCCATCAGAACCAGCAGTCCGCCCGTGCGCTGCCAGGTCTCGATGCCGGCACGCAGCCGCAGGTAACCGCCCTGATCCAGCCGCGCCTGCAGGCCGTTGGGCGGCGAGGCACCGCTGGAGGGCACGATCACGGCCCGCACACGCACCGCGTCCTGCGGCAGCGGATGCGCGGCATGCTGGGCGGCAGGCATACCTGACGCCGGCGTCTCCGCGGACACAGGGGCCAGCCGCCGGTCGGGCGTCCCGGCCAGGGCCGCAAAACCCAGTGCATCCAGCTGCTGCGCCACGGTCTGCGGTGGGCCTTCCAGCGCCCTGACGCCGAGGTTGATCACACCCGGGGTCGACAGCAGGACAAAAACCAGCGCGACCACTGTCCCGACCCCATGGCGCAAGCGCCGCTGCCGTGGCCAGATGCGCCGCCAGGCAACAAAAATCGCCATCAACAAGACCAACGTCACCGGCATCGGCAAGAACCACTCGGAGGCATCTCCCACCAGAAACATTGACGATCTTCTCCCGCGCACCCGGCGCCTGCTCAAGCGTTAAACATACCATCATTGCCGGGCCGGCGCGTGTAGGTCAGGCAGGTGTTCCTCGCCGGGTCTCCCCGTCCGCCGCGGCCCGCAGACCACCCGGCTCCGCCGGCAGGGTCGCCAGCCATTGGCGAACATGTCCGATGTAGACACGCTGACCATGCAGGGTCGTCATCGTATGGTCAATCTCAGGCAGAAAGTCACAACGGACATCCCGGGCGATCAGGGCACGGTCAGCATCGGAAAGCGCGGCGGCCTTCATGACATCATCAAACTGGCTGGCGTGGTTATAGCGGTGCAGCACGCTGCCGGTGAACACCAGATAGCAGGGACACGACTGCCGTGCCCGCTCCGCCAGGCCATGCCCAAAGTCCGTCACGGTCACCACGGGCAGTCCGTAATCCGCGGGTGCGGCCGGTGTCGGGCCAGCACCGGCACGCAGGCGCGCGAGACGTCCCTGCACGGCCTTCTTCAGCACCGGCCAGGTGAGCGTGCGCAGGCGCAGGCCATAGCGCAGCAGGCGGGTACGGTGATTGGCAAAGCTGTAGCCATCCACCATCACCAGTCCGGCCACCCGTGAGTCTTCGGGCGCGTATTGATAGCCGTATTCCGCTCCGGAACAGATACCGATGATCACGAAACGCGTCAGACCGGTTCGCTGCGCCATCAGATCAACGGCCGAACGGATGTCCCGGCGCACCTGTGCGAGCATGCCATCGGTGCCACTGGCGCGGCGGCTGTCGCCCAGACCGCTCAGATCCAGCCGCAGTGACGGCATGCCGTCTGCAGCCAGCGCCCGCGCCAGCTTCACATGGATACGATGCGGGCCGATACGATGGATGACCCCTGCATTCAGAAACACCACGCCAACAGATGCCTTGGTGCCCACCGGCTCGACCAGGGTACCGATCAGGTGCTGATTCTCGCCCAGCTGCACCAGCTGTTCCCGATACACATCAGACATGGAACGGATCCTCCGTCAGCCAGGGCAGTAGCCGCCTGAGTGCAGCATCCGGCACCAGGGGGGTATTCAGGGCCTCTTCGGATGTCCAGTCGAAATCGACATCGACCGACTCACAATGCAGCGCCGGCGAACGCCTCTCCGCTGGCCAGGGCAGCGCGCCATTGGCCTGCAATACCGCCACATGCGGCGCTGGCAATGTCTGCCAGTCCTGCCGGTCCAGTGCGCGGATATGCCTGACCAGCCGGGGCGAGAGGGCGAAACCCATCGCCTCGGACAGCGACGCCTCGGCCTTTTGACGCCGCAATTGCCTGTCCGGCACCGTCGGCAGGCTGAAGGCCGCACGCAGCGCAGCCTGATGATCCTGCCAGAGCGTCTCCAGATAGCGCTGACCGAGCACCACTGGATCCCAGCCAATCAGCCGGTCAGGTGGCATCCCTTCAGTCAGCAGCGCCAGCCGGGGATCATGCGCACCACCGAAACGGGCGGCCGCCTGCCAGCCAACCGCAAAGCCCAGACGGATGCCAAGCCAGCCAACTGCCTCAATACCCGCCCGCTGGCGCAGACCCTGGTGCGCAGCCAGCACATCCAGCTGCCAGCCCTTCATGTCGCCATCCAGGTCATCGCCTGATGAGTCACCGCACCCATGGAAATCGAAGCGAAGTACATGCACGCCCAGACGTGCCAGCCGGTCAGCCAGTACTCTCAACAGCCGGTGTGCCCGCACGGCCTCCTGACCCAGCGGGTTGATCAGCAACACGCCGCGGTGACGGTCTGCCGCCGCAGGCGGGTGATACAGCGCAGCCAGCCGGCGGCCACTGCCTGCGGGAATATCCATGGGCTCCATCATCAGATCACCACTGCAGAGAGATACACCAGAAAAAAGCGCCGAACCAGCTGCCCTGCGAACCCCGTACGGCATAAGCCGGGAATTCCAGACAGTTCGATTCAGCGCTCCCTGGTTCCGAAGAACCGCCCGCATCACCACGGGTACATCATAGGCTCCGGATGAGACTATCCGACTGGTCAGGCTCCAAACCAGCATACCAGCGGGTGGCGAGCCACCCGGCCCGGAGTCTGGCTTACAGCCGCCAGACGGCCTTGCCAGCCTTCTCGATCTCGGCTGGATCCCAGGCACTCTTCACATCAATGAAGACTCCCTTGTCGACCAGCTTGCCGAGCAGCGCCGGCAGGCCCTGCTTCTGGTAAGCCTGATGCGACACCGCCGCAACGATCGCGTTGGCTTTGGGCAGCTTGTCCCAGTCCACCAGATTCACGCCGTATTCCTCGTGAGCCTCTGCCTTGTCGGCAATCGGATCATGGATCAGCACATTGATGCCATAAGCCTCCAGCTCGCGAACCACATCAATCACCTTGGAGTTGCGCAGATCAGGCACATCTTCCTTGAAGGTCAGTCCCAGCACAATCACGGTCTGGCCAGCGGTATGCAGTCCCTGACGGGCCAGCATCTTGACGGTCTGTTCGGCAATGAACCGGCCCATGTTGTCATTGATGCGGCGCCCCGCCAGGATAACTTCCGGGTGATAGCCCAGCATCTGGGCCTTGTGAGTCAGATAGTAAGGATCCACGCCGATGCAGTGCCCGCCGACCAGTCCCGGACGGAAGGGCAGGAAATTCCATTTCGAACCGGCGGCCTTGAGCACTTCCAGCGTGTCGATGCCGATCTTGTCAAAGACAATGGCCAGCTCGTTCATCAGTGCGATATTCAGGTCACGCTGGGTATTTTCAATCACTTTGGCCGCTTCGGCGACCTTGATGCTGCTGGCACGATGCACGCCGGCCGTGATGACTTTCTCATATAGCGCCGCCACTTTCTCCAGTGTCTCATCCGTATCACCGGACACAACCTTGACGATGGTAGGCAAACGATGCTGCTTGTCACCCGGATTGATCCGTTCCGGTGAATAGCCAACGTTGAAATCCTTTTTCCATTTCATGCCGGAATGCTTTTCCAGCACGGGAATGCAGACATCTTCCGTAGCCCCCGGATAGACCGTCGATTCATAAATGACGGTCGCCCCCCGCTTCATGTTGGCCCCCACAATCTCGCTCGCGGAAACCAGGGGAGTGAAATCCGGCAGACGTGCCGAATCAATGGGCGTGGGAACCGCTACCACCACCATATCGGCCTGGCCGATCGCCTTTGGATCATCGGTGATCTTCAGCTTGCTGGCCAAATCAAAATCACCCCGCTCGACCTCACCGGTCACATCATTGTGCTGCTGCAGACGGGCAACCTTCGCTTTCGACACATCGAAACCGATCGTATCGAAATATTTCCCAAACTCAATGGCCAAAGGCAGGCCAACGTATCCCAAACCGACTACTGCAACCGTTGTCATATTGTTTCCACACTTTGAGGTCAACGCGCACCCTTCTTACGTAAAACCACCTGAATGGTTTCGATCAAAACCATGCAATCAAGAAACAGAGAATGGTTTTTCACGTAAAAAAGATCGTATTCCAGCTTTTCCATGGCCTCTTCCACCGAAGCGCCATAATCCATTCGCACCTGTGCCCAGCCGGTAATGCCAGGCTTCACATAATGCCGGATATCGTAATATGGTACCTGCTGATTCAGTTTTTCGACAAAATATGGCCTTTCAGGCCGAGGGCCTACAAAGCTCATTTCACCACGCAAAACATTGATCAATTGAGGTAATTCATCAATGCGGGTTGCGCGGATGAATCGTCCCACCCGGGTAATGCGATCGTCACCAATGCTGGCCCAACGCGGTTTCCCATCCTTTTCGGCATCCTGAACCATTGAGCGGAATTTCAGGATATTGAATGATTCCCCCGGCGCACAAACGCGTTCCTGACGAAAAAACACGGGCCTGCCGGTCTCCAGCAAAATCACCACTGCAGCTATCAGCATCACTGGCGACGCCAGACAAAGCAGTGCCGACGCTACCACGATATCGAATAGCCGTTTGATGATGGCTCTGGTCACCCCTTGAGTGAAACCATCACCGTAGACCAGCCATCCTGTCCGCAGATAACGCAGACGGATCAGACCCAGCTCCTGTTCATAAAAACTCAGCAGATCCAGCACCTGGATGCCGGCCAGCCGGCATTCCAGCAGCTGATCCATGGGAATATGTCCACCCCGGCGCTCGTGCACGGCCACCACAATATGAGTCGCCTTGTGACGGCGAGCGACCTCTAGCACGCTATCCACCTCTGCCTCGACCGGCACCTGCCCCACCAGATGCGCTGCACGCAGATGATGGTTATCCGCGAGAATCGCCAGCACCAGATCCGCCTCGTCCCCCTCACCCATGACCAGCACGCGCCGGCCACGACGCTGCATGAAACCGAGCCGATAGGCCAGATAGCGCACCACCAGGATACCCAGCAGCCCCAGAACCGAAGCAATCGCAAACACGCCCCGCCCGACTTCGGATTCCGGGAAGACATAAAACAGGACCGTCTGCGCCAGCAGCGTCACCAGGTAGGCCGCAAATACCTTCTGAACCACCAGCCGAAAAGGTTCATCCTGCTGGCGCCCATACAGGCCGAACGCAGTCATGGTCAACATCATCAGCGCCGCAAAAAGCGCGCCTCTCAATGTCGAAAATACCAGACCATCCTGGTTCAACAACCGGATCTGATAGCCCAGAACCATCGACAGCACCAATACCAGTGCATCAATGACGGGCAAAACGGCAAAACGTACTCGAAGGTAATGAATGAACGCGCGCATGAACTGATGGGGCAGCAGCGGGCCAGCTACAGCGGCCGCCTGAGATCAGAATACCGTCAAAACATCGACAGGACGGAAAATGATAAAAGGCGAAGACGCGGAAACGCCCCCGCCACGGCGAATGCCCCGACCGCCGGCAAGGTGCGCACGCCTGCTGGCACCTTCACACTGCCCACCCGGTCAGCCACGGTCACTACCGTGCTGTGAATAGGCAGCCCGCGCCAGACCTGCCATGGGCTGACGCCAGGAAAGATAAACCGGTACCAGCATATAGCCCACCCCGACCACGCACAGGGAAAGGATCAGCAGATAGCCCGACACTTCCAGCTTGCACAAGCCGATACCCATCAGGCCCATCCCGAGCTGGATACCCAGCAATGCCAGAGGCGAATAATGAGCATCGCAGACTGACTGCACCAGGCGGTGAACTCCTGACGCAACTGAAAGCCTGCGCCCCATTCCGACCATCAACCAGCCCGCCATGCGCCCCATTGCTGACCTGATGAATTCAAAGGCAGGCACCGCCACCAGCCAGAGCAGGGCAGTGGTGCCACCACGTACCTCAGCCGTGATCGATCCTAGCCGAAGCGCCCCCCAGGAAATCATGAATCCGAGCGCCAGCAGGCCGCCGGTGCCAAGCGCCACGCCGGGCTGAGAACGCCACGGCATGCTCGACAGATAGACCAGGCAGCCCAGGAGTGCACCAATGACTGGCAGCGCCACAATGGCAAATTCCGCATAAAGCGAATAACGAGAACCGCCTGCTGCGTTAGCTGCCCCAAAAAACATCAGCAGCAGCAACTGAACCAACACCATGGCCGCAGGCAAGGATGGAGAAGCGCCCGGCAAACGGTCCAGCGCGGCCGTGGCACTGGGCAGCAACAGACTGACGGCTGCCAGCATCATGAATCCGACTGACCAGGTCACCCGGGCATGGTCAAGATAGACAAACAGAAAAACAGCTGCCATGACCGTCCCGGCAACCGCGAAAAGCTGACGAACCAGGGCTCCCCCAGGACCAGCGAGCCTGGCATCCAGGTACAAGCCAGCCATGACCAGTGCAGCGGATCCGAACACAAGACCCCGATCGGACACCGGCCATGGGTCTGAATAGAAGGCAGCAACCGCCACACCCAACGCCATAGCAATAGCGCCCGCAGAACGCACGGTTGGCCTGTCACGCAGCAGGTCACGCAGCAACGGCACAGCACCTGCTGACGCAATGAAGGCGATCAGCAAAGAAGCGAAAGCAAAGGTGGGCATGGTAGCGACTCGGACAAACACTGGTCATCAGCTTAGCGCACCAGTGGAAAAAGGCGTGAGAAGTATGACCGCCGCAGCGTCAGTTGCCAGCAACAATTTGAAACTTTATGAGCAATTTAGAATATCGGTAGGGACATTGATCACAACATTGCTCCGCCTCGCTTATCTTTGGAACCGTCACGATTCCCGTGCGCCGCTGTACCGGGCATTTGGCTCTACTCACGCAAAATCAAGAAAACCCTTTCAGAACACCCATGGACGTTTCTTCCCTGATCGCCGCTCGCCCAGCGCGCTGGCTCGTGACCGGCGCTGCAGGCTTTATCGGTTCACACCTGGCCGAATCTCTGGCGCTGGCAGGCCAGTCGGTTATTGCCATTGATGATTTTTCAACCGGAAAACAGGCCAACATCGACGCCATCATGGCCAGCACACGGGCAGCCGGCCAGAACGGACTGCATTTCGAGGAAGGAACCATCTGCGATCGGGCCTTCTGCGCACGCGTGACCGAAGGCGTCGACTATGTGCTGCACCAGGCGGCCCTGGGCTCGGTGCCCCGCTCCATGAAGACGCCCCTGGTTTCCTTCCAGGCAAACGTCGCCGGCTTCATGGAAATACTGGATGCCGCCCGTCTGGCCGGGGTGAAGTCGTTTGTCTACGCCTCATCAAGCTCCGTATATGGCGATCATCCGGCACTACCCAAAGTCGAAAGCGTCACGGGTCACGTCCTCTCCCCCTATGCAGCCACCAAGGCAACCGACGAGCTGTTTGCCAACACCTATGCCCGCTGCTACGGCATGCGGGTAGCGGGCTTGCGCTATTTCAATGTTTTCGGCACCCGACAGGATCCCAATGGCGCCTATGCGGCCGTTATTCCACGCTGGATTACCACCTTGCTACGCGGCGACCCCGTCCAGATTAACGGTGATGGCCAGACCAGCCGCGACTTCTGCTACATCGACAATGTCGTTCAGGCAAATATCCGTGCGGCACTCACATTGGCCGACGCTGACCCTGGCACGGCAGATGTATTCAACGTCGCGGCTTCCCGGCGCACCACGCTGATTGAGCTCGCCGAACTGCTGCGTCGCCTCCTTCAGGAATACAAACCTGATCTGCAGATGCCAGACCCGATCTTTGCAGACTTCCGCCCCGGTGATGTCCGCCATTCCCTGGCAGACATCAGCCACAGCCAGCAGCGCCTTGGGTATCAGCCCAGCCATCTGCTGGAAGACGGCCTGCGCATTTCCCTGCCCTGGTTCATCGAAAACGCCTGACTGATCGCACCCAAAGTCGATACATCATACTGAATTACAAATTCGAAAAATTTTTCACAAACTGGCCGCTGGCGATGAGGTCTCCACTATTTTAGTGTTTCCAAAAAACAACGATGTACCGGCCCTCTGTCGCAATCGCGCCTGATCTGATGACCGTCTACGGCAGATCAGGCGCCGGCTGTCTGCCAGACAGACGGTCTGCACCCGAGCACCAAAGGTAGCTCCGATAGATTATTGGCATGCCCACGTCCCCCATTTTCCTCCGTGCCCTGATACTCGGGGCATGCAGCCTCGCATTCGCTGCCGCCATGGCCTCGGTCACAGTCCTGCTGATACGACACAGCCGGCAGCAGCATAAGCAGGCCGGGTATCGCACACGCCGGGAATTCAGCCTGGTGTCGGCACTAATCTGCGTCAGTTTCCTGATCGAGTCCCTGGCCATGTTTCGTCACACCATCGTTCAGGATGGCCTGTGGCTGATTCGTGCGGTGGCACTGCTCGGCGCCTGTGTATTCGTTTACCGGCTCATTCCGATCGGCAGGCAATTGGCCGCACTACCGGCGCGCTCTGTTCTGGAAAAGAAAAACCGGCAGCTGATGGCCGATATCGAGCGCATACGGCACACCAACGAAGTCATCGCACTGTCCGAAGCCCGCTACCGCCTGCTGATGGACACTGCCGCTGAAGGCATCTGGATTCTGGACCGTGTCGGACGCATCAGTCTGGTCAATCCACGACTGGCCGATATGATGGGCATGCCAGCGGACCAAATCAAGGGTCGGGCGCTTCTGGAAATGGTCCCCGAAGCCGAGCGTCCTGACATCATCAATCTGCTGCAGCGACAGCAGCGTGGCGAAGCGGCGCGCACCCTGTGTCATCTGCTTCGTCCAGACGGAGAGCTGATCGCTGTTCAGATCTCCAGCACACCAATCACCCGGGATGGCACAGCGGGCAGCAGTCTGTCAGTCATCACGGATCTGAGTGACCAGATGAAAATCCAGGATCAGCTGCGCCGGGTCGCGGCCGATCTCCAGGAACAGGTACAGGGACGTACGCTGGCCTACCGGGATACGGCTGCCCGGCTGGCCGCCATGCTGGAAACCAGTCGCAATCAGTCCCGGGCATACAGCATCCTGCAGGATCTCAACGATATGCTGCAGACCTGCTCCACACCCTACGAAGCAGCGCGCGTGGCAGGCGAGTTCGCCATCAAGCTCTTCCATGCCGATTCAGGCTCTCTTTACACCGTGGAGCCCGGGCAGTCGACATTCCATATTCTCGGCTCCTGGGGACTGCAGAACGAAACCGCCGACACCCTGAATCTGAATGACTGCTGGGGGCTTCGGCAAAATCAGGCCTATCCTCACAGCGACAACCAGATCGGCATCCGCTGCCGCCACCTCAGCATCGGCCCAAACCGACACAGCTGCTGCATGCCGATGTTTGCCAACGGCCAGGCCACAGGTCTGATCTGCCTGCGCAGCGACCAACCCTTTATCGGGGCAAATACCGAACACAGCGCCGCCAACCAGAAAATCCGGCGCCTCTTTGCCAGCAGCGTGGCTCAGTTCATGGCCAACCTCACCCTGCGTCAGACACTGGAGCAGGCATCACTGCGCGACCCGCTGACCAACCTCTTCAATCGTCGCTACTTCAATGAACAACTGCTCATTGAGTTTGAACGTGCCAGTCGGGCGCGTTCACCACTGGCCATCCAAATGGTCGACATTGATCACTTCAAACGCCTGAACGATCGTTACGGACACGAGGCGGGCGACCGGGTCCTGCGCCAGGTCGCCGATGTCCTCACCCAGAACGCACGGGCCGGCGACATCGTTTGCCGCTGGGGCGGGGAAGAGTTCCTGATTCTGATGCCTGGCCTCAATGGCACGTCCGCCAAGCGCCGGGCCGATGAGATTCGCCGCAGCGTCCATGAGCAGGTTCAAACCGTCAATGGCTCACCTGTCAGCATTTCCATCGGTGTTGCGGCCTACCCTGAACATGCATCTGACCCTGATGGTCTGATCAATGTGAGTGATCGCGCGCTCTATGCATCCAAAGGAGCCGGCCGCAATCGGGTCACCATGGCCGTATCCGTCCTGTGATGTCTACTGAATGCTGAATTAAACATTCAGCATTCATGATCAAACGATCTTGAACAGACAGGCCACGTAACACTTGAACTACACTTTTCCCCAATCTCATCGGTAATACCGACGTTACCCTACTAAAAATGTTGCTATTAATACGCAAGATGCATCTTTGCGTTACATTAATACCTGCCCGGTGCCATTTCTTGGCGCGCGTACGCATCTGAATCGCTTCATGCCCCGCATGACGGGGTTACCTGACCCAGACCCTTCTGGTTGGAGCAGCCTTGTCACCTTCCCTGGCCTATTTCCAGCACAATCTTCCGGAGTTGGCCGAACACAGCGCCCATGGCGTTCTTTTGTTGCTGGTTCTTGCGCTCGGTTTTATCCTGGCCTGGTTCATTCAGGCACTGCGGCGTGACCGCACCGTGCAACGGCTTATCCAACTACGTATAGAACAGCAGCAGGCTGACCTGACAGAAAGTCGCCTGCTGGCCGAGGATCTCGCACTGGAACAGGCCAACCGGATTGCCCAGCAGGCGCGAAGCATTGAGCATCTGAAGTCCCGACTGGCCGCCCACATTCAGCGTGCCTCCCGGAACGATCGGCCCAACGCTCCCCAGCCAGACAAAACTGCGTCCTCTCCACCAGGGGTGCATGTCCGGACGGTATCAGAGCGGGCGAAATCATCTGCGCCGGAAACTGCCCCCCACTGCCTGCATCCTACCGGCACCGGGAACGTACTGACCACCGCCGAGCTGGCACGCCGCGCGGCTGCCCGGACCTGCGCTAGACAAGCGACGGCCACAGCGGGTCCCGCAACCCATCGAACACCTTTCACTCAAACTTCCAGCCCAACACCGGTCAGCGCCCGACGCTGCGTTGACGCAGCGACACGCGCCGCCCTGTCAGCCAGCCGCGCAGCCCGGCTGCATCATGCAACACAGGTCTCACGGGCTAGTTACGCACTGTACGAAACCACCCGGGCGATCGATATAAACCATCGTCTGGCCATGGCCACATTCGAAGTCAACGCGCTGAAGAAACGTCTGGCACAAGAAATTCTCAACGGCCGAGAAAAGGCCCGCCTGATCAGGCAATACGAACAGGACACGGAAACACTCCGCCAGACGCTTAACAAAAGCGCTACCCACCGCGTCAGCCAGCGTATCGCGATCCAAACACTGGAACAGGTACTGCAACAGACCCGACAATCCTGGGCGATCAGTGAGTCACAACTGACCCAGCTGCGCATGTATATCCAGCAGCAACCGGTTCAGCGTCGTTTCCCTGACCCCCTGGCTGACGATCACACGGCAAGCCTGCTCACGGACAGTCAAGGCCACAATAACATCCCACCCCTTGCCACCTTGCTACGTGGCCAGCTGCAGCAGACGCCCCAACCCCTGGGGGGGCGTAGCATCCCGATGCTGCGGGAAAATCCGCCAAAACATCATTGAGCTGGCCTGTTCAGCACACGAACGGGATCAGTCTTGCTGACGGACTTCATCTGCCGAACGGGCAAACAGCCATCCGAGCGCAATGCCAGCACTGAGATTAGCGTGTCGGCGCACCAGCGGCGAAGCCGAAAACGCAGCGCCACCTATCTGACTGGCGCGCACAAAACCGGCTACCCACGTACGCGAAAAACGCCGGTTCAGTGATGCGCCCAGCACCAGGCCACCATAGCCCCCTGATGCCGGAAAGACCGGGCGCCCCTCCCGGGCATATGCTGGATCAACCTGATAATAGTAGCGATGGTAGGCCCGCGTAGCGAATACCGGCCCTCCCCATGCACTGAACTGCCAGCCTGACAGACCTGGAAGATCGTCGGCCTGCCAATTCAGGGACGGACTGAACACCCACCCCCGATGCTGCCATTTCCCCAGCGGCATCGCATGTCGCACCGGCAGATCCAGACTCATCATCCGTCGCTGATGGGCAGCATGCCACAACGGTATTTTCAGACGCGGCCCCACTTCAAACAAGGGTTGCAGACGCGGCATGCCAGCCCGTACGCCCGCCGTGGTTCTGGGCAACGGTGGCGTCAGCCCGACGCTCACATCCAGCTCATAGTGCGCACCAGCCCACAGATCTGCCCGGATGCCACTTCGATCCACACGCAGATGCGGCGCACGATAGACAAAGACCGGAAACGGCACCAGATACCGACGCTGCCGGTCAGCGCCACGATAGTCTGGCAGACTGATTCCCGACACCGCCACCCCCAGCTCCCAGACCGGCAGGCGATAACGATTCGAAAAACCCATGACAGCGGTCGACCGGGCAGACAAACCACTATCGGGCGTTACATCATGGGCAACTGCGCCGGCGGCCGGGCTGGCGGCCGCGGCATGACCAGCCAACACGCTCCACACCAGGCCCGCAAGCCCCCCACCGTGCAGCGCGAACTGACGGATACGACCCACCAATGAAATCATGACGCATGTTCAGTCAGGGATGAGGTACCGGCGGCCGGGAACTGACCAGCACCTGATCGTCCGACGTACGCAGTAGCACCACCAGCAATTCGCCGCGATACTCGTCATGCGCCGAGCGGACATAAACAACAGCCGAAAAAGGGTCTCCAATCTTCAGCAACGCTGGATCGTTCACCAGTGCCCGCGACAGCCGCCAGTCCAGCGTCAAATCTACCTGCCCAGCACGATCCAGCGGTGCCAGGATTGTCAGCGTCGGACGCGCCTCCGCATCTTCTAGCGGCCGCATCCATTCCCGGTCACGTGGTAGGCGTTGACTATCCGGGGCCACCGCAACCGTCAATCGCGAACGAGGCAGAGTAGATTCAATACGTACAACCCTGCCTTGCAGATACATGGGCCGGGCAAAATCATACTTGCCCAGAAAACCCGGATAAGCAAAGGCTGCGGACATCCAGCTACCCGTTACCAGTACACCAGCAGCAGGCAGAACAGAAAGCAGGCAACAGCGTCTGCCGCGAGATGGCAACATGAACCCTCCTGTTCCACAGAGAGCATAACGATAGCGAATCCAACGCCAAGTGCCAATCCGATGAACGGTCCACGGCCCGCGCCCCGATCATGAGCTGGTGCAGCCATTCCATTTGTTAGTTGCTACACAACAACTCTCGCCCCCTTCCCCCCCTTCCAGGCAACGCTTCAATCGTACCGGCATCGTTCCTCACCGCTCCTCGACCATTCATCCTTACCACGAACTGACACGTGTTACTTCTGTCTACAATTCACATCCGGCAGCGGAAAACGCCCGCACGCGATCTAACACGATGCAACCTGCTCCACCCTTGTCGCCGCCCAGTCACTTCAACGACAATGGAGCGATGATTTTTCTGGTAGGGAGCACCTGCCTCTGCTTTACCAGCACGCTATCCCATTCTCACCCTCCAACCCGTTCAATTCCTATGGCCGTCACAGAACTCAAAACCGCCGACTTCGACACCACCATCAGCAACAACGATATCGTCATCCTCGACTTCTGGGCCCCATGGTGTGGCCCGTGCAGGGGATTCGCTCCCGTCTTCGAAAATGTTTCCAAGGAACACCCCGACATCGTCTTCGCCAAGATCAACACCGATGAGGAAACCAGTCTGGCGGGCCACTTCGGTATTCGTTCCATACCAACTCTGATGGTCTTTCGCGAGCGCGTTATGGTCTTCCAGCAAGCCGGTGCGCTTCCCAAAAACGCCCTGGACGATCTGATCCGCCAGATTCGCACGCTGGACATGGAAGAAATCAAACGCGGCGCCCAGCCTTACGCTGCCCAAAAACCACAAAGCTGACCTTCACTGACCTGCCGTCGGGCCGAACCGCATCCGGCGTCTGCACGACGGCTAACACGAGAAGCTGCAGCAACAGGCTCGCCCCGGTTCGTGTACGCCTCGAACCACAGGCCGCAGCGCAGCCCCCTGAGCGGGAGCACCAACTCGCCCATACTGTTGTACCCCGCCGGGGGGGTTCTCCGCACTCCTGAACACCGCTACTGCTCCCGGCGCGCATACGGCCTTTGGGCAACCCCCACTGGTTCATACGCCTGACCACCTTGCGTGGCCGTCTCCACTGATGCCATGCGAACCGGCAGCCTGCTGTGGTTCGCCCTTATCCGCCTCCTCCCGCCCCAACTGATCTCTCTCCTGCCGACCATCATCCCCACGAGATCCGGCGCTATCGTCTTCAACGAGCCTCTGGGCGAGCCACAATGGCTGGCTATCTCCATCGGGGTTAGGATTGTTGCGGTTCTGGCTGGCGTGACCGTAAAACATTCATCAGACACAAAGAACAAGCACAGCCCTACTGATCAGCCGGCATGAGGACACTGCCCGTCCTGCCGCCCGCCTCTTGTCGAAAAATTACCCCTTTACGCCGACTGAAACACCAGCCCCGCGTGCTCGCGCATGGCGTGAAAGCGGATCTTCTTCCAGCGGTCTTCGGCAACGTTCAGATCACTGCGATAGGTCACCATGAAGGTGGGCGCTTCGACCGAGTCCCAGGCGATGCGGGCGGCATTGGCCTCGATGAACTTCTTGAGCTCATTTGGGTCGTCTGACGTGACCCAGCGGGCCATCTGGTAGCGGGCAGGCATGAAGCGTGTCTCCACACCATATTCCGTCTTGAGCCGGTGGGCCACGACCTCAAACTGCAGCTGGCCGATGGCACCCAGCAGCAGGGAACCGCCCAGGTGGGGGCGGAACACCTGGATGGCGCCCTCCTCACCCAGCTGAACGAGCCCGGTACGCAGCTGCTTGCTTTTCATGGGATCGGCCAGCTCCACAACCTGAAACAGCTCGGGCGCAAAGAAGGGCAGACCGGTGAACTGCAGAGTCTCCCCCTCGGTCAGGGTGTCGCCCAGCTGCAGCACGCCGTGGTTGGGCAGGCCGATGATGTCGCCCGGCCAGGCGTCCTCGACCAGTTCGCGCCGCTGCGACAGGAAGGCCATGACGTTGGTAGTACGGAACTCCTTGCCACTGCGCGTGACCCTGAGCTTCATGCCGCGCTCGAAGCGGCCGGAGGATACCCGCAGGAAAGCGATGCGGTCGCGGTGGGCCGGATCCATGTTGGCCTGGATCTTGAACACCACGCCGGAGAACTTCTCCTCCGAAGGTTCGACCACACGCTGCAGGGCGGGCCGGGCGCCCGGCGGCGGCGCCAGATCCACCAGGGCATCCAGCACCTCGCGTACCCCGAAGTTGTTGATGGCGGAGCCGAAGAACACCGGCGTCTGCCGGCCAGCCAGGAAGGCGTCCCGGTCAAAGGGTTCGGACGCGCCGCTGACCAGCTCGATCTCGCCCTGCGCCTGCTCGTAATACATACCGAAACGCGCACGGGCCTCGGCATTGTCCAGACCCGCCAGAATCTCGTCATCCCCGGCACCGGCCCGATCCTGGCCAGCCTTGAAGACGCGCATCTGCTCCTTCTTCAGGTCGATCACGCCGCCGAAGTTCTTGGCCATGCCCACCGGCCAGGTGAAGGGCGCGGTCGGCATGCCCAGCGTGCTCTCGATCTCGTCGAGGATCTCCAGCGGCTCGCGAACCTCACGGTCCATCTTGTTGATGAACGTGATGATCGGCGTATTGCGCGCCCGGCAGACCTCCAGCAGGCGCAGCGTCTGCGGCTCGACGCCATTCGCAGCGTCGATCACCATCAGCGCGGCATCCACCGCCGTCAGCACCCGGTAGGTGTCTTCCGAAAAATCCTTGTGCCCCGGCGTGTCGAGCAGATTGATCACGCAGTCGCGGTACTCCATCTGCATCACCGAGCTGGCAACCGAGATCCCCCGCTGCTTCTCGATCTCCATCCAGTCGGAGGTGGCATGCCGCGAGGCTTTCCGCGCCTTGACGCTGCCGGCAATCTGGATCGCCCCGGCGTACATCAGCAGCTTTTCAGTCAGCGTGGTCTTGCCGGCGTCAGGGTGGGAGATGATGGCAAAAGTCCGGCGGCGACGGACTTCATCTTGCTGTGTGGTCATGGGGATGGATTCTATCGGCAAATTGCCGGCAGCCGACTTTACCGCATCCCCCATGCAGATAGTCCGGGATCTGCTGGCAAGACCGAGCGAAACGCCCTATTCTTGCGGACTTCCGACGGCAGGCTGGCCCTCGTCACCCTCGCCCGACCTCACTCTATCAGGACAAATGGCCATGAGAGACCCACAGGAGCTGCAGGGCATCTCGCACCTGGGCAGCCAGAAGACCGAATACCGGTCTGATTACGCGCCCGATGTGCTGGAGGCTTTCGACAACAAGCACCCTGGCAATGACTACTTCGTGAAGTTCGTCTGCCCGGAGTTCACCAGTCTGTGCCCGATCACCGGCCAGCCCGACTTCGCCACCATCGTGATCCGCTACATTCCTGGCGCGAAGATGGTCGAGAGCAAGTCACTCAAGCTCTACCTGTTCAGCTTCCGCAACCACGGCGACTTCCATGAGGACTGCGTCAACGTCATCATGAAGGATCTCATCAGGCTGATGCAGCCGAAATACATCGAGGTCTTTGGTGAATTCACGCCCCGCGGCGGTATCGCCATCCACCCGTTCGCCAATCATGGCCAGCCTGGCACGCCTTTCGAGCAGCTGGCGCGCGAGCGGCTGTTCGCCCACGACCGGCAATAAGCGTCCATGGACAACTTCCATTTCACGGCCGGGCAGCAGCATCGGGCCCTGCGCTGGCTGGTGGCCTTTCACATCGCCGTCATTGCTTCCAGCAACTATCTGGTGCAGTTCCCGTTCTCCTTCACGCTGCCCAACGGCTTTACGGTGCACTCCACCTGGGGAGCGCTGAGCTTTCCCTTCATTTTTCTGGCCACCGACCTGACGGTGCGAATCTTCGGCCAGCGTCTGGCCCGCCGAATCATTTTCCTGGTGATGTTTCCTGCCCTGCTGCTGTCCTATGTGATATCGGTACTGTTTCAGGACGGTGCCTGGACGGGCTGGGCGGCGCTGAGCACCTTCGATCTGCCGGTCTTTCGCATCGCGGTGGCCAGCTTTGCCGCCTACGCATTCGGACAGGTCATGGACATTTTCGTATTTAACCGCCTGCGCCGGCTCCGGGCCTGGTGGCCGGCACCGACAGCCTCCACCTTTGCGGGCAATGCACTGGATACGATCCTGTTCTTTTCCATCGCCTTCCATGCCAGCGCCGATCCCTTCATGGCCGAAAACTGGCCCCACATCGCGCTGGTGGACTATCTGTTCAAGCTGCTCATCTGCACGCTGATGTTCGTGCCGGCCTACGGTCTGCTGCTCAACATGCTGGCCCGCTACCTGACCGCCCGCCGCCAGCAGGGTCGACAGTCCGCCTGATCCAGTGGATGTCAGTGTGCGCTCACCATCCGGTGCATGTCCGTATCCGGCACCCCGGCAGTGTCAGAGAATCTCGGACAGCACCTCCAGCGGCCGCACCAGTCGCACGCCCTTCGGTGTCCTGACAAACGGGCGTTCGACCAGCACCGGCTGGGCCAGCATGGCGTCCAGTATCTGCGCATCCGTCGCCTGGTCAGCCAGCAGCGTCTTTGCTTCATCCTGCTTGAGGCGCAATGCCTGACGCGGCGTCAGGTCAGCATCTGCAAGCAGCGCCGTCAACTGCGGCCGCTGCCAGCCCACCTTCAGGTAGTCCACCACCACCGGTTCATGGCCAGCGGCCCGGATCGCCTCCAGCACCTTGCGGGAGGTGCTGCAATGTGGATTGTGGTAGATAGTGATGGCATCGTCGGCCATGGACAGTCCCCGAAGTAGGCTCACAAAGCGTTCACCTTACCACAGGCACGCCACCAGACCACCCGATCGGCCCTTCCCGCGGCACCCAACAGGCTGAAGCCACCTTCCGGCTATATCCCGGACATCGGTTCTCCCATCCGGACCGGCCGCCCGGGATGCCAGTCCGGTACCAGCGCAGGGGCACCGGCGGGAAACAGCATCACGACGGTGGAGCCCAGCATGAAGCGGCCCATTTCTTCTCCGCGCGCCAGACTAACCATCGCTCCCTCCGGGCCCCCGGCTCCAGCCGCCGGGTCTGCATCGCCAGAATAGGTCCAGCGCTGGACATGACCCGGTCGCTGCGGGTTCACCTGGCCATGCCAGACCGTAGCCATGCTACCGACGATGGCCGCGCCAACCAGTACCAGCACCCATGGCCCCCAGGGCGCATCAAAGACACAGATCACCCGTTCATTACGGGCAAACAGGCCCGGGATGGTGGCAGCCGTTTCCGGACTGACCGAAAAGAGGTCGCCAGGTACATAAACCATCTGCCGCAATTGTCCGGCGCACGGCATGTGCACCCGGTGATAGTCGCGCGGGCTCAGGTAGAGGGTGGCAAACTGGCCATCATTGAAACGCTCTGCGAGAGCCGTGTCCCCGGCCAGCAAAGCGGTTGCGCTGTAGTCATGGCCTTTGGCCTGAAAGATCCGCCCGGCCACGATCTGTCCCAGCTGGCTGACCGTGCCATCCACCGGACACAGCAACCGGCTTTGCGCCAGCGGACGTGCTCCTGGCCGCAGTGCCCGGGTGAAGAAGGCATTAAAGGTATCGTAGGCGCCCGGATCAGACTCGGCAGCCTCCTGCATATCCACCCGATATTGCCGGATGAAGCGCCGGATGACCCATTGGGTCAGCCACCCACCTTGCCACCGGGCCCCCGCTCCCGCCAGACGGGTCAGGCTCTTCTTGGGCAAGGCATATTGGATGAATGTATGCAGGCTGATCATGAGAAGGCAGGTCTGGCGGCGATATGGATCACCTGTTCTGTGCGATGTGAGGGACTTAGCCGCCAGGCTTGGATGGCGCGGGGGCAACATTGAGTGCATCAGGCTGCGCCGCCGGGCGGAACCGCGGCGTACAGATCGCCAGAAACACCAGGTCAAAATCGCCGATATTGGTAATGCGGCGGGAATAGCCGGCCGGTATCACCACAACGTCACCAGACTCCAGCGCCGACAGCGTGTGATCCCCTTCGGCAAAAGGCCGATTCGGCCCGACCAGTTCAATGCGCCCCGTACCTTCCAGCACCACATAGCGCTCCTGGATATTTTCGAAGCGGCGCAGCCGCGTCTCTGACCCCGGCGTAACCCGGATACACGCAATCGACAGATCCGGATCAGCCGGGTCATTGAGCCAGTCGGTCAAATAGCAGCCCGGCTCAATTCCAGTCTCGGTGCGATGGCCATCGCGCAGGATGAGTGGCTGTGGAACATTGGCGGCGTCGGTCTGGGCCATGTGAACCCCCTCTCCTCGGTGACAGTGCCCGGCCCGCGGCAGAGCGGCAATGAAATGTCGATGAAACGATCAGAACAAGGGCAAGAACTCCACGGGCGGGCAGCCGTGCCACCTGCGTGCCAACCTCTGTTGACCCTTCCCCGCGGTGCACTCGGCCCGATTCAGGCGGATGCTACCGCTGACCGGGCCAAACACAATGTTTCCAGTGTCGGCTGGCTTTTAAACGATGCAAAAAAAAGACAATAACCGGCCAACATGCGACAACCGACTGTCGTCCTACTTCGGCCAAACAGCGTAATCCGGCTGGCCACCTGGCCCCCAGCCAAGCATTCTGGTGCTCTGCTGCCAGACGTATCGGCTGTGATCTGAACTGCCCACATTCCATAACCTTCTGGAACATTTACCGTGCAAATCGCCGGCCTCACTTTCAAGCCCCTGGCCCAGTGGTCCCGTCATGCGCTCCTGACCACCTGGAGTTTCTGTGTACTGGGCCTCCTGACACTGGCCATCCAGGTGAGTGATCGGGCGCCATTGCACGAAAATATGATGAGCACGGCCATTTTGCTGCTGCAGGCGCTGGCGCTACTGCCAGTCGTGGGGATGCTGCACTGGATGTTCATCAACCCTCATGCAAACCCGTCAGCACATCTCCGGGATCGTACCGTGCTGTTTCGCGTCACCCCGCCGCTGACAGTTGGTCTGGGCTGCGCACTGCCATTCCTGCCAGTGTTTTATGCCCATGTTCTGGCCAGCGTCATGGCCGCCCTGCTGCTGCTGACCCTGTTCACCGAGTCTGTCATCATTCTCCGGAAGTATCCAGGACTGGAAAGCCGCCTGGGCGTTGCCGGGGCTTTGTTGTGTAGCCTCGTTCTGGAACTTGGCTTTGCGAAACGAACCTGGGAATACAGCATCCTCGATGTATCCTGGCTACAGATCATTACAGCGGCAGGACTCATGATCTGGGTTGCAGGATTTTTCCTGCAGGCAGCCCGGCGTGAAGGTCGGCTCAAGGTAGAGTTGCAACGGACAGATGCTGCAGCACGCGCCCTGCACCGTATCTACAACACCTCACCTGTGGCGTTACTGAGTGTCAACGCCGATGGATCACTACAGCGCTGGAACCAGCGGGCCGCAGATGCATTTGGCGGCGACCTGACCCGCCAGCCTGCTCCACCCATCACCGCCTTAGTGGGAGAAACAGTTACCCAGCAACTGATCACCGATCTTAAAAAAAGCGGTCACCATCACAGCGAACTGACCCTTACCCGTGCCGGGCAGGAGCGCGTCTGGGTTCTGGAAGCCAACATCCGTGACGGCGGGGGGTTTGAGATCGGCATGCACGAAGTCACCACGCACGCACGCCGCGCCACCACCTTTCAGGAAATTGCCGAACGAGACAACCTGACGGGTCTGCCTAACCTGATCGGTCTGCGACGGATTCTGGGCAGGCAGATCGCCCAGCTGCGTGCCAGCAGCCCTTTGAGCTGCGTGTATGTGGACATCCTCGAATTCGGCAACATCAATCATGTATTTGGACGCGCCGCCGGTGACGCTGTACTGCGCGCCGTGGCCGAACATCTCAGCAAACAGATTTCGCCGCCGGCCGCCGTGGGACGGGTCCGGGACGACCAGTTCCTGCTGATCCTGCCGGGTAATGAACTCACGCTCACCCGTTCACAGGCCACCCTGCTGCTGACCATGCTGTCACGCACGCCAGTGGAATACCTCGGCATGTCCATCCCGATTGATGTGTCCATCGGGGCGGTAGAGTGCGTCAGCGGCATGAATGCGGAGCAGCTGATCGAGTCTGCCCGTCTGGCCTGCCAGCTCTCCAGACAGGAAGGCGCACCACACCCTTACGCCGTGATGGCCGACAGCCCTGCGCTGGCCGACGCAGATCCTTCCCGACAGTTTGGCCAGCAACTGCGTCAGAAACTGCCTGAAGCCCAGATCCGCCTCTATGCACAGGCCATCACATCGCTGCACAAGGATGTACCAATGCAGTCGCTGACTGTGTTGCCACGCCTGCTGGCCGACAGCGGCCAGATCCAGCTCCCGAACCGGTTGCAGCAGGCGGCCGCCCAGCAAGGAGCGTCCGGACTCATGGATCGCATGCTGCTGACCCAGATTCTGCAAACGCTGGGTACGCAGTCCAGTGTCCTGCCGGGCGACGGCATGGTGATTTTCCGCCTGAACCCGCTGTCCCTGGCCGAATCCGGCTTCACTGGCAACCTGATCCGTCTGCTGGGCGCTGCAGACGAACGCAATGCCACCGTCAACAGCCGGCTGTGCATCGAACTGCCTTCGCAATCACTGATCTATGATCCCAAGGGATCCCAAGCCTTCCTGAAGGATCTGCGACTGATGTCGGTGCACTCGGGCATTGACCTGACCGACTCCGAATCCAATCAGATTCCCCTTCACATACTGTCGCAACTGACCATTCGTCACATCCGGCTGGATGGCCGCCGGTTCGCTGACCTGAACAGCAATCACCATGCCCGGCGCGAGATTACCGCGCTGCGCGCACTCTGCGCATCACTGGGTATCCAGTGCCTGCTGGATCAGGTGAATAACCCGCTCGAGCTCCGTCCCCTGAAGGAACTGGGCATCGACCTGGTCCAGGGGAGTGCCGTGGCCGCCGTGCGTCCGCTGGATGATGTTCTGTCTGGCCGCGAGGATGAAGGGCTGCTGCCGGCCGGGGTAATGATTCCGGTGTAAATCAGAGCATCTGCACCATGCTCTGGGCTTTTTCGGCCGCCAGGCGGTCTGAACCAAAGGGAATGACGAGGATTTCCGGTAGCTTCTGGGCGGTGAGATACTTGATCTCAAGGAATGCTGACACGTTCGTCCTGCTGACTGACGTGGACCGTCCGCCAAACTGATAGCCGAAATTTCCACCGTATACAAACGGGCTACCGCTGTGCTTCGTTTCGGTCTGGATGCTGAGGGCTCGTTCGATCTTGGTCGACATGATGTCCTGCCCGACCAACTGGATCGGGAAATAACCCGTCTGGGATGAGCTGACGATCAGGAACCCGTCCCGGGTATCTATTCTGAACACACCGGGCTCACGATCCCAGGTGCACTCGAAGTTCGGATTGATAAAGCTGTCGAGCTGCGTCTGCAACTTCTTGACACAGATACGTCTTGCGATGCTTCCGAAGGTTCTGTCGACCAGCCACAGAATCGCCCAGGCCATGAACAGGCAGAGCAGCGCCCCAAACAGGGTTTCAACAATGGCACGGCCAAAACCTCGATGCAGGCTGGCAAAGAAGACGATGACGACCCAGACAACGAAGATCATCACAACGCCCAGGTTGATCCGGGCATGCCACTTCAACCACCGTATGACGTCATCGTTTCTGGTCATTTCCATTCAGATCTCCACGTTTTTGTTCTTCCAGTCCCTTGGCGTCAACCCTAATGTTTCTATCAGGCCGCATTGACCATCGCGACCCGCCCCCCGATTTTCCATGGCTTGCGATTCTTCGCTGTTGCAATCCGCAGCCAAACGACGCCTTTCGTATCAAAATACCCGCCCAGGAAATCGTTATTCACACTTACCCTGGGACTGCAATAAAACAGGCGACATGACTGATGCGTCAGAGCTGGCTCCCCTCTCCTCTCGTCAATGGTCCTTCTTTTCGTTCGATCACCTCCGTAGGGCTCGATATCCGGGCTTCATGATGCACCGCGCGTGACGAGGTGCTCTCAGGCTGCTCCCGCAACGAACAGGACATCATGACCGACCGATGGATACATGCGCCTGGCGTCCACGGCCCGATCACCCCACCTTGCCCTTTGCCACGTTCAGCGCCTCACCGATGGCATAGAAATGGCCGCCGGCGACGTAATGGAGGCTGCGCAGCGCTGGGTCAGCGGTCTCGAAGTGCCAGTGGCCATCCCGAAAGATGCGCGTATCGGCCCATGCGCCGACGACCTCGCCAATGAACAGGTCGTATGCCTGCTGGTTGTGTGGCTCTGGCACCAGGCGGCAGGCCAGCCAAGCACTGCAGCCGCGCACGAAGGGCAAGTCATGACCGGCCATTTCGAACAGCGAGACGCCGCAATGCGCCAGTTTGTCCGGATCGTCGGCCAGGCTGCGATGCCCGACCTGGTAGACCAGCTCAACCTGGGTTGCCGTGGGGATCTGGATGGCGAATGCACCACTCTGCTCGATCAGCCCGCGGGTACTCGCTGCCTTGTCGAGCACCACCGTCAGCTTGGGTGGCGCATAGTCGAGTGCGCAGGCCCAGGCCGCAGCCATAACGTTGCTCACGCCCTGGCTGCGCGCCGAGACCAGCACGGTCGGCCCATGGTTGATGAGGCGAAATGCCCTGTTCAGGGGTACCGGGGCAAAGGGCTGGGTCATGGTGCGGGGGCGGAGAGCCGTCATCGGCAACGCCGGATAGTCTACCGGCATCGCCCCGGCCGGGTCACGACACCCCTACCCGCGGTCGGCCACCACCTCCAGCACGGCTTCGCCATAGGTATCGAGCTTGCGCTCACCCACACCGGGCACGGCCGCCAGTGCCTGGAGGCTGTCAGGCTGGCGCAGGGCGATCTCGTGCAGCGTGGCGTCATGGAAGATGACATAGGCCGGCACGCCACCTTCCCTGGCCTGCTGGCTGCGCCAGCTGCGCAGACGGGCAAAGCAGGCGGCGCCGGCCGCGTCAAGATCACGTTCCAGCGTGGACATCGCTGCGGCACGCCGGCGCGTGCGGCTGCCTCGCGGTTCGCGTTCGGCGGGTTCGCGCATACGAACGCTCTGTTCGCCCTTGAGCACAGGGCGGGCAGCCTCGGTCAATGAAACGGTCTGGAAACGCTCGGCGTCTATGTGTATGTAGCCGGCGATGGACAGTTGCCGGACCACCGAGCGCCACTGGGCCAGACTGAGGTCGCTACCCACGCCAAAGATCGGCAGCTGGTCATGACCGCTGTTCCGAACCTTTTCGCTGGCCTGGCCCCGTAGCACATCAATCAGATGCTGCACCCCGAACGGATGACCACTGGCCCGGGTACAGCGGTAGACGCAGGACAGGAACTTCTGGGCCAGCACGGTACCGTCAATGGTGTGTGGGGGGGACAGGCAGTTATCACAGTTGCCGCATGGCCCGGCCTGCTCGCCAAAGTAAGCCAGCAGACGCACCCGGCGGCAATCGGTCGCTTCGCACAATGCCAGCATCGCGTCCAGCTTGTTGCTCTGCAGGCGCTTGAAAGCCTCACTGGCCTCCGACGCCTCGATGAAGCGGCGCTGCTGCACGACGTCATGCAGTCCATAGGCCATCCAGACTTCGGCAGGCAGGCCATCACGGCCGGCACGACCGGTTTCCTGATAATAGGCTTCGATGGATCTGGGAAGATCAATATGCGCCACAAAGCGGACGTCGGGTTTGTCGATGCCCATACCGAACGCAACGGTGGCAACCACAATCATGCCGTCTTCGCGCTGGAAGGCAGCCTGCACTTCGCTGCGTTCACTGGCCTGCAGACCGGCATGGTAAGCGCGGGCGTTCAGCCCTTCACTGCGCAAAAAGGCCGCGATTTGTTCTGTCCGGTTGCGGGATGCGCAATAAACAATGCCGGACTCCCCTTCGTGACCATCCCGGATAAAGCGCAGCAGCTGCTGGTTCCCCTCCCGTTTCTCGACAATCCGGTAGCGGATATTGGGTCGGTCAAAGCTGGTGACAAAGGGTCTGGCATCCTGCAGTTTCAGGCGACTGACGATTTCCTGACGGGTCAGCTCATCGGCAGTAGCCGTCAGCGCGACGCGCGGCACGTCCGGAAGCTCATCCGCCAGCCGCCCCAGTCCAATGTATTCGGGTCGAAAATCATGGCCCCACTGTGATACGCAGTGCGCTTCATCAATAGCAATCAGGGCAATCCGGCAGCTATGCAGCAGGGCCAGACAGCGCTCGGTCAACAGGCGCTCGGGGGCGATATAGAGCAGCTTGATGGCCCCGCCACGCAGTTGCCGTTCAATGTCGGCAGCCTCCGTGGCCGACAGAGCAGAGTTGAGATAGGCCGCCGCAACACCCAGCTCACGCAAGGCCGCCACCTGATCCTGCATCAGGGCAATCAGCGGAGATACCACCACCCCGACCCCGGCCCGCATCAGAGCCGGGATCTGATAACACAGGGATTTTCCTCCGCCGGTGGGCATGAGAACCAGTGCATTCCCGCCCTGGGCAACGTGTTCAATGATTTCACGCTGCTGCCCGCGAAAAGCCGGGTAGCCAAACACCTGATGCAGGATGCCATCCGCACTGGCCGTTACGGCAGACACGTCAGAGTCCATCAGGAAAATGCAGGTGAGGCCGCAACCGGGTGGCGAGCATCTGCTCTGTCAGCACGCCGAGCCGGCGTTGCTGGCGCAGGCTGACAGCGCTGTATTCCAGCACGCCTGGCCGGCCAGCCAGCTGATGTGCAACGCTGTGTGCTGCCCGCACTGCTTCGGCAAAACCGGTGGTGATGAGTTTGAGTTTGCCCGGATAGCGGCAGATGTCGCCCACCGCGTAAAGGCCCTGTACCGCACTGGCCATGGTGGCCGGATCCACCGGCAGCTGACGGCCATCCAGGGGCAGCCCCCAGTCTGCCAGCGGCGACAGGGTAGGAGTCTGTCCTTCGCAGAGAATCAGGGCATCCAGCGCCAGGAAGACCTCCTGACCCGTTTCGCTATCAGTCAAGACCAGCGCCTCAAGGCGCCGCTCCGCTGCGGAACCCGAGTCAGGGGAATCCACCGTGGTCTGCTGATCCGCCGGCCTGACAGACGGGCCAGCCACCAGCCGCCGTGGCTGCCCGGTTACGAGCCGGATCCGACCCAGCGCGGCCTGTTCTTCCACCGCCTGTACCAAGGCGGGATCTGTCGTGAAACGGCTGAAACGGCCACGGTGACGCACCAGACTGATACCGGCAGCACCGGCTGTCACCAGTGCCAGACACAGCTCAATTGCCTCATTGCCTCCACCCACCACCACGACCTGCTGTGCCGCAAAGCGATCCGCAGTGGTTGGCCCTACAAATATCTGTCGGTCAAGCCAGTCTTCGGCCCCCGCTAACGCCAGAGGCCGGCGCTGATAGGCACCTGCACCTGCTGCCAGAACGACCGCTCTGGCGCGGAATGTGAGACCTGCCGCGGTCTGAAGCTCGAAACCACCCGCAGACGCCGATGCCGACGCCTGCCAGGGTCGAAGGGCTATGGCCGTCTGAGCGAAGTGAAGTTCCGGAAAAAATGGCCGGGTCTGCTCCCAGAGGCGTTCCGACAAGGCTTGCCCCGTCAGCTGCGGCAGGGCGGGCAGATCGTAAATCGTTCGGTCGGCATACAGAGCCCGACACTGCCCACCAGGCTGCGGTAACGAATCGACTGCGGCAACGCGCAGCCCCAACAGGCCAAGCTGAAAGATCTGGTAGAGACCAACGGGCCCCATGCCGATGACCAGAACATCGGAAACAGTCGCTTGATCGGACATGACGGTTCCTGAGGCCCAGAGCTGTCAGGTCTGGTGCCTTGAACCGGCCATTCTACGCCGCCGGCGACGCCTCTGGTGGCCATCTTCCCGCAAAGCTGCCCTGACAGGCGCTGCCATGGATACCGTAGTGGGAAAAATCATCATCACTGCACCGTTCGGCGGCTGTTTCTGACCACTGGCCCTGTCGGACTGCGACAGATAACTATACTTGCCTATACAGTATTGCCATATACCGTAGCATTCTGCCTCTACGATCTGAAGCCTTTTCTATTCGAGCTTACTAATGTCCCAGGACAATCCATCGGAGCTGCGGCAATTTGTCGACGAGCACCCCACGACAGTGGTAGCTGAGCTCTGGCGGCTCATGAACGAAGCCCCGAGCCAGGGACGCCAGGCGGATTTCGACCTGATCGCCGAAGGTCTTCTGCGGGTCATTCTGTGCGAACAGGTTCCTGACGATGTCCAGACCGCTGCCCGCGAACTCTGCCAGGCGTACGCGGCGCAGTCACTGCGCCGAACGTTCGGCTATGGCGAGATCAGGCTGCATCAGCTGCATTGACACGATCGGCGCCCTTCTCACGCAGCCAGGCGATCTCACCATTCTTTTCTGTGCATGCGTTCCGGTCTCAATGACCAGCACTACGGGCAATACTCACGGACGTTTCGTTCACGATAGATCCAACACCAGACGAGCGATAGCCAGCCTGGGTGCCTTCCTGCCAAAACCAGCGCCGCGGCGCCACATCCCCTTCGACTGACAGATAAGTCTGCAGATTCAGCTTGCAAAAGAAGTCCAGCGATGTGAGGGAGGAAAAAAACGGCGTGAAACGGCGGTTGACTGCATCAGGATCATCCGTACGGCCTGCTTCCGCCAGGGCAATCTGAATTGGTTCACCTTCACCGCGGATCTCCAGCAGGCGCCCCTCCAGATGTTCGATGACTTGGGCAATCGAAGGAAACCGTGCAGGATCGTAGATCTCCAGCGGCGTACCGCGTTGGCCCAATCCCCATACCCGGTACTCGGAATACCGCGCGCTTCTGTCGACTTGTGGCATCAAATCACTCCTGATCCCGTTGCCGGGGGACACTTCTGCCACGGTTGCCAGGGTCTTGCCTTCACCAGCAGCGCGGCAGGAACACATCATGCACCTGAACAGGTCTGGCCGGGCAAGGCACGAGAGCAAGGACGAGACAGAACCAACCCCAGGCTGGTTGCGTTGAGTGCGGTAGCCCATGGCGCTGCGCCCCCACAAACCGGGCCAGCGCGATCAGGCGCCGCAGGTGCAATTAACGCATTATCTGGACGATCTGCGTAGAAGGATTACAAACGGTATCTCACGCAACATTAGCATTCATTTGCATCTGCATTGCGTTACCCCGGCATGTTCAAAGCCGCAATTTCGTCATATGAAAACAACGCTTTGGGAAGCAAATGTGGCCTGGTCAGTACATGATGACTTTTTACCATGGCATGTACAGGGTTTTTTTAGTCGGTGCGCCGCCGAAATCGATAGATAGCCTGCGTAGCACGTTTGACCGGAAAATAACGTACCACCCGCCCTTCGGCCAGAAATATGCGCTCCATGATGACCAGACCCAGGCGGGCAACCAGATCTTCAAAATCACGGGGCGTGGTCAGGTGCAGGTTGGGGGTATCAAACCACTCGTAAGGCATCTCCCGCGTAATCGGCATGCGCCCGCGCAAAATAGACCATACATGGAACCAGTGACCAAAGTTGGGAAAAGACACAATACCCTCCCGGGCTACCTGGCTCATATCTGCCAGCACCTTTTCGGTCTGCTTGGTCGCCTGCAGGGCCATGGACAGCACCACCACATCGAACTGCCCCCCACTGCGAAACATTTCGAGACCATCCTCAATGTTGCGCTGGATCACATCCACCCCGCGCCGGGCACAGGCAAGCACCTCAGCATCATCAATTTCCACGCCGTAGCCATGACAGTGCTTGGCGCGGGACAGATAAGCCAGCAGGGAACCGTCCCCGCAGCCCAGATCCAGCACATTGGCGTAGGGCCGAATCCAGTCGGCGATGATGGCCAGATCGGCCCGGAGCTCAGGAAAGCTGGAAGGCATCATGCGCTGACCACCTGATGAATGCGGTCAAAATAACTGCGCACCAGACTATGGTACCGAGTGTCATCCAGCAAAAAGGCATCGTGGCCATGAGGTGCCTCGATTTCGGCATAGGTAACCGGCGTCCGGTTGGCCAGCAACGCCTTGACGATCTCATGACTGCGGGCAGGCGAGAATCGCCAGTCCGTTGTGAAGGAAATCACCAGGAATGCGCAGGTTGCTGGTGCCAGAGCCCTGGCAAGATCGCCACCGGTTGCTCTGGCAGGATCAAAATAGTCTAGTGCCCGCGTATAGAGCAGATAGGTGTTGGCATCGAAGTAGCGGGAAAATTTTTCTCCCTGATAGCGCAGATAACTCTCGATCTCAAATTCCACGTCAAAGGAAAAACCATATTGGCCGTGCTTAAGCATCCGGCCAAACTTCTCCGCCATGGTGTCATCCGACAGATAAGTGATATGGCCAATCATGCGGGCCACCTGCAGCCCATGCGAGGGTACCGTACCATGGTCATAAAAACGTCCGGCATGAAAATCGGGGTCGGTCACGATGGCGCGGCGGGCGACTTCATTGAAGGCAATGTTCTGTGCAGACAGGCGGGGAGCGGTAGCGATGGCGGCACAGTAGGCCAGACGTTCAGGATAGAGGTAACTCCAGGCCAGCGCCTGCATCCCCCCCAGCGAGCCACCCATCACGGCGGCAAAACGCTCGATACCCAGCGCGTCGGCCAGCCGGGCCTGGCTGTGCACCCAGTCCTCTACGGTGATGACCGGGAAACTCGGGCCATAGGGATGACCGGTCTCCGGATCGGTTGACATGGGACCGGTAGAGCCAAAACAGCTGCCCAGATTGTTAAGCCCGATGACAAAAAAACGGTCGGTATCCACGGGTCGGCCAGGTCCCACCATGTTCGACCACCAGCCATGGTCATCAGCCGTTCCCGCTGTCAACCCGGCCACATGATGGGAAGCATTGAGTGCGTGACAGATCAGTACAGCATTGCTGCGCTTCGCATTCAGCGTTCCGTAGGTTTCATAAACCAGCTCATAGGGGCCAAACTGCCCACCACTGGTCAGCGGCAACGGAGTATCAAAACGGTGCCGTACCGGAGTAACCAGCAGACTCATACGGAAACGGCTCCTGTCATCGAAGATTCTGCCGCTGACGGGTCCATGCCGAGGCAGGCCAGGCCGCGGCGGATCGTGCCCAGATCATCCTGAGCCAGCATGCGCCTCACAAGCGGTGTCAACTGGCAGGTATCTACCTTGAGCACGGCATCCTTGACCCGCAGCAACCGCGCGGGCGGCATGGAAAAGGCGCGCAGCCCCATGCCTAGCAGCAACGGCGCTGCCCGGTATTCCCCGGCTATTTCGCCACAGACACAGACAGGCTTGCCTGCCTTGCGGGCGGCGCGAATCGTCAGGGCAATCAGGCGCAGCACGGCGGGATGAAGCTCGTCGTACAAATGGGCAATGCGGTGATCGGTGCGGTCAATGGCCAGGGTGTACTGAACCAGATCATTGGTACCAATGGCCAGAAAATCCAGCTTGTTGGCAAAAATGGCGGCCGACAGTGCGGCCGCTGGCACTTCAATCATGCCACCGACCGGCACGCTGTCCGCCATCGGTTCACCACGGGCATGCAGTTCCTGTCGTGCCTGGGCAAGCAGCAGAAACGCCTCGTCAACCTCCTGAGGCTGGGTTAGCATGGGCAGCAGAATCTGCAGGGTGCCATGCGCGGACGCGCGCAGCAACGCGCGCAGCTGCACCAGAAACATCTCGGGCTCCGCCAGACTGTAACGAATGGCACGGCGCCCGAGCGCGGAGGTGGCACCCGACATGAGCGCCTGCCCCGACAGCAGCTTGTCTGCACCGACATCAATGGTGCGTATAGTGACCGGCCTGCCCTGCATGGCCTGCAGCACCTGGCGATAGGCACGGTACTGCTCCTCTTCGTCCGGCAGCCGGCTGCGGTTCAGAAACAGGAATTCCGAGCGAAACAGTCCGATACCCTCGGCACCAACGCGCAACGCCTGTCCAGCCTCTTCGGGTTGCTCGATATTAGCCAGCATGGAAACCTGACAGCCATCCCGGGTAAGGCAGGCCACATCGGCCAGACGGCTCAAAAGGCGCTCCTGTTCGGCTGCCTGCTGCTGGCGCGTCCGATACTGCTGGAGTACCGTTTCATCGGGCCTGATGATGACCTGGCCGGCATCACCATCCAGCACCAGCAGATCCCCATCCGCGATACTGGCTGTTGCTCCTCCGATACCCGCCACCGCCGCCACCTGCATGCTCCGGGCCAGAATGGCGCTGTGCGAATGGATGCCGCCCTGCTCGAAGACAAAACCAAGCGCTCCCCGCAATTGCAGCATGTCGGCCGGCTGGAGATCCTGGGCAACATAGATGAGCGGCTCACCGGCCGTGTGCTGGCTGACTGCAGAAGGGTTGCTGCCGGACAGAACCTTGAGCAGACGCTCAGCGACCTGTTCAACGTCCCGTCCGCGTTCCTTCAGATAAGGATCTTCTATGGCACGAAACTGTGCCGCCAGCCCCTCGGCTGTTTCGGAAATGGCCCATTCGATGTTCAGATTCCCCTGCACCACCCGGGATCGGGCGGCATCGATCAAGGCCGCATCGTGAAGCAGCATCAGTTGCACATCCAGCAACGCCCGCGCTTCCGCAGGAGCATCCGACGGCAACTGGGCAGCCACCCCCTGCAGTTCGGCCTCCACGGCAGCGCAGCCCGCATCGAGTCGTGCGTGCTCCCGGGGCACCTCGTCCGCTGTAATGTAGTAGCGGGGTACATCGATGAACCCTGTCTCCAGCACACAGGCATGTCCCACCACAATTCCGCCACCAATGGCCGCTCCGCACAGGATCTGCATCATGAGACATCTCCCAGCTCTTCGCCAAAACCGGATGACACCAGCTCGGTCAATGCCTGCAGCGCAGCCTCTTCATCCTCACCATCCGCCTCTATTTTCAGTATCGAGCCGCAGGCGGCCGCCAGCATCATCACCCCCATGATGCTCTTGCCATTGACCCGACGCGCCCCCCGGGTAAACCAGACGGTAGCCTTGAAACGACCAGCAAGCTGGGTCAGCGCTGCAGAGGGGCGCGCATGCACACCCAGACGGTTGACAATCTTGACTTCAGCTTCTTTCATGGGGATTCGGGTACAGAACTATCTCTCTCCGGCACAGGATGATCCATCGGCTATCGTACCGATCCGGCGACCCTGCGGCTCCAGATCAACCAGGCCGATTCCGTCGGCAGCATCGCGCATCACCAGAAACTCCAGTTCGCGCAGCGGCATGCGGGCCCGGTAGTTAAACACTTTTAACAACATGGGCAGGTTGACGCCATAAAAGACACTCACCCGGCCCGGCACTGCCATCTGCACCGCAATGCGTGATGGTGTTGCCCCGTACAGATCGGTCAGCACAACCAGGCCACTGCCGTCGTTGATGCGACTGGCCAGGCTGCGCGCCTCGCGCAACGCCTGCTCGGGATCCTCATCCGGGATGATGTCCAGGGCCGCAGCCTGCACTGGCAAAGCGCGATAGACATGGCGGCAACAGCCCAGCAGCGCTGTTGCCAGCGGCTGATGCGCGATGATCAGCACCGAAATCATCAAATCTGCTCAGCCAGCGCGCGCAGCCGCACGATCAGCACTCACCCGCCGCTCCAGCCGCTCGATAAAGAAGGCAGGGACGTCGAAACCGGTTTGAGCGGTAATTTCCATGAATCCGGTCGGACTGGTCACGTTAATCTCGGTGAGACTCTCGCCAATCACATCCAGCCCGACCAGGAACAGCCCCTTGGCAGCGAGCCGCGGCCCCAGATAGGCAGCAATCTCCCGGTCACGCGCTGACAGGGGCTGGGCCACGGGCCGGCCGCCGGCCGCCATGTTGCCCCGCGCCTCTCCTGCCTGTGGGATGCGAGCCAGCGCATGAGGCACCACTTCGCCATCAATCAGCAGGATACGCTTGTCACCCTGCGCAATGGCCGGCAGATAGCGCTGGGCCATCACGGTACGCTGGCCGAAGCGGTTCATCGTCTCCAGGATGACGGACAGATTGGGATCATCCCGACGGGCGCGGAAAATGGAAGCGCCGCCCATGCCATCCAGCAGCTTGAGCACAGCCTCGCCATGGCGGGCAATGAATTCGCGCAGGCGGCCTGGATCCCGGGTCACCATGACATCCGTCGTCAACTGCGGATAGGCCGTAATGGAAAACTTTTCGTTGTGGTCCCGTATTGCAGCCGGGTGGTTATAGACCCGCGCCCCCTGGTCGATCGCGCGCTCCAGCATGTAGGTGGAGTAGACGTATTCCATGTCGAAAGGGGGGTCCTTGCGCATCAGCACGGCGTCAAAGCGGGCCAGATCTTCCGTACCAACTTCACCAGCTTCATACCAGGGATGCCGGCCATCCGTCAGTGTCAATGCCGTCACACGCGCGGTGACCTTGCCTTCATCCAGGCTGACATCACCCTGCAGACAGCCAAAGATCCGGTGTCCACGAGCGTGAGCAGCCCGCATCATGGCGATGCTAGTCTCCTTCTCCGGCTTCAGAGACTCAAAAGGGTCGAGGATGAAAAGAATGTCCATACACCATCCGGGAATCAAAGTGGACTGACCGTGTGCCAGCAAAGTGGACTGACCGTGTGCCAGTCGGGCGGATCATTCTAGAGCCAGTCAAGCCCGTTTGGCATACGGCGCAGACATCTTCTGACGCAAATGGCTTCATGAAAAATAAAGAATTCATAATTTCTTATTTTTGCCGAGACGCCCGTGTTTCCGCCTCCCGGTACCAAAATCGTCCCCATAAACCGGCGTGACCTGGTATGGAAGAATGGACTAGTTCATCCGGTACGGACACCCTGGTGACCGCGCCGGATTGCGGCGTACTATCAGAACCTAATCGTTTCCCCTTTGAGCGGAGTGCCATTTCATGGAAAAGCAGGCTTTTTTTCAGGATTTTCAGCAAAAGATCATTGACATGATCAAAGCCAGTCCGGCAGCGGACATCGAGCGCAACCTGAAGGCGCTCATGGGACAGACCTTCAACCGGCTGGAGCTGGTCAGCCGTGAGGAATTCGATATACAGAGCGCCCTGCTGCAGTCACTGCAGGCCCAGGTCGATGCGCTGGAGAATCAGCTGGCCCGCCAGAGCAGCGCCCCGGACCTCACCGACGGCGCCCAGCCTGACAAGAAATGAACTCCCTGGCAGTCGTTCAGAGCCGGGCACTGCTCGGGCTGTCAGCACCGGGCGTGCGGGTCGAGGTTCATCTGGCAAACGGCCTGCCCGCCTTCAATATCGTCGGTCTGCCCGAAACATCGGTACGGGAAAGCCGGGAGCGCGTCCGGGCGGCGTTGCAACAAAGTGGCATTGAATTTCCCAACCGGCGCATCACAGTCAACCTGGCACCAGCAGACCTGCCCAAGGCGTCCGGGCGTTTTGACCTGCCCATCGCCATCGCCTTGGCCTCTGCCTGTGGCCTGATTCCGCATCAGGCGTTGCATGATCTGGAACTGGTCGGGGAACTGTCTTTGTCTGGCGAACTCAGGCCCATTACAGCTGCGCTGGCGGTTGCGATGGGCGTCCACACCCAGGCCCCCGACCATGCACTGATCCTGCCCCGGGACAATCTGGCCGAAGCCGCCCTCAGCGGCCTGACCAGACTCTATGGCGCAGCCACTCTGACCGAAGTCATAGCCCATCTGACCGGGCATCAGGCGTTGCTACCAGCACCGGCAAACGCAGAAATACGGTCCGAACATCTCCCTTGCATCTGTCCGGATATGGCCGATGTGCACGGGCAGGCGTTAGCCCGCCGGGCGCTCGAAATTTCCGCTGCCGGGCTGCATCCACTACTGCTGTGCGGCTCGCCAGGCACCGGCAAAAGTATGCTGGCGCGCTGTCTGCCCGGCATCCTGCCCTACCTCAGCAACGCCCAGGCACTTGAAAATGCAGCCATCCGCTCGGCTGCCAGACAGCCCGCTGTCCTCTCAAAGCAGCCCCCCTTCATCGCCAGCCACGCCAGCGTGAATCCGGCCGGACTGCTGGGCGGCGGTCAGCCCCCACGCCCCGGTGAAATCAGCCTGGCCAACCATGGCGTCCTGCTGCTGGATGAACTGCCGGAGTTTCGCCGCGCGGTCATCGAGTCCCTGCGCGAACCGCTTGAAACCGGCACCATCAACCTCAGCCGAGGCGCACACAACGAAACCTTTCCCGCCCGGTTTCTGATGATCGCCACCATGAACCCCTGTCCCTGTGGTCACCTGGGTGACCCTGCCCGCCACTGTCGCTGCACCCCTGCCCAGATCCGGCGCTATCAGGCCAAGCTTTCCGGGCCACTGCTGGAGCGCTTTGACTGCGGCATCGAGATGATCCGGGAATCCGCACCATCCGTCGGACAAACGCCTTCCTCCCCACCGCCTCTGAACAGCAGCACCATCGCGGCCAGAGTGGCGCAGGCCCGCGAGCGGCAAATCCTTCGGCAAGGATGCGTTAACAGCCAGCTCCCGGCAGGGCATATCACCACATCTATGGACATTCAGCCAGAGGCCCGGCAATTGCTGGCACACGCAGCAAACCGCTTCGGGTGGTCGATGCGCAGCCAGCATCGCGCGCTCCGGGTCGCTCGTACCATCGCGGACCTGGCCAATTGCACCACGATCGGCACCCAGCACATGGCAGAAGCCATGGCACTGCGCCGCCCGCTCGATCGGTTGGCCAGTGGGGGCATAAACCCGTCATAATCGAACTGACCGTACCAGAAAGTATTGAAAGAGGACGCACCATGCTGTATGAATTCCGCAGTCGGGCTACTGGCAGTGTCACCTTGGTCGGCCGGCCCGCCGAACAGATACTCAACATCATAGGCAAGCCCATTACTGCCGCCGGCATCATCACTGTCGCGCAGATACCGGCGGCAATCGCTGCCCTGGAGAATGCTGCAGTCCATGAGCAGACCTCCGATGTCAACACAACTGATGACGACTGCACCGATGAGCCGCCAGAACCGACGGTCAGCCTGCGTCAACGTATCTATCCACTCATTGATCTGATGCGCGCCGCGCTGGCAGCGGACGTAGACGTGACCTGGGGCGTGTAGACATCGGTGACAGCACGGTCACACCCTGCTCACACAATACCTCGTAAACACGCAACGCTCCCCAGGCATCATAAGCAGCATACCGGCGCTGGGCAGACGACAGCGGCAGTTTCGACCAGTCGGAACGGCTGATTGATTTGGATTTTTCAAAATACTGGCCGAACGTCACGGCTATGGCCATCCGTATGCCCATCGACGCCCGATAGCCCAACGACCTGAAGGTATGGTCCAGATCGATCAACCCCTGCGGGGTGGCCCCAAAGCGCGCGCGCAACAGAGCCCGATCCCCCACCAGGCCAAATCCGACCTTGATCAGTGCCGCATCGGACAGCAGCCGCATAACCACATCAGCACAGCCCGGCTGCTGCAGCGGAAAAAGCCAGGCCCTGTTTCGGGCAGCAAACTGTACCAGATGAGGGCCTTCCTGCGCCTGGCCGCGTATAAAGACAGGTTTTGACTCGGTATCGAACCCGACAACCTGATGTTTCCCGATCTCGGCCGCCGCCTGCTCTGCCTCCCGTGGCGCAACCACCACGATCGCGTCATCTTTCAGCCGCTCAAAAGGTGGCATGGCACGAACCGCCTCCAGCGAGGGCAGAGCAGGCGTCTCCCTACTGGAACGAGCCCTGGGACGCGCTGCCGGGATCACGCGACCAACCGAGGGTACGTGGGCTGTCCCCGGTTTCAGAAGCCATGCAGTCTGCCGGGTCATTCGTCGGCTATCCTCATTCAAAAAGTACCGTCTGGTAGCGTACCCCAGCCCAATGGCCCCGCTTGAGACACCGAGATGCCGCTAGCGAACCATTCTACCGAAGCACCACATATTTTCCCCGAGGTACACACTTATCCCCACCTGCCGCTCGAACCCTGGCACGCATCCACCTCCAAACGAGTAACATCGTAGACTGAGATGGTTAACATCCGTGTCATTAATCACCCTGATCGGTGATACGCACGAGCCGCTCACCCCAACAAGAGGCAACCGCCCCATGGCCAGAACGCTCATTCCGATGGACGGATCCGATACAGCCCGGCCCGCGCAGCACGAGACCAACCGGTACGGACAGATTGTCGCGAGCTTCCTGGATCGCAGGTCATCCCTCGGTCTGCAACCCGACTGCGCGTCCAACACGCTCGCGCCGTAAGAAGATGGCGACATTGCACACGGTCTGCCATGCCACGTATCGTGACCTGCGACCCATACCAAGCATCCGGTCACAGGCTGATACCCTGTCGCTGCCCAGACCGACACTATTGCCGGGATACTTAAACCGGCTGGATCCTTTTCAGGCTGGAAAATCTTCATGAATACGACAACCCATTCCCCGGACACCACCCCTGTCGAAGTCCAGCTGGCGGCCACGCCCCGGACCCGTGACGATGCCGTGCGGGCTGCTGGCGAGCTGCTGATCAAATCGGGCTTTGCCGCCGACGGCTTTACCGACAGCCTGCTCAAACGTGAACGGACCGCCACCACATTTCTGGGCCAGGGCGTAGCGATCCCGCATGGCATGATCGACGACAAACATCTGGTCAAGCGCACCGGGCTGGCCGTGCTGCAGGTGCCAGAGGGCGTTGTCTGGGGCAAGGATGTCGAAGGCAAGGATCAGGTCGTTCATCTGGTGGTCGGCATCGCTGCTGCGTCAGACGAGCACATCAAGGTGCTGCGTCGGCTGACCCGGCTGATGCGCGATGATGCCCGTCTGCAAACACTCTTCACGACCCAGAATGTCTCGGACATCAAGGAGGCGCTCACGGGTGAAGCTCCTGCCGCCAGCAGCCGGGGTAGCGCATCTGCCTTGGCGGATTTTCCGGTAGGCAAGGAAATCACACTAAGCTATCCCAACGGTCTGCATGCCCGTCCTGCCGGTCAATGGGTGGAGAGTATCCGGCGCTTCAAATCCCAGGTTCATGTGCGCTGCGGCGATCTGGTGGCCGATGCCCGCAGCGTCGCCTCCCTGCTGAGTCTGGGTGCAGGCAACAATGCTCGCCTGCGCGTCTCCGCCCAGGGCGAAGATGCCCAGAATGCGATCAGCGCCCTGCTGGGCACCATCAAGCTGCTGGGTGACGAGGAAACGCGCCAGGCCCGGCTGGCCGCAGCCAAACAGGCCCAGGCCCAGGGTCTGGGACGCGAACTGGGGACCTGGCAGCCCGAGTCCCGCAACACCTTCAGCGGTATTGCCGCAGCGCCGGGCCTGGTCATCGGCACACTGGTACTGGCCGAATCTCAGGAGCTGGAGGTCGAGGACACATTCGAAGGCGTCGCCAAAGCGGCTGATGATCTGGATCATGCCCTGGCCAACGCCCAGCGGCAACTGGCTACACTGATCTCCCGGGCCGAAAAACAGGGCCAGTCCGAACAGGCCAACATATTCAAGGCCCACCTGGAACTACTGCGCGATCCAGGCTGGCTGGCAGATGTGACTCATACGGTTGTCGAAGGCCATGGCGCTGCCTGGGCCTGGAAACATTGTCTGACCGCACGAATCAACGCCCAGCGCAAACTTCAGGATGCCACCCTGGCCGCCCGTTCTGCCGACCTGCAGGACGTGGGCGAGCGGGTTCTACGGCACCTTCTGGGGATGGGCAATGACAGCGGCGACCTCACCCAAGGCTGGCCAGATGATGCCATCCTGCTGGCTGATGATCTTGCCCCCTCGGTCACAGCACAGATCGACACCAGCCGCGTCAAAGGCTTCTGCACGGCACGTGGGGGCCCGACCGCCCACACTGCAATCCTGGCCCGGGCCCTGGGCATGCCCGCCGTCGTCGCCGCCGGGCCCGGGGTGCTCTCTCCGGCACTGTCACAAAATGGTACACAAGCCATTCTCGACGGTTATCGGGGTTGCTTGTACGTAGAACCTACCGATGCAGCCCTGGCTGAAGCCCGGCAACGCATTGAGCGGCTGAACCATCTCCAGGCCGAAGAGACCAAAACCCGGATGATGCCTGCCGTCACCACCGACGGGCATCGCATCGAAATCGGCGCCAACGCCAACCGTGCCGACCAGGCGCGCCGCGCGCTCGAATCCGGTGCTGAAGGCGTAGGACTGATGCGCACCGAATTCCTTTTCCTGGAACGGGATCATGTACCTGGTGAAGATGAACAGTACGAAGTCTATCGGTCCATGGTGAGCGTACTGGCCGGGCGCCCGCTGATTGTACGAACGCTGGATATCGGTGGGGACAAGCAGGTTCCTCACCTGGCCCTTCCTCACGAAGACAACCCTTTCCTCGGCGTCAGGGGGGCCCGTCTGCAGCTTCGCCGCGAGGAACTGCTGATCCCCCAGATACGTGCCCTTTACCGGGCCGCCAAGCACGGTCCGCTATCCATCATGTTCCCCATGATCAGCAGCATTGAAGAGGTCCAGACCCTGCGCGAAAAGCTCGACCAGATCAGGACGGAGCTGGAAGCGCCCAATGTCCCGCTGGGTATCATGATCGAAGTGCCTTCCGCGGCTGTCATGTCCGACCAGTTCGCCAAATATGTCGACTTCTTCTCCATCGGCACTAACGACCTGACCCAGTACACCCTGGCTATCGACCGGCAGCATCCTGAACTGGCGAGTCTGGCCGATGCCCTGCACCCTGCCGTCCTGCGGCTGATCGCTCAGACCGTCGCTGGCGCACGCCCCTACAAACGGCACGTGGGCGTCTGCGGCGGCCTGGCGGGCGACCCACTGGGTGCCGCGCTGCTCGTGGGTCTGGGTGTAGACGAACTGAGCATGAGCGCGAGCGACCTTGGCACGATCAAGGCCATGCTGCGTCGTCAGTCCATGACAGAGCTCCAGGCTCTGGCCCGCAAGGCGCTTGAGGCCCAAACCGCCCAGGACGTCCGCGCCCTGGGCGCAGCCCTAAAATCAGCCTCTTCCCCCTCTTCAGGAGATGCCGCATGACCCAAGTCCTGACCATCACGCTCAACCCGGCCATTGATCAGACTATTCCATTGAAAAAGCTGATCCCAGGCGAAGTGCATCGTGCTACCGGATTCAGCAGCACCCCGGGTGGCAAGGGAATCGGTGTCTCCATCATCCTGGCTTCACTGGGTGTGCGAACCACTGCCACTGGGTGGATCGGAGCTGACAATGACAGTCTGTTTGTCCAGGCTTTCCAGCGCAACGGCATCAAGGATGCCATGGTGCGCTTGCCTGGCCACACTCGCACAAACGTAAAACTTGTCGACAACACTGCTGGGGAGTCTACCGATATCAATCTGCCCGGCATCATGCTCGACTCCGGAGAGCGAGCCAGGGACGAACTGATCCTGTCCGAGCGGATCAATACATTGGTACGCCCTGGCGACTGGTGCGAATTTGGGGGCAGTCTTCCTCCCGGAGTGGATGTCAGCATCTGGCTTCGTCTGGCCAAACTGCTGGTCGCTAATGGCGTACATGTCGTCATCGACGTGGCTGGCAGCCAGTTGGGAGAGATTCTGAAGCGCTGGCCCACTGAAGTCTCGGCCAGCACCGGCCCGGTCATGATCAAGCCCAACCGTCCTGAACTGGAAGAACTGGTGGGCCGCTCGCTGAAAAACAACATCAACGATCTGATCCAGGCCGCCGAAGAACTACGGGCGGGTGGTGTCCAGCGGGTCGTCGTGTCCATGGGAGGCGAAGGCGCCCTGATCATCGGCCCCGAGGGTCGCTGGCTGGCAACGCCCCCGAAAGTCCAGGTCGCAACCACTGTCGGTGCCGGCGACACACTGGTTGCTGGCACCGTTGCCCGGCTACTGCAGGGCAATCCCTTCCCGGATGCCGCCATCTTCGGTATGGCGTGTGCCGCAGCGCGTATCCAGCAAATCGAGTTCGGCCTGCCATCCGTGCAGGACGTCGAAGCCCTGGTCAAACAGATCAACGTCCACCCACGCTGATCATGTCCCCAACCCCCTAGAGGAGAGTCCCCGTGGCAAGCATCTTGGCGATTTCCGCCAGCCAATCCGGGCCCGCCCACAGCTTCATCGTCGGTGAGGCACTGAAATCCGCAGCCGCTAAGGCCGGACATACACTCAGCCTGAAAGTCATCAGTCATCTGGGTGAGCAGGGCAGGTTTTCAGACAGCGACCTATCCCAGGCCGAAGTTGCCATCGTGGCCGCTGACGGCCCCATCGACCTGTCCAGCCTGCCCAAACACCTGCCCATCATCGAAGTTGCGCCACAGGCCGTGTTCGACAACGCCGATGCCGTCATCCAGCAGGCATTGGCCAGCCGTGGTGGGGCCTCGCCGGCTGCGCCATCTGTACCAACCGGCAAAGCGGCAGGCAATAGCGCCCCTGTTTCGTCTACGCCCCCGGCTGGCATGAGCGTCGTGGCGATCACATCCTGTCCTACGGGCGTGGCCCATACCTTCATGGCTGCCGAAGCCCTGGAAGAAGGAGCCGAATCGGCCGGCTACAAGATCAAGGTAGAAACCCGGGGATCAGTCGGCGCCCAGAACACGCTCACCGCAGATGAGATTGCCAAGGCCGACCTCGTCGTCATCGCTGCTGATACTCAGGTCGACAAATCCCGTTTCGCCGGCAAACGCCTGTATAGCACCAGTACCAAGGCAGCAATCCACGATCCGGTCAAGGTGCTGAATACCGCGTGGGCCGATGCGCGGCCCTGGGGCAATGGTAAGGCCGGCAACGCCGACACACAGGAAGACGGTCAAGGCGCTGGTAATGCCCGCAGCGGTCCCTACAAGCATCTCATGACCGGCGTCTCCTTCATGTTGCCTTTCGTGGTCGCTGGCGGTTTGCTCATCGCCCTGGCCTTTGCCATCGGTGGTCTCAACGTCCCCTCCGATCCCCATCTGGAAGGCACTTTCGGCTGGTATCTGTTCCAGGTCGGCGCCAAATATTCGTTCGCCTTGATGGTGCCTATCTTGGCTGGCTACATTTCCTTCTCCATTGCCGACCGGCCTGGCCTGGCTCCCGGTATGGTGGGGGGCATGATTTCCTCAGCCATTGGCGCCGGTTTTCTGGGCGGCATTCTGGCAGGTTTCCTGGCCGGATATCTGACGCAGTTCCTCGCCAGAGCCATTCGGCTGCCCCGCACCCTGGAGAGCCTGAAACCAGTCCTGATCCTGCCGCTGCTGGCTACCGGCATCGTTGGTGTACTGATGCTGAGTGTGCTTGGCAAGCCCATGGTCGCTGCCATGGAAGGGCTGACCCACTGGCTGCAGGGCATGCAAGGCAAAGACATCGCACTGCTTGGGGCCATCCTCGGAGCCATGATGGCCTTCGATCTTGGGGGACCAGTCAACAAGGCCGCCTATGTCTTTGGCACGACGCTGTTGGCCAGTAACATCAAAATCCCGATGGCAGCTATCATGGCCGCCGGCATGGTACCGCCCCTGGGCATTGCCGTTGCCTGCTGGCTCTTTCGCAACCGTTTCAGCCACGAAGAACGTGACGCATCCAAGGCTGCCGCCGTCCTGGGGCTGGCTTTCATTACGGAAGGTGCCATTCCGTTCGTAGCCCGCGACCCCCTGCGGGTCATCCCGGCCTGCATGATCGGCGCTGCTGTCACTGGTGCGCTGGTAGGACTGGCCCACATCGAGCTGGCAGCCCCTCATGGCGGTGTATTCGTCATGCTGATCCCGAATGCCATTAGCAACGTCCTGCTCTACAGCGGCGCGATCGCTGCGGGAGCGGTGGTCACGGCCGTCTGTCTGGGCCTGTTCAAAAAACCTTTAGACAAACAGGAACACAAGACCACAACCTGATACATGACCCGATTGCCGCAGATCACTGACCTTGTTCTGCGACACCGGATTCCACGAAAAACAAGGGGCGGCCATCTGGCCGCCCCTTGTCCGTTTTAACCCGGCGACTGCGCAAACCAGCCCCGTACTATTTGGACAGCGTCGCCGGTACCAGTTTCTCCAGTCCTGCCAGAGGCGCCAACACTTCTGCCGGCAGATGATGGCGCCTGGCCAGCCACTCAGCCGAATTCATGGACGCATAGACATTACCCTTGCCATCCTCCCAGATCAGCACTTTGGTTGGCAAGTCAATGGCCAGCGTCGGTTGCTGCACCATCATCGGCGTACCCATCTTGGGATTTCCAACGATGATGACGCTGGCCGCCGGCATATCGAGCGATTGCTGCTGTGCCGCTTTCTGATGGTCAATCACGGTGAACACCGTCAACCCCTTGGACAGCAGCGCATCCTGTATGCGCTTAATGGAATCGGTTGCCGTGTAGCGGCTCTTGAACGTCAACAGTCCGTCGACCGGTGCCAGCACATCCCGGTCTGTCGTACCTTGCCCGGCCACGGGCGTCGTTATCCCTTCTGCTGCCATTACATACCCTCCTGCCATGGTGAATCCCAGAACCCCGCCGGCCAACAAAGACCTGATACCCCATTTTCTGCCTGTGAAAACCTGTTGTGCCACCAACGCTTCTCCTGAAATGGATTGACGAAAAACGTTCAGTCCACATCATACGGGAAAGCCCGCGCCTATTGCGGACGCTCGGCCTGACCCGTACAGGCTCCCAGCCAGACTATTCATCCGACCTCCGACACGGCCACCCCACCACCATGATTGTCCGCTCCCGTCCTCACTGGCTACCCATGCTGTTCGTACTGCGTGGCTCCATCCTGCCTTCCATTGCCCAGCAACTGATCATCATCACCCTGTTCGCCACCGCGGTAACCGCGCTACATGGCCAGATACTGGACTGGAAAGTCTCCCTCAACTTTGTGCCCTTCTCCCTGATCGGCGTCTCCCTGGCCATCTTCCTGGGATTTCGCAACAGCACCAGCTATGCCCGGTACTGGGAAGCGCGCACACTCTGGAGCCAGGTCCTCGCCGCCTCCCGATCCCTGGGCCGGCAGGCCCTGACCCTGACCGTCAGCCCCGCCGTCGCACGACCGATGCTGCTGCGCCTGTGTGCCTTCGCCCACCTGCTGCGGCATGAACTGGCCGGCACCGATCCAGCCGCAGACCTACGACTCTTTCTGGACGAAACAGACGTCCGTCGCATCCTCGATGCCACACAACGGCCCGCCATGGCGCTACTTCTGGCCAGTGAATGGCTGGGTGCGCGCATCACAGCCAGTGAACTCAACCTGTCTTTCACTGCTGCCTTTGAGCGCAACCTCCACGAACTCAGCACCGCCCTGGCCGGCTGCGAGCGCATTGCCGAAACACCTCTGCCCTTTCCCTACTCCGTCATCATCCATCGCTGCGCCTATTTATACTGCTTCTGGCTGCCCTTCGGACTGCTGGACGGCATCGGGCTGATGACCCCGGTCATTGTCTGCTTCATTGCCTATACCTTTCTGGCACTCGAAGCACTGGGGGCCGAACTCGAAAACCCCTTTGGCCAGGATCCAAACGATCTGCCTCTCAAAACGCTGAGCCACCAGATCGAAGCATCCCTGCTCGAAATGATCAACGAACCGGCCCGCACCGTCCGCCCTGTTGTCACAAACGATATCCTGACCTGAACAGCCCAACAGCAACGCATAACGATCGCTATAGAATGGGGCTCCGTTCCCATCACCAGACAGAGTAATACCCATGCCCACCCCGACCACTGCCCCGCGCCTTACCTCGCTATCGCACGGCGGTGGCTGCGGCTGCAAGATCGCACCAGGCGTGCTGGGCGAACTGCTGGCCAGAAGCAACCTGCCCAGCCAACTGTTTCCGAACCTGCTGGTCGGGACTGAAACAGCAGATGATGCGGCGGTCTACCGCATCAACGACAACCAGGCCATCGTCGCCACGACCGATTTCTTCATGCCGATCGTTGACGACCCATATGACTTTGGACGCATCGCGGCCACCAATGCCCTGTCCGATGTCTATGCCATGGGTGGGCAGCCCATCATGGCCCTGGCGATCGTTGGCATGCCCGTCAATGTCCTGCCACACGATGTCATCGCCCGTATTCTGGAAGGAGGGCAGTCCGTCTGTCGCGATGCCGGCATCCCGCTGGCTGGTGGCCACTCCATTGACTCGGTCGAACCGATCTACGGACTGGTCGCCCTTGGTCTACTTGATCCCCACCACCTCAAACGCAACAGTGAAGCACGGGCGGGGGATCTGCTGATTCTGGGCAAGCCACTGGGCGTCGGCATCTACTCGGCAGCACTCAAAAAAGACCAGCTGGACGAAGGCGCCTATGCGGCCATGATTGATGCCACCACCCGCCTCAATCGACCTGGTCCTGATCTGGCCCGCCTGCCTGGTGTACATGCCATGACCGATGTCACCGGCTTCGGCCTCCTGGGCCACACCCTGGAAATGGCCCGCGGCGCCGGGCTGTCCGCACACATTACCAGCCGCTCCGTCCCTTTTCTCGAAGATGCCATCGAATTGGCTTCTGCCGGCATCCGTACCGGCGCGTCCGCCCGCAACTGGGGTTCGTACGGTAAAGACATCGACATGGCCTTCGATGCGCCCGCCTTCATCCAGGATCTGCTGACCGATCCCCAGACGGCAGGCGGGCTGCTGGTAGCCTGTGCCCCGGAAGCACGCGACAGCGTCCTGAGCTGCTTTGCCCGTCATGGATTCGGCAGTGCGGCCGTCATCGGCCAACTGCAGGAAGGCCCCGCCCGCGTACTGGTACGCTGATCCCCCCGAACATACACCATGAAAACCTACATCCTTCGCCGCCGCCTGCTCGCATCGTGCCTGTTCCTCACAGCCGCCGTCCTGGGTACAACCACCCCCCCTGTCCGCGCCAGCGAAGATGCATATAGCGTCATCCAGAAACGCGGCACCCTGAACATCGGTATCGAAGGAACCTATCCCCCCTTCAACTACCAGGATGAAAACGGCCAGTTTGTCGGTTTTGAAATCGACCTCGGCAATGCGCTGGCCCAGGCCATGGGCCTCAAGGCCAGCTTCCAGCCCACCAAATGGGACGGACTGCTGGCTGCGCTGGACGCCGGCCGTATCGATGTCATCATCAACCAGGTCACCATCAGCGAAGCCCGTCAGAAAAAATACAACTTCAGCCAGCCTTACACCGTCTCCGGCATCCAGGCGGTTACCCGCCGCCAGGATGCCGGCAGCCTGCCCACGCCTGAAGCCCTGAGCGGCCGAAAAATTGGTGTTGGACTGGGAACCAACTATGAAGAATGGGCGCGCCACACCATACCTGGCGTCGACATCCGCACCTATGAAGACGACCCCACCAAAAACCAGGATCTCGCCGTTGGACGCCTGGATGCCGTGCTGGTGGACCGTCTGGCCGCGCTCTATCAGGTCAAGCACAGCCATAATCGCTTTGCCCTGGGTGGCCCGGCCTTTTCCCATCAGGAATCGGGCATCCCCACCCGAAAGTCCGACAAACAGCTGCTCGCCGCCCTCAACCATGCCCTAGACCAGCTGCGCGCCCAGGGCACACTGACACAACTGTCAAAAAAATGGTTTGACACCGACGTCACCCATACCCGGTAAGACCCAGCCCACTTCATCCCAACCAACAGGATCCCCCGGGCATGTCCGACACCCTGACACTCGTCATCGAATCACTGCCCGACCTGCTCAAGGGCGCACGTTTCACCATCCTGCTCAGTGCTGGAGGCATGTCCCTGGGTCTCGTGCTTGGCTTCTTGCTGGCACTGGGCCGTCTGTACGGACGGCTCCCTCTGCCCTGGCTGGTACGTTTCTATGTCTCCTTCTTTCGTGGCACCCCGCTGCTGGTACAACTCTTTGTCATCTATTACGGGTTACCCGAAATTGGCATACAACTCTCGCCGCTGTCTGCCGCACTGATCGGTTTTTCTCTCAACATGGCCGCCTATACCTGCGAAATCCTGCGCAGTGCCATCGCCAACATCGAGCCCGGCCAGTGGGAGGCCGCAGCCAGCCTTGGCATGAACCGGCGTCAGACCCTGCGACGCATCATCGTTCCCCAGGCAGCCCGCACAGCCCTGCCCCCCCTGGGCAACAGCTTCATTTCGCTGGTCAAAGACACCTCGCTAGCCGCCACCATCCAGGTACCCGAACTGCTGCGCCAGGCACAGCTTATCACCGCCAGAACCTTCGAAGTCTTTGCCATGTACATCAGTGCAGCCATCATATACTGGCTCATTGCCAGCGTGCTGGCAGTCTTGCAGGAACGCCTGGAACAGCGGGCCAATCGTCCTGAAAGCAGCTCTCCCCCATCTAGGGATAACCCCAGATGACCCGACAGCCCCCTGAAAGCCTAATAACTTATTGATTTTTAATCATTTCCAAAATAACCCCAACCATGCTGTTCATTGACCCGCCCAGGTCGCTTCTGTAAATTCCAAGCGGCCACTCTCGGAGACATGGAAACGGGGTACGTATCTGTCTATCCGGAAAGATTTTCCGAAAAACCCGTTCCTATCCTGTCGAGTCCGCACCACCCGCATCCGGGACAGACAGACCCACAAGGCCCGTCCTGCCCTCCTGGACCCGCCGTTTCAACCCCAACACGGAGATGTGTCGTTCATGGAAACTTGGATCCAGAACTATTCAGCGGTCGGAAACAGCCTCACGCTGACCGTTATCGTCGCGCTGCTGCCCATCCTGTTCTTTTTTGCAGCCCTCACAATCTTCAAGATGAAAGGCTACATGGCTGGCCTGATTACCCTGCTGATCACGCTGGCTGTCGCTATCCTGGGTTATCGCATGCCTGTCGGCATGGCCATTTCCTCGGCCATATACGGATTTGCCTACGGCCTGTGGCCCATTGCCTGGATCATCGTCACTGCCGTCTTTTTGTACAAGATCACCGTCAAAACCGGCCAGTTCGACATCATTCGCGCCTCGGTCATCTCCATCACTGAAGACCAACGCCTGCAGATGCTGCTGGTTGGCTTCTCCTTTGGTTCCTTTCTGGAAGGCGCTGCCGGCTTCGGTGCTCCGGTGGCAATTACCGCCGCCCTGCTGGTCGGACTTGGATTCACTCCCCTCTATGCTGCCGGCCTGTGCCTGATCGCCAACACCGCACCGGTTGCCTTCGGTGCCATGGGAATTCCCATTCTGGTTGCTGGCAAGGTCTCAGGGCTGGATCCATACCACATCGGCCAGATAGCCGGTCGTCAGCTTCCCATCCTGTCCGTCATCGTCCCCTTCTGGCTGGTCGCCATGATGGATGGCATGCGGGGCATTCGTCAGACCTGGCCAGCCATCCTGGTCGCGGGCCTGTCCTTTGCCATCACCCAGTTCCTGACCGCAAACTTCATTGGCCCCGAACTACCCGACATCACCTCCTCACTGGTCAGCCTGATCTGCCTCTCCCTCTTTCTCAAGACCTGGCAACCCCTGGAAATCTTCACCTTCGATGGCATGAAAAAACCCGCGACCCGTCGCGAGTCAGGCCATACGACCGCACAGGTTCTGAGGGCGTGGTCACCATTCGCCATTCTGACCATCTGCGTCAGTCTCTGGACGCTCAAAAGCCTGCAGAACATCTTCGACCTGGCAACCATACAGATCAACTGGCCCGGCCTGCATAACCTGGTTCAGAAAACCGCCCCCATTGTGGCCCAGCCCACGCCCTATGCCGCACAATTCAAGCTCAACCTGCTGGGCGCCACGGGCACATCCATCCTGCTGGCCGCACTCCTGTCGGCTATCCTGCTGCGCATGAAAGGCGCAACCATCCTCAAAACCTTCGGCGAAACACTCATCGAGCTACGCCTATCCATCCTGTCCATCGGACTTGTCCTGGGGTTTGCCTTCGTCGCCAACTACTCTGGCCTGTCCTCCACTCTCGCTCTCGTCCTGGCAAGCACAGGCGCGGCCTTCCCCTTTTTCTCGCCCTTCCTGGGTTGGGTGGGCGTATTTCTCACCGGTTCGGACACCTCAGCCAACGCCCTGTTCGGCTCCCTGCAAGCCAATACAGCCCACCAGCTCGGTGTCCAGCCGGAGCTCACCGTTGCCGCCAACACCACCGGCGGTGTCACCGGCAAAATGATCTCGCCGCAATCCATGGCAGTGGCCTGCGCTGCCGTTGGCCAGGAAGGCAAGGAATCCAATCTGTTCCGCTTCACAGCCAAACACAGTCTCGTGTTCTGCAGCTTCGTGGGAATCATCACCCTGCTGCAGGCTTACGTACTACCCTGGACACTACAATTCCTCCCGCGCTAGTCGCGCCCTGTATCTCGCCAGCCTGACCACATCCGGACAGGCCCCTCAGCCCGCCATCGCCCCCAGGGAAAGCATCCATGACCCTGCTGGCCATGGCGGCCTGGGCATAACAGCATCTCCCGCACCGCCGCGACCCGCCAGACAGTCAATATCAGGCAGGACACACGGCATCCATGACCGACACTGCCTTATGCAGCTGACGCATGACGGTCTGCCGCCCCCGCCTAACTACAAAAACATACATTGATACCGCCCGGGCGGCCCGGTAACGTCCCAGCACGATCACTCCACGCGCACTGTTCGTGATGCGCGTGAACGCCTATCGGGATAACGACAGCATGCACCCCCATACCCTGTCCTCCACCATCACGCTCGACCCGCGCGCCATCCCTCCGGGAACCCCGTCACGCGCCGGCGGGCAGCACCTCCACGCCGGATCCCAGCTCCCGCCCGGTCACCCCCATCCCCCGGCATCCTCGCCAGTGTGGCACCGTCAGGAAGATGGGTGGGCCATCATCATCGGGCTCGGACTGGTGGCCCTGGCCAGTCTGATACTGCTCATTGATCAAGCTGTTGTGCTGAAACTGCTCACGGTCAAATTCGATAGCTGGCGGACACCACGCGAAGGACTCGGCGCCCTCGCCAAAACAGTCCCCTCCCTCATATACCTCTATACCCTCCTGCTGATCCCCCTGTCGATAGGCGCGGCGCGCATGGGTTACCGTGCCACTGATTTCGGCAAGGGGCTCCTGGCGCTCTATGGCCTGGCCGTCCTCGTCACCCTGCTATCCAGCAACAGCTATATCAAGGCGGCCCAGCTGGAAGGCCCGCTGGTGGCACTCTTCGTGGGGCTGGCCATCGGCAACAGCTTCCAGCTGCCAACATGGCTCCATGAAGCACTGCGCACCGAATACTTCGTCAAGACCGGCATCGTGCTCATGGGCGCCACCCTGCCCTTCACCATCATCCTGCAGGCCGGCCCGGCCGCCATTGGCCAGGCGCTGATCGTCTCCATCGTGACGTTCGGCAGCATCTACTTTGCCGCCACCCGCCTCTTCGGGCTAGACAGGCGCTTCGGTGCCACCCTGGCAGCCGGTGGCTCGATCTGCGGTGTTTCCGGTGCCATCGCCATTGGTGGCGCATGCCGCGCCCGGCCCCAGCACGTCTCCGTCGCCATCTCACTGGTCATCGTCTGGGCCGTCGCCATGATCTTCATTCTGCCCGCCGCCGCCCGTTACCTCGGCCTGCCACCCGGCATTGCCGGCGCCTGGATAGGAACCTCAGAATTTGCCGACGCTGCCGGTTTTGCGGCCGCCGAAGCGATCGGGCACGAATCAGCCGTACAGACGTTCACCCTGATGAAGGTCATCGGCCGCGACATGTTCGTGGGCATCTGGGCCTTTCTGGTCGCCATCCTGTCCGTGACGGTCTGGGAGCGCCAGTCACACGACAGAGCCGAGCGTATCGACCGGCGCGAAATCTGGCGCCGCTTCCCGAAATTCATCCTCGGCTTCTTCATTGCCTCGCTGCTGACCACGGCCGCACTCAGTCTGCTGGACGGCCCACAGGCCGCGTCCTACAGCAAAGATGTGCTTGGGGTACTGAAATCGCTGCGAGGCTGGTTCTTCACACTCACCTTCCTCGCCATCGGCCTCACCACCCGCTTCCGCGACCTGGCTGCCGTGGGTATCCGTCCCCTGCTCGCCTTTGCGGTCGGCGTGGCGATCAACATCCCCCTGGGCTACTTCCTGTCCGCCCACCTCTTCGCCAGCTTCTGGAGGACTCTGTAATGGCCAGTCGACTGCTCGTCCGCTTCCGGACAACCGTGTCCAGCAACACTCGCGGTCAGCGCGACCGGCTGCTCCAGGCCACCCTGCTGGCACAGGGCTTTGCGATGACCGAGGAAGATACACCGACGCCCCCTCTGGCACGGGACCGCATCGTCAGCACCACTCGTGCAGACTGGCAGCGGGCGTCACGTACCGATCACCAGACAACGGTTGCGCCGCGCCTGGCGGCGGCCCTGCCGCCTGCCCGCCTCCGCCCCACAATGTCTCCCGGATGGTCCGCCATCTCGCACCGCATCGACGGCCAGGACATCAAGCAGCTGCTGCGCAGCCGCGGCTTTGCCGACCACGAGTTCCGCATTCGCATGGAATTCCAGCGTGGCTGGGGCTGCCTCTGAGCCAGACCCGGAAGCACAGCGGCACTCCTACGCCGACTGGCACGACCCGTCCCTTTCGAGCACCGGACGGGGAGGCCCCGATCACACCAATGAGTCAGATCCGGGCTTTGGCCCGGCCTCCGGCACCACTGCGCTCCTCGACCCGAACTCGCACAGCAGCACCCCGACAATGATCAGGGCCACCATGCCGCCCTGCAGCAGCGTCGGCTTTTCCGCCAGCACCAGGAATGCCAGAACCATCCCGAACACCGGAATCAGGTTCAGAAAAATGCTGGCCTCGATGGCTGACGTCTTGGCAATGCCCCAGTTATAGAGAAAGTAGCCGCCAAAGGTGACGAAGGTGGCCAGATAGCCGACCGACAGCATCGTAACGGGCGGTACATCCAGGCTCAGCGGGCTGCCCACGAAAAGCAGGGGAAAGAACAGCACCACGCCGGCAAAGGACTGCAGCGCCGTCAGAAAGAACGGACTGTAGCGGTCCGACAGCCGCTTGAGCAGGATCACATACAGCCCCGAAGCAGCCATCGCCCCGAACTCCAGCAGATTGCCCAGCCAGGGCACGGGTGCATATTCGCTCCCCTCGGAGCCAAGGCTCAGACCAAGCGCACCGACGATGCACACGGCAAAACCGGCCAGGGTCCACGTCGCCGGCCTCTCGCGCAGCATCATCCACGCCAGCAGGGCCACGACGGGCGGCTGCAGGGCATTGATCGTGGCGGCTGAACCTGCCGTCGTAAACCGCAGCGCCTGGCTCTCCAGGAAAAAGTAGATGCCCGGCTCGCAAACGGCCATCACCAGCAGATAGAGCCAGTCACCCTTCCGATAGGAAAACCGGCCCCAGAAGCGATACAGCAGCAGAAACCCGACCGAGGCCAGCAACATCCGGAAAAATATGATCTTTCCCGGATCAAGAACCCGCACCGCATCCTTCATCGCAATGAAGGAACTCGCCCAGAAAAAGACCGCACACAACAGCGCCAGCTTCGGCAACATCCGCGAACCTGCCTGGTTCATAGCACCACCCTGAATTCCTGTTGACCCAAAAGCAAGACCCGCCCTGCGGCCATTGTCCATCTGGGCAGCCCACGGCCCATTCTCTGGCCATAACCCATCTTTTGAAGACTAAACAATCGCCCTTTCCTGTCACAAACAGGGATTCTCCCAATGTATTTCTCGCCACGGCGTTAAACTAACATCAGTTAACAATTGACCAGCTAACTAGGATCATCTTCCTGAATTGATGCTCCCCCGCCTGCCGGCGCTGGCCATGGACTGTCCTTCCGGCCACAGGACAGCCCCTCCTCCTCCCGTGGCCCGGCTCCTGCAGCCGTCCCAAGGACAACGCATCATGAGCTCCACCCCCTCTCCCGACAACACGGCCACCGGCCGCATCCTGCACCTGGGCCTGAGCAACTTCCACCGCGCCCACCAGGTGGTCTACCTGCAGCGCCTGAAGGCCCAGGGAGACCACAGCTGGCAGCTGGCCGGCACCAACATCCGCAACGACGCCAACCCGCTGCTGGAGGCACTGGCCGCCCAGGATGGCAACTTCACGCTGGAGACCATCGACCCGCAGGGCAATATTCAGTACGAGTGGATCACCGCCATCGACCAGGTGGTCCCCTACGATGCCAGCCTGAAAACCGTCACCCGGCTGGCCAGCGATCCACTCACCCGCATCATTTCCTTCACCGTCACCGAGGCAGGCTACTACCTGCTGGAGAATGGCGAACTGGACACCAGCTTTCCCGACCTGCAGGCCGACCTGGAGCGCGTCAAGAGAGGCGAACCCGGCCAGACCCTCTATGGCGCACTGATCACCCTGCTGCGCGCCCGCAAACAGGCCGGTGCCGGCCCCATCACCCTGCAGAACTGCGACAACCTGCGCCACAATGGCGACCGCGTGCGCGGCGGCCTGCGTGACTTTGCCCGCAGAATCGGTGACACCGACATCCTGGCCTGGATCGACGCGAACGTCCGCTTCCCGAACGCCATGGTCGATCGCATCACACCACGGCCTGCCGCTGAACTGAAGGATCGTGTCAAGGCGGCCACCGGACGCGACGATGCTGCCGCGCTCGGCTCCGAAAGCTACATCCAGTGGGTCATCGAGGATAACTTCGCCGCTGGCCGCCCCGCCTGGGAAAAAGTCGGTGCCGAACTGGTGACATCGGTTGACCCCTACGAAGAAGCCAAGATCCGCCTGCTCAACGCCACCCACAGCTGCATCGCCTGGGGCGGCACCCTGCGCGGGCACACCTATATCCACGAAGGCGCTCGTGATCCGGTCGTTCGGCAACTCGCCTTCGACTATGCCACCAACGATGTCATCCCCTGCCTGTCCGGCCCGGAAAACCCCGTCGACCTGCCTGCCTACCGTGACATGGTGCTGGAACGTTTCTGCAACGAGGCCATCCGCGACACCAACCAGCGGGTCGCGGCCGACAGCTTCTCCAAGATCCCGGGCTTCATCCTGCCCACCATCCGCGACCGCCTGGCCCGCAACCAGAACATTGACTCGGTGGCCATGCTGCCTGCGCTCTTCCTTGCATTCCTGAAACGGTGGCACCAGGGCAACCTGCCCTTCGAATACCACGACCAGAGCATGGATCCACAGTCGGCCCACGCCATCATTCAGTCTGACGACCCTGTGAAGGCCCTGTGTACCGACCGCATGCTGTGGCAGGAACTGGCCGGCGACCCGCGGCTGGAAGCCGCCGTCCGCAAAGGTCTGCAACGGGTCGAACAAGCCGTGATCCCGGCCTGACAACTGCCTCGCCCCTGCCGGGGCCCGCCCTGCAAGCACCTTGGGCTCCCCCGGCACGCCGGCCAAAATCCCTCCGGCCTGCGGCTTCCCGTCACACGCCCGGTCCGGAAGCGCTCCAGCCCTGGCAAGAGCCCCTGCCCGACACGGATGGACATATTCTCCCGAACCCGCCAGAAGACACGGACACCAGCCGCCAGCTGGCGTTATGCCCTCGCCACGACGACCGCGCTGCTCGTCCTGATGACCCGTGCAGCCGCCCAGGCCCCCAGCTGCGAAACAACAGATCACCGCGCCATCCGCTTCCGGAGTGACCCCACCCACGTCAGCACCTACCGCCTGTACGGCAGCCACCTGTGCCCGACGCCGGTGGACAGACACCGGGGAGCGACTCCAGCCACGCACCATCCGGCTGACAGATCAAGCCCCAAATCGCGGGCCCTCCCTTCCGGCCCCCCCTCCCGGCCGCCGCAGACCCATGGACTGCTGCTCTACCTGCATGGCGATGGCGCCGGCGAATTCGACGACCCAGATGACGCCACCCTGACATCCTTTGCCCGCATCGCGCGCAAGCACCACATGCTGATGGTCGCCCCCCGCACCCCCGACACCCAGACCATGACCTGGTGGCGCAAGCCGGGCAGCACCCATTACCTCCGAGCCCTGCTGCTGCATCTGTATGCCCATTACCCCATCGACCGCCACCACGTCTGGCTGGTCGGCTACTCGGGGGGCGCCGAGGAAATCACCTACAACCTGCTGATGGATCACAACGATCTACTCCATGGCGGAGGCGCTTTATTGGTCGGAGGCGGTGGACTCAGCCGTACCACCGTCTTCGGCCACATCCCGTCCCATCCCCTCAGACAGCATTTCCCGCTGTACTGGCTGGCAGGAGAAATGGACACACCCGATCGCGGAGGTGACGACAAAGGCTTCGATGCCCTGGGCGAAGCCCATGTCGCTGAACGGCGCCTGCATGCCGCGGGATTTCTGACCCACTTCAGGATCATCCCGGACACCGGTCACTATCACATCATTCTGCACGCCCCGTCCATGATGGACAGACTGCTCACGCAACCAGCCGGCTCAAACAATCTCGACTGACCGGCATTCCGGGCAGGTTTCGGGAATGACACAGGAAGCCACGAAAAATTACTGTCAGTTTCACAAAATTTCTTAACGTAGCATTACCCGGAAAAACCCCAATACGCCTGCGCAATAAAGTATCGGTTTCATAAAACCGAATATCAGTCCGAAAACAGTGCATCGGCACAATGAATGGAAGGTATTTACAGGTAATTTGTTCTCGTATTACATGGACAAACCACCTGATCATGCACGTTCCGGACACATTGGAGACATCATGAAACCGCATTTTTGCACCGGGGTTGCCCTCTCCCTGTCATTGGCTGCGACCAACGCCACGGCCGCCACCGATCTCGTTGTGGCTACGGTCAACAACGGTCACATGATCGAAATGCAGAAGCTGACCCCGTTTTTCGAGAAAGAGCATCCTGATATACATCTGAAGTGGGTTATCCTGGAAGAAGGCACGCTGCGCCAGCGCGTCGCCACTGATGTCGCTACCAAAAGTGGTCAGTTCGATGTAGTCACCATTGGTATGTATGAAACGCCGTTCTGGTCTAAACGCCAGTGGCTGACCCCTATCAATACCGATGCAGACTATGACGTCAACGACCTGCTCAAACCCATTCGGGATGGCCTGAGTTATCAGGGAAAACTATATGCGGCGCCTTTCTATGGCGAAAGTTCCCTGCTGATGTACCGCAAGGATCTCACCGACAAGGCTGGCGTACATCTTCCGGAACATCCTACCTGGAACCAGGTCAGGGAAGCCGCCGAAAAAATCCACGACCCACAGCATGGCGTCTACGGCATTTGCCTCCGAGGAAAGCCGGGCTGGGGTGACAACATGGCCTTTCTGTCTACCATGGTCAACACGTTTGGCGGACAGTGGTTCAACATGGACTGGAAACCCCAGATAGATACGCAGCCGTGGAAAGAGGCCATCACATTTTACGTAGACATGATGAAGCGCTTTGGCCCGCCTGGCGCAACGGCCAACAGTTTCAATGAAAACCTCGCCCTCTTCAATGAAGGCAAATGCGGTGTTTGGGTCGATGCCAGCATCGCTGCCTCGTTTGTTTCCGATCCCAAACAATCAAAAGTAGCCGACCATGTGGCATTCACCCAGGCACCAACGGCAAAAACCAGCAAAGGCGCCAATTGGCTCTGGGCATGGTCACTTGGCATACCCAGCAGCTCCAAGCACCAGCAACAGGCACAGACCTTCGTGAAATGGGCCACGTCGAAATCCTATATCCAACTAGTAGCCAAGGAGGCGGGATGGCGATCAGTGCCAACCGGAACCCGGAAATCCACCTACGAATCCCCTGAATTCATCCAGATATCGCGATTTGCAAAACCCGAGCTGACCGCGATCGAAAGCGCCACCCCTAATGACAGCACATTGGAAAAATCCCCTTATGTAGGGATTCAGTTCGCTGCCATTCCTGAATTTCAGGTCATCGGCGTCACCGTTGGACAGCAAATCAGCGCAGCCCTGGCTGGAACGATTCCCGTTGAGCAAGCGCTTGCCACCTCGCAGCGGCTCGCGGACCGTGAAATGAAAAAGGCAGGCTACTACCGCAAGCACTGACCTCCCTGACCATCATCAACCACTCCGGAAGCACCTCCGGAAAGGTTGATGACGGCTCGAATTATTCCGATCGCGCATCCTCAAAATCCTCTGGAGATGCCAATGAAGAGAGAATTGCCCACCCTGCTGATGACCCCCGCCGTCATTGCGCTGCTCGTCTGGATGGTCATTCCGCTGGTCATGACGATTTATTTCTCGGTCGTCGATTACAACCTCATGCAGCCGGGAGAGCTCAGCTATGTCGGTCTGGACAACTACGAGTTCTTTGTCACGGACCCCGATTTCTGGGCAGCCGTGCGCAACACACTCCTGTTGATCGCCACAGTTGTGGGTGTCACGGTGGTGCTGGGCATCATGCTGGCCCAGATTGTTAATGACCCATTCCCGGGCCAAGGGATTGTCCGCGTTCTGTTGATCTCGCCGTTCTTTGTCATGCCGACTGTCAATGCTTTGCTATGGAAGCATTTGATGATGAACCCCATCTACGGAGTTCTTGCATCCCTTTGGCGTGTCATGGGACTGAGTCCCATCGACTGGATGACACATTACCCACTACTGTCAGTCACCATCATGCTGACCTGGCAGTGGCTCCCCTTTGCCTGCCTGATTTTCATGACGTCTCTCCAGTCCATGGATCATGAACAACTGGAGGCTGCCCGCATGGATGGTGCAAACGCCCTGCAGTGCTTTATTCACCTGACGCTCCCTCATCTGGCGCGCGCTATTGCAGTCGTCATCATGATTGAGATGATTTACCTGCTGGGCGTGTTTGCAGAAATCTCCATCACCACATCTGGCGGCCCAGGCAACGAGAGCACCAACCTCACCTACATGATCTACAAACAAGCATTACTCAATTTCGATGTCGGATCGGCGTCGGCTGGCGCGCTGTTTGCCGTCGTGCTAGCCAATATCATTGGTGCCTTCATGATCCGGATCATTGGCAAGAATCTGGACTGATACAGGATCGACCATGGAACCAACCCGTCTTTCCATCACCATACGTGCTTTCATGGCCTGGGCGGTTGCTTTGGCAATATTCTTCCCATTAGGTTGGCTCATCATGACTGCATTCAAGACCGAGTTGCAGGCCATTCACGTCCCCCCTCAATTCATCTTCAAACCAACCCTGGAGCATTTTATTGAGGTTCAGTCGCGCAGTGACTATCTGCTATATGCACGAAACTCGTTGCTGACCAGCCTCGGATCCACCGTTCTTGGCCTCCTGATTGCTGCCCCCGCTGCCTATTCAATGGCATTTTTCAGGACGAAGCGCACCCGCGGGACACTCATGTGGATGATGTCCACCAAAATGATGCCCGCTGTTGGAGCACTGGTACCTATTTATATCCTCGCACAACGTACCGGCATGCTGGACAGCGTGTCTCTGCTCATTGTCATCTTCATGCTGATCAACCTGCCCATCATGGTCTGGATGCTCTACAGTACCTTTCACGATATTCCGCGCGAAATTCTTGAGGCCGCAAGAATGGATGGCGCTTCTATCCGTGCCGAATTCCTGCACGTCATTCTTCCCCTGACAACCGGGGGATTTGCCTCCACTGGGCTGCTCTGTCTGGTTCTAAGCTGGAATGAAGCATTCTGGTCACTGAATCTCAGCACGGTTCATTCCGGCACACTTGCCTCATTGATTGCCACCTACTCCAACCCGGAAGGACTTTTCTGGGCTCGCCTGTCCGCTGCCTCCACCATGGCAATAGCACCCATTGTCGTATTCGGCTGGTTCAGTCAGAAGCAGCTGGTTCGTGGCATGACCTTTGGCGCCGTCAAATAGGGAGACGTCGATGTCCTATCTGAAACTCAATGCCATCCGAAAACAGTTCGGTCACACAGAAATCATTCAAGGCATAGACCTGACCATTGAACAGGGCGAGTTCATCGTTTTTGTCGGGCCATCAGGATGCGGAAAGTCCACACTGCTGAGGCTGATTGCGGGCCTCGAATCCGTCACATCGGGATCCATCACCCTGGATGGGAGAGACATCACCCATCTTCCATCCGGGCAGCGTGATCTGGCCATGGTCTTTCAAAGCTATGCCCTGTATCCGCATATGACCGTCTTCGACAACATGTCCTTTGCCCTCAAACTTGCTGGGACTCCCCGGGAAGAGATCCGCCGAAAAGTCGAAGATGCCGCCAACACCTTGCATCTGACCAAATACCTTAAGCACACGCCACGGGAGCTTTCCGGTGGGCAGCGTCAACGGGTTGCCATCGGTCGGGCTATCGTCCGGGCGCCCAAGGTGTTCCTGTTCGATGAACCACTATCGAATCTGGACGCCTCTTTGCGCAGCAACACCCGGGTGGAAATTCACAGACTGCACAAAAAGCTGGGCGCCACCACGATTTACGTCACACATGATCAGGTGGAAGCCATGACCCTGGCTGACCGGGTTGTTGTGCTGAACGGCGGCCACATCGAACAGGCCGGATCTCCCCTCACCTTGTATGACCGTCCCGACAACCAATTCGTCGCCCAATTCATTGGCATGCCATCCATGAACATCGTGCCCGCCGCTCGCTGCAGACCATGGGTGGCGCAACTGGAGCAGCGCGTGCCGGAGGACGGTCTCATCGGCGTCAGACCTGAATTCCTCCACATCAAAAAGACACCCGATCCGCACGGGATTCCCGGCCGGCTGGAACTGATCGAATCACTGGGGTCGGATACGTTGATATACGTGAGATGCGATGACATCGTCCTGGTGGCCCGACTGACCGAACGGCCCAGCCTGACCATAGGAGACAGCGTACAGCTCACCGCGGCCCCCGGTCGGTTGCATGTTTTCGATCGGCAGGGACTTGCACGACACGCAACAGCGAATTCCTGAGGCTGATTATCCTCCCCACTCCCCGACACAGGATATGACCTATGAACAAGACCCTTGATAGCCATCCCTGCACCCCGCCTGTAGGGCGCATCCTGCATCTCGGGCTAGGTTCCTTTCACCGCGCACACCAGGCAGTCTATTTGCAGCGGCTCAAATGCCAGAAAGAACCGCACTGGCTACTCGCAGGTACCAACATTCGCAGCGATATGAACCCATTGCTGGAGAATCTTTCCGCCCAGCAGGGACATTACACCCTGGAAACCGTGGATCCAGATGGCAATACCAGCTATGAATGGATCACGGCCATTGATCAGGTTATCCCCTGGGAACCCGATCTGGCTACTGCCACCCGGCTCGCGGCGGATCCCCTGACAAAAATCATCTCCTTCACGGTCACGGAAGCGGGCTACTATCTTCTGCCCAGCGGCGAACTCGATACCGGGTTTGTTGATCTCAGCGCAGATCTGACGCGTGTCGCACAGGGCACTACTGGTCAGACCATTTATGGCGCCTTGATGGGGATGCTGCGCGCCCGAATGCAGGCCGGCGCGGGACCAATCACCCTGCTCTGTTGCGACAACCTGCGACACAATGGAGACCGGTTCAAAAGCGGGCTGCGCGACTTTGCCCGGCGCCTGGAGGCCAATGATCTGCTGCAGTGGATCGATGACAATACCCGCAGTCCCAATTGCATGGTTGATCGCATCACTCCCCGCCCACCCGCAGCACTGAAGGAACGGGTTCAACAGGCAACCGGTCGCCACGATGCCGTCCCCGTCACCGCGGAAAGCTATATACAGTGGGTGATCGAAGACAACTTTGCCAATGGACGCCCTCCCTGGGAACTGGCTGGTGCACAGATGGTCTCCTCGGTCGATCCCTATGAAGAGGCAAAGATCCGGATCTTGAATGCCACCCACAGTTGCATTGCCTGGGCAGGCACACTACGGGGATACCGCTACATTCATGAAGGAACACGTGACCAGACCATTCGCAACATGGCGTACGACTACGTGACCGACGATGTCATCCCCTGTCTCGATGGGCCCAACAACCCGGTCGACCTGCCAGCTTACCGGGATCTCGTTCTTGAACGATTTGGCAATGTCGCCATCTGCGATACCAACCAGCGCGTTGCCATGGATGGCTTCTCGAAGATTCCCGGGTTTATCGCGCCCACCATCCGTGAGCGCCTGGCCCGGCAGGAATCCATTGCCGCAGTGGCCGTGCTGCCTGCGCTCTTTTTCATCTTTTTGACCAGATGGCATGAAGGAAAAATTCCATATGACTATCAGGATCAGGGCATGGATCCCGCTTCCTGCCACGCCATGATGCAAGCAACCGACCCACTGGCAGCCTTCTGTGCTGATCTCACCCTGTGGTCTGATCTGGCTTCCAACCCGACCCTGGTAGATGCCATGCGACAGGCCGTCGCACGCGTCAAAAACGAATTCATCAAACCATAAAAAAACGATCTTCCCTAGATCCAAAAGGAGACCTGATGAGCACGACCCCTTTATTCGACAAATCGCACACACTGATCACCGGCGCTGGTGGAGGCATTGGACTGGCCATGGCAGCCAAATTCCTGAATGCCGGCGCACGATGCACCTTGGTGGATCTGTCCAAACAGCCAAGCGACGATATCGTCCAACTTCAACAGCGGTTTGACAAAAATCTTTTTTATCAGTCTGCCGACGTCACTGATCGTGATGGGATGCGTCGAACCATCCAATACGCCAGTGAGCATTTTGGCCCAATACAGACATTGGTCAATAACGCGGCTGTATTTGATATGTCTCCAATCCTCGAAAGCAGCGAAGAATCGTTCGATCGCCTGTTCAGTATCAACGTCAAGGCCATGTTCTTCACCATGCAGGCCGTCCTGCAACATATGCTGGACAACGGAGTACAAGGGGGATCGGTCATCAATTTCGCTTCACAGGCAGGCCGGCGTGGAGAGGCGCTGGTATCCCACTATTGCGCCACCAAGGCTGCCGTGATCAGCTATACACAAAGTGCAGCCTTGGCCATGGCCCCCCACGGTATCCGCGTCAACGCCATTTCTCCGGGGGTCGTTGACACACCCATGTGGAAAGGAGTCGACGCACTGTTCGCCAAATACGAAGGACTTCCCATTGGTGAAAAAAAGCGTCAGGTAGGGTTGGCTGTCCCCTTAGGCCGCATGGGGGTCCCAGATGAGATCGCGGATGTCGCCGTCTTTCTGGCCAGCGATGCAGCCCGTTACATTACAGCCCAGACGATCAATGTCGATGGTGGCAATGTCATGAGCTGACCCTCGGGAGGAATTCCCTATGTCTGCAGTAAATGGGCGAACAGCCAGAATACGCAAGCGTGCGCCGGTTCCGGAGTGCGACAGCGATCGCACTGCCGCCCTCGGTTACGAACAGAACAATGGTTCCTGCTGGATACGTTGCCTGACTCACGGCTACCCCACGCCATTGGCACGCTGGCATTGTCATGAAGAGCTTGAGCTTCATCTCATCACAGCAACGAGTGGCCGCGCCTTCATAGGGAACTGGATCGGCCCGTTCCGGCCAGGGCACCTAGTGCTATGCGGACCGGGCCTTCCTCATAACTGGGTCTCCACCGAAGGGCTCTGCGATGGGTGTGTTTCACAGCGTGATCTGGTCATCCAGTTCCAGCAGGAACCCCTCATGGCCGCATCCGCTCACATCCCGGAGTTCCAGGAAATCATCACCATGCTCAGGCGAGCTCAGTACGGTATCGAATTCTTCGGAATATCAGATGCCGTGCAGGCACATTGGCATATGGTGAGAAACAGTCATGGAATTCGCCGGGTCTCATCATTTCTGTCACTGCTGACGGATCTGGCCCATTGCAATGACTACCATATACTCTCCGCACCGACCCAGCCCAGCCCAGTCGAGGGCAGTATCGGCCAACGCTTGATACAGCACACCATAGACCGGATCACGGCAAATATAGCGCACCCTGTCTGTCTGGCGGATCTTGCCAATGAGCATGGCATGAGCAAGAGCCGCTTCAGTCGCCTGTTTCACCGCTCCATGGGCTGCACCCTGACAGAGTTCATCCATAGCGTACGTATCAATAATGCATGCCAGCTGCTGGCGCAGACCGATCTCTACATCAATGATATCTGCTATCAGGTCGGCTTCAACAACCTGGCCAATTTCAATCGCCGCTTTCTCGCCATTAAGGGGATGACCCCATCGGATTATCGGCGTCACACCACGGAACGATTTGGCGGGAGCATCCTGGAACAGACGGGATCAGCACACCACTCACCAGAGCGCAGGGAAATATGTCATGCATCTAGGCATTGATCTGGGAACATCTGAACTGAAAGCACTGTTACTGGATGACGATCAACGGATCGTGGCCACGGCCAGTGCAACACTATCGGTCAGTCGTCCAAAACCACTCTGGGCGGAACAGCACCCACATGACTGGTGGAAGGCACTGGACACCGTCATGCAAACCCTTCAGGAAAAGGCACCGGATGCCCTGAAGCAGGTACGGGACATGGGGCTTTCTGGCCAAATGCATGGCGCTGTACTGCTGGACGAGCACGGCGGCGTGCTGCGGCCAGCCATTCTGTGGAATGATGGGCGCAGCAGCTCTCAATGCGCCATCCTTCAGCAGTATCCCGAGCTGACACAGCTAACCTGCAACCTTGCCATGCCAGGGTTCACTGCACCAAAACTCATGTGGATCGCTTCGCATGAACCGGAAATCATGGCCCGCATCCATAAGGTTCTCCTGCCCAAGGACTGGTTGCGATGGAAGCTGAGCGGTCGCTATTGCAGCGATATGTCCGATGCATCAGGAACGCTATGGCTGAATGTCAAGCAGCGCGCCTGGTCAGAAGAAATGATGACGCTCACCAAAATGACACGTGCCCAGATGCCCGATCTGGTGGAGGGCAGCGAATGCAGTGCCTGCCTGCGATCCGATCTGGCTCGCCGCTGGGGGATGCCGCATGAGGTGGCAATCGCCGGTGGTGCCGGTGACAATGCGGCCAGTGCTGTCGGTATTGGCGCCATTCAGCCAGGACAGGGCTTTATCTCTCTTGGCACTTCCGGCGTCATCTTCCTGACCACCGATCATGTCGAGCCCTGCCCGGAAAAGGCCGTTCACACGTTCTGCCACGCCCTTCCGGATCGCTGGCATCAGATGTCCGTCATGCTGTCGGCTGCCAGTGCCGTCAGCTGGGCCACCCAGACCCTGGGTTTTGCGAATATCTCCGCCCTGCTGTCCGCTGCCGCCAGCTGTCATAGCAAAGAACGTGCTCAGGCCCCTATCTTTCTGCCCTACCTATCAGGGGAGCGCTCCCCACACAACGATGCTCATGCCCAGGGCGTCCTGTTTGGTCTGACGGCCAGCCACAGTCAACCGGATCTGGCGTATGCCGTGGTGGAAGGTGTCTGTCTGGGGCTTCGAGATGGCCTGGCCTCCCTGCAGGCACCGACCACTCCCCTGGTCCTTGCAGGCGGAGGCGCCCAAAGTGCCTGGTGGTGCCAACTCCTGAGCGATGTACTGCAGGTGCCACTGATTTCCGTATCCGGCGGTAACATCGGAGGCGCACTGGGCGCTGCCCGCCTCGGATGGCTGGCCAATGGTGGCACGCTGTCACTGGCATGTCCCATGCCAGATATCCAGCACACCTATGTACCGGATGATCATGCACAACCGCTGTTCGAAGCCCGGTGGGAGCGATTCCGCAACCTGTACCCGGCGCTGCGGCCACTGTTTCCATAAGTCTCGTTCGTTTCTCTCTCTTTATCCACGCGTCAGCCATCAGGCAGCCACGTTCGAGCAGCGTACGCTCTGATACCCTTTCCTGATTCAGCCCATGTCATGGCCCATATCACCATCAGAAGCTTTGACTATCTGGAAAACCATCGGACAGCAGCGACGCTGACGCGACTCTATCGGCAAGCATTCCAGCAAGGCCACTCCTTGTTCCTGCACTTCCTGCCCCGCATATTCCAGCTTCTGGGCAAGGGCATCGACTGGAAAAGTGAGGACGCGTCCTTCTATGACGACAAGTATGTGCCTTCGTGCTCGGCTGGGTATTCCTCGACCAGCACCTGGGCGGCCGGGCGCTGTGCGGCTTCCTCCTGGTGCTGCTGTCGATCATCGACGTCCAGCGCGCCATGATGAACCGGCCCTGAACCACGCTCCCGGCCCGGCGACCCGTGCCTGCATCAATCCCTGAGCCCATATGCCTTCATGGCGTCGGCAGCGTAGCGCAGACCCACCGCCGCATCCGGCCGAAAGACTTCCGCCAGTCTGGCCACGGCGGATTCGGACAGCACCATTGTGGTGGCAGCCAGATTCTCGTCTAGCCGCGACCGGCTACGGGTGCCTGGAATGGGCACAACGTTGGGCGCACGCGAGAGAACCCACGCCAGCGCAGCCTGGGCTGGCGTGATACCCTCGTCTCCGGCCACCTGATAAAGTACCTGCGCCAGCCGTCGGTTGTGCGCAAAGTGTTCGGGCGTGAAACGCGGCAGGGCAAACCGGCGAAAATCATCAGCCGCCATCGTGGACGGATCAAGACTCCGGTCTGCCAGCAGCCCGCGGCACACCGGACTGTAAGCCACCAGCAGGATCCCCAGACGCCGGCAGGTATCAAGTACACCATTGATCTCGATATTGCGCGTCATCAGCGAGAACTCATGCTGAACGGCTGCCAGTCCATGACGACCTTTCGTTGACCTGCGCAGCGCGGCATCCGCCCGTTCGATGGTGTCGGCAGACACCTCGCTGAGCCCGACCGCGCCAATCCGGCCGGCAGCGATCTCGTCAGCCAATGCAGCCATGCTCTCCTCGATGCGTGCGCCATCGTCCTCCACACGATGCAGGTAGTACAGATCAATGGGAGTCTGCAACCTGTCCAGGGAGCGTTGAATGGCTGCCCGCACGTACCGGGGCGACGTATCAACACCTCGCCTGGTGACATCTGCCCGGTCACGCAGGATGCCGCCCTTGGTGGCGAGGACGATCTCGCTGCGCAATGGATGGTCGCGCAACACGCGACCGACCAGCATCTCGTTATGACCATAACCATAGATGTCGGCCGTGTCGAAGAAACGCTCGCCCCGATCAATCGCGTAGCGGAGCAGATCACGTGACTGTTCATCGTCGCTGGCGCCATAGAACTCGGACATGCCCATGCAGCCAAGCCCCATGGCACTTACGGTCAGTCCATCGGGACGTGCCTGACGGATCGGAAGTGGCTGACGGTCTGCGGCAGCAGGCAGGGATTCTCGTTGATGCATGGATTTCTCCTCTCATGAGTCGATTCGGTCATGGCGAATCAGCCATCGTGATGACAATCAGCCATGACCCACATACCGGACAGAAGGTATCAGCCAGGCTGGCACTATGACCAATTCCGTTTGCGTGATACTTTTTGGGCATCACGATCCATGCGGCACCCTGCAGCCGGCGGTGCCACATCCTGTCCGAGGCTTTTCCGGCACGCCAGCACCGTGCATCCACCCTGTTAACCTGACCACCCCGGCATTGCCGGGCATGCCAACGGGATCGTCGTCAACATGTCACCACATCGGCTGTCGCTCAAGCAGCTTCACTACTTCCTGGTACTGGCCGAGGAACAGAACTTCCGGCAGGCCGCCGAACGGCTGTGCATGACGCAGCCGCCTCTGAGCCGGCAGATCCGGTCACTGGAAGAATCGCTGGGAAGCCCGTTGTTCATGCGCACCCGTCAGTGTGTTCGCCTGACGCCGGCTGGCCAGCGACTCCTGCCGCAAGCCAGGGCACTGCTGCAACATGCGCAGAAAGTCCTCGCCGGATTCCAGCCCGATGCGCCCCTGCCGCAGCTGCCTGCACCGATCATCCGGATTGGCATCACACCGGTCATCGAGGCGGATCATTTCCTGGCTGCACAACGCACATTCGCCCAGAAACAGCCCGATGTCACGCTGACAATCCGGCACCAGTCGTCGGCAACCTCGATCCGGGACATCCGCCAGCGACGACTGGATCTCGCCATCATCGGCCTGCCGGCACGCGTTCAAGGGCTGGTCACGATCCCGCTCCATGACGATCCGCTGATGGTCTGCCTGCCGGCACAGCACCCACTGGCACGACAGCGCAGACTGTCACTCGCCATGCTGGCCCAGGAGAGATTGCTCTGGTTCGAGCGGCGCCTTCATCCCACCTACTATGACCATTGTCAGAATGTCTTCGACCGATGCGACTTCAGTCCAGCACGCCTGCCGGAGCCGACCGATCATCATGTCCTGCTCAGCATGGTGGCTGCCGGTCAGGGCGTTTCATTGATCCCGCAGTCCCTGCGGCGGATCACACACCCCGGGGTCGTCTTTCGTCCCCTGGCGGAAGGTCGGCTGCTGCAGATCAGCGTCAGCATCGTTCACGCGCCGGATCTCAACGCGACGGGCGTGCACACACTGATCGGGTTGCTCAGGTCACGCCTGGCCCGGCCCAAACAGCCAGCAGGAAGGCGGCGGCGATGAAGTTCGCGCTTTCTTTGCCTTTCCAGGCACCATCGATGCGATGGTGATTGGCTGCAGAACCACATGAACGGGCGGGTACACGAGATAAGCAGGAAAGGGATTGCCTCATTTCACGGAAGGAATGGGGAATCCGGAAACGGCGTCACCTTTCCCGAAACGTCATCATTGCGGCCACGGCGGGCAGGATCATGCAAACAGGGGAGCAAGTGCGCGGCGCAGGTCCTCTTCCGTTCGTCCCGAGCGCGCCACATAATCGGCCAGCTGATCATCGCCGATATGACCGATACCGAAGTAATCTGCCTGCGGATGTGAGAAATAGAACCCGGAAACGCTAGCCGCCGGCAGCATGGCCAATGATTCTGTCACGAACATACCGATTTCTTCGCAATCCATCAAATCAAACATCTCTTTCTTGATGGTGTGCTCTGGGCAGGAGGGATAGCCCGGCGCCGGCCGGATGCCACGGTAGGCTTCTGCGATCAGCTCATCGTTGCTCAGCTGTTCATCGGTGGCATATCCCCACAAGTCCTTGCGGACACGCTCATGCAGGGATTCGGCAAAGGCTTCGGCCAGTCGGTCTGCGATGCTCTTGAATGCAATGGCGTTGTAGTCATCGAGCGCCGCCATGAATTCGGCCTCCCGCTTCTCCGCTCCGATGCCTGCCGTGACAGCAAACATGCCGATGTAGTCCTGAATTCCGCTTGGCTTTCCATCAATGAACTTGGGAGCAATGTAGTCAGCCAGTGATTTGTTGGCGATCCCTTCACGCTTGGCATTTTGCTGACGCAGGTTACGCCAGATCATGGCGACCTCGGTGCGGGACTCATCGGTATATATTTCGATGTCATCGTCATTGATGCTGTTGGCCGGCAGAAACATCACAACCCCGTTGGCGGTCAGCCATCTGTTGGTGATGATTTTCTTCAGCATCGCCTTGCCATCGGCAAAAACCTTGCGGGCCTCTTCTCCCACTATCTTGTCATCGAGGATATCTGGAAACTTGCCGGCCAGATCCCAGGTCTGGAAAAACGGTCCCCAGTCGATGTATTCAGCCAGCTTGGCCAGATCCTGATTCTTGAATGTTCGGCGACCAATGAACTTGGGCCGCGGTGGCACATAGGTTTTCCAGTCGATTTTTTCCCGGTTGGCCCGGGCATCGGCCAATGGGATGAAGCTGGGCCCTTTCTTCTTGCTGTGCAGATCGCGAACCCGATCATATTCCTGTTTCAGATCCGACAGGAAGCCGGCCCGCTGCTCATCGGAAACCAGCGCTTGCGCCACTGGCACTGAGCGCGAGGCATCCGGCACGTAGACAACGGGGCCGGAGTAGTTCGGCGCGATTTTCACCGCAGTATGGACGCGCGACGTTGTCGCGCCACCAATCAGCAGAGGTGTCTGGCGTGATCGGAAATATTCGTCACGTTCCATTTCTCCCGCCACGAAGGCCATTTCCTCCAGCGAGGGCGTAATCAGTCCGGACAGGCCGATCAGGTCGGCACCCGTTTCACGGGCCTTGTCGAGAATCTGCGCACAGGGCACCATCACGCCCATGTTGACGACTTCGAAGTTGTTGCACTCGAGCACGACCGCAACGATATTCTTGCCGATGTCGTGCACGTCGCCCTTGACGGTGGCGATGACGATCTTGCCACGCGAGCGGACATCTCCCCCGGCTGCGGCCAGCGCGGCCTTTTCGGCTTCGATGAACGGCAGCAGATGCGCGACGGCCTGTTTCATGACGCGGGCGGACTTGACGACCTGTGGCAGAAACATCTTTCCGGCACCGAACAGATCACCCACCACATTCATGCCCGCCATCAGCGGGCCTTCGATGACTTCAATGGGACGACCGCCACGTGCGTCGATTTCCTGTCGGATTTCTTCGGTATCCTCGACGATGTACTGGGTGATGCCATGCACCATCGCATGGGTGATGCGTTCCTGTAGGCTGCCCTGGCGCCATACCTGATCCACTTCCTTTTTGCCACCATCGTCCTTGAGGGTCTGGGCTATCTCGATCAGGCGCTCGGTGGGTGTCAGTTCGCGCTCGGGTGCGTCCGCCGGCAGGTCATCAGGGAAAACCGGCTGACGGTTGAGCAGCACATCTTCGATGCGGTTGCGCAGCTCCAGCGGAACATCATCATAGACACCCATCATGCCGGCATTCACGATGCCCATGGTGAGGCCGGCTTTGATGGTGTGGTAAAGGAAGACGGTGTGAATGGCCTCACGGGCCGGGTTGTTACCACGGAACGAGAACGACACATTGGACACGCCCCCTGAAATGCGGGCGTGTGGCAGGTTGTCATGGATCCACTGACAGGCACGGATGAAGTCGTTGCCGTACTCGTTGTGTTCTTCGATGCCGGTGGCAACGGCAAAAATGTTGGGGTCGAAAATGATGTCTTCAGGCGGGAAGTCCACTTCATTGACCAGCAGATCATATGCCCGCTTGCAGATCTCGATCTTGCGCTGGTAGGTATCGGCCTGGCCCTGTTCATCAAAGGCCATGACAACAGCAGCGGCACCATAGCGACGCACCAGCCGTGCCTGGCGCAGGAATTTTTCTTCGCCCTCCTTGAGCGAAATGGAGTTCACGATAGCTTTGCCCTGCACACAGCGCAGGCCCGCTTCGATCACCTCCCACTTGGAGCTGTCGACCATGATCGGCACACGGGCAATGTCGGGTTCGCTGGCGATCAGGTTCAGGAACCGCGGCATGGCCTTCATCGCGTCCAGCATGGCTTCATCCATGTTGACGTCGATGACCTGGGCACCATTCTCCACCTGCTGGCGGGCCACCTGGAGCGCCTCGTCGTACTGCTCGTTCAGGATCATCCGAGCAAATGCCTTGGAGCCCGTGACGTTGGTGCGTTCACCCACATTGACGAAGAGCGAGTCTTCGTCAATGTTGAACGGCTCCAGCCCGGAAAGACGGGTGGCTACGGGAATGGTGGGCGGTACGCGTGGCGCGAGGGGACGCACCGCCTCGGCAATGGCCCGGATGTGATCCGGCGTCGTGCCGCAGCAGCCACCTGCAATGTTGACGAGATTGGCCTGGGCAAACTCCCGCAGCAGCGACGAGGTGATGTCGGGCGTTTCATCAAAGCCGGTCTCAGCCATGGGGTTGGGCAGGCCGGCATTGGGATAGACGCAGACAAAGGTATCTGCCTTGCGGGCGATTTCCTCGACATAGGGCCTCATCAGGGCCGCACCGAGCGCACAGTTCAGGCCAATGGTGAGCGGCCTGGCATGGCGCACGGAGTTCCAGAAGGCTTCGACCGTCTGGCCCGACAGGATCCGCCCGGATGCGTCGGTGACTGTGCCGGAGATCATGATCGGGATGCGTGGCAACCCCTGTGCGGCGCGCTCCTCATCCAGTTCGTCCAGCGCAAACAGGGCGGCCTTGGCGTTGAGGGTATCGAAAATCGTCTCGACCAGGAAGACATCGACTCCCCCCTCAACCAGCCCGTGCGCCTGCTCCAGATACGCGACACGCAGTTCCTCGAAGGTGATGTTGCGGGCCGCCGGGTCGTTGACATCTGGAGAAATGGAGGCGGTCTTGGGCTGAGGGCCAAGCGCCCCTGCCACGAAGCGGGGACGCTCGGGGGTGCTGTACTTATCGGCAGCTGCGCGGGCGAGGCGGGCCGAGACGACATTCATCTCAACGGCCAGTTCCGGCAGATGGTAGTCTGACTGAGCAACTGTGGTAGCACCAAAGGTGTTGGTCTCGATCAGGTCGGCACCAGCAGCCAGGTATTTCTCATGAATCTCCTGGATGATGTCAGGGCGCGTGAGCGAAAGCAGCTCGTTGTTACCCTTGACATCATGGGCATGGTCGCGGAAGCGCTCGCCGCGATAGTCGTCCTCGCCCAGTTTGTACTGCTGGATCATCGTGCCCATGGCACCGTCAAGAACCAGAATTCGCTCGGTCAGCAATTCGCGCAGGCGTCGCTCTACCGGCCCTGGCTCGGTTCTGCCAGAATGAGCGGCGGTACGGGAAGTGGGGACGGTTTCTTGACTCATGAGACGTGTGGACAGGCTGTGTAGTGTTTCGGCATTCTAGGGGCGAACGGGCCGGCAGGCCATGGCAATGGCCAGCGCAGCGGATGTCAATGCCTGATACATGGCGACATCGGTCAGAAATGGCAATGGGCAGCTCGGCTCTGGAATAATCCAGATCATTCGCGAGCCACAGCGAGGAGATGGCATGTCGTATATATTTACACCCGCTCGGATCACAAGCATCCCAATTCATGGCGTGGATGCCCGTTTTCCTGTCCATCGGGTTTTCTGTGTAGGCCAGAACTACTCGCTGCATGCGCAGGAAATGGGCGCCAGCGGCCGCGAAGATCCCTTTTTCTTCATGAAGCCGGCCAGCTCGGTGGTGCCCGTTACCGCCGGTACGGTATCGACCGTCCCCTATCCGGGTGACACACAATCTCTGCACCATGAGGTGGAACTGGTCGTGGCCATCGGCCAGCGGGGAGCGAACATTGGCCCGGAGCAAGCCATGGATTTCGTCTATGGTTATGCCGTGGGCATTGATCTGACCCGGCGAGACCTGCAATCTGTGCTGAAATCACAGGGGCGCCCCTGGGAAATTGCCAAAGGCTTCGAAGCATCGGCGCCAGTCGGGTCGATCTCGCCCAAAACGCGGACTGGCCAGCTAGCGCAAGGAAACATCTGTCTGGCAGTGGATGGGATCATGCGTCAGACAGGCAATCTCGACCAGATGATCTGGAGCGTCGAAGGCATTATCCATCATCTGTCGCGCCACTGGACACTGACGCCGGGCGATCTGGTCTTTACCGGCACTCCGGCTGGCGTGGGGGCTGTAGCACGAGGCAATCACCTTCTGGCCACCATTGACGGTCTGGATGCCCTGCAGATCCAGTTGGTCTAGGCGGCACAGACACGAGCCAGACCATGACCCCAGGGGCTGGCGCCAGCTTTTTGCGTTCTGTTTCGGGAGCTTTCAGGATGTCAACTTCTTCATCACAACAGGCCAGCGGATATGCCGGCGATATCTCACCCATGGATGCCTGGGCCCAGGTGCAGGCCGGCCGAGCGCTGCTGATCGATGTGCGCACCCCCGAGGAACTGAAGTGGGTAGGCCGGGTACCGGGCGCTATCCCGGTGCCATGGCTAATCGATAATGGACAGCGCCAGAATCCGGACTTCATGGCTCAGCTTGGTGCCGCAGCTCGCCCGGAACAGCCTATTGTTCTGTTGTGCCGTAGTGGAGTACGTAGTGTGGCGGCCGCCAGAGCGGCAACAGCGGCAGGCTACAGTGCCGCCTGGAGTATTCTGGATGGCTTCGAAGGGCCGCTGGATGAACAGCGGCACCGCAATAGCACGGCGGGCTGGCGGTTTTCGGACCTGCCCTGGGAGCAGGGTTGATGACCCCTATCCTTCCTGATGGGCCGGTCGCCCCTGTCCAGCCCGCGGCTGGCTGTCCGGGAGGGCGTGTGGCACTGGTCGGCGCCGGGCCTGGTGATGTGGAATTGCTGACCCGCAAGGCAGCACGACTGCTGGCCGAAGCCGACTGGCTGGTGCACGACGCCCTGGTTCACTCCGATGTTCTGGCGCTTGCCCCACAGGCACGGCATATCCCAGTCGGCAAACGGGCCGGCAATCCCAGCGCACGGCAGTCAGCCATCAATCAGATCCTGCTGGATTGTGCCCGGCGTGGTGGTCTGACAGTGCGGCTCAAGGGGGGCGATCCCCTGATTTTTGCCCGTGCCCAGGAAGAGCTGGACGTGCTTCGGGCTGCCGGGGTAGCTGTCGAGGTGGTTCCCGGCATCAGTGCCGCACAGGCTGCCTATGCGGCACTCGGTTTACCCATGACAGAACGGGGGCAGCGCAGGGCTCTGGTGCTGGCCACGCCTCAGGTACATGCACCCGACCAGCGCAATACAGCGGTCATGCCGGGCACAGCAGCTACAGAAATGCAGGGCAATCTTCTTCAGGCACTCAGACCCGTGCCTGCCCCGCGTCGCGAAGCACTGAGGGTGGCTGATATCGTGGCCGATCCGATGCTCAGGCGATGGGCCGAGGCGATTGTTGCCGCAGGTAGCGGTACGCTTTATATGGCGGCCAGTGTCGCGGACCAGGTTCGGGAAACCCTGCTTGCCCTGGGTATGCCGGGCGAAACCGGCACACTCTGGATTGCGGACATTTCATTGCCCGGCCAGGTCATCATTCCTGGCCGGCTGGACAAGCTCCGCCCGCCGCCGGACTCACTACGTGGCAAACCAGTCCTGCTGCTGCTGGGCCTGTCCGATGCCCAGACCCGCCTGCTGTCGCAGACAGGGCCTGCTGCTCATCCAGCGTAACGCCCGAATGGACCTTGCTGCCGATCAGTGCGCCAGCGCGCCAGTGATCGCCTTGGTGTTGAAATTCATCATGCTGATGTAATCGGCCGCCGGGCCATCGGCCGGGGACAGCGAATCAGCATACAGCTCACCGATGGAAACGTTCTTCAGCTCGGAAGCCATGCGTTTGAGCAGCCGGGGATCGCTGTTGTTCTCAAAGAAAAACGCGTGGACTTTCTGGCGACGGGCTTCGCGGATGAGGGTACCCACCGTTGCGGCAGACGGCTCCTCTTCGGTGGACACACCCACGGGTGCCATGAACTTGATCTGATAGGCACGGCCGTAATAGCCAAACGCGGAATGTGACACCATCACCCGACGCTTCTCGGCAGGAATAGCATTAACGGCGCTGTGAATCTCCTGATCCAGTTGCTGCAGTTTCTGGTCGTAGGCGCGGGCCCGCTCCTGAAACCCGTTGCAATCGGCTGGAGATGCCTTGCACAGCCCCTCGGCAATATTCGAGACATAATGACGCACGTTCTCGACATCATGCCAGGCATGAGGATCCAGTTCCCCATGATGGTGGTGATGCTCGTTTTCATTTCCCTCGGCTTTCCGGGTCTTGATGCCCTGGGAGGCCACCACAACCGGGCCCTTGAAGCCACTGGATCCTTTCAGACGGGACATCCAGCCTTCCAGTCCAAGGCCGTTGATGACGAACAAGTTGGCACCCGCAAGCTGACGTACCTGCGCCGGACCCGGTTGAAAGACGTGGGGATCACCACCGGGTTTGATCAGGCTCTCGACACGGACCCGATCACCACCAACTTGATGGGTCAGATCTGCCAGTACACTGAAGCTGGTCACCACTTCCAGCGGCTTCTGATCTGCCTGCCCGTTATCAGCCGCCAGGGCCGGTACCGTAGCCATTAGCGAAGCGCCTGCTGCGGTAAACGCCCATGTCATGGCACGTGTCAATATCGAGCGCTTGCTCTTGGCCACAAGGGTACGGGAAGGGATAGGGGATATCAGCGTCTTCATGATTCGTAATGTCTCCGAGAACGGTGTTTTCTGCGCAGAGCCCCTGTGGGGCCGAGCAACAGGGACAGGCAATACATCAGGCCCAATGTCAGAACAATGGTTGGGCCTGTCGGCCATTCAAAATAATAGGAAAACAGCAGCCCCGCGATACCTGCCATCAGGGCCAGCACAGACGAAAGGACCAGCATGCCATTGACGGTGCGGCTCCAGCACCGCGAAGCCGCAGCAGGCAGCACCATCAGTCCGATCGACATCAGAGTTCCCAGCGCATGAAAACCCGCCACCAGATTGATGACCAGCAGACCCATAAATCCAAAGTGGGCAATGCTGCCCCATGGGCTTTTTCTAGGCAGCAGATTGGTATCCACACACTCGAAAACCAAGGGTCGATACAGGGCTGCCAGGCCGAACAAACTGATGCTGGCAATCATGCCAATCAACAGCAGGGTATCGTCGTCCAGCGCCAGCACCGAACCGAACAGGACATGCAGCAGGTCAACCTGATTGCCATAGGTTGACACGATCACGACGCCCAGCGACAGTGACATCAGGTAAAACGCTGCCAGACTGCTGTCTTCGGTCTGCCGGATCCGGCGTGCCACGAGGGTGGAAGCTATGGCCACCAGCAAACCGCTGACGACACCACCCAGTGTCATGGCTGGCAGGGACAGTCCGGCGATGAGGTAAGCAACGGCCGCGCCCGGCAGGATCGCATGGGCCATCGCATCCCCCGTCAGACTCATCCGTCGCAGCAGAAGAAATACGCCAACCGGCGCAGAACTCAGCGACAACGCCAGACAGCCCGCCAAGGCACGACGCATGAACGCAAATTCAGTAAAAGGGCCAACCAGTAAATTCCACGAATCCAGCATGCAGATATGGCGTTACGCCCCTCAGACTGTGGCGGATGCTGCAGCAGCATCCGCCGGACGCCCCTCGCACCACCGTGTGCCAGGCGTGCGGACCGCCGCTGAACGATCCACAGCGCGTTGCCAGTTTTCCGGCGTCAGCACCTCGACCGTAGGGCCACAGGCAATCATTTCGCGGGCCAGCAAAAGGGTATGCGGAAACCATTTCTTCACAATGTCCTGCTCGTGCAGAGCGGCCACAATGGTGACGCCCTGATCGTGCCAACGTGCCAGAAGGTTCAGCAGAATCTGCTGCGTGCTGACGTCAATGCCCACGAAGGGTTCATCCAGCACCACCAGACGGGCATCCTGCAAAATGATCTGCGCAAAACGCACGCGCTGAAATTCACCACCGGACAGTGCACTGATCACTCGCCGCGCGTAACCACGCAAGCCCACGGTCTCCAGAGCTTCAGCCACCAGCTGCGCACCCTGGCGATCCATTCGGCCAAAAGCGCCGCAACGATGCCAGAGGCCCGAGGCCACCATGTCCTGAACCGTGATGGGAAACTGTCGATCGGTCTGGTTCAGCTGAGGCAGGCAGGCAATGCGCCCCTCTTCCGGATCAGGCAGTTTCACTTGACCGTCCAGCAGCAGCTGCTCCCCAACCAGCAGTTTCAGGAAAGTACTTTTACCAGCACCATTCGGCCCGACTACAGCCAGCATGTCACCGGATGCGATGCGCAGCTGCAAATGGTGAATTGCAGGATGCCGGTCATAACCCACCGTGACATCATCCAGCACAATCAGGGGCTGTCCAGGTGACACCATGTCAATATAATGCCCATGAGATGACGGACCACAGCATCCCCGTCAGCGCTGCCGCAAGGAGCATTCGCACACCGATACCCCACCAGACGGCAGACAGACGCACCGTCGCCGGTGACATGCCATGGCCAGCCGATGTCCCGGGCTTGGCCCGCACTTCGGCCAGGGTATGCACAGAGGAAGGATCGCTGGCTTTCATGTCTTAATGCTAATGCCTTATCATTAGCGAAGCAAATGTAAAGGAGAGGACTCTATGAACACACCATTCCATGCCTCCGTCTCACACGGACAAACAGACAGCCGTCCTGGTCATCAGGCCCTGAAGTTGGCCCTGGCCGGCGTATTCCTGACCATGGCCGCCACGGCTGCTGCCCATCATGTACCGGGACATGAGGACCATCACCATAAGCACAAGCAAGGTCATATTCATCAGCATGGCCTGGGCACTCTGGATATCAGCCAGCAGGCTGACACCCTGACCGTGAACTTTCGCTCACCTCTGGACAGCCTGATCGGGTTCGAGACCGTTCCGGCCGATGATCAGCAACGTGCCAAGGCCAAGGCACTGCTGGCACAGCTCCAGGACGGTGCCAGTGTCGTCCAGATCCCGGCCTCAGCCCAGTGCACTCAACAGGCCCCGGTGATCAACGCCCCGACTCTGACAGGCGAAAAGGCAGCGGATGGCGATGATCACGACGAAGATCACCACGACGCCGATGATCATGATGACGATCATCATGACCATGACCACGACGCGGACGATCATCACGACGCGGATGAGCACCATCATCACCATCATGGCCATCACGCCGACCTGGCCATCACCTATACATTCAGCTGCAAACAGCCCGCAGTCATTGATGCCCTGACGGTCACCGCATTCAGTCACTGGCCCCGACTCAAGCATATCGACACGGCCGTTGTAAACGACCATGGTCAGCAAGCCCAGCGGCTTGATTCGAGCAATGCCGTCATTCGCTGGAAAGCCTCCTGACACCGTGAAGGCAGCAGATTCCTCCCGCCAAATCCACGAGCCTGTCCTTCAGGCTGATGATCTGGTCTTTACCTGGCAGGGCAGTTCCGGGCCATGTCTGCACATCGGGCATCTCACACTGCATGCCGGAGAGCAAACCCTGTTGCTGGGCCCCAGCGGAGGCGGGAAAAGCACACTGCTAGGCTTGCTGGGCGGTGTGCTGCAACCTACCCGGGGTGAGGTGAAGCTGCTGGGCCAGGCTTTTTCCAGCTGCCGGCCAGCCGAACGCGACCGGATCAGAGCAGACCATATCGGGTTCATTTTTCAGCAGTTCAATCTGGTGCCCTATCTGAGCCTAGAAGACAATGTCCTGCTGCCTTGCCACTTCTCGGCTATCCGGCGCCAGCGCGCCGGTTCCCAGCCGCGAGATACCGCCCGCCGTCTCCTGGCGGCACTGGAACTGCCCGAATCCGCCTGGGCGCGGCCGGTAACCGGTCTGTCTGTGGGTCAGCAGCAGCGCGCGGCTGTGGCCCGGGCACTGATTGGCTCTCCCGAACTGCTGATCGCCGATGAACCCACCTCGGCGCTCGATGGCAGCAACCGGGACCGGCTGTTGTCATTGTTGATGTCGCAGCTCAAACAGAGCGGTGCAACCCTGTTGCTGGTCAGTCATGATGAGCAGCTACAGCCCTATTTCAAGCACATTCTGCATATGGGCGACATAAATGCCGCCGCGGTCTCCTGATGTCGAAGTCATCTGTTTCCTTCACCCTTGGTCGTTTGGGTACGCTGCTGGCTCTGGCTTTTCGCAGCGCGGGCAATCGTCGGGCCAACTTCTGGCTGACCCTGGTCTCGATCGCCCTCTCGACGGCGCTGCTGCTGACCGTACAACGCGGCCAGCAGGCTATTCAGGACAGTTTCACGCGCGCCGTTTCCGGTACAGACCTGATCATGGGGGCTCGTACCAGCCCACTACAGCTGATGCTGTATGCCGTTTTTCGACTGGGCGATCCTACCCACGAAATCAGTTGGGATGCCTATGACCGCGTGCGACACAATCCACTGGTCGCATGGACCATCCCGATTGCTCTGGGCGACTCTCATCACGGTTTTCCCGTCCTGGGAACCGATCAGGGCTATTTCGACCACTTTCTCTATGGCTCCCATGAGCACCTCCGTCTCGCCAAAGGCAGACGCTTCAAAGAAATTTTTGACGTGGTGCTCGGCGCAGAAGTCGCCCGAAAGCTGGGCTATCAGCTAGGGGATACCCTGACACTCACCCACGGTACGGGCGATGCCCCAGGCATCGAACACGCTGACAAGCCGTTTCATGTCAGCGGCATTCTCGAACCCACTGGCACCCCTGTCGACCGTACCCTGCACATCAGCCTGGATGCCATGACCGCCATTCATCTGAACTGGCAGGCCGGCGCGCCCATTCCAGGGATCAACATTCCGGCAGACAAGGTCAAGGCATTTGATCTTCAACCCGAATTCATCACGGCGGCACTGATTGGCCTGAAATCCCGGGCTGGCGTCTTTAATCTCCAGCGCGATATCAATGCCGACGAAGACGAAGCGCTGTTGGCGGTTCTTCCCGCAGTTGCCCTGAACCAGCTTTGGCGACTGCTTGATATTGTCACCCGCACGTTGCGGGTTCTGTCCATCTTGGTGCTAGTGCTCAGCCTGTGCAGCCTGGTCACCGCGCTACTGGCCAGTCTCGAACAGAGACAGCGTGAGCTGGCCATTCTGCGCGCTGTCGGTGCCCGGCCACTGGACCTGTTATTTCTGCTGGTACAGGAAGGACTATTGCTGACTGCAGGTGGCGCCGTCCTCGGCTACGTCTTTCTGGCCTTCGCCTCGGTTCTGGCTGCCCCTCTATTACTGAACCAGTGGGGAATCGTCTGGCCAATCACCCGCTTTGCTGCCGATGAACTGTGGCTCATGCTGATCGTCGCCGTGGCCGGCCCCATCACGGCCCTATGGCCAGCATGGCGCGCCAGCCAGCGCGCACTGGCCGATGGTCTGACTCCCCGGCTGTAAAACTGTCGGCCTGATACTCCAGTAAGTCGGGCCTTCAAGTCACCCTTTCGGGGATGATCTGTCGTGCTGTATGCTGATGGCAAGCTCTAGGCGTTTGATCTTTCTTTCTCCTGACGCCACCCAAGAGGCTACTGCCCACGATGTCTTCATCACCTGTTTACTCGCCCGCGCCCAAACCGGTTGGACAGATCGATCGACTTCACACGATGAAATCACCGACCTGCAGACATTCTCAACCAGCCGGTATCAACAGCCTGGTCAGCAGATGGCTGATACTTCTGGGGCTGGCAATGATGGCAACCCCTCTCTGGAGCGCCCACGCTAGCGGTGCCCCGGAAACCACCGATATCCAGGGCAGTCAAAGCCATGGCCGCTTTGTCCTGGGCGAAGAGCTACCCAAAATCAAGGATTCGGCCAGCGCCGCCGGACAGGCCCAGCCCGGGGATGGCGCCATGTCAGGCACTGCGCCGGCATCGGATCCCCATGATTACCATCCCATGGACTGGGAAAAACTGATTCCAGCCAACTGGGAACCTCTGCAAGACTTCAAGTCGTTGAATTTCAACGGCATGTCCGATAGCGACCCGCGGGCGATCGCTGCCCTGCGCAAGCTGCAGAAAGCGTGGAAACACGCGCCTCTCAACCCCGATATCCAGCATGAAAAAGTCATTATCTCGGGTTTCATCGTACCGCTGGACAGCAGCGACTCCACTACCATTGAAGAATTCCTGCTTGTGCCTTACTTCGGCGCCTGCATCCATGTCCCACCGCCACCGTCCAACCAGGTCATTCACGTTGTACCCACCAGCCCCCTGAAAGGCTTCCAGATGATGGATCCCGTAACGGTCACTGGTGATCTCAGCCCATCACGCATCGACACTCCCTATGGCAGCGCGGGCTACGAGATGCAGGCCAGAACCGTGGCAGCCTATGAAGACCCCAACGAGTTGACCATGCCGGCACATCCCTAGGCCCATATTCCGGCAATCAGAGCCAGCCGCATGTCCCATCAGGCAACAAATCAGATCAAAAAGCCAAAGCAGGTGTACAAACCGCCACGACTTGCCGGCTGCTCCTGCATACTCATGCCTGAGACCAATGTATTCGGAACTGCATCCTAAGAAGGGAGAACATCCATGCCAGCCCCACTTCGTTCCTCATACCTGACATCAGGTGTGCTGGCCCTGCTGCTTGCCGGCTGCTCCAGCCTGTCGGGCCCGAGCCAACAAAAAGCACCTGATGATCCGGCCCACGGCCAGGCCGAGGCGCCCCGTGCCAGCGCCAGCCCGGATTCCGAACCGGAGCGTGAAGCCGTGGAATATCAGACACAGGTTGCCGCAATGCAGATAGCGGGCAACTTTTGTGAGGATGAGCGCAAACTGGCCGACTATGCCTACAGATACCTGAACCGGACGGCGCTGCCCTTGCCACCACGGGCCCTCTCACTGACACAGGCCCATTGCGCCGGGCGTATTTTTCTGAAAAACCTCATTCCATCGGCCGGCCGCATTGTCGGCTACAAAACCGAGCAAATGCCCCTTGACACCACAACCGGCCATGTGTCACAGATGGTCGCGGTTCGCGGCAACCTGCTCGAACGGATGATGCTGCCCAGCGGGGTTGCCCTGGCTACCAACCGTTATGCCATCCATCCGCGTATGGAAGCGGACATGGTGGCTGTCGTGCGCAGTGCCGCCATTCATGATGCCCAGACTCCTCGGGAAGTACTGGCCAGCCTGTCAGCCATCCGGCCCTATATCGAATTGCCAGATCTGGCCTATGAACATCCTGAGCAGATGAATGCGGCCGATGCCACCGTGGTTAATGCCAATGCCCGCTTCGGAGTCCTTGGTGAGCCCATTCCCGTCCGGGTAGATCAGGAGATGGTGGATCAGCTTGGCAACATGACCGTGCGACTTACCGACCAGGATGGGAACGAGCTGGAAGCCGTCAAGGGCAGCAGTCTGCAGGGCAACCCCCTCAATGCCGTGTTGTGGCTGATCCAGGATCTGGAAAAAGCCGGCATCAAACTCCGGCCTGGTGATCTGCTGTCTCTGGGCGCCTTTGGCAAACGTTTTAAACCCGAGGCGGGTAAAAGCTATCGGCTAAGCTACGACGGTTTACCGAATACCCCGTCGGTGGTCGTCAACTTCCGATGATGATTCAGTGCCCGCCGTCGGCACCCCGGGCAACCGCTGAGGATGCAGCCAGACGGGCATTGAGAGTGGCCAGCTCCGCCTGGATGTTCTCCAGCTGCCGATCATAGTCGGCCTTCAGTTGCCGCATCTGCGCCAGCCAGGCCCGGTTCTTGTGCTCGTTGAAGTCCGGGTCGCCGCCGCGCGATGCCGCCAGTCTGGCCAGGGCCAGCCGGTTGAGCTCGGCATCCCGCCGGGCACGCACCAGAAACAGGGTCTGCCGCTGCCTGCGCTGTGCCGCCAGCAGCGCCTCATGGGTGGAAAGGCTTGCCTGGGCGGCCGGTCCGTGTGCCGGATCGTCATGGCCGCCATCATCATGCAGCGCCCCGGATGGATCAGATACTGGACTGTCCGACCGAGATGCCCCAGCCGGTACCGGTGGCGGCAGCACCCCGGCAGATGTCGAAGATGCAGCGTGTGCTGTCCCGATCATTGCCAGCACCACCAGAGAAAAAAATACCGAACGTCTGATCATGGCCCCACCGCTGTGGATATGTTGCAGCACATGACATCAGTCTAGCGTGGCCGATTGCCGGTGTCCGTGGCACTTTTCTCGGACGGGGCACCATCGGGCCTCAATGGAAGCTGATCAGGGACAGCAACAGAAAGATCGGTAACAAGAAAGTGAGCGACCAGAACAGATAGGCAAAGAAACTGGGCATGCGAATCCCCCGCTCCTCGGCGATTGCCTTGACCATCAGATTCGGCGCATTGCCAATGTAGGTGTTGGCTCCCATAAAAACCGCTCCAGCGGAAATGGCCATCAGCACCGGGGCCAGCTCATGCATAAGCGCTGAAGGACGACCACCTGCCGTATTGAAAAACACCAGGTAGGTCGGCGCATTGTCCAGAAACGAGCTGAGCAGGCCCGTAGCCCAGAAATACATGACGGGAATAGGCTTGCCATCGGCTGCTGTCACAGCGCGAACCACCCCGCCAAACGGGCCATCCACACCCGCCTGAAGCATGGCAATGACCGGAATAATGGTCAGAAAGATGCCCGCAAACAGCTTGGCCACCTCGATCATCGGTCCCCAGGAAAACTGGTTGTCTGCATGAATGCGGGCGGACGTCGTACGCAGGGACAGGATGATCACCAGCAACAGCCCGACATCGCGCACCAGGCCGGGCAGCGGCACCAGAGCACCGTAGACCCGGAAATGGACTGGCGACTTCCAGAGACCGCTCAACAGCACCAGACAGATGATCGCCCCCAACAGAACTACATTGAACCATCCCTGCAGCCCGATTGACGGGGAGTCCGGTGTAGGATCTTCAGGCAGAATACCTTCCTTGCGATACATCCAGCTGTCCAGCAAAAAGAACAGGGACAGCAACAGGGCCACGACCAGCAGAACATCCCAGATCAGATGACGCATGGTCCAACTGAAATCCACGCCCTGCAAAAAGCCCAGAAACAGGGGCGGATCCCCCAGGGGTGTCAGCGCACCGCCGATGTTGGACACCAGGAAGATGAAAAACACGACCACATGCGCCTGATGCCGGCGATTATCGTTGGCGCGGATCAGCGGCCGAATGAGCAGCATGGACGCGCCAGTCGTGCCCATGAAACTGGCCAGAACCGTCCCCAACGCCAGAAGCATCGTATTCAGGCCAGGCCGCCCATGCAGATTCCCACTGATATGTATACCCCCCGCACAGGTAAACAGCGCGGTCAGCAGCAAAATGAAGGGAATATATTCCGCGATTGCCGCATGGACGAAACTGTGCAAAGCGGCATCGATCCCGCTCTGCCATGCGAACGGCAGCAGAAAGGCCAGCGCCCAGGCCGCCGTCACCTTGCCATAATGGTGATGCCAGAAGGAAGGCACAGCCAGCGGCATCAATGCAATGGAGAGCAGGATGCCCGCAAACGGAATCCCCCAGCAAAGCGAAAGGCGGGAGCCATCGAGCGCACCGGTCGAGGCACAGGCATTGGCAGACAGCAGAAAGAGCGGCAACAACAGGCTGGGTTTGAATCTCATGCGTAGCGTCAACCTTCGACTGGAATACACAATACATGGTGCTTGGGCATAAGCCAACACCGCCAGTTTGCCAATAACAGCGGCAATGGTATTTTGCATGGAATGCTCCGGGCTTTCCCCCGGGACTTCCATGACACGGATCCCCTTTTTTCGTCGCTGCCGGCATTGCCATGTTCGAACGCATCTTCGCCCCCGCCTCGATTGACTCCCTGTTTTCAGATGCCGCCATGCTGGCGGCCATGGCTCGCTTCGAAAACGGTCTGGCCCATGCCCAGTCTTCGGTGGGCATGATCCCCGACGATGCCGCCCGATCTATTGGTGTAGCCTGTCACGAGCTGGGCGATCCGGCGGCCAGCGACGGCACCGGACAGGATATCGCCCATGGACGCTTTGACCCGGCACGGCTCTATCCTGCAGCCCGTACTGCTGGCACATTGGCCATCCCCTTTCTCCGGGCGCTGGCCGAATCCATCGGGGCCCGTTCTCCCGATGCCGTGCGTTACCTGCACTACGGTGCCAGCCATCAGGATCTGATGGATTCTGCTCTGGCCATGCAGTGCAAAGAGGCCGGCCGCCGCCTGCAGGACATGCTGGAGCGGGTAGGTAGCACCTTGGTACAGTTGATCGAGGGGCACCAGGAAACGTTACTGATGGGGCGACATCAGCTTCAGCCCACGGCTCCGATCTACCTGGCCTGGAAACTGGCCGGCTGGCTCGACCCTCTGCAGCGCAGCCGGAGACACCTGCGTGCTGCCCTGCTGGACGTAGCGGTCCTTCAGTTTGGCGGGCCAGATGGAACCCTGGCCTCCCTGGGAGCACCGGCTGAGCGCGCCCTGTCAGTAGCCCAGCGCCTGGCCGATGCACTGGGTCTGCTGATGCCTGCTGCGCCATGGCAAACTTCTCGGGACCGCTTCGCACGCCTGGGCACGGAACTGGCACTACTGTGCGGATCACTGGGAAAGATGGGTCAGGACATTGCTCTGCTTTCTCAGGCCGAAATCGGCGAACTGGACGACAACGAGTATGACCAGACCACCCCTGGCAGCCTTCCCCCCCGCCCGAGAACCCCGACTAGCAGTCAGCTCATCCATGAAGCAGCACGGCGCGCACCCGGACTGGCCAGCATCCTGCTCAGCACCATGGACATCGAACACGATGGGGGACTCAGCCAGTGGCAGTCCGGCTGGCACACGCTGCAACATATATTCGGTGCCACCGCTAGCAGCCTTGCGGCCGCAGAAGACTTGCTGGGACGAATCCGGATCAACCATGCCCGCATGCAGGAGAATATTACCGGCCAGCACGAACGTACGGTGCCCGACATACTGGCCCAGGCCCTTACCCCTCGCCTCGGTCGGGAGCCAGCCCAGACCCTCGTCGCAGAACTGCATGCCACAGCCCGAGAAAAAGGCTGGTCACTGCGCCAGGCCGTAGGACGTGACCCGCGCATTTCTTCTGTCATGAATCTGGGTGACCTCGAACGGCTATTCGATCCAGGCGGTAACCCTGGCGTCACCGGCGCTTGGGTCAGCCAGATTGTTGATGCCTGGCGTTCAGGTCGCTAGACACCCCAAAGTGGTACCAGAACAGACGGCAAATAAAACAGCAAGTACACACTCACTTAGATAAGGACGATCTCAACAAAACAGCAGAACAAGATCGTGTAATTCAAATTTCTGCATTCTGCATTTATGATAACGATAAAGATCTGCCTGACATTCAATGCAGCAGCAATGGCTGATGCATTAGCCCCTGAAAGCCCGACAGGAAGTGATCTACTTCTTCGATACTCGGATCAGCAGCAATCAGCATCGACACATCCTGTCTGAATTTGTCAGCCATCAGGCCACCAATGAATATCTCCTTGCGGGCCGCCTTGTCCATAATTTCATATCCATGGCAAAACCTGTCTGGCTGCTCGCCGCTGAATTCGACGATGCAGTAATTCGGACTGTTGTAGATCATGTTCATCGGAGTGACTTCCCCAAACACCGACAGCCAGTTTTGGGCATGACGGCACTTTGCCACAGTGCCCCCCGATGATCGTTCTACCACCTCCGATAAGCGTCGCGGCGCTCGTCGCGGTACAACCCCGATGAATCCTCTGCGGTCAGCCCGCCTCTGAAAAGCGGTAAAAAGGCTCCGGATCCGTCATGAACGTGAACGCACACCTTCAACACCACAGTGACCGCAGCGTCATCATCGCCTGCTTGAGACGGTTCAGATCTGTACCTTGCGCCAGGCCCAGCCACAAACGGTTATCCAGGCGCCAATCGGTTTCCCGTGGCCGACAGCTGGTACTCAAGTCCGGCGGCCACGGCGAAATTTCAGGGAGATCGGGAAATGCCGCCTCTGCCTGAATCGCCGTTTCTGCGGCGGCTTCTCTGCTCATAAACCACCAGTCATAGCTGCTACGGGCTGTTAGCAGCACGGCACGACACCCCTGTACTCCAGGTACCCCGGCAAGCACCTGCAGCGCCTCCAGAGCCTCCTGACGCGTGGGTACACCAACCCTTGGCAACCAGCGCTGAAACACCCAACGCAATGAGGAAGAAGCTGGAAAGAAAAATTTTTTTACTGCGCCACCTGGACTCAGCACCGGATCGGCGTAGCGCCAGCTGCCTCGGCAAAATTCTGCGCTGGACCAGGCATTTTCTGCAGCCACGGTACTCAACCGGGCAGCAGGAACAGGCAGGCGCAGCATAGCGGATGCGTCAGATGCCGATTCACCGGCCGGCACTGCCCGAATCAGTGCAGTCAGACGCAAATGCTGATCGAAGGGCGGCAGGCGCAGTTGATCCACCATACGCAGAAGATGCTCGCCCTCCTGGGATACTTCCAGAAACAGGTGATGCCACGCTGATTGCCGCAGCAGACGCACCAGCGTGGTACGGAAGGCGGGCCCCCCCAGACAACAGATGCAGCCAGCCGCCAGCGTATGATCGGGTGATGCCGGAAACGCGCCTGCAAGCCGCCCATTGGCCTGACCGGATACCGGTCCTGTTGGACAGAATTCGCCGGTCTGCAGCCACAGACTGCGGCGTGCTGAGTCATGTCGCTGCACACCGGCAGTCAGGCCCTGAATACAGGCCCGGCGACTATCAGCGTCCGGGCCGCTGACCAATGTCACTTGCCGCACAGGCGAAGAATGGGCAGACACGTCCATGCAATAGAACCATCAGGCAAAACGAAGCAGGTCAGGCGCACGCCCAAGGCTCAAGATCTCCGCGCGCCAGCGTCATGACAATCAGTATCAGTAACCCGGATCACTGCGGCGCTTGATCAAACCTTTTTTCAACAGGATGTCGAAGGCATCCGTCAAACCGCGATAACGGGGCAAAAGGTCACGATATTCACTGACCTGCCGACGGCCATTGACCAGAAACAGCAACATGCGCAAGCGGTCGGGCAAATCGGCGCTGTTGCGCGACAGGGCCATGGCCCCTCGCATGGTCTGGATAAAGACTTCCTGGTCCTCGATTTCCAAGACCCTGCTTCTCAGCAGGGCATCAAGCTTGGTTGTCCAGTCCGCCGATCCGCCTTGAATCATGATGTGCCTTTTCTCGACAGGGATCCAGTCTGCTGGCCCCCGGTTGCATCAATACCCTGGCAGAGAGTTTAGGCTGCCCGTCCAAAAGGAAACGTGTCGATAGTCACGCTGCACCAGACAGCCCGGCAAGAAAGAACTGAAACATCGGAAAATCCACGATCTGGATCAGCAGTTATTCACAGCCCGACGGACGCCCGCTCCATGGACGCTTCCATCAGACCGACTGGGTAACGCCGCGCCGATAATTGCCTTTGGACAGATCAATGCCAAGCTGCTTTAGTTTGCGATACAGGTGAGTGCGCTCCAGCCCCGTGCGTTCGGCCACCCGAGTCATGCTGCCATGCTCACGGTGCAAATGATGCTCAAAATAGGCCCGTTCAAAGGCTTCGCGAGCCTCCCTCAACGGGACATTCAGGGGGAGATCCCGAACCATGATGGATGGGTGCAGATTCATGCTGGGCAGACCCGTGACCGGAGCAGCGATGAACTGTGCGGTGGGAGAACTCAACGGCACGACCTGCTGCACCCCTTGCGAACCTGGCACCTGAAGCATCGCTAGCGGTGTGTTGCTCATGGGCGTCACACCCGGGTACACGGAAGGGCTGGATACGGCAGCTACGCTACGGGCCTGGATCATCCCCTGACGTCCCTTGGCCAGCCCCTGTTCGACAGCCTTGAGCAGTTTCTGAAGCGCAATGGGCTTTTCCAGAAAATCCATGGCGCCAATGCGGGTGGCTTCGACCGCCGTCTCGATGGTGGCATGGCCAGACATCATGATGACCGGCATGGTGAGCTGGCCCGACGCTACCCATTCTTTGAGCAGGCTGACACCGTCGGTATCTGGCATCCAGATATCCAATAAAACCAGATCCATCCGGGTGGTCGCCATTGCTTCGCGCGCCCGCTGTGCATTTTCAGCCAGCGTCACCGCGTGTCCTTCGTCACCTAGAATTTCGGAGAGCAACTCGCGGATGCCCATCTCGTCGTCGACTACCAGAATTTCAGCCATTTCTTTTCCAGCAAATCCAACACTCGTCAGCAGAAAGCCTTTAAAAGCTGTACGCAATGTACAACTGGCCAACGGGTGTCATGTTGATCAAGCACCTCTAAAATTGTCTGCTTTTTTTACTATTTTCGCAAAATATATATACGTGTAAGCACCCGAAACGCTTTGTTTTTTATTAGCCACACCTGCAGTTTCCATGTCGTCATTATGCGACATCGACAAATCGTGATGGTTACCCACTTCTATCGTTGCCCCGTGTTCCTGAACAATTTTCTTGACGATTGCCAGCCCCAGACCCGTGCCTTTGACTTTCTGACTGACATAAGGTTCAAACACCCGCGCAAGCAGCCCGGGCGGAAACCCCGTGCCATTATCCCTTACCCCCATCCTGACACCCGTGGAATGTCCGCTTGCATTGTGTATTAAGTCGGTGCTTACCTCAATCATGCGATGCTGCTGCCGTTCGGTCGCTTCACTTGAATTTTTCAGCAAATTATGAATAACTTGTCTTAATTGACCTGCATCTCCGCTTATTTTTGGTATATCGTGATTTAACTTAGCCACAACGGTCAACGTGGGATCAAGATCGGTATAAAAGCTCAGTACTTCGCTGATCAACTCGTTCAGATCCAGAGGCTCCAGCTTGGCGGCCGGGAGACGGGCATAGTCACGGAATTCGTCCACCATGACTTTCAATGCGTTCACCTGGGTAACGATGTTGCGGGTATTGCGGATCAGCAGATCCTGTTCGCTGCCCGACAGCACATTTTCAAGTTTGAGCTGAAGGCGTTCAGCCGCCAGACGAATAGGTGTAAGCGGGTTCTTGATCTCATGAGCAAGCCGCCTTGCTACTTCCCCCCAGGCTATGGCGCGTTGTGCGGACACAACTTCAGTAATGTCATCAATGACCAATACATGATCTCCGTCCACTTCCGGCAACAGTGCACCACGCACCAATAGGGTTTTCCCTTGTTCAGCACGACCCACCTGGCCGGACTCCGGCTCAGCACCGATCACGATCTGTCGTTGCCAGGTCCCACTGTCACTGTCGCGAACATCACCAAATGCCCGGGCGATTTCTGCCTCAAATGCTCCCAGTCCACCCATGGCGCCCAGCGACAGGCCCAGTGAGCGGCCAACTTCTACGCCGAGAATCTTTTCAGCACCATGGTTAACCATGGTGACCCGAAAGCTACGGTCAAAGACTATGACCCCTGCACTCAGGTTAGCCAGCACGCTGGCCAGCCGTGCATTGGCCTGTTCAAGCCCTATACGGGTACGCAGCACCTGACTGCGCGCCTCTTCCAGCTGGCGGATCATGGCGTTGAAGGATTGCGTCAGAGCGCCCAGCTCATCGCGGCCAACATAGTCTTTCAGCGGCCGGAAGTCACCCTCGGCAACGGCGCGCGTCCCTGCCTCCAGCATGGACAATGGGCCTGTCATCCAGCCCGCCAGCAGGAATGCCGCCGCAATGGCAGAAAAGACAGTCAATAGCAACGTGACAGTCAGTGTCACCCGAAAGATGCGTTTGAGTCCCCGGCGAGACAGCGACAACTCCTGATAGTCGCGAAATCCGCCCTGTACCGCTTCAGCATTGCGGGCCAATGCGCTAGGTACGGGCTGTACAAATTGCAGAAAACGCAGCTCTTCACGGGCGTCGGACGACACAAGCGGCACCATGGCGCGCATCCGCAAAGGCTCACCCAGCGCTTCCGAACCGCCGTCCCGGCTTTCTTCGCCTTCGATAGCGGCGTAATGATGGGCGAGCCGTGCCTGTCGCAAGACAGCGGATGAAGGCATATCAGGCACCAGTGATGCGTAACGACCACCGCTGCTTTGCATGATGCGGCCATTGCTATTCAGAATGACCGCCTCGGATACACCGAATCGCTCCCGAACCCGGTCAAGATTTTCTATCTGATAGCGCAGGGACAAACCGTTCAGATCAGATACCGCCAGTCGATCCTTGGCCACCAGATCCAGCAACATGGAATCCAGAGTGGCCCGCCCCAGGCTCAATCCCGACTCGAGCGCGTGCTCCATGGGGACATCGAACCACGACTCAATGGAGCGCTCCAGAAACTGGATGGCAATCAGATAAATAAGCATGACCGGAATAACGGTCATCAACACGAAAGCCATGGCCAGCCTGGCCATCAGACGAGTACCGAAGAGACGCTGTCTAAAGCGTTGCATCAGGCGCCTGGCCAATTCCATGGCCAGAACGGCCAACGCAATGGCTACGCCAATGTTGAGCCACAACAATAATCCATAATGCTGCTGAAACAGATTATTGTTGATACTGGCCAGCGCCAGCAGCGACAGCAAAACAGCAGCAAACGCTACCGACAGCACCAGTGCCAGGCGCAGAACCCGGCTTACCGAGCGGGTGTCGGTTGGGTCGGTACGACGAAGGTCAGGCCTTTCCATGCCGATTGGGGGTTCCAGTCAGAATCGGTCAATGCGGTAATCTGAAATGGCTTGGGCAACTGGGCAGTATCCAGTCGCATCCGGATGCGCGCCACATACTCGCCACCGGCATCAAGTTGGCTGATGTTGGCGACCGCCCAATCCCGCAGGGAATTCATCTGCGCCAGCGCCTCATCCAGGGATGTGTAGGTTTCTGTGGCGCTCGCGGTACTCAACCGATACTGCCTCGTCAGCGCGTAATACGACAGACGCCATTCCATGTGGCCACTGGCAGCTTTCTGGTCGAACCAGAAAAGACGCGGGCGATAGATTTCGTATTCGGTGATGAAGTGCAGGGGCAATCCCCGCGAGACGGCGTCCTTCAGGGCTGCGCTGAGGTCGACCGCAAACAGTGCCGACAACAGCACAACACCGTCGTCAGGTGAAAGATCGAGTTGAAGGGTCTTCACCTGAATCGATTCGCCGGCCAGGGCGGGCATGCCTTGCGTCAGCAACGCTGCACCTGCCAGCGTCATCAGAGCATGACGCCTGTTCACCGATACTTGCTCAGTAGCGCGTAGAAAAAACCATCGTGTTCATGCAGTTCATCACTGCGCGGAAGCAACTGACCATTTTCAGGCCAATCATCCCAGCCGGGGGGACGCCGGTCGCGTTGCCAGAAACAGTCCGCCTGTCGTGACGCAAAAGCCGAGACGACCATTTCCCCCTCTTCGGGAAAAATGGAACATGTTGCATAAAGCAATGTACCACCGGGACGCAAAAGCGGCCAAAGCTTGTCCAGAAGTCGCGTCTGTGTGACCGAAAATGTCGCAATATCACGACGTTTACGATGCCAGAGCACGTCAGGATGACGGCGTACGATGCCCGACGCGCTGCAGGGTGCATCCAGCAGGATGCGATCAAAGGGCCTGCCGTCCCACCATTGCTCGGGATTGGCCGCGTCTGCCGCCAGCACCTGGGCGCCCCACCCGACAGCAGCAGGCCCGGCACGATCCGCCGACAGCACGGGCAGACCACCGCGTTGTAGATTATTCAGAATAATGGATGCACGATCAGGGTCTATATCCAGTGCAAGGACATCACAATCGGCGATTTCCAGCAAATGGGCCGTTTTCCCGCCTGGCGCGGCGCAGGCATCCAAAATACGCTCCCCAGGCTGGGGATCAAGCAGGCGGGCGGCACACTGTGCGCCCAGATCCTGCACACTGAGCAGCCCTTCGGCAAAACCGGGAATCTGCTCGACCGGGACAGCCTGATCGAGCACCAGACCATCCTGACCCAGGCAGCGGTAACCCACACCTGCCTTCAGCAGCCGGGCCCCGGCAGCCTGCTGCCCGCCCAGACGGGCATTGGCACGCAGACTCAGGGGGGCACGCCGCACGGACATGGCCAGAACATCTTCCCAGCTATCTGGCCAGAGTTCGCGCACCCGGGCCACCCACCATGCTGGATGGTTGTAGCGCGCCTCATCCGGCAAGGGCACCGCCATCAACGCATGGCGTTCCCGGGCAAAGCGACGCAACGTGGCGTTGATGAAACCGACAGCGCCCGGGTGGGCGGCACCATCCGGCAGCCTGCCCACGGCCCGAACCGCCTGATCGATAATGATGGGCACCGGGCGGCGGGCGTCCAGCAGCTGCGCCATGCCCATCGCCTGCAGGGCGGCCAATACCGGCGCCGGCTCCCGATGATTCAGGCGTTTGCCTAACCAGGCCAGCAACCCGTACTGGCGCGTGGCATCGTAAGCCATATTCCGTACGGCCCTGGCCGAAGCAATCGGTAACGTGTGCGTCTGCCGATCTATGCTGATGTCCAGATGGGCGCCGGCCACCATGTCGCGCAGCGCCACCGCTGCTGCTGCCAGCTCGTCCGCCAGGGCTGCGCGTAGCACAGAGCCGGCCGGTCGCCGCTCTGCAGTATCAGGCTGTCTGCTGTCCACCGACATTCATCGACAACAGGCGACGTACCCTTTCTTCGGTACTGGGATGGGTGGAAAAGAGGCTGGCCAGGCTGCCCCCGCTCAGGGGATTCATGATCATCATCTGTGCTGTCTCAGGATGCGCTTCCGTAGTATGCAACGGAATTCCTGCCGCGTGATGGTGGATCTTCTCAAGTGCCGTCGCAAGCGCACGTGGATCGGCACTGATTTCCGCCCCCAGCCGGTCGGCCTCGAATTCGCGGGCCCGCGAGATGGCCATCTGTATCAGCGATGCCGCCATGGGCGCGAGTATGGCCATGGCCAGCGATGCCAGTGGATTGGCTGGCCGCCCCTCTTCATCCCGTCCACCAAAAAACATGGCGAAGTTGGCCAGTGCCGAAATGGCACCTGCCATGGTGGCCGAAATCGTGGAGATCAGGATATCCCGATGCTGGATATGGGCCAGTTCGTGCGCCATGACCCCACGCACTTCACGGGCATTGAGCATGCGCAACAGACCTGTCGTTGCGGCGACGGCCGCATGCTGCGGATTGCGGCCGGTCGCAAATGCGTTGGGCGCATCCTCGTCGATCAGATAAACCCTGGGCATGGGAAGCCCCGCCCTCTGGGCCAGCTCCTCCACCGTCCGGTAGTACTGGGGAGCGGATGTGGCATCCACCTCGCGGGCACGGTACATCTTCAGCACCATGCTGTCGGAAAACCAGTAGGCAAAGACATTGGAAAGCGCGGCGAAGCCAAGTGCCATGACCATGCCGTGGCGGCCTCCAATGGCTGCGCCAATCACCCCAAACAAGGCGGTGATGGCAGCCATGAGCGCAGCAGTCTTGATCCAGTTGAACATGAAATGAAAGGTTCCGGTCAGTGTCCAGACAGCTTCTGATCTGGGAACAAAATGCTGATTTTCAAGGGAAACACGCACCGTTCCGCGGGAAGCTGCCACGATCGCGACCCGTCAGGGCCGATCTGCCCGACGATCAGGTCAGATACGTGTGAAACGCGTGCCTGGCGGCAGCGGATGACCGCGCAGGAAAGCCTCGGCTGGCTGCCGCCGACCGCCTGCCCGCTGCATCTCCCCAAAGCGGACGATGCCGTTGCCACCGCAGGAAACATCCAGTCCTTGCGGGCCGGCCGCCAGAACAGTGCCGGGCTCGGCGCCATCATGACCGGATTCCCTGAGTACCCGCGGTTGAAAAACCCGCAGGGAGGTCTGCGTCGGGAACTGACCCGACAGGCTGGTCGTGGCGCCTGGCGGATCGAAAGCCCGAACATGCCGACTGATCCGCTGCGCTGACCAATGCCAGTCGATCACGGTTTCATGTTTGCCGATTTTGCTGGCGTAAGTCACCCCATCCGCCGCCTGCGGCACAAAGCTCAGCACACCATCGGCCAGTGCGTCCAGTGCCTGAACAATGGCAGAGGCCCCCAGTTCAGCCAGTCTGTCATGCAGGGTGCCTGCCGTATCGGCGGGCAAAATCGGCAGACAGTGTCGGCTGCCAACCGGCCCGGTGTCCAGTCCTGCCTCCATCTTCATGATGCAGATCCCGGTTTCCTGGTCTCCCGCCTCAATGGCCCGCTGAATGGGCGCAGCCCCCCGCCAGCGCGGCAACAACGACGCATGGATATTCAGGCATCCCCATCGCGGCAGATCCAGCACCTGCTGAGGCAGCAGCAGCCCGTAGGCCGCCACGACCATGACATCAGGACGCAGGGCCTGCAATGCCTGCAGCGTCTCTTCGGCCTGGTGATTGCGCCTTTCCCGGCGGGCCTTCTGCTCGGGGTTCTCATCTTCCCCCGCCGCTCGCACGCGCAGCACTTCCGGCTGAAATACCGTGATATTAGCAGACAATGCACGCTGTTTGACGGCAGATGCCAGCAATTTCTGTCCACGACCTGCCGGTCTGTCAGGCTGGCTGAGCACCGCAACGACCTCATGCCGGGAGCACAGTAGCGCGTCCAGCGCCTGCGCGGCAAAGGCCGGTGTACCGGCAAAGACGATCCGAAGCGGGGCCCCGTCAGGGGCCGGGGCAGTATCTGGCTCTGGGCGAGGATTCATCAGCCTGCGTGGTGCTCCTTGTCCATCTTGAGCACCTTCTGGCGAATGCGATTTTGCTTGAGCCGCGACAGATGCTGAATGAAGAGCCGGCCATTCAGATGGTCAATCTCGTGCTGGATGCAGACCGCCAGCAAACCATCGGCATCCAGGGTGAAGGGCTTGCCATCCAGTCCCAGGGCGGTGACCGTCACGGCATCCGGTCGCTCCACCCGGTCATAGATCCCCGGAATGGACAGACATCCCTCTTCATACGTCTGCAGCGTATCACTTTCCCGAATGATCTCGGGGTTGATCATCACCCGCAGCTGGTCATGGGTTTCGGATACATCAATGACCACGACGCGCTCATGCACATTGACCTGCGTCGCCGCAAGACCAATGCCCGGAGCTGCGTACATGGTCTCGGCCATGTCATCGACCAGTCTGCGGATGCGATCGTCCACAACGTCGACCCGTCGGGCGACCGTATGCAACCGGGCGTCAGGATATTTGACTATGTCTAGTACAGCCATCGGACACTACCCACCACTGAGCCTGCCGCCCGTTGCCGGAGCAGGATGCTGTCAGAAAGAATTCGTTTGCACATCAAGTCGGCACGCATCGGCCACCATCCTGGTGGGGGCGTGTGTAGACGACTCCAAGGACCGACCATGTCGATGAAAAAGTTTAGCACCCGGGCCCTAAGCACCCTGAGCCTGAGCATTACCCTCGCCATGAGCGCTGTTATGCCGCTGCAAGGCGTTGCCCAGACCCGACAAGACGAAATCCAGTTGGCCAACGACGCCCCCGACCGCCATGTGGTGGTCAAGGGCGATACGCTTTGGGGCATTGCCGGACTTTTTCTGAAGGAACCCTGGCGCTGGCCGGAGATCTGGCAACTGAACAAAGCCGAGATCAAAAACCCTCACCTGATCTATCCGGGCGACATTGTATATCTTGATCGTTCCGGCGCCACACCACGCCTTCGCCTGGGCCGCAATGTCTACAGCAAGTCCGACAGCGCCTCCCATGGCGATGCCCGTCATGGCGTGGGAATCAACCACCTGGAGCCCACCGTACGCGTCAGTAACCTGGATAAAGCGGCCATTCCCAGCATTTCGCTCTCCAGCATCCAGGCCTTCATCAACCGTCCGCTGGTCGTCGACGAGCAGGGACTGCAGAGCGCACCTTACGTCGTGGCGCCCGAACAGGAAGGTCGCGTCAACGTCGGCAATGCCGACCGCGTCTACGTTCGCGGCATCAAGGCCGACAGCACGGCGCGCACCTGGCACATCTACCGGCCGGCCAAGCCACTGATCGACCCTGTCACCCGCAAGACCCTGGCCTACGAGGCAACCTATCTGGGTACTGCCGAACTGGTCCGCCATGGTGACCCGGCCACCCTGTCCATCACCAAGGTCGTCGAAGAAATCACCGATGGTGACCGCCTGGTGCCGGCCGATGTCGACCAGGACATCAACTTCGTGCCCCGAGCCCCGGAAACCGCCAACCTGGCCGGCCGGATCATCTCCATCTACCGAGGCGTCAGCATGGTCGGTCGCAACAGTATCGTGGCCATCAACCTGGGCAGCCAAAGCGGCCTGGCCAACGGCCACGTCCTGAAAATCGAGCATGCCGGACGCACCGTGAAGGACCGGGTCACCAAGGAAATGGTTCGCCTGCCCAACGAGGACGTCGGCCAGCTGCTGGTGTTCCGCACCTTCCACAACATCGCCTACGGCCTGGTGGTCAACGCCAGCGCGCCCATCTCGGTCAACGATATCGTCACGAACCCGTGATCACCTGACCTCGAACCCGACGGCCGCCCAGGGGCAACCCAGGCGGCTGTTTTCTTTTCCGCCATCGGCCATCCGGCTGATGCGCAGACGCGGCAACGTCGGCAATATGGGGCGCATCATCAGCCTTCCCGACCATGCCCGTGAGTAATCCGCTCCCCACGACCCCCTTCCCTGACGATGCCGCCCTGGCCGCCTGGCTGCGACTCACGCTCACTCCAGGTATTGGCGCAATCACCGGACAGCTGTTGCTGCGTCGGTTGGGATCGCCCGAGGGCATCTTCGGGGCCCCCCATGCAACACTGCGTCGCCTGGTGCGGAGCGATGCAACGGCCCGAGCGCTGCTCGCAGACGATCCGCAGCGACACGCCCAGATCCATCAGGCGCTGGCGTGGATGCATGGCAGCGAGCACCATCACATACTCACGCTGGACGACCCCCGCTATCCCAGCGCCCTGCTGCACCTGCCCGATGCACCCCTGCTCGTCTATGCCCGCGGTTCACTGGCTGCGCTGGCCCCAGCAGCCGTGGCCATTGTCGGCAGCCGGCGTGCGAGCCATGAAGGCATGCGCAATGCCCATGCCCTGGCTGAAGCACTGGCCCGCCGAGACATCGTCGTCACCAGTGGACTGGCCGAAGGCATTGATGCCGCCGCCCACCAGGGCGCCCTGGCCGGCGCACGCGATGGACAGGCTTCCACGATTGCCATCACCGGTGCCGGCATTGACCGGATCTACCCGGCCTGCCACCAGCCCCTGGCCAACCAGATCCTGGAACAGCGCGGATTGCTGCTGGGCGAGCAGCCCCCCGGCACCGCGCCCCTGCGCAGCAACTTTCCCCGGCGCAACCGGATGATCGCCGCCCTGTCACGTGGCACACTGGTGGCCGAGGCAGCCCTCAAAAGTGGCTCTCTCATCACGGCGCGACTGGCGGCAGAACTTGGCCGTGATGTCATGGCCATCCCTGGCTCGATCCACAACCCCATGTCTCACGGCTGTCACCACCTGATCCGTGATGGGGCCGCCCTCGTCGAAACCGTCGATGACATCCTGCAGGCATTGAACATGGCCGCCCCCGCTGCAGCCTGTGCTGCCCCCAACAGGCACCAGGTCATCGCCACCGGACGGATGCAGGCACGCCGGCATGTCAGCCGTCGCGCCCGCGGATGGTCCGAATGGCGTGACATCATGGGCACCGCGCCAACGACCGAAGATACGGACAGCGGCACCCACCAACCCCCGGATGCTGGCAACGCGTCCCGTGACGAATCAATAGCTGCCCCACCACACGCTATCTCACGCAGCGGAAACATCCGCCATCATGATGACCTGAACCATGACGATGGACGACAATTGCTGACTCGGCTGGCCAACAGTCCACTCTCTGCCGAGGAACTTGCCCGTCAGCTGGGCTGGCCGATCGAGCGCATCCTGATTACTATCCAGCTGCTGGAACTCGATGGAAGGATCAGTCACCATGTCGATGGCCGCTGGCAGCGACTGGCCTGAATTCGCCGCACAAACACCCGGCAGGACACCAGGCAACCCCGTTTCTGCATTCCCCGAATCCGCTTTTCGGCGATTTACCACTTGCTTCATCCGCAATCGTCCACTTACTATGGCGCCGCCATGAGTAAAGCTTTGATCATTGCCGAGAAACCCTCCGTCGCCGCCGATATTGCTCGGGCGCTGGGTGGTTTCGTCCGTCACGGCGACTATTTTGAAAATGACGACTACGTGCTCAGCTCGGCCGTCGGCCACCTGGTCGAGATTGCTGTGCCCGAAGAGTACGACGTCAAGCGGGGCAAGTGGTCCTTTGCCCATCTGCCCGTCATCCCGCCCCATTTCGACCTGAAGCCAATCGAAAAGACCCGGGAACGGCTCAAGGTGCTGACCCGGCTCATCCGGCGCAAGGACGTGACGTCACTGATCAATGCCTGTGACGCCGGACGCGAGGGCGAACTGATCTTCCGGCTGATTGTCCAGTACGCAAAAGCCAAGCAGCCGATGCAGCGCCTCTGGCTCCAGTCCATGACACCCAGTGCCATCCGTGAAGGCTTCGGACATCTGCGCACCGGGTCCGACATGGACGGGCTTGCCGCAGCGGCGCGCAGCCGCGCCGAGGCCGACTGGCTGGTGGGCATCAACGGCACACGGGCCATGACGGCCTTCAACTCGCGCGATGGCGGCTTCTATCTCACCACCGTTGGCCGGGTGCAGACGCCGACCCTTGCGGTCGTAGTGGAACGCGAAGAAAAGATCCGCAAGTTCGTGCCGCGGGACTACTTCGAAGTCAAGGCCACCTTTGGCGCCCTGGCCGGCCAGTACGAAGGCAAGTGGTTCGACCGGGGCTTCAAGAAAAGCGACGATCCCGAACACAAGGCCGACCGCTTCTGGCGCCGCGAGGATGCCGAAGCCATCGTGGCAGCCTGCAACGGCCAGTCAGGTACCGTTACGGAGGAATCCAAACCCTCCACCCAGATCGCCCCGGCACTCTTTGACCTGACCACATTGCAACGCGAGGCCAACAGCCGCTTCGGCCTCTCCGCCAAAATGACGCTCGCGCTGGCCCAGGCACTCTATGAAAAGCACAAGGTACTGACCTACCCGCGTACCGACTCGCGGGCACTGCCCGAGGATTATCTCGGTACGGTACGCCAGACCCTGGATCAGCTCACCGAATCCGGAACCCATGGCGAATTTGCCCGCACCATCCTTGAGAAAGACTGGGTCAAACCGAACAAGCGGATATTCGACAACAGCAAGATCTCCGACCACTTCGCCATCATCCCCACACTGCAGGCACCCAAAAATCTCTCGGATGCCGAACAGAAGGTCTATGACCTGGTCGTACGCCGCTTCATGGCCGTGTTCTACCCGGCTGCCGAATATCTGGTCACCACACGCATTACCACCGTGGCCGGCCACCCCTTCAAGACCGAAGGCCGTGTACTGGTCAACCCCGGTTGGCTGGCCATTTACGGCAGGGACGCAGCCGGTGACAACGGCCCGGGTAACCTGGTGCCGATCACGTCCGGAGAAAGCGTAACAACCGAGGAGATCGGCGTCCTCGCCCACCAGACCCGTCCTCCGGCACGGTATACCGAGGCCACGCTGCTCTCGGCCATGGAAGGCGCTGGCAAGCTGGTCGACGACGACGAACTGCGCGAAGCCATGGCTGGCAAGGGACTGGGCACACCAGCCACCCGCGCCGCGATCATCGAGGGACTGATCAACGAGCGCTACCTGCTGCGTGAGGGTCGTGAGCTCATTCCGACCGCCAAGGCTTTCCAGCTGCTCACGCTGCTGCGGGGACTGGGTGTGGCTGCTCTCAGCATGCCGGAGCTCACCGGCGAATGGGAATACAAGCTCAGCCAGCTGGAAAAAGGGCATCTCGAACGGCCGCTGTTCATGTCCGACATCGAGGCCATGACCCGCGAAATCGTGGAAAAGGCGCGCAACTTCGAGGCCGATACTGTCCCTGGCGATTATGCCGTCCTCGAAACGCCCTGCCCGTCATGCGGTGGCGTCATCAAGGAGAACTATAAGCGCTTTGCCTGCAGCCAGTGCGATTTCTCCATCACCAAGATTCCAGGTGGTCGCCAGTTCGAGCTGTCTGAAGTCGAAACGCTGCTCAAGGATCGGGTCATCGGCCCCCTGACCGGCTTTCGCAGCAAGATGGGCCGGCCCTTTTCTGCCATCCTCAAAATCACCCCAGAAAACAAGCTGGAATTCGATTTCGGTCAAAATGACAATGAGGACGAACAGTCCGAACCCGTCGATTTCAGTGACCAGCAGCCCCTCGGCCCCTGCCCCAAATGCCAGCAGCCGGTCTACATCCATGGCATGCACTACGTCTGCAGCCAGTCTGTCGGCCCCAACAAATCCTGCACCTTCCGTTCGGGCCGGGAGATCCTGCAGCAGCCCATTGAACCGGAGCAGATGCACAAGCTGCTCTCCGAGGGACGCACTGACCTGCTGACCGGCTTTGTCTCTTCCAGAACCCGGCGCAAGTTCAAAGCCTTCCTGGTGCGTGAACCCAGTGGCAAGATCAGCTTCGAGTTCGACAAAACGAAAGCCAAACCCCCCCAGGCTGCCGACAGCGGCGATGAGAACACCGGCAAGGGCACGACAGCTTCCCGCAAGCGGACGAGCCGTACAGGCACCGCCACCGACAAAGAGAACGGTAGCCCGGCGACCGGCGCACGCAAAACCACGGCCACCACCCGGCGTACCCGGGCCACGAAAGCCGCCCGCGACGCCGACACGTCGACCGTTGACAAAAGCACCACGCGCCGGGCCAGTGCCAGGACAGCCTCGACTACCAGTCGGAAGCGCAAAACCACCATAGCCGACACCGCCGACAATCAGGGGGATCTTCCCGTTATCAAGAGCGAATGATGGCCGTTCCCACTGATTCCCGCTCCAGTCAGGATGCGCCTGCTGCTGCCTCCCCATCAGCCGGCAACGCAGGCGCCCATCACGATACGGAAAATCCTGCTCCCTGCCCCGATGCGGCAGCCGCCAGCACCCGCCGCCGGGCGTTCGAAGCCCCTCCCACGCCGGCCCGCTACCTTCAGATGCAATGGGCCTTTGCCTATGGCTCCCTCATCTGGAACCCCGAATTCGATTTCGATGAGCGACACAAGGTTCGCATCGACGGCTATCACCGGGCCTTCTGCATCAACTCCCACACCTATCGCGGTACGCCGGACGCACCCGGTGTCGTACTGGGACTGGATCAGGGCGGATCCTGCGAAGGGATCGTCTATCGGGTACGCAGCGGCCAGGAAGCCCAGATCATGGATCGCATCTATCAGCGTGAAATGGTCAGTGAAGTCTATGAGCCCCTGGTTCTAAGCATCCCCCTGCCTGACGGTCGCCTGGTGTCCGCCCTGACCTTCATCGCCTGCCGGCACGATCTGCACGGCTATCTGCCTGGCCCCCACAGCGAAGTCCTGCGGCGGCTGCATCAATGTACCGGCTGTCGTGGCAGCAACCGTGACTATGCCCTCAACACCCAGGCTGCCCTGCACGAGTGGGGGATTCACGATCCTGCACTGGATACCCTGATTGCCGAACTGCAAACTCTGTCCACCCACCCCGATCCAGATAACTGATATTTTCCAAATACCTATTTAGCCCTCCGGCTTTTACAAAATTTACTGAAGTCTGACCTATCGGGCCGTACCTGTACAAGGCTGACCCATAGAATGACCGGCCTGTACACTCCTCCTCCCTGACCCTGATCATGGCCGTGCCCCGTCCATGCCGAGTCAGCGTCCCCTTTCTGCATGCCTCAACCTTCTCACCGCCTCAGCCAGCGATCCCTCATCGCCCTGGTTGCCCCCCTGACCCTGTCCTGCCTGCTTCTGACCGGCTGCGGTCATCATGACAACCCAGACCGTGACGCCACAACGGACACCACGCCAGCCCAGCCCGCCCGCACAACGGATGCTTCCACCAGCACCCCCGTGACCGATACCCGATGGGATATCAACACCGGTGCCCATGCACCGGATCAAACCGACACCAGCAGCTGGCCTGTCCTGAACATTGCCCTGGACAGCCTGTCCGTCAGCAGCGTCTCATCTCAACTCGTGGTTCAGCCACCCGTCGACAACATCTCCACCGTCACCCTGGACGGCAAGCCCGTAATCACGGTCACCCGAACTGCCCAGGGCGTGACCATCCGCGCCACCACCGGCAATGCGCATCTGGCCTATCAGCTCACCGGCACCGGCACAACCCCGCTGACCATTCAGAGTGACAGCGACTACCGGCTGCTACTGTCGGATGCGCATCTGAACAGCCCGGACGGCCCTGCACTGCATCTGCAGTCCACCCAAACCGCTTTTCTCGACATCAAGGGCAACAACACCCTGTCCGACACCGATCTCTGGAACCCGCGCACCGGCACAGACGGCACGGCCAGTTCCCCCAGCGCGACCCTCACGGCCAGCGGGCCGGTTGTGGTCCGTGGCGATGGATCACTCGGCATCACATCCGCTGCACACCATTCCCTCTCGATCGGGGGGCACCTGCGCATGGCCAGCGGCACCCTGTCCCTGACGGCCGCCGCCAAGGATGGCCTGCACGCAGACCACGCCTTCATCATGGATGGGGGCGCACTGACCATCAACACACCGGCCGGCAAAGGCATCAAGGTCGAAGGGAAAGAAAATACCAGCCAGGCACTGGGCTTTGTGGCCATCAATGACGGCCAGCTCTCGATCAAGAGCCATGACAAAGCCATTTCCGCCTCCTGGAAGGTCAAAAATGCCAAGACCCCTGAGACCACAGACGACCCCGATCCCCGCGTCACCATTAACGGTGGCACACTGGATATCACCACGACCGGCACACCTGTTGAGCATCCTGACAACACCCATGAGCTGTCTCCGGAAGGGATCGAAGCCAAATCCGTCATCGCCGTGCACGGCGGCAACCTCACCCTCAACACCACCGACGACTGCTTCAACGCCGGCACCCGCTTCGACATGACCAATGGCCGCGTCTACGCCTACAGCAGCCTGCAGGATGCCGTCGACTCCAACGGCACCATGAGCATTTCCGGTGGCACACTGGTTGCCGTCAGCCACGCGCCGCGTCCCGAAGGCGCACTGGACAGCGACTCGCACGAATTCGCCATCAGGGGAGGCACTCTCATCGGCATCGGCGCCTACAACAGTACCCCCACCGCCAGCGCCTCCACCCAGAACGTCATCGCCATCCCCACCAACGTCGACGCCGGCCAGTGGACCGTGCAGGACGCCGCCGGCAACGCCGCCTTCTCCTATCGGCTGCCGTTCCGGGCTGGCTACCTGATCGCCAGCAGCCCCACCCTGACCAAGGGCAGCACCTACACCATCGTCCGTGGCGGCACCCTTGGCCCGGTCGGTGAAGACTTCCATGGCCTGGCCATTCAGCCCACCACCCTGACGGGCGGCACCCCCGGCGATACCTTCAGCATCGCCGACACCCTCACCAAGCTCGGTGCCACCGAGTTCGACTGGTACAGCCCCGAACTGGGCCCCGGCGACTGAAGATCCGCATGGGGTGCATCACCCCATGGGGGACATCCCTACACCATGCAGCAGTCAGCGTCGCTGAATCCCTGCTCTATTCCCGAAGCGCACAGGAGCACGGCACGGACGCTGCCCCGCATATATTTTCCTATTTTTTTTCATCAAGGTGCTTTCTAATTTCCAGGATGACATGGTCATTGGGAATTTCCACCCTTCGTTCTGCACGCGAGGCCATCAAAGGACTACTCGCCGAGGGCTACAAGATTTCCGTCTTTGACGGCGAGGAAACCGTACTGACCAAGAGTGTCGATCCGGCCGCCATCGAAAAGGCCATGTTCAGCACGGACGAGGATCAGTTTCACGTCGAGCGCGACGGCGGCGAGAAGCCAGAAACCGGCTGGGTGCTGTTCGTCTACGGCAACGATGGTTGGGACGTGATTGCCGACAACACCGTGAACCTCGAACCGGCGTTGAAGGGCGCGGCCGAGCTGGCCGACAAGATCGCCGAGAAAGAAGCGTAATCCGTCAAACCGTTCCAGCTATGGAAAATCGAGCGAGGACAAAAGCGATGCGTGACCCGAACGACCCCGGCACGATGGATATAGGGATGACAACCCTAATCGGTTATGCCCGTGTTTCGACCGCAGACCAGTCGCTTGATATGCAGATCGGGGCCTTGAAAAAGGCCGGTTGCCATCAGGTATTTACCGACGTGGCCAGCGGGGCCAAGGCGGCCCGGCCGGGCCTAGAAAAAGCCCTAGCATACTTGCGCGAAGGCGATACACTTGTAGTGTGGAAGATCGACCGGCTTAGCCGTTCGCTTCCCCATTTGGTGCAAACCGTGGACGAGCTGCGCGAGCGCGGCGTAGCGTTCCGCTCATTGACCGATGCGGGAATTGACACCGCGACCCGAAACGGCAAACTGCTGTTTAACCTGTTCGCCACGCTTGCCGAGTTTGAGCGTGACCTGATACGGGAACGAACAAAGGCCGGGTTGGTCACCGCAGCGGCCCGAGGCCGCCACGGTGGACGCAGGCCGGTAGTAACACCGGCCAAGCTGGAAAGAGCGCGTAAACTGATGGCCGACAAGGCGCTGACCGTCCGCGAGGCGGCCGCCGCTGTCAAAGTCGGAAAGACTGCCTTGTATGAAGCGTTGAAGGACAGCCTCGTCGGCGACCGAACGGAGAAACCACCATGAATTACACTACCCTTTACTCGACAATCTACCGCGTGCGGAACCTTACCCGCACTATCACCAAAATTCTCGCTTGGGCGCTCGGTCTACAGCTCGCCATCCTCTACGGACTGGCTATCGTCGCCGACGCGCCGCTAATACAGCTTGTAGGCCCCGGCCTTCGCTTCGCGGCCGTGCTAGCCATGCTGATCTTCGTCCCGCGAGTCTTCGACGCCGCGCTACGCCGCATCGCCACCTACCGGGCCTGAACGGCTTGGCACCAAAGGGAAATTACAGGCGCGGCGCTCGGCCGCCACCCAGTTGGCCCGGAAAACAGCTCACAGGGCCTTTTTGCGGCCAAAGAAAAAGGGCCGTGAGGCCCTTGCTTTCCTTAGTTGCAGCCCTTGCCGGTGCTTCCGGCCATCGGGTAGCCTTCCCACGTCGGTAGGATAATGTCCTTCGTCACCATGATGTTGAACTCGTAGCCTGGCCGGATTTCGAGTGTCGGCTGAATGTTCATGTTGCGTTGGGCCATCTGCATACCAATCTGCCCCATCTGCTGACCTAGCGAACCGGCGATGATTTGCGAGCTGCTGTAGCTCTCGCCGTTTTTGGCCTGTGGTTGCGAAAGCTGGATGCCTGCGGAGAAGACCGAAAGTAGCAAGCCACTGCCGAAAATACGCAGATAATGGTTGTTCACCTTGTCATTGAACCCTGCATAGCCGCCCACATCAGCGCCAGGCATGTTGTCAATCGATATCGAAGAACCATCCGGGTAGATGATGCGCCGCCAGACCGCGAGCGCCCGCTCCTGACCGAGAGTTACGCCGCTGTCGTAGGTGCCAACCAAACGCGAACCCGGCGGGATCAGGCATTGTGTGCTGGTCGCGCTGTCGTACACCGCTTCGCGCACCTGCCCGATGATTTGGCCCGGCAGATCGGATTTGATACCGGAAATACCCCTTATCTTCAAAAGACACGAGCATGTAATTACCGATGCCACGAAACAGGACAACCACTTTTCCATAGGCGGTAAACCCTAAAGGAGGCGTTACCGTAGAATCCTCCAGCGACCGAGGAATCATCCGGTTATAAGGTTCCTTGACATACAGGATGGGATGCTCCACACGAATCTGTGCCAGGCGCATCGAACCGTCTAGAAACTGCCCCATGAAATTACCTATCAATATTGGCAATATCATAACTATAACAATACTAAAATAATATTTGTTCCTATTTTTTCTTAAATCATCATATTTTATAATTCTTGAATTTAGCTTCAATTTAATATTATAAATATAAGATTTATTTATCATATCAGATTCATAGATCTTCTTTAGTTTTGAGTATTTATCACCCGCATCAACAGCTATCGAACAAAAAAAACAACATTACAATAATAAGTAATATTATTAGATAGGAAACCAATTCATCGCGAGCCAACCATATCGAAAAACACAAACCCACAAAAGAATATGGGATAGACAGCCATGAAAATCCCAAAAACTCAAAAATATCTTCTTTATCATTATTAGTTTTTTTTAAAACACACCATATAACTCCAGATAGGACGGGCCTAAGTATCCATGACATCAATATTCCAATCGACACCATACTAGACAAGAAAACAACATAAAAAGCACCAAAACATCCGGATATAGCTATAAATAAAAAACCATCTCCAATCGTCATTCCTTGTGGAAAATATCCGATTCTAAATGAATAAAGTAGATATTCGATAAACCCTAGCGAGACACTTAATTTTACAAAAATGCTCGCTAATTTCAAGCAGAAATCAACAACAGGATCAACAGAAGATATAATATTTTTAATAAAACAAAATCCTAAATTCACCAATGATTAACTTCCGATTCTCCGACATTATTACCTAAAATTAGGAAAATTAATTAATCAGATCAATTGCATACTCTTCCATCACCTAACCAGCAATTCATGCCAAACCACAGCCAGGTTGAAATGATAGAAACTAGCCTGGGAGAAGACGTCGAAAACCATCGCGGCGGCGTACGCAAGGAAGGATTCTTGACCCCAACTGCTCTTTCTTCGGATGTGGCTGGCACAGGCAGAGATGCTTCAACGCAGACCGGAACATCCGGCATCTGCATCCATCGCCACAATAATTCCACAGGTGTGCCCAGCCTCAAACTCCCCCGCACGCTCTAGAATGTTGCCTCCTGCCATACCAGACACCATGGAGCGCACCCGCATGGGCAACACCATTCTCCAGAGCCTGCCGATCGGCCAGAAGGTCGGCATCGCATTTTCCGGCGGACTCGATACCAGCGCTGCCCTGCACTGGATGCGCAAGAAGGGGGCCGTTCCCTACGCCTACACCGCCAACCTTGGCCAGCCGGACGAACCCGACTACGACGAGATCCCTCGCAAGGCCCTGCGCTACGGTGCCGAGGCGGCCCGCCTGGTCGACTGCCGCAGCCAGCTGGTGGCCGAGGGCATCGCTGCCCTGCAGTGCGGCGCCTTCCACATCTCCACCGCCGGCATCACCTACTTCAACACCACGCCGATCGGCCGGGCCGTCACCGGCACCATGCTGGTGGCCGCCATGAAGGAAGATGACGTCAACATCTGGGGAGATGGCAGCACGTACAAGGGCAATGACATCGAGCGCTTCTATCGCTACGGCCTGCTCACCAACCCTGCCCTGAAGATCTACAAACCCTGGCTGGATCAGCAGTTCATCGACGAGCTGGGGGGCCGTGCCGAGATGTCGGCCTTCATGAGCGCCGCTGGCTTCGACTACCGGATGTCGGCCGAAAAAGCCTATTCCACCGACTCCAACCTGCTGGGTGCCACTCACGAGGCCAAGGATCTGGAATATCTGAACAGCGGCATCCGCATCGTGCAGCCGATCATGGGTGTGCCCTTCTGGCGCGAGGATGTCACCATCAAGCCCGAAGCGGTCACCATCCGTTTCGAGGAAGGCCAGCCCGTCGCCCTCAATGGCCAGACCTTCGCCAACCCGGTCGAGCTGATGCTGGAGGCCAATCGCATCGGTGGCCGGCATGGCCTGGGCATGAGTGATCAGATCGAGAACCGCATCATCGAGGCCAAGAGCCGCGGCATCTACGAAGCCCCGGGCATGGCACTGCTCTTCATTGCCTACGAGCGGCTGGTCACCGGCATCCACAACGAAGACACCATCGAGCAGTACCGCATCAATGGCCTGCGCCTGGGCCGGCTGCTGTACCAGGGCCGCTGGTTCGACCCGCAGGCCATCATGCTGCGCGAGACGGCCCAGCGCTGGGTGGCACGACCAATCACCGGCGAGGTCACGGTTGAACTGCGGCGCGGCAACGACTATTCGATCCTGAATACCGAGTCGCCAAACCTCACCTACCACCCGGAACGCCTGACCATGGAAAAAGGTGAGTCCGTTTTCTCGCCCGCTGACCGCATCGGACAGCTGACCATGCGCAATCTGGACATCACCGACACCCGCGACAAACTGGCTGGCTACAGCCGCGTCGGTCTGCTGAAGGCCGGCAGCAGTGGTGAAATCCCCCAGCTGAAGCAGGATTGAGCGCCCATCCGGCGACGCATCTGCCCGGTCGGCCATCCGCACCGGGCCGGCCAGCGCAACTGGCTGGCGCTCAGGTGCCGCAAAAAGTCCGGTAGCCTGACGAGTTCACGGGAACTTTCTGGAATTCAGCAGGGATAGTGGCATCGTAATCGAACGGATGCTGCAGTACTGCTGCCAGCGCATCAAAGCGCTGCATATCACCGTCCACTGCAGCATCCAGTGCAGCTTCCACCTGCTCATTGCGCGGAATCACCACCGGATTGGACTTCATCATCAGCTCGGCCGCTGCCGCCTGCCCCTGCGCCTGACGGTTGAGCCGGTCTGACCATCGGTTTTTCCATGCCTGCCATGATTCGGCATTGAACAACGCAGCGGTACCTTCCAGACCGTGACCATCCCGGCCGGCCGTCTCCAGCGTCAGTCGAACAAACGTGTTGGTGTAGTCCGCCTCGTGTTTCTGCATCAGTTGCAGCAGATCAGCCAGCAGCAGCCGGTCCTGCTCATCCGGCCGGCTCTCTGGCAGCGTGTGCAGTCCCAGTTTCCTGGCCATTCCCGCGGTATATACCTCATCAAACCGTTTGCCGAATGACTGCAATGTCTCGCTGGCCACCTGCAGCGCTTCGTCCTGATCGTCAGCCAGCAGCGGCAGCAGCGTCTCGGCCAGACGGGCCAGGTTCCAGAGCGCAATCGCCGGCTGTCTGTCATAGCGATAGCGTCCCTGATGGTCGATGGAACTGAACACGGTTTCAGGATGGTAGGTATCCATGAATGCACACGGGCCATAATCAATCGTCTCACCGGCGACGGCCATGTTGTCCGTATTCATGACGCCGTGAATGAAACCGACCCATTGCCAGCGTGCCACCAGCTGGATCTGACGCTCGATGACCGCTTCCAGCAACAGGCGGTACGGATTCCCCGACCTGTCGGGAATGTCGGGAAAGTGTCGGGCAATCACGTAATCGGCCAGCGCCCTGACATCGGCATTCGCATCGCCCGCAGCGGCGGCAAACTGGAAGGTGGCAACACGGATATGACTGCGCGCGGTTCGCGTCAGCACCGCCCCCCTTAACAGGTGGCCACGATAGATGCGCTCACCTGTCGTCACGACAGCCAGGGAACGGGTCGTCGGAATGCCAAGCGCATGCATGGCCTCGCTGATCAGATACTCGCGCAACATCGGCCCCAGCGCGGCCTTGCCATCCCCACTCCGTGAATAGGGTGTCCGGCCGTTACCCTTGAGCTGGATGTCGATCAGCTCGCCAGCAGGCGTCAGCTGCTCGCCGATCAACGTGGCCCGACCATCGCCCAGCATGCTGAAATGCCCGAACTGATGCCCCGCATACGCCTGTGACAGGGGCTGGCTACCTTCCGGGAAACGGTTACCTGACAGAATATTAGCAATCCCGGCAGACATATCCGTGTCGTCAGGCCCGTTCACCGTCCCTCCGGGCAGAAGCCCGAGTTCCCGGGCCAGTGGTGCGTTAAAGCGCAGCAATTGCGGTGCGGGAAAATCCGCCAGACGCCCTTCGGAAAAAAATCTGGACGGCAACTGCCGGTAGGTACTGAACAGATTCCAGTGCAATGAAGCAGATTTCATGCGACGCACTCCTGGCTCATGACCAGATAAAGATGAAGGGATAACCGGTCATTTTCAAGATGAAGACCACGCCCGATGATGGATCCGCAGGAGTTCCTTCCCAGTCACTTGTCCGGCCTGATGATCTCTGACATGATCCGGCGCATAGGACGCTCAGCCATCCTGACCGAGCGCGCATCAATTCGCGACAGTCACCACAGGCCCGCTCCTGCCAGCTGACGAGGTGTGCACCACATCGACCGACCGGATCCAAACTCAGGCCGTTCCAGACATGAAGTTCATCCACACAGCCGACCTGCACCTGGACAGTCCACTGCGAGCACTGTCCGCCTACCCTGATGCGCCGGCTGAACGCCTGCGTGACGCCACACGGGCAGCCTTCTCGCGGCTGGTGGATATCGCGATCGACGAATCGGTGGATTTCATGGTGATCGCCGGCGATATCTACGATGGCGACTGGAAGGATTTCAATACCGGCCTCTTTTTCGTGCGGCAGATGGGCCAGCTTCGCCGGGCAGGCATCCCCGTCTACCTGCTCTACGGCAACCACGATGCCGAGAGTGACATGACCCGCACCCTGACCCTGCCCGACAACGTGCACGTATTTCCATCGCGCAAAGCGACGACCTTTGAATTGCCGGCCCTGAAGGTGGCTCTGCATGGCCGCAGCTTCCGGGTGGCCGAGACCACTGAAAACCTGGTGCCTGGCTATCCTGACCCGGTGCCCGGCTGGCTGAATATCGGTGTCCTGCACACCGCACTGGAGGGCAATGCCGAGCATGCCCGCTATGCCCCCTGCTCGGTGTCCGAACTCCAGGCCAAGGGCTATCAGTACTGGGCACTCGGGCATGTCCACGAAAGCTGGATACAGCGGGGCGAAACCTGCATTGCCTTCCCCGGCAACATCCAGGGACGACATATTCGCGAACAGGGTGCGCGCGGCGCACTGCTGGTCAGCGCCGAAGGCAACGAGATCACCGACATCAGCCGGCTGGACGTGGATGTCCTGCGCTGGCAGCAACAGAACGTTCTCCTTGCCCCTGACGATGACATGGCCGCTGCCATCCGTAAGGCTGGCCAGGCGCTGGAGCAACTTCTGAAAGACACGCCGGCACAGCTGCCGCTGGCCGTGCGGGTGATTTTCTCCGGCATAACCCGGGCGCATGAGGCGCTGGTGGCACGGGATGAACAGCTGCGCCAGGAAGTTATTGCTCAGGCGGTAGCGCTGGATGCCGACCGGATCTGGATCGAGAAAGTCAAACTCGCCACCCAGGCCCTACCTGCTCCACTGCAGACAGCAGATGCCCACCTGTCCGATGCATTGGCTGAGCTGGCGTCCATCATCGCAACCGCCCCGGGCGATGAGGAATTCACCCAGTCCCTGATGGCTGACTGGCAGGCGCTGCTGGAAAAGCTGCCGGCCGATGTCCGTGAAGTCTCACCAGAACTGCAGACATTGCGCCAGGACCCCCATGCCCAGCTGGCCGATCGCCTGCAGCAGGCCCAGCCCCTGCTGATGGATCGTATTGCGCAGCTGCAAATATCTTCATCCATCTGATTACCTGAGAGTCCCACGTGCGCATTCGTGAACTGCGACTGATTCGCTACGGCAGATTCACCGACCATATCGTCGACCTGCCGGCCGCAGCCAAGGATATCCATCTGATTGTCGGCCCCAATGAAGCCGGCAAATCGACACTGCGCCGGGCCATCTCCGACTGGCTGTTCGGTATTCCGGCACGCACCCCCATGGGCTTTCTGCATCCGATGCAGGAATTGCAGATCGGCGGCGTGCTCGAACGCGATGACCGTTCGGCCACTGACTTGCCGGTCGACGCCATCGACTCGCCCCTGCCTGCCATCCCATCGGAAAAACGGCTGGACTTCGAGCGCCGCAAGGGCAACCGGAACACGCTGCGCACGCCCACGGGAAGCAGCCTGGCCGACAGTGTCCTGCATGGCTGGCTGGGCAATCTGCAAGCTGACAGCTTCAACCGCATGTATGCGCTTGACCATACCACCCTGGTCGCCGGTAGCGAAGACATCCTGAAGGCATCCAACGATATCGGCCGGATGCTGTTCCAGGCTGCCGCCGGCATCGGGCATCTGGGTGAGGCACTGAAAAACCTGCAGGAAGAAGCCGACCAGCTGTGGGCTCCACGAAAATCGGACAAGCGCCTGTACTACCAGTTCCAGGACACCTATGACCAGGCCCGGCAATCCCTCACCGACAGCCAGCTGCGCGCCCGGGACTGGAAGACAAAGCACGAGGCCCTGACCGAAACCGGGCGCATGCTGGACGAGGCCCGGCACCGTCTGCGTGATATCCGTCAGCAAACCAGCCAGCTGGAACGTATCCGGCGTGTGCAGCCGCTGTTGCGGGCCTGGGATGCCGCGCAACAGCAGCACCAGACGCTGGCGGCCGAAGGCATGCCGCCCCTGCTGCCGGAAGACGCCCGGCAGATTTTCCAGGCGGCGAACCAGGAGAATGCGCTCGCTCAGGCGCAGGCCGACCGACTGCAGGCGGACTTGGCCACAACTGCCCAGCAACTGGGTCGCATCCAGCCCGACCAGCAGGTACTCGCCCTGGCCGACGATATCTCCCGTCTGAACGACGCCCGGTTGCAGTACCACGATTACCCGGCCCGATTGCAGAAGGCTCAGGACACGCTGCGGGCGCTGTGGACCAGAGCCACCGGGCTGGCCGGTGAACTGGGCTGGCCTGCCGGGGACGAGGCCGCCCTGACCGCCCGCCTGCCTGCCCCGTCGATGCGCCTGCGTCTGGGTGAACTGCTCGACCGGTACAGCACCGTGCGTCAGGCACTTGAGCTGGCGCAGCGGGATCTGGCGGGTCAGGAACAGGCCATTGCCCAATGGCAGCAGCAACTGCAATCGCTGCCAGCGGCCAGCCTCGACCCTGGCCTGGCCAGCCTGGTCGGGCAGCTCGGAAAGCTGGGTGACCATCAGGCCCGGGAATCAGCGCTGCGGCACGACATCGAACGGTTCGATGCCAGCCTGAATGCCGAACTTGCCCAGATGGGCCGCTGGCGGCCCGCGAACGGGCAACTGTCCGACATGATGGTCCCCGAGGCGACGCAGGTGGAACGCCTGCTCCAGCAGCATCGCGATGACTCCCGGCTACTGCAGGACAGGCAGCAGGCACTGGCCGACAAGATCCAGGACATCCGGCAACTGGAACAGGCGCTCGATCAGCTGGTGCGCCACCACCAGCCTGTCTCACGTGAGGAGGTGAATCAGGCCCGGACGCTGCGCGATGCCAGCTGGCAGGACATCAAGGCAGATCCCGGCGCCCTGGCCACACGTTCCAGCGAATTCGAGTCACAGATAAAGCAGGCCGACACGCTCGCCGACGCCCGCCTGGAACGGGCCCAGCACGAAGCCGAACGGCAGGCCAGCAACGATCGCATCATGCGACAAAAACTGGAACAGTCAGGCATCGAGGCTGCCATCCATGCCATTGAGCAGCGAATCGAGCAAAGACAGCTTGACTGGCAGGCACTGGCCACCACCTGCGGACTGCCACAGCTGCCACTGGACATGGCGCCGGCATGGATCCAGCTCTACCAGCGGGCCCTGCAATGGCAGCAGGAAAAACAGGCTGCGCAGCGGCAATATCAGGCACATCAGGCAAGCACCGGCCGCATCCATCAGGAACTGCTGCAGCGGTTAGGTTATGCCCCAGACGCAGCACCTGCACTGGATGAATGCCTGCGTCTGGCCAATGAACGCATCCGCCAATCCGACCGGATCAGTGGACAGCGGGACACACTGGACAACCAGATCCAGCAGGGCCGGCAGCGCCTGGTTCCCCTGCAGGCCCAAGTGACCAAGGCCAACAACGCATGGCAGGACTGGCAGACCGCCTGGCATGCCACCCTGACCCAGACCGGTCATGCGCCGGACACGGCCCCGGAACAACTGGAAGTCCAACTTGATCGGATGCAGTCCCTTCAGACACTGCTGGAACAGATCGAATCCCTCCGGCGGGATGGACTTGATCCCCTGCAGGCCGCCCTGGCCGACTGGACGAATCAGGCCCGGATGCTGGCCCGGACACTGATGCCGGGCTCAGCACCAGATACCACGCCGCAGGATATCGCCCTGACCCTGGCCCGGCGACTGGAAACGGCCCGCCAGGCTGAGGCCGAGCATCAAAAACTGCATCAGCATCAGGAACGCGACCGGCAGGATCTCCACACGATCCAGACAAAGCAGCTTGGCATCGCCGCACAGCTGCAGCCCCTGCTGTCTGCAGCCGCCACAGACAGCATCGCCCAGCTAGGGCAGGCCATCGAGCGGTCAGAGCAGCGCCGTCACATCGAAAAGAAGATACAGGACAGTGAACAGGCCCTGATCGAAGCCGGTGATGGGCAGACGTTGGAGGCAATACGTGCCGAGGCCAACAGCATCGACCCCGAACAGTTGCAGATGAAGCTGGATAACCTGCAGGCCGATGCAGAACGGGTCACGGAGGAAGTCAGCCAGCTTAGCACCCGCCAGGGACAGCAGCAAACGGAATTTGATGCCATCGACGGCAATGATGCCGCAGCCCAGGCTGCCATGCGCCAGCAGCAGGCAGCTGCCAGCATGGCCGACACCGCCGAACGCTACTTGCGCCTGAAGACCGCGGCCCGGCTATTGGCCTGGTCGATCGACAGATTTCGCGAGGCCCGGCAGGGCCCCATGCTGACCCGGGCATCAGACATGTTCGCCCAGCTCACGCTGGACTCGTTCAGCCGCCTGCTGGTGGATGCCGACCATAGCGGAACGCCACGACTGCTCGGCATCCGTCAGGACAGCAAACAGGTAGCAGTCGAAGGGATGAGCGAAGGCACGCGCGACCAGCTCTATCTGGCATTGCGGCTTGCCGCCCTCGACCACCAGGCCAGTCAGGGGCAGTACATGCCCCTGATTGCCGACGACCTGTTCATCAACTTCGATGATCGCCGTACCCAGGCCGGCCTTAAGGTGCTGGGCGAGATATCCCGGCGTATGCAGGTCATCTTCCTGACCCACCATGCCCACCTGCTGCCTCTGGCACGTGATGTCCTAGGAGACAGACTGAACGTAGTTACCCTCTGAAGTCCGGGCCGGGCCGGCCCCTCAGCAGATCATCCAGGCGCTGGGCGCAGATACCATAGAAGTCTTTCAGCGCCTCGATTTCCGGTCGTACCACTGCCGGTGATCGGCTCTTCCCCGTGCGGTTGCCCAGAATCATCTTGTTCTTTCCGGTATGTTCCGGACTGATGAACTCAAACACCTGGGCCTCATAACCCTCGGCTTCCAGCAAAAGCGCGCGCAGTCCATCAGTCAGCATCTCGGCCTGCTGCTCGCGGTGGATACCATGGCGCAGCAGGGCACCCACCGGTGCAGACGCCTGGAGCTGCGGGCGCAGCTCACGATGACAGCATGGCGAACACACCAGCATCGCTGCCTGCTGACGGATCCCCTGGTAGAGCGCCTCATCAGTTGCCGTGTCACAGGCATGCAAAGCGATGATGATGTCGATTCCTGCCCCGCCAGCGCCTGTCTCCGCCTCGCCATCGGCCTGCAGGATGTCTCCCTTCTTGAAACGCAATCCGGTCATGCCATGCCGGCCGGCCAGCCGGTTGCACAGCGCCACCAGATCGGCACGACGTTCAATGCCCACCGTTTCTACCTGCAGACCCAATCTGTCTGCGAAATAGTCATGTAGCGCGAACGTCAGGTATCCCTTGCCCGCACCGTAGTCATGAATCCGCAGCGGACGCTGCCCCTGCCCCCCCACGTTGGCAGAAAGGGGATTGCGCTGCCAGGCAGACGCAACGATTTCGACAAACTTGTTGATCTGGCGCCATTTACGCGCCATGGCGGGCACCAGCGCACCGGAACCACCCACAATGCCAAGATCCACCAGGAAGGGGCGGGATATATCAACAGGATACTGCCGGTGACGATTGTGGTCGGCCAGCATTCCCCAGCCATCATCATCTGCCGCCTCACGGCCCACCTCCCGCCGGCCCTCGGCACGACGCAGGCGTGTCAACGCCCCTGCCCCGGACCGCCAGGCCGCTGCCGGCCCGTCCGAGCTGGTTGTGGCGGAATCCAGGGATTCATGAGGCTGGCCATCATCAGCGGATAGTGCCCCGCCTCCAGCCCGTGCCCTCTGCCCACCGCCAGCGACCGCCTTCATCCGGAACAGTGGACGGCCACGCTTGCTGAATCCCATCTCGGCTGTCAGACGGCTGGTTTCCAGAAGCGCGGTACGCATATCCCCCAGCAGATCGTCAACCCGCGCGAGGGCTGCTTCCAAAGGCAAATTTTCTGACTGGTCCCGCGTGTCATATTGCCAGGAAAAACCCAGTCTGACCCCTTCCCGCGTCCTAACCGGCCGTATCCGGACCCGCTGCAGCACCGGCCCCTCATCGTGGAAACCCGGCGGGAACAGGGGTCGTGCCGGGCGGGAAAGTACCAGACGGTGCAGCGAATGCTCCGCGACGGACGACCTCACCAGCTCCAGGAAACGCTCCCGCGGATCCGGGCTCACTTCCAGATCTCTTCTTCGATCTGCCCTTTGAGTTCAGGATAATCGCTCAGCCTGAAACGTGGATCACCCCGTCTGGCCTGCGAGAAATAATCCCGGGTCAGCTTGACCACCAGGCCCGAGAGCAGCGCAATGCCAACCAGGTTGATGATTGCCATGATGCCCATCACCGCATCAGCGGCATCGAACACCCTGGTAATTGCCTCGCGCGCTCCCCAGACAATGAAGACCAGCACCATCAGCCGGAGGATGACCAGGCAGGGCTTATTGTTGATCTTCATGTAAGTGAGCGCACCCTCCGCATAGGAATAATTACCGATGATGGAGGTGAAGGCAAAGAAGAAAACCGCCAGCGCCACGAAATCCTTGCCATGCTCGCCGATGTGGTAAGCCATTGCATGCTGGGTCAGCACCGTCCCCGTGATGCCCGAACCTGGCTGCAGCGCGTCGGACATCAGGATCATTACGCCAGTTGCCGTACAGATCAGGATCGTGTCAATGAAGACACCCAGCGCCTGCACAAAGCCCTGGGAGGAAGGATGGTGCGGACTGGGAATCGCCACGGCGGCAATGTTTGGCGCCGAACCCATCCCGGCCTCATTGGAAAACAGACCACGCTTGACACCATTGAGCATGGCGGCCGTCATGCCGCCGATGACACCACCAGCTGCCTGATCCAGCCCGAAGGCACTGTGCACAATCAGTGACAGCACGCGGGGAATCTGGTCGATATTGGCTACCAGGACCCAGAGGGCCACGCCCAGATAAGCCACGGCCATGAATGGCACGACTACCTCAGCCACACGGGCAATATTGCGGACGCCACCGAAAATGACGATACCTGACAGAATGGCCAGCCCGATCCCGACCTGGGTCCGATCAAGACCGAACGATTCACTGAACGATTCAGCAATGGCATTGGCCTGCACAGCATTGAATACAAGCCCAAACACAATGAGCAGGGCCACCGAGAACACCATGCCGGCCCAGGGGGCTTTCAGACCCCGGGAGATATAGAAAGCAGGGCCGCCACGATAGAGCCCCTTGTGATCGCTCACCTTGTAGAGCTGCGCCAGCGTACTTTCTGCGTAGGCCGTTGCCATACCGAGGAAAGCCACAATCCACATCCAGAACAATGCACCAGGCCCACCGGTGTAGACCGCCACGGCCACCCCGGCAATATTCCCGGTACCCACCCGTGATGCCAGACTGGTGGTCAGGGCCTGGATAGGCGTAATGCCCTGACTATCCTTTTCCGGTGCACGCGTCACGGCCCGGATGAATTCACGAAAGTGAAATATCTGCAGAAAACGCAACCGGATCGAAAAATAGATACCGACTGCCAACAGGCCATAAATGAGTACATAGCCCCAGACCACTGCATTGATCGAATCGATCACCTGCGTGATGGCCGACGAAATCATATCCATGAAACTGCCTCCATCCGAACCGCAACCATTCTCTTACCTCCCTGCAAACCACCGTCCACGGACGGCCCGACAGACCTCTTGCCGGTGGGGGACATCATCACTCGGAAACAAGGCCCTTCACCTGGCCCGTGGCCAGTCGCTGTCAGCATCAGCAGGCCAAGACATGCGATGATAGCCCAAGGCAGAAATATCCTGCTGTTCACACTCACGCTCTATTCATGGAGGAATCCTAATGCGTCTGCTACTTGCCATTTTCTTGCCACCCATAGCATTTTTCACCATCGGGCGTCCCATCGCCGGAATCATCTGCCTGCTGCTGATGATTACGCTGATTGGCTGGATACCCGCCGCAATATGGGCAGCTTATGCGGTCAGTCAGTACAAGACCGACAAAAAGATCCAGGAGGCGATCATCGGCAAGGGCTGACCCCCTTGTTCTTTTCAGATCTCAAATCCCAGACGCCGGGCAAAGGTATAGGCCACCATCCGATTGCTGTCACGCACCAGCCCGGCCAGTGCAATACCGCTTTCCCGGGCGGTCTCCACAGCCAGTGACGTCGGCGCCGATATTGCCACCAGAATGCCAGCACGAACCATGGCCGCCTTCTGAACCATCTCGAAGCTGGCGCGACTGGTGATGGCGATGAATCCCCTGTCCACAGGCACCCTGGCGCGAATCATCGCACCCACCAGCTTGTCCAGCGCGTTGTGCCGCCCCACGTCTTCGCGCAGCAGCTGCACCTCGCCATCCAGGCCGCACCAGGCAGCCGCATGTGTGGCGCCGGTCAGTTTCTGCAGGAGCTGCAGCGACTTCAGGGCACTTTCCGCGCGAAACACCGCGGGCAATGACAGTGAAACATCATGTGACTGCAGGGAGGGCTTGCGTCGCACCTGGCCCAGACTGTCAGTTCCACACAGGCCACAGCCCGTGCGCCCGGCAAGATTGCGGCGACGCTCCCGCAGCCGCCACGCACACGCTGACGACACCTCCAGATGCACTTCCAGCCCTGCCGGGGTCTCGGCGACTTCCACGCCATAAAGCTCGTCCGGTGTTTCCAGCAGGCCCTCGGTAATTCCAAAACCAAGGGCAAAATCCTCCAGGTCGCCGGGCGTGGCCATCATCACCGCATGGGAGATGCCATTGAAGATCAGCGCAACCGCCGTCTCGCGGGCGACCCAGTCCGACACCTTCGCCTGCTGCCCATCCTTCCAGACAATCGCCTCTGCCAGACTCGCCCCCATTTCGGGGGACTCGGCCAGCGCGCCCGGCGATTCAGCGGGAAAAGGTGCCGGATCGTCCATCAACCGAAAACAAACTTGCCCTTCATCACGCTCCAGTGACCCGGGAAAGAGCAGAAGAACGTGTAGTCACCACCTTTTTCGAACTTGCTCATCGGGATGGTGACGGTATCGGACTGGCCGCCGCCCAGCAGCTTGGTGTGAGCCAGCACCCGGGGATCATCCTTCGGCACATAGTTGTCGGCCGCGGTCAGCTTGCCGGCGCCCTTGGCAACGGCCTTGAAATCGGCCGTCTTGGTGATCACGACGTTGTGACCCATCGCCGATGCAGGCATCTTGCCAATGTGCTTGAGCGTCAGGTTCAGCTCGGTGCACTCACCATCGACCTTGATTTCCTTCGTATTGAAGGTCATTGCATCGTTAGCGTCAATCTCGGCATCACATGTCTTGGCCATGACGGAAACGGATCCAAGCATCAACGCAGCAACCACAACACCTTTCGCAAACATGGATTTCTCCTATTGTCTTGATGAACCAGCAACCGAAATACCATGTCAGTCTATCGGAATGACGCCTGCCAAAACTAGACATCCGTCAATGTATGAAAATGATTCCTGGGCATGATCGACATGAATGGCGCGAGTTTACCCTCAATCCGGCGCTCAATCCGCCCCATGCAGCAGGGGACAGCGAAACTGCAGCATGTTGTCCTCATTCCCCAGCCAGATCTGACCATCCTGCACGATGCACTGCAGGTTGGCGCCCTTCTGCGCCAGCCCTGCCAGCGCCCGGCTGTCGTCAGGCTCGATGAGCAGAACCTGCAGATTGTCCAGCCGGCCCAGCACATCCTGCACCTTCAGCCACCAGGCCCTGGCCGTGCGACCATAAGCGAGCACGACAACCTGGGCGGCACGCGCCGCCGCCTTCTTCACCAGGCGCTCGTCCGGCAGGCCCACGTCAATCCACAGGCGGATGGTGCCATCGGGCGCCTCGGCGTGGAGATCGGCTTCGTCCTCGGCCGACAGACCGCGGCCAAAGCGCAGATCATCAGCGGCAAACAGCGCAAAGGCCAGCACCCGCACCATCATCCGCTCGTCGTTCTCGGATGGATGACGAGCCACGGTCAGCGCGTGCTCACCATAGTAGCCGCGGTCCATGTCCGAGACATTCAGCGTCAGCCGGAAGATGGTCGATTTGAGTGCCATGCCTGCCCAGATAAAAGTCAGTCCAGCGGATTCAACGGGCGACCGTGATGCGCCAGGCGTTCAAGGAGCGCTGTCCGGGCAGCCGGCCATTCCTCGTCGATCATGCTGTACATCACCGTGTCACGCACGGTGCCATCCCGCCGCAGCGCATGACGCCGGATGACCCCATCCCTGCGGGCCCCCAGTCGCTCGATGGCCTGCTGGCTGGCATGGTTGAGGATGTCGGTTCGCCAGCCCACCACCGGGCAGCCCAGGATCTCGAAGGCATGGCGCATCAGCAGGAACTTGGCCGTGCTGTTGACATGGCTGCGCTGGACGCTCCTGCGGTACCAGGTATAGCCGATCTCCACGCGCTTCACGGCTGCGATGATGTCATGGTAGCTGGATGACCCCAACACACGGCCGGTCTCGTCCTCGATCAGCGCAAAGGCAAAACGGTGACCGTCGGCATGTCCCTGCAGCGCCGTTTTGATGTATGCCCGGGTAGCCTGCGGCTCGGGAACGCTGGTCACCCGTAGCGTCCAGAGCTCGCCATCGGCAGCAGCCTCGCGCAGGCCGGCTTCATGGGAGAGCGCCAGCGGCTCCAGCCGGATGCCGTTGGCGCGCAGCACGACCGGACTGATCCAGCCACCTTCCCGATAACTCATCACGGCTTCCCCACGAGCACGGACATCTCCCGGCAGCAGGCCATCAGACGTCAATGTTCTGCGCCACCAGGGCGTTTTCCTCGATGAACACCCGGCGCGGCTCAACGTTGTCACCCATCAGCGTGGTAAAGATCTGGTCGGCTGCGATCGCATCCTCGATCTGCACCTTCAGCAGACGGCGGGCGTTCACATCCATGGTCGTCTCCCACAGCTGCTCGGCATTCATCTCGCCCAGACCCTTGTAGCGCTGGCGGGAAACCCCCTTCTCGGCATCGGCCAGCAACCAGCGCATGGCCGCGCGGAAGCTGCTCACCGGCTGGCTGCGGGCCTTCTCGCCCTCGCCACGACGTACCTCGGCGCCCTCACCCACCAGCCCCTGCAGCGTCTGTCCGACATCCTGCAACACCTTGTAGTCCGAAGACTTGAGGAACTCCTGCGTGATGACCGAGATCTTCTGGTTGCCATGCAGGTGGCGGGCAATGCGCAGGTGCCATTTCTCGCCCTGCTCGTCGCTGTGGGCCGTCACCGTCACCGCTGGCGCCAGTGAGCGACTGAGCTGATGCACATCGCGCAACAGGGCTGACTGCAGCCGTTCGGCCGAGGCCCGCGCATCGTCGGCTGAATCCAGGTTCAGCACCAGACCATCCATCAGCTCGTGCAGCGTCTCCTGATCCATCAACCGGCCAAGGCGCTCGACAACCGCATCGGCCATCACGTACTTGCGTGCGATGCCGGCCAGCGCATCCCCAGTCACCGGCTCGGCGCCTCTGGCCGGCACCAGCGCCGCCTGTGCCATGGAGAGGTTGAGCATGTACTGATCCAGCTCGAGGTCATCCTTCAGATAGCGTTCCTCGCGCCCCTGCTTGATCTTGTAGAGCGGCGGCTGGGCGATGTAGATGTAGCCCCGCTCGATCAGCTCGGGCATCTGTCGGTAGAAGAACGTCAGCAGCAGCGTACGGATGTGACTGCCGTCCACATCGGCATCGGTCATGATGATGACCCGATGATAGCGCAGCTTCTCGATCTTGAAGTCGTCCGATCCCAGGCCCGAACCGATGCCAGTACCCAGCACAGTGATCAGTGTAGCGACCTGCTCCGAGGCCAGCAGCTTGTCAAAGCGGGCCTTCTCGACATTGAGTACCTTGCCGCGCAGCGGCAGGATCGCCTGGAACTTGCGGTCGCGCCCCTGCTTGGCTGAGCCGCCGGCCGAATCTCCCTCGACGATGAACAGCTCGCTCTTGGCCGGATCACGCTCCTGGCAATCAGCCAGCTTGCCCGGCAGACCGATCCCGTCCAGCACCCCCTTTCGCCGCGTCATGTCACGCGCCTTGCGTGCCGCCTCACGCGCACGGGCCGCCTCGACAATCTTGCCACAGATGATCTTGGCGTCGTTGGGATTCTCCAGCAGGAAAGTCTCCAGACCGCGCGCAATCACGTCTTCCACTGGCGCCCGCACCTCACTGGAGACCAGTTTGTCCTTGGTCTGCGACGAAAATTTCGGTTCGGGAACCTTCACCGACAGCACACAGGTCAGCCCCTCGCGCATGTCGTCCCCTGATGGATCGACTTTCGCCTTGCGGGCGATATCGTTTTCCTCGATGTATTTGTTGATGATCCGCGTCATCGCCGCCCGCAACCCGGTCAGGTGAGTGCCACCATCGCGCTGCGGAATGTTGTTGGTGAAGCACAGCACCTGCTCGTTGTAGCCATCATTCCACTGCAGTGCCGCCTCGACCGTCACACCGTCTTTCTCGCCCCGGATATGGAAGATCCGTGGATGCAACACGTTCTTGGCCCGGTTGATGTATTCGACAAAGCCCGATACGCCCCCCGCAAAGGCAAAATCCTCTTCCTTGTTGTTGCGAAGATCCTGCAGCCGGATGCGCACACCATTGTTGAGGAAGGACAGTTCCCGCAGCCGCTTCGAGAGCGTCTCGTAGTGATATTCGACCTTGGAGAAGATGGTGTCGTCGGCCAGAAACTGCACCTCCGTCCCCCGCCGGGTGGTCTCACCGATCACGCGGATCGGGGAAATCGCCACCCCATCCTTCTCCTCGACCAGACGATCCTGCACCACTCCACGCTGAAACTCGATGAAATGCGTTTTGCCGTTGCGGTTGATCGTGAGTTTGAGCCAGCGCGACAGCGCGTTGACACAGGACACCCCCACCCCGTGCAGTCCGCCTGACACCTTGTAGCTGTTCTGATCGAATTTGCCGCCGGCATGCAGCTCGGTCATGACGATTTCGGCCGCGCTGCGCTTGGGTTCGTGCTTGTCGTCCCACTTGACGTCAGTGGGAATACCCCGTCCATTGTCACGCACGGAAATGGATTCATCGGCATGAATCGTGACAAGAATTTCGTCGCAATAACCCGCCAATGCCTCATCCACGGCATTATCGACCGTTTCAAATACCAGGTGATGCAGTCCGGTGCCGTCCGAGGTGTCGCCGATGTACATCCCCGGGCGCTTGCGCACCGCTTCCAGCCCTTCCAGGATTTGGATAGAGGAGGAGTCATAGCCAGGCCCGTCCCCTCCCGGGGAGCGGTCACCAGAAGACTGCTCCGGGTTCATTGCATCAGTATCCATGACATCAGAAATCAATCAGCAGAAAAATCAGACACAGGCACCCACATAGGCGGCCAGTCCGACAGCATAACAGGGCCAGCGGAAATCGACGGTCCAAGGCCGTCCAGCCCGACCCAAAACACGACATCCCCGCCGCTGACTCAGGGCAGGAAAGACTAGATGCGCATCGGCATCAGCACATACCGGAAACTGTCATTTTCTGGCAGGGTCAGCAATGCGCTGGACGTTGCGTCCCCAAATGCCATGGTGACCTGCTCACTTTTCAGGGTTGCGAGAACATCCAGCAGATAAGACACGTTGAACCCGATATCGAGTGGCGCGCCACCGTAATCGATATCCAGCTCTTCCGATGCCTCTTCCTGCTCGGTATTGCTGCTCTGGATGATCAGGCGACCGGGCTCCAGCCCCAGCCGAACTCCACGAAATTTCTCATTGCTGAGGATCGACGCCCGCTGCAACGCATGGGCAAGACTTTCCCGGTCCAGGGAAAACACTTTCTGATAACCCTTTGGAATCACCCGCTGGTAATCCGGAAATTTGCCTTCCAGCAACTTGCTGATGAATTCGATGTCACCAAACCGCAGCCGGATCTGGGTGCCGATGATTTCCACATGGACGGATTCGTCATGGTCCCCCAGCAGTCGCAGCAGTTCCAGCACAGATTTGCGCGGCAGGATCGCATCAGCCTGCCCGGCGGCGTGAACCTCACTGTCTTCACAGAATGCCAGGCGATGACCTTCAGTCGCCACAGTGCGCAGCCCTGAAGGGCCAAGAACCAGCAGCAACCCGTTCAGATAAAACCGGATGTCCTGCTGTGCCATGGCGAAATGGACCATCTGCAGCAGATGGCGCAGTTTCTTTTGGGGCAGGGTCACATCAGCGCGCAGATCCTCCGGGTTCTCTGCGCCAGTCTGTCCGGCACCTTCCCCGGCCTTCATCACAGGGTAATCCTCTGGTGGCAGGGTTTGCAGTGCAAACCGGGAACGCGCTGTTTTCAGACTGAGCTTACTGGCATTGAGTTCCAGGGACACATCGGTATCGGGCAATGCCCGCAGAATGTCAATCAGCTTTTTGGCAGACACGGTGGTGGCGATTTCACCTGATCCGGTCCCGATCGTGGCCTGAGTCTGCACCTGTATTTCCATGTCGGTGCCCGTGAAGGTGACCCGCTCTCCCTGTTGACGAATAAGAACATTGGCCAGAATGGGTTGTGTGTGACGTTTTTCGATGATCCCGGCCACTGTCTGAAGGGGTTTCAGGATGGCGTCCCGGGAAGCGTGAATGATCTGCATGAATCTCTTTCCTGATGTCTTGTCTGTTTCTGAATATCTATCTATATCTTTTAATGTTGTTGTTGTTTAAGGCATCGTCAGCCTGTGGATAAGTCTGAAGAACGGCTTATAGACGGCATCTTCAAAAATTGAAACGATGTGGGCAGACCAGATCCATGCCGTCATCCGAATGTGGACAGTTTTGCCTGTCTGTCCAAAAACCGTGTTTGTCCACATGTTGTCGGTCATCTCCTGACGGGCTTGCTGACGGGTTATGCACAGTGGCACTGATTGGCCTGGTTTTCTGGCGAATTTGCACAAAAAACAGGCAAATAATCGCGGGTGATCTGAAAAAGCTGCGCCATTCAATGTGGATAACTCTACCACTGCCTGTTGTTGCCTTGATCTGGTCTTGCTGGGGAAAACGGTGAGTTATCCACTGTGAGAGGCGTTCCGGCCGGCAGTGATATCCGTGGCGATCATCAAGCCGATCCCGGTTGGGGGTCTACAGGTACTCGCGCAGCGTCTGGTCCAGCACATGGATCTGTTTGTTCAGATCTTCATCATGTGCTCGTAATTCTGTAATTTTGCGTACAGCATACATAACGGTTGTGTGATCCTTGCCGCCGAAGGCGTCGCCAATCTCGGGCAGGCTTTTTTGTGTCAGTTCCTTGGCCAGATACATGGCAATCTGACGCGGCAGTGCGATCTTGGCTGGCCGGCGTTTTGAATACATGTCGGCCTGTTTGATCTTGTAATACTCCGCAACGGTTTTTTGAATGAAATCAATGGAAATCTGCCCACGATTGAAGGAGATGAGATCTTTTAAGGATTCTTTCGCCAACTCCAGAGTAAGGGGGGATGATCTGAATGATGAATAATGAATGGCGCGCTGCAGGGCGCCTTCCAGTTCACGTACGTTTCGGCGAATATTTTTGGCGATGAAATAGGCCACATCATCCGGCAGGCGCACACGGGCCTGTTCCGCTTTGCGCTGCAAGATGGCGACCCGCATTTCCAGTTCAGGCGGTTCGATGGCGACAATCAGCCCCGAGTTCAGCCGGGAAATCAGTCGGTCATCAATTCCCTTGAGCTCCTTGGGATAGGTGTCACAGGTGATGACGATCTGACGCTGGTTGATGGTCATGGTCTCGAACACATGGAAGAACTCTTCCTGTGAACGCTGCTTGTCGGACAGAAACTGGATGTCGTCGATCAGCAGGACATCCAGCGACTGGTAGTAGTGCTTGAACCGGTCGATGGCGTTGCGCCGGATGGCCTGGATCAGATCCTGGACAAACTGGTTGGATGAGATATAGCGGATGGTTGCCCGGTTCTCGCGCTGCTGGATCGCGTTTCCGACGGCCTGCATCAGGTGAGTCTTGCCCAGCCCGACGCCGCCATGGATGAAGAGCGGGTTATAGGCGCTGCCCGGTCGGTCGGCGACCTGCAGGGCGGCGGCTCGGGCCAGGTCATTGGCTTTGCCGTTCACGAAGGCTGCAAAGGTCAGGCCAGGATTCAGGCGGGAACGTTCATTGGGCATCTGTCCGCCCAGACCGCCAAAGCTGCGCGCTGGCGTTGCGCTGCTGTCTGCGAAGGCCAGGTCTTCGCCTGATTCGTCACCCTGATAGTCATCGCCATCATCAGGCAATGCCGGTTGCGGATCACCGTCAGCATCTGCAAAGGGGGCATGGGCAGTGGGTTTTGCGCTGGATGGCAGTGCGTTGTCATCCGTCATGTGTGGGGACGGATGGTGCACGGGGGCCGCATGGCGTTCTGCCGGCGCACGGGGTTGTCTGGATGCCGCGGGTATTGGAGAAGGGGTGTCGGCGTGGGCAGTCGGTTGATGTTGAGAGGGCGCCTGATCGTGACGGTCCGCTGACCGGGTCGGGGTTCGCGTGACGGGCTGTCCGGCGGTGGCAGCTCGTGGTGCGACGCCGATATCAACCCGCATGGCAGGATCAATCACATCACGCAGAACATCCTGGATCAGGCCCTGATATTGATTGCGGACAATGTCCGCCTTGATCTGGGTGCTGGCGCCCAGGCGGATCAGGCACTCGTCAGCATTGAATTCCAGGAAAGCAAGAGGCTTTATCCAGGTCTTGTAGGCTTGTTCCGGCATGCGTGCAGCGATGGCGGCACTGCATGTTTCCCATTGTTCCTGCATGATGAGCGATCACTCCAGACCAGCCGCCCGATCTTGTGGCTGTTTTTGTTTTTCGGTGGAATGCTGAAAAATTCAGTATCTTGCCAGGAGATAGGCTATAGATAGCGAATTTTAATGCCTTGGACAACAGCTGGAAAGTGGTGTCAGCCCAACCGGAGTGAACCCGAGACACTGCGGATTCCCGTGATTGCGCTGCTGTACCAGTCTGCCAAGGAGCCGATCCCCATTCTAACTTATCCACAACCTTGGCGTACATATCCACAGACTTGTTCCTGGACGGGTGTCGTGACCGGGCAGAAAGACAGCTCAACGCGATGCCTCACGCCAGAATCGCTCAAAAAATTGACAAACAGCCCGGTTTACCTTTCCAATAGCAGGTTTCCGGAAAATCCTGTTTGCGGTTGTCACTGTCAGTGAACGCCGCGACTTTTTTGGTAGCCCCCATCCATGAAGCGCACCTATCAACCCTCCGTCTGCCGTCGCAAAAGAACTCACGGCTTTTTGGTACGTCAAAAATCTCGCGGGGGTCGTGCTGTCCTGCGCGCACGTCGTGCCAAGGGTCGCAAACGTCTCGCCGTCTGATCCCGTTTCACGGACTGTTCTCTCGCCGTTCGGGTCTCTGCTATCCCGTTCATGACCCGGATGACAGGTCAGGGGGGTGATATGGACACCACAGCCGGTCAGTTTCCGGCAAATGGACAGGCGCCGATGCCATGTCGGCCGGGTGCCTGCCAGACAGGAAGCCCATTATCTTCACGTCGCTCTGGCAAAGCGGGTTCTGGCAAGCCAGGGCCTTCTGGAAGAAAGTCGTCCTTCCGGTTTTCGGGACGTTTCCTGGAATTGAGTGGCGTGACTTCGCGTCCTTCCATAACCGTAGCGGTGGCCGCTCAGGCGGATTCGGCTCACGTCGCGGCTGTCAGTGAATTGCAGATCAGTGTTCCCAAACGTCTGGTTCGTGCAGCTGTACGGCGAAACACCGTTAAACGTGTACTGCGTGAAGCCTGGCGTCATGGCCCGGATGTTCTGCATCAGTCCGGACGTGTCTGGCGATTTCGCCTGAAGGTCCATCCCGATGGGAACCTCGCTGCCAAAAGCCAGCATGCACGGGCCCAGCTGCGGTTTCAAAGGGCAGAGCAGAGTAATATGTCCGTGCTTGCCTTCAGGTCGGTCAAGCGGCAGTTGCGTGATGAAGCAGACCAGTTGCTGGCCCAGGCGGTACGACATCTTCTGGGTAGTCGGGCACCTGTCCGGGGGGTGGCCATCGGGGCAGATTCATGATGAAGTCTGGTCTTTCGGCTGATTCGCGAAAAAATGGAGAGGTGGTCCAGCCGCCAGTGCATGCTGGATCCCGTCCGCTGGTCAGGCTGCTGGTGCAGGCCATCCGGGGGTATCAATGGGGCATCAGCAGTGTTCTTTCCCCGTCATGCAGATATTGGCCCAGCTGTTCGGACTATGCACTGGAAGCCCTGCAGCTGCACGGTGCCGTCAAGGGAGGCTGGTTGTCTGTCCGGCGTCTATGTCGCTGTCACCCCTGGGGGGGACAGGGCGTGGATCCGGTTCCACCCGTTGTTTCCGGGCGGCATCGTGATGGAAGGTGACAGGCATCCAGTACCGGTGACCAGTCAGTTTCATCCCGATCGGAAAATGCGCAGCAGGCATGGTGACCGGTCGGCTCAGGAGAACCGATCCTTGCGATCTCAACGGTTTTTTCGGCTACCGTGAGAGATCTCTCAGGATCTGTGCAGCATCCGGGAGCAAGCTCAGGTATTCTTCAGCGTTCCTGTTTCTGGACTGTTCGGCGGGTTTCCATATGCCGGGCAGTTTTTCAATCCTGTTCCAGGGGTCCGGTTCACATGCCGTGCCGTCAGCCCACTGTTCAGCCATAAGGCTCCCACGTTCAACCGCGGAATCCGTTCCTAAGATGCAGCAGACCCACAAGACCATACTCTGGGTGATTTTTATCCTGTCCCTGGTGTTTCTCTGGGATAACTGGCAGCAGTACAACGGCAAGCCTTCGATGTTCGGTGGCAAAACGGCCCAGACCGCGCACCAGAGTACGCCCACACCGGCGAAGCCTGCGGGCGACAGCAGTATTCCGGCCGCTCCTGATCATGCCAGCAGCCACGACGTGCCTGCCGGGCAGGCAGACAAACAGGGAGTGCCCGCCAGCGAGGTGGTGACGCTGCGAAACGATGTCATCGAACTGGGCATTGACACGGATGGCGGACAGGTCAGCCACAGCAAGCTGCTGCATCATGTGCACGACACGCTGGATCCACACAGTGGCCATCTTGTCATCCAGTCTGACCAGAGCGGCAGTTTCTTTGTTGCTCAGGCTGGCCTGATCGGCGTCAAGGGGGCTCCCAATCACACCACACCCATGAAGGTGGTGCGCACGATTGAAAAGGATGGTCATGTGACGGGCGTGGTTCTGGCCAGTGAAGGTGGTGGCCTGCGTCTGGAGCGCACTTATCAGCTGAATCCGGACTCATACGAGATTCAGGTAAGCAACCGCATCACCAACATCAGTGATCAGCCCCTGTCTCCCTCACTCTATCTGCAGCTGACCCGCGATACGCACACGGCGCCAGGGCAGTCCGGCTATTACAAGACCTATGTTGGTCCGGCCATCTATACCGATGCGGACAAGTTCCAGAAAGTCTCGTTCGATGACATCGAAAAGGGCAAGGCCAAACATTCGGGTCAGGCCAATGATGGCTGGGTAGGCATCATCCAGCATTACTTTGTGTCGGCCTGGGTCCCGAAACAGGGAAAGGCGCGCGAGTACTACACCCGTCGGGTGGGCAATGGCCAGTATTCCGCCGGCGTCTATGAGCCGTTGGGCCAGATCGCTGCCGGCCAGAGCGTTGAGGATGACGAGGTGCTGTTCATCGGGCCCCAGGATCAGGATGTGCTGGCCAAGGTCGCACCGGGTCTGGATCTGGTGGTTGACTATGGCTGGCTGACTGCCATTGCCAAGCCGCTGTTCTGGTTGCTGACCTTCCTGCATCGCATCATTGGCAACTGGGGATGGTCCATCGTGGCACTCACCATCCTGGTCAAATTGGCTTTCTTTCCCCTGCAGGCCGCCAGCTACCGCTCCATGGCCAAGATGCGCAAGGTTCAGCCCCGTCTCAATGCCATCCGGGAACGCTATGCCGATGACCGGATGAAGCTCAATCAGGCCATGATGGAGCTGTACAAAACCGAAAAGATCAACCCGCTGGGCGGATGTCTGCCCATTCTGGTGCAGATCCCGGTGTTCATTTCCCTGTACTGGGTGTTGCTGGCATCGGTGGAAATCCGCAATGCGCCCTGGATGGGCTGGATTCACGACCTGTCCAGCCCTGACCCCTTCTACATTCTGCCGGTGCTCATGGCGGGTACGATGTTCCTGCAGACACATCTGAACCCGAAACCGGCGGATCCGGTACAGGCCAAGATGATGACCTTCATGCCGCTGGTCTTCTCGTTCATGTTCTTCTTTTTCCCGTCAGGTCTGGTGCTGTACTGGGTGGTCAGCAACATATTTTCCATTGTCCAGCAATGGGTCATCACCCGCCACATCGAAGGCAAGCCCGTTTTCGGCCGGGCAGCCTGAACCCCGCCTGATGACTGTGTCGCCGGGGGGATGCAAAGTCTCCCCGGTTTCGCGCCTGCCGGGTGCTCCAGCCGGCGATTCGCCGCCTCCCGTTTCATGAGAGCTTCCCGGTACGGTGCCTTCAACTCCCTGGAAGCCCGTGCAGGACAAACGCCCCATCTGTGCCATCGCTACGGCGCCCGGTCAGGGTGCCATTGGCGTCGTACGCGTATCCGCGCCTGATCCCGACATCATCCCCGCCCTGCGGCACGGGATCCTGGGCCCGAACCGTCAGCTTCTCGCCCGCCAGGCTGCCTATGGGCCCTTCCTGACGGCCGATGGCCAGCCCATCGACTATGGTCTGGCGCTCTGGTTTCCGGCACCCCATTCCTATACCGGCGAGCATGTTCTGGAACTGCAGGGCCATGGCGGCCCGGTCGTGCAGCAGGTTCTGCTGCGCCGTGTTCTGGAGGCTGGCGCATCCTTTGGCATCCGGCTGGCCGAGCCGGGCGAATTCACCGAACGCGCCTTTCTCAACGACAAGCTGGATCTGGTGCAGGCCGAGGCCGTTGCCGACCTGATCGAGGCCAGTACCGAGCAGGCGGCCCGCTCGGCCACCCGGTCGCTGCAGGGCGTTTTTTCGCGTCAGGTCGACGAACTGGCCGAACAGCTCCTGACCCTGCGCATGCTGGTCGAGGCGACGCTGGACTTTCCGGAGGAGGAAATCGACTTTCTGCAGAAGGCAGATGCCGCTGGCCGCCTGAGCCGCATAGAAAGTACCCTGCAGCAGCTCTTTGCCACGGCACAAAGTGGCGCCCGCCTGCGTCAGGGCCTGAATGTTGTTCTGATCGGTGCGCCGAACGTGGGCAAGTCCAGTCTGCTCAATGCGCTGGCCGGTGCCGAAGTGGCCATTGTCACGCCTATTGCCGGCACAACCCGTGATCGTGTCATCGAACAGATCAGCATCGAAGGCGTGCCGATCAATCTGATTGATACCGCCGGCCTGCGCGACACCGAGGATCCGGTGGAGCGCATCGGTATCGAACGCACCTGGGCTGAGATCGAGCGTGCCGACGTTGTTGTGCATCTTCAGGCAGTGGATCGCGGGCAGGCGGATGATCGGGTGTGCAGCACCGTGCCCCCGGCAAGTGCCACCGAACCTGAGCAGGAGACCCGGCGACTGGCCGATGCCATTCATGCCCGCGTCCCCCATGGCGTGCGACACCTCGCTGTCCTCAACAAGATCGACCTGCTGCAGGACGACCAGCCGGCCGCCCCGGATGGGCAGGGCAGGGCGACCTGCCTCCACAACAACCCGTCCGGCGGCGCGGCGGCCAGCACCTTGCCCGCAGATACCTTGCGTCTCTCTGCCCGGACAGGGCAGGGCATCGAGGCATTCCGTCGTGCGCTCCTCGACATCGCCGGATTCCAGCCCGGTCAGGAAGGCGTCTTCATCGCGCGCGAGCGACACCTGCAGGCCCTGGCCGAAGCCCTGGCCCACCTGCGCAACGCCCGCCAGCATGTTTCCCTGGGTGATCAGGCCCTGGACCTGTTTGCCGAGGAGCTTCGCCTGTCGCACCAGGCCCTGGGCCGGATCACCGGCGCCGTCACTGCCGATGATCTGCTCGGGGTCATCTTCAGCCGATTCTGCATCGGGAAGTAGGGTGTAAGGCCGGGCTATTAATAACCGTCTAGCCAGACGCATGAGGCTTTTTCTGTTTATCCCAAGCCCTTCCGGAACACTGGACAATCCACCGCCCGAACACCCGGGATATGGTGAAATGCCTAGCCTGTCCTGTTGTTCACTGTGTCAGACGGTCCCTTGTCCAGGCAATCCTTTTCCCATCCGCCGTTTCAGTCCTCCCGGCTCGTTCCCCTTGATCCTGCGCCGGGGCAGGTGCTTTCAACGGCGCAGAAGCGCTTCAACAGCCTGCTCAGAAAGATCACCCGGCAAAGGGCCGAGCTGCAGGCGTGGGATGAAAAGACGATCGTGTTTGCCCGTACCTGGATGAAGCATGTGGTGCCTTTCAGGGCGCTGCAGGCAGGCAAGGTCGTGGAGATCATCGACCTGCTGGATGACATGGCTGATCAGCCAAGGTTTTCGGAACTCGACCGGGCGACGCTGGAGGCCGAGCTATGCGACATGATCGAGACGGTTCTGGCCGAAGGGGTGCTGGAGCCGGATGAATGCCAGCGGCTGGAGGCTCTGTTCGACTGCTACAGCGGGGTGTCCCTGGAGGAGCTGCGCGCGGGAGAAGAGGCGGATTTCAAGGCGCAGGTGCTCGATGAGGTCGGGCTGGATCTCGGGGACGAGGCCGTTGATCTGAACGATCCGGGATTGCTTCTGGAGCAGGTGCTGCGGAAGCTGGAGGAGCAGCACTGGGAGGAAGCGGTGCCTGTGACGGGGGCAGGGCCGGACGGGGGCTGGTCATGTCTGCTGTCTGATGATGCGGGGGATGTGGGCGTCCCGGATGCAGGTGGCCCGCCGGCTTCTGCGCCGTTGCCGGCCAGTGATCCGGCTGCAAAGGCAGCCCGACGTGCCGAGCGCCGCCGGATGGCGGCGGCCGAAAGGAGGCGTCTGGCAGAGGAGTCGGCGCAGCAGCGTGCGAGCGAGTCCGTGCAGGTGATCTTCCGGCAGCTGGCCAGCCTGTTGCACCCGGATCGTGAGAAGGATCCGGCAGAACGTGCCCGTAAAACCCGGTTGATGCAGCGGGCAACCACGGCCTATCAGGACCGTCGTCTGCTGGATTTGCTGGAGTTGCAGCTGGAGGTGGCGCAGCGTGGCATGGGTGATCTGACAGTGCTCTCCGATGCACGGCTTGAGACCTATAACCGGCTCCTCAAGGCGCAGGGCGAGGCGCTTGCCCGGGAAATCCAGCAGCGCGAGATGTGGTTGAGGGCAACCTATCCGCTCAACCGGATAGAGAAGTCGATCAAGCCCCGTGATTTTTCGCGGATACTGCGCGAGATCCGTGCGGGGATACGCATGAAGCTTCTGTATCTGGAGCAGCTGAAGGTGCAGCTGGCCACGGTGCAGGGAACCCGGACGTGGCTGAAATCATTGCGTCAGCAGGCTGCCCGGGAAATGCGTGCCCGGGAGGATCTGGCCAGCTTGATGGCAGGGATACTGGAGAATCCGCCAGGTCGATGGCAGTAGGTGCGCAGGGCGCGGTGGTTAATCCGCCGGGTGGCGGCTGCCGGTCTTGTGCGGTCGGGAACGACATTATCCGTGCAAGGGATCCCGATAATGGACTGGCCCTATTGAATTCGTTATAGTCTTTTACGACGAAGGGGCATCTGTGCGCATGCGGCAGCCCGGCTTGTGATGGCTGTCCCTCTGTATCTCTGGGGATGGCAATGCCTCCCTGGCTCTTTCGACAAGGGGGGTTTGGGCATGTCACATCGGCTGGCGGTGTGCCGGTGGTTCAAGTCTTCCGCACGATATTGAATCCGACCATGAACGACAGTCACCAGGACGTCCCTCATCCTCGCAATAATCCCTATAAGGTAGCCATCGCTTCGATGGTCGGAACGGCTATCGAGTTCTACGATTACTATATCTACGCAGCAGCTGCAGTGCTGGTTTTTAATACCCAGTTTTTCAACAAGGCAGACGAACACGTTGCCGTGCTGCTATCGCTGTCTACCCTGGCGCTTGCCTTTCTGGTACGTCCTGTCGGTTCGGCATTGTTCGGGCATTTTGGTGACCGGATCGGCCGGAAGAAGACACTGGTTGCGTCCTTGCTGCTGATGGGTCTGTCAACCATCGCCATCGGCTTTCTGCCGAGTTATGGGAGCATCGGTATCTGGGCACCGCTCCTGCTGTGCGTATTCCGCATCGGGCAGGGTCTTGGACTGGGCGGAGAATGGGGCGGCGCGGCGCTGGTGGCAACCGAGAACGCGCCGGACGGCAAGCGCGCCTGGTTTGGAACCTTCCCACAGCTGGGTGCGCCACTGGGGCTCCTGATGGCCAATGGTGCTTTCTTTGCGGTAAGCACACTGTTCGGACCCAAAGCACTTCAGGAATGGGCCTGGCGTCTTCCTTTCCTGGCATCCGTGCTGATGGTGGCCGTTGGGCTGTACATGCGGCTGACCCTGCATGAAAGTCATGTCTTTCGTGAGGCGGAGCACCGCAAGCAGACAGTGAATGCTCCGGTGAAGGAGGTCGTCGTTCATTACTGGAAACCCATCCTCCAGGGCACCTTCATCATGACGGCCACCTATGTGCTGTTTTACATCCTGACCGCTTTTGTGCAGGTTTTTTCCAAGAGTCCGGCCGTGCTTTCGGCGGCTGGCCATCTCATGGGTCTGGGCATTCCGGCCAATACCTTCACCGGTTTTCTGATGATTGGTGCGGTGGTCTTTGGCATCTTCACCAGCATCTCCGGTGTTGCAGCTGATCGCATTGGCCGTCGGCGATGGCTGGTGTGGGTGACGGTGGCGATCATCATTTTCGGGCTGTTGATGCCGAGCATGCTGTACGTGGCCACGCCGGCTGCGGTTCTGGCGTTCGTGGTGCTGGGCATGGCCCTGATGGGATGCACCTTCGGCCCGATGGCGGCATTATTGCCGGAGCTGTTCCCGACCAAGGTGCGTTATTCGGGTGCATCGCTGGCCTACAACTTCTCGGCCATCGTGGGCGCATCGGTAGCCACGGTCGTGGCGATCGAGCTCAATGCCTACTATGGGCTTGCCGGCGTCGGCGGCTATCTGGTCTTCAATGGCGTGCTGTCGCTGCTGGCTCTGCTGAGCATCCATGAGACCAAGGATGAAAGTCTGCTGGAGGATCCGGTGGCCTGACGCCCCGGTTTGCAGCATCCGCCCGATCATCAGGAAAAGCAGCCCATGGCATCCGGGGACTGGTCTGCGCTTTTTCACTGGCTGCAGGCCCATGGCGGTCACTGGGTGCTGGCTGGGCTGCTGTTGTTCCTGCTGGGCTTTCTGTTTCTGGGCCGGCCCCGGCGGGAGAGGCCCTGGCGGGTGCGCTCGCGCCCGCTGATGACCGAGAACGAGCTTGAGTTCTGCCATCGGCTTGAGGACGCCTTGCCCGAGTATCGGGTGCTGGTCCAGGTGTCAATGGGTGCCATTCTTGAGCCGGACATGGATGACGAGCCGGTGTCCGAGCCTGGGCGCTTTCTGTCGATACGGGGGCGCTTTGCCCAGAAGGTGATCGATTTCGTCATCGTCGATGACGAGTACCAGATTGTCGCTCTGGTCGAGCTGGATGACCGCACCCATGATGCGGATCGAGATGCGGAGCGTGACCGGATGACGGGCATGGCGGGATACCTGACATTCCGCTACGACAGCCGCGACAAACCGGCGCCGGAGGCGATCCGCGATGATTTCTGGCATGCAGGTGTGTTTGACTGACGAGCTTCGTCGGAAGCAGTCTGCGTCTGTCGTCTGGTGTGCATTTATCCGTCGATGAGCACCCGAAAACACTGATAATTTCGTCAGGTGTCCATGACAGGAGCAGAGTCGTATGAGCAGAAAGGCGGTATCGGTGGTGGGCGGGCTGGTTGTGCTGGCGGCCGCTTACACAGGCTGTGGCTGGTGGTTTGGGAAGCAGGTTGAGCAACATTACGCAGAAGACTTTGCCAGGCTTGCCAATCGGATGGGCTTGCAGAATGTCCAGCATGTGTCGTATGAGCGGGGTATTTTCGGATCCCGGGCAACCGAAGTCGTGACCATGAATATCCAGGTCCCATCGCCCGAGGCGGAATCATCGGCCGTCGAGGACAGCGATGATGCCCTGTCAGTACTGGATCCGCGCAACCGGCGTGGCTATCGGGTGCTGCAGCTGAGATTGCATGTCGTGCAATCCATCAGTCATGGGCCGATTGTGGGGGGGCGTCTGGCAGCCGCCAGAATCGAGACCCGGCTGGAAAGGGTCGAGGGGGCGCCGGAACGTTTGCGTCAGGTCATGGCCAAGGCGAGTCCGCCGACCATTGATACGGTCGTGGCCTTTGACGGTTCACAGGAGGGCAGGATTTCTCTGCCGGCAGGCGAGATCGCTGCGCCTGAGAAGGAAGCCCAGGACGATGTCAGGGTTGCCTGGCAGCCTGGGCACATCGACTTCAGTGTGAGCGGAGACCGGTTGCGCTCGCGGTTCGAGCTGCAATGGCCGGGATTGGAAGGTCGGTTTCAGCCTGGTGCGCTGGCGTCCGGCAAGCCAGGGTTAAAGATCGGGATAACCGGGTTTTCCGCAAAGGCCGATCTTGTTGCCCGGAACGCCCAGGACTGGCTGATGGTGCCGGGATCCTATGTGTCAGCGCTGTCGCAGATGGTGATCAAGACCATTCCCGCCCAACCGAACGAGGAGCCGGTCACGCTGCTGTCGCTTGATGGCTGGAATGGCAAGGGCTCGATCACGTCATCCGGCCAGCTGCTGTCCAGCCAGGAGAAAGGCGCCGGCAAGGCGATCATCATGGATGTGCCGCTGGAGAATCTGGGCTATCAGGTATCGCTGTCGAATATTTCCGAGACGGCGAAGCGCTCGCTGCAGGAGATCGTGAAAAAAATGGGAGGGTCTGCCGATCCTGTCGAGAACCTGCCCGATGAAGCCACCCTGCGGCCGATCGTGACTGAGCTCTCCAGACATTCGTCGGCGCTGGGCATGCGATTTGATGGCACCCTGCAGGGTCAGACGGCCTATATTGATACCCAGGTGGGCATGCTGCCGATACCTGAAACGGGTCATGGCGCGGTGCCCGACCTGCTTCAGCAGGTGCTGAAGATTCTGAAGGCTGATGTTCGGGTACATCTGCCCAAGCGCTGGACGATGGTTATTGACCAGCGACTGGAGAAGTCCTTTGGAAAGCCGAGAAATGGCTGCAACCTTGATTGCCTGTTGCGTGGGCAGGGCTTTGCCCGGGAAGGGACGGATGCCTGGGATACCGAGTTGCGATTCTCTGATGGGCATGTTCTGCTGAACGGCAGGCAGATGTTCTGAGAACGGTCTGTGGGTTCGTACGGCGGCTGGCCGTTGGTACACGCACCAGCCGGCGGTGTTGTCCTGCCGCCGGAGCGCCTTTGGGCGCGGCTTTCCGTCCGTTGGGCGCCTGCCTGTGCAGACGTTCGTGAGCGCCCTGACCATGTTCCTGACAGATGACTCTACCTGTAGGAGCAGGGGTTATTTTTCAGCGCCCGAGGTCGGGGCAGGCAGCCGATAGAGCGAAAGAACGTCATGGACAGACTTTTCAATATTGTCAGGAACCAATTCATTGATGTCATCGAATGGAGAGATGACTCGCGTGACACGCTGTCTTTTCGCTGGCCGGATGAAGACCGGGAAATCAAGCACGGTGCACAGCTGATCGTCCGTGAATCCCAGCTTGTGCAGTTTGTGGCAGCGGGCCGGTTTGCCGATGTATTTGTTCCGGGCAAATACACGCTGACAACGGAGAACATTCCGATCCTTTCCACTCTGCTCGGGTGGAAGTATGGATTCCAGTCCCCCTTCAAGTGCGATGTCTACTATCTGAACACGCGGCTGTTCACCGGCAACCGGTGGGGGACGGCCCATCCGGTGATGATGCGGGATCCGGATTTTGGCATGGTGCGTCTGCGTGCCTTTGGTACCTATGATTTCAGGATCATCGATGCGCCATTGTTTCTGAAGGAAGTGGCTGGCACCGATCGGCATTTTCGGATCGACGAGTTTCAGGACACGATGCGATCGCGTATTGTTAGTTCATTAACAGATGCATTGGCTCGTGCACATGTACCAGTGCTGGATGTTGCCGGTCGCTATGCCGAGATGGGGGAAGCGCTGCTACCCATCATCAATCCGGCCATGCGCGACCGGTATGGTCTGGAGATTTCCAGCTTCATGCTGGAAAACGTCTCGGTGTCGGCGGAGGTTGAGCAGGCGATCGACAGGCGGGGCAGCATGCGTGCCATCGGCAATCTGAATGACTATGTCAGGTATCAGATGGGCCGGTCAATGGAATCGGCGGGGGCTGCTGCCACCATGCCGGTGCAGATGGCGACGGGCCTGGTGATGGTGCAGGAGATGATGCATGGCATGCGTGCCAACGCCGGGAACGGTCCGGGAGCCATGCCGGGTGTGGCGGGATCCCCGCCGGGTACCGGTGTCATGGCTGGGCAGATGCCGGACGTTGCGCAGGTGGCGGCGCTGGAAGTGCTTTCGCCCGAGCAGGCAGCGCAATGGCTCGGTGTGCCGCTGGCGGATGTGATGACCAGCATCGCGTCCGGCGAGCTGAGAGCCAGAAGGATCGGCACGACCTACCGTATCGCCCGGACGGCGCTGGACAGATTCCTGCACGGCTGAGCAGGATGGCGGGGATGTTCATCTACCCTGCCTGATACGGCCGGTACATGATGGTGTCCGGAATGATCTGGCTAACCACAAGCTAAGCCGTGTGATGTCCGTAGTCATGGATGATTCGGTGGCTGATCGCTATCCTGTTTGAGGACGCCAGCTATGGCGATACGTGAGGCCATGCATCATGCCGCAGCGTATCCTCTCTGATCCGGGTGATGTATCTGCAGCGTTGAAAATGGCTGCTGGTCTGATGCTGTCAGAGCGAATATCCTTGAGGCTCCGAGAAAATGGACGCGGATCAGGAGAGGCGATATGAGTGGCCTGGCGATGGGGTTGGTGGTGCTGGTGATGTTGGAGCATCTCTTTATCCTGTGGATGGAGATGTTCAGCTGGGAGCGCACCGGCCGGAAAGTTTTTACATCATTGTCCCCGGAACTGTTTGGGCTGACGCGGGCCATGGCGGCCAATCAGGGGTTGTACAACGGATTTTTGGTTGCCGGTCTGTTGTGGTCGCTGCTGATTGCCGATCCCGTGTGGCAATGTCGGGTGGCAACGTTCTTTCTGGGGTGCGTGCTGACGGCGGGTGCCTATGGGGGCATCACCGTTGGACGCAAGATTTTTCTGGTGCAGGGATTGCCCGCCCTGCTGGGGTTGCTGGTACTGCTTCTGTGACCGTGCCAGCCCCTCCGGGTTTTCAGGCAGACGGCAGGGGCCAGTGGCCGCTACCATCTTCTGCCTGTGCTTGCGAAACGGATTCCATTTCGGCCCCTGCAGTTCGCTTCTGTTTCTGTTCGATTCAGGTACAGCAGACTGCAGGGCCGGACACGGTCACTCGGGCGAGACGAGAATCTTGACCTGGCTCTTTTCGCGAACCAGGGTCTCGAAGCCTTCCTCGATGATCTGCTCCAGCTTGATGCGTTTGGTGACGAGCTTGTCCTTGGAGAAGTAGCCTTTCTGCATCAGCTTGAGGACGGCGGGGAAGACATCGCGGTAGGCGATGATGCCCTTGACGGTCTTTTCCTTGATGACGATTTCGTTAGGATGGACCAAGGCATCGTGTTCCCAGATACTGACGATGATGCATTCGCCGTCGTTGTGCACGGACTCGATGGCCTGTTTCAGGACAGGGGGCACGCCGGTGACTTCGAAGGAAACATCGACGCCCAGGCCGGTGGCCTCGCGGATGGCGGCAACGGAATCGGTCCTGGCGGGGTCGATGATGATGGCGCCGAGTTCACGGGCCTTCTGCTGCCGTTCGGGCGAAAGCTCGATGGCGTAGATGTCGGTGGCCCCGGCTGCACGCAGCGCTTCAATGACGAGCAGGCCGATCGGGCCGCAGCCGAAGACGGCGGCGGTGTCGCCGGCCTTCAGCTTGCTGCTGCGCACGGCATAGAGGGCGACGGCAGCGGGTTCTGCCAGGGCGCCCTGTTCGTAGTCGATTCCGTCCGGCAGCTTGTGCAGCAGGTCGGCGTTGACGGCGCAATAGCGGGCAAAGCCCCCGTCGGCCGCCAGGCCGACGAAGCCGAGGTTGGCATCGAGGTTGTATTTGCCTTTGAGGCCATCTCTGGCGAGGATGGGCTCACAGCAGACCCGGTCACCGATTCTGAGGTTGGTGACCTGGCTGCCGACTTCGACCACTTCGCCGGAGAATTCGTGGCCCATGGTGAGCGGTGCCTGCCGGCCGGAGTAGGGGTGTTCCTTGCCGACGGGGATGAAGATGGGGCCCCCCAGATATTCATGCAGGTCACTGCCGCAGATGCCGGTGTATTTGACGGCGATCTTCACTTGATGAGGGGCGATGTCTGGCACCGGGATGTCTTCTACGCGGATGTCCCGTTGTCCGTACCAGCGGGCGGCTTTCATAGTCATGACAGATCTCCTGATGTAGGGGGCAGATACCGGCTGAAGCGGTATCCATGACTATTTTGATCTCCTCGCTGTGTTGCGTATCAAAAGTCTGTGTATACGGCTTAGGTAAATACGATCCGGCCCGGACGCATGGTCTGCGCCCGGGTTGACAGTTTTCAGCGCTCCAGATGCAGGAACTGCATGTGGCGCTCGTACTGATTGAGGATATCGCCGATGATCTGCTCCCGGGTGTAGCCGACCAGGTCATATTCCTGGCTGCCTTCACGCAGGAACACCTCTGCCCGCCAGTAGCGTTCATGCCGCTGATTGGACTCCAGGTTGCCGGCCTGGCTCATGGCAAATACGGGCATGAGTGCCGAGACGGGTCTGACCTGGTAGAGAAAGTCGACTTCATCGCCATGGCGGACTTCGAAGGTGAGGCTTTCTTCTTCATTGTTGCGGATGACGGAGGTCATCATCCCCTGGGTATTCAGCTCGGCGCAAACGTCCTGCATGGCGGGCTCCAGGGTTTTGCTCATGAAGCGCAGGACGGCTTTTTTGCTGGGGAAGTTCAGGATGCGGTTCAGGCGGTCGCGCCAACTGTGGCCGGGATGATGCAGGGCCTGGGTGGCGATGTCAAAGGTGCTGGCCTTGCGACGGTTGCCTTCCTGACGCAGGCTGTAGGCCATCGAGATCATGTAGATCACAAGCACCAGTGAAAAGGGCAGGCCGGCAGCAACGGATACGGACTGCAGTGCGGAGAATCCGCCGGAAAACAGCAGGCCGAGGGTGATAAGCCCGGTGGCGACAGCCCAGAAAAGACGCAACCAGATCGGTGCGTCGTTGCCGGAGGTGAGCCCTTTGCTGGACAGGTTGGCCAGTACCAGGGCGCCTGAGTCGGCGGAAGTGACAAAGAAGATCAGGCCGATGACGACTGAGACCGTGGACCAGATGGCGGGGTGGGCATAGTGTTCAAAGAGTGCGAACAGGCCCATGGCCGGGGTATTGAGGGCGGCGTGGGTCAGCGCAGGATCGGAGGCAGCGTGAAAGATGCTGCTGTTGCCGAAGATGGAGAACCAGGCAAAGATGAAGCCGAGCGGGATGAACATCACGCCAAATACGAATTCCCGCAGCGAGCGTCCGCGCGAGATGCGGGCGATGAACAGGCCGACGAACGGGGCCCAGGCCACCCACCAGGCCCAGAAGAAGATGGTCCAGGTCGATTTCCAGGTGGCACCCCGGGCGCCTTCGTAGGCGTAGGTTTCGAAAGTCTTGGCAGGCAGTGACTGGAAGTAGTCTCCGATGTTCTGGACCATGGCGTTGAGCAGGAACTGGGTCGGGCCAGCAAACAGCAATGCAATGACCAGCAGGGTTGCGGTCAGCATGTTGAATTCGGAGAGGCGACGTACACCTTTGTCGACACCTGACATGGCCGACGCTGCGGCGGTGATGGTGACAATGATGATGATGATCGACTGGGTGAGTTTGGTGGTTTCGATGCCAAAGACATGAGCCAGGCCCGCATTGGCCTGCAGCACACCAATCCCCAGACTGGTGGCCAGTCCCAGCAGGGTGCAGACGACGCCAAAGATGTCGACGCTGTGGCCGATCCAGCCGTCAGCCCGTTTCTGGCCAAAGACGGGAACCAGGGCGGAGCGCAGTGCCAGGGGCAGATTGTGCCGGTAGGCGAAGTAGGCCAGTGCCATGCCGATCAGGGCGTAAATGCCCCAGCCGTGCAGACCCCAGTGCAGGAAGGTCTGGGCAAAGGCTGCGCGGGCAGCTTCCGGTGTGCCGCCGGTGCCGATGGGGGGAGTGAGGTAGTGGGTCAGGGGCTCGGAGACACCGAAGAACAGCAGGTCGATGCCGATGCCCGCTGAAAACAGCATGGCCGCCCAGGCGAGGTAGGGAAAATCGGGTTTTTCGTGATCCTGGCCGAGTTTGATGTCACCGTACTTGGACATGCCGACGTAGAGGGTGAAGATGCCGTAGGCGGCAACGATCAGCATGTAGTACCAGCCGAAATGATCGGATACCCAGGCGAGCGACTGGCCCAGGACGTGTTCGCTGATATCGGGAAAGATCAGGGTGAAGGCAATCAGCGCAATGGTCAGGAGTGCCGAGATGGAAAAGACGATACGATGAATGGTGACCGGACCATCAACGGTTTCATGGATGATCGTGGTGCCAGCGGTTGCTTCGCTGACGGGGGTGTCAGAGGCCAGCGGCGGTTGGCCGGGCGGATGTTGGGTTGGGGGTGTGTGTGGTTGCATGGGCGCTTTCCTTGATCTTGGTCGGTGTTGTTGCCGATTGCCGACCGATGCCGTCCCGGGCGTGTCCGTCACCGTGCAGTCATGGGTCGGGCTGGGATCGTTTTTTTTCGGGCTGCGGACGCGGCAGCAGCGTGGGGGTCAGGTTCTGGCGGGTGTTGCGCGAACCGGGGCCCCATTAGCCTGGTAATACGGCGCATCGGACGGTGGCAGGGCATCCCGGCCACGGATCTGATCGGCGATTTTTTCAGCGATCATGATGGTGGTGGCGTTGAGGTTGCCCGTGATGATGTCCGGCATGATGGAGGCGTCCACGACGCGCAGGCCGGTCAGGCCATGCACCCGCCCCTGACCATCCACGACAGCATCATTCCCTTCGCCCATGGCGCAGGTGCAGGAGGGGTGATAGGCGGTTTCGGCGTGCTGCCGGACATAGGCGTCCAGATCGGCATCGCTTTGCAGATCGTCGGTCGGGGTGATGGTACGGCCCCGAAATCCGTCCAGGGCTGGCTGGCGGAATATTTCGCGGGTCAGACGAATGGCAGCGCGGAATTCTTCCCAGTCCTGGGGATCGGACATGTAGTTGAACAGGATACTGGGGTGATCCTCGGGATGGGCGCTCGTGATGCGGACCCGGCCCCGGCTCGGCGAGCGCATGGAGCCGACATGCGCCTGGAAGCTGTGGGTCTGGGCAGCGTTACGACCGTCGTAGCGGACAGCGATGGGCAGGAAGTGGTACTGGATGTTGGGCCAGAGGAATTTGTCATGACTGCGAATGAATCCGCCGGCTTCGAAGTGGTTGGATGCGCCGAGGCCGGTACCGGCCAGCATCCACCGGGCGCCGATGCCGGGCTTGTTGTACCAGCGGGTAGCTGGTGCAATGGAGACGGGTTGCAGACACTCGTACTGCATATAGATTTCAAGATGATCCTGCAGGTTGTTGCCAACGCCAGGCAGATCGAGAATTTCCGGTACGCCGGCAGACTTGAGCCAGGCGCCCGGGCCGACGCCGGAGCGCTGCAGGATCTGGGGTGAGGCGATGGCACCACCACAGAGGATGACTTCGCGGCTGGCATGGGCCACCTGTGCAGCAGCGCCGTTGACCTGGTAGCGGACGCCGGTAGCACGGGTTCCCTCAAAGAGGATGACATCAACGAGGGCACGGGGCTGGATGACCAGGCCGCTGCGGTCGCGGGCCATATCGAGGTAGCCGCGGGCCGTGGATGATCGCCGTCCATGTCGGGTGACAAAACGGTCCATGGGACCAAAACCTTCCTGCTGGTAGCCATTGAGGTCGTCGGTCTGCGGATAGCCCGCCTGGACGCCGGCTTCGACCATGGCTTCAAAGAGCGGGTTGGCGGCGGGTTTGGCGGTGGTGACCTCGATAGGACCGTGGCCGCCATGGTAGGCATTGGCACCGGCATCGCGCCGCTCGGCCTTGCGGAAGTAGGGCAGCACGTCGTGGTAGCGCCAGTTGGCCAGGCCATCCTTTTTGGCCCAGTAGTCAAAATCCAGCGCATTGCCGCGGATATAGCACATGCCGTTGATCAGGGATGAGCCACCCAGTCCCTTGCCACGACCACAATCCATGCGCCGGTTGTCCATGAAAGGTTCAGGATCCGTTTTGTATCCCCAGTTGTAGGTGGTGCCCTGGAGTGGAATGGCCAGGGCGGCCGGCATCTGGGTGCGGAAGTCGAACCGGTAATCGGGCAGGCCCGCTTCGAGCAGCAAAACGCGAACGTTGGGGTCTTCGGTCAGGCGGGCTGCGAGGACGTTGCCGGCAGAGCCGGCCCCGATGATGATGTAGTCGTAGGTGATGTTGGCCATAAGTTACGCTGAAAAAATGGGAACGCTGCCGCAGATCAGGTCGGAAAATGTCGGCATACAGATTAAGTAGTGAGCACTTGCTATAAATTGCGCTCAGTCGAATACCGAGACAAATTCCCCAAGCTCGACCTGAACGGATTTTGTCTGGGTGTAGTGCATCAGGGTCTGGATGCCGTTTTCACGACCGATGCCGGACTGCTTGTAGCCGCCTACGGGCATCTGGGCCGGGGATTCTCCCCAGGTGTTGAGCCAGCAGATGCCGGCCTGCAGGCAGCCGATCACCCGGTGTGCGCGCTTGAGATCGGGGGTGACCAGCCCGGCCGCCAGGCCATAGTGGGTATGGTTGGCGCGCCGGATGACTTCTTCTTCGGTATCGAAGGTGAGCAGCGCCATGACCGGGCCGAATATCTCTTCCTGGACGATCGTCATGTCGTCGCGACAGTCCGTGAAAATGGTGGGGGCGACGAAGGCTCCCTGTGCCAGGCCGTCTGACTGAAGACGCTGGCCGCCACACAGGAGGCGAGCGCCTTGTTTTTTGCCGCTCTCGATGTAAGTGAGCACTTTCTTCATATGCGGAAAGCTGACCAGCGGGCCGAAGTTGGTGGCCTCGTCCAGCGGCAATCCGATCCGGATCCGGGATACGCGGGCGAGCAGAGCCTCTTCGAGGCGTGCCTTGAGCGAGGCGTGCACAAAGACGCGGGTGCCATGGGTGCAGACCTGTCCGCTGCTGTAGAAGTTGGCCATCATGGCGATGTCGGCGGCCAGGTCGATGTCGGCATCTTCGAAGACGATGAGGGGTGATTTGCCGCCCAGCTCCATCGTGACTTCCTTCAGCGAGGACGCCGCTGCGCCGGCCATGACTTTCTTGCCGGTCTGTACGCCGCCCGTGAACGAGATCTTGGCGATGTCCGGATGCTGGCTGAGGGCTTCGCCTACGCGGTAATCCCCCTGAACAACATTGAACACGCCCGGGGGCAGGCCGGCTTCCAGCAGGATTTCCGCCAGTTTGGGGGTGGAGAGGGGTGTCACTTCACTGGGCTTGAAGATCATGGCGTTGCCGGCGGCCAGTGCGGGTGCGGCCTTCCACATGGCGATCTGGATGGGGTAGTTCCAGGCGCCGATGCCGGCCACGACGCCCAGTGGCTCCTGGCGGGTGTAGATGAAACTGGTGCTGCGCAGCGGAATCTGCCGCCCCTCGATGGCCACCGCCAGACCGGCGTAATACTCGATGACGTCCGCGCCGGTGTGGATGTCGACCGCACGGGTTTCGGACAGGGGCTTGCCGGTGTCCCGGGACTCCAGTCTGGCCAGTTCATCATTGCGGGCACGCAGCAGTGCGACAGCCTGGTTCAGGATGCGCGCCCGTTCGACGGGGGTTCTGGCGGCCCAGATCTGCTGGCCGGCATGGGCGCTGCGCACGGCTTCGTCAATGTCGGCCGGAGTGGCGGTCTGTACGCGGGCCAGTACCTGGCCGGTGCCTGGGTCGATCGTCTCGAAGCTGTCGGCATCGTTACGGGTTGGCAGGTAGCAACCGTTGATGAAAGAGGTGAGCGGTGTCATGGGATGCGTCTGGAAAAGTGTTCGCCGTATTGGTTTTTATTTGAAAACGAACTAATTTCGTTCAATATGCTGTCATTATGAATGATTTGACGGCATCGTTCAGGAATGACCCTACATGGACATCAATGCATCGCGGTGGATTGGATTGCCGCGGGTGCCGCCGGTTCCGGGGGAGAGGGGGGATCGTGGCCGGTGGCGGTTTGCTGCTGCCGGATCGGTGATTGTCCCCATTGTCGGGGGCAGTTCGTGGTGTTCCAATTGCAGACTTTCAGGAATAAGGAGCGGCTTGGACATGAAAGTTGTTTATTCGATCGCAGCTGGTGTGTGTGCGGTGCTGGCGGTATCGGGCGTTCAGGCAAGATCGTGGGAAACCATTCAGAAAAGTGGAACGCTGATCGCGGCGACAGGTGGGGATCTCAAGCCGTTCAATTACTTCGAAGGCAAGAAGCTGACGGGGTTTGAGGTGGAGCTCGCCGATGCCATTGCGGCCAGGATGGGACTGAAGATCGAATGGAAGGTGCTGAGCTTCGATTCCCTGCTGGCCGGGTTGCAGCGGGATCGCTGGGATATGGCCATTTCGTCGCACGGTATTACCGAGGCGAGGGCCAAGGTGGTCGATTTCTCCGATCCGCATTACTGCGGCGGCGCCACGATCGTCTCCCGTGACGGCCGGGTGAGCAAGGCGGCGGATCTGGCTGGAAAGACGGTGGCCGTACAGACGGGTACGACGTATCTGGAACGCCTGCGTCACATGAAAGATATCGGGGCGGTCAAAAACTTTCCGCAGGATCGGGATGCGCGGGCTGCGACGGTCAGTGGCCGTGCCGATGCCTGGGTGACCGACAAGTTCGTGGCGATGGAGTCGATCCGGATGATGCCGGACGCGAAGCTGCTGACCGGTGAGATCCTCTTTCCCGAGCGGATGGCTGCTGCCATGGGCAAGGGCAATACGACACTGGTGCAGGCGTTCAACAAGGGCCTGGCTGAGGTCATGGCCGATGGCACGTACGCGAAGATCTCCAACAAATATTTTGGCCAGGACATCCGTTGCAAAAAATGAAGCACTTCTGACCTACTGGCTTCGGTTCGGCACAGGTAATTTTCATCATGATGTTCATTCTTTCCCGCTGGCCGGCGGGGTGGTCTCGTCAAGGTCGTTGCACGCTGGCTATTGTGCTGGGCGTCGTGCTGCTGCTGCTGCTGATGTGTTTTGTTGACGTTCCGCTGGCGAAGATGCCGGAGCCGATTGCCGAGAATGCAGGTCTGTTTGCGGAAGGCAGCCGTATCACGGTCTACCTGACGCTGGTGTCGGGGCTGGCCGGTCTGGTGCTCGGCATTCTGGGTGCGCTGGGGCGGCTGTCACATCTGCCACCCCTGCGCTGGCTGGCCTCTTTTTATATCTGGGTGATTCGCGGCACGCCATTGCTGGTACAGGTGCTGTTTGTGTTTCTGGCTCTGCCGGAGATGCTGCCGTGGCTCAAGCTTGATGATTTCACGTCTGCCTGTGTGGCTCTGGCGTTCAACGCTGGGGCTTATAACGCCGAGTCGATCCGTGCCGGTCTGCTGGCCGTACCCCGGGGACAGAATGAGGCGGCCCGTTCGTTGGGGCTGTCCAACTGGCACGTATTCTGGGATGTAATTTTTCCGCAGGCGTTCAAGATCGCATTGCCGCCGCTGGTGAACAATTTCATTGCGCTGCTCAAGGACTCCTCGCTGGCCTACGCCATCGGTGTGGTGGAGCTGACCAATGTGGCCAACCGTATCCAGTCAGCCACCTTTCAGCCAGTGCCACCGCTGGTGACGGCGGCGGTGATCTATCTGTTGCTGACCACGGTGCTGACCCAGATTTCCACGGCGGTGGAGCACCGGATGGATGTTGAGGGAAGGCAGGTATGAATCAGGAGCCGCGAAGCGCAGGAGAAACACTGATACAGGTTCGCCAGGTCAGCAAGTCCTTTGGTGGACATCAGGTTCTGCATGAAGTGACGGCCGATTTCAGGGCCGGTGAAGTGGCGGTGATTGTCGGTGCGTCAGGATCGGGCAAGAGCACCTTTCTGCGGATGCTCAATCGTCTTGAAAGCCATGATTCGGGAACGATCATCATTGATGGCATTGAAGTTGATGATGATCGGCAACGGCTGGAGGCCCTGCGCCAGGAAGTGGGCATGGTATTTCAGCAGTTCAATCTGTTTTCGCATTTGACGGTGCTGGACAACCTGACACTGGCACCGCGCCGGGTACGGCATTTGTCACGCGATGAAGCCAATGAGCGGGCCATGACGCTACTGAAGCGGGTGGGGCTTGAGGATCATGCGCACAAGTATCCTTATGCTCTGTCCGGCGGTCAGCAGCAGCGGGTGGCCATTGCCCGGGCGTTGGCGATGCAGCCCCGCGTGATGCTGTTTGATGAGCCGACCTCGGCACTTGATCCGGAGATGGTCAAGGAAGTGCTGGATGTGATGCGACAGCTGGCAGACTCGGGCATGACCATGCTGGTGGTGACACACGAGATGGGATTTGCCCGGGAAGTGGCCGATCGGGTGATGTTTTTTGAAAATGGGCGCATCAGTTTTGAAGCGCCCCCCGCCGACTTTTTTGGCGGAGCCCATGACCATGCCCGGGTCCAGGCGTTCCTGAGTCGGGTTGCTCACCATTGAGTGGACACAGGAGCCTTCTGGCTCGGGCTGGCTGCTGGCGTCAGATGTCCCGTTCCTCCTGCCCGAGTATCTGTAATACCCGGGCTGCATCGTCCCGTACCTGAATAGCGATGTTGGTGGCCGCGTCCAGCCGCCGCAGTAGCCAGGGAGTAATTTCGGTTTCGAAGGGATCGGGTAGGGTAACCCGTTCACTCAGCGTGCCGGCAACCGTGGAATCGTTGAGTGGTGCAATGGGCAGAGAACCCAGTTTGCGTCCAATGCGTTCTTCGGCGTTTTCGAGCGCCGCTGTGGCTTCTGGAATATTGAGTCGATCACGTCTTAGCACCAGAAGGGTTTTGACAGCGCTGAGCTGTGCCAGAAGCTGATAGCAGTGCACCTGCATGTACTGGAGCGCCTCAATGGGGGGACGTACGGCGCGGGGTTCTGACAGCGAACGCTGCGTGGCTTGTACCAGTGCGGACAGGCTGTCAAAGGCTTCGCGGCGGGCCAGTCGCCATTCGATTTCTGGTGTGTCTTCAATGCTTTTGAGCTGTTCGGGATCGAGTGCCAGTTTGGCATGGCGGATCTGTGCGTTGATGGCACGCCGTACGACAGCGGGTATTTGACCGCGCTCCCAGGATGGGAGTACGTATGAAAAAGCCCAGGCGATGGCAGCACCAACGACGGTATCAGCTATGCGTTCGAACAGGGTAAAAACGGTATGGTCGGTGCCATAGGAGAGCATGTGGGCCTGGATGAGGCCGAGGGTTGTTCCTGCTACAGAGGTGATCAGGTAGCGGCGGACAGCGAAGCTGTGTGCCACGCCCTGAGAGATGGTCATGGTGGTCAGCAGAATGAAATGATTCGAGTTAAGCGCCAGAATGATCATGCTGATCACGCAGCCGAGCAAGGTGCCGGCAACACGCTGATTACGCCGCTCGATCGTTTGTGAAAGGCTACCTCGTAACACTACGGCAATGGTGAGGAGGATCCAGTAGTCGTGCAGTCCTCCCCAGGGCAGGTTGATGGAGATGGCATAGCCCGTGCCCATGGCTAGCGCAGCGCGGATGGCGTGGCGCAGCTGGGGCGTTTTCCAGCTCCAGAGGGAGAGCATCGGGGCCCATGACCAGGAGGTCGGACTGACGAACATTTGCCAGTTTGCGCGTACGGAGGCAAGATCGGGCACCCGCTCTTTCCGGGCGGTTCGTGACAGGCGCAGCACTTCATCGTTGATGTGGCCGATGCGGTGGGCGATACCCCGAACCAGCATGGCAGGGGTCGGGCCAAGAATGAGGCTATCCTGTTCGTTATCGCTGGTCGAGCGAATGGTTGCAATACGGTTACGACGGTCGATGGCAGGACGGGGGTGGTAGCCCAGGAACAGCGCGTCGGCCAGAGCGTCAATTTCGTCGGCCAGCTCGTCCAGTATGGCGCGCATCTGGGCCAGTGCATGACGGTGGCGCGGATGTGTACGCAGGTTTTCCAGATCAAGTTCGCTGGCCAGCAGCTGATCGCGGATGTCGATGGCGATGATGAGCATACCGGCTATCCGCTGACGGTAGGGTGTGCGGGGTGACTCCAGCACAATATCGCGGGTGGACTGCATCTGGTCGGCCAGGGCGCTCTGGATACGCAGGAGCTGGCCAAGCAGTTTTTCGCTGCTATTGCTGTCGTTCGCGCCGCGGTGCTGGAACTGTTGGGCTTCGATGCGGATCAGCTTGGCCAGTGAGATCAGGACGTCAGCCATGAGCAGTGCCCGATAGCGTGCGTTGAGCGCGAGATTGATGAGCGTAGCCCAGATGATGTAGAGCCCGGCGCCCATGCCAAAATACAGGGTGACCTGCAGCGACGGATAGGTGGATTCGGGCCGGTGACTGGCGACAGAGAAAATGGCCGTGAAAATGATGCCCATGGCCACTGGCACGCCGCGTTTTCCCCAGGCCATGAGCAGGAAGGCCAGGAACGAGAGCAGGCTAAAGAATAGGCCGAGCTGCAGGTGATGGCCGCTGATTCGCTGCACGATATAGAACACCGGGATGCCGGCGATGAAACCGGGCAGCAGGGTGCGCAGTTTTCCTCGGCGAGGCGCAGCAAGATCTGGTGGGGTCACAGCAATGACGCCGACCGTGCTGACAGAGGCAGCATAGGGGCCAAGCCAGTGTTTGACGAGCAGGGAGATCAGCATCAGCCCCAGACACGCGGCAATGCCGTTGGTGACCTGATGGCTTAGAAGGACGCGCAGAAAGGCACGGGTGCCTGGTGAGAGCTTCAGGGGGCGCATGAAATAGGGGGCAACCGGCGGCCGGGTGGACCGTACGGGGGTTTGGCGGAAAAATTCCCGTTATTCTGCATGTTGTCTGCCAAGGCGCCAACTTGCTGCATGGCGTTCGGCAGAATGCGTTCTGATGGACGGCAAGCGTTTCGGTTTGAGTGTGATATGGGTGGTACGGTAGTGCTTATCTACCGTCATGATAGGAGGGAAGTGATGGCGATCGCTCACGTTCTTAAAGCGGTACCCCCGGATGGGGCCGCGCAATTGTTTCTGTTGTTCTGCGATGCGGGGCAGCGATGGCAGGATCTGATGCCGCTGTCTGATGCGCTGGGTGAGGCTTTTGCGTCATCGGCTATCGTGGTACTGCAGGGTCCGCATGCGGTGGGCGATGGCAGCGGCTGGCTGACCTGGCCGGTGACTGAGGATGATCTGTCGCCGGTAGTGCGGCCCGGGGTGCCCATGTCTGGCCAGTCACCAGACGGGGCAGTGTTGGCTGCCTGGGATGATGCAACGCTGGCAGCGGCGCTGACGGTTGCTCTGCCGGGATGTCTGGCCACTATCCGCAACTGGCAGGCGCAGATGAAAGTGCTGCCTGAGGCGACGGCATTGATTGGCCTGGGCGAAGGGGCAACGGTGGCGCTGGCGGCTGCCATGTCTTCGATGGCGGACGGTCACCCAGTCTGCGGGCGGATCAGCACGGTGGGGGGGCGATTTGGGCCCGTACCGGAAGTGGTCTCGCCTGCACTGGTATTTCATCTGGTGCATGGCAAGGCGGATGCCGTGGTGCCCTTTCAGCATTCGGTGCACATGGCCAGGACTCTGGTGCAGCGTGATGCCGATGTGGTGGCCGATATCGTACCCCATGAGGGGCATGAGCCGAGCGCCGAACTGGTGCGCTGGCTGCTGGACCGGTTACGCTCCCGTGTACCGCGCCATCTGTGGCAGGCTGCCATGCGCGTGCAGGGCAGCACGGACCCGGGTGGTGGATGCGGCGGCTGAGCGCCGCACCGTTTGGCTATGCTAGCCGTGCGCCTGCACGTCAGCCTTCACGTCATCGAAGGTTTTGCGTATGTTGGCTGACGGCGGTGCCGACATCAGGCTGGCAACGACAATGGCCACGCAGGCCAGGATGAAGCCCGGGATGATCTCGTAGACTTCACCCAGCCGGGGCAGGGACATGCCAGGCCAGTCGATGAGCTTCCAGGCGATGACGGTGGCGGCACCAACGATCATGCCGGCCAGGGCGCCGTTGCGCGTCATGCGTGACCACAGCAGCGACAGCAGCACCACCGGGCCGAAGGCAGCCCCGAAGCCCGCCCAGGCGTAGCTGACCAGGCCCAGCACTTCACTGTTGGGGTCGGAGGCAAGCCAGATGGCGATGACCGAGACCAGCAGCACCATGGCACGGCCGAACCAGACCAGTTCCCTGTCAGAGGCACCGCGGCGCAGGAAGGTTTTGTAGAGATCCTGGGTCAGCGCACTGGAGCAGACCAGCAGCTGGCAGGACAGGGTGCTCATGACGGCAGCCAGGATGGCGGCGAGCAGCAGGCCGGCGATCCAGGGGTTAAAGAGCAGCCGGGAGATTTCGATGAAGACGGTTTCCTTGTTGGCAGCGACGGTGTTGGGGATTTCCGGGTGGCTGCTGAAGTATGCGATGCCAAAGAAGCCGACGCCCACTGAGCCGGCCAGGCACAGGATCATCCAGATCATGCCGATGCGCCGGGCTTTGGGAATGGTCTTGATGGATTCAGCCGCCATGAAGCGCACCAGAATGTGTGGCTGGCCGAAATAGCCCAGACCCCAGGCCAGCAGCGACAGGATGGCCAGGCTGTCAAGCTTGCCCATCAGGCTGGTGGCGCTCGGTTTGATCTGTTCGATGATCTCCAGGCTGTTGTGGACGCCACCCTGGGTGTAGATGACCATCAGCGGAGCAGCAATCAGGGCGGTGATCATCAGGGAAGCCTGGATGGTGTCTGTCCAGCTGACAGCCAGGAAGCCGCCAATGAACACGTAGGCGATGGTGCAGAGTGCACCCACCCACAGGGCGGTGTGATAGGGCATGTCGAACATGCTGGTGAAGAGCTTGGCACCGGCGACGACACCCGAGGCGCAGTAGAGGGTGAAGAAAATCAGGATGACGATGGCGGTGAACACGCGCAGCAGCCGGCTGCCGTCTTCGAAGCGGTTGGTGAAATAGTCGGGCATGGTGAGCGCGTTGCCGACCTTTTCGGTGTAGACGCGCAGGCGACCTGCCACGATGTACCAGTTGAGCCAGGCGCCGATGCACAGGCCGATGGCGATCCAGGATTCAGACAGGCCGCTGGCATATACCGCGCCCGGCAACCCCATCAGCAGCCAGCCGCTCATGTCGGAGGCGCCGGCCGAGAGGGCGGTGACGAAGCTGCCCAGGCTACGTCCGCCCAGGATGTAATCGGACAGGTTGGTGGTGGCTCGATAACCAAGCCATCCGATCAGCAGCATGCCGACCAGGTAAATGGCAAACATGATGGTGGTTGCCGTGTCCGCGTGGGTTACGAGGGTCATGAACCGTCTCCTGTTACAGGTTACAGAATAGATAGGCTGGCAGCTGGGTACTGCAGAATCGGACAAATACCGTGATTCTGTGCCGATGCAGGTGCTAACGTGGCGGATTTTACGCGTATTCTGTCATTGTCGTAGTGCCGAGATGGCTATTTCGGCAAGAGGATGTCCATCCGCCGGCTGCCCCTCTGGCGGGGGCCTGGACAAGCTCCGTCGGAGGTACCTCGGGTGGGGGTAACGCAGTAGCATGTCTGTGTCACCGACAAGGGAATGAATGATGAATGTGCCAGAACAAAAGGGGTTGGCCAGCGGGCCGGGGATGGGGCAGTCGTTGACCCTGCCGGTTTCGGGCATGAGTTGCGCCTCGTGTGTGCGGCGTGTGGAAACGGCTTTGGCCCGGGTGCCGGGGGTGGCGGCGGTCAGTGTGAATCTGGCAACTGAGCAGGCAACGATCACACTGCAGGAATCGGTGCCGGTGCAGACGCTGGTGCAGGTGGTGGAGAAGATGGGCTATGAGGTGCCCGGACAGGCGGTGCGCTTGCAGGTGGCGGAGATGAGTTGCGCCTCTTGCGTGGGGCGCGTGGAGCGGGCGCTGAAAGCGGTGCCGGGGGTGATGTCGGCTACGGTGAATCTGGCCACGGAAGAGGCCGTGGTGACGGGCGTGGCACCGGTGACGGCATTGCTGGAGGCGGCTGCCCGGGCGGGCTATCCGGCGCAGCCGGTGGCCGCAGACCCGAGCGCTGGTGGGGCGGCAGCCGTCGGTCCGGGAGGCGATGTATCGGGAGATACAGATGGGCGCGAAAAACGCAGGCTTGCCGGTCAGCGTGCCTTGTGGCGGGATCTGTGGATAGCGACAGGGTTGGCGTTGCCGGTGTTTCTTCTGGAGATGGGGGGTCATGTGGTGCCCGCGTTCCATCACTGGGTGGCACGGACATGGGGGATGCAGCAGAGCTGGTATCTGCAGGCGTTGCTCACGACGCTGGTGTTGTGCGTGCCGGGGCGGCGTTTTTACCGCAAGGGCATTCCGGCGCTGCTGCGGGGCGCGCCTGACATGAATTCGCTGGTGGCCCTGGGGACGCTGGCGGCCTGGGGTTATTCACTGGTGGCGACCTTCTGGCCGCAATGGCTGCCGGCCGGTACCGTGCATGTCTATTATGAAGCGGCTGCCGTCATTGTGGTGCTGATTCTGGCCGGGCGTTTTCTGGAGGCCCGGGCGAAGGGGCGGACATCCGCAGCCATCCGGCGACTGGCGGGTTTGCAGGTGCAGATGGCCCATGTGCTGCGGGAGGGGCAGCCCGTGGATGTTTCGCTGGCGCAGGTGCGTGTGGGTGATTGGCTGGTGGTGCGGCCCGGCGAGCGCGTGCCACTGGATGGGCGGGTGCAGGCCGGCAGCAGCTATGTGGACGAGTCTGTGATGACGGGTGAGCCGGTGCCGGTGGCCAAGACGGCAGGCAGTTCAGTGGTTGGCGGAACGGTGAATCAGGCCGGTGCCCTGACGGTGCAGGTCACCGCCGTCGGGGGGCAGACAGTGCTGGCGCAAATTATTCAGCTGGTGATGCAGGCGCAGGCCAGCAAGTTGCCGATTCAGACCAGGGTGGATCAGGTCACGATGTGGTTTGTGCCCGCGGTGATGGTAGCGGCGGCGCTGACGTTTGTGGTCTGGTGGGTGTTCGGCCCGCAGCCGGCGCTGGGTCTTGCGCTGGTCAATGCGGTGGCGGTGCTGATCATTGCCTGTCCGTGTGCCATGGGGCTGGCGACACCCACGTCCATCATGGTGGGGATTGGCCGCGGTGCGGAGCTTGGGGTGCTGTTTCGCAAGGGGGACGCCCTGCAGCGCCTGAAGGATGCCCGGGTGGTGGCGCTGGACAAGACGGGTACGCTCACGCAGGGGCGCCCGGCGTTGACCGATCTGCAGCTGCAGCCGGGCTTCGTGCGCGATCAGGTGCTGGCCCAGGTGGCGGCTCTGGAGCAACAGTCGGAGCATCCGATTGCCCGGGCGCTGGTGGCGGCGGCCAGGGCCGAGGGGTTGACGCCGCCGGACATTCAGGATTTTGTCTCCGAGACCGGGTTGGGGGTGCGTGCTACGCTGCGGCCGACCGGTGTCACGGTCGCCGTGGGTGCTGACCGTTACATGCAGGCGATGGGCGTGGATGTGAACGGTCAGGCGGCACTGGCCCAACAGTGGGGGGATGAGGGCAAATCACCGCTTTATGTCGCCATTGGTGGACAACTTGCCGCCATGATGGCGATATCGGATCCGGTCAAGCCGACGACGCCCGCGGCCATTGCGGCCTTGCGTGCGCAGGGCCTTGCGGTGGTGATGATCACGGGTGACAGTGCACGTACCGCGCGCGCGGTGGCGCGGTCGCTGGGCATTGAGGAGGTTGTGGCAGAGGTGTTGCCTGCGGACAAGGTGGCGGCCATCCAGCGCCTGCAGGCAGCCCGGGGCCTGGTGGCTTATGTGGGGGACGGCATCAATGACGCGCCGGCGCTGGCGCAGGCAGATGTCGGGATAGCCATTGGCACGGGTACCGATGTGGCGATTGAAGCGGCGGATGTGGTGCTGATGTCGGGCAGCCTGCCCGGCGTGGTGCGCGCGATTGAATTGTCGCGGGCGACGCTGCGCAATATCCATCAGAATCTGTTCTGGGCCTTTGCCTATAACACGGCATTGATTCCGCTGGCCGCGGGCGTGTTTTATCCCGCGTTTGGCCTGTTGCTGTCACCGATGCTCGGGGCGGCGGCGATGGCCCTGTCCAGTGTATTCGTACTGGGCAATGCGCTGCGGTTGCGTCATGCCGTTACCGAAGACACTCCACAGCCGGCGCGGAAATGAAACAGCCCGCGGCTGTCAGGGCTTATCCTGACGTGCCGTGGGCTGTTTCCGGACCGACCCCCTGGGCGTTTCCCGGGTTGACCGGAAAGGCCCTGGGGCATCGGGGCGGAGCGCTCAGTAGCGCGGGGAGTAGGACACGCCCAGCATGACCGTACGGGCCTGCTGGTTGTAATAGTGCCAGGTGGTGTTGTGGCGGTTGCCGAGGTTGTAGACATCGGCATAGGCCGTCAGCTCATTGGAGACGCGCCAGGCTGAACGCAGGTTGATGAGCAGTGTGCCGCCGACCCGCTGCTGGTTGGCTTCATCGGAGAAATGGCGGTTGTTCAGCACGACGTCGGCCCCTACGCTGTATTCGCCCAGACCATAATCCACCTGGCCATTGAGGGAGCGCTTGGCGACATGGGGCAGGGCGAGGCCGGTGCTGTTGTTCTTGGGCCTGATCAGATCCAGGTTGGCCTGCCAGCGCAGTCCTTCGAATGCCTGACCGGGGGCTGTGTCCTGTCCGACCGAGAGAGCCAGTCCGCTGACGGTTGCCCGGCCGACGTTGAAGATGCTGCAGTTGGCCACGCCCGTGCAGTCGCCACTGGCCGTGATCCGGTCATGAATGCGGCTGCGGTGAACGATGGCCTTGGCATAGGTGATCTGGTCGGGCTGCCAGTAGGCTCCGGCGTCAATGGTCTGGGTACGCTGCTGTTTCAGGCGGTTGTTTTCCGGGCTGGCGTAGTAATCCGACAGCGCCGGGGCGCGGTAGCCCGTGCTGATATTGCCGACGACCCGCAGGTTATCGGCCAGCCGGTAGCCGTAGCCGATCTGGTGACTGAAGGTTTTCTTGAAGCGGTTGCTGTCGTCAAGGCGCATGGCCAGATTCAGCTGGTGCGGGCCATAGCTGCCCACCGCCGAGCCGTGGAGGGCGTCGGTGGTGCGGGTGGGAGAGGACAGGTTGCTGGTGTCGTAGCTTTCTTCCAGGCGCTCGACGCCGATGTGAGCGCGTACTTCTCTGGTGATCTGATGATCGGCGCCCAGGCCGTACTCGCGCAGGCGCGTTTTGTCCCAGCGGGCGGTGTCATTACTGTAGTTATAGGTGTTGCTGATGCTGCTCTGGCCGAATTTGGCCTGAACCTGGGTTCCGGGCATCAGCTCGTGCTCGGCCCGTACCCCGGTCAGTTCCAGGCGTTTCTTGGCAGCCAGTGCGGAGTTGCCGGCGTTGTTGCCATCGAAATCGGCATTGACCGTGTTGCGCATGGCCACGACGGTGACGTGGGTGGCAGTCGAGAGCCGGGCATCCAGTCGGCCGGACAGGTTATCTCGTTTCCAGCTGTCCTGGTCATTTTGGTGACCGGGGGCATCCTTGGCGGTGACGTCAAAGCCATCGCCGCGCTCGCGCCCGACGTCGATGCTGCCGGTGATCTGCGCGTTGCCGCCCGAGAGCCGTCCCCGCATCTGCATGTAGCCACGACCGCCGATGCCGGCTTCTCCGCTGGCGTGGGTTTTCGGGCCGGCGGCATCGGAAAGGAACTGGACGACGCCGCCGTTGGCGTTCTGGCCATAAAGACCGGAGCCGGCTCCGCGCAGGATTTCGGTACGGCTGCCATAGGCCATGGGTAGCAGTGAAAAATCGGCGCCACTGGCAGGACTGACCCGGAAGCCGTCAATCAGCACCAGCGTGTCTTCCAGTGCGTGTCCCCGGATGCTCAGCCCGCCAAAGGAGCCTGGCGTACCCTGAGAGCGGGTCTGGATGCTGCCCAGCGGCTCAAAGGGGGTGAGCTGGCTGAGGTTCTGGTGGGCATGGTAGGTGGGTAGTACCACAACGTCGGTGGTCAGTTCGTCGATTGCCGCCGGCATGGCTGCCGGCGTTACCAGGGTCACCGCAGCGTGGCGAGGCGCCTGACGGGCCTCGGGCATGGCCGGTGTCACCAGGCGGCTTCCCCGGTTCGGGGCAGCCATGTGATGATGGTTGGCCGGCGAGGTCATCTGCTGGACAGTGCGTGTGGCTGGCTGGCCGGACTGTGCCTGCACTGCAGGGGTGGCTGCCAGGGAAAAGGCCGCGGCAACTGCGGCTGCACAGGTGGTTCGCTTGAACATGAGTAACTCCGGGAAGGCTGAAGGCCCGTGCGACAGAGAGCGTCGTCGCCGGCGCGCAACAGGGCAGTTTTCGTTCCCAGTGTAGGGCGCCGTCCATCGGCCGACAAACGGCAGGCCACAAAGTGTTGTATTTGTGGATATGTCGACCGCCCTGGCTTTGCGTGGAGCGTTCAACTGTAAATCGGATGTTTTTTGTGTTTCTGAATGTGTGTGAGGCCATGCCAGGGCGTGCGGGGTTCAGGCGGTTCGCTCTGCCGAGATGGCCTGGCGGGTTTGCTGCAGCACGGTATCCAGGCTGGGCCAGGGCGAATTCTGGATGAGGGTGACGTTGGTACCCAGGGCACGATAGCGGCTGGCATCAGTGGGGCCCAGTATCGAGATGAGTTGCGCACCCACGGCTGCGGCCAGGTGGCCTGGGCCGGTATCATTGGCTACGACGACGGTACTGCGGGCCAGCAGCGCGGCATAGACATCCAGCGCTACATTGTCCAGTATCAGGGCTTCTGGATAGTCGTGACGGGCGAGCGCCGTTTCCGCACCGGGGCCGGGCACCAGCAGCACGGGAATTTCGCAGGTGAGCTGTCTGGCCAGTGTCGGAAAATCCGGCCATGCCTTGCTGGTGCCGTTTTTCAGGGTGCCGGTCGCAAAAGGGACAAGACAGGCATAGGGCAGCGCTCGGGCATCGGTGTCAGTGGTGTTTTGCAGCAGTCCGTGCTGTTGCAGCAGGCCGGCAGCGGCCTGTCTGGCCGTCTCGGTCAGGGGCAGCAGGGAGACAGAGGGGGTGTCCGGGTATGCGTCGTGGCCGGCCGGCGAGGGGGTGTCCGGGGCGATTGCCTGGGCTGCCAGCAGGAAGCGCTGGCTTTCATGTACGGGCGGGCCTGGGGGGGTCACGGGATGGGTCAGCAGCCAGCCGCGATGATCCTGGCGGTAGCCAACGGTGTTGAGCCCGGCCAGCCAGCTCTCCAGTGCACTGGAAAATGAGTTGGTCAGCAGCAGTGTGTTCAGGCGCTTGCCGAAATCCGTATCTTCCTGTCGGGCAGCCTGCCCCAGACGGCGCAGCAGCCTGATCCGCTCCCGGCGCTGGCTGGGCAATGGGTGCACGGGCCAGGGGCAGCCCGAGAGCAGGGCCGTTGCCCAGTGTTTGCCGATCAGGTGCAGGGCATAGCCGTGTCGGTGCAGATGCCAGAGTGTGGGCAGACTCATGATGACATCACCAACCCAGTTCGGCAGGCGAACGATGAGGGGTCGCATTTGTGGATAATCCGGTCAGTGGTGCTCCCGCGACGGGTGAAAGGGATCCGGTCTCTTGCCAGGTTCATCAGCACGGACAGGTTGAGACAGGGTTATGCTGGCGAGGCGGGTAGCGGTTTTGAGCTTCTCGTGATTATGGAGGGAAATGGCATGCCGAGTTCAGTTGATAAAAAAGGGCAGGCGCTGACGGGCGCTGAGGTCATTGCGTATCACCAGCAATGCCTGGCGCTGCCCCGGTGGCCGGCCGCCGGGCTGGCACCGGACGGTCATGCGTTGACGCAAGTGCCGGCCCCAGACGCAGACAACGCGGTTCTGTTATGGCACTGGGTAGGTAATAACCATCGTTTCAACAGTCTGCTGTGGGATGAGGAGGATCTGGCGCGCCGTACCCGGGTGTCGGCTGAGGAGATTGCGGCTAACAAGCGGGCTATTGACGGCTATAACCAGGCCCGCAATGATGCGACCGAGCGGGTTGATGAGTTACTGCTGCTCGCTCTGGGACTGGTGGATCCCGCTTCGGCACGCGGTGATGCGCCGCGCAGTCTGGCGAACCCGGATGCCCGGATGAACAGCGAGACGGCGGGCAGCATGATTGACCGGATGTCGATCATGGCGCTCAAGGTTCGGGCAATGCGGGCGCAGACCGTGCGTGAGGATGTGGATGAGGCGCACCGTGCGGCTAGCCGGGCACGGTTGGCCCGGTTGGAAGCCCAGCGGGATGATCTTGGGCACTGCCTGGACGAGTTGCTGGCCGACTGTCGCGCTGGCCGGGCCTATTTCAAGGTGTACCGCCAGTTCAAAATGTACAACGATCCAGCGTTTAATCCGGCTCTGGTGGCCGAACGCGGCGTCTGAGGTGGTACGACGGTATGAGTGAACAGGCAATTTCTTCGGGGGCCGGGCACTCGCCGGGCCGGCGGTGTTTGCGGGTGCGGCTGCTGGATCTGCTGGTAGCCAGCGGGGCGGCCCTGTTTCTCCTGGTGCAATGCCCATGGCGTCGGCGTACCTCGTCTGACTGAATGGATCGGGATGGTGCCGCTGTTGCGGTGGGCGCCGCCTGATCAGGGTGTGCCGGCCGGATCCTGGAGATAGGGCTGAATGGCGGCGCGCCAGCGCCGGCTTTTTTCTGCGGCGCTGAGGGCGGCATATGCCGGGCTGGTCGAAGGCAGGCGCACGGTGTCATAGCCTTTCCCGGCAAAATAGGGCTGCTGGCGGGCGGCGTGCTGACCGTTGAAGGCAACGAGCTTCAGATCGGGCAGGCGGGCCAGGAGCGGTTCAAAGTGATTGGCCTGTGCCTGGCGGATGGCACTGTCCAGGCTTCCCTCACGCTGACAGTGGTTGACCGTATCCCAGAGGGCCAGGCGGTGTTCGCGCAGGTGCTGCAGTCGGGCTGCATAAGGTTCGTCGATCAGTGCGATGCCGATCAGATCGCCCATGATGGGCCAGAACTGATTGCGGGGATGGGCGTAGTAGGCGCTGGCAGCCAGTGAGGCCCTGCCCGGGAAGCTGCCCAGCAGCAGCACGCGGGCATCGGCTCGCCAGACAGGCGGCAGTCCCTGATATCTTGGCGATATCGGAAAATTGGCCGACGTTGCATCATGAATCATGGTTGTGGTCGGGTATTGCCGCGCTGATGGCGTGAAGGAATGTTGCCCATGTGCAGGATTATCGCGCCAGGTGCTGGCCGGGACGGGTGGCAACGGTAGAATGGCCGCCACCCTGGGTTGCGGTCATGTCTCTATTAGGTCAATGGCATGTTTGATAAGGTGGTCTTTGCCGGTGGTGGGCTTCGCTGCTGGTGGCAGGCAGGCTTTTGGGAGGTCTTGCGCGCGGAGATCGAATTGCGTCCGCGAGTGATCGGTGCGACCTCGATGGGGGCATTCATGGCCTGTCTGGTGTACGCAAACGACAGCCGTCGGGCACTGGCCTGGTATGAGCGTGAACTGGCCGGGGTGCGTACCAATCTGACGTGGCTCAATCTGTTCAAAAAGGATGCCCCGCTGTTTCGGCAGGGCGCGATTTATCGCAAGGCCATGCGGGCCATTCTGGGGGGAGAGCATTTCCGGCAGCTCATGTGGCAGGCACCGGAGATCCGGGTGATGTGCGCGTTGCCGTCGCCGGCGCTGAGTGCCCATCAGCTTGCCCTGCTGGCCTGGCGGGAGTATCGGCGTGATGCGCGGTTGCAGCCGGTGGCCCTGCATGCCCGCAGTGAGCGGGCTGCGGTGTGTGTGCCGCACGTCAAGCGGCTGCAGGACTGCCGGACTGAGCGGGATCTATTCGATTTGCTGCAGGCGGCCGCCGCCTTGCCGCCCCTGATGTCGCCCGTGGAACTGGATGGCGCGCCGGCCTGTTCTGGCAGTTTGCTGGATCCGGTGCCAGTGGATCTGGTGGCGGATGTGCCCGGCCAGACGCTGGTGCTGACGACCCGGCCGTACAACCGCAAGGCACCGGTTTTTGCGATGGAGGGGCGCCTGTATGTCCAGCCGTCGGTGCCGCTGGCTGCGGCCAGCTGGGATTTCACTTCGCCCCGGCGTTTTCTCAAGACCTATGAGCAGGGCCGGGCAGATGCTGAGTCTTTCCTGCGACTGTTTGCCCTGGGCAGCTTCCGGCAGCAGGCCCAGTTCGGGGGGGCGTTGCTCCTGGGGTCTGGATGGGAAGATGAGTCCGGCGCAGCGCCGTCGCCTGATGGTGAGGCCGGTGTGGATGCCACCAAGCCACCGGCATCCGGATCGGAGTCCGGGGCGAGGGAGGGTGCAGCGGCGGCCGGACAACCGGCCGATGGGGCAGACGCCGGAGAAGAGGAATACGCCCCCCGGCCGGATCTGGAGCAGGAGGTTAGAACCGGCCGCCGGAAGGAGACAGGGCAGGCCGCGGATGACGGCCCGTTAGCGGAGGAACTGGAGGACGTTCTGACACTGACTGATGACCGGACGCTCGGTGAGCCCCACGACAAGCTGTTTGAACGTGCCCGGCAGGCCCGGGAAGGCCGCCGGTAGGAACCGAACACGGGGGAGGACGGAGAAATGATCCAGTGGTCGTGATCGTGAGGAGCCGGCAGTCTCAGTCAGCGTGCCGTGCAGCGACCACCATGCCGCCGCCCAGCAAAAGCATCAGCCATGCCAGCAGGCTGGCGGTCAGCGACGCCCTCACGATGGCGGAGGCCGACACCAGAACGCCGCCAGCCAACAGATAGCGGGCGGTGGTCAGGGTTCGCTGGACGGGGGTGGCTTCGGGCATGACGGACTGGCCTTTACGCCAGCCCACTGGGCTGCGGACCGGACGCGGGAAGGAATGTCGATGCAACGACCCCGCCGTGGCAGCAGAAAGGCCCGCCATGACGGAGGGAAAAATGGCGCGCCCGGCACGAATCGAACGTGCGACCCTTGGCTTCGGAGGCCAATACTCTATCCCCTGAGCTACGGGCGCCAACTTGTTGAAGGATACCTTTTTTCTGCGAGACAGTCCAGCATGATCAGATGTTGACCTGTCTGGGCGGCACGTGCTCTTTTACAGCCTGAGCGGACGACGGCCGTCTGGCGGCGGCGCCTGCTTGGGATCTGATCCTGATCAACACCGGAAGCAGCGCTTTGTTCTATAAAAACGTCTCCTGGATCCAGATCAGGGTGCCGGTTGTGTCGATCCTGCTGATGCTGCCGGGCGGATGCGCCCTTCGGTACCCTTTTCCAGATGGACCAGTAACACGGAGCACTCATGGCCAACACGACACCATCTACCCCATCCAGCAGCCAGGCCGGAGAGCGTATGCGATTTTTCCGATCGCCCACCCAGCTGGTTGTGGTGGTGACAGCTGCGCTAGCCATACCGATCATTATTGCTTCAGCCATGATCGGAGCGGCTGGCGGCAGCCCGCGTGCGGCAGATGATATGAGTTCGGAGGCTATCGAGGCCCGGATTCGTCCAGTGGCCGGTTTTGAACTAAAAGAAATCAAGGCGGGCGGGCCTGCCCGAGCTGGCGAGGTGGTATTCAAGGAAGTGTGCACAGCCTGTCACACGGCTGGCGTGTCGGGCGCACCGAAATTCGGCGACAAAGACGCCTGGGCCCCCCGCATTGCACGGGGCATGGACGCCTTGCTGCAATCGGCTCTTAAGGGGAAAGGAGCCATGCCGGCGCAGGGCGGTGGCGATTATTCGGATCAGGAAATCGCCAATGCCATGGTTTATATGGCCAATGCGGGTGGGGCATCGTTTGAACCACCCAAGCTGGCAGGCGGAGAGCCATCCAAGTAAACGCTCACTTGATATAGGTTGTCGCGCGGATGCATGTTCGCCCGCGGGACGGGGCCTAGCTGGATGAGCGTTTGTCCAGCATGGCGCGCAGGGCTGCCAGCTTTTTGCGGGCTTCGTCTACCGAAACGGGGGCGTGACGGGATCCGTCCGCATCCAGTTGCATTTCCGTGATGAAGCGCGAGGGCTGGCAGTCAACCATTTCGCGAGCACGTTTGCGCTGACGACACCATGACAGCGTTAGGCTGCGCCGGGCGCGGGTGATGGCCACATACATCAACCGGCGCTCTTCCTCCAGGCGCTCGGCATCGATTTTTTCGCGATCGACCGGGGAGCCGTTGACATCATCGAGTCCGTCTTCCTCCCGGCCTGCATGCGGCATCAGTCCTTCTTCCACGCCGATCAGAAAGACATGGGGGTATTCCAGTCCCTTGCTGGCATGCACAGTGGACAGACGGACGGCATCCCCATCGTCATCGCGACCCTCCAGACGGGTGACCAGCGAAATGTGTTGCGCCATGTCGATCAGTGTTTTTTGATCGTCCTCGGCCCGCTTGCCGATCCAGTCGCGGAATTCGCAGACGTATTGCCAGCGGGTCGTGGCGCTGCGTTCATCGCCCTGCTCGGACAGATGGGCCTGATAGTCGATGGCGCTGATGAGCGCATCCAGCACAGTGGCGGCGGGTTCGCGGTCGGCACGCCAGCGCAGGCGGTTGATGAATTCGCCGAAGGTACGCAGCGGGTGCAGCTGGCGTTCGGGCAGGCGGCTTTCCACACCGGCCTCGAACAGGGCAGAAAACAGGCTGATGTCGCGTTCTCCGGCGTATTCGCCCAGCAGTTTGAGTGTTTGCGGGCCGATTCCCCGCCGCGGCGTGGTGGCCGCCCGTATAAAGGCCGGATCATCATCTTCATTGGCCAGCAGGCGCAGGTAGGCGCACAGATCCTTGATCTCGGCCCGGTCGAAAAAGGACTGACCGCCGGATATCTGATAGGGAATGTGCTCTTTGCGCAGCATCTGTTCGATGACCCGGGCCTGGTGGTTGCCCCGGTACAGCACGGCGAAGTCAGACCAGGCCAGCCGCTTTTCGAAGCGCGCTGCCTGAATGCGCTTGACCACGGTTTCGGCCTCGTCTTCGTCGTCGTCACAGGGCAGCACCTTGAGGGGGTCGCCCTCACCCAGGGCTGACCACAGGGTTTTGGTGTAGAGCTTGGGGTTGCGGGCGATCAGGGTATTGGCCGCATGCAGGATGGTGCGGGTGGAGCGGTAGTTCTGTTCCAGCTTGATGACGGTGAGGTCGGGAAAATCCTGCCCCAGCCGCTTGAGGTTATCCAGCGAAGCACCGCGCCAGCCGTAGATGGACTGGTCATCATCGCCAACCGCGGTCAGCCCGCTGCGATCACCGACCAGCTCCCTGAGCAGTGCGTACTGGGTGGCGTTGGTGTCCTGGTATTCATCCACCAGAAAATAACGCAGCCGTTCCTGCCACTGACGGCGGGCGTCTGCATCCTGGCGCAGCAGCTTCAGGGGCAGGCGGATCAGATCGTCGAAATCCACCGCCTGATAGCCTTCCAGGGTGGCCTGATACTCCAGAAACGCCCGTGCAATGCGCAGCTCACTCTCGCCCCGCGCGCCTTTCAGGGCGGCGTCGGGTTCGATCAGGGCGTTTTTCCACAGCGAGATGCGCGCGGCAGCAAGCCGGACAAGTTTGCGATCGGTTGTCTGCAGAATTTGCGCCAGCAATCCGGCACAGTCATCGCTGTCAAAAATGGAAAATGAGGGTTTGAGCCCAATTCCCCGGCCACTGGCGCGCAGCATTTTCATGCCCAGCGAATGGAAGGTCGAGATCGTGGGTCGTTCCGAGGCCGGCAGCTTGCGCTGCTGGGCAAAGCGCTCGGCCATTTCGGCGGCAGCCTTGTTCGTGAATGTAATGGCGGCGATGGCCCGGCCGGTAAAACCGGCGTCGATGAGATGGGCGAGCTTGGCGGTGATGACCCGGGTTTTGCCCGAACCGGCGCCGGCGATCACGAGGCTGGGGCCGTCCAGATGTTTGACGGCCTGCGCCTGTGCTGGATTGAGTTCAGCCACAGTCAGGAAATGTGCGATAAAGGGGAGACAGTTGAACGTACTGGGTGTTGTGCGGACGTACTGCGCGCGCCCGGCACACATTATCGGCTCAATGCCCCTGGACGGGGGCCAGGCCGACGGCTTCCTGCAACGTGCGCGCGCGGTCTGGGCATGACCTAGATTTCCTGGGGATCAATGACCAGTTGCCAACGTATTCCCTTGATCTGATGGCCAGCCTGGCCAGTCACACCGCTGGCGTGGTCGAGGGAACCGAGGGCGGCCTGCCAGGCGTTGAGCAGAGCGTGCAGGCTGGCGCGGTGATTACTTTCGATCAGGAGCTGAGCGCGGAAAACCTTGTTGATCTGGGCCATCGGCATGGGTACCGGGTCACAGATTTCCATGAGAACACCCGCGGGCAACGGCGGCACAGCGGAAGGTGGACGGTCACCTGGCCCGTCGTGATTTTGCATTACATTGGCCGAACAGAATGCATGATGTGTAATGATGTGTTGTGACCCATCCGCAGCCCGCTGACAGCCTGTCAACAGGGTATGGCGCGCGTCCTGCAGAAACGCCAGAGCACTGTCCAGATCGCGCGCCTGTGCCTGCAGCAGTGCCTGATAACTGAACGGGGGCAGGGCGCCTGCCTGGCGGTCAGCCAGCTGGGCCGCAGCAAAGCCGGGGTAATCATGATGGCGAAGGGCCTCGAACAGGGGATGCTCCGGATGACGGGTCTGAATGAGTGTGCGGGCGTGTTCGCATCGGTGCCGGCCAGCCCGGCCGGCGACCTGCATCAGCGTGGCAAACAGGCGCTCGGGGGCACGGAAGTCCGTGGTGAACAATCCGGCATCTGCATCCACGACAACGACCAGCGTCAGACGGTCAAAATCATGACCCTTGGCCAGCATTTGTGTACCGACCAGCAGGTTGGTCTGGCCGGCATGCACCCGGTCCAGAAAGTCCTGTGTTGCGCCCTTGCGGCGTGCAACATCCCGATCCAGCCGTCCGATACGTGCTTCGGGAAAGAGGTCAGCCAGGGCGTCTTCCAGTTTCTGTGTGCCTCGACCTAACGGTGCCAGATCCTGGTTACCACAGTCAGGACAGGCACGTGGCACGGGCTGGGTGGCGGCGCAGTGGTGACAGACCAGACGGTAGCGCGGCGGGCGTGTGCGGGCGGCATCGGGCGGCATCGCGCGATGGGAGGCGGATGTCTGGCCCCGGGCCGGCGAGGTGCGGTGCAGCACCCGATAGGCATCACAGCGATCGCAGCGCGACAGCCAGCCGCAGGCGTCACAGCCCAGGACCGGAGCATAGCCCCGCCGGTTCAGAAACAGGAGCGCCTGCTCGCCCCGCGTCAGCGTGTCCTGGATTGCCTGCAGGCTTGCCGGGGCCAGTCCTTCCTGCGTGCTGGTGCCTTTGAGGTTCACCATCTGTATTGTTGGCAGGGCTGCCTGCCGGACGGCACGATGCTGCAGGCGGAGCAGCCGATAGCGCCCCTGCTGGGCATTGTGCCAGCTCTCCAGGGACGGCGTGGCCGAGCCGAGCAGCACCGGCAGGTTGCTCTTTTGGGCCCGGGCGACCGCCATGTCGCGGGCAGAATAGCGCAACCCTTCCTGCTGTTTGTAGGATGGGTCATGCTCCTCATCGACGATGATGCAGTCCAGGTGCGGCATGGGCACCAGAACGGCCAGTCGCGTCCCCAGGATGATGCGGGCCTGTCCACTGGCGGCGGCCAGCCAGTGCGCGGCACGTGCCGCATCCCCCATGTCACTGTGCAGGATTGCCATGGGTATCCCCGGGAAGCGCCGCTGCAGCAATGTCTGCAGGACGGGGGTCAGGCCGATTTCGGGCACCATCAGCAGAACCTGCGCCTGGGGATGGGCGGCCAGGCGCTGCGCCATCCAGTGGAGATACACCTCCGTCTTGCCGCTGCCGGTGATTCCGTAGAGGAGCCACGGTCGCAGGTTGTGTGCGCTCTCCTGCAGGGCGACGAGGACGGCCTGCTGTTCCGCATTCAACGCCGGTGGAGGCATCGTCTCCGGCGCATCGTGGGCCGGCTGCGCCGCGGTGAAGTCCGCCAGTCGCGACCTTGCGTCTTTTCGGCTGCGCGAGGTGGGCGGCGTGCGCAGCAGCTTGGGCAGCGTGCCAACCGCCAGATCGGCCAGGCTGCCGTGGTAGTAGCGCGCCACAAAGCGCATGAAATCCAGCCAGGCCGCCGAGGGTGGCGGCAGGTCATGTCGAATGGCCTCGATCGGCCGGATGTCGTCCGGACTCAGCCCCCCTGACAGCGTGTCATGGCGTTGCAGGGCCAGTCCGGTGCGGCGTCCCTTGCCCCATGGCACGGTCACCCAGTGACCCGTCGGATCGGCCGCTTCATCAGGACAGCGATAGCTGAAGCTGCCGGCAAGGGGGCCGTCAATCAGTACCTGGAGATAGGGAAGTGACACGATGGAACAGAAAGACGGCGATCAAAGAGGCAGAAAGGATCCGGCGCCGGCGATACGGGCCGGTGGCGATATTGTGCCGCAGAGTGTGGCCTGGTTTGCACCTCGGGTTGCCGGGGCGTTTTCGGGTGTCACGGTATGGGTCTTGCGTATGCAGGCGGGGTCTTGTGGTAGCCGTGTTGAGCCTGTGGCCGTTGGGCGACGCCCTGTTGTCGGGCACAGCGACACTCGGTCGATCGGGTTGCGAGGAGTGCACGAATCTTACATTCGGGATGGCGGCAGAAATTCAAGTGATTTAAAGAGAACGAATGCAAACAACTGATAATAAAAGAGTTTTCAGTTTATTCACAAAAACTGTGGATAACTCTGTGATAAAAATCGCCCAATCGGCCTCAAACCCGCATGATCTCTGGAAAAGAGGTGCATTGCCCAGAATTCGGACAAAGAAAAATACCTTATTAATCAGTGGCTTAAAAATTTGCTGGTTCGATTTGCACAATGGGTGCGGGTTGTGGCAGCCAGATCGGTGTGCTGTGCATAACCACCGAAATGGCCTATTTTCAGGTTAGGGAGCGCTCGCATACGCGCCAAAGCTGAAAGATCCTACTGCTATGAATTTTGACCTGCCGATTAGGGATCGACGGCGGCTGGTGGGTTACAGACGGTGGGGGCATTTGATGGGAGCGGGCAAAGCAAGTTTCATCATCACAACCGTCTGTCGGCTGCGTATTGCAGGATAGGCGGCCAAGGTGTGGTCATCCGGCCTCAGGGTAAGGTCTGGTGATGGCCAGCCATGTTGTGCGGGCATACCGTCTGTCGGAGCGAATACCGCAGTTTTTTCACAAAAACGGTGGATAAGTATGTGAACTTGCTCAGGGAAAGCCGGATAAACCGTGTATCCATGCGCCTTTTCAAAGCTCTGCCCAATTAATAGGCGGTGTGTCTGCCGCTGCAGACGAGTGGTCTGTCAAGGACTAAGCTACGGGTGCCTGCAGGGAAAATGCGTGTTCCGGGTTGTCCCCAGAAACTGGGGATAACCATGTGGGTTATGCGGGAGCAAGCCCCTGGGAGCCGCATGATCGGTTGTTTCATACGCTGTGCTACCTTTTTGATCGCAAGAGCCATCGTTCTCGCCGGCGCAAGCCGCGTGCTGACCAACGGTCGTCGGTGAGCGCCTGAACGGCCGTGGGGGGGTCCGTCAAGACCTGGTCCTGTGCGCTTTTTCACAGATTCAGTGGATAAGTGTGTGAGCAGGGAGCGGGCAAGCTCATGAGGGCCAGTGCTCATGCGGCTTGGCAACGGGTTGCCTGTTTTTTAGTCAATCGGAGAATCCTCTGGAGTGCAGGGTATTTTTTGTTGCCTTGTCAGAACAGCTGGTACAGGCCATGGCGAATCAGGAAGAAATGTGTGGATAACTTTCCTATGGCAAATCCTGTTCGAGTTGTCAAATAAGCATGGCTGTCTCGTTATACAGCTTTGCGTGGCATGAGAAATATATAAATATCTATTAAAAACAATATCTTAACCATATTTTAGTGAAATTCGTCTGACGAGGTGGCCGCAAATACTCAGCGTGCTGTCCTGTGGATAACTTTAGGGATAAGTGGAAAACGTGATGGAAAATAGGTCAGGTATATGAAAATAGGGGGTGTGATGAATGTCACGCCCCCTATTTTTGTCAGCCGGTCAAATCGGGTGTTTCAGGTGCTGCTGCCGGCTTTGTAGCCGAACAGGCCAAAGTAGATGATGTAGGCATAGCAAAGGGCGGCAATGCCGAATGAGGGAAGCAGCCCCGCGCCATCAGCGACAGCGCCCTGGATCAGGGGAATGGCGGCGCCACCAACAATGGCTGTTGCCAGAATGCCGGATGCCGCGCTGGTGTGCCTTCCCAGCCCGTGGGTGGCCAGCGAGAAGATGGTCGGAAACATGATGGAGTTGAAGAATCCAATAGCCAACAGGGCGTACATGGCGGTGTGTCCGCCTTGTGAAATGGCCAGCAGAATCAGGAGCACATTCACGAGTGCGTTAAAGCTCAGGTACAGGCCGGGCCGGATGATGTTGAGCAGGTAGCCCCCCAGGAAGCGGCCTACCATGGCACCACCCCAGTAGTACGTAAGATAGTGCGCGGCGGTGTTATCTGGCAGGCCGGCCACTTCCGGCAGCTTCATGACACTGACCAGCAGGCTGCCGATGGCGACTTCAGCGCCCACATAGCAGAAGATCCCCAGGGAGCCCAGCTTCAGATGGCGGTAATGCCAGGCGCTGCCCTTGTCATCGCCCTGATTCGTGGAATTTTCCTGTGCGATTTTTTCGGCTGCAGGCAGCTTGAGAAAGCTCACTACCACGGCCAGCACAGCCAGAATCACAGCCAGGACGAGATACGGATGCTGAACAGACGCGGCTTGTTCGGACTGATAGCGGGCCAGTTGCACTGGGTCGAGTGCGGCCTGCTGCTCTGGCGTGAGAATTGCCGTGCTCAGGATGAACAGGGCACCCACCGACGGGGCAACGGTGGTTCCCAGCGAGTTAAATGCTTGTACCAGCGTCAGGGTTCGGGCTTCTTTGCCGGGTGCGCTCAGCAGGGTGACGTAGGGATTGCCGGAGACCTGCAGTAGTGTCACGCCACTGGCCAGAATGAAGAGCGCCCCCAGGAAGATTCCGTAGGATTTGGATGCAGCTGCAGGGTAGAACAGCGCACACCCCAGCGCGGCAATCAGAAAGCCACCGATGACGCCATTCTTGTAGCCAAGCCGGGTGATGAACTTGCCAAAGGGAATCGACGTGATGGCGTAGGCAGTGAAGAAGCAGAACTGTACCAGCAGCGCCTGGGTATAGTTCAGCGAGAAGACTTCCTTGAGGTGTGGAACCAGGATGTCGTTCAGGCAGGTAATGAACCCCATCATGAAGAACAGGCTGGTCAGGATGCTGAGTGCCCGGTTGTTGTTTTGCGTTTGGGCGACATCAGGCACTGCAGTTGGCATGGTGTTTCTCCTCTTGTCTTTTCTGTTGAGTGGGTGCCGCCTGCAAGCAGCACCAGGAACGCCCCCGTCGGATGCGGGGTTTGCTGAAGTGTGATTCAGGCATCAATTTGATTGGTGAGTGCAACGGCAGCACCAACCAGACCGGGGTTTGGGCTCAGGACAATATAGACAGGAATCCCGGCCAGATAGCCTTCGAAACGACCTTTATTCTCGAATCGGTTGCGAAATGGCGAAGTAACGAAATAATCAATGAAGCGACGTATGATGCCGCCACAGAGATATACGCCGCCGCGGGCTCCCAGGGTCAGCGCCAGATTGGACGACACGGTGCCAAGCATTGCACAGAAAATATCCAGACTGAGGCGTGCAAGAGGTGAGTACCCACTTAATGCCTGTTTGCTGATTTCAGAGGCATTGAGCGCCGGGCGTTCGATCCCTTCGCGATCGGCCAGGGCTTCGTAGATCAGGGATAGACCCGCACCGGACAGGAAGCGTTCGGCCGAGACGTGACCATGCTTGCGATTGGCATATTGCCAGATGTGAATCTCGGTGTGATCGAATGGACTGAAGCTGACGTGGCCGCCCTCGCCGGAAAGGGCGGTATAGCCCCCCTCTCCGTTGGGGATCAGGCCCGAGACGCCCAGGCCCGTACCCGGACCGATGACAGCGATTGGGGTTTCATCTACCGGGGTAGTGCCACCGACCTGCAAAAGCTCCCGTTTGGGCAGGTGTGGGATCGAGAGAGCCTGTGCCGTGAAATCGTTCAGCAGGATCAGCGTATCCAGTTCGAGCGCCTGACGGGTGGTCTCGATCGAAAATGCCCAGTGGTGATTGGTCATCTGCACCCAGTCCCCGATAATCGGGTTGGCAATGGCGATAGCCGCGTGCTTGATGATGGGCTGGCCCGCTTTGGTCAAGTAGGCCCGGATGGCAGCATGCAGGCTGTCGTATTCCTTGGTCGAGAGGGTTTCAATATGCTCAAGTTCCAGGGGGGAGGTTTCCAGCGCAAAGCGGGCATTGGTGCCACCTACATCAGCCACCAGCCGTGGCCAGTTGCCGTCTTTTTTGCTGGATTTGGTTGTGGCCATGAAAAACGCTCCTTTCCTTGTTTTTTGTTGAATGTCCAAGGCGTTGCAACTCTGCACGATATCGCCGGGGCGACGACATTGCGGATGATGATCGGCGCGGTTGATGATGGTTGTTCAATCAACCTGAACGCGGCACCTGCATCGGCTGTGTCGGCCAAGTGTGCAATCCATGTACTTCTGAAGCAGACGCCCTGTTGAAACCCGTTGTCTGGGATTATGCGGCACTTTGCGCGGAAGGCTTGCGATATTCCACACATCTCCAGGTCGAGCATGATGGGCGGGTCAATGAGCTCAGGGGCAGGAAAGGATAGCCTGATACGACGTTGCTGCCAGTCTGGACAGGCAGGCCCTGGGGGCTGTCAGGCGAAGGGGGAACTACGCAGGCGTCGGCTATGGGCATGCACGGTATCAACCAGGACAGCTACATGTTCTGGCGGGGTAAATTGCGATATGCCGTGCCCAAGATTGAATACGTGACCACGTCCCGTGTTGGCTGCTCCATAGCTGTCAAGGGTCCGGATGGTCTGTTCGCGCACCTGTTCTGGCGTGGTCAGTAGCGCCATGGGATCAAGATTGCCTTGCAGGACACAGGTTGGCCCGACCCGTTTGCGAGCTGTGGCCAGATTCATGCTCCAGTCAATACCGATGGCATTAGCGCCGCTGCGGGCCAGATCTTCCAGCCAGGGGGCGCTTCCTTTGGTGAACAGGATGGTAGGAACACTCTCGCACTGCACGTCACCCTGCTCGGTTCGTTCCTGACGTGACGGTGTGAGCTTCTGCAGGATACGACGCATGTAGGCGAGTGAAAACTGCTGGTACAACCCATCAGGCAGAATTCCGCCCCAGGTATCAAAGATCATGATCGCCTGTGCGCCGGCCTCAATCTGGGCGTTGAGGTAGCTGGTGACGGCCCGTGCATTGATCTCCAGAAGCCGGTGCAGGAGATCAGGGCGCTGATACATCATGCGCCTGATGGTATGAAAATCGGTCCCTCCCCGACCTTCGACCATATAGCAGGCCAGCGTCCATGGGCTGCCAGCAAAGCCGATCAGAGGCACTTTTCCGTCCAGTGCTTGGCGAATGGTTTGGACGGCAGCAAGCACGTAGCCGAGTTTGTCAACGGGGTCCGGTACGAAAAGCGCCCGGACGTCGGCTTCATTCCGTATGGGGCGTTCCAGCCGTGGACCCTCTCCCTGCTGGAAGCTTAGGCCGAGTTCCATGGCATCCGGAATGGTCAGGATGTCCGAAAAGAGGATGGCAGCATCCAGCGGGAAACGCGCGAGCGGCTGCAGCGTGACTTCACAGGCAAGCTCTGGCGTCTTGCACAATGCCAGGAAATTGCCGGCACGGGCACGGGTTTCGTTGTATTCAGGCAGGTAGCGTCCGGCCTGCCTCATCAACCAGACCGGGGTGTAGTCGGTCACCTGGCCACGCAGGGCCCTCAGGAATGTATCGTTTTTGGAGGACAAAATCAGCGCGTCCGGAATCTGCGAATGGTTTGTATCTGGGCCGTGATGGAGGCCAGTTCTGAATGAGCGCGGGCCAGATCCAGCTGGGTCCTGGCTGAGCTGAGCGCTTCCTCCGCGGCACGTCTGGCTTCCTTGGCCCTCGCTTCATCAAGATCGGCACCGCGTATGGCGGTATCGGCCAGTACGGTGACCAGATTGGGCTGGATTTCCAGGATGCCGCCGGCCACAAAGATCAGCTCATCCCGATTCTGCCCCGGGACGCGGATGCGCACGGCACCAGGTTTGATGCGGGTGATCAACGGGGTGTGATTGGGGTAGACACCAAGCTCACCGACTTCCCCGGGCAGTGCGACAAATTCCGCTGGCCCGGAAAAAATCGATTCTTCGGCGCTGACCACCTCGACTTGAATCGTGTTCATGAGGTTTGGGCTCTCGCAGATCAGTTATCTAGGCAAAGTAACCGCTTACTTAGCCAGTTTCTTGGCTTTTTCGAAGGCTTCGTCAATGTTGCCCACCATGTAGAAGGCTGCTTCGGGTAGCTCGTCGCATTCGCCATTGATGATCATCTTGAAGCCACGGATGGTTTCTTTGAGCGGCACGTATTTACCTGGTGCGCCCGTGAACACCTCGGCAACGTGGAACGGCTGCGACAGGAAGCGCTGGATTTTCCGGGCGCGGGCAACGGCCAGCTTGTCCTCGGGGGACAGTTCGTCCATGCCAAGCAGCGCGATGATGTCCCGCAGCTCCTTGTAGCGTTGCAGCGTAGCCTGAACGCCACGGGTCACTCCATAGTGTTCCTCACCGATGATGTTGGGATCAATTTGGCGCGAGGTCGAATCCAGAGGATCAACGGCCGGATAGATACCCAGGGATGCAATGTCACGTGATAGCACCACTGTGGCGTCAAGGTGGCCGAAAGTGGTGGCAGGAGACGGATCAGTCAAGTCATCGGCAGGCACATACACGGCCTGGATGGAGGTGATCGAGCCGGTTTTGGTGGAGGTGATCCGCTCCTGCAGGCGACCCATCTCCTCGGCCAGCGTGGGCTGATAACCCACAGCGGATGGCATGCGGCCCAGCAACGCCGATACTTCAGTACCTGCCAGGGTGTAGCGGTAGATGTTGTCGACGAAGAAGAGGATGTCGCGGCCTTCATCTCGGAAACGTTCTGCCATTGTCAGACCGGTCAAAGCCACGCGCAGGCGATTGCCCGGTGGTTCATTCATCTGACCGAAGACCATCGCTACTTTCGACTGGGACAGATCGTCCTGGACAATAACTTTGGCATCCGACATCTCGTGATAGAAGTCGTTTCCTTCCCGGGTACGCTCGCCGACGCCAGCAAATACGGAAAGACCGGAGTGCTCTTTGGCGATGTTGTTGATCAGTTCCAGCATGTTGACGGTCTTGCCAACGCCAGCACCACCGAACAGACCGATTTTTCCGCCCTTGGCAAAGGGACAGATCAGGTCGATCACCTTGATGCCGGTTTCCAGGAGTTCTACCGACGGGGACAGCTCGTCGAATTTTGGAGCAGCCTGATGAATGCCGCGATGCTCATTGCTCTGGATCGGGCCACGTTCGTCGATGGGACGTCCCAGCACATCCATCACCCGGCCCAGCACGCCCGGGCCAACGGGTACCTGGATATTGGCGCCGGTGTTGCGTACGGCCATGCCACGGCGCAGACCATCCGATGAACCCATGGCAATGGTGCGGGCAATGCCGTCTCCCAGTTGCTGCTGGACTTCGAACGTCAGGCCCTTTTCTGCGAGCGAATCACCCGCGTCTTCCAGAACGAGCGCGTCGTAGACCTTGGGCATGGCGTCGCGTGGAAACTGGATGTCGACGACGGCGCCGATACACTGAACGATATGACCTTGTGCCATGAGGATTCCTTTGAATGCTGTACGTTGATCGGACGGCGTCGTCGGTCAGACGGCTGCGGCGCCGCCGACGATTTCACTGAGTTCCTGGGTAATGGCTGCCTGTCGTGCCTTGTTGTAAGACAATTGCAGCTCATTGATGATTTTCTTGGCATTGTCGGAGGCTGCCTTCATGGCCACGACCCTGGCGCTGTGTTCCGACGCCATGTTTTCCGCCAGCGCCTGATATATCAGCGCGTCAATGTAGCGAATCATCAGCTCGTCCAGCACCGCCTGGGGACTGGGTTCATACACGTAGTCCCAAGAGTAGCCAGGATCAGGACGATCCAGACTGCCTTCCGGTATGGGAAGCAGCTGCTCGACCACCGGGGTCTGAGTCATGGTGTTGACGAAGCGCGTATATGCCAGATAGACAGCATCTATGGTGCCATTCAGAAAATCGTCGATCTGAACCTTGATAATCGGAATGAGCTTTTCGATACGCGGCACGTCACCGGGTTGAACAAGATGTGAAACGATCTTGACCCCATGGCGATGCATGAATCCCAGACCTTTGGAGCCGATTGCTGTGGCCTGAATCTGGGCCCCCTGCTCATGCAGGGTCTGCATCTTCTGTGTGACAGCTCGAAAGATGTTCGTGTTCAGCCCACCGCATAGCCCCTTGTCACTGCTGACGAGGATGATCCCGGCCTTCCTGATCTGCTCGCGCTGTTTCATGAAGGGGTGAACATATTCGGGATTGGCGTTGGACAGGTGGGCCGTGATGTCGCGTATCTTGTCGGCATAGGGGCGGGCCTGGCGCATGCGATCTTGAGCCTTGCGCATTTTGGATACCGAGACCATTTCCATCGCCTTGGTGATCTTCTGCGTATTTTTGACGCTTTTGATCTGGTTCCGAATTTCTTTGCTACTTGCCATAGTGGGAGAAACTCATTGACGCACCACGGATGCGGTGCGATTCAGCCTGGAGGCGGTGATTGAGGACAGTCAGAATGCGCCGTTTTGCTTGAAGTCCTTCAGGACTTCATGCATTTTGGCCTCGACATCCTTGTTGTAAGCCTTATCCTTTTCCAGCTGCGCTACAAAATCAGGAAATTTGCTTTGCACATGATCGTGCATGGCACGATCTGCAGCCAGCACTTTGTCAATCGGGATGTCTTCGTAATAATGATTGTCCGCGGCAAACAGGGTCAACGCCTGTTGCCAGACCTGCTGTGGCGCGTACTGGGCCTGTTTCATAAGTTCGGTTACCAGCCGCCCATGATCAAGCTGTTTGCGGGTACTTTCTTCCAGATCGGATGCAAACTGGGCAAAAGCAGCCAGCTCCCGGTACTGGGCCAGGGCAATCCGCGAGCCCCCTGCCAGCTTCTTGATCAGCCCTGTCTGGGCTGCCCCACCTACCCGGGACACTGAGATGCCAGGGTTGACGGCAGGCCGCACACCGGCGTTGAACAGGTCGGTTTCCAGAAAGATCTGTCCATCGGTAATCGAAATGACGTTAGTTGGCACAAAGGCCGAAACGTCCCCGGCCTGGGTTTCGATGATGGGCAGGGCGGTCAGCGAGCCGGTTTTACCCTTGACTTTACCCTGGGTGAAATGCTCGACGTATTCCTCATTGACGCGTGCGGCCCGTTCGAGCAGGCGTGAGTGCAAATAGAATACATCACCGGGATAGGCTTCCCGACCGGGTGGACGGCGCAGCAGCAACGAAACCTGGCGATAAGCCCATGCCTGTTTGGTCAGATCGTCATAAATGATCAAGGCATCCTGACCCCGATCGCGGAAGTACTCACCCATCGTGCAGCCGGCATAGGGTGCCAGATATTGCATGGCTGCCGATTCCGACGCCGTGGCAGCCACGACAATCGTGTACTCCATCGCGCCGAACTCTTCGAGTTTGCGCACAACGTTGGCTACCGTCGAGGCTTTCTGTCCGATCGCGACGTAGATACAGATCAGATCCTTGCCTTTCTGGTTGATGATCGTGTCGATGGCCACCGCCGTCTTTCCTGTCTGGCGGTCACCGATGATCAATTCCCGCTGGCCACGTCCGATCGGCACCATGGCATCAATTGACTTCAGGCCGGTCTGAACGGGCTGGGAAACAGATTGTCGCGCAATGACGCCCGGGGCGACCTTCTCGATCACATCCGTTGCCTGCGCATTGATCGGACCCTTACCGTCGATAGGCTGGCCCAGGGTGTTGACTACACGGCCAATCAGCTCCGGGCCGACTGGTACTTCCAGGATGCGTCCGGTGGTTTTGACGATGTCACCTTCGGAGATACTTTCGTACTCGCCGAGAATCACGGCGCCAACCGAGTCGCGTTCGAGGTTCAGGGCCAGGCCATAGACATTGCCCGGAAACTCGATCATTTCGCCCTGCATAACGTTCGACAGGCCGTGGATACGACAAATGCCGTCCGTGACGGATATAACCGTGCCCTGGTTGCGGGAATCCGCGGAGACCTCAAGGTTCTGGATCCTGCTTTTGAGCAGTTCGCTGATTTCAGCGGGGTTGAGCTGCATGAAGGAAACTCCTTATTTCGTCAGGGACGCGGCGAGCTGGGAGAGCTTGCCGCGCACGGATGCGTCAATGACTTCGTCACCTATCCGGATGGAGACGCCGCCAATCAGTTCGGGATTTACGGTGGTGCTGGCCTTGATATTCTTGCCAAAACGCTGCTTGAGCGTTTCGATGATGCTGGCCTGCTGTTCAGGTGTCAGATCGAAGGCTGATTCGATCTGTACATCCAGGGTGCCCTCATGTTGATCGCGGCTACGATCGAACAGGATTGCGATGTCGGGCAGCTGGGCAAGACGGCCGTTGTCGGCCAGTACCTGTACAAAATTCTGCTGCTGTTGATCCTTCAGCCGGGCAGCTTCGGAAACAATGGCGGCAGCCTGGGAGTGTTCGATGTCAGGGTTATCGAGAAGATCCCGGGCGGCCTCGGTCTTCATGACCTCGGCCAGTCGCGCCAGTGCATCTGACCAGTCGGCCAGTTTCCGGGTCTCTACCGCAAGCTTGAATGCCGCCTCCGCATAGGGACGGGCAATAGTCAGTGCTTCCGCCATGATTCGTATCGGCCTAGCGCAGCTCGTTTTTCAGGTTGGACAATAGATCGGCATGCTGCTTGGCGTCGATCTCTCGCTTGAGGATACGTTCCGCACCACTGACGGCCAGCTGGGCGACCTGCTCACGTAGCTGGTCGCGAGCACGCTCGGCGGCGAGGTTTGCCTCCTCTGCTGCAGATTTTTGGGCAGCAGCCAGAATACGTGCAGCTTCGGTGCGTGCCTGTTCAATCAGTTCCGCTGCCTGTTTGTCAGCGTTGGCGCGGACATCGACAGCGGAAGCGCGCGCCTGTTGCAACTCCTGTTCGACACGCTTCTCGGTGGCCTGCAATTCCGCCTTGGCCTGATCGGCGGCCGCAAGACCGGCGGCGATCTTCTTGCTGCGTTCATCCAGCGCCGCGGTGATGGGAGGCCAGATGAATTTGGCAGTAAACCACCAGAGGGCTGCAAAGATGAAACACTGAACGATGATCGTAGCGTTGATGTACACGCGAGATTCTCCGTATCAATTTTGATACCTATAAGCAGTCTGGTGACCGCCGGGAAGCGGCCACGTCCTGTCTGCTTCTCTCAATCCACCGCTTTGATGGTCGTCAGGCAGCGAAAGGGTTGCCGAAAGCGAAGAGCATGGCCACACCCACACCGATCAGGAAGGCTGCGTCGATCAGACCGGCCAGAACGAACATGGATGTTTGCAGCTTGCCCATCAGCTCGGGCTGACGTGCAGAGCCTTCCAGGAATTTTCCGCCCATCAGGGCAATGCCGATTGAAGCGCCAAGCGCACCCAGCCCTACGATGATGCCGCAGGCGATGGCGACGTATGCTGAATTGTTCATGAAAGACTCCTTAGTGGTGAGAGGTGAAAGAGTGGGTTGAGATAGCCGGAAACGGCACGCCAGCATGTATTGAATCTGTCAGCCGGCCAGTGGGTGGTACTGCTGGCCGACGGGCATCCGATCAATGGGCATCATGTGCCTGACCAAGGTAAATCAGGGTCAGCATCATGAAAATGAAACCCTGAAGCACGATGATCAGGATGTGGAAGATGGCCCAGACAAGTCCTAGCACGAAGTGCAGGCCAGCTCCCCACCATGTGGCCAATGCGCCCAGCAATGCCAAAAGCATGAAGACCATTTCGCCTGCGAACATGTTGCCAAAGAGCCGCATGCCAAGTGAAACGGTTTTGGAGAGGTATTCAATGATCTGCATGGCGAAGTTGCAGATCCAGAGCAGGGGCTTGAAGATCAGGCCGATTCCACTGTTGCTGCCAGCGCCGAACGGGGCAGATAGCAGTTCACTGAAAAAGTGGGCCTTTTTGATCTTGATCCCGTAGTAGAGCGAGGCGAACAGCACAACGATGGCCATGGCCAGAGTGTTGTTCAGGTCGGCTGTCGGCAGGATGCGCTGGTAGTGGGAGATGCCAAGACCCGAGACGATGGCCGGCACGATGTCAACCGGAACCAGGTCCAGCGTGTTCATGAATACAACCCACACGAACACTGTCAGGGCCAGCGGCGCGATGTAGCGGATGTTGCCGTGAATGATTGACCGGGCCTGATCGTTGACGAACTCAACGAGGAATTCCACAGCACCAACAAAACGACCCGGAACGCCGCTGTTCACGCGACGGGCCACCAGCCACATTAGTCCACAGGCCAGAATGCCCATGAGCGACGACCAAAAGATCGTGTCGTAATTGATGATGGAAAAATCGACGATGGCCTTCTGGGGGTGGCCCGAGGAGTTAGCGCTGCCCAGGTGATGAACAATGTATTCAGCCGCGTTTGCTGGGCCATGTGAGGCTTCGGTCGCCATCTTCGTAGGATTGTTGTGTTTCAGGATCCATGCATTGCGCCGCGTTGGACACCATGCACAGTGTGAATTTGATTGTCTCGATGTTGGATGATTACCTGTAACCACGGGGCCTGCAGGGCGATTATGATGCCCAGCAACACTGCCCCCCAATGGGTCGGTGTCAGCCATCTGACGATAGCCATCAGAAACAGCAATGTCAAGGCGAGTTTTAGTATTTCACCCACGAGAAACGCCGTGACAAAAACCTGTGATGACCGTCGCCCCACTCGCCAGAGCATGCGAGCAAACAGCATATTGGGGATGATGCATGCCATTCCCCCCAAGAGGATGTCCCGACACCCCGGAACACCCCAGTAGAGGATTCCGATGGCAGCGGTCACCCCAACCAGCAGGGATTGGACGCTAACGGTTTTCAGCATTCTAGTCGCCCTCGACCGTCATTCGACATGGTGTCGGTAGCATGGCCAGCACTTCTTTCTGATAGGTAAAGATGGCTGGTGACATGATCCGGCCCTGTCTGGATGTCGGCAGTCGGTGGCAGGCAGGCCCTTAACGAAGAACCAGCCGAGAAAACCTGCGTGAGTATAGGGGTTACTGCGGCTGCGGTCAAAGCGTAGCCGCAATCATCCAGCTGATGCATCATTCCCGTAGTGGGCCAAACGAAATGCATTATTCAGAATATTGGATATTGGAAAATGGGATCCTGGGGCTGTTTGGCCACGATGCGCACAGGCACATATGCCTGTCCAGTTTAGGGTCTTCATTCCTGAGTCACACTGTCAAGTTTGAGTCGTTCCAGTAAACCCGTGAATGCATCATTACTCGAAAAATGAATGACCAGCTTGCCTCGACCATTCGCTTTGCTGACGATTTCAACGGTGGTGTTGAGATGATCGGCAATGCGTTCACGCAATCTGGCGACATCACGATCGGTTATGGTGTCCGCACCCCGGCGAGGGGCTGGATGTCCCTTGCTTTTGTTCTCTTCTAGCTTCTGGTTGACCATTTTCTCGGTTTCGCGAACAGAGAGACGGCGCTGGACAACCAGATGCGCCATGAGAATCTGCTCTGCGCGATCCAGAGACAGCAAACACCGGGCGTGGCCCATTTCGATATCGCCTGCCAGCAGCATCGTCTGGACAGTGTCGGCCAGATTGAGCAGTCGCAACAGGTTGGTTGTGGCACTACGGGAGCGACCGATCGCCTGAGCAGCCTGTTCGTGGGTGTAGTGGAACTCATCGATCAGACGCTGAATCGCGCTGGCCTCTTCCAATGGGTTGAGGTCTTCTCGCTGGATGTTTTCAATCAGGGCAAGTGCGAGAGCGTTTTCGTCGCTGACCTCTTTGATGATGACTGGAACCCTTTCAAGGTGAGCCAGTGCTGCTGCGCGGAAGCGGCGTTCGCCAGCGATGATTTCATAGCGCCCATTCTGAATAGGGCGAATAACCAAAGGTTGCAAAAGACCGTGTTCATGGATGGAGTCGGCCAGTTCCTGCAAAGCAGATTCATCCATCCGGGAGCGAGGTTGATAACGTCCCGCCTGTAGCAGATTCAGGGACATTTCCTGAATACCCTGATCGCCGCCGTTTGTTGCTTGCTCGCTGACGGTGAGTGGCGAGACGGCTGGTTCAGGGGTCCCCGTGATCAGGGGGCTGTCACCACCAAGCAGTGAATCGAGTCCACGGCCGAGACCGCCTTTAGTTTTTTTGCTCATTCCTTGCATTCCTTGGTATATGTTCGTGTGAGCTGGACGACGTGGCGCCGGCGACAGCTAATGAATCAATTGGGTCAACCTTCCTGATGAGATGTGCCGGAACGCGCCGAATGGGTCTCTGCCGCTGCGATGGCTTCGCGTGCTTTGTCAGGGCCGGCATCTGGCTGATTCTGTTTGGAGGCTGCTGCCACCGGGGGTACCGCACCGTGCGAATCTGAAGTGCGATCCTGACCTTTTCTTGTCTTGGCGCGCTGTGCCTCGGATTGCATCTGGGATATATAGGCCGGGGTGCGTTCGATCAGCTCGGAAGCAAAATCAAGATAACCCAGTGCGCCACGGGAGCCAGGGTCAAATCGCACGCCAGGCAATCCATGACTGGGCGCTTCTGCCAGACGGATATTGCGTGGAATAACCGCCTTGAAAACCTTTTCCTTAAAATGCTCTTCCAGTTGTACCGAAACCTGTTGCGCCAGGGTGATCCGACTGTCATACATCACGCGCAGGATACCCATGATCTTGATTTCGGGATTGAAGTTAGCGTGCACTTTCCGGATCGTGCTGACCAGATCACTGAGCCCTTCCAGCGCGTAGTACTCACATTGCATAGGAATGATGACACCTTGCGCGGCACACAATCCATTGAGGGTGAGCAGCGAAAGGGAAGGGGGCGAGTCGATCAGAATATAATCATAGTCAGCACTCACTTTGTCCAGCGCATCCCGCAGGCGTCGTTCCCGTCGATCAAGTTCCACCAACTCGACTTCGGCGCCTGCCAGCTCCCGGTTGGCTGGCAGTAAGTAATAACCCCCTGCATCCGAACGCTGGCGGGCCTCGTTAACCGTGGCTTCACCGATCAGAACATCATAGATAGACTTTGGCAGGCGGCGTTTGTCGATGCCGCTGCCCATGGTGGCGTTGCCTTGTGGATCAAGATCGACGAGCAGGGTGCGCATGCCCAGCTGAGATAGGGCTGCTGCCAGATTGACCGAGGTTGTGGTCTTGCCGACCCCGCCTTTCTGGTTCGCTATGGTGAGAATGAGCGTCACTGGGATCTCCATCGAGGGGATTGTGCGGGTATGGCTTGGGATGGGCTATCTGCAGAAAAAATTGGCCCTCCGTGCGTAGCAAGAACGGAAGGCGGCGTTGAATTCCGGGCGAGAATGGCGAGGTTACGATGAACGCCAGGTTCAATCGTGCGAATGGTTTCGGCTGTTTGTAGATGGATGCTCTCGGGTAATTCTTGCTGTTCCTCGGTCAGCCGGAGCGATTTCATCGCAAATAAAAGTGAGTCATCACTCATGTAAGGTTCACACAAAGCAGCAAAACGACCAAGTGATGTAAAAGCCCTGCAGATGAAATTCAGTGTTCCATCGTGTACGTCTGATGGCGGATTGATGAGCGGCGTTGTATATTTATGTGAGTGCACACTATCATTAAATTCAGCATGTAGCTGTCTGGGAGAGGTGTTTTGCACCTGTTTGTCGAGCAATTCCCGTAATATTTCGATTTTTCCAGGGAGTACCTGTGCATTGTTGAGCCGGAGGGTGAGGACAGAGTGCCTTAGGAAGGCAACTTTCTTTCCTACAGGTTCCAGCAAAAAAATAGGTCGCTGAGGTTGGGTGATGGCTAGTAATACGCCTGGAAATCCCGCGCCCGTACCGACGTCGACCAATGGTGAATGACGGTCAAGATAGCGTGCAATTACTGGACTGACCGCGAGACTGTCCAGTAAATGTTCGTTGATGAGATGGGTGCTGTCCGTGTTTCCGAGCAGATTGTATGTCCGGTTCCATTGCTTGAGCAGCCTGGCCCAGCGAATGACCTGCTCAAATGCTTCGGGTGTCAATTCCAGAGCCAGCGACTGGAGTCCATGACGGAAGCAGTCTGTATCGTCCTCGGTCCACTGCGTGTCGGAACGTTGAGGGGGGGGGTGGCGGTTATTCATTCGTTGTTCCCCGAACTTGCCGTGGCTGATGAATCTGGCTCCAGCTGATTTACCCCCGCTATGACAGGGAGAGTCTTTGGACGGGCCGCGTTTCGTTGTTTTTTGCGTAGGTGAACCAGGAGCAATGAAACCGCTGCCGGAGTCATGCCAGGTATGCGGCTGGCCTGACCAATGGTCTGTGGACGCCGCTCCATAAGCTTTTGCCGCACTTCATTGGACAGTCCAGACATGCTGGTGTAATCCAGATCCTCTGGAATTGGTGCTGCCTCTTGCTGGGCCATGCGCTGGACTTCCTGCTTCTGGCGATCAATGTAGCCTTGGTATTTGACCTGGATCTCTAGCTGCTCTGCAACTCTGGGGTCTACAACAAGAAACGACGCTGCTTCAGGCCACAAATGGACAAGATCGTTTAAGGAAACATTGGGTCGCTTCAGTAAATCTGATAGTGAGCATTTACTTATATTCATCTTGTGTGCCGTGCCAGTCGCCACAAGAAGAGATTCTGACGCATCGGTCTGAACATCATGGATGTCCGTAGCTGAAGTTTCAGCGTCCTTAGCAGAATCAAGAGTCCATTCATTAATCGGATTAACTGCGGGAGGCGTCTTTTTTCCTTGATACTGTTCCAAGAGCAAAGGATTGACTAGAGTGGCACGTAAAGAAGCAGCAGCATGTTCAAGCGCCTCTCGCTTGGCGGTGAACAGCGCCCAGCGGTGATCGTCAACGCACCCCAATTTCCTGCCGATTTCAGTTAACCTGAGATCTGCATTGTCTTCTCGTAAACTTAACCGATATTCTGCACGGCTGGTGAACATACGATAGGGTTCTAATACGCCCTGGGTCAGCAGATCATCCATCATGACCCCCAAATAAGATTCGGCACGTTGTGGAACCCAGGCTGCTTCCCCTCTGGTATAACGGGCTGCATTCAAGCCTGCTACAAGCCCCTGAGCTGCAGCCTCCTCATACCCAGTGGTGCCATTTATCTGGCCTGCGAAGAACAAACCCTGAATCTGGCGCGTTTCAAGGCCAGGTTTGAGTGCTCTCGGATCGAAATAATCATATTCAATGGCATACCCTGGCCGCAGTAGCTGTGCGCGTTCCAGCCCACGCATCGAGCGAACCAAGTTGAGCTGTGTGTCGAACGGGAGACTAGTGGAAATACCGTTTGGATAGACTTCGTGGGTGTGCAGCCCTTCGGGTTCCAAGTAGATCTGATGTGATAACTTATCAGCAAAACGGTGTATCTTGTCTTCAATGGAAGGACAATAGCGCGGCCCGATCCCTTCAATGACACCCGTAAATAAGGGAGAGCGATCGAGTGCTTCTCGAATGATTTCGTGTGTGTGATGATTTGTATGTGTTATCCAGCAAGATAATTGTTTGGGATGTTGAATGGAATCACCGATGAAGGAAAACACTGGGACTGGATCAGTGTCGCCGGGTTGGGGTGTTAGTTGCGTATAGTCAATGCTTCTACCGTCAATACGAGGCGGTGTGCCAGTTTTCAATCTGCCCTGCGGAAGGGCAAGTTCACGTAAGCGAGATCCCAACATACGTGCTGAAGGGTCGCCTGCACGACCTGCCTCATAGTGATCGAGGCCAACATGCACTTTACCATTCAGAAAAGTCCCTGCCGTCAACACGACAGCCGTTGCACGAAACTGAATGCCGATTTGTGTCACGACACCGGCAATCCGTCCTCCTGCTAAAACAAGATCATCGACGGCTTGCTGGAAGAGCGTCAGATTGTACTGATTTTCCAGTGTCTCTCTGATCGCCTGTCGGTACAAGACACGATCGGCCTGGGCACGGGTCGCACGAACGGCAGGGCCTTTGCTCGCATTCAGGATTCGAAATTGTATGCCAGCCCGATCGGTGGCAAGAGCCATAGCGCCGCCCAGTGCATCAATCTCTTTGACAAGATGCCCCTTACCGATACCACCAATAGAGGGATTGCAGGACATTTGTCCTATCGTATCCAGATTGTGACTCAAAAGCAGGGTCTTGGCTCCACTGCGGGCAGAAGCTAAAGCGGCTTCGGTTCCTGCGTGTCCGCCGCCCACAACAATAACATCGAAGATATCTGGATGAATGCTCATACGCTATTATAAAACGGGCAACTGGTATTTGTAGATGCTTTTTGTATTGTTTCACGTGGAACAGAGCTTTTTTGCGCGCGTTCTAACTCGACATTTAGACATTAAACGCTGCGTTGAAACGGGTGGGGTGAACGAAAGATGCTAGGCATCAGATTTGTGCCCCCTTTCGACGGCTATAAGTCATTCGCAAAACGGTGGCCTTGGTTTGCGAGTAGCCGAGCCCTGGTTGCCTTGTCGGATCGGGCTTTTCGTAGGCTAAAAATGCGCAGGCATCGGAGGGACAGACATCCGGCGAATTGAAAAATTTCCGACAGACCAAGGCTTAGAGGGCTAGACGATGAAATACGATATCCCGCGCGTCGTTATAGACACTAAATATGTCTGTTTGCGTGTCTGTGACTCACTTCTAGGGATTAAATTTTCCCTGTTTGCGGAAATATAACGAATTTAGGCTCGTCCATAATGACGAAGTCTATTAACTCCAGCACGTGTTGTTGTTCGAGCGGCTAGTGAATTCGGAACATAGGTGCTACCAGGTCTGGCGATATGCTTTCCTGATTCGACGGCTTATCTCAAAACGTTCTATCATCAGTTATCTCGTCCCTCGTGTTGAAGAGAATAGCCGCACGCAGGCGAAATAGATCCTCTTCCTGCGGCCGGAGTGATTGTTTCACGTGGAACACAGCTGGCACCCCTCCCTTAAAATGGTCGTTCAACGGAGATCGCCGTGCAACCTGAAGAGTAAGAGCCTAGGTCTTATCGACGACGGCTATTTCGAGTTTCAAGGATTACTCTGATTTCCAGTTCCGTGGTGAGGCTATAACTTAGGGCCTCGTCAACCACAAGACACGGCATAATCCGCGCGCTTAGCCAAAAGAGGCCACCACTGGAGCGTAGTAGATGATCAGCTCGATACACCGATAGGTCGCTGAACCGTACGCGTACCGAGATATCAGCCTATTTTCGACTGATACGTGCAGTAGCCACGGCGGTATCAGGTCAGAACCGTTTTGTGCACCTAAATCTGAGTCAAAAACGAATATTTCGCGCCAAGAACGGGTGTGGCCAGGCACAGATTTCTGGCCATCATGCGGCTCACCAGGCACTTTTGGGATCTTTGGTGTCTTGTGAGCGATCCAGTTCATCTTTCCTACAATCAACTAGAATCGTGTTGTTCCACGTGAAACCATCTTGGGGATTTTGGCTACCTTAGCCGATTTTGTGTGTGTTCGATTTTCGACTAGAGGCTAATTTTCTGTCGTCATTATCCCTAGACCGATCTTACTTAGTCCAGTCCAGGCTAGGTTCCAAGAGAATGTCCCCTAACCCCTAACCTAGACAAAATTTGTCTGTGAATGCGGACGAGCTATTTGTACATAGATCGTCATCGAGATCTGTTACGGATTCGGTAATTTGAACCCTGGAAATCGGGAAGCATGCACCCTGATATTTTGGATTTGGCTGAAGTCCAAAGAAAACAAGCCAGTCAGGGGATGTTTCACGTGAAACTACTCAAGACAAGGTGAGCTGCTTGTTGAACAAGACCGATATCGCAAAAGTATGTCTGTGTCTGGAGGTTATTGGAGGCTGACAAAGACTGGCTGGCTTACCGAGATGTATAGCGTGTGAAGCTCTTGGAATCTATCTAGGTGGACATTTTTATCAAAGTCAAGGTAGGCAAGAGTAGAGTCGCACGATCCTGAAAAAAGAGAGGAATCAGATTCAGAAAGTGATTTTGTAGAGAGGGTCATTTTCTTTTCAGGAAGAAAAAAGGGGTAGGGTGCGTGGGAAATGGTTATAAGGTGTCGGGTATAGCGTTTGAGCCAAATGAGCTGAAATATGATGAGATAGAGCAGTGAGGCAAGATGTAATGGAAATTTGATCTATGCCAATGGTATAGTCGTGGGAAAGGAAGGGGGCTAAATAGGTAGGTTTGATAGGTTAAAAAATCTGCAAGTGATCGGTTTGGATGTAGACTGGCCATCTATAATGCCACCAGTTCAAGTCGATAGACGTGGCATAGCTTGCAACTACACCGAGGCATGATGTGACAGAACACTCCTCTTTGCCGATTGCCTTGACCATGGGTGATCCCGCGGGTATTGGGCCGGAAATTGTGCTTAAATCATTGGCGAGTGTCGAGCGAACTTCAGCGAGATCATTTGTTGTATATGGTTGTGCTCAGTGGTTGGAACGACTCGCTGTTAGTCTTGGTATTTCCGTGGACATGCGATCGATTCATCACTGCGTACAAGTATCCAGAAATTTTGCTATTGGAAAGACCTCTGCCGAAGGTGGGGCTGCTGCTGTGCAGGCAGTACGAGCCGCTGCGTTGGATGCACTGGCAGGAAAAGTAAGAGCGGTCGTGACAGCTCCGCTTAACAAGGAGGCAATGAATTTGGCTGGACACCACTATCCAGGCCATACAGAACTCTTAGCCGAACTGGCTGGTGATCCGCCTGTGCGGATGATGCTGGCAAATCGTGAGTTACGTACCGTTCTGGTCAGTATCCATGAGCCGTTAAGAATTGCAGTGAGTTGTCTGTCAAAGGATCGGGTTCTGCAAACAATCCAGTTGACGTATCGATTTTTGCGCCGTACCGGTTTTCAGAAACCGCGAATTGCGGTGGCCGGCCTCAACCCACATGCTGGCGAGGGTGGTTTGCTTGGTGACGAAGAAATAAAGATTATCACCCCTGCCATAAAGATGGCCCGTGCAGAGGGAATTGATGCTAGCGGTCCCTGGCCCCCGGATACTGTGTTTATGCGGGCCAGGGGATTTAAGGAGTTTGATGTCGTGGTTGCCATGTATCACGATCAGGGGTTGATTCCCGTGAAATATCTTGGCATAAATGAGGGGGTGAATCTGACCGTGGGTTTACCGTTTATTCGTACTAGCCCAGATCATGGGACGGCGTTTGATATAGCAGAACAAGGCACAGCAGACCCTGCCAGTTTTTTGGAGGCCATGACTATGGCCGATCAGCTTTCACGCGCTATGTGTGCAGATAAAAATTCCGACTCATGCTGACGAGAATAAGCCAGTGAGTATGTGGGTGGGATGTTGGAAGCGGTAGTGATCCAAACACCCCACTAATACTATCTATTGGTTGATAAAATCAATAGATAGTATTTATTACACTGGTTGCAGGCGCTTTTCCAGAGCCTGACGCGTTTCGTGCAGTGCCTGGGGAAGGCGTGCACCAATGCGGGCGAATAGTTCATCGTGATGCTTGAATTCTGCTTTAACCTGTGCAGGATCTACAGCTATGACTTTCTGGAAATCCGCCTCGCTGAAGTCAATGCCATCCCAGCGAAGGTCTTCATAGCGAGGAGATGTTCCCAGTACATGTTCCTGACCGGAGTCACGTTTTCCCTCTAGGCGGTCCAGAATCCACTTGAGAACGCGCATGTTGTTGCCGAAACCGGGCCAGATGAAGCGACCCTGGTCGTCTGTGCGGAACCAGTTGACATTGAAAATCGGCGGAATGCGGGCTCCTTTTTGCTGTAGCCATGTACCAAGATTGAGCCAGTGCTGGAAATAATCACCCATGTTGTAGCCGCAGAATGGCAGCATGGCAAATGGATCCCGACGTACCACGCCTTGTTTTCCACCGGCAGCAGCCGTTGTTTCAGAACCCATGGTGGCGGCCTGATAAACCCCTTCAGCCCAGTTGCGTGCCTGTGTGATCAGCGGAATGGTATCGGAGCGTCTGCCGCCGAAGATGAAAGCATCTAACGCAACCCCGGCGGGGTTGTCCCATTCGGGATCAACGGCGGGATTGTTGGTGGCGGCAACCGTGAAACGTGAATTGGGATGTGCCGCCTTGCGGCCATTTTTCCCGTCAGCTGGCGTCCAATCGTTTCCTTGCCAGTCGATGAGGTGGGCGGGCGGCTCACTTAGCCCTTCCCACCAGACATCTCCGTCGTCGGTCAGCGCGACGTTGGTAAAGAGTACATTTTTATCCAGAGCAGCCATGCAATTCGGGTTACTCTTGGCGTTGGTGCCGGGAGCGACCCCAAAATAGCCTGCCTCGGGATTGATGGCGAGCAGACGACCCTGAGCATCAGGTTTTATCCAGGCGATATCGTCTCCCAAGGTGGTAACTTTCCAGCCGTCAAATCCTTTGGGGGGAATCAGCATCGCAAAATTGGTCTTGCCGCAGGCAGACGGGAATGCTGCTGCCACATGATATTTTTTCCCTTCCGGGTTTGTAACACCCAGAATCAGCATGTGTTCAGCCAGCCAGCCAGGATTTTCGCTGCTTTGTTCGGCATGGCCCATGGCGGATGCAATGCGCAGCGCCAGGCATTTCTTGCCAAGCAGGGCGTTGCCGCCGTAGCCAGATCCGTATGACCAGATTTCGCGGGTTTCCGGGAAGTGAACGATGTATTTTTCTGCGTTGCAGGGCCAGGGAACTTCATCCGTCCCCTCAGGCAGGGGCATGCCCACGCTATGTATGGCCGGGACAAATTCACCATCGGTGCCAAGAATATCCCATACAGCGCTGCCCATTCGGGTCATGAGGCGCATATTGGCCACGACATAAGGGGAGTCGGTCAGCTCAATACCAATCTGTGAAATTTTGCTGCCCAGGGGACCCATCGAGAAAGGTACCACGTACATGGTGCGGCCAATCATGCTGCCTTTGAAGAGCTGTTGCAGCGTGGCTCGCATTTTTGCAGGTTCTACCCAGTTGTTGGTTGGACCTGCGTCTATTTCTTTTTCGCTACAAATGAAGGTCCGGTCTTCGACACGGGCGACATCGGATGGATCCGAGCGTGCCAGAAATGAGCCTGGACGCTTGGCAGGATTGAGTTTGATCAGTGTACCCCGCGCGACCATTTCCTCGCACAGTCGATCGTATTCCTGCTGTGATCCATCTGCCCAGACGATATTGGCTGGCTCGGTGAGGGCTGCAATTTCTCGTACCCAATCAATGATCCCCTGGTGGCGTACCACGGCAGGAATTTGGCCGATATCAGCTGTTGATGGTGTCTTCATTTTTTAAATTTCCCTTATTGTGAAACAGAAAAAACATCAGAACCGGGTGTGTGAATGGTCTGGACAGGTTGTCTCCATAACCTGGGATGAACAAGAAAGGGCTGTGATGGACAGAAAATCAGCATGCGCCGGTGTCGCACAGCTCACTTTTCTGTGTCATTGCCTTTACCAGGATCCATCAGCCATTCAACGGGAATTTGTCTCCAGGGCGTGTTATGCGCTCGGTCTGCCAAGCGCATAACACGCACAGGACAGCAGATTTTCTTCTCAGTACTGATCCTATGCTTTTTGCGGCATTTTCGCCAATAGCTCTGAACACAGAATTGGGCAGTTCAGCACCATTGCATAAGGATGACCAATGAATTTTGTACAGTAAACACTTACTTACTGTATCTGGCGACATGGCGAAACAGATTAAGCCTGTTCGTCCGGATAGGTAGCAGCGTAAGGGGCATGCAGACATCAAGCGAACATGAAAGGTTCGGTGGTTCAGCAAAGACAGGCTTTCTGCCAGAATGCTGTCAAAGCAAGGTGCAGATGTTTTGACACCGTTTGCTCGGAAGATGCAAGGCATTGACGGCCCGCGCTAGATGGTGAGATCAGATAGTGAGTGGTCACATATATGTATTGACTCAAATAATCAAGAAGGTATCCCTATCCTAATTCCAGGAGATGAGCTGTGATGGATAAATCAAGTGTACCCACAACAGAGCCCAATCAGCCTGATGCTGCCGAAGATCAGGACGCAGGGTGTTTGATTCGTATACGCAGGGATCCAGTGCAAGCGTGCAAGCCGGTCGAGGCAGGACGGGGTATCAGCGCGCCGATCAAGGTAGTGAACCCGCCCGTGATCAGAGCGTCCACTGTAACGTTTGATTCAGTGCAGGAGGCCATTGAGGCTGGCCGACGTACAAACCGGGGTGAACGGCATCAATCCACCTACGCCACGGCAGGGACTGAAACAACCTATGCATTGATGGATGCCGTGGCAGAGCTGGAGGGGGGGGGCCACGCTGTGCGGGCTGCACTGATGCCTTCCGGCCTGTCTGCGATCTGTACAGTTATGTGGGCATTCACTTCTCCGGGAGATGAGGTCTTGATGACCGATTCGGTCTATGGGCCAACTCGAACATTTGCCGATGCGCTGCTCAACCGTTTTGGGGTCAAAACCCGCTATTTCGATCCATTGGCATCGCCAGACGATTTAGAAAAGTTAGTGAGTAATCGCACTCGCATGATCTATCTGGAGAGCCCGGGCAGCTACACTTTCGAAATCCAGGATGTACCTGCCATTAGTGCCTGGGCCCGTGATCGGGGCATTCTCAGCGTGATTGACAACACTTATGCCTCACCGCGGCTAGCCCGTCCGTTTGACTGGGGGGTGGATATTTCTATTCCAGCGTTGACCAAATACTGGTGTGGCCACGCAGATGTTTTGATGGGGGCAGCGGTTGTTCGCGAGGCCCTCTGGCCGAAGCTCTGGGAAACCGTGAGGCAGACAGGCGTCTGCGTGGGCGGTGATGATGCCTGGCTGATCCTGCGCGGTATGCGGACATTAGATGCCCGTATGCAGATTCATGAACAGACTGCGCTAGCTGTAGCCAGCTGGTTGGAGCGGCAGCAAGGTGTTGTACGTGTACTACATCCTGGGCTGCCCAGTCATCCTCGTCATGCGCTGTTCAAGCGGGATTTTCTTGGCAGCAACGGGTTATTCTCATTTGAGGTCGAAGACGTTTCGGAAGAGGCGATTCTGGCATTGTGCAATGGTCGACGCCATTTCTCTCTGGGGTTTTCCTGGGGCGGCTTCGAGAGCCTGATCATGCCGGCCGATCTGCGTGGTATCCGGACCGTCAGCCCCTGGACGGGCGGAATGTTAGTGAGGATTCACTGTGGACTAGAGGGGCTTGACGCATTGATTACTGATCTGGATGAAGGTTTGTCTGCCCTGAGAGCGGTAGGATGATGTTGTGCAGATCGTGGTGTGTGCACGGCCAACTGGCCACTGGGTGGACGATCAGTTTGTCTGTAAGGGCGTGCTGTAAGTGACTGCCGTACGGGTACACCACTGAGGCAGCGCATCATGGGCTGGTTCTGATGTTCCGACAAACTTGCAGCCTGCCAACTATTTACCGGCGGCCGCCGGATAAATTGACGATAATTGCTGTATCGGGATGGGGCCGCCGCAGCCAGGTATTGAGCATCGGCAGAAGCGACCCTGTCTCTAGACGGGCAAGTGTGTTACGACCGGGTTGTTGAAATCCAAGCGCAGGCTCCCGTTTCAATCAAGTTAGTGCTTACTTCATAGGTAAATGCGATGGCGAACAAATTGTCCGGCATGATTTCACTCGACGAGTTGCGCATTCAGGATGTTGAAGATCTGATCCGCAAGGCCCGTCCTCAGTTCGAAGCGTTGGCAGGACAACATGTCTGGTTGACAGGGGGAGCAGGATTTCTGGGCTATTACCTGGTGCTGTCCATCAAGCACTGGAATCACAGCGCACCACCGGCCAAGAAAATCCGGCTGACAGTGCTGGATAACTATGTGCGCGGAATCCCTTACTGGCTGAATGAAGCTCAGACTGAGGAAATTCGGTTGTATAAGCATGATGTTACCCATCCGATTCCACAGAATCTGGAGCCGGCGAACTTCATCATTCATGCCGCATCCATCGCGTCGCCTATGTACTACCGCAAATACCCGCTGGAAACCATTGATGCCAACGTCAATGGCCTGCGGTTGATGCTGGACTATGCGGTCGAGCGCAACAGTAAGTCGGCTCGCAAGCACGGTGGAAAGCTGGAAGGTTTCTTGTTCTTTTCAACAAGTGAAATCTATGGGGATCCGACACCGGACGCTATCCCGACCCCCGAAACCTATCGCGGATTGGTGTCGTGCACCGGGCCACGCGCCTGTTATGACGAGTCCAAACGGGTCGGGGAGACGCTGTGTGTACTGTACGCCCAGAACAAGGGCGTACCCGTTTCCCAGGCTCGACCTTTCAATAACTATGGTCCAGGTCTGAAGATCACGGATGGACGGGTATTGCCGGATTTTGCCAGGGATGTGCTGGCTGGCCGGGATATCGTCATGTTGTCTGATGGTTCACCAACCAGAACTTTCTGTTATATCACCGACGCATTGTCCGGATATCTCAAAGTGCTAGTGAATGGTCGTCGGGGCGAAGCGTACAACATTGGCATTGAGACGCCAGAAATCAGCATGAAGGATCTGGCCGAAAAGGTTCGTGGACTGGCACACGACATGTGGGGCTACAACGGTAAGGTTATCCACAAGGTTTCAGACGAAGGTTCCGTCTATTTGGCGGACAACCCAAATCGCCGTTGCCCGATCATCACCAAGGCCCGCTCTGAGTTGGGCTATGCACCGGAGGTGGATGTGGACACCGGACTGCGCCGCATTCTCAACTGGTATTACTTCAACCGTGAGGCAGAGGCTGCGTAATGAAGATATGTGTGGTTGGAACCGGTTATGTCGGTCTGGTGTCTGGCACCTGTCTGGCATCGGTTGGTCACGAGGTGACCTGCGTAGATGTCGATGCCGCTAAAGTGGAGCGCATCAATCGGGGTGAGCCGCCCATTCATGAAGAAGGGCTGGCAGACCTGCTCAAGGCCAATGCAGGCAAGCGCCTGCATGCGACCACGTCGCTGGACGATGCCATGGTGGGTGCGGACGTTGCACTGATTTGTGTTGGTACGCCCTTTGATGGCAAGACGATTGACCTGAGCTACGTCCTGCAGGTTTCCAGGGAAATCGGTAGCGTGCTTAAGGCACAGGCCGAGGCTGCTCAGGCCACTGGTCAGCCGGCCCACTATTGCGTGGTCACTGTGAAGAGTACAGTAGTACCAGGAACGACTGATACCGTAGTGCGGCAGGCAATTGAAGAAGCGTCTGGGCTGGTGGCTGGCAAGGATTTCGGGCTGGGCATGAATCCGGAATTTCTGGCAGAAGGGGTCGCGGTCAAGGATTTTCAGGAGCCTGACCGGATTGTTGTGGGCGGCATTGATGCACGCAGCACTTCACAGTTGGCCCACATGTATGACATGTTTCGGAACACGCCGATCATTCAGACCACCCCTCGGACAGCGGAGATGATCAAGTACACCTCCAATGCATTCATGGCGACGATGATCTCTTTCTCAAACGAGATCGCTCGCATTTGTGATGGCATTGGCGAGCTTGATGCTGCCGAAGTCTTCAAGGGCCTGCACCTGATGAAGCATCTGATTTATCGCGATGCACAGGACCGTCTGAAGGTGGTCGGAGCGTCGTCCTTCCTGTGGGCAGGCTGCGGTTTCGGTGGAAGCTGCTTTCCCAAGGATGTAAAAGCGATTACGGCGCATGCCCAGCATCGTGGTGTGAAGACACCCATGCTTGATGCAGTGCTGTCCACCAATCGGACCCAGCCTGCCCAGATGCTTCGTCTGCTGAAAGAGCGCCTGGGAGATGATTTGCGGGGCCGGCACGTGACGGTGCTTGGGATCGCATTCAAGCCGGGAACGGATGATGTCAGAGAATCGCCTGCATTGCAGATTATTGCTGATCTGGTCGAGGAAGGCGCGAAAGTGACTGCTCACGATCCGATTGCGGTGGAGACTGGCAGAAAGGCATTGAGCGAGTTTGGTGTGTCTGCAGATGCCTATCACTTCCAGGACTCACTGGAGGACGCGCTGTCTGATGCAGAGGCTGTGGTGCTGGTAACCAGCTGGCCAGATTATCGTGCCGTACCGGAACTGCAGCAAAAGGCAGGTCGAGGCAGTGTGCCTGTGATTGACGGACGGCGCTACCTGGCCAAGGATTCTGTTCCTGTGTACAGTGGCATTGGCCTGTCAGTAAGTACGCACTGACTATTGCCGCCATCGCATTGATGGTTTGTTTCCAATGAGCGGCGGACGGCGTAATGGCTGTTCGCCGCTTGGTCATACTGGTGCCTGATTGCCGGGATCAAGTACTGAAACGTCCTTGCAGGTGATGCCGGGATCCAGGATGTAACAGCCGCGCATAGGTCACGCTACGCGAACCGGACCATGTGCGGCGTCGTATGAGAAGGCAAGGCTCCGTGGCCGCCAGAGCAAGTAGTTCACACTCCATCGGCAGGGGCAAAACAGCCTCGACGATATGCTCTCCAGCCGTTAGAGGTGCTTGTGATTCCAGATAGTCATAGGGTAGGATTTTCGTGAAATCCTGTTCAAGATAGTGAGGAATCACTTGCATGTTGACGTAGCGATCTTCCAGTTGAACCGGTACATTGTCTTCATGATGGACAATGATTGAATGGAAGATGCCCTGGCCTTCCTGGATCTGTAGGGCCACTGCCAATTCACGGGTGACGGGCTCCTGGGCTAGCAGGATGACTCGGCTATGGTGATGATGTCCCCGGCTACGGATTTCATCGGCGATGCTGTTGATGGAAAACAGGGCGGAACGTCCTTTGCGCTCAGCCACAAATGTGCCTACTCCCTGCATTCGGACCAAAATTCTCTCCGCCGTCAGTTCACGCAGTGCCCGATGTATGGTCATCCGGCTCGCGCCGAACTGGTTGACCAGCTCAGCTTCGGAGGGCAGGCGGTGGTGTGCTGGCCATATGCCGTCGTCGATTTGCCGGATGATCCACTGCTTGAGCTGTTGGTAAAGCGGCAGAGGTGAGTCTGGACAGCCTTCGGGAATACGCTGGGCGCGGTCTTGCGGTGCTGAATGTTCTTTGCGCAGGTCGGAGCCAGGCGAGTTACTCTGAACGTTGCTTATCTGGATATCGGTGTTGTTGACCATAGGCAAGGATGGCCCGACAGGAAAATGGGACGCGGCCCATTGTCGCTGACATCGGCGGTGCTCTACCAATATATATTGTGAACGAGGCGTATGGGTGTGATGGCGAGCTTGAGCGCTTAGAGCGGTTCGTGCGCAAATGTCTGGGGTAATCCCTAGCGCCGTGATGCCCTAAACTTGTATAGACAACCATATACTGATTCCGAAGCAAAGGCAGGCCATGCTGTGACGTCGCGGTTATGGCCGCCGCCGCTGATCACTGACAAAGTAGGGAGTGAGGAAATGTCGTCGAACAAATTTCGTAATGTGGAGATTCGAGCCCCACGTGGTACGCAGCTCTCGGCAAAGAGTTGGCTGACGGAGGCGCCGCTGCGGATGTTGATGAATAATCTGGATCCGGAAGTGGCGGAAAATCCGAAGGAACTGGTGGTCTATGGGGGGATTGGTCGTGCGGCGCGCAATTGGGACTGCTATGACCATATTGTCAAAACGCTGAAGGAAATGAATGATGACGAAACCCTGCTGGTGCAGTCAGGCAAACCGGTTGGCGTGTTGAAGACGCACCGGAATGCGCCGCGGGTGCTGATTGCAAATTCAAACCTGGTGCCAGCATGGGCGAGCTGGGAGCATTTCCACGAACTGGATGCGAAGGGGCTGGCGATGTTTGGCCAGATGACAGCCGGCAGCTGGATTTATATTGGCAGTCAGGGCATTGTCCAGGGAACCTATGAGACGTTTGTGGAAGCGGGTCGTCAGCATTATGGTGGTGATGTAACCGGACGCTGGGTTCTGACTGCGGGTCTGGGGGGCATGGGCGGGGCACAGCCCCTGGCTGCAACGCTGGCAGGCATGTGTTCGCTCAATATTGAGTGTCAGCAGAGCCGGATTGACTTCCGTCTGAAAACTCGATACGTGGATGAGCAGGCTAGCGATCTGGATGATGCGCTGGCCCGCATCGACCGGTATACGAAGGCTGGCAAAGCGGTGTCGATTGCGCTGCATGGCAATGCGGCAGAGATATTGCCGGAGTTGGTGCGGCGTGGCGTACGGCCGGATATGGTGACCGATCAGACCAGTGCCCATGACCCGCTGCATGGTTACCTTCCTGCCGGTTGGACATGGGAAGAATATCGGGAACGGGGTGCGATCGAGAAAGCGGCAGTAATCAAGGCGGCCAAGGAATCGATGGCCGTGCACGTTCGTGCGATGCTGGATTTTCAGAAACAGGGGATCCCGACCTTTGATTACGGCAATAATATTCGCCAGATGGCCAAGGACGAGGGGGTAGAAAACGCTTTTGATTTCCCTGGTTTCGTGCCTGCTTATATCCGGCCGCTGTTCTGCCGGGGCATCGGGCCGTTTCGCTGGGTCGCGTTATCGGGGGATCCGGAAGATATTTATAAAACGGACGCCAAGGTCAAGGAACTTATTCCAGATGACAAGGCGCTGCATCGCTGGCTGGACATGGCCCGCGAGCGGATCAGTTTTCAGGGGTTGCCTGCCCGTATATGCTGGGTAGGTCTGGGACAGCGCCACAAGCTGGGCCTTGCATTCAACGAAATGGTGCGCCGGGGTGAGCTGAGCGCGCCTATCGTTATTGGTCGAGACCACCTGGATTCGGGATCAGTAGCCAGTCCGCACCGTGAAACGGAGGCGATGAAGGATGGTTCAGATGCAGTATCGGATTGGCCATTGCTGAATGCCATGCTGAACACTGCCAGCGGTGCGACCTGGGTGTCGATCCATCATGGTGGGGGTGTGGGCATGGGATATTCGCAGCATGCGGGTGTCGTGATCGTATGTGACGGTACGAAAGAAGCTGATGAAAGAATCGCCCGGGTGCTGTTCAACGATCCGGCATCCGGTGTCCTACGTCATGCGGATGCGGGCTATCAATCGGCCATTGATTGTGCGCGCGAGCATGGGTTGAAGCTGCCGATGCTAGAGGAATGATATGTTTCGACATGTGGCCTGTTTCTGAAGGGCCAGCGAGCGTTTGTCATTGATTCGTGGCCGCTTCCTTCAGGGGCGGCCATGATGATTTTTTAGACACTATCAGGAATGTTCTCTATGAAGCTTGTTCTGACGCCTGGCACACTGACTTTGGCGCAATTGCGTCGCATATGGAAGGAGCCTGTTCAGGTGGTGTTGGACGAGGCAGCCGCTCCGGCTATTGAAGCCAGCGTTGCTTGTGTTGAGAAGATCATTGCGGATGGGCGTACCGCCTATGGCATCAATACCGGGTTTGGATTGCTGGCATCCACACGCATTGCGCCCGATGATCTGGAAAAACTGCAGCGTTCACTGGTGTTGTCCCATGCCGCTGGGGTGGGTGAGGCGCTGGAGGACGATTTGGTCCGTCTGATCATGTTATTGAAGGTCAACGGACTGGCACGCGGTTTTTCGGGCATACGGCGCAAAGTCATTGATGGTCTGATTGCACTGATCAATGCACAGGTCTATCCGCATATTCCGCTGAAAGGTTCCGTGGGTGCCTCGGGCGATCTGGCGCCGCTGGCGCATATGTCTCTGGTATTGCTAGGCGAAGGAAAAGCTCGTTATCAGGGAGAATGGCTTCCCGCGGCAAAGGCGCTGCAGATTGCCGGTCTGGAGCCCATTACCCTGGCAGCCAAGGAAGGGCTGGCATTGCTTAATGGCACGCAGGTATCCACTGCTTATGGTTTACGCGGATTGTTCGAGGCTGAAGATATTTTGGCGGCGGCACTGGTATGCGGCAGTCTGAGTGTAGAAGCGATGCTGGGTTCCAGAACGCCGTTTGATGCCCGAATTCATGCAGCGCGGGGACAACAAGGCCAGATTGATGTGGCGGCTGCCTATCGACATCTGCTGACGGATGTTTCGGAGGTGGCGCAGTCTCACCTGGATTGTGGCAAGGTTCAGGATCCGTATTCTCTGCGTTGTCAGCCACAGGTCATGGGTGCGTGTCTGACCCAGTTGCGCCAGTCCGCTGAGGTATTGGTGGTGGAGGCCAATGCAGTGTCAGACAATCCGCTGGTTTTTGCGGAGCAGGGTGAGGTGCTGTCCGGTGGGAACTTCCACGCAGAGCCGGTTGCTTTGGCCAATGACAATATCGCACTGGCCATTGCGGAAATGGGTGCGTTGTCGGAGCGGCGAATTTCCCTGATGATGGACAAGCACATGTCCCAATTACCCCCATTCCTGGTCGACAACGGTGGAGTCAATTCCGGATTCATGATTGCACAGGTGACGGCTGCTGCGCTGGCCAGTGACAACAAGGCTCTCGCGCATCCCGCCAGTGTAGACAGTATTCCGACGTCCGCCAACCAGGAAGATCATGTGTCCATGGCGCCTAACGCAGGTAAGCGCCTGTGGCCGATGGCAGACAATACGCGAGGGATTCTTGCCATTGAGTGGCTCGGGGCTTGTCAGGGTCTGGATTTCCGCAAGGGGCTGAAATCGTCGCCATTGCTGGAAAAAGCGCGAGCCCTGTTACGTAGTAAAGTTCCTTACTATCAGGAAGATCGCTTTTTTGCGCCTGATATCGCAGTCGCCAGTGACCTGCTGGTGCAAGGCGTTCTCAGTGAATTGATACCAGATGATTTGTTGCCCAGCAGCGATCAGCGTGTGTGATGGCGGTGTTCGGAAAATCGTTACATGAGGGATTGAGGCAATGAAACGCACGGTCTGGCAGAACTGTCACGTAGCCACAATGCGGGATGGACACTGGAATGCGTTGCTGGATGCGGCGATTATTACGGACCAAGGACGCATCAGTTGGGTGGGGCCGCGTCGTGAGTTGACCCTTCCACATGGGGATGGGGTCGATGATGTGGATCTGGAGGGGGCATGGGTCACGCCCGGCTTGATCGACTGCCATACTCATACCGTATTTGGCGGAAACCGCAGCGGCGAGTTCGAACAACGCCTGGAAGGGGTCAGTTATGCGGATATCGCTGCGGCAGGCGGCGGGATCGCAGGAACGGTACGCCAAACGCGCGAGGCCCATGCCGACGAGCTGCTGACGTCAGCCAGCCGCCGGCTGCGACACTTGCTGTCGGAAGGGGTCACGGTCGTGGAGATTAAGTCCGGCTATGGGCTTGATCTGGTGACCGAACGACGGATGCTGCAGGTCGCTCGACGTCTGGGTGAACGCCTGCCGGTGACAGTGCGTACGACGTGCCTGGCTGCGCATGCGATTGCGCCGGAATATGCGGGACGGCCCCAGGATTATGTCGACCATATTTGTGAGGTCATGTTACCAGCGCTGATTTCGGAAGGGCTGGTGGACGCGGTGGACGGCTTCTGCGAAGTGGTGGCGCTGTCAGTGACGCAGTGTGAGCAGGTGCTGAAACGCGCTCAGGAGCTTGGTGTGGCCGTCAAGCTGCATACAGAACAATTGACCAGCTCGGGCGGGGCCGGGATGGCGGCCCGCCTGGGGGCGCTGTCGGTTGATCACCTGGAATATCTGCAGGAAGCGGATATTGTGACCATGGCCCAGCATGGAACGGTGGCAGTGCTGCTGCCAGGCGCATACCACATGCTGCGCGAAAAACAGTCGCCACCCGTATCCATGTTGCGAAAACATGGGGTGCCGATGGCGTTGGCGTCGGATCTGAACCCAGGTACATCGCCAGCGCTGTCTCTGCGGCTGATGATGAATTTTGGCTGTGTATTGTTTGGTATGACGCCTGAAGAGGCGGTGGCAGGCGTGACCTTGCATGCTGCACAGGCGTTGGGCATGCAGTCAACGCATGGTTCCATTGAAACAGGAAAAGTCGCGGATTTTGTAGCTTGGCAGATAGATCGACCCGTGGATCTGGTGTATTGGCTCGGCGGTCAGATTCCACACCTGACGATTCGTCATGGAATGGTCAGGAGCTTGCCGACTGTCTGAAGGGACAGAGTGGTTTGGTCATGCAGGTTTTACGGAGAACCGGTGGGTGGTGAGTGGTCATGGAAGATCGGACGAAAACAGGTTGCAGACATGGCGCGCAGTCTCATTGGGCGATGACAGGCCAGGATGTATGGCAGGGTCGTAACGATGTGGGTGAGGCGGGTGATACCCGGCGCGTGTTCGATATCGTGCAGCGCTGGGCCGACTCGCCGGACGCAGAGTCGGTAAGACACGCTACCGTTTATGCGGGTGACCCGGTTTTGCTGGGGTTTGCCTGTGATGCCGGCGTGCGCCGCAACCAGGGCCGGACTGGCGCAGCAGATGGCCCGGTCGCCATTCGCCGGATGCTGGCGGGCATGGCGCTGCACGGGTTAACGACGTTGCATGATGCGGGTGATATCCGTTGTCTGGACGACGGCCTGGAGCAGGCGCAGGATGTCTTGGCTGCCTCGGTGTGTGCATTGCTGGCACAGCAGATGCGGCCTTTGGTCATTGGCGGCGGTCACGAGGTGGCCTGGGGAAGCTGGCAGGGATTGCGACGCTATCTGGATCGGCAGGGAGATCGTGATACGGTGCTGATTCTCAATCTTGATGCACATTTCGATTTGCGAACATCAAGACCCGCATCCTCCGGGACTCCTTTTGACCAGATGGCGGTCTGTTCACAACAGAATGGTTTGCCGTTTTGCTATGGCGTTCTCGGCATTAGCCGACTGGGTAATACGGCCGGTCTATTTGCCCGGGCGCATGAACTGGGGGTGCGCTGGCGTGAGGACGAACAGATGCAGGAACGCCACCTGTCAGGCATTCAGGCAACAGTAGCGGAGTGGCTGGAACAGGCAGCCCATGTTTATCTGTCCATTGATCTGGATACGTTGCCAGGATCCGTCATGCCGGCGGTCTCGGCACCTGCACCCTATGGTGTACCGATGAGCGTGCTGGAAACCGTGATCATGCAGGTGGCAAGCAGTGGCAAGCTGCGGCTGGTGGATATGGCCGAGTTCAATCCCACCTATGATCAGGATCAGCGGGGAGCCCGCACTGCTGCGCGCCTGATTTACCAGGCCCTGCGGGCCTGGTTGACGGTCTGATCGCGGTGTCTGGACAGCCAGCACGAGTGTGCTCAGGCCGCCGGGCGTTCTCCCTCTGGTTGCCGTACGACGAGGAGGTCGATTTTCGCATTACTGATTAACTGGCGGGTGGCACTGCCCAGTAGCAGGGCACTCAGGCCGGCGCGGCCATGCGAGGCCACCACGATCAGATCAGCTTTCTTTTCCTGGGCGATCTTGATGATGCCATCGGCAGGCTCGTCCGCGACCTCGAAGCCAGTTTCGCATGTCAGCCCTTTTTGGCGAACCCGGGTGCAGCTCTGCTCCAGGATTTCCTGGCTGCTGGCGCGAACCTTTTCGTCGTGTTCGCTGGCTGTCAGATAATTGTTGGGTACCAGGTCGCCAGCATAGAGCGGTGGCGTGTAGGGAGCACCAACGGTGCCGATGATCAAGGCGGCGTTGAGTGCACTGGCCAGGTTGATACCGGTGTCAACAGCGCGCTCGGATAGGGAAGAGCCGTCTGTGGCGACGAGAATTCGGGTATACATGATGGGGTCTCCTTGGAGAACAGGGTTATGTCAGAGCCATTATTCACCCGATGAATTGATGAATACGCCACTTACAGGATAGATCAGATCGGCGCGCAAGGGGGAGCGAATCCGGTTGGGAGGCTGGTTGTTGTTTTTTGTTAAATCAAACGAAGCCCGGGGCTGATACATCTGTTGTCAGATGGATTTGGTGGCGTGGTTTTAAGTGTCTGGTGTTGGCGGTTGAACCAGGCTGGGTGGCCGGAAGCAGGTGTTATGTTGCAGGCGCAGTTGCAGTTCGCCGGGGCTGAGCGGCGGACAAAAGAGGTTGCCCTGCAGGGTACAGTCAAGCTGGGTCTGCTGCAGGCAGGAAAATTCTTCTGGTCGTTCGATGCCTTCGGCCACCACATCCAGTTTCAGGCCATGTGCCAAGGCTAGAATGGCATTGACAATGGCTCTGGAGACGGCCTGGTTCGGCAGTCCCTGTATGAAGCTGCGGTCGATTTTGATCTCATCAAATGGCAGGGTGTGCAGGTAGGTCAGGGAAGAGTAGCCGGTGCCGAAATCGTCCAACGAAAGGGACAGCCCCAGTTGTTTGAGCTGCCGGATGAGCAGATTGGCATTTTCGCCGTTTTCGATGAGGAGGGTTTCGGTGAGTTCGAGGGTGAGTAGCTCGGGTGGCAGCCGACTGTCCTGCAGGGCTTGCCGAACGATGTCAACCAGATTGCCGCGCTGGGTCTGGGCCGCTGACACGTTGACCGCTATTTTTAAAGGGGGCAGTCCCGCATCCAGCCATTCCCGAGCTTGACGGCAGGCCCGGTTCAGGGCCCAGGCGCCGATGTCGGCAATCAGACCACTGCGTTCGGCGATGGGAACGAAATGTTCGGGCAGGATCAGACCAAGCTCGCGGTGATACCACCTGATCAGCGCTTCGACACCGGTGATGCACAGTGTCCGGCTGCATACTTTGGGCTGGTAGCGGAGTTGCAGTTCTTTGTGGCGAATGGCATGCCGCAGGTGGTTTTCCAGGGTCAGCGCATTGATGGGGGGACGCTTCCGCGTGGGGTCGAAATACTCGATCCGGTGGCCACCACGGCGTTTGGCCAGCGCCATGGCCTGTTCGGTGTAGCGGGTGAGCTGGTTGTAGTCGGTGGCATGCTCAGGAAAGACGGCCATACCGATACTGGCAGAAATGAACAGCTCGCGCCCGTCGATGTGCAGGGGCAGGGCCAGCATCTGTTGCAGGTCCTCCACACAGCGGGTGTGGGCGGGATCACCGGGACGGCCTGGTAACAGGGCCATGAAGCGGTCTGCGCCGGTTCTGGCCAGCCAGGGGCTTGCGGTGCGGATGCGGCGGCGACGTTCCGGGCCGGTGTGGCGACTGACCAGATTGTCCAGGCGCTGGCTGATGGCCTTCAGGAAGGCATCGCCGGTGCAGTGGCCAAGGCCATCGTTGAGCTGCCGGAAGCGATCCAGATCCAGCAGCATCAGGGTATAAGGTGGGGCATTGGGCTGCAGAATGGTTTCCAGTCTGCGCATGAAGCCGGTGTGGTTGGTCAGGCCCGTCAGGAGATCCTGACGCAGCAGCCGGTCATGATAGATCTTGAGGCCCAGGCACTGGCGCAGCTTGAGCAGCAGGGCGGCTTCGTCCAGCGGTTGTTGCAGTACATCCGTGAGATTCAGGGAGAGGGCGATCCGCCACAGGGGGGCTGGGTCGTGTCGGGTGAGCAGGATGATGGGCAGGCGCCGCCAGGCACTGTCTTTCAGGTGACCGCTCAGCCATGCCAGTCGGGCATTGTCGGTGCTGTCCAGGTGGATGAGCAACAATGCAAGTGAGTGCCCGCTTTCAACAATTGTCTCGACATCATCGGGTGATTCCGCGATGCACAGGTTCCCCAGCCGTTGTGTATCGAGCAGGTGGGCGAGCATCTGGCGGGTGGCCACATCGGTATCGAAAAGGAGAACCGTATTCTGTTTCTGGATCAGGGCATCTTCTTTGCGCTGCGAAGCGTTGCCGCTGATGCTGATATGGACCTCGGGATTCACCGGTCAAGGACGTAAGAGTGTATGAATTTGTCAGCGAGACAGGGCAAAGATTACCTCATTTGTGAAGAATATTTTCTGACCCCCCCGAAATACCAGGGGTTTGTGAGATAAGGCGCCGGGTCTGCGCCTGCTGTAGTGTTGACAGCAGGCGATTGGGTGAGCAGGTGTGGTGGGTGCAAAGACGCGTTCAGGCGTTCAGCGCGACGGTATCGGGCTGGTGCAGATGGGTGGGGCGGGCCGAAGAGGATGGTACTCGGGCGGTGGGTGTGGTGTGAGTGCTTGCTTCGTGCTGAGTTGGGGTGGAGTCTGAGGGATCAGGTACTTGTGGTGCCGGCGCAGGCTGTTGGGTGTGGCCCTGTTGCAGGGTGCGCCAGGTGCGCTGTCCGGCGATGGCCTGTAGATAAACGATCTGTTCGGTCGCTTCGATGTCGGCGCGGTGGATGGCCTTCATCAGGGTGCGATATTCGGCCATGGACTGCCGCAGGCGATTGTCGGGGAGGGGCATCCGTGTGCGGACCAGCTTGAGAAAGCGGTGCAGGTCAGTCAGGGAACGGGTCAGCCATGGGTTGGCCGCCATGGTCTGCAGGCGTTCATGAATATCGTCTACGGCGCGATAGTAGTCATCTGGCCGGTGGCCGATAACGGCGTGTTCGAGGTTGGCCAGCAGCGTGTCCAGGGCATGGAGATCGTCAGGGGTCTGGCGGCGAACGGCCTCGGCGGCGCAGCGGCTTTGCAGCAGACCCAGAACGGGGAACAGGCTGTCGATATCCTCGGCGGCCAGTTCAATGACAAAGGCCCCCCGGCCGGGCACCAGGCGCACGAGTCCTTCATGAGCCAGTACCTTGAGCGCTTCGCGCAGTGGGGTACGGGAGGTGCCCAGTCGGGCCGACAGGGCCAGTTCGTCGATGCGCTCGCCGGGAGGCAGGCTGCGATCGTAGATCATTCCGCGCAAGCGGTCGGTGACTTCGAGGTGCAGGGACGAGCGGGAGATCTTGTAGGTGGCGTCCATGATGATTGATGGCTGGAAATGGGCTGGGCTGAAAGTTTGCGGCGGTATTGTAGCGAGCCGGGAATGCAATATGCAGTACGCAGTGGCAGATCGGGGTTGGCAGCCGTGGCGGTGAGCGCAAGGGGCCGGTTGTCGGCTGGTGGCGTCAGCGTCTGCGCACATGACGCGCCCAAAATGGCTGGCAGGCTCTAGAATCCGGGGATGCTTCCAAGACAAATGAACGAATTGCACCAGATTCTGGTGCAGACCATGCGGGCGATCGGCGTGGATGAGGTGGTGCTGGCCACGGTGAAACCATCGCTGGAGAGGCCCCGACAGCCAGATCTCGGGGATCTGGCGACGAATCTGGCCATGCAGCTGGCGCGGCCGCTGAAAAAGGCGCCGCGGGCTGTGGCCGAACAGCTGGTGGCGGCGTTGATGGTGCAGTCCGGGGTGGCGTCCCTGGTGGCACGGGCGGAGATCGCCGGGCCCGGATTTATCAACCTGTGGCTGACCGATGCGGCCCGCCAGCAGGTGGTGCACGAGGTGTTGTCCCAGGGTGAGGGCTTTGGGCAGCAGCCGGCCAATGGTCAGCAGGTGATGCTGGAATTCGTGTCGGCCAATCCTACTGGCCCGCTGCATGTCGGCCATGGGCGGCAGGCGGCGCTGGGCGATGTGCTGGGGCGGCTATTGGCTTCGCAGGGCTGGCAGGTGCATCGTGAGTTCTATTACAACGATGCCGGCGCCCAGATCCAGAACCTGGCGCTGTCGGTGCAGGCCCGTGGGCGAGGGATCGGGCCAGAGGATGCCAGATTCCCGGCGGATGGCTATCGCGGCGATTACATTGCGGAAATTGCCCGGGCGTTCATGGCCAATGAGCCGGTTCAGGTCGATGGGCAGGTTGTGGCCCAGGGCAATGGCGATCTGGATGATCTGGACGCCATCCGCCATTTTGCGGTGGCTTGCCTGCGCCGGGAGCAGGATCTGGATCTCGCGGCATTTGGTGTGTCGTTTGATTGCTATTTTCTGGAGTCTTCACTCTACACAGATGGCCGGGTGGATGAAACGGTAGCGCGCCTGGTGGCGGAAGGACACACGTTCGAGCAGGATGGTGCCCTCTGGCTGCGCACGACCGATTATGGGGATGACAAGGACCGCGTGATGCGCAAGTCAGGCGGGGGATATACCTATTTTGTGCCGGATGTGGCCTATCACTGGGTGAAGTGGCAGCGTGGATTTGTGAATGCCATCAATATTCAGGGCTCCGATCACCATGGTACGGTGGCGCGGGTGCGCGCCGGATTGCAGGCACTGGATGTAGATATTCCGACAGGTTATCCGGCCTATGTGCTGCACAAGATGGTGCGGGTGATGCGGCATGGGGAAGAAGTCAAGATTTCCAAGCGGGCGGGCAGTTATGTGACGCTGCGGGATCTGCTGGACTGGTCGGGAGATGGCGATCCTGTCCGGGGGCGTGATGCGGTGCGCTTTTTCCTGATATCGCGCAAGAGCGATACCGAATTCACGTTTGATGTGGATCTGGCTCTTTCACGCTCGGATGAAAATCCGGTCTATTACGTGCAGTATGCCCATGCGCGGATCTGCTCGATTCTGGCGCAGGGCGGTGCCGAAATGGATACCGCCGCCATTGCAAGGCTGACTGCGCCGACCGAATACGCCCTGATGGCGCGGATGGCAGCCTTTCCGGGGGTTTTGACCGAGGCCGCCCAGGAGCTGGCGCCGCACCAGCTGGCCTATTATCTGAAGGATCTGGCGGCTGATTTTCATGCGTTCTATAACGCGGAACGGGTGCTGGTCGAGGATGATGGACTGCGCTCGGCCAGGCTGGCACTGCTGGCGGCCGTGCGCACGGTGCTGCGCAATGGTATGGCGCTGATTGGTGTGTCGGCACCGGAGCGGCTATGAGCAACGATCAGGTGAGGTACGGTGATCCGATGCGCGAGGAGATTTCAATGGAGCGGGTAAGGCTGCCACAGGGCGCAGCGATGTTCGGAGAGGCGCCGGCATGCAGCCTGGGGTTGATCGGGCAGAGAAGGCGGCAGCAGGGTGGTACGCTATTGGGCCTGGTGCTGGGTCTGCTGATCGGTACCGGCGCTGCTGCGGGCGTGGCCTGGTACATCTACCGTTCGCCGCTGCCATTCATCACCCCGGTGGTGCAGGACGGTAATCCGATGGGTCTGAAACCGGCACCTGCGGTACCAGAGCCACGGGCGGTCGGCGCGCAGCCCGGTGCTCAGCTGCCTGACCCGAATCAGGGGGCATCGCGCCAGCAGGTTATGCCGCAGCCAGACCCACGTACCACCACGGTGCAGTCGCAGAGCGTCTCGACGGTAGATGTGACCCAGGATGGGGATGCGCAGAATCCGCAGCTGGCGGAGCAGCCCGCCCAGCCGGCGATGGTGGGAGGTGGCTATCTGTTGCAGGCGGGTTCCTTCCGGCGCATGGCCGATGCCGAACGCCTGAAGGGCAATCTGGCCTTGCGAGGTCTGGAAGCACGGGTGGAATCGGGGAACGTGAACGGTCAGACCGTGTACCGGGTGCGGATTGGCCCTTACCCTTCGCTGCAGGATACCGATCAGGTACGGGCCGACCTGGCGGATGAAGGCATTGAGGCGGCGGTGGTTCGCGGCCGTTGAAGGTTACGCCGCGGCGCAGATCTCTGCATGGTGGATGTTCAGGCTGCGGTCGAGGCGACGATGCCCGTCGCGGAGGCGGTGGCGTGTAACGGTTTTCTCCAGGTGTAAACCGAGACGGCGCTTTCATCGTTCAGATGTCTTTGTCCTTTGCATGCCGGGCGTGTTCGGTGGCCCTGCCCGGCGCCCTGCGGTGCACCATGTCGTGCGGGTATTACCTTTTTCAGGATGGGTTTCATGAATCGCAAACAATTTCTTTCGATGCTGTCCGCGGTGGGCGCAGCCCTGGTGTTGATGCCGGCCACAACGTTGCTGGCTCAGCAGCAGGCCGTCAGTGACAAGGATTTTCAGGCGCTTTCGGGCCACGTACCGACCGAAGCGGCCCCTGGCAAGGTGGAGGTGCTGGAATTTTTCTGGTACGGGTGCCCGCATTGCTATGCGTTCGATCCAACGATTTCGGCCTGGAGCAAACACTTGCCGGAGGATGTGAGCTTTCGCCGGGTGCATGTGCCGTTTTTCAGCCGGCCGCATCAGCAGATGTTCTACGCACTGCAGGCGCTGGGGCGGGAAGATGAACAGACCCGTGGGGTGATCTTTGAAGCCATCCAGAAGCAGCACAAGCCGATGCAGCAGCTTGACGAGATGAAGGACGTGCTGACACAGGCCAAGGTTGACTCACAAGCTTTTGAGAACGCTTATAACTCGTTTGGCGTCAAGACACAGATGCAGCGTGCCAACAAGTTGACAACGGCCTACGCCATTGATGGCGTGCCAACGCTGGCGGTGAATGGACGTTACACGACCAGTCCATCCATGGCAGGTAGCAATGAGCGGGCCGTGGTGGTGTTGGATGAGCTGATCAAGCGCGAGCGTACCGCACCCAAGGACAGCGGCCAGTAGACGTGGGGGCTCGCACGCAACCGGTGCAGACCAGCCACGGGGTGTCTGCGGCTGGGTCGGTGGGTGCCCCGTACCGTATCGTTATCACCGGCGCCTCCAGCGGTCTGGGTCAGGCGCTGGCCACCGAGTTTGCGGCCCGTTTCCCAGGCTGCGTCATGCTGCTGCTGGCCCGGCGGACGGATCGGCTGATGGGGCTGGCCGAGGCGCTGCCGGATGTGCGGGTGATCTGCGCGAGTGTCGATATCACTGATCACGAACGCCTGTCGAGGGTCTGCCAGGATTTTGTTGCAGCCCATGGTGCGCCCGATATCGTCATTGCCAATGCAGGGATCAGCGTTGGAACACTGACGGACATGCCGGAAGATCGTGAGGTGTTCGCGCGTATCATGGCGGTGAATGTTCAGGGGGTTTTCGACAGTTTTGCCCCCTTTCTGAGTGCTATGAAGGCGGCGGGGCGCGGTACACTGGTGGGTATTGCCAGTGTTGCCGGGGTGCGTGGCTTGCCGGGGTCTGGTGCCTACAGTGCGAGCAAGGCAGCGGTTGCCGTTTATCTGGAAAGCCTGCGGCTGGAAATGAAGCCGTTCGGTCTGTCGGTGGTGACCATTTCACCGGGGTTCATTGATACTGAAATGACCCGTGTCAATCCGTATCCCATGCCTTTCCTGATGCCGGCCCCGCGGTTTGCCCGGGTGGCGGTGGATGCCATCCTGGCTGGCCGGCGCCGGGTGGTGATCCCGTGGCAAATGGGCTGGGTGGCCCGGCTGCTGAGGATTCTTCCGGCCTGGCTGTATGACCGGCTGTTTGTGGATGGGCCACGCAAGCCACGCCAACCGGGGACGTCATGAGGCTGGTGCTGGCAGGATATGGACAGGAGGGAGGCACGGCGCGTGAGTAATGGCAACAAGCGGTCAGCATGGTCGGCTGTCTCCCTGAGCTCGCTCCTGCTAGGATGTGTGTTGGCCGGGTGTGCCAGCAGTGCCCATTCCCAGGGCGGTGGCTACTATCTGGATGACGGGCCAGGACGACCGGATCCGCGCCGGGTGGCACGACTGATGGCGATGCCGGATCCGGTACCGGTTGATGAGCCACTGGTGGCGCGGGCCAATCGGCCGTACCGGGTGATGGGCAAGGAATACGTGCCGATGACCGAGCGCCGGCCCTATCGGCGTCAGGGGATTGCGTCGTGGTATGGTCAGCGTTTTCATGGCAAGGCGACCTCCACGGGCGAGCGTTACGACATGTATCAGATGACGGCGGCCCATCCCACGTTGCCGCTGCCCAGCTATGTGCGGGTGACGCGCCTGGATAACGGTCGCTCCACGGTGGTTCGCGTCAATGACCGGGGGCCGTTCCTGCGCAACCGGCTGATTGATCTTTCCTATCTGGCGGCCAGCAAACTGGGCTATGTGGGACAGGGCTATGCGCGGGTGGAAGTGGAGCTGCTGGATCCCGCCAGTGGTCTGGGTATGTCTACCCCGACCCGGACGGCCAGCGCCGGGACAGTCGCTGCCGGGGCGATTGAAGCCAGGGCACGCAGTTTGCCAGACGGATCGCTGGCCGCGACCCGTCTGGCATGGCCGGTCGAGGGCGTGGGGGCGGTGACGCCGCAGACGCCGGCTGCACCGGCCCGTGTGGCGAATGAGGGCGAAGAGCCGGCTCATGCGCCAGGGCCTTCCGACGCCGGGCAGCGTCAAGGCTGGTGGCTGCAGCTGGGCGTTTTCCGGCAGCTGGACAACGCATTGCGGGTGCAGCGGGAGCAGATGGCACGCCAGACGCCGGCTGATCCACCGGTGGAGCTGGAGCAGATACACGGCCAGTATCGGGTGATGCTGGGGCCATATGACAGCCGGGCGGCTGCGCGGCGCGTGGCCGCAGACATCGCCGCGCGAACCGGTGAGCGTCCGGCGCTGGTGCAGCCGTGAGATATCCGGGCCGGGATCAGCCGCGCTGCTGGAGGTGCGCCTGGTAGAGCGCGTCGGCCTGGTCACCGCTGATGCGCGCTGCCAGGCGGGCTGCCTGGCGCGGTGGCAGACTTTCCCCCAGTATCTGCAGGGCTTTCAGCCCCAGGGGGGTGACCGCCGGGGCTGGCTCGGCGTCGGTGGAAGCCGGGGGGGCGAAGATCAGCAGGGCAAATTCGCCGCGGCGATGATTGGCATCGGCCGCCAGCCAGTCAGGCAGGGCGGCCATGGGCATGCGAACGATCTGCTCGAAGCGCTTGGTCAGTTCGCGGCCGACGACAATCTCCTGCACTGGCTGCAGGGTTTGCAGGAGTTCGCCGGCCAGATCGGTGATACGGTGCGGGGCCTCGAACAGCATGAAGGGCTGTGCGCTGGCGGCCAGTGCCTGCAGGCGCTCCTGTCGCAGGCGGGGGCGGGCCGGCAGAAAGCCTTCAAAAAAGAAGCGGCCGCCGGGCAGGCCGGCTGCACTGAGCAATGTGGTGGCGGCACTGGCGCCGGGTATGGGGATGACCGATACACCGGCAGCATGGGCCTGGGCGACCAGGAGGGCGCCAGGGTCACTGATGCCGGGGGTGCCAGCGTCGGTGATCAGCGCCACGGATTCTCCGGCGCGTACCATGGCCAGCAGCCGATCAGACTGCCGGGCTTCATTATGGGCGTGCAAGGCCAGGCAGCGGCTGTGGCCGATGCCGAGCGCCTGCAGCAGGGGTCGGCTGCTGCGAGTATCTTCGGCCGCGATCCATGTGGCGGCCCGAAGTATCCGTGCGGCCCGGCCACTCATATCTTCAAGGTTCCCGATGGGCGTGGCCACTACATATAATGCAGCCGGAAGTGTCCGGGTGGCATCGGCGGGCACATGAGGTGTGTCTGAGGGCACGGACTCATCGGAAAACTGGCATGAGGGCATGATGCAGCGTCGCGATTGGATGAAAGGAAGCCTGCTGGTGGCAGGTTTGGCTATGGCGCCAGTGCTGAGCTGGCCAACACGGGCCCGTGCTGCTTCGGCAGAACGGATTGGTCTATTGTTACCCAAGTCCGGGCAGGTCTACAGCCGGGCATCTGCAGCTCTCAAGGCAGGCATTGAAGCCGCGTTCCGACGGCTGCCCAAGGGATTTGCCATTGACATCTATGAAACGGATGAATCGCCACGACAGCTGGAGGCGGCTTATCAGGGGATGCTGCGCCGGGGAACTTCCCTGGTCATCGGCCCGTTGACACGCAATGGCACCGCTGCGCTGGCAGGCTTTAGCGAAGTGCCGATCACCACACTGGCGCTGAATCAGTTTGAAGGAGATGGCAGCGTTCCCTGGAACGTTCTGGTTCTGTCCATTGGTGCTGAACAGGAAGCGGTGCAGGCAGCCGATATAGCTTTTCAGGCCATGCGCAGTCAGGCCGGCAGCCGTCGGGCGCCCCGTGCCATCATCATCACGGCAGCCAATCAGGTGGGGCGACGGGCGGCAGCGGTCTTTCATGGGCAGTGGCAGTCACAGGGCGGTGATGCTGATTTGCCGATTGAGCTGGAAGAGAGTGCGCTCTACAAATTCCGCGATGTAGCAAAAAAAGAACGGGGCGATTTCTATTTTCTGTCGATGGCTCCGCATCTGGCGCGGCCCGTCCGCATGATTACCGGAAAAGGCAAACCGGCGTTCGGAACATCACAGGTGTCCATTGGCGGGCCCCAGGCGAAGCCGCCTATTCCGGAGCTGGATGGTGTTCAGTTGCTGGAGATGCCGGCCATCATCCAGCCGCAGAGTTATGACATGCAGGGGTACGCGGCGGCGCCAGCGGACTTCAGCCTGGAAATGCAGCGTCTTTATGCACTGGGCATTGATGCGTTGCGCGTGGGGCAGGAAATGTTTGCCGGCGCATCGACGCTGGATCTGAATGGCCTGACGGGCAAGTTGCGTTATGACGGCAATTATCCGGTGATCGAGCGGACGCTGGTACCGGCGGCCTATCGCGACGGCGTACCTATGGCCGTCTGAGTGTGCTTCAGGCAGATGCTGATTGGCATGGCCAGATTCGGGGAGGGCGGACGATGATGGATGTCCATCGTGGTCGTAGCGGCCATCGAGCGCTGACCTCGCGCCAGCACACCGGCATGATGGCCGAGCAGCAGGCACGTCAGCATCTGCAGCAGGCCGGCCTGGTTTTTCTGGCGGCCAATGCACGCTTCAAGGTGGGCGAGATTGACCTGGTCATGGGGGATGGCCCGACGGTGGTATTTGTGGAGGTACGCAGCCGGCGTTCGTCGGCATGGGGTGGAGCTGCCGCCAGTGTGGATCAGCGCAAGCAGCACCGTCTGCGCCGGGCGGCCCAGTGCTGGCTGCAGCAACATCATGGTGATGGAACATGGCCGCCCTGCCGGTTCGATGTCGTCGCCGTTGAGGCTGGTGTTCTGCAATGGATTCGCCAGGCATTCTGACCCGCTGGTCAATGATGTTCCGGCCTGGCGCAGGAATAGCCAGCGGTATCCGGTTTGATTTGTAACGTTTCGATGCGGCAGCGGCCACAGCCTGTTGCCGCAGACGAGCGCAACAGGCGTAGCCTTTCTATAATCGGGCCAACGCTATCAGGAGATTTTGGATGAGCCAGCCCAGCGCCCTCGCGCGCCGTATCGTAATGTCTGCCGCGCTTGCAGCCACCCTGGGGCTGAGCGGCTGTTTTGGACTGGCTGTGACGGGGGCTGCCATCGGCACCGTTGCTGTCCTGGATCGTCGTTCCATTGGGGCGCAGGCCGAGGATGAAACCATTGAGCTGCGCAGTGCCCGCGTGCTCAACGAGACGGTCAATCAGGATCCCATGGTGTCGGTAGCCAGCACCAGCTTCAATCGTCGGGTTCTGTTGAGTGGTCAGGTGCCGTCCGAGGAAATTCGCCAGCAGGCCGAGGAAGGGGTGCGTGCGCGTGTGCCTAACATTAAAGATCTTTATAACGAGATCGAGATCAAGCCGGTCGAGGATTTTGCCGCCAGTGCCCGTGATACCTCACTGACCGCACGGGTCAAGGCCGGTCTGGTGCGGGAGCGTCATCTGACGGCCAGTGCCATCAAGGTGGTGACTGAACGCAATGTGGTCTTCCTGATGGGGGTGGTAACACACGAGGAAGGTCAGCGTGCCGCCATTGTTGCTTCGCAGGTCTCCGGGGTCAGCAAGGTGGTGACCCTGTTCGAGTATGTGACCGATGCGGAGCTGTCACGCATACTGGGTACGGACGGCCCAGGTTCGAAAAACAGCGGTGGCAAGTAAGTCAGCCGGGGCCAATCTTTCCACGGTCGCCCATTTTGTCCCCCTCATGTCATGGGGCAGGGACTGGCAGATGGGAGAAATGGCACCGGGTTGGCGGCGGCCAGCAGGCTGGGTGTCCAGCGCGCACGGATCAGATCTGTATCAGCAGGCCGCTGACAGGGTGGCAGGTGAAAGGCGCGCGCGCGGTCTGCACCGCCCCGGTCAGTGATGGAGCCGTTGCCGACGGACAGGGCACGCGCAGCAATGATGTCAGGTGAAAATCAATCGTCGAAATCCTGGCGGTCGCGAAGAACTTCGCCATTTTGCGGATCGATATAGACGGAATAGACCATTTTTTTGTCAGTCACGACTTTCACCTCATAGCGAGACTGACCTTTGTGTACGTCGATCTCCGCCTTGATGGCGTGGCTGCCCTCGTGCTTTTGCAGCGCGGTGTTGATGGCCTGTTCCAGCGTAATCTTGGCGGTTGTCATCGCTTCCACGTCTTCCCGGTCATAGGCGAAAGCGGAGGTACTGGCGAGCAGGCCCAAGGTGATCATGACGGCAAGGAATCGTGGCGTACAGTTCATGGCAGGCTTCTCCTGTTGGGTTCAGTCAGTCAGATTCATGACGAGGAAATGTTCACTGGCAGTAATAGTAGCATCGCCGGTTGCGCCTGCGCTGGAAAGGCCCGGCAGCACATCCTCATGTGAACGTACGGCCGGCGAGCCTGATGTGTGACCGATATGGATGGAAAGCAGCGGCTGGTGATGCAGACTAACGATTCAGCACAACAGGCTGAGGCGGGCTATGGGGGTGTAACTCCGGTGAAAGCATGCCGGATCGCCGCCTGCTGCCGGACCTGGCGAGGTTCAGGCAGAGGCACGGCTGGATGACTCGGGGGTGGCCGGTTGATGGCGCAGGGCCTCCTCGGCCTGCAGGTCGGCATGGTAGGAGGATCGAACCATGGCGCCGATGGCAGCATGCTGGAAGCCCATATCGTAGGCTTTTTCTTCGAACATCCTGAAGGTTTCCGGCGTGACGTAGCGCTCGACAGGCAGGTGGTGGCGCGTGGGCGCCAGATACTGGCCGATGGTCAGGCGGTCGATGTCGTGTTCACGCATGTCACGCATGACCTGCAGAATTTCCTCATCGGTCTCGCCAAGGCCCACCATCAGGCCGGATTTGCTGGGGACCTCGGGCTGGCGGGCCTTGAAATCCTTGAGCAGCTTGAGCGAGTGCTCGTAGTTGGCGCCCGGTCTGGCCTGGCGATAGAGACGGGGGACGGTTTCCAGGTTGTGGTTCATGACATCCGGCGGGCATGCCTCCAGGATGTCGAGCGCCTTGTCCAGGCGGCCGCGGAAGTCGGGCACCAGCACCTCGATCTGGGTGCAGGGCGAGTGTTCGCGGATCTGCTGGATGCATTCAACGTAATGACCGGCACCACCGTCGCGCAGGTCGTCGCGGTCGACAGAGGTAATGACAACATATTTCAGCCGCAGCGCTTTGACGCTCATGGCCAGGTTGTACGGTTCCTCGGTATCCAGCGGGTCGGGGCGGCCATGGCCGACGTCACAGAATGGGCAGCGGCGGGTGCATTTATCACCCATGATCATGAACGAGGCGGTGCCCTTGCCGAAGCACTCGCCGATGTTTGGACAGGAGGCTTCTTCGCAGACCGTGTGCAGCTTGTGGTCGCGCAGGATCTCTTTCATCTCATAGAAACGGCTGCCCAGTCGGGGGGCCGGCTTGCGGATCCAGTCCGGTTTGCGCAGCATATCCTTGATCGGGATGATCTTGATGGGAATACGCGCTGTTTTGGCTTCGCCTTTCTGTTTCTGGCGGGGGTCGATGACGGGCGCGGCCAGGGCATCCTGATTGGCCACGCTGCGCGCCGTGAGCCCGGCGGATGGTTTGCCAGGATGGCTGGCGGAGCTTGCCAGGGGGCTGTCGATTGAATTCATCGGGGTCATCCTTCTAGGGCCGCGGCCAGGTTAGTGCCCAGTGTCAGCGCGAGGGTGTCGAGATTCAGATCCTGCCGCGGAGACATCTGGTGGGCCATGTCGGTCATTTGCAGGTTACGGAATCCACAGGGTTCGATTCTCTGGAAGGGTGAAAGATCCATCTGCCCATTCAGTGCCAGGCCGTGATAGGACAAGCCGTGGCTGGTCTTGAGACCGATGGATGCGATCTTGGCCACATGGGGCGCCGGCTGTGCAGAACGGGCAGGGAGGCGATGGGCTGATCTGTTGCAGGTTGGGCGGGTGGTGCTGGGGGACGATTGTGCCTTGCCCGGCGCAGGCTGTACAGGGTGGGGCAAGCCCGGTACCGGGGAGACGTGTCCATCAGGCAGCGACGATGCGGGAGCGGTACTGGAAGTTGCGTGTGTCGGGATCACGCGCAGTACGTAGATGCCAGGGGCGCCGTCCTGCCGGAAAGCATGGATGCCATATTGACGCAGACAGTTTATCAGTCCCTCTTCCAGTCGATTGACCAGTGCCCGGATGCCCAGACGCCGGCGCCGCAGATCCAGCATGACATAGCCCATGATCTGCCCGGGTCCGTGATAGGTGATCTGCCCGCCCCGCTCGGTGGGCACCACCGGGATGTTACCGGCATCAAGCAGATGCTCTGGACGGCTGTTCATGCCCAGGGTGAAGACCGGCGGATGCTGCATCAGCCAGATTTCATCGTCAGCGTGGGCAGCTTCGTCCAGTGACGGCCAGTCGCGGTGTACGTCGTGTGGTAGCAGCGCACCCTGCCGCTCTGGAGCGTGGCGGTGGGCTGTTCGTGCCGTCTGGCGCGCGGTGGTCCAGTCGCGCATGCGCTGCAGGGCGTCGTCATAGGGGACGGTACCCAGCAGGCGCAGGCGGATGGGAAGGGAAGCATCAGGATGGGCTGCGGGCATGGCGCGGGCGGCCGGATGGTCAGATGAGATAGGACACCAATGGGTGTGCGGACAGTTCCCGGTACAGGGCGTCGAGCTGTTCGCGTGACTGGGCCATAAAAGTGGCCGTCAGCGACAGATAGGTATCCCCTTTGGATGTCCTTGTCTCCAGCGTTTTAGGATTAAAGTCGTCGATGTGTTTGTGCAGGATTTCCGTAACGGCGTCGGTAAACCCGGGCTCGTTCCGTCCCATGATTTTGACCGGAAAGAGCATGGGAAACTGCATGGGGTCGACCGCCTCGGGTTCAGGCCGGGTATTTTCGTTGGTCAGATGTTCGGATGGGGAGCGATGGGATTCGGACATGGCGTCTCCAATCTCGGGGTGACAAAGATCGTAGTTTGCCACGCCCGGCCGTCCGGTGTGATGGAGCCAGCTTCATGGGGCCTGACTGTCTGCTGCAGGAATGCGCGGCCACCATGGGTTTAGGAGGAAGCCTTGACAGTCTGATAAGCTGCAAACAGCTGTCTGAAAACCGGGCCGGGTACGCCCTGGCCAATGGGCCGTCCGTCCAGGCGGGTAATGGGCTTGACCTCTTTGGAGGCGGCGGTCAGCAGCAGTTCATCCGCGGCAAACACTTCGTCGCGATGGATGCGGCGGCAGGTGAAGGGAATGCCATGGTGCTGGGCCAGCTCCTGCAGCAGCGCATAGCGGATACCTTCGAGAATCAGATGATCGTGGGGCGGGGCCAGCAGCTCGCCGTCCTTGACCACCCAGATGTTTGAGGAGGAGCCTTCCGTCAGGAAGCCGTCGCGGAACAGCACGGCTTCCGCGGTATCGGTTTCCACGGCGGCCTGACGCGCCAGAATGTTGCCGAGCAGTGAAATCGATTTGATATCGCAGTGCAGCCAGCGCTCATCAGGCAGGGTGATGGCTGACAGGCCGTTGCCGATGCTTTCCAGCGTTGGCGGTGTGAACGGGTTGCTCATGGCAAACACCGTGGGCGTGGCGTGGGCCGGAAAAGCGTGGTCGCGCGGGGCAACGCCGCGGGTGATCTGCAGGTAAATCAGCTGGTTGGGCCATTGGGGGTGTCGCTGCACCAGGGTTTCGATCAGTTCGTTCCAGCCCGCTGGCGTCATGGGGCTGTCGATACGGACCAGCGACAGGCTGCGGGCCAGGCGCTGCAGGTGCTGGGCAAGGCGGAAAGGCTTGCCGTGGTAGACCGGAACCACTTCATAGATGCCGTCGCCAAATAGAAAGCCGCGGTCGAGCACCGGAATGCGGGCTTCGGAAAGCGGCAGGTAACTGCCGTTGAGATAGGCGGTCTGTTGCGTCACCGCAGGCTCCTGTTCCTGTTTTGACAGGGGTTATTTGATCCAGAGGCGGATGGTATCCCACGTGCTCTTGAACCATCCAGCGCTTTTGACGGTTTCCAGGGCAACCAGCGGGCGCTCGGCGATGACCGTCTGACCCAGCCAGATGCGCAGGGTACCGATGCGCTGGCCTGCGTAGATGGGCGCCACGAGTGGTTCGGTACGTTCGATTTCACCCTTGATGCTGGCGATCTGTGCCCGCGGGGCGGTAATCAGCACGTCGTCGGCAAAGCCTGCCGCGATGGTGGCCTGCTGGCCCTTCCAGACCGGGGGGCGCTGGCCGGCGGGCTGGTTCTTTTTGTAAAGCTGCAGAACTTCGAAATTCTGAAAGCCGTAATTGAGCAGTTTCTGGGATTCGGTGGCCCGGGCGGTATCCGAGCTGGCGCCCAGCAGCACGGAGAGAATGCGCCGGGAGAACTGCGCACCGGCCGGATCGGTAGAACTGCGCTGGTCACGCCGGGCCGAGGCTACCAGGCAGTAGCCGGCGGCATCAGTATGGCCCGTTTTCATGCCGTCGACGGATGGGTCGATGGCGAGCAGCCGGTTCCGGTTGGGCTGACGCACGCCGTTATAGGTGTATTCCCGCTCTGAATACAGCCGGTAGTGGTCGGGGAACTCCTGGATGATGTGGGCGGCCAGCAGCGCCATGTCCCGGGCAGTGGCATAGTGCTGTGGCGCCGGCAGGCCGGAGGCGTTGACGAAATGGGAGTTTTTCATGCCCAGGCGCTGTGCGGTGGCGTTCATGCGCTTGGCGAACTGTTCTTCGCTGCCTGCCACCGCCTCGGCCAGAATGATGGCGGCATCGTTGCCCGACTGGATGATCAGGCCATGCAGCAGCTCGTCCACCGTGGCGGGTTTGCGCGGGTCGACGAACATCCGGGAGCCGATGGCCCGGTAGGCAGCCTGCGATACCGGGGGACGCGTATCCAGCTGCAGGGTTTTGTCGCGCAGCGCCTCAAAGACCAGGTAGGCGGTCATCAGCTTGGTCAGCGACGCGGGTTCGACCTGCTCATCAGGTGCCTGGCTGTAGAGCACGGTATGGGTGCTGACGTCATAGAGAAACCAGGCGCGCGCAGCGATGTCGGGCGCAGGCACGGCACTCTGCGCCTGCGTTGTCATCGGGGCCAGGGCCATGCCGGCAGCCAGCAGCAGCACGGACAGCTGGCTGCGCAGTCGGTGAGCCAGCGGGGTACGGAAAGGGGACATGGAAGCAGGCGCGGACATGTTGGCGTACCCGGGTGACAGTGGGTATTAATGAGAGGGCGCGCAAATTATGCCACCCGCGCCGGGGCAGGCTGCCGGTTGTGTGGGCCAGGAGGTCAAATGGCGTGATGTTCCGGCTGGAAGTGTCGCGTGCAGGGCACTGTGACCGGTGGCTGATCTGGCTATGCTGCCGTTAGAGAGGGCCGTGGCGACGGATCCGGGTCGCGATACGGTGAGCGGCCGCCGGATTTTTGCGCTGGCTGACCAGGTTGATCAGCTCTCGCAGAACATTGCGCAGCACATGCAGGTTGACACAGTCCTGAACGCGGGCTTCCAGCACCGAAGCGTTGGGGCCGAGTTCGGCCTCGAAGGCTCCCAGCATGGCGCGCTTGATGGATTGCAGTTTCAGCTCGGCCTGTGGGTCGACCGGCGCGGCATTCTGACGTGCGATGCCGGTCAGCGCGATCATGTCGCGCGAAATCAGCTCCTTGAGTGCGTCGGGCAGATCACTTGGGCGGACGATGGCGGGCATTTCACCCAGCGAGCGCCGGCCATCGAGCAGGTTCAGCAGCCGCCGCGCCGGGGTAGACATAATGCGGCGCGGGTTGTTGACGGTCTGCATGCCGGTTTCGGTCAGCGAAAACACCATGCGCGGATTCGGCTGATCCCGGCCATCACCCAACGCCAGATGAATGGCCCGCAGCCGCGCCGATGGAATGCGTGAGGCAGTCCAGGAGCGTGGGGGTTCCCAGCTATCGGGATCGGCGTGTTGAACCGGGTCGAGTCTGGCGATTTTCGGTGAAGGCATCGTCGCGCGGCGGGCAGGACGGCGTAAAGCTCCAATGATAACGTGACCGACACGCGCGGAATTGTCAGGCGACCGGTGGGGTGTTGTTGCCAGCCGACGCCGGCGCGGCCAGCAGATCGGCAAAGGCGGGTGTCAGGCGCTGCAGCTCCGCTTCGGACTGGCAGGATTCGATCCGGTCGATCATCAGGGTGCTGAGCCGGCCGATCTGTTGCAGGAACAGGATGCGGGCCTGCGCGCGCTGGCGCGCCAGGCGCGTAGCGGCATCGTGTGCCGGATCAGGGCGCAGTGTGTGCGGTGCCATGGTGGCAGTGCCCGTGCCGGCGGGCCGGGCAGCGTGGCGGGTGCTGTCGCGCCGTATCAGCTTGCGCCGCTCCAGCTCGATCAGCGCCTCGGGCAGCCAGGGCTCGTCGATGATGCGGCGCAGTTCATCAATGGTCTGGGGCTCTTCGAAGAGCATGAGCAGCCGGGTAGCCTGCGGCGTTAGCGGCAGGGACGGTTGCTTGAGCTGGGCACTGCCGCTGGCGGTGCGGGCAAAACACAGCACGGGCCGGGGGGCGGCGGAGGTGCCGGCAGGCGTGGCCGATGCGGAGGACGGGGCGTGTGCGGTCGCGCGCGGACGCTCGATCAGAGTAGTGTCAGACATGTGTTCCAGCCAGATGGCGCAGAATCAGCGATTTCAGAAGGGGCAGCCGGCCATGGAAAAAATGGCCCGCGCCGGGAACGACAACCAGAGGAAGCTGTTGTGGTCGGGCCCAGTCGAGTACGCCCGTCAGGGGAACCACGTCGTCTTCCTCACCATGTATCACCAGCGTGTCCGCAGGGACCTGCTGTATCTCGAAGCGCGAGACGGCTGGCCCGACGAGCACCATGGGGCGATGACTGACCGGGTACGCCCCGAGCCGTCCTATCAGCCGGGACTGAACGAAGGTGCCGAACGAGAAGCCGCCCAGCACCAGCGGCAGGGGACGCGGCAGGGTTGCTGCACTCTCGTGCGACAGAGCAAACTGCAGCACAGCCTCCAGGTCATCGGTCTCACCCTGGCCATGATCGAAGGTTCCGGCACTGTCGCCCACGCCACGGAAATTGGGCCGCCAGCAGATGGCGCCTGCCTGCAGCAAAGCCCGGGCAATGGTCTGGGCCACCTTGTTGTGCATGGTGCCTCCCTGCAGCGGGTGCGGATGGGCAATCAGTGCCAGCATGCGCGGCGTCGTCGGGCAATCGAGCGCACACTCAATGGGTCCAACGGGGCCGGGAACAGACAGGATGCGGGTGCTTGGTTTCATGGTAGACAGAGTGAGAAGGCGGCCGGTTTTGCACCGCCCCCGTGAGCAGGCATTGTCGGATTCAGTGCGTGAAGTGATTCACGCTGGCCGCTGGCCGGGGCCGTCTGCCCGATGAGTTGGGGGCTTGCATGACAAAAAAATACAGCGCAGCCAGTGGCCACCAGCAGGCTACCAGATGCAGCAATCCGCGAAAGCCGGGTGTCGCCATGCGCATGTAGGTCGTCAGTGACTTTCGCAGCAGTGGCTGCAGGGCCATTTCCGGTGGGCTCAGCCATGCCAGCCCCAGACAGATGGCCACCAGTCCCAGGGCGAGGGCGCGTTGCCGCTGGCGGCCCTGCCGTACCAGCCACCGATAACCCAGCAGGGCCGCGACCAGGGCGGCGAACAGCACGGGCAGATCATGCTGCAGGCGGTGGGCACCGATATACAGATGCCAGGCTGCCGCCAGGCGCAGACACAGCGCTGTGATCAGGAGTAGCAGCCATGCCAGCAGGCGGTGGGCGGGTTGCGTCATGCATTGCATCAGCAGCAGGGCCGGTAGCAGGATGCTGGCGGTCACCAGCAGGATGCTGGTCAGGGGCGTGGCCCAGGCTGGCAGGGCGCCCGCCAGTGGCAGGGCTGGCAACAGGGCCTGCCCCGGCCAGGGGGACAGCGGGCCGACCACCAGGGGAAGTTGCTGCGGAACGATTTGTCCGAGCAGCCAGAGCAGTAGCAGCAATGCGGACAGACGCCGGTGCAGGTACTCACTTCCATTTTCGGGGAGCAGCTGGCAGAAGCGCCTGCGCAGGTGCTGCACCCGTATCGAGCGGGTCATGGGAACGACCAGCAGCGCGCCCAGCCATGCGCCCCCCCCGTTGGTGATCAGATCCATCAGGGATGGCACCCGCCGGGGCAGATAGGACTGTATGGATTCCATGCTGAACGACAGCAGAGTGGCTCCGGCTGTAGCCGTCAGTATGGCTCCCCATAGTCCAAGCCGTCGCTGAAAGTGGCGTACCGTCAGATAACCGAAGCCGGCATAGGCCCCAACGTTGACGATCAGATCGCCCCAGGAATAAAAGCGTGGCAGCCCTGCGGACAACCAGGACCAGGGACTCGGGTGGCGCAGCATCCAGCCGGAAAAAGGATGCAGGGACAGATAGAGAATGGCGGCCAGCGCCATCGGCCAGAGTATGGGGTGGCTGCGCGGGTGCGTACTGCCGGAAGGGGTGTCGGAGGACATGGTTGAACGTTATAACATGGTTGCTATGCCCATGGACGACCATGCCAGGCATGGTCTTTTGTGACATTCACTATGAATAACGTACTGCTTCCTGATTCTGACGACCCCCGCACATTTCATGAGCTTGCCAGGGGACACCGTGAGGGCCGTTTGTGGGTGAAGTGGCAGGCGGTGCTGGATTCCACCAACCTGGAATTGATGCGGCGCCCGTCACTGCTGGATTGTCCGGAACGTGGGGAGGAAAATGTCAGTGGGTGCTCACCATCAGCTATATGGCTGATTGCCGGTGAGCAGACCGCGGGAAAGGGCCGGCGGGGCAAGGTCTGGAAAGCCGCCCCGGGCAGCGCGCTGACGGCGTCATTGGGGCGTGAGCTGCCGCCGGGCAGTCTGATCCACATGGCTGCGGTGCCGCTGGTGGCGGGTGTCGTACTGGCTGAATATCTGGCCCATTTGGGCGTGAAGGTCATGGTGAAGTGGCCGAATGATCTGTGTCGCATTCAGGACGATGCGTCGCAGGAGCTGGCCAAGGTCGGTGGCATTCTGTGTGAAGTGCGCAGCAGGGGGCCAGCGGGCCGGCTGGTGATCGGTTGTGGCCTGAATCTGCAGGGACTGCCGCAGGGGCTGGTCACGGATCAGCCGGTCGGCGCATTATTCGACACGCTCACCGAGGCACAGCGGGTCAGGATCGCGCTTGGGGTCGGCAGGGCGTTGCTGGCCGGTACTGACCAGCTGCTGGAAGAAGGTTTCAGCGCATTCTCGGCGCGGTGGCAGGCCGTCGATGCACTGGCCGGTCGTGCCGTGCGGGTGCACGGTGCTCAGGGGGTGCGGGATGCGATGGCGCTGGGGATTGACCATGATGGCAGGTTGCGGGTGCGCTATGAGGAAGGATCGGGCGAGGTTGCATTGCTGTCGGCCGAGCAGGTGAGTATCCGGCCCCGTCAGCGTTAATGCCATCGCTGGCAGCCCAGGGTGATGGCGTCAATCGGCGCTGTCTTGAATGGCCCGGTCTGATCGGCTATGCTGCCGTCATGACGGGCGATGGCCCGGGCTATGGTTTCCTGTTCGGTCTTATCATGTCCCTGCTTGAAGATCCTCCTGTCCAGCCCCGCGTCCGGCGGGGATGGAGCCATTATCTGCTGCCAGCGCTGGTGCTGGTGAATGTGCTGCTCATGCTGTCGCTGCTGGGCGTGGTGCCGCCCATTTTTGGTGATCAGCCCGATCCAGACCGGCTGGCACGGCAGATCGATGCCGAGCGGGTTCGCGTCATGCCTGGTGGCTTGGCAGCGCTGGAAGCAGAGCCTGCCAGTCCTTCTCAGGATCATGCCGAGGCGCCGGGTGCACCAGCTCCTGCGGCAGCACGCCATGGCATTCAGGGTGGCGCGCCGGCCGCCTCAGTCGGATTCCGCCGTAAAGAGCGTCAGTAAGCCGGCCTGAGTGTGGCGCACCTCGCGCTGGATTTCACCCTCACTGTAATAGCCGATCAGCGGAAAATCGCCCAGGGTATTGCGAATCATGCGCAGTTCGGCGCCCGGCTCGCGGAACATGGTTCGACCCCGCGCGGTATCGCTGATATAGATGCCACCGCGAATGCTCAGGTTCCGCGCGGCGATGTCTTCCTGCAAGCGCGTCAGCATCTGCTGCAGGTCGTGGTGGGCAGCTGTGGCATCGGGGACACAGAAGCGCAGGCGTGTGTCGGTCTGTACGTCGACGGTCATGATGAGCCGGCCCCCGCTCGGGTCGATGTCCTCGACAACGGAGAGATCGAAATCGGCCAGCTGTCCCATGTCCTGACGGTTATTGCCACTCATGGCGGCATGGGCGGTACGGTATACCCCCATGTCCACCAGGACGGCAGGCAGTTCCGCCAGCGTCACGTTGGGGGGTAGCGGCAGGGGATGATGCTCAAAAAATTCCTCGTCCAGCACATCCAGGGCGCGCTGTCCATCCAGCTCCACGATGATGTTGTCATGGGCCTCGGTGATCTGATGTGCTCCGCCCAGGGGCTTGAACGCCTGGGCCATGCGTACCTGGACCGCCACGTCGTCCCGGAAAGCCACGCCAGCCAGGGAGCGCTGCCGCAGGACACGCTCCCCGGCGAAGGCGGGCAGCGGCTGCTCGGCTCCACCTTCGGTCAGTCCGCCAAACAGGAAGCCGCTGCGAACCTGGGCGGCTGTCTGTTTCAGCTGGGTCATCACATCGGGGTGGCCCCCGTCGCCGTACACCAGTGCGGTCCACCAGGGGGAGGGCATGCCCGAGTGACGGCCTGGCAACGGGTCTACCGCCGAGAACACGCGCGTGCTTCCCTTGGGAAAGGTGCCGACCATGGCGGCGATCGCCGGTTCCAGGCGATAGTCACGATCCATGCCCATGATGCCGTTGGCCACGGTACCGGCCCAGCGCCGGATTCCGGTGCGCTGTTGCAGTAGGGTCAGAATCCGCTCGACCTCCTGGTGCAGGGTGTTGCCGAGAAACAGAAAGCCCAGTGTCTCGGTATGCGCATCCGTGGGCGCAAGGGGTGCTGCCAGCAGACGGTCGACGATCTCCTCGACGCATTCCTGCCAGGACAGGTGGGCGGCATGTACAGAGCGAAAGGGGCGTGCAACGGGAGACATCGAGATCATTCCTTTTGGGCCGGCGGGCCAGTCGGACGATACCGGGTCGTTTGGACGTAAGGCAGCGTTTATTCTGGATGCGAATACCTGGCCAGGGAAGGCACGATGGCATCCGGGCGGTCGGGCGGACGGAAACTCCGGATCAGCGGCGGGATTCGCCCGTGCCGGCCGACCTAACTCACGACCTGATGCGTTAGCGCGCCAAATAGCGACTGTCCGCGGGCGTCGGTCATGTCGATATGAATACGGTCGCCGGGCAGCATGAATGCCGGACCCTCGGCGTGGTTGTGGCTGGGGCCCTCCAGCCGGCGTCGGGCCCGGGCTTCCACGATGGAGTTCCAGCCGCTGTCCGGATTGGCATTGCTGATCGGGCCGGTGCTGATGACGCATCCCGCCCTGACGCGTACCTGTCGGGCAAGAGCCAGCATCAGCTGGCGAAAATCATGGTGCATATCGGTTGCAGCGTCCAGGCGGCCGGTGGATCGGCCGTTGACCCGGCAATGAAGGGGCCGATGGATACGCCCATCCCGAAACGCGTCGCCCAGTTCGTCCGGAGTCACCAGGACTGGCGCTGCAGCCAGCCCGTAATCCTGGCCCAGGTCTGTGGGCTGGCCGGCCTTGTGCACCCGCCAGCCGTTGGCCAGGCCCAACAGTAGCAGGTGGCGATCGGCGCTGGCTTCTGTCAGATCGGGCGGCAGATCATCGCAGACGGCGACCAGCTGTGCACTGAAATCCAGGCCGCCCAGGGCTGTTTCGGCCGGGGCAACGGTCTGTTCGCCTGTTGAAGCCGTTGTTGCCGGGCGGGGAGAGCCTTGGGGGTGCGGTGCGTCCTCGCCCTCCGGAGCGTCGGCAGACACGGATGCCTGTCCACCGGCATGGCCGGCCATGCGGTCCGGATGGCGCAGGGAGACCGTGCCGACTGGCGGCAGCAGTCCTGACGAGGCGCTCGGGATCAGCGTAAGGTGTGCCGCTTCGGTGGCAGGCACGGCCATGCCAGTCATCAAACCGGCCTGTTGCAGACGCTGCCAATAGACAGGATAGGCCGAGGTGCTTACCTGCTGGAACGTCCGGGGCAAGGGCGCCAGATATTCGCTGGGGACAAAGGGAAAACTGTTGGGTATGCGGCCCTGATTCAGCCGATCATACAGATCCTGCAACTGAGGCGCCATGAAGGCCCAGTCATCCAGCGCGCGCTGCAGCGTGCCGGTGACCTGTTCAGCAATCACGGCCAGTTTCAGGTCGCGGGACACAACAACCAGCTGTCCGTCACGGGAGTCATCTCTGCGGGTGGCAAGCTTCATGTGAAAAGCGTATCAACGGGGACAAGACACATCAGGCAGCATCCATCACAATGGGTGTGATGGGCGCCGGCGGCTGATATCGTATCGTTACATTTTTTCGGTCTGAAAGGTGTATTTTGTTCTGGGTATCCGCCGCTGCTGCCGTCCTGGTCGGCTCCGGCGCGCCGTCATGCAGCGCATTGCTGACCGTTGCGCGTCACGTCGCGGCTGCAGCAGGTACCATTGCATCACTCCGAATCAATCAAGGCGCCCTTGCGACCCGTTTGTCATGGCATTTCCCAAAGGACCTCCCAAGCCCTCTTCCGGCCTTTTCTTCTGGCTGGTCATCGCACTTGTTTCCGCGCTGCTGTTGCTGCTGTGGGGTTGGCAGGCCGGCATGCTGGGCCGGACAGGTGATTTTCTGTCCAGCCTGATTTCCCCTGCCCAGTACCAGGGCTACAGCGATCCGGCTCATGCAGGTAGCGATACGGGCAAGCCGGCGCTGCCGGCCGCGGCGGATGCGCGACGCCAGGCACTGGAGCGCCAGACCGCCGAGGCCGAGGCCAGTGCCGAGCGCGCTGCTGCAGAAAAGGCCAGGGTTGATGCCGAACATCAGGCACAGGCTGAACGCCAAGCGGCAGAAAAGGCTGCAGAAAAGGCGCGGGCAGAGCAGGAAGCCGCCCGGCGTCAGGCCGATGAAGCGGCGGCGAAGGCAGCGGCAGACCGAAAGGCTGCGGATGACGCGGCGGTCCTGCAGGCGAAAAAGGACATGGCTGATGCCCTGCAAGCGGCACAGCATCCCGCCGTACAGCCTGCGCCGGCCAACGTAAGTGAGGCCGCTGTCACGAAGGGCATTGCCCGTTACTGGCCATTGGCTCAATTGCGGAAATATTTCAATCTCGACGAACAGGCCCGACGGCTGGTCATCACGGTGGATAATCTGCCACGTGAGCATGTGCCGTCGCAGATGCGTATCGCCCGGGGCGTGCCTGAGCTGTTGCGTGTCAAGAAGGACGGCGATGGCTTTGTGCTGGATCCGGCCAATGGTCAGCGCTACAGCCGGATCATCGGCTTTGTCGAGAAGCTGGATGCAAGGAAGATTGGCCGGCTGTATGCCCGTTTCTACCCTCTGTTGCAGCATACCTACGAAGAAACGGGGTTTCCCGACCAGCGTTTTCATGATCGGGTACTGGCGGCGCTGGATGACATGATCCAGGCGCCCCAGCCGACCGGGCCGATTCGCCTGGTACAGCCCAAGGTGCTGTATCGATACGCCGATGAAGATCTTGAAAGTCTCTCGGCGGGCCAGAAAATCATGATCCGCATAGGCGCGGAAAACGCCGCTCGCCTGCGTCAGGTGCTGGTTCGGGTACGGGCAGCCATTGCTGCCCATGATCCGGGAGAGGCAGAGCCGTCACAGCCCTGACCAGCCCGTCCGGCCGAGCTTGAGGAAAGCCCAGTGCTGACGAGGCCGGACAGCCGCCGCAGTCTTTCAGCCGTTGCCGCGCGGACTGCGCCCACCGGACGGGCGCCGGGGAGCGCCCACTGCCGGATCGACCCGGACGTGTTCACCATGGGTACCACCGCGGCCGCTGCCACGGCCGTTTCCGGTGCCCGAGCGGCGGCTGACAGCCCCTGGGCCCGCTGCGCTGCGGCTGCCGTTGGCGTGACCGAATGCCCCCTGACCTGCCCGACTGCTGGTCCGTCCCTGATTGCGGCGCTGGCCAGGCGGTAGTGGCGGGCGGTCATTGATGTCGTCGGTACTGTCGCCGGGCAGCGCCTGCCAGCCCGTGAAGCCCTCGATCTCGATTCGGGGGATCTGGCGTTTGATGAGGCGTTCGATGCCGGTCAGCAGCTTCATTTCCTCGCGGTCGACCAGCGACACCGCCTGGCCTTCACGGCCGGCCCGGCCGGTTCGGCCGATGCGATGCACGTAGTCTTCGGGCACATTGGGCAGCTCGTAGTTCACCACGTGCGGCAGTTCATCAATATCCAGACCGCGGGCAGCGATGTCGGTTGCCACCAGGACGGGCAGGCTGCCGTCCTTGAACCGGCTCAGCGCCCGGGTGCGCGCACCCTGACTTTTGTTGCCGTGGATGGCCATGGCCTCGATGCCATCCTTGCCCAGCTGCTCGGCCAGGCGGTTGGCACCGTGCTTGGTTTTCGTAAAGACCAGCACCTGTGTCCAGCGGCGTGAACCGATCAGGTAGGACAGCAGGGCGCGTTTACGTGTCTTGGGCACCAGATGCGCGCTTTGTGCCACCAGCTCCGAAGCCGTATTGCGGGGGGCCACGTCCACTTCAGCCGGGTTGTCCAGCAGACCGTGGGCCAGTCGTCGGATATCAGGCGAAAATGTTGCAGAAAACAGCAGGTTCTGCCGCCGGGGGGGCAGCTTGGCAATCACACGGCGAATGTCATGGATGAACCCCATGTCCAGCATGCGGTCAGCCTCATCCAGGACAAAAATTTCAATGCCAGACAGGTCAATGGTGCCTTGCTGGACGTGATCAAGCAGGCGTCCAGGGGTGGCCACCAGAATATCTACAGGCGAACGAAGCGCCTGGATCTGGGGATTGATGCTGACGCCTCCGAAGATCAGCAACGAGCGAAAGCGCGTGTATTTGGCATAGTCTCGAACAGACGCTTCCACCTGCGCGGTCAGTTCCCGGGTCGGTGTCAGGATCAGGCAGCGTGGCTGGCCGGCCTTTGGCTTTTGCGCCAGTGGATTTTCCAGCAGGCGCTGCAGGATGGGGAGAGTGAACCCGGCGGTCTTGCCTGTGCCGGTCTGGGCAGCAGCCAGCAGGTCACGACCGGTGAGCACCACGGGAATAGCCTTGGCCTGGATGGGTGTAGGCGTGGCATAGCCTGCGTCGTTGAGCGCCCGCAGCAGCGGATCGGCCAGACCCAGGCCGGAAAAGGATGTATCAGTGTTCAATGTCAGGCTCCAGCCCGGCAACAACCTATCCCGTGACCAGAAGGGCGGGCAGGCGATCGGCGCAGCCGAGTTGAGATAAAAGGGGGGAGGCAGTCAATGGTATTGGGTGCATATGGGCTGACGTTCCAAGGCTGGAAGCCTGGAACGTCAGGCGGCAAATGCCCCGTCTTTACAGACAGGGGTGACACTGACCAGGTTCGCCACGCCGATTGGCTGGCCTGGAATGGTGTCCAATCAGGGCTGTTGGTCGCACATTATACGACTTCATGGAATGAAAAACGTTTTTTTGCCCGATCACCGAGCAATCTGATGCTCTTTGGCAAGAAGTGCCATGGTTGTGTCCCTCGGAAAAGGATGGGAGAGGTTCAGAGGATGTGCCTCCACAGATTGCTACTCATGATCAAGCAGGAGATGATGAAGATCAGTATGCACAGAATCATCATTCCCATCCCGGAGGAGCGTTTCGGCTGCTGGGGAGGTGGTGTTGTTTCGGCAGCGGTGTCAGGTTGTGCTGCCGGTGTGACGGTCGGGACAGCCGGCGTGGCCTGGACGTGGCGGCCCTGTCCGTCGGCTATAGGATGATCAGCATCTTCGCCTCCGCCAGATTTTTCGGGCCCTGATCCAGGTGGGCGACGCTTCGGCAGGGGCAGTAGATCCGAAGCGAGCAGGCGCCGCCAGCCCCAGCGGATCCAGCCGAGCAACGAAAATGCCAGCCATAACGACCACCCAAGCATCATAATACGGTAAGCTCCCAGCGACATGGTGATGACCCAGACGCCGGACGGGTTATGCAGGAAATGATCCTGATACCAGTTCAGCGTATCGGCGCTGGACTGATTGCCGCCCACCAGCAGATCAGGATAGCCCAGCAGGGAATGCTGCACGGTGTAGTACAGGCTGAAGGCTGCGAGCACTGACCAGATCACCAGGATGATTTGCAGGGTTTGGTAAACGGCCGATCGTCGCCAGATGCTGTCTGGCGCATGCGGGCTGTCTGGCAGGCTGGCCAGGGCGAAGAACCACCCGGTGACGAGCAGTGCCAGACTCAGGGATACGGGCGCCACGCCCAGCAGCAGCAGTAGCCAGCTCATGCCGCCGAGCGGCATGCGGTGTATCCGGCGCAGGCAGAGCGCCAGTCCCACCAGCAGGATGAATAGTCCCCAGAAGCGTACAGCCGGGCCGATGCCGGAGCCGCCGACCAGCAGCACAACCCGGCTTTCGGGCAGCAGTATTTGTGTCGTGTCATTGACGCCGGGCAGGTTGACCGACAGGCGCGCGGCTTCATAGCGGTCGATCGGACCGTCGGTGCCAACGGGCATGCGCCAGCGGACCGTCAGCGTGTGTTCGCCAGGAATGACGGGCAGCTCCAGCTGTCCGTGCTGGACACGGGCCGGGATGCTGTTGTTATCCAGGTGAAGGTCGAGGAGCGTGGCTCCGTCAGGCAATGTGGCGGTTTGCTGGCCTGCCACACTGGCCCGCAGCATCAGCCGGGTATCAATCTCGGTGCTGTGCGCACCTGGGCGAAGGACGTTTTGCTCTCCTTCCAGGGTCAGGGTCGGGCCTGCCACCGTCACCGGCTGTTCCGCCACGACGCTCAGATGCTCACCGGGCCAGGGTTGCCACCGGGGAGCCAGTTGACCATGGTCTAAATAGCTGACAGGTGACAGACCTGACCATTTCAGGTGCCAGGTGCTGTCATGACGGATCGCCCAGGTCTCCATCTGGTTTGGCATGGCCAGGGCGGTCCAGGTCAGCTGCGCACTGGCCGGCATCGTGCTCGATAGCGTCACCGAATGGGCCTGTCCCAGATCCATTTCCGCGAATCCATCGTGCTGGGTCACGCGGGCATCATTGACCGACTCACCGGGCAGTAGCGCAAAGCGTACCCGTAGTGGCGCCTGACTGGCAGACAGACGGGTGATCTGGGTGTTGACCTGCCAGTGCTCATGCATCAGCAGTGTGCGGCTGACCTGTGCGAATCCGGGCAGCGCGTCGGGAACATGCGTCAACTGCTGGGAATCGCCGCCTTGATGAGTCTTTTCACGACTCAGGTGCAGCACGCCATCTTCGGGCAGCCCCTGCGCGGTCAGGCCCGTCATGTTCCAGACCGTGCTTTCTTTCTCCAGCATGCGGGGCGTCATCGGCAAAGACAGCTGGACATGGTCGCCCTGACCCGGATCGCCCTGAAGCTGGAGGTGATGGACGCCGGCCGGGACCAGGGCCCAGAGTGTGTGCTGCCCCTGCTGGCTGACGTTCGGATCCCGCCGGGTGATAGCGGGGGATCCATCCAGAAGTACCTGTGCGGGATACCAGTTATTGCCACTGTCCACAGCAGGCAGCGGAATCTGCACCGTCGCCTGGGTGTTGACCAGCAGATCAAGGGTCAGGTGGTGCCTGTCGCCCTGCACGCGCATCCGGGCGAGGGTGGCGCAGTCTGGCATGCAGGGGGGCGGTGGATAGAGGTGATCGCGGATGTTCTGAAGCTTATCAGTCTGATCGGTTGGCGCTGATTCGGCCGCCTGGACGGGCAGCGAGGAAGAACAGAGGGCGGCTACCAGCGCGGCGCCCACAAGCCAGGTCGTGACGGTGGCGGTGTTCTGGGCAGGTTGAGGTTCGGGAGATGGCGGCCGGGTGCCCCGGGGCAGGGCGCGATACATCACCCAAAGGCTGCCGAACAGTACCAGTAACCGGAGGACCCGCAACAGTTGCGTAGCCCAGGGAGGCAGGATGTGCAGTTGCAGGGTCTGATCCGGTTCGATATCGCCATTCACAATCATGGTGTAGTGATTCCACGCCCACACCGGCTCGCCAGGGCCAGTTTGTACAGTCACGGGCCGACGTGAGGCCGCCTGTCCTTCAGGCTGAGAGTCGCTGGCCTGCGTTAGCGATGGGGCGATGGCATCGATGCTGTTCAGCGAGGTGGATAAAGCGGCATTGCGGGGGCCTGTGGCGGATTGTTTGGGCTTGTCGCTGGTGGTTTGACCAAACAAACTGGACATATCAACCTGGACGGCCTGCTCATGCTCCAGGGATGGATAGGTCAGCAGCCGTGCCTCATACACCCCGAACGGCAGCAGGATAATGAGCAGAACCAGGCAGAGTATGCGGTTGCCTGTGTGACACCATCTGCGGGGGGCGGATGTCGGCGGCGCCGCCTGCCAGCCAGCCAGCAGCACCAGCAGGGCGATCAGTGTCAGGCCGGCCGGTTCCAGGTCATACCAGCTGAGCAGCGACGCCAGCGCGACGATCAGGGCAGGCAGTGGCCGGAGCAGCCGAAAGGCGGCCAGGCTGATGAGCAGCATGAAGAAGAAATCATAAAGCCGCCAGCGCGATGTCCAGCTGGGGGGAAAGATGCTGTCAATGCCGCTGGCGGACAGCAGGGTCCAGCCGGGTGGCAACTGCAGGGTGATGGCGGCTTCGTTCAGGATCGTGTTCCAGCCATTGGCTGGCATGGTCGTTGCGATGTTGTCCAGGCGAGACAGTGTGGTCAAACTGAGCGCCTGGTCGCGCAGCTCCACGCCCGGGCTGGGCCCGGGGGCGGCGTCCTGGCCATGGGGCCTGAGGGGTTCCTCCGTCTCGAGGACGCTGATGGGCAGCGTTTCTTTTTCCGCGCGCGCGTATCCCAGGTGTGCCGGGCCCTGCAGCTGCAGGCGCGAAGGTACGGACAGCGTACCCCGTAAAACATCTTTCTGGGTCACGCCGTGCCCATCAAAATCCAGCCACCATTGGCGCTCCAATTGCAGGCGGTTGGCGGCCGGGTGGGCGTTGCCCTGGGTGGTGTAGGTGATCTTCAGTGTTCCGCCGGGTTCCACAAGATACGCGGGCAGGTGCTTCCAGGCGTCCGGAACGAGGGCTTGCTGGGCATCCACGGCACTGGCGCCATCCAGCTGGGCAACATGCAGATCATGGTGTCCGATATAGGACCAGACCTCCGCACCCGGTACCTGTTTCGGAAGCGTCAGCGCAGCAACAGGTTGCATCTGGCGGGCTTCCACATCCAGGGTCCAGTGCCCTGGGCGCAGCAGCACCTGCAGCCGGCCATCGGGATGGAGACGGGCGGGCAGATCGCTGCGAAGCGCCAGCGCCACCGTATCGGCCAGCAGGGCGGCCGGTAGCTCGGTCTGCCGGGGCTGGCCAGCCACATCGAGTGTGTAGTGCGTCGTCAGATGGCGCGGAATGGCATCGTCAATCAGGCGCCGGATCGTCAGGGTCAGTCTGTTGCCGTTGTCGGGCGTTGCCTGAGATGCATGGTGTCCCTGCAGCCAGAGGTGCTCGTCGGCATCCACCACGGGGCTGATCGGCTGGCCATTCGCCACGACCGACAGGATACCGACCTGTGCCGGTATCCGCACCTGCTCTGGTGGATGGGACCAGCGCAGGGTGCCCTTGAGGACATGCGGGCCGGGCGACAGCCATGTTTGGGGATGGTGCTGATCGCCCGTGACGGCCATGGCCCGTCCCTGCTGATCGTGGACATCCAGCGGCCAGCTGCCCGCTTCCCCGGGAAGGGGCACGGCGGCGGCTGCCCCATAGACGGTGACGACCTGCTCGAAATGTGCCTGCTGGCCATCCAGAACCAGGCTGAGCCGTTCCGGCCAGACGCAGCTGCGCTGGTCGGCCTGATCGTGCTGGCTGGGACAGGCAAGCATCTCGTGGCCCTGCATGGCCCAGGGGATCCAGTCCTGCAGTGAATGAGGGACGGCATCAGTCCGTGAGCGGATTTCCTGTGCTGGCACCACGGCAGGATGGGTGGGGGCATGAACCTGTTCCTGGGCGCGGGCCAGTGCGACAGACTGTCCCAGCAGCATCCCACTCAGGAGCAGTGCATGCAGGCGTGGGCATCGCCTGTTTCGCGGTCGTTGCAACATGGTTCCGCCAGTCCGCCTATGGCGCACAATGCCACGCACAGCGGACAACCAGGGGATAAGGAGAAAGTCTGCCGGCATGAACGTGGTCTCCCGATAGGTAGGGGCTTGTGGTGGCGCACAGCCCGGTTAGATAGATGGGTATCGTCGTATGGACGGAGCATCATGCGCCGGGTCCGGGAGGCAGGAAAACCACGTGGCCATGAACGGCTGGCGCCAGTTGCCCAAAGGCAGCGATATTCAGGTATTTCTGAGGCTGCTGTTGTATGGGTGTCGAACTATCCCGGCTGGTTGCCCGCGGGACGGCAGTCGGCTGTTTGGGCAGGCAATGGCGTGCCAAGCAGACGCAGCGCATCCAGAATGGCGTAAAGCTGGGCGCTGCCATGGGTTGCCTCGGGCAGCTCGCGCAGACTGACGGGCAGGGTCGGCAGGCCAGACTGGAACTGCCGAAAGAATGCACGCACGCGTGCCACCTGGCCACGGGCCTGCAGCATCTGTGCGCGAGGACTGTCCGGGGAGATATGGGGGGAATGTTTCTGTTCGTATTCGCCGATGCTCAGATGCAGCCGGGTCTGCAGTGCTGCATGCCCCTGCTGGGTCCGAATGAACTGCGCCTGTTGCTGGAGCATGTACTCATGATGCCACCACAGCGAAGGACTGGAGGCGATATAGGTCTGGAAGGTCTGTGGCTGCCTGAAAAAGGCATGCAAGGTGAACAGGCCGCCGAAGGAGTGGCCAAACAGTGCCTGGCGTGTGCTGTCAATCTGGAAATGACGTTGGGTTTCGGGGAGCAGCTCGTCCTGCAGAAAGCGCAGAAAGCGGTCGGCGCCACCCTGTCGCCGGCCCCGTGCGTCATGGCTGGCACTGCCGTCGGCCACGGGCGGTGTGTAGTCTTCCACGCGCGCGTCCGTGTCCAGCCAGCGCTGATGGTCATAGCCGATACCCACAATCAGCATCGGTACGACGCCGTTTTCTCCCGTGCGGGTGGTCAGTGCATGCGCTGCAGTCGAGGCGATCGGGAACAGGGTGTCGCCATCCAGCAGGTAGAGTACCGGGTAGCCCTGCTCGGGCTGCGGGCCCGCGCAGGTGGTCTGGATGCGATAGCGTCGGCCGGTATGATGGGAGCGTACCCAGTGTTGTGCGCAGGATGGCAGGGAGGCCGGGCCTGTCTCGACCAGTCTGCCAGGCGGGTGCTCGAAATCGGCAGCGGGATCATCCATGATGGGGGACGTGTGGCAGCGGATGCCGGAAGTGGTATCGGAGCCTGGAGCGCCGGAACGTTGATGACCCGAAGTCGTCCGGGCCGCAGGTCTGGTCTTGAATCCGCGGCACGCTCGGGAAAAACGATCATGAAGAGCCGTTATTCTAATGGGTATATGCTTAAGCTTTGACCATCCGTCGGGCTCGTGGGCGACAGGTGCTTACAGGCGGTGTCTGGCACCACACAAAATAGCCGGGACAGACAGAGGAGACACAGGCCATGAGCATAAGCTTTACCCAGGAGGTCTGGGCACGAAACAGCCGCCTCTACCAGTGTACGCTGACGATGCCTTTTAACCGCGAGCTCGCGGATGGCACGCTGTCGGCCGAGCGCTTTCGGCACTACATGATCCAGGATGCCCATTACCTGGTGGCCTACGGCCGGGCACTGGCCGTGGCGTCGGCGCGGGCCGATGACGCGGACACGGTGGTGCAGCTCGCCGCTGCCGCGCAGGAGGCCGTGCGGGTGGAGCGGGAGCTGCATGATGGCTTCATGAAGCAGTTCGGTGTCACGGCCGAGGACTTTGCCGCGACGCCGCTCTCCCCGTCGGCGCAGCACTACACCAGTTACCTGCTGGCGACCTGCTGGGGGGAGCCGTGGCCGGTCGCCATGGCAGCGCTGCTGCCCTGTTTCTGGATCTATGCCGAGATCGGGCGGGAGATCCATGCCCGGAGCCAGCCGGGCAACCCGTGGCAGCCCTGGATCGATACCTATGCAGCCGAGGACTTCCACGAGGCAGTCGCCCGCATGCGGCAGACTGTCGATCGCGTCGCAGCGGCCAGCACCGAAGCCATGCGTGAACGCATGCACGCTGCCTATGCCCAGGCTGCCCGTCTGGAATGGATGTTCTGGGATGCGGCCTACCGGCTGGAGTCCTGGCCGGTCTGAACTGTGGTGTGCCGGCGACAGGGCAGGACATCGCGCCCTGGCGGCTGACCGGCTGTCCCATCCCGTCGGGTTGGCGAGTGTCTGAGTGCTGTCGCGCATTAAACTGCCGGTATGAAGACCCATACGTTCCCTACGCTGACGCACCGTCTGGCACTGGCCTGGTTGCTTGGTGTCAGCCTGCTGACTGCTTCGCCTGTGGTGCCGGCGGCGGCGTCCCCGTCACCTGTCATCAATCTGTCGGCGCCGGACAAGAGCAAAGACAAGGACAAGGCTGCCGCGGCGGCCACACCGGCGCCGGCAGCGCCTGGTGTCATTCCTGCCGCCAATGTCGTTGCGCGTGCCGAGGGCGACGAGAACGCGCTCAACATCATCCGCAACCGCCTGCAGGCATCGCCGCAGCGTGATGGCATCCAGCTGCGCCTGAAGCGACTGGCGCAGGAAGTGGCGGAAACCCGCGCACTCAGCCACCTGGCGATGGACTCGGACAGCCAGCGACGGATGCGTGACATCGAATCGACCTGGGCGCAGCTGCAGGGTGAGGCATCGCTCATCGACAAGCAGCTGACGCAGAGTGCGGAATCCTTTCAGGACGATTTCAACCGCTTGGCGGGGATGCAGAAGCTGTGGGAGAGCACGCAGGCAGGTGACGAGATCAGCAGCGCCCCCCCGGTGATTGCTGCCCGGATCCAGGAGGTGCTCAACCAGATTCAGGAAACCAGAAAGGTTGCCGGCAAGATCCGCAGCGGCATCTTTGATCTGCAGGCCCAGAGCAGCAAGCTGCAGGCCACCATTACTTCCGAGCAGGCGCTGCTGAAGAATACGCTGACGGCGTCCATCGACTCGTTGTTCAAGACCGACAGCCCGGCCCTGTTCGGGGCGAGCAACGTTGACGCGTTCCATGATGGATCACCCCTCACAGGTGCGGCCCGCATCCGCTCTGATGGCCATGCCATTGTGACGTACCTGCGCATCCATCCGGTCAGATCGATCCTGCTGCTGGTCTGGCTGGTGCTGGTGTCTGCCACATTGCATCTGCTGCGTCCGCGTGTGGAGGCGAAGATCGCCCGGCAGCCGGCCCTGCGTTCGGTTCGCTGGCTGATGTCTGATCCGCTGTCGGTGGGGGTTCTCACCACGGTCACGCTCGCAGCCGTGGTGCTGCCCTATCCGCCGGCCAGTCTGAACCTGCTGCTCGGGCTGGTGGCATTGGTGCCCACAGTGCAGTTGTTGCGCAAGGTGGTGGAGCGTTCCCTGGCTACCTATCTGCACTGGCTGCTGGCCATGTACGCATTCAATCAGGTGCCGGAGATTCTGAAGTTCGATCCGGCCTGGGAGCGCCTGTTTTTTCAGGCGCAGATGCTGGTCACCATTTTGCTGCTGGTACGCCTGCAGGTCAGCCGCCAGCGGGCGCTGCTGCAGGCGCGGGCCGATGCCGCGGACGAGGATGCGCCGATTTCCAGCGAGGCCGTTCCACCGGACAGCGTTTCGGTCGGGCACCGTGTGGATGAAAATACCCGCTCGCTGCGCCTGACCGGCTATGCCATCAATACGGTGTTGATTGGCTGCTGCGCGGCGCTGATCTCCGATCTGCTGGGCTATACCCGGCTGGCTCGCTTCATCAGCGTGGCGACGCTCAATGCGCTGTTTGCCGGTGTCATTCTGTTGGCCGGATCGCTGGTATTGCTCAGTCTGTTGCGGCTGGCCGGCAATCTGCGGCCGCTCAATCGCCTGCGGATGCTGGATGAGGACGGGGCCCTGATCGAGGCGCGACTGCGCCGCCTGATCTACTGGAGTGCCGTGCTGCTGTGGATCGGTTTCACCTTGAGTCAGGTGATGCTGCTGTCGCCACTGACCGACCGGATCAGCCTATTCCTGTCCACGCCGGTACGGATTGGCCAGATTTCGATTTCCCTGGCGGATACGCTGCGTTTCGTGGTGCTGGTCTGGTCGACCGTCAAGGTATCGCGCCTGCTGCGCTATGTGCTGGACAAGGAGGTCTATACCCGCGTCTCGCTCCCGCCAGGCATTCCGTACGCGCTCAACAGCGTCCTGAACTATGTGGTGCTGATCGGCGGCCTGATGCTGGCGATCGCCTCCACGGGCATCAGTCTGGACCGCTTCACCATCTTCGCCAGTGCCCTGGGGGTCGGCGTAGGTTTCGGCCTGCAGAGTATCGTCAACAACTTTGTGTCGGGCCTGATCGTGCTGTTTGAGCGTCCGATCAAGGTGGGGGACTCGGTGGACATGGCCGGCCAGAGCGGCAAGGTCAAGCGGATCGGCATCCGGGCCAGCGTGCTGCGCACCGGCGCTGGTGCCGATGTCATCGTGCCCAACTCCCAGCTCATTGCCAATCAGGTGGTGAACTGGACGCTGTCGGACAACCTGCGGCGCATCGAAATCTCGTTGTGCGTCGTTCATCAGAGTGACCCGAAACAGGTGATCCGGCTGTTGACCGGGCTGGCTCGCGAACAGGCGGATCTGCTGGCCACGCCGGCACCAACGGTTCAGTTCACTGATTTCACGACCAGCGGCTTGCAGTTCAAGCTGTTTGCCTGGACGGCACGCAGTGATCGTCTGGGGGCCATTCGCAGCGAGCTGTGCATTGCCATCCATGAGGCGCTAAAAGCTGAGTCGATCGGACTGGCAACCTCATGACCGTTGGGGGAATGGGCGGGCCCCCTACAATGGGGACTCCTTCTTACCATCAGGAGATCCCCGCGTGACCGAGCTTTCCAGGACGCCCGTTCCCGACCGTGCCGAGCACAATGCCTTTTTCCCGTCCGAATATTCACTGTCGCAATACACGAGCCGCCGGACGGATTTTGATGGCGTCAGGTTTGCCCGTCCCTATGCCGGTGGCAAGCATAAGGTGTTGATGGTTGCCACCGATGAACGCTACCTGCAGATGCAGAATGGCCGATGGTTTTCGACTGGCAACCATCCCGTCGAGACGCTGTTGCCGATGTTGCACATCCATCGGGCAGGCTTTGAAATCGACGTAGCGACGATTTCCGGCAACCATGCCAAGTTCGAAATGTGGGCCATGCCGAGCGAGGACGCGGCAGTGCAGGAGATCTACAACGAATACCTGCCCAGGCTTGATCGACCCCATTGCCTGGCCGACATCGTCGATGAAGTGACGTCTCCTGACTCGCCCTACATCGCGGTGTTCATTCCGGGGGGTCATGGCGCATTCAATCGCCTGCCGCAGAGCCGGGAGCTCGGGCGCGTGCTTGACTGGGCGCTGGCCAATGACCGGTTCATCATTTCGCTGTGTCATGGGCCGGCTGCGCTGGTGGCCGCTGCCATCGACCGGCCCGAGGCCGAGTTTCCTTTCCGGGGCTACGAGCTGTGCGTCTTCCCCGACGCCCTGGACGAAGGCCCCAACATCGACATCGGCTACATGCCGGGCCGGTTGCCCTGGCTGCTGGCGCAGCGGCTTGAGGCGCTGGGGATGAAGGTGGTGAACACGGGCATCAGTGGCCAGGTGCACCAGGATCGCCGGCTGCTCACGGGCGACAGTCCGCTGGCCGGCAACCGGCTGGGGATCCTGGCTGCCGAGGAGTTGCTCAAGGCGGTGGGCGTGGCCCCGTAAGCTGCCGCTCGCCCATCCTGCCTGCTACATGATTTCGCGGCAGGCGGGCTGTGGAAATGAAACACCCCCATCTGGCGGTAACCGGATGGGGGTGGGCGGGGCGGGCCGCCGCAGGGCGTGTGTGGATCGTCGCGGTTTGGGTAGCCGATGACTGCAGGCCGCTTACGGGAATCAGTGTAGTGACGGGCTGCGGATCAGGTAGTCAAAAGCCGACAGGGCCGCCTTGGCACCTTCACCGGCAGCGATGATGATCTGCTTGTAGGGCGTGGTGGTGCAGTCGCCCGCAGCAAACACGCCTTCCATCGAAGTCTGGCCGCGGGTATCGACTTCAATCTCGCCGGTGCGCGACAGATTGATGGCGCCTTTCAGGAAGTCGGTGTTGGGCATCAGTCCGATCTGCACGAACACGCCGCTGAGCGCTTCTTCATGCGTCTGGTCGTTGGTGCGGTCCTTGTAGACGATGCTGCTGACCTTGTCGTCGGTTGCCCTGATCTCGGTGACCTGGACGTTTTTCCGGATCTTCACGTTGGGCAGGCTTTCGAGCTTGCGCTGCAGTACGGCATCGGCGCGCAGTTCGGGCATGAATTCGAACAGCGTAACGCCGTCGACGACACCGGCCAGGTCAATGGCCGCCTCGACGCCAGAGTTGCCGCCGCCGACCACGGCGACGCGTTTGCCCTTGAAGAGCGGGCCATCGCAGTGCGGGCAGTAGGTCACGCCGCGGTTGCGATATTCCTGCTCGCCGGGCACGCCGATGTTACGCCAGCGGGCGCCGGTGGCAAGGATGACGGTACGGCTTTTCAGGGTGGCGCCACTGGCGGTCTTCACGGTCAGCATGTTGGCTGCATCGTCACGGCTGATCGACTCCACCTGCTGCAGGTTCATGATGTCGACGTCATAGTGCCGGCTGTGTGCTTCCAGTGCGGCGGCAAATTTTGGGCCATCGGTTTCCAGGATCGAGATATAGTTCTCGATCGACATGGTGTCGAGCACCTGGCCGCCGAAGCGCTCGGCCACGATGCCGGTGTGGATCCCCTTGCGGGCGGCGTAGACCGCGGCAGCGGCGCCGGCGGGGCCCCCGCCAACGATCAGTACGTCGAACGGGGGTTTTTCGGAAAGCTTTTCGGCGGCGCGGGTATCGGCGCCGCTGTCGAGCAGGGCCAGGATCTCCTCGGCGCTGGATCGTCCCTGGAACAGCACCTCGCCATTCATGTAGACCGTGGGCACGGCCATGATGGCACGTTTTTCCACTTCATCCTGGAAGAGGGCGCCGTCGATGGTCTGGACGCGGATGCGGGGGTTGATGACCGACATCGCGTTCAGGGCCTGAACCACATCGGGGCAGTTCTGGCATGACAGCGACATGTAGATCTCGAAGTCGTAATGGCCGGATAGTGCCCTAGTCTGTTCAATGGTATCGGGATCGAGCTTGATGGTATGGCCGCCTACATGGAGCAGCGCCAGCACCAGGGAGGTGAACTCGTGGCCCAGCGGCAGGGCGGCAAAGCGCACACCGATGTCAGTGCCAGTCCGGTTGATGGCAAATGAAGGTTTGCGTACGTCCGCACCGGGCTCATCGCGCAGGGTGATCTTGTCGGAAAGGCCGGCAATGTCTTGCAGCAGCTGCTGCATTTCGCTGGCTTTGGGGCTGTTGTCCAGGGACGCGACCAGCTCAATGGGATGTTTGAGGTGGTCGAGATAGGTCTGCAGCTGGGTCTTCAGGTCTGCGTCAAGCATGATGGTGGTGGGTGGGCGTGATATGAAAAGACAATGCCAGCAATCACATCCGGGCGCGGGGGCAAGGCAGCAGGCGCCGGTTGATGCGCTGGCATGAGGAGGGGGCAGGGGATGGCCGGGAACGTCTGGTCAGGAATGCGCTGCGGGGATGAACCATTCCTGACCGGGAGCGGTCGGACGGCGTGCAGGCCGTCCGGTGAGGCTGACAGGATCAGATCTTGCCGATCAGGTCCAGCGAGGGTTTCAGCGTTTCGGAGCCTTCTTTCCACTTGGCGGGGCAAACTTCACCTGGGTGAGCGGCGACATACAGGGCAGCCTTCACTTTGCGCAGCATTTCGCCAGCGTCACGGCCGATGCCGTTGTCATGGATTTCGCAAAGCTTGATCTTGCCTTCCGGGTCGATCAGGAAGGTGCCACGCAGTGCCAGGCCCTCGTCCTCGATCATCACGTCGAAGTTGCGGGCCAGTGTGCCGGTCGGGTCGCCCAGCATCGGATAGGTGACTTTCTTGATGGCCTCGGAGGTGTCGTGCCAGGCCTTGTGGGCAAAGTGCGTATCGGTCGAGGCGGAGTAGACTTCGACGCCCAGTTTTTTGAACTCGTCATAGCGCTCGGCGAGGTCTTCAAGCTCGGTCGGGCACACGAAAGTGAAGTCTGCTGGATAGAAGCAGATGATGTTCCATTTGCCCTTCAGCGTCTCGTCGGTCACTTCGAAGAACTTGCCGTTCTGGAAGGCCTGGACTTTGAAGGGTTTGATTTGCGTATTGATCAGCGACATGGTGTCTTTCCTCTTGGTGAGTGAAATTCAGGTGCGGCGATCCCGGCTGGTTTCCTGGGGCTGCCACGGACAGGCCACCATCATGACGATAAAGGGGCCGCAATAGCCGATAGATGGCGCCCCCGAAGCCGGATGACATGATCGTCGACCGGGGCGGATTCGTAAAATGGTTTAAATGAATGACCATGATAGAGTATGTCTATGCATGGATGTGTCTGCATAGCCTGTTCGCTGCTATGTTACATACGATTGGCGGGGATGGCCAGTTGTTGGATCCTTGATTGGCGTTTCAGATGGCCTGCGCATGGGGAATTCCCTTACAGGCAGTAGGCCGGTGGCGGTGAATGTGTTAGATTTCCCGCATGGATACGCAAAGGTTACAGCTGCTGGCTCTACTGCTGTTCGCTCCCCCCGGGCGAAGGTAGCGTCGCGCGCATTCCTGCGATTCAGCTCAACGGCCCGATGCCTCCCAGCAGCGGGCCGTTTGCTTTTGTAGCCTGTATCCGCGCTGACTGGTCAACCTTCTTTCAATGTCAGGATCATCTTCCATGTTGCAACAGCCCGCCACTAAATACCGCCCGTTCACGCCTGTTGGCCTGAAGGATCGCACCTGGCCGGATGCGGTGCTGACACGGCCGCCTATCTGGCTGAGCACGGATCTGCGCGACGGCAATCAGGCGCTGATCGAGCCGATGAGTATCGAGCGCAAGCTGTCGATGTTCAAACTGCTGGTCGATGTCGGCTTCAAGGAGATCGAGGTCGCTTTTCCGTCTGCCTCCCAGACCGATTTCAATTTTGTGCGCCGGCTGATCGAGGAAGACCTGATTCCTGAGGATGTGACCATCCAGGTGCTGACCCAGGCACGCGAATCCTTGATCCGTCGCACCATCGAGGCGCTGCAGGGCTGCCCGCGCGCCACCGTGCATGTCTACAACGCGTGTGCGCCCGTGATGCGCAAGGTAGTACTTGGCCTGGATGAGGATGGCATTGTCGACCTCGCGGTCAGTCAGACGAAGCTGGTCAGGGGGCTGACGGCCGAGCATCCCGAGACGGAGTGGACCTATGAGTATTCACCTGAAATGTTCTCGGATACGGAGCTGCCGCTTTCCAAGCGGATCGTGGATGCCGTGGTCGAGGCATGGGGCGCGACGCCGGAGCGCAAGTGCATCATCAACCTGCCGTCGACTGTCGAGCATTGCACCCCGAATGTCTTTGCCGACATGATCGAGTGGATGCACCGCAACCTGGCACGGCGTGACTCGATCATCCTGTCGATACATCCTCACAACGATCGGGGTACGGGTGTTGCGGCCGCCGAGTTGGCGTTGATGGCGGGTGCCGAGCGGCTCGAAGGCTGCCTGTTCGGCAATGGGGAGCGCACGGGCAACTGCGATCTTGTGAACATTGCACTGAACCTGTATACGCAGGGCGTGTCGCCGGGACTGGATTTTTCGGATATCGACGACATTCGCCAGGTGGCGGAGCAGTGCACACAGCTGCCGGTGCATCCGCGTCACCCGTATGTCGGCGACCTGGTCTACACTTCGTTTTCCGGATCACACCAGGATGCCATCAAGAAGGCATTCTCTGTCCGCAAAGAGGGTGACATCTGGGAGATCCCCTATCTGCCGGTTGATCCCAAGGATCTGGGCCGTTCATATGAGGCGGTCATCCGGGTCAACAGCCAGTCCGGCAAGGGCGGCGTGTCGTATCTGCTGGAGAACGAGTATGGGCTGGAGTTGCCGCGACGGTTGCAGATCGAGTTCAGCCGGGTGGTCCAGCATGAGATGGATGCACAGGGCAAGGAGCTGGTGGCCAGTGACCTGTGGTCGCTGTTCCGTCGTGAGTACCGGCTCGATGAGGTGGCGGCGCCGAAGCAGCGGACAACGTCCGAGTCCGATGCGTCGGGCAACACCCGGGTGTCGCTTGAGGCAGAAGTCAAGCTCGGAGGCCAGACGCTGGCGATCCACGGCGAGGGCAGCGGGCCGGTCGATGCTTTCGTGGCGGGTATCAACGCAACGGGGGTGACCCAGTTGCGGGTGATGGATTACCGCGAGCACGCCATCGGTTCGGGGGCCAACGCCCAGGCGGTCGCCTATCTGGAACTGCGCATTGGTGACCAGACGCTGTTCGGGGTGGGTATGGATGCCGATATCCTGACGGCCTCCCTGAAGGGGATCGTCTCGGGCCTCATCCGGGCCGGCGTCCAGGGAACGACGGCTGCCGGGGCTGAAGCAGGGCTTGCCGAGGACCAGCGAAAGTCTGCCTGACGGTGACTGTGACACGACAGGCAGCCAATGGCTGATGTTCGTGCCACACAGGGGATGAAGGGGTATGATTCACGGACAAGCATGCACGCATTCACAGCGCGCATGGTTGACCTTATTTCCGTTGTTCTTTTTCTTCATCCTCTGGAGACATTTTGTGATTGGAATCCTCAAGCCGGCTGCCCATAAGCCGTTGCTGCCCGCGGATCAGATCGATGCGACCTACCGACGTCTTCGCTGGCAGGTCTTTGCGGGTATTTTCTTTGGCTACGCCGCCTATTATTTTGTGCGTGGCAACTTCGATCTTGCCCAGAAGGGGCTGATCGACGCGGGTCTCTACAACAAGGCCCAGCTGGGCGAGATTGGTGCTGCTGCCGGTCTGGCCTACGGTATCTCGAAGTTTCTGATGGCGGCAGTGTCCGACCGCTCGAATCCCAAGGTGTTTCTGCCCATCGGCCTGCTGCTGTCGGGGCTGTGCATGACGGTGATGGGTCTGATGCCGTGGGCGACGTCGAGTGTGGGCATCGCCTTTGTGATGATCTTTCTCAATGGCTGGTTTCAGGGGATGGGCTGGCCGCCGTGCGGCAAGACCATGGTGCACTGGTGGTCCAAGAGCGAGCGGGGTTCGACGGTTTCCATCTGGAATACGGCTCACAATCTGGGCGGCATGATGCCTGGGGCGATGGTACTGCTGGCCGGGGCCGTCTACTTCAGCACCCACGGTGTGGAAGCGACCAACAAGGATATCTGGCAGCAGGCCCTGTACTATCCGGGCATTGCCGCGATGATCATCTCGGTGCCGATTTTCTTCATCATGAAGGACTCGCCGCAGTCTTGCGGATTGCCGCCGATCGAGCAGTGGAAGAATGATTACCCGGACAACTATGACGAGAAGACGGCCGAGCAGGATCTCAGCACCAAGGAAATCTTCCTCACGTATGTCCTGAAAAACCGCCTGTTGTGGTACATCGCGCTGGCCAACGTATTCGTTTATCTGATCCGCTACGGTGTGCTCAAGTGGTCGCCAGTCTACCTGAGCGAAGTCAAGCATTTCGACTTCAAGGGAACCGCCTGGGCCTATACTATTTATGAGCTGGCGGCGATTCCGGGCACGCTGCTCTGCGGCTGGATTTCGGACAAGGTGTTCAAGGGCAAGCGGGGGCTGACGGGCTTTATTTTCATGATCCTGACAACCGCTGCCGTGGTGGCGCTGTGGATGAACCCGGCCACGCCGGCGGATCAGATCGCCCAGTATGCTTCCCAGCCCTGGTACAAAAATCCCTACCAGCTGACGGACTTCGTGCTGATGACCACGGTCGGCTTTCTGATCTATGGCCCGGTGATGCTGATTGGTCTGCATGCGCTGGAGCTGGCACCGAAGAAGGCAGCCGGTACGGCGGCCGGGTTCACGGGCCTGTTTGGCTATCTGGGCGGCACATCGGCGGCGTCGGCCGTCGTCGGCTGGGCGGCGCAGCACTATGGCTGGAATGGTGGTTTCTACGTGATGATCGCGGGCGGTGTTCTGGCCGTCATTCTGCTGTTCATCACAATGATCGAGGAAGGGCGGCACAAGGCACGCATTCCCGAGAATGAGCGTCTGAAAAAATAACGGCAGGAGGCCACAACATGCAACGCAACAAGGCTATCGAGCAGTTGAAGTCACATGGCGAGTGGGATGTGGTGGTCATCGGCGGCGGGGCAACCGGGCTGGGGGTAGCGCTGGACGCGGTGACCCGTGGTTATTCAACCCTGCTGCTGGAAGGGCATGATTTTGCCAAGGGCACGTCCAGCCGCTCCACCAAGCTGGTTCATGGTGGGGTGCGCTATCTGGCCCAGGGTTATGTGGATCTGGTGCGTGAGGCGCTGCGTGAGCGGGGCCGGCTTGCCCGGAATGCGCCGCATCTGTTCAAGACCCAGGCGTTCATCATTCCGGGTGAGCAGTGGTGGACGGCGCCGTATTACACCTTCGGCCTTTGGGTCTATGACCGGCTGTCTGGCCAGTTGAGCCTAGGCAAAACGCGTTATCTCTCGCAGGTGCAGGCGCGGCAGCGCCTGTCCGGGGTGCGTGATGACCGCCTGGGCGCAGGGGTCTGCTACTACGATGGCCAGTTTGATGATGCCCGTCTGGCCATGTGCCTTGCACTGTCCATTGCCGACCACGGGGGCACGGTGATCAACTATTGTCCGGTGACCAGTATCGAGAAGGATGCAGCCGGCCGGCTGACGGGCGTGTCGTGCCGTGACGAGTTGGGGACGGAGTCCTATCAGGTCAAGGCGAAATGCGTGGTCAATGCGACTGGTGTGTTCGCCAACCCGATCCTGGGCATGGATGAGGTGCATGAAAAACCGCCCATTCTGCCCAGTCAGGGGGTGCATCTGGTGCTGGATCGTGATTTCCTGCCGGGCGATGATGCCCTGATGGTGCCCAAGACCTCTGATGGTCGGGTGTTGTTCGCAGTACCCTGGCACGGCAAGGTGGTCGTCGGTACGACGGATACGCTCATCAAGGAGCCCTCCTACGAACCGAAGCCGCTGGAGCAGGAGATCGACTTCATCCTGAACACGGCCCGCGACTATCTGAAGCGTCCGCCTTCCCGGGCTGATGTGCGCAGTGTGTTCGTCGGGTTGCGGCCGCTGGCTGCGCCCAAGGAGGAAGGCAAGTCCACCAAGGAGGTCTCCCGCAGCCACAAGGTGGATGTGAGCAAATCCGGCATGGTCAACATCTTCGGCGGCAAATGGACGACCTATCGGCAGATGGCCGAAGATGGTGTTGATGCCGCAATCGGTGCCGGTCTGCTACCAGCCAAGACCTGCCGGACGCAGGATCTGCGGCTGCATGGTTATATGGGCGACAAACAGCATCTGGATGATACGCCGTTGACACTCTATGGCAGTGATGCGGGCGCCATTGAAGCTCTGGCGGCAGGTGATGCTGCGCTGGCCAGACGGCTGCATCCCGATTACCCCTACACCTATGCGCAGGTGCAGTGGGCGATGGATCAGGAGCTGGCGGTATCGCTGGAGGATGTGCTTGCCCGGCGGATACGCCTGCTGTTTCTGGATTCCAGGGCAGCCGAGGCTGTGGCGCCGGATGTTGCGGCTTTCATGGCCAAGCACCTGGGCTGGAGCGATACCCGACGCGAGGCCGAGCAGGAAAGCTTCGTTCGTCTGGCGCGACAGTACCGTCTGGTGGATTGATACGACGCCAGTCGCTGGTTACCCGGCCAGCGTCCGATGCGTAAGCCGTCCCCGGGGGGGACGGCAGGGAGCGCCTGCATGCCATCCCGGCTGCAGGCGTTTTCATGTGATGGAGGGAGCAGAATCTGACGGGCAAACCGCCCGCCGGCTGGTCCACGGCATTTGTCACGGTTTTTCAGTATGAAGGAGCGGCAGGCCCTATACTTCCGGCTGCTCGATGTGGCGTGGCCTGGCTGTTGCCAAACGGGTGTGCGCTGCTTCTGCTTTCCTGACGCACGGAGGAGCCGTGCCACGATGCCATGAGAAAACGGATTTTGGACAGCTGTTGGGTGAGCGCCTTGACTGGCTTGCTGGTGCTTGCGGCGGCTTTGTCAAGCGGGCCGCTGGCGGCTGCAGATGCATCGGCGCAGTCATCCACAAAGACCATCAACCCGGTCTCTGCCCTGCTTGGACATAGCAATTACCGGTTCGATATTGAGGCACCGGGAGATTTCACAGGTGCTATCCGCGAGCGTACCTTGATAGGACGGTGGCAGCAGCGTACCGATTACGATCCGGTGCAGTTCGAGGGGCTGGTGGCGAAACTGCATGACGAAGTGCTGGCCATCGTTCAGGCCGAGGGCTATTTCGAGCCTGATATCGTGATTGATGTGCAGGCTCCAAGCGGTGTCCGGCTGGTGCTCAGGCCAGGTGTGCGTACCAAGGTCAGCGCACTGGATATCCAGATCGAGGGGCAGGGCACCCAGAATCGTGCGCTGGCCAACCTGAAACAGCGGTTTGGCATGGCCGTTGGGGATCCCTTTGTCAGCAAACAGTGGCAGAGCGGCAAGGCGGCGCTTATCGATGCCATGAAGCAGCAGGGCTATCTGCGGGCGCGCATCGCCCGTAGTTCGGCGCAGGTTGATGCCGCCAGCGCCCGGGCGCGGTTGATGGCAGTGGTGGATTCAGGCGACCGTGTCGCCTTTGGCAAGGTCGAGATCCGGGGGCTGGCCCGTTATCCGGAACATGTCGTGACGGATCTCCAGCCATTTCATGAGGGCGATGCCTACACGGATGCGCTCCTGCAGACCTTTGAGCAGCGCCTGCGTGATTCGGGCTATTTCAGCTCCATCAGTGCCGTACCCGATATGCTGGCCCTGCAGGAGGATCCGGATATGAAGGCGGTGCCGATCCGGCTGGTCGTCGAGGAGCTCAAGCGCCACCGGCTGGTTTATGGTCTGGGCTACAGTACGGATGATGGCATCCGAGGTCAGGTGGGTTTTCAGGATCGCAATCTGTTCGGCCTGCAGATGGAGGCATCCGTGGTGATGTCGCAGCGCCGCCAGCGGGCCTTTGCCAATTTCCGCACCCCCTATGATGCGGCTAATCGCTACGTTGCCTTTGGTGGCCGGCTGGAGCGCGATAGCGACCACGGTCTCATCACGCTTAACAGTAATGCCTATGTAGGTTACGGACAGCGTGAGCGCGACATTGATGCGTTCACGTCGCTGCAGTTGCAGCAGGAGCAGGACCATTTTCGCAGCAGTGGCCAGCGTGATGGCATCAAGGCGCTGGTGCTGGGTAAGGCATGGACGCTGAAACGCTTTGATTCAATGCTCAACCCCACGCGTGGTTTTGGCGTCAAGTTTGAGATCTCGGGTGCGAGCAAGCGCCTGCTCAGTGACGCCACCTTTTCCCGCTTCTATACCAGTATGGTCGGCTTTCAGCCGCTGCCGCAGCATTCCATCTGGAAGGACGGCAGCCTGATTGGCCGGCTGGAGTTCGGGGTCGTCAATGCTGGCAGCCGGTTTGGCATCCCCAGTGAAAACCTGTTCCGGGCAGGGGGGATCGGTTCATTGCGTGGCTACGGTTATCGTTCCCTGGGGCTGAATACAGACCGCGCGGTAATCGGGCAGCGTTATCTGGCCATTGGGTCGCTGGAATATCAGCACCGGCTGACCGAGCTGTTGTCGCTGGGGGTGTTTTATGACTACGGCAACGTATCGGATGAGTGGAAATCCATTGATCCGGTGTCAGGATATGGGGTAGGGGTGCAAATGCATACGCCGGTCGGGCCGGTCAAATTAGACGTTGCGTACGGGCAGGCCATCCATCGCTATCGGCTTCATTTTTCCATTGGATTCAATTTCTGACCATGGATGACACCACGATGACGACCCGACCCGCTCGGCGTACAGGCGCGCTGTGGCGTGCGTTCTTTCGGTGGAGCGTACGGATTTTGTTGCTGGTTCTAATGCTGCTGCTGGCCGCCCTGTTGTGGCTGGGCAGCGAAGGGGGGCTGACCCAGGCCCTGTCGTGGACCCAGCAGCTGCTGGCCCGTCAGGGCCAGGCGCTTGCCTTCGAGCAGCTTCGAGGCAATCTCTGGCGCGGTATCCGCCTTGGGCGGGTTGAATGGCGTGGCGCTGGTACCGTGGTCAAGGGCAATGACCTGCAGGTGCATTTCTCGCTGCGAGCCTTGCTGCGTGGCAAAGGGCTTGTTCATCTGCTGAAAGCGGATACGCTGATCATTCAGGTACCGCCGGGTGAGCCCGACAAGCCTCGCACTGACGCGGCTATGCCCGGGAATATCGGTTTGCCACTGCCTCTGGAAATCCAGACGCTGGCGGTCAAGCGGCTGGAAATTCAGCCGCCGGCCGTTGACGGCCGGGATGCACCAGCTCACGTCGTCCTGAGTGATATTGATGGCGCTGCGCAATATTCCCTGGGGCAATACCGGATTTCGGCGCTGACCATCGTCACGCCCTGGGGCAAGGCCCACACGGACACGCTGCAGATGGATGCGGCACCGCCACATCATCTTAAAGGCGAAGTGCTGGCAGACGGTCACGCCCAGCAGTGGCCTTATCATGCCAGGCTGCAGGTAGATGGCGATTTGGCCCGACTGCCGGCCACATTGAGTGGTCAGCTGGCGGATGGCATGGCTGATGTCCGTGCCGTGGTCCGCCCTCTGGGGCGAATGCCACTGGAAAACCTGCACGTTCGCCTGGCAGACACCAATCTGGCGCGCTTTACGGCGCTGGGCACGTTGCCGGAGACGGGCGTGGATCTGGATGTCGATATGGATCCCGTGGTGGGTAAGCATGACCTCTGGCAGGGGAAACTGCGGCTGGCAAATCGGCTTTCCGGCACGTTGGAGGCCGGTCGCGTGCCACTGACGGCGCTTCAAAGCCACATCACGCTGCGGATCCCGTCCACCGAGCAGTGGTCCCAGCTCTATCTCGGGCTGAAGGATCTGGCCATTGACTTGCCGGTGAGCGGCGGGAAGGCGGCAATCAACCGTGCCGAAAGCCGCCTTGCCGGCGGGACGCGTGCCGCATCTGCCGCAGATTCGCTCACACCAAATGCTCCCCTCGCCCGGGGGGCGCACATCACGGGGCAGCTGGAGAGCTGGCTGGCGCAGGACATGGCGCTGCCGGGGATCACCATCCCCCGTCTGAAAACGGATCTGAAGCTGACCGACCTGGATCTGGCCCCCCTCTGGAAGGGCTTGCCTCAGACGGTTCTGGGTGGTCAGGTGTCGGTCGATGGCCAGCAGTTCCTGGTGGATATGGCACAGCGTGCTGAACAGATGCGCACGTTACTGCCGCCGGAGCTGAAGGCAGCGGCTGCTGATGCACAGGTCCGGCTCGATGGGACGCTGGATGCCCGCTGGCTGAAGCTGACGCAGGCCAGGGTTTCGCTTGGTGACAGCCTGCTGACGGCGGCCGGGCAGGCTGCCGTCAGCGCGCCCTGGGATCTGAAGCTGCAGGGCACCGCCCGCCGACTGGATCTGGCCCAGTGGCTGCCTGCCAGCTTGCCGATTGACCCGGCCTGGCGCACGGGGATGCTGGGTGCCGACTGGCATATCGATGGCCGTTTGATGGCCCCTGGCCAGAAGGCTGCGCTGGGTCTGGATCTGGTTGACAGCCGGGTTGCCGGGCGGCCCCTGACGGGCAGTTTGCATGGTCGGGCCGAGCTGGATGCGGGATGGCAGCCGCAGCTGGTGAGGGATCTGGATCTCACCCTGGCGCATGGTGCAGCCAACCGTATCCATGCCCAGGGCGCACTGGGCCGACCCGATGACCGGATGGATATCCGGGCCACCCTGACTGACCTCAAGGCGCTGGACAGTCGTCTGTCGGGCAATCTGGCCTTGGCTGGTCATCTGGATGGGCGCTTCCCGGATCTGACGGCCAAACTGCAGTTGCAGGCGGCCGCCGCTGGCTGGACGACCCGGGATGCGCATGGCAAGCCCAGCCACATGGGCCTGAAGGATCTGAAGGCAGATCTGTCGGCCCCCCTGTCGCTCCAGAATCCCGCGCGTCTTGAGGCTCCCGTTGACCTGGCACTGTCGGCCCATCAGGTTGACATGGGTACGGGTGTGCTGGACGGGGCCACGTTGAACCTGCATGGCTCGTCTGCGCAGCATCAGCTCGATGCCGCGTTGCGGATGGGCAAGGATCGCCTACTATTACAGCTACTGGGGGGAATTTCGCTGTCACATGGTGCTCCGACCTACCGGGCACAGGTTCAGACCCTTGACCTGAGCGGTCGGACCAGCGTACGTTTGACGGATCCGGCACCGCTGGCACTCGATGCCAGCCATCTGACCTTGGATCGTTTCCGCCTGTCCGCCCTCGGCGGACACATGGACCTGGCTCATCTTGCGCTGAACTGGGGAGGAGCCCTTACATACGATAGCCGGGGGACGGTCGAAGGACTGATTCCGCTCCAGCTGCACCAGGCGCTTGGCGTCACCCTGGACAAAAATGCGGATGCCCTTCGGAACGTGCGACTTGATGCTCACTGGCAGATGCGGGGCCAGGGCCAGGAGGCACTGTCTGGCGACCTGGCGGTCAAGATCCGTGAGCAGGTGGGGGCCGGGCAGAAAAAACAGCTTGGTCTGAGTGATGACAATGGCCTGACCGTACGCGTTGACAAAAACCGTCTTGATGGCCGGATCAAGCTGAATCTCCCCTCATTGGGTTTGGTCAGTCCACTGGCGGGGCCTGACATGGCCGTTGACGGGTCACTGCTGGTGGATGGCGCCATCGCTGGCACGCTGAATGCGCCCCTGCTGGATGTGCACCTGAGCGGCAAGGATCTGTCCGTCCTGCAGCGTTCGGCCGGATTGCGGCTGGCGGGAGGGGTACTGGACGCGCAGCTCAATGGCAAGGGATTGCTGCTGCGCCAGTTACGCTTCAGCGCCGGCAAGAGCAGCCTGATGCTCAATGGCCGTGCGCAGCTGGTAGAGCGCGAGGGGGGCAACGTGAAAGCTGCGATCGCGGCGCAGGAGCGCGCCTGGACCGCGATCCAGGTCAATCCGCCCAAGGGCGGAGGGGCCCTGCCGTCCCTGTTGCCGATGGATGGTGTCTTCGATGTGCGGGCGGACCATTTTATGGTACCGATTGGGCCGGGACAGCGGGTGACCCTTTCCGGCGCGACACGGCTGACCAGCAGCGTAGCGGGCCTGTTGCTGGCCGGCGACATGAAAGTCGATGAAGGGTTAATTGAGCTACAGGGCTCGGCAGCCCCCGAGCTGCCTTCGGACGTCAAGGTAACAGGAGAGTCATCCAGCCAGGATCAGCCGGAGGTTGCACCGGAGGACACCTTGCGTATTGCCAGTGATCTGGGAGTGTCCCTGGGCAACAGTCTGCGGATCAATGGCATGGGTGCGGAGGCCCGACTGGGCGGCAAACTGGAGGTTCAGGGCTTTTTGCCGGCGGAACCCCGGCTGCTGGGCCTGGTCAAAATTGTTGATGGCAGCTATCAGGCTTATGGCCAGAACCTGAAATTCACCAAGGGGCTAATCCGCTTCAGTGGCCCGGTCGATAACCCCTCACTGGATCTGGAGGCCAAGCGCCCCTTCCTGCCGGTTGAGGTGGGCATTGCCATTACCGGACAGGCCAGCAACCCGCAGATCTCCCTGATTTCCCGGCCCAGCATGTCCGACACCAACAAACTGTCATGGCTGGTGCTGGGTGTGCCGCCTGACGAGGCCGGCGGTGCCGCGCAGGCGTTGGCACTGCAGCAGGCCGGTTCTTTGCTGCTGGGTAACAACAGCGGCGTCCGGACACCGTCCATTGCAGACCGGCTGGGCCTGGATGTGCTGAATTATGGCTACGCCTCCAACACTGAGGTGGATTCCGGCATTCAGGACACCATGACACCCAAGGGTCTGGTGGGCCAGAGCAGCAGCAGCAATTCAGACGCAACGGAAACGGGCGTGGTCTCACTGGGCAAACGCATCAATGACCGCCTGTTCGTCAGCTACGAAAAGGGCATTCGGGGCGTCTGGGCGCTGCTGCGCATCCAGTACACCCTGGGCAAGGGGTATGTCCTGCGAGCCCAGACAGGCAGTGACAATTCACTGGATCTGCTGCGCTCGCGCAGTTTCAACTAGCCCATTTGCCTGTCCACATGAAAGTGAACAAACACTCACTTTGAATGCGGGCGGCTGGCATGTGTATGGACTGGCATTCCATGGGGCAGGGTTCATAATGGCGACCCGGATATTCCCCAACCAGGCCCGTGCACAGCCCGGCCTGCCACTAGTGACCGGACGCGGTCCGGCGTGTACATGAAATCGAAAGCATTCAGCGAAGAAGAGGTTTTGAGCGTTCATCATTGGACAGACCGACTGTTCAGCTTCACCACCACACGGGATGAGTCGCTCCGGTTCAAGAACGGCCATTTCACCATGATCGGGCTTCCCCCGAAAGAAGGGGAGCGCCCGCTGTTACGCGCATACAGCATAGCGAGCGCTAACTACGAAGAGCATCTGGAATTTCTCAGCATCAAGGTGCCGGATGGCCCCCTGACGTCGAAACTGCAGCACATTGCGCCGGGTGACAAGATCATCGTGGGACGTAAGCCGACGGGTACGCTGGTGACCGATTACCTGCTGCCGGGAAAACGTCTCTGGCTGCTGGCCACGGGCACCGGCCTGGCACCTTTCTTGAGCATTACGCGCGATCCGGATGCCTATGAACGCTACGAGCAGATTATCCTGGTGCACGGTGTGCGGCAGGTAAATGAACTGGCCTACCATGATCTGTTTACGCGGGATCTGCCTGCACACGAATACCTGGGCGAACTGGTGCGCGACCGGCTGCGCTATTACCCCACGGTCACCCGGGAGCCCTTCCGGCATCAGGGGCGAATCACGACGCTGATTGAAAATGGCCAGCTGAATGCCGATCTGGAACTTCCTCCCTTCAATCGGGAAGAAGACCGCATCATGATCTGCGGTAGTCCCGACATGCTGCGCGACCTGAAAGAGATGTTCGAAAAACGCGGTTTTGCCGAAGGCAACACCTCCACCCCGGGCGACTTTGTCATCGAGCGGGCGTTTGCCGAGCAATGACACCCCCGGCCGCCGCCTGCCGTTTCGTGTCGGTGCAGCCTTGTGGCAGCACCTGGACAGTTGTTGCGGTCTGACCGCAGCCGACGAACGGAGCGACAGGCGGTCGGTCGTTTAAAAAATCAATAACAACAATTACTTTGCCGGGAATGTGCATGTCCCAGGCACGAATGTGGTGCTAGCTGGTGTTGCACAGACGTTGATGGCTACTCAAGGGGTAGTGCCGTTTGCATATGTGTAACACTATATCCCGGGTCGTTTCGCTATAATCCATCCTGTCACTCAGGCGGTGCGCAGGACATGCGCTGGTGTGGCATCACCAGCGTGTGATGCCCGGCCACACGGCCAGCCGCCATCTCTTTTCACCGGAAGGATTCCTGTCCATGACCGTTACCGTCTACTCCAAACCCGCTTGCGTTCAATGCACTGCTACCACCCGCGCGCTGGATGCACGGGGCATTGCCTATCGTCTGGTCGATCTGACCCAGGATGCAGTGGCCATGGCGGAAGTTTTGTCCATGGGCTATCGCCAGGCACCGGTGGTCATCGCCGGTGACAAGCACTGGGCCGGTTTTCGGCCCGACATGATCGGCCGTCTGGCCTGAATGTTTTCACAGGCCGGGCGCACGGCAACGTCTGTTCGATAGCCGGTGCAGGCGCCCAGGCCGAGCGCGCTGATGCCTGATGCCTTTGCATCGTCCCGGTTTTTCAGTCATGGCACAGCTTATTTATTACTCATCCGCGTCTGGTAATACCGAACGCTTCATTCGTCGTCTTGGACTGGCGGCCGAGCGGATTCCCATTGCACCTGAGATATCCATGCCCCAGCCGGATGAGCCCTATGTTCTGGTCAGCCCAACTTACGCCGATGGCGAAGGGCGAGGGGCGGTGGCCCGTCAGGTTATTCGCTTTCTGAACGACCCGGCCCGGCGTGCCCTGTTGCGTGGCGTCATCGCCAGTGGCAATCGGAATTTTGGTAGCAAGTTTGCATATGCCGGTCGTGTCATTGCGAACAAGTGCGGTGTTCCGCTGTTGTATCGCTTCGAGCTGGCCGGTACGGAAGCAGATATCGTCAGGGTAAGGGACGGCCTGACAAAACTCTGGTCGAATTCTTAACTCCCAAGCAAGACACTGCGCAGGAAATTGTCCCATGTCAGATGATGTTCTGGAAGATGGCAAGCCCGTTCTTGATTACCACGCGCTCAATGCCATGCTCAATCTGTATGATGCGGATGGCAACATCCAGTTTGATGCAGACCGTCGCGCTGCGCGTGAATATTTTTTGCAGCATGTCAACCAGAATACGGTCTTCTTTCATAATCTGGATGAAAAGCTGCGCTATCTGGTTGATGAAGGCTATTACGACTCTGAGGTGCTGGATCAGTATTCACGCAATTTCCAGCGCCGGATCTGGGATGAAGCCTACAGCCGGAAATTCCGCTTTCCCACGTTTCTGGGCGCTTTCAAGTATTACACCTCTTACACCCTGAAAACCCGCAACGGGCAGCGCTACCTTGAGCGTTTCGAAGACCGGGTGGTCATGGTGGCGCTGGCGCTGGCGCGAGGCGACGAACAGCTCGCCCTGCGTTTCATGGATGAAATCATCAGTGGCCGCTTTCAGCCGGCCACGCCGACCTTTCTCAATGCCGGCAAAAAAAGCCGGGGTGAGCTGATTTCCTGTTTTCTGCTGCGGGTTGAAGACAACATGGAAAGCATCGGGCGCGCCATCAATTCCGCGTTGCAGCTTTCCAAGCGGGGTGGCGGGGTGGCACTGATGCTGACCAACCTGCGTGAACGGGGGGCGCCGATCAAGGGCATCGAAAACCAGTCTTCTGGCGTGGTGCCGGTCATGAAGCTGCTGGAGGATTCATTTTCCTACGCCAATCAGCTGGGTGCCCGACAAGGTGCCGGGGCGGTCTATCTGAACGCCCATCATCCCGATATCCTTCGTTTTCTGGATACCAAACGGGAGAATGCCGACGAGAAAATCCGCATCAAGACGCTGTCGCTGGGGGTGGTGATCCCGGATGTCACGTTTGAGCTGGCCAAGCGCAACGCCGAGATGTACCTGTTTTCACCGCATGACGTACAGCGTGTGTATGGAAAGCCGTTTTCCGAGATTTCCGTCACTGAAAAGTACGAGGAGATGGTGGGCGACAAGCGCATCCGCAAGAAGAAAATCAATGCCCGCGAGTTTTTCCAGACATTGGCCGAAATCCAGTTCGAGAGCGGCTATCCCTACATCATGTTTGAGGACACGGTCAATGCAGCCAATCCAGTGGCTGGCCGCATCACCATGTCCAACCTGTGTTCGGAAATCCTGCAGGTCAACGAAGCTTCGACGTTCAATGATGACCTGAGCTACAGTCATCTGGGCACGGACATTTCCTGTAATCTTGGTTCGTTGAACATTGCGGCCGCCATGGACGGGCCCGATTTTGGTGCCACGGTGGAGGTCGCCATCCGGGCGCTGACGGCCGTATCGGAGATGTCAGCGATCGACAGCGTACCCTCGGTGCGCCGGGGTAATGACGAAGCCCATGCGGTTGGCTTGGGCCAGATGAATCTGCACGGCTTTCTGGCCCGTGAGCGCATTCATTACGGCAGTGCCCAGGGCATTGACTTCACCCGCGTTTATTTTGCTACGGTGGCTTATCATGCTCTGCGGGCATCCAATCTGCTGGCCCGGGAAAAAGGTCAGCAATTCGTGGGGTTTGCACAGTCGCGCTACGCCGATGGCAGCTTTTTCGAAAAGTATGTAACGCGTGACTGGCTGCCCGAGACCGATGAGGTCAGATCGCTGTTCGAGCGGATGGGTGTGGTGTTGCCCTCGCGTGACGACTGGGCCGCGCTGCGTGAATCGGTGATGCAGCACGGGTTATATAACCGCAATCTGCAGGCGGTGCCTCCAACGGGGTCGATCAGCTACATCAATCACTCCACATCGTCGATTCATCCCATTGTTTCGAAGGTGGAAATCCGCAAGGAAAGCAAGATCGGTCGCGTGTATTACCCAGCGCCGTTCATGACGAACGAAAATCTGGATTACTATCGGGATGCCTACGAAATCGGTCCTGAAGCGCTGATTGACACGTATGCCGCGGCGACCGAACACGTGGATCAGGGTCTGTCCCTGACGCTGTTCTTCCCGGCGCAGGCTACGACCCGCGATATCAACCGGGCACAGATCTACGCCTGGAAAAAAGGGATCAAGACCATTTATTATGTCCGGCTGCGGCAGGCGGTGCTGGAAGGCACAGAGGTGGCCGGCTGTGTATCATGCGCGCTGTAGGGGATGGGTTTTCGGTGACACCATGGTCATGCTGCATGTACCCATACCCAAGACATCAGAAATGACATAAGGGCAGGACAGTGAAATGAATGAGGTTCCAGAAACAGGCCACGGCGCGCGGGCGACGGAAGGACAGGCAGTTCGCCGGGTACCGCTTGCCATCAACTGGAACCGGCTGCAGGATGATAAGGACCTGGAAGTCTGGAACCGTTTGACGGCCAATTTCTGGTTGCCGGAAAAGGTGCCGCTCTCCAACGACGTGCAGAGCTGGGCTACCCTGCGTGAAGACGAGCAGACGTTGACGATCCGCGTTTTCACGGGCCTGACACTGCTGGACACGTTGCAGAACACGGTGGGCGCTCCTGCCATGCTGCCGGATGCCCAGACGCCACATGAAGAGGCAGTGCTGACCAATATCGCCTTCATGGAGGCTGTGCACGCCCGCAGCTATTCGTCGATCTTCTCCACACTGTGCTCCACCAAGGAAGTGGATGAGGCATTTCGCTGGTCGGAAGACAACACCCGGCTGCAGGCCAAGGCGCGGTTGATCCTGGATGAATACGATGCGGCCGCTCACGCCCAGCGGCGCAAGATTGCCAGCGTCTTTCTGGAGAGCTTTCTCTTTTATTCGGGTTTCTATCTACCCATGTACTGGTCCAGTCGTGGCAAGCTGACCAATACTGCCGATCTCATCCGGTTGATCATTCGTGACGAAGCCGTGCATGGCTACTACATCGGGTACAAGTTCCAGCGTGCCCTGGCCGGATTGCCCGAAGCCGAACGGGCCCAGCTGAAAGACTTTGCGTTCTCCCTGCTGTTTGAGCTCTATGAAGTGGAAGCACTCTACACAGAAGAGCTCTACGACCGGATCGGCCTGACCGAGGATGTCAAGGCATTTCTGCACTATAACGCTAACAAGGCGCTGCAGAACCTGGGCTATGAGGCACTCTTTCCGGAAGCCGCCTGCGAGGTCAATCCGGCCATCCTCTCGGCGCTGTCACCCGACAGCGAGAACCATGATTTCTTCTCCGGCAGCGGCTCGTCCTACGTGATTGGCAAGGCGGTGGCAACCGAGGACGAGGACTGGGATTTCTGACGGGCTGGCTGCTTCCGGGTATCTGCTATTGCCTGGCAGCCTTCAGGCGGTTATGCCGCCATTTCCGTTGCTTGATCCCCAGGCGCTTGATGCCTATCCAGGTGCCCGTGGCTGACAATATCAAGCCCCCGGCGGCGAGCAGCAGCATGATGATGTCCCAGACGGGGCGCCGTTCCAGCAGGGGTAACAGATCCCAGCTGTGCATCAAAAAGAACAGCCAGCGTTCCATGCGTCCCCGTTGTGTCAGCGTGCCCAGAACGGTTGCCGTTCTGGGATCGATGTGTACCCAGGTCTGATTGGGATCATCAAAATGCACGCGCCAGATGGGCAGTGGATGGGGGCCGTAACCACCCATCATGGTGTGATCAGCGCGTGTGTAGTAGTAGAAGTCGTATTGCTGCAGCCGCTCGATGAGCGGGGGGTGCCCAGGTTGCAGGGCGTTCAGCGCGCCTGCCAGTTGTGGCTCGGACAGTTTGACGGGTTGGGCACTGATGGCATCCAGAATCTCCGGTGGGCCACCGGCAGTGTTGATGGCCATCACCACGGGCCTGTTCAGGAGGGTGCGCCACTGCAGCTCACGGATATCGCTGCGGCTGCCGCTTGCCTGGGCCAGCTGCAGCAGCTGGGCAGGTGGAGCGCTGGCGTCTTGGGGGTCGATATCAAGGCTGCTGATGCTTTCGGTGTCCAGCTCCGCGGCGGGATTGGCGAACAATCCCCAGGGACGCATGGACATCAGCCCGCTGAAGATCCAGGTGAGGGTGGTGAGAGCAAAGAGCAGGCCGACAATGTGGTGCCAGCGCATGATGCCGGGCTGGAACGGGGAGCGCGAGCCGCTGCGATAGGGGCGTGAGAAACGCCAGCGGAGAATGCCGACAATGCTGCCCGTGATGGCGACGAGTACACCGATGCTGGCAACCGTGATGACGATGCTTGGCCACCAGGCGGTCAGCTTACCGCCGCGGAACATGTATAGCCAATGCAGCCAGGTGCCAACGTAGTCGAAGATCCGTTCCGTGCGTGGCGCGTCGCGCACGACTTCACCTGTGGTGCCGGACAGGTAGAGCAGCGTGTGCGATGCGTCAGGGAGCTGAACCTTGTGTAATGGACGGTGTGGATTCAGATCCGTGCTGTGGGTATGTGGATCTTCATCAACGGTGCCAAGATAATGTAATCCATCGAGATTTAGCGGGGTCTGGCTGGAGGTATTCTTATTCTTCGCAGATGGCGCTAACTGGCCGGGCGAACGCAGGGGACGTTCTTGATCCAGATAAATCCTGGCACTGTCGAGTGCTGCGCGCTCGTCCGTCGGTGGCAGTCGCTGCCCGGAGACGGCGTCCACAGCAACCACCGTTTCGTTGTTGCCAGGGCCGCCGTCCAGGTGAGCAGTGTAGATGGGGTGGCCGCCGCGTGACGCACTCAGACGAAGATCGGAGATACTGTCGTCTTCGATACCGGCTATAGCAAAGGCTTTGCGGGGAGAGAGCAGGCGGGCGTCAGGTGTGAGGACGGGCAGGTGCTGCAGGCGTTCGGTGTAGGTGAGCTTGGGGTAGCCAACGTACAGCATCACCATGCCAGAGATGAACCAGAAGAAGAAGAGCAGGCAGACCCCGATGCCCAGCCAGCGATGGGTCAGCAGGGTCCAGCGTTTGAAGGGGATGTCCATGTCAATGATCCGGATGGGGACAGAGGTGGACTGCGACAGGGTGTCCTGTCGCAGTCAGGCGGGGTCAGAACCGGTGATTGATGGTGAACAGGATGCGACGTGACTCACCGACGAACCATTGTGTCTCGTTGTAATAGACGGTGCTGTAGTAGAGCCGGTCAAAGATGTTCTGACCGTACAGCGCGAGCGTGGTGCTCGGGGTTGGTCGCCATTGCAGTGAAATGTCGGCGGTGGTGTAAGCCGGCAGTTTGGTGTCATTGGCCCGGGTGGCATAGCGTTTGCCGACATGACGGGCGCCGCCAGCCAGCGTCCACTGCGGGTGGAGCTGCCAGCTCAGCCACAGATTGGCCACTCGCTGCGGAACGTCAGGAGGCGTTTTGCCATTCCGCGAAACCAGGGCGCCATCGACAACGTCATTGAAATCGTTGTAGCTCGCGCGCAGGATGCTCGCGTCGGCATCCAGGCGCACGGTGGGGGCGAGAGCCAGTGACAGGGTGCCTTCGATGCCCCGGGACGACTGCTTGCCGACCTGGATGCTGCGGTCGGGGTTGGCGGGATCCTTGCTGGCCAGATTGTGTTTCACGATGCGGTAGGCTGCCAGTGTCCATTCGCTGCTTCTGTCCGGGCTGACCTGTTTGATGCCGGCCTCCAGCTGGTGCGCGGTGGCCAGATCGGAGTTTTCGGCGGAGCTGAGCATCAGGGGGCTGCCCGCTGGATCGGCGGCGCGGCTATGCTGGACATAGAGCGAGAGGGCCGGGTTCAGCGCATAGACGATGCCCAGCCGGTGGCCTGTGTCGTGCCAGGAGCGTTTGAAGGCGCGGCTCTGGGTGACCAGATTGTCGCGATGCAGATGCGTTTCATCATGTCTGAGGCCGGCCACGACAGACAACTGCTGGGTAATGCGCAGACGATCTTCCAGGAACAGCGCATACTGGTCGGCGCTGTTCCTGAATCGGGGGATGAAAGGGATGTCGCTGCTGAACAGACCCGTGTCGGGTGAAAGCAGACTGACGTATCGTAAATTGCCACGATAAGTATTGTTGTCGTGCTGGAAGACGCTGTGGTTGAGGTCGAATCCAGCGGACAAGGTGTTATCGAGCCCCAGCAGCCGGTGGGTGAACGTCAGGTCGGTGGTATTGCCCGTCTGCCGTTGATGGTGGCGGATGGCTGTGTCGCCGGCGAGACCGATCTGCTGGCGGGCTGCGTCCCAGGTATAGATTTCCGTGTCGAACCAGAGCCGGTTGCTGCGGATGTGGTAGAAACGGCTGTGTACGGCGATGTGGGGCGTTGGGGTGCCGTACAGGGTCAGCTCGCTCCAGTGATCCCGGAAATCGATACGGGCATCCTGACTGTTGTAGTTGGTGCGGCGCAGGGCGGCGAGCGGCTGGCCATCAATCAGGGGCACGCCGAAGTAGCGCATGGGTTTTTGGCGGCCTTCCGCATGGCTAAGCTGGATTTGCCAGTCTGGCAGAAACTTCCATTGCAGGGCAGCACGCAGGCTATGATGGCTCTGTTGGCCACGATCCACCCAGCCATGGCTGTTTTGCGTGCTGGCATCCAGCCGGTACGTCAGGTTTTCACTGAGGGAGCCGCCACTGTCGATGGCGAGGTTACGTTCACCGTGATTGCCGATGCCGGCCTGTATTTCATGGCGGGGCGAACCCTGGAAGGGTCTGCGGGGTACGATGTTGACGACGCCGCCAATGGCACCATCGCCTTCGATGACCGAAGCTGGGCCGCGTAGCACTTCAATGTGCTCGATAGACCAGGTGTCGAATGGATAACTGACTCCGAGTCCACCGTATTGCCGGATGCCGTCATAAAGGCGCATGACGGAGCCGCTGTCGGTAAAGCCCCGGACCGAGAGTTGACTGTCACTATTGCCGGGATGCCCCAGGTCCGTAAAGCCGGGAGCACGTGCGACGGCATTCTGGGCGTTGGTATCACCGTGTTCATTGAGCTGCCGGCGCGAGATGGAGCTGACGCTGGCGGCAGTCTCCTGCGCGCTGATGCCGAGTCGGGATCCGGTGGAGATGCTGCGTTGCTGCCCTTCAACGGGGCCGTGCACAGTAACGGTTTCCAGCAGCCGGGGGGCTGCCTGCGCGGCAGGTACGGCGGTCAGTGGCAGCAGGGCAAGGCACAAGGCATGAGCGATGGGGGTGAGGCGGATGTTTTTCATGGTGGTTGAGGGGCCCGCTGATGCAGGCCAACGGCAGAGCGAATCAGTTGGTGTGTGGGAGCGGGTCAGGAGCTGCAGTCAGCCACTATGACCGCGCACAGGTAGCGTGGTCAGACAGTTCTGGGTGCCGCCAGCGACAGGTCTCCTCTTCATGCTCAGCGCCATGTCTTTATGGCAGAGGTCTGTGCAGAACATCCGTGCCTTTGGGTGGATGTGCAAGAGGTGGGAAACTGATGACGGGCCGAACGCACTCGCGGTTCACGAACCTGATCGGGTTGTTCTGACCCCTTCTGGAGGCAGACAACGGGCAATAATCAGGAAAGGTGATACGACGAGGTTATGTCAAACGGCAGCTGGAGATGGGCGAGGAGGCGCCCGGGTGTCGTAGTAGGTAACGACGGATGCCTGGGTATGGTGGCACGCAGCAATGGCATGCAGAATGTGGCGCCAGGCAATAGGGGAGAGAAATGACTGCAGCTGTGGAAGAAGTGCTGCAGGTGAGGAGATGCAGAGCGGACAGTGCCCCGTGTGCCCTAATTGGGAACGATGGTCGTCACCTGTATCTAGGGGAATGCTGGCCTGAATGATGCCGCCGCCGCGGCAGATCGTGATGGTGCTGTCTGGATTCCAGGTGTGGGCAGGCTGGATCAGCGGTGCGAAAACGGAGAACAGTAGTGCCAGTAACTGGCATACCAGGATGGCTGTGCTGCATCGCGATGGATGTTTGCGGGTCATCGGGGCTGTTCTTCGCTTCGGTGCTTCGGAAATCAGTGTTTCCAGAATCTTTCCCTGTTTTTGAATTATGTCCTGAAGATGAATGGCAGGGGTAATTATTGGATATTTTTTTCAAATGAAGCGTTTTGATTCAAATTCGTGATACTTATAACCACGGACTGAGCCATTTCCGGACCGGAAACGGGGGGTGTGCGGTGCTACCCTGCGCAATGTTTCTGCCTGCCATGACTGGCTGTCCCAGACGGGTACAACCGTACGCTGGGGTGAATGCGGATATCCACGGCGGCTGGCGTTTGCGTCATGCTCAGGGCGGGGAGCTGAGCGCATCGGGGATAAACGCTGCCAAGGTCGATATTTGGCAGCTCTGGTTCACGAAAACGGATTGAAGTGCCTGCACTGTGCACCTGTTCAGTGGATATGGAGAACGGTGCGGATGGGTGCCCCTGCCGTGAACTCAGTTGTGGGTGCGACGCCCTTTACTGCCGCGACGGGATGATTTATTTGCCTTGGACGGTCGGGTATCGGTCGCTGGGGATTCCCTGGGAAATATTGGTGAATCATGTCCGGCTGCCTGGCCAGCATCGCGTCCGGTTGCCACTGACGGGGAAGACGGGGTGTCAGCGGGGGGAGGTGTTTCTCCGTCAGCGCGCTGATGGCTGGCCGGGGTCGCAGAATCGGCGCTGTCTGGCTTTACGGTTTTGGGTATGTCGCAACCGGACGTAGTAGCGGGAGATGATCCGGTTGTGGCCGTGACGGAAGCGAGGGACGCGGTGTCGGCTGTGGCTTTCGTACCAGTCGCTGGATGTAATGACGCGTGCACCCCAGGGGCTGGGGTGGGAGCAGTTGCGGGAGGGCTGTGGGGGGACACGCTAGGGGGCGGGGTCTGTTGTTCCTGTCCTGGGGGGGGCAGGTCGTCGGCAGGCGGCGCGGTAGCAGGTCGTACCGCGGCGAATCCTGCCCGTAGATGGGCGGCGTACTCAGGTTCTTCGGTCTGGGCCGACTGTTGACGAATGGACGTCAGCTCGCCGCTGGCCTCAGCCATGTCTGCTGCAAGCGCGATGTTCAGGCGCCGGGCGCCGCTGCCCAGTGCGGCCATTGACAGGGCGTTCGGATAGAGCCGGATCAGGATCCGTTCCATGGCCAGTGTCAGCTCTGTCTGCAGGGCGGCTGCCAGCGCGTCAGGCCCGTAATTCTGGCGTTTCCGCCAGAATTGGGTGAATTGATCATGCTGCTGTTCAAGGACGTCCGTAACCGTTTTTTCCCAGTGGGCAGGGTGTTCAGACTGGGTCCATTCACCGCGTCCCCGGCCATAGTGGGCTACGGCCAGGTAGGTGAGGAGTGCGGATTGAACCAGACGGTTCATGACGGCATCCGTCCAGGTCACGGTGATGGCATCAATACCACGTACCATGTTGTAGCCCCTGGCCAGGCCGGCACCTCCGAGGGCACCAAGTACGCCGCCGGCGATCATGCCACCGCCCAGCGTGAGGCCGCCGCTGAGCAGATCGGCCTTGAGGCCCGCCAGGGCGCCGGTGACCAGCCCGCCCACGACAGCTGCGTGCCCTTCATTGAGATTTTCGGTGACATCATAGTGATCTGCCATACGGCTGAGCACGTCATCGCTGGCATGACCAAGTAGTTCATTGGCCACAATCAGTTCGTCAGTGGACTGGCGAATGGCCGTGTTCAGTCGCTCGGCCAGCCGGGTCATGGCCTGTTGCTTGGCATCATCCTGGGAGGAGCGCGAAACGCCCAGTACTTTGCCCACTTCACGTAACTGATCTTTCAGGCTACTGTTGGGGATGCGCTCCCGGTCCAGGGCGGTTGCGGCCAGCCGGGCCGCCAGAATATGCATGGAGCGGTCGAAGGTTTGGCGACGCTGGTTCTGCCACAGGCGGTTCAGGCGTCCAAAAGCCGCCTGCTTGGCCTGTGACAGAAGTGGCGTCACCGCCTGCAGCAAGGCCCCTTCCTGGACCCAACAGCGCGCAAAAGCATCTAGCGCCAGCACCTGGTGCACGTTGCCAAAGCGGGTGAGATAGGAGCGCCATCGGTCAATTTCGGCTTCTTCGGCTTGATGGCCCGCCGGCGGCCCCATCTGATTGAGTAGCACGATGATGGGTTTGCCGATCCAGGCGAGGATTTTCATTTCCGGCTCGACGTAACTGGCATCTTCCGGATTTTCCGATGCGTTGACCAGATAAAGCACAACATCCGCTTCTTCACGTACGTTGTGCACGGCCTGCTGACTGGACCAGAGTGCACGGTCGGCAAATCGATCCCAGACCTGGCTGACGAACCAGCCAATGGGGCGCTCGGATTGCAGCAAGCGCCTGGCCAGCCGGACACTGTCGCCGAATCCGGGCGTATCCCACAGAAGCAGCAAGTCACCCTGGGGGGTCTGTGCCAGTTCGAAACGGTCGGCAGTATCCGTGACGTGCGGTTCGTCCCGCACTTCACCGACGTTCTGGGAGAGCAGCGTGCGGGCAAGGGTGGTCTTGCCGACATTGGTGTGCGAAACCAGGCTGAGGGAGATGGTGTTGGCAGCAGACACGGCAGTGATGGATAGGTAGGGTCAGGGCATGGCCGGAATGGACTGGTGTGTGCCATCAAGGATGGCGCCCAGTGTGTTGACGGCTTCGTGTTCAGGGCTGTTTGCAGCAAGATTGACAAACAGGGGGGGGATGTTGCTGCGGCTGGCCAGGATGCGGCGCCAGGCGTGGCGACGTGTTTCCTGTCGATTCGATGCGGTCCCGAAGCGGGCCAGGAAGCCGCTTTCATCGACGAGCACGGCCAGTGGGGTACCGGCAGGCAGGTGTTTACCCAGAATAGACAGGAAAGTGGCGTGATTTTCAGCTTCCGGGGTGGCGGACAGGGAATAGACTGCGATGGCCAGTGCGGCACCGCGGCTGCCCGGCGGGGGATGGGGCAGGTCATCCTCTTCGCCCAATGCCAGTGGCGGCTGCAGATGCAGCTTGACTGGACAATCAAAGGCGCGTTGCAGCAGCTGGTTCAGTCCGGCACGGGTGGTGTCATCGAGGTGATAGCTATAGGGTTGTGCCCAGACGAGCGCCGCTTCGCCTCTTTGGGAGCGCAGCAGGTCACGGAAATAGCTCTCATCAAGTGCCAGGGGAAAGTGGCGGGCAAGCTGGCGGGCGCGCAAACCATGCAGGAGTGCCAGGACCAGGCGCGGCAGAATGACGATGAGCAGAATGGTCAGCGTCTGCAGGTGTATCCAGTGGGCCGCGTTTTCGCCCTGATGGAGCGGGAAGCGAATCATTGCCAGGGCGTTGGCATCGGGCAGAGGGATACCGCTGATCTGGCTGGCCACTCCCCAGAGCAGATGGATGAAGGTTTCCACCTGAGGTGGGGACAGAAAAGTGCTCTCCCAGCCGGCCCGGTATTCCAGCGCCAGTCCGTGCAGATAGAGACTGCCGAGGGCACCGAGCGCAAAGGCTAGGGCGCCGCCATGGAGGAGACACAGTGCGCGCTGGCCATAGAGCGGTCCAGCCGCGCGTAACCAGCTGTCGCGGAAGGTGGTGGCGACGCTGCTATCGCGTGTCCGGCCATGTGTCTTCCAGCGCTGGCCCGTTGCCAGGGGGATGAGCAGATGACGTTGCAGCCAGCCGCCCGGGGAAGAGACGCGGTTTTCTGGCGGGGCATGGCTGGCACTGCGCTGCTGTTCCTCGTTTGCCGTGGATCTGGCGAGCCTCGTGGAGGATGGTCTGGCCGCACGTATGCGGGTGGTAATCGTGTTCACCGCCAGGACCAGATAGGTGAACAGATTCCAGAGGATGATCAGCAGCAGGGGCGGGTTGAGGATGTTGACGCGTGGACCACTGGCGGAGTCCAGGATTGCTCCAGCCAGACAGGCCAGCGCGAGGAGCAGGGGCGCAAACCAGCTGCGCCATTGCAGGCTGTGTATCAGGCCGGCCAGTGCGGGTCGGCGGGATCCGATTTTTGCGCAGGCCAGACGGGCGCGTGCGATGATGAAGGTGTCTGCTGATGCATCCGGGCCCAGCTGGCGGCGCGCTGCGTCGGTAACATGCCGACGATCTTCGTCCGTCCAGATCGGGGAAGCTGGCTGCCGCTCTACGGCCCGAACCAGTAGAACCTGCTGTGCGTCGTGTTCAGTCACTGATCAAGGGGAAAACCGAGGTGATGTACTGCTGGCGCCACTGTTCGAAATCGCCGGTATCGGCAGCCTCGATGCTGGCCTGCTGCGTGAAGGATTCCTGTGCGAAACGGGCATAGCGTTGCCGAACTGCATCGGAAAGGGGAAGGGATAGCAAAGTCTGCCGGTGGGCTTGCGAACGGGCCAGCGTCAAGGCGGTGAGCGAGGTATCTGGTGTCCTGGTCATGTCATGGAGCAGCTGTGCAGAGGGCAGGCTGTCTGGGTGCTCCAGTCGCTGCCGGGCCATTTCCAGGGCCTGGGTATAGGCGCCCTGCTGTTCGGGAAATGCTTCGTCCAGGCGCTGTGCAACAGGCACACAGCCAGCCAGGGTTTCTCGTCCCCAGTCGGTCAGGACATGCTGTGTACCATCATCGTGCAGCAGTGTAAGGCCAGGTTCCCGGCCACGCTGTGCTACGCAATGCCGGTTAGCCGACTGGGCCTCGATGATTTTGGGACTGTCCGGTGGGCTGTCGGAGAGCAGGCAATACAAGAGGAAAATATCAAGGAAGCGGATGGTTTCGGCGGTGATACCGATGGCGCTGAAGGGGTCAAGATCCATCAGTCGGACTTCGACGTATTCCACGCCACGGGCGGCCAGGGCCGCCAGCGGCCTTTCCCCGGGCCGGATAGGCTGTTTGGGGCGGATCGTGCCGTAGAACTCATTCTCGATCTGCAGCAGGGAGGTGGACAGCTGGCGGTATTGTCCGTCGCGCTGTACGCCGATACGCTCATAGGCTGGATAAGGCTGGATGAGGGCATCATAGAGTGATTCCGCGTAACTTTTCAGACAGTTGTAGCTGGCGCCAATCCGTGCCTGAGCATCACTCTGGTAGCCCAGCGGTCCCATGCGAAGCGAGGTGGCATAGGGCAGGCCGAGTGCGTCCTGGCCAAAGGGCTGGAGGATGTGGGGCATGCCCTCGGCAAAACGGCGTTGTACCAGCGGGGAGGCGCCGAACAGAACTAGCAGCAGCCAGGAGTGCTGCCGAAAGTTGCGGATCAGGCTGAAGTAGCCCTGGCTGCGGGCCAGTTTGGGGTTGCTGTCCAGTTTCAGGCATGGCAGGCGCTGGAGCGTGCTCCACAGGGCTGCCGGGATGGAGAAGTTGTAGTGCAGCCCGGAAATGGTCTGCATGCGGCTGCCATAGCGGTATTTGAGGCCGGTTCGATAAATCGACTTGGCGCGCCCGATGAAGGATGTACCGTATTGTGCGATGGGAATCTGCTCGTCAGCGGGCAGCGGACAGGGCATGCTGGTACACCAGAGGGATTCGCCGTCGATGTCAGCCAGGACAATCTGATGGGTTTCGGTCAATTCGGCCAGGCATTCGTCAATACCGTGATGTACCCCGGTAATCAGCTCGACCTGGGATTCACTGAAATCGGTGGTGATACGAGGATGCGTCAGCGGGGAACCCAGCGTCCGGGGGTGTGGACGCATCGAGAGCTGGCCTGCCGGGGTGACGCGCAGGCTTTCTTTTTCCAGGCCGCGTGAAATATCGCGCAGGATGGCGGGTTCGATGGCCGACAGGCGGGTGCGTAGGGAATCAGTCATGGAGGATACAGGTCGGAAAAACCGGGGTGGCGTATTGCGGCCAGAACCGGGGAATATATACCGTATGCCGGACACGGGCGGCATTGTCGGCCCGCAAAGGGTAGCAGAAAGGAGCCAGCGCGCGGGCCAGGTCGTCCAGGTGGTCTCGGTTGAGTCTGGCGCCGGCGTGCCCTGTGTCGGGATGTAAGAGGAAACGGGTGCTTTGATGGGCTTTGTTGCAGCCCGTCTACGGCTGGAAACACGTCTCAACCACGGAGGGAGCCACAATGCGGTGGTATACCTGACGGGGGAATGGTTCAGTCCTGATCATGGATGGGTTGCCAGAGTTTGCGCAGTTGCCGCCAGCCGTCTGTGCCAAGGGCGCGCAGGCGGGCGATGTTGTTTTCGAAAATGCGGTCTGTATCCGGTCCCCAGGCAGCCGTCGCCCGGTCTATGCTGCTTTCCCGCAACAGGTGCAACGTGGGCCATGGGGATTGATTGGTGGCGTTGTCGATATCGGTGGCATGGGTGCCGGCAAACCGGTAGTGTGGATGGAAACTGGCCACTTGCAGGGTTCCGTGCAGATTCAGGTCGCTGAGCAGGGCGTCGACCATATCCAGAAAGTCATTGAAGTCCAGAAAATCGGCCAGTACCCATGGACAGACCAGCAGAGTGGTTTCCAGTTCGCTGTCTGGCGTTTGCAGCAGCCGTCTGATCTCGGTGCGCAAATCGTCCAGCAGTGCCACAGGATCGGTGGCATCACTGACTTCGATGTGCAGTCGACGCTTTTTGACAACTGCGTTGGCAAAAGGGCACAGATTCAGGCCGATAACTGCTTTGTCCAGCCAGATCTGTGTGCGCTGGATGATCGCGTCATGCCTGGCAGGGCTCGGCGTGCCTTCATGGCGGGACGAACAGTCGGACAAAGCGGAAGGCTCGGGCACGGATGAATGGTGGGGCATTGGCGGGCTTGCAACGGTTTGGTCGGCGGTGGTACCGGTGGCCGGCCGTTCATGACCGTCAGGCGGCACGTGTCAGCGAAAGTTTACGCCTGCTCGTTAGCATGTTGGATTGTTCTGGAGGAGGATGCGCCCCATGAGCGTGAAAAGACTGCTTGGCAATATCAGCAGCGAACGGCTACAGGAGAGCCGGGATTTTTATGCCGACCTGCTGGACATGGAGGTGGTGTTCGAGTCTGACTGGTGCATCCGCCTGTGTCCTCCGGGCACACCAGAGCTGGAGCTGTGCATTATCCAGCGCAATCATCCATTGCTGCCAGCTGACTGGCGGGCCTCCCCTGTAGGAATGTATCTGACTTTCGTGGTCGATAACGTGGATGATATCCATGCCAAGGCGGTGGTGCGAGGGTTGCCTATTGTGCAGCCACCGAGAGACGAGTTTTACGGGCAGCGACGCTTCCTGACCCGGGATCCTGATGGCGCACTCGTTGACATCAGCTCCCCATGCCGGCGCCAGCCGCTGCCAGAAGAACGGCCTCCTGTGGCGATTGTGGCGCCGGCACCGGTGGCAGTCAATTTCGACCGCTCGTCCCGATCTGTTCGCAATGCAGCCAGGCGTGTTTCGCCGCGGCGGACTATTGATCAGGTGCTGCGTGATGCCCGGCTCTCTGCGCTGTCCGTCATCGGCTGAGTCAGTCTGGGTGCCTGTCGATACGATGGTCTGATATCAGAGCCTGGCGGGGTGTTTTCTGCCTGTGACGAATGTTGCGTGCGTTTCGTCGTCAACCGATAGATAATTGCCACAACAAGGCAGCATGAAACGAGCTTCACTGTTCGCGGCCCCCTGGAGCGCTGGGGGTTCGGCGCCGGATGTGACCGGCGCGGCCGGACATATCGCACGGATGCACCCTTGATAAACAAAACAGGAGGGACGTATGGAAGAAAGCGCTCGTATCAATTTGGAACGGCATCTACCTAGACGTGCCATGGCGCTTGTGCTGGCTGGTGGCCGGGGCAGCCGTCTGAAGCAATTGACCGATAACCGCTGTAAACCTGCCGTCTATTTTGGCGGACATTTTCGCATTATTGATTTTGTACTTTCCAACTGCATGAACTCAGGGTTGCGCCGGATCGGCGTACTGACCCAGTACAAGTCGCATAGCCTGTTGAGGCATCTGCAGCGGGGCTGGAATTTTCTCAAGTCCGAGATGCATGAGTTCGTTGATCTGATCCCGGCGCAGCAGCGGGTCGATGAGTCGTCCTGGTATCGGGGTACCGCAGATGCCGTCTATCAGAGCCTGGACATCATCAAGGCCAACCATCCCGAATATGTGGTGATCCTGGCTGGCGATCACATCTACAAAATGGATTACGCCCGCATGCTGGCAGATCATGCACAGTCTGGCGCGGGTGTGACGGTGGGGTGCATCGAGGTTGACCGCCTGGAGGCAAAAGCCTTTGGCGTGATGGCCATTGATGAGCACAAAAAAGTCACCTCGTTTGTCGAAAAACCTGCCAATCCGCCAGCCATGCCAGGCAAACCGGATCGGGCGCTGGCGTCGATGGGAATCTATATCTTTACGGCCGATTATCTGTACAGGATGCTGGATGAAGATATTGAGGCGCCAGGTTCCGAGCATGATTTTGGCAAGGACATCATTCCGAAGGCGGTAGCCGCCGGCCAGGTCATGGCCCACTTTTTCGAGGACAGCTGCATCTACAACAGCGACAAGGTACCAGCGTACTGGCGCGATGTGGGTACGATTGATGCTTACTGGGAGGCCAATATCGACCTGACCGCCACGGTGCCGGAATTGAACCTCTATGACCGGGACTGGCCGATCTGGACCTATCTGGAGCAGCTTCCACCGGCCAAGTTTGTGCACAATAAGGAAGATCGCCGCGGCGAGGCCATTGAATCTGGCGTCTCGGCTGGCTGCATCATTTCCGGTTCTGTGCATAATTCCCTGCTATTTTCCAACTGCCGTGTGCATTCCTACTCCATGGTGGACGGGGCCGTGCTGCTGCCAGATGTCGTGGTCGGGCGCAACGCCCGTCTGACCAAGGTGGTCATTGATCGGGGCTGCCATATTCCGGAGGGCCTGGTGGTGGGAGAGGATCCAGATGAAGACGCTCGACGCTTCTATCGCAGCGAGGGGGGAGTTACGCTGATTACACCCCCGATGCTGGAAAAACTCAGAACCCAGGTGTGATTTGACCATGATTGCTGCCCGTCCCATGACCCGTGTCTGCGCTCCGCATCATGAGGGAACAGCGCTGGCGTCGACTGAAAAAGGGCATGCGCGGACCGTGGCGAAATTGCCGTTGCAGTGGTGCCAGCCCGGACGCCAGCCGGATGGGCAGCTGCGGGTACTCCATGTGGCGGCCGAGGTATATCCCCAGGTGAAAACGGGGGGGCTGGGTGATATTGCCGCAGCGCTGCCCGGTGCGTTGCGGGCCCAGGGTGCAGACGCCTGGTTGCTGGTGCCGGGCTACCCCCAGATCATGGATGGGCTGCGGCATGCCTGTCAGGTGGCAGATCTGGGGGCCTGCATGGGTGCGGCCCGAGTTCAGGTACTCAAGGGCCGTCTTTCCGTCAGTGACCTGCCTGTGTATGTGCTGGACGCACCGTGGTATTTCAGGCGGAAAGGTAATCCCTATCTGGGGCCAGATCATCGGGACTGGCCGGACAACATACAGCGTTTTGCTCTGTTGGGCTGGGTGGCTGCCCATCTGGCCTGGGGAGATATTGACCCGGCCTGGCAGGCAGACATTCTCCATGCGCATGACTGGCATGCGGGTCTGGCTCCCGTCTACCTGTCGCTTAACCCGCTTCGCCGTGTGCGATCGGTTTTCAGTGTTCATAACCTGATCTACCAGGGGCTGTTTGCACTGGAAGATGCCCCTGAACTGGCCTTGCCTCCGCGGCTGCTGCGGGCAGGTTCGGCACGTAGCCTGGAATACTATGGCAAAGGCAGCTTCATGAAAGGTGGGCTGGCGTTTGCCGACTGGCTGCTCACGGTCAGCCCGCGCTATGCCTATGAAATCACCACGCCCATGGGGGGAGCGGGCATGGAGGGGGTCCTGCTGGCACGGCGTGATCGCCTGTCGGGCATCCTCAATGGCATTGATGAAAGCGTCTGGAACCCGAGGACGGATACGTGGCTTGCCGAGACTTATGACCGTCAGACGCTACATCGCAAGGTGACCAACAAGCTTGACCTGCAGGAGGCGTTTGGCCTGACGGTTGATCCAGACCGGATGCTGGCGATCGTGGTCAGTCGTCTGACTGACCAGAAGGGAGCAGACCTGATTTTGCAGGCCCTACCGAAAATGCAGGCGCTGGGGATTCAGCTGGTGCTGCTGGGCAGTGGTGATGTGGGGCTGCAGGATGCCTTTTTGCAGGCCGCGGCCTCGGCTCCCGACCGAATTGCTGTGCGTTTGGGCTATGACGAAGGTCTGGCACATCGCCTGTTCGGTGCAGGGGATCTGGTGCTGGTTCCCTCACGTTTTGAACCCTGCGGGCTGACGCAGCTCTATGGTCTGCGTTATGGCACGCTGCCACTGGTGCGTAATGTCGGTGGTCTGGCCGATACGGTCAACGAACATAACGATGGTTACCGGGCAGAGAATGGCTTTGTATTTCAGCATGCAGATGCGGCTGATTTGACGCGCGCCCTGGAACGGGCGGCTGCGCTTTGGGCAGACAAAGAGGCGTGGACGTCACGAATGTGTATCGCCATGGCTGCAGAACATGGCTGGAGGCCGGCGGCATCCGAATACCTGGCGCTATATCACCGGCTCCTGTCCGAGCCATCCTAGCGCGGCTCGTGGGCCCGACAGGCCATCGTGTGGGCTTCCTGCCCTGATGTTTTCCCGATCTTGCATGGCACCGTGCGCCTGATCGTAAAATGAAAGAGATATGAAAAAGATGCGGGTGCCCTTCGCCCGGTGACAACATCATCCGGGAGTCGCAGAGGGTGCCATAAGGATGTCATGACGACATCGCTCTGGTTTCTCTGGGGGGGGAAGGGTGGATTTCCAGAACTTCGATCTGAACCTGTTGCGGGTTTTTGATGAAGTGATGGCTGAACGCAACATATCGCGTGCGGCCCGCAATCTGGCCATGACGCAGCCAGCCGCCAGCAATGCACTGCGTCGGCTGCGTGAGGCGCTTGGCGATGACCTGCTGGTCCGGGCAGGCCGGGGTGTGGAGCCAACCCCCTTTGCGCTGGCAATCTGGCCTGATGTGCGCACATCCCTGAATGCCCTGCGGGGGGTGATTTCGCCCAAGTCATTTGATCCGCATCGAACCCGCGAAACTTTTGTCATCGCGATGGCCGATGCAACGGCATCACTGCTCGTGCCGCCGCTGCTGGAGCGGCTGCAGCGTGATGCGCCCAACGCAACCCTGCGGCTCCGGCCTTTGACGACCCGCGATCCGTTGCCATTGCTGGAAAATGATGAGCTGCATCTGGCTATCGGACATTTTCCCGGGGCTGTGGCTGACGTTGTGCTCAGAGAAATGCAGGAGGACCGGCCTGATACTTTCGGCTATCAGGAGATCTATGAGGGTCAGTATGTCTGTGCCATGCGCGAGGGGCATCCCCTGGGCAATGGTCCGGTCAGCCTGGACGATTACTGCAATGCCCGCCATCTGCTGGTCAGCTATTCGGGGCGCCCGTTTGGCTTTGTGGATGAGGCATTGGCGAGTCGCCAGCGCACACGGCGTATCGTCTTGACCCTGAACCAGTTCTACACCGCGGCCCATGCTGCTACGCAGTCGGATCTTCTGACGGTATTGCCGCTGGATTTCATTCCGGCAACGGGCATTGCTGACCGGCTTGTCTGGCAGCCGGTGCCGGTCATGCTCCCGGCCATGCGGGTGGACATGGTCTGGCATCGCAGGCAGGAACAGCTTCCTTCACATCGATGGCTGCGGAAGATGATTGATGATGTCACCCTGCGCCGCGTCTGGGGGGCACGTAATGTGCCCAGCAGCCGTTTCAATGGCGAGCCCCTTCCTGCCACGCTTATGGCCAACGCATTGTGGATACCGGGGATGGGAACAGACAGAGCCGTAGGCTAGGATTCGCCGTGCTGCTCATCCGGGTTGTCGCGGCCGTGCACCTGAGTGATAGCGCGTAGCCGGCGGGTCTGCCATTCATGCAGCTGTTGCCAGGCAAAGCGCCATCCCCAGCAGCCTTCAGCCTCACCGGGTCGGTTCATGCGTCCTTCCGTGCCAAGGCCCAGGACATCCTGCATGGGGTAAATGGCCCAGCCGGCCACGGACTGGGATGCGGCATGGATCAGCTCCCAGTTAATCTCCCGGCCGTCGGTTTTCAGATACACCTGAGTTCGGGCGCGTTCCCGTTCTCCAGCCTGTGCGAACCATCCCAGGCAGGTATCGTTATCGTGCGTCCCTGTGTAGACGACCTCATTTCGACTGAGATTATGAGGTAGATAGGGATTACTGGCATTGTCGTTGAAGGCGAACTGCAACACCGCCATGCCCGGCAGGCCCGTATCCTTCAGGAGCTGACGGACATCGTCACCCTGCACACCAAGGTCTTCTGCAATGAGGGGCAATTCGCCCAATGCCTCAGCCAGGGCGTCGAAAAGTGCCTTGCCCGGGCCAGGTTGCCATTCGCCTTCGCGAGCCGTGGGTGAGTCGGCAGGAATGGCCCAGTATTCGGCAAAGCCGCGGAAATGGTCGATGCGTACGATATCGGCGCAGCTGAGGCTGCGGCGGATGCGGGCAATCCACCAGGCATAGCCTTGCCTGGCGTGAGATGACCAGCGATAGAGCGGGTTGCCCCAGCGTTGGCCATCCTGACTGAAGTAATCGGGCGGGACTCCGGCGATGCGGACGGGCCAGAGATCCGCGTCAAGCTCAAAAAGTTGGGGATTAGCCCAAGTGTCAGCGCTGTGCAGGGCAACGAAGATGGGTACATCACCGATCAGGCGGATATTGCGGGCGTTGGCATAGGTACGGATGGCCTGCCACTGCTTTTCCGCCACCCACTGCACGAAGCACCAGAAGAGATAGTCGTCATGATAGTCGTGACGGATCCGGTCCAAGGCAGCTGGCTTGCGGTGTGCCAGATCAGCAGGCCATTTCTGCCAGGGCTTGTGCGCATGTAGCCGATCGAGGAGCATGAACAGTGCATAATCATCCAGCCAAGCGCGTTCGCGTAAGCAGAAATCGTCGAATTCCGGACGCAGCGGCTCACCAGGGTTACCCAGGAATGTACGGGCTGCCTGTTGCAGTGCGCGTAACCGGAAACGTTCGACGCGAGGGAAGTCGATCCGTCCACCCGGTGGTGGTGAGCCGGGTGGGCCATCCACTGAGGGATCCTCACGGAAATCGGCAGGTAGCCACCCCTGCGAGGCCAGCCCGCGTAGATCCACAAGCAGTGGATGGAAGGCCATGCCAGCTGGGCTCATATAAGGGGAGTAACCGCTGCCAGCGGGTACCAGTGGCAGGATTTGCCAGAGATGCTGCTCAGTGTGTTCCAGCCAGTCGATGAAATGATAGGCACTGGGTCCAAAATCTCCCGAGCCTGGGTGGTTGAGATCCAGGAGGCATTCGGGTGAGATGGGCTCGGTATCCGGCAGCGAGGTAATGTGCAGCAGGATGCCGCTGGCGCGTGAGGTTGCTGGACTCATGGTCGGTGCTTTCAGCCTTTGCGACGGGCGACGAATATATAGACAGAATGGGGACGCAGGGTCTGTGCTGCACGCCCTGTCGGTTCGACGGTGACTGTTTCCTCACCGATGGTCTTGGGACTTGTCGATTTGACCACAGGTGGCTGCAACATGGAATTTCTATTGATCGCCAGTCCAGTGCGCATGATTTGCGTCATGGTTTTATCAATCTGGGCCTCGGCAGAATTGGCCCGCCAGGGTCGACCATCGGCCTTGTTGGTGTCCAGTACCATGAACCACTCCCCCTCTGGCATTACAAAAGGCTGATCCTGAGAATCTGGATTAAAAATGATGAGCAGATCCTGTTCGTGCTCGTTGTGAGCACCAAGGAACTGGGCAAAGACACCTTCACTGGGCTGATTCCATTCTTCTGTCAGCATGGATTTGCCTTGATTGTCCAGCCATTGGACATCCAGCATTCCCGATGCGGTGGGCGCACCGAGCAGCCATACCGGCAAGCGGAGTTGCGCGTGCTTTTTGCGCAGGCGAATCAGATGGGCGCTGAACTCGATCAGCGCGTCGTCAGCCGTTTCCCAGTTCACCCAGCTGATAGGATTGTCCTGGTTATAGGCATTGTTGTTGCCCGCCTGCGTGCGTCCCATTTCATCGCCGGCCGTGAGCATGGGCGTACCCTGGGCCAGAAGCAGGGAGGCGAGCATGCTCCGTCGCAGGCTGGCGCGGATGCGATTGATATCAGGGTCATCCGTTGGGCCTTCGACACCTGCGTTCCAGCTATGGTTGTCGTTGTGTCCGTCACGATTGTCTTCCCCGTTAGGCTCGTTGTGTTTCTGGTTATAGGTCACCAGATCATTCAGTGTGAAGCCATCGTGTGAGGTGATGAAATTGATGCTGGACTGCGGGCAGCGGCCGTCATGATGGAATTGCTCGCTGGCACCCGCGAGTTGGCTGGCAAAAGCGCCACGATCCTTGTAGGGTTGTAGCCAAAAACGGCGCACGGTGTCACGGAAGCGGTCGTTCCATTCGCTCCAACCCGGTAAGTAGGCACCAAGCTGGTATCCACCCGCAGCGGCGTCCCAGGGTTCTGCAATCAGCTTGACATCTGCAAGTGCGGGATCCTGGCGGATCGTCTGGAAAAAGGGCGCATAGCGGTCAAAGTGTCCCGGGTCGGGAGCGCCAGGCAGGGCTACGCGACCCAGGACGGATGCCAGATCGAACCGAAAGCCATCCACGTGCATTTCCTGAACCCAGAAACGCAGCGAATCCATGATCATCTGCAGCGCGCAGTAATTGCTGGCGTTGATGCTGTTGCCTGTGCCCGTGTAATTGGCGTAGTAGGCTGGATCCTGTCGGCTCAGATGATAGTAGGACTGGTTGTCCAGACCTCGCCAGGAGAGGGTTGGGCCGCGCTGATCCCCCTCAGGGGTATGGTTGTACACCACATCCAGGATGACTTCGATGCCAGCCTTGTGCAGGTTTTTGACCATCTGCCGGAATTCACGGCGCGCATCCTGACGGGCGAAGCGGCGATCCGGGGCAAAGAAAGCAAGCGTGTTGTAGCCCCAGTAATTACACAGACCCATTTCGATCAGCGTGCCTTCACTGATGGACTCATGGACAGGCAGTAGCTCTACCGCCGTGACACCCAGTCGCTTGAGGTGCGCGATGGCAGCCGGGCTGCCCATACCCTCATAGGTACCACGCAACGCTGCTGGCACATCCGGATGGCACTGGGTGAAACCCTTGACGTGGACTTCGTAGATGATGCTGTCGCACATCGGGATGCAGGGACGACGGTCGTCTTCCCAGTCGAAATCATCTGCGCAGGTGACGACCGCCTTGGGCATGTAGGCAGCATTGTCGTCTAGCTGGGTATCTGGCCGGTCCAGATGGGACTCATGCCACTGGAATTCACCATGCAGTTGCCGGGCGTAGGGATCCAGCAGCAGGCGGGCATGGTTGTAACGCAGCCCTCTGGGTGGATCGTACGGGCCATGGACTCGATAGCCATAAATCAGTCCTGGACCGACATCTGGCAAAAAACCATGCCAGACGTTGTTCTGTGGGCCGTTCATGGCGTAGCGATGGATTTCATGACCGTCTGTGTCGAATACACAGAGTGTCACACTGAGTGCACCGCTACTGAATACAGCAAAGTTGATGCCTCCTTTTTGGCAGGTGGCACCCATTGGCCAGGGGTGGCCCTCAGGCAGGGGGACGGTTTTGTCTTTCATGGATCGTTCAAAATGCGTCCACGGCGTGCCCAGGTTTTCTGGATGGAAAAAATGACATGGACGGGACTAGAGGTCGGCTGTTCCGATCTGTACTGCAAACGCAGCCTGGTAGCCATACCATGGATGGCAACGGGCGTGTCTGCTGAATGCCTGCGTTTATCACGGCTCCGGACAAAAGTATGTCCAGTGTTGGTGAGGCATGGTTCAGTGCAGAGAGCCGGGCCATTACCGTCGTCGTGGGATGCGGACAATCACTCAATCAGAGCAGCAGCAGGTACGGGTGCCATCAGGTCTATGCAAGGCAAGGCTGCGCTGGAGAAGCGGCCAACCGTCTGGTCATGTGTGACCCGACGGGGGCCGCATCAGCACCGGATAGGTTGGCATGGAAGATACCGCAAACATCTGGTAAATCCCATGCGTGACCCAACAACCGTTGGCATGGCGCCAACGCAGCGTCAGAGTATGTGCCAGGGCGAGCCTGCCCGCACCTCAGACTTTCAGTGGTTTGACGTCCCAGATCTTTTCCGCATATTCCGTGATGGTCCTGTCACTGGAGAAGATGCCCATACCGGCAACATTGAGCACGGCCTTACGGTTCCAGGCGGCCGGATCACGATACAGCGCATCGACTTTTTCTTGAGTAGCTACATAGTCGGCGAAATCGGCCAGCAGCAGGTAAGTATCCTGCCGTAACAGGGAATCGGCGATCGGGCGGAACCGGCCAGCATCGTCTGGTGACCAGAACCCGCCGCCGATCTGGTCAATGACCAGGCGCAGATCGGGATTTTCTTCGTAGTAACGGGCAGGATCATAGCCAGCGGCTTTGATCCGGGCAACGTCTTCAGTGCGGTGACCAAAGATGAAGATATTGTCATCACCAACCTGTTCACGGATTTCCACATTGGCACCATCCAGCGTACCAATGGTCAATGCACCGTTAATAGCCAGTTTCATGTTGCCTGTACCCGAGGCTTCCGTACCGGCGGTGGAAATCTGCTCCGACAGGTTGGCGGCTGGCATAATCATTTCGGCTGCCGAAACACTGTAGTTGGGCACGAATACCACCTTCATCCGGTCGCGTAGTACGGGTTCGGCATTGACCTTGCGTGCTACATCGTTGATCAGTTTGATGATCAGCTTGGCCATCCGGTAGGCGGAGGCGGCCTTGCCGGAAAACAGGAAAGTCCGGGGCGTCCAGTCCTTATCGGGGTTGGCCACCATCTGGTTGTAGCGGTGCACGATGTGCAGCACATTCAGCAGCTGGCGTTTGTACTCGTGAAAACGCTTGACCTGAACGTCCAGCATGGCGTGCGGATCGATGTTCACCTCACCGTGAGTCTTGGCCCATTGCGCCAGGCGCTCTTTATTGGTGAGTTTGGCAGCAGCAAATGTTTTCAGGAAATCCGGCTTGTCCGCAAATTTTTTAAGCTTCGACAGCTCGCCCAGATCCTTGCGCCAAGTTGAGCCGATGGACTTGTCAATCAGGGCGGACAGGGGACGGTTGGCGTTGGCCAGCCAGCGGCGGGGCGTGATGCCATTGGTGATGTTCAGGAAACGTCCAGGGAACAGGCGGGCAAAATCTGCAAAGATGGTATCGACCAGCAGCTGGCTGTGCAGTTTGGATACGCCGTTAACCTTGTGACTGGCCAACACCGAAAGGTAGGCCATGCGGACACGGCGTTCGCCGGTTTCGTCGATCAGGGATACGCGCCGCAGCAGGTCGTGATCATCGCCATGGTGTGTACGTACCCAGTCAAGGAAGCGTTTGTTGATTTCGAAAATGATTTCCAGATGACGGGGCAGCACGCTGCGCATCATGGCCACGGGCCATGTCTCCAGCGCCTCTGGCATCAGGGTGTGATTGGTATAGGAAAAAACTTTACAGCACTGCGCCCAGGCATTGTTCCAGGGTACTTTGTGTACATCCACCAGCAGACGCATCAGCTCGGGCACGGCGATAGCCGGATGCGTGTCGTTCAGATGGATGGCAACCTGTTCCGAAAGCTGGCTGAAATCCTCGTGGTTGTGCATGTAGCGGCGAAGGATGTCCTGCAGTGAGGCGCTGACAAAGAAATATTCCTGACGCAGACGCAGTTCACGACCCTGGTAGCTGGAATCATCCGGATAGAGCACGCGCGTGACGTTTTCAGACTGGTTCTTGCTGGCTACGGCCTGCATGTAGTTGCCCTGCGAGAACAGGGTCAGATCCAGGCTTTCAGCTGCTCGGGCATGCCAGAGCCGCAGGGTATTGATAGTTTTGGTTTTATAGCCTGGAACGATCGTGTCGTAGGCGACCGCCATGACTTCTTCGGCGTCGTGCCAGATGGCACCCCGTTCGGCATCGTGCTCCACCCAGCCGCCGAATTTGATCGGGAATGTAATCTGCGGACGGGCGAATTCCCAGGGATTACCGAGCCTGAGCCAGTCATCCGGCTGCTCGACTTGGTAGCCATCATGAATGGACTGAGCGAACATGCCGTAATCATATCGGATGCCATAGCCGAAGCTGGGTAGGCCGATGGTGGCCATGGAATCCAGGAAACAGGCTGCCAGGCGGCCAAGGCCGCCGTTGCCCAAGCCCGGATCAGCTTCTTCTTCCCGGGTTTCTTCCAGATCAACGCCGCCTTCGGCCATGGCAGTGGCCAGCTGATCATAGATGCCAATGGACATCAGGCTGTTGGTCAGTGCACGGCCAACCAGGAATTCCATCGACAGATAATAGACGCGTTTGACCTTCTGATCGTATTGCTGGCGCGTTGTTTCGATCCAGCTTTCAATCTGTTTGTCACGGGCAAGCCGGGCTAGTGCGGTGTACCAGTCAACTTTGGTTGCGGTCTTGGGATCTTTACCAATGGTATAGAGCAGGCGGTTGGCTACATACCGGCGCAACGCCTCGTTGTCGTTCTGGTCGATCGAGGTCGGTTCGAACGCTTCGGCCAGGGGAGTGGCAGTTTTTGTCGTTTTGGGAGTCTTGGAGGGCATCTTCACAGCCTTTTGGTGAAGTGGACAACAGCTATTAATTTTGCAGCCTTCCGGCGGACGGTGCCAGCTATCCGGCATATTTTGATTGGTGAAATGAAAGGGATAGGCTGTCCGTTTTCAGGTCGACGGCTGCTTCTGGCCCGGGTCGATGGTGATTTTGAACAGGAAAGGCTACGTAGAGAGCGAATACTGGACGCAGAAGAAAAGCCAGTCATTCCGCATGATGAAGAATATGCCACATGGTGGTTCGTGGCATGCCCGAAGGATCTCTGGCCAGCTGCCAGACATGTGGCGCATGCTGCACCAGATAAGGCATTGTACGTAGTGGCGTTAGATGATAATCCTTTGTAATCGTGGGCAGTTAGATGATGATGTCTTCACGAAAGCGTCTCCTGTCACGTTTTATTGAGATATGCTCATTCAGATCGCGGCGTCTGTTTCATGGAGCGCTAGCGACCATCGTTTTTCAAGGTGAAAAACGATGGTTATGCCGTGTCTCAACCCCATTTTTTGTTGACTGGATTGCAGTTTTGTCAATGGCCTGGAGCCGACGTTGGCTAGGAAAACAATGCGTGCCGGGGTCGTCTCGCCTGCATGTCAAAAAAGTGTGGTGAGTCTGGCTAATTCCCGACTTAGGTATACAGTTATTTCTCAGGATTTGACAGAGTTAGCGATCTTGCGACATAATTTCTCCCCTTGCCCGGAGAGGTGCCCGAGTGGCTAAAGGGGGCAGACTGTAAATCTGTTGGCTTACGCCTACGTTGGTTCGAATCCAACCCTCTCCACCAGTTTTCCGGCGTCTGTTTCACTCGCAGATGCTGTTTGGGGACATTGCCAGTAGGTCTGTAGCCGCCCAGGCGTAGAGGCAGATGGCAGGTTCCTTGCCGAACCAGGATCCGGTGTTCATCGGTTGGTGATCGCAGTTTCGGATTTCCTGTCTCTGGCGGGTGTAGCTCAATGGTAGAGCAGAAGCCTTCCAAGCTTACGACGAGGGTTCGATTCCCTTCACCCGCTCCATTTTGACTTTTCAGGGGCTGCCACCGAACGCCAAAGAAGGTCGTCAGTCATTGTCAGGATTGAAGATTTTCATCACGCCTCGATCCACTGGCAGCCAGCGAAATCCACTCTCAGCCGGTTCTAACTGGTACGCTGAGCAGTACCTTGGCAAGGCAACAGATCTCCGTCTTGGCTTCGTTACCCGTAATCCAGCCCATGTCTGACATCATGGAAGACATGCTCTCGATGGTGGATATGGGGGCTTTGCCCGCGACCCTGCAGAACGCAGAAGGGCTCTCGGAACGGGTGCCTGCCGTATATTCCGACGCTCCATCCTTGGCCGATCGCCTGTCTTTTTCACCAGCGTCTACGCCCACGTTCGAGACAATGCATCCGTCCGGGAACACTTCATGGCGTAGCTGAAGTAGGGTATCGCGTCCCGCCGCCTACTCACCTGTCTTCTGGAAGATGCGTTCCTGTTATTCGCCGGGATGCCTTTCAACAATCCCTATCTGTCCTTAGTCCAGCGGAAATGACCACTTTGGAATTTTGATGACATAGGTAGGGATTTGACCAAGGCCTTGCCCGACAGGTCATGCGCGGAAAGAAACGAGCGGATCACTGACGGTGCAGTCTGACCCTAGATGGGAAAGCCCAGGAACACCGTGTCGTAGTCCGAGATGTTTTGCACCAACGTCCGCAGCGGCGGCTCGAAATTGCTGTCGTGCTCTCGCCGGGCCTAAGCCACGGTTGGCTCGTAGCCTTATAGGAATCTGGCATTCGGATGACAAGATAGTAAAATCAACTAATATTTTTGAGTCAATTTCATCAATGGCCGGAGCGAATTACAACGATCTGTTGGCCTTCATGGCTGTGGCGCGCGAGCAGAGCTTTACTCGCACGGCGGCCTAGCTCGGGGTATCGCAATCAGCGCTCAGCCACATAATCCGGGTGCTGAAGGCCAGGCCGGGCGCGCGTTTGCTGACACGCACGACTCGCAGGATTTCCGCGACCGAAGTGGGTGAACGACTGTACGCCAACGTCGCTTCCCGTTTCGAGGAGATTGATGCCGAAGTCGCCGCAGTATCTGAGATGCGGAACAAGCCCGCCACGTCATACGAACTCGCCCAGCACAATTGCATCAACCTGCGCCTGCCCACGCACGGCGGCTTCCTGCCGTGGGACTTTGATCGGCTTCGTGCCCGAAGACATGGTGCTGGAGCATCTCGCGCAGAGCACCTGGTGTGCATGCTGGACGACTGGTGCGAACCGTATCCCGGTTATTACTTTTACTACCCCAGCCGCTTGCAGCCCTAGGCCTTGCGGTACTGATAGCTCAGCTAAGCGCTTGATCCAAAGATGCATTGCCAGACTCACACTGCCAATGTTTGATGCGAACGCCACTATCACTTCCGCCGATTTGCTGAGCGCAGCCGTGTAAAGACAGTGATCGCATTGGCTCGATGAAATGGCCGGGACAGTAATGTTTGCTGGCGCCTCGTTCGACATTGCGGCGCGACAACTATCAAAGCAAAGTCTGAACAGATCAGTGACGTTTTAACCGTGGTTATCTGTGCGCACCATCATCTATCGCCTGTTTGTCATGGTGGCCGTGTTCTTCAACCCCATGCCGCGCTCATCAACGTAGCAAGATCGCGCCGCGACAGCACCTCGGTGAACTCGCGCCAATCCTTCTCCGGCGGCATCATCGTGCTGGTGTAGCGCAGATCGAAGCCCGTCGCGCTTTTCTGGGCATTGATGTACTCATCCAGCCGCTCGCCCAGTGTTTCGATGTCCTCGATCCACTCGTCCTTGATGGTGTCCGGCAGCGAGCCGAAGAGGTCGTAGCGGTTCTTCATGCGCTCGGATAGTCGTTCGTAGATCTTCTCGTCCACGGTCTGCTCGAACACGAGGTTTAGCATGTCCACGGTTTTGCGCCGCTGCCCGAAGCGCTTGATGCGGCCGATGCGCTGTTCAAGTCGCGTGGGGTTCCACGGTAGATCTATGTTGATCAGCGTGCCGAGGGTTTGCAGGTTCAAGCCTTCGCAGGCGGCATCGGTGGCCACCATTACGCGAATCTGATGTTCGGCCACCATCCGCTTCAAGGTTTCACGCTCAACACCGACGCTGTCTTCACGCTGGTAAAGGCGGCTACGGCCAGCGCCTGCGTACAGGCCGACGGCTTCTTCCGGGTAACGGGCTGCCAATGCATCGGCCAGCCATTTTGCAGTGTCGTAGTACTGACTGAAGATGATGACGCCCAAGCCCAACCATTTTTCCTTGTCCAGAAAGTGAACAACGGCTTCCATCTTCGGGTCAGATTCCAGTCGCTCGAGCCGTGAGATCAATCGCTCCAGCACCTCGCGTTCTTCACTCGATTCGATCTTGATGTCAGCTACCTGATCTTCATCCTCCTCGTACTCGACATCACCTTGCAGCAAACGCCGCGCTGTTGCCAGACCCGCATGGATGCTGGAGCAGATGCGCTGCTCCATCAGGTTTTTCATGAAGCCGCTGCCCTTGCCACGCTTGGCCAGCGCTTTGCCGAAGACACGAGCCTCGTCATAGGCCTGCCGGAAATCCTCCGACGTGCGCAACGCCTTGCCTTCAAATAAGGCATCGAAGGCGCGCTGCTCTGATACCCGCGCACGTTCTGGGTGAACATCCACGCCGACCTTGGCCAGTAAGCCCGCATCTTCAAGTTGCTGGCGTTTGCGCAGCACGACATGGCGTACTAATGGATTCTCGCGCTGAAACAAGGTCGCCCCTGATATGCGGCGCTCCAGTTCCTCTTCCAGAATCTCCCGCGTTTCTTCCGTCAGATCGGCCAGCGAACGGTTGGTTTGCCACTCGCCGTTTTGCAAGCCCAGGTCTTGCCGGATGGCAGAGAACAAACGCCGGGCGCGAGGTTCACTGGTTGATTCCATGCGCGGAAGTGGCGAGCGCAACAGTTCCCACGCATGAGGGAGCGATTCCACCTCCACGCGGCCCGCAAGAATGTCTAGCACTTCGTCGGGGCGGTGCCACGGCGCTAGGTCGTGGCCAAGCACGAAGCGGCCTGGGCCTTGGTGCAGGATGCCCAGCAAGTCCCATAGATCAGCAGGGTTGGTCTGGATCGGCGTGGCTGTGCCCAGTAGCACGTGATCGGCACGTGCGGCGATCTCGCGCATGAAGGCTAACAATTCATTGGGTGTTCCGGCTTCCTTGCCGAAACCCTGACGGGTCCTGGCCTTGTGCGCCTCATCCAGAATGACAACGCCAAAGCGCATGCTCAGCAGATGCTGCTTTTCCAGGGAGTCGCGCATCATCAAACCGGTGGAGACAATGCCGATGCGCAATGGGCAATGGGCAATCTGCTCGCGCCCGGCAGGCGACAGCACTCGCTCGTCAGCATCCAGCCAGACCTTGCCAACGGTATCCCAACGTGCAGTCGGGATGCCCAGCTTATCCAGCATCTCGGTCTGCCATTGTTCAGTTAGCGTGGCCGGGGCAAAGATGACGACCGGGCGGCGTGGCCCGTTGTCCTTGTCGGACAACAAGCAAAGCGTCAGCGCGGCGGTGGCCAGCGACAGCGTTTTGCCCAGGCCCACTTCGTCAGCCAACAGCAGGCGCACCGTGCCATACAGACGCTGATGACGCAGGCACTCGGTCAAAAACCCTTGCTGCCACGGCTGCAACTGCTGCCCCTCACGGTACAGCGGTGATTCAATCAGTGCCGCGGGAGCAAGATCCACGTCGTCATCAATTTCGATGAACTCGATCTCTCGCCGATAGCTGCGCCGATGTACCTCTCGGATCACGGCCTGAGGCAATGGTTTTGCTGCATTCCAGAGAAAGTCGAATTCATCTTCGATCCATGCCACGCCCTCCGGCGATTCGTCTTCCCACAGGATTTCATAGTGGCGCTGCCAGCCACTGCACGTCTCGTTCATCGAGCCGATGAAACCCAGCCGGCGGCCATCGGCCAAGGTGATCACACCGGCCTTGCCATGCACAAAACCACAGATGTCATCCGGCGCGACGCGTACCGCCTGCCCATGCTTGGCGAGGAAGGCATCCAGCCGCCGATAGCGTTCGCGGTTCAGCAGCGCCTCGGCTTCTGGACTCCGCTCGTTCCAGCGACCCAGCATCTTGCTCTCACGCAGTTGCGCCACCTTCAGGTCGTCCGGGTGGATGTCCACGTTGCAGACGATCTTGACCTCGGGGATATGCTCCAGTGCCTCGCCTGCCACCTCGAACAACGAACTGGTAAAGTAACCCGCGATGCGCTTATAACTTTTGGCACCGACCAGATGTTGCATCAGGAAGCCGGTATCCAACCGATGGGTACGTGAAGAGAAGCGCCGGATGCTCATGCCGCGAGACCTCAACCGCCAAAGCGCAAGTTCTTGAGGCGCGCACCCAATACCTCGGCAGCAGAGCGCACCTCGGGTTCGGCTGCTTTGCGCTCGATGAAGGCCAGCACGTCCACCAACAAGGTGCGGACTTCGAGGAAGTCCGTCATCTCTGAGCGCAGTTGCTCAACGATAACCTGCGTTTCGGTGTCCTTGAGCAGTTGCTGCAGCGCAATGATGAGCTGTCCCAGCCGCGTCACACCGAGCTCGGTGGCATCTGTCAGATCGCGTGAAGCGTATTCGTTGACGCGCTTGAGACGTGCGTTGTTGGGTCGCATGTCACCCATCACACGGCTGTAGTCGGTCACGCGGAAAACCTTGGCAAAATTCTGGTAGTTGTCCAGCTTGGTTGCGCCTGCGCTTTCCATGTCCATCATCCGCAGCACAAAGCGTTCGATGCCGGTGAGACGCACCCAGGCGCCGGCGGTGAAGCCCTCAGGAACGAGCAGGCTGGAGGCGGTTTCGACCGCCTGCTGGACGATTTCGTCCACCACGGTCACCTCACCCCGTGCGCGCGGACGCAAAGCGAAGCTGGTGACGTCTTCATCGCCGATCCGGGTGTAGGCGGTCAAGACCTTGATCGCAGCAGCATATCCGGCCATTTGCAGATCGGAATCGTTCCACACCGGCTCACCGTGGTTCTCCGTCATGCTGTCGTTCAAATGCATCATGGTCTGAATCTGGCGCTCCACCTCGGCGCGCACGGCGGGTAGCAGGCGCTGCTTGAAACCGGCGCACTCACCAGCCGCGCGCTTCTTGAGCATCAGAATGACCGTGCCTTGGACGTAGCCACCTTTCTTGAGCTCAGAGGTGGTTTCGGTCGCGATGTACCACGCGGCCACCACTTGCAGACCCGCAGCCCAGAAGATGCCGACCAGATCGCCCCAGACGTTGGTGTTCTGGTGCGTGAACATGACGCACTGCATGCCGTTGTCGGGCATGTGCTCGGCCATTGCCTTGTAGGCAGCAACCATGCCGCGCCGGAAGTCCTCGCCGGAGCCTTTGACAGCCAGTGCACGACGCGAATCCCACACCCAGTCATCGAAGGGCGTGGGCGGGTTCTTGCGCAGCCAAGAGATGAAGAACTCGGTGATTTCGTGGTAATTGACGGCGTCGGCGTAGGGCGGATCAGTGATCCACAACTCCGCGCGTTCGGTTAGGTTATCAGCAGGGATCGCGTTCAGACTGAGAGCTTGGCGCACCGGCGATTGCTTTGTATCAAGCTGGACGTAATCGATGAGATCAACGAGACCTCGCGAACCCCAGTTGAAAAGAGTATTTAGCGCTTGATTCGAAAAGACGTTCTGTAGCCCGCCCTTTCGCCCATCGTTGTGCCAAGCGCAAAGCTTCGATTGCAGGTTCAAGATGCCAAGGCTGGCCAGCCATGTGTTTGTTGTTCTGCCGTGCTGCAAGATGCATTGCAGCATCTGGATTTGCCGCGCATTGAACAAGTGATGCCAGTGCGTCCAGCCACGCGTTCGAATCGGCTCATCGGTCTTGTCGCCTGGCTCAATGGCCATGTCCGGTGCCAAGCCTTCTTCTTGCCAACGGGCAAGATTTCCAGCAACGATCTCCTCCACTTTGCGCTCGCGCTCAATGTCGGCATGCGTTGGCGCAGCAAAGAACGTTTCCAAGCGTGGTTTGCCGATGCTTTCTTTGGTAATCCAGTGAATGCAGTAAAGCCGCTCTTGGAAGATGTCATCTGGGTGCGGCTGAAAATCTTCTTTGCCCCACTGACGCAGCTTGTTGCCCGTTGTTCCGTCTTGAAGACGGTAGTCGCCTCGGAGGGTTTTGATTGGGGTGCGGTAAGTTTTGTCGTCAAGCGTGTAGACAAGTGACTCGCCTTGCACGGTGCCAATCTCTGCAAGGGCGACTTCCTCGCTCGACGCGTTCGACTTGATCCGGATATCGAAGCGCCGTTCCTTGTGGTTCGGAACCAATACAGCAATCACGCCTTTGAAGCGTGAAATGACCCAGTTCGGTGCCATGGGTACAAGCCAACCCGTCTCCGGGCAACGCGTTTCCAGGCAATAGAGGTAGGCCTTTGCACGGTTGCCCTGTTCATCGTGCTCGATGCCGAGCGTGGTGATCTCGGCATCCACCGCTTGCGCCACCTTGCGCTGGACGAGGTCAATCTCAGTGCGCTGGGCAGCGCTGGTTCCGATGACGTTGAAAGCGCCCCACGTGAGCATGCAGGCCACGGGATTGAGATCGGAGGCATAGGTATCACAGCCGATGCGTGCGGCCTCAAAGGGGATGGAGCCACCGCCGCTGAAGGTGTCACCCACGCGCGGGCGATGGCCATACCTGAGGATACCGAGTTGCTCGACCAGTTCATCGAATGAACTGACACTCAACCCGAGATGGGCGTAATGTTGATTGACATTGGCCCACACAGGCGCATAGAGCCAATCTTGATCCACCTCTTCCGGCCGCTTGCCAATGCCCGCCTTTTCTTTGTAGCTCGACAACGTGGTCAATGCCTGCCGATACAGCACCAGCTTGTCATCATCAGTGACCCCTTTCCGCCAGCCGCGTGCACTAAAGTAACGTTCCGGGTCGGAGATCGGGATTATCTTCTGCAGTTTAGTCACCGAGAATGCATTGGCCGCCAGCGCGCGGCGCGCCAAGCCTTCATCGTCGAAGGCCATCAGCTTTTCAAAAAGAGCCAGATCTCCCTGTCCATCGTCGGTAGTTGGCAACAGGCTGGCTAGCACTATGGCACGCACCAGAATCAGCGGCTTGCGGCCTTTCCAGAATGAACCAAGTCCGGTCAGCGTTTGAGCGCGACCGGACATACGCTCTTTCCATGCCTCGAACGACACTTTCTGGGCGGGAAAAACCGTCTCGATCAGCGCGGGCGCATCTTTCAAGGCCAAGGGTGTGAGGGTGGCTGTTCTTTTCTGCATTCCCTGATGAATCCTCAATGGGCCGAAACCACTTCTTTCGCCAACCATCCTTGGGAGCGCAGCCGCTCTTCGGCAATGGCAAGCTGGCGCGGGGTGAACTGCTTCTTGCGTGCGTTCCAGTCATAGACCAGACGTTCCACGCTATCGTGCTGTGTGGCCCCCTCGCGGCTCATCACCCAATGTACGGTGGCCAAAAGTTCCAGCCCGTAAGGCGACTCGAAGCCCTCGACAAGCTTGGTTACGCGTTCGAAGTGGGCGCGGCTGATGTCGTGCTTATCCAGATAAGCCTTGGCATCTTCCACCGCGCCGGGTACAAGTGTGAGCGGTTTGTCTGGCGCATCGCCGCCGTCAGCATAACCCACGATCAAATGCCCCTCAATTGCCTTTAGCACGTGGCGCAGGTTCTCAGCATAGGGGCCGTAATGATGCTTGACGTACTGAAGCCGCAACGGCTCACCAGCCTCCTGCATGAAGTACATCAGCTTGTGGACCTCAAGCAGGGTGACAAAGGGATCAAGTAGCCCTCCGAGATAGCGTTGCATCAGTTCCACTAAAGCGGCACGGCCTGCCGTCATCTTGGGCACTTCACGTACATGCGCCATTTTGTCGCTGGCCGGTGCACCCTTGGGCTCGAATATCAGTACCTGCACGTCGGCAAGCTCTGTCAGCGCGCGCTCGATACGAGGACGAACGTCATTCCAGTCCAGCCCACCCAAACCCGCGCCCAGTGGCGGGATGGCGATGGAGCGGATGCCCTTGTCGCGGATGACCTTGACCAGATCGACAAGACCTGATTCGATATCTTCGATACGACTCTTGCCGCGCCAGTGGCGTTTGGTTGGGAAGTTGATGATGAAGCGCGGTAAAGTGAGCTGCACTGTCTCAAAAACGAACATGCAACCAGGCTGCACTGCATCGCGCTTGCAGGCAGCCTCGTAAGCCTTGAAGTTTTCAGGGTAGAGATTCTTGAACTGCAAGGCAATGCCACGCCCCATTACGCCGACGCAGTTGACAGTGTTGACCAGTGCATCGGCTTCACACTGGAGGATATCGCCCGAGGTGTACTCGATCATGGCTGTGCTCCGCTCATTCAGTAATACCAGCCGGGCAGGACTTCGACCGTGGGGCGGTGTCCTTGCGCTGGAAGGGTGTTGACGACTTGGCGATAGACGTTGGAAGATTGAACGCCGATGCGCTCGATCAAGTGCCACGGGAAGCGGTGTTCCAGCAGAAATTCTGCTTGCTTCCCTTCTTTCAGGCCGCCACTCCAGTTGCTTGCCTGCACCGCCGCCCAATTGATTTCACCAAGGCGAGCCAGATCATTGCGGTCTTCAAAATAAGTAGATCCGGCGTTGGATAGGGTGAACGCCCAGCGAGCGGGTTGCGCATTAGCCCAAGCCACAACTGTGCCCAAATCCGCTTGCAAGTGGATGATAGGTTCCTGGCCACCTTGATAGGCCAGTTCTGCATTGCGCCGGTGGATCAAATACAGCATCACGGAGCGCGGACAGAAGTAAAACGGCACGCAGGCACCGACGAACAAGCCGGGGTGGCTGGCAAGTTGAAGCTCGGTCAGTCGGCGCTGTTTGATGTGGTTCATGCCCACCATCGTTCCGCCCAGCGCTTGCGCTTGAACTAGCGCGTCCGACAAAAGCCCGCCCGTCGCCACGATGGACGGCAGGCGATCCACGTGGGCAATGTGGTAGATCTTCGGCTGCGGGGGCACAAGCACGGAGTTCATGGCGCTTCGTCTCCGAACAGCCCCAGCGATACCTGTGGGGCTCTCTGCCCAGATTTTCTGCGTCGTGCATGAGAGGAAAGCAATTCGCTTTGCGCCACATCGCCCAAGGCGTGTTTGAGTGCCGCGCGCCAGCCCTTGCCCGCGTCCATCACCCCGCCGGTGCTCACGGCTGTCATGCCAAACAGCCACCAGCGCTCTTCCGGGCGCAGCGCCAACCAGTTGCGCACGGCGACTGGAATCTTCTCCATCTCCATCTGCTCGACGGCCCACACCAGTACGCACAATTCCTTGCCGAGCAAGCGATCCACCAGGTTGTCGCCGACTTTCCACGTGCCAGGCTTGATGCCATGCGCGGCCAGACGTGCATTAAAGGCACGCCGCACCTCGGCACGGATGGCGGTCCAGCGTGGACGATCCAGCAGGACGCGGCTGATCACGGCGTTGTCGCTGCTTGCAGCCTGCAAGCCGAGGTGTTCGCTGATCTGCACTTTGCCGGTGCTGGCCTTGGGAATGATGACCTTGAAGTGATGCGGATCGGATGTCGCAGGCACGCCAAAGCCCAGCGTGTGCGGCACTTGTGAGTGCGCTTTGGACGATGGAGTGTTGGTTGCGACTTTAGCCATCCTCATTGCTCCTGATGGATGTCACCCGGCTTCAACACGATGCCGGCGAGCTTGGCGAACTCTTTGAGTGCAAAGCCAGAATCGAAGGCGATGCCGTCGGCAATGGCAATGTTGAGCGGTGCGTCGGGCTCCTTGAGTACGTCGCGCAGGCTGTTGACCACGCCTTCGATGATGGCGGCAGTGACTTCGCGTTCCTGGAAGCGCACGGTCACGGTGTTCTCACCTTCACCAATCTCAACGCGCACACCCTTGAAACGCGTGCCCGGCTGGTCACGGAAGCGATTGATGATGCTGAAGACGCGGTCGGTCGTGTCGAAGGTAACACGCTTGCTTTGCAGGCGTGCGGGCTTGCTGTCGACGATCTGCACTGTCTTGTCGCCGCTGGCGGGGATATGGAAATTTGCCGTCTTGTTGGCCTCGCCCGCTCGGGCAAACACCAGCAGGCGGCAGCTCGCCGAATCAATCTCGAACGGCGCGTCGTAGCGGGTGCCATTCTTGGGGTTGGAGCCGTCCAGAGAATAGAAGATATCGGCGTGCGGAGTGGCAGCTAGGATGACGCGTCGCTTGTCGGCGGCCGGTTCGACCTGATGGCGAATCTTGAGGTCGGCAAGCCAGCGGGTGGCCGCCGCACTTTCATGCTGGCCAGTGACGTCCTTGACCCAGAAGTACAGAGTGCCTTCGGTCGAGCTGAAGTTGTCCAAGTCCTCGACCTTGTTGTCCTTGTCGGAAACGTCAGCCTTGGTCGACCAATATACGACTGGACTATCACCTGCATGGCGTGGAGTGAGGCTCAACACCGTCTCACCGGTGTCCGGCTTGACATTGATGACGGACACGTTGACGGTGGCTTTGTCCTTGGGGAATGGCCCTTTCTCGATATAACCGTCCTCGCCCAAACGCCAGCGGCCTTGCTTCAGGGCTTCGGTCTTGAGTGCATCCAGGCCACTGGCACCAGGCATCCAGGGCCAGATGGGTGAGCACTTGGCGCGGGTAGTGACGTCCTTCCATGGGGTACGGCGGTTTTCCTTCCCGGATGGCCACAGATATTCCTCGGCCTGCGCGAAGCATTCGTCGAGGCTGTCCTTGCCCAGTTCGGCCACGAGTTTGTAGTCGGCACGCGGGCTGGCCAGCAGCTTCTCGATCTGTGCTTCGGCGGACTGGTCGCCTTGGCCGAGCTTGAGACCCTGGTCGATGGTGACCCCGGCCAGCACGTCGCGCCCATCCACCGGATCATTGACGGGGAAGTAGAGGCGATTGTAGGCTGCCGACAGGGCCTTGCCGAAGCGGTCTTCCGATTCTTCGAAGCGGTCGCGGGCCTCTTCGAACAGGGTATCGCCTGACTTGAGGCGTTTGTGGATCTGCTCGATGGCATATAGCTCGCGCAGCCGTTCTTCCACCGCGTCGGCCAGCAGGCTGTCCTGACCGCTGAGCACCAGCAGATTGTTCTTTTCCTGCTGATAGTCGAAGAAGTTTTGCAACTCCCTGGGAGGTACCTTGCCATCGGGTTTGATGACAATCAGCGTGCGCGGGCCACTGAGTTTGAGCTCGTCCAGCTTCGGCAATACCTGCACGTCTTGATAAGCGATCCTGCTGACCGGATTTAGGATGCCCGAGAGACGATTGATGAGCGCCTGATCGACCTTGGGCTGTGGAATGTCCTTGGCGTTGCGCTCGATCTGGCGCGAGAGGTTCTCGGTTTCCTTGATGAAAAAGCGTTGCTCTTCACGGTGTAGGTACCACGCTGATTCCCGCAAGCGCTGCAAGGCCTGCAGGAACTCGTCGGGCTTGCGTTGCGGGGCGGCCAGGAACTCGATCAGTTCGCTCTCTGACAGGCCGATGCGCCCGCCGACGGCGCGTGACAGGCTGGATGACAGCAGCAAGGTCATGAGCTGCTGCGCAGCATCGCCCGCCAGTTCAACGTCAATGTGTTCGGCAATGGCGTTGCCCGCGTCAGCGATGTCGCGCGTTACGGCTGGCATCAGCTTGGGTGCAATACGCTCGATCTCGTCCTTGACTTGCTCGTCGTTCAGGTTGAGGTGCTGCGTACCAATCAGGAAAACGTCGTCGGTTTCGCGCTCGTCAACACTCTTGAGCAGGCGCGCAGTGAACTGCATCAGGCCACGGGTCTGGCGAAAGCCTTCGTTCTCTTTGAACAACGCGACGAGGTGCTTGAAGGAGGGATGGAAGGGATAGGTTTCCCGCACCTGTTCGGCGATCTGTTCGATGCTGCTGGCGATGATGTAGCCGCCATCCTCTGCCCGCTTGATCTGCTGCGCGTATTCTTCAGCAATGTCAGAGATCACGCGCTCGTCCGGCAGTTGGTCGATGAGTCGCTTCTTAAGAATTTCGTAGATTTCGTTTCCCGTCAGTTGCACCGGCGTGATGGTCATCGCCTGACGGCGGGTTTCCTGCTGCAGGTTGGAGATGGCGTCGGCCAGTGCCTTGGTCTGGGCTTTGTAGCTTCCTGATAGGTTGGCGACCACGATGGCGCAGTTGGGCAACTCCAGCGCTGCACTCATCAGGCTGGAGAGGCTGTAGACTGCCATGTTGGCAAGTGTGCCCTGACCAAACACCTGCGTGCTGGCGTTGTCCAGATAAGGCGGCAGTTCGTCGAGCAGGATCAGCGTGGGCTTGTCACCGATGATTTCTTTCCACTGACGCTGGTCGACGGCCTTGGGGCCATTCGCCCAATAGGGTTTGATGGCTTCTGCGGCCCCGAGTTGGGTGGCAATGTCGCCCCAGATGAAGTTGTCGGGGTTGTTGCGACCGTTGAACGCGGCAATACGCGCGTGCCCAAAATCGACGCGGGAGACCAAGTCGGCTGGCAGAACGTCCTTGCGCAGATGCGGGTGACGCGCGAGCAGCCCCAGCGCGATCATCATGTGCGTTTTACCGCCGCCCATCGCCTGAGTCAATTCGAAGACAGCTTGATCGGACTTGCCAGATAAGCGCAGCAAGCCTTCGCGGAAAAGCTGATCCATGCCGTGGGTGACGAAGTTACGTGAGAAAAATTCACTACCGTCACCCGCGTCATTGATGAGGTCTATGAGATTTTCGATCCCCTGGCTCATCCGATAATCACGAATGATGGGATTGAACCTGCAGGCTTGCTTGACCGTCCTGATCATGAACGCGCTCCGTTGTTGTTCTTGGTTTCTTCGGAGGGCGAAATCTCAATACCCCGCCGCTCGCAGTGGTCCCGAATCAGAACCTCGACCATGTTGGCGATGGATCGATGCTCCTGGTCCGCGGCAAGGCGAAGCGCCTCTTTCAGATCAGGGTCGATACGAAATGTGAGCGTCGCAGTCTTGATGGTGGCCATGGCCTCTCCAGGAACCGCTGCAAATGTACTGCATTTTACAGTATAGGAGTGGCGCTCACAACGCAGACTGGCTTGGCAATTGATCAGCAGGCATCCATTGTTGATTGCCCGCAGTGAGTTAAGGGCACTAACTCCTGGTTATATCGAAACCTTCCGGAAGGGATGTCCCTGATCAATTGCCTGCATGGTCACTTCGACCTTGAATTCGTCCGAATACGGCTTTCCACCCACCCGCGTCGGTAATTGCTGTAATGTACAGTTTGGAGGTGGCTAAAGAAGCCGAGGCGATTCAGTCGAGCGCGGTGCGGAAATGCGCGTCAAGGAAAGACTGGGCCGCGTGTGTTACGCCCACGTAGAAGCGCTGGAACGCCGGGGCTGAACGTAGCCGCGACATCCCTCAGAGAATGCTGCCGCCAGCACCACTCATGAATTTAATTCAAAAGTGCTGGCGGAATTGGCACTTTTATCCGGGCATCTATCTTCCAGACCATTTCAAAGAACGTAATGCAATTGGCAAAGACGTGCTGTTTCGCTTTAGTTGCCAACGTTACCCCGAAGGCCGGACTGAATACTGCGAACGCTTCGATTTTCTACCTGAGAAGGCTCCCGTCGAGTTTGCGCTGAAGCATCTGGAGAAGGGAAGGGAAGAGAGTATTTGGTTGCGCTATACGGTTAAGAACGCTCAATAATTTCAACTAAACGGCACCCGAATCGAATGCTTGACATGCCTTCGCCGAACTATCCGGTGTATGTTCGAGGGCCGCAACAGGGTAAAGAGACTCAATGCAAACAATAACGCGCAGAAACCTCCTGGCGACTGGCTTTGCAGGTATTCCAGCAGTTTGTATATCGTTGAATGCGTATTCAGCGAGGGTACAGGATATTCCTCATCTTTCAAACAAGCCCGGCCTCCGCTGGTGTATCTCCATTGTCTGGCATGGATATAGTATTTGACACCCTGGAAGCGGAACATTGGTTCCAAGTGAGTGAAAGTTACGCCTTCATCGAGGGGCCGACTTTCGAGCGAATGACACCTCATCTTCTCCATGCCTCTTGATGGGCGCGTGATGAGTCTGTCGCAGGGCGTCAGTTGCGCACGTTTGTCTCATGCAGTGATCACGCTTCAGCAGGGCTGCTGTTCACAAGGATGGCAGGATTTTCGTTGTCAGTGCGGGAGACTTCGCCAAAGGTGGCTCCATCATGACCGCGCATGTCGATGGTTCCGACTTGTTGTACATCGTCTCGTCCCAGATTAATCAACAGGTTAGATGCACTGAGCAGTTCTCTTCACCCGCTCCATTCTGGTTCTGCCAAGTGCCCGGGCTCCACGGGCATCGCCCGTGGAGATCGACAGCCGACCTCCACTGCCAAACGGAGCGGTATTAACCCATTGCCATTGCTTCCAGTCTGTCTGGCGCTGTGGCGGCCGTACTTGATGTCGCCGCGTGAACGGCGGCGGTTCGCCGGTAGCGGCGCTGCCGGTGCAGGCCCAGGTGGCGGGTCAGATATCGGCAGGCGCTCTCGGGCGTTGAATCGATCATGAATGCCAGGTCGCGCAATTGCGGCAGTTTGCGCTGTCGTACCGAGGCGGGTTCATGATGATCCATGCCCGTGTCCAGAATTTGCAGCAGGTAATCCAGCCGGGCAGCAACGGATCCCTGGCGCATACGCATGGCGTCGGCCGCCCGATCCTGCTCCTGCAGGAAGGCGCTAGTGATAATGTTTTGCCGTTGTGCGTCGGTGCTGGCATCGACCGGTATGACTTCACAGTCAGTCACCGCTACGGCGCTGAAGGTATACGGTTGATGCAGGGCCGCTTCGGCACCCAGCAGATCGCCCGGCAGTGCCAGACGTACAAAACTGGTGCCGGTCGGGCTGTGGCTTTCCAGTCTCATGACGCCTTGCCGGAGTTGCCAGACCCCACGCCGCTCACCGGCAAGGAAAAGGTGTTCGCCGACCGATAGATCTTTACGGGTGGCGGTGCATGTGGGGTGGGTGTGATGGGAGGGGACGTCTGTGTTGACGCCTGTTTGGGGCTGCTCTGTAGTTGAGGTCACGTGACGAAGGGCGTGGCCTGGCTTGGCAAGGGGGGACATGGATGCGCTCCAGACGAGGTGTGCAAAAGAAATTGCAACGAACCTGGGCCGTTCCGGACGGCAAGTGGGCAGCCAGCTGAATCCTGTGACTGCACAGCAGACTTAGTGTGCTCATGCGCAGGAAGCCGCGCTCTGCCGGGGCGTGTCAGATGGATGACCAGGCGTGCAGGCTTGCAGGGTCAGGAGCGGATCGGTGGGGCGCGACTGGGATGGGCGGACCAGGCGTGGGGCGCCGGTGGGGGGGTAGGTGCCAGCAGCAGGACCCTGAGCAGGGTCCCCTGATCCGTCAGTACCAGAGGAGCAGGCGGACTCGGCATGGCCGGTAATTGCTGCTGAAGCTGGCAATAGGGGCAGTGGCTGCCGTCATGCAGGGCAGGACGGTTGGGGGCAGGATGACCTGGGGAGATCTGCTGTTGCAGTAGCTGGACGGCCTGGGAGGCTCCGTCGCTGTAAGGCGCGGTACAGATATCCAGCAGGATCTCGCCCCGAAGGTTCGCCAGCAGGCTGGTCACCGATGGCGCGAGCGCACTCATGAGGATTGCCAATGTGGCAATCCACAGAATGGACGAGCGGGGGTGACGTGTGCTCATGGTCTACCAGCGTGGACGAAGGGGAAAATGAGCTCTGATAGCGTTCAGATGATCAAGGAAATCTGCCGATCAGTCATGTGATTTTACACATGGGCTTGATTTTCTATCATTCAGAACGTCGGTATCGGGGATTCCCCTGTGCGACGGTGCAGTAGTTCATGATGTCAGGCCAGTGCGTGGGTGTGTCAGGTATGGGACATCAGAGCAGGTTATCCAGCTCTGCCTCACTGATGCCGTAAATCTGACGGGTGAAGTGCATGGGCTGGGCGAATAGCATGCTGGCAGGCAGCGTCCGTCGGGTATTGTCGTGTGTCATCACAAAGCAGGGAACGCCGTGCACGTCCATTTCGTTCATCAGGGCACACGCGCGGTCAATGCGTTGCTGGGTGTCATTCAAAAGGGTTGAACTGGTGACACGCAGGGCGTTTGCTGCGTCGAACAGGCCAAGGGCATCCAGCAGGTTGATCAGGGTGTGGCGCTCGGTGATGTTCTTCCCTCCAACATAACGGGCGTGCTGGATGTGTTGCAGCGTTTCGAATTCGCGGGCTGGTTCAGTCTGCGCAACTGCCGTCAGCGCCAGCGTAGCCGCCGTGCTGTCCAATGGTTGATGCCGGTTGCACAGTACCTGAGTGAGATAGTCGATACTGAAGGGTTGTCCCGTCAGTGTCTCAATGCGCTGATCGGTTGACCAGGCGTGGCTGGCCATGGCTTCATCCATGGGCCGAGCCCCGTGGCCAGAGAACAGGCCGCTGGGAAGTAGCTCCAGGTTGACACCTGTACTGCTAATGATGCGGGCCAGCGGGGCGCCGGCGCCGTAGCACCAGCCACAGAGGGGGTCAAAGAGATAGGTCAGGGTTCGTTTCATGCCTGGGCACCACGCCTTGCCGGATAGGTCTGGCAGGGCCAATCATCGGGGACTTGCTATGAATTCTGGTGGGTGGTGTCAGGTTGCGCAGGAAAGGGTGAGGTCTATGTAGTGTTATTGCATCCGTTGGGCAGATTCGGGGAACGGGTTTGGCTCCTGATCGGGGAAGTGACCTATCTGATAGCTGAGCCACAGACGCTGCGCGATGCGCTGGGCGAACAGAGTGGCGCGCTCAGCCAACCATGGGTTGGGGTTGTCTGCCAGATGGTCGGTGAACAGCTGCAACCAGTGCCTGAACAGGTCGGCGTTCAGGTCGGGGAGCGCGAGGTGCCTGGGCACAGGTGCCCCCTTGAAGCGAGCAGTACGCAGCAGCAGGCTGGACCAGAAGTCGCACATGGTGTTCAGGTGTGTTTCCCAGTCTTGGATGTGCCGCTCGAAGATGGGGCCGAGAACCGCATCGGCCCGGATACGGTCATAGAAGCCAATAACCATGGCCCTGATTTCTTCTTCGGTGCAGGCCTCGGCAGGCATGGGAGCGTTCCTGGCCTCAGTACAGTTCCAGATGAACTCGCCCTTCACGCTGCATCAGCTTCCACCATTGGTCGTTGGCTGGCAGGCGGTCGCTGTCGGCCATCATGGTGTTGAACGCCTGCGCGACGGCTTCTTCGAGATGGGCCTTGTTGCCACAGACATAGACGTGTGCGCCTTTATCGAGTATGGCACGGAGCTGCGCAGCATGGTCAGCCATCGCATGCTGGACATAATATTTCTCGCTGCCATCGCGCGAGAAGGCGGTGATCAAGGTACCAAGAATGCCTTCCTGCTGCATGCCCAGCAATTCGTCCCGGTAAAGAAAATCATGTTGTTGGTGCTTTTCACCGAAGATGAGGCAGTTTTCCCGGCGAGTGTTCGATGCCTGCAGCTGGCGAAGCAGGCCCATGAGTGGGGCGATGCCGGTTCCAGTGCCGATCAGAATTAGGGGCGTATCGGAATTGCCGGTCAGATGAAAGCCCGGATTTGACCGGCAGTAGATGGAGAATGGCCCATCATGGTTCAGCAGGTAGTGCGTCGCGGTACCGTGATGCAGGCGATTTTTGTGCTCGTACACGACTTCCCGCACACACAGGTCGATGTAACCGGCGCCGCCAGGGGAGGCGATGGAATAGGCGCGAATCAGGCAGGGCGAGAGCAGCCGGGCCAATTCGGGAAGCGGAACCGAAGTGGGGCTGCAGAAATCCTGGAGGATGTCGAGGATGTCGGCATGCCAGAGATAGTCTTCCAGCGCCTTGCGGTTCTTGAACTTCAGCAGATCTTTCAGGGCCTCATTGTCCGTCATTTTAGCGAGATCGCGCAGCACCCCCTTGCTGATCTGGCGTAGTTCCTTGTGCCTGAGCAGCGTCGCGGCATCGAAGGCACCATAGTACTTGGCGATGGCGCCGAGCAGTCGGGAATCGTTTTCTGCAATGATGTAGGCGGTATCGCCCGCCTGCCAGACCATGCCGCTGCCGGTGGTGTCCAGCCGCAGGTGATAGGCGCCTGGGGTGCTGGTGCTCAGTGCGCGCCGCTCCAGCAGCGTTGCCTGAAACGCGGCATCAGCACCGTATGCCGTGACTTGCAGGTGCAGCGATTGGCCCGCGGCCAGATCCCCCTGCATCACCTTGCCGACCACCGGTAACCATTGCGCGAAGAACTGCTGGAAATTGCTGTCGGCGTCGACGCGGTTGATCAGGGCTGTCGCACCCCGTGCCTGAAGCAGCGTGTCCAGCTGTTTGGTGAATCCACAGAACTGTGGGTAACCTGTATCACCAAGGCCGAAGATGGCATAGCGCAGGTTTGTCAGCGTGTCCGTTTTGTTGACGAGCGCCAGAAATGCTTCGGCATTGGCGGGCGGTTCACCATCGCCAAACTGCGAGGAAATGATGATGAGCGGCTCGCCGGACTGAAGCATGCCGGGAGAGATTTCGTTGAGTGAAAGTAGCTGGGGAGAAAATGCCTGCAGGGCAGGGTCTGCGGCCAGTTGCTGGGCCAGAGCGCGGGCGTTGCCGGACTCGGACCCATAACCGATCAGCAGACTGTCGGCGATAGCGTTCATGCCTGGATGGTGGTCGGATAGCGTGATGTCGGTTCAGTGTTTGTCGTAATAGGCGTCGAAGGTTTCCTTGGCCATTTCGACCGATTCGAAGTCCTGCATCAGGTCATTGACGACCCGGCGGATGCTGATGTAGGCATGAACCTTGCCTTGTTCGTCGAACATCGGCTGGACCGTGGTGTCCACCACATATACCGAACCGTCCTTGCCGACATTCGGGATGATGCCCGACCAGATCTGCCCAGCCTTGATCGTGTCCCACATATCCTTGTAGACGGCTTTGGGCACGTCTGGGTGACGCACGAGGCTGTGAGGCTGACCAATCAGTTCTTCCCGTGCATAGCCGGTCAGCTTGCAAAACAGATCGTTGGCGTACGTGATGTTTCCCTGCAGGTCGGTCGTGGAAATCACGGCCACATTTTCCAGTGCTTTCAGCAGTTGTTTGGCGTCAGGGGCAGTTGTGTTCATGGTGCTTCCTTCAGGTTGGTGGCCCGGATATCTTTCCGGGTCAATGTGTCATGAAAATGATGTGACCGATACTGTGTGCTGTGGCAGGATTGCACTGATGAGTCAGCATGTCAGGGCGGTTCGGCGCTGCTCATGTGCCCGGAAAACGGGCATACCGGCAATCCTGTTAAATTCCTGAGTGATTTTATCAGCCTTGGGGCCGGTGAAAACTTTGCTCGGCAGTATTTCCGCATGCACAGGCTATTTGAATGCTATGCATGGGGCAGGTGCCTAGGATTTCGTACAGGTCATCCCACATACCCTGGGGGTGCCGCGTTTATCTATGCGGGTTCTGGCTGCCGTCTGAGAAATACATGAATTGACAATGAGGATGGCAGGCGCTGAGCCGGTAAGAAATCAGGTGCCTTGCGGACGGAAGTTGCCTGTGGTGACCGGATTCGCTCACCTTTCAGCGGGCTCCGGATCATTTCGTCACTGCGTAGCCGTGATGGGGGCTCGCATTGACAGCGGCGGTGCCAGGGGGGGCGACGAGCTGTTTTAACTCTGCATCGTCGAGCCCGTTTCTATTTCTGATTCTTTGGAGCATTGGCAAACCTGGCGGGTCATTCTGTCAGGTGAAGGCCATTGTCAGTCCTGGCCGGTTTGGGAAATGACCACGGCCCAGCAGCAAAAAGTATTTTGCTGTATTCCGGGTTCAGAAAGCCGCTTTCGCCACGATGCTGCAACAGATCATCATAGGCTGTGGGGAGCATTCGTGAGTGTTGTGAGCGCCTAGGGCCATTGCATCTCGCCTTTGGCGACTTTAGCGCTTAGATCCAGCGTCCCCTCGCCACGTAGTCCAGGGTAGCGGGCTTTCATGGCGGCGATCAGCTCAACTGAATTGGCCGCCCGCTCAGCTTCCTCATCAAAGGCTTTGATGTAATCGCGGGTGAACTGCAGTGCCTGCAGGTTAAGCGGGCTGCCGGGAAGATAGTGTCCAGGAATAACTACGGCTGGTCCCAGCGCTTCGGCGCGATCCAGCATGTCAAGCCAGTCCAGGCGAGATTGACGGGTTTGCGTATCCGCCATCCAGACGTGTTCGCCGGCCGTGATGAGAACGCCGCCGACGATGACTCGGAGGGAGGGGATCCACACAAAAGTGCGGTCGGGCGTCGGGCCATCGAGCCCGATGATCCGGATATTCTGGCCTTCGAGCCGAAGGCGGGCGTCCGGCAGAGGTGTTGGCATGATCAGGCGTTTGGGTGCATTGACGCCCAGCTGTGGCCCCCATACCTTCATTTTGAGTGCGCCACTGTCACGGATGTGGGCGTTGGTCTGCGGGGTTGCAAACACCTTCACATCGGGAAAAGCGGACTTGAGGGTGTCCAGACCAAAGTAGTACTCGGGTGTCCAGTGACTGATGTAGATAGCCTTGAGCTGTTTGCCACTGCTTCTGATCTGTTCGACGACCTGGTGGGCGTCGTCCGCCGAGAACTGCGCGTCAATCAGAATAGCGTCGTGCTTGCCGGTAACCAGCGTGGACGGTGTCGTGAAGATGGCCCCGTCGCCGGGGACATAGGTCCGGATGCTGAGTGGAGCAGGGGCCATGCCCTGGGTGGCAGGCATCTGGATGGCAGTTGCCTGGGTCGGAAGCTGGCTGCAGCCAAGGAAGCTGAATACGAAAGAAATCGTAGCGGCCCCCAAGGCCATGCGGGAGATTGTCAACATACTTCATCCTAGCAGTGGGAAGGGCAAAAGTGCAACGGAATAGGGGCGATTTTGCTGGAAATGGGATAAATAGCGTAGAAGTGGCGGTGCGAAACGGCACAAAAATGCGCTGATCAAGTCCAGGACGGTTAGCCTGGGCGACCAGGGTGGGGCGGTTTTCAGTAAATGCTTGCGTCTATTAGAAAAGGCGTTCATAATATCCAATTGACCGAACAGATCTGGGTTTGAGTGCTGTTCGGCACAGATATGGGCTGAACTCAGATTGTGAGTGCGGCCATACCCGGTTTGCCCATGTGGCTCAGTGGTAGAGCACTCCCTTGGTAAGGGAGAGGTCGCGCGTTCGATCCGCGCCATGGGCACCATCTAATACAGGTTCTGGCAGTGTTGGTCGGGGTTGTTGAAAAGAGGCCCTGACATGGTCAGGTCGGTCACTCTCCATCAGGACATCAGGGGTCTCCAGTTATGGCAAAGGGAAAGTTTGAGCGGACCAAGCCGCACGTGAACGTAGGGACGATTGGTCACGTGGACCATGGTAAGACGACGCTGACGGCGGCGATTGCGACGGTGCTGTCGAAGAAGTTTGGTGGAGAGGCCAAGGGCTACGACCAGATTGACAACGCGCCGGAAGAGAAGGCGCGTGGTATCACGATCAACACGTCGCACGTGGAGTACGAGACGTCCAAGCGGCACTATGCGCACGTTGACTGCCCGGGACACGCGGACTATGTGAAGAACATGATCACGGGCGCAGCGCAGATGGACGGTGCGATTCTGGTGGTGTCGTCGGCAGACGGCCCGATGCCGCAGACGCGGGAGCACATTCTGCTGGCCCGTCAGGTGGGCGTGCCGTACATCATCGTGTTCATGAACAAGGCGGACATGGTGGATGATGCGGAGCTGCTGGAGCTGGTGGAGATGGAAGTGCGTGAGCTTCTGTCGAAATACGAGTTCCCGGGTGACGATCTGCCGATCATCAAGGGTTCGGCCCTGAAGGCGCTGGAAGGCGACACGAGCGAGATTGGCGAGCAGGCGATTCTGGCACTGGCCGATGCGCTGGACAGCTACATTCCGGAGCCGGAGCGTGCGGTGGACGGAACGTTCCTGATGCCGATCGAGGACGTGTTCTCGATTTCGGGGCGTGGAACGGTGGTGACGGGCCGTGTGGAGCGCGGGATCATCAAGGTTGGCGACGAGATCGAGATCGTTGGTATCCGCGATACGCAGAAAACGACCTGCACGGGCGTGGAGATGTTCCGCAAGCTGCTGGATCAGGGTCAGGCGGGCGACAACGTGGGCATTCTGCTGCGCGGCACGAAGCGCGAGGATGTCGAGCGTGGCCAGGTGCTGGCCAAGCCGGGCACGATCAAGCCGCACACGGAGTTCGAGGCCGAGGTGTACATTCTGTCGAAAGACGAAGGTGGACGCCACACGCCGTTCTTCTCGAACTATCGTCCGCAGTTTTACTTCCGGACGACGGATGTGACGGGTTCGGTGACGCTGCCGGAAGGCACGGAGATGGTGATGCCGGGTGACAACGTGCAGATGAAGGTCAAGCTGATTGCGCCGATCGCGATGGAGCAGGGTCTGCGGTTTGCGATCCGTGAGGGTGGCCGTACCGTGGGCGCCGGCGTCGTCGCCAAGGTCATCGCCTGATTGCGCGTATACAGATTTGTTGGTTGCAGGGAAACCGTAGGGGCATAGCTCAACTGGCAGAGCGTTGGTCTCCAAAACCAAAGGTTGGGGGTTCGATTCCCTCTGCCCCTGCCATTTTCCTGAAAAGATAGCAATATGCGGGCCTCCCAAGGCCCGCTTTCGTCAGAGCAAGAGTCATTCATGGCAGTTGTTGACTGCAGAAGCAGGGCTTTATAGATGGCGGCGCAACATAAAGTTGAGGATCTCGCCTCAGGTGGTGATCGGATCAAGGTGATTCTTGCCATTCTGATTGTGCTGGCTGGCGTGGTAGGTTTTTATCTATTGCGTGAACAGGCACTGGTCTTTCGTGTGCTTTCCGTCATTGGCGGCCTGCTGGTCGGTGGGCTTGTTGCCTGGACATCGGTACCTGGACGTCGTGCTCTGGCATTCATGCGGGAGTCCTGGCAGGAAGCAAGGCGGGTGGTCTGGCCATCCAAGAAAGAGACCTGGTCAGTCACGCTTTATGTCTTTTTGTTTGTAGTTATTATGGCGGTGTTTTTGTGGCTCGTGGACTCCGGGCTGCAGTACCTGCTGTACGATCTTGTGCTGGGCTGGAGTCGCTGATGAGCAAACGCTGGTATGTGGTGCACGCCTATTCGGGTATGGAAAAGAGCGTCGGCCGTGCCATTCGTGAGCGTGTCGATCGGGCCGGCATGCAGGATCTGTTTGGACAGATACTTGTCCCCACGGAAGAAGTGGTGGAAATGAAAAACGGTCAGCGTTCGATCACTGAGCGCCGCTTTTTTCCGGGTTACGTTCTTGTTGAAATGGAAATGAACGACGATACCTGGCATTTGGTGAAAAACACCAGCAAGGTAACGGGGTTTGTAGGCGGAAGTGGAAATCGGCCAGCAGCTATTTCCCAGGCTGAAGTCGACAAGATCATGAACCAGATGGCGGAAGGTGTGGAGAAACCACGACCCAAAACGCTGTTTGAAGTGGGTGAAATGGTTCGTGTTAAAGAAGGGCCGTTTGCTGATTTCAACGGCAACGTCGAGGAAGTCAATTATGACAAGAGCCGTTTGACGGTATCTGTCACGATTTTTGGAAGAGCTACCCCCGTCGAACTGGAGTTTGGTCAGGTAGAAAAACTCTGATTCGGGTCTGGTATGAAAATTTCAGGCTGTCGCATGGATAGTAAGCGGCAGCGTTTTGAGGAGCCGGCAGCATCATAAGGTTTGCGATGCGTTGCAGGCGGTCGCACTCACTCAGGAGTAGCCAGTCATGGCAAAAAAAATTATCGGCTTCATCAAACTGCAGGTTCCTGCAGGTAAAGCCAACCCATCGCCCCCGATCGGGCCCGCACTTGGGCAGCGTGGTCTGAACATCATGGAATTCTGCAAACAGTTCAATGCCCAGAGTCAGGGTATGGAGCCCGGTTTGCCCATTCCGGTGGTGATCACAGCGTTTGCTGACAAGAGCTTCACCTTCATCATGAAGACGCCACCGGCGTCAATTCTGATCAAGAAAGCCGCGAAGATCGACAAAGGGTCCAAGACACCCCACACGGACAAAGTGGGTACGCTCACGCGTGAGCAGCTCGAACAGATTGCCAAGACCAAGCAGCCCGACCTCAGTGCTGCTGACCTGGATGCCGCCGTGCGCACCATCGCCGGTTCCGCCCGCAGTATGGGCGTCAATGTGGAGGGCGTGTAAATGGCCAAGCTCAGCAAGCGTGCCAAGGCACTGAATGCAAAGGTTGAACCCAGCAAGCTTTATACCTCCACGGATGCACTGGCACTGGTCAAGGAATGTGCCACGGCCAAGTTCGACGAGTCGGTCGATGTGGCTGTTCAGCTGGGTATTGACCCCCGTAAATCGGATCAGCTGGTTCGGGGTTCGGTCGTGCTGCCCCGTGGCACTGGCAAGGCTGTCCGTGTTGCTGTTTTTACCCAGGGTGCCAAGGCTGACGAAGCCAAGGCAGCAGGGGCAGATATTGTTGGCATGGAAGACCTGGCTGAAAAGGTCAAGGCAGGTCAGCTCGATTTCGACGTGGTCATCGCTTCTCCGGATGCCATGCGGGTGGTGGGTTCCCTCGGTCAGATTCTTGGCCCGCGCGGTTTGATGCCGAACCCGAAAGTCGGTACGGTCACGCCGAATGTGGCTGATGCGGTGAAAAACGCCAAATCCGGTCAGGTGCAGTATCGGACCGACAAGGCAGGTATCATTCATTCAACCATTGGTCGTGCGTCGTTTGACGTGGCTGCCTTGCAGGAAAACCTGGCCGCATTGGTGGATGCGTTGATGCGTGCCAAGCCGGCAACTTCCAAGGGGCTGTATCTGCGCAAGGTCGCTGTTTCCAGCACGATGGGCGTTGGTGTCAAGGTCGATACCGCAACCATCAGCGCAGGAGCCTGACCAGTCCGGTTTGACCGTCCCGGCGAAAGTCGGGGCGGCGCAGGCAAAACGTTGTTTCAGAATAGTGGAAAACAGTTCTGGATATTCCAATATCCTGTTTTCCAGGAAGGCTTTGGGCCGCACCTCCGGGTGCGAGTTATCAAAGACCGTATGGGGCCAGCGCTTCGGTCAGTCCGGAGAAGGGCCTTGAATGTTCGGGCAATGGTGTGGTTTTCGTTGTCCGGACGCCATACGCAGATGGCGGTCCTGAAGAATGAAGTGTTTGATTGCAGCAGGGCAATTCGGACGTGACGATCGTTACGGGTTGCAGGCGCTGTGCTCAGGGCTTCACACCTGGTCGCCGTGTTGTCAACGATGGAAGTGCTTCGGCACGACCGTTTCATTTGTAAGGAAAGACCGTGGCTCTCAATCGTGAAGAGAAAGCGGCCGTCATTGAGGAAGTCAGTGCGCAGGTAGCACAGGCTTCGTCAATTGTTCTGGCTGAGTACCGTGGTCTGACAGTCGAAAAGATTACCCAGCTGCGCAAGCAGGCACGGGAATCGGGTGTGTATCTGCGCGTGTTGAAAAACACGTTGGTGCGCCGCGCCGTGCAGGGAACACCATATGAAGCGCTGGCAGACAGTATGGTTGGCCCGCTGATGTATGGTATTTCTGCTGACCCGGTGGCACCGGCCAAGCTGATTGCCGGCTTTGCCAAGGCCAATGAGCAGCTCGTCGTGAAAGGTGGTGCCATGCCCCACGTGGTCATGGACGTTGACGGCGTCAAGGCTCTGGCGACGATGCCAAGCCGTGAGGAACTGCTGGCCAAACTGCTGGGTACGATGCAGGCACCGGTGGCTACCTTTGTCCGTACGCTCAACGAGGTTCCGACGAAGTTTGTTCGCGGCCTGGCTGCTGTGCGCGACAAGCAGGAAGCCGCCTGAGCATACACCTCTTATCTGAATGACTGTCGGACATTCCTCCGACCCAACAACGCAATCAAACTGGAGTCAATCCAAATGGCACTGAGCAAAGAAGATATCCTGGACGCAGTCGCAGGCATGACGGTTCTGGAACTGTCCGAACTGATCAAGATGATGGAAGAAAAATTCGGTGTTTCGGCTGCTGCTGCTGCTGTTGCTGTCGCCGCCCCGGCGGCTGGTGGCGGCGCTGCTGCTGCTGCCGAAGAACAGACCGAATTCACCGTTGTGCTGGCTGCCGCTGGTGAGAAAAAAGTGGAAGTCATCAAGGTTGTACGTGCAGCGACCGGCTTGGGCCTGAAAGAAGCCAAGGATCTGGTCGACGGTGCGCCGAAACCTGTGAAGGAAGGCATTTCCAAGGCCGATGCTGATGCGCTGAAGAAACAGCTGGAAGACGCTGGCGCGAAAGTCGAAGTCAAGTAATCGACTGCCCACTGGTGATCGACCAAAGGGACCGGGGTCTGCATTCAGACCTCGGTCATTTGCCGTGTATCTGGTCGGTTTGTCTTGGTTGGATGCTTTGCCGTCGTTGACTGTTTATTGAAATGCCGCCTTCAGATCAGAAGGTTTTCCGTTTTTCAGACTTGCTTCAAGAATCTGTTTGTCTGTTGCTGTTCCGTCAAATTCAGATCAGCGCGAACCAAGCAGAGTCCTGCAGCGGGTTTCTTCGACAACTTATTGATGCAATGTGACGCGATACAGCGCGTTATGTCCATTCAGGGCGCTGTCACGGACTGTTTGCCAGTTCGTGAACAGGCTGTCCGCACCCCATCCAGAAACTGTGGCGCGGTGCTTGTGGCCCGGTTTTCGTTTTGCCCATCGTGACCCCGACGTCTCACGGAGAGTCCATGACCTACTCGTTCACTGAAAAGAAGCGCATCCGCAAGAGCTATGGCCACCGGCGTGCCCGGGCCGTGCAGGAAGTGCCTTATCTGCTGGCCACGCAGCTTGAATCCTATGCTGAGTTTTTGCAGGAGGGCGTCCCAGCCGACCAACGCAAGGATGTAGGGCTACAGGCGGCGTTGAAGTCGATATTTCCGATTTCTTCACACAACGACATGGCGCGTTTGGAGTTCGTCGGCTATACGCTGGGTACGCCTGCCTTTGACATGAAGGAATGCCAGCAACGGGGTCTGACGTTTCAGGCGCCGCTGCGTTCGCGTGTGCGCTTGGTCATCATGGATCGGGAGGCCAGCAAGCCGACGGTCAAGGAGGTGAAGGAGCAGGAGGTCTACATGGGTGAGATCCCGCTCATGACGCCGACTGGTTCTTTTGTTGTCAATGGGACGGAGCGCGTCATTGTCTCGCAGCTGCATCGATCGCCCGGGGTGTTTTTCGAGCATGACCGGGGCAAGACGCACAGTTCTGGGAAGTTGCTGTTCTCGGCACGGATCATCCCTTATCGCGGTTCGTGGCTTGATTTCGAGTTCGATGCCAAGGACATTCTCTACTTCCGGATTGACCGGCGCCGCAAGATGCCGGTGACGATCCTGCTCAAGGCGATCGGCATGACGCCTGAGCAGATTCTGGCCCATTTTTTTGTCTTCGACGCATTCACGCTCGAAGCTGAAGGGGCCAAGATGGAACTTGTGCCCGAGCGGCTGAAGGGCGAGACGGCGCGTTTTGATATCACCGACCGCGAAGGGAACGTGATTGTTGCCAAGGAAAAACGCATCAACGCCAAGCACATCCGCGAGATGGAGAAGGCGGGCCTGAAGCTGGTCAGCGTGCCTGACGAATTTCTGCTGGGGCGTGCGGTGGCAACTGACATCATCGATCCCGAGACTGGCGAAATCGTGATGCGTGCTAACGATGAGCTGACCGAAGACAGTCTGGGTCGGCTGCGCGCTGCCAATATCCAGCAATTCCGCACGCTCTACACCAATGACCTGGATGCCGGGCCATTCATCTCCCAGACCCTGCGACTGGATGACTCTGCCGACCAGATTTCGGCCCGCATTGCCATCTACCGGATGATGCGCCCAGGGGAGCCGCCGACCGAGGATGCGGTTGAGGCGTTGTTCAACCGGCTGTTTTACAACGAGGATACCTACGATTTGTCTCGCGTCGGGCGGATGAAATTCAACCGCCGCGTGGGTCGTGAAGATCCCACCGGGCCTATGACGCTGGAAAATGACGACATTGTCGCTGTGATCAAGCTGCTCGTGGATCTACGCAACGGCAAGGGCGAGATCGATGACATCGACCATCTGGGCAACCGTCGGGTCCGCTGCGTGGGTGAGCTGGCCGAGAACCAGTTCCGGGCAGGTCTGGTGCGCGTTGAGCGTGCGGTGCGCGAGCGCCTGGGGCAGGCCGAGACGGAGAACCTGCTGCCGCATGACCTGATCAACAGTAAACCGATCAGTGCCGCAATCCGTGAGTTTTTCGGGTCAAGCCAGCTGTCGCAGTTCATGGATCAGACCAACCCGCTGTCGGAGATTACCCACAAGCGTCGGGTTTCGGCCCTGGGGCCAGGCGGTCTGACCCGCGAACGGGCGGGCTTCGAGGTGCGCGATGTGCACCCGACTCACTATGGCCGGGTCTGCCCGATCGAGACGCCGGAGGGCCCGAACATTGGTCTGATTAACTCGCTGGCGCTCTATGCGCGTCTCAACGAGTTCGGCTTCCTTGAGACTCCTTATCGCAAGGTCGAGAATCAGAGGCTGACCGATCAGATCGATTTCCTGTCGGCCATTGAGGAAGGGCGCTATGTCATCGCTCAGGCCAACGCCGAGGTCGATGAAGAGGGACGTCTGACGGGTGAGCTGGTGTCGGTGCGGATCAATGGCGAAACGCAGCTGGTGTCGGCCGATCGGGTCGAGTACATCGACGTGGCGCCTTCGCAGATCGTGTCGGTGGCTGCTTCGCTGATTCCATTCCTGGAACACGATGACGCGAACCGGGCGCTGATGGGTGCCAACATGCAACGTCAGGCCGTTCCTTGCCTGCGTCCGCAGAAGCCGCTGGTGGGCACGGGCATTGAGCGTACGTGCGCAGTGGACTCGGGTACGGTGGTGACAGCCCTGCGCGGCGGGGTGGTTGACTACGTTGATGCCAACCGGGTGGTGATCCGGGTCAATGACGAGGAAGCCACTGCGGGTGAAGTCGGTGTCGACATCTACAACCTGATCAAGTACACGCGCAGCAACCAGAACACCAACATCAATCAGCGCCCCATCGTTGCGAAGGGTGACCGGCTAGCCGCTGGTGATGTCATCGCCGATGGCGCGTCCACCGATCTGGGCGAGCTGGCGCTTGGGCAGAACATGTTGATCGCGTTCATGCCCTGGAACGGTTATAACTTCGAGGACTCGGTGATGATTTCCGAGAAAGTGGTCGCTGATGACCGCTATACCTCGATTCACATCGAAGAGCTGTCCGTGCTGGCCCGTGACACCAAGCTGGGGCCGGAGGAAATCACCCGCGATATTTCCAACCTGTCCGAAAGCCAGCTGGCCCGTCTGGACGAATCCGGCATTGTCTATATCGGTGCGGAAGTGTCGGCCGGTGACACGCTGGTTGGCAAGGTGACACCCAAGGGTGAGACCCAGCTGACACCGGAAGAGAAGCTGCTGAGAGCGATTTTCGGCGAGAAGGCTTCGGACGTGAAGGACACCAGCCTGCGCGTGCCCTCGGGCATGAATGGTACGGTCATTGATGTTCAGGTTTTCACCCGTGAAGGGATTACACGGGATCGTCGGGCCCAGTCAATCATTGATGACGAGCTCAAGCGTTTCCGTCTGGACCTGAATGATCAGCTGCGTATTGTGGAAAACGATGCCTTCAGCCGGATCAAGCGCTTTATCATCGGCAAGGAAGTCAATGGCGGCCCCAAGAAACTGGCCAAGGGCGCAGCCGTGACAGCCGAATACCTGGACGACCTGGATCGCTATCACTGGTTCGAGGTGCGTCTGGCCGACGAGGAAGATGCCCGCTGGCTGGAAGGCATGAAGGAAGCCATCGAGCAAAAACGCCACCAGTTCGATCTGGCTTTCGAGGAAAAGCGCAAGAAACTGACCCAGGGTGACGAACTGCCGCCAGGGGTGTTGAAAATGGTCAAGGTCTATCTGGCGGTCAAACGGCGCCTGCAGCCGGGTGACAAGATGGCTGGTCGCCACGGTAACAAGGGGGTCGTCTCGCGTATCGTGCCGATCGAAGACATGCCCTATATGGCTGATGGCACACCGTGCGACATCGTCCTGAACCCGCTGGGCGTGCCTTCGCGGATGAACGTTGGGCAGATTCTGGAAACGCACCTGGGCTGGGCAGCCAAAGGTGTGGGGCTGCGCATTGGCGAAATGCTGGATCGTCATGTCAAAACCTCCGAGCTGCGGCGTTACCTGGACCGGGTCTACAATGACCGCGGCGAAAAGGTGGATCTGAACTCCCTCTCCGACGAGGAGCTGGTGGCTATGGCGAACAACCTGCGCGACGGCGTGCCGTTCGCCACGCCGGTGTTCGATGGCGCAACCGAGAAAGAGATTCATGCGGCGCTTGACCTCGCCTTCCCGTCGGAAGATCCACGTACCGAAAAGCTGGGCTTTACACCCAGCAAGACCCAGTTGATCCTGCGCGATGGCCGTACCGGTGATCCGTTTGACCGTCCGGTCACGGTAGGCTACATGCACTTCCTGAAGTTGCACCATCTGGTTGATGACAAGATGCACGCACGTTCGACTGGCCCTTACAGCCTGGTGACCCAGCAGCCGCTGGGTGGCAAGGCGCAGTTTGGTGGTCAGCGTTTCGGGGAGATGGAGGTCTGGGCACTGGAAGCCTACGGCGCGTCATACACCCTGCAGGAAATGCTGACGGTGAAGTCCGACGACGTGACGGGCCGTGCCAAGGTCTACGAAAACATGGTCAAGGGCGAACATGCGATCGACGCTGGCATGCCGGAATCCTTCAATGTGCTGGTGAAGGAAATCCGCTCGCTGGGCATCGATATCGATCTGGAACGCTCCTGAGACTGAGCTGAGGAATATAACGGAGAACCCATGAAAGCATTGCTGGATCTCTTCAAACAGGTCGAGGAAAGCGACCACTTCGATGCCATCCGCATCGGTCTGGCTTCCCCTGACAAGATTCGCTCCTGGTCCTATGGCGAAGTCAAAAAACCCGAGACCATCAACTACCGTACTTTCAAGCCGGAACGTGACGGGCTGTTCTGCGCGAAGATTTTTGGGCCGATCAAGGACTACGAGTGTCTGTGCGGCAAGTACAAACGCCTCAAGCACCGCGGAGTGATCTGCGAGAAGTGCGGCGTCGAGGTGACTCTGGCCAAGGTGCGGCGCGAGCGGATGGGTCACATCGAGCTGGCCAGTCCGACTGCACATATCTGGTTTCTGAAGTCGTTGCCGTCACGTCTGGGCATGGTGTTGGACATGACGCTGCGCGACATCGAACGCGTGCTCTATTTCGAGGCTTATGTGGTGGTCGAGCCGGGGATGACCCCGCTCAAGCGTAACCAGCTGCTGACCGAAGATGACTTCCTGGCCAAAACTGAGGAGTACGGTGACGAGTTCGTCGCAGCCATGGGCGCCGAGGGTGTGCGGGAGCTGCTCAAGTCGATCGACATCGACCGAGAGGTTGAACGTCTGCGCGAGGAGATCCAGGTCACCAGCTCGGAAGCCAAGATCAAAAAAATTGCCAAGCGTCTGAAGGTGCTGGAAGGTTTCCAGCGTTCGGGTATCCGTCCCGAATGGATGGTTATGGAAGTGTTGCCCGTGCTGCCACCCGAGCTGCGTCCACTCGTGCCTCTGGATGGAGGCCGCTTCGCGACGTCGGATCTGAACGATCTGTACCGGCGCGTGATCAACCGGAACAACCGGCTCAAGCGTCTGCTGGAGCTGAAGGCGCCAGAGATCATCGTTCGCAACGAGAAACGGATGCTGCAGGAGTCGGTCGACTCGCTGCTGGATAACGGTCGTCGTGGCAAGGCGATGACTGGCGCTAACAAGCGCGCGCTCAAGTCGCTGGCCGACATGATCAAGGGTAAGGGCGGGCGTTTCCGCCAGAACCTGCTGGGTAAACGGGTGGACTACTCCGGCCGTTCGGTCATCGTGGTGGGCCCGCAGCTCAAACTGCATCAGTGTGGTCTGCCCAAGCTGATGGCACTGGAGCTGTTCAAACCCTTTATTTTTAACAAGCTGGAGGCCATGTCGGCTGCTACCACCATCAAGCAGGCCAAGAAGATGGTGGACACGCAGGAGCCGATCGTCTGGGATATCCTGGAAGAAGTGATCCGTGAGCACCCGGTGATGCTGAACCGGGCGCCAACGCTGCACCGTCTGGGCATTCAGGCATTCGAGCCGGTGCTGATTGAAGGCAAGGCGATCCAGCTACATCCGCTGGTTTGCGCCGCCTTCAACGCCGACTTCGACGGTGACCAGATGGCTGTTCACGTGCCGCTGTCGCTTGAGGCGCAGATGGAAGCCCGTGCCCTGATGCTGGCTTCGAATAACGTGCTGTTCCCGTCCAACGGCGAGCCGTCGATCGTCCCGTCTCAGGATATCGTGCTGGGTCTGTACTACGCTACCCGCGCCAAGGTCAATGGCAAGGGCGAAGGCATGTACCTGGCCGATATCAAGGAAGTCCAGCGCGCCTATGACAATGGCGAGGTTGAGCTGGGCACCAAGATCACCGTGCGCCTGCACGAGTACGAGCGTATTGGTGACAACGAATTCCGCCCGCATTTCAAGCGTTTTGAGACAACGGTCGGGCGCGCACTGCTTTCCGAGATTCTGCCGAAAGGGCTTCCGTTCGATCTGATGAACCGGGCGTTGAAGAAGAAGGAAATTTCGCGTCTGATCAACGCGTCGTTCCGTCGCTGCGGCCTGCGTGCCACGGTCATCCTGGCTGACCAGCTGATGCAGAATGGTTTCCGCCTGGCAACCCGGGGCGGAATCTCCATCGCCATCGACGACATGCTGGTGCCGCCTTCCAAGCCGCAGATTCTGGCGGCCGCCGAGAAGGAGGTCAAAGAGATCGAGCAGCAGTACACCTCAGGTCTGGTGACCCAAGGGGAGCGTTACAACAAGGTCGTTGATATCTGGTCCAAAGCCGGAGACCAGGTCGCCAAGGCGATGATGGATCAGCTGGCGACTGAAGACGTCATCAATCGCGAAGGGCTTGCCCAGAAGCAGGAGTCGTTCAATGCCATCTACATGATGGCCGACTCCGGAGCCCGTGGTTCCGCCACCCAGATTCGCCAGCTGGCGGGGATGCGGGGCCTGATGGCCAAGCCGGACGGTTCGATCATCGAGACGCCGATCACCGCGAACTTCCGTGAGGGGCTGAACGTTCTGCAGTACTTCATCTCCACGCACGGTGCCCGTAAAGGTCTGGCCGACACGGCGCTGAAAACAGCAAACTCCGGGTACTTGACCCGTCGTCTGGTTGATGTTGCCCAGGATCTGGTTGTGACGGAGCAGGACTGCGGCACAACCAATGGCGTCGCCATGCGGGCCCTGGTCGAGGGGGGTGAAGTCATTGAACCGCTGCGTGACCGGGTGCTTGGACGCGTCACTGCGGTAGATGTCATCAACCCGGAAACCCAGGAAACTGCTATTCCCGCCGGTGAGCTGCTCAACGAGGATCTGGTCGAGAAGATCGAGCAGCTTGGCATCGACGAAGTCCGGGTGCGCACCCCGCTCACCTGCGATGTGCGCTATGGTCTGTGCGCCAAATGTTATGGTCGCGACCTGGGACGTGGCGTGCTGGTCAACACCGGCGAGTCGGTTGGCATCATCGCCGCACAGTCGATCGGCGAGCCTGGGACGCAGCTGACGATGCGCACCTTCCACATCGGGGGGGCCGCATCACGTGCTGCTGTGGCCAGTTCGGTGGAAACCAAATCAAATGGTACCGCCCGTTTTACGGCCACCATGCGCTACATCACCAATGCGAAGGGTGAGCTGATCGTCATTTCGCGCTCGGGTGAGGTCATGATCACCGATGACAACGGACGGGAACGTGAGCGGCACAAGATCCCTTACGGCGCCACGCTGCATGTGCATGATGGACAGGTGCTCACCGCCGGTTCGCAACTGGCTAGCTGGGATCCGCTCACGCGGCCGATCATCAGCGAGTATGCCGGTACGGTGAAATTCGAAAACGTCGAAGAAGGGGTGACGGTAGCCAAGCAGGTCGACGAGGTCACGGGTCTGTCGACCCAGGTGGTCATCGACGGCAAACGGCGCGGCACCAGTACACGGAATGTCCGTCCGACGATGAAGTTGATCAACGAAAGTGGCGAGGAAGTGAAAATCGCCGGTACCGATCACTCCGTGCAAATCGGCTTCCCCGTGGGGGCACTGATCACGGTGCGCGACGGTCAGCTGGTTTCGGTCGGTGAAGTGTTGGCACGGATTCCTCAGGAGTCACAGAAAAACCGGGATATTACCGGGGGCCTGCCCCGGGTGGCGGAGCTGTTCGAAGCCCGTTCGCCCAAGGATGCCGGCATGCTGGCCGAAGTCACGGGTACCGTGTCCTTCGGTAAGGACACCAAGGGCAAACAGCGACTGGTCATTACTGACCTGGATGGGAATGCGCATGAGTTCCTGATTCCCAAGGAGAAGCACGTTCTGGTGCATGATGGTCAGGTCGTGAACAAGGGTGAGATGATTGTCGATGGCCCCGCTGATCCGCACGATATCCTGCGCCTGCTGGGCATAGAAGCCTTGTCACGCTACATCGTCGATGAAGTTCAGGACGTGTACCGCCTGCAGGGGGTAAAAATCAACGACAAGCACATCGAGGTCATCGTGCGTCAGATGCTGCGGCGCGTGGTGGTGACCGAACCCGGTGGGACCAACTTCATCGTGGGTGAACAGGTCGAGCGTAGCGAGATTCTGGACGCCACCGACAAGATGATTGCCGAAGGCAAGCTTCCACCGTCTTATGACAATATTTTGCTGGGTATTACGAAGGCATCGCTGTCGACCGATTCGTTCATTTCCGCTGCTTCCTTCCAGGAAACAACCCGTGTGCTGACCGAAGCAGCCATCATGGGCAAACGCGATGATCTGCGCGGGCTGAAGGAAAACGTCATCGTCGGTCGCCTGATTCCCGCGGGTACGGGCCTGGCCTATCACAAGGCACGTCACGACAAGGAATCGGCCGAAGCGCAGGAAGCCGCTGCGCTGGCGGCGGCAGAGGCTGCATTCAGCATACCGCAGGCCCAGGAAACTGAACTGGTGACAAGTGAAGAGACTCCGTCATCGGCCGTGTCGGCTGCACTGGATCTGAGCACACTGTTTGGTGGCGCCTCTTCGTCGTCGGCAGGAGAGTCCCCGGCTGATAACCCAGGTACAGACGAGTGAGACTGATCACTTGAAAAAGGGGTGCCTGGTGTATCCCTGATCTCAGGGCCGGCAATGTGCAGTAGGCATTGTCGGCCCTGTTGCCGTAGTCACGGATCAAGTAGGAAGACAGGGTCTGGGGTCTCTGTGATGTTCAGGCAAAAGTGGCGAATAGACGACACAATTACAGATAATTACTATTAAGCAAGTCGACGTCATCCCATAACGGGAAAAGCGTTAAATAATCCCACGGCTGGGTTTGAGAATGGACTTTGTCACGAACCAGCCAGAAGTCACAGCCATACGGTCAATTTAACAGGACAATAATGGGTCGCCGGGGTGTCTGACACCCATCGTCAGGAGAATTCTCTATGACAGCCTATGCAATCGTCGTCGAACAACGTGGCAACTGCTTTCGGGCCTATGTTCCTGACTTTCCCGGCTGCACTGCGACAGGCAACAGCCTTGCGGAGGCAGAGGCCGGGGTGCGGGATGCGCTGCGTCTGCTGACAGGGCCAGGTGCAGTGAGGGGTAGCATTCCAGTGCCGCTGGAACATGGTGGGTACCATCAGGTTCTGCCAGCAAGAGGGCTTGCAACCTGACGGCCTGAACGGGGGCCTGGCGGGGCCGCCGGTAGGTCAGATAGTGGCGCCGGGTGCCAGGTCAGGTGGACTGGTTTGGGTGAATGGCTGTCGGGTCTGCATTGACGCACTGACGAGTTCTCCCTATAATCCCCTGCTCCTGGGGCAGGCTGAGCGCTGCGCCAGATGCGCTCTTTGGATAGCACCGGGCCGTTGGACAATGGTAGCGGCGTCGATCGAAGGGACATCAGGCAGCAAGGCAGTCCCCATGAGGTCAGGTTTTCCTGACCAGACGAATCGAATTCAGGCAGACGCCACCGGGCGTTGTGCCATGGATTGACACCGATCGACGCAGCCATGTGGCTGCTCTCAAATCCAAGCTCAATAGCCATGCCAACCATCAATCAGCTCGTACGCAAACCGCGTCAGTCTGCGGTCGTCAAGAGCAAAAGCCCCGCGCTGGAAGATTGTCCACAGCGCCGTGGGGTCTGCACCCGCGTCTACACCACGACGCCGAAAAAACCGAACTCCGCGCTGCGGAAAGTGGCCAAGGTTCGCCTGACCAACGGTTTTGAGGTCATCAGCTACATCGGCGGCGAAGGCCACAACCTGCAGGAGCACTCGGTTGTCCTGATCCGTGGTGGCCGGGTGAAGGATCTGCCTGGTGTGCGTTACCACATCGTCCGGGGTTCCCTGGATCTGCAGGGCGTCAAGGATCGTAAACAGGCCCGTTCCAAATACGGCGCCAAACGGCCCAAGGCGTCCAAGTAATCTCCGCTTCCGTGCACGGATTTCTCTCCGGGAGGAATCCTGCACAGGGTGGTTTGGGGGCGATGTCAGCGATGGGCGCAAACCGCTCCGCCATCCAGTAAGCGATCCCGTCTTTCCGGCATTCGGAAAAGGTGCGGGGTCAGGGTGAACATGTCTTATCTGTCCAGTCAGTACGCACGTCGGGTCGATGATCTGGGTTCGTGCTGTTCTCGTGGTGTGGGCGGTTCGCCAGCTGAATTTCATCCAGAGGTCTAAAATGCCACGTCGTCGCGAAGTACCGAAGCGCGTGATCCTGCCGGATCCGCTCTATCACAATGAAGAAGTCGCCAAATTCATCAACGTCCTGATGCTGTCTGGCAAGAAAGCTGTTGCCGAGCGCATCCTGTATGGCGCTTTCGAGATCATCCGCAGCAAGAGCGGTAAAGACCCGATCGAAGTCTTTAACGTAGCGCTGTCCAACTCCCGTCCGATGGTCGAGGTCAAGAGCCGTCGCGTCGGGGGGGCTAACTATCAGGTGCCGGTGGAAGTCCGCCCTGTTCGCCGTACTGCCCTGGCCATGCGTTGGTTGCGGGAAGCCGCCAAGAAGCGCGCCGAGAAGTCGATGGGCCAGCGCCTTGCCAATGAACTGATGGAAGCTGCCGAGAACCGTGGTGGCGCCGTCAAGCGCCGCGACGAAGTTCACCGCATGGCTGAAGCCAACCGCGCCTTCTCGCACTTCCGCTTCTGACCCGTCACTGACGGAACGGGGGCCTAGCGCCCTCTCCGCACCGGATCGGGTGGTGTCTGCTGCAAAACGCGGTAAGGCCACCCGGTTCCGTGCCCTCATGTATTACTCAAGGACTCACCATCATGGCTCGCAAGACTCCCATCGAGCGCTACCGGAATATTGGTATTTCGGCCCACATCGATGCTGGAAAAACCACGACTACCGAGCGCATCCTGTATTACACCGGCGTCAACCACAAGCTGGGTGAAGTGCATGATGGCGCGGCCACGACCGACTGGATGGAGCAGGAGCAGGAGCGGGGCATCACCATTACCTCGGCTGCTGTGACCACCTTCTGGAAAGGGATGGATCTTTCCTACCCGGAACACCGGATCAACATCATTGACACCCCGGGACACGTCGATTTCACCATTGAGGTGGAGCGTTCGATGCGGGTGCTGGATGGTGCCTGCATGGTCTACTGCGCCGTCGGCGGTGTCCAGCCCCAGTCCGAGACGGTCTGGCGTCAGGCAAACAAATATCATGTGCCCCGGCTGGCGTTCGTCAACAAGATGGACCGCACCGGCGCCAATTTCTTCAAGGTCTATGACCAGATGAAGACCCGCCTGCGCGCCAGCCCGGTGCCGGTGGTGATTCCGATCGGTGCCGAAGACAAGTTCGAAGGCGTCGTTGACCTGATCAAGATGAAAGCCATCTACTGGGATGATTCCACCCAGGGGATGAAGTTCGAATATCGTGACATTCCGGCCAACCTGAAGGAACAGGCTGTCGAATGGCGCGAGAAAATGCTCGAAGCCGCGGCTGAATCGGGTGAAGACCTGATGAACGAGTATCTCGAAAATGGGGATCTCTCGGAAGAGAAGATCAAGGCCGGTCTGCGCAAGCGCACGATCGCCAATGAAATTCAGCCGATGCTGTGTGGTACCGCCTTCAAGAACAAGGGCGTACAGCGGATGCTGGATGCCGTGATCGACTTCCTGCCGTCGCCGGTGGAAATTCCGCCGATCGAGGGTGAGAACGAAGATCACGAGAAAGTGACCCGCAAGGCCGACGACAACGAGAAGTTCGCTGCGCTCGCCTTCAAGCTGATGACCGACCCGTTCGTTGGCCAGCTCACCTTCGTGCGTGTTTATTCGGGCGTTCTGAATTCAGGCGACACCGTTCTCAATGCCACACGTGGCAAGAAAGAGCGCATCGGCCGTCTGCTGCAGATGCATGCGAACAACCGCGAGGAAATCAAGGAAGTGCGCGCGGGCGATATCGCGGCCGTTGTCGGTCTGAAGGAAGTCACCACGGGTGAGACGCTGACGGACATTGGTTCGCCGATCATCCTGGAACGCATGGTCTTCCCCGAGCCCGTCATCCGTCAGGCCATTGAACCGAAGTCGAAAGCCGACCAGGAAAAAATGGGTCTTGCGCTCAGCCGTCTGGCGGCCGAGGATCCGTCCTTCCGCGTGCATACCGACGAGGAATCCGGTCAGACCATCATCGGCGGGATGGGCGAGCTGCATCTGGAGATCATCGTTGACCGGATGAAGCGCGAGTTCAACGTGGAAGCCAACGTTGGCAAGCCGCAGGTGGCCTACCGCGAAACCATCCGCAAGACGGTGGATTCGGCAGAAGCGAAGTTCGTCAAGCAGTCCGGCGGTCGTGGTCAGTATGGTCACGTCGTGCTCAAGCTCGAGCCGCTGGAGCCGGGTGGCCCGAACTTCGAGTTCGTCGATGCCATCAAGGGTGGTGTGGTGCCGCGCGAGTTCATCCCTGCCGTACAGAAGGGGATCGAGGAAACGTTGCCCACTGGCGTGCTGGCTGGCTATCCGGTCGTGGATGTGAAGGTGACGCTGCACTTCGGTTCCTACCACGATGTGGACTCGAACGAAAACGCCTTCAAGCAGGCAGCTTCGATGGCCTTCAAGGAAGGGATGCGCAAAGCCAGCCCGGTTCTGCTGGAGCCGATGATGGCGGTGGAAGTGGAAACGCCCGAAGAATATGCCGGTACCGTGATGGGCGATCTGTCATCGCGGCGGGGCATGATCCAGGGGATGGAAGACATGGTGGGCGGTGGCAAGCAGGTCAAGGCCGAAGTGCCGCTGGCCGAGATGTTCGGCTATGCCACCACACTGCGGTCACTGACCCAGGGGCGTGCTACTTACACTATGGAATTCAAACAATATGCCGAAGCGCCGAAAAACGTCGCCGAGGCTGTCATCGCGGCCCGGACCAAGTAACACGGGTTCGGACCACACACATACACTCTGACAGAAAGAGCATCAGGAGCAAGATAGAAAATGGCAAAGGGAAAGTTTGAGCGGACCAAGCCGCACGTGAACGTAGGGACGATTGGTCACGTGGACCATGGTAAGACGACGCTGACGGCGGCGATTGCGACGGTGCTGTCGAAGAAGTTTGGTGGAGAGGCCAAGGGCTACGACCAGATTGACAACGCGCCGGAAGAGAAGGCGCGTGGTATCACGATCAACACGTCGCACGTGGAGTACGAGACGTCCAAGCGGCACTATGCGCACGTTGACTGCCCGGGACACGCGGACTATGTGAAGAACATGATCACGGGCGCAGCGCAGATGGACGGTGCGATTCTGGTGGTGTCGTCGGCAGACGGCCCGATGCCGCAGACGCGGGAGCACATTCTGCTGGCCCGTCAGGTGGGCGTGCCGTACATCATCGTGTTCATGAACAAGGCGGACATGGTGGATGATGCGGAGCTGCTGGAGCTGGTGGAGATGGAAGTGCGTGAGCTTCTGTCGAAATACGAGTTCCCGGGTGACGATCTGCCGATCATCAAGGGTTCGGCCCTGAAGGCGCTGGAAGGCGACACGAGCGAGATTGGCGAGCAGGCGATTCTGGCACTGGCCGATGCGCTGGACAGCTACATTCCGGAGCCGGAGCGTGCGGTGGACGGAACGTTCCTGATGCCGATCGAGGACGTGTTCTCGATTTCGGGGCGTGGAACGGTGGTGACGGGCCGTGTGGAGCGCGGGATCATCAAGGTTGGCGACGAGATCGAGATCGTTGGTATCCGCGATACGCAGAAAACGACCTGCACGGGCGTGGAGATGTTCCGCAAGCTGCTGGATCAGGGTCAGGCGGGCGACAACGTGGGCATTCTGCTGCGCGGCACGAAGCGCGAGGATGTCGAGCGTGGCCAGGTGCTGGCCAAGCCGGGCACGATCAAGCCGCACACGGAGTTCGAGGCCGAGGTGTACATTCTGTCGAAAGACGAAGGTGGACGCCACACGCCGTTCTTCTCGAACTATCGTCCGCAGTTTTACTTCCGGACGACGGATGTGACGGGTTCGGTGACGCTGCCGGAAGGCACGGAGATGGTGATGCCGGGTGACAACGTGCAGATGAAGGTCAAGCTGATTGCGCCGATCGCGATGGAGCAGGGTCTGCGGTTTGCGATCCGTGAGGGTGGCCGTACCGTGGGCGCCGGCGTCGTCGCCAAGGTCATCGCCTGATAGACACGTACACATCTTCTCGCAGACATAGGGGCGCGTTTGCCGCGCGCTCCTCGCTCTTTAAGGAATCACCATGGCAAACCAGAAGATCCGTATCCGCTTGAAAGCGTTCGACTACAAGCTGATTGACCAGTCCGCCGCTGAGATCGTTGATACGGCCAAGCGTACCGGCGCAGTTGTTCACGGCCCGGTGCCGTTGCCAACCCGCATCGAGCGTTTCGATGTGCTGCGCTCGCCGCACGTCAACAAAACCTCGCGTGACCAGCTGGAAATCCGTACGCACCTGCGTCTGATGGATATCGTGGATCCGACCGACAAGACGGTCGATGCCTTGATGAAGCTCGACCTGCCCGCCGGTGTCGACGTGGAAATCAAGCTGCAGTAATCATGATGGATCGGGCAGCCCAGGTTCGCCTGGTGCTGCCCATTTTTAGAAGTTTCCCCTCCTTTTTTCTCTTGCCTTGCTGTGCTCGGCCCATGTGCGGCTTGCCATGTGGCTGACCGGGCGAGAGAGTCCCCAAGGATCCGGCCCGAATCACCGGTAGCTGGATCAGATGGGTGTTGACGGCATAGGACGTGCCCTGCCCACGGTACAAATGCCTGTTGACGCCCCCGATGCGCTGAAGCACTGGATTGCAGGCAGCATCGCAGTGCTTCCCGATCTCATCACCGCACTCAAAAATCGAACGAAGCCGACAGCTCGAAGGTCCGCGGCGCGCCGAGCGCCAGGCTGGACACCAGCGGCATGCCCCAGTATGCCTTGTTGGTGAGGTTGGTCACACTGGCAGTTGCTGCCGTTCCCGGGCTTTTTTCTTTTCTTCGGGCGCGCTGCCAGGGCCAGCAAGACGAATATGGACGGTTTTGTGACGGGCCTGACGCGCATCAACCATGCGGCGATCGAATTTGTGCAGGGCATCCCTGTCGTCAAGGCGTTTGGTGCCAGCGGCCGTGCGCATGCCGGTTATCGGCAGGCAGTCGATGCCTTTGCCAATGCCTTTGCGGATTTCACGCGGCCGCTGGTGGGTTCCATGGCCAATGCGAATGCGCTGGCGGCACCGGTGACGGTGCTTGGAGTGGCGCTGGCGGCAGGCGGCGTGTTTGTGGCGCTGGGATGGGCGGCACCGGTGGATGTGTTGCCCTTTGTGCTGGTGGCGCCGGGTATCTCTGCGCCGCTTCTGCTGTTGCATTATCTGATCCATGACCTGAACAATGCCACCGGGGCGGCGCAGCGTGTGCTGGCGCTGCTGGATATGCCGGTGCTGACACAGCCGGCCCCAGGCCAACAAAAGGTACCGGCAGACAGCGAGGTGCGGTTCGAGGGGGTCAGTTATGCCTATGGTGCGCAGAATCCTCACGTGCTGGCGGACATCAGCTTTGTCCTGCGTCCAGGCACCGTGACCGCCGTGGTGGGTGCGTCCGGCGCGGGAAAGTCGACACTGGCCCGGTTGTTGCTGCGGTTTTTTGATCCGTCTGCCGGTCGCATCACCCTGGGTGGGGTCGATCTGCGGCAGATCGAGGCCACGCAGCTGTATCGGCGCATCGGTTTTGTGCTGCAGGAGGTGCGTCTGGTCCACGCCAGCCTGCGCGAGAACATCGCGATGGGGCGACCGTCGGCCAGCCAGCAGGAGATTGAGGACGCGGCGCGTGTCGCCCAGATCCATGAGCGCATTCTGGCGCTGCCGCGCGGCTATGACTCGGTGGTGGGTGAGGACGCGCAGCTGTCGGGCGGCGAGCAGCAGCGTGTGAGCATTGCGCGGGCCGTGCTGCTTGATCCTGCCGTGCTGGTGCTGGACGAGGCCACTTCGGCGGCGGACGCCGAGAACGAGGTGCTCATCCAGGAGGCGCTGTCGCGTTTTGCGCAGAACCGCACGGTGCTGGTCATTGCGCATCGGCTCGACAGCGTGATGCATGCCGATCATATCCTCGTGCTGGAGGATGGCGCCATTTGCGAACAGGGCAGCCATGCCGATCTGCTGGCGCTGGGGGGGCGCTATGCCCGCCTGTGGGCGCTGGGTCACTACGGGGACAGGGCAGAACAGGAGGGCTCCACATGCTGAAGATGCTGGCACAACTCCTGGGAGATGATGCGCCTGTTCTTTACCGCTACGTCCGGATGGCCGTGGCCTATGGCGTGCTCGGTGGGCTGACGATCCTGCTGCTGGTGCCAGCCCTGAGTGCACTGCTGGCGGGCGATGTCGGCCGCTCGGTCGTCTGGCTGGTGGTGCTGATCGTGGCCATGCTTGTTTGCTGGCTGTGGCGACGCCAGGTCGAGCGGGCGGGGGTGCGCGTGGGCGTAGGGGTGTTGCAGGGCGGGCGGCAGTGCACCGGTGACCACGTGGCCACGCTGCCGGTCGGCTGGTTCACGCCCGAGAACACGGCGTGGCTGGAGCATGTGGTGACGCAGGGCATGATGCAGGTGGCGCAGCTGCCGGCCCATGTCTTTACGCCAGTGATCAATGGCATCGTGATGCCGGTCGTGCTGCTGGCGCTGGACTCGCGCATGGGGTTGATGGCGCTATTGGCCCTGCCCGTGCTGGGCGGCATGATGTGGTGGACGGCGCGGCTCGGCGAGCGTGCCGATCAGGTCTTCAATCACCAGTTCGCGCAGGCCAGCCAGCGCATGGTCGAGTTCGCGCAGGCGCAGTCCGTTCTCCGCGCCTTTCAGGGCCATGGTGGCAGCACGCGCCTGCTGGAGGAGGCGGTGGCGCTGAAGCAGGATTCAACGCGGCGGCTGATCCACCAATCCACGCTGTCATCGGTGCTCAACGCCTGGACCGTTCAGGCCGTGTTTGCGGTCTTGCTGGTGGCCGGCGTCTGGCAGTTGCAGGGGGGGCCGGCCGGTGGTGTGGACATGGCGCAGGCCATTGCCGTGACCGTGGCGCTGGTGCTGACATGCCGCTTCATTGATCCGCTGCAGGAGCTGGCCGGCTATGGCGACATCCTGCGTGGCGCGCGTGGACAGCTCAAGGCAGCCCAGGCGATTCTGGCGGTTCAGCCTCTGCCCGAGCCGGCCTACCCGCAGGCGCCGCAGGATGCGTCGGTGGAATTGCAGGCGGTGCGGTTCCGTTATGCGCCCGACCAGCCTGATATCCTGCACGATGTGAGCCTGCGGGTAGCGCCCGGCAGCATGGTGGCCCTGGTGGGCGCCTCGGGGTCGGGCAAGACCACGCTGATGCGGCTGCTGGCGCGCTTTTTCGATGTTCAGGCGGGCAGCGTGCGGGTGGGCGGGGTGGATGTGCGCGAGATGTCCAGCGCGCAGCTCGCGAGCCAGATCGGCCAGATCTTTCAGGAGAGCTACCTGTTTCAGGGAACCATTGCCGACAGCATCCGCGTGGGCAAGCCTGATGCGAGCGATGCCGAGGTGCGGCAGGCCGTGCAGGATGCGGGCGTTGCGGACATCATCGCACGCTTGCCGCAAGGGCTGGACACGTTGGTGGGAGAAGGGGGCGCGCGGCTGTCGGGTGGCGAGCGCCAGCGCATTGCGATTGCGCGCGCCTTGATCAAGGATGCGCCGATCCTGCTGGTCGATGAGGCCACGGCGGCCCTGGATACGGAAAATCAGGCGGCGATTGCCGCCACGCTGGCGCGACTGCGCGGCAGGCGCACCTTGATCGTCATCGCCCATCAGCTGTCCACCGTGGCGATGGCGGACCACATCGTGGTGCTGGCCAATGGCCGGGTGGCTGAACAGGGTACGCCGGCGCAACTGCAGGAGCAGGGTGGCCTGTATGCCCGCTTTCTGGCGCAGCGGCAGGCAGCCAGGGGGTGGCGGATTGCGTCGCCTGGTCGCGGGGGCCATCGTGCCGCCTGATCTGGCGCGTGTCCAGGCGCTTGCTGCTCCGTGTTCGGGGCGCTGGGCGTAAAGCCGCCAGCCCGGCGGTCGGAGTTGACCTGCACAGCATACCCGCTATCGGGGCGGGTGTAGGGCCCCGCATGCCCGTGAGGGGTGGATGTGCTCGAAGGTCAGGGCGGTTGCGTGCTGCAGGTGTGATGCGGTTTCATCATCTCCATTAACATAGGCGCGATGGATTGATGCGCTTTGTCGCATCTGTGTTGCGATGGATGCCATGGATTGGCCTATGCGCATGCCCCGGTTCAATCCATTCATGCATCCATTTTCTGCATTCATCATTCATTATGAACCCTGACTCCCGGAACCTGGCGCATGCCGATCTGATCTATGGTCTGGAAGACCGGCCGCCAGTCGGCAAGGCCCTGCTCAGTGCCATCACCCACCTGCTGGCGATCTTCGTCCCGATGATCACGCCCGCCCTGATTGTCGGGCGTGCCCTGGAGCTTCCGGTGGAGATGACCTCCTATCTCGTCTCGATGGCGATGGTCGCCTCCGGGGTGGGCACCTGGCTGCAGATCAGCCGCTTCGGCCCCGTGGGATCGGGCATGCTGTCCATCCAGTCGGTGAACTTTTCGTTCGTCACGGTCATGATTGCGCTCGGAACCGGCATGAAGGCCGGGGGGCTGGACGCGCAGGCGATGATCTCGTCCCTGCTGGGTGTCTCGTTCGTCGGGGCCTTTCTGGTGTGCGGTTCGGCCTGGCTGCTGCCGCTGCTCAAGCGTTTCATCACGCCCACGGTCAGTGGCGTGGTCGTCATGCTGATCGGGTTGAGTCTCGTCCATGTCGGCATCACGGATTTCGGGGGTGGCTTCGGCGCCAAGGCCGATGGCAGCTTCGGGTCGATCGAGAATCTGGGGCTGGCCAGTGCGGTCCTGCTGATCGTGCTGCTGTTCAACTGCATGCGCACTCCGCTGATGCGGATGTGCGGTGTCGCGGTGGGGCTGCTGGTGGGCTACCTGCTGGCGCTCTACTGGGGCAAGGTGGATTTTTCTGCGCTCAGGGGCCTGCCGCTGGTGACGGTGCCGGTTCCCTTCAAGTATGGCTTTGCCTTCGACAGCCATGCCTTCATCGTGGCGGGCGCCATCTACCTGCTGAGTGTGTTCGAGGCGGTGGGGGATCTGACGGCGACCGCCATGGTGTCCGGCCAGCCGATCGAGGGGGATGACTACCTGCGCCGCCTGCGTGGGGGGGTGCTGGCCGATGGCCTGGTGTCGGTCATCGCCACGGCGCTGGGCTCGCTGCCGCTGACGACGTTTGCGCAGAACAATGGCGTCATCCAGATGACAGGTGTCGCCGCTCGCCACGTCGGCCGCTACATTGCAGCCATTCTCGTGGTGCTCGGTCTCTTTCCGATGGTTGGTCGTGCATTCACGACGATCCCGGCGCCGGTGCTGGGGGGCGCGATGGTGCTCATGTTCGGCCTGATCACGGTTGCCGGGGTGCGAATCCTGATGAGTAACGGCATCCGTCGTCGTGAGGCGGTGATCGCGGCTACGTCCGTGGGGCTGGGTCTGGGGGTCGCCTTCGAGCCGGACGTCTTTCGGCAGCTGCCGGTGCTTTTCCAGAACTCCATCTCGGCCGGGGGCATCACGGCCGTGTTGCTGAATCTGCTGCTGCCACACGACCATACCGAGAAGACGGTCTATCTCAGTGGTGAGCTCGACTGAAGTGGCGTTCTCTGTCCTGGCACAGTCGGGGCGCCGCTGGTGCGAGGGCGCTGCAGCCCCGTGCGCCTGTCACGTATCGGGCATGGAGCGCAGCCGGTCTGTCCGCTTTCTTTTGCCTGCGCGTGCAGGCCGGTGACGATATGAACATGATTTCCCCGCAGCGGCACGAATACCTCGACGATGATCCGGCATTTCCGAGCACGCTGGTTGTTGCGACTCTGTTTGTCGGTGCATTTTTTGGCTACCTCAACGAGACCCTGCTGAATGTGGCCTTGCCCACCCTGATGCAGGAATTTTCGGTGGACCGAACCACGGTACAGTGGATAGCAACCGGTTTCCTGCTGGTAATGGGGGCCCTGACGCCGCTGACGGCCAGTCTCGTTCAGTGGATGGCGACCCGGCGCCTGGTGCTGTTGACGCTCGGCACCTTCCTGCTGGGCTCACTGGTGTGCGCTGCCGCGCCCGGTTTCGGGATTCTGCTGGCGGGCCGCCTGGTGCAGGGGGCCTCGGCAGCACTGATGGTGCCGCTGCTGATGAATGCGGTGCTGGTGATCTATCCACCCGAGCGACGGGGCAGGATCATGGGTATGGTGGGTATGATCTTCAGTATGGCGCCCGCGCTAGGGCCTACGCTGTCGGGCATTATCCTCGACCATGTCGGCTGGCGCTGGCTGTTCCTGCTGACCGTGCCTCTGGTACTCGTGGCCATGCTCCTGGTGGCGCGCTTCCTGAAAGTGCCTCTGGTTCCGGTGACCCGGCCTCGCATCGACATGTTCTCTGTCATGCTGTCGGTTTTTGGCTTCGGCGGGCTGGTTTATGCCAGCAGCCGTTTTTCCGAGGAGTCCGGGAGCACGCTGGCCGTGCTGCTGCCGGTTTCGCTGCTGATGGTGCTGGCGTTTGTGCTGCGCCAGTTCCGCCTCAAGGTGCCACTGCTCAACCTGCGCGCCTTCGGACATGCCCAGTTTGCCTATGCCGTTCTGATCCTGGCGGGCAACCTTTTCCTGTTACTGGGGATGGAGCTGCTGATGCCGATGTATGCTCAGCAGGTGTTGCTGCTCTCGGCGACCGTGACCGGCATCGTTCTGCTGCCGGGAAGCATCGCACAGGCGATGCTGATGCCGCTGTTCGGCTCGCTGCTCGATCGCCGGGGCGGGCGTTTCGTCGTGCTGCCGGGTACGCTGATGGCAGCAGCCTGCCTGCTGGCCATGCGGCTGACCTTCAATGGCACGGCACCGGCGTGGTGGCTGGCGACGTTGTTCGGGCTGTTTTTGGCGGGCGGGGCGGCTATCATGGTCGCGGAAACCGGTGGCCTGAATGCGCTGCCCCGTTCGCTGAACCCGCATGGCGCGGCCATCGTGGCGACCTTGAACCCGATCGCCGGTGCGCTGGGGGCCGCCTTCTTCGTGGGGATTATCCGTATGGGAGAGCAGCTTTCGGCTACTAAGCCTAACAACGCGGTCGAGCCTATGGGGTATGCTGTTGATGCTGGTGTGGCAGCGCTGTCGGAAGCGGCGCGCCAGAGGATGCTGGCTGGGGTGCATCTGGCACTCGGGATAGCCCCGCTCGTCGCATTGCTGATGGCCTGGGCGGCGAGCCGCCTGATTCGCAGTCGCTGAGCCAGGCAACGGAGGCAAGCGTGACATGGCCCTGACTGGAGAACTCATGAGCTTGACATTCGATTCCACGGCGCGTCGGCCCCCGCGCCGCTGCGTGACACCATCTCGGCTTGCTTTCCGGTCGTTCGTGTATCCGGTGGGTCGGCTAACCTGGATGGTGGGCCTGCTGGCGGGTAGCGGCGCCCTGGCGGTTGCTCAGGCGCAGGCCGTTGCACCGGATCACCATCAGGCGCGCGTTCAGACAGATACCATGGATCCACTCGATTTCTCGCATCTCGTCCCGATTGCCGCCAGCACCCAGGTCGAGGGCCGAACTATCGCCTTCCGTGCCTACGAGGATGTCGTCTATGTGCGCCATCCGCTCGATGCCACCTACCAGCGCATGAACATCTATGTGCCGGAAGCCTACTTCCACGGCCGTCAGGTCAATGGCTATTCGGCGGACACGGCGCCGATTTTCTTTCCCAATCCGGTGGGGGGCTACATGCCCGCCAGGCCCGGGGTGCCTGGCAAGGGCGGATTCGGGCCCCCGCCAGCCGGTGGCAGCAGGGCTGATGCCATGCAGATGGCGCTGGCGCATGGCATGGTGGTGGCCTCGCCCGGCGCTCGGGGCCGGACCCAGGCCACGGGCAAGGCGCCGGCCGCCATCGTCGATCTGAAGGCTGCAGTCCGTTACCTGAAGTATAACGACCGGGTGATGCCGGGCGATGCCCGGCGCATCATCTCCAATGGCACCAGTGCGGGTGGCGCATTGTCCGTGCTGCTCGGCGCCAGTGCCAACCAGCCAGACTACGCGCCCTACCTGCGGGCACTCGGAGCGGCCGATGCGCCGGACGACATCTATGCCGTCTCGGCCTATTGCCCGATCTCCATTCTCGGGCAGGCCGATGCCGCCTATGAATGGGAGTTCAATGGCGTCGATGCCTATGAAAAGCTCGACATCAGCCAGGTCGATTTTCACGTCCAGCGAAAGCTGGTCAAGGGAGTGCTCACTTCCGCTGAAAAGGCCGTATCCGCTGATCTGAAGCCACAATTTGCCTCGTATGTGAATTCCCTGGGGCTGCGTGGGCCAGACGGTCTCATGCTGTCGCTGGATGCCAGGGGCAATGGCAGCTTCAAGGCACATGTCGCCTCGTATCTGGCGGCTTCGGCGCAGCAGCAGCTCGACGCTGGCAAGGATCTGGCAGGGCGCGACTGGCTGACCATCCACAATGGCAAGGTGGTCGCCGTCGACTTCGACCGCTTCGCCCGTGCGATTGGCCGCCAGAAGGTCCCGCCAGCCTTCGACGGCCTGTCGCTGGAGAACGCCGAGAACGAGGAGTTCGGCAACGGCGAGAAAGAACGTCGGCATTTCACTGAATACTCCTCCCGCCACAGTGCGGTGCAGGGGGCAGGCACGGCCGATGAGGAGGTCATCCGGATGATGGATCCGATGAGCTACATCGCCCGGGGGCAGGCGGGCCCGCAACACTGGCGCATCCGTGTCGGCACGGCCGACCGGGATACCTCCCATGCCATCGCGGTGATCCTGGCGACGCGTCTGCAGAACAGTGGCCGACAGGTGGACATGGCTATGCCCTGGGATGTGCCCCACAGCGGAGATTATGACCTTGATGCGCTGTTTGGCTGGATCGAGGCGGCGGTGGCAGCTGATGGGGCCGCAGCCGGGGCGGCCAGCGCGATGCCAGCCCCGGAGGCAACCGTGCCGCCGACGGCAAGGCAACAGATGACATCAGCACCAGAAGGTCAGGCAAGCAGGCGCCGGCAGGATTGATCTGGCCAGGGATGTCCCCATCTGGTTGGGACCATGCTCTATATCCTTCCCGTCCTCCTTTGTTGTTTCTGCCTCTGGCGCTTCCTGAGGTTTGGCCCAGTCTTCGGCGGCCAGCCGGATGCCCGCAGTCAGGCCCGCATCCAGGCATCTCCCCAGTTCGACGGAACGGCCTTTCAGAATGCCGAGCCCACACCGATGATGGTGCCGGGGGTCACGAAGCCAGTCAGTGTGCTTGGCTGGTTGCGGCAGGTGGTTTCTCCACCACCGGGCAAGGTTCCGAAGGAGCCTTTGCCCAATCATGCGCTGAACCTGCACGCGTCGCCCCTGCAGGACGGCCAGTTCGTCTGGCTGGGACACTCGTCCGTGCTCTTCCGGCTGGCCGGGCAGGTGATGATCACTGATCCGGTGCTGTACCGTGCTTCACCGATTTTCGTGGCCGGGGCTCCGTTCCGGCTGCAGCATGCCATCACGGCGGCTGACCTGCCGGCCATCGATGCCGTACTGCTCTCGCATGACCATTATGATCACCTGGACTGGCGAGCCATCCGCAAACTGGATGCCCGGGTAGGGCACTACTTCGTGCCGTTGGGCGTGCGCGCCCACCTGCTGCGGTGGGGCGTGGCCGACGAGAAGATTACTGAGCTGGACTGGCACGAGTCTGCCAGCCTGGGTGAGGTGAGGTTGACCTTGGCGCAGGCCCGGCATTTCAGTGGGCGCCGGTTCAGCAATCGCAATTCGACGCTCTGGGGATCCTGGGTGGTGAAGGGCCCGGACTTCTCGCTGTTCTTTAATGGTGACAGTGGCTATGGCCAGCATTTTGCCGATATCGGCAGACGCTATGGGCCCTTTGATGTCGCGCTGATGGAGAACGGTGCTTACGATGAGCGCTGGGCCTATATCCACATGCTGCCGGAACAGTCGGTGCAGGCGGTGCAGGATGTGGCAGCCCGCCGGGCCGTGCCCATTCATTGGGGCAAATTCGATCTGGCCTTTCATCCCTGGCAGGAATCCATCCGCCGCTTTCTGGCCGAAGCCGACAGGAAGGGGGTGGACACTGTCACCCCGGCGATCGGGGAGGTCTTCGACTTTGCCGATCCTCCGCGTTCGCGCTGGTGGGAGTCGGTGACGTAGTCAGAAGGGTGCTGTCTGAAAAAAGAATCGCCCCTTGGAAGGGGCTGTCTGGCCTGGCAGTGACGGGAAAGCGGTGCAAGGACCGGTGCCTCCCTTGTCTGCCGGGTATGGGGCGCGCCGCGAAAGGCCGTTCTCCCGAATAACCTTTCGCGACAGCGGCCGTGCTCAGGTATTAGTGTCCCGGCGCATCGGGAAGTTGGTGGCTCCGGTAGAGTGAGGTGTAGAGACGCCAAGCGTTGCGAGGCAGGCTGCCAGCAGCAGCAGACCGGCACAGGTCATTGCTGCCCCCGGGCTGCTGTTCAGCAAGTGTTTGTAGATCCATCCGAAGGTCAGCGTCTGGATCAGCATCGGGATCACGATCATCATATTGATGATCCCCATGTAGACGCCATAGCGCTCTTTCGGAATCTCGGCCACGGCGATCAGGTAAGGAACCCCCATGATGCTGGCCCAGGCGATACCGAAGCCGATCATTGGCACGAACAGCAGGAACTTGTTGGTCACGTGCGGGAAGATGCACAGCGCCAGCGCGGCCAGTGCCAGGGCAAAGGCGTGCACGAGCTTGGCCTGGTACTTGCGGGCCAGATACATCAGCCCGAAAGCCGACAGGAAGGTGACAACGTTATAAAAGCCGTTAACGAGGCCCGTCCAGGCGACTGCCTGCTCATACACCTGAGCTGCCAGTTTCTCATCAGGAATGCTGCTGACCCCGAAGGCCGATTCGGCGATGCTGTGGGAAACATACTGCCAGTAGATGAACATGGCATACCACTGGAACAGATAGACCAGGGCAAGTTGCCAGAGGGTTTTGGGCATCAGCCGGATGGCCTCGGCAATGTCCTTCACGGCCACACCGAGCCCGTGCGGCTTGGCGCGCAGCTCGGCAAGCGCCTCGGGGCTGGGGGCGTTTTCCGGTGTGCTGAACACGGAAATCAGCACCGTGACGATCGAGCAGAAGGAGCCGACGTAGAAGGAGCCGAACACCCAGTAGGGGATGCCGGACTCGGTCACGCCGGTGATATGCCGTTCGAAGAAATACAACGACACATTGGCCAGCGTGATACCCAGCCCGGTGAAGAAGCTCTGCATCAGAAAGCCGGTCGCGTGCTGTTCTTCCGGAAGCTTGTCCGCGATGAAGGCGCGATACGGTTCCATGGCCGTGTTGTTGCTGGCATCCAGCAGCCATAGCAGCAGCACCGCCATCCACAGGGCTGTCGAGTGGGGATACAGGAACAGACAGAGGCTGCAGCCGATGGCGCCGACCAGGAAGTAGGGCCGACGCCGGCCCAGGCCGGGAACCCAGGTGCGGTCACTCATGGCACCGATGAGTGGCTGGATCAGCAGTCCGGTCACCGGGCCGGCCAGGTTCAGGATCGGCAGCTGTTCAGGGTTTGCATGCAGGAAGCTGAACACGGGGTTGATGGCAGTCTGCTGCAGGCCGAAGCTGTACTGGATGCCGAAAAACCCGAAGTTCATCAAGAGTATCTGGCGAAACGTCATCGCCACGCGGGCATCTATTTTCATGGGAGCAGGATTCCTCTATATATTGGGGCGCCAGACTGGGGTGGCCGTACACATCGTGCGTTATCGGGTTCACAGATAAACCCGGTGCCCAGACCGGGGAGATCCGTGATGCCGGATGAGCCGGCCGCACCTCCGATGAATACAGATGATCCGTATTCGTCGGGGGGAAGCTCTGACCGATTTGCCCTGTACCGGTCAGGCGCTTCCAGAAAGCCAGCACCCCGAGGGGTGCCGGGTAAAAAAATCAGAACCAGGCTTCGACCTGGGCACCATAGGTCACGGCACTGCGTTTGTTGGCAAATGACGTGACAGCCGTGGCGCAGTCGCGGCCCGTGCAGGCAACCGGACCGGCCTTGGCAGCTGCGTCATTCCACTTGGCATAGGTCGCGAACAGACGGATAGCGGGTCGCGCCGTGACGCCGGCACCCATGGCAAACTGCGTGCCGATGGTTGCCTTGGACAGGGTTCGTGTCGCCTCGCTACCTTGACGGACACGCTGGTGACTCAGTTCGCTGAACAGGCCGAGCACTTCACTGATGCTGTAGAAGGGCCGGGTGCCGAGCCAGGTCTCGCGGACCTTCACATCATTGACTTCCGCATGCCGGTAGCCAGCAGTCGAGGTGGCGGACCATTGACTGTGCGCCGGCTGGAACAGCCAGTGGTCAAACAGCATCCATTCGCGCCGCTTGTCCGTGCTGCCACCCACACCATAGCCCTTGAGCAGTGCGGCATCATGGGCATACTGCAGGCCGAGGGTGTTGGTGCCGCCAAAACCCAGCGGATCACGCTGTTCGTGGGTCAGGGTGAAGGCGGTGCCGTTGTTGCCTGCCGCGTTGTCAAGTGTGCGGGTCTGCCGGACCACGACATCCACATTCGGCGTGGCCGGGTTGTTGTCCAGATCGACCGATTGCGTGGTGTCTACTGTATAGGTACCCGTGCCGCTGCGGTTGCTGGCACGGACGATATCTACCCCGGCTGTCAGCAGCCCGCCCCGGTTCACCGGAAGGGCTTCCAGGCGAAAATCGTGCACTGTCGCGGAACGCGAACCGCCACCAATCAGATCGGGGTTGTAACCACCGAGTCCGTTGTTGACCCCGTAGCCGGTGAAATCACCCATGCGGAACATGGCATAGGCAAATTTGCCTGGGCCCAGCGTGACATTGTCCAGACCGACACCTGGCCCCTGACCCGGTTCCCAATAGGTGTAATCCAGCATGTGGATATCCGGGTTTTTGTAGAAGCGTTTGCCAGCCCAGAGAATGGCGCCATCCAGAGCGCGGACATCCAGCGAGGCGCCGATGTTCGATGCAGTGACAAACAGCTCACGCAACGCTGGGGTACTCTGCTCCCAGTTGGCCATGCCCTGGGTTCCATGCGAGAGTGTAATTTTGGCATCGAACTGCGTGCCCTTGACTTCGCCGAGGTGCGATCCCAGTTTCAGATCGACATAGGAATCACATTCGTTGCCCAGACGAAAGAAAGTCGCAGCGCCCGGGAGCCGAAAGCACGCCTGTGAGCCGCCATCCGTAGTGGTGCCCAGACCACTGCGCAGGTAGGCACCAAAAGTGAATGTGGGAGTCGCTGCCTGCGTCCCGTCTGCCAGGACTGGTGTGCTGAGGCATGACACGGCCAGCGCGACGCTGGTGCCGGCAGTGGCCATGATTTTCTTCTTATTCAAGGGGGCTCCTGTCTACGTCTAGAAAAAGATGGGAAGGAACTGCAACTTGTGATGAACTTCACGGCGCTGGAACCTGGCCAGGCGGATCTGGCCAGGTGTCAACGTCTGGTGACCCACAGCCTCTAAATGAGGAAGCTGTGGGGCGCCTCATCAGGTCGCGGAATGTGCCTCTGATACCAAAGGTGAAATTTCCAGCCAGAGAACTCCATAGGGGGCCAGGGTTGCTCCGCGCCGCAGGTCATACGCCCGGTCGGTCAGCAGATCGCGGACCGGCCGCGCGGGCATGGCCTGAAAGACCTGGGCGGGGCAATGCTGCTCATACTCGCTGTAATTGGCCAGCACCAGCACCGTTTGCTGCTCATGGGCGCGCGTGTAGCCCAGCACAGCCGGATGGCCTGCCCGGAAGCCGGTCAGTTCGCCGCCGGCAAAGGCCGGCGTGTTGCTACGAATGATGATCATGCTACGCAGGCCGGTGAAAATCTGTCCGGGCACAGTATGGGGGTTATTACGCTGCTCATAGCGGTTTTCGTCCCGATAGGGGCGATGAATCCAGCGGCTGTCATCAGCCTCGTCAGGGACTTCGAGATAGTGGCGGTCATTCAACGTGCCAACCTCGTCACCCAGGTAAATCAACGGCAGACCGCCGGTGCTGAGCGCGACGCTGAACAGCAACAGCATGCGCTGCACGCCCAGCGGGTCACCCTGCTCAAGCCCGACAAGGGAAGCAAAGGTACCACTCACCCGGGCATCGCCCGTATCAGGGTTTTCCTGAAACGGCACCCCTCGAGCAAAGCTGCCGGGAAACTGGTTGTTGTAGAACCGGTTCAGGAAACGGCGGTGGTCATAACCATTGATGCCGAACTGGGCGGCGTCTTCATCGGCAAATGTCCAGCCGATATCGTCATGGCTGCGGACATAATTCACCCATGCGGTGTCAGGAGGCAGCTGATGCCATTTTTCCAATGCCTGCTGTAACAGATTGACCTCCCGGGTAGCCAGCGAATTCCATTGCAATGCCATTTGCAGCGGGTTGTATGAGAGCTGGCATTCGTTGGGTGAGATGTAGGACATGACCTCGGCTGGATGGACAATGGCCTCGGACTTGAAGAGTAGTGAAGGCGCTGCAATTCTGGCCAGGGCGTTGAAGGCGCGGATGATGTGATGGACTTCGGGCAGGCTCTCACAGGGGGTACCAAGGCGTTTCCAGACAAAGGCCACGGCATCCAGACGCAAAACTTCGGCGCCCAGGTTGGCGATGGCCAGCATCTCGCCTGCCATGGCCCTGAATACATCCGGGTTGCTGTAATTCAGATCCCATTGAAAGGAATGAAACGTTGTCCAGACCCAGCGGCCGTCAGGCAGTTGCGAGAAGGCGCCCCGGTGTTCGTCGGGAAAGATCTCGCGAACCGTGCGTTCGTAGAGATCCGGCTGCGTGCGGTCGGGGAAAATAAAGTAGAAATCGCGGTATTCGGGATCCCCTTCAAGAGCGGCCTGGGCCCAGGGGTGGTCATTTGCGGTGTGGTTGAAGATGAAGTCCAGCACCATGCTGATGCCTGCCTTGCGCAATGCCTTGGCCAGCTCCCGCAGGTCGTCAATCGTACCGATATCGGGATTGACCTGGCGGTAATCGCTGACCGCATAACCACCATCGCTATTGCCCGGGGGAACCTTGAAGGGAGGCATCAAATGCAGGTACGACAGCCCGAGTTCCTTAAAATAGGGAATTTGCTTGATTAAGTTCTGGATATTGCCGGCAAAGCGGTCGACATACAGCACGCCGCCGACCACCTTTTCGGATTCGAACCAGGTCGGGTTTTTTTCGCGCGCCTCATCAAGCGCTTTCATCTCTTTTGGACGCTCAGACCAGCCTGTCCAGGCAGTCTGGATCAGTGCGTCGAGCTGTGCCAAAAAATCGGGGCGATGCCCGTAGAGGGGTTGCAGGTTGTCCAGCAGCGCTGGCAGATGCATTTTCAGTCGATGTTCGAACTGCTGCCATTGGTTGCCGGTGGCCTTGCGGCCCAAACGGTGCGCAAGTGCGTTGCGTACATGTTCGAAAGCCAGGTTCTGTTGTTGTTCCAGTGTCAGCATGGCCAAGCCCGTCCTGCAGGGGAGTTGCGGGGTACCCAAAATGGGCATGTATGACGCGGTCTGTAGCCGGAATGTCAATTCGCTCGACGAAAAATGTTCCAAGCAGGGGAACCGGAATCGCAAACGGAACGTTGCAATACGTCACATGACAAAATGTACTACTTAGCCATACGCTGCGGTGCATCAAAACCAACGACGAGGCATGGAATGGGAAAAAATGCGTGCGTGCGGTGTACCAGCTTGCGTACTGGATTGAGGGTGTTTATAATCGCCAGCTTGGCAAGGCTTGCGGCCAATCGAAGCCGCAGGTATCAATAATCGCTTGAAGGGGGTCTCCGAATGGGGTCTCAGACTGATATTTCCGGCGGGGCCGGAGATCAGGCTAATTCCGCTTTTGGCCTGCTGGGTCGAAAAGTTGGGATGATGCGAATCTTTACGGACGATGGTGAGAGTGTTCCTGTCACCGTCATAGATGTTTCAGGTAACCGCGTTTCGCAGGTCAAGTCCGTTGAAAAAGACGGCTACACGGCTGTCCAGGTTGTTTATGGCGAACGCCGTGCGTCTCGTGTATCCGCGGCAGAAGCAGGGCACTATGCCAAGGCGGGTGTGCAGGCGGGCTCCGTGGCAGCGGAGTTTCATGTGTCTCCGGAGCGGGCGGCTGAAGTTCCTGCGGGCACCGTTCTGGGCGCTGACCATTTCGTGATCGGTCAATACATTGACGTTCAGGGTACGACGCAAGGCAAGGGCTTTGCGGGCACCATCAAGCGGCACAACTTTGGGTCGCAACGTGCCTCGCACGGCAACTCGCGCTCGCACAACGTGCCTGGTTCCATCGGGATGGCCCAGGATCCTGGCCGGGTGTTTCCAGGTCAGCGCATGTCCGGGCAAATGGGTAATGTCACCCGTACTGTCCAGAATCTGGTTGTTGAGCGGATTGATGTGGATCGCGGCTTGCTATTGGTTCGCGGTGCCGTGCCGGGTTCTGCAGGCGGCCATCTGGTCATCACCCCGTCGGTCAAGCGTCGTCTGAAGCCCGTTCGGGCGCAGGCTGCCGAGGCCAAGGGCAAGGCTTGAAAGAGGATCGTTCGAACATGGAAATCAATATCTTGAACGATCAGGGCCAGAAGGCTGGCGCCGTGTCGGTGGCTGACACCGTATTTGGTGCAGAGTTCAACGAGCCGCTGGTTCATCAGATCGTCGTGGCCTATCAGGCCAATGCCCGTAGCGGAAATCGCGCACAGAAAGACCGTACCGAGGTTCGGCACTCCACCAAAAAACCGTGGCGCCAGAAAGGCACAGGCCGCGCCCGTGCCGGTATGACATCCAGCCCGTTGTGGCGTGGAGGCGGTCGTATTTTCCCGAACAAACCGGATGAGAATTTCTCTCAGAAAGTTAATCGCAAGATGTATCGGGTGGGGATGCGTGCCATTTTTTCGCAACTGGTCCGCGAAGAGCGTCTGTCGGTCGTGGAGCCGATCAAGCTGGAAGCTCCCAAGACCAAGCTGCTGGTTGGCCGTCTCAATGGCATGGGATTGAAATCGACGCTCATCCTCGTGGATGACGAAGACGAAAATCTCTATCTGGCGGCACGCAACCTGCCTCATGTGCTGGTACTGGAAACCCGCCATGTTGACCCGCTGTCGCTGGTTCACTACGACAGGGTGCTGGTCACCCGGCCGGCTCTGGCTCAGATTCAGGAGATGCTGGGATGAATCCGATTCGTCTGACACAGGTTGTGATCGCACCGGTCATTTCCGAAAAAAGCACCTTGGTGGGCGAAAAGCAAAACCAGTACGTCTTTCGTGTCGTGCAGGATGCCACCAAAGGTGAGGTCAAGGCTGCCATCGAATCACTGTTTAAAGTGACGGTGGAGGCGGTCAATGTGGTGAATATCGCGGGCAAACAGAAACGCTTTGGCCGTGGCATGGGGCGTCGGCGAAATATTCGCAAGGCGTATGTCAGTCTGGCAGCGGGCCAAGAGATCAATTTCGCGGAGACCAAGTAAATGCCGGTCGTGAAACTGAAACCGACGTCGCCTGGTCGCCGGGCGATGGTCAAGGTCGTAACGCCGACCTTGCATAAAGGCGCCCCGGTTGCGTCGCTGATCGAACCCAAGAAAAGGGGTTCTGGTCGCAATAACCTGGGTCATATCACCACCCGTCACCGTGGCGGTGGTCACAAGCGTCATTACCGGATCGTGGATTTCCGTCGTAACAAAGACGGCGTTCCAGCACGTGTTGAGCGTCTGGAATACGATCCGAACCGAAGTGCACACCTTGCCTTGTTGCTATATGCAGATGGGGAGCGTCGTTATATTCTTGCTCCTAAGGGCGTGGCCGCTGGTACCGAGTTGATGTCCGGCTCGGAAGCGCCGATCCGGGCGGGAAATGCGTTGCCCATCCGTAATATCCCGGTGGGTTCTACGATCCACAATATCGAAATGTTGCCTGGCAAAGGCGGACAGATTGCTCGTTCCGCTGGTGGCTCAGCACAACTGCTGGCTCGGGAAGGTACGTACGCACAGGTTCGCCTGCGTTCGGGTGAAATTCGTCGTATTCATATTGAATGCCGGGCAACCCTTGGCGAAGTGGGCAATGGCGAGCATAGCCTGCGGCAGATCGGCAAGGCTGGTGCTACTCGCTGGCGTGGTATCCGTCCGACAGTACGTGGGGTTGCCATGAACCCGATCGATCACCCGCACGGTGGTGGGGAGGGTCGTACTGGGGAGGGCCGGGTGCCCGTCAACCCATGGGGTAAGCCTACAAAAGGCTACCGCACCCGTCGCAACAAGCGCAGCGATTCGATGATCGTTCAGCGGCGCAAGAAGAAATAACCGGTAATACGACATGGCACGTTCAATCAAGAAGGGTCCGTTTGTCGACCATCACTTGCTGGCAAAAGTCGATGCGGCTGCATCAGGCAAGGACAAGCGCCCAATCAAAACCTGGTCGCGTCGTTCGACGGTGTTGCCTGAGTTCATTGGTCTTACCATTGCCGTTCATAACGGCAAACAACACGTTCCGGTGTTCATCAACGAGAACATGGTAGGTCACAAATTGGGCGAATTCGCGCTGACCCGCACGTTCAAAGGGCACGCCGCTGACAAAAAGGCCAAGCGCTGATGTGGTTTGGGTTGTCTTAGTCTTTTGACTCAGGCAATCCAGCCCAAGGCGCCCTGACAAGATCAAGGGAAAGTTGACGATGGAAACTCAAGCAGTCCTGCGCGGGGTCCGGATTTCCGCCCAGAAGGGGCGCCTGGTGGCAGACCAGGTTCGTGGAAAGTCGGTGGAAGCTGCGCTCAATATTCTGAATTTTTCGCCCAAGAAAGCGGCGAAGATTCTCAAGAAAGTGCTCGAATCGGCGATTGCCAATGCCGAGCACAATGATGGTGCTGACGTAGACGAGCTCCGGGTCAGCCGGGTGCATGTTGAAAAAGGCCAGTCGCTACGCCGTTTTTCGGCGCGTGCGAAAGGTCGAGGCGTTCGTATCGAGAAACAAACCTGCCATATCTACCTGACGGTTGGTACTGGCAAGCAATCCTGAGCTGAGGAAGGACCGAGGACATGGGACAGAAAATTCACCCAACCGGATTCCGGCTTGCCGTCAGCCGTAACTGGGCTTCGCGTTGGTATGCAGGTAACAAGGATTTCGCCAGCACGCTGGCAGAAGATCTTCAGGTACGCAATTTCCTGAAGAAGCGTCTCAAAAACGCTTCGGTTGGTCGTGTGCTGATCGAGCGCCCAGCCAAGAATGCACGCATCACCATCTATTCGGCACGTCCGGGTGTGGTGATCGGCAAGAAAGGCGAAGACATTGAGCGTCTCAAGGTCGAGTTGACCAAGATGTTGGATGTGCCGGTGCATGTCAACATCGAGGAAATCCGCAAGCCCGAACTGGACGCACAGCTGATTGCCGATTCGATTACCCAGCAGCTCGAAAAACGGATTATGTTCCGTCGGGCCATGAAGCGGGCCATGCAGAATGCCATGCGGCTAGGTGCACAGGGCATCAAAATCATGAGCGCAGGCCGTCTGAATGGTGCAGAGATCGCCCGTACCGAGTGGTATCGTGAAGGCCGGGTTCCCCTGCATACGCTGCGGGCTGATGTGGATTACGGTACCTCCGAAGCCCAGACCACCTACGGCATTATTGGTGTCAAGGTTTGGGTGTACAAGGGTGACACCCTCGGCAGGGGTGAAGCCCCCGAAGCGAATGATAAAGAGAACGCTGCTAACGAACGCGAAGACCGCCGTTCACGTCGGCCAGGACGTCCCGGTGCTGCACCGGGACGGGGTCGTCGACGTGAGGCTACCGGTGCAGACGGTGCAGAGGCACGCGCGCCGGGCGCACGTCGCGCTCCCCGTAAAGCCAGTGCCGAGACAACGGTTGCTGCTGGCGAGGACAAGGGCGACAACTGATGGGTCTGCCTGTGCAGTCCGATGAGTGAACCAAGCTAAGGTAGAAGAATCATGTTGCAACCCTCCAGACGTAAATATCGGAAGGAACAGAAAGGCCGTAATACAGGTCTGGCGACCCGTGGAGCCACTGTTGCCTTCGGCGAATTTGGCCTGAAAGCGACCGCACGTGGTCGCCTGACGGCTCGCCAGATCGAATCAGCACGTCGTGCCATGACGCGACATATCAAACGGGGCGGCCGGATCTGGATCCGGATCTTCCCGGACAAACCGATCTCCCAGAAACCCGCCGAGGTTCGTATGGGTAACGGTAAAGGAAACCCGGAATACTGGGTGGCCGAAATTCAACCGGGCAAAGTGCTCTACGAGATGGACGGTGTTAATGAAGCGCTGGCCCGCGAAGCGTTTGCGTTGGCTGCGGCCAAGCTGCCGCTGTCTACGGTTTTTGTTACCCGTCAGATCGGCGCTTGACCGCCAACGGAGTCGAAGATGAAAGCGACAGAACTGAGAACCAAGGACGTGGCAGGTCTGCAGCAGGAGCTGAGTGATCTGGGGCGCGCGCACTTTGCCCTGCGCATGCAGATTGCCACCCAGCAGAACAGCAATACTGCCCAACTGAAACGACTGCGTCGCGATATTGCTCGCGTTCAGACAGTGATCAAAGAGAAGCAGGTGGCAGCGAAATGAACGATCAAGCAGCGGTGCAACCCACCACGAACACCCGGACTCTGACAGGTCGGGTAACCAGCAACAAGATGCAGAAAACCGTCACGGTGCTGGTGGAACGCAAAGTGAAGCATCCGGTGTACGGAAAGTACGTGGTACAGTCCAAAAAATATCACGCTCATACTGAAGAATCATTTAATGAGGGGGATCTGGTCGAGATCCAGGAAGGCAAGCCCGTATCCAAGACCAAATCCTGGTACGTGTCACGTCTGTTGACGGCAGCCAAGGTCGTCTGAAGATCGGCTGGTGAGAGTTCCGCCCGACCCGCGGTCGGGCTTTTTTGTTCGTTGTGAACAGTGACGAGCTGCTGGCAAAAAGATGTTTTGATTGTTGTCAGTGAATGAATATCTCACTATAATCATCAGCTGTTCACCAAAGGTGATTGCAGCACGTTTGTGTCACCAGGTAGTCAGACAATTTCAGCAGGATGGACGCTTGTCTGGCAACGCGATTGTTTCCTTCCAGTCAGTGATGATTACCTCGTCATCTGGCGGGGAAAGAGGAAGTGGTCGTTTCAATGAATTCAATCCGATCGGCTGCCGCAAGGTCGTCGGTCAACGGAACCAAGACTGGTCTGCCGGGGCAGAACGCCGAAAGCGGGTCCAAGTTGGGCAAGAAATCGTCAGGATATTGCAATGATTCAGATGCAGTCGACGCTGAGCGTCGCCGACAACACGGGGGCGCGCGAGGTCATGTGTATCAAGGTGCTCGGTGGCAGCAAGCGCCGTTACGCCGGAATCGGTGACATCATCAAAGTGTCTGTCAAAGAGGCTCAGCCTCGCGGGCGGGTCAAAAAAGGCGAAATTTATAACGCGGTCGTCGTGCGTACCGCCAAGGGGGTACGTCGCCCCGATGGTTCGTTGCTGCGTTTTGATGGCAACGCCGCCGTGCTGCTCAACAGCAAACTTGAGCCGATCGGCACGCGTATTTTCGGGCCTGTCACACGCGAGCTGCGTACCGAGCGGTTCATGAAGATCGTCTCGCTGGCACCGGAAGTGCTTTGAGCCTGCCGAACAATACGGGATTCAAGCCGAGGGCTGTTTAATCATGATGCAAAAGATTCGTAAGGGTGACGAGGTGATCGTCATCGCCGGTCGGGACAAAGGCAAACGGGGTATTGTGAGCCAGCGCGTAGACGATCGTCATCTGCTCGTCGAAGGGGTGAACGTCGTCAAGAAGCACGTCAAGCCCAACCCTATGCGGGGCACCAATGGTGGTGTTGTGGACAAAACCATGCCCATCGACCAGTCAAATGTGATGCTGTTCAATCCAGCTTCCGGCAAGGGTGATCGGGTTGGGTTCAAGGTTCTTGAAGATGGGCGCAAGGTTCGCGTCTTCAAGTCCAACGGCGAAGAACTGAAGTCCTGATTCCCTCAGGAATCGGCAGACCCAAAAGGAAACATCGATGGCGCGTCTCTTAGAAACCTATCGTGAAAAGCTGGTACCCGAGCTGACCAAGCGATTCGGCTATAAATCCGTGATGGAAGTGCCGCGGATCACCAAGATCACCCTGAACATGGGTGTTGGTGAAGCTGTTGCCGACAAGAAGATCATGGATAACGCAGTTGCCGATCTGACCAAGATCGCTGGTCAAAAACCTGTGGTGACGAAGGCTCGGAAAGCGATTGCCGGCTTCAAAATTCGCGAAGGTTATCCTATTGGTTGTATGGTCACCTTGCGTGGTGTCCGTATGTATGAATTCCTGGATCGTCTGATCACCGTGGCATTACCGCGGGTTCGAGATTTTCGGGGTGTTTCTGGCCGATCCTTCGATGGACGCGGCAATTACAATTTCGGTGTCAAAGAGCAGATCATGTTCCCTGAGATCGAATACGACAAGGTCGACGTGTTGCGTGGTTTGAATATCAGCATCACGACGACTGCAAAATCTGACGAGGAAGCCAAGGCGCTGTTGTCTGCCTTCCGGTTTCCGTTCCGCAACTGAGGTTGGCTGGCTTCTCGCCGAAAACCTAAGCTGACCTCCAGGGGTGAATGAATGGCAAAGGCATCCATGATTGAGCGCGAAAAAAAGCGCGAAGCACTGGTCAAGAAGTACGCCGCCAAGCGGGCCGCACTTCAGGCCATCATTGATGATCAATCCAAATCTGACGAAGAGCGTTATCAAGCACGTCTCGCAATCCAGAAACAGCCGCGCGCGGCCAGTCCGACTCGTTTGCGCAAGCGTTGTGCACTCACCGGCCGTCCTCGCGGGGTTTTCCGCAAATTCGGTCTGGGACGGAACAAGTTGCGTGAATTCGCTATGCGGGGAGAGATCCCTGGGCTGACAAAAGCCAGTTGGTAACAGCGTCGGAGTATAAGAAGTGATCAAGTTCGAAACGAATTTGGCCTTGCAGGGCGTTCAGTCCGCAGTGGCCTGCTACGGGAGCGATGACCAATGAGCATGAGCGATCCAATCGCGGACATGTTCACGCGGATCCGCAATGCGCAGCGCGTCGAAAAGGAATCCGTTGTGATCCCGTCGTCCAAATTGAAGGTAGCGATTGCCCGCCTCCTTCAGGAAGAAGGCTATATCGAAGGCTTTGAGGTGTTGCCAAATGAAGGCAAACCGCTGCTTCAGGTAGTGCTGAAATATTACGCTGGGCGGCCGGTTATTGAGCGTCTGGAGCGTGTTTCGCGTCCAGGGTTGCGGATTTACAAAGCCCGTAACGACCTGCCCCAGGTGATGAACGGGCTGGGTGTGGCGATCATCACAACGTCGCAAGGCGTTATGACCGACCGGAAGGCGCGTCAAAGCGGCATCGGCGGCGAAGTGCTGGGTTACGTCGCTTAAGGAGGCCAGATAATGTCCCGTATCGGAAAAATGCCGATTGCCCTGCCAAAGGGAACGGAAGTCAAACTGGCCGCTGACAGCATTACCGTCAAGGGCCCATTAGGAACGCTGACGCAAGCCATTAATCCCCGGGCACGCATCAGTCAGGAAGGTGATCAGCTTCTGGTTACACCAAGTGATGAATCCGCCCAGGCGAATGCCATGTCCGGTACTCTCCGGGCTCTGGTGGCCAATATGGTTAACGGCGTTACGAAGGGTTTTGAGCGTCGTCTTACCTTGGTCGGGGTGGGTTTTCGTGCTCAAGCCCAAGGCAGTGCGCTGAATCTGTCGCTGGGTTTCTCCCATCCTGTTGTGCATCGGCTACCGGAAGGTGTGAAAGCAGAAACGCCCAGCCAGACTGAAATTGTGCTAAAGGGCGCAGACAAGCAGCAGGTTGGGCAGGTCGCCGCAAATATTCGTGCCTATCGTCCACCAGAGCCTTACAAAGGCAAGGGTGTCCGGTACTCGGATGAGCGGGTTGCGTTGAAAGAAACCAAGAAGAAGTAAAGGCACATGAGGATGATCGCCTGCGGGGAGGCTTGTTTTGCCACCCGGCTGCAGGCAGATCGTTTGAGTGCAAGGAACAGACATGGCAATTGACAAAAAGGCATCGCGCCTGCGGCGTTCGCGCCAGACCCGGCACAAGATCAGCGAGTTGCGCGTCAACCGCCTGGCCGTTTTTCGCAGTAACGCCCATATTTACGCCAACATTCTGTCGCCCGAGGGTGACAGGGTGCTCGTCTCGGCGTCGACCGCCGAGGCCGATGTGCGTGCTGAGCTCGCCGGAAAGTCCGGACGGGGCGGCAATGTGGGCGCTGCTGCCATTATCGGAAAACGGGTGGCTGAGAAAGCTCTGAAAGCCGGTATCGAGTCGGTTGCGTTCGATCGTTCCGGCTATCGCTATCACGGGCGGGTTCGCGCTTTGGCTGAGGCTGCGCGCGAGGCCGGACTGAAGTTCTGAGGACGGAAAACGAATGGCAAAGGTTCAGGCACGGGGCCCTCAGCGAGGGGCCGACGAACGTGATGACGGTCTGAAGGAAAAGATGATCGGCATCAACCGGGTCACCAAGGTAGTCAAGGGTGGCCGTATTTTGGGGTTCGCTGCCCTGGTCGTGGTTGGTGATGGCGATGGTCGCGTAGGTATGGGCAAGGGCAAGGCACGTGAAGTTCCCGTGTCTGTCCAGAAAGCGATGGACGAAGCCCGGCGCAAGATGTTCAAGGTGCCCCTGCGCAACGGTACCGTTCCCCATGTGGTCGAAGGTCGCCATGGCGCATCGCGTGTCTATATAGCGCCTGCCGCGGATGGTACCGGCGTCATCGCTGGCGGTCCGATGCGTGCGGTGTTTGAAGTCACGGGCATCAGCAATGTGGTTGCCAAGAGCCATGGCTCCAGCAATCCCTACAACATGGTGCGCGCCACGTTGGACGCCTTCCGTAATTTGTCTACCCCGGCTGAAATTGCTGCCAAGCGCGGCAAGACGGTCGAGGAAATCTTGGGTTGAATGCTCCCTTCACAGGGGACGTTCAGTCTGGAGAGACTTGATGAGCAACGAACAGAAAAAAACGGTCAAAGTGAAACTGGTCCGTAGCCCCAGCCGCACGGTTGGGGGCCATCGTGATACGGTTCTCGGGCTTGGCCTGAAGCGGATGAATCAGGTCCGTGAGCTGGAAGATACGCCCGCTGTGCGCGGCATGATCACCAAGGTGGCATACCTGGTCAAGGTGGTGGATTGATATGCGACTCAATGATTTGAAACCCGCAGCTGGTTCGAAACACGCTGCCAAACGCGTCGGACGGGGGATTGGTTCCGGCCTTGGAAAGACTGCTGGACGCGGTCACAAAGGTCAGAAATCCCGGTCGGGTGGTTTTCACAAGGTCGGTTTTGAAGGCGGTCAAATGCCTTTGCAACGGCGTCTGCCTAAGCGCGGATTCAAATCGCTCCAGGCCGGCCGTGTTGCTGAGGTGCGTTTGTCCGACCTGCAGCGTCTTGACGTTTCTGACGTTGATTTGGGCATTCTGAAGAAGGCGGGCATCGTGTCCCAGCTGGCGCTGAGTGCCAAGGTCATCCTGGCCGGCGAGATTAGCCGCAAGGTTTCCCTGATTGGTGTTGGTGCAACGAAAGGCGCACGCGCAGCAATCGAGGCTGCGGGTGGTCATGTCCAGGATCCTGTCGTGACGCAGAACGCGTCCTGAACCAATGGCTAACAATCGTTCAGTGCAGGTACGTGAGGCGAATAAATATGGCGATCTCAAGCGCCGTATCGTCTTTCTCGTACTCGCGCTTGTGGTCTTTCGGATCGGAACACACATTCCCGTACCAGGTATCAACCCGGAAGCCATGGCCGAGATCTTCGGCGGACAGGAAACGGGTGTACTTGGACTCTTCAACCTTTTCTCGGGTGGTGCGCTGAAGCGCTTCTCCGTCTTTGCCCTGGGGATCATGCCGTATATTTCGGCGTCGATCATCATGCAGCTGCTGACGGTTGTCGTGCCATCGCTGGAGCAGGTCAAGAAGGAGGGTGAAGCCGGTCGGCGAACCATCACCAAGTACACGCGCTGGTTTACCCTGGCGCTGGCGACTTTCCAGGCACTGGGGATTTCGGTCGCGCTGGAGTCTCAGGGCAACCTGGTCATCGAGCCCGGGTTCATGTTCCGGCTCGTAGCTGTCATCTCGCTGGTTACCGGCACGCTGTTTCTGATGTGGCTGGGCGAGCAGATCACCGAACGTGGTCTCGGGAATGGCATTTCGCTGATTATTTTCTCCGGCATCGTTTCCGGGTTGCCCGGTGCAGTCGCTGGCATGGGCTCGCTCGTCAGCAATGGCAACATGAACCCTGTCGCTGCGCTGGTCATTCTTGCGCTCGTCGTGCTCATCACCGCTTTTGTTGTCTTCGTCGAGCGGGGACAGCGTCGCATTACGATCAACTACGCGAAACGCCAGGTCGGAAACAAGGTCTACCAGGGGCAGACTTCCTATCTCCCGCTGAAGTTGAACATGGCCGGGGTCATTCCGCCCATTTTCGCCAGCTCGATCATCCTGTTTCCTGCCACCATCGCACAATGGTTTACGTCTGGTGACAGCGAGAACGTCTTTGTCCGTACATTGCGTGATATAGCAGCTACCCTGTCCCCGGGGCAACCCGTGTACATGTTGCTGTACGCGGTGGCCATTATTTTCTTCTGTTTCTTCTACACGGCGCTGCAATACAACAGTCGTGATACAGCGGAAAACCTGAAGAAAAGTGGTGCTATGCTGCCGGGTATCAGGCCAGGTGAACAAAGTGCCAAGTACATTGACAAGGTGCTTACCCGGTTGACAGGCGTCGGTGCGCTTTACATCACTTTGGTGTGTCTGATTCCTGAGCTGCTTATCCTCGAGTGGAACGTGCCGTTCTACTTTGGGGGGACATCGCTGCTCATCATCGTGGTGGTGACAATGGATTTCATGGCCCAGGTTCAGACTCACCTGATGTCCAATCAATATGAAAGTCTCCTGAAGAAAGCGAACTTCAAGGGTCTTGGTTCAATGGGTCGTTGATTGGTACCGCAGCGACGCGTACAGGAAAACAATGTCGAAGGAAGATGTCATCCAGATGCAGGGTGAGGTTCTGGAAAACCTCCCCAATGCAACATTTCGGGTCAAGCTGGAAAACGGTCATGTCGTACTGGGCCATATTTCTGGGAAAATGCGGATGCACTACATCCGTATTTTGCCCGGCGACAAGGTGACGGTGGAACTTACGCCGTATGACCTTTCCCGTGCACGTATCGTCTTTCGGGCGAAATAGGGCACAGTATCTGCCGTGGCGTCCACTGCGGCGGGCGTTTGAGGTTGGTTTTCGGGTAGGATTCATTCCCGCCCCGCAAGCAAGGACAGAACATGAAAGTCATGGCCAGTGTCAAGAAGATGTGCCGGAGTTGCAAGATCATCAGGCGCAATGGAATTGTCCGCGTTATTTGTGCCGATCCCCGGCACAAACAACGTCAGGGTTGAGTGAGGAATTTGAAACATGGCACGTATTGCTGGAGTCAACGTTCCGGATCGTCAGCACACCGTCATCGGTCTGACGGCCATTTATGGTATTGGGCGCGCACGGGCCCAGGCCATTTGTACCGCGGTCGGTGTTGAGCCGTCCAAAAAGGTTCGCGAATTGAGCGATGCCGAGATGGAACGGATTCGTGAACAGGTAGGACGTTTTGTGATTGAAGGAGATTTGCGTCGTGAGGTCTCCATGTCGATCAAGCGGCTGATGGATCTCGGTTGTTATCGTGGTTTGCGGCATCGCCGCGGTCTGCCGGTTCGGGGACAACGTACCCGCACAAATGCAAGGACCCGTAAAGGGCCGAGCAAAGCCGGCGTTGCATTGAAGAAGTAATTGGAGCCTGAGCAGAGATGGCAAGAAATCCTACATCACAGCAGGTAGCCGCTTCGCAGCGGGCCCGCAAAAAAGTCAAGAAAAACGTGTCTGACGGCATTGCGCACGTTCACGCGTCTTTTAACAACACGATCATCACGATCACCGACCGCCAAGGTAATACCCTCTCCTGGGCAACCTCTGGGGGTGCCGGCTTTCGTGGTTCTCGCAAGTCAACGCCTTTTGCTGCACAGGTCGCGGCAGAGGCCGCAGGTCGTGTAGCGGTCGAATACGGCATCAAGAATCTGGATGTCCGCATCAAGGGCCCTGGTCCTGGACGCGATTCTTCTGTGCGCGCGCTCAATGCGCTCGGCATCAAGATTCTGTCCATTTCGGATGTGACTCCCGTCCCCCACAATGGCTGCCGTCCGCCCAAGAAACGGCGTATTTGAAGCTTTGAAGACCACCTTGTTCGATGCCGGGCCGCTGATGGCCAGGCCGGACTAACCGCAGCACGCGCTGCGTAGCAACAAAGGAACGTAAAGTGGCACGTTATACCGGACCGAAGGCGAAACTTTCTCGCCGCGAAGGCACCGACCTTTTTTTGAAGAGCGCCCGTCGCTCACTCGACTCCAAGTCAAAAGCAGATACCAAGCCTGGACAGCATGGCCGTACAAGCGGTCAGCGCACCAGTGATTATGGTCTGCAGTTGCGTGAAAAGCAGAAAGTCAAGCGGATGTACGGCGTTCTGGAGCGCCAGTTCCGTCGTTATTTTGCTGCAGCTTCCCGTAAACGCGGTAACACTGGTGAGCTGTTGCTGCAGCTTCTCGAATCCCGCTTGGATAACGTCGTTTATCGGATGGGGCTTGCCTCCACACGCGCGGAAGCCCGGCAGTTGGTCTCTCACCGCGCAATTCTTGTCAATGGATCCATCCTGAACGTGCCATCAGCGGCGATCAAACCAAATGATGTCATTTCCGTTAAGGAATCTGCCAAAAAGCAGGCGCGGATCGTCGACGCACTCAATCTGGCCGAGCAGCATCAGTTTCCTTCCTGGGTTTCGGTTGATAAGAATAAGATGGAAGGCATTTTCAAATCGTTTCCGGATCGTTCCGAAATCGCTGCCGACGTCAATGAAAGTCTGATTGTCGAGTTGTACTCGCGTTAATCAGGCCAAGTGAGGTAAGTCCAATATGCAGACTGCAATGCTCAAGCCGCGCCTTGTGGAAGTCCAGGAGATTAATGGGCCTGCGCATGCCCGCGTGGTGATGGAGCCTTTCGAGCGCGGTTACGGCCATACGCTCGGCAATGCATTGCGGCGGGTGCTGCTTTCTTCCATGGTTGGCTACGCGCCAACCGAGGTGCAGATCGCCGGTGTAGTGCATGAATATTCGACAGTAGACGGCTTGCGTGAAGACGTGGTCGATCTGCTGTTGAATCTGAAAGGCGTTGTTTTCAAACTGGAGGGACGTGGCGAGGTTTTTCTGACACTGCGCAAGGAAGTTCCTGGCCCAGTCAAGGCTTCTGATATCGAGTTGCCTCATGACGTCCGTATCCTGAACCCTGATCATGTCATTGCGACGCTTACCGAAGGCGGCAAGCTGGATATGCAGATCAAGGTCGAGAAGGGACTGGGCTACGTGCCTGGTACCATGCGGAACCTGGGCGACAGCAAAACGATTGGTCGGGTTGTGCTGGATGCCTCTTTTTCTCCGGTACGTCGCGTGAGCTATACGGTCGAAAGTGCTCGGGTCGAGCAGCGCACTGACCTCGACCGGTTGTTGATCGATATCGAAACCAACGGCGCTATCACGCCAGAAGATGCCGTCCGCAAGTCCGCCAGCATCCTGATGGATCAGCTGCAGGTGTTTGCCGCCATTGAACATAACCAGCCCCCCTTCTCCATCGGAGACGATGCTGGGGCTGCCAGGCTGCCTCTGGGTACCCGTATCGGTGCTGGCAGCCATGACTCTGGCATGATGGATGTTTCAGGTGCTGCGTCTAGCGCCGGGGGTTTTGGTAATTCCGGTGGAACAATCGATCCCATTTTGCTACGTCCCGTAGATGATCTGGAGCTCACTGTTCGTTCCGCCAACTGTTTGAAGGCTGAGAATATTTATTACATCGGCGACCTGATTCAGCGCACGGAGAACGAGCTGCTGAAAACGCCCAATCTTGGCCGGAAATCTCTGAATGAAATCAAGGAAGTGCTGGCGTCGCGTGGTCTGACGCTCGGCATGCGGCTGGATGACTGGCCGCCTGCCGGTTTGGAACGTTCCAGCTGAACCCGCTTCGAAAGTACAGGATCTGAATCATGCGTCATCGTCTCGGCCTTAGAAAGCTCAACCGTACCAGCGCTCATCGCCTCGCGATGTTGCGCAATATGACCAACTCGCTGTTGCGTCATGAAGTGATCAAAACTACTTTGCCCAAAGCCAAGGAGTTGCGTCGCGTTGTCGAGCCCATTATCACCTTGGGCAAGAAGCCGTCGCTGGCTAATCGCCGCTTGGCTTTTGATCGCTTGCGCGACCGCGAGATGGTCGTGAAGGTCTTCAACGAACTTGGTCCGCGTTATGCCACTCGTCCTGGTGGATATGTCCGTATCCTGAAATTCGGTTTTCGGGATGGTGATAATGCCCCCATGGCCTATGTGGAACTTCTGGATCGCCCGGAAACCCCGGAAGCTACCGAAGAAAGTGCAGCTTGAGTGATTGCTACCCGGCACGCTGCTGCCGGTAGAGGTACGTGCCGGGCCATGCCCGGCATTTTTGTCTTGCAGCTACCATTGGGGACGACCAGGCTGTCAGGCGGTCAGCTGACAGGTTGGGCTGTTCTGTTCAGCCCTGTTCAGCCTTCAGCCATTCGCTGGCCTGCAGAGCATAGTAGGTCAGTATGCCTTGAGCACCAGCACGCTTCATCCCCAGCAGGGCTTCCAGTGCAACGCCCTGTTCGTCGATCCAGCCCTGTTGTGCAGCAGCCTTGATCATCGTGTATTCGCCGCTTACCTGATACACAAAGGTGGGAACTCTGAAGGCATCTCTGATCTGCCGCACAATGTCCAAATACGGTAGGCCAGGTTTCACCATGACCATGTCGGCCCCTTCGTAAAGATCCTGGGAAACCTCCCGCAGTGCCTCATCTGCGTTGCCTGGATTCATTTGATAAGTTTTCTTGGAGCTTTTTCCCAGGTTACTGGCAGAGCCAACTGCATCCCGGAACGGGCCATACCAGGCAGACGCGTATTTGGCGGAATAGGCCATGATCTGGGTGTGGATGAAGCCGCTTTCCTCCAGGGCTCGTCGAATGAGGCCGATCCTTCCGTCCATCATGTCGGAAGGTGCAACAATATCTGCGCCGGCCTGGGCCTGGACGAGTGCTTGCTGGCGCAGCAGAGGCAGGGTTTCGTCGTTCAGGACATATCCGCTTTCATCAATGACGCCGTCCTGGCCGTGACTCGTGTAGGGATCCAGTGCAACATCTGTCATTACGCCTAGTTCGGGAAAGTGCGCTTTCAGTGCCTGCACCGTTCGGGGTACGAGACCATCCGGATCGGCAGCCAACCTCCCCTCGGGAGTTTTTAGATTGCTGGCAATAGCAGGAAAGATTGCCATGACAGGTACTTTCAGTGTCAGACATCGCTCTGCGACCCGCAGCAGTTGCTCGATCGTGTACCGATGTACTCCTGGCATGGATTGCACGGGTACCGGCTCACGGGTCGCTGCCCCGTTGTCTTCGTGTACAAAGACTGGATAGATAAAGTCATCCGGCCTGAGGTGGTACTCCTGCAGCAGCCGGCGAGAAAACGCCTGGCGTCGGTTGCGGCGTAGGCGAGTTCCAGGAAAGGCCCCCAGGGAGGTTTCGGGTGCCAGGGAAAACGGGCTAGTTCGGTGCATGATGAAGGACTGTGAAGAAATATAAGGGACGGAGAAATAGCGACGGACAGCGTGCCTGTCGGTACAGCTTTATGGCTGTACTGAGTGTACTGAGGCGCCGCTACCCTGAGTTTTGAGGATGATGGGCGCATAAGGGCCGCTGTAGCGGCTGGTCAGGAATGCCCACTCAGCAGCACTACCGGTCAGCAGACTGCTAATAGACTCGCGGAGCGGCTCGAGACCATACCGGTGCAGCGCGGAAAAAATCTGCAACAAAACAGGACCCTCCCGACCAAGAACAAGGGGATCCTGCAACAGTGAGCGGCGGATACCGAGCCCCTGTTGACGGGACAGTTTGTCGGCTTTGGTCAATACAAGGATTAGTGGCAATGACCCGGGTATCCAGGAAATGAGCTGCCGATCCATGTCTGTCAGGCCCCGCCGGATGTCGATCATCAGAACGATGCCGGTGAGCGGCTGGCGACTCGTCATATAGTCACCGGCCAACGCCTGCCATGACTTTTTTGCCTGGAGACTTGCGGTGGCAAAGCCGTAGCCAGGCGTGTCCACCAGAAAGCCGATGGGCAGTGGCTGTCGAACCGGGCCGACAGCAAAGAGGTTGAGTGCCTGTGTCCGACCCGGGGTGCGGCTGGAATAGGCTAGCCGTTTCTGGTTACAAAGGACATTGATGCAGGAGGATTTGCCAGCGTTGGACCGTCCAGCAAAGGCCACCTCGGCGAGTCCGTGGGGATTGCCGCGCTCCAGTTGCGAGAGCTTGGCTACAGTGTCGGAGAATCGGGCGGTCATCAGAATGCTCATGTTGCCATTATCCCGTATCTGGGTCGTTTCCTGTGAGCCGATGAACGGTAACCAGCATGGGGGCAACACCTTCAAAAGTTTGATCATGCGCAACAACTGGACTGCTTATCGTCGTTATGCTTGGTCAGGTCTGAACTAGCGACAGGTAGGCGATAGAAACATGCGGACGACAGGAACGATGGCTGCGTTGCCGAGCGCGATAGGTATCTGTGCCTGTGATTGCCCAGAACCTGTCAGCACCGTGAGCGCTGCAGACGGCAGGGGGTGTCATGGCATGAGACTGCGTCCCTATCTACGGCCGCTACTCGCGATGGTGGCGCTTTGTTTCGCTTTGCCAGGGTTAGCTCAAGATAAAGCTGGCGGGTCCGCATTGACGCAGCCTGATGTGAAGGCAGGCCAGGAAACCGTTGAAGATGTCTGTGAAGCCTGTCATGGCAAGGCGGGCAACAGCACTATTGCGGCCAATCCCAAGCTGGCTGGTCAGCATGCAGAATACCTGAGCAAACAGTTGCGTGATTTTGCGCCGGGCGAGAATGGCAAGCCAGCTGCGCGTGCCAATGCGGTGATGGGGGCCTTTGCTGCCCAGTTGAGCCCACAGGATATCGTCAATATCGCTGCCTATCTGTCGGCCCAGGTCTTGGAGCCGTCCGTCTCGCACAATGCACAGTCTGTCGAATTAGGGCGCAACATCTATCGCGGTGGTATACCGGCCAAAGGGGTTCCCGCCTGTGCCGCCTGTCATGGGCCCGCTGGCGAAGGAATGCCTGCACAATATCCTCGCCTCCAGGGGCAGTTTGCCGAATACACCCAGGCGCAGCTCGTGGCTTTCCGGGATGGCGTGCGCAAGAACAACCAGCCGATGGCAGCGATTGCCCTCCGCATGACTGATCCGGAAATCAAGGCCGTTGCTGACTACATCGCCGGTCTGCGCCCCGAAACACACTGATCCCCAGGTCGTCGTGTCAGCAGTGCGGGGGCAGGTGTCTTTCCTGGCGAAGCATGTCTGCGGCCGTTTCACGTGTCCGGATGATATGTACATGTCCGTGATCCACCAGAATTTCGGTGGGCCGTGGCCGTGAATTGTAGTTCGAAGCCATGGACGAACAGTAAGCGCCTGCAGACAGGATAGCCAATACGGCGTCTGCTGGTAAGGCAAGCCTGCGGGATTTGCCCAGCCAGTCGCCGCTTTCGCAGACTGGCCCGACCACGTCGACAAGTACTGGAGCAGTCTGTGCAGGGTTGACGACCTCAATCCGGTGATAGGCTTGATACAGGGCGGGTCGGATCAGATCGTTCATCGCCGCATCGACAATGGCGAAATGATGGCCTTCGTTGTCTTTCAGATACTCAAGGCAGGTCAGTAGCAACCCGGCATTGCCAATGAGCGCCCGACCAAATTCGAATGTCACCCCGGGCAGATCACCTGCTGGCCGCCATTGCTGAAGACGGGTAAATAGCGCCGTCATCAGCATGTCGGGCGTGGGGGGCGTTTCCTCGTCGTAACGTATCCCCAGTCCCCCGCCCAGATCCAGATGTCTGATGGAAATACCCTCTGTCTGCAGTTGATCGATGAGAAGGAGGATTTTGTCCAATGCGGCGAGGAAAGGCGCCACATCGGTAATCTGGGATCCGATATGACAATCGATGCCCTGGATGTCCAGATAGGGCAGGGCGCTGGCCTGGCGATAGGCCGACACTGCCTGGCTGTGAGGAATGCCAAATTTGTTTTCTTTCAGGCCGGTTGAAATATAGGGGTGAGTTGCTGCATCTACATCAGGGTTAATGCGCAGGGCCACCGGAGCACACTTATCCAGCTCGCCGGCAATCTGGTTGACTCTCAGCAGCTCTGGCAGTGATTCGATATTGAAACAGCCAATGCCCAGCGTCAGGGCCTGTCGGATTTCATCGCTGGATTTGCCGACGCCAGAAAAGACAACCCGTTCTGGTGCTCCACCAGCGGCTATAACTCTGGCCAGCTCACCGCCGGAGACCACATCAAATTTTGCGCCGAGTCGGACGTAGAGTTCCAGAATGGCCAGGTTGGGATTTGCCTTGACCGCATAACAGATCTGCGCGTTGCGACCTGCCAGTGCATTCATGAAACGCAGCCAGGTGGATTCAATCATCTGGCGGCTGTAGACATACAGTGGTGTGCCATATTCGCCTGCCAATACCAGCAGGTTCTGACCGTCTGCTGTCAGTGTACCGTCCGCGGTACGCCGCAACCAGGTATCGGGCGTGTTAAAACGGTCGTCGACAGCGCTGGTCATGGATGGGTTCCGGAAGAAGAAGGAGTGGATAGTGGCTTGTCTGCCGCAGCTCGGGTACTGGCGGGTGCAGATGCCAGGGCCGTGGGCAGCGAGGCATCGGGGCGGGACGGGATGTACAAAGGCCCCTTCTGACCGCAGGCGGTCAACAGGAAAACACTGGCCACCAGAGATAGAAGCTGAGTGATTAGAATGGAGGTGCGCATGATTCATCCAGACCGGATTTTTCGCGGATTACCCGGTCGCAACAGGAACAGAACTTTAGCATGAGCGAAAGCAGGTTTTTACAACGGGTCGGTATCGTTCTCGATGCGCTGACCGAGGGTATCGAGACAGCAGCCGAGGAGGCAGATCTGGATCTGGAAGTTACCCGGGCAGGCAACGTCATCACTCTGGAGTTTGCAGATCGTTCCCAGATGGTGATTAATAGCCATGAGGCTGCTGGTGAGGTCTGGGTCGCCTCTAAGCGAGGTGGCTTCCACTTCAGGCCCCAGGAGATGCAATGGATCGACAGTCGAAGTGGTCGTGAGCTGCTTGCCTTGCTGGCCGACGAAATCACCTTTCATGCCGGCCAGCCGATTGACCTGTCCAATATACGGCTGGAGAGGTGATCCCTAGAAAATCTGGTCTCTGGTTGGTTGCCCGTCCTTCAGATCGGGCGACAGACCGTCTACCGTGATGCCAAGAGCCCGCTTGACGCCCGGGCTGTCCGGCTGTGATTCATCCAGGTAATACTCGCCATTGAGCTGCACCACCCCATGGGGGACAGCCCTTTCCTTTTGTGGTACGCCGGGGATCACCGACTTGAGATACTCCAGCCAGATGGGCAAAGCAAGTCCGCCACCGGTTTCCCGTTCTCCCAGGGAACGGGGCCGGTCGTAGCCCAGCCAGGCCACCCCTGCCACCCCGGTCGCATAGCCGGCAAACCAGGCATCGCGAGAATCATTCGTGGTACCCGTCTTGCCGGCCAGATCCCGACGTTTCAGCTCTTTGGTGAGCCGTGCCGCTGTTCCTGACTGGGCGACGGTTTTCAGCATGCTGTCCATCAGGAAGGCATTTCTTGGATCAATGATGAGTGCTTCTTCATTACCCGCCTGTACGGGGCTGGCCTTGGCCACTTCGCGGCCGGTGGCGTCGGTGATCCGGTCAATCAGATAGGGCTGTAGCCGATAGCCACCATTGGCGAACACGGCCATGCCCGTGGCGATCTGTACAGGTGTCACGCTGCCAGCGCCCAATGCCATGGTCAGATAGGCGGGATTTCGCTCCGGACGGATGCCGAAACGGCCCAGATAATCCTGCGCATAGTCCACACCGATGTCCTGCAATATCCGGATCGAAACCGTATTCTTCGAGCGTGCCAGCGCACTGCGCAGGGTCATCGGTCCATCATAGCCCCCTCCATAGTTTTTGGGTTCCCAGAGCTGACCACCAGTCGAGGCCGGATCGAGAATGATCGGTGCATCGTTGATGACGCTGCTGGTCATGAACCCTTTTTCCAGGGCAGCAGAGTAGATAAACGGTTTGAGAACAGAGCCTGGCTGGCGTATGGACTGGGTGGCTCGATTGAACTTGCTGCGGCCGAAATCATATCCGCCAACCATGGAACGGATGGCGCCGTCGTGGGTATCAATGGTGATCATAGCGGCTTCCACCTCGGGAGCCTGTGTGATCTCCCACCCTTGGCTGCCCTTGGTCATTCGTACGACTGCGCCGGGGCGCAGGCGCCTGTTGGCTGGCGCTTTCGGATTGAGCCATGCGCTTACAAATGCCAGTCCGGCACCACTGATCTCCTGTGTCGTACCGCCACGGGAAACGGTCACGGATTGCGGGCTGACATGGGTGATGACCGCCGCTAGCAGCTTGCCGATATCTCCAGCCTGCGCCACGGCCTCTTCAATGCGTTCGTTACGTTCGACGCGGTCCGCTGCATCTAGCTCAATCATGGACTCCGGCCCCCGGTAACCATGTTTGCGATCGTAAGCGAATACGGCATCCTGCACCGCTGTATTGGCAGCGTTCTGATCCTTGGCCCGAATTGTGGTGTAGACCTTCAGCCCACCCGTGTAGGCATCTTCCTTGAACTGGTCGGCAACCAGTGCCCGCGCCATCTCCGAAGCCCACTGGGCATGCAGCGCAAAGGTGGGGCGATCCGGATGCAGCTTGAGATCCTCGTTCAGTGCCGTCTGGTACTCGGCGTCGGTAATGAAACCGAGCGTGCGCATCCGCGACAGCACATACTGCTGGCGCTGCCGGGCCCGTGCCGGGTTAGCCACCGGATTGTCACGGGCGGGGGCCTTGGGCAGCCCCGCCAGCATGGCCATCTGGCCGACGGACAGCTCCGACAGGGGTTTGCCGAAATAGGTCTGCGCCGCTGTGGCAAAACCGTACGAGCGCTGCCCAAGGAAGATCTGGTTAGCATAGATCTCGAAAATCTGTGCCTTGGAGAGCTGCTGTTCGATGCGCAACGTGAGCAGCACCTCATAGAACTTGCGCACAAAGCTGCGCTCCCGGCTCAGGAACGTCGTTCTGGCCAGCTGCATGGTGATGGTGCTGGCTCCCTGACCCCGGCCGCCGTGTTTGATGTTGGCCAGCACTGCTCTGGCCACACCGGAAAGATCGACCCCATGGTGATGGAAGAAATCGTCATCCTCCGCAGCCAGAATGGCCTGCCTCATTTTTAGCGGGAAACTGTCATACGGCACGACGGTGCGTTTTTCCGAGCCGAATTCACCAATGAGCAGTCCATCTGCCGAAAAGACCTGCATGGGCAGCTTCGGACGGTAATCGGTCAGGGATGAGAGGGAGGGGAGGCGACTGGAGGCGACCTCATATGCCACGACCCCGATCAGAGCACCCGAAACGGCCAATGTGCCTCCCAGGACGGCCGACCAACCCAGAAAACGCAGGACAGGGTGGACGCGTGGGACGGGTTTGCGGCGCCGTCCAGGCCGGCGTGCGCCGCCGCCCCGGACCGGGGCCTTGGAAGTAGGGTGGTTCGGATTGGAAACTGGCTTCATGGAACGAGTGAGAAATGCGGCGATGGGCGCTGAGCCGTGCTACCCCTGCCCATCAAGATGGCAGCAAATGCCTAGCTGACCCGACACTATAAAGGATGTGCAGAAGGAGGTCATCCGGCCGTGATAGCCGCCAGTCGGCTGCTGGCTGAGGTCGGCCCGATGGTTGGGTGATCCTGTGCGCTGTCGCGATAACGGTTCTGTGACCTGGAGTCTGCCGATCCGTGTGATGGATCACGCACCGTCCAGCGCCCGCAATAACCGTTCACCCCTCAAATTCGACAGCCCTTCCGGAACGAACGACTAAAGGGTAACGAGCATTGACCAGTGGTTCGGGAAAGGGGGTGAAAACGACGAAAAAGCTTTTAAAGTGAATCCCTGTTTGTCAGACAGCAAATGGGGAATTGTAAGGGAAGTCGGTTCATCGACTGATTCCAACGGGATTTTTTTTCAGATCGGGTGGTTTTGTGGGATTAGGCCTTCAAACATTGTTATCGCGCGGACCAGCCCCGTTGATCGGGGTGGATTTCAGCGCGTCCAGCGTCAAAGTTGTCGAGTTGTCGCCAGGCGCCCAGGCGCCCATGCGTCTGGAACGCTATGCCATTGAGCCGATCGAGCGTGGAGCTGTCGTTGACGGCAACGTTGAACGGCATGAAGCAGTGGCTGATGCCTTGTTGCGTGCCTTGCGCAAAGCGGGCATTTCGACCAAACAGGTCGCCATGGCACTGCCATCGTCTTCGGTCATTACCAAGAAGATTACGCTGCCATCCGATCTGACAGAAGATGAATACGAAGTCCAGGTCGAGTCTGAGGCGAGTCAGTACATCCCGTTTGCCATTGAGGAGGTCAACCTTGATTTCCAGGTTCTTGGGCCCTCCAGCACATCGGAAGGTAGCGTTGATGTGCTGCTGGCGGCCTCGCGCAAGGAGAAAGTCGAGGACCGGGTAGTGGTGGCGGAGCTGGCCGGACTCAAGCCCGTCATCATTGACGTTGAACCCTATGCGGCACGAATTCCTATCGATAGTGTTATCAGTCAGCTACCGGCTGGTGGAGAGGGGTTGATTCTGGCAGTTTTTGACATTGGCCAGAGTACAACCAGGCTGTCTGTCGTCTATAACGGGCAAACCATCTTTGAGCGCGAGCAACCTTTTGGTGGTAACCAGCTGACCCAGGAAATTGTGCGTCAGTATGGGCTGACGGCGGAAGAAGCCGAGTTGAAGAAACGCTCGGGAGAACTGCCCGAAAACTATGGCAAGAGCCTGCTGCAGCCCTTTGTGGAGGCTGGCGCGACGGAGCTGGCGCGTTCGCTGCAGTTTTTCTTCTCTTCTACGCCCTATCAGCGCGTGGACCGTATCCTGCTGGCCGGTGGCGCCGCAGTCACGCGTGGATTGGCCGAGGCTGTTTTACAGAAAACATCGGTGACAACCGAGATCCTCAGCCCGTTCCAGGGAATGGAAATTGGCGATGCTATTTCCGAAAAACAGATGAACCTTGATTCGCCTGCCTTGCTGGTGAGTTGCGGCCTGGCCATGAGGAGGTTTGACCAATGATCCGTATTAACCTGCTGCCGCACCGTGAGCAGAAGCGCGAGCGGCGCAAACGCGATTTCACGGGCCAGTTGATTATCGCAGCACTGGCTGGTGGTGCGCTGGTATTTCTGGGCGGGATGTTCATCAACCATCAGATCGAGAACCAGAAAGCGCGCAATGACCTCATCAGCGCCGAGAACCAGAAGCTTGATACGCAGATTGCCGAAATCAAGGATCTGGAGAGTGCGATCGCTTCGCTCAAGGCGCGTCAGAAATCAGTCGAAGATCTGCAGAGCGACCGGACAATTCCGGTGCATCTGTTCGATGAGCTGGTCAAGCTGACCCCGGAGGGCGTGTACCTGACCAAGCTGGATCAGCATGACCGGAACGTCATGCTTTCGGGTATGGCGCAATCAAACGAGCGTGTGGCGGAATTTCTGCGCAACCTCAGCGAACACAGCCCCTGGCTTGAAAAGCCGCAGCTGGAAGAAATCCGGGAGGCGGAGGCCCGCAGTCGTGGCAAGGATGGCGACGTGAGCCGTGTGCACGAATTCCGTTTGAACGTGCTGGTCAAGCGTCCTGACCCAGCAGCTAACACTCCGGCAGGCCAGGTGGCGCTCAACAACCAGGCAGGAGTCAAATGATGAAGAACATCGAACTGGATTTCAGCCGTGTAAGCAAGCAGTTTGAGGGTTTGGGCGGTCGTCACCCCGGGCTGTGGCCCACGCTACCACGCGGTCTGTTGCTGTTTGGCGTGGTGCTTGTGCTGGTTGTGGCTGGCTGGTTTGTCTACTGGAGCGGCCTGTCGGAGGAGCTGGAGGCGGCACAAGGACAGGAGCAGGTTTTGAAGGACGAATACACCCAGAAAGTGGCCAAAGCGGTCAATCTGGATGATCTGCGTCGCCAGAAGGTGCTGGCCGAGCAGTATGTCGGGGTGCTGGAGAAACAGCTTCCCAGCCGCGCCGAGATGGATGCATTGTTGTCTGACATCAACCAGGCCGGTGTCGGTCGTGGTGCCCAGCTACAGCTCTTCCGGCCAGGTTCGGTGGAGCTGAAAAAACACTATGCCGAGCTGCCGATTGCCGTGAAAGTAGTGGGAGGTTTTCATGACCTAGCCTCCTTCAGTAGTGATCTGGCCAATTTGCCACGGATCGTAACGCTCAACGACATTTCTATCGAACACAGGAATGGTGGGAACCTGGAAATGAGCGCAACCGCAAAAACCTTCCGCTATCTCGACAAGGACGAGATTGCCAGTCAGTCGGCTGGAGGCAAAAAATGAGCACGACAAAAAGACTGATGTCGGCGGGAGTCGCCCTGCTGGCGGGATCGATGTTGACGGCCTGCAGTGCTGATCTGGATGAGGTACAGGGCTGGATGGATCAGACCCGAGCGAACACGCCTCGCAGGGTCAGCAAGCTGGATGAACCCAAAAGTTTTGTACCGTTCCGTTACGTTGAAAAACTGGATTACGACCCGTTTTCGGACAGCAAGCTTGTGGTGGCTGTGGCGAACCTGAGTGAGCGTAGTCGCACGGGACTCGCCCCGGACAGGAACCGTCGCAGGGAAGTTCTTGAGAATTTCCCGCTTGATACGGTGAAGCTGGTGGGTCACCTGCAGAACAAGACGAACGGTAACGTGGCATTGCTGGCAGTCAATGACGTGGTGTATCAGGCACGCGTGGGTAATTACGTGGGCCAGAACTACGGCCGCATTGTCAAGATTGGAGAAACCGAGATGGGGATCAAGGAGCTGGTTCGGGACGCAGCCGGCGACTGGGTGGAACAGGACACCACGATCACCCTGGAAGACGAACCCAAACCATGAACCAACGACCTGGGAACTTTACGGCCATGCGCTTTTTCAAAACCTCCATCGCCGCAGCCCTTGTCGGGTTCGGCACTGTTGCTGCCAGCCCGGCGTGGGCCATCAGCAATTCCATTGAATCGATCATCGGCGCCCAGCAGGGTAATACGACACAGGTACGTATCCGTATGGGGATGCCCCTGACCGAGGTACCGCCCAGCTTCAGCCTGGCCAATCCGTACCGTTTGGCCTTTGACTTCAAAGACACCGATAACCGGGTTGGTCGAACCTTGGTCGATCTTAGTGGCGGCGATGTCAAGAGTGTCAATGTGGTCCAGGGCGGGGAGCGTGCCCGTGTCGTCTTGAACATGACCCGGCCGATGCGCTTTCAGTCCGAGATCGACGGCAACGATCTGGTGCTGTCACTTGATCGTCAAGAGACCGCTGACTCCGCGCCGGCTGCTCACCAGGGGCCCATGGCCATGGTGTCTCGGGTAGCCAAGAGCGGGGCCAGAGCTGGTTCACAATATGCACATGAAATCAAGGATATCGACTTCCGCCGTGGCAAGGACGGTGAAGGTCGCCTGATCATCAACCTGTCTGACGATGGAATGGGGGCCGATGTGCGTCAGCAGGGTAAAAACCTGATCGTGGAATTCCAGGGAGCGCGTCTGCCGGACAATTTACACCGTCAGCTGGATGTTGCGGATTTCGGCACGCCAATCAAGGTGGTCCGTACGGTGCAGCAGAACGGCAATGCCCGCCTGGTTGTGGAGCCGCAGGGATTGTGGGAGCACAGCGCCTATCAAAGTGATTCGCAGTTTGTACTGGAAGTCAAGCCGGTCAAGGAGGATCCAAACCGCCTGACACAGGGAAGCCGTCCTGGCTATCGGGGTGAGCGGCTATCCCTGAATTTCCAGAATGTGGATGTTCGCGCACTGTTGCAGGTCATCGCAGATTTCACCAACCTGAATATCGTGACCAGTGATACGGTTCAGGGCAAGCTCACGCTGCGCCTGAAAGATGTCCCCTGGGATCAAGCGCTGGATATCATCATGCAGTCGCGCGGCCTGGACATGCGCAAGAACGGCAATGTGGTGATGATTGCGCCGCGTGAAGAGCTGGCTACCAAAGAAAAGCTGGCACTGGAGTCGAAACAGCAGATTTCCGATATTGAGCCGTTGCGTACGGAAACGTTCACGCTGAATTACCAGACTGCCGATAAACTGCGAGACATGCTGACCGATGAAAAACACTCGGTCCTGTCCAAGCGGGGCAGCGCGCTGGCTGATATCCGGTCGAACAAACTGTTCGTCATGGATACGCCATCGCGGCTGGACGAAGTGCGTCAGATGATCGCCCAGATCGACATTCCGGTCCGTCAGGTGCTGATCGAGGCGCGCATCGTTGAAGCAGATGACCGCTTCTCGCGCAATCTTGGCACCAAGCTGGGTTACTACGATCGTCGAAGCACCATCTACCGTACTGCAACGCGGCCCAACGCACTGACCGGGCAGCCGGAAGCGGTCAACGTACCGGTCTACGGCCCTGGGTCATCCCTGGGTCACCGGGTTGGCTTTGGCACCATTTCTGGCAACCTGTCAGGTTCGGCCGAGTTGTCCTCGCAGTTGGGTGGAGAGGGTGGCCAGAGCGAAGTGATTGGCCTGGGTAAGGCAACTGCGCTGGAAAACACGAACTTCTTCAGTTTCCCCGCAGGGGGTATCAACGGTACCAACCCGGCGTCACTGGCCATCAGCCTCTTTGGCTCCAGCCTGTCGCGTTTCATCAACCTGGAGCTGTCCGCTCTGGAGGCTGACCAGCGAGGCAAGGTGGTGTCCAGCCCGCGTGTGCTGACCGCCAGCCAGCGCCCCGCAGTGATCGAGCAGGGTACCGAACTGCCGTACCAGTCTGCAACGTCTAGTGGGGCCACCTCGGTATCCTTCCGCAAGGCCAACCTGCGACTGGAGGTTACGCCTCAGATCACACCGGAAGGCAACGTCATCCTTGATGTGGACGTCAGCCGGGATGCGGTCGGACAGCTGACTAACGCGGGTTATGCCATCGACACCCGCCACGTGAAGACCCAGGTACTGGTGGAAGATGGTGGTACGGTCGTGATCGGCGGTATTTATGAGCAGTTCGAGCGCAACCGGACTGACAAGGTACCGCTCCTGGGCGATATCCCGATCCTGGGCTATCTGTTCCGCAGCACGACCCGAAGCAACGACCGGACTGAGTTGCTGGTCTTCCTCACCCCGCGCATCGTGACCGACACACTGGCACAGCGTTAACCAGCGTTCCCTGAGGAAGAATCTGGAGCGGGTCCGCCGACGGCGGGCCCGCTTTCTGGTAACTTAAGGCGGCATGAAAGCCGCCTTTTCCATTTTTCTGGTAGGTATGATGGGGGCGGGCAAGTCAACCGTAGGTGTACGACTTGCCCGGCGCCTGAATCGTATCTTCATTGATGCTGACCGCGAGCTGGAAGAGCGGTTAGGCGTCAGTGTGCCAACCGTCTTCGAGCTGGAAGGTGAAGATGGTTTCCGGCGACGTGAAACCCAGCTCCTGCAGGAGCTGTGTGCACGCGATGGCCTGGTGCTCGCGACGGGTGGCGGAGCGGTGCTTTCCCCACACAACCGCAAGACCCTGAGTACCTTTGGAGAGGTCATCTATTTGCAGGCATCCCCTGCCGACCTCTGGCAGCGTTTGCGGCGCGACCGTCATCGACCGCTGCTTCGAACGCCCAATCCACGGGAGCGCATTTATCAGCTGACGCGTGAGCGTGAGCCTTTTTATCTGGAAGTGGCTGATCACATCATTACAACCAGCCGGCAGCCGATTGACCAGATCGTCGAGGCCATTGTGCAGGTTCTGCAGGACAATACCGGAATCTCTGCCGAGGATCAGGCGAATCAACCTGCTGATCCCCTGGTGCTTCCCCCGTCTGACGCACAGTCATGACCTTGCCAAGGAGAATGTCATGTCCCGTCCCCAGATTCTGAACGTCGACCTGGGCCAGCGAAGCTACAAGATTCAGGTAGGGCAGGGGCTGATTGACCGAAACCCGGCCCTGCAGGCGCTGGTGCAAGACCGTTCGGTTGCCATTGTGTCCGACAGCCACGTTGATCCTCTGTATGGTGAACGGATCGAACGGCTGCTCAGCCAGTCTGCCCGCCGGGTGATCCGTATCGTGGTGCCGGCGGGTGAGGCCAGCAAGTGCTGGCAGCAGCTGGATGCCATCCATGACCAAATGCTGGTGGCTCATCTGGATCGAAAGAGCCTGCTTGTTGCCCTGGGGGGAGGGGTGGTTGGGGATCTGGGGGGGTTTGCTGCAGCCAGTTTTCAGCGGGGCATCGATTTTGTCCAGGTGCCGACCAGTCTGCTGGCGCAGGTTGATTCTTCTGTCGGCGGCAAAACCGGCATCAACCATGCGCGGGGCAAAAACATGGTTGGCGCTTTTCACCAGCCCCGTCTGGTGGTGGCGGATACGGATACGCTCCAGACACTACCTTCGCGGGAGTTGGCCGCGGGTCTGGCAGAGGTCATCAAACATGGTGCCATCGCCGATCGGGGCTATCTGCAACAGGTAGCCCAGGATATGCCGGATCTGCTGAAATGTCAGCCAGATGCTCTGGCCCGCGCCATTCTGACTTCCATTCAGATAAAGGCGGCTGTTGTCGCCGCTGATGAGCGTGAAGCGGGCGTGCGGGCTCATCTCAACTTTGGTCACACCTTTGGCCATGCGATCGAAGTGGGGGCGGGCTATGGCAAGTGGCTCCATGGTGAGGCTGTGGCAGCCGGCATGGTCATGGCTGCAGATCTTTCGGTCCGCCTCGGCCGTCTGTCAGGCCAGGAACTTGATACCTTGACGCAGATTATTGCTGGCGCCGGATTGCCCGTCCGAGCTCCGGCATGGCCGGTGGAAGACTATCTCAAGCATATGTCCATCGACAAGAAGGCCGAAAACGGCACGCCGGTCTTTGTAGTGCTGAACGGCCTCGGCCACGCCTGTACCACACGCGCCGAAGAATCTCTGGTGCGTTCGGTCATTGCCGCGCACCTTGCAGCGGACTGAACCGGAGCAATTCCCATCGTGGCGCGCAGACCTCGTCAGATGCTGGTCGGGCAGCTCTATCATGTGCTGCTGCGTGGCAATAATGGCCAGAAAGTTTTTTTGGATGATGAGGATCGGCAAGCATGTTGGCAAGTGCTGAGAGATGCTGCCCGGATGAACAAGGCGACACTGCATGCCTGGCTTTTTCTGAATGACAGCGTGCGGCTACTGCTGACGCCTCAGCAGACGGACTCCGTAGCCAGGATGATGCAGGTGCTGGGCCGCCAGTATGTACGATTGTTCAATCGGCGCCATCGTCGTAGCGGTACGCTCTGGGAAGGTCGGTTTCGCTCATCACTGATCGAATCTCCCGGGTTTGGCCTTGTGTGCCAGCAGTATCTTGAATGCCTGCCGGTCATTCGCGGCTGGGTCAGCCACGCGGATGAATTCTACTGGTCAAGTGCTCGGCACCATGTAGGTCTGAGCCATGACCCGGGGATATTGCCCCAGCCGGCTTACTGGGCTTTGGGCAATACGCCTTTCGAGCGCGAGCGAGCCTGGCGCGATGCGCTTGCCATTCCCGAGTTGCAGCGTGCTCTTGACAGAGCACAGGGCCACCTGCTGCATAGCGATCTGGCCCGGGCATTGGATAGCGGTCACCCCGTGGCTAGTGCGCCATGGTTGCGGCGCTTGGAGCTAATCCATGGTCAAGTCCTGCAGTATCAGGCCGTCGGCCGCCCTGCCCGGAAAAGAGGCCAGGCTGGACATTTGGCCGGGATGGGTCATAAATAGAGAAAAGTATCTTGAAGATAAATGGCAGGCGTTGGACGCGCTTTAGGCAGGAGGGTTGGAACAGGGGCCAGGAAATACAGGACATAAAATAATTTATTGATTTATATAATAAATAATGATTGTCTGCAGGTTTTATATGGGTAGCAATCATGCTAGATTGCTATGATTTTGTTATGTCCCCATTTATCAAAAAGTTGGATTTTTACATAATTTAATTTGTTCTGACCCCAATTTTCTGATTGATTTTGCACGCATCTCCTCCTTATCCTTTCACATCGCAACAAGATACGCATTTTCCTCCCTCCTGCCCCAGGCGCTGGGCGCGCCTGCATAGCGAACTTATTTCCTCGGCAATGTCCGGCGAAACGGGGCGCTTCATGTACCGATCAGATAGTTGTCGGACACCGTCGTCCACAGTTTTGAGACGTTTGGTGGTTCCGCTGCTGGATCGCTTACAGAACAATTCAGATGTCCGGTGATCGGCTCTGCAGAATTCTGGCGGGCCAAACCCGGGGCTGGGCAGGGAGAATCAAGCCACTGTCTGTAGAGCGTTCTTGCCGATTATCAGCCTCCAGGAGAAAGCACCATGCCCATACCAGGCCCTCAGGGAATGTATAGCCCTGCCTATGAACACGACGCCTGCGGAGTCGGTTTTGTTGCACATATCCAGGGCAGGCAGAGCCATGACATCGTGCAGAACGGACTGCGGATTCTGATCAACCTGGATCATCGCGGCGCGACGGGGGCCGATACCCTGTTTGGTGATGGTGCGGGCATCCTGCTGCAGATTCCCGACGAACTGTTTCGGGACGAGCTCGGTGCGCAAGGGATTCAGCTGCCCCCTGCCGGCGAATACGGCGTGGGCATGATTTTTCTGCCCAAGGAACACGCTTCCCGGGCCGCCTGTCAACGGGAGCTGGAACGCACGGTCCGTGACGAAGGACTGGTTGTGCTGGGTTGGCGTGATGTGCCTGTGAATGCTGATATGCCGATGTCGCCTTTGGTGAAATCGACTGAGCCAGTTATTCGTCAGCTGTTCATCGGTCGCGGTCAGGATGTGATGGTGCAGGATGCTCTGGAACGTCGTCTGTACCTGGTGCGCAAACGTTCTGCGCACCGTATCCAGAATCTGGGGCTGAAACATGGTACGGAATACTTCGTGCCATCCATGTCAACGCGGACCATCGTCTACAAGGGGCTGCTGCTGGCTGACCAGGTGGGTGTCTATTTTCTGGATCTGGCCGATCAGCGCTGCAAGTCCGCCCTGGCACTGGTGCATCAACGTTTCTCGACGAATACCTTCCCCGCCTGGGAGCTGGCACATCCTTTCCGGATGGTGGCTCACAATGGGGAGATCAATACGGTCAACGGCAACTACAACTGGATTCGCGCCCGCGAGGGCACGATGGCGTCGCCAGTGCTTGGCGCGGATCTGCAGAAGCTGTATCCGCTGATTTTCCCCGGACAGTCCGACACCGCCTGTTTCGACAATGTGCTGGAACTGCTGACCATGTCCGGCTATTCCATGGCACATGCGGTCATGATGATGATTCCCGAAGCATGGGAGCAGCATGCCACGATGGATCCGGCGCGGCGCGCTTTCTATGAATACCATGCAGCCATGATGGAGCCATGGGATGGCCCGGCCGCGCTGGCCTTCACGGATGGCCGCCAGATTGGCGCCACCCTGGATCGCAATGGTCTGCGTCCTGCCCGTTATCTGGTCACTGATGACAATCTGGTCGTGATGGCATCCGAGTCAGGTGTACTGCCGGAGATTCCCGAATCGCGGATTGTCAAAAAATGGCGCCTTCAGCCGGGCAAGATGCTCCTGATCGACCTTGAACAGGGGCGGATCATTGATGACAGTGAGATCAAGGCGCAGCTCTCGGCCAGTAAACCCTACCGGCAGTGGAACGAGGCCCTGCGCTTGCATCTGGACGATGTGGATGGCCCCGACGCTGACAGTGTACCGGTCTCTGGCGATGATCTGCTCGACCGTCAGCAGGCATTTGGCTATACCCAGGAAGACATCAAATTTCTGATGGCGCCCATGGCCCGCAATGGCGAGGAGGCCATTGGGTCAATGGGCACGGATACGCCGATCACGGTGCTCTCGGCACAGAACAAGCCTTTCTATCATTATTTCAAGCAACGCTTTGCGCAGGTTACCAATCCGCCGATCGATCCCATCCGCGAGCAGATGGTGATGTCTCTGGTCACGTTCATTGGGCCGAAACCGAACCTGTTGGACATCAACAACGTCAATCCGCCATTGCGCCTGGAAATTGATCAGCCGATTCTCAGACCCCATCAGATGGCCCGTATTCGGGAAATCGAGCGCTTCACCAATGGCAAATTCAAGAGTCTGGAGCTGGCCTGCTGCTATCCGGTGGCCTGGGGGCGGGATGGCATTGAGGCGAGGCTGTCGGCGCTGTGCGCCGATGCGGTGGATGCCGTCCGCAATGGCTATAACATCCTGATCATCAGCGACCGCACGATGGGTCGGGAGCAGGTTGCCATACCGGCCTTGCTGGCATTGTCAGCCGTGCATCACCACCTCATCAACAAGGGATTGCGCACCAATACCGGCTTGGTGGTTGAAACGGGATCGGCGCGAGAAATTCATCATTTTGCCGTACTGGCTGGATACGGAGCCGAAGCGATCCATCCGTATCTGGCGATGGAAACTATTGCGGATATCCACAAGGATCTTGGCGCAGACCTCTCGCCTGCCAAGGCCATCTCCAACTATATCAAGGCGATCGGCAAAGGTTTGCAGAAAGTGATGTCCAAGATGGGCATCTCCACGTACATGTCCTATACCGGTGCGCAGGTCTTTGAGGCAGTCGGACTGTCGCGCGAGCTGGTCGACCGCTATTTCACCGGTACCGCCAGCAATATCGAAGGCATGGATATCTTCGATGTGGGTGAAGAGGCACTGCGTATGCACCGGGACGCATACGGTGAGGAAGCCGTGCTGGCCCATACCCTGGCTGCGGGAGGGGAATATGCTTTTCGCATCCGCGGCGAAGAGCACATGTGGACACCCGATTCGGTGGCTCACCTGCAGCATGCCACCCGCACGGGCAGTTTCCAGACATACAAGGAATATGCGCAGCTGATTAACGATCAGTCACGGCGCCTCATGACGTTGCGCGGCCTGTTCGAGTTCCGTTTCGATCCGGGCAAGGCCATTTCGCTGGATGAGGTCGAGCCTGCGGCCGAGATCGTCAAGCGCTTTTCAACGGGCGCCATGTCGCTTGGGTCGATTTCGACCGAGGCGCATGCCACGCTGGCGGTGGCAATGAACCGCATCGGCGGGAAATCGAACACCGGTGAGGGTGGAGAGGATCACGCCCGCTATCGGCAGGAGCTCAAGGGAATTCCCATCCGGCAAGGTGCAACGCTGGCCAGCGTGCTGGGTGAAGACGTCGTTGAGTCTGACTATCCGCTGCAACCCGGTGACTCGTTGCGTTCCCGTATCAAACAGGTTGCTTCCGGCCGCTTTGGTGTGACTGCAGAATATCTGGCTTCGGCAGATCAGATCCAGATCAAGATGGCGCAGGGGGCCAAGCCCGGAGAGGGTGGCCAGTTGCCCGGTCACAAGGTCAGTGAATACATTGCCAGATTGCGCTGTTCCGTACCGGGTGTGGGCCTGATATCGCCGCCACCGCACCACGATATCTATTCGATCGAGGACATCGCGCAGCTGATCCATGATCTGAAAAATGCCAATGCGCAAGCCTCCATTTCTGTCAAGCTGGTGTCCGAGGTGGGTGTTGGCACCGTTGCTGCCGGTGTCGCCAAGGCCAAGGCAGATCATATTGTCATTGCTGGCCATGATGGTGGAACCGGGGCCAGTCCGCTGTCTTCGCTCAAGCACGCCGGAACGCCCTGGGAGCTGGGTCTGTCGGAAGCGCAGCAGACGCTCGTGCTGAACCGGCTGCGTGGCCGTGTGCGCATTCAGGCTGATGGCCAGATGAAGACAGGGCGGGATGTGGTTATCGGCGCGATTTTGGGGGCAGACGAGTTCGGTTTCGCTACGGCGCCACTGGTGGCCGAGGGCTGCATCATGATGCGCAAGTGTCACCTGAACACCTGCCCGGTCGGGGTAGCTACGCAGGATCCGGTGCTGCGCAAGCGCTTTTCTGGAAAACCGGAATATGTGGTCAATTATTTCTTCTTCGTCGCCGAAGAAGTTCGCCAGCTCATGGCGCAGCTGGGTGTCCGACATTTCGACGAATTGATCGGCCACACCGAATTTCTCGACATGAAGAAAGGCATTTCGCACTGGAAGGCACGCGGGCTGGATTTCACGCGGATTTTTCATGCACCGGACATGCCAGCAGATGTTGCACGGCGTCAGGTGGACACGCAGGACCACCGGCTTGAGCGGGCGCTAGATCATTTGTTGATTGATAAAGCCATGCCCGCGCTGGAGAAACGGGAGAAGGTCAGTTTCATTCAGCCTATCCGCAACGTCAATCGAACCGTAGGAACCATGCTATCCAGTGAGGTGGTGCGCCGCTACACGCACGCGGGTTTGCCGGATGACACGATTCACATCCAGTTCAGCGGGGTGGCAGGACAGTCGTTTGGTGCCTTCCTAGCCAGAGGCATCACGCTGGATCTGGTGGGTGAGGCCAATGACTATGTTGGCAAGGGTTTGTCGGGTGGCCGGATCATTGTCCGTTCACCCAACGATTTCCGGGGGTTTGGGCCAGAGCAGATCATCGCGGGTAACACGGTGCTTTATGGTGCGATTGAGGGTGAGGCATTCCTGAATGGCGTTGTGGGCGAACGTTTTGCCGTTCGCAATTCTGGCGCGGCTGCCGTAGTCGAGGGAACCGGCGATCATGGTTGTGAGTACATGACCGGCGGAACGGTGGTTGTTCTCGGACAGACCGGGCGCAATTTCGCGGCTGGCATGTCTGGCGGTGTTGCTTATGTCTATGACCCGGCAGGGGATTTCGCCACTCGTTGCAATCAGTCTATGGTGGTTCTGTCGGCGCTGCAGAGTGAGGCAGAACAGCGCGCTGAAGTAGATAGGAGCATTTGGCACCGGGTACAGCCGGACCAGCAGCAAGAGGCAGATGAGGTCATCCTGAAGACGCTGATTGAAGCCCATTTCCGCTATACCGGCAGCTTCCGTGCACGGGATATTCTGGCGGACTGGACGGCCCAGCGACGCCACTTTGTGAAGGTGGTGTCGCCGGAATATCTACGGGCTCTAGCTGAAATGGCTGAAAAACGTGGCAAAAATAAGATTGGCACGGTCGAAATGGATACGGTCGCGGTTGCTGGGGCTGCGGTCACCTCAGGAGAGCGCCGGGGAGGAAGCGCAGTCAAGGTGCCTGCGGCCCGGCGCAGTGGCCGACTCTGAGCGATGACAGTGATAGCGATCAATTAAATAGTCGGGAGATTCCGCCAGCTGCGAGATGGCGGGATAACTCCGAAGTCCTGACTGTCGGACAGTTCTGACGGATATAACGAATTGCAAGGATAGATATATGGGAAAGATCACTGGATTCCTGGAGTTCGCACGGCTTGCCGAACCCGTTGAGGAGGCTGCCAACCGGGTACGACACTATCGCGAATTCGTCATGCATCTGGATGATGGCCAGGCGCGCCAGCAAGGTGCACGATGTATGGACTGCGGCATTCCTTTCTGTCACAACGGCTGCCCGGTCAACAACATCATCCCTGACTGGAATGACCTGGTCTACAAGGGTCAGTGGCAGGAAGCGATCGATGCTTTGCATTCGACGAACAATTTTCCTGAATTCACCGGACGGATCTGCCCCGCGCCGTGTGAGGCAGCCTGCACGCTGAATATCAATACCGATGCGGTTGGCATCAAATCCATCGAACACGCCATCATTGACAAGGCATGGGAAGAGGGCTGGGTCAAGCCACAGCCTGCGAAGCATATAACCGGTAGGAAAGTGGCCGTGGTTGGCTCCGGACCCTCGGGCCTGGCCTGTGCGCAGCAACTGGCGCGTGCCGGGCACAGCGTGACGGTCTATGAAAAAAATGACCGCCTCGGTGGTTTGCTGCGTTACGGCATCCCCGATTTCAAGCTCGATAAATCGGTCATTGACCGTCGTATCGCTCAGATGCAGGCTGAAGGTGTTGTGTTCCGCACCGGGGTGGCTGTAACTGGCGAGTGGCCCAAAATGGTCAGCAATCTGAGCACGACGACCGTGAGCGCCGCCAAGCTGCTCAAGAGCCATGACGCGGTCGTGCTGGCGGGTGGGTCAGAGGTGCCACGCGATCTGCCCATTCCGGGCAGGGCGCTGAAAGGGGTTCATTTCGCCATGGAATTCCTGCCGCTGCAGAACCGGGTGGTGGCTGGTGATGTGCTGCCCGATCAGCTGCGGGCGACTGGCAAGCATGTGGTGGTGATCGGCGGGGGCGATACCGGTTCGGACTGTGTTGGTACGTCTCACCGTCAGGGTGCTGCGTCGGTCACCCAGTTTGAGCTGATGCCCCGTCCCCCTGAGCACGAAAACAAGATGCTCACCTGGCCCTACTGGCCAGTCAAGTTGCGCACTTCCAGTTCGCACGATGAAGGGGGCACTCGTGACTGGTCAGTGACGACCAAGCAGTTCAATACTGATGAGCAGGGTCATGTGCGTTCGCTGACCTGCGCCCGGGTGGAATGGAGCAAGGATCGGACAACCGGCAGGATGAACATGGTGGAGGTCCCCGGTTCCAGTTTTGAGGTGAAGGCTGATTTGGTGCTGCTAGCCATGGGGTTCGTACATCCTGTCGAAGCCATGCTGTCGGCATTTGGTGTCGATACGGATGAGCGTGGCAATGCACGTGCCACTACTTCGGGAGGTACTGCCTATCACAGCAACCGTGAACGGGTATTCGTGGCAGGTGACATGCGTCGTGGTCAGTCACTGGTGGTCTGGGCCATTCGTGAAGGGCGGCAGGCTGCCCGTGCTGTGGATACGTTTCTGATGGGCTCATCCAATCTGCCTGGCTGATCCTTTGCTCCATGATCGGAGGGGTATCCAGATATTGCTGCTGTGGCCAATCTGCATCGCGAAATAGTCATCAGTCGGTTATGGCTGTCTGCCTGTCGGGTGATTTTTCGTGAGGATTGGGGCGCTGTCTGACCGTTATTAGAGTCCGGAAATACTGCACCGGGGATGTGCCGGCGCGGTACTCGGTCATGGGATAAGACATTCGGGCAGGAGAGGGTAATGACGGCGGACTGGATCTGGGCCAGCAGTGAGGAGTTGACAGCGGCCTATGCGCGTGAAGAAGCATCGCCGGTTGACGTTGTACAGTCGTTGCTCAGGCATATACCGGCCCGTGATGAGGAGCTGGGGGCTATCAGCGTCCTGTATCGGGACAAGGCACTGGAGAGTGCGGCCGCATCCGAGCGCCGTTGGAAGCGGCGGACACCGCAGTCACCGCTGGATGGGGTGCCGGTCATGCTCCGTGAGGATATGGCGACGCCTGCTTACCCTAATGAGGTGGACGGCATTGCGCCCGTTGCTGCCCGTTTGCTGGAGGCTGGTTGCATCATCATGGGCAAGACAGCTATGGCGGCACATGAGACCCTGACAGCGGGGGTGTGCCGTGATGGCCATATTGTCCGTAATCCATGGCAGCCCCAGCTCAGTCCGGGCGGCGCATCTTCGGGGGCAGCGGTAGCCTGCGCTGCTGGCTATGCGCCGCTGCATGTCGCCGTTGACCGAATGGGCTCTTTACGCCTGCCTGCTGCGTTTTGTGGCGTTTATGGCTTTAAACCCACGCAGGGCAGGGTTCCTGTTGGAGATCCAGCCACAGGTATGGTGGCGGGACCGATCAGTCGCACGGTGCATGATGCGGCCGCGTTGATGAACATTTTGGTGCGTCCTGATGATCGGGACTTCACCGCATTGCCTGCGCAAAGTCAGGAATATCGCATGCGGGTGGACGGACTCAGCCCAAAATCCCTGACGATAGGCGTATTGACGGATATGGGCATGGGGCTGCCAGTAGATCCAGCCATTTCAGCGGTTGTGTATCAGGCCGCTAAAGCCTTGCAGATGGCCGGTGCAGAGATCGAAATGCTCGATGGAATCATCAGTCCAGAGATGTTTGATGCCTTGCAGTTGCTGCTGGAGATGGAGGCCCATGCGGATTTGCTGACCATGAATCAGGCTCAGCGAAACGAGGTGCCCCGTTTTGTCCGGGAGTGGGCAGAATACCGGGCTGCAGATCTCCAGGGTCCGAATCTGATGGCGGCGTTCAGGACGGTCATGAAGATGCGTGCAGCTATCAATACTGCGATGATGGGCTATGACTATTTGCTGATGCCGGTCTGCCCAGTGTTGCCTTATGCGGCCGAGGCGTTATCTCCAAGTGGCAAACCCCAAGATGGGCTGCCACATCTGGTGTTTACCGCCCCCTGGAGTATGGCGGAAAATCCCGCCGCCAGTATCCATTGGGTCCAAGGGGCCGAGGCGGTTCCGATAGCAGTCCAGGTTATCGGTCATCGTTTCGATGACCTTGGAGTGCTGCGCCTGTCCCGGACGCTGGAAATCATGCGCCCCGATCAGCCCGGTTGGCCATGTCTGCCTCAGGACCGAGCATAAAAGTACGCTGCTTTGCTGCAGGTGCACGGCTCAGGGAGCGAGTGGCGGGTATCATTGGCATATGGGAGCGCGATGACCGGTAATGGTTGTTGTCGCTCGCCAGTATTTTCCTGCTGACGGAATGGTTTTTAGGTCAGCGTCGCCCTGGAAACAGGGCGGCCAACTTGCAACCTCATCAATGCTATGTCTGAACTTGACGAACTGAAGCGACATATCCGCACCATTCCGGACTGGCCCAAGGCAGGTGTCATGTTTCGCGACATTACACCGCTGCTGCAGGATCCCCGCCTGCTGCGGGCCATGACGAAAATATTTGTCGAGCGCTATGCTGAGGCTGGAGTGACGCTGGTGGCTGGCATTGATGCCCGGGGATTCATTGTCGGGCCTCTGATCGCACACCAGCTTGGAGTGGGGTTCGTTCCGGTTCGCAAGCAGGGCAAGCTGCCGTTTGAAACGGTGTCTGCAGAGTACGCCCTGGAGTACGGTACTGCCACCGTGGAGCTGCATATTGATGCCTGCCAGGCCGGTGACCGGGTGTTACTGGTCGATGATCTGATCGCAACCGGAGGCACCATGCTGGCGGCAGTCAAGTTGCTGCGTGCCCTAGGGGCCGAGGTGGTGGAAGGCGCGGCCATTGTCGATTTGTCTGACCTTGGTGGCAGTGCCAGGCTCCGGGATGCCGGTGTGTCGACCTTTGTACTGGCGCGTTTTTCCGAAACTGAACAATGAGGGCGGATACTGGGCCTGTCCCGGTCAGGATAGATAAATGGCTGTGGGCGGCGCGTTTTTTCAAGACACGTGCGCTGGCTCAGGATGCCATCGAGAATGGCCGGGTGCTGGCCGATGGACAGCGTGTCAAGGTGGCTCGCCTGCTCAAAGGCGGCGAGATATTGCACATCCGTGTGGGTGACATCTGCAGCGAGGTGGAAGTACTGGCCCTGTCCAGTGTCCGCGGGTCGGCCCCGGTTGCGCGGATGCTCTATCGGGAAACGCAGGCTTCGCTGACTGCCCGCAAGGCGGCGGAGGAGCGCAGACGTTTCGAGCGCGAGCCTGCCCTTGGCCTGCAGGGGCGCCCATCCAAACGCGACCGGCGGGAACTGTCTCGAATCCGTCTGGACTGAAACATTCTTTATACATGAATCCATATTCTGAAAATGCTGCCCGGCTGGCTCTCAGCCAGCAGGCGGCGTCTCTGGTCTCCGATGGTCTTGACCCCTTGGGGAGTGGTACGTTGTCCATGCGCTGGCGTCGTTCGGGCGCCGATGGCCTGCTGATGGTTTCGGTCAGTGCCTGTGAAGGACTGTTGAGTAGTCCGCAAACAGATGACGCAACATGGCGTGCCAAGGGTATGACGGCGGCGGCTGCGCCGGACGATGTCGGGGACGAGTCGAATTTCCCTGTCATGCATGACGCGGAGATGGAAACCGAATGGTTGTCGCCTGAGGCAGCAGATCTTCCTGAATGCGGCGGCAACCTTGAGCAGCGGGTGCTGGATCAGCCAGTCTGGCATCCCCAGCAGGATGGCGCCTTGACCGGGCTCCATGGTGGCATTTATGCGCAGCGCCCGGATGTCGGCGCGGTGGCCTTGCTGGCATCGCCCTTTGCGGCAACGCTGGCGTGCAGTCGTGATGTTCAGCTGGACGGCATCCCGTTTTTTCATCCTATGGTGGCGCTGTCGGGGCGGACAAACATTGTCTGCTGCCCGGCTGACGTGTACGCGGTCCTCGCCGGAGCTAGAGATGATGGCGACAGGGCGCAGAATGCCGCTTTTGCAGACGGGTCCTCGTCATGCTCTGCGATGGCGTGTCTGGACAGCGCCCAGAAGATGGTGCTGGATGCCATGGGAAGCGGCAATGCCTGTCTGATCGCCCATTATGGTCTACTGACGGTGGGACCTAATCCACGGGCAGCTGTATCCTTGGCCAGGCAGATCGAGACGCTCTGCCGGATCTACTGGCAGGCCCTGCAGGTGAGTGGAGCGCGGGTCATGCCGATCCGTGGCCGATAATTATCCGAGATGGCGCGTGTGAAGGCCGGCAAACAGGCATCCATGCCGGAGCAGACATTGCCTGTGGGCGGCCTGGGGATGAAGTTCGTCGGCCGGGGTAGCGAGTATTTCCGTATCTGGATCGCCGACATGCTTTGCATGATGCTGACGTTCGGCCTGTACTGGCCCTGGTTGCGTCGACGGCGCTGGCAATATCTGGATGCCAACACCTGGGTGGGGTCTCATCGGATGAGTCGCCTGTCCCACATCCCCGACAGCCGAATCTGGCCTACCTGGCGGCAACAGCTGGTGGTGGGCATGGTCATCGTGGGGCTGTGGCTGTTTGTTACCCGTCCGATGGGGATTGTCGGCTGGCCCATGTTGGTGATCCTTTTTGGCATGACCGGGCCGTGGTGGCTGTATACCGCCTGGCGGGCACGACTGGAGCTCCTGTTCTGGAAAGGGCACTCGCCTGAATTTACCGGACGCCTGCAGACAGCATGCCTGGTCTGGCTGCGTATGTGCCTGCCATGGGTGCCGGTGCTCATGTTTGCGGCAGCCCTGTTTCTCGACAATGTCCGGCTATGGCTGCTGGGGGGAAGCTGGACGGCCCGATACGGATTGACGGACGACCTGAGAGCGCTGATTCCCTGGGCCGGCGCTCTGCTATCGGCTTTTGCGCTGGCCAACTGGTTCTACGCTGCGGCGCGGTTCGGGCTTGAGCATATTCGACATCCGCTGGGTGTCGTGCGCTCGCATCTCCGCTTTTGGCCACTGTTGCGGGCGGCGCTGGTTGCATTGGTCATGATTTTGCCTGCACCGTTTCTGGCCATAGGTCTGGTTTATGCCAATTGGCCTGTGCTGCTGTCACTGCTGAGCATCGAACCGCCGGGCACGCTGCAGAATCTGTCGAATCTGGCACCGGATCCCGATTCCCTGTTTGGCAGTTTGCGTCTGGATGTATCCGTCCTGGATGGTCATGTTCTGGCCGGCGCCGGGTTATGCGTGACCTGCCGCGCGTCTCTGGTGCTGATCCTGCTGGTTGGCTGCGCGCTGATGATGATGATGGGCTGGCGATATTTTTCAGCGCGCCTGTGGAATTGTGGCTGGAATACGTTTCAAATTGCCGGTTATGCCTTTGAGGGGCATCTCGCAGCGGGGCGCCTGATGGCCACGGGTTTCTTTTGCGACCTCCTTAGTCTGCTGACATTCGGGCTGTATTACCCCTATGGCGTTATACGTTTGGCTCGATTACGGCGGGAGTCCGTTCGGGTTCTATCCTTTACTGAAACACTCGAGGGTGTGGATGGCGTTTTCGTTCCACGTTCGGTGGCCGTTGTGGAGCCACGCACGCATTGGGGGCTAGCATTGGGCCTCCTGTTGTTGCCATGGGTATTGCTCGTTTGGGCGGTTTTGTATGGAAAGCCGGTTCTCAGTGAAGTGCTGGTGCGTTCCATGCCCCCCGCGCTGGATAAAGCCCTCGGTCATGCCGCGATGGATGCCTTGTGGAGTGCGGGGGTACAGCCGTCCGCGCTGTCTGCCATGAGCCAGGCTCAACTGCGTGCAGGTCTGCAAGAAGCTGTCCTGAAAGCCTGGCCAGCTAGTGTTCTACCGGAATATCGTATCGAGTTTGTGAAGGGGGGGAGCGTCCTGGGGCCAAATGCGGTGGCCTTACCGGGTAATATCATTCTCCTGACTGATGAACTGCTGACACTGGCAGCACGGCAGCCGGCGCATACCGCTGTGCTGATCGGTGTGATGGGCCATGAAATAACGCATGTCATTCATCAGGATCCGCAACGGATCCTGCTGCTGGCCTCCCTGACGAAATCAGTCAGGATGGTGCTGACGGGTTATGGCATGGCAGACCTGCTCGCTTCTGGAGTCGATACGGTGCTGTATCAGGGCTATGGGGCCGGTGTTCAGCAGGCTGCGGATCAGGGCAGTATCCACATGTTGCGTGCCAATGGTCTGAGTCCGGAAGTGATGGTGCCCTTCCTGAGGGCATTGCAGTCGGCGCGTTTTGATAATCCAGCGTGGATGGCAGCAGCGCAGCGAGTTCCGATCAGTCTGTCGGCACAGGCTACTGATCCATTGCGTCTGAAGCGGTTCTGCCGGAATCAGATTTGTCCATGATGCCGCTAGTTGCACAGGGCTATGCGGCGGGCGCCCCCTGGTTCGGCTGGCTAGCCCTGCTGGCGGCCTATGTGTATGGTCTATATTCGCGTGCCGGAAGCTTTCTGAGGTTGGCCCAGCGGTTCCTTCGAGGCTTCAATCGGGCAACATCGCGCAGCGCTCACGAGCAGGGTGGTCTGCTGGTTCCATTTTGTGTGAATCGTCTACGAAGCGTTTCAGATGAACGGCGCGCGGATGGGATGTGAGCGCGCAAAAAAGGAGACAACGCATAACATCCTCCGTCAGCGCCGTCTCCCGTCCGGTCTATCTGCAACAGACCGGGCGTGTGATATCAGGAGGCGGGCTCGACAGCTGTCCGGAAATAGCGCTGCCCGTTTTCGTTAGGATAGACATTGCGCTGGTCAACAACATACTGATCAATATCCTGAAGTTGCTGGCCGCGTCTCCAGTTGTCCGGCACTTGCCAGACCTGGCATTGCAGGCGTTTGACGAACAGCGTATCGATGTTCCAGCACAGTTGTACCTGATTCGTCTGGCCGGGGAGAATCATGAGCTGAACCGAGTTTTTCCCGCCTTCCCATTGCCGGATGACCTGTCCGAAGGCGATCTGGTCCGTCAGTTTGAAAGAAAAATCGCCCGACTTGGCTACAAAGGTCAGATCTTCTGAAGTTGGGGTCAGGCGCTGCTGGATATCGTCGGGATAAGGTCTCAGATCGCGGTAGGCATTGCCAGCCATTTTGGCTGACAGGGTGGCGGAGCCGCTCGCAATGGTGAGTTGAGGCGTCAGGTTAACGCTATTAAAACCTTTGTTCAGTTTGTCCGGCGCTGTGCGGCTGAATGCAGATGATGCAACGTTGAGTGTGTACGATCCTGCTGCAGCTGGATGGTAGACGAATGCGCCGCACGGACGACTCAGATAGGTTGCGCCATTAGGAGGCTGCTGGAAGTCAGGATTCTGGCTGTAGTTTCCGGGGTCAAGGCTGAATTGCACCTTTGCGTCGGATACCTCATTTTGGTCACGGGGGTAGGCAGGGCCACTGGTGGAGCTGGTTTCGCTGAGATCCTGCTTGCAGGGTATTTGATCCAGCATGGTCAGCAAAACGTCTCCACGGATGCCCGAAGCGGAGATGGCGGCAGCCACTTGGGTTGTGGCCGGGCCTGCGGCCGTATTGTTAACGTTTGTATCGCTGGTGTTGTTGGTGCTATTGGCGTCGCCGCTATTGGCGTTGCCGCTGCCGTCGGTATTGCTGGTACCGGATGAAGCGACGGCTTCCGGACTACTCCCGGAGGGTGATGGCACACGTAACGTGGCGCCGTTTCGGGGAGCAGCAGAATCATTGGTGCTTGCACTGCTGCTGGAGGGCGCACTCGGGCTGGCAGAAACGGCCGTATTGGCTGAGCTGTTGTCGCTGCCACCGCCGCAGGCAGCCAACAGCAAGGAGAGCGCGGTCGCCGCCAGTGGCGTCGCAAGTCTGAAACTCGACATCATGTACCTCGTCTTGTTGAATCCTGCGAAGATAATTCCACGGGCCGTTCAGTGGCGCCGCGGGTATCTTGATGCGGACAGCATAAGACGAAATAGAGTCCCTTATCTTTTGCGGTACGTTAGCCAGGGCAAAAGTGCATCATTTAGTGCTGTTCAGGAAATAATTGTTACACATTTATGTGTCTTGTGGTTCTGGTGCGTCAACGGGATCGACACCTGACGGTGATTTATCCACCAGCCGACAGGTGTACGGAAAGGCCCGTTCAGTACGCCATCAGCGGTGCGCGCTGTGTCAGTTGTTGCCGGCGCGCCAGATGGCTGTTCCTTTTTCAAGCTCGGTATAGGTACTGCGGTCATCAACAAGGTATTGTTGAACGCGCATTTCTGATCCCTGGCGGAAGTTCGTGGGGACGTCCCAGACGGTGCAGTGCAGGCGTTTGACATACGTCAGGCTGGCATTCCAGCAGAGTTTCGCCTGTTGGGGTTTGTCGGAGGCGAGCAGCATGATCTGATAGAGCATGTTGCCCTGTTTCCATTCCTGAAGCATGCCAAAGGGAACCAGCGCGTCATTTCGGATGATCCGTTCATCCGGGGCGGTCAGAGTATGGGTCTGACTTGTTTCCTGATTGGCGGTATCGGGATTGGCAGCCCGGTATGCCCTGCCCAGATCCTGACGCTCGTTCAGCGTGATGGTGTTGCCGAGGCGGAATTCATCGTTGCTGACCCGTAGCGATAGCAGGGCCGTCAGATAATGAAATCCGTATTTGACAGATTCAGGCGTAAAGCGATAGACAGGCCCGCTTGATTCATGGAGTTCGTAAGTGGTGCCAGGTTTTGCGGGGGCGTACATCTGATCGGTATGACACACGGCATTAGGTGCAGCAAGCGGGTTGCGGGTGCTGCCCGGACGCTGCACATAGTTGCCGGATGCGTCAGCATCGCCATGCTGATGTAGGGTCGTACTGAATGTGACTTCGGGCGTTTCGTCCTGGGCCAGAGGCAGGGCATTGCCATCGATACCTGATGACAGGACGCCGTAGTTGTCGCAGGGCCGCTGGTCCAGCATGCTCAGCAGGACTTCGCCGCGCACTCCCTTGGCAGAGATGGGAGGAACAGGTGTGGTATTGGCCGCAGCGGTGTGCGTGGTGTCTGGCACCGGTACTGGAGTGGTTGTGGTGGTGGCCGTGGCATCGCTCGGTTCTGCGGCGGTTGCGCTGCTGGTGTCGGTCGTCGCTGGCGTCTGATCCGAAGTCGTTACCCCTGTGTTCAGTGAATATTCGGGTGTGGGTGCACTGGGGCTGGCTGATACCGCCTGTCCGGCCGTGGGCTCTCCACCACCCCCGCCGCCACAGGCTGCTTGCAAAATTGCCAGCATGCCGGCTGCCAGGGGCATGCAAATCCGATTCTTTGTCATGAATACTCTCCGTGCCGTGGTGATTGGCACCATGAGGTGCCCGCGTGCAATGAGAAAAGAATACGGATTGCCGGGTTGGACAGGTGCCGGGATGCCGATTCGGCGGTATCGCTGTGACGAATGGATGCCGGGTGTGGCGTCAGACGCGACGGGGAGGATGTCTTGCCATTGATTTTGATTGACGGTTTGGCCGTGGCCTCAAGTGCGTATGGCCTGAATCAGGGGTTGGGGTCTGACAGAAGGGGGCGCAGATAGCGGCCAGTGTGGCTGGCTTCACAGGTTGCGACGCTTTCGGGTGTTCCTGCCGCGACCAGATGCCCTCCGCCGGCACCTCCTTCGGGGCCCATGTCGATGAGCCAGTCGGCGGTTTTGATGACATCCAGGTTGTGTTCGATGATGACGAGTGTATTGCCCTGATCCCGCAGGCTTTTGAGAACGTCCAGCAGCAGGGAAATGTCGTGAAAATGCAGACCGGTGGTGGGTTCATCCAGAATATACAGGGTACGACCGGTATCGCGTTTGGAGAGTTCCTGCGAGAGTTTCACGCGCTGTGCCTCACCACCGGACAGAGTCGTTGCGCTTTGACCGAGGCGTATGTAGCCGAGCCCGACATCCAGCAGAGTGCGCAGCCGGCGGCTGATTTGTGGAACATGTCCAAAGAATGTGTGCGCTTCCTCGACGGTCATGTTCAGTACATCGGCGATGCTTTTGCCTTTGTAGTGTATTTCCAGTGTTTCCCTGTTGTAGCGTTTGCCTTTGCAGACATCACAGGGGACGTATACATCCGGCAGGAAGTGCATTTCCACGCGAATCATGCCATCGCCTTCGCAGGCTTCGCAGCGACCACCGCGAACATTGAAGGAAAATCGTCCAGGTCCGTAGCCTCGTTCCTGGGCAGATGGTATGCTGGCAAACAGCTCCCGTATGGGGGTAAAGAGCCCGGTGTATGTTGCCGGGTTACTGCGCGGTGTGCGTCCGATCGGGCTCTGGTCGACAGCGATCACTTTGTCAAAATGCTCAAGGCCGTCGATTTGTCGACAGGGGGAGGGCTCCGCCTGTGACCGGTAGAGTTTCTGGGCGAGTGTCTTATACAGTGTGTCGTTGATGAGCGTGGATTTGCCGCTACCAGAGACGCCGGTGACGCAGACCAGCAGGCCGACCGGGATACTGATACAGGCTTCTTTCAGGTTGTTGCCTGTAGCGTCCAGGATGCGGACCCAGCGTTTGTCGGGTATCTTGCGCTGTCGTGGAACGGCGATTTTCAGGGCGCCTCCCAGATAGCGGCCTGTCAGTGAGTCGGGTGCCGCCATGATGTCCTGCACGGTGCCTTGGGCAATGACCTCCCCGCCATGCTCGCCAGCGCCCAGTCCCATGTCGACAATGTGGTCGGCCGCACGGATGGCGTCCTCATCATGTTCGACCACAAGGACTGAATTGCCCAGATCGCGCAGATGGGTCAGGGTGGTGAGCAGGCGGTCGTTGTCTCGTTGGTGCAGACCGATGGAAGGTTCGTCCAGGACATACATGACGCCGGTGAGCCCCGATCCGATCTGTGAGGCAAGGCGGATGCGCTGGGCCTCACCACCGGAGAGCGTGTCTGCCGAGCGCTCCAGTGACAGGTACTGCAGCCCGACGTTGTTCAGAAAACGCAGGCGACTGGCAATTTCCCGGATGATCCGTTCCCCGATGGCGGCCTTGGCGCCTTCCAGTTGAAGGCTTTCGAACCACTCGGCGGCCTGGCCGAGCGTCCAGGCGCTGATTTCCCAGATGGGTTTGTCCTGTCCTGCAGGCCCTACCCGCACATTTCGGGCGTCAATGCGCAAGCGAGTTCCCTGGCAGGCGGGGCAGACGCGGGTGTGCTGGTATTTGGCCAGTTCTTCACGGACATTGGCAGAGTCCGTTTCCCGGTAACGCCGTTCGAAATTATGGACGATGCCCTCGAAGGGGTGGCGCTGTGTCGTTGGTTTCCCGCTGGCGGTGAGCGCGGTGAAGGTGATGGCCTCCGATCCGGATCCAAACAGAATGATGTTGCGAATGTTTTCTGGGAGTTCTTCGAAGGGGAGATCCAGGTCGAATCCGAAATGGATGGCCAGGCTTTGAAGTTGCTGATAATAGAACTGGTTTCGCCGGTCCCATCCCCTGATGGCGCCTGCGCCCAGGCTCAGGTTCGGAAATTGGACAATGCGGCCAGGGTCGAAAAACAGGGTGTGCCCCAGTCCGTCACATTCCGGACAGGCGCCCAGCGGGTTATTAAAAGAAAAGAGTCGTGGTTCCAGTTCAGGCAGGGACCAGTTGCAGATGGGGCAACCGTAGCGTGAGGAAAAGAGCATGGCACGCTCGGTGCCTTCATGCATGGGCTGGGCGATGACCCGGCCATCGGCCAGGTTCAGCGCCGTTTCAAGAGATTCGGCCAGTCGCTGGCGAATGTCTTCGCTGACCTTGAGCCGGTCGACAACAACATCGATGGAGTGTTTCTGGCTGCGGTTCAGCTCGGGTACACGATCCAGCTCATGAATGTCGCCCTCTTCTTTATTATCCTGCTGTGTTTGCGCCTCGCCGGGTGTGCCTTCACTGCGGATGCGGACGCGGACAAAGCCCTGGGCCATCAGCTGTTCAAACAGCTCCTGGTGTTCTCCCTTGCGGTTTTGCACCACAGGGGCAAGGATCATCAGACGGGTGTCTCTGGGCAGCGCCATGATGGCGTCAACCATCTGGGAGACCGTCTGGGTTTCAAGCCGCTGCTCCGGGTGGTCGGGGCAGTATGGGGTCCCGGTGCGGGCAAACAGTAGCCGCAGATAGTCGTGGATCTCGGTGACGGTACCGACGGTGGAGCGAGGGTTGTGGCTGGTCGATTTCTGTTCGATGGCAATGGCGGGTGACAGCCCTTCGATCAGGTCGACATCCGGTTTTTCCATTAACTGCAGGAATTGGCGGGCGTAGGCGGACAGCGATTCCACATAGCGACGTTGACCTTCAGCGTATAGCGTATCGAAGGCGAGAGAGGACTTGCCAGAGCCAGACAGACCGGTGATGACCACCAGGCGATTGCGAGGGATGTCAAGTGAGATGTTTTTCAGATTGTGGGTGCGGGCCCCGCGAATACGGATCATGGGGTCGGCATCTACGGCATGATTGGCTGATGCGTGGGTCTGCTGCTGGGGCTTGACTGTCATGCGTCTATGGGAAAGCCCCCCACACAACAGTGTGTCAGGGGGATCTTCCAGAGGAAAAATCGAACCTGACACTATACCGAATCAACAATATTCTCGTGTAATCGGCTGATCTGGAAAGGTGAGTGGTTGCTGCTTGGCAAAGAGTGGGTGCAAGGCACTGGCGGTGGGCGCTGATACCATTGCGGAAGCATATTTCCGACCGCAACAGCATGAACGATTCTCTTGGAACTGAAGAATTGGTGGATAGCCCGGGGGCACGAACGGCGGGTCGCATGTCCCGACAGGAATTGAATGCCAGTCTATGGCTGGCGTGTTTATACGCCATCCGGATGTTGGGACTGTTTCTGGTGATGCCGGTCTTTGCCCTGTACGCCAGGCAACTGCCAGGAGGTGACGATCCTGCATGGGTAGGATTTGCGTTCGGTGCATATGGGCTCACTCAGGCGATCTTGCAGATTCCATACGGGATGGCTTCCGACCGCTTTGGGCGCAAGCCGGTGATTACGATAGGTTTGCTGGTCATGGCCGCCGGCAGTCTGGTGGCGGCGCTGGCTGGGACGGTGTCAACGTTGGCGTTGGGCAGGGCGCTACAGGGTGCGGGCGCCGTCTCGGCCGCCATCAGTGCGCTCGTGGCGGATTCAACCCGAGATGAGCATCGAAGCAAAGCCATGGCCCTGATTGGCGTGATGATTGCGGTCTCCTATGCGCTATCGCTGATTGTCGGGCCAGTGTTGTACCAGCGCATCGGGCTGTCCGGGATGTTTGTCCTGACAGGAGGATTGGCTTTGCTGGCGATTGTGGTGCTGTGGTACCTGGTGCCTGCGCCGGCACAGCTGGCGGTGAGAGAAAAGCGGCCACCCCTGCGGGAGGTGCTGGGGCCGGATCTGTGGCGCCTGAATGGCGGAATTTTTCTGCTGCACCTGACGCAGATGGCTTTGTTCGTGGTGCTGCCTTCCCGGCTGCTGCTCGCAGGGCTGGCGGTTGGCGATCACTGGAAAATGTATTTGCCGGCCGGTGCGCTGGGGTTTTTGCTCATGTTGGGCCCTATGCGGATGGCGGAACAGCGCAACCGGATGAAGCTGGTTTTCCTGGGGGGTATTCTGATACTGGCATTGAGTCAGGCGGGTTTGGCCCTGTCGCCCGATGCGATATGGCCGATGGCCATCTTGTTACTGCTGTTTTTTACCGGATTCAATCTGATGGAGGCGATGCTGCCTTCTTTGGTATCACGTCTGGTTCCTCCTCTGGGCAGGGGGCTTGCGCTCGGTGTCTACAGTACCAGCCAGTCCCTGGGTGTTTTTGCAGGAGGCGCATTTGGCGGCCTGCTCGTGAAGTATGCTGGACAGACCGGAGTTTTGCTGGTGTCGGCCGGCTTGCTGGTTCTGTGGTGGTGTTTTGCCCGCTTAGCTCGGCGCTGGCCATCAGCCGCCTCTTTGCATGGTGATGCTCGTCAGGCAAGCGGGCGGTGAAATTTTTTTCTGCAGACTGTGGTGTGGCTGGTTTTGCCCTCTGGTTTAGTCGGCATGGACATGAGGGGCATGATGACCTGTCCATTCCAGACCATGACGGTTAATTTTCATGCACCCGGCTGAATAGCGGGTTCCCCATGTGGGCGGGCCATATGGGGTGTGGCGTCTGATTTTTGGAGTTTTAAATGGCATCCGTCAACAAGGTTATTCTGATCGGCAATCTGGGGCGTGACCCGGAGGTTCGTTACACGGCCGAAGGTTCGGCCATCACAAGTATCTCGGTGGCGACGACATCACAGTGGAAAGACCGCAATTCGGGAGAGCGACGGGAGGAGACGGAGTGGCATCGGGTCACATTCTTTGGTCGCTTGGCCGAGATCGCGGGTGAATATTTGAAAAAGGGGCGATCCGTCTATGTGGAGGGGCGGCTGAAAACCCGGAAGTACACCGATGCCAATGGTGTGGAGAAGTTCGCCACGGACATCATTGCCGAGCAGATGCAGATGCTCGGCGGCCGGGAAGGTGGTGGGGATTTCGGATCCGACAGTGCCGGCGGTGCCGGACGATATGGCGGGGGCCGTGCCGGGGGCGGTCAGGGGGCTGGATCGGGAGGCTATGGCGCCGGTGGTGGTGCGTCGCGCGGCCCCGCTTCAGCGCCCGCGGGCTCTGGTGCGGCAGGTGCTGGCCGTCCGGCGCCCAGCTTTGATGAGATGGATGACGATATTCCTTTCTGAATGGAAGAAGACGCAGGGCGTGATCGAGCGTTCTGATCCACCTGTCCTGTCTACGCAGACTGCCGCGGGAAGCAGTAGCTGGCCACTGTATGCTGGAAGGTATCAGGATGTTCTGAGGGAGGGCGCTAGTTATAGCATCCGAGGCATAACGATACATTCAGACGCCTGCCCGACCGGGGCATCCCTGCCTACCTTCATTTCAGTGGTCAGAGGCATAGATGTGTCGGTATGACAACAGTCTACTGGAGGCAGGAGGGGCCTGAACGGTTGTCGGAGATGATGATTGGCCGCCGTATAATGAAAGAATTTTCCTACACATTTCGATCATGCCGATCTACGCCTATCAATGCAGCAGCTGCGGATATCATCAGGATGTGCTGCAGAAAATGTCCGATGCACCCTTGACGGTCTGTCCTTCTTGCGAGAGGCCGGACTTCAACAAACAGTTGTCGGCACCGGCCTTTCAGCTGAAGGGATCTGGCTGGTATGTGACGGATTTTCGGGATAACGGCAAGAAGCCGCCAGCACGGGAAGCTTCCAGCGCCGAGGCGGGTGAGGGCAAGGCGTCTTCGGCAACAACGTCCGGGGGCAGCGACAAGTCTGACAAGGCGGCCAAGCCTGCGGCAGCCGGCACTGGTTCGGCCGGCGACTGAACGTTTGGGTAACAGGGAGGCCCTGCTGTGCTGAAGCGTTATTTTGTAACAGGCCTGTTGTTGTGGGTGCCTCTGGCAATCACTGTCTGGGTACTGGGGCTGATTGTTGGCACGATGGACAAGAGTCTGGCGTTGTTGCCTGCCCAGTGGCAGCCACGGGTATGGCTGGGACGCGACATTCCCGGCGTAGGCGTGGTGCTGACCGTATTGGTCGTGTTTGTGACGGGCCTGTTGACAACGAACTTTATTGGTCGTTCCCTGGTGGGGTTGGGCGAGTCGATTCTGGCTCGAATCCCTGTGGTGCGCACCCTGTATTCCAGCATCAAGCAAGTCAGCGATACTATCCTCTCACCTCAGGGCCAGGCATTTCGCAAGGCGCTTCTGGTGGAATACCCTCGCAGAGGTAGCTGGACACTGGCATTTCTGACGGGGGCGCCGCCAGTTGCTATGCAGCAGAGGATGGGTGCTGCACCGGAACTGGGCGGGGAAGCGATGGTGTCGGTGTTTGTTCCCACCACACCGAATCCGACATCGGGGTTTTTTCTGATGCTGCGTCGTGATGAAGTTGTAGAGCTCGACATGAGCGTTGATGCGGCGCTGAAGTACATTGTGTCGATGGGCGTTGTCATTCCCGCCGCCGGAAAGCATACGTCGTCGGAAAAAGCGTCGGAGGAGTCGGGGGCCGCGTCGTGTGTCCGGGAACGAAGGACGAAGCAGTGAAGGGCGAAGCAGGATTGCCTGATGCCCAAAGAAACGAATGAATGTCGGCCCGGGTGCGCGGGGCCAGGGAAAAACGGCAGCCGGTGTGATTCCGGCCGCCATAATGCGGTTGCCAGGAGAGAATTAGTGAAACGTAGCTGTTATGCAGGCGAATTGGCCGAAGACTTCCTGGGTCAGGAAGTGACCCTGATGGGATGGGTGCATCGGCGCCGTGACCACGGCGGGGTGATTTTTATCGACCTGCGTGACCGCGAAGGGGTGGCGCAGATTGTGTGTGACCCTGACCGCGCTGAGACTTTCCGACTGGCTGAAGGGCTGCGCAATGAATACTGCATCCGCATCACAGGGAAGGTGCGCAGGCGCCCTGATGGCACGACCAACAACGCCATCCGGAGCGGCCAGGTCGAGGTGCTGTGCCATGAACTGGAGGTGTTGAACCCTTCCGTGACACCGCCCTTCCTGCTGGATGACGAAAACCTGTCGGAGAACACCCGGTTGACCTATCGGGTGCTGGATCTGCGCCGGCCTGTCATGCAGAAAAACCTGATGCTGCGCCATCGGGTCACCATGGCCGTGCGCCGCTATCTGGATGATCTGGGTTTTGTGGATGTCGAGACGCCTATGCTGACCCGTTCCACGCCGGAAGGGGCCAGGGACTATCTGGTGCCGTCCCGTGTGCATGATGGTTATTTCTATGCATTGCCGCAGTCGCCACAGCTGTTCAAACAGTTGCTGATGGTCGCGGGCTTCGATCGCTATTATCAGATTACAAAATGCTTCCGGGATGAGGATCTGCGGGCTGACCGTCAGCCGGAATTCACCCAGATCGACTGCGAGACATCCTTTTTGAATGAGCAGGAAATTCGGGATATCTTTGAGCCGATGGTGCGGGCCGTCTTCAAGCAGGCGATCGGTGTGGATCTGCCGACGCCTTTTCCGACCATGAGTTTTAGCGATGCCATGCAGCGCTACGGTTCGGACAAGCCTGACCTGAGGGTGAAGCTACAGTTCACCGAGTTGACCGACGTGATGAAAACGGTTGACTTCAAGGTTTTCTCCGGGCCAGCTAACGGCAAAGACGGGCGGGTGGTAGCTCTGCGTGTGCCGGGGGGCGGCTCCATCAGCCGCAGCGAGATTGATGGCTATACCCAGTTTGTCAATATTTACGGGGCGAAGGGGCTGGCGTGGATCAAGGTCAATGATGTGGCGGCCGGACGGGAGGGGCTGCAGTCTCCCATCGTGAAGAATCTGCACGACGAGGCGCTGAAGTCGGTGATGGAGCGCACGGGAGCACAAAACGGGGATCTGATCTTCTTCGGGGCAGACCGCGCCAAAGTGGTGAATGACGCCATGGGCGCGCTGCGCGTGAAAATCGGCCACTCGGAATTTGGCAAAGCCCATGGGCTGTTCGAGGCAGGCTGGCAGCCATTGTGGGTGCTGGATTTCCCGATGTTCGAATATGATGAGGACGAAAAGCGCTGGGTTGCCTTGCACCACCCGTTTACCTCACCGAAGGATGGACACGAGGATCTGCTGACGTCCGATCCAGGGGCTTGCATAGCCAAAGCCTATGATCTGGTGCTGAATGGCTGGGAGATGGGGGGCGGATCTGTCCGTATCCATCGGGAAGATGTTCAGAGCAAGGTGTTTCGGGCACTGGCCATCGGACCGGAAGAGGCCGAGGCCAAGTTCGGCTTTTTGCTGTCATCCCTGCGCTATGGGGCTCCCCCGCACGGTGGGTTGGCCTTCGGGCTGGATCGGATGGTGACGCTGATGACCGGGGCGGAATCCATTCGCGATGTAATTGCTTTTCCAAAGACTCAGCGAGCGCAGGATCTGCTGACCCAGGCTCCTTCTCCTGTAGATGAGAAACAGCTGCGTGAATTGCACATTCGCCTTCGCAATGTGTCAGTGGCCCAGCCTGGCGCTGGCAGGGAGGGCGTCGGTGAACCTGGCGTCGGGGTCTGAATGCTGGTCGCGCTCCATCTGGTAGCCGGGAATGTGCGGAAAACGGAGGGCCCTGCCCTAGCTGTATGCTGATTATGCCCTGGTCTCTGTAGCCATGAGACCCTATAAAATCCCCGAATCCGTACTGGTAGTGATTCATACCGGTGGTGGGCAGGTGTTGCTGATGGAACGGGCCGACCGACCCGGTTTCTGGCAGTCTGTCACCGGTAGCCTGGATGCGCCGGACGAGCCGCCGAGAGTGGCCGCTCTCAGGGAAATCTGGGAGGAGACGGGGCTGCAGGTGGCAGAGGCATCTTTGCAGGATTTGCGAATATGCCACCGCTATGAACTGTATGAACATTGGCGACATCGCTACGCGCCGGGCGTGACGCACAACACCGAGCATGCATTTGCATTGTGCCTGCCGAAGACACAGCCGGTGCGATTGGCACCGCGCGAGCATCTGGATGCCGTCTGGCTTCCCTGGCAGCAGGCGGCGGAGCGCTGTTTTTCGCCCAGCAATGCCGAGGTTATCCGGACACTGGCACACCGTCTGGCCTGGCCTGATACCGGGCATGGAGGCATGCCATGAAACTCCTGCCATTACGGGTGGCAACCTACAATATTCACAAAGGGGTCGTTCCGGGGCCGGCGCTGCGCCGCCGGCCCATGGTGCAGGAAATGCGTGAACGCCTGCACGAATTGCAAGCGGACGTTGTGTTCCTGCAGGAGGTTCAGGGACAGAACAAGCGTTTTGCCCAACGTTTTGCACAATGGCCCACGGCCCCGCAGGCGCAGTATCTTGCCCTGGATCCGGGGTCCTCGCGTCGGTTTCAGGCGGTCTATGGCCTGAATGCCAGCTATCTGCATGGGCATCATGGCAATGCGCTGCTGTCTCAGTTCCCTGTTCTGTCCATTGAAAACCGAGATTTTTCCGACCATGTGTTTGAGCGGCGGGGCGTTTTGCACTGTGTGCTTCAGGTGGGGGAATGCGTAGTCCATTGTTTCGTGATTCACTTCGGTTTATTCGCGCGCAGCCGGGTGCGACAGACAGGTGCGCTGATTGAATGGATACGAGCAGAAGTGCCTGTAGGAGCGCCTTTGCTCATTGCGGGAGATTTCAATGACTGGCAGGATCAGCTGAGCGAGCAGCTTATTGAGCGGCTAGGGGTTTATGAGGTACTGGATAGAGCGCGCACCTTTCCAGCATTGATACCGTGTCTGCGAATGGATCGTATTTACGTGCGGGGTTTCGTCGTGGAAACAGCGCGTGTACTGCGCGGGCTCACTTGGGCACGCCTGTCTGACCATGCCCCGGTTGTGGCCGATCTCAAGCTTCTGGTAGGGAAGTAGGGCCGGAAACAGCTGGATGGGGCCTGTTCAATAGTGTCGTGAATGATTTCAGGCGTGGTGATGGCTGTGACATACCATCCAACGACCGCGCTGGTTCCGAGCGAATTTTCGGTGTGACGGCAAAAAGGAGCGTTCATGAAGCAGGTTGACATGATTTCTATAGCCGGTCAGAAAGCTTTTCGGCTGCGAAATACAGTGGGTGATACCCTGATCGTGCTTCAGCATGGAGCCCAGATCCTGTCTTGGGAAACGGCAGATGGAGTGGAGCGCCTGTATTGCACGCCCTATCTGCCTCAGGAGCCTCGGCCGGTACGTGGTGGGGTCCCGGTGATCTTCCCACAGTTCAACCGGCGTGGGCCTGATGTCACGATGCCTCGTCACGGATTCGCCCGTTTACTGCCTTGGGAACTGGTCGGCATGCCCCAGGCAGGGGGGGCTGTCAGGCGACCCGAGACGGCATGTCGAACGAATACTCGCATGGCATCAGACCAGCCCGATTTGGTGCTGTCGCTGACCGATGGTCCGTTAACGGCCCAGTACCCCATGCAAGGCTTCTGCCTGCAGCTTCAGATTCGCCTGCAGCCCCGTCAGTTGGCTATGCAGCTTGTGCTGAGCAATTCCGGCCCGGTGCCTTTGACATTTACGGCTGCCTTGCACACTTATCTGGCGTTGCTGGACCTGTCAGGGACCACCCTGAAGGGGCTGCAGGGCAGTACGCGGATCAATACCTTGATACAACCAGAGCAGGAACAGGTGGCTGACTCTGATTCTCTGGTATTGAAAGAATCGATAGACGATATCTATCTTGGTGTCACGCGTCCTTTGTTAATGTGCAGCGGAGCGGACCGCCTACGCATTACGTTGACAGGAGGTTTTCGCGATATGGTTATCTGGAATCCAGGTGCGGACGGGGCAGCCGCATTTACCGATATGCCAAACGATGACTGGCGGCATATGTTGTGTGTGGAGGCTGCGTGTATCGGTCTGCCGGCAATGGTGCCAGTGGGTGAGAAGTGGACGGCAGGCCAGCATCTCCAAGTATTGTGAAGTCCCCTCGGACCACTTTTGTTAGTGGATATTTTTTACGTTTTTCCTGTTTTTATGTCGGAATGTCGATAATAGTCACAGAGAACCTGTGCTATTTTGCGTTGCACAGATGAAACAGTCGGAGATGGGAGAACATGAAGCATGAACCCTGGAGCCTGGATGCCAGCCTGCCGGGTGCGGTTACAAAGAACGGCATCGAATGGGTAACACTGCCTTTTCATGAGCTTGACACCGCCGTGCTCTATCGGGTTCTGGCGCTGCGCAGCAGTATTTTTGTTGTCGAGCAGGAGTGTCTGTATCAAGATATTGATGGGCTGGATCAGCAGTCGCTCGTTGTGGTGGGCTTACGTCCCTGGAGTGCGTCTGAGGATGATCGCGTGACCTGGTTTGATGTAGTGGCTACTGCGCGAATTCTCCAGCCCGGGGTGGGTTTTGATGATCCATCCATTGGTCGCATGTGTGTGGCACAGCCATTTCGGCAGCGAGGACTGGGTAGAACACTGCTGCAGCATACCTTGCAAGCGGCCAGGGAGGCTTTTCCCCATCGGCCTATCCGTATTTCTGCCCAGGCACATCTTGTTCATTTTTATCGCTCTGCGGGCTTTTTGCCCGTTTCAGACCCTTATCTGGAAGACGGCATCCCTCATTTGGAGATGTTGCTGGCGCCCGAAAAGGACACACCGTTTATTGCCTGATCAAGGATGCCTGTCTACAGGTTGTGGCTGGTCATATTCGTCCATGGCGACATAGGTAATTAGGCCCTCTGATACTTTGGTGATCGAGGAAGGTTGCATCAGGTTGTGATGTGTGTAGGCTTCGACCCGTGTTGTCACGGAGGTTGTGCCGACGCGGACAACCTCGGCATAGAACAGCGTGCGCTCGCCGACCCGGATGGGCGCCAGAAATGTCAGTGTATTGATGGCAACGGTGCTGACCCGGCATCGCGCGCGCTGGACGGCTGCGACCGCACCAGCAATGTCCATCTGTGACATGATCCATCCTCCAAAGACGTGACCGTGTGGATTGCTGTCGGGGGGCATCGGCACGACGGCCAGCACAGGACTGCGGCCGGGGGGAAGTTCGGTGGCCGGATTGGCTGTACGGGTCATGTTCTGATCAGGGCGGTTGCTCATGGGTGCGTAGTAAGTCGGTCGACGGAGCTGCCAAGGCAGCGGATCGTGCAAGAATAGCCTACCCGGCGTCCCTGGGCATGATTCGCAGCGGTAGTCGTAGTAGATGGGGGCAATGATCGCTTGGTCGCGGCTTATCGAGGGAGAGGGATTCCATAAACGGAATTACTTGAACAAGGAGATCTTCAGGTGACGTTCGCAGCCATGGAGAGAGGTTGCCGCCCAGGAGAAAAGGGTCAATATGGTGATGGCACGGCGCACGCTTGCCGTAGTGGCCGGAAGGAATCAGCGTCAAGCGGACGCCCGAAGGTAGATTTTGCTGTAGTGTGGGTAGTATGCCGGCTATTGTTTCCGGAACGGCCTGGGTTTTGGTCGTTCGAGAGGCCGGAGGGAGGGGGACTGTTGATACCCGTCTGATTTCATCCTGGACATCGCGGTTGAAATCACCACTTATGAGGACCGCATGCCCAGAGGCAATCTGCCGGTTCAGCCAAGTTTGCAGTGCCGGAATCTGGCTCTGCAAGAGATGACAGGCAATTTTTCGTCGCCACTTCCGATGTGGCTGGTGGCTAAGTTCGAGATCCAGCCGTCCGTAGCGGCATCCCGCTTTGAGGTGAACATTGAGAATGGCTAGTGTTTGTGAGGATGAGGGGGGGTGTATCTGGTTATCAGCCAGACTGGTTTGTCGGTGTAATATTTTTGTCGATCGACTTGCCAGTAATGACTGAGAGTCTGGCAATGTTGATAGTCGTAGATAGACCGCCAGTCCTGGCCGAGTGATGCGTCCTTCCCCGGGGATGCGATGGGCAAGACCCCCGATGATCTCCACCTGTGGAGGAGCCAGGAACCGGTATTTGGGCCATGCAATAGCTAAATGTTGTGAAATCGGCTCGCCGGACCAATGCTCGGCCGTCGTGTGAATTATCCAGTCAGGCCCCAAGACGCTGCGAACAGCCTCGGCATCCGTAACTTCCTGCATGAGCAGCAGATCCGGCCGGTTTGTATGGATGAGTTGGGCAAGTTGCTGGAATTTGCTTTGCAGCGCCTGCCGTGTGTGCTGGGGGCCGAAGATGAATCGTCCCTGCAGGTCCTGCCCGTTGAGTGCGTCACAGTATGGAAGTCCGCGTGGGCGGTGGTCGGCAGGGGTGTCACGCCAGCCGAGTGGGGCGCAAAATGACTGCCAACGCTCGAAAACGGAAGCTGACATCAGGTGTTCAGCGTTCAGGGTCATCACTGTCAGCGAGGGCCCCTGATCTCCGATCATGGTAGATGGATGACGAGGCGTGTGGTGAAATTTTCCGCGATGCCGGGAATGATCCGGATAGCTGGGCCAGGTGGTCTGGTCATTGTGGGAGAGAGCGTCAGCCCCCAGATTGTCAGATGCTGGGTAGGTGCAACTCGAGAGATAGATCAGCAGGACAGTTGCCAACGACCGGGCCCAGGTAGGTATATGCATGAGAAGCTGTTCAGTTAAAGGGAGCTTGATAATGCCACCCGTTATGCCGTGCTGTCGTCAGCTACATTGCCTCGTTCGTGTTGCCTAAAGGCAGGATTCTCGACATCAAGCCTTGATGTATGCCGGCGCCGAACGGCGTATCATTGAAACCATATGGATACATTGACCCTCAGAACTCCTGACGATTGGCACCTGCATTTAAGGGATGGGGCTGCTCTTCAGTCAGTGGTAGCCGCGAGTGCCCGCCAGTTTGGCAGAGCTATTGTTATGCCCAACCTTAAGCCTCCTATTGCGACGGTGATCGAGGCGACCGCCTATCTAGACCGTATTCGCGATGCGTTGGCAAAGGCTGTGCTTCACCAGGAAATCAGTCAGGCACAGGCAGACTCGTTCTGTCCGCTCATGACCCTCTATCTGACTGAAAAAACGTCTGTGGATGAGATCCAGACAGCTGCATTGGGTGATGTCGTAATTGCTGTCAAGCTCTATCCAGCCGGCGCGACAACAAACTCCGATGCCGGTGTCACAGCCATCGAGCGGGTCTATCCGGTGCTGGAGGCCATGTCCGAGGCTGGGTTGCCTCTGTTGGTGCACGGCGAGGTTGCAGACCCGGATATTGATGTTTTTGACCGGGAGGCCGTTTTCATCGACCGGGTCATGATTCCTTTACGGCAGCGCTTTCCACGTCTGAAAGTTGTATTCGAGCACATTACCACCCAGCAGGCTGTGGAGTACGTCCGAACGGATACAGCTCCGCTTGGTGTGTTGGGGGCTACCATTACCCCGCAACATTTGTTGTATAACCGCAACGCCATCTTTACGGGCGGACTCCGACCGCACTGGTATTGTCTGCCGGTACTTAAACGTGAAACCCACCGGAGAGCATTGATCGAGGCAGCCACCAGTGGTAATCCTCGCTTTTTCCTAGGCACCGACAGCGCTCCGCATGCTCGAACGATGAAGGAAATCGGTGCTGCCTGTGCCGGTTGCTATACAGGTCTGCACGCGTTAGCGCTCTATGCTTGGGCGTTTGACGAGGCAGACGCGCTGGACAGGCTGGAAGGTTTTGCGAGTCTACATGGTGCCCGCTTCTTTGGGTTGCCCCCTCATGAAGGGCACATTGTATTGCAGCGCTCGCCTTGGAGAATTCCGCAACATTTGCCTTTTGCTGGAACAGAGATTGTCCCTTTGGCAGCGGGCGAAATACTACCGTGGCAGGTCGTGGGCCAAGGCCGTACGGCATGAGAGTTGCATGACTATTTGGCTGGCATGAGGTTGGCTGGCTATGTTACTCTAGGGAGCGAGGCAGTTATGTCCAGAGCGGTGGACAGCTATTCGTTTTACGACCTTTCCAGAAAGGAGATAGACAAAAATGATTAAGAAATTGAGCGCAGCGTTATTGGGCACTGCCGTTGTGTTGGCCGGTTGCAATACCATGGCTGGCATGGGTGAGGACATCAAGCGCGGCGGAGAGAAACTCGAACATAAGGCGGAGGCCGTGAAGTCTGGTGATTCGTCCAGAAATGCCAGTGAACATAGTTTGGATTCGATGAATCGCGATGGTATGAAGCATGAGTCCATGGACGGGAAGCCTGTGGAAACGATGACGCATGAAGGTCATGCCACCACGGGGTCAGATGCTTCAATGTGGGAGAAAGCGAAGCAAAAGGCTTCTGACATTGGCAATTCAGTGAAAGAAAAATTCAGTAAGTGATGCATTGAACGGAGGCAGTGCGACGTCTCGGTGCCCGAGACTGAGACTGCTGATCCGTTATTCTGGTATTCCCCTGGAAAGCTGTCATGTTTATGTATATGGCAGCTTTTTTTATGCCCGGCTGGCGTCGGGCTCAAATGAAACGTTATGGATTATCGGGTGTTGGTCTGTATGTTTGTGCAGTATCGTTTTCTTTAATAGGAATATTTAGCATTACAATTACACTTAAGTACTACATGCAGCGAATGGGCTGTCTATCAGGATTGTCCTTGTTGGTTATTTCCGGTTACCTAGCTTCCAATGATGCCCCGCATGTTAATTCCCACTCGGCTGCTGTCGTATGCGGTTATGACAGCACGTATTTATACATTGTCTACGGTGCTTGAGGTTGTGGTTGAAAGTATCGTGCCTTCGTTTGCATGGGCGGCGCCAGCCACATCGGATACGCCCGACACAACCCGGCTCTCAGATGTGGTCGTGACCGGAACGCGCTCGGAAAAGTTTCGTGCAGATGCACCTGTCCAGACCGAAGTGGTCGACCGAAAGGAAATCGCAACCACGGGTGCCCTGACCCTGAAGGATGCTTTGGAGAATGTCCCGGGTCTCAAATTGCAGGAATTGCATGGCAAGTCAGGATATGGTCTGTCGCTGCAGGGTCTGAGCAGTGACCAGGTGCTGGTGCTGATTGATGGCTTGCCCATTTCTGCCAGTACGGGTTCCAGCGTGGATCTGAGTCAGTACCTGCTGACTGACGTATTGCGGGTCGAAGTCGTCAAGGGAGCGGCCTCTGCCCAGTATGGCAGTGCCGCCATGGGGGGGGTGGTGAATGTCATCACCCGCCACCCTCGCGAGGGACTGCAGGGGAACATCCAGGTAGGCGTGGGCACGCGTGGGCGCCAGAATGCGTCTGGCAAGCGTGTTGATGCAGCGTTGAAAGACATGCAGGCCGACATCCAGGGGGGCATCGAACATGTGCGAGGCCGCCTTGCGCTGAGTCGCCTGTCAGATTCAGGGTTTTCCATCGCGCCTGCAGGCTGGGTTCGGCAGGGAGACCGGATTCGACGCGAGCAGGTCGGAGGCAGTCTGGTCTGGACGCCCGCACCACGCACCGACCTGAGTATGGACATCGGGCGATATGAGGAACGTGACCTTCAGCGCTACCAGAGTTTCGTGCCACCGCGCTATGTTCCGCAGCACAAGACCGAAAAGGTAGGGCGAAACAGGTTGGTGCTCAATGCACGCCATCATCTTGAACAGGGTTCGCTGTTTGACATTCGCCTGCTGGACGAGCACTACCAGGCGCACAGCCAGAATCATGCCAATGGGGTACGGATCATCGATCGAGTATCACAGCAGCATATTAATCACCTCAGTCTGCAATGGGATACGCCGCTTGGGTCGCAGCAGTCCTGGCAATGGGGGGCAGATTTGCATCGGGAGACGCTGGAGCAGCAGCAAAACGGCGTCTCGGAGTTGCAGGGAAACGGCATCGCACGACGCAGCAGCCATGAGTTTTATACGCAGGGAGATCTCTTCCTGACCCCGGTCTGGGAGCTGGTGCCGGGGGTGCGCTGGCAGTCCGACTCCGATTTTGGCCAGCACTGGGCTCCGAAACTGGCGGTTCGGGGCCGGGTATACGAGGTGGGTGATCAGTCGATCACCTTGCGATTCGGGATTGGTCAGGGCTATCGTGTTCCCAACCTGAAAGAGCGTCACTACCTGTTCGATCACAGCGCGCTGGGTTACAAAGTGATCGGCAATCCGGATCTTCGTCCAGAGTCTTCCACCAGCGTGCAGCTGGGGGGCGTGCTGGCACTCGGCAATCTCCTGACCGTGGATCTGAATGCCTATCTCAACCGCGTACGGGACCTGATCCAGACGGATATCAACCATGCACGCAACGAAAATGGCATCTCGGTCTATTCATATGACAACGTGGCGCGTGCACGTACGCAGGGCCTGGAAGCATCCGTCACGTGGGTACCGGCGGCACGCTGGCGCCTGAACACTGCGCTGACTGTCGGGCACACCCGCGACCTCAGCACTCATCAGGAAATTGCGGGCCAGCCGCGTCGTATCGCGACATTGGGCATGGACTGGGATGCGAGTGATCGCACCCATCTGGCCATGCGCCTTCGCCATCAGAGCAGCGAGCTTTCGGACGTGGGGAGCAATTTGCGCTCGGATGGCTGGACGGTCGTGGATCTGAGCGTGCAGCAGCGTTTGACTGCCGGGTTATCTGCATTCCTGAATGTCGATAACACATTCAATAAACAAAGGAATTTTGGGCAGGCTTACCAAAAAGGGCCCATTGAAGGGCGGGTGATCATGACCGGATTGCGTTACGCTTTTGATGGCAAAACAGTGAACTGACCCTGTGACATCACCGGGTGGCGGGCAGTGTCCAGGCGCGTTCAGACGTGATTTTCCTGCTTGGGCAGTGCCTATCAGGCATCGTCAAGTAATTTTCGGACAGCGTTTTCTGGAGACGGACAAATGGCAACAAAAGGCAGCAGGCCAATGATGACATCGGGCAAGTGGGTGTTGAGCGGAACTGTACTGGCGCTGGCGCTGGCCGGTTGTGGCGGCGGCGGTGGCGATGATGCCCGTCCGGCACAAGCCGCCCCGGCAGGGGCAGGAAACGGGTCGGCTTCGGTGACCACGCCGGCGGGTTCGACATCTGGCGGTGCCAATGCAGATGCGTCGGTTGACCGCTTCACCCGCAAGGCGACCTGGACCGTTGCCGCACCGGCTGCAGGCAAGTCAGTGTGCTATGACTATGACACCGCGACAGAGGTGGCAGGATGCACCGGGTCGGCATGGGATCTGAAGCTGACAGGGGGACAGCGCAGCATAAGCCTGTTCACCAACAGCGGCCCCAGCGGCAGTGGCAACGGGGGGGTGAATATTGCCACCGGGGATGGCATGCCCACCTGGGATTATCTGAAAACCTGGAAGAATGGCCTGACTGAGCCTGCTTCCGGTCAATCACTGCCAGTGACACGGATCTATTTCCCGGACAGCACCACGGGCGCCTTCAGCGGCACCAACGAGATTGGCACGGCTGCTTTTGAATACAGTCTCACGGGTGATCACAAAATGTACCCGACCTATCGGGTCTTTCTGGTGACCAGCAACCGTGGTAGCGACAGCACCAAAGGAAGCGCCGCAGCACCGGTCTTCGCATTGCAGGTTACCGGCTTCTACGGTGGGGCGAACCAGACGACATCGGGCTACCCCAGTTTCCGCTGGGTCAACCGTGCAGAGCCCGCTGCTGCGGTTCGTACTGCCCAGGTCAATGCCACCGAACAAGGGAAATGGGTGTATTTCGACCTGAACAGTGGCACCGAAACCAGCGAAAGCGGGAATTGGCAGATCGCGTTCAGCCGGTATCGCATTCGCTTGAACAAACAGGGGAATCTGGGCGCGGTCGTCGGGATGACCCATGAAGGTTTCTATGATGCCAAGGGCAAGCCCGTGGTTGCTGCCCTGAGTGCCGCGACACCGGAAAGCACGCTGGCCGACCTGACAGCGGCAGCATTGCCCGAGACGGCCAAATGGCTGGTCGATCAGGAGAATTCTCGCCTGAACCTGGCTGCGCCCAAGGCCAATGCTAATGGCACCTTTGACTTTGGCTGGTATACCTACTACATGACCGCGGAACAGGCATCTGCAGCGCGACTGTCGGCAACGGCGCACATTCTCGGTGCAAATGCCAACAAGGGACAGCTTATTCGCGGGGGTGAAGGTAACAGCTATGCACGTTTTCATCTGACGAACATCGCATACCAGAATGCCAGCGATGCAACCTCACCCCAGACGTGGAGTATCGACTTCGAGGTGCAGCCTGCTGCACAATGAGGGTTCAGAGGATCGACCATGCCAAATTCGACTCAGAATGAACTGCGTAACCGATACGACGCTCTGGTGGCTGCAGAGCCCGGCCTCCGCATCCGCGACCGCGCCAAGCGGCTGGCGGTCAGCGAGGCCGAGCTGGTAGCTAACCAACTGGGCGTATATGCACGACCCCTGGCCTGCAAGCCGGTTGAGATCTTTCCCAGGCTGGGAGGCTTGGGACGCATCATGTGCCTGACGCGCAACCCTTGGGCCGTGCATGAGCGCTATGGTCAGTTTCAGACCGTGGAAGTCAACCCTAGAGTGGGATTGGTGCTGGGGACTGACATTGATCTGCGGCTGTTCTTCACCCACTGGGCGCACGCCTGGGAAGTCAACGACGGTGGCCGGGTCAGCCTGCAGTTTTTTGACCGGTATGGTGTGGCGATCCAGAAGATCTTCCGGACGGATGCGACCGATGCGGTGGCGTGGGCGAATCTGGTCGATGCATTTATCCTGTCGCAGTCTGAAGAACCGGCCGGCAGTAGCTCGCTGCATTTTGAATCTAAGCCACCTGTGACCAGCGATCATGGCGCAGCCCTTGATGAGGCGGCCAGGCAGCAGCTTCGCGGGCGCTGGATGGCCATGACTGATCCGCATGAATTCATCCCCATGCTCAAGGAGCTGGGGATGAGCCGTATCACCGCTGTCCGGGCTGCGGGGGATGCGCTGGCCCAGCAGGTGGATGCGTCGGCCATAGAGACTGTATTGCAGCATGCTTCCCAAACGGATCTGCCCATCATGGTGTTTGTGGGTAACCGCGGCGCGGTGCAGATTCACGGCGGAACGGTCAAGAAGCTGTTGCGTACCGGGCCCTGGTATAACGTCCTGGATCCGGATTTCAATCTGCATCTCAACACGGATGCAATCGTGTCCACCTGGGTTGTGAGCCGACCGACCACCGATGGCCCGGTGACTTCCCTGGAGCTCTATGCGGACAGTGGCGACCTGATTGCACAGATTTTTGGTCTGCGCAAACCGGGTAATCCGGAGTTGAGCGAGTGGCGCACACTCATGCAAGGTCTGTGTCGGACACCCTTGCATGGATAGTGATTTTCCTGGAGGGAACCACGTATGACGCAGCACACGTTTTCCTTTTCTCTCGGGCGACGCCGCCTGATGGAAATTGCCGCATCCAGCCTTCTGCTCAATCCCGGGGTAGTGCGTCTCGCATGGGCAAAGGCGGAGCCTGCCGTCACACGGGTGGTTTCTCTGGGAGGCAGTCTGACTGAAATCATTTACGCGCTGGGAGCAGGCGGGTTGCTGGTGGGGACGGATGCCTCCAGTCTCTATCCTGCGCAGGCGCGTCAGCTGCCACAGGTCGGTTACTACCGTGCGGTTTCAGTAGAAGGTGTGGCATCGCTCAAGCCGGATCTCATCATTGCGGCGGCAGAATCAGGCCCTCCCCAGGCACTGGAAGGGCTGCGGCGCCTGGGTTTGAGGCTGGAGCTGCTGCCATTGACGCCTGCCTTGCCGGATCTGCAGTCGCGCATTGCGAAAGTCGGCGCGCTGCTTGGCCATGCTGACGCAGCCTCCGCACTCATTGAACGCATTCGCCAGCAGGTGGCGAGCGCAACCCGGGTCAAGCGTCCGGCGCGTGTCCTGGTGATCAGCACACACGCGGGCAGACTGCAAGGCGCTGGCAGACACACTGCGGCGGACAGCCTGTTGCAGTTGCTGGGGGCCGTTAACCTTCTGGCGGACAGTCATCAGGGGTATCAATCCGTATCTGCTGAGGCCATTGCTGCACTGCAGCCTGATGCGATCGTGACATCACAGCTATCAGTCAGGGAAGGTGGGGTGAATACGCTGCTGGCAAGACCCGGGATAGCCAGTACACCGGCAGCCCGCAACCGCCATGTGGTTGTATTGGATGACCTGCTGCTTTTGGGTTTTGGCCCCCGGGTGGGGGAGGCGCTGCAGCAGCTGGGTGATGGCCTGGCGGAGGTGGCGCCGCCTCAGGGCTTTGCGCAAGTATCCCGGACGATCCGGTGACACGGGGCAGGTTGTTTGCTTGCCTGGCTGTCCTGTTGCTGGCGCTGATGGCCACTGCGGTAGGCGCTGTCCTCAGCGGCGCGGTTCGCATTCCGGTGGCGTCGTTGCCCGGGTTGCTGTTTTCATCAAATGATGTGACCCCCGCGGAAGGCTCGGCATCGCTGCCCTGGGCCAGGGTGTTGATGGACATCCGCCTGCCGCGCATCGCCATGAGCATGCTGGTCGGCGCCGGCTTGGCGGTATCGGGTGCCGTGATGCAGGCATTGTTCCGCAACCCGTTGGCCGAGCCCGGTCTGGTGGGCGTATCAGTCGGCGGTGCCGTCGGCGCGGTTGGCGCCATTGTCCTGGGTTTTGGGCAGCATCCCTGGGTACTGGCCGGGGCAGCATTTGTGGGCAGTCTGCTGTCAACATTTGCCGCATGGCTGCTGGGACGCAAGGCACCTGGATCGTCGGGGCTCCTGCTGGCCGGGGTTGCCATCAATGCGCTGGGCGGAGCATTGATCGGTGTCTTTACCTACCTGGCTGACGATATGCAATTGCGCAGCCTCACCTTCTGGAATCTTGGCAGCCTGGCCTCTGCCGACTGGCAGATGCTGAGTTGGCTGGCACCGTGGACGCTGGTGCTGACGGCGGCGCTATTGTGGCAATGGCGTGCACTGAATGCGTTGTTGCTTGGCGAACGTGAAGCCCTGCATCTCGGGTTCGATCTCCAGCGTCTGCGTACCCGGCTGATCCTTCAGGTGACGCTGTTGGTGGGGCCGCTGGTCGCGGTTACCGGGATCATCGGCTTTGTGGGGCTGGTCGTTCCTCACATGGTCAGGCTGCTGTCGGACGCTGACCATCGGACGCTGATGCCGCTGTCAATGCTCCTGGGGGCGCTGATTCTGACCTTGGCAGACTGGGCAGCCCGGATTGTTGTGATACCGGCTGAGTTGCCCATCGGTATCGTGACGTCGTTATTGGGTGCGCCGGTTTTGTTCCTGCTCATTCAGCGGGAGGCGGTTTGATGCTGCAGGCTTCGGGCATCTGTGTCAGGCGTGGTGGTCGGAGAGTGCTTGAGAGAATGGACCTTGAGCTGCCCGCCGGTCAGGTACTGGGTGTGTTGGGCGCGAACGGGGTGGGCAAATCGACCTTGTTGTCGGTTCTGGCAGGAGAGCTCAAACCCGATGCCGGGCACGTTGCCATGAATGGTCGTCGTCTGGCGGATTGGCCGACACGTGATCTGGCCGCTGTCCGCGCGGTGTTGCCCCAGAGCCCCTCCCTGCGTTTTGATCTGCCGGTATCCACCGTGATCAGTATGGGCGAATATCCTCATGGTCGCCTGACGGGTCCGGCAGAGGATCGACGGATATTGGAGCGCGTATTGGCGCTTGCTGATGTCGCGCACTTCTATGAGCGTCGTTACCAGCAGTTGTCCGGGGGCGAGCGGCAGAGGGTGCAACTGGCCCGGGTGCTGTATCAGCTGCTGCTGGCCCGTCGGGGCCCGCAGGAGTATCGTGTACTGCTGCTGGATGAACCGACCGCCAGCCTGGATCCCCGCCACCAGCAGCAGGTGCTGCAGGCCGTGCAGGTTCTTGCTCATGATGAGCACATCGCGGCTTTTGTTATCCTGCACGATGTCAACCTTGCCGCAAGCTGCTGCGATCAATTGTGCTTGCTGGGCCAGGGGCGTGTCGTGGCCGTGGGCACGCCCTCGACGGCGTTGACACCGTCGAACCTGTATGGGGTCTATCAGGTGGAGGCAACTATCATGACACACCCCGTCCACCCTGAACGCCCACTGGTGGTCTTTTGAGCGGGTTGCCCCGGGCCTGGATCAGGCCCCTGCCATCCCGCGCCAGAACTGCCACAGGGCGGGGACGGCCAGTGCGGCAAGCGCTCCAAGAATGACCTTGTCTGCGAGGCCAAAGTGCCACCGGCCATGATGCCGGCGCTGTGAATACAGAAACAGCAAAATGCCGGGCAGGTAGAGCAGCACGGAAAACAGAAGATGGTCGATGCCCGCTGCGTACAGGATCCACAGGGCGTAGGGCGTGGCAATCAGTCCCGTGAGCTTGTATTTCCAGGGCTGACCCTGCGAGAACGCCAGTTTGCACAGGTACATACCTATCAGCAGGTAGGGCACCAGAATCATGGACGTCGAGATCGTCAGCAGCGTCTCATAGCTGTTTCCGGTCTGCCAGACCAGAAACAGGCAGAGCTGGACAGTGAGCGTGGTAAACAGCAGTGAGCCTGTTGGCACGTTATTGCGGTTGAGCGCAATGAATGCCGCGGGGAATGCTCCGTTTTTCGCGGCCATGTGAGGAATTTCGGTCGCATACAATGTCCAGCTCAAATACGAAGACAGGACCGAGACGATCAGGCAGGCACTGATCAAAACCTTTCCCCAGGGGCCGACTAGGTAGGCCAGTATCCCGGCCATGGATGGATTGGGAAGAACCGCAATCTGCGCCCGGGGGAGAAGGCCCTGCGCAAGCAGGGTGATGGCGACATACATGCCGAGCACCAGCACGACCCCCAGGATGGTTGCCCGGCCGATGTCCACGCGACGCCGGGCATGTTTGGACAGAACGGCAGCGCCTTCGATACCCGTGAATACCCATAATGTAATCAGCATGGTATTTCGTACCTGATCCAGGGAATCGCTGGGTGTACCGTTGTTCAGTATGTCGCTGCCGGCCCAGTCATGCATGAAGATTGCCGGGTCGAAGTGCAGGGCAGCCAGGCCGATAAAGAGCACCAGAGGGAAGACTTTCACAAAAGTCGCGATCAGATTGACGCTGGCCGCTTCGCGAATGCCGGATGCCACCAGTGCATATACCAGCCATGCAATGGCTGATCCGCAGGCAAACGACAGGAAGGTATTGCCCTTGCCAAACAGCATGAGGCCAGGCACATCGACAAATGTGCCAATCGCTTCAAAAGCGACCACCAGATAGCCGACGATGCCTATGGTGGTGCACAGCCAGTATCCCCAGGCAGAAAGAAAACCGATCAGATCTCCAAATCCATCGCGGGCATAGGTATAGATGCCACCGTCCAGCTCAGGACGAAGGCGTGACAGGGCGGAAAAGGATAGTCCGAGAAAAATGATCCCGACCCCGGTGATCAGCCAGCCAATCAGCAATGCCTTGGTGCCGGCTACGGCAGCCATGTTTTGCGGAAGACTGAAGATGCCTGATCCGATCATGGAGCTGATGACCAGCGCTGTCAGGGAGAGCAGGCCAATCTGCGATTTTTTGGACATGATGGTTGAGCAAGATGAGACTGGGAGGGGCTCGGCGCGTTATCTGGTGCGATATCCATCGGCCAGCATACATGGCGATCGTTCAGCTGGATTTGTTCGGCATCAGACTGGCGGCAAGCCGGGCAATGTGCTCTGGCCCGATGCCGCAGCAGCCGCCCACCATGGATGCACCAGCGGAGATCCACTGCTGTGCCCATGTCAGGTAGTTGTCGGGCGTAGTGTCTTTGCGGATCTCATCCAGACCATCATTGGCAGCACGCATCTCGCCGTGGCTGGCTTCGAACGCGTTGGCATAGACACCCAGGCGGATGCGTTCCCGGCCATTGCCCAGCTGCAGATAGGCTGCGGTTATTGCGGATGCCATGATCTCTGGCATGCTGCAATTGAACAGGATGGCTGATGCGCCAAGCTCCATCATGGCCTTGACCGCCTCTGACACCGCTTCTCCCGAGCGCAGGACCGGGACGTCGTGTGGCTGAGTATCTTCCAGCGTAAAGGACGCCCAAAAGGGTTTCCCATCCAGGGGGGTCTGGGATTTCCAGAAGGCGGCTTCAGCAATGCTGCTCTGGGTTTCCGCCAGCCAGATGTCTACGTGCGGGGCGAGTCCGCGTAACAGTGGAGCTGCCAGTGCTGGTGCACGTGCTGCATCGAACAGATCGGGGCGATATGAACCAAAGAGCGGCGGCAGGGAGGCAGCAACGCGAGTGCCTGCGCCACCTTCGGCAACCGCCTGGCGGGCGAGCCTGCCGGCAGTGTTGGCCAGATCTTCTGCTTCATGCGTGAAGCGCTCGCCGATGTGGAAGGGCACAATGGCGTAGCTGTTGGTGGTAATGACCTGCGATCCTGCGCGAATGAAGTCGAGATGGGTTTGCACGATGGCTTCGGGCGCTTCCGTCAGGGCCAGGGCCGACCATTCGGGCTGGCGAAAGGGGGCGCCTCTGCGTGCCAGTTCGCGGCCCATGCCGCCATCAAGCAATATGATGTCTTTCATGATGAGGTTGGGTATTGTCTATGATGCGGGTAGGGGCGTGCTGCGCATGGCTCTGCCGTCCAGGCTGAAGGGGGCACGAGATTGCGTATGAGGCGTTGGATCATTGTCGGCCCCGCAGCTTCTGGATCGCCAGAAAGATACTTGCCAGCACCGTGCCGCTCGCCAGACCGATCAGTCCTTGGGCCGTAGGCAGTGCTAAGGAATGTAACCATGGTGGCAGCGCGACCTGATTAACGAGGCTCTCCAGCATTGCATGGCCAGAAGGGATGCCATGGACGAGGATGCCACCGCCCACCAGAAACATGGCGACGGTGCCGGCAATGCTGAGACCCTTCATCATCCAGGGCGCGGCCTGCAGGATGGAACGGCCCAGGGCGCGGCCCAGTGTAGGTAGGCCATTGCCCTGGAGACGGCTGAGATACAGGCCCAGATCATCCAGTTTGACGATGGCGGCAACGACGCCATAGACACCAAGGGTCATGGCAATGGCGATCATGGTCATGACGCTGATCTGAACTGTGAACGGCTGGGCTGCGACAATGCCCAGGGTAATGGCAATAATTTCAGCTGACAGAACGAAATCGGTTCGCACGGCTCCCTTGACGCGAGCCTTCTCATCGAGCGGAGGCTCTTGCTCGGCTGGGGAGGGCTGGTGGTGAGAGCCCTGCTTCTGGCGTTTGTGCAGCAGAAAGTGCAACAGTTTTTCTGCGCCTTCGAAACAGAGAAAGAGTCCGCCAACGGTCAGCAGTGGCGTGACGAGCGCTGGTGCCAGCGAGCTGATAAGGAGAGCCAAGGGCACCAGAATGGCCTTGTTTAGCAGAGAGCCTTTGCATACTGCCCAGACAACTGGAAGCTCCCGGTCAGCGCGTACCCCAGTTACTTGTTGCGCATTGAGTGCGAGGTCGTCGCCCAGGACACCTGTGGTCTTGGCGCCGGCTGTTTTGGTCAGAACGGCAATATCATCAAGCAGGCTGGCAATGTCATCGATAAGTGAGATCAGATTGGCGAGAGCCATGTGAAAACGCTATTCCGGAGGATGTCGGTTGGTCCATGAAACCATCGAATGTACCTGATCGGTCCGGGTTTGTTAGCGATACAGGGACGCGGTGTACGGATGACCGCCCAGATAGGAGGGGGCCCGGTTGTTTCTCCATCAGGATGGAGGCGCCAGTTTCTTGGCGATGCAGACCGCCATTTGCACAGGCGACATCTTTCCGCACGGATATGTTTCCACCCGGCGGTGAGATCAGGTCTTGTCAGCTTGCCACCTGGTGACAATATCAGGATGCCAGACCAGATGACATGCACTGTCTTGCGTCACGCGTACGGCGGCATTCTGCCGGAAGAGTCGAAGCCAGTCGTTCAACAGGGGCAAGGGCAGATCGAACAGGCAGAAACCGGGTTCAGGTTGCCACTGACCATCGGGGTCCTCCCCCCGTGCAGGTAACCAGCCGAGGCCACTGTGCAATATGGTGGTCTGTAGCCGGGATTGCAGGGCATCGTTTTCAGTGTGCGTCAGAGCCTGGCCAAATGGGTTCCAGGCGGTCAATATGCTTGCTGAACAGGCATGATGGCGCGCTAGCCATTGCTGGTGCTGTTGCGGGGCATCTCCAATCCGCAGGCGGACAACGGGCTGGTCATCTGCCAGGTAGTCTGTGTTCTCGTAGGCATGAATGGTGCCCTGGTCAGGCAGGAGGCAGGGAGCTCGACTCATTTGAGCACCCGTCCATTGGGCGTGACAAACTGATTTCCGGGTAGTGGCCGCTCACTTGGCGTATATTCCGGTATGGATGGACCTGGCTGGCTACCGTTTGCAGGACGCAATGGATTCACGCGAGCAGGTGGCGGTATGTTGTTGGGAGGAAAGCCGTAGCCTGGCCTGACATAGATCGGGGGTTGCGGGTATGTTGGCGCTGCCTGATAGATCGGTGGTGGTGGGGGCGGATAGGCAGGAGCAGGCGCGTAGATGACGGCAGGCGGCTGGACATATATTTGAGGATTGGGTTCGATATAGATGGGCGGATGAAACTGGGGCTGGGCATGCCAGCTGCGTTCTATTTCGATCGTGGTGTTGCCTGTCTGGCTCCGCACCCGATAGGTTTCCAGAGCGGGCGCAAATTGCGGATCATGGAACCAGGGCTGATTCCGATAATGGGTGCTCCAGTAGGGGCCCAGAGCAAAAGGGGTCACTGGAATGTCCAGATCCGGAGCCACCACGGACACCGGTCGGCCGTAGCCATTGATGATGATGCCCATAGTGCGGGTATTCATCCAGCCTCGCTGGTCACCAGCCAGAACATCACACCAGCCAAAATCAGGCAGGCATCCGAGGATGGTGACCGGCGTTTGGGGGGTGAGGCGCTCCAGTTGCGGGTAGCCTGCTGCCGGACCCGCATAGAGCCCGGACATTTGAACGGTGAATGCCTTGGTTGGACGAGCCTGTGCGTTTCCACACAGAACCAGGGCAGTGGCAGTCAGGCAGAACAGGACGAAAGAACCCACCCTGCCAAAACGTAGGGAGTAATAAGGGGAACGGAACATGCTGACTACCGAAGAAGGCGGCTGAGGGAATATCCACATTATCATGGAACGGTATCCCGTCAGTTGGGGTTGACGGTGTTCTGTGACGGAACTGTTATGCTGTCGTCGACGAAATCTCTGGATACGCTGTTGGGGGTCTAGCACGTTCGAGATGAAAGAACATCCGCTGCTGAAATGCCTAGACGGAGTGGGCTGGCAACATCCCGCTTTTGCACCCTATTGTCCTCTATTACGCAGGTTGCGTCGTCTTTTGACCGACAACGCGGCTCAATGGCGTCTGTCCCGGTCGGATGATGCCTCTGCGGATGGTCTGGCCTGTTGGGATGCCCACTATTGGCTGTCCGGGATGAATCGTCTGGCGAAATGGCGTGGTTTGCGCTCTGCCAGTGGGGTGCCTCTGCGTTTTGTGGGCGGCAGTGACGTGGGGGCGGTCGATTATGAACAGAGTGTTCTGTGGGAAGGGCGGATCCACTGCAAGCTCTCTGCCGGAGGGGCCAGGCATGATTTTCACAATGCACTGGTCTGGTTGCGCTTTCCACGGATAAAAGCCGCTATCAACTGGCTTCATTGCCAGCCTCCGGAAGCACTGGGGGGATCAGGATGTGCAGATGCAGGCGGTCTTTCCGGCGCTGCAGGGCAACGCAGTGCACTCCGGGATATGCTCACACTATTGGATGAAAACGGTGCGATCTGGCCGGATCCTCAGCCATTATGGACAAAGCTGCTGACCGGACATGCGTGGCAGGCATTGCTTGTGGATTTGCGTAATGAGCTACTCTTATCCGCCCACACACCAATTGTCATCGGCCACGGATTGCTTGAAAAGCTTCACGCGCCCTATAAATCCATGACGGCAAAGCTTTTTCCTTGCCCGGTCAGTCGTTACGCTGTGGATCGTGGCGTTGCCGATTATTTGCGCAGGCTGGCTGGACAGCCACGAGGTCTGCGGACGGGGTTGATGCTCCCGTTACCGATTCAGGGATGGCCCGGCTGGGATCCAGCCAATAAAGACCCTGGTTTTTACAGCGATGAGGAGGTCTTTCGGCCACGGCGAACGGCTGTGTCCAGCAGATAATTATTTGGGGGGCAGATTGGCCTGTGCGGCAGGGTGAGGTACCTTGCGGAAAGAGTTCTGGTCCACTGTGGAATACCTTCCTCGGGAGAGGTCATTATTAGCACCACCGGTGGCCAGCGTTGTCCGCGCCTTACCGTTTTCCGGAATATTCAGACGCATCTGGTAGGGGCTGTCCGGATCACCCTGAACATCGACTGTCAGGACGATTTGCGGAGCCTGCACGTCTTCGGATGAATGAAATATGACGTATGGCGACGCATCCGGCCGCATGACCACAAAATTTTTGGTAATCGGTGCCCGAAATCCATCTGGTACGTCTGCATTCTTGACCAAAAATGCTACCGCGGTGGCGCGGTCATTCGGTGCACCTTCAAAGGGCAGCAGAACCTTGAGTGGTTGTCCTTGCTCGGACAGAACGACAGGTTCACCGAAATGTACGGGATATTCAACAGCGTGGGCAGGTAGGCAGGCGAGCAGGCTCGTGCCTATTGCAGTTATGGCAGCGAGATTTATGCGTATCGTCTGATCTGACAGTACACGCTTCACCAAATGTTTCATCTGCAGGATCCTCATGAGGAGAGCTGCGCAAGCATCCCTTTTGTTCACTTGACTGTCCAGTACGGAGGGATAAGTGGTTGGCGGCACACGGTAGGCGCAGGTAGTGATACATTGCATATGGGAGCGGGTCGGACGGTCGCCGGGTTTTTCCCGGAGGAAGGTCCGGACTCCAGCGGGCAGGATGCTGGCTAACGGCCAGGCGCCATAGGCTACCTTGTTGGGACGTCGTCCCATCCAGGCGCCCAAAGCGACGGACAGTGGCACAGAAAAAAAACCGCCCGGCATGCGATTTGCCGGGTAAGGGTGAAAAGGTGGGGTAAGAGCCCACCGCACGGCTGGTGACAGGCGTGGCAGGCTAAACCCCATCCGGAGCAACATCATGTAGGCACGCGACGCAGCCCAGGCTGCACAGGGCGCCCGCCCGAGCGTGCGGGTAGATGGCTAGAGCCAGCCGGTAACGGCTGGTCAAGAGGAATGATCGTCACATCGTGTAAGCGATGGACAGAATCCGGCCTATAGACCCGCTCCCCTTTACCCTTCATGGCAACGTACTATCTGTCAAGGTGGGCGTGATGAGGCTGCTGATGCAGTCGTGAATAATCCAACGCTTGCTTGATCAGCCTATCACTTCAGCCATCTGTTTTAGGTCGTACAGCTGTCTCGACCTGTCATTACGGCGCATCATTTCGCCATCCAGACAACAGAGATCTCGCCGTTGGTCGGCCTGAATCGCCGCCGGTCGGCTCCAATTTTTTCACAATTGTTGTAGAAGTGTTGTAGATAAATATCAATTAGTTGATGGCTTACTTTCATTGGCGGCGCTAAGTATGTGAAAAGTGGCCAGACGGTTGCTTTTCCTGGATGAGCGATGCTCTGTAAGTCATTGTCATAGCAGGAAAAAATCTTTTCTCGTGATTTGACGCTACCCGTAACCCCCCGTATTCTTCAGGCTGGTGGGGATTTGTGGGAAAAGGTGGGCCATAGTGGGAGAATCTCCCTATAGGCAAGCCCAATCAGGCTCTTCACCTCATACCCTGATCACGGTGCTTTTGAGTTGAACAACTGTAAGCACCATCGTCCTGACATCAACCGGCTTGGTAGACCAATGTTTGAAGGGAGTTTTCCACTGTCGCTGGATGCGAAGGGGCGCTTGACGATCCCGTCGCAGTGGCGTGGTGCTCTTGAAGAGCAGGGGGTGCACAAGCTTGTTCTGACCAGACACTTTGGCGACCTGTTGAGAATCTATCCATTGCCGGAATGGGAAAAGGTTCGCGAACACATCGCTTCGGTTCTGACATCCAAGGATGATCGGATTCGTCGCCTGTTGATTGGATCGGCAGAGACGGTGGAGATGGATGGGGCGGGGCGGATTTTGATTAGTCCGATCCTGCGCCGGGCAGGCAAGCTTGATCGGAAAGTGGTCATGGTCGGTGACCTTTCTCGTTTTGAGCTATGGGACGAGCAGATTTGGGAAGCCTATCTGGACAAGCAGGCTGCGGCGGGCTTGCCAGAAGACTTGGGTGACATCCCGGGCCTTTGAGCCGGGGGAGGGGTATGGAACGGGAAGGATATATGCCAGGAGGGCACCTGCCAGTGCTGTTGCATGAGGCAGTGTCGGGTTTGGCCATCCGACCCGATGGTTTTTATGTAGATGGCACATTTGGTCGAGGGGGGCACAGCAGACTGATCCTGCGCTCACTTGGGCCCGATGGCCGTTTGTTGGCATTGGATCGGGATCCAGAGGCTGTGGCGGCAGGTCAGGTATGGGCAAAAGAGATGAACGATGACCGGTTCGAAATTGTGCATGCCCGATTTTCGCTATTGGCTGATGTACTGGATGACCGTGGCGTGTCGCGGATTGATGGTCTGTTGCTGGATCTGGGGATTTCATCCCCGCAGGTGGACGACCCTCGACGAGGGTTCAGTTTCAGCAATGATGGCCCACTGGATATGCGCATGGATCCAACCGAGGGCCTCTCAGTGCATGAATGGCTGATGCAGGCCACGGTCGAACAGATTACTGAGGTATTGAAAAGAGATGGTGACGAACGGTTTGCTTTTCCGATTGCAAAGGAGATTGCTGCTCGCCGCGACCAGACCGACGGCAAGGGCATTCAGACAACACGACAGCTTGCCGATCTCGTGGCGGGGGTCATCCGTCGGCGGCAGAAGAATTCGCCGAAAAATCCGGCCACACGCACCTTTCAGGCTTTACGGATTCACGCCAATGACGAAGGGGGCGAACTCTCGCGGTGTCTGAGCAGTGTGATGCAAAGACTGGCGACAGGCGGGCGTCTCGCAGTCATTAGTTTTCATTCCACGGAAGATCGGGCCGTCAAGCGGTTTTTTGCACGTTATAGCGGACAACATGCCGAAAGGCACCCGGTGACCGGCGCTTGGCTGGCTCAGCCTGAGCTGAAGACGGTGGGGCGGTATTTGCCGTCTGCGGATGAGGTCGTGGCAAATCCGCGTGCCCGTTCGGCAGTGCTTCGGGTGGCAGAGCGCCTGCGCCCCGCCGTGCATTAGGAGTATCAAGGTGCTGAACAGGATCAATATCGTGCTGGCCCTGCTACTGATGACAGCCGCCCTGCTGCTTGTCACTGCACAGAATCGCACGCGCCGTTTGAGTACCGAAATCGAGCAGGCGCAGGGTCAGACTCGGGAGCTTGATGTGCGATTGTCCCAACTGCAGATCGAGATCACGCGGCTGGCAAAACCATCCTTGCTGGATACCCGAGCACGACAGGACCTGGGCATGATCGCGCCCACGCCAGAGCGAACGATTTATCTGAGAGGAAGTCGCTGATGCCAAAATCAGTCAAATTCGCCGATCCACATCTGCTGCAGGCCCGCCTGCAGCTGTGGCGCTCTCGGTTCATGTTCGCGCTGCTGTTCGTGGCGTTTTCCGCGTTGTGCGTCAAGGCGTTCTACTTGCAGACGGCATCGAAGCCGTTTCTGCAGGCGCAGGGTGCGCAGCGCTATGAAAGAACCATTGAACTGCAGGCCAACCGTGGCAGGATTCTGGACCGACACGGAGTGGTTTTGGCATCGAGTCTTCCGGCTCGGTCCATCTGGGCGTACGCGGATCGTGTCGATCTCGCGGATCCCCGTCTTCTGGATTTATCCCGCCTGTTGGGCATGAAGGCAGAGGAGCTGCAGACTAAACTCACCCACGGCGATCGCAGTTTTGTTTTTCTCAAGCGCCAGGTTGATCTGGATACCGCGGAGCGGATCGCTGCATTGCGCATTCATGGCATTGGGCAGGACAGCGAGTACAAGCGTAATTATCCGGAAGGTGAAATCGCCGCTCATCTGGTTGGTTTCACAGATCTCGCGCATGTTGGCCAAGAGGGGCTGGAGCTCGCCTTCCAGTCAACATTGGCAGGCCGGCCGGGGAGCAGACGTGTTATCCGTGATGGCAGTGGCCACATCATCAGTGATATTGACCAGATCAGGGAGCCCCAGAATGGGCATGATCTGAAGCTGACAATTGATTCAAGAATTCAATATCAGGCGTTTCAGGCGGTCAAAGATGCCGTCATCAGCCAGCAGGCCAAGGCCGGAGCAGCGGTTGTACTTGATGCGCGCAACGGGCAGATTCTGGCATTGGCAAACTGGCCTTCCTATAATCCGGCTGACCGGAGCACATTGAGTGGCAAGAGTCTTCGCAATCGTGCGATTACCGATCTGTATGAGCCTGGTTCCACGTTGAAGGTATTCACCGCCGCATTGGCGTTGGACAGCGGACGCTATACACCTTCGTCGTTATTTGATGCTCGTGAAGGCTTCATGAAGATTGGGCCGGATATCATTCGGGATGCCCACAGAAATAAGGATCTCCTGACGCTTCAGCAAGTCATTCAGAAGAGTTCGAATATCGGCACAGCAAAGATGGCATTAAGCATGCCCGCCGAAGATCACTGGAAGATTTTGGATGCTGTTGGCATTGGTCAGGCGCCACGTATTGGTTTCCCTGGGGCGGCGGCCGGCCGTTTGCGTCCCTACGCCAAATGGAAGCCGATTGAACATGCCACAATTTCATACGGACATGGCCTGTCGGTATCGCTATTGCAAATGGCGAGGGCATATACGGTTTTCGCCGGTGCAGGCGATGTATTGCCGGCCCAATTGATCATTCCGGAGGATGAGCGCCGGGTACGCGCAATCCAGGTATCGACCCATGCGTTGAACGCCCTGAGCGGGGCGGAGGCCAGGGGCACCGCGGTTATTCGCCCACAGACGGCCGCTACCATGCGTCATATCTTAGAAATGTCCGCTGGCAACAAAGATGCCGTCAGCAAGGCGGCGGTACCGGGTTATCGCGTTGGGGGCAAGACAGGTACGAGTAAAAAGCTTGAAGGTGGCCATTACGTCAAGAAATACGTCAGCTCTTTCATTGGCATGGCGCCCATGTCCAGTCCTCGCGTGATCGTGGCCGTCATGATTGATGAGCCAAACGCTGGTAAATACTACGGATCAGATATCGCTGCTCCGGTGTTTTCACGCATAACCGGCGAAGCATTACATACCTTGGCTGTAGAACCAGATGCGCCGTTCGAAACCATGATCTCTCCCACAGCTCCCGGCTTGCTGGCTGCACAGGGGACATCTCAGCGCGGGATGGATGGCAGAAGAGGAAGTGTTCAGAATATCAGTGTCTCGCGTGGCAGATTTATGCCTCAGTCAGGGGTAAGGACAAAAACGTCCATGCAGGACGACGCAAAGCCCCGACTGGCAGTGCGTCAGGAGGGTGATCATCTGGTTGCTGGCCGGGGAGGCGCTTAATGCAGGCGGCCTGGAATACTTCCAGCACAGTCTCCCTGCCGATGCTGGTTTCCTGGTTGCGACAGCATCTATCGGACAGTGCTCATCTGGTGTCGGACAGTCGCCGGGTCATGGTCGGCGATGCATTCTTTGCACTGCCGGGTGCCCGTCATCATGGTGTGTCATTTATTGCACAGGCCATCCAGAGGGGGGCCGCTGCCATCGTTGTGGTCGTGCCACCTGGTCAGGAACCTGCGTCGCCGACCAGATCATCTGAATGGTTCAGGGTTGCCTGCGCAGCGGATATCCCGATTTGCTGTGTTGTCTGTGGTTCAGACAGTCTCGGTGAAATAGCTAACGATTATTATTGCAACCCAAGTCGTGCGCTAAATGTTGTGGCGGTCACCGGAACGAACGGAAAGACCAGTACAACGTACTGGATTGCACAGGGTATGAATGACCGGTTGCACGGACAGGCAGATTCAAAAATGGGTAGCCTGCCTGGATTCGGCGCGGCATTATCTGGGCTCACGATCGCGCTCGATGGTGAGGGAGAGAACCCAGTTCCGAACGAACATGGGCGGGCGGTCGTCATTGGGACAAGTGGTGCCGGCAATCCGGAAGCTCCTGAGTACATGGGCTTGACGACGCCTGACGCACTGACACTCCAGACATTGTTTCATCAATTCCATGCACAGGAGCCGGATGCAGTATCCGTCGTGGCGATGGAAGCGTCATCAATTGGTCTGGATCAGGGGCGCATGACGGGTACTGCTGTTCATACTGCCGTATTCACCAATCTGACGCGTGATCATCTGGATTATCACGGCTCGATGGATGCATATGGTGCTGCCAAATGCACGTTATTTTCCTGGCCAAGTCTGCGGGCTGCGGTGGTAAATCTTGGTGATCCGCTGGCTGTGGACATCCTCGACACGCTGCATCGTCATCCTGCATCGCCAAAAATCATTGGGTATTGGGTCAATAGCGCGCATGGAGTGCCTGAAGCCGGTGGCGCAATTGATGAATTCCATTCCATGGATGATGATGCCCGTGATCGCCTGAGAGTTTTTTATGAGCAGGCCATGCGCTGCGATGAGGTTCTTGAGCTCGTACCGGAAAAGGGCACAGATCGGCAACATATGCTGATGATGTTTCCAGGGCAACTGGTTTCCCAGTTGCTGGAGAAACCCGCCGAAGGAGATGCAGCCAGCGCTGGCATGCACGCAGCTGGTGACGACCCTTTGATGAGGCAGCAGCATCTGCAGCGCATGTTTCGCAACGTCGCCTTGTTGCGGCTGCGTGTGCTGGGGCGCTTCAACATGGAAAATGTGCTGGCGGCGGCTGGTGCATGGCGCTCCCTTGGCTGGAATTTCCCTGCCATTGTCGACGGAATACAACAATTGAAGCCTGTTCCGGGACGAATGGAGGTGGTGGGCGTCTCTGGAACATCGGCGGATGGTTGTACGTCTGAAGGTGAAGGATTTCCCACCGGCAGTGACATTGATTTGCGCCAGTTCCCTACCGTCGTAGTTGATTACGCGCACACGCCGGATGCTTTGACCAATGTGCTGCTGGCACTGCGCGAGCTTGCGCAGAGTCGGGGGAGCACCCTGCACTGTGTTTTCGGTGCTGGTGGAAATCGGGATCGCGGGAAACGGCCTGAAATGGCTTCAGCTGTGCAGGCGGTCGCTGATCGCATTATTGTGACCAGTGACAACCCGAGGAATGAAGCGCCGGAGCAGATTGTTGAGGACATTTGTTCTGGCCTGTCAGGCGAAGGCTGGAAAGTTGTCCTGGATCGACAGGTGGCCATCGAAGAGACCATTGCGTCTGCCTCTCCGGCCGATGTGGTGCTGATTGCAGGAAAGGGGCGTGAACGCACACAGGAGGTCAACGGAGTTTTTCATCCGTTTTCTGACGTGGATATAGCGCGTCAGGCGCTGGAAGGATATCGACCGCAGACTGCCCGGGTGGGAGGTGTCCATGTTTGACCTGCGTGGCATGTACCGGTGCCTGGCCGACGCGACGATGTTCGGCCGTGGAAATGAACGATTCTCGGGTATATCAACGGACACCAGATCCCTGCGCGCTGGAGACCTCTATATCGCATTGAGAGGTGAGCGGCTGGATGGTCATCAGTTCCTGGATGATGCCTTGAAGGCTGGCGCAGCAGGTCTCATGACCGAGGTTGATCCCCGCGCGTTCAAAGTGCCCGCATTGTGGGTGCCGGACACCCGGCGCGCATTGGGTGCCCTGGCTGCCGGATGGCGCCGCGCTGTGGATTGCCCGCTGATCGGGATTACGGGCAGCAATGGCAAGACCACCACCAAAGAGATGATTGCCGCCATTCTGGCGGCTCATTTCGGCAAGGAACAGGTTCTGGCTACGCGCGGCAATTTCAATAATGACATCGGCGTTCCCCTTACCTTGCTTCGTCTTGATGCGTCGCACCGTTTGGGCGTCGTCGAAATGGGCATGAACCATCCTGGTGAGATTGCAAAGCTGGCCGCCATGGTGAAGCCCGATGTGGCACTGGTATTGAACGCCCAGCGTGAACACCAGGAGTTCCTGAATGGCCCGCAAGCGACTGCCCGTGAAAATGGCAGCGTTTTTCTGGAGCTCTCCAGTGCAGGGGTGGCGGTCTTTCCCGGGGATGACCCATGCACGCCAATTTGGCAACAGATGGCGGAGAGACGTCGGGTGCTGTGCTTCGGTTTGGTGGATGATTTGGGCAGTCCGGAAGCCGGCAGCCGCGGTCGCGGGCAGTCGACCGATTCTTTGCCCCCGCTGACGGTGGCAGCCGCTCGCAACTCCCGCCCGGAAAGTTTTCGGGCGCGTTTGGGTGACGAATTGGTGGAAATCCGCCTCGGCATTGTTGGCCGTCACAACGTCCATAATGCACTGGCTGCGGCAGCCTGCTCATGGGCTGCCGGCATCCCTGTAGAAGCCATTGTGCGCGGCCTCGCTGATTTTATGCCTGCGAATGGCAGGTTGCAGCGCAAGCTGGGTCCGGCAGGTTCGGCAATTATCGATGACACCTACAACGCCAATCCAGACTCCATGCGAGCTGCCATTGATGTCCTGATGGATCAGCCGGCACCACGCCTGCTCATCATGGGTGACATGGCTGAAACCGGCGCCCATTCTGAAGCATTCCATCGCGAGGTCGGCGCATATGCATCCAGCCAGGGTGTTGAGATGGTCTGGACCGTGGGGCATGACATGAAATTTGCCGCGGTTGCGGAAAAATTCCTGCACTGGCCATCGGTGGATGATCTGCTGGCATCGCATCCAGAGATGCCAGCAGGCTATGCCAGCGTGCTGATTAAGGGATCGCGTTTCATGAGGATGGAGCGGATTGTCAATGCGTGGGTGTATCCCCCATCATCGGTGGAGGGGCTCTGATGCTTCTGCTGATTGCACAATGGCTGGCTGGAGAATATAGGCTTTTTTCAGTATTTAGCTATATAACATTGCGCGCCGTGCTGGCCACGCTGACGGCGCTGTTTATTGGGCTGATATGTGGCCCGATGGTGATCCGGCGTCTGACTGCCATGAAAATTGGCCAGGCAGTCAGACAGGATGGACCTCAGACGCATCTCATCAAATCAGGGACACCAACCATGGGTGGTGTTCTGGTTTTGATTTCTGTCGGATTGTCCACTCTGCTTTGGGCAGACCTCAGCAACCGATTCGTCTGGGTGGTACTGGTGGTCACACTGGGATTTGGCCTGATCGGCTGGGTGGATGATTACCGCAAGGTCGTCCACCACAATCCCAAAGGGATGTCCGCGAGAGAAAAGTATTTCTGGCAGAGCGCTCTGGGATTGCTGGCGGCCATCTACCTGGCGTTCACCATACCTACTCAGTCTCTGGCTGAGGCTTTCCAGTTGTTTCATCAGTGGATGAGCAGTGGCTTTTCCATGTCGCTGCCAGAGGCCGCGCATCTGCAGATTCCCTTTTTCAAGGAACTGAACATTCCTCTGGGTGTGGCAGGTTTTGTGGTCTTGACCTATTTCGTCATTGTGGGAACCAGCAATGCGGTCAACCTCACCGATGGTGCGGACGGGCTGGCCATTATGCCTGCGGTGCTGGTGGGAGGGGCGCTGGGGGTTTTTGCCTATGTCACCGGCAATGCCGTCTTTTCCCGTTATCTTCTCATTTCATATGTTCCCGGTGCCGGAGAGCTGATTGTGCTGTGTGGCGCCATATTTGGCGCCGGGCTCAGCTTCCTGTGGTTCAACGCCTATCCTGCGCAGGTTTTCATGGGGGATGTCGGCGCATTGGCATTGGGTGCAGCACTAGGCGTTATCTCGGTGATTGTTCGTCAGGAGATCATGTTGTTCATGATGGGTGGCGTGTTTGTGGCAGAAACCATTTCCGTCATGTTGCAGGTGTCCTGGTTTAAATACACCAAGCGCAAGTATGGCGTGGGCCGGCGGATTTTCCGCATGGCCCCACTGCATCATCATTTTGAAGTCGGTGGCGTCAAGGAATCTCAGGTCGTCGTTCGTTTTTGGATAGTGACGATGGTGCTGGTGCTGTTTGGTCTGTCTTCCCTGAAACTGCGTTGAGGTGGCCATGATCGAGCTTGCCCAAAAACGCACCGTTGTCATTGGTCTGGGTCAGTCCGGCTTGGCGATGGCCTGCTGGTTGACCCTGGCTGGCAGTGAAGTATGGGTGTTTGATGATCGGGAACAGCCGCCAGGACTGGATCTGCTGCATGAGCGCGCCCCAAAGGCCCAGTTTCGGAGGAGGTCCCTGGACGCGGAATTGCTGTCCGAAGTCGATGGGATTGACTTGCTGGCCTGGAGTCCGGGGGTGTCGATTGAAACCGGTGGTGGGTCTGCGCTGTATGCGGCTGCCCGCTCGCAGGGTATTCCGGTATATGGCGAGCTGGATTTTTTCATGGACGCAATCCATGCGCTTCGTCGGGCTGGTGCGCACAGTGATGTCGTGGCGATTACCGGTACCAATGGCAAGACCACGGTTACACGGCTGTGCGCTTTTCTTGCTCAGGCCGCAGGGATTTCGGCTCAGGCCGTAGGCAATATTGGGCCGTCAATGCTGGATGGATTGATGATCAACCTGGCCAAGGGCGATATTCAGATTGTTTCCTTGTTGCGTCAGGGTGAATCAGCAGCTGAGCGGGTGGGCGATGTCGATGATGACTCTGCCGCGTGCCTCCTGAAGAATGTGCTGCCGCGTCTGTGGGTACTGGAACTCTCTAGTTTTCAGCTGGCTGTTGCAAGGCCGCCTGCCTGCCGGGCTGCCGTGGTACTCAATATTACGCCGGATCACCTTGACTGGCATGAGTCTATGGAGAGCTACCGGACAGCCAAGCTGCGTATTTATCATGCAGCGGATCGCCGGATTGTCAATTTGGATGATCCTTTGGTGGATCCCGAGACTTCTGCTATCCCGTGTACTGAGCAGAGTGAGGGGCTGAGTACGGCTTCAGGCAGGCGTCGGGTTGTTAAACCTGACAATGCAAACCTTCCTGTGCAGGCAGCGCGCACCGGCTATTCACTACAGGCGCCTGGACACGCGGGCGACTTTGGGATGGCATACGATGGCGGTCTCGCCTGGCTGGCCGAAGCTGTACCAGATGAGCCGGTGGGCGGGCGCCGTCGAAAATCCGGGACGATTGGTTTCTCGGTAAACCGATTGATGCCGGCGGATGCATTGCGCGTCCAGGGGACCCACAATCATTCAAATGTGCTGGCAGCCCTGGCGCTACTGCGTGCTTGTGGCGTTCCTTTGCGTTCGATGCTACATGCACTGAGAGATTTCGTGGCAGATCATCATCGGTGCGAACCTATCGCTGTGATCGGGGGGGTTGAATATATTGATGATAGTAAAGGAACCAATGTTGGGGCGACAGCGGCTGCTCTGCAAGGGATGGGTCGGCGTTCAGTTCTGATTGCGGGGGGCGTGGGCAAGGGGCAGGATTTTTCCCCATTAGCCCCTGTGGTTGCAGCTCATGCACGCGCAGTAGTGCTGATCGGGAGGGATGCCCCACTGCTTCGCCAGGCATTTCGTGATACGGGTTTGCCTGTTAAAGAGGCGGTTGATATGGTTTCCGCCGTTCATGAAGCCGCTCATTTTGCCCAGTCTGGGGATGTGGTTTTGTTGTCGCCTGCCTGTGCCAGTTTCGACATGTTTCGTAGTTATGCTCATCGAGGTGAGGTATTTGCCGAGGCAGTGCGTCGAATGGGTGAGGAGGCTGGCCAGCCATGCTGAAGCGTCTCGTTTCTTTTTGGTTACACAGATGGCGACCTGTCACTGCTGGGCCGCTAGCTTCAGCGAATGGTGGCGGACGTCGTATCGCCGGTTCTCGCGGTGTGGCGCAACGCTCCGCAAAGATGGCGCACGTTCAGCATTTTGATGAAGCTTTGCTCTGGATGACGGCGCTTTTGCTGGGGTTCGGGTTGGTCATGGTGTATTCGGCCTCCATCGCCGTATTAGAAAAGCGTATGCCCTCAGGAGACCAGTCGACTTATTATCTTATCCGTCAGAGCGCAGCCATAGGTGCTGCGTTGCTGGCGGGCGTATTTGCCTATGCGGTTCCGCCTGCACGCTGGCAGAAATTGGCTATGCCCCTTTTCTTCATCGGGGTATTGCTCCTTGGTCTGGTGTTTGTTCCCGGGGTTGGCAAGCGTGCCGGTGGCGCGGAGCGCTGGGTGTCGCTCGGATTCACGACTATACAACCGACCGAATTAATGAAATTGTTGGTAGTGTTGTATGTTGCCGATTATGCGGTGCGCAAGCAAGCGCTGATGCACCATTTGTGGAGAGCTTTTGTTCCCATGGCAATAGCGCTGTCGCTGGTCGGCCTTTTAATCATGAGGCAACCGGATCTGGGAGCTTTGATCGTTATTCTGTTGGTAGCCATGGGGGTTTTATTCCTGGGTGGAATGAATCCGAAATTGTTTTTTGGTATGGCGACCTTTTTGATTGCCGTTTTTGCTGCGTTTATTCTTTTTGTGCCGTTCAGGCGAGCCCGGTTTTTTTCCTATCTGGATCCATTTGCCCGTGCCAATGCCGAGGGAAGCAGTTACCAATTGACACATTCGCTCATGGCGATCGGTAAGGGCGAATGGCTGGGTAGCGGATTGGGGGCCGGAGTGGCAAAACTTAACTTTTTGCCGGAACCGCATACAGACTTTCTGTTCGCCACGATCGGAGAAGAGCTGGGAATGATCGGGATGCTCGCCGTGATTCTGATGTTTTTCTGGATTGTCCGACGTTGCTTCGAGATTGGCAGACAAGCCATCGCGTTCGATGAGTTTTTCAATGGTCTAGTTGCCCAGGGTATAGGGCTTTGGATCGGGTTACAGGTATTTATCAATCTTGGGGTAAATCTGGGTTTGTTGCCGACCAAGGGTTTGACGCTTCCATTCATGAGTTTCGGGGGGAGCGCCATTCTTATGAATTGTGTCGCTATGGCTATCGTACTGCGCATCGATGTTGAAAATCGCAGGCTGATGCGAGGGAAGATGGCATGAAGGATAGGTGTGCACTGATCATGGCCGGAGGAACGGGGGGGCATATTTTCCCTGGCTTGGCCGTGGCCGAACAGCTTCGTCAGCGTGGTTGGCAGGTATTTTGGCTGGGGAATCCGGATGGAATGGAGGCATTGTTGGTGCCCCAACGCGATATCGACATGAAGCCGGTACATTTTCAGGGGGTGCGTGGAAAGGGATTGGGTGCCAAATTGAAGGCGCCGCTACGGTTGCTACGCGCCTGTCGGGAGGCGCGGCGGGCGTTCGATGAAGTGAAGCCGGATGTCGTTTTGGGTATGGGGGGGTATGTCACGGTTCCTGGCGGCATTGTCGCCCGCATGCAGGGTGTGCCCATGGTGCTTCATGAACAGAATTCGGTTGCAGGCATGGCTAACCGATTTTTGGCCCGGTTTGCTGCTCGCGTGCTAGTGGCATTTCCAGGTGCCATGTCTCACGCACGATGGGTAGGAAATCCCGTCAACCGGGCGATTTCTGCCATTCCATCACCCGAATTGCGTTATCGTGAACGCACTGGCCCTTTGAAGGTTTTGGTGGTGGGGGGAAGCCTTGGGGCACAGATTTTTAATCGCATCATTCCCAATGCCTTTGGTCTGATTGAGCCGGATAAGCGGCCCGAGATTCTTCATCAGAGTGGACGGGCCCATCTGGAAGAATTGCGCGCTAATTACAAAACGGCGGCGGTTGATGCCGACACGGTGGCTTTTATTGACAATATGGCTGATGCGTACGCCGAGGCGGATCTGGTGATTGCCCGAGCTGGTGCGACAACCGTGTCTGAATTGGCAGCAGCTGGTGTGGCGTCCATCTTGATTCCCTTCCCTCATGCGGTGGATGACCATCAGACCGGGAACGCCAGATTTTTGTCTGAAACCGGGGCCGCCATACTTATTCCTCAACATGAATTGACACCATCAGGGCTCGCATCACTATTGGCGCAGTTTTCCCGCAGCGCGCTGGCTGCTATGGCAGTCAAGGCGCGATCGCTTGGCAAATCAGATGCCGCAGCGATTGTGGCCGATACCTGTGAAGGGGTTGCAAAATCATGAAACACAAGGTGCGGCATATCCATTTTGTAGGCATTGGTGGTGCCGGGATGAGTGGCATCGCGGAAGTGATGCTCAATCTGGGTTATCGGGTGAGTGGTTCAGATATTTCTCGTTCAGGTGTGCTGGATCGTCTGGAGCATTTGGGTGCAGAGGTTTTCGTTGGGCATAGTGCGGAGCATGTTGCCCATGCGGATTGTGTGGTCGTGTCTACTGCTGTTAGTTCAGATAATCCTGAGGTTCGGTGCGCCCGTGCCAGGCAGGTTCCTGTAGTCCCTCGGGCATTGATGTTGGCTGAGCTGATGAAGCTCAAATATGGTGTTGCCATTGCCGGTACCCATGGGAAAACGACAACGACCAGTCTAGTAGCCAGCATCTTGGCTAAAGCTGGTCTGGATCCTACTTTTGTCATCGGAGGGCGCCTCAACAGTGCGGGCGTCAATGCACGACTAGGCGGTGGAGAATACATAGTTGTTGAGGCGGATGAGTCTGACGCGTCTTTCCTGAATTTGTTACCCATGATTGCGGCCGTGACGAATATTGACGCGGATCACATGGATACCTACGGTCATGATATGGCTCGCTTGAAGCAGGCATTCGTCGATTTTCTGAATCGATTGCCCTTCTATGGTGCTGCCGTGTTGTGTATGGATGATCAGCACACGCGCGAGATCATGCCGTTTGTCTCCAAACCGATGATCAGCTATGGGTTGAGTGAAGGGGCACACATCCGAGCTGTGGATGTCCGTCCAGAAGGGGACAGCATGCGATTCCGGGTTGTCCGGGGTGCGGACACACCATTGGATGTGTCCTTGGCACTCAGCGGAGAGCACAATGTGCGCAATGCGCTTGCCGCTATTGCCATAGCCCAGGAATTGGGCGTCAAGGCGCAGGCCATCACGGCAGCTTTGTCGGAATTTCGCGGAGTTGGCCGACGTTTTGAACGGTATGGAGAGGTTTCTGTGCCGGTGTCTTCGAATGAGGATGCTACGCGGACTGGTCAAGAGGCAACTGCTTCAGGTACCTTTACGTTGATAGATGATTATGGGCATCATCCTGTGGAAATTGCCGCAACGTTGCGGGCAGCCCGTGGTGCCTTTCCAGGCAGGCGCCTGGTACTTGCTTTTCAGCCGCATCGTTATTCTCGGACAAGAGACCTCTTTGAGGATTTTATTCCGGTGCTTAGCCTTGCTGACCAGTTGATCCTGACAGAAGTCTACGCGGCAGGGGAAGAGCCGATAGTGGCAGCTGATGGGCGGGCACTGGTACGTGCTGTCAGGCTGGCCAGCCAGCGCGATCCTCTGTTTGTTTCTGATGTCACTGACTTACCGGCGGCTGTGTTAGGTCTGGTTAGGGCGGATGACATCGTTATCACGATGGGGGCTGGCAGTATCGGCACGGTAGCCTCCCAGATCGTCAATCGAATGGCTCGTTCTACACAGCCGCAATCAGGAGCCGGTCATGACTAAATCGTTGAGCCCCTTGCCATGCCCAGTGAATCCCGCATCACTGGGTCGGGTTGTCGTCCTGATGGGGGGCTATTCATCTGAACGTAAGGTATCCCTGGATTCGGGACAAAATGTTTTGAAAGCTCTAAGGGATCAGGGGGTAGACGCGGAGGGGTTTGATCCGAAAGAACGCTCTCTCGGCGATTTGGAGAAGGCTGGTTTTGATCGTGCCTTCATTGCGTTACATGGGCGTTATGGTGAGGATGGCACGATTCAGGGGGTTCTGGAAATGATCGGGATTCCCTATACCGGTTCGGGCGTAATGGCTTCTGCCATGGCTACTGACAAAATTAGTACCAAGCAGATGTGGCAGGCGGGTCGTTTGCCGACGCCGCCTTGGGAAGTGTTGCTGGGGCCGCATCAGCTGGCCGGATTGGCTGAACGTCTGGGATTGCCTCTGATCATCAAGCCCCCTCATGAAGGATCGACCTTGGGTTTGACAAGGGTCGATTCACTGGATCGACTGCCTGCAGCCTATGAGCGGGCTGCAGATATTGATTTTCCTGTACTAGCAGAGCGTTTTGTGCAGGGGCGGGAGTTGACTGTGGCGGTGATCGGTTCGGGGGCCACCGCACGGGCATTGCCCATTGTAGAAATACGGGCGCCGAATGGGAATTACGACTATCACAATAAATATTTCACGAACGATACCCGCTACCTGTGCCCAGCCCCGTTGGTCCCAGCTTTGACAGAGGATATTGCTGCATTGGCGGAGGCCGCATATCGAGCTGTGGGGTGTGACGGTTGGGGGCGTGTTGACGTTATGCTTGATGATGCGACTCAGCGTCCTTGGTTGCTTGAAGTAAATACCTCACCGGGGATGACCAGCCACTCATTAGTGCCTATGGCTGCCCGGGCAGCAGGCATTTCCTATGAAGATTTGGTATTGGGGTTGGCTGCCAGTGCGTCGCTAAAAATACAAAGACGTGTTGCATTGGAGGCAATGGAGTGAATTTATGGCATGATCCGCGCGCATTGAATACCGTCACTAATATCATGGTGATGGTGGCGTTTTTGTGTCTGTTGCTGGCGGGCGTTGCCTGGATTGGTCAACGACCGGTTTTCGATCTGCGTGCTATCGAAGTTGGGCCAGTCAATGGTCGTAAGCTGGATCATGTAAATAAGAGGGTCATGGACGTACTGGGTGTTAATCGTCTGGAAGGAAATTTTTTTACGGTGGGCCTTGACCGCGTTCGCGAAAGTTTTGAACAGGTGCCATGGGTGCGCCGTGCGGAAGTGCGTCGCATTTGGCCAAACCGGATTTTTGTGGCACTGGAAGAGCATCAGGTATTGGCGCGTTGGAAGGGGCCTCCTGGACGATTTGTCAATACGCATGGAGAGCTGTTTTCAGTGAATCCTGACGGACTCGAATTACGCCGCGTCAGACTTCTTCTTTCAGGACCTGATGGTAGTCAGACTTTAGTGACTCGTCGCTATGATGAGTTAGCACATCAGTTATTGCCGCTGTCGATGCAGCCTGTGGAGCTTGATCTATCTGATCGGCAGTCATGGACGGCGAAGTTGGACAGCGGAATTACCCTAAAGTTGGGGCGTGATGAAGGAGTCCCTGTAGCAGATCGTGTGGCCAGATGGGTTACGGCACAACCTCTTATCCAGGCGCGTCTCAATGGTCGTACCGAGGTTGTCGATCTACGCTATCCAAATGGTTTTGCCGTTCGGGCTCCTGGCGCATTGGAGCAGCAGCACAGTAGCCATTCTTTCAACCATTTTGACAATGTTCACTAAGTACCGGGACAGATCATGACACGCGACAATAAAGATCTGCTAGTGGGCCTGGATATCGGTACCTCCAAAGTGGTGGCGATTGTGGCCGAACTGCACGCGGATGGCGAGATTGAGGTCATTGGCACAGGACAACATGAGTCACGTGGCTTGAAGAAGGGGGTGGTCGTTGATATTGAAAAAACGGTTGCTTCTATTCAAGCAGCTCTTGAAGAAGCGGAGTTGACTTCCGGCCACAAGATTCAACAGGTGGTCACTGGTATTGCAGGAAGCCATATCCGTAGTTTTAACTCTATCGGGATGGTTCCTACCAAAGCCAAGGAAGTCACAGAAGCAGACGTTGCGCAGGTTATTGAGACAGCCAAGGCAGTTGCTATCCCCACTGACCAACAAATTCTTCACGTATTGCCGCAAGAGTTCATCATCGATGGTCAGGAGGACATTCGTGAACCCGTAGGAATGAGTGGTGTACGGCTCGATGTCAAGGTTCATGTCGTGACTGGCGCTGTTTCTGCTGTGCAAAACATTATCAAATGCGTGCGCCGCTGCGGTCTAGCTGTTCAGGATTTGATTCTGCAACCTCTTGCTTCCGCCAATGCAGTCTTGACGGTTGATGAAAAGGAGTTGGGGGTTGCCTTGGTGGACATCGGAGGCGGGACGACCGACATTGCCATTTTTGTGGGCGGGTCGATACGTCATACAGCAGTGATTCCTGTGGCTGGTGATCAGATTACGAACGATATTGCCATGGCATTGCGGACCCCCACTGCAGATGCGGAAGATATTAAGCTTAGATACGGTTTGGCTAAGCCGACATTGGCGAATCCAGGCGATAAGATCGAAGTACCGGGCATTGGAGATCGGGGGCCCAGATCTCTCTCCCGCCAGGGCTTGGCATCTGTGATTGAACCCCGGGTGGAAGAGCTGTTTCAGATGGTTCAGCAGACAGTCCGTGAATCTGGCTATGAAGAATCGGTATCTTCTGGAATCGTTTTGACCGGTGGGTCTAGTCTACTGCCTGGCATGGTTGAATTGGCGGAGGATATTTTTCTGAAACCGGTACGCGTTGGTGCACCTGCTTATAGCGGGAGTCTGTCGGATGTAGTTAGAACCCCGAGGTATGCGACGGCTATGGGTTTATTGGAAGAGGCCCGCCAGCAGCGGTTACGTGGGAGAAAGGTTGCGGAGCAGTCTGGATCCTTCCGGGACACGATTCGGCGCATGAAAGAATGGTTTTTCGGGAGTTTTTGAGCCAGAATTGCGCTTGATCCCGAATAATCACAGAGCCGCCAGAGAGGGTGGCAGTAGGGGGTGGTATCCTTGCCCGGTGCTACCTCCGCCAGTCTGCGGGCATAAGTTTGGGGTAGTGCGCCTGACGGCTGTTCATTCAAAACAGGAGGTTTTTCAGCTATGACATTCAAAATGTTGGAAACAGATGTCGATGGTGCCGTCATCAAGGTGGTGGGCGTCGGCGGTGGCGGAGGAAATGCCGTCAACCATATGGTTAATCGTGGTGTTCAGGGAGTAGAGTTTATTGCGGTCAATACGGACCGTCAGGCTCTGGCGCGCTCACTAGCCGGCCGAACTATTCAACTAGGAGATGCCGGTCTGGGTGCTGGCGCCAATCCAGAGGCTGGCAGGGCTGCCGCACAGGCTGAACGTGGCAATATCCGAGCCGCGTTGGAAGGGGCCAACATGGTATTCATTACGGCCGGGATGGGTAAGGGCACTGGTACCGGGGCTTCGCCTGTCGTGGCCGAAATCGCGAAGGAGCTCGGTATCCTGACGGTTGGTGTTGTGACAAAACCTTTCAATTATGAAGGAAGTCGCAAGCAGCGTGTGGCCGATGAAGGTATCGAGAATCTGATCGGGCAGGTGGACTCTCTGATTGTGGTCCTTAATGAAAAGCTTTTCGAGGTGATGGATGAAGATGCCACACTGGAAGATGCTTTCAAGCGGGCAGACGATGTCTTGCATAATGCGGTCGCAGGGATTGCCGAAATCATCAATGTGCCAGGTCTAGTTAACGTCGACTTTGCTGACGTCAAGACCATTATGGGTGAACAAGGTAAGGCTATGATGGGTATTGGTGAGGCTTCCGGTCTGGATCGCGCCCGACTGGCAGCCGAGCAAGCCGTGTCATCTCCGCTGCTTGATGGCGTCGATCTGCACGGTGCCCGCGGAGTGATTGTTAATATCACCGCCAGCCGCTCACTGAAATTGCGGGAAACCAATGAGGTTATCAATACCATCAAGCAGTTTTGTGCGGAAGACGCAACAATCATCCACGGTACGGTCTATGATGAGGACATGGAAGACTCTCTGCGGGTCACCGTCGTGGCAACCGGTATCGGTAAAGTTGTTCGCAAACCGCAGTTGGTGTCTCAGCCTGCAGTTAAAACTGGTACTGACGATTTCGCCGTGGATACGGTTGATGCCATCGGGGGGATTGATGAGCCGAATGTATTCAGGAATCCACGAAGCCAGGCTGCAGAGCGCGTGAGTGCCATGTCGCAAAAGGGGGTGGAGCGTCTGGATATTCCTGCCTTCCTGCGCCGCCAGGCCGATTGATTGCGTGTTTTTGCTCTAGTTCGGGTACGTTTTGATCCCTGGGAACTGAAGGCATGACTACATGGTCCTAAAGTTCTCCAGGGGAAATCGTTCCTGAGCCTGAGCTTTTTGGTGTTTGTCTGCAGGTGAGCTAGTCGTATTGCGGGATTTTGTTCTGGCCCAGGATGTTTGTGGCCTTTGGACTGACGGAGCTGGAAGATGTTGAGACAGAAAACCTTGCGCAGGCCTGTGCAGGCAATAGGCATTGGGCTGCACTCGGGGCAGCGAGTCTCTCTCAACATCAAACCTAGCACTGTTGACACCGGGATCGTTTTCCGCCGGGTGGATCTGGATCCTGTTGTAGATCTGCCTGCATTTGCACACCGGATTACCGATACTCGTCTGAATACCACATTGTCAGCAGATACCGAAGGGCCTGGACTGCAGGTGGCTGTTCACACGATTGAGCATCTGATGTCCGCATTGGCTGGATTGGGTATTGACAATGCCCAAATAGACATTACTGCCAGTGAAGTGCCCATACTGGATGGGTCGGCAGGGTCTTTTGTGTATTTGCTTCAGTCGGCTGGTATTGAGGAGCAGTCGGCACCAAAGCGTTTTATACGCATCAGAAAGAGCATTCTGATCAAAGACGGTGACAAGTGGGTGCGATTGGACCCATATGAGGGATTTAAGCTGAGTTTCGAGATCGCTTTTGGCCAGGCAGCCATTGATGCGACTGGGCAGCGAATTGAAATAGATTTTTCCACGACCTCCTACATCAAGGAAATAGCCCGGGCTCGGACATTTGTGATGGCGAGCGAAGTCGAGCTGTTGCGAAAACACGGGCTGGCGTTGGGCGGAAGCCTGGACAACGCAATTGTCGTAGATGATGACAGAGTGTTGAATAGTGATGGTCTGCGCTATCGCGACGAGTTTGCCAAACACAAGGCATTGGATGCTATTGGGGATTTGTATTTGATAGGTCACCCTATTCTCGGGGCCTATCATGCTCGTAAATCAGGCCACTACATGAATAATTTGCTGGTTCGAGCGGTTCTGGATGATCCAGAAAGTTATGAGATAGCCACGTTCCATCAGCGCCGGAATGCGCCTGCTTTTTCGCTGGACTGGGGCGGAGCTTGATGAGATGGCTCTGAATGTTTACCGGTTTATCCCGGATTTTGGTCGTCCAGCAGATATTCACGCTGTCTGGTGACGAAGGTTTCCAGGGCGGAACGCAATTCGGGCGTGATGTGCTCGGAGGCCGCTAGTTCCGCCAGAACTTCGACAGAGCGAGGGGAAACCGCTGCTTTCCTGGCAGAAGGGAGGGGCAAGGCAGGTGTTGATGTGTAGGGCCGGAATTTCACCCGGTTGATCAACCAGCCCCGGGCTTGAAGCCCGTCTATGACCCTTGGCTCGTATTGCCGCAGGCGCGCCGCCATGGCGCTTGAGGACGCTGTGACCAGAAGGGTCTGGCGTTCGAGTTTGATGGGTGTGAGTTGAATAGAAGGCAATACGGCATGAAGGTCACTGCGTAGGCGGTTTAGCCGATACCATATCTGCCATAGCTCAGGGGCGCGGCTTTTCAGATAATCGAACATCGGGCGGCCTTCCCGGTCTCGCTCCCGGCTGGAAGTGCGCTGCCGACTGAAGGATCGTTGCAATTTCGATACATCGAGGCCGTTAGAACGTGCGGACAAGGGCGATGGTCGGGTTGTAGTCATTTGCAGTAGGCTTTGGCGATTGAATGCTAGGTCGCGTGATAACATTTTCAGTTCACTTTGCCAAGGTCAGGCGAGATTACCCCGGCATGTTGCCGAGACTGGCATGGTCGCCTGCTGAATCCTCCCACCAATGTTCCAGACACTATTGACCAGCATTTTCGGTAGCCGAAATTCCAGGCTCCTGAAACAATACCGTCGCCGGGTTGTGCGTATTAATGCACTGGAGGCCCAGATGGAGGGGCTGACCGACGATGAACTGCGTGAAAAGACGCGTGAATTCCAGGTCAGGATCCAGCAGGAAACTGCTTCCGGCAAAGCGGTAGGAGATGTACTGGATGCTATCCTGCCGGAAGCGTTTGCCGTATGCCGCGAAGGCTCAAAGCGTATTTTGGGGATGCGGCATTTTGATGTGCAGATGCTTGGTGCCATGGTTCTCCATGACGGCAAGATATCTGAAATGCGCACAGGTGAAGGGAAGACCCTGACAGCTACCTTGGCGGTCTACCTGAACGCGTTAGCTGGTCGCGGCGTACACGTTGTTACCGTTAATGATTACCTGGCTCAGCGTGATGCTGCCTGGATGGGGCGGTTGTACAACTTTCTGGGATTGTCCGTAGGGGTCATTGTTGCCCAGCAGCCACCTGACCAGAAACGGGCAGCCTATCAGGCCGATATTACGTACGGCACGAACAATGAGTACGGGTTTGATTACCTGCGTGACAATATGGTGTACGACGCTGCGTCGCGTATGCAGCGTAAGTTGTTTTTTGCCATTGTTGATGAAGTGGACTCCATCCTCATTGACGAAGCAAGAACTCCCCTGATTATTTCTGGACCCGCGGAGGAGAATGCCGAGCTATATGTTCGCATGAATGCGGTGCCGCCTATGCTGACGCCAATGGAGGCGGAACCAAAACCGGGAGAGCCAGACCCGGCAGGCGATTACTGGGTTGATCACAAAGCACATCAGGTATATCTCTCTGAAGCTGGCCATGAACATGCGGAACAAATCCTGACCGACCTTGGTCTATTGCCACAGGGAGCCAGCCTTTACGATGCCGCCAATATTTCGTTGGTGCACCATTTGATGGTCGCGCTGCGTGCGCATACGCTTTTCCTGCGTGATCAGCAGTATGTGGTTCAGAACGGTGAGGTTGTCATCGTTGATGAATTCACAGGACGCTTGATGTCGGGGCGGCGCTGGTCTGATGGGCTGCATCAGGCTGTGGAAGCCAAAGAAGGCGTAAAGATTCAGGCTGAAAATCAGACGCTGGCCTCCATTACCTTCCAGAATTACTTCCGGATGTATGAAAAACTGGCTGGTATGACCGGTACTGCCGATACGGAAGCCTATGAATTCCAGGAAATCTATAACCTGGAAACGGTGGTCGTTCCCACGCACCGGCCCATGGTGCGCAATGACATGCAGGATCTGGTCTATCGTACTGCCAAGGAAAAGTACGATGCCATTCTGGCCGATATCAGAGATTGTTATGAACGTGGCCAGCCTGTATTGGTGGGCACCACGTCCATTGAAAATTCAGAGCTTGTATCGGGCCTCCTGAAAAAGGCCAAGCTGCCACACAACGTGCTCAATGCCAAGCAGCACGAGAGAGAGGCAGAAATCGTTGCTCAGGCTGGGCGTCCTCGCCAGATCACCATTGCAACCAATATGGCTGGTCGGGGGACAGATATCGAGCTGGGTGGCAGTCGTTCGGGTGTGATTGCCGCTATCGAAGCGCGAACTGACCTGGACAGCGAAGCCAAGCAGGCGGAGATTGCCCGTTTTCAGGAAGAGTGGCAGGCAGTGCACGAAGAGGTGCTGGCTAAAGGCGGTCTGCATATCATTGGCACGGAACGGCATGAGTCCCGTCGTATCGACAATCAGCTGCGCGGTCGTGCAGGGCGCCAGGGGGATAAGGGGTCTTCCCGGTTCTACCTGTCCATGGACGATCCATTGCTGAAGATATTCGCCGGAGATCGTTTGAAGGCCATCATGGATCGCCTCAAATTGCCGGAGGGCGAGGCCATTGAGTCTGGGCTGGTGTCTCGTGCCATTGAATCGGCTCAGCGCAAGGTGGAAGCCCGCAATTTCGATATCCGAAAACAGTTGCTGGATTATGACGATGTTGCCAACGAGCAGCGAAAAGTAATCTACTCGCACAGGAATGAACTGCTGGACACTCATGATGTGTCAGAGGTGATCACGAATTTGCGCCATGGTGCGCTAGAAGAGGTCTTCAGACGTCACGTTCCCGAGGGGAGTGTCGAGGAACAGTGGGATATAGCAGGTCTGGAACAGGAACTGCGTCATGACTGGCAACTTCCCGTGCGTGTTGCCGAATGGCTGAAGGAAAATGAAGACTTAGATGATGAGGCCGTCCAGACCCGGATTATCGAGGAGGCTGATAGGCTTTATCGGGACAAGACGGACCGGGTAGGTTCTGAAGCCTTCGTTGGATTTGAACGCTCCATCATGCTGCAGTCCATAGATCAGCACTGGCGCGAGCATCTGTCTGCTCTGGAGCATTTACGCCAAGGTATCCATTTGAGGGGGTATGCCCAGCAGAATCCCAAGCAGGAGTACAAGCGCGAGGCATTTGATCTGTTCGAGAACCTGCTGGGAGTAATCCGGACTGAAGTCAGCCGCGTTCTGATGAATGTTCAGATTCAGTCGGCGGCTGAAGCCGAACAGGTTGCCGAGCAGTTGGAGGACCGGGCTGAGCAGGCAGCGGAAGGTGCGCGTTTGATGCATGAAGATTCACAGAGTTTGCCGGATACCGTTGTCGGGTCTGCGGACGAGTTATCTGCCCCGCGTCAGACCTCCATGTCTGGCGAGCAGGGGCGATTGAGTGGGACTCATCATGTGGGACGCAATGACCTTTGTCCCTGTGGCTCAGGGAAAAAGTACAAGCATTGCCATGGTCGATTAGTCTGACAGACCTACAGCCAGGCACAGGAAAGGGGTATGGCGCATGCGCCACCGTGTCTGGCTGTATTGAAAACAAGAACTCGGAGGCCAATATGCCCGTCAATTTGCGGATACCTGATGTCAAAGAACTGATTCCGGTACCGGGGGTTGAACTTGGTACGACATGTGCAGGTATCCGAAAGCCCGGGCGACGTGATCTTTTGATCATGAGGCTTGCCGAAGGTTCTCAGGTTGCCGGTGTCTTTACGCTCAACCGGTTCTGTGCGGCCCCGGTCAGCCTGGCGAGGAAATACCTAAAAAGTACGCAGGGCCGGATCCGCGCGCTGGTTGTTAATACGGGGATTGCCAATGCAGGTACGGGTCTCGAGGGGGTGCGCAATGCAACCCTGGTCTGCGAGGCAGTGGCGGAAGCACTGAGCATCCCTCCTGACAGTGTTTTGCCCATGTCGACGGGGGTTATTCTGGAGCCATTGCCGACGGATCGCATGATCAGCGGTATCCCGGCAGCAGTCTCGGATCTGGCCCCCGATCACTGGTTGATGGCTGCTGAAGCCATTATGACAACGGACACCTTGCCGAAGGCGGCATCGCGGAGCATTTCCGTGTCTGCGGGGAACGTGATTATGACCGGAATTGCCAAAGGCTCTGGCATGATTCGTCCCAACATGGCCACGATGCTGGGTGTCATTGCAACCGATGCAAAAATTCGGCCTGATCTGCTGGATTCATGGGTAAGGCGCATAGCCGATGCCAGTTTTAACAGAATCACGGTCGATGGTGATACCTCGACTAACGATAGCTTTTTGCTGGTGAGTACCGGACTGGGACAGGTATCGATCGATCATGATGAGGATCCTGGCGCCCAGGAAATATTGCAGGCATTGACATCCATGGCGGTTGAGCTGGCTCAGTCCCTGGTGCGAGATGGGGAGGGTGCCACCAAATTTGTATCAGTTCATGTCAATGGCGCTGCATCCGATGAGGAGGCTGCTGCCGTTGCTTACGCCATTGCTCATTCGCCATTGGTGAAAACAGCTTTCTTTGCCTCTGATCCTAATCTGGGCCGGATTCTTGCAGCGATTGGTTATGCCGGCATCCAGGATCTGGATGTAGAAAAGCTTGAGCTCTGGCTGGATAACGTTCGTGTTGCCAGATTGGGCGGCCGTGATCCTGACTACCGCGAGGAAGATGGACAGCGAATACTGAAGCAGTCAGAGTTTTCAGTCCATGTGCACCTGAATCGTGGCGATGTTTCGACTACTGTATGGACATGCGATCTTTCGCATGAATATGTATCCATCAATGCCGATTACCGATCCTGAGTCTTTCACAAGATAGCGATCTTCTCCGGAAAATTGTCATGGATATGAACCCGATATTGGCGCGTCTGGATCGTTTTCTCGATCAGACGGAACCCCTGCTGCAGACTATCAACACCCTTGGGCTTGCGCCGCGAGAGACAGATTGGTCTGCCAGTGCTTTTCGATGGTCGCGCCGCCAGACGCCGTTGGGGAAGGTGGGCGAGCTTGTGGCCATTTCCCGTCCTGCGACGCTGACTTTGGGCGACCTGAAGAATATTGATGAGCAGAAACGCCTGGTAGAGGCCAATACCCGACAGTTCGTACATGGTCACCCCGCCAACAATGTTTTGTTGACGGGCGCGCGGGGGACGGGTAAGTCTTCGTTGGTCAAGGCATGTCTTCCCACGTTTTGTGACAAGGGTCTGAGGCTGATTGAGGTGGACAAGGATTTGCTGACAGACCTGCCGGACATTGTGGATCGCGTCCAGGGGAGATCGGAGCGTTTCATCATTTATTGCGATGATCTGTCATTCGATCACGGGGATGGCGGCTACAAGGCGTTGAAGACAGCGCTTGATGGTTCGCTGTCTGGCCGTGCTGATAATGTGCTGATATATGCCACCTCGAATCGCCGGCACCTGATGCCGGAGATGGTGTCGGAAAATCTTCAGGCTACCTACCAGCCCGATGGCGAGATTCATCCTGGAGAAACTTCAGAGGAAAAAATCTCGCTGTCCGAACGTTTCGGACTGTGGATTTCGTTTTATCCTTTCCGGCAGGACGATTATCTGTCCGTTGTGGAGCACTGGCTGCGTCATTACGGCGCAACGGATGCGTCTGTTGTTTCGGCTCGTGCCGATGCCCTGCGTTGGGCACTGGAGCGTGGGTCCCGCTCAGGGCGAGTGGCTTGGCAGTTTGCCCGGGATTGGGCCGGCAGACAGGCGCAGGCTGGGCTTTTGTCAGGTGGTGTGTGAATTATGAACATGAGCAGCCAGACTCCAGCTATGCCCAAGATTATCAATGTTGCCGTAGGTATTCTGGCTCGCCCCCATGGTGAAGTCCTGCTGGCACGGCGCCCGGCCGGAAAGCCATATGAAGGCTGGTGGGAGTTCCCGGGAGGGAAATTTGAGCCAGGTGAAGATGCTGCTCAGGCCGCTGAGCGGGAGCTGGAAGAAGAGCTGGGTATTCGTGTCATTTCGTCCCGGCCCTGGCTGGTCCGGGAACATGTCTACGAGCATGCGCACGTCCGGCTTTTCTTTCGTCGAATTGTGGCCTGGAGAGACGAGCCCAAGGGACGTGAGGGGCAGCAGCTTGCCTGGAAATTGGTGGGCAGTATTGATGTTGACCCACTTCTCCCACCTTCTCGCGACCCGCTTCGCTGGTTGGGCCTCCCTGATATTTATGCTGTGTCAGATGCGAGCCGATGTGGAATATCGGCCTGGTTGACAAGTTTTGACAAGTGGCTGGGTGAAGCAGGGACTTCAGCAAGCTCGTCCGCGGAGGTGCGGCACATGCTGCTGCTGCGCGAGCCGCTGATGGACAAGGGGGATTTTGATCGGTTGTTTCGTGAAGTGATGGCGAGAGTCGCACTCAGTGGGACGCGTGTTCTAGTCAGCAGTCGTCATCCGGACGAGTATGCGAAGGAGGCGTCGGACAGAACGTGTGGTGGGGTTCACCTGACAGCTCAGGATATGTACGCCATGGTGCAGCGGCCTCGGGAGGAGATCGCGGCATGGCGTCTCAATCATGCATTGGCTGCCGCTTCATGCCATAGGGAGGTTGATCTGCAGATTGCCGGGCGGCTTAGCCTGGATATGGTAGTCTGCGGGCCAATTTTGCCTACGCAAAGTCATCCAGGAGAGGCTACGCTGGGGTGGGAGGCATTTGCCAGGATGATTGCGTTGACCCCCGTTCCTGTCTACGCGCTGGGGGGCTTGCAACATTACCACTTGTCACGGGCTCAGGACGCCGGCGCTCACGGGATTGCCATGCAGCGCTCCATCTGGTGACCAAATGGAATTTGGCTTGGTCGCCGTGAATCCAGTGCTAGCCCAGATAAATAGATGTCTGCAACCCCCCATGTCTGACTTGATCAGGATCATCAGGACAGATGGCTTTTGTAGCCGGCGTATTTCACTGTCAGGATGAATCTTTTTCATCAATCGACTGACCGGCTAGCACGTATTCATTGTTTGCCCATGCCCCAAGGTCAATAAGCCGGCAGCGTTCCGAGCAGAAAGGTCTCCAGCGATTTTGGGAAGAAAATTGTGCCGGTCCATGACAGACCGGGCAACTTACTGTCCTGGAATGTGGCGTTTTCAGCGAACGGAGGCTATTTTTCATGGCTGAGGCTAGCGTAGTACCTGGATTCCGAATATCACAGGCGGATATGTCTTTCCAAGAATGAATTATTTCTACATGTTGCAGAGACTCAATTCAAAATCTACGTTTCCTTCATAGGGCCTGGTTTTGAACTCCCGGTCCAGACGCCCGAAGCGTATCCACAGCATGTATTTGTTGGCGGAAAATTCGGGGATAGCCCCCAGATTTTCGTCCAGGTGAATTTCTACGAGCTGATAGGTTTTTCCGCCCAGTTGTTGCTGATAGCTGCCGTTATGGGAGGTGACCCGGGTTTTTTGGCCGGACTCACGCAACAGGCGCAGGACGATGCTCAGGCACTCCCGAACAGCGGCGAATGGACGAGCCCATTCAATGATGGCCTCACGGCGTTCTTCAGCAGGTTTATGCTGCCAGGCGTAATAAAAGGGCAAATCCACCTGAAAACTGCAGCCCGCAATGACGCTTCTGCTGCGGATATTCATGAGCCAATCGTTTTCCCGAAGGCTTTGACCGGCCTTGCCTGCACTGCGTTGCAGGGACGCAGCAGCATCCTCAATTTCACCCAGAATGGATGACAAGGCATCTATTGCAACGTCAGGGTCATTCTTGAATGACAGTAAGGTCTGTCGCTGGCGCTCCAGCTCATGCAGCAGGTCGGATCGCACTTCCGCACGGGAAGAAAGCTCAATGATCTCGAAGAGTGTACCCAGCGCTGCATGATGTGATAGTACGTCATTGCGGGATACCAGGCGCTCAAAGCGGCGATAGAGCTCATCCAGTCGCAGCATGGTGCGGACGCGCTCATTGAATGGGTGTAGATAGATGATCATGGCGATCGTGCTGAATGGGCAAAAATCTGAAACTGTTCGGAGATTTCGAAATTCTGTGAACAGGCGGCCACCGCGCCACACATATCACACCGGCTCGTATCCGGATGATACCCCTGTCGAGGTTGCCGACAATTGTTGCGTAAGCGACATGGGTGGGCGGACGTCCTGTTTAGGCTGCCAAATGGAAGGCCCTGTCATGGCCGATGCGGATCGCAGCCGTCTGGGAGGCGCGGGAGTATGGGCAGAATCGTGGGGCTCATGAGATTGACTCGCCCGGCGCTGACGATCTGCGCTCCGCCGACATCCGGACATAGCGTGCATGAAGCGTGCTGACCTGCCGCTGGGCATCCTGCAGGCTGCCGCTGTTATCGATCAAGTCATCTGCTGCATTGAGCCGTTGCCGGCGGCTCGCCTGTGCTGCGATAATGGCGCGGACCTGTGCTTCCCCCAGGTTCGAACGCTGAATGACGCGGCTGATCTGGAGGGACTCCGGGCAGTCGATGACCAGTACTCGGTCGAGACGGCGTTGCCAGTGTCCCGACTCCACCAGTAGTGGTACTGAAATCAGCACATAAGGCGCTGCGGCGAGCTGGGAGAGCTGGTGTTTCACCTCGTTCAGAATCATGGGGTGAAGGATGTTTTCCAGCCGTCTACGCTGGTCATTATTTTCAAATACCAGTTCACGCATCGCTGGCCGGTTCATCCGCCCATCCGGACAAATGAATCCATCTCCAAAGGTGGTGCGGATTGCGGGAATGGCTAGGCCATCGGGTTCTGTCAGGCTGTGGGCAATGGTATCCGTGTCGATGAGTGATGCACCAAGCGCAACAAACATGTCGGCTATCCGGCTTTTACCGCTACCGATGCCGCCGGTAATGCCGACAGTGAATGGAGTGGAGGGTTGGCTCTTGTCGATAAGTGGAGACATTTACTTTTCTGGAGGCAGGGAGTATTGCCTATATCAGTATCAAGCGTGAGCGATGACAGGGATCATGCCCATCCAGTGCAATACCTGCCCTCCGTTGAACAGCATGATCAGCCCGGCGCCGGAAAGATATGGCCCAAAGGGAATCGGATGACTCCGGCTATGGTTTTTGAAAAGGATCAGACCAACCCCGACTATGGTACCTAGAACTGAGGATATCAGGATGATGGCAGGTAGTGCCTGCCAGCCAAACCAAGCTCCCAGTGCAGCCAGCAGTTTGAAGTCCCCATAGCCCATGCCTTCCTTGCCTGAGATCAGCTTGAAGGTCCAATACACACACCAGAGTATCAGATAACCCGCGATGGCCCCGATGACTGCGTCTGGTAGCGAGGTCATGGCATGCCGGGTCAGGTTCAGCAGCAAGCCGCTCCAAAGTAAAGGGAGGGTGAGATTGTCAGGTAGAAGCTGGGTATCGTAATCAATGAATGTCAGCGTGATGAGTACGCAACAAAATAGTGCTGCTGCCAACCCTGTGAGATCAAAGCCGAAGCGCCAGACACTGGAGGCTGCCAATATGCCTGTGAGAAGCTCCACGAAGGGGTAGCGTACGGGAATGGGTTTTCGGCATTCACGGCAGGCTCCTCGCAGAAAGATCCATGAGAATACGGGGATGTTTTCTAGGGCAGTGATCTGGTGCTCGCAATGCGGACAACGCGAACGGGGTACCAGTAAATTGAATGCTTTGGATTGGCTTTGTCCTCGCCCATGTCCTGTCGGCACCTCCTCATCAGATATCGTGTCTGACCCCGTCGTATGGGATAGCGCATGCATGTTGGCTTGTGCCAGCAGAGCTTCGTTTAACTCTGCTTCCCACTGTCTTTGCATCATCAGTGGCAGGCGATGAATAACTACGTTTAGAAAGCTGCCGACCAGGAGTCCCAGCAGCCCGGCAAGGGCCACGGAAAACTCCGGTGTGATCCAGTAGATATTGTCCATGTCCTTGTTGTATTCCCTTGATAGAAATGCAAAGGGGCGGCCATATGGGCTTGGCCGCCCCGGCGGTTTCAGCAGTATTACACTACCTGACCCAGTTTGAAGATCGGCAGGTACATTGCTACCACAAGTCCACCGATCAGCGTGCCTAGAACGACCATGATCAGGGGCTCCATCAGGGAGGAGAGACTTTCCACCGCGTCATCCACCTCTCGTTCGTAGACGTCCGCTGACTTGCCCAGCATCGAATCCAGGGAGCCGGACTCTTCGCCAATGGATGCCATTTGCAGAACCATGTTGGGAAATACATTGGCATTGTTCATCGCTACGGTCAGGCTGGTACCGGTGGAAACTTCCTGCTGGATTTTTTTTGTCGCCTGCAGATAAACGATATTGCCTGCAGCGCCTCCTACTGAATCCAGGGCCTCTACAAGTGGTACGCCTGCAGCGAACATGGTGGACAGTGTACGCAACCATCGGGCGATGGTCGCTTTCCGGATCACGGGGCCGAAGATGGGTACTTTCAGGAAGAGTCTGTCCATGAATGCCTGCATTTTGGGAGAGCGTCGCCATGCCTGCAAGAAGAAGTAAATTCCCAGTCCTAGTGCGCCGAAGATGATGTACCAGTTTTTGACGAAATAGTCGGAAAGGGCCATCACAAACAAGGTGGGTGCCGGCAGATCTGCACCGAAACTTTCAAATACGCTTTTGAAAGCGGGTACGACAAACAGCATGATGACAGCAACAACCACGAAAGCTACGACCAATACTGCCGTAGGGTAGAAGAGGGCAGATTTGATTTTGCCCTTGATGGCTTCCATTTTTTCCTTGTACATTGCCAGCCTGTCCAGCAGGTCGTCCAGAATACCTGCCTGCTCACCGGCGCCGACCAGGTTGCAGAAAAGGTTATCGAAATAAAGCGGGTATTTTTTGAATGCCTGCGACAGTGACGTTCCGGTTTCGACATCCGCTTTGATGTCGGAGAACAGTTTTGCGACTGCGCCGTTATCGGTGCCTTTGGCCACAATATCGAATGCCTGCAACAGTGGCACACCCGCTTTCATCATGGTGGCCAGCTGTCGGGTGAACAGGGTAATGTCCTTGTCCTGGATCTTGCCGCGTGCAGCCTTGTGTCGCTGCTTCTTGATGCGCGTGACGATGATGCCCTGGCGCCGTAAGGTGTTGACGACGATAGTCTCGCCGCTTGCCCGAGTCTCTCCGCGAAGTGTCTTGCCGGAACGATCTCTTCCTTCCCAGGAGAAGTTGAATTCCTTGACGCGTGGCTTTTCGTGGGATGCTGCCTTGCCACCCGCTGTAATTGCCTTGGCTGCCATATTAGTGGGTCACTCCAGTGTTTTGGACGTTTCTCAAAGGTCAATGTGGTGGTTGCCACAAGGGCAGCCAGATCGGACATTATTCGTTGGTGACACCGAGGACTTCTTCAATCGTGGTCAAACCCTGTTTGACCTTGATCAACCCTGATGTGCGCAGATCATTGACTCCTTCGCGTTTTGCCTGGGCAGCGATTTCCATGGCATTGCCTGAGTTGAGGATGATGCGCTGAATTTCCTCGGTGATGGGCATGACCTGATAAATGCCGACCCGGCCCTTGTATCCGGAGCCATTGCAGCGTTCGCAACCGACTGCTTTGTACGGGCGCCAGCTGCCGTCCAGATCCTCTTCGGAAAATCCTGCAGCGAGCAATGCATCGTCATCCAGATCGGTTGGCTGCTTGCATTGCGTGCAGAGACGCCTGGCCAGACGCTGTGCAGTGATGAGGATGATTGATGAGGCGATATTGAATGGTGCAACGCCCATGTTCATCAACCGGGTCAGGGTGGTCGGGGCGTCATTGGTGTGCAGCGTGGACATGACCATGTGGCCAGTCTGGGCCGCCTTGATGGCAATGTCGGCGGTTTCGAGGTCTCGGATCTCACCCACCATGATGATGTCCGGGTCCTGACGAAGAAATGATTTCAACGCTGCGGCGAATGTCAGACCAGCTTTGTCATTGACGTTGACCTGGTTGATGCCCGGCAGGTTGATCTCGGCAGGATCTTCTGCGGTGGCAATATTGACACCGGGTTGATTGAGAATGTTCAAACAGGTGTAGAGAGATACGGTTTTCCCGGATCCGGTTGGCCCTGTGACCAACACCATGCCGTAAGGGCGTGCGATGGCTTCGGTCAAGGCTTTTTTCTGTTCCGGGTCATACCCTAATGCGTCAATGCCCAATTTTGCCGAGGACGGATCGAGAATCCGCATCACGATCTTTTCGCCAAAGAGCGTGGGCAGCGTTGATACCCGGAAGTCGATGGCGCGGTTGTTGGAGATGACCAGTTTCATCCGGCCGTCCTGAGGGACACGCTTTTCCGAAATATCAAGGCGAGAAATGACCTTAATGCGGGATGACAGCTTGTCTTTGATGACTAGGGGCGGTTGCGTAATTTCTCGCAGCTCACCGTCAATACGGAATCGAATTCGGTAGAACTTTTCATATGGTTCGAAGTGGATATCGGATGCCCCGCCCTGGATGGCATCCATCAGGACTTTCTGTAGGAATCGCACGATGGGGGCATCGTCGACATCTGCGTTGTCTTCCAGGGCCACAGCCCCTTCTGCAATGGCGGACTCTTCTTCTACATCGCCAATCAGGTCAGCCAGTTTGTCGGCGGTGCTTTGATCAAGGTTCTGGATCAGCTTAACCAGTTTGGAGTGTTCGACCACAATCGGGTCGATGATGGCCTGCTGCTGGAACTTGACGCGCTCGATTGCCTGGTTGTCGGTTGGATCCGATAGCAGGACGGCAAGCCGGTTACCACGTTTGATAAGTGGGATAACCCGCGTTTCTGCCAGTAATTTACGATCGATCTGATCCAGCGGCAGAGTGCTGAAATCAAGGCTTGCCAGGTCCATTAAAGGCATGCCAAAGGTTTCAGCGAGAAACGTTGCCAAGCGTAGAGGGCTCAGAATCTTGCTGTTGATGACGAGTTCATCAAGTAGATTGCCGTTTTCGGTCGCGCGGGCCTTGGTCAGAGCCTCACGGGCCTGCTCCTGTGAGAGCAGCTTATGCTGAATCAATACCCGAGCAAGTCCTGGCAATGCAGTCGCTTCGTTTTTGTCGCTGCGATCGAATTTGGGTTGCGATGGGAGATTTGCAGACACGGCCGGCCTATCCTCTGGAATTACAAGCATGACAGGCAATGTCCGTGCTGGAGGCATGGCCTGGTTCGTGAGTGTGCCGTGAGGGGCTGCTAATTGCATCAGCTGGCCTGGGGCGGGTCGCCTAACGGGCTGCAGGCTGCTACGAACGGCACATGGTGATGTCTTCGGTATAGTGAGCTGGGTATCTCTGACGTAACAGAGATGTGCAAGAACTTGATAGTGCCGCCATCGGGTCGTGTATGCCATGCTGGACGGTGGTCGCGGGGGCAGTGTCCATCACCTGGAGGCATGTAGTCCTTTGGAACTAGTTCATTGGAACAGCTGTTTCTTCGTCCTCTGAAGAATGGTTTTGGGAATGTATAAACCCTATATTGACGAGATAGGAGCAACCCGGGATGGCCCGTTGTGCGGGTCATAGATGGAAGCCTGATTAGAGCAGGGCGGGTGAATATCTCCTATATATAAGAAGGATAAGGGATCACCGGTCATGAACAACAAGATCCAGAGCAGCGCGGTTTCGCCAGGTGCCTATTCGGTGCTGGCAGCTAGCACATTTGCATTTACCGCGTGTTTTGCGGCTTGGATGATGTTTGCAGTATTGGGCATCCCTATCAAGGCACAGCTTGGACTCAATGAGACCCAGTTTGGGCTGCTGACCGCAATGCCGGTTTTAACTGGGTCTTTGGTCAGAGTGCCGTTGGGTATATGGACTGATCGTTTTGGCGGGCGGGTGGTGCTATTTTTTCTCATACTGGCAACGGTGCCTGCCATATGGCTTATGGCCTACGCTAAAGAATATTGGCAGTTTCTAGTGCTTTCGCTGTTCGTTGGACTTGCTGGCGGGTCATTTTCCGTTGGAACACCCTATGTAGCACGTTGGTTTCCTAAAGACCGCCAAGGTTTTGCTATGGGCGTGTTTGGTGCCGGAAATTCCGGCTCAGCCATGACTAAGTTTATTGCTCCTCCGTTGATGGCTGCGGCAGGAGGGGCGTGGACAGTTGTTCCTAAAGTCTATGCCTTGGGGATGCTTGCGACTGCATTGATTTTCTGGTGCTTTTCTCGTACTGATCCGGCGCATAGTGTTCGCGCGTCTATATCGCTCAAACAACAACTGCAGGTATTGCGAAACCCGAGGGTTTGGAGGTATTGCCAATATTATTCGGTGGTTTTTGGAGGTTATGTTGCCTTGGCACTATGGCTGACGAAATATTATATCAATGAGTTTGGTTTCAGCATTCAGCTTGCGGCCTTTCTGGCTGCTTGTTTTTCACTGCCCGGTGGAGTACTCAGGGCCATTGGTGGATGGATATCAGATCGGGCGGGTGCGTACAAAACGACCTGGTATGTGCTTTGGATTATGTGGTTGTGCTTCTTTTTTCTAAGTTACCCGCAAACTGATTTCATCATCAGTACAGTGAATGGTCCTGTCAGTTTCCACCTCGGGTCCAATCCATGGGTGTTTACCGCATTGTTGTTTTTGATGGGGATAGCAACTGCCATTGGTAAAGCATCTGTTTTCAAATTCATATCAGATGACTTTACAGACAATATTGGTGCTGTATCCGGCATTGTTGGGTTGGCAGGTGGATTGGGTGGATTTTTATTGCCCGTTTTGTTCGGGCTGGTATTTGATCTTACAGGTGTTCGTTCAAGCTGTTTCATGCTGCTGTTTGGAGCAGTGTCTGTAAGCCTGATATGCCTGCATTTTAGTCGTTTCAGCCAGGTGAGAGAGCCTCCGCCTGCAAATGATTATGACAAAAAATAGATCGACTTCATGGATCTATGCCGACAAGATATGAGAATTACGAAGCAAGGAATTAATTATGTCAGAAGCCGTTCGTGACAGAGCATCAGCTGGATATGTGCTGAAGCAGTGGGATCCGGAAAACGACATTTTCTGGGAAACGACGGGAGCGCGTGTTGCGCAGCGCAATCTCTGGATATCTATTGTTGCGCTGGTAGTGGCGTTTTGCGTTTGGGTACTGTGGAGCGTGGTGGCAGTCAACCTGGATAAGGTTGGGTTCAAATTTTCCAGAAACCAGTTGTTTTGGCTGACAGCGCTTCCTGCCTTGTCGGGTGCGACGCTTCGGGTGTTTTATAGCTTTATGGTGCCAATTTTTGGCGGCAGAAAATGGACGGTGATTTCCACCCTGAGTTTGCTGCTTCCAGCCCTCGGCATGGGGTTCGCGTTAAGGGATAACACAACCAGCTATGGAACGCTGTTGATTTTGTCATTGCTTTGTGGCCTGGGGGGAGGGAATTTCAGCTCCAGTATGGCCAATATCAGTTTTTTCTTTCCAAAGTCCAGGAAAGGAACCGCAACTGGGCTGAACGCTGGCATTGGCAATCTTGGGGTGAGTCTTGCGCAGTTCATTGTGCCATTGGTGATTTCCAGTGCAATGCTCGGTGGTGTGACGGGAGATGGAATCAGCATTACCGTGAATGGCGCGGCTCAGACTCTGTGGTTGCAGAATGCGAGTTTTGTTTGGGTCCCGTTCATTCTGATGGCTGCGGTGCTGGCATGGTTTGGAATGAATGATATTGCGGATGCTCGTGCGTCATTTCGCGACCAGGCAGTTATTTTTCGTCGCAAACACAATTGGCTGATGTGCTGGCTTTATGTGGGCACTTTTGGATCATTCATAGGATTTTCTGCCGGGCTTGCCCTTCTGACGAAATCCCAGTTTCCGGGTGTGGACCCGACTAAATATGCTTTTCTTGGTCCGTTGGTTGGCGCGTTGACCCGACCACTGGGAGGATGGATTTCGGATCGCCTGAAGGCCGGGGCGGCAGTGACGCTATATACCTTCCTGTTGATGTCGGTGGCGATTTTTGGCGTGCTATTCACGCTTCCGTCGGCTGATGGCGGAGGCAGTTTCCCTGCATTTCTGGGTATGTTTATGCTGCTTTTTGCTTTGTCAGGTATTGGGAACGGTTCCACGTTTAGGATGATTCCCATGATATTTCTGACGGCTAGTGTGCAGGCCGCCGGAAATTCGCCGGAAGCCAGGCGGGATGCGATTGTACAGGGTAACAAGGAGGCATCTGCTGTGCTGGGTTTCAGTGGGGCGGTGGGGGCTTATGGTGGATTTTTCATTCCTAAAATGTTTGGTTCGTCGCTTGAGCTAACAGGATCTGTGAATATGGCTTTTTATATATTCATCGGCTTCTATTTAAGCTGCATGTTCGTGACTTGGTGGTTCTATGCCCGAAAAGGTGCACGTACGCCCTGTTGAATGGTTGTTTGACTGGCGGGCCGATTGCCTATTTTCTGATTTCTGATCAAAGGTATCAAAGATGAGTCACTTTCTGGATCGGTTGAAGTTTCTTTCTCGTGTTCGATCGTCTTTTTCTGAAGGCTATGGTGCGGTTGTGAAAGAGGATCGTACGTGGGAAAACGCCTATCGTTCCCGATGGCAGCATGACAAGATTGCGCGTTCAACCCATGGGGTGAACTGTACCGGTTCCTGTAGTTGGAAAATTTATGTAAAAGGTGGTTTGATTACCTGGGAAACGCAGCAAACAGATTATCCCCGTACACGACCTGATTTACCCAATCACGAGCCACGCGGGTGTCCCCGCGGCGCTTCCTACAGCTGGTATGTGTACTCTGCTCAACGAGTCAAGCACCCAATGATTCGGGGAGAGTTGATGCAGATGTGGCGGGAGGCGCGCAAAACAAAGGATCCCATTAGCGCCTGGGAGGCGATCAGTCAGGACCCTGTGAAATCGGCACGGTATAAAAGTGTGCGCGGGTTGGGAGGGTTTGTGCGAGCTGATTGGGAGACAGCGACAGAGATTATCGCAGCTGCGAACGCATTCACTATCAAGAAATTTGGTCCCGACAGGGTGGTGGGATTTTCTCCTATTCCGGCGATGTCGATGATCAGTTATGCATCTGGTGCCAGGTATCTGAGCCTGATCGGTGGTGTCTGTCTGAGTTTTTACGATTGGTATTGCGATTTGCCACCCTCCAGCCCTCAGGTATGGGGGGAACAGACTGATGTTCCTGAGTCTGCCGACTGGTATAACGCTGGTTACCTGGTGGTTTGGGGTTCTAATGTTCCGATGACGAGAACTCCTGATGCGCATTTTTATACTGAAGTGCGTTACAAGGGAACAAAGACGGTGGCTGTATCGTCAGATTACGGCGAGATGGTGAAATTCAGCGACATATGGCTGGCGCCACGACAAGGTACCGATGCTGCATTGGCCCTAGCGATGGGACATGTGGTACTGACAGAGTTCCATCGCGATAACCCTTCTCAGTACTTTACGGAATATCTGCGTCAGTATACGGACATGCCGATGCTGGTGACCCTCAAGCACCACGATGGCAAGCTGATTCCTGATTATTTTTTGCGTGCGTCTCATTTGCCGGACGGTCTGCATGAAATAAACAACCCAGACTGGAAAACAGTCGCTGTGGATGGATTTTCCGGTGACCTTGTTGCACCGAATGGCAGCATCGGTTTTCGATGGGGGGAGGGGCAAGCTGATACAGGAAAGGTTGGGCGTTGGAACCTTGAGCTGCGCGATGGAGGCAGCGGAAAAGACATCAGCCCGGTACTGAGTCTGAAAGGGATCCATGATGAAGTACAGGCAGTCCATTTCAACTATTTCGGGGGAGAAAAGGACGATTTGTTAGCGCGAAACGTCCCAGTCAAACGGGTGACGCTAGCCGATGGTTCAGAGGTGCTGGTGGCAACGGTTTATGACTTGCAAATGGCGAACTATGGGGTCGATCAAGGACTGGGGGGCGACAATGTCGCGAAGTCCTATGATGATGATATTCCCTGTACACCGGCATGGCAGGCCAAGCATACCGGCGTGCGACCTGAGCTGGTGATCCAGGTGGCTAGAGAGTTTGCCCAGAATGCGCACGATACGCGTGGACGAAGTATGGTGATTGTCGGCGCAGGACTGAACCATTGGTTTCATACCGACATGTCCTATCGAGGCATCATCAATCTACTGATGATGTGCGGATGCATTGGGCAGAGCGGGGGAGGGTGGTCACATTACGTGGGACAGGAAAAATTGCGTCCGCAGTTCGGTTGGGCCCCGCTGGCTTTTGGGCTTGATTGGTCTAGGCCGCCACGGCAGATGAATGGTACGAGTTTTTTCTATGCGCATACGGGCCAATACCGTCATGAACAGTTGAAAGTCGAGGAAATTCTTTCCGCTACTGCGGATAAAAAACACCTTGAGCCGCTTGCCTTGATTGATTTCAATGCGAAGGCAGAGCGCATGGGATGGCTGCCATCGGCCCCGCAACTGGAAAACAACCCGTTGGATATTGTCGATGCCGCCGAACAGGCGGGCCAGAGTCCGGTCGACTATCTGGTGGGCGGATTGAAGGATGGGACACAGCGAATGAGCTGTGATGATCCGGAAAATCCAAAAAACTTTCCCCGTAATATGTTTGTCTGGCGCTCTAATATATTGGGTTCCAGTGGCAAGGGACATGAGTATTTTCTGAAGTATCTGCTCGGTACGCAGAATGCGGTATTTTGTGATGGACAGGGCACCGTGCGGCCGACTGAGGTGCACACACCGGATCAGATGCCCGAACAGGGGAAGCTGGATCTGGTCACAGTACTGGATTTCCGGATGAGTACAACGTGTCTGTATGGTGACATCGTATTGCCGACAGCGACTTGGTATGAGAAGGATGATCTCAATACCTCGGATATGCATCCGTTCATTCATCCCCTATCGGAGGCCGTTACTCCACTTTGGGAAAGTAAAACGGATTGGGAGATCTACAAACTTATTGCCAAGCGTTTCAGCGAGATAGGTGGTCCCTATCTGGGGACTCGCAAGGACATCGTATTGCAGCCTTTGATGCATGACACTCCGGGTGAGTTGGGGCAACCGTTTGAGCCGCGCGACTGGAAACATGGTGAATGTGATCTGATTCCAGGCAAGACGGCGCCTAATATGGTTGTGGTGGAGCGCAACTATCGGGAAATTTTTCAGAAATACACATCGGTCGGCCCTTTACTGGACAGATTGGGGAATGGGGGAAAAGGGATCAACTGGAATACCGAGCACGAAATTCATGAGCTTCAAGATTTCAACAAGGTTGTGCATGAAAAAGGTGTGAGTCAAGGTCGGCCCCGGCTGGATACGGCGATTGATGCTGCAGAGATGATCTTGACGTTGGCCCCAGAAACGAATGGTCATGTGGCAGTTAAGGCTTGGGAGGCCTTGGGCCAAATTACGGGTCGCGATCATACCCATCTGGCTATGGGTCGCGAGCACGACAAAATTCATTTCCGGGATATTCAGGCGCAACCTCGGAAAATCATTTCTGCACCCACGTGGTCTGGCCTTGAGTCGGAAGAGGTCAGTTACAACGCAGGCTATACCAATGTGCATGAATTGATTCCCTGGAGGACATTGACTGGTCGTCAGCAGTTTTATCAGGATCACCGCTGGATGTTGGATTTTGGGGAAGGCTTCTGTGTGTACAGACCGGCAATCGACACGAAATCGATCAGCAGCATGCTGGGCGCACGACCGAACGGCAATCCAGAGATTGCGCTCAATTTTCTGACACCTCATCAAAAATGGGGTATCCACAGCACCTATTCAGACAATCTGCGGATGCTGTCACTGAGCCGTGGTGGGCCGCATGTCTGGATTTCCGAGGATGATGCCAAGCGCGCAGATTTAGTGGACAACGACTGGATAGAAGTATTTAACACCAATGGAGTGATTGCCTGCCGTGTCATCGTCAGTCAGCGTATTCCTCGTGGCATGTGCGTGATGTATCACGCACAGGAAAAGATCGTCAATACGCCCGGCTCGGAAATGAGTGGAAAGCGCGGAGGAATCCACAATTCAGTAACACGTACCGTTCTTAAGCCAACACACATGATCGGTGGCTATGCGCAGCTTGCATATGGCTTTAATTACTACGGAACGATCGGCAGTAATCGAGATGAATTTGTGTTGCTGCGCAAGATGTCGAAAGTCGATTGGATGGATGAACCAGTAGTGGAATCTGCACAGGGAGATGCCCGATGAAAGTTCGAGCACAGATTGGAATGGTATTGAATCTGGATAAATGCATTGGTTGTCATACCTGTTCGGTGACCTGCAAGAATGTCTGGACAAGTCGTGACGGTGTTGAGTATGCATGGTTCAACAACGTCGAAACAAAACCAGGTATTGGATATCCAAAACAATGGGAAAACCAGAAAAAGTGGAATGGTGGATGGAAAAGGACGGAGAGCGGACGACTTGAACCTCGTCAGGGAGGGAAGCTCCGTATTTTGGCCAATCTGTTTGCCAATCCAAATCTGCCCTCTATTGATGATTACTACGAACCGTTTACGTACGATTACGAACATCTTCAGTCAGCGCCTCGCATGAAGACGCCGCCTACCGCACGGCCGGTATCCGTGCTGACAGGCGAGAAGATGGAGAAAATCGAATGGGGGCCCAACTGGGAGGATGATCTTGCTGGTGAATTCAGCAAGCGGAGTCAGGACTATCTGTTTGAGGGCGTTCAGAAGCAGATGTACTCGACTTTTGAAAACACCTTCATGATGTACCTGCCCCGACTTTGTGAGCACTGTCTCAATCCAACTTGTGTGGCTTCCTGCCCGTCAGGATCGGTATACAAGCGGGAAGAGGACGGTATCGTTCTGGTGGATCAGGACAAATGCCGGGGTTGGCGAATGTGCATATCCGGCTGCCCCTACAAGAAAATCTATTTTAACTGGCAATCGGGTAAAGCAGAAAAGTGTCTCTTCTGTTATCCGCGCATTGAGGCCGGGCAGCCAACGGTATGTTCGGAAACTTGTGTAGGGCGTATCCGCTATCTGGGTGTAATGCTTTATGATGCCGACCGCATTGAAGCAGCAGCCTCCATGCCTGACGATAAGCAGCTTTACAAGGCCCAGTTGGGGTGTTTCCTTGACCCGAATGATCCAGATGTCATTGTCGCTGCCCGGAAGGAAGGTATTCCGGAGACATGGCTGGAAGCCGCGCGTCATTCACCTGTTTACCGGATGGCCGTGGAGTGGGAGGTCGCATTCCCGCTCCACCCAGAATATCGGACGCTGCCAATGGTCTGGTATATCCCACCGCTGTCGCCGATTCAGAGCGCGGCAGAGAACCAGCAAATGCCTCATGAAACGATCGAAGGCAGCATTATCCCGAATGTTAGAAGCCTGCGGATCCCGGTGCGCTATCTGGCCAATCTGCTAACGGCTGGCGATGAGGCGCCAGTCATCAAGGCGCTGGAGCGCATGATTGCCATGCGAGCATACAAACGGCGCGAGATGATCTGCGGAGAAGGGGCGCTGGAAATTATTCAGAGAGTCGGTCTGGATCGGGATACTGTGGAGGATATGTATCAGACGATGGCCATCGCGAATTATGAGGACCGTTTTGTGATTCCTACCTCTCACAAGGCAGCGGTTGAGAGAAACTTTAGCGATACGGGTGCCTGTGGTTTCAGCTTTGGGCACGGCTGTTCGTCCGGCTATTCCAAGGAATCCATATTTGGCAAGCGCAACAGGGTTGATATCGTTCATTTGCAGCTGAAGCGGCCCCGTGCAAAAGAAGAAATGGGACAGGAATCATGATGCGCATATATCGCGTTCTGTCTGCGCTACTGACTTATCCGGATGAGGCGTTGATCGAGGCGCTCCCTGAAATTGAGCAGGCACTGCTGGAGATGCCTGATGCGGCCGTACAGCTGAGTCCGTTGCTGGAGTACTTGCGGTCGACTGATCTGATTCGCCTTCAGGAGAATTATGTTGCCGAGTTTGATCGGTCGCGCAAGCAATCACTTTATTTGTTTGAGCATATCCATGGGGAAAGCCGTGAACGAGGAGAGGCTTTGTTGGACCTCCTGAGAGAGTATCAGCGTTGTGGCTTCGAACCATGTGATGCCGCCGATAGCCCCCGCGAGACGCCTGACTATCTTCCTCTTTTTCTGGAGTTCCTGGCGCAGCGTCCGGCGCCGGATGCGGCGCGTTTGTTGGGTGATGCCATACATGTGATCGCGCTGGTCGGCGGACGACTGGCTGAAAGAGATAACCCTTATGCGACCGTGTTTTCCGTGTTGCAGGGATTGTCACCGGTCAAGGCCCAGCCTATGGAGGATGCGCCGGCACGGGATATGGATACCCTGCTTGATACGATCGGCCCTGGAAACGACGGGGCGGAGCCATTACTCAAACCAGAGAATGGCATGGTGAAAACGGTCAAATTCTATCGCTGACGGAGGGGCTATGAGCTATTGGCACGCATTCTTTTTTGGAATCTATCCGTATATAGCGCTCAGCATCTTCTTGCTGGGAAGTCTGGTACGTTTTGATCTTGAACAATACAGTTGGAAAAGTGATAGTTCACAGGTGTTGTATAGAGGGCATTTGAGAGTCGCAAATATTCTGTTCCATGTCGGTATCATCGGCCTGTTCTTTGGCCACCTAGTGGGTTTGCTGACACCTGTATCCGTCTGGGACTTTCTGGGGGTGAGTCATCAGTTCAAGCAGATTGTGGCGATGACTGCCGGGGGAATTATGGGGACCATGTGTCTGGTTGGTTTGTCGATGCTTTTGTATCGACGGCTCAGCAACCCGCGTATTCGGGCTGTTACGTCAATAGGCGACAAAATCCTGCTTTCATGGATTCTGGTCACGTTGTTGCTGGGGCTATCTACGATCGTGGCCTCCTCCGCTCATCTGGATGGTCACGAAATGATTCTTTTGATGACCTGGGCGCAGCACATCATGACTTTCAGATTTGACGCCGCATCGGTCATCGTCAACGCCAGCGTGATATTCAAACTGCACCTGTTCATGGGTATGTCCTTGTTCATTATTTTCCCTTTTACCAGGCTGGTGCATGTCTGGAGTGGCTTTGCGTCTTTAACGTATCTGTGTCGGGCGTGGCAATTGGTGCGTCAGCGCTGATGGATCTGTCAGGGACGTCATGAAAAGAGAGTTTGAGTGCTGGAAGATTCTTGCTGTGATGGTTGGTCGAACATATTTCTGGAGATGCAGGTGTGTCGATAAAGGTTAATGGGTGCGAAATAACGGATGACGAAGTCGCTGCTGAATTGCCCTTTCATCAGGACACCCCTCAGCCTTTGCGCAGTGCATGTATTGCATTGGTGCTCAGGCGAGTGCTGTTGGGAGAAGCGGCTGAACAAGGGCACCCTGTGACAGATGCTGAGCAAGCAGCGGATTTCCTATTGCAGACACAAATTAGCGTTCCGGCCGTTGATGAGGCGAGTTGTCGGCGTTATTACGATCAGCACCCGGATTTGTTTCGTGTAGATGGATGGGTGGATGTCGATCACATTCTGTTTGCAGTCAGCGAGAAAACCCCGCTTGAGGCACTGCGTGCTATGGCACAGGACACCTTGGCGAAGATTCAGGAAGAGCCTGCGCTTTTTGAGACGCTCGCCAGTGAGCGGTCCAATTGCCCTTCGTCAGAAAATGGGGGGGCGCTGGGACCCATCCGACGGGGAGAGTGCGTGCCCGAATTCGAGCGGGCTATCTGGCGCATTGAACCAGGCCGAATCGCGGACAGCTTGATAGAAACACGCTATGGAATGCATATAGTCAGGGTGAATCGGCGTCATGAAGGGCGCCAGCTTTCATTTGAGCAAACCAGGGATGGCATTGCTCAGGCGCTGGCAGCCGCGAGCCGTGACGCTGCTTGGCGGCAGTATGTGCAAATACTGCTGGGGCGTGCAAAAATCGAGGGCATTGACTTGGAAGGAGCGGATACGCCCCTGGTGCAGTAATCGGCACATGACAGCGTAGTGAGGGAGGGTGTCTTGGAAAAGGTGTTGCCATCGGTAGTTCAGACACCCGTTATTGCAGAGGGCAGGTCTTTGGGGGTCATTGGACTAACAGCATGGCAGAGCCGTCTGTCGACGCGTATTGTCAGCAGCTCCATTGTAGCGCTCGTGCTGGTATTGATTATGGTGGGGTGGACGCTATGGTTGTCGTGGCAGCTTGCCGGTACTGCCGCAGCAATCAACGAGACTGGCAGTTTGCGGATGAGGGCCAACCGGATTGGATTGAACCTGTTGAAACAGGACAAAGCGATGCCGAACAATGTGGTGGCGGATCTGCAGGAGCAGGGGCGGATCCTGACCCATTTTTCGGAAGGCATGCCCCAACGGCCGTTTTTTCTGTCAACGGATTCGGAATTACGGCACCAGTTCCAGGTGCTTACGGATCATTGGCAGTACATGTCCGAACTAGCACGAAAGGCACTGGCTCCAGGACACAGTATGGAGTATCTGGCGCATTTGCCCGATTTCGTTGCCCAGGCAGACCAACTCGTTCATACATTGGAAGTAGGTAACGCCAGCAAGACGACCCGCATGCGGATATTGCAGAGCGTATTGATTGTGATGTCCTGCTTGGGGACTCTCGCAATGATCTTCCTGTTATATCGCTGGATTATCAGACCAGTAGAGATATTGCACGTTGGAATACAGCGGATGGCTGGACGCGATTTTTCAGTGCGTCTGCCTGTCAGCAGCTCCGATGAATTGGGGGCGCTTGCCCATGGGTTCAATCGGATGGCGGGTGAATTGCAGAGCTTATACGAGGATCTGGGAGAACACGTTCGTCAGAAGACGGTGGAGCTAGAGCGCCAGAACAGGCAGCTGAGTGCACTCTACAACGTGACGGCCTTTCTTAACAAGCCCAATGATATTGAGTCATTGTGCCGAGGTTTTCTGCGCAGGGTGATGGATGAGTTCCATGCGGATGCTGGCAGCATCCGGGTTCTTGACCCTTCCGGTGAGCGGCTGCATATTGTCGTTTCATTAGGATTTTCATCCGAGTTGCAGGAGCGTGAGCACTGTATGCGAACGGATGCCTGTTTTTGTGGAGAGGCGACACAGCGAGGGACTGTGATCATCCGGGATTTTCGCAAGCTGCCTCGTCCAGAAGAGATTGGATGTGTCCATGATGGTTTTCAGGGGGTATCCGTTTTTCAAGTGGTGACGCCGGAGGTGACGCTAGGAACGTTCTCTCTGCACTTCCGTGTGCAGACGGTGATATCGGCCTGGGAGTCGAAGCTGCTGGAGATGTTGGGGCAGCATTTGGGGGCTGCGCTGGACAATCAGCGACTGAGTATCAAGGCAAGGCAGTTGGCTGTGGCGGAGGAGCGGAATTTGGTGGCACAGGGATTGCACGATAGCCTGGCACAGGGTCTGAATTTTCTTAATCTACAGACGCAGATGCTGGGTAGCGCAGTCGCGGACCGCAATTGGCAGGATGTGGAAGAAATTGTCCCGCTATTGAAAATAGGCGTTTCAGAAAGCTATCAGGACGTACGGGAGCTGCTGCAGAACTTCCGTACACGACTGGACGAAGGCTCACTGCGCAAGGCTGTTGATGACACGATAGCCCGTTTCAAAAGGCAATCGCGATTGGACATCATGCTTGAGTTCGATGATGGTGATGGTGCGCCATTGCACCCGGAGCAGCAGCTGCAGGTTCTGTTCATCTTGCAAGAAGCGCTGTCCAACGTGAGAAAGCATTCATCTGCAGGCCAGGTGACGGTCTCCGTCGACAATCATCGTGACTTTTCCATGCGGATTCGGGATAACGGTGTGGGTTATGATCCCATGGAGGTTGCGCGGCGCAGCGAGCTGCATGTGGGTCTGTCGATCATGCGCGAGCGCGCCGCCCGCTTGGGAGGGAGATTGCAGATCTGCAGTGCGCCAGGACAGGGGACGGAAGTGTCGCTTTATCTGTCACATGGTGACAGACTGGCTGCCTGAGATACAGATGGCAGGGTGTTGCGTGAACTATTCTGCTATCTTGTCGGGCCCAGTGTCCCAGCTTCCATAAATGAGTATCAGCATCCTGCTTATTGATGATCATAACCTCTTTCGCTCTGGCGTTCGCCAATTGTTGCAGCGGGAAGGTGATCTGTGCATCGTGGCGGAGGCGGCTGATGGTCTGGAAGGCTTGAAGCGCGCCAAGGCACTTCTTCCAGATGTGATCCTGCTGGATTTGAATATGCCGGGTTTGTCCGGGTTAGAGACGCTGCACCTGCTGCGGCAGGACGTCCCACAGTCAGCCGTGGTTGTGCTGACCGTATCGGAAGAGGCTGATGAGCTGGGCAAAGCGTTGAAGCTCGGGGCTGTCGGGTATCTGACCAAGAATATTGAGGCGGAAACACTGGTTGCTGCTATCAGGCGGGCAAAACGGGGTGAACCAGTGATTGCGGAGTCCATGACGGTCAAGCTGGTGGAACAGTTTTTGTCGCAGGGAGAGTCTTCCACAGCAGGGAGGCCAGCGCCTCAGGTAACTCCAGAAGGGGGGGCAGACACGCCGGAACGTGCGCGATTGACCGCGCGGGAACGGGAAATTATGCAGTGTCTGGCACGAGGGGAGAGCAACAAGGAAATTGCACGTCGTCTGGATGTGGCGGAGAGCACGGTGAAGATCCACGTCCAGAACATTTTGAAAAAGCTCAATCTGAGCAGCAGGGTGCAGATTGCGGTATATGCGGTGGAGCATGGCCTGTCAGGACATGCTCCCTAATTTTCTGCTCTGCCCTATTTGGCGCAAGAGCTGACGATTCTGTTCTTCAGAGCGGCACGCCGATGATGACACTGGATGCCTTGAAGATGGCACTGGCCTGTTTCCCTTCGTGCAGATCCAGTTCATGATGGCTTTGCTGGGTGATCATGGCCGCTATGGTGCTGCCTCCCGCAGTTTCGATGACAACCTCTGTATTGACGGCGCCAGGCTGGATCCGGACGATTTTGCCTGACAGGCGGTTCCTTGCCGAAAAGCGGGTTTTTTCCGGATCAGCGACCAGTATGACGGCGCTGGCCTTGATGAGGGCCACTGCTTCGCTACCGATATTCAGACCGAGATTTTCGGTGCTTTCGCAGGTAATGGTTGCAATGATTTGCTGCCCGCCAGCAATGTCAAGGGTGATTTCGTCATTGACGGCACCATGGCGGATGGCGCTGATCTTGCCTGGAAGTTGGTTGCGTGCACTGGTTTTCATTCGCATTTTTTGCAGGAGGAAATAGTCGTTGGCGATATTGTCTGCCTGGGCGCAAAGCTGTGCCACAAAGCGACGGTGTTCGTGTTCAAGGATTCTGAAGTTTTGGATGAGTTGCCGCCCGCGCAGGGTTAGGCGTGTGCCGCCGCCACCCTTGCCACCTGTCGTGCGTTCGACGAGCGGTTGGCCCGCCAGGTTGTTCATCAGGTCTATGGCGTCCCAGGCGGCTTTGTAGCTCATGCCGATGACTTTGGCTGCTCTGGAAATGGATCCACTTTCATCGATCTGTGCAAGCAACGCGATGCGACCCTTGCCGCCGAAGTTGGATCCATCGACCGTCATCCAGAGGGATCCATGCAATTCCACGCGCCGCTGGCTGTTTGGTGGTGCAGAGGGGGACTGAACAGGCAGGCTGTCTGGGGTTGAGGGGAATGCGGACATAGCGGGGCAATTGGGTGATAGTGCAAGGTGGGATATTGAGTGTATTGGATAAGGATTAATGTCGGAGGGGGCCGGGGTCTGCAGAGTAAAACACGTGGAGCAACGCCTTTTTCCAGTCCTGACTTTGGGATAGACGGGAGTACAGGGCAGGGAAATATTGGTGCAGCAAATGGCTAAGATCGTTTTGCTGGCCCAGGTCGAGCTCTTGCCAAAGATCGTGTTCGCCATAGCAGGCACAGGTAATGGCATGCGCTAGCCAGGTGGCCTGTCGTTCAGATTGTTCGGGGTCACGATATTGTTGCAACATGTTCCTCATCGCACAAAAATCGGACGGACACATATCGAGAAGTCGCTGATACTGCTTCTCTGCCATGGGAGCGACAGGTTCAATTTCTGGGAAAAGCGACCGGAGCAGATGCAGTAGTTCTGATTGCGGCAAACCCAGGGTCCAGGTGAACAGCGGCAGGTCACCGTTCTGGGCATTGCGTAATACGCCTGAGACTGCGCGCCGCAACAGACTGGGGACGGTATCGGTGTCTGTCGCCTGCTGGTGAGTGACTGTGACGGATGTTTCGGACAGGCTCATGTTGGTTGATCCGGCGGCATGGTCAGCAAGATTTTTGATTCTGACAGTGTTTCAGTCTGTTTGTGGAAAATTGTTCCCTGTACTGTTGTGGGAAATTGAGCGGGGCTCTGTTCTGATGTGCCCGTCCTGCAGATGGAGAACATGCTGGCCGAACACTTGGGCATCATCCCCGTCATGCGAGATAAGAATTAGGGGGATAGCCAGACGTTGCTGCAGAGCCAGAAGCTCGGTTCGAAGGGTGCGGCGCAGCGGGCCGTCCAGGGCGGAAAAGGGTTCGTCCAGCAGCAGTGCGCGTGGATGGTGAATGAGGGCCCGAGCCAGGGCGGTGCGCTGACGCTGTCCTCCGGATAGCTGAGAGGGGTAGTGGTTGGCTACTGCCTGCAGGTTGAAAAGCGTCAGCCAGTGGCTTACAGCAGGGTGCCAGCGCTCCGGACGAAGGCGTTGCGGTGGATTGCGCCAGCCAGGAAATAGCGCAAACGCGATGTTCTGATAGACGGTCAGATGCGGAAACAGGGCGTAGTCCTGGAACAGATAGCCCAGGCGACGTTGCTGGGGTGTGCGACAGATGCCGGCATCCGCATCGAACAATGTATGACCATGGAGACGAATGTATCCCGAATCAGGTCTGAGCAGTCCCGCAATGGCCTTGAGCGTCAGGCTTTTTCCTGAGCCGGAAGGGCCCATGATGACGATACGCTGTTTGGTTGACTTGATGCGGATGGACAGCTTGAAGCGCTGGCTATGTGATGTCAGCGTTTTTTGGATGTCGAGTTCAAGAGTCACGGCCGTTGGCGAGAGGAAAGGGAGGGGCCGTTTGGGCCAAGCGAAGCAGGGGAGAGCCGGGATGCCGACAGCAGAATGATGATGCAGACAATCGACGTAATCAGCACCAGCAGGTTGGCGGTGTCGGTATGGCCTGCTTGAACGGCTTCATAAATGGCGATGGAGAGCGTTTGGGTTTTTCCGGGGATGCTGCCAGCCACCATCAGGGTAGCACCGAATTCTCCCAGAGATCGTGCGAACGCCAGCAGCATGCCGGCCATGATGCCGCGCCAGGCCAGTGGCAAGGTGACCCGAAAGAATACGGCTGGTTCTGTCAGACCAAGGACACGTGCCGCGTCTTCCAATTGGCTGTTGACCGCGTCGAAGGCGGCGCGGGCAGGTTTATAGACCAGGGGAAGTGTTACGAGGACAGCGGCAATGACTGCTCCCTGCCAGGTAAAGAGCAACTGTATGCCCAGGGTATCGTGCAGCCATCCGCCGATCCAGCCGCGTCGACCGATGAGAACCAGCAGGTAGTAGCCCAGTATGGTGGGGGGCATGACCATGGGTAATGTCAGCACGGCGTCGAGGAGTTCCCGTCCTGGAAAAACGTGACGGGACATGAGCCAACCCAGAGCGATACCCAGCGCAAGGTCCAGTACAGTGGCTAGTCCTGCTACTTTGAGAGACAACAGCAGTGCGGTCCAGACAGGTGCCATGCTGGCAGAGGGTCAGGGTTTTTTGAAGAAGTACCGCGCCAGAATTTCCTGCCCTTCCGGCGCCAGGATGAAGGCAAGAAAGCGTTTGGCCTCATCGGCATGGACGCTATCGCGTGGGATGGCGAGTGGATACGTGACGGGGGTTTTGGTAGGAACCTCAAAGGCCGTTTTGACGCGGTCTTTCATAATGTAAGTATCGGTGCCATAGACGAAACCGGCGTCCACTTCTCCGCGCGCAACATAGTCGAGGGACTGGCGAACGTTTTGAGTGTTGATTGTTTTGGGAGTCAGGGCTTTCCACAGGTGGGCTGCCTGCAGCACATCCTGGGTATAGTGGCCAACAGGGACGCTCGCTGGATTGCCAATGGCTATTTTCTGTATGTCGGCTTTCTTCAGGTCAGCCAGCGTGAGCAGGTTTTGGTGACTGTCAGCTGGAACGATGAGGACCAGGGTATTGCGTGCAAAGTTGTGGCGGGTACGGGGATCGATCAGACCTTGCTGTTCGGCCTTGTCCATCGTGGCCTGGTCAGCACTGGCAAAGATGTCAACCGGCGCGCCATGGGCAATCTGCTGAAGAAGGGCGCCAGATGCCGCGAAGTTCAGTTCCACCTTGGCATCGGGATGGAGGGCTTCGTAGCGTTGCGCGATATCCTGGAAGGCGTTGGTGAGACTGGCAGCCGCTGAAACGGTTATCCCGGTTGCCTGAGCCGAGATCGAGAGTGTGGAGAGTGCCAGAAGGGAGAGTAACTTTGTTCTGAAGCCTTGGGCCATGGTCAGAGTCCTGAAAGGGCGGGTGGGAAATTGCTGTCCCAGTTAGGGGGCAGATTGATCCAGGCGGAAAGAATGTCCATCACCTGGGGGCGTGTCCGATGGATCGGGGCTGGAAAGAAAGTCTCCGGTGGATTGTGTCGGGGCGCACAATCGAAATATACACTTTTATATAACGATTGGGGTGCCCGCCAGCAGAGATGAGGCATTGTCAGGACATGAGTGGTATCTCCCATGTAGTGTATGTTGTGGGGAAGAGGGCGTCTCTTGCCCGCCAGAAACCGGGTTGGCAAGTTGTTTGTGTGGGCCGTGTTCATTTTTGAGGGTTGTTGTCATGAAAATTAGGCGGTATCAGGGAGGGCGGCCTGAGAAGTTAGGTCGCTCTGGGCTATGTGCCGTTCGGTTGTCAGGTGTACTGGCCTGTCTGGGGATGACTGGAACGGTGTCTGCTTCCTCAGTGCCTGCAGGGGTGTCTATGCTGGAGCCGTTGGTGGTGACAGCGGCGCGAACGCCGCAACCGCTGACCGATAGCGTGACGGACGTGGTACTGATCAGTGCGCAGATGCTGCGAGACAGTGGCCTGCGTTCGGTGGATGACGCGTTGCGCCGGTTCGCGGGTTTGCAACTGGCTCGAAATGGCGGCCCTGGGCAGAGCGGGGGGTATTTCCTGCGCGGCGTGGCTGCCAATGGGATCGTGGTGCTGATGGACGGCGTCCGGGTTGGTTCTGCATCGTTGGGACAGGCAGATCTGGAGAGCCTGGATTTGACCCAGATTGATCATATCGAGGTGGTCCGGGGGCCGGTGTCCGGGATGTATGGAGCCGATGCCGTGGGCGGTGTAGTGAATCTGGTCACCCGGCGGGGTCAGGGGGCGCCTCATGTACATGGGTATCTGGCTCTCGGGAGTGATCGCGGCCGGGAAATTGAATCAGGCGTGAGCGGTGTATCGGGAAACGTTGACTACGCAGCCAGTGTGGGGAGAGAGCAGAGCCGCGGCCGTTCGGTGATTCGTCCGGGCGACCGTTATGGCTATTACAACCCTGATCGGGATGGCTTCACCCGCTCAATGGGTACGGTCAAGTTGGGTATCACGCCGGTGATAGGGCACCGGCTGGGGCTGAGTGTGACCGAAACTGATCTGAATGCACAGTATGACAGCGCAGTTTTTGATGCAGTGAGCGGTCGTTCCGACGCGAGTCTGGATTTTCGAAACCGCTTGAAGACTCGCGTGATGGCTCTGGATTACACAGGTGAGTTGTCTCGTCGCTGGGAGGGGACGGCCCGCTTGTCTCACGGTGTGGATGATGACCGCAGTGGTGCATTGGCTCTGGATCGATATAAAACGGTCAGAGATGAGGTCGTTTGGGAGAATGCCCTGCATTGGGCTGTCGGGCAGCAGCTTCTGGTAGGGTGGGAGTATCGGCGTGAGTCGGTAAGCAGCAATCAGTATGCGTTAGCGGGTACATTGGATGCGATCGGACGGCATAGACGCAACAATCAGGCGGTTCTGGCAGGTTATACAGGTGTATTTGGACGGACGGATGTGCAGGCCAGTTTGCGTTATGACCATAGCTCGATTTATGGAAAGCAGACGACAGGTAGTCTGGGGGTGGCCAAAACGCTGACAGAGCGGTTGAAGCTGCGAGGCATGGTAGGGACGAGTTTTCGCGCCCCTTCCTTCAATGATCTGTACTACCCGAATTATGGGGTGAGGACTTTGCGGCCTGAACAGGGGCGCAGCACCGAGTTGGGCCTTGTCTGGCGCTCCGCCAGTACACGGGCAAGTGTCACGCTGTATCACAATCAGATCAGAGATCTCATTGGCTACGATCCGGACAGTTCAGGAACGACCTGCCCCGCAGGTTATTTTGGCTGCGCAGCCAATATTGCCAGAGCAAGGTTGAAGGGGGCGACATTCCAGACGGCACATGACTGGGGGTTTTTGCGGTTGACTGCAGTGATTGATTTTTTGGATGCCAAAGATCTGCGCACGGGTGGGCGTCTGAATAGACGGGCAGCTCATCAGAGCAGTATCGGCGTAGATTATCTGGCTGATGGGTGGAATGCTGGGATGACGTTGACCAGAGTTGGGGCCCGGCCTGACGGTGACAGGCGTCTGGGGGGATATGCTGATCTGGATCTGAGAGCGAATTGGCAGCTGGATCAGCGCTGGACCATGGAGATGCGGGTATTGAATGCGACTGATCGTGATATTGAGCCCGTGCGCGACTACCAGGCACCGGGGCGGCAATTGTGGCTGGGCGTGCGGCTTGAATCAGGGATTTGATGGTGCTTCACGCTCATTTTTTGTCGCGGCGTGATACCGACGGACTGGGGGGGGGCGCCTGCCTAGTGGGCAGATTGTGAGCAGGTATGGAACCAGTCTGCCATGAGTGAAATGGCGTTGGGCACTATGCTGTCGAGTACCCCGGCCATTTCTATGAAACCATGGGTCAGTCCTGCATAATGGCGATGCATGACTTCAACACCGGCGACGGCCAGAGCGCGGGCGTATGCAGTGCCGTCATCCAGTAATGGGTCGAGTTCAGCCGTCATTATCAGGGCTGGTGCGGCACCCTGGTGCGACGCGGCAAGCAGAGGAGATGCCTGCCAGTGTTGTGCGCTGTCCTGCCGGTTTCCCAGATAATGACACATGTGCTCACGCATCTGGGCTGTACTCAGCGGCGGCCGCTCGGCATGGATATGCAGCGATGGATATTGGGGGGTGAAACCGCTGCGCAGATCCGTAGCTGGATAGATCAGGATCTGACAGGCCAGGGCCGGGTCTCCGGTGGGATCCGGCGTTTTCAATGCCAAGGCGACGACCGCAGCCAGGTTGCCGCCGGCGCTGTCGCCGGCGACGCCTATTTGGGTGGGGTTTATCCCCAGGGACTCTGCGTGCCTGAGTACCCAGCGTGTTGTGGCAATGCAGTCATGAGGTGCCTGCGGCCAGGGCAATTCGGGCGCCAGGGCGTAGTCCACGGCGATGACGATAGCCTGCGTCGCTATGGCGATCCGTCTGCAGAGACGGTCGTGTGTGTCGAGATCCCCGGTTGTCCAGCCACCACCGTGAAAGTAGATCAGAGCGGGACTGAGTGCTGCTGATGCAGGGGCAGGCGGGGCTGGCAATGGTCTGTACAGCCGAAGTCCGATTGGACGTTCATCGGTATCCGCTACGAGATTCCGGATTTCCGCGACTGGCAGTACGGCACCGCCGACCCGCTGGCTGAACAGTCTGTACCAGTGTCTGAGTCCCTTGATATCAGGCGCAGGAATCACAGTGCCAGACTCTTCCATTTGCTGTAACAGTACCTGCTGTTCCAAACGGTAGGAAAAGAAAGCGGCCAGTTGCGGGTGCATGCGGGTGAGCATCGGCTTTCTAAGGCGTGTGATGGGGATCTATCTGATCTGGTCTTATATACCGCGCAGTCGTTGCAGGGCCACCTCTAGCGTTGCATCGGCTTTTGCAAAGCAAAAACGGATGATGCTGGACTGAGGGCTGTCTGCATAAAAGGGCGACAGGGGAATGGCTGCCACGCCAATGCGGGCAGTGAGCCACTCACAGAATATGATGTCATCAGGCCGGTAAGGTGTAGCTGTGGTCTGCGCATTTGCTTGTATGGCCGCCCGGATGTGTTTGTCGGCCATCAGCCCAGCAATGTCTGCTATCTGGAAATAGGTGCCCGCGCATGGGAGCAGCTGGAAGCCGGTTCCTGTCAGACCGTTCCTGAACATGTCACGCTTTCTTTGGTAGAACGCGGACAGGTTCTGGTAGTGATCCGAATCCTGAGGGTGCTGCTGCTGGTACTGCAGATACTGAGCCAGTGCAGCTTGCATGGGAGTGCTGACGGAGAACACATTGAATTGATGAATCTGGCGGAGCGCGGTGGTCAATGGGGCGGGCGCAGCGATGGTGCCAATCTTCCAGCCGGTGATGTGAAAGGATTTGCCAAAGCTTGAAACCACCAGGCTGCGTTCTGCAAGCGCGGGGTATCGGGTTACGCTCTCGTGGCGTTGCTCATCGAACACGATGTGCTCATAGACCTCATCGCTGATCAACAGTGTTTGCGTCGGAGCGAGTATGGACTGAAGCCGCTGCATCTGGGTTTCCGTCCAGATGGTACTCGTGGGGTTGTTTGGTGAATTGATGATGAGCAGCCGGGTGCGAGAAGACAGTGCATTGGCCAGTCGCTCGATATCTGGCGCCAGGCTGTCCGACCGGGGTGGAATTCGTATTGGGTTGGCTCCAGCCATGCGGATGGCTGGTACGTAACTGTCGTAGCTGGGGTCCATCACGATGACTTCATCACCTGGCTGGGTGAAGGCCAGGATGGCGCTGAACAGAGCCTCGGTGGCGCCTGCCGTGATGGTGATTTCGGCGTCGGGGTCGTAGGTGTGGCCGTAGTCATGCCTTATTTTCTGGGCTACAGCCTGGCGCAACTCCGGCAGCCCGCTCATGGGGGCATACTGATTCCGGCCCGAGCGCATGGCCTGGTTGACGGCCTCCATCAGGGCGGGTGAGCAGTTGAAGTCAGGAAATCCCTGGCCCAGGTTGATGGCGTTGCAGCGTGCCGCCAGGGCAGACATGGTGCTGAAAATCGTGGTGCCGGTACCAGGAAGCCGGCAGTGAACGGTGTGCATGGCGTGAGAGTGACTGCTATGTCATGACTTTGTCAGTACCTGACGAAGGCCCTGCCAGACATAGTTCAGATGGCTGATCAACAGCGTTCGTCCTTTTGAGAATTGCCCGCTTCTTGTGAGCTGCAACCATTCATCATGTTCGGTTAACGACTGGTAAAGGGCAGCCTCGCTATTGAGCTGGATGCGGGTGTATCGTTCCGACGTCTGCAATAGAGAGGCGACGATCTGCTGAGTCTTGGGCATGCCGGCATTCGTATACAAGGACATGTGCAGATGGGCGTTCAAAGCTCCCAGCTGATCATATTCCTGGTTCTGAATTGCCTGTCGATATTGTTCATTGACGAGTGATGCTGCCTCAATTGCAGCAATATCCAGCTTGGGAGAGGATGCTTCGTACAGGCGAGGCTCCAATAGCATCCTTAGAGCAAATACATCGTCTACCTCCGCAAGTGATAAGCGAGTGACTGTGGCTCCTCTCCGAGGAATGATTTCAACGAGGCCATCTGCCTCCAGCTGCAATAGTGCCTCTCGAACAGGAATGCGACTGACCTCATAGCGCTCGGCGAGGGCGTCCTGACGCAGCTGACTACCTGATGGGTAAATGCCATTCAGTATGTCTTTGCGAATGCTGCTTACAAGCTGTTCAGTAAGGGAGAGCGGTTTGATGGAAAACCCCCTTGCAAAGAGTGACTGGTCCCATAGTACAGGATTTCCCTATAGGGCCGGCAGGGAACAATATTGTAGATTGTATACAATATATGTTATCCTGAAAGAAAAGCAGGCAATTGCAGCCTTAGCCCAATAGGAGATGAGCATGATGGAAAAGACGACTTGGCATGGTGTGTTCCCGGCAGTGACGACTCAATTCCGGCCTGATTTCAAGGTCGACCTTGATGCAACCCAGAAAGTGCAAGATACGCTGATCAAGGATGGGGTCAATGGGTTGGTGGTTTTGGGGACGTGTGGTGAAAACAATTCGTTGCGTCCAGAAGAGAAGCGCTCGGTGCTGAAGGCAGCTGTCGAGGTGGTCGCTGGTCGTATACCGATTGTGGTGGGGGTTTCAGAACTGGATACGGAGCGAGCGCAGGAATTTGCTCGGGATGCAGAAAAAATTGGGGCAGATGGATTGATGGTCTTGCCAGCAATGGTTTATGTACCAACAGAAAGTGAGCTGGTTGCGCATTTCAAATGCGTGGCGGGTAGTACATCGCTGCCTGTGATGCTCTATAACAACCCACCCGCCTATCGTGTACACGTAACGGAAAACGTACTGGATCAACTCAAAGATGTTGAAAATATCGTAGCAGTCAAGGAGAGTGCCCCGGACTCGAGGCGGTTTACAGACATCATAAACATGTTCAAAAGTCGTTATGAAGTGTTTGCTGGTCTTGACGACATTGCATTGGAGGGCTTGATGCTGGGGGCGAAAGGCTGGATATCTGGTCTTACATCTGCTTTCCCTGAGGAGTCGGTTGCACTTATTGCAGCTTATAAAAAGGGAGATATTGATACTGCTCTAAAGATTTACAGGTGGTTCATGCCGTTGCTGCATCTGGACGCTGACCCTGATCTTGTACAAGCAATCAAATTGGCAGAAAGCATTATGGGGAGAGGCTCTGAAACTGTCAGGATGCCAAGAATGCCGTTGCAAGGAAAGCGACGAGAAGATGTTATCAGGATGGTGGAGATGTGTGCCAGCACAAGGCCAGTGTGACCTCAATAGTGATGAGCCTGGCGCTGCCTGTCTCCAGAATGGGGGCGCTATTCAGAAGACATAGAGATCCTGATGATGAAACGCGATAAAGACGGGCGAATGAATCATCTTAAAAACAAGGTTCGGGTGGTCGATTCCCACACGGAGGGCGAACCAACCCGCCTGGTCATAGACGGCATTCCCAGCTTGGGGAGTGGATCCATTCGTGAAAAATTAAGAGTCTTTCGTGACCATCATGATGAGTGGCGTCGGGCACTTATTCATGAGCCAAGAGGTCATGATGTATTGGTGGGTGCACTGTTATGCGAGCCGAGTCGAAAAGGGGTGACATGCGGAGTCATATTTTTTAATAACAAAGGCTATCTGGGTATGTGCGGCCACGGCACAATCGGATTGATAGCGTCATTGAAATACATGAAGTTGATTGACGCGGGGGAGCATGTGATTGAAACCCCGGTTGGAGACGTTAGCACAGTGCTACATGATGATGGAAGCGTCAGTGTGCGAAATATTCGATCCTGGAGATACCGTAAATCAGTTCCGGTGGATGTGCCAGAGTATGGGGTTGTTTGTGGTGATATCGCCTGGGGAGGCAACTGGTTTTTTCTTGTGGATATTAATCCTGAAAGGATTTCTGCTGACAATATAGATACCCTGAAAATAAAGGCGGAGGCGATCATGTCGTCTCTAAAAAAGCAGCAAATTACAGGAGAAAAAGGGGCGCTGATAGATCATGTTGAGTTTTTTTCGGACTCAGACAACGCAGACAGCAGAAATTTTGTGCTATGCCCTGGGCATGAGTATGACCGTTCTCCATGTGGCACAGGAACCAGTGCCAAGCTGGCGTGTCTTGCAGCCGATGAAGCTCTGAGTCCTGGGGAGATTTGGATTCAGGAGAGCGTGATTGGTAGCAGGTTCAGGGCTTCATATGAGCATGCCCCGCATGGAGGCGTTATTCCAACAATAAAGGGAAGGGCCTGGGTTTATGCGGACTCGACGATCATATTGAATGATGATGATCCGTTTTGCTGGGGAATTGCAAAATGAAACAGGATGCGATTGTCATCGGAGGAGGGCTGGTAGGAATAACTATATCTGTTTCATTGGCAAAACGAGGCGTAAAGGTTTTGCTGCTGGATTCGGGTGAAGCTGGCAAAGGGGCATCGTGGGGGAACGCAGGTCATCTCGCGACGGAGCAGGTATATCCGGTTGCAGATATAAAAATCTTGCGGAAGTTGCCGGCCATGCTAATGGATCCGTTAGGTGCGTTGAGGGTGGATTGGCGCTATTTGCCGGAGTTCACTCGCTGGGGGTGGTCAGTGTTGAAAAATATGACGCCAAAGTCGACTGAACGTATTCATCGTGCTTTGATGTCAATAAACTCGCTTTGCATGGAGTCATGGGAGAGGTTTTGCAAAACATGGTCGTTGCAGCAGTGGGTGCGTTTCGAAGGCTCCCTTCTATGCGCTGAAAAACAGGATACGGCAGCACAACTACATCAGAAAGGGGCATTGCTGAACGCATTGGGTATAGAAAACCATGAATATGATTCAGAAGCCCTGAGAGAGTTTGAGCCTGCTCTGTCAGGAAAGGTGAGGCGTGCTATTTTTTTCCCAAAAACAGGGCATGTGACCAATATCGATGCAGTGATTTCGACATTGCTCCGTTCACTGGTGGGAATGAATTCAAATATCATTGAAAATTGCCGGGTAACGGATGTTTTGCCTTTGGGTGATGAGGGGTATCTGGTTAAAACATTGCGCGGATCCTACTGCACAAAAAAGATAATTCTATCTGCAGGGGCATTTTCAAGACCATTGGCTAAACAGATGACTGGGATAGACGTTCCTTTAGACACGGAGCGTGGGTATCACCTGTGTTTGCCCCATGAAAAATATCGTATAAGCATTCCGGTATCCAGCATGGATCGTCATTTCATTATGACGCCGATGGAAAGCGGATTGCGCCTGGCGGGCACGGTGGAATACGCAGGTCTTGTCCAACCGCCAAATATGGAAAGGGCCAGGAATCTTCTGCCGCTCGCACAACCCATGTTTGCTCATCCATTGAATTCGTGCGATGCATCGGAATGGATGGGGTTCAGGCCGACGACATGTGATAGCTTGCCTGTCATAGATCGCATCGACAATATGCTGTTTGCATTTGGTCATCAACATTTGGGAATAACTCAGGCAACGGTCACGGCTGAAGCCATTGAAAAACTGTTCTTTGATGAAGTGGTTCCAATAAATATAAAACAATTTAGTATAAATAGATCTTCAAAAAAATAGATCGTTGTTGATCAGGAGAATCCAGCGCAAAGTCACGCTGGAGCCCAGTGATGGAGGAGACCATGGAAAAGTTTATTGGAGATGTTGCCAATTTGGTGTGGAGTGACGCGCTTGTCTATTTGGCCCTTGGGGTTGGAGTGTATTTTACATGCATGACTCGTGGCGTTCAGTTTCGCTATTTCAGGGAAATGCTGCGTTTGTTGCGTGACAAACCGCCTTCAGATTCCGGAATATCATCATTTCAGGCATTCTGCATGTCACTTTCCGGGAGAATTGGTGTTGGAAATATTGCGGGTGTTGCAACTGCGATTGCATCAGGTGGTCCCGGAGCCGTGTTGTGGATGAACGTCATGGCCTTGCTCGGCGGAGCCAGTGCATTTGTTGAGTCGACATTGGCGCAGGTTTATAAAGAAAGAGTAGGTGGTGAATATAGAGGAGGCAGCGCCTGGTATATTGAATACGGGCTTGGCTGGAAGCGATTCGCCATGTTTGTGGCGTTGGTTGTTTGTCTATCGTATGGTGTTCTTGTGCCAGGGGTTCAGGCCAACAGCATTACGACATCTTTCTCCTCGTCTTTTGGAATCAGCCCGTGGATGACTGGTGCCATTATTATTGGCCCTTTGTCGATGATTATTTTTGGCGGAGTAAAGAGGATAGCGGGCGCCGCGGACTGGATTGTACCATTCATGTCGGTTGGGTACATATTCATGATGGCAATCATTCTTGGGAAAAATATAGATGTATTGCCTGGAATGTTCCGACTTATCGTTGGTAGCGCATTTGGTTTTGATGCTGTATTTGGAGGCATGGTTGGATATTCCATATCGTGGGGTGTGCGGCGTGCCGTGTTTTCAAATGTCGCTGGGGCAGGAGAGGGAACCTACAGTTCGGCTGCAGCAAGCGTTTCTCATCCAGTGAAACAGGGTTTGGTTCAGGCATTTTCTGTATATATAGATACGGTTGTCGTGTGTACGGCTACAGCACTGATGATTCTTGCGACAGGGAAGTTCAATGTTGTTGAACATGGGTCTGCTGGTTTCATAGTCGAAAATCTGCCCGGAGTACCTGCAGGTGCAGCGTTCACACAATATGCCATTTCGACTGTATTCCCGAATTTTGGATCTGGATTTGTATCTGTGGCAATATTTTTCTTTGCCTTCACCTGTCTGATGGCGTATTACTACATTGCGGAGACAACGCTTGTTTACCTGGCGGATAGAGTAAATATCAAGGCTCCTGTGTTTTGTCTCAAGATTTTGTTCTTGGCTGTTGTTGCGTTCGGCTGCGTTCAGACTGCTGATGTGATGTGGGGATTGGGCGATATAGGGTTCGGTTCGATGTGCTATTTAAACCTGCTGGTTATCGTGTTTTTGACGAAACCAGTGCTTCGTCTCTTGAAGGACTACGAGAGACAGAAGGACTTGGGTCTGGATCCTGTTTTTAACCCGAAATCCTGTGAGGTCAAAGGGGCTGTTTTTTGGTCTGAGAATGAAATGTCTGATAAACGGTCTGATTTCTGAACTTTGGAGGGATTGATATGATATCTGGTGAAAATATTATATGTGGACGAGCCAGGGCAGGAAAAGGAAGTGACATTGTCCAAGGCAAGGATCCGACCACGAACACTATGATTGGTCCTGGTTTCAGGGTGGCTTCTGCAGACGATGTTGAAGAGGCCGTTCAGGGGGCATGGGAAGCATTTTTGCTGTACCGGAAATACAGTGATGTCGATCGAGCTGGATTGCTGGATGCGATAGCAGGAGAGATTGAAGGACTTGGTGATGAGGTGATTCAATGCGCTATGGCTGAAACGGGATTGCCTGAGATGCGTCTGCGTGGTGAGTTGCAGCGTACAGCGTTTCAGTTCAGGCTGTTCAAAAAAGTATTGCTTGAAGGCAGGTATCAAGATATTCGAATAGATGCAGCTCTTCCTGAACGGAAGCCTCTTCCACGGCCAGATATTCGCTCACGGAAAATTTCACTGGGCCCTGTGGCGGTGTTTGGTGCAAGCAATTTTCCGTTTGCATTTTCTGTTGCAGGAGGAGACACTGCCAGTGCACTGGCTGCGGGGTGTCCTGTCATTGTGAAGGCACATCCGGCGCATCCGCATACGTCAGCACTGATGGGCATAGCTTTGGTCAGCGCTATTGAGAAGGTCGGGATGCCACCGGGGATTTTTTCTTTACTCTATGGCGTCGATAATTCACTGGGTCAAACTTTGGTTACCGACCATAGAATCAAGGCTGTCGGTTTTACAGGATCTCGATCCGGAGGGGTTGCACTAATGCACGCTGCAGCTAGCAGACCGGAGCCGATCCCCGTTTATGCAGAAATGAGTAGCATAAATCCAGTGTATCTGATGCCAGGTGCATTGTTTAGTAATTCATCTGGCATTGCTGAAGGGTTGGTTAATGCCATGATGCTGGGGGCTGGTCAGTTCTGCACTAGCCCCGGAGTGGTGCTTGCCGTTCAGGGAAATGCGTTTAACGGTTTTATTGAAAAGGCAAAAACTTTGCTCTCTGGACAGTCGGCGCAAACAATGTTGACTTCTGGTATAGCCAATGCATTTGATGAATCTATTGTTCAAATCAGTAAATGTGCACAAGTGGTAGGTGCAGGGAAGCCAAAAACTGGAACCAATCAGTGTCATGCTCACCTTTTTTATACGTCTGCTGATGATTTCATGAATAATGAAATACTAAGGAAAGAAATTTTTGGTTCTTCCGTCATTTTTGTAGGATGTCGTGACTTTTCGCAGATGACCGCAGTTACGGAAAGCTTTGAAGGGCAACTCACCGCGTCCATTCACGCTACCGATAATGACAGCACTACGGAGCTTGAAGTATTAATTGACCAATTAGAGCGAAAGGCGGGGCGGATTCTGATGAACGGATTCGGGACTGGTGTGGAGGTGTGCGATGCAATCGTTCATGGAGGGCCGTATCCTGCAACGAGTGACGGGAGAAGCACCTCAGTGGGGAGTGCTTCCATCGAACGATTTTTGCGACCAGTTTGTTACCAAAATATCCCGTCTACGCTGTTGCCAGCGGTGCTGCGCTAGCCGGATGGATGCGTGAGTCTGGGAGAGATTCTGCGCAAATTCTTCTTGTGCTGCCTGAAGGACAGCTTGCAGTCAGTGGTCTTTCTTGTGTTTGACGGGGCTGAAGCTGTCCTGGGGGTCGCTATTACAGTGCAGCCAGTGCTGCTGCGTAGTCTGGCTCCTGCTTGATTTCCGGCACCAGCTGGCTGTGCAGTACCTGGTTGTTTTCATCGAGAACGATGACTGCACGAGCGCACAGCCCTTTCAGAGGGCCGTCTTCGATGTCGACTCCATAGGCCCGCTTGAATTCAGGGTTGCGGAAGGTGGACAGGGTGATGACGTTTGACAGACCTTCGGCACCACAGAAGCGTGCCTGTGCAAACGGGAGGTCTGCCGAGATGCACAGGACCACCGTGTTGTTGAGCTTTGATGCATCCTGGTTGAAGTGGCGTACCGAGGCAGCGCAGACGCCGGTGTCGACGCTGGGGAAAATGTTGAGAACCTTGCGCTTCCCGGCATGGTCTGCCAGTGACGCGTTGCCCATCTCGGCTGTCGTAAGGTTGAAGTCTGGCGCCCTGTTTCCTTTGGCTGGCACCGTACCGCCCACCGTGATGGGTTGACCACCGATCGTGACTTTACTCATGAGGCTACTCCTGGGACTTTTGCGTAAAAGGGGTGCGCAAGGCGCGACAAGACTTCTTGCGCATCACGGGCATGATACTCGGATCCGCTTTATTGGCCAGCCATCCGTTTGAAGACGGGGAGGCTATGGCGAGCTTTGGGCAGTTCCTTGCTGAGATATGTCTGCCATGCCTGCATTTCCTTCACCGCCTGCTGGGCTTCTTTTACGGCTTGCTGGCTGCGGGAGCCGGGGTGTTTGCGGGCCATGCTGATGGCTTTTTTGAGAGCCGCGTCGACAGCCTTCTGTTGTTGGACGGCGTCTCGCTGGTTTTTTTCGAGCTCCGGGATTTTCCGCTGGGCGCGTGCATATTCTGCTTTCCAGGTCGCGGAAGTATCCAGGAGCTGGCAGGGTACTGGATCGGAGACGGTGCGATGGGTCATGTCAAAGGTGCTGACGACGCAGGCACCAGGTCGGGACAGGCCGCTGATGCCCTGTACGTCCGGTGCGATGTGCACGCGGTGCAGCAGGGCGCCGCGTGTGGCATTGGCTGATTCCCAGTTTTTGGTGGTCAGATAGATATCGGTGCCTTTGCTGTTATGTCGGACGTGGAGATTGGAAGGGGCGTCCTGAAAGGCAATGTTGAGGAACTGGCCAGGTGTGAATGCGGCGCTTGTGGCCGGGAGCGCGGCAACGGTGACCGTTCGGCTTTCATAGTTGGTGGAAAAGACCTGACCGGATTCTGGGGAGTACCCGATCTCAACGCTGCCGCTGCCCGTCAGCAGGCTGCTGCGGCTGCCGGTCGCCGGGTCGATGAGCAGCAGATTGGGTTGGGCGCTGACATTGAAGGTGTTGGCCAGCAGCTGTTTGCCCGGGCCGGGCGTGTAGTTGTAGACGTTGACGGTGTCGTCGATGCTGGTTTCGGGGGTGACGGCTCCGGTGTCGGGGTTGACCGAGACCAGTTGATGAGAGCCGGTCAGAAGTTGTCCCTGCCAGAGCTGTAGCGGGATAACGGAACCGACGCCCACAGAGTGGAGGCTAAATCCGGGGGCGTGCTCTCCGGCGGAGGTGTACTTCATGATGTAGCCAGGGTACTGTCTGGTGTCGAAGACGTTGTAATTGATATAGAAATTGCCGTCATCATCCATCCGGACATAGCGCCCGCGATAGCTTTTGCCTTCAACCGCGGTATCCGCTTTGCGGCAGCGGCTGGTGCCAGAGGCCAGGTCGATCAGGCTGAAGGCGTTGACATGGGTATGGGTGACAACGGCGTGCTGACCGTCCTTGCTGATGTCCAGCGCATGGGCTGCAAAGGGAAGCGGGATCGCGCGTTTGAAGCTCAGTGAGTCAGCGTCCAGCGCGACCAGGGCTCCCGGGGTGACTCCGGGAACCATTTTCCCGCCAAAGGTGGCGTAGAGCGTGCCTGCGTGTTCCTGCAGCTGGTAGAAGCCGGAAATGTAGACGGGCTCTGCGCGACGCGAGGCTTTGGTCTTTGCCGCAGGGGTCTGGCTTTTCTGATCGGGAATCAGACCGTAGTTGTCACCGCGGCTGGCCCACTGGGGATCGTATTTTTTCAGTGTGCTGCAGTCAACGGCGGGCTTGAAGGCCGTTGATGGAATGCCGGCGGGAGCGCCAGGGGCGTGCTGTGTGGGATGTGAATGCGCTGAAGCATGGTGCATGCTCAGCGTCAGGGCGAGGAACAGGGAGGTGCGGCTGGGGGACATGGAAAATCCTTGCAGGGCAGGTATGAAAATGGGATGAACGGTTGCTACTAATAATGATAAGGATTTGTAATCAGTATACTGTGATGTGTTGAAGGTGATAGCAAAGCCGCGCCGCCCATAGGTGAATCCGGATGTTGATGCCCTGCCTGGTGGGTGGGGACTGGCAGCCATGCCCGGGAGGGTCTTTGGGTATTCGCCGCAGGCGCTGCCTACGGGTTCTTTGGTGAGCGCCAGATGCGGCTCGGGAACATTCCCTGGTACACAGGAATTCCAGGTATTCGGTCAGCGCAGGGTCAGGAAGTCTTGGTGACGGATCCAATGGCGTTCGCGACCATATGCGGGGACACGGGGGGCCGCTCGAAGGCCCGTTATGGGAGCCGGCTTGGTGCAACGGAATATACGGAGATACGGAGGTGTGTTGCGCCGGCAGCAGGGGCTTCTCAGGCGATTATGCGGGAGCTGTATCCCGCAGATGCCGTCACACATGAAGCAGCGCTGCTGAACAGGCGTAGGGTAATTTTCAGTGCGCGTCACTTGGAGGTCATGTCCAGAAGCTGTCCGCTCCGCCGGACTCGACGATTTCCGCATTGCTGATATATGGGGGGATGTGTTCAGCGTGTACTGGATCATCGAGACAGGCGGTTTTATCTCTCACTGGAGAAGCTATGGTTTCAGTCGATCGAGAATCAGCTTGCATGCTGCATCCAGTGCCTTGTCACGGGCCAGTCCATAGCGCAGGTAAAATTCGGGGACTGGGTCAACGCGGATGTCAACCGGTACGCCGACGCCATCGAATAGCTTGCCGTCGGCCTGATAGGAAATCATGGATCCCATGCGAACCATGGTTTTCCCGTCACTGAGCGTGTCGTTCACTACGCGTGCGCTACCGCCTCCGCTGGGGGTGCCAATGATCGTGACATTCGAAAGGCTGCGCATGCCCGCCATGAAGATATCAGCGGCACTGAATATGTATTCGTTACTCAGCACAACAACTGGTTTGTCAAAATGGTAAATGCCGGGATGCTGTTCCCGGTCCAGAACCAGATAGTGCCAGTCGCTGAATTCCTCGGAAGGCGGGATCCATTTGGGAGAAAAGCCAAGCCTGAATTTCGCGATAGCGGACTTCTCCCGACTGCTCCAGTGAGGGTCGTTTTCGCGATACATGAAGCGGCTTGTCAGGTGATCGTAGTCAAAGTCCTTGAATTTCCGATAACGCGCTGCATTTATAACGTGTGGCTCGTCATGCGGAGATGCCAGATAGGAATACATTCTGCGCAAAGCTTCCCGGCTACCGCCTCCGTTATTTCTGACATCAATCACAAGGCCGTTTGCGCCACGGAATGTTTGCATCCAGCGATCTATTTCGCCGGCGGCAGCATCGTCCATGCGAGCAATGCGAAGGTAGCCGATTTTCCCGTCAGCCAACCAGCGTGAGGGACCCAGCGACCTTTCGGTTGCCGGGTTTTTCTTGATGTGGCGGGAGTGTTCTCCAAATTGCAGTTTGACGGGGTAGGATTTTTTGTCCCCGTTTTCTGAGCTGAGAACGACTTCTACCTCATCTTTCTGTGAAAACCCACCGACTTTCTGAAGGAACCTGAAATTCCGGCTCAGCATTCTTGCTCCTCGGCCCTGAACAAGCTGCGGGGATCCTTTTGCAATATAGCGTGATGCCAATTCCAGCCAGGTTGATACCGGCTTTCCATCAATGCTTTCTAAAAAGGGGTGGTCAGCATCCAATAATGCGCTATAGTCTGACTTGACAACGGCCAGATGAGAGCCGACGGGGCCAAACAGGAGAGGAAGGGATCCGTCCGGATACTGGGCACTGGAGACTCTGGCGTGCCCATCAATGCCAAGCATTAAAATGCGCTGGAATTCAATCTGAAGATCGTCATCGGTTAATGGAGCGCGTGATATTTTGTTTTTGAGATCCTGTATCTCGGTGTTAAAGTTTACTGCACCGGCATGATAATATGACCATCGCTGCTTGAGTGCCTGGCCGAATTCGTCAACCAGCGCTTGCTGTTCATCCATAATCGATCGTTGTGTGGCTTTCATCATTGATCTGGATGGCTCTTCGTGGCCGGGTGTATAGGATGTGCAAGCAGCGGGTAGGCATGCAATGGCCAGGAGCCCTTTCGATAAAATCCTTGTGATTTTCATGAGCTATTTATTATTTTGAATTCGTTCGTTGAGTGTTGCTGCCTTGGCAGGCAGTGCTCCCCTCAGTGGGAGATGTGAGTCAGCTTGCTTTCTGTATTAATTTATATGCTGCTTCATTTGGAAGTTCCGATGTCGATGGACTCTGTGGCACGTGTTTCTGTGCCGTGATGTCATGATCATTGCCACTGGAAGCGTGCCGTCTTATCTGGAGGCACGCTTCTGATTTTTTGTCGGTTTACTTCATGAGCCTGGCCTGGTCAGAAGTCATACCTGAGTGTGGCGTTGATGTTTCTTGGTGCGCCGTAGGTATGCTCATACAGATTTGTTCGATATGCCTTGTCGAACAGGTTTTCAATGTTGAGCATGAGGCTGAGATTTCCAGTAAATCTGTAGCCGAGCATTAAATCGAAGACCGCATAGCCTTTTTGTGAGTAGAGAGCGCGCAAAGATTCAATCTCCCCGCTGTCATACGTCTTGCTCTGCCAGGTGGCACCGCCACCGAGTGTCAGTTGCTGTAGGTTGGTGGGGCTCCAGCTGGTAAATAGCTTGAAGAAATCCCGGGGTTGCTGTGAATTCAGCAGGGTGTGGTTGCTGTCATATGTGCGCATGCGGGTGAATCCGCCCTGAATTTTCCAGCGGGGGCGGATTTCCCCTTCTATCTCCAGCTCCCAGCCGCGCCCCTTGACATTGTCTATCCCTACATATGCGGTATGCAGGCCATCAGGAGTGCGTTTGTTGCCATCAGGCACAGCCAGGTTGTCGCGTTTGACCTGGAACACGGATATGCTGGCATTCAGTCGGCCACCGTACCACTCGCCTTTTAGCCCAGCCTCCACATTGCTGCCAACTTCAGGATCGAGCTGGTGGCCCAACACGTCCTGGGCGTTTTGCACTTTGAAAATGGAGGTGTAACTGGCGTAGGGTGAAAGATTGTCCGTGGCATCGAACACGATCCCGTAATATGGTGTGAATACGCCGTGCTCTCTGAGGTGCTGGACATCGTTAAAGGTTCGGTTTTCGTATTTGTTGCTCCAGTTGCTCCAGCGCGTCCCGGCGAGCAGTGACAATTTATCGGTTGCACGGAAGCGGCTTGATACGAACACTGCAGACTGCTTGGTTTTATTGGTGATCGGGGCGTTTTTGACGTTGGCCCAATTGGGGCGTGGAGACTGCCTGTTCCACGTGTAGATATTTAGGTGTCGCCGGATCGTTCTGAGGTAGGTTGGGGTGTCTGTTTTGGATTGGTTTGCAATCAATCCGATCGAAAGTTCATGTTTTCTGTCAAGTAGATGATACTGTCCATCCACTTTGAGGGTTACTGAGTCGGAGCTGCTGTCAGAACGCGTTTTGAGCATTTCCAAGTCAAAGTCACCATTTCTGCGCGGCAGGTGCTGTCGGCGCTGTCCGCCCTTCTCGCTGTCATAGGTGAGTTCGTAATGGCTGTAATTGAACGAGGCTTTCCAGTCGTCCGCTATGCGGTAGGTGATTGCGCCCGAGCCACCAACCCGCTTGCTCTCGAAATAGCTCCAATCGACTTGCGGGTTACTTCTGCGGCTAAAAAACAATGGGGTGCCATCTCGGGCTGCAATGGCATAACCGTTGCCCCCGGCGCCACCTGTACTGTGATTGCGGTTTGCATCCAGTTGCAGGGTAGCCAGCAGGCGGTTCGTCAAGTCAGTTTCCAAAACCCCGTAGCTTGAAATTTTGTTGTATCGGTAGCCTTCGTGCCAATCGCCTCCGGCGTCGTAGGTGCTGACCAGTCGCCCTCGTAGCTGACCTGACTGACTCAGTGGGCCGCCAATGTCCACGGTAGTCCGGTGTTGGCCCCAGTGGCCGGCTGACTGGGACAGCGATCCCAGAAGTTCCCGGGTTGGCCGCTTGTGTGTGAGCGCGACCGTCCCTGATGGTTCGCCTGCACCGCTGAGCAAACCCGTTGCACCACGCACTACAGTGACAGTTTCGTAAGCGGCAGAGTCAATGGATGACAGACCCTGGTAGGCATCTTGCGATACGGCTGCACTGGCAGTTGGCGCCCCGTCAAGCATATAGTTCTGCAAGAGATAGCCACGGGAATAAATCTCGTCGATACCGCCGACCGAGGGTTTTGAAATGCTGATGATGCCTGGTGCCTGTGCCACGGCAGAAGCCACATTGGTGATGTTGGCATCTTCCATCAAGTTGCTTGTTATGACGGAGATGGACTGTGGTGTCTGACGCGTGGACAACGTCATGCCTGTGGCTGCATTAATGCTGTTGGAAGCGTAATTTCGTGCCGCAACTACATTCACAGTATCAAGAACATAAACATCCGAATTTGCCGATTTTGATTTTGTAGCCGGCATGCCCAGCGTGTAGCTGCCATCGCCTGATGGTGCTGCCTGTAAGCCGGTGCCATCCAGCAATTGGTGCAATGCCGCGTCGTGGTTGGACGCCCCGACCACGCCACGTGTTGTGAGCTTGTTGATGGAGGCGGGATCGTATTTCAGTTTGATGCCCGTCTCGAGACTGAATTGAAGGAGCGCCTGACTGAGTGGGCCTGCAGGAATTTCCAATGGATGGACGTCACTTGCAGACGGAATGGCAGGGGATGCGCTAACGCTCGCCGCTGGAAGTACCGTGTTGATAATCGCAATGCTGCTCAGAAGCGTATGAATCACGGATGCTGATCGTTTGCGAGCAAATTGGACAGCAACGACAGGCTCCGGACTGAGCGTGAACCGCTTTCCAGCACGTAATGCATGGGAACGGATTGAGAGGGGCATATGGAACCTTCAAGGGTATAAGTAATAACAGGCAATCAGGGCAGAAATTCTAATGCTAATGATTCTTAATACAATGAAACGCCAAAAACTGTCCTTCAATTGACATTTTGTATTCTTGGTTCTTTCGGCTGTTCCTGATCACCCAACCTGGCCGCAGCGCATACGGATGCAGTTTGCCCGTTGGGTGGCTGCTTAAGCCTAAAGTATGGGAATCAGTCCTGCGAAGTCAATTGCCCGGAATATCGCAGTGGTTTGGGGGGGACATTTTGCCGACGAATGGCAGTCGGCCGGGGGACGCAACAATGAATTGGACATGCCTGTCTGAAACTGCTGCAGACAGTCAGGGGGCATCTGCGTCCAGTCCTGAGGGCCTGGTTTTTCGTGATGATTGTGCAGGCGTCATGTTCAGATTTGATCGCCCGTTGCCGATAGCGGCAATCAGGTGATCATTTCACAGGTGATCATTTCAGGTGGGTGTCTGCGCCTGTTTCTGAACGGCCTGTGATGCCAGACTCAATGAATGGAAGTTAAGTGGGCAGAAAGCTGGATGCTATGCCACATGCTCGATTTGTGGTGGTAACTCGAGGCTGGTTCTGGCTTCCCGTTCGAGGGTATGGTTGTCTGTATTGGGGACGAGGCATGTCACCCATCTGTGTCCGGGCCTACGCCAGACAACCCATGTGCTTGATGTTTCCAGCTGGTCGGGGTGAGAGGATTCGAACCTCCGGCCTCTACGTCCCGAACGTAGCGCTCTACCAGGCTAAGCTACACCCCGACTGCCCTGCTGCAAACTTCACTTGTTTCGCGATACAGAGTAAGACGCCAAGTATAGCAGAGCTTCAAGATATTGGGATGCCGGCATGTCGGCCAGTGCTTCACGGGCGCGTTGGGATTCCTGCTCGGCAAGGCGACGGGCGTAGCCAAGGGCGTCGCAGCGCTGGATGGCCTGATGAATGAGGTCGAAGTGTTCGGTTTCACCAGTGAGAATGGCCTGTCGGACAATATCCCTGTCTTCTGGCGAGCCGATTTCCATAACCCGGATGAGTGGCAGTGTGGCCTTGCCCTCGCGCAGGTCATCGCCGATGTTCTTGCCCATGGTTTCCCGTTCACCGGAATAGTCCAGCACGTCATCAATGATCTGAAAGGCGGTACCGAGATGACGGCCATAGGTGGCAGCCGCTTCTTCCAGGGTCGGCGTGGCACCTGCCAATATGGCGCCGATGCGCGCCGATGCTTCAAATAGCTTGGCGGTCTTGAATCGGATGACCTGCAGGTAGGCGGCTTCGTCGACGTCGGGGTCGTTGCAGTTGAGAAGCTGGAGTACTTCGCCTTCGGCGATGACGTTGGTCGCGTCAGCCAGGGTCTTGAGGACGCTGAGCTGCTCGACTTCCACCATCATCTGGAATGAACGGGAATAGAGAAAGTCTCCGACCAGGACAGATGCGGCATTGCCGAACTGGGCGTTGGCGGTGGGGGCTCCCCGCCGCAAGGTAGATTCATCGACGATGTCGTCATGCAGCAGCGTGGCGGTGTGGATGAACTCCACGACTGCGGCCATCAGCCAATGATGTCCCAGGGCACGCTGGGCGTCGCTTTGTCCGTAGCCTAGCGCACGGGCAAAGACGGTCAGGAGTACGGGTCGGAGCCGCTTGCCACCGGCGCCGATGATATAGCTGGCGATGGTGCGTATGAGGGCGACGGGGCTGTCGAGACGTTCCTTGATGACCCGATCGACTTCGGCGAGATCGTCAGAGATGATCGGGTATGCGTCGTAGGGTTTCAAGATGGACGAGGGGTTGCGTTGACCTGACCAAGGTGTCCGGATCGCTGGCACCCGTATGGGGCAGGAGGCGGACGTCGCCATGACACCATGATGGTAAACAGGGCGGCCCTGGAAAAGCTCTGATTATATGGGCGTATGGCCGAGACCGATGAGCTGTCGCAGATTTTGGTGCGGCTGGACGGTTTGCCCCGGTCGGGCGGCCCATGTTTGACTGGTAATGGATGAGGATTCTATAATTCCAGGTTGCGTCCTCCCGGGTGGGATGGCGCGTCATTTGGAGGTTTCCATGTACGCGGTCATAAAAACCGGCGGCAAGCAATACAAGGTTGCTGCTGGCGAAAAAATCAAGGTAGAACAGATATCCGCAGACATCGGGGCCGGCATCGAAATCGATCAGGTACTGGCCGTCTATGACGGTGATCAGGTGAAGATCGGGGCGCCGCTAGTGGGGGGTGCAAGTGTGTCGGCTGTCGTGCTGTCTCAAGGACGTCACAAGAAAGTGCGCATTTTCAAGATGCGCCGGCGCAAGCACTATCAGAAGCGCCAGGGACATCGCCAGAATTACACGGAACTGTTCATCACTCAGGTATCGTCTGAGCTGGGAACGGCCAAGGCCGAGGCGCCCGCAGCAGCCTGAGGGCTGCCGGGTCAGATCAACCAAACCCTGTCTTTGTTTCGGTGACAGGGCATTTCGTGCAGGTAATCAGACATGGCACAGAAGAAAGGCGGCGGCTCTACGCGAAATGGTCGCGATTCCAAGCCCAAGATGCTGGGTGTCAAGGCTTATGGTGGTCAGTTTGTTTCGGCTGGCTCCATTATCGTCCGTCAACGCGGCACCCGGGTTCATGCGGGGCGCCACGTCGGGATGGGCAAGGATCATACGCTGTTTGCACTGATTGACGGTGTGGTGACATTCGGTATTGCCGGGCCAAGAAACAACAAAGTGGTCAGTATTACCCCGTCGATGGCCGAAGCAGCCTGAGGCGCCCTGGCTTTGAATCTGCCCCGGACGACCGGGGCTTTTTTTTCGTCTGTTGGCGCCGTGTTTTACTGTTATTTTTCTGATTTCGCCAGCTGTTCTACGGCCAGGTCGCCAACATGGTGCGCTATGGCTGCTTGTTTGAATACTGGAACGGCGAGAGAGGACCGTGCTCTCTGCAGGAGTGAGCCATGAAATTTATTGATGAGGCCCGTATCGAAGTGATCGCCGGTGCTGGTGGCAACGGGGCTGCTTCATTTCGCCGGGAAAAATTCATCCCATACGGGGGGCCGGATGGCGGAGATGGTGGCCGGGGGGGCTCTGTGTTGGCGGAAGCGGATCGCAATATCAACACGTTGATCGATTTTCGTTATACCCGGAAATATCAGGCGCGGCGCGGTGAGAATGGACGGGGTTCGGATCAGTACGGCAAAGGGGGGGAGGATATCCTGCTGCGCATGCCGGTGGGCACCCAGATCCATGATGAGGACACAGGCGAGTTGCTTTTCGATCTGACAGCCCATGGCGAGCGTGTGGTGCTGGCCAAGGGAGGTGATGGCGGTCTGGGCAATCTGCATTTCAAGAGCAGTACCAACCGTGCCCCACGCAAGTCCACTCCGGGCTGGCCTGGTGTGGAACGTCGTCTCCGGCTGGAGCTGAAGGTGTTGGCTGATGTGGGTCTGCTGGGCATGCCGAACGCAGGAAAGTCGACGTTCATTTCCCAAGTGTCCAATGCCCGGCCTAAAGTGGCGGATTACCCGTTTACGACGCTGCACCCCAATCTGGGAGTCGTCCGTATTGACGAGGGGCGTAGTTTTGTCGTGGCGGATATACCGGGGCTGATTGGCGGGGCTGCGGAAGGGGCTGGGCTCGGGCATCGCTTTCTTCGACATCTGCAGCGGACGCATCTGCTGCTGCATCTGGTTGATATTTTTCCTTTCGATCCGGAACGGGATGTTGTTGACGAGGCTAGAACGATCATCGAGGAGCTGCGCAAATATGATCCGGCCCTGTATGAGAAACCTCGCTGGCTGGTGCTGAACAAGGTGGACATGATGCCGGCAGAGCAGGTGGCTGAGATCAGGAGCCGTTTGGTTGAGGCATTGGAATGGCAGGGGCCGGTTTACTGTATTTCGGCCATCGCCGGTCAAGGATGTCGTGATCTGTGCTATGCAATCTGGGACTATCTGGTGTCGCTGCGTGAGCCTGAAGCGGTGGATCCGGATGTGCGCTTTGATCGGGAAGGTCTGGAGGCGGATTCCGTGGAAGGTCGGAACGGTGTAGCAGGGCCATTCTCGGAGTAATCGTCAGGCCAAGTGCCTGGCTCATGCCGGCTGTTTGGTTTTGGGCATGGCGCATTCGAGCGAATGGCCAGTCAATGCGTCTGTAGGCTGTTTATGGCCATTTGACGGGCCTTGTGAATATCTTCGTTGCTTATGCTGAAGGTATTTGCCATGATCGTTGCATGAATGCAACGAATTTACGTGTCCTGGCCATATCCGCCCTGCTGGCCACAGGGCTGACCGCCTGTGGTGGTGGCGGTGGCGGCCATCGTGAGCCGCTCGGAGAAGGGGCGTCCGGGCAGTTTGCCCAGCAGTGCGCGCCGGACAATAAGCTGGCCAGAGACAATGCGGGGCGTTTGTTGAAGGACTATCGCGAAGGTACGCGTCTCACTGAGCTGAGTTTCGTCCATGCCTATTTGCAGGAAAACTATCTTTGGTACGACGAAGTGCCCATGCTCAGTCCCGATCTGCCGGCCTACCGTCAGGTGGGTTATCAGGAGGGGATGACCAACTGGTTCAAGGCGCAGTTGTCCAGCAAGCTGAACCCGGATGGATTGCGCAGAGACCGGTTCAGCTTTGCCATGCCGACAGCCGAATGGACGGCGCAGTCCAGGACTGGGGCCCCCAGCACCTATGGCATGGATATCGGCATTCTGAGGCAAGAGGTACCACGGGATCTGCGGGTCGTCCTGGTGATGCCTGATACCCCGGCAGCCCGGCAGCGGGTGAGCCGGGGAGACCGTTTGTTATCGGTGGTGACTCCGGCGGGCAAGCGGATTGATGTGGTCAATACGCAGGATCCGGCTGATCTGGACGTGTTGATGCAGATCCTTTTTCAGGCCAGGGATGGGGAAGAGGCCCAGTTTGAATTCGATCCCGCGGCTGAAGATGGAGAGCAGCGCAGAACGGTGGCGCTCAGCGCCGGACAGTATCAGGCGCCGCCTGTGCAGGCGGCCCATGTGCTGTCCACGGCTACTGGTGGCAAGGTGGGGTATCTGATGTTCAACGGATTCAACCTCGCGACCGAAGCCCAGTTGATCAAGGCCGTGACCGATATGAAAGCGCAGAACGTGTCGGATGTGGTGGTGGATCTGCGCTATAACGGCGGCGGGTATCTGTATCAATCGGCAGAGTTGGCGTACATGCTGAGTGATTCGACGCTGAGTCGTGGCAAGGTGTTCGAGCGCCTGAAATACAACGACAAGCGCAAGAAGGAAGAAAGTCAGTTGCCATTCATTGCTGTGGCCAGTGGCAACGAAGGGACCGAGACGAAGGCCAATCAGGCGCTGCCCAGTCTGGGATTGCGGCGAGTTTATGTCCTGACCGGGATCAATACCTGCTCGGCCAGTGAGTCGCTCATCAACGGGCTGCGCGGCATTGACGTAGAGGTCATCCAGGTTGGCAGTACCACCTGTGGCAAACCCTATGGCTTTACGGCGCATGACAACTGCGGTATGTCATACTTCCCCATTGAATTCAATGGGGTCAACGACAAGGGTGCAGGTGGCTTCGATGCCGGCTTTTCGCCGACCTGTTTTGTTGCCGATGATCTGCAGCATCAGCTGGGTAGTGCACAGGAAGCGTTGCTGGCTACCGCGCTTTTTCACCGGGAGCATGGACGGTGTCCGGTGGCCGGCGAGGCGCAGATCAAGCGGGCAGTGGATCAGGTATCCGGTGCTGCATCGCACGCTGCTGGCCCCATGCTGATGCGAACGCCTGCCCAGACTTCTTCTTTCCTGTTGCCATGACCCTGTTGTCGCTGTCTTCTGTACGATTGTGTGCTTTGCTCTGCCGCCCGCTGGTGGCGGGGGCCGTCTTGACCGCAGCCCTGGCGGGCTGTGCCTCTCTGACGGCGGATCAGCCTGCACATCGCCGCGAATCACCAGAAGCAAGGGCGCTGCGTGAAGGGGGGCAGCAGGACAGGATTGACGAGCAGCGGGAAAAGGCTTCCGAGCTGCTGCGCCAGGATCCCGGCGTATCACTGTCGGACCTGCCGCCGGCCCGTCTGGCAGTCCAGACCAACGCGACTTGTCTGGCGGCCATTGAAACGGTCGCCGAGCGTTTCAGCGGCCGCCGGGTCATGCTGGGTGATGCCGCCTTTGTGGACAGCAGTGATCTGGTGCTTGATCAGGTGTTTCAGCGTGACGACAAGGGGCAGCTGCTGGATGGCAAGCGTGGTCAGCCCCGGCCTTTTGTCCTGCAACTGCGCTTTGGTCCGCGTGGTTGCATGGCCGTGGTGCCGGCACAGTCTTCCGCTGTGTTGCCGGTACCAGGTTCACAGCTTCTGCGCGAGTGCCGCTGTCTGACACCTCCTGCACATTGAGGGCCGGGGCTGCGGTCTGCTCCCCGTGTTTGGCGGCCGGCAATAGCTCTGCGATAATGCCCGGTTCGGGGATGAGAGAATCAGACCCGAATGGCTGGCCGCAGCTACCGTCTGGTAGTGCGCCTGTCCGCATGGCCTGAGAGCCATTCTTTCCCCTTCAAGAAAGAATCTGACCCGTTCGCTGCAATAATGGCGGCGCCTTTTCTGTCAGGTTCACTTTTTCCCGGCAGCGCTGGCTGCCGCAGCTACATGGCCCAATACGTATATACGATGAACCGGGTGAGCAAGATCGTGCCACCCAAGCGCCAGATCCTCAAGGATGTTTCGCTGAGCTTTTTCCCGGGTGCCAAAATTGGTGTGCTGGGCACCAACGGGGCGGGCAAGTCCACCCTGCTCAAGATCATGGCGGGTCTCGACAAGGAAATCGAGGGCGAGGCCATGCCGATGCCGGGCATCAAGGTGGGGTACCTGCCGCAGGAGCCGCAGCTGGATGCTGAGCAGACGGTGCGGGAAGCTGTCGAGGGTGGCCTGGGGGATATCGTTGAGGCCAAGCAGAAACTTGAAGAAATCTACGCAGCCTATGCCGAGCCGGATGCCGATTTTGATGCGCTGGCGACCGAGCAGGCCAAGTACGAGGCGATCATTCAGGCAGCCGGTACCGACAATATTGATCTGCAGCTGGAGGTAGCGGCTGATGCGCTGCGTCTGCCGCCCTGGGAGGCCAAAATCGGCAATCTGTCCGGGGGCGAGAAGCGACGTGTCGCACTGTGCCGCCTGCTGCTGTCGCGCCCCGACATGCTGCTGCTGGACGAGCCGACCAACCACCTGGATGCCGAGAGCGTCGACTGGCTGGAGCAGTTCCTGCAGAAATTCACCGGGACTGTGGTGGCGGTCACTCACGATCGCTACTTCCTTGACAATGCTGCGGAATGGATTCTGGAGCTCGACCGGGGCAGCGGCATTCCCTGGCGGGGTAACTACAGCTCCTGGCTTGACCAGAAGAGTAACCGCCTGAAGCAGGAAGAAGCGGCCGAGTCGGCCCGACAGAAGGCGCTGAAGAAGGAGCTGGAATGGGTGCGCCAGAACGCCAAGGGCCGTCAGGCCAAGAGCAAGGCTCGTCTGGCCCGCTTTGACGAGTTGTCGTCCTACGAATACCAGCGTCGCAACGAGACGCAGGAGATCTTCATCCCGGTGGCCGAGCGTCTGGGCGACCAGGTCATTGAGTTCCATAATGTTTCCAAGGCTTATGGCGACCGGTTGCTGGTTGATAACCTCAGCTTCCAGATTCCGCCAGGCGCGATCGTCGGCATCATCGGTCCCAACGGGGCCGGCAAGTCGACGATCTTCCGGATGATCACGGGGCGCGAACAGCCGGACAGTGGCGAGATCAAGATCGGTCATACGGCCCACATCGCCTATGTCGATCAGTCACGTGAATCGCTGCAGGGTGACAAGACGGTCTGGGAGGATGTCTCCGGCGGGCTGGACATCATCAATGTCGGCAAGTTCGAGATGCAGTCGCGGGCCTACATCGGACGTTTCAACTTCAAGGGCCCCGACCAGCAGAAGCTGGTGGGGCAACTGTCCGGCGGGGAACGCGGCCGCCTGCATCTGGCCAAGACGTTGCTGGAAGGTGGCAACGTGCTGTTGCTGGACGAACCGTCCAACGATCTTGATGTGGAAACCCTGCGGGCGCTGGAGGATGCGCTGCTGGAGTTCGCCGGCTGCTGCCTGGTGATCTCACACGATCGCTGGTTCCTGGACCGGATCGCCACGCATATTCTGGCGGCCGAGGGCGATTCGCAATGGACCTTCTTTGCTGGCAACTACCGTGAGTACGAGGAAGACAAACGGCGTCGCCTCGGCGAGGAAGAGGCCAAGCCCAAGCGCTTCCGGTATAAGTCGATCAATGTCTGATCCCGGACCGAGGGTGCGCCCGCCGCGCCCGTGTTCCGATGAAGGATGGCGCTCCTTGCTTCAGTGGGGTGGGCCCGGCATCCAGGGCATCAGGCCCGGCAGATACCGTGTGGACCTGATCCTTCCCCTGGCCCGCGAGCGGGGGCATGGCGTCTGGGGCCGGAACGTGACGGGTCGCCCGGCATGGTCACCGGGCCCCGAACCCGTAGGTCACATGTCGTGCGCGGCCGTAGATCGCCTCGAGGATGTCGACGCCTTCGTTGGCAAAGGGATTCACGATCCGGCCATGGATGGCCATGCTGGCCGATATGGAGCCTTCCATGCGGATGCCATCGCGCATGTCCGATGCCTGCCTCACGCCCGTGGTACCGGCCGCGCGGCATGTGCCCAGCCAGAAACCCGGGCGGCGGCTTCTCTACAATAGACAGGCGCAAGGGCGTGGCGTGTCCAGGCTATGTCCTGCAGTACGGTGCACTGCCCTTGTCCGCACCGTGCCGGTCCGACCCGGCATCGCGTGTCCGGGCGTCCCCCCGTGTCAGGCTGGATTTCCCCTCGCCGCCGGGCCCTTCCACAAGGAGTCATTCGATGAGCAGCATCCTTGATCTTCAACCCCAGGCTGTCTGGCGGTATTTTCATCAGCTGACGCAGATTCCGCGTCCGTCGCATCATGAGGCTGCCGTGCAGCAATACGTGCTGGACGAGGCGGCCCGGCTCGGGCTGGCCTCCGCACGTGATGAAGCAGGCAACATCCGGGTGAGAAAGCCAGCCAGTGCCGGGCACGAAGATACACCGGGCGTGATTCTGCAGGCGCATCTTGACATGGTGCCGCAGAAGAATGCCGACAAGGTGCACGATTTCGAGCGGGATCCGATCACGACCAAGGTGCGCGAGGATGGCTGGGTGACGGCCGATGGTACGACGCTCGGGGCTGACAACGGCATGGGGGTAGCCATGATTCTGGCCGCGCTGGCGGACGAGTCGCTGGTGCATCCGCCGCTGGAAGCGCTGTTTACCGCGACCGAGGAGACGGGCATGGATGGCGCGAAGGGTTTGCAGCCGGATTGGCTGGCGGGGCGCTACCTGATCAACCTGGACTACGAGGACGAGGGCGAGCTGTGCATCGGCTGCGCAGGGGGCGTCGATGGCAGCTATTCGATTCCGTACACGATGCGGGCCGTTCGGCTGCCTGGTTATCGCCTGCAGGTCAGTGGTCTGCGGGGGGGGCATTCCGGCGTGGATATCCACCGGATGCGGGGCAATGCCATCTGTATTCTGGCGCAGGCGCTGGCGGCGATCGGTGCCACAGACATCAGCGATCTGACAGGGGGTAATTTGCGGAATGCCATTCCCCGGGAGGCGCATGCACGGATCGGTCTCGCGCATGAGGCCGCCGCTGGTGCCCAGGAGGCGCTGGTCAACTTGGCGGCGCAGATAAGGGCAGGGTTGCCGGCCGAAGATCAGGGGCTGGCGCTGAGCCTGATGCCGACTGACGATGAGGTCCGGGCAGTGATCGAGGATGCCCAGCATGTGCTGGATGTGCTTAGAGCCATGCCGCATGGCGTGGACCGGATGAGCCCGGTCATTGCCGGATTGGTGGAAACGTCCAACAATCTGGCTGCCATTTCCTGTGCGGATGGCGCGTTGAAAATCTCCTGCTTGCTGCGTTCGTCCTCGGCATTCCAGAAGGCAGATCTGGCTGAGCGGATCGCCTGCATCGTGCGGCTGGCCGGAGGGCTGGCGCACTATGACGGTGACTATGGCGGCTGGCAGCCGCAGCCTGCTTCGCGGCTTGTTCAGTTATTCCAGCGGACTGGCGAGGCATTGTTTGGTCATGTGCCGCCACTGAAGGTCATTCATGCCGGTCTGGAATGCGGCATTCTGTCCGAAAACTATCCGCACTGGGAAATGATTTCCTTCGGGCCGAGCATCACGGGGGCCCATTCGCCCGATGAGGCCGTCAGAATAGACACCGTGGCACGGTGCTATCAGTGGTTGCAGGTTGCCTTGAGGGAGCTTGCCCAGCCTTGAGGGAATTTGTCCGGGCCAGGTGCAGCCTGGATTGACAGGAGCACCCACCGCATCTGGCCGGGTTATATCGAGTATAGCCGGGAGGCCGGCCAGTCCGAGGGGAGTGATGCGGAGCCGATGACAAGGCTGTCAGCGGGTACGTCATTCAGCAACAGTGCACCGGCCCCGATGACGGACTGGTCGCCGATCTGGAGCCCGTCGCGCAGGGTGGCATGAGCGCCCAGGAAGCAGCACTCACCGACGGTGACGTTACCCGAAACCGTGACGCCAGACGCCAGAAACGAGTGGTCACCGATACGGGAATGATGGCAGACACTGCTGCCACACCAGATGAAAACATTGTTGCCAATGGTCGTGAAAGGCTGCAGGCAAGTGTTTTCCAGAATGAAACAGTTGTCGCCGATCAGCGTGTTTTCTGAAACCTCGGCACTGGGGCTAACGAAGCTGGCCATGCGATAGCCCATCTGCTTGAGTAGTAGATAGCGTTCACGCCGCGCCAGGTTGTTGCGGGCATAGGTGATGGCCACAAAGGCGTCGTGTTCAGATGGGGGGTAATGGCGCGTTAATGTGTCGAAAGGAATAATTGACAGCCCTTCAAATGCAGGTAACATGCCTGCTGCCTGCTGCCTGCTGCCTGCTCTGCGTCCACCGTCAGGGCAATGACTTCATAATCGGTCTGGGTGCTGAAATAGAAATGTGCCAGCTCGGCCGTCTTGCCGGCGCCAAACATGATCAGCTTGCGTGCCATGGCGCCTATACCCCCAGGTATGCCTTGCGGATTTCGTCGTTGACAAGCAGGTTCTGGCCTGTGTCCTCGAGAACAACGCGGCCGTTTTCCAGCACGTAGCCCCGGTCGGCAAGTTGCAGGGCCCGGTTAGCATTCTGTTCGACCAGGAAGACGGTAATGCCTTCGGACCGGATCATCTGGATGATCTCGAAAATCTGGGCAATGATGAGTGGTGCCAGACCGAGTGTGGGTTCGTCCAGCAGCAGCAAACGGGGACGGCTCATCAGGGCGCGACCGATGGCGAGCATCTGCTGTTCGCCGCCGGACATGGTGCCGGCGCGCTGCTGAGCCCGTTCGCGCAGGCGCGGAAAGAGGGTAAAGGCGTGTTCGATCCCGGCTTCGATCTCTGCGTCATCCAGGAAGAACCCGCCCATTTGCAGGTTCTCGGTGACCGTCATGTCAGCAAAGATCCGTCGCCCTTCGGGCGAGATAGCGATGCCGTTGCGCATGATGTCGTGGGTGGGCAGCCCGCTGATGTCCTCTCCCTCGAAGCGGATCCGGCCGGTACGTGCCTGGGGATTGCCGCAGATGGTCATCAGCAGGGTGGTCTTGCCGGCACCGTTGCTGCCGATCAGGGTGACGATTTCCCCCTTGTTCACATAGAGGCTGACCTGATCCAGAGCCTGGATCGGGCCGTAGAAGGTGTCGATACAGTCTAGTTGCAGCATCGGGGCATCCGGAGGCGTCCGGGTATTGGTGCCTGTGGCTTCGTCCGGCGTTGTGGGCGCGTTGCTCATCAGGCTTCTCCCAGGTAGGCTTTGATCACGCGCGGATCGTTGCGGACAGCTTCAGGGGTGTCAGTCAGGATGGGCTTGCCGTGTTCCATGACCAGAATGCGTTCGGAGACATTCATCACCAGTTTCATGTCGTGTTCAATCAGCAGAACCGCAACCTTGAACTCGGTACGCAGGCGGCGGATCAGATGCATCAGATCAACCTTTTCCTGAGGGTTGAGACCGGCGGCGGGCTCATCGAGCATGAGCAGACGAGGCTGCGTGATCATGCAGCGGGCGATTTCCAGACGACGCTGGTGGCCGTAGGCGAGGTTGCCTGCCTCGCGGTTGGCGTATTCGCGCAGCCCCATGAAATCCAGCCAGCTGGCGGCACGCTCGATCGCAGCACTTTCTGCTCTGCGATAAGAAGGCAGGCGCAGCAGGCCGGCCAGCAGGTTGGCCTGTACCTGGGTGTGCTGCGCCACGAGCAGGTTTTCCAGCACGGTCAGCTGCTTGAAGAGCCGGACATTTTGAAAGGTGCGCACCAGGCCGTGCCGGGCGACCTGGTGGCTGGCTTTGCCGGCAATTTCACGGCCGTCCAGCCGGATGCTGCCCGACGTAGGGCGGTAGAAGCCGCCGATGCAGTTGAAGACGGTCGTTTTGCCCGCGCCGTTGGGGCCGATGATGGCAAAGATTTCATCGGCCGCTACGGACAGGGAAATATTATCAACCGCCAGGAGGCCACCAAAGCGCATGGATAGCGCCTGGACGTTGAGCAGCGGGCGGGCGGTGGTGGTGTTCATGGTGTCAGCTCCACGTGAGGACGCTTGACGGGCAGCAGGCCGCCTGGACGCCAGACCATCATCAATACCATGACCAGACCAAACAACAGCATGCGGTAATCCGAAAATTCACGCGCCATCTCGGGCAGGACGGTGAGAATGATGGCAGCGAGGATCACCCCGAGCTGGGAGCCCATGCCGCCCAGTACGACGATAGCGAGAATGAGCGCCGATTCGATGAAGGTGAAGGATTCCGGATTGACCAGCCCCTGGCGGGCGGCGAAGAAGGCGCCACCAAAGCCGGCGAACATGGCGCCCAGGGTAAAGGCCGACAGCTTGATGCGGGTCGGGTTCAGACCCAGCGAGCGGCAGGCGATTTCGTCTTCGCGCAGTGCCTCCCAGGCTCGCCCCACGGGCATGCGTACCAGGCGATTGGAGACGAACAGGGTCACCAGGGCAAACGTCAGTGCCATCAGGTACAGATAGATCACCATGTGCTGGTTGGAAAAGGTCCAGCCCATCAGTTGATGGAATGTCTGGCCGCCATCACTGGCCCGCCGGGTGATTTCGTAACCGAACAGCGTAGGTTTCGGGAGACTTGAGATGCCGTCAGGCCCACCGGTCCAGTCAGTGAGGTTGATGAGCAGCAGGCGGATGATTTCGCCGAATCCCAGAGTGACAATGGCCAGATAATCGCCACGCAAACGCAGCACAGGAAAACCGAGCAGGAAGCCAAAGAGAGCGGCGAGCGCACCGGAAAAGGGCAGGGCCTGCCAGAACCCCCAGCCCAGCCATTGATGCAGCAGGGCGTAGGTATAGGCACCCACGGCGTAGAAGCCGACAAAACCGAGGTCAAGCAGCCCGGCAAAGCCGACGACGATGTTGAGCCCCAGGGCCAGCATGATGTAGATAAGAACGACAGTGGCGATGTCTACCTGGTTGCGGCTGCCAAAGAAAGGCCAGATGATCGCCAGAAGGATCACGGCCAGGATCAGGAGCCGCTGGCGAGTGGGTGAGCAGGCAGACAGTCGGATGGGACAAATGCCTGCCATGCTGATTCGCCCGGACAACCGGGTCAGCAATGGACGTAGCAGCTGGGCAGCGAAGATCACCCCGCAGGCGATCAGCACCAGGTGCCAGCGGGTTTCCAGATGGGTTCGGGCGCCTTCACGAACCAGATGCAGACCCAGGATGGGCGTGGTGAGGCATGCCGTGACCAAGGTTGCGATGAGGGCATTCTTGAGCGTGGAGGCCATCAGACTTTCTCCACTTCAGGTTTGCCCAGCAGGCCACTGGGTCGGAACAGAAGGATCAGGATCAGCAACCCAAAAGCAACGATATCCTTGTATTGAGAGGAGATGAACGCTGCTGCAAATGTTTCCGACAATCCCAGCAGGATGCCACCCAACATGGCGCCAGGGATGCTGCCGATGCCGCCGAGCACGGCAGCGGTAAAAGCCTTGATGCCGGCGATGAAGCCAATGAAGGGGTTGAGTTTGCCAATGGCGATGGCGATCAGTACCCCGCCAACGGCAGCCAGCACGGCGCCCAGGACGAAGGTGAACGAGATGACCCGGTCCGTGTCGATGCCCAGCAGACGGGCCATCTGCATGTCCTGCGAGCAGGCACGCGAGGCGCGCCCCATGCGGGAATACCGGATATAGAACGCCAGCACGGCCATCAGGATGACTGTCACGACGATGATCAGCATCCGGGACCAGGAGAGGGTGACGTTAAAGCCGCCAATCGGCAGGTCGATGCCGCCTGATATGAGGGTGGGGACGGCCATGTCCCGGGAGCCCTGACCCAGCGCGACCCAGTTCTGCAGGAAAATCGACATGCCAATGGCTGAAATCAGCGCCACCAGTCGGGGGCTGCTCCGTACAGGGCGGTACGCGATACGCTCAATGCTGTAGCCATAGAGTGCGGTTACGATCATGGCAACGGCGAGCATCAGAGCAACGAGTAACGGCAGAGGTACGCTACCCTGCGCACCCAGCGCGGTGAGAGTGACCAGCCCGATATAGGCACCAATCATGTAGATTTCGCCATGAGCAAAGTTGATGATGCCGATAATGCCGTACACCATGGTGTAACCGATGGCGATCAGCGCATAGATGGCACCAAGTGACAGGCCATTGAAGGCTTGCTGGACAATCTGGGGTAAATATTCGGACATGGGGGCAACGCGGGAGACTGGGGCCGGTACGGTCAGTCCGGCAGGCAGTCACCTCAGGTGCAGCAGGTGGATGAATGTCGAAAAGCGGATAGGTATCCGGATTGGCGGACATCGCGCCTGCCAGGTGGGTTACCGGGATAGGATCTACCCGCCGACGAGGGCCTTGTGGGCACTTCGGCAGGCGATGTGCTGGGGGCGCGTGGCCCCGCAATGATAATTCGTCCTGCCGTGGCCGTCATCCGACCCCGACGACGGAAGGGGCTTTAGCAACGTACCGTGCGCCAGAGATTACGGGCGACAGGTGCGTTGCCAGAGCGCTGGTCCGCTTTATTGACCCTGGACGGTTCTGCTGCCGTCCTTGTGCCAGGTATAGACGACGTAGGGGTAGCTTTCGAGGTCGCCTTGCTGAGTCCACTTCAGGTTACCTACCGGAGTTTTGACCGTATGGGCATGCAGCCATTTGGCAACCTGCTCGGGGTCGTCACTGCCGGCAGCCTTGATGCCATCTGCGATAGCCTGTACTGCCGAGTAGGCTGAAAGCTGGAAGGTGCCACCTGCATCGCGTTTTTTGGCCTGGAATGCCTTGACGATATTGGCGTTGGCCGGGTCGGTAGAAAAGTCCTTGGGCAGGGTGACTAGCATGCCTTCTACAGCATCGCCCGCGATGGCATTGATGTCAGGATTGCCGACCCCTTCTGGCCCCATGAACTTGGTCTTGACACCTTGTTCGGACGCCTGGCGCAGCAGCAGGCCCATTTCGGGGTGATAGCCACCGTAGTAGACGAAGTCAATGCCTTTGCTGCGCAGCTTGGTGATGACGGCAGAGTAATCGGAATCACCGGCGTTAATGCCTTCAAATAAAACGGGTTCGACACCGGCCTTGGCTAGCGTGGAGCGCACGGCATTGGCCACTCCCTGGCCATACGACTGCTTGTCGTGCAGGATGGCGATTTTCTTGGGTTTGGCAACTGTCAGGATGTACTGGGCAGCAGCGGGACCTTGCTGATCATCGCGGCCAGTTACCCGAAGGATATATTCATAATGTTTTCCATCGGTCAGGGCGGGTGCTGTCGCCGATGGGGTGACCATAACGATCCCCTCTTCCTCGTAGACGGGGGCAGCGGCAATGGTGGCACCTGAACATACGTGGCCTACGACAAAATGGATACCCTCGTTGACGGCGCGGTTGGCGGCAATGGGCCCCTGTTTGGGTTCGCAGGCATCATCGATGATGACGGCCTTGATCTGTCTACCGTTGATGCCGCCAGCAGCATTGATCTGTTCGATGGCGGTGAGCGCCCCTTCGCGCACCATGCTGCCATACTGTGCAACCGGACCAGTGGTGGGGCCCGCCAGGGCGATAGGAATGTCGTCGGCAGCGTGCGCGGTGCCGGTCAGCATGCCTGATACGGCAAGGGCAGAAAAGATGGCAGAGGTACGGAAGCGGTTCATGGGGAGGATGACCTCATAACGGATGAAGGGGAGCGCAGCCTGAAGCCCCGCAGGGCCAGGTCGCGCCGTGGGACAGGTTCGACCCGTACCTGGGCCGGACAGGCAAATATAACAAGGGAGGTGACATGCGTTATATGCCCCCTTTCCTCGGAAGGGATAACCCCTATGGGGCTGAGGATGAGGTGTCAGGTAAGGGCATTGCTGGCTGCCTGGGCGGACTATCGTGAGCGGCGGGGCTGCCATGGCGGTCGGTGGCTGTTGTCCCGGGGGGCGATGGTGATCGCGGTATAGCCTGCTGCGAGGAATCTGCCGGGGCGTTGGTGTCGTCCTGAACAGGTGTTTTCGCTGAAGGGCTGGATGTGTCTGCCTCGGTAGGCGCTTGCGCTGCTGCAGCTTCATTGGCGGCCGTCTGCGCCAGTGCGACAGCCAGCGCGGCGGCGCTGGCGGCATCTTCGGGTGAGGGCGACTGAAGCGAACGGTCGGCTGCCTGGGCGTCTGTCAGTGGGCTGTCAGCCCGCGGATCCATTTCCACCCCAACGGGCGAGACCTGGTCTGTGGCTGCATGAAAGGGGAGCCGCTCGTCCATGGGAACGGGTGCGTCATGGTGGACGCGCCACCAGACAAAGACCGCCAGGATGAACGTAAAGAGTGCCATGCTCTGCGGCAGGCCGTCTGTCCCCAGATATTGCATGGCCAGTCCGCTTGCCAGGGGGCCGATGGCAGCGCCGACGCCATGCAGTAACAGCAGCCCCCGTGCAGCCTCCAGAGCCTCGCTGGCCGGGAATCGGTCATGGGTCTGGGCAACGGCCATACCGTAGATGGAAAACATGAAGATGCCGAGCAAAAAGGCGATCATCACGTAGTCATTGGGTGTTGCCCTGCCTTTCAGCGCCACGTCCAGCATGCTGAGTCCCCCCAGTACCAGGGTGGCACCAGCCGCAATGGCGATGAGCATCTCCCGACGATCCCGGCAATGATCGGATAGCCAGCCGATGGGCCATTGGGTCAACGCTCCCCCCAGGATGGCCATAGCTGTGAAGTTGGCGATGTCGATATCGGAGAAATTCAACGCCCGCCCATAGATGGCGGTCAATGCCCAGAATGCACCCAGCACCAATCCGGAGCAGAGCGCGCCGGCAACACCGGTTGGGGTTCTGCGGGCAAGTGTGCCAAGGGAAAGGTTGGGGGTGGCAATAGGTAGGGGTTGTGGCACGGGGGTGAGCGCAATGGGCAGGAGCCCCATGCAGAACAGGATGGCTGCGAGGATGAAGGATTCCAGCACATTCGCCCCATAAAAGGTAATCAGGTATTGGCCAGCTGCCACGGCGGCCAGGTTGACGATCATGTAGACCGCGAAGATGCTGGCCTGGCCGCCGGGGACGGTCTGGCTGCGTTCATTGAGCCAGCTTTCAATGACCATGTAGATGCCCATCAATGCCAGCCCGTGGAATACCCGGAGCAGCAGCCAGATCCAGGGATCGGCTACCAGGCCGAAAGACAGTGTCAGAATGGCAGAGATGGCGGCAAAGCTGGCAAAGCAGCGGACATGGCCGACCCGCCGGATCAGGATGGGGCATATCCAGCCGCCCGCAATGTAACCGCCGTAATATCCGGACATGATCAGGCCGATCATCAGGTCACTGAAGCCCTCATGGACACCCCGTAATCCGATGATCATGCTGAGCAGGCCGGAACCTATCAGCAGAAGGCCCATACCGATCAGCAGGGAAGAAATGGACCAGATCGAGCGCAGCATGGTCAGGGCAGGAAAGCGGGCTTTATGGTACGGGCAGGTCACGGGACTGCCGTGACCTGCCCGTTTCCGGTGGGTTTCAAACCGATGGAGAGATCAGCCGGGAGGTCATTGAGCCCGGTGCTGATGCGGTTCGGACGACGGGCTGCCTTCGGCCGGGAAGGAGCCTGCACTGATGGTTAGCGCCTTTTTCGGATCAAACCACTTGCGGAAGGCTGCATTCACCTGCGCCAGGGTCAGGGCACGAAGTTGTGCTTCACGCCGCGTCCAGCGGCTCATGTCTGTCTGCCAGAACAGGTTGCTGGCCAGCAGCATGGTGACATTCGCTTCACTGGCCAGATACTGGCGACGCTGATCCAGCAGCGCACTACGGGCAGCATCCAGCTCATTCTGGGTAAAGCCCTTTGCATGGATTGCGTCAACTTCTTCCTGGAGCGCTTTTTGCAGCCGCCCGATGTTGGCCGGGGCGAGGATGGCCTGAATATCGATGGTGGCGTTGTTGACATCCCGGCTGGCTTCAAGCTCACTATAGGCGCCATAGCTGATGCTTTCCTGTTCTCGGAGCCGCTGGAACAGGCGGGCATCGGCAGAACCGCCAAGAAGATGAATGGCCATCGCCAGGGCGGGGTAGTCCGGATGATCTTCGGACAGCGGTATGCGGCGAGACTGCAGCAGCACGGCATTAGCCTTGTCCGGTACGCGCAGCATGACCGAGTCATCGGGCAGATCGTAGTAATCCCGCCGGATCCGCTCATAAGGCTGAGGGCTTTTCCAGTCGCCTAGCAGTGTTTGCAGATCGGCCTTGATGGTTTCAGGATCGACATGGCCGACCAGCGTAAACTGGCCATGCGAGGCGCCGGCAAAATCGTGCCAGAAGGTGGCCAGTCGCTGCGCGGTCTGAACCTTGAGGTCAGCCGCGATCTCGTCGGGTGTACGGTGGTGACGCGGGTCCTCCTTCGGATAGGCGTGGCCGCGGGCCGCCAGTGCCTCCTCGGCCATGGCTTCTGGCTGATGGCTGCGCGCCTTGATGGACGAGAGCACGCTGTCACGGCGTTCCTGGAAGATATCCTGCGGAAACACCGGTTCACGCAGCGCGCCGACCGCCAGAGTGAGCGCATCTTTCAGGTGGCTAGCCGGCACACTGAGGGACATCTGCACCCCGGCCTCATTGGCATTAACCGCCAGTTGGGCGTCCAGCATCCGCAGTTTGTCCTGAAGCACCTGGCGCGACATATGTTTGGTGCCGGCCAGCATCATCTCGTCGATGAGATCAGCCTCACGCCAGCGGCCGGACAGATTTTGCAGGTTGCCCCATTGCAGATTCAAGGCCACGTTCACCCGGTCACCCTTGACCTTGCGGGGCAGGATGGCGTAACGCAGCCCGCTGGCCAGTTGTCCCACCTGGGTGCGTTCCGTGATGCTGGCGGGGGTCAGCGCGATGTCTGCCTTGAAGGTTTCACCCTTTTGCCAGTGATGATCCTTCAGCAGTGCCGCGATATCGGGGCGGGAGGGATTGGGTGCGCGAACGGGCTTCTGGGTGGGCAGATACCAGGCCAGGGTCCGGTTGTCCCGTACCAGCCAACGATGGCCGGCTGCCCGGATATCGTCCAGCGTGATGGTCTGGGCCCAGTCGGCATGAGCAAAAGGCAGCCGCCAGTCACCCTCGGCCACGGCCTCGGTCAATGCCATGGCGAGCGATTCAGGATCATCCGAGAGGCGCTGTATGCCGTTCTTGATGTCCTGCCGGGTCCGCTCCAGCGCTTCCTGTGACAGGGGCAGCTCCCCTTCGACCACCTTGCGCATGGTGTCCCAGACTGATTGGCGCTGTTCCTCGTTGCGCAAGGTGGCGCTGAAGATCAGCATGCCCGGGTCGTACAGATCCGACATGCTGGCGCCTACGTCGACAGTCAGCCCTGTTTTGACCAGCTGGCGATACAGGGGACCGTCTGGCTCGCGAGCCAGCATGTCGCCCAGCATGGACAGGGCCACACTGTCCCGCGTGGCGCCAGCCGGGGTGTGGTAGCCCGCCAGGAGCAATGGAACACCGCCGGTGCGGCGCACGACGATATCGCGTTCGCCCTGTTGTGTCGGATCCAGGGTATAGGGTTGAGGAATAGGGGTGTCCGGCTGTGCGATACCGCCGAATTGGCGCTGAACTGCGGCAAGTGTGGCAGCTTCCTCAAACTGGCCGGTGATGATGAGCACAGCATTATCAGGACGGTAATAGCGCTCGTAGAACGTTTGCAGGCGAGATGGTGCCACGGCGTCCAGATCAGACAGCACGCCAATGACTGAGCGACTATAGGGATGGAAGCCGTAGGCAGTGGCCATCAGCTGGTGGTAAAGAACGGTGCTGGCCCGGTTTTCGTTGGACTCCATTTCGTTGATGACGATCGGACGCTCACTCTTGAGTTTGCCGGCATCAATATGAATATGTTGCATGGTGTCAGCCAGCCAGGACAGCATCCAGTCACGGGTACTGTCGCTGGCATTGAACTGGCCAAAATAATTGGTACGGTCGTACCAGGTCGTGCCGTTCCAGTCGATGCCGCGGCGGGTCAGCTCTTTTTTAGGGTCGGGAATCTGTTCCGTGCCCTTGAACATCATATGTTCCAAGAGGTGTGCCATACCGGCCTCACCTGGGCCCTCGTGGCGCGATCCTACCTTGTAGACCAGGTTAATGGTCATGGTAGGTTTTGATTCATCCGGGCCGAGCAGCACGGTCAGCCCATTGCGCAGCCGGTATTCCGTAATGCCGTTGATCGGCTGGCCGACCTGCATCACACCGGCCGGCAGTGCCGGCGCGGCATCGGGCGTGGATGCCTGCGGCGTGGCGCTGGCGGCGGAGGGTTGTTCCGCGGCAGCCGACTGTCCAGCCTGCAGGGGCAAGGTGATGGTGCTGCTCAAGAGCACTCCCCCCAGCAGGGCCAGGCGAAGGGCTTTGTAGATGCGTGAATGCTGCCCGGGCCGGTCAGCACAGGTGTGGTACTGCCGGCTGACGGGGGGGCGGGTACGGTGGTGTGAAGGGGCGCGCAGGGGCATCGGGGGCTCCATGAAAGACGGGAATGCCAAATCTTACCGGCTGACCGATTCATTAACGTGCGAACGTTGCCATGGTGCACAAAGGGCTGAGTATGGCGCCGGAATGATGGCGTGCAGCCCGTCAATAAAAGTTGCCAACCAGGGGCAGAAAAAACGGCACATCAGGAGGATGTGCCGTCAGGGAGCTGGCGCTTTCGCCAGCCGGTATCCCGCTGGTCCAGGCCGTCAATGGCCCGGGTTGTGCGGATCTGCTCAGCTCGTCTGAACCGAGGCCGATGTTTTGGCTGGCGTACTGCCTGATTCCTTGTGAGTCAATCCGATGACCATCTGCAGACCATAGGCGGCCGCACCGGCGATGAAGATCATGTCACCGATGGTACGTACCCACCTCAGGGTATGAATGATCGGCGTCTGGTGGATGAATTCAGCACTGCGTGCCCACCAGAGACCGACGCTGATGGAGGCGTTGGCCTGAATGATGCCAATCGGCAGCAGGCTGGTGAACAGCATGAGAGCCAATCCGAGGTTCAGTGCTACGAAGCTGATCCCCATGAGCCGGTCGTTCAGACGAAGTGATGGGCGGATGTAGCGCAAAACCATCAGCGAGAAGCCCAGGGCAAGAAATCCATAGACGCCGAACAGGGCGGCATGGCCATGATTGGGCGCTGTGTTCAGTCCCTGCAGATAGTAGAGCGAGATCGGCGGATTGATGAGAAACCCGAATACGCCAGCCCCGACCATGTTCCAGAAGGAGACCGAGATGAAAAACATGAGTGGCCAGCGCATGGGAGCCATCCAGATGGCCTTGTGCTGTACGGTCCAGTTTTCAAAAGCGTCATAGCCCAACAGAACCAGGGGAACGACTTCCAGGGCGGAGAACATGGCCCCGATGGCGGTGATCGGGGTGGTCGTGCCCGAGAAATACAGGTGGTGGAAGGTGCCAGGGATGCCGCCGATCAGAAAGAGCATGGCAGCCAGCAGACTGGCTGTGGTGGCCGTGTGCTTGCTGACGACGCCCAGGTTGTAGAAGATGAAGCCGACGGAGCAGGTGGCAAAGACTTCGAAGAAACCCTCAACCCAGAGGTGCACGACCCACCAGCGCCAGTACTCCATGATGGAGATGTGCGTCTGTTCACCATAGAAGAGCGCCGGTGCGTAGAAGACGCCAATGGAGATGGCTGCCAGGGTGAACAGCACCAGCAGGCTTTTGTCGCCCGGGACACGCAGCGCGCCGATGATGCCGCGCAACATCAGCACCAGCCACAGAACCAGACCGATGAACAGCGCGATCTGCCAGATACGGCCAAGCTCGACATATTCGTAGCCCTGATGGCCGAACCAGAAATTGAGCTGGCTGCTCATCCAGCCTTTCAGGGCGATGAACTGACCCAGGAACGAGCCGGCCACCACCACGATCAGCGCCCAGAAGAGCACGTTGACCCCCAGTTTCTGGAATTTCGGATCCCGTCCGCCATTGATGATCGGTACCAGGAACAAACCGGCTGCCAGAAAGCCGGTGGCGATCCAGAAGATGGATGCCTGGATGTGCCAGGTACGGGTCAGACTGTAAGGCAGGTATTCCGACAAGGGAATGCCGTAGAAGTTTTGCCCTTCCACCGTATAGTGCGCTGTTGCACCGCCCAGCAGCACCTGCACCAGAAAGAGCGCAGCGACTACCAGCAGGTATTTGCCCAGCGCCTTCTGGGAAGGGGTGAGGGAGATGAGGGTGAGAGGGTCGCGGGAAGGCGCTTCGACCTCGACGTGCTGCTGATGGGTAAAGAAGGCCCAGATCCAGATGATCGTGCCGATGCCGAAGATCAGTGTGACCACCGATGCGATTGACCAGATCACGTTTTCGGGGGTGGGCTCGTTGCCGATCAGGGGTTCGTGCGGCCAGTTGTTGGTATAGGTGACATTCAGGCCGGGGCGGTTGGTAGAAGCAGCCCAGGCTGACCAGAAGATGAACGCGTTGAGCTTGGCCCGTTTTTCAGGGTCTGCCAGCGTGTTTTCTTTCATGGCATAGTCCGACCGGGTCGAGCGCAGGGCCGGATCGTTGCCGAACAGTCGGTCATAGTACGCGGCATTGGCCATGATGGAGCGGATGCGGTCATCCGACAGCGTCACCCTTCTGGTCACTGGATCATAGGTATTTTTGCGAAAAGCTACCTTGGAGTCGTAACTCAGCGTGGCTTTGTCGCGATCAGAGAGCTGGGCGAAGGCTTTGCCATACTGACGCTGGGCCTGCTGGTCGAGCCAGCCGAGCACTTCGCGGTGCAGCCAGTCGGCCGACCAGTCCGGCGCCTGATAGGCACCGTGGCCCCAGACAGATCCGACCGACATGCCGCCGATGGATTGCCAAGCACTCTGGCCGTCGTGAATATCTTGCTCGCTGTAGATGATTTTGCCGGATTCGCTTACAAATGCGCTCGGAATTGGCGGACGACCGTTATAAACCTCTTTGCCAAAATAACCGAGCACGGTGAACGAACCGATCAGGATGATGGCCAGAATCACCCAAAGTCGTTTGTACTCTTTCATGGAAATATCCCGGATGGATGGAGGGCAGCCCTATGCTGTCGCTTTACGGATTGTTGCAGTGCATTTCCAGGCCGGGATTGATGAAAATCAATTACTTATTTGCAATGGAAGATATTGGTATAAATAAAAATAATTGCCTTTTCCAGCATGGACCTAAAGCATGGGCAACGATATTCTCATCGCAGCCGCCAGAGGTCGTTTGCGTGTGTTCAGTCAGGGGAGGCTGTCTGTATGGTGAAAGTCGATGGGCTGTTTGTTTATCCTGTCAAATCATGTGCGGGCATCCCGTACGCCGAGGCGGCGCTGCTGGAAACCGGACTGGCCCACGACCGGCAGTGGATGCTGGTCGATGCGGATGGGCATTTCATGACGCAGCGGGCTTATCCCGCGATGGCCAGTATACAGACCGCGCTGGAAGATGGTTATCTGGTTCTGCGGGCGCCGGGCATGGCCGACACGACCAAGGTGCCGATCGCGGATTTTGACTGCAAGGCTGCCCCGCGGCTGCAGACCAGGGTCTGGAAAACGACGGTGGAGACACTGGTGGAGCACGCCGGGGTGAACGAGTGGCTCTGCCAGTATCTTGGTCAGGCAGTGCGGCTGGTGCGTGCCGACCCTGGTTTTCGGCGGGTCTGTGAGGGGGTTGCCGGGATGGGTGAGGATGTGACCACCTGGCTGTCCGACCGTCATCCGCTGCTGGTGATTTCACAGGCGTCGCTGAACGAGTTGAATCAACGGCTGGCCCGGCATGGCGAGAAGCCGGTGGCGATGCAGCGGTTTCGGCCCAATATCGTGCTCGATGACGCGGTCCTTGCACCCCATGACGAAGATGACATGGCCCTGCTGCGGGGGCCTGACTATGTCCTGTCAATGATTGCGCCCTGCGCCCGCTGCACTATCCCCAACCTGAACGTGGCAGAGGGCATATTTGAAGCCGAGCCAGCCCGCACGATGCGTGAATACCGCCTCAACCGCAAGGGGGACAATGTGCTGTTCGGCATGCACGCCTTTGTGAAGACGGGTGCCGGCCGGGCCACCATCAGGGTCGGGGATGCTCTGGTGCCGGAATAGGTGCCCGGCTTGTCCCTATTTGCGTGACAGTGCCTGATCGATCATGCGGGAGAGCTGATACGCGACGCAGGTTTCGGTGAAGGTGGCCGCCGCCGCCTGCCGTTCAGGCTGGGCTGCATCCAGATCAATCCGGCCGGTAGATGCCCAGTAGTCGATCATGTCGTAACGATGCAGGTAGGGCTGTTCGTGCAGGTTCATCGTCCAGCGGATGTACTGGCGATAGTCGTCGGTCCGATAGAAAGCTTCGAACTGGGGGTGATAGGGTGGGTCCATCACGATGGTGTCGATGTGCTGCCGGTGCAGTTGTTCCAGACCGCGATCCAGTGCCCGGGCCATGCTGGCCGGAGGCAGCCCCCGGCTGGCGTCGGCGCGGCCAATGTTCCAGACCACCAGGGCCGGCTTGCGGGGCAGAATCTGCTTGCCAATCAGGGCCGCCTGTTCGTTGACGGTGCTGTTGCGCCGCCCGATGGCCTCAACCCGGATGGCACGCCCCGGCAGTGGACCCAGATCCAGGGCAAGGCGCTCCTGCAGGCGGCTCGCCAGCGGGGTTCTGTCCATGATGGATCGGGAAGGGGCAGAGTCGGCTGTGTGGTCAATGACCGGACGGGTTGTTTCCGAGCCCAGAATAATGACTAGCAACTCGCCCTGGCCCCGAACCAGAGCGGCTGACAGTCCCGGCAGCCGGCCCGGTTCGGGGCGAAGGTCTTCCGGTATGTAGCAGTTGTGCGCCTGCTTGGTAGCGTCGGCGGTGTCTGGTGCGGCAGGCAGGCGATTGGCGTTGTTGAGCGGGTGCGTGGGGCGGAGGCCGGTGCTGGACGGCTGGATGGTCTGGGTGGCGGCCGTTGCCGGGCCATTCGCATTGTCGGTGGGGGGCGCCACCGCCGTGCCTGCCTGGGCGCTGCTGGTCATGGGCAGGGCAAGCGCCATGCTGGCCAGGGCAAGCGCGGGCAGGGAGGCGACAACGGCGCACAGCGGCTGGGGACGATTCTGGGAGGTCATGATGGAGCGTCTCAAGTGTCGGCAGGGGCGCGGGCCACAGTGTCGGTCGAGCTCAGGGGCGCTGAGGCGGGTTTGGCTGCGCTGCGGGTTTTGTACCAGTGCAGCACATAGGCCAGGCCCGTCATGATGCCGAGTCCACCTAGCACCACGAACAGTTGCATCAGCCAATAGCGTCCGAATTCGACGAGTAGGAAATGGGCAACGAATGACAGGGAAATGCCCAGACAGAAGATGTAGAGCGAATGCTGCCCGCAGCGAATGATCGGTCGGGACAAGGGTTTGTGCAGGAAAGCGGCATCGGCCCGGGTGTAATGACCGATGAGATAGGCCGCGGCCAGAAAATGCAATACGCGTGCCGGCCCGAGATTGTTTTTGTCAATGGGGTAGAGCCAGGATCCTACTAATGGCTCGGTCAACTGGTCGATGGTGGGCACCCGCCAGCCGATCGCAATGATGCCGGCACAAATCAGCATGCCGGCAGAAACCCAGGCCAGCCATGGACGCCATGCTAGCCAGGGCGACCTTTCCTTGCGCACTGATGCGCAGAGGGCGCCGATAATGAACATGAGCTGCCAGCCTAGCGGGTTGAAAAACCAGACATCGCCGTCCGCATAAACAGGCCAGGCCAGACCGTATTTCTGTACACACCACCAGAGCAGTATCGAGAGGACCAAGGTCAGCGCCCGGGACAGACGGGTCAGTACCAGAATGAGCGGCAGCGCCAGTAACAGGGCCATGTACATTGGCAGCACATCCAGATTGACCGGACGGTAGCGCAGAATAAGAGCATCCAGAATGGATTGCAGCGGCATGTCCAGAAATGCCTGTACATTGAGTTCCTCAATGAATGCGGCGTTGCCATAACGGATGGCGACCCATGAAATCTGGGCAATGAAAAAAATGAACAGCAGGATGTGGGCTGCGTACAGTTGCCAGCAGCGCTTGAGTACCTGCATGGTCATATAGATGAAGCCGCGCTTTTCGAGCGCGCTGCCGTAGACCAGTGCGGCGGTGTAGCCCGAGATGAAGACGAAAATCTCGGTGGCATCGCTGAAACCGAAATTGCGGAAGGTGAGCTGGCCGATGCTGCTGGACGGAATATGGTCGATGAAGATGAACCACAGTGCCAGCCCCCTGAAGAAATCCAGGCGCAGATCGCGTGGCGGTTTTCCTGTGTTTCCCTGGGCGGTGGGGCGTGCGGTGGCCCTGTCCATTTGTGGTGGGGTAGGGTGGGGGGCGAGAGAGGAGTCGGGTACAGATTGGGCCATGTCGGTCTGGTCACGCGGGTCGTGGCGAAGCTACAGACATTCTAGGACGGGGAATCAGTCGATGTGATTTGCTGTTGCGCTGACGGGGGAAATCGACACGAAAGACCGAAATTTCTGCATTTGTCCGTGGAGATATGTGAAAAATGCAATCAGACGGTGTCTGTAGCAGGTTGCCTGGCGTGATGTCTGGCTGTCTTTACGCAACTTTACCTGCGCTTCAAGTTGCCTTGACCGGTGCCCTCCAGAATGCTGCCAACGGATCAGCCGATCCGCACCCGGAATCTTTGGAGGATGAAAGATGAAAATGAGGACACTGGCGGTTTCAGGCGCCCTATTGCTGGCCGGTTCTGGTCTTGCCTGGGCAGCGACACCTGCTCCCGAGATGGGCGATCCCGCCATACAGGCGACCGCTCCTGCACCGGATATGCCCATGCCGCCTCCCTGTCATCACCATGGTCGTGGGCCATGGCCTGGTGATGCAGGGATGGGGAGAGATCATCACCACGAAGGATATGGGATGCCGCCTGCGTCGGTTGCGTTGACATTGTTTGGGATTGGCCCATTTGGTGTGCAGCCGATGCCGCCACAGATGGCGGCTATGCCCCATGGGGCGGCTGGCAAACAGTCGGCAGAGGATGCCGCGAAGCTGGTCAAGGCACAGACCGCCGAGATGCAACGCCGGGCCCGCTGGGCAGAGCGCCGGCAGATGCATCGCATGGAAGAGCGCGTGGCTGCTGCTGACGGCACGCCTGAACAGGCCCAGCAAGTTCAGACGCGGATGCATCAGGCGTTCGCCGATCTGCAGCCCCTGCAGGCGCAGCTGTACACGCTGGATCAGCGTGCGCAGACGCTGTATCAGGCCCCCTCACTGGATCGGGCTGCCTTTGAGGCGCTCCGTGTTGAACGGAACAAACTGATGGAGCAGATATCGGCACATGCATTGCAGGCATGGCTGGATATTGCCGGCTTGTTCACGCCCGAACAGCGCAAACGGCTGGCGTTTCATCCGATGCCGCCACATGCGCCTGCCGGGGGCGCGGCGCATCGTGCGCCACCACCGCCTGCTACGGGTGCGCCTGATGATATGCCGGAGCACGGTGCGCCGATGCCTTGATCGCGGGCAGCAGACGGCATGGCAGCAGCCCGGGCAGCCGCTATCATGGCGCGGAATGCAGCCTGCCGTCTGTTCAAGGAGTTGTCATCACCATGTCCGATATTTTGCTGATCGACGACGATCACCGTCTGGCCGAGATGGTGGGCAGCTATCTGCTGAGGGCGGGATTTTCCGTTCGTCATCAGGGCACGGCCGGAGCGGGATTGCAGGCGCTGTCGCAGCAGGTGCCTGAGCTGCTCATTCTGGATCTGATGCTACCAGACGGTGACGGGCTGGATGTGTGCAGGCGCGTCCGCCAGCAATCTGGCGTAGCGGGTCGGGTGCCGATACTGATGTTGACCGCCCGCGGCGACACCACCGACCGGGTGGTGGGGCTGGAAATCGGGGCGGATGACTATCTGCCTAAACCCTTTGAACCACGTGAACTGCTCGCCCGGGTGCGGGCGCTGTTGCGGCGCCGGGCAGTTGATCGTCTGGAGCAGGAGAGCTGCCCTCCGCCTGGTGTCCCGGGTTACGCCCCTGGCAGCCCTGTGCAGGGAACGCAAGCGCCTGCATCCCAGACGGCGCACACCTATCCTCCGGTGCTGGTGCTGGATGATCTGCAGATTGATGAAGGGGCCCGTGAAGTACGGATAGCAGGCGAGCGGCGGGTACTGACCAGTTACCAGTTTGACCTGTTGCTGGTACTGGCCCGTCACGCGGGGCAGGTCATGTCACGCGACCGCCTGATGACCCTGGTCAAGGGACTGCCGCTTGAGGCTTTTGACCGCTCCATTGACGTGCATGTTGGCAAAATCCGCCAGGCCATCGAGAAAGATCCCCGTCAGCCCGTGCGTTTACTGACGGTTCGTGGTGTAGGGTACGTTTTTGCCCGCCCACGTGCCGTGCCGGCCTGAACGGTCACCACGAATGTCATTGCCGCTATGCGCCGCCTTTCGCTGACCATTTTTCTATCGCTGCTGGCCAGTCTGTTCCTGATGGCCTGCGCTGTGGCTTTTTTCTGGCAATGGCGGCTGGACAACCGCACGGAAGCGCAGGAAAGCCGTTTTACCGAGGCGCTGGCCGGTGATGTGATTCCGGCCGCCGCCGAGGGGGTCATGCGCCTGCAACAGTCTCTGGAGCATTGGCAGCATCGTCTGCATATTGATCTGGCTGTCATCGACGCTCAGGGGCGGGTGCTGGCGGCCGCGGGCCATCCTTTTGGGAGGATGACGAGCCAGCCGGGGCTGCCGGCTTCAGTAGGCCAGGAGGGGCCGGTTGCAGCGGAGCCCGATACTGCGCAGCCAGACGGACATGCACCCAGGGAGGATCCCCATCGCATCATGGGGCGGGAAGCGCCGCGGGCGGAGGAGGCAGGGCATCATCATCCACCCATGGTCGCAACCCTGCATCGGGTGTCACTGCCTGACGCCAGAACCTTGTTGATCCGCACCTGGCGACCGGCGCCACCCCGCCCGCCGGTCAGCGCGCCGACAGCCCTGACGTTGCTGTTTGTCGCGGTGGGCCTGGCTGCGTGGCCGGTATCGCGCCGCATTACCCGCCGACTGGAGGCGCTGCGCCATTCTGTCGATGCACAGGCCGCAGGCGATCTGCAGGTGCGGGCCGATGTCCGGGGCAGCGACGAGGTTGCAGCGCTGGCCCGCAGTTTCAATCATGCCGCGAATCGGATCGAGGCGCTGGTGAAGGATCAGCGGGCGCTGATCGACAGCCAGCGCCGGCTGCTGGCCAATGCGTCGCACGAGTTGCGCTCGCCGTTGGCCCGCATTCGCATGGCGGTGGAGCTGCTGGAGGAACACTCGCAGGCGCCGCAGCTGCCGCATATGGCAGAGGTTCGGCGCAGCATTCATGAGCTGGACGAGCTGGTGGAGGAAATCCTGCTGGCCAGTCGCCTGGAGCAACAGACCGCGGAGGCATGGCAGCGCGAGCCGGTGGATATGCTGCTGCTGGTATCCAGGGAGGCGGAGCGCTGCGGAGCCGTATGGATGCTGGACGAATCCCTGCAGTCGGTGCCAGCCGGTAGCATTCTGGTACCGGGTGATGTTCGCCTGTTGCGTCGTCTGCTGCGCAATCTGCTGGAGAATGCCCGGCGCTACCAGCCCGCTGTTGCCGAGCCGGTGCTGATGACACTTGCCCGACTGCCGGGAAGTGCTGGGCCCCGGGAGGGCCAGGCTGCATCGGGGGGGCGGCAGCCGGACACTGGCACGGAGCCGCTCGTGGCTGATGCTGCGTCGGGCTGGCTGCGCATCGCCGTGCTGGATCGCGGCCCCGGTGTCCCGCCGTCAGGCAGGGAACGCATTTTCGAGCCTTTTTACCGTGTCGACGGTCATTCAGAGCAGGCTGGCAACGTGGGACTGGGGCTGGCCCTGGTTCGCCAGATTGCGGAGCGCCACGGTGGCGATGTCCATTATGAGAGCCGCCCGGGCGGCGGCAGCTGTTTTGTTGTACGTCTGCCGGTCTAGCTGGAGGGACACTGCTCAGGCGCGGTCGCCACGCCATCACCCAGCAGCACCGCCAGTTCACGCAGTGCCCGGTCGTACACGCTGCGCTTGAATTCGATGACTTCAGTCAGCGGCGCCCAGTAGTCGGTCCAGCGCCAGGCATCGAATTCGGGATGGCCTTGACCATCCAGTGAAATCGCGCTTTCGTCGGCCAGCAGCCGAAGCAGAAACCAGATCTGCTTCTGGCCCCGATAGTGCCCTCGCCATTCCCGGCGTACCCAGCGAACCGGCACGTCGTAGTGCAGCCAGTCGTGTGTCCGGCCGAGCACAGTGACGGTCTGGGGTGTCAGGCCAATTTCCTCCTGTAGCTCACGATACATGGCCTGCTGGGGTGATTCGGCTGCCTTGATCCCGCCTTGGGGAAATTGCCAGGACTGCTCGCGGATACGCTTACCCCAGAATACCTGATTATTCTGATTCAGTAAGATGATGCCGACATTGGGTCGGTATCCATGTTTGTCGAGCATGGCAGCAGTGATCGGGTTGGCTGGACGGGCAGGCACGTGTCCAATGCCGCGTGCCGGGAATTTTCCGGTTGCCCCAAAGATCGGGACACGCTCTAGAATGTCTCCTATTATATAGAGCGAGTCCATGAAAGCTACCGCACTGCACCTGCCCACCTACAAAGAAGCGCCCGCCGATGCCGAAGTCGTCAGTCATCGCCTGATGATGCGTGCCGGGATGATCCGCAAGCTGGCGGGGGGCATCTACACCTACATGCCGCTGGGGTTGCGCGTCATTCGCCGGATCGAGGGCATCATTCGCGAAGAGATGGATGCCGCGGGCGGAATCGAGTTGCTGATGCCGGTGGTACAGCCTGCCGAGCTCTGGATGGAGTCCGGGCGCTGGGAAGCCTATGGCCCCGAGTTGCTGCGCATCCGGGATCGGCATCAGCGCGATTTCGTGATCCAGCCGACCTCGGAGGAAGTGATCACCGATATCGCCCGTCAGGATCTGCGCAGCTATCGCCAGCTGCCGAAAAACTTCTACCACATCCAGACCAAGTTCCGTGATGAGCGGCGGCCCCGCTTTGGCGTCATGCGTGGTCGGGAGTTCACGATGAAGGATGCCTATTCTTTCGATCGTGATCCGCAGAGCGCACTGCTCAGCTACCAGAAGATGTTTGATGCTTATACCCGCATTTTCGATCGTCTGGGGCTTCGCTATCGGGCAGTGGCTGCCGATACGGGAAGCATTGGCGGCTCGGCCAGCCATGAGTTCCAGGTGATCGCCGATACGGGCGAAGACGCACTGGTCTACAGCACAGCCTCGGATTATGCAGCCAACATCGAGCTGGCCGAGGCCCTGCCGCTGCTGGCCACACGGACGGAGCCGACCCAGGCGCTTACACTGACCGCCACGCCGGGCCGGGCGCGCTGCGAAGACGTGGCGCAATATCTGGAGATGCCGATCGACCAGACGGTCAAATCCATTGTGCTGAGCACTGAGGAACCCGGGCCTGAGGGACAACCCCCGAAGGTGACGGTCTGGCTGCTGCTGCTGCGCGGCGATCACAGCATGAACGAAGTCAAGGTGGGCAAGGTCGCTGGTCTGAAGGGCTTCCGCTTTGCCAGTGAAGAGGAAATCATCGAGCACTTCGGTGCCCGGCCGGGTTACCTGGGGCCGCTGGATCTGAAAAAACCCGTTCGCATCGTGATTGACCGCACGGTTGCCAACATGAGTGATTTCGTCTGTGGCGCCAACCGGGAGGATTACCACTACACGGGGGTCAACTGGGGGCGCGATCTGCCCGAGCCGTTGCCGGAAGGCCAGGCCGGTGACCTGATGGTGGCAGACATCCGTAATGTCGAGGCAGGTGATCCGTCACCGGATGGCCAGGGAACACTGGCCATTCAGCGCGGTATCGAGGTTGGCCATGTGTTTTATCTGGGTACCAAGTATTCCGAGGCGCTGAACGCCCACTTCATCGATGAAAACGGGCAGGCCAAACCGCTGGAAATGGGCTGCTACGGTATTGGCGTGACCCGGCTGCTCGGGGCTGCCATTGAGCAGAATCACGACGATCGGGGCATTATCTGGCCGGCGGCCATTGCGCCGTTTGAGGTGGTAGTTTGCCCGATGGCACTGGATAGGTCGCCTGCCGTACAGGCAGCCGTGGAGCGGCTGTCATCCGAACTGGAGGCAGCCAACATCCGCTACATCGTGGATGACCGTCTGGAGCGGCCAGGGGCCATGTTCGCCGACTGGGAGCTCATCGGTGTGCCGTTGCGCATCACGGTCGGGGAGCGGGGCCTGAAGGAGGGTATGCTGGAGATGACGGTACGTCGTGATCTGTCCACGCACAAGGTGGCGCCAGATGAGCTGGTGAGCCGCGTGCAGGCGCTTTTGCCTGACCTTTGAGCGTGTTGCGGCGCAGATTGCTGCGCGCTGTTCCTGCGGCGGGCGCCTGCCTGTTGCTGGACTGGCCCGGTCGCGCGCGGGCTGGTGCGCAGCAGTACGAAGTCCTGGCTGATGCCGTGCGTCTGGCGCTGGTTCGTGCGGTGGATGCTCCCTTCGATGCCGAGCCCCTGTGGGACTCGGCCCGGCAGAAAGTCGATTGGCTGAGTCAGATGTCGGATCGGCTGCCCCGCCGTATCCTGCCGTCCTTCGAGGCGCGCCAGGCGCTACTGCTGACCGTTCGGTACGAATCGCAGCGGGCTGGTCTCAGTCCGGAGATGATCCTCGGCCTCATTCAGGTGGAAAGTGGCTTCCGGCAATATGCCATCTCCCGTGTGGGGGCACGTGGCTTGATGCAGGTGATGCCATTCTGGGCCCAGATTCTGGGTAATGGTGATGTCAATGCCCTTTTTCGCGTGCGGGTGAATATCCGCTATGGCTGTGTCATTTTGCGCCATTACCTCGATCTGGAGAATGGTGATCTTTTCATGGCGCTGGGGCGTTATAACGGCAGTCGTGGCCGGGCCGCTTATCCGAACGCAGTTTTCTCTGCCTGGAAGCGATGGGCATATTCAGCATAGCCTGTTGCATTTCTGCCAAATTCATGGTCCACCATCGGCCATTTGTATGCCGTTCATCCAGCTGATTGACCGCCTGTCGGTCGTCTCGTAGCCGGGACAGTACCGTTCGTCGGTTGCCATTATCCTTTGAGTGAGGAAGCATTGGTCAGGATGGTGATCCCAAACGGGTTGTCTATCGGGATGCCTGGCAGCCTTTTCCCGGAATGATCGCGGTTTTTCGGTCGACCCGATGGCCGAAGGCAATCAGCCATGACACGGCCCCAGAGTGAATGTGACGCAAGACACCGCCTTTCGACAACGCCTTGGCGCCAGCCAACTGGCAGCATGGGGGCTATTGCTGATAGCTATTTCCTATGTTGTCTGGATATTTGCTTACCCGATGGCCTATTCCAAGCCAGACGATATTCTGCAATACAGGATTCTTGCATCATCAAAAAATTTCAATGAATTGACCAGCGTTCTGGGCTCACTTCGGGAACAGGGTGCGTCATTGAAACTCAAGGCCGAGGGCAGCGCGCCCAAGACACTGTGGGTGCTGGCACGCATTCCCACGGATATGGTTGAGCGGACCCGGGTACTGCACATTGCTAACCGATCGGTCGTTAAGGGGGACGCTGTCATTCTGGATGAGTTTGGCCAGGCGCTGCTCTATGCACATTTCAACAATGAGCAGGAGCCGGTCAATGCAACCCGTGCATTGCCTGGCTATGCCGTGACGTTGCCAGATCTGCCGCTGCCACTGCCAGCCGGCCATCGCCGTTTTAGCGGCGAGCATGATCTCACGGTCGTACTGCGCCTGGAGCTGACGACAGCCGGTCATACTTTGCTGCTCAATCTTTGGGATGAAGAGCGTTTCGTTATCGCCCAGCGCCAGATCGAAGCACAAGGCACCATGCTCGGCGGTATTCTCGTCCTGCTGGGCCTGACGGCCTTTGTAGCAGCGCAGCTGGCGCATATCCGCGTAGTACGGCTGCTGGCATTCTGGCTGGGGGCGCGGGCTGCTTTTCTGCTGACAAGGGGAGGGTACCTCCAGCTCTGGCTGGGCAGTACAGCTGGTAGTGCCCTGGGCCTGGGACTGGAACAGATGTCCCAGATGTCGTATCCCTGTGCCTGTGCGGCTCTGATGTGGGGGCTGATGGAGAATCGCCTGCAGGGCCATCGCTTTGGCACCTGGCTGCATGGCATGAGCATCGTCAGCACCTTTGCCCTGCTGGTATCGAGTTTCCTCTCGCCTGAAGTCTTTCAGACGCTGCTCTATCTGGTGGGCGGGGCTGTGGTCGTGACAGTGGCTGGTCTGATGGTCGTCAACTTCAGCCGCAGCGTGTCGTTGATGTCCATCTGGTACCTGTGCACGCCGCTATTGGACGGCATGGTCGCGGGCAACATCCTGTTGTATCGCCTCGGGATCACCAGTGCACCAGTCCCCTGGCTGGATCTGCAGTCCACCACGCTGATTGCCATCATGAATACATCAACGGCGGTGATCGGCTATCTTGCTGCCGAGCGCTCGCACCAGCTCCGCACGCAGGAAGCGGCCATGACCGCCTTGGGGCGCTATCAGGCCACCTATCGGGCTGTTCCGATCGGGTTACTGTCCTTTGACCGTGATCACGCCATTGAGCGGTACAACGAGGTGGCCGTCAGGCTGTTCGATGTTCCTGACGGATCGCTCGAGACGCGCATGGCATCAGGAGACGAGAGAAGAGAGACTGGTACGGGCGCCGATAATGCCGCTTTGGATCGCGCACACGTTGATACGCTAACGGCTCTCAATGAGGCTTTTCCCCAGGATCTGTCAGACCGCATTCACCAAGAGCTGGAGAATTTTGAAGAAGCGGATTTCATCTGGCGGCTGGAGCATGCTGCAGGTGGCCATCGCTGGCTGCGTGTCCAGGCACAAAAGACTGACACTGGTCATGATGTTAGTCTGTCGGATGTCACGGCGCTGAAACAGGCCGAACATCATCTGATTCGTGAATCGCAGCACGACAAACTGACTGGCGCCCTGAATCGCCACGGACTGGAGATCCGGCTGGAGGAACTGCTCAAGGATGCACAGCATCTGGAACAGGTAGCACTCTGTTATATCGACCTGGATCGGTTCAAGGTGCTCAATGATGTATTCGGACATCAGGCAGGTGATGCGGTATTGATCGATGTGGTACGCCGTCTGCGCAGCCGCCTGGGCAACCAGGTGGAAATTGCCCGGATGGGTGGTGATGAATTCGCGTTACTGTTTCATGGCACTGAGCCGCCGCATCGCCTGCAGGCTTATCGGGCCTTGGATGCCATTGCGGGCCGCCCCTTTGTCATTTCACCAAAGCGTTTCGCTGTTACTGCCAGCGTTGGCATGAGTTCGGCTGTGCCTGGTCTGCGCGGTGGTCAATTAGTTGATCGAGCGGACAGTGCCTGTCGCGAGGCCAAGCGCAAAGGACGCAACCAGGTTGTGATCTACCAAGAAAATGAGCAGGATGGTGAGCACGAACGCCATCAGGTAGAACTGGATGTTCTTGATCGCCTGCGAAAAACCAAGGAGTTCCACGATTTCGAGCTGGCCATACAGCCTGTTGTGGGGCTGGGGGATTCCAACCAGCTGGGGGGTGAGATTCTATTGCGCCACCGGACACCTGACGGCACGCTGCGCTCACCTTCCGGATTGATCGAGGCCGCTATTTACCGGGGAGAAATGGCCACGATTGATCGTTGGGTGCTTACCGAGACGCTGCGCTGGCTGGCAAAGAATGAACGCGCCTTCCGCGCACTGGATTTCATTTCACTCAATCTGTCAGCAGAGGCGCTCAGCGATGAAGCCTTTAAGACCCATCTGTTGGGACAGGTGAGGCGTTTCCAGCAGGTTGCGGCCAAATTGGTGATCGAAATCGACGAAACGGTGGCTATGCAGGACGGCTACATGATGAAGCGGCTGATTGGCAGCCTGCGCCAGCTTGGTGCGCGCGCCGCGCTGGATAATGTGGGCAGCGGATTTGTCAACCTGTCGGCTATTGGCGAAATGGGTGTGGCTTATCTGAAGATGGATGGCTCATTTACCGAATCTTTGATTCATCAAGGCAGTGGTCAGGCTGTCCTGCGGACATTGACAGTACTGGCGCACGAGTTGGGTATTGCCAGTGTGGCCAAGTCCGTGCAGACATCACAGGTCTTGTCGGCGTTGGAGGACATCCGTGTCGATTATGGACAGGGCCTGGCCCTGGGCGCTCCCATGCCTCTGCGCGAATTCGAAAAATTGGCCTGCATCGGTACCGGTGTGGAGCTTTCAGAAGCTTTCATCCGGCCTCAGGTAGCGCCATTGACCCGAAGGCAGTCTACCCAGGGTGATGTTGCCGATCCGGATGCGTTTGAGTCCAGTCACCGTTAAGCCAACGAGTTCACACATCCGGCGAATCTGCCGGTGCCGTCCTTCATGCAGAATAAAGCGAAGCTGCTCGGAATTTTGCCAGCTGACCTGGGCGGCTTTAAGCACCTTGCCGTCCAGGGACAGGCCATGGCATAGCAGTGTCAGCCGTTCAGCAGGAAATGCCTGCTGGACATTGCGGTCGATTGGGCCGAAACGGACACGAACCAGATATTCCTTAGAAATTTGTGAGGTTTCACCGATCAGCTGACGGGCAACGCGACCATCCTGGGTCAGTACCAGTAGACCCATGGAGTCAATGTCGAGTCGACCGGCCGCTGCCAGCCCCCGCAGCTGGGCGCGATCGAAGCGCCGCGGGCTGTGATCCTCTTTCCAGCGAGAGGCTGTATCAATCAGAACCAGGGCGGGCTGGTGTCCGTCTTCGGCTTGACCACTGACGTAGCCCACGGGCTTATTCAGCAGAATCGTCACCTGTTCCTGCTGCCGGTCGCGGGCCGCCTGCCGGATATCCAGCTGGTCTCCTGGCAGCAATTTCTGCCCCATTTGCACCGGTTTGCCATTGATCTGGACCCAGCCGCGTGCAATCCAGTCATCCGCCTCTCGGCGCGAACACAGGCCCATGCGAGCCAGATATTTGTTCAGGCGTTCGCCTTCGGGCGCTGGTCCCTCTGCCTTTCTGCTGATGGTGTGGTGGTGGGGGCTGGCTGGTAGGGAGGGCGGTCGTCCTGATGAATCGGATGCCATCTGCTGGCTGGCCGATCGTCGGGAGGTTGGACGTAATGCGCCCATAGTGCCTGTTTGCCCTTGTCCCGTGCGGGGCAGGGAGGCGCTGCGGCCATGGGCGTTGCGGGGAGACCGTTGTTTGCTGGGCATGCGCTTGAGTGATGGCATCGCTTTGGTTCAGTAATGTCTGCGGGCCGGTCGCCAACCCCGTGTGGTTACTGTACCAGCCCGAGACCGTTAGTTTACCCAGCGTGTCCGTTCCCACCTGGCCCAGGGCTGGCCGGGTCAGGCGAGAACGTGCTTATGCTCAGTGTTTGTGTGCAACGATCCGGTCTTTGATCTTTGCGTAGACGCTGGCGGGCAGGATTTTTTTCCGTTTCAACTCGTCTTTGGCCCCATAGGGGCGGCCATTGACGATGGCTTTGGCACGTGCTTCACCAATGCCTGGCAGCTGCGCCAGCTCAGTTTCGGAAGCCATGTTGAGATCCAGCTTGCTGGTGCTCATTCCGACATCGTTCATGTCCGTGGATTTTTCACTGCCTTTTTGCATTTTGTGGGCAGCTTTATCCTTGAGCTTGGCTCCTTTTTTGACCATCTCATCCTTTTTCATTTTGATGGTCTCAGTTTTGTCGCCCATAGCATCGCCTAGCTTGCCCGTGACTGAGGATTTTGTCTCGGACATTTTCGTGGCGGCGCCTGAGAGCATGTCAGACGTGTCGGCAGCCTGTGCTGAGGACATAGCGAAAGCCAACGCCAGCGCGGCCAGCATCCCCATGGCAGGGGTACGGATAGAGGAAAAAGATGTTTTCGGGTTTTTCATATGTTATTCCCTGGAAATGGGAGGTGGGGTACTACTCGCCTGGTTGGGTTGATGTGTCCGGAAGACAGAGGCTGCCTCGGTCATTGATAGAGGGATGGCCGCCCAGCATTGTCCCAATGAAGAATGATCCTGCCGGATGAAAAAAGCGTTTGCCGGACAGTGCGCAGACTTCCACTATCTGGGCACACATGGAGATTACCAAAAGCTGGAACAGACACGCAGATCATGGAACCATCATTCACAGTGTGGATGTGTGAATGTCCCGTGCGGCTGACAGCTTTCCTGAAAATCAGCGGAACAGCAGCGTGGTAGAGGTAACCTGTGATGCGGTAATTGTGCTCGTTTTACCCTTGAATTAGGGTTGCCCCCAATGGATGGCTCGGGGGGAAAAGAATGACAATGTAGCCATGCAGCCTACTCCTTGGTTTTTTATAAATCAGCGGAGTGTCCGGCCTTCAGCTGATATCCCTTAACATGGCTGAGGGTAGGACATAGACTGTTTAATAGAAAGAAAAAAGCCCGCACGGATAAACGTGCGGGCTAATCCACCAAAGGAGGAGGTGGAGGAGACGTTTCCATTCTATGAAAGAAGAAGGGATTGTGCAACTACTATTTGGCCTGTCCCCAAGGATTTGTGTTAAATATAGTCATCTGTTTCATCTATTGCCAGGCTTTAGCATGGTTGACTATTCGGATGAGCGATCAAAGGCTTGGTACGCTTTGCCTTGGGCATTCTTTCTTTTAGCTTCCCATTATCTGTCGCTGTAGTACGTTCAGAATCTCGCTATCTAAACGGCTGTCAAATTTTCTGGCAAAGAGTTTAGAGCTTCGTTCGAGCCGTTTGCGATCGGCCAGCGTGAAGATTTTGGGATGAGAGCCGCCCGCTTGCCAGTCTTCTTCATGCAGGAATTCGTTTTTCACGGTATCCGCATAAGGGGAGTTCATGATGAAGCTGTGGATGAGCACCTCATCTGGCCGGTACCCATGACACAGCGTTTTTATCCAGAGTGGCAGTTGCGGGGATTGAAGCAGATGCTGGGTGAACTGCCTCGTAAGTGCCGTGTAGGGGCGGCCGCCAACGTAGCGTGCCTTGCCGAGGTTGTCCTTCCAGCGGTTGATACGTAATCGGGGAACGTTCCAGCCGTTTTTCAGGAAGGGAAGTTCCAGTCGGATGCGCTGAATCCGGGCGTAGGGGTCATTCCAAGTCGTTTCCGGATCATGAATATCCAGAAAGTTATTGCCCGGGTGTTTGGAGAAGAAATCCTTAATTTGGGACTGTGGCATCAGAGGGAAGTCTTGTCCGCTGAGATTGACGAGCACATCCCAATGTTCCGGTCGCTCCAGAAGCTGCCGCATGCCATCGAGACGGGCTTGCATGATGCTCCAGGAGGCCCATCGCATGTTGCGAGGGGGGGCAATGAATACGTTGGAATGGCGGCGAGCCACTGCTTGCAATGTCGATTCACTTCCGCTCAGACCTTTGCTGTCAGGCACAACCAAGTAAATGTTTTCAGGATGCTGAATACAATACAGAAGCTGGGCCAATTGTTCGGGCAGCTGGTGAGCAATGATCAGGTAGGCAAGACGCACTGTTGGTCACCCGTCGTGTAGCGTTGAATCGGTCGAGCCGTTCAACCAGAAAAGAAGGGGAATGCACCTGATGCGATGGCTCCTGCCCATGCCCAGCCTTGATCAGATCGGGAGGATGTCGATGACGTTACGTGCGAAGACCATCGTGTCAGCGGTTCATTAGACCGCAATTCTGTATTTATTTTGAGACGTAATGTAACTAGATAGAGAGGAACGGTTGCAATTGTCGGGGGAACGGCTGATCTGTCAGTTCAGGGCATCATTTGAGAGATGGAATGGTGGGCGCGCGCTACCCATCCACTGGCCTGGGCGAAGATCGGGACGGTACCCGGAGACGAATTAGCCCAGCGAGCCAGGGCCTCCCATACCGGGTAGTCCGCCGCCGGTCATGCCCTTCACGGCCCGTAGCATTTTGGCCAGACCGCCTTTTTGCATTTTTTTCATGACAGCCTGCATCTGGGAGAACTGGTTCAGCAGCCGGTTGACCTCCTGAACGTGTACGCCGGCCCCGTTGGCAATGCGGCGCTTGCGAGCCGCCTTGATCAGCTCCGGTCTCTCGCGCTCAGTAGGCGTCATAGCATGGATGATGCCCTGCATGCGTCGCATGTCCCGTTCCGCTTTGTCCATGTCCTCCGCACTGGCTTTACCCTGGATTTCCGCTGGCATTTTGTCCATTAGCGAACTCAGTCCGCCCAGTTTTTTCATCTGGCCGATCTGGGCCAGAAAGTCATTCAGGTCAAATCTGGAACCCTTTTTCAGCTTTTGAGCTAGTTCCTGGGCTGCTGCATGATCGACGTTTGCATGGGCCTGTTCCACCAGAGCGACGATATCGCCCATACCCAGAATGCGGTTGGCCATCCGGTCGGGATGGAAGACGTCGAGCCCGGACAGTTTTTCCCCCACCCCAACAAATTTGATGGGTTTGCCTGTGACCGCTTTGACGGACAAGGCGGCACCGCCGCGGGAATCACCATCCAGCTTGGTGAGAACGACACCGGTCAAGGGCAGGGTGTCGCTGAAGGCGCGGGCCGTGTTGACCGCATCCTGCCCCTGCATGGCGTCGACCACAAACAGGGTTTCCACGGGATGCAGTGTGTCATGCAACAGGCGAATTTCATCCATCATGGCCTGATCGATGCCGAGCCTGCCCGCTGTATCGACAATCAATACATCGTGATAGTGGTTTTTTGCCCAGTCAAGAGCGGCTAGCGCAATTTCCGCCGGTTTCTGATCGGGGGTTGAGGCGAAGAAATCCGCATCAGCCTGGCCCGCAACGGTTCTGAGCTGCTCTATCGCCGCGGGCCGGTAAACGTCGCAGGAAACGGTCAGGACTTTCTTCTTACGGTTTTCCCGCAACCACTTGGCTATCTTGCCGGCTGAGGTGGTCTTGCCGGCCCCCTGCAGACCAGCCATCAGGATGATGGCCGGCGGTTGGGTAGCCAGATCCAGTTCTGCCGTTTCTCCGCCGATCAGCTCGGTCAGTGCCTGATGCACGATGCCAACCAGAGCCTGGCCGGGGCTGAGTGACTGCAGAATCTCCTGCCCCAGTGCTTTTTCTTTGACCTGGGCGATGAAATCACGTACTACTGGCAGGGCTACATCGGCCTCCAGGAGTGCAATGCGGATTTCGCGCAACATTTCCTGGGTGTTGGATTCGGTCAATCGAGCTTCGCCCCGTATGGTCTTAACGATACGTGCAAGGCGTTGGGAAAGGCTGTCAAACATGGGACGTTGGCTCGAAGGCGGTGAAAGGCGTGGCGGGTGTGTGATCCTGACTGTACGCGAATGCGCGTCGAACGTCTGGGCAGGGTAAACTGCAGCAGTGGGCATTGTACTAACTCTCATCCTTCTGGCAGTCGGACTGTATGGTCTGGTACTGCTCCGTGGCCTGCGCCATGATGCGCCGGGGGGGGGGCGTGCGTTCCGGGCTGACGCTGAGCTTCCTTCGTTGCGCGGGTCTTCGTCGATCGGCATCCCGGCCAAACGCACGTCTGGCCCCATGCCTGCTTCGCCCATCAGGGAAGAAACGGGCTGGCGCCGTCTTGATCCGCTGCTGGGGGCCGGGTTACTGACGCATGCTTTGGTGCTGCTGTTGCCGTGGTGGCGTTCGGATCAGGTTTTTCACTTCGGTTTTGCCTATCTGCTTTCATCCACCGTGTGGATTGCCCTGATGGTCATCTGGCTGGAGAGCCGTCGCATGGGCATTGGCCGTTTGCCGGTGCTGTTGGCACCATTGGCCATGATTGTGGTGGTGCTGCCACAGTTTTTCCCAGGGGCCGATTTCCCGCTCAGTCGTCAGGCACCCTTTTTCGTGCCGCATCTGGTGGTTGGTACCTTGGCATATGGCGTCGTGTTTCTGGCCGCCCTTCAGGCATTGCTCATGGCTGCGGCCGAACATCGTCTACATCCTCGCCGCCAGGAGCGTGCTGGTCTTATCACAACACTGCTGGCCCGCGGTCATCAGGCCCTGCCGCCGCTGATGGTGCTTGAGCGCATCCTGTTTAAGGTCATCAGCGTAGCATTTGTGCTGCTGCTGCTGACCACCGTGAGCGGGGGCGTTTTCAGTGAGGAAATTTTTGGCCGCCCGCTGACCCTGAATCACAAGACGGTGTTTTCGCTGGTAGCTACCATCTTTTTCGGGCTGCTTCTGCTGGGACGCCGGCTGTGGGGCTGGCGTGGCCGGCTGGCGATCCGCTTGACCCTGGGTGGCTTTATCCTGTTGCTGCTGTCCTATGTCGGTAGCCGGTTTGTACTGGAAGTCATCCTCAACCGGTTCTAGGCGGCGAACGCCGGGTGGCAGCCCAGTTTGAAAGGGCATCTCGCCCGCAAGAATTTTCAATCTCCTTCGGGACGTCAAGTACATTGTGAAAGTCGTTTTCTGGATGTTGCTGATTGGCGCCGCGATAGCGTTTGCCCGTCGTTGGGGTGGGGGAGGACGAACTGTCCACCCTTCTCCGCGGGAGGGGCGCTCATTCCGAACGGAAGCCAATTCTGCGCCTACACAAGCAGATCTGATGATGGCCTGCTCAGTGTGTCAGGTGCATATACCTGCTTCGGAAGCGGTATTCGCGCATGGGCGTGTCTATTGCTGTGAAGCGCACCGGGCGCAGGATCAGGTGACAGCATCCGGAGATGGCAGATCGCAGCATATGGCATGAATACCCAGGATCGCCAGGATTTTCTGGAGTCAGATGAGCTGCCACTACAGCAGGCAGGAACATTCTGGACATCCTTGCGCTACCTGGCAGATGGTCGGTTGATCATTGCGCTGTTGTTGTTGATTTATATCCCGGTACTAGGGCCCGATACCTCCTCATCCTTGCCTTTCCAGCGCAGTCTGTTCATCAGCCTGACGGCTTTCTACATGGGTTTTGCCGTACTGTGCTCCATGGCAGTGCGACGCATTCGGCGGGGGTTTTCCTGGCAGCTTTTTACACAGATTACTTTGGATGTTCTGGTGCTGGGGCTGATCGTCTACGCCAGTAACGGCCGAAGTGGCCTTGGCGCACTGATGATCACCCCTGTGGCCGGTGTGGCCATCCTGTCGGCAACCCTGCCTGCGCTGGCTGCAGCCGCTGCAGCCTCGATGATGCTGCTGGGCGAGACAGCGCTGCGGATTTTGCGGCGCCCGGATCTGGATACGGCTGCCATCGGTAATGAGCTGATGATTTCCGCATTCATCAGCGCGACGCTGTTTTTTACGGCGCTGGTGATCAGCCGGCTGGCCAGACGTCTGGCTATGCAGGAGCGCCTGGCTATCCGCCGTGGTGAAGATCTCCGTAATCAGCGCGCGATTCATGCGTTGGTAGTCGCTGAGCTTGATCAGGGAGTGGTAGTGTTCAATCCGCGTGGTATTCCGCGGGACCTTAATCCAAAGGCACGGCGTTTGCTGAACCTGCCGATGGGGGTGCCGGTCGCCCAGGCTGATCCGCAGATCATCAAGGTGCTGAGACAGATTCTGGATGCGCCCGGCAAGCTGGCGGATCTGCAGATTCGTCGTCAGGAAGGCACCATTCGCCTGCGGGCCCGAGTACTGACGGGCAGCAACATTCCGGCCGAAGATCTTGGCGAGTCTCCCTATTATCCAGATGCTGACAATGGTCGAGCAGGGCGAGCTCTGCTCGACCGTGTGGTATTACTGGAAGATTTGGAGCGTATCGAGGATCAGGCACAGCAGCTCAAGCTGGCCTCAATGGGACGCCTGTCAGCGTCCATCGCTCACGAGATCCGCAATCCATTGGCCGCGATACGTCATGCTGGAGCGCTATTAGGCGAACAGGCGGTTGCTCCGGCACAGAAGCGCCTAGCCGAGATCATTGAAAAGAGTTCCTTGCGTATTGATCGCATTGTTGAGGATGTGTTGTCGATGGCTCGGCGAGGAGCGCTTAGCGAAGTGTTTGATCTGAGGACCTTCATGGCCCAGTTCATGCCCGAGTTTCTGGACAACGCCAGAGCTCATGGCCGCCGGGTGATGGCCGAAGATGGCCAGGACCGGGTAGCGCTGCGCTGTGACAGCCGGGCCAAGATCACATTTGATCCGAATCACTTACGTCAAATACTGATCAACCTGCTTTCCAATGGATTGCGGTATGCCACGGAACGAGCCGGGGGAGTATTGGTTCTCTGGGCCTATGCGCCAAGCGGTATGTCCCAGTTGTGGGTACTGGATGATGGGCCGGGCATTGCTGTGGAACAGCGTGCTCATCTGTTTGAGCCGTTTTTTACCACGGACCCGATGGGGACAGGACTGGGGCTGCATCTGACGCAGGAACTGTGCATGGCTAATGGTGCCACTATCCGTTATGAAGCACCGTCATTGCTGGGTGAAGATATCCGTGAGCGCTATGGGGCAGGGTTCGTCATCACACCTGAGCAACGTCCAGTGGCTGACACGGCCCGTACTGAATGAAAGCCCGGGTTGCGCTGTGTGCAAGGCAATCAGGGTGGATCGTTAATGAGGAACAAGGGCATGGCAGATGATGAAATCCGTGTGCTTCGCGGACGGACAATGCGGGTGCTGGTGGTCGATGATGAAGAGAGTCTGCGCGAACTGTTAGAGCTGACCCTGCTGGGTATGGGGCTTGATGTTGATGTTGCCGCAGATCTGGCCACGGCACGTTCATTGCTTGATCGGTATCAATACTCTTTGTGTTTGACTGACATGAGGTTGCCGGATGGAAATGGCCTGGACCTGGTCAGGTTGATCAACAGCCAGTGGCGGGATACTCCGGTAGCTGTGATCACTGCTTACGCCAGCGCAGAAAATGCCGTGGCCGCCTTGAAGGCGGGAGCCTTTGATTATCTGAATAAGCCGGTGGGGCTGGACGCATTGCGGGCACTGGTTCGTTCTGCGCTCAAGCTGTCTGATAGCAATAGTGGCCGGGTGACCGAAATATCATCTGCGGCGCAGGTTTCCGGCAGGACGACGCGTTTGCTGGGGACGTCTGCAGCCATTGATGCCGTTCGGGCATCCATTGCACGCATGGCGCGCAGCATGGCACCCGTTCACGTCACGGGGGAGTCTGGTTCAGGTAAGGAGCTCGCGGCGCGTCTGATCCATCAGATGAGTGCTCGTGCCGAAGGGCCCTTTATCGCAGTGAATTGTGGTGCCATTCCGGAGAACTTGATGGAGTCTGAGTTTTTCGGATATCGCAAAGGAGCGTTTACCGGAGCGGATGCGGATCGTATCGGTTTTTTCATGGCAGCTAATGGTGGCACCCTGTTCCTGGATGAGGTGGCGGATTTACCGCTGGCGATGCAAGTCAAGCTGTTACGTGCCATTCAGGAAAAGCGTATCCGCAAGGTCGGAGCAGTGGCTGAGGAAGCCGTGGACGTTCGCATCGTGAGTGCGACACATCAGAACCTGGCGCAATGCGTGACGCAAGGGCGTTTCCGTCAGGATCTGTTCTACCGCCTGAACGTGATCGAGCTACGCATGCCGGCTTTACGCGAGCGTAGAGAGGATGTGGGGGTATTGGCCGAAGCCATTTTGCAGCGCTTGGCACAGCGGGCCGGTATGGGAGGGGTGCCACGCCTGTCTAGCGTGGGTCTGCGTTTTCTGCAGAGCTATCCCTTTCCAGGAAATGTTCGCGAGCTTGAAAATATTCTGGAAAGGGCGCTAGCCTTTTCGGATGGTCAGGTGATCAAGGTTGAAGATTTGGGCCTGAGACCAGTGGTGTCCGATGAAAAGGAAAGGGAACCAGCTGATCCCATGTTCGAGATGCCGGCTGCAATGATGGAGGAAGATTCGAGGGAACCTGCTGCCCGGGTCCCAGAAGCCCGAGCGTTTGTGCCGGGTGCCTGGCAGATGGTGGATGGCGTTCCGAGCTCATTGCCTGATTATCTGGATAAGGTAGAACGGGATGTCATCATGCTGGCGCTGGAGCGTACGGGGCAGAATCGGACTGCCGCCGCCAGGTTATTGGGCATTACTTTTCGGGCGTTACGCTACCGTTTGCAGCGGCTGGGCATTTGATGTCGCCTCATACGAATAGCCATCCTGACAGGAGCGTGTAATGGATAGGACCACGGCAGTTGACGGGTCGAATGAATCTGAAGCGGATGCGGTGACAGCAGTGGGCTGGCCGGCGCGCATGCAGATCATGAATAGCCCGAACCAGGATGCACGTCCGATCGGTATGGTTGTCGATACCGTGATTCTTCATTACATCAGTCTCCCGCCCGAGCATTTTTCTGGCAACGCGGTCGCCGATCTGTTTCTCAATCGTTTGGATCCAGATGCAGATCCGTATTTCAAAGGGCTAGCGGGTGTTCGAGTCTCTGCACATTATTTTCTTCGCCGGCACGGAGAGCTAATTCAGTTCGTTCATCCAGACAGGAGGGCTTGGCATGCGGGCGTGTCACAACTGCTGGGTCGTCATGCCTGCAATGATTTTTCGATCGGCATCGAAATCGAAGGTAGCGCGCTGAGGCCATTTACCGAACATCAATATCGGCGTCTACAGCAATTGCTGGCGTGCCTGTTTCGACGCTATCCCATTCGCTATATTGCTGGCCACAGCGATGTAGCGCCAGGCAGGAAAGAGGATCCAGGGCCGTTCTTCTTGTGGGAAAGACTTCAGCCGCTGTTGCTCGAACATGGGGTTGTGCGTCCGGCCTGATCTTTACGGTTGAGTGGCACAGCATGATGCGTTTCTGAATCATCTACTTCGGACAGCTGCATGATATGGGAGCTGTTTTCCGCCCGGCCGGCTATTTAATATGGATCGTTTGTCTGGCTGCCGGGCTAAATTGACAAAAAATCCTTCAATATTGTCATGTCTAGATTGCAACGCGGATATTGCTCACGTTATGATCGGTCCGTCGGACTGTTTGGTTTAGCTGTGCGTGCCTGGCTGTATTTCCGGATGTTGTGTCGGCTTGGCGGGGTCTGATTCCTGTCATGGGCCTTGCTAAGACATGGAAATCTGATCATCTAGCAATTTGATGGTTTGCTGATGTGTGGTCAGTATCTGCAGGATGCATTAATTGTCGGGACTCATGTCCTATGTGGTCAGGGTGCCCATTCCATTTTGTATGTAGGTTTTGTCGGGGGATGCGTGATTGGATGAAGACGGTCTGCGTATCGAAATATGCAGAGGTGCCGTTCATCTTAAACCATCAGGCGCATGAAGGCGGAATGCCTGTAATCCCCGGTTCGAGGAGTAATTGATGGCAACAACCACCAGAAAGACTGCGGTGGCTCAAAAAACAGTTGGCCGCAAAGCGGCTGCCAAGAATTCCCAGGCTGCATCAACGACTGTGCGTCGGACAGCCGCAGGTCGTGCACCGGTTGCTGTGACGACCGCGCCCGCTAGAGGCGCGCGCGCGCGCAAAGCGGCAGTCGTTGAGACAGCCGTGCCTGCCGGGCGCACGCGCAAGACGAAAGCCAAACAATCCGCTGTCGAGGTGATGGCACCAGCTCGCCGCACTCGCAAGGTGAAAGCGGAGGTGGCTCCGGTGGCGGTGGCGCCCGCGCGGCGCACGCGCAAGACCAAGGCAGAAACCATGGTGGCGGAGGCGGCCCCGGTCCGCCGTACTCGCAAGGTGAAAGCGGAGGCAGCCCCGGTGGCAGTGGCGCCCGCACGGCGTACGCGCAAGGCCAAGGCAGAGGCCATGGTGGCGGAGGCGGCCCCGGTCCGCCGCACTCGTAAGGTGAAAGCAGAGGCAGCTCCGGTGGCGCCCGCGCGGCGCACGCGCAAGACCAAGGCAGAAACCATGGTGGCGGAGGCGGCCCCGGTCCGCCGTACTCGCAAGGTGAAAGCGGAGGCAGCCCCGGTGGCAGTGGCGCCCGCACGGCGTACGCGCAAGGCCAAGGCAGAGGCCATGGTGGCGGAGGCGGCCCCGGTCCGCCGCACTCG
>JAUNAC010000001.1:955463-1323880 GCA_030527825.1 Lautropia sp.
GCCATGGTGGCGGAGGCGGCCCCGGTCCGCCGCACTCGCAAGGTGAAAGCAGAGGTGGCCCCGGTGGCGGCACCTGCACGGCGTACTCGCACATCCAATCCCCAGACCAAGGCTACAGTGGAGAGTCACGCGACCCAGGCCGTCTGGCCTTTCCCTGTAGGGCGTCGTCCCTGATGAGGTAGACGTTGTCCGTTTGATCATAGCCTGCAGCCGCTGCGAATTTTTCGGGCGGCTGTTGGTTTTTGGGGAAATGGTATGCTTTGCAGGCTAGACCACACGACACCAGATGGGATGTCCTGGGCTAATCCATATTTTTGCAGGGGACGGGAATGCAGGCGATTCTTTGGATGCTGATACAGACAGTGGCTTCTCTGCTGGCCAGTGCCTGCCTGTTGCGTGTCTACGCGTGCTGGTTGGGTATGTCACCGCACAGCAATCCATTGGTGGGCTTTGCTGTTGCTTTGACTCAGTGGCTCGTTCGTCCAGTAGGACGTCTGATCAAGCCATCACGGGGATTGGACTGGCCAAGTGTCGTTGCTGCAGTTGTGGTCGGCCTGACGGCAGCGCTGGCCTTTTCGCTGGTGTGGGATGTGATGTTCAGCCCGGTCTATGTTGTGTTGCTCGGGTTGCTATGGGTGGTGCGCTGGGGGCTATATTTGGCCATGATGCTGATCATTATGTCTGCCGTACTGACGATCATTAACCCGCAGGCACCGCTTGCATGGCCACTGGCAGCGCTGACTGCTCCCTTGCTTAAACCGTTTCGGCGGATTGTGCCCTTGGTTGGCCAGTTTGATCTTTCACCGCTTGTTGCCTTGCTGGTGATTCAGGTTGTTCTGGTCCTGTTTGATCCTACAGTGGTACTGGCGTTGCTGAGCCGGCCCGGATGAATTGGCGACTGAGGTCTCCTGGATATAGGGTGCGAGAGGGCTAGGCTCTATACACCAAGGGGCGTGTTGGCTTAGCCCGTAACCCGGACCATGGATGCGCCATCCCGCCACGTCCTGCAGTAGGGCTAGGGGGCTTAGGCGGCAGCTCGGAGTTTTCACCAGGGGCGTTCGCCATAGGCACTGGCGAAACGGTCAGCAATATCGGTCCGCGAAGGGCGATGGTTTTGCGGACCGGCAGATTCAATCTTGATAGCCCCCAGGACGCTGCCCAGTTTTGCCGCCTTGTCCCAGTCCCATTGATGGGTTAATCCATAAAGCAGCCCGGCACGGTAGGCGTCGCCGCAACCGGTAGGATCGGTGGCTTGACTGATCGGGGCTGCTTTGATGGTGCTGATCTGACCGTTTTTGTGCAGGCGGGATCCATCTCCTCCCAGGGTAACGATCATGATGCCGGCTACCGAGGCGGCTTCAGCCTCGCTCCAGCCGGTTTTATTGCATAACAGGCCAAATTCGTAGTCATTGACAGTCAATGCGCTGGCCTGCTCGAGTAGAGCTTTCAGCTCCTCTCCTGAAAACATGGGCAGAGCCTGACCTGGATCGAAAATGAAGGGAATGTTAGCGGCCGCAAGCTGGCGGGCATGTTCTTGCATCGCCTGTTTGCCGTTGGGTGAAACAATGGCCCAGGAAATATCGCTGGCAGGGAATGCGTCGATACGGGCGCGATGTGCTTCGCTCATGGCGCCTGGATGAAAGGCCGTGATCTGGTTGGCGGCCTTGTCAGTCGTAACGAAGGCCTGCGGCGTAAAGTAATCAGGCAATACGAGCAACTGGCGGGTATCGATTCCATATTGTTTTAACTGCTCGACATACGCCGATCCATCAGTTCCTACCGCGCCCAGAATGGCAGGATGCTCGCCCAGTAGGGTGAGATTGTAGGCAATGTTGGCTGCACAGCCACCTGCTTCACGCTTGAGTTGCGGCGTGAGCATGGAAATGTTGATCTGGTGAACCCGCTCGGGCAGGATGTGGTCCTTGAAATAGCCATCAAAGACCATGATGGTATCGAAAGCGACGGAACCGCTGATCAGGGCGTATCGGGACATGGTTTACCTGTAATGAGTGAGGCCGGATTATGCTGGCGGGTATTGCGGCGAATTGTCAGGGATAAAACAGGCCGACGGAATAGCCAGCGAGATTCAGGTCATTGGTTTCCAGTAGCAAATCGAGGGGTTGCTCACTGTTGGGCGGCATGCCGGCAGCAAGTACCTGCAGGTTGGGGAGGTACTGAGCAGGTTGTAGCACCTTACGCACGACGATGGCGTTGGATGGGCCGGTGAGGGTTAGCTCCATGGCCGGCCACCTCGTTGGCAGTGTGCTGCGATTACGCAGGATGGCTGTCATGCGGGTTTTGCCTGGATGCCGGGTATTGCGCAATTCAAAGGACTCGATAGACAGGGCGCCCAGATTCATGGGGGGGCTGATGTCCTGGCCGGTGAGAACGCTGGCTACCCTGGCTATGGGACGCAGAAACGGTGTGTTGTAGGCAATCTCGGTGCGAAAGACCGCTAATAACTGAATGATGGCAATTGCTGTCAGCGCAACGAGAAGTGGTCGCCGCCGGGACGCAGTCAGCCAGCCTGTCTGGCGATGGTTGCGGCTGCCTTCGCTGGAGCGTGGGCTGCGATGGCTACGCCGGCGGCCGTGCCCGGAGCGACGGCTGGTTGCGCGGTTGGAACCAGATGACGCGGTTGACGGAGGCGGGGATGTCTGCCCTTCGATGCCATGAGAAGGGCTATCGACGGAGGGGTCATGCGGGGTTTCACCATGGGGCGTTGCTATCGGGCCAGCTTCAGCCTGGCGTGGTTTCTGCTGACGCCAGATGCGGTTGGCTGCGTCGATCAGGGCACCGGCAGCCCGTGTGTCCGGATCGAGAGGATCGTCTTTCGATGGCCGGGTGTGGGTATTGCGCAGAGATGATGGAAGCTGAACGTTAGCTTCGCTATTGTGTCCCGGCAGCGGCAAGTCACTATCGGCCATGAAGAAGACGGTTTTGATGTCGTCATCTTCCACTGGTTCAAGTGGTGCCCGGGTCGCTGTCTGGGGTGATGCAGGGGGGGGGGAAGGGAGGGTCCCTGTACGCTGCGTTGCATCCGCGCTGCGATTGCGTCCCCGGCGTTTTCCCTTTTCAGCAGGGCTGGCAGCGGAGGTGGGTGGCTGTTGGGCAGGGGGAGATGCGGTGGTCTCGGGAGCATGTTTGCTGCCCGTTGCCGGTGCAAGAGGGGGGGCAGGTTCTGACTGCTCTGTCTGTGAGCCGATGTCTGAAGGCGTTGTGGCCAGCGGATCAGCCGGTTGCGAGACGGCCGTTGTCTGGGTGCCGGTTTCCTGAGAAGGTGATGAATGGCCGGAAATTTTGGTGGTACCGCCATCCGGGCCACTGGATGGGCTAGTGGCCTGATCCGGCTGTTCTGCGTTTTCATCCCGATCAACATATCGCAGGTGTTCTACGCCGGAAAACACATGCTGGCAGACACCGCAACGAACCAGACCACGCCGCAGTTTGAGCTGGTCGGGCACGACCTTGAAACTGGTCTTGCATTGTGGACAAGTGGTGGCGAGCGCCATGTCGCTATCTTGATGATCAGGGAGAAATGTCGGAAAACAGCAGATCGTAGCCGGGAACGACGCCGGTCAGGCGTCCGACCCCTCGGTAGCTGCCGCGGATCGTCGCTAGAACCATGATGATACGGGACTCGTGGCGAGTTGCCGGCGGATATGCAAGTTTACCGGCGCGAAGATCGCATATTGTGGGAAAGCGTGCAAACGCCGTGAATCCGATACCGACTGGATGTCGGATTTTCCGTCGCATGGTGATCAACGCTGTCCGCTCAGGCAGGCCCAGCCGTCCCGAGTTCGCCAGGCTTGCACATGCAGGGCGGGATCGTAGCATTGTGCGACCTCGTCAATCTGCCGTTCCAGGACGCCGGACAAAACCAGCCGTCCACCAGGGGCTACGAGTGAGGACAGGATGGGAGCGAGTAGCTTGAGCGGGGTGGAGAGAATGTTCGCAATGACCAGATTGGCAGCGGAAGGCAAGGGAGTCTCGCCCCCGCGTGCCTGGATATCGACGCGATTGATGCGTGCGTTTTCTGTGGTGCTGATCACAGCCTGCGGGTCGATGTCGATGCCAATAACATCGGTGGCGCCAAGGCGTGCTGCAGCTATGGCCAAAATACCGGATCCACAGCCATAGTCTATGACGCGAAGACCGCGGGGTGGATGTTCATCCAGCCATTCAAGACACAGGCGGGTTGTTGGATGGCTCCCGGTTCCAAACGCAAGGCCGGGGTCAATGATCAGCGCTTCTCGTTGGTCACCCTGTTTGTCGGCGACGTGCCAGCTTGGCAGGATGAGCAGATGTTGTCCAACCGGAATGGGATCGAATTGAGCCTGGGTGATTCGAACCCAGTCCTGATCGTCCAGCCAACGGACATCCAGCAAGGTGGGCAACGGACGCTCAAGACGCTCGGCCCCTGCCAGCAGAATGGCGTATTGATGGGCAGAGATTCCCGTGATGATGTGTGGACTTGCCTTCTGGTCTTCACTGGGAGAGGGATGAACAGCCGGACTGTCTCGCTCTTGATCAAGTAGGATGGTCAGACGGGTACGCCGCCATCCGAATGTCTGGGGAAGGTAGCCTTCGCCAGTCCCGGGTAGGCCTGCCGGAATGGGTTCGCCAAAGAGAGGCTGCTCGTCTGGAGAATCAGCATCGGCATCTTCTGCTTGGACCGAGAGTGCGCCCGCTGCCAGCAGGGCGTCAGCCCAGTCTTCGGCATCGGCCTTATCTACCTCGATGGCAACTTCAATCCAGGACTGGGTCATGGGGCGTCTCGTTACGCTGACCGCTGAATTTGGGACAGCAGTTTTTCCAGATAGTGAATGGAGGTTCCGCCGTCATTGAAGTGCGGGTCTTCCATCAGATCCCGGTGCAGGGCAATGTTGGTGTTGATGCCCTCCACCACCATTTCGGACAAGGCGATTTTCATGCGCTGGATGGCCTGATGGCGGCTGTCGCCATAGCAGATGACCTTGCCGATCATGGAGTCATAGAACGGGGGGACAAAATAGTTGTTGTAGACATGCGAGTCCACCCGTGTACCAGGGCCTCCGGGTGGGTGCCAATTGGTGATGCGTCCCGCCGAAGGGGTGAACTTGTAGGGATCCTCGGCATTGATCCTGCACTCGATGGCGTGTCCCTTGATCCGGATGTCGTCCTGGGTGATCGAGAGTTTTTCCCCCGCAGCGATACGTATCTGTGCCTGAACCAGATCAATACCGGTAATCAGCTCGGTCACCGGATGCTCCACCTGCAGCCGGGTGTTCATCTCGATGAAAAAAAATTCACCATTTTCATAGAGAAACTCAAATGTGCCAGCGCCACGATAGCCAATAGCTTGACAGGCGTGGACGCAACGCATTCCGATCTGATGGATGAGGTCGCGGGAAATGCCTGGAGCAGGGGCTTCTTCAATAATTTTCTGGTGGCGGCGTTGCATCGAGCAGTCGCGTTCGCCAAGATAGACGGCATTGCCGTATTCATCAGCTAGTACCTGGATCTCGATATGACGCGGATTCTCCAGGTAACGTTCCATGTAGACCGAGCCGTTGTTGAAAGCGGCCTGGGCCTCGCTGCGCGTGGTGGCGACAGCCCCAAGGAGGGATGCTTCATCGTGTACAACGCGCATCCCGCGACCACCACCTCCGCCTGCAGCTTTGACGATGATCGGATAACCGACTTTGCGAGCGGCTGCGATGATTTCCTTGGGGTCATCCGGCAAGGCTCCATCAGAGCCAGGCACTACAGGAACCCCCGCCTTCTCCATGGCATTCTTGGCCGAAATCTTGTTGCCCATCAGACGGATGGACTCTGGCCGAGGGCCGATAAATACAAATCCACTGCGTTCAACCTGTTCGGCGAAATCCGCGTTTTCTGACAGGAACCCATAGCCAGGATGTATGGCGCCAGCATCTGTCAGTTCGGCTGCGCTGATGATGGCAGGAATGTTCAGGTAGCTGCTGCGCGAGGGGGGGGGGCCGATACAGACCGATTCGTCGGCAAGACGGACATATTTAGCTTCGGTGTCAGCTTCGGAATGAACCACCACGGTACGGATGCCCATTTCACGACAGGCGCGCTGGATACGCAGGGCAATTTCGCCCCGGTTGGCGATAAGGATCTTTTCGAACATGCTAGTTGCCCGGGACGTTATTCGATGATGAACAGCGGCTGGCCGTATTCGATGGGCTGTCCGTTTTCAACGAGAACTTCTACGATGGTGCCGCTGAATTCCGAGTCGATTTCGTTCATCAGTTTCATGGCCTCGATGATGCACAGTGTGTCACCGACTTTGACGGTGCTGCCGACAGACACGAAAGGTTCGGCTTCGGGGGTCGGCGCACGGTAGAGGGTGCCAACCATGGGGGATTTAACGGTTTTGCCCCGTGTAGCAGCGGGGGCGGCAGCGGGTTGGACTGGATCCGCTGCGGGCTGGGGGGCTGCCGCCGGTGGCTGGCTGGCGGGAATCTGCACGACCTGAGCGACGGGGGGCTGAGTGGCTACCGGCGGGGCTGCTTTCACGATGCGAACCCGACCTTCGGCTTCGGTGATTTCCAGTTCGGAAATGCTGGACTCGGCAACAAGATCAATCAAGGTTTTCAGTTTGCGCAAATCCATGCTGGATGTTCCTGATATATGTGGATGGCCTGAGGGCCGGGTTGTCAGTAAAGAAAAACGGTCTGCTGTCCCTGAGAGATAACAGGCCGACGGTGCAATGGGTGGGGCATGAGCGGTTGACGATACATGAATTGCCTGCTGTCAGGAAACTATCAGGATTGTGTCCCTTTTTCAGCCAGAGACCTGGATTTCCGGTGAAAAACCTGATGTGCAAACCGATGCCCGACCCAGGCGGTGCAGGATATGCAGCAGTGCTGCTTCATAGCCATAGGCACCCATGCCAACGACCGTGGCATCGGCAAGGTCGGAAAAATAGGAGTGGTGGCGAAAGGGCTCCCGTCGGTGCACGTTGGACAGATGCACTTCAACGAAGGGGATCGCCACCGCAGCCAGTGCATCACGCAGCGCCACGCTGGTATGGGTATACGCGGCAGGATTGATGATGATGAACGCGGTGTTCTCGGCACGGGCGGCCTGAATGCGGTCGATCAGTGCCCCCTCATGATTGCTCTGGAAATGCGCCAGCTGCATCCCGTGCTGGCGGGCGATATCGGTCAGTCGATGGTTAATGTCGGCCAGCGTTGTGTGGCCGTACACATCGGGCTCCCGGGTGCCCAGCAGATTGAGGTTGGGCCCGTGTATGAGCAGCAGGCTGTTTTTGGTGGCAGATGCGTTCAAGATCGTGCAAACTCAATGCATTTCGCCGGATTTTAGCATTGAACGGAGCATGTCGATATCCAGGGTGCCGCTGTGCCGCCACTGAATCTGGCCATGTGCATTCAGTACTACCGTAAACGGGAGGCCATTGCGGGTGTTGCCCCAGTCGCGGGCCAGATGCAGCGCGTTGTAGCCGGCCAGCAGCAACGGGAAGTCGATGGTCGGGTTCTGGGTTGCGAAGCGGCGGACATTGGCCGGCGTATCGGCGGCGATACCGACGAAGGTGGCGCGATTGCCGGTTTCATGGGCAAGAGCGGCCAGGGCTGGCATTTCCTTGATGCAGGGAGCACACCATGTGGCCCAGAAATTGATCACGACGGGCCGGCCCTGCCAGGCGGTGATGTCCGGCGCCTCGGGATTCAGGCTGGGAAAACCCTTGTTGGCCAGCTGCGTCAGTGCAGTGGGCGAGGGTGCGGAAGCAATCGCTTCGGTCGTGGGGGCGGGGTCGTGATCGGCAGACGCCAGCGCCGGGCCATGGGCCAGGACGCCGGTCATCAGCAGGGCTGCCCAGAGGCGGTAACGATTGTGTGAGTGATGTGAGAGCATGACAGGATGTTTGATGTCAGGAAAAACAGCGGGAGGCTGCTTCGATCCCATGGTGTTTGCCTGGGTCGGGCTTTCAGTGTGCATCAGGTAGGCTGTGCCCGTCCGATTGCATTAACCGGCGCAGGGCGGGCAGATCGCCGCGTTCGGTGCCATGGGCGCGTTTGAGCGCTCCGCGCAGATCATCGTGGTCGTAGACGGAAATCATGATGGACAGGCCCTGGGCGTCGGTGAACAGCAGGGCCGGGACAGTCCGGTTGTGGCTCGAGAAATGGCCCACCTCGGCCACGTCGTAGTGAACGCCCTGATCCAGCAGGAGCATTTCGAGCTCTTTGGCTTCATCGGTGAAGCACTGGATGTGCAGTATGGCATGCGCCGTCACAACCCCTTTCCAGGCTGCGCCGGCCAGATAGGGGTGGTAGTCGGCCAGCCGCTCCATCCAGGTCAGCGCCGCCTGCCGGAATAGCTGAACCCGTTCCGCATGCTGGGGGTCGAAAAGATCGAGATGCTGGCGCAGCGCCTGATCGATCTCCTCGTTGGTTGGTACCAGACCTGCGGGCGGCGTGCCGCCGGCATAGGTGCGGCGAAGCGCCTTTTGCTTGGCGCTCTGGTAGTCCAGCCCGCCATCGGCGATCAGGCGGGCGGCCTGATCGGCAAGATCGGCACGTAGATCATTGCGGCCATCGCCGGGAAGAGACATGACAGAAGATTCGGACATGGATGCCATAGGGGCCAGGAGGATTGGCTGGTCAGACACAACGTCTGTCGTTTGCAACAAGTTTACCGGGACAGGCGCCGGCGTGTGCGGATCCGCTTGCCGGATGACCCCGATTTGTTGTGGATCCGGGGCAGTCGTGGCATACGCGGCGATTCTTGGGCGGTTTTTGGCGAATGCAGATAATGGCATGCCTCTAGAATCGGCACATGCACATACATATTCTTGGTATTTGCGGCACCTTCATGGGAGGGATAGCCGCCATTGCCCGTGAGGCAGGTCACAAAGTCACCGGTTGCGACAGCAATGTATATCCACCGATGAGCGATCAGCTGCGCAGTCTGGGGATTGATCTGATAGAAGGTTATGACCCGGCCCAGCTCGTGCTCAAGCCGGATGTCTGGGTCATAGGCAATGTGGTTCGGCGGGGTAACCCGCTCATGGAGGCCATTCTGGATGCCGGGCTGAATTACGTGTCTGGGCCGCAATGGCTGGCTGAGCAGGTGCTGGCCGGGCGCTGGGTGCTGGGCGTGGCCGGCACACATGGCAAGACGACGACGGCTTCGCTGCTGGCCTGGATACTGGAAGCCAATGGCCTGCGTCCCGGTTTCCTGATCGGCGGGGTGCCGGGGAATTTCCCCGTATCGGCCCGTTTGGGTCAGGCGCCCTATTTCGTCATTGAGGCGGATGAATACGACACGGCTTTCTTCGACAAACGCTCGAAGTTCGTGCATTACCGTCCACGGACTGCGGTGCTGAATAATCTGGAATACGATCACGCTGATATCTTTCCGGATCTGGCTGCCATCGAAACGCAATTCCACCATTTGGTGCGCACCGTGCCGGGTCAGGGAAGGATCATCTGGCCCGACGATTCCGAGCCTCTGCAACGCGTCATGGCCCGGGGGTGCTGGAGCTGTACGGAAACTATGGGGCTGAAGGGTTGGCATGCGCGTGATGTAGCTGATCTGCCAGATGCAACCCTGTTCACCCTGTGGCGCGGAGATGTCGAGCAGGGCAGCGTCCGTCTGCCGCTGGCCGGTGCGCATAACCGTGCCAACGCAATTTCGGCGATCGTGGCAGCGGAGCATCTCGGCATCACACCGGCAGATGCCATCACGGCCCTGTCCGGGTTCAAAGGGGTCAAGCGCCGCCTGGAGGTGAGGGGGACGGCCGGGGGGGTGACCGTGATTGACGACTTCGCCCACCATCCCACGGCCATCGCCACCACCATCGCGGGTCTGCGTGATCGCATGCGCGCTGCCGCTGCCCCCGCCGGGCGTCTGCTGGCTGTACTGGAGCCGCGCTCCAACACCATGCGGACTGGTGCGATGAAGGCACAGCTGCCAGCCAGCTTGGCCGAGGCTGATCAGGTGTTCTGTTATGCGGGCGGGGTGGACTGGGACGTTGCCCAGACCCTGGCTCCGCTCGGCGGAAAGGCTGCGGCCTATCAGGATATGGCGGCGCTGGAGGCTGGCGTCCTGGCGGCTGCACGTCCAGGTGATCAGATCCTCGTGATGAGCAATGGTGGTTTTGGCGGTATTCATGGCCGTCTGCTGTCGGCGCTGACAGCCCGCGCCGGCTAGATGCGGGACACAGGCGCTTGCATCCTGTCCGGGAGGCGGTGCCGCCCGTCGGGTGTCTGGCACAGCACGGCATCGGACAACGATCATGTACAGCCTGCGACTGCCCGATGCTTTCCGAACCGGGAATGGGGCTCGCCCGTATAATGACTGGTTGTCTTTACCGTGCAACAGTGCAGTAGGCCGAAGGGTTTCGGCTCTGCCGCTGCCGGGCGGATGCCGGCCTGGGCCGGGCTGCCCTTCACGGCATTTCCCCAACCGGCGGACCGCCCCCATTCAATCTTTTTGATGAGTCAACATTACCTGTTATTTGAGGAGGCCGGTCAGTTCAAGACGGGCACCATTCTGCAGGACACAGGAGCTAGCCTGCAGGTGGAGATCACCAGTGGCAAGCGCGTCAAGGTCAAGCAGTCCAACGTCATGCTGCGTTTCGGCTCGCCTGGCCCGGCCGAGATGCTGGCGCAGGCGATGCAGGAGGCTGAGTCGATCGACATCGACTTTCTGTGGGAGGTCGCTCCCCAGGAAGAGTTCGATTACCAGCTTCTGGTGACCGAATACTACGGAGAGAATGCCAGCGTTGTGCAGCAGACGGCAATGTTGATGCGGCTGCACGGCACGCCTGTTTATTTCTACCGGAAGGGGCGTGGCAGGTACCGGCCTGCCCAGCCGGATACATTGAAAGCGGCTCTGGCCGCCATCGAACGCAAACATCGGCAGGAGGCTGAAATACAGACGCTGGCCGATGAGCTCGCCGCTGGCAGCTTTCCCGCTGTTTTGACCGGGCATGTGCCGGATCTGCTGGTGGCTGCTGACCGCCAGTCGGTTGTCTGGCGCGCACTGGATCTGGCCTGCCAGCAGACAGGGCTCTCGCCAGAGCGGCTGCTGCTGAATGTAGGCGCTCTGGCGGACGCGCGGGCTGTGCATGAACAGCGTTTCCTGCGCTCGCATTTCCCTGCAGGTACGGGATTCCCTGCTGCTCTTGCCCAATATCAGCCGCCGGATCTGGGGCATCTGCCAGAAAGCCCTGTGGAAGCGTTCTCTATCGACGATGCCAGTACGACCGAGATTGATGACTGCCTGTCGGTTCAGTGGCTGGGTGACGGCATTGCCCGTGTCGGTGTGCACATTGCTGCCCCGGCCCTGGGAATCCGTCCGGGTGACGCCGTGGATCATGTGGCACGGGAACGCATGACCACGGTCTACAGCCCAGGTGCAAAGATCACCATGTTGCCCGAATCCGTGGTGCGCAGCTTTTCCCTGGATGAAGGGCAGGTGCGCCCAGCGCTGTCGCTGTATCTGGACATCAACATCGCCACGCTGCAGGTCGCCAATGAGTTCAGCCAGGTGGACCGCATCCGGGTGGCACGCAATATCCGTCATGACGATCTGATCCCCTACGACCAGGAGGCGTTCCTGGAAAGTCAGCCTGCCGATGGTGAGCCAGATCCACTGGCGGGCCTGCCTTTTGCTGATGCCTTCCGGCTGCTCTGGCGTCTGACGCTCTCTCTGTCGGCTGAACGTGACAAGGTGCGTGGCCGTCCGGAGTTGCGCTCCCGTGTCGACTTCACTTTCCGCATTGATGGTGATCATGTGGACATCCTGCCGCGGCGGCGCGATGCCCCCTTTGACCGTATCGTGGCCGAGATGGCCATTCTGGCAAACTCCCGCTGGGGACGTCTGCTGGCTGACCATGCGGTGTCCGGTCTGTACCGTTCGCAAAGTTTCGGCCGGGTCAAGATGTCGACACACCCGGCCATTCATCAGGGATTGGGTGTACCCCAGTATGCATGGAGCACGTCGCCCCTGCGGCGCTATGTTGATCTGATCAATCAGATGCAGCTGGTTGCGGTGCTGGAGGCTGAAGTGCCGCCCTTCACCATGAATGACACATCCCTGTATGCAATTGTGTCTGCTTTTGAGGCGCGCTATGGCACCGTGAATGAATATCAGCAGACAATGGAGCGTTACTGGTGTCTGCGCTGGATGGCACAACAGCCGGAAAAACGTTTCCAGGCGGTAGCCATTCGTGACGAGACTGTGCGACTGGCGGCAGCGCCCCTGTATTTTCAGGTGATGGGCCTGCCGCCCATGAGTGCAGGCCAGCCACTGCTGGTGGATGTGCTCGCATGGGACGAGCTGGATCTGACTGTCCAGGCACATGCGGTAAGACTGATTGCCAATCCCGATGACTCTGACCCGGTTGGGGCAGAGGCAATGCCTGCGCCGCAGATGCCTTCGACGGTGTCTGCGGACTCGACTGATACGGAGTGATTTTTCCATATGGCCGTTGCTTCGCCATGGGCCCGTGCCTTCAACCGGATGGACCCGCTTACCATTGGTATTGCTGTGTCACTTGTGGCACATGCCGTCATGCTGGCAGTCCGCTTCACGGCGGCTGATCCGGATCGTTTTCTGCCTGCCGAATCGCAGTTGGAGGTCGTGCTGCTCAACGCCTCGACCCGCGCCAAGCCCGTCAAGGCAGAAGTGCTGGCACAGGTCAACATGGAAGCCGGTGGAGACCATGACAAAGGGCGGGCCCGCTCCCCCCTGCCAGCGTCTGCGCAGGCGCACGATGGGGAAACTTTGGAACAGCAGCAGGCCCGCATCCGGCAGCTGGAGGCTGAACAGCAGCAGCTGCTGGCCCTGAATAACCAGAATGCCGCGACTGCCCAGACCAAGCCGCAGCCGGATCAGCCTGCACAGGGGGCGGATCAGGAAGCGTTGCAAAAGCAGATTGCCCGCATGCAGGCACAGATTGATCGTCAGCTGGAAGACTATGCCAAGCGTCCCCGACGGCTGACCTATGGGGTTAACGCCACCGGGGTCAACTATGCGCGCTATGTCAGTGCCTGGGCCGACCGGATAGAGAAAATCGGTACGGAACGCTTCCCTGAGGAAGCCCGCGGGAAGATGTATGACGCGCTCACTGTCACGGTCGAGGTTGATCGCTATGGCAATGTGGTGGATGTCCTGATCAATAAAAAGTCCCGTTTTGACGTCCTGAATCGTAAAGTCAAGGAAATTGTGCTGGCAGGCGCACCCTATGAACCCTTTACGTCGGAGATGCGCAAGGATGGTGACATCCTGCAGATTGTGCGGACATGGCGCTTTACCAATGGCAGTCTGCAGACTGATGCTGCCAAACAATGATTCATATGGCTCCCGATGAGCAGCCCGGGCGTTATCTGGTGGTGGGCAATCCGATTGCCCATAGCCGTTCGCCCGAGATTCACGCTGCCTTTGCAGAACAGACCGGACAGCGCATCGCTTACACACGGCGTCTGATCGACACCGAACCCGCAGATGCTTTTACGCATGAGATGCGGCGTTTTTTCACTGAAGAAGGTGGTCTGGGCGCCAATGTCACACTACCGTTCAAGGAGGCGGCTTGCCGCCTGGCTGATGTCCTGAGTTCGCGAGCCGAAGCGGCAGGCGCTGCCAACACCTTGAGCTGGGTGGATGGCCAGATCGTGGCGGACAATACTGACGGTGTGGGATTGGTCAACGATATCGAGCAGCGCCTGAAGGTTGCGCTTGTCGGTCGGCGGATCACTGTTCTGGGGGCAGGGGGGGCCGCGCGTGGCCTGATGCTGCCCTTGGCTCAGGCTGGAGCCGATCGCCTGGTTGTTGCCAATCGCACGCTGTCACGGGCGCAGGCACTGGCGGAAGATATCAACCGTTATTTATATGCGGAACGGATAGCTGTTCGTGTCGAGGCCGTTTCGCTGTCTGATGCGCCTTGTGCCGACATCCTTATCAACGCGACCTCCGCCGGATTGAAGGACGAAGGGCCGGGACTGCCCGACACGCTGTTCACTGGCTGTCGGTTGGCCTATGACTGCATTTATGCGGATCGTCCCACACCTTTTCTCAGGCGGGCTGTTTCAGCGGGAGTTGCGCTGTGCAGCGATGGCCTGGGCATGCTTGTCGGACAGGCAGCAGAAAGCTTTCGCATCTGGCGTGGCGTCATGCCTGATGTTGCTTGTGTGCTGGCACGCCTGCGCCCGGATGGTTGATGCGCTACTATCCTGTGGCGCAGTCGGCTCCACGCCAGACCCCCATTAGTCTGTCTGCGTTACCACCTGGTGGGGACTTTCCTTTACTGTTTTGATTTCGCAGCCGCTTATGAACAAGCCTTCCGTTGATTCCAGACCGGCTGCCTCTTCGCCTGACACGTCATCCGTTGCTAGCCAGATAAGCCATGTCGTGCCCGGCAGCGGGGAAGCAATGCCGGGATCGCAATCAGGGAAAGCTGCCGGGGAATCAGGGGCAGTGCTGGCGGGAGATCTTTCCGGGCGAGGTAATAATCCCGTAGCTTCCCAGGAAACCGTGCAGGCTGAAAGTATGCCGTCCCAGGTGCCACGCGTTCTGCCGCGCGATGCCGAAGAAGCGCAACATGCATTGGCTGAGGTCCAGTTATTGCTGGAACGCCATGCATTTGCGCAGGAAACGGCCCGTCATCATGCCGAAACAGTCCGTCAGGCAGCCCGGGTAGTGGATGACGATATCGAAGATGATGCGCCTGCTACCAATGAGCCCACCACGCAGGCGGCCGCTGCCGCTGATACAGCTATGGGGGAGGGAACATCCCCTCCGGTCGAGGAGCGAACAGATTCTGATCAACTCATTCGGCCATCCGGTGGTGCGTCGGCATCGGCTCAGGCCAGTGACGGGAAGGAGGCCGTCTCTGGAAATGTTAATGCGGTAGGTATGGGGCCGACACGGCCTTCTGACTCGTTGCCTGGCCGGACGGAGCCGTCCGAAACGGCTGAATCGGAAGAGGGGGAGTCTGCATACCTCGCCCAGTTGCGACAGCGACTGGCCAATCTGCACCCGGCCGATATTGCTTACATACTGGAAGCGTTGCCGCCGGATGAGCGGCGGCTCGTCTGGGACTCGGTCAAGAGCGAAGCTGACGGCGCGGTGCTGCTGGAAGTTTCCGAGCCCGTGCTGGAAGACCTGATCGACTCGATGAGCGAGGCGGATCTGGTTGCCGCCGTCAAGGATCTGGACACGGATGATGTGGCCGATCTGGTGGAGTACCTGCCACCCGCCGTCGTGGAAAAAGTGCAGCATGAGTTGACCCCGGCGGAGCGTGAGCAGTTGCGGGCGGCGATGTCCTATCCGGAAGATTCGGTCGGGGCTCGAATGGACTTCGAGTTCGTTCGCGTGCGTGAAGATGTGACGCTGGAAGTCGTGCTGCGCTATCTGCGCCGTTTTGAGGAGCTGCCCCAGCATACCGACCAGGTGTTTGTCGTTGACCGGAACGGCATACTCATGGGCAGTCTGTCCATTGAGCAGGTACTGATCAACGAGCCGGATACCGAGGTATCGGCAGTCATGCACCGCGACATCCTGTCGCTGGATGTCGACGATGATGTCGGCGAGGCTGCGCAGGCATTCGAACGCTATGACCTGATTTCTGCGCCGGTGGTCGATCCCCATCACAAACTGATCGGGCGGTTGACGGTAGACGAAGTGGTGGATGTCATCCGGGAAGAAAGCGAGGCCGACGCCCTGAATCAGGCGGGTCTGCAGGAAGAAGAGGATCTGTTCGGTTCGGTCTGGCAGTCCGCTCGCAACCGCTGGCTCTGGCTGGCCATCAACCTGGTTACCGCTTTTCTGGCGTCGCGGGTGATTGGCCTGTTCGATGGCACCATTCAGAAAATCGTTGCACTGGCGACCCTGATGCCCATTGTGGCTGGTCTGGCGGGTAATTCCGGCAACCAGACCATGGCACTGGTCATCCGTTCACTGGCTCAGGGCCAGATCACCGGCAGCAATTTTGGTCGCATCATGCGCAAGGAGCTGACCGTGGCGCTGCTGAACGGTGTTGTATGGGGCGGCGTTGCAGGTCTGGCCACCTGGTTGCTGTATCACGATAGCCCCAGCGCTTCGCTGCTGGGCACGGCCATGGGGGTCGCCATCATTCTCAATCTGCTGGTCGGTGCAACGCTGGGCGTCACGGTTCCGTTTGTGCTCACCCGGTTTGGACGCGACCCGGCATTGGGGTCTTCCGTCTTGCTCACTTTTTCCACCGATGGCCTGGGCTTCCTGATTTTCCTCGGACTGGCGACGATGCTGTTCTGAGAAGTGGAGCACACACCATGCCCCCGTGGATGATCCCTGTGGGATGGCGCGTGTCCTGAACCTGCGGTGTGCTCTCAGCCTGCGGTGGCAGGCCGATGTCCGTTCCTGGCCAGACTGCCGGCCCGCCTGCCGGGCCGAAACATGCGGCCGGACGGCAGCGCGCGTCGTCCGTCAGCGAGCGTGGATGACCGTGACCCTTGCCCGGCCCAGCGCGTTGGCACCGGTCATGAAACCGATCAGCGCTGGCATGGATTCTGCGGTAATGCCTGGAAGCTCGGCAACCTTGAGGGCGGTCAGCGTGATGACATATCGGTGCTTCTGGCCCTTGGGGGGGCATGCGCCCATATAGCCCGGTTTGCCACCGTCGGTGCGGGTCTGCAGTGCACCTGCCGGAAGGTTTTTACCATCGGCCGTGATGCCAGCAGGCAGACTGCGCGCAGAGGCAGGAATGTTGGCAATCACCCAGTGCATCCAGCCGATGCCAGTGGGGGCATCCGGGTCGTGGATGGTCAGCACGAAGCTTTTCGTGCCTGCCGGGGGATTCTTCCAGGACAGCGCGGGTGACTGGTTGCCCCCTTCGCAGCCAAAACCATAGTCGGCGCTGAGAACCTGGCTAGGCAGGAAATGCCCATGATTCAGGTCATCTGCCCGCAGGGTGAAAGGAGATGCGGCCAATGCTGAACCTGCCGCTGTCATCAGAGCTATGGTGAGCAGGACTTTTTTCCTCATGGATGTCATGTTCCTGTAAGGTACGACGTTGACGGTGGAGTCTATTTCAGATGCCGGTGGAGGAGCGGTCTGCTCAATGGTGATGCCAGTCCGACTTGCCTCCCTGCTTTTCCAGCAGGCGGATGCCTTCCATCACCATGCCCCGGTCGACTGCCTTGCACATGTCGTAGATGGTCAGCAGCCCAACCTGCACAGCGGTGAGGGCTTCCATCTCGACACCTGTCCGGCCCGTGCATTCAGCGATCACCTCGCAACGTACCCGGCTGTCGGCATCATCCAGTGTGAACGCTACGCTCACCTTGGCGAGCGGGATGGGATGGCAGAGTGGAATCAGGTCTGCCGTACGCTTGGCGGCCATGATCGCTGCCAGCCGGGCTACGCCCAGAACATCGCCCTTGGCGGAAGTTCCTGTACGGATGAGCGCCAATGTTGCTGGCTGCATACGGATCAGACCCTCAGCGACCGCCCGGCGGCGTGTTTCGGTTTTGGCGCCGACATCCACCATGTGGGCCTGGCCGCTGGCATCAAAATGCGTCAATTTATTCATCGTGTCATCATAGCAGGCAGACAGTGCATAGCTGTCATAGCCGGCGAATTAGCCGGTGTCCGCGGGGTATGCAACCAACAGAAGGAGAATTCCTGATGAGGTGTCGTTCGCCAGTCAGTACCCAGATGTCCAATAGATCCGGTGGACTAGCTCGATGGGGGCGGGCGCTAACGGCCTGTCTGCTCCTGTCCTGTATTGCGCCTGCGTCGTTGCAGGCTCAGATAGAACATCTGCCGGATTTGGGATCAGCCGACAGCGACGAGCTTTCCAATACCGCGGAGCGGCGCCTGGGCGACTCGGTGATGCGGCAGTTGCGTGCGGATGGCACGGTCTACGACGATGCCGAAATGACGGATTTCATGGGCCGTTTCGGTGGGCGCCTGATCGGTACCGGGCCGGCACGCGGGAAGCCTTTTGAATTTTTCGTGGTCAGGGATGAGAGCATCAACGCCTTTGCCCTTCCGGGAGGGCATATCGGGGTACACACTGGTCTGCTGGCCATTGCGGGTAGCGAGTCTGAGCTGGCAGGCGTGCTCGGGCATGAAATGGGCCATGTTACCCAGCATCATATCGCCCGCATGCTGAAGAATCAGAAGCACGCCAGCATGCTGGCCATGGCCGGCATGATGATGGGCATTCTGGCAGCCCGAAATAATCCGGATGCAGGAATAGGGGCCCTGGCGCTGGGCGACAGCATGGCCACGCGTGCCATTCTGTCCTTTTCCCGGGATGCAGAGCGGGAGGCAGACCGAATCGGTTTGCAAGTTATGTATGAAGCAGGTTTTGATGTTAATGGTGCCCCCGTTTTTTTTGGCCGTTTGCAGCAGCAGAACCGCTTCAATGAAGGCGGCGATGCTACGGCATTTCTCCGGACGCATCCGGTCACGGCGGAACGCATCAATGATCTCAAGCTACGTATTCAGCAGTTGGCGGCAACCGCGCGTCCGCCAGCTGACTCTATCGATTTTCGCCTGGTCAGAGCCCGGGCACGTGCAGTCAGTGCCGCGGGTGTGGATCAGCAGACCGAAGTCCGACGCTATTTTGAAGCGCAGCTAAAGACCGAAGGTGGCGCAAAGGATCCGGCCACCTGGTTTGGCTTGGCCAATGTTGCCTACGCACGGCACGATGCCATGGCAACCGAGCATGCGTTGGCCCAGACTGAACAGCTGCTGGGTAGCCCGCATCCCTACGTGGCCCGGTTGCGCATTGCCAATCTTCTGGCCAGTGGCAAGACGGCTCTGGCAGACCAGGCGTCGGCTGAGGCACGCAAGGCTTTCCCCAACTCCCGTGCGCTGCTCCGCCAGCGTGCTGAAGTGTTGAACGCAGCAAAAAAGTGGGATGAGTCCATAACATTGCTACGCAATGAAACTCGCCTCTACAAGAGCGATGCCGAGCTTTGGCGCATGCTCGGCGAGGCTTATCAGGCCAGGGGAGAAAAGGGCATGTCCCATCTTGCTGCCGCAGAAGGCTATCTGGTTCAAGGGTATTTGCAACAGGCGATCGAACAGCTCCGTCTTGCCAGAAACGACGGTGATCTGGATTTCTACAATGGCTCCATTGCGGATGCCAAACTGAGCGATGCCGAAGCGGCCTGGGCGCAGGAGCAGCATGACGACGGGCGCTGAACCGCGCGTGTCCCATGGCATCGCGGTCTTGATGCGTATTAGAGCGATGTTGTCAGGATGGCAGCAGGACTGCTCCAGCCCAAGGGTGCAGCACAAGGTGGCCACGGCGGATTTCAGCTTCTGACAGGCCGCTATCGGGGTCCACCATCGCATTCGCCCACCCACGCGGCAGTGGTAAGCGTGCGGGCTTGGCGCTGAAATTGAAGACGCACAGTAGTGCATCGTTGCTCAGCCTGCGCTCGAAGGCAATCAACTGTCGATTGGCTGGTAACAGTTTCAACCGGCCGGTCAACAGTGCGGGATGGGTCTTGCGCCAGGCAAGAAGATGGCGGTAGAAATTGAGCATGGACTTTGGGTCGCGCACCTGCTGGTCAACGGCCAGCGCCCGGTGCTCGGCCGGGATGGGTAACCAGGTTTGAGGCGCACTGGAGAAGCCTGCATGGGGACCCCGTTTTTTCCAGGGGAAGGGGGTACGGCAGCCATCACGGCCCTTGAATTCAGGCCACATCCGGATACCGTAAGGATCCTGGAGCTGCTCGAATGTCAGCTCGGCCTCCGGTAGTCCCAGCTCATCTCCCTGATAGATGCAAGGGCTGCCTCGCAGTGTCATTTGTAGTGCGGCCGCCAGGCGGGCCAGTGCATCGCCTCCTTTCTGACCAGCCCAGCGCGTGCGTACCCGTTGGCAATCATGGTTGGAGATGGCCCATGATGGCCAACCATCCTTGACGATCCGGCCAAAACGCCCAAAGACGTGATGCAGATAGTCTGCGGTATGGCGTTCATTTAGCAGATCGAAGCTGTAGGCCATATGCAGCTTGTCACCATCGGCTGTGTATTGGGCAATCACTTCCAGCGCGTGCTCATCACCTACCTCTCCCACTGTGGTTGTGTTGGGGAACAGATCCAGCAGAGCTCGCAGGCGTTTCAGGAAGGCGAGATTTTCAGGCTGTGTTTTGTCATACACATGGCTTTGCCAGGTGTAGGGATTGATGATGTCAGTGCCGGGGTCCCGTTTGCCTCGTCGATTGCGTGGCGGGTTGTCCTTGAGTGACTGATTGTGAAAATAGAAATTGACGGTATCCAGCCGGAAACCGTCAACGCCCAGTTCCAGCCAGAAGCGCATGTCTGCCAGCAGGGCGTCTTGCACTTTCCGGTTATGCAGATTGAGATCAGGCTGACTGGGCAGAAAATTGTGCAGGTAATACTGCATCCGTCGCGTATCCCATCGCCAGGCGCTGCCTCCAAAGACCGATTGCCAGTTGTTGGGTGGCGAGCCATCGGGCTTTGCATCGGCCCATACATACCAGTCCGCCTTGGCCTGTTTGTTGCTTTGCCGGCTGTCAATGAACCAGGGGTGCTGGTCGGATGTATGTGACAGAACCTGGTCGATGATGACTTTCAGACCCAGCTGGTGTGCACGGGCAAGGAGTGCCTTGAAGTCGTCCAAAGTGCCAAAGATGGGGTCGACGGCACGGTAGTCTGAAATGTCATAGCCAAAATCCTGCATCGGGCTCTGAAAAAAGGGGGACAGCCAAATGCCATCAACCCCCAGGGCGGCCACGTAATCCAGCCGCTGTGTGATACCGTTCAGATCACCGATGCCGCTACCTCGGCTATCCTGAAAACTGCGCGGATATATCTGATAGAGGACACCACCCCGCCACCACTCATCATTGGGGGCTTTGCCAGAACCTCTGTTGTCTCGAATGGGAGTATCAGTCGGGCGTTTTTGCCTGACCCGCGAAGCCGGTGTACCGGACGACGTGGGTGATACTTTGTTTCGATGCTGTGCGGTGGGGCGGGGCTGCGATGCGGATGAGCGGGTTGCCATGGTGGTTCCTCATGTCGCTGTTTTCCCGCAGTCATTCTATAGGGAGATGTTTTTGTCTCCGAATATCCTGTTGTCAGAATCCGCCGCGGGGTTCGGTATCAGGTTGTGCACGACCTCTTGCAGCTGCCTCTACTGGCAGAATGACAGTCCGGTAACAGCGGTTGTCTGCCTGTTCAAAGAGAGGCGAATGGGTGCTGCGCAATTTTTTTACCGAGCTGATTCGAAGGCCGAGGCTCATGCTGTCGCGAATGGTTATGGGGAGGTTGGCGCCAGAATGGCCCCTCCGTAGGGGGCCAGTAACAGCAGATCGTCGTCGAGAACCGCACCGGCCAGTCCGCAACGGGTGTCCAGCACGCTGTCTGTCCAGCGTTTGGGCAGTCGAAACGAGGCGCTTTCCGGACTGAAGTTCAGGACACACAGGACATGCTGATCCGCATATGTACGTTCATAGGCAAGAATTTGCGCGTGTTCCGGCAGCAAGCGTATGTTGCCTTTAACCAGAGCAGGTTTGTTTTTGCGCCAAGCCAGCAGCTGCCGGTAAAAATTGAGTAATGAATCGGGGTCCGCTTCCTGTTGGTCGACGGCCAGGGCCCGATGCGAGGGGCAAACGGGGAGCCAGGTTTTTTCGGCTCTAGAAAAGCCTGCCTGAGGCATCTCTTTTGACCAGGGAAAGGGGGTGCGACAGCCGTCCCTACCCTTGAACTTGGGCCACATGGTTTTTCCGTAAGGATCCTGCAGTTCCTCATATTTCAGCTCCGCTTCAGGCAGTCCCAGCTCATCGCCCTGATAGATGCAGGGCGATCCACGCATGGTCATCTGCAGAACCGCCGTCAGGCGCAACAGCCGAGGGTCAGGCTTTGCGCCGCCCCAACGTGAAGCGACGCGCATGCAGTCATGATTGGTGATAGCCCAGGAAGGCCAGCCATCACCCACAATGCGGATGAATCGTGCGAACAGTTGGTGCAGGTAGTCGGCGCCATGCTCTTTCCCTAGCAGGTCAAAGCTATATGCCATGTGTAGTTTGTCTGCACCGCTGGTGTATTCGGCAATGACTTTCAGGCTATCGTCGTCACCGACTTCACCCACCATAGTGGTGTGTGGATATCGGTTGAGCAGTGCCCGGACACGCTGGAGGAAAAGCAGGTTTTCAGGCTGGGTCTTGTCGTATTTGTGTCGTTGCCAGGCATAGGGATTGCCGGCGCTTACAGCAGGATTGTCGATTCTGGGGGGGCCTTTGCCAGGGTTGTTTTTCAGGCTTTGACTATGAAAATAAAAATTGACTGTATCCAGCCGGAAGCCGTCTACGCCGAGTTCCAGCCAGAATTCAATATCAGACAGAAGTTGCGCCTGGACTTCAGGGTGGTGCAAATTCAGGTCAGGCTGGCTGACCAGAAAATTATGCAGGTAATATTGCATGCGGCCGGTATCAAACTGCCAGGCGCTTCCACCGAAGATGGACAGCCAGTTGTTGGGTGGTGTTCCATCTTTTTTGGGATCGGCCCATACATACCAGTCTGCCTTTGGATTGTCTCGACTGCTTCTGCTCTGGGAAAACCAGGGATGTTGATCCGACGTGTGGGAGAGAACCTGGTCGATCATGACCTTCAGGCCCAGGGAATGGGCACGCGTGATCAGCTGACGAAAATCATCAAGCGTTCCGAACATGGGGTCAACTGCCCGATAATCGGATACGTCGTAGCCGAAGTCCTTCATGGGGCTTTTGAAAAAAGGCGACAGCCAAATGGCATTGACACCCAGCCGGGCCACATATTCCAGGCGCTGCGTGATGCCTTTCAGATCACCGATGCCGTCGCCAGTGGTGTCCTGATAGCTTCGAGGGTAGATTTGGTAGATGACTCCGCCACGCCACCATTCGTCGTTGGGCGCGACAGGTGACTCTGCAGGATGAGGTCGGGTCATTGGCGTATTCCTTCTTGGACGGCCTATATTGTCTCGGTGTTTATGGCATACGTATACGGTAGCGGTCCTCTGCCTTTGGGGGGGGCATTGACGAGGATAGAAGAGATCCTTTGTCTGGAAGACACGTACGACTGTGATATGGGGCAACGTGACACATCACGGATGTCTTCATGATTTTTTCCCAAGGAGCGTCATATCCGCTGCTCACGTATCACCAGACGATCGAGCAGGCTCCGCCTGTTGTTTTATAAAGGCCGCTGGTTTGAATCCCTTCATTGCTGCCAAGAAGCCGTGGGAATGCCTGGAACGACAGACAGCGGTATCCATGGGTGTTGGCGCAGTATCCGGTTCGGTGTGCAAATAACAGTGAACAATGGCTGGAGGGGCTTGGTGTTGAGGCAGTTGCATCACCATTTGTCACGTTTAATGTGTTTGAGCCAGCTTTCCAGTTTTTTGACTGATTCAGCACCCGTATGGTGCCCGCTCAGGACATCGTGGGCGGCATTCCAAAAATTCTGGCTGACTTCATTGTATTTGAGACCGGTAACCGAGGATGGCCGGAGCGTTGCGTTCATGAGTACATCATATAGTTCGGTATAGAAAGGATTGGCGCGGAGGACTTCTGTATCCTTGTATAGAGCTGGGTAGGTCGGGTTGTAGGAGGATTCAATAGCCCGACGCTTCTGCATGGTCTCGCTCGTCAGATACATGACAAGCTCTGCTGCGACAGCGGGGTGTCGGGAGTATTTGGAGACAGCCAGTTGCCAGCCGCCCAATGTCGCACTCTGGCCGCCTGCACCGCCAGGCATTTGTGTTATACCGACCTTGTTCTTGACGCGGCTATCTGCGCTCTGTGCCAGTGACCAGGCATAGGGCCAGTTGCGCATGAACGCAGCCTTGCCATTCTGGAATACGCCGCGGGCGTCTTCTTCTGCGTAGTTCAAGACGCTCTGAGGTGATATGGTGCCTATCCACCTGGCCGCCATATCGAATGCCTTGGCGGCCTGGTCGTTGTTGATGGTGATTTCACCAGTGTCTGAATCAATGATGCTCCCGCCTCCCATGCTGTGTACCCATTCCAGAGCGGCGCATGAAAGACCTTCATATGCCTTTCCTTCCCAGACAAATCCCTGGAAGTCGGCGTGGCCTGCCCTGCGTTCGCCATCCTGGATGGTTGCCGCGGCCCTGGCAAATTCATCCCATGTTTTGGGAACGGAAAGACCATATTTCTTGAGCAGATCCTTACGGTAATAAAGTACGCCGGCATCCGTAAACCAGGGCATGGCGATCAGTTTGCCATCTACCGTATTGTTTTTGATAATGGCCGGAAAGTGTTTTTTCTCCTGTCCCTTGGTATAGGGTAACAAGTCAAGCAGATGCTTGCCGACCATGCCGGGCCATACCACGTCCACCATGACGATGTCGACATCGCTGGATTTGGCAGCGAACATTTTTTGGTAAAGTCCAAGAGTGTCGGTGCTGGTAGGGGGGATGGATAGTTGTTTGACCTGGTTACCCGTCTTTTTGGCCCATGCATCAGTGGCACGTTTGCAGGTCTCGAAATCTTGCCCAACAGATCCACAGGAAATGGTCAGGGTGGTTGCATGCACCGTGCCAGTGCCTGCAGTGAGAAAGGCGAGGACTGTTACCAGCCGGATGGCGCGTCTCATAGAAGTATCTCCGGATCATGACGTATGTTGGTATTTAACCGGCACGGACCCGTGATTGACATCTGGCTGGGCCATGTCACATGGTTGCCCTGTACACGCCAATAGAACTACGGCGATCATAGCCGGATTTGCAAACTCATGTGATTTGTCCAGGATAGGGGATTTTCCCAAGACAATCACAGGACAGGCCATTTCAATGCAATTGGGCTGGAGCAGGCGTACTCAGTTCGATATCGTCGCCCGCCTGAGACGCATGATGTAGCATCAGTTGCCATCCCAGGGACGTCCGGAGGAATACGTTGGTAGCATAGGCAAGAAAGCGCTGGGGGGCCTCATCGGGCGGATTAAAATCGAACTGCTCGATGACGTGATGTACCGAGACGGTCGCAGTCTCGAATGACTGAAGCTCATGCCAGGTGACATGGACACCACCCTGGGAAAAGACTTCTTCGTGAGTCTCGCGAATGGCCTCTAGACCGGACAGCCTTTCCCCGGAAGGCAAAATGCACAGAACGGCATCATCATTGACCCAAACTGACATCAGCGCGTCCAGATCTGCATCGACCATAGCCTGATAGTAGGAGTCCTGGGCAAGGTTTGCACTTTGGTGAAGGAAGGGGTCTGGGGTCATGGATGAGAAAAAAGAGAGAAAGTCGGGCGGTGTCCGAAGATCGGTCAGTGCCCGTGCGGCAGCCTGACGCCGGGTTTTAGTCGATATAGGGTGCTGCAGTAAGGACATCGTGCAGATCCATCGTGGGTGACATCAAGATAGACGCGGGGATGCTGGCTCCACAGATTCATATTAGGATTGGGACAAAATGCGGGCAAATCGGCCGCATCCAGTTCGACAGGGGGGCACTGTTGGGGTGTCTGGCTCATGATTGCATTGAAACGGGGGGGATGGGGAACCGTTAGGCAGGGGAAGCCCTTTCAGGGACTTCCCGAGCGCTCTTTTATGCGTTGACTGACTGAAGCCAGTGACGGTAGGCAGGGGTTTTCCCCTGTACGGCATCAAAAAAGGCCGTCTGGATTTTTTCGGTGATGGGGCCTCGTTGGCCTTTCCCGATCACGCGTCTGTCCAGTTCACGGATCGGGGTCACCTCTGCCGCCGTGCCAGTGAAAAATGCCTCGTCGGCGCAATACACTTCATCGCGGGTGATGCGCTTTTCTCGGGTTTCTATTCCGAGATCATGGGCGATAGTCAGTACTGAGTCGCGGGTGATGCCATCCAGACAGGATGCCAGGTCGGGGGTATACAGTTTGCCTTTTTTGACAATAAACAGATTTTCACCCGAACCTTCGGAGACATAGCCTTCGGTATCCAGAAGTAGCGCTTCGTCATAGCCATCAGCAAGCGCTTCGCTGTTGGCAAGGATGGAATTGATGTAGTGTCCCCCGGCCTTGGCACGCACCATGGAGACATTTACGTGGTGGCGGGTGAAGGATGCCGTTTTGACGCGGATGCCCTTGCTGATGCCTTCTTCACCCAGATACGCACCCCATGGCCAGGCGGCAATCATGACGTGTACTTTGTTACCAGCAGGAGAAATACCCAGTTTGTCATCGCCCAGCCAGATGAGAGGTCTGATATAGCAACTATGAAGGTGGTTTTCTCTTACTACCGCCTTTTGGGCTGCTTCCAGGGTAGGCGCATCGAAAGGAACCTTCATCTGAAAGATCTTGGCCGAATTGAGCAGGCGCTGAGTGTGTTCGGACAGACGAAAAATTGCTGTGCCCTGTGCGGTGTGGTAGGCACGGACGCCTTCGAAAACACTCATCCCATAATGCAGGCTGTGAGTGAGGACGTGGATTTTTGCATCCCGCCAGTCGATAAACTGGCCATCGAACCAGATCTTTCCATCACGATCGGCCATTGACATGATTCAATATCTCCGGAACAAGGTAGGTGGGTAAATGCCTGGCAGGGAAGGTTACAGTATGCGGCATCAGGATCGTCGCCACTGATCCTGACGTCCCCTTTGCCCTCCGGATAACTGCTTCGTTCTGCATGTTTACCGGTTGAACAATAAGGGGAAACCATTTTAGCAGTGGAATAGATACTTCCAGAGTGAACGCACGGCTGCTGATTCGATTGCGACGCTGGCCGATGGCACCCGGGCGCGCTCAGTGTCGTTAAGCCGGATTTCATGTTGCAACTGCCGATAGTGCCGATAGGCATTACCAACGGTTATAGCATTTTCCATTGGTATCAGTCCGGCATCGGCCGCCCGGCGCAGTAGCTCAATGTTACCTTTGTTGTCGATCAAGGATGGGTGGTGGTGGCTGTGGGCGAGAACCAGGTACTGCACCATGAATTCGATATCGACCATACCGCCCGTGTCGTGTTTCAGGTCGAACAGACCGGACGAGTTGGGGTGGCCATCATGCATTTTCTGTCGCATGGCTTGAATTTCGGCCCGCAGGGTGGCGTGGTCGCGATGGCGTGACAGGATGTCGGCGCGCAGTGTTTCAAAGGTAGCCCCGATGGCAGGACTGCCGGCCACATAGCGGGCGCGGGTCAGTGCCTGGTGCTCCCAGACCCAGGCGGACTCCGTCTGGTACAGGCGAAAGGCATTCTGGCTGGAAACCAGCAAGCCGGCATTGCCGTTGGGGCGCAGGCGAAGATCCACTTCGAAGAGTGTTCCTGCTGCTGTGCGGGTCTGCAGCCATCCGGCCATGCGCTGCGCCAGTTGGGCATAGACGCGCGGAGCATCTTCGTGTGCGTCATCGTATAGAAAGACCAGATCCAGGTCAGAGGAGTAGCCCAATTCCTTGCCGCCGAGCCGTCCGTAGGCGATGACGGCAAACTGTGGTGCCGCCTGGTGGCGTCGTGGCAGGTTGGCCCAGCAGTGTTCGAGTGTGATTTCCAGGATTTCGTCCGCCAGGGCGCTGAGATGGTCGCTGAGTTTTTCCACGGTCAGCCGCTTTTCGAGGTCCTGACCGAGCAGGCGGAAAACCGCGCCGTGGTGTGCTTCACGCATGGCGTCCATTTGCCGTTCTATATCCGGGGCAGGCTTGCCCTCATCATCCAGTACGCCTGCCAGCACGGTGGCGTTGAGCTGTTCGCGCAGTGCCTGCGCCCAGTGTGGGATGTTCAGCGGTTCCAGCAACTGGCCATTGGCCAGTTCGTCAATCACCACCGGGTGGCTGCGTAGATAGTCGCCGGCCCAGCGGGCCTGGGCCATCATGCGCAGCAGATGCAGGAATGCAGCAGGATGCTGGATCAGGATGTCCAGATAGACAGATCGCCCGGCAATTGATTCGAGGAAGTCACAGAGCCTGCCGGTGAGTTCGGAGCGGGAGCAGGTCCCGGGGGCTGCCTGGGCGTGCAGGGCGTGGTCAAGCAGCTGGTCTACCTTGTCCCGGGTCGTGTCACGAGCCAGGCGATAGGCGCGTGATTCGCGCAGTGCGTCGACTCTGCGCTGGCTTTCGGGATCCTGGATGGCGTTTGCGGCGGCCGGGGCCAGGGCTGTTTCCTGGCCTTTCGCTCTGGTGGAGGGTGTCACCGGAGCCATCAGCTCGTCGAAGATTCGTTCGACATTGGCCCGGGCTGTCTGCAGGCGATCATCGAAGTCGCTGGTGGCCAGTCCGAGCATGGCAGCGATGGCTGCTTTCTGTGCCGGATCATCCGACAGCCAATGGGTTTGGGCGTCCTCCTGGTACTGCAGGGCGTGCTCGATCCGGCGCAGCAGCCGCCATGCTGACAGGAGCTGTTCGACGGCATCTTCCTCCAGAAAGCGCCGTCTGGCCAGCAGTTGCAGGGCCTTGGGGGTACTGCGTTCGCGCAGTGAGGGATCCTGGCCTCCTCGCACGATCTGGAACATCTGGGCACAGAACTCGATCTCGCGTATGCCGCCGCGGCCGAGCTTGACGTCAAATCCAGCATTGTCGCTGAGCGCCTTGCGGCTTTCCCGCTTGCTGGCCTCGCTGCGGATCAGGTCGTGAAGGCGCGCAAGTGCAGCAAATGCAGGGAAATCGAGGTAGGGGCGGAACACGAACGGGATAACCTGTTGCATCAGTTGCTGTTCATCGGCACGGGTGCTGTTGAAGGGGGCTAGCCCGGTATGGGCAATCACCCGTCCCTTGAGCCAGGCGAAGCGCTCCCATTCTCGCCCCTGCTCGTGGAAGTAGCTTTCCAGGGCGGGAAGGGTGGCGATTAGGGGGCCTACGTCGCCATAGGGGCGCAGGCGCGTGTCGACGCGGAACACGAAACCATCGGCAGTGACATGGGAGAGTAGCTGGCTGAGACGTCTGGCGATGCGTTCCATGTAGCGGGGATCCTCGCCGCCGCTGCGTGCTACGTAGATCAGGTCGATGTCGGAGGATACATTCAGTTCACAGCCGCCCAGTTTGCCCATGCCGACGACCAGCATGTCCTGCGGGCGGCCGTGACCGTCAAGCAGGCGGCGTCCCTGCTGCTGAAGGTCCATGGCGGCGACTTGCAGGGCATAACATACAGCTACCTCGGCCCAGTGGGTGATGGCCCCCATGACCTCCTCCAGTGGAGCCTCGGCCCGCAGATCCCGTTCCATGATCGCCATCATGAGCAGGTTGCGAAAGCTTCGCAGGGCAACTTCCGGGGGCTGCCCCAGTGTCTGGTGGCGGGCCCACGCTTCGTCGATGGCAACGGATGTGAGAGGAATGCCGATCAGGGCATCCAGACTGCGTGTACCTGCTTCGGTACGGTTGCCGATGGCCTGCAGGTTACGGCGAAAGAAGGCACTGTGACGATCGGCAATGTAGGCAGTCATGGTGCTGTTCCCTGAGGGAATCGAGTCTCCGGTTGGTAGATGGCTCAAGCGTAGCACTATGGTGCCATCTCCGTGTCGGTTTCGTGCTCCATGGCAGGCATAACCGTACCAGGGAGCTGGAAAGTGGATAGGGTGTTACTCTTTCAGCGACGTTAATCAGGAGTCAGGGGTGTGATTCGATCGATTGAGGGGCTGCGTGGCCTGGCTGCGCTGATGGTGGTGTTCTTCCACGCCTTTGTCCTGGCCCGCTGGGGTGGCGCTCCCGCTGACTGGGGGATCGTCCAGAACGCCTGGCTGTTTGTCGATTTATTCTTCGTGATCAGCGGAGCCATTATGGCGGCGGTGTACGGCGATCGACTCCGAGATGGCGGCCAGTTGCGGGCCTTTTTTATCAAAAGAGTATTTCGCCTTTATCCGTTGCATCTGATAACGACCTTCACGGCCATCGGTGCAGTGATCGTGGTGCAGGGGGCCAAGTGGGCGGCAGCCCGGATGGGCGTCCACCTGGGCGGTGAGGAGCCTTTTGCGGTCGAATTCTTCAAACTGTCCTATTTTCTGCTGGAGTTGGTGATGCTGCAGGGTGTGGGCATCATGACCGAGGCATTGCACAACTACCCGTCCTGGTCGCTGTCGGTCGAATTCTGGATGTACCTGATTTTTGCGGTTTTCTTCTTCAGGATTCGAAGTGTTCGCTGGCGCCTCGTGGTCAGCGTGCTGCTGGTGGTCCTTTGCCTGCTGTATTTTTTTAGGCCAGGGTCGGGGCTGCCAGCCCTCGCACTGGCTCCCGATACTCACAGTTTGCCCCGAGGACTGTTCAGTTTTTTCATCGGTGTGCTGGTCTGGCATGGTTGGCAGCGGATACAGCGTGACGCCGCCTGCCCGTCCCGGAAGGGGACGGCCCGGCAGGAATGGCCGGGGCTTTCGTTGATGCAACTGGGGCTGGCTCTGATGGCGCTAGGTCTGGTGGCCAGCCGTGCGGTGCTCGGGCAATGGGTCTACTGCATTCCATTCATCTTCGGTCTGTGGGTTTTGTCACTGCTGCCTGACCGGGGGGCGGTGGCCTGGGTGCTGCAGACGCGCCCGCTGCAGTGGCTAGGCGTACACAGTTATTCCATCTATCTCGTGCACGTCACCGTGCTGACATTCTTCGACTGGCCGGGCCGTCATGTCAGTGTTCCGGGTAAGTATGGTGTTGTGGTGGTCTATCTCATCGTGGTGATACTGGCCTCGGCCTTCAGCTATCGCTTCATTGAGGTGCCGTGGCGAGAACGGGGGCGCCGCCTGGCCGGGAAGGGAAACAGGCGACAGGAACCGGCCGGAGAGATTCCGGCTGGTCCTTGCAGCAGTTTCACACCCCTCGCTACAGCCAAGGCTGATGATGGTGCAGGTCGTCGTCCATGAGGCTGGTCGGGATGCTCTTGACGACATGGACGTTGCCGCCTTCTTCCGAGAGGGCGACGTCAGTTTCTGTCGTGTTGGGTTTTTGCGTGTTGCCTGGCGCGTGTGGGTCGTCCCGGTTGGACTGTTCTCCTTCGTAGCGAACCCGTCGGCCTTCGACTTCGATGAAGCTGAAATGTCCGCCACTGTTCAGAAGCGAGTTCCAGTGGATGTGGGAGAGTTCGTGCTCACCCACTACGGTACCGACCCAGAGGATCTCGGACTTTTCTCCCTCTTGCAGCCTTAGCGGCTCCTCGTAGTTTTCGTACTCAATGACGAATCCGGATAGTGTTTGTGCCGTGCTTCCTGTGTGGAAATATTGCTCGGCTGTTTCGTGGAACCTGTCGAACAGGTTGAGCTTGAGCCAGCCCTTTTCTTCATCGTTATCAAGCGAGAGCAAATGCCCGTGCAGGGACTCGGCCAAAGCGCTCGCCTGCGTTTTGGTGATTGCATGGTCGGTGTGGATGATTTCGTAGGCGGTTGGTTTTATGTTGCTGACGTTTTCGTGCCAATTGATGACACGCTGTTTTGTCGGGCTTTCATAGGATTCCACGCCTTGAATCTTGAAGAATCGTCCAGTCGTTGATGCGTTGCCGACAAAGGTGGCGGGATCAATAAAAGTGATGGCGTCATGGGCCAATACCGGAGCATGTGGTGTGCCCTTGGCCACTGGGTCTTCGGTGATGGTGATGGTCTGCGGAGTAGTTCCGGCAATGGCTATGTCGAAAGCGTCCAGCGCTTCAAAGCTGAATGTTCCCCCGGTGTTATGACTGGCGTCCCAGGCAAGGTTGTCCAGATCCTCGGCTTTCACTCTGTCTCCAACGTGCAATTCGGTCTGGATGGCATTGCCGGATGACAGGCCCAGGGCGGAGTGGCTGGTTGCTGTATCGCCGTCTTCATGGATGGCGGTGATGCGAATGCCGCCGGCTGGAGCACGAGCAGGAGTATTCCCAGCGGTCAGTTCGTGATTGAAATGCAAGAGTTGGTTGAATGGCGCCTTGATAGGCGCGAGTGTGGCCGGATACAAGGGGGTAATAGGTGATTCATGAATGGTGACGGTGCGTAGTTGAGCGCCTTTAATGGGCTGGTTACTTGCATCAAGCGCGATGAAGGACAATGAACCGCCGTTGTTGTGGCTGGCATCCCAGTGGAGGTGGGCGAAGTCAGCGGCGGAGATGATCTGTTCGGCCTTGACTTCGGTGGTAGTGGCGCCTTGTACGAGGGTCAGTGCCGAGTGAGCGGTGTCGGTATCGTTTTGCTCATTGACTTGCGTGATGAGGACAGCGGAAGGCTGGTGAGCGGCATTGGCCCCCTGGAACACCTGGGCGTCGATCGCTCTAGACTGGTCATGGGCGACGGTCTGGGTGGCGGCGCCACTGTAATCAGGGGCGACAGGTGATTCGTGAACCGTGAGGGTGCGAGGAACGCTACCCTCAATCGGCAGGTTATCCGCATCCAGGGCGGTGAAGGAGAAGGAGCCGCCGTCGTTGTGGCTGGCGTCCCAGCGGAGTTTGTCGAAGTCGGCGGCGGAGATGGTCTGGCCAGTCCTGACTTCGGTGGTGGTGGCACCCTGGAGGGTCAGTGCCGAGTGGTTGGTGTCGGTATCGTTTTGCTCGTTGATCTGGGAGATGCGGACAGCGGCAGGCTTGTGAGCGATGTTGCCGCCTTCGAACACACGTTTATGGATCTCGATGGTCTGGTCGTGGGCGACGGTCTGGGTGGCAGAGCCGCTGTAGTCAGGTGCAACGGGTGATTCGTGAACCGTGACATGCTGTGCTGTCGCTCCCAGGACAGGAGAATAGGATGCGTCGGCGGCACCGGCCTTTTCTGGGTTGTCGGGAACCACCGGGGTGAAGTCGAAATGGCCACCGTTGTTGCCGGCGGAGTCCCAGCGGATGTTGCCGAAGTCCTGCCGGGAGATGATGCTGCCGTCCTGCAGGGGGGTGTCTGCGCCGGTGTTGTGATGCAGGCGCAGGGCAGCGGGAGCGCCGGAGAGTGCGTCGGCCGGGTTGAGGTTTGAGATCCTGATGTAGTCGGGCTGGTGATCGGGATCCGTGCCATTGAAGGTGGCGGCACTGAATGTCAGTGTAGCGTCGTGGGCGACGATCTGCTGGGGCTGACCGGCATCGTAGTGGGGTGGCTGCGGGTGCTCGTGAACCGTGACGGTGCGTGACTGGCTGCCTTCGATGTGCTGGCCGTCAGCATCCAGGGCGGTGAAGGAGAAGGAGCCGCCGTCGTTGTGGCTGGCATCCCAGCGGAGTTTGTCGAAGTCGGCGGCGGAGATGGTCTGTCCGGCCTTGACCTCAGTAGCCGTGGCACCGTGCATGAGGGTCAGTGCCGAGTGGTTGGTGTCGGTATCGTTTTGCTCATTGATCCGGGAGATGCGGACAGCGGCAGGCTTGTGAGCGATGTCACCGCCTTCGAACACACGTTTATGGATCTCGATGGTCTGATCGTGGGCGACGGCCTGGGTGGCAGGTGCGCTGTAGTCGGGTGCGACAGGGGATTCGTGAACGATGATGGTACGAGGTGCACTGCCTTCGATGGGCTGGTTCCTTGCATCAAGCGCGATGAGGGAGAAGGAGCCGCCGTCGTTGTGGCTGGCGTCCCAGCGGAAGTTGGCGAAGTCGGCTGCGGTGAAGATCTGTCCGGCCTTGACTTCGGTGGTGGTGGCACCACGTACGACGGTCAGCGCTGAATGAGCGGAGTCGGTATCGCTTTTCTCATCGACATGAAAGATGCGAACCGCAGCGGGCTTGTGCGCGGGATTCGTCCCTTCGAACATCTGGACGTCGATCGCTTTGGATTGGTCATGAGGGAGGGTCTGCGTGACAGGGCTTGTGTAGTCAGGTGGAATGGGCGACTCGTGAATCGTGACGGTACGAGCTGCGCTGCCTTCGATCGGCAGATTGTCCGCATCAAGCGCAGTGAAGGAGAAGGAGCCACCGTCGTTCTGGCCGCTGTCCCAGCGGAGATTGGCGAAGTCAGCGGCGGAGATGGTCTGTCCAGCCTTGACTTCGGTGGTGGTGGCGCCCTGCACGAGGGTCATGGCAGAGTGATCTGTGTCTGTGTCGTTAAGTTCATTGACCTTAGAGATGCGGATAGCGGCAGGCTTGCGAGCGATGTCGCTGCCTTCGAACAAACGGGCGTGAATCGTGGTGACCTGGTTATGGGCGACGGTCTGGGTGGCAGAGCCGCTGTAGTCAGGTGCAACGGGTGATTCGTGAACCGTGACATGCTGTGCTGTCGCTCCCAGGACAGGAGAATAGGATGCGTCGGCGGCACCGGCCTTTTCTGGGTTGTCGGGAACCACCGGGGTGAAGTCGAAATGGCCACCGTTGTTGCCGGCGGAGTCCCAGCGGATGTTGCCGAAGTCCTGCCGGGAGATGATGCTGCCGTCCTGCAGGGGGGTGTCTGCGCCGGTGTTGTGATGCAGGCGCAGGGCAGCGGGAGCGCCGGAGAGTGCGTCGGCCGGGTTGAGGTTTGAGATCCTGATGTAGTCGGGCTGGTGATCGGGATCCGTGCCATTGAAGGTGGCGGCACTGAATGTCAGTGTAGCGTCGTGGGCGACGATCTGCTGGGGCTGACCGGCATCGTAGTGGGGTGGCTGCGGGTGCTCGTGAACCGTGACGGTGCGTGACTGGCTGCCTTCGATCGGCAGGTTGTCTGCATCCAGGGCGGTGAAGGAGAATGAACCGCCGTTGTTATGGCTGGCATCCCAGTGGAGTTTGTCGAAGTCAGCGGCGGAGATGGTCTGTCCAGCCTTGATTTCGGTGGAGGTCGAACCTTGTACGAGAGTTAGTGCTGAGTGATCTGCCTCGGTATCGTTTTGTTCGTTGACCTGAGTGATGCGAACCGCAGCGGGTTTGTGTGCAGCATCTGACCCGTCGAGGAGGCTGCTGCTGATGGTTGCAACCTGATCATGAGCGATAGTCTGGGTGGCAGAGCCACTGTAGTCAGGTACGACGGGTGATTCGTGAACCGTGACGGTGCGTGACTGGCTGCCTTCGATCGGCAGGTTGTCTGCATCCAGGGCGGTGAAGGAGAATGAACCGCCGTTGTTATGGCTGGCATCCCAGTGGAGTTTGTCGAAGTCAGCGGCGGAGATGGTCTGTCCAGCCTTGATTTCGGTGGAGGTCGAACCTTGTACGAGAGTTAGTGCTGAGTGATCTGCCTCGGTATCGTTTTGTTCGTTGACCTGAGTGATGCGAACCGCCGCGGGTTTGTGCGCAGCATCTGAGCCCTCGAGGAGGCTGCTGTTGATGGCTGCGACCAGATCATGGGCGACGGTCTGGGTGGCAGGTGCACTGTAGTCAGGCGCGACAGGGGATTCGTGAACTGTGACGGTGCGTGACTGGCTGCCTTCGATCGGCAGGTTGTCTGCATCCAGGGCAGTGAAGGAGAAGGAGCCGCCGTCGTTGTGGCTGGCGTCCCAGCGGAGTTTGTCGAAGTCGGCGGCGGAGATGGTCTGTCCGGTCTTGACTTCGGTGACGGTGGCACCCTGCACGAGGGTCAGAGCCGAGTGAGCGGTGTCGGTGTCGTTTTGCTCATTGATCTGGGAGATGCGAACTGCAGCAGGTTTGTGCGCAGCATCGGATCCGTCGATCAGGTTGCTGTTGATGGCTGCGACCAGATCATGGGCGACGGTCTGGGTGGCAGGTGCACTGTAGTCAGGTGCGACAGGGGATTCGTGAACCGTGACACGCTGTGCTGTCGCTCCCAGGACAGGGGAATAGGATGCGTCGGCGGAACCGGCCTTTTCTGGGTTGTCGGGAACCACCGGGGTGAAGTCGAAATGGCCACCGTTGTTGCCGGCGGAGTCCCAGCGGATGTTGCCGAAGTCCTGCCGGGAGATGATGCTGCCGTCCTGCAGGGGGGTGTCTGCGCCGGTGTTGTGATGCAGGCGCAGGGCAGCGGGAGCGCCGGAGAGTGCGTCGGCCGGGTTGAGGTTTGAGATCCTGATGTAGTCGGGCTGGTGATCGGGATCCGTGCCATTGAAGGTGGCGGCACTGAATGTCAGTGTAGCGTCGTGGGCGACGATCTGCTGGGGCTGACCGGCATCGTAACTGGGTGGGTGCGGGTGCTCCAGAATCGGTACGATATGTGACATGGCACCCGGCAAGGGTTCATGGCTATCGGCATCTACTGCTATGAACTGGAAACTGCCCCCGGCATTGTGTCGGCTGTCCCAGGACAGCTTATCGAAATCGCTGGCCAGGACCAGGCTCCCCTCGGCAAGAGGGATTGCGTTGCGGCCATTCTCCTGTCGAAGCATCAATGCAGGTTCGGATGTATCGCTGCTGTTTGGGCTGGCAAATACATTGATTTTCTGGATCAGGATGGCTCTTACAGTCGCGCCGTTCGCGGCTGTAGAAAAAGTTGTTGCATCCAGCACGGTTTCCGCGTTGTGCGAAACCGCCCGTGGTTGATCCGTCACCTCTGGTGTTGCGGGGCTGGAAGCGGGGGGTGCAGGAGGGGGGGCTTCGGATGAAGGCGGTGTTGCGGGCGCAGGCGAGGGGTGTGGCGCGGGCGTTTCTAAAGCAGGTGGCGGGGTCGGTACGGGCTTTCCACCCGGCATGTCATGATGATCTGGATTGGACTGGGCCAGTGTGTGCGTGGCGCTATCGTCCCGGGCGACATCCTTGCTGCCGCCTGCAGCAGCCGCAGCCCCGGCTGCTGCGAGCCCGGCCAGACCGGCACCCAGCATCCAGGGGCTGGCAGCCATGCCAGAAGCAGCGCCATTGGCTGCGAGAGGGAGCGCCGCAGTTGACCCAGTTGCCGGTAGTAACGGCAAAATGCCATGTCCATCCGGCATACCCAGGACGGCTTCCTGATAATCAATGGATGCAGCGGATTGCTGTCCGCTGGACAGCAGATCCGAAGCTGGCTCGTCGACCAGCACGGCCTCCTGGTAGTCGATCCGGGAAATGTCATCCAGCTGCGGCTGTTTTGCCTGCTGGTTTTCCGACGTTTCCTGGGTATGGGGCATCCGGGTTTCGTCTCCTTGTCGGGCAATCTGCCTGGTCTGTTCCCCTGGATGCGTCAGGTGCCTGGAAAGGACGTCGCGGTGCCCGGCACTGTCTGCCCCGACTGATGTGTCATCTGTCTTTCCGTGAATTGTCCTGGTGTTGGCTGCTTTGCTTGATACGGACGGATATACGCGGTGGGATGTCATGATGATCAGTGCCAGAAGGCGGTTTCTTCGCGAGTGTTAGTGATGTTGCCGAAGGGGGAAGGGGGGATATGGGAGAACGGCACGGACGGCGGACGGGAGCTGTCCGGTGACACGATGATGTATGGCGCTTGCAACGGAACCTTCGTGATGTGCTGGCCCGAGGCATCTGCGGATCAAAAAAGGCCGCTTACCGAAGGCAAGGGGCCTTTGTGAAACTTGCCCCGGACCGGCGGCGCGTGCTTTTTTCTGATCCTGTCACTGTCGGCTGGCTGGCGCAGCCGTGAGCAGGGAAGATGGCGGATCAGATCAGGTTGGTGTGCATCAGTTGATCGTCGAGTAGCGTTTTGATGACATGGGAGGAATCCACCGCATGGAACGACTGCTGCTCCATGGCAGGGGGCCTGTCACTCCGCTCGGCGCTGCGTTCACTGATGGCGGGGTGCCGACCTCTTGATCATGACCGGCTTGTGGGGCAGGAGCAGTAGCCTCTGTTACGGTGACGGTCTGGGTGGTATGTCCGGCCATAGGTTGTCTGTCACCGCCCAGTGCGATGAATTTGAAGCTGCCACCTTCATTGTGTGCGCCGTCCCAATGCAGCTGAGCGTACTCTGTGTAATCCAGCGTGCTTTGGGAATCATCGCCTGGGATGATATTGATGCCCTGGGCCTGATCTCTGGTCAGATACAGCGCACGCTGGCCAGCGCCATTCGTCGGAGAGATTTTGGTGATCTGGATGTAGACCAGCTCCTTGGTTGCATCCGTGCCCTTGAAGAGGGTATCGGTGTCGTAACCATTGATGCCGTGAATATGTAGGATTTTCAGTGCATCAGGCGCCTTGGCCTCGTCTTGGCCCATGAAGATTGATTTGTCCAGTTGGTGTCCGGCTTCGTCATACGCAACCTGGACAGTTTCATGCTTGTCTGGATAGACGCCGACCTTCGCATCTGAAGGGGGTGCGGCAGCAGGCGGGCTGGCGGGTGCGGCAGCCGCCTCGGTGATGGTGGCGGTCTGCTCATCAGAGCCCAGAATGGGGACGCCATCCGCATCCGGTATCGAGCTGGTGAACCGCATCGTGAGCTGCCTGAAGGCATGGGCGTGACTGTCTGGGTAGACGGGCGATGGTGCCTGTTTCACGACGGGAACGATGTAGTGGGTTGCGCCATTGATGGCCGTGCCCTGGGCATCTGAGACGGCGACGAACTTGATTGACGAATGCCGGCGCTGGAGTGCCAGCCTTGTCGTCCAAGAAGACTTTTGCATCGATCTCGTGCGACTGATCGTGGCCCACATGCTGCTTCATTCCGTCCAGGGTGACATTCTTCGATGATTCCTGTGTGTTGTCAGGTTGGTGGCCTCCTGTGCCGGGCCTGGTGTCCGCACCCGGTGTGTCCTGATGAACGGTGCCGCTCGGAGGTGTCGGATTCGTTGCAGATGGGGCGTCGGCGCCTGACTCGGAAATGGTCGGTGTCCGTATGGGGCCATTCTCGATGAGCTGGAGCTGGTCGCCGACCAGATACGCCGCCTGGAACTGGATGGCGCCATGAGCATTTTGTGAAGCGCTGAATTCATCCTTGGTCAGGAAATCGTCCGCATTCACCGGCCTGGCGTCTGAACCGCTACCAATGGTCAGTGGTGATTTGTAGTTGTTGTGTTTTGCTGCCGCTCGATTCCTATGCTGGTAGTCTTGCTTCGAACCAGAGAGGGAAGGGGACGGCTGCTCGTTTTGGCCCGTTCAACGTGTTCTTGGCGTCGGCTTGGCGCATCGGGTCTGTCGTCCCGCTCGGATCGCGGGCTATGTTCTCTGGCCCGGCGGTATACTGGGCTGCCTGTCGAGCGTGGCAGCGCGCTCCCTGGCAGGGGTCGAGGGATGAGGAATGGTGATCAGAATATGAAGGTCAGACTTGCAGCGGTACAGATGGTTTCGGGGCCGGACGTGGCGGCCAATCTGGGGACAGCTGAACGATTGATTGGTGAGGCTGCGCAGCAGGGGGCACAGCTGGTGCTGTTGCCGGAGTATTTCTGTCTGATGGGCAGTCAGGATCGTGACAAGCTGGGGATCATGGAGGCAGATGCGGGTGATGCGTTTCCCGTGACTGGCGAGGCACCTCTGCAAGCCTTTCTGGCGGAGATGGCCCATCGCTACGGATTGGTGCTTGTCGGTGGTACCGTGCCGCTGAGGTCGCCGAAGATCAATCGGGTCTGCAACAGCTGCCTGGTGCATGGCCCTGATGGCCGGCGGCTGGCACGTTACGACAAGATTCATCTGTTCGGTTTCCGCAAGGGTGAGGAGTCGTATGACGAGTCGCTCAGCATCTTCCCCGGGCGTACGCCGGTGGTGGTGGACGTGCCGGTGCCAGAGGGGGCGGACAATGCCTCACTGCGGGTTGGTCTTTCGGTCTGCTATGACCTGCGCTTTCCGGAGCTTTACCGGCAGATGGCGCCGCTGGATCTGATCGTGATGCCGGCCGCATTCACCCATACGACAGGCAGGGCGCATTGGGAGATGCTGCTGCGTGCCCGTGCGGTGGAAAACCAGTGCTACGTGCTGGCTGCGGGGCAGGGCGGCGAGCATCCTTCCGGTCGGCGTACCTGGGGTCATTCAATGCTGGTAGATCCCTGGGGGGAGATCCTGGCAGTCCTGCCCGAGGGTGAAGGGGTGGTGCTGGCCGAACTGGATACCGACCATATGGCGAGCGTGCGCGAGAACCTGCCGGCCTTGCGGCACCGCGTTATCTAGGTCTGGAGGCAGAACCGCGTCTGGCAGGGGAGCCTGTGAGCGATGCCCCTGACAGGGGCGATGCGGAGTATATCCGGGCTGGAGAGCCGACGGCATGCGTGATACAGTGGCTGACTGCCCATGGTGGCAGCGGTTGTCCATATCCCGGGGCCTGTGCAGGTGTCCGGGGGACGGAGATGAAACACGGCTACGAAGATCCGAAAGGGTATATTGATTGATGAATATGAATGATCCGGGGTTGCAGCCGATGGTGGTGGCCAGAGCAACCCTGCTGGAGCCCTATGGGCTGGACGAGGCGGACCTGGAGCGGGCGATGGCCCGGATTTTCGAGCACCGGGTGGATTATGCAGACCTGTACTTCCAGTACACGCGCAGCGAGGGCTGGAGCCTTGACGAGGGGATCGTGAAGGCGGGGAGCTTCTCGATTGGCCAGGGGGTGGGGGTGCGTGCCGTTTCCGGGGAGCGCTCTGCCTTTGCCTATTCGGACGAGATCAACGGGCCGGCGCTGATGTCGGCGGCAGATGCCACCCGCACGATCGCCCGTGCCGGCAGAAGTGGTCGGACCAGGATATCGGGGGGGCAGGGGGGCATCCTGTCCGCACACCGGCTGTATCCCATGCGTGATCCGATTGCTTCGCTGGAGGCTCGGGAAAAGGTCGGCATGCTGCAGCGTATAGAGGCTTATGCCCGAAAGCGGGACCCTCGGGTCACGCAGGTGATGGCGGGGCTGGCGGCAGAGCATGATGTCGTCATGATCATGCGATCCGATGGTGTGCTGGTTGCTGATGTGCGGCCGCTGGTACGGGTGTCCGTGCAGGTGATTGTGGAGCAGGGGGGGCGGCGCGAGCAGGGGCATGCTGGCGGCGGAGGCCGGTTTGATCTGGATTACTTCAGTGATGAATGCGTGTATGGCTATGTGGACGAGGCTGTGCGGCAGGCGCTGGTCAATCTGGAGGCACGCCCTGCGCCTGCCGGTGTGATGAGTGTCGTACTGGGGCCAGGCTGGCCAGGGGTCTTGCTGCACGAGGCCGTGGGCCATGGTCTGGAGGGCGACTTCAATCGCAAGAAATCCTCGGTATTTGCAGGACGGATCGGTGAGCGGGTGGCGGCGAAGGGTGTGACGGTTCTGGATGATGGGTCCATTCCGGATCGCCGTGGCTCGCTGAACGTGGATGACGAGGGCAACCCCACTCAGCGCAATGTGCTGATCGAGGACGGGATCCTGAAAGGGTATCTGCAGGACTCGCTGAATGCCCGGTTGATGAAGGTGCCGGTGACCGGCAATGGCCGTCGAGAGTCTTTTGCGCATCTGCCCATGCCGCGGATGACCAATACGTTCATGCTGGCCGGTGACAAGGCGCCGGGCGAAATTCTGGATTCGCTGGAGCGCGGTCTGTACGCCGTGAATTTCGGCGGAGGGCAGGTTGACATCACGAACGGGAAATTCGTTTTTTCTGCGTCAGAGGCTTATTGGGTTGAGAATGGCCGCATTCAGTATCCGGTGAAGGGCGCGACGATTATCGGCAACGGGCCGGATGCGCTGACCCGGGTGACGATGATTGGCGATGACCTGGCGCTGGATCCGGGCATCGGGGTGTGTGGCAAGGATGGGCAGAGTGTTCCCGTCGGCGTGGGGCAGCCAACCTTGCGTATCGAGGGGCTGACGGTGGGGGGGACGGCCTGATCCGTTTCGTTGCACCGCAGACCCGGTGTCTGCGAGGTATGTCCAGACACGAAAACGGCCCCTGCCGCATGACGCGACAGGGGCCGTTGTGACATCAGCTGATCAAGGTATTACAGCACCGGCTGATGATGGTGGAGCAGGTCCTGTTCCAGCGTATCGACCAGCGTTGTCAGCTGGGCAGCATGGTATGACAGCGACTTCGACTCGGGTCCCATGGCGGCAGGGGCATCGGCTTCGGTCACCGTCACTGTCTGTTCAGGCGAGTCTGAGATGGCTTTGAAGTCGCCATCCAGTGCCTGGAACTTGAACGTACCGCCTTTGTTGTGCGCGGCGTCCCAGTGCAGTTTGCCGAATTGATCGCTGCTCAGGACTGAGCTCTTGTCACTCGGATCGCTATTGGCCACTATGTTGTGGTGGTGGTCACTATCTCCCTTGTCGAGGTACAGGGCTGTCTTCGCATCCGCAGTCTGGCCGTCATCCGCAGTTGGCAGAATTTCAGTGATCTTGATGTACATCGGTGCCTTGTTGGCATCTGTACCTATGAACAGGCTCTTGTCAAACTGAAGGTCGCCATCGTGCGTGCTGACTTTCTGCTCTGCCAGCGGCGACGAGTAGACGGGCGCCTCTGCCACTTCATGAACATTGAAGGTATGCTCAGTAGCGCCAGTGATCTCCTGGTGGCTCGCGTCGACTGGTTTGAAGGTGACCGTATAGGTACCACTTTCGTGGTTTGATGCGCTGGCATCCCAATACAGTTTACCGAAATCAGCCTTGTCAACGTATTGCCCACCGTTCAGCGTCACGTCCGCTGCTCCGCCTTTGTCAAGCTTCAGCACAGCACCGGTATCCTGATGTCCCGGATCTTTGACGGAGATGATTTCCACCGCATCGGGGATCTTCGCGTCAGTATCGCCACTTAGCAGCTTGGCTTCCAGATTATGATGGGCTTCGGCGATCTTGACGTCGACTTTTACCGGGGCGGCAGGATATTCACCTGTGTGTGCTGCCGCTTGGGGTGGTGCGGCTTCGTGGGCGCCTTGTTGATTGGCGTGTTCATCACCGCTGGGGTGTCCATCAGCCTGAGCCTTACCTGATTGGTCAGCAGGGGTTTCGCTGCCAGCCTGGCTGCTGGGGTCGTTTGCGGGCGGCTGGGTTACGTTGCCCTGTTGTTTCTGATCACCCGATTGTGCATTGCTATCAGCCTGTCCGCCTGGGTTGCTGTGGTCAGCTGCAGGAGGATCGCTCTGCTGATTGGTTTGTTCGCTACCGGCCTTGGGTTGCCCGTCAGCCTGAGCTTTGCCTGCCTGGTCAGTGGGGGCTCCGCTACCAGCCGGGCTGCTGGGGCCGCTGGCTGCAGGTGGGGTTCCGCTGCCCTGCTGAGCCGAGTGCTCTCCACCGGTTTGGGATGAGTCACCTGCTTGTGCCTTGTCACCCTGGGTGGGATCTTTGCCAGCCCCTTGATCAGCGCCCTGGGAAGCGGGGGCTTCGTGAATGCTGACAATGTGGTGGCCGGCAAATGCGGCACCAGTTTTGTCAAGGGCGTCAAATGTGAAGGAGGATCCACTGTCAGCGGATTTGCTGGCATCCCAGACGAGTTTGCCGAAATCCTCTTTCTTGATGACCTGATTCTCCTGAACGGGGCTGATGGTACCGTCGTCAGCCTTGAGAGACAGCGCGCCTGGGCTAACGGTTCCGACGATCTTGATAGCGTCTGGCGGTGTGCCAGTACCTTTGAAAATGTCGGCACTGATGTTGGCTTTGGCATCATGCCCCACGTCCACTTTCAGGCTATTGCCGTCCCCATAGGTGGGGGGCGTTGGCTCGTAGATGGTGACAGTCTGTACCTCGGAACCCTTGATGGCGGCTTCGTGTTTATCGAGTGCCTGGAAGGAGAATGAACCACCTTCGGTTTTGCTGGCGTCCCATTCAATCCGGCCTAAGTCATCGTGAGAGATGATGCTACCGGTCTTCAGTATTTTCGGTGTCCCCTCGCCAATGACGGCAGCGGCCGCACTGGGTTTCAGTAGCAAAACAGGTTGGGTTGTGTCGGCGTTGGCACCATCTTTGATGGCTGTAATCTTGATGAAAGCGGGTTCTGCCTTCGAATCGCTGCCAGTGAAGATGGTTTTGCTCAGATCAGTGGTCTGGTCATGAGTGACGGACTGTTCGGGCTGGTGTGCTGGATAGTCAGGCGCGGCGGGTTGTTCGAAAATGGTGATGACCTGTTTATCAGCATCGACGAACGGGTGCCCATCCTTATCAAGTGCGGTGAAGCTCAATGTCGTGCCAATGCCGCTACCTTTGCTTGCTTCCCAGACGAGTTTTCCAAAATCCGCAGCCATGACTTTGTCGCCGTTATGGAGCGATGTTTCCTGTGCGCCATCGACTTTAAGCAATGATCCCGAGTGGATATCGTCAATACGAACGGCTGCCGGTGAATGACCATCCTTGCCCTGGAATTCAGTTGCGGCGATTTTGACCTTGCCGCCGTGTTCAACCGTTATTTCCGGGTGTCCCGCCGAGTAGTCAGGCTTGACCGGTTGCTCGTAGATGGAGATGGTCTGTTCCTTGACATCAGCGACGGGGTGTTCGCCTTTTGCGTCACTGACGACCTGGAACTTGATGGTGCCGCCTTCGTTCTTGGAGGCATCCCAGAACAGTTTGTCGAAGTTGGCCTTGTTGATGATCGAGCCATCGGCCTGGGGGATGGTTTCGTTGCCATCGCGCATCGACAGCGGATTGGCACCATCGTCACCGGACGTGGGTTTCACTTCGATGATCTTGATGTATTCCGGCCCCTTGGCAGCATCCGCGCCCTGGAAGATGGCTGCGTCCAGTTTGTGCGCGGCGTTGTCGTGAGACGTGACGCTTTCTGCAGCATTTGAGTCTGGGTAGGCGGGGTGCGGGGTGTTGGTGTTGGTGTTGGTGCCACCTGGCTGGCCACCTGCCGCGCCGGAGGCATCCGGGTTACCGTCCGTGTTCGCCGGGCCGGTCTGGCTGGCATTGCCAGCATGCTTGATATCTGCCGACTCTGTCAGGACGAAGGAGTGTTCCTTGCTGCCTTCCAGCGGCTTGGCGGTTTGTGCATCGTCGCTGCTGACGGCCTGGAAGGAGATCTTGCCGGTGCTGTTGGTGGTGCTGTTCCAGACCAGTTTGCTGAAGTCTTCGGCCTTGATGATCTGCCCTTCGGCGACTGGCTGGCCGTTCAGGCTGAGCGGCAGTTTGTAGTTGTTGTATTCGATGACAAATTGGCTGAGCTTGCCGCTGTAGTCATAGAGGCCGGCCTTGGCATCCTCGGTGTTGCCATTGAGGATCATGGCGCCGAAATCCGCTTTGTGGGTTTCCGCACCGGGGGTAGCGTTTCCGTCGAAGGGGCCGTGCTTGTCGTTGACGCTGGCGCCATAGGCTTTCCAGCTGTCTGCCGAGAGGGGCTTGCCGTTGACCCAGTTCCAGCCGGTATCGGGTTTCTCTGCGCTGGGGTCCTGTTTCAGGCCGACCCAGGCACCGTTCTTCAGGTCATCGAGGTTAGCCGGGTTGGCGCCGACTTTGCCTGCCAGCCCGCTCAGGACGAAGTCAGCTTCGGCCTTGCTGTCGAATGCCACCAGTTTGCCACCCAGTTCCTGTGCTTTCTTGGCGGCTTCTTCCCAGGTCATGCTCTGTCCGGCAGGAAGCTTGTAGACCTCATAGGCGGTGTTGGAGGCAAGGGCATCATGTGTTGCGATGGGCGCACCGTCGGCAGGAAACTCGCCGAAATGGACGATCCGGGATCCGGTTTCGCTGCTCTGGGCTGCATCAATATGCGTAATCTTGACGAATTGAACTGCTGTGCCCTGCGGGGCGGAGTTCTTGAGAGCCGATCCGAGGGTGTCGCCGAGGTCTGTGTAGCCTTCAGATGCGACGTGTGCCCCTTTTTGGTCTGCGGAGGCATTAGCCTGGGCGTGTGGAAGCGTGTCAGGGTCAGCCGGGGAGGTTTGTGGGTCAGTGTGGTCTGCACCTGCGGGTGGTTTGCTGCCAGATTGATCAGCGCCAGGTTGCGCGTTGCCGGATTGCGTGTTGTCAGGTTGATTGATGCCGAGGCCTTGCTGGTCTGCCCCCTGGCTGTTGGTCGTGCCGGATGGGTTGGTGGTTTCGTGCTGGTGGCCGTCGCTGTTTGGTTTGTTCAGGGTGGGCTGATGCTGGGCCAGTGGCTGGCTGCTGCTGCTACCGCCGCCGCTGCCACCACCACCTGCTGCTGCTGCGACGGCAACCACGCCCAGAACGCCTGCGCCGATGGCCAGCGGACTAATGGCGGCTGCGCCGGTTGCGGCGCCTGCAGCAGCACTCTCGGCTGTGCCGACAGCGGCCACTTCAGCGGCTGAGGCTTGCACGTCAACAGCTGGTGCCACGGCTTCGGTAGCGTCTACAGCTTTGACGGCGTTTTCTGTATGGACGATATGATGAGCAGAATCTGCTTGGGCCGTTTCAGCATGAGCTACCGGATGTTTGGCATGTTCCTTGTCCAGTACCGATTTTTGCGCGCTGGCCGGTTTGGCTGTTGGTGCGGAATGAGAGACTCCGGAAGACGAGGCAGTCGCGTGTTTTACTGGCGAATGTTTCGTCATTTGATTCTTGCTTGCCATTAGAACTGCATCCTTTTGAAAGATGTGAATATCGGAACGATGAAAATGTGACCGATCGGATTGCGCGTCTCTGGTTTCTGGATGATCCGGTTTGAACGGCGCGCTGTGCTCATGTTGGCAGTGGCGTGTTTGATTGTGTAACAGCCAATGGCCATGCGGTCGTTTCCAGCAGCCAGGTGACGGCCAGTCTGTTTTGGCGCAGTCAGCGGTAAGCGACAGGCGTTGCAAAAAAATCTTTCATTGTTAATTAATATTAAAAAAAAATGACTGTTTTTTGGTGATTCTGGATGGCGACATTTGTGGCCGTTTGTCACATATGTCGGGTCGGTTGTCGGTCTGTTGTCGGGGCAGGGTGTTAAACATTCGTATTCGGACGCAATATGGGTAGATAGTTGGCGTCAGATTTCAGGATGCCGATGGATGTCTGCGGCAGGCGGGGTGTACAGGTGTTAGTTACCGGGCTTCGTAGCTTGTCGGGTTGATTACAGGTGCGTTTGATGAATGACGGTAAGAGCGAGGTGTTGGAGTCGCAGGTGCCGGACGACAAGGCGGATGCGGGTCAGCAGGTCAAGGAACTGCCCATGGATGAGCAGGGGCTGTCCACGGTGGATGAGAGTGATGCCCTTTTAGGGGGGCGCCGTCTGAAGCTGCTGGGCAAAGGCGCGCAGTATGCGGAAGATCTGCATTTGCTGCTGGCCCGGACAGCCCTGTTTTCAGGGCTGGGAAGAACGGAATCTCGCCTGCTCGGCGCCATGATGCATGTCTATCAGGCGATGCCCGGCCAGACGCTGATTACAGAAGGTGATACGGGGAATTACATGATGCTGGTCATGACCGGCCAGGTGGAGGTGATCCGGCGCGATGCACATGATTTCCCGGTGCGCATCTCTATGGCCATGCCGGGACAGACGTTGGGCGAGATGTCGATGGTGGACGGGATGAGGCGTTTTGCGTCCTGCGTGGCGATGGACGATTGCCGGGTGGCGGTACTGACGAGGACAGGGCTGCTGGCGCTGTTGCGCAGGGAACCGGCACTAGGCAACAAGATTTTGTTGAAGCTGGTGAGTCTGCTGTCAGACCGTTTGCGGGAAACCAGTGAGCAGCTGGTAAATTGCCTGACGGTTGGCCGCAGGCAACTGGATGAGCGCGTTAATGCAGCTCAATGCTGCCCTGGGCGCTGAGTGTGATCGTGGTATCGCCACCAGCCGTTGCCAGGCCGCTGGTGCTTTCCCCCGCGTCGGCACTGCGTGCGGAGGCAGCCAGTGGCATGATGGTGCTGTCACTATCGGATTGGTACTGGGTGCTTATCTGAAGGTGTTTGATGTCGTAGCGTTTGTAGCCGAAGGCTTCCGCCGTGATGCGCGCTTTGGCACGAAATGCATCGGCCACTTGCTGAATAAGCTGTTTTTCTTCTGCCTGCCGGCGTGGCGTGCTGAGACGGTATGAAACGTCTTCAATTTGCAGGCTGCGGGCCAGGCTGGTGGCAAGCTTGCTGATGGCTTCGGTATCGGTGCTTTCCAGTGTCAGTGTACCGCGCACGATCCATTGATCTGTACGCTGACCGTTGTTGCGATGCAGGGGGGCAGTATTGATGCTGCCGGCCCATGCCCGGACAGATGGGTACGCCCGGGCCTGTTGCAGTGCCCCGTCGATGGTTTTCAGAATCTGGCTGTTGAGCTGCTCCAGAGCGCTGCCCCTGCTTTCGCTGACCAGGTGAACGCGCATCTGGTCGTTGGCGGTTTGCTGGCTAACACTGGCTTCCAGCTCCAGGATGGGAGAGGTGTCTGCCCAGCTGATGTTGCTGCTGGCTGCGGCGGTGAGGGCAGCCAGCAGGCTGATGGCGCGGTGGCGAAAGCGATGACAGGGCATGTGATGGTTCTGGCGTTTCATGGTCGGGCGCGTCATGGTCAGGGGGCGAAGGAGCTGTTTCATTGTGCCGCGGGTACGGCCGCGAGGCAAGGTCATTTCTGGTCGCTAGGCGTAGATGTGGTTATTTGTCCGGACATGGGCGGGGCAGACGGATTTCTGCTATCAGGCCACCGTCAGGTGCGTTGTCCAGCATGATGTCGCCACGATGCCAGCGGACGATGTTCCGGGTAATGGCCAGTCCGATGCCGGAGCCGCCGCTGTCACGGTTGCGGGAGGGTTCGAGGCGGACAAAGGGTTCGAAGACGCGTTCCCGGTCGGCGGCCGGGATACCTGGGCCGTGATCCCGGATGGCGATGCGGAGCTGGTGACGCGTGTCGGTGATGCTCATCTCCACCTGTTGTCCGTAGCGGATGCCGTTGGAGACAAGGTTGTTGATGGCCCGTCGCAGCATGGCTGGCTCGCAGGGATAGGCTGAATGGGATCTGCCGCTGATCTGGATACGGTGGCCGGTGTCGCTCCAGTCGGTCTGGATGCTGTCGAGGAGGGCGTTGATGTCGACGGGATAGCGCTGGCGGGATTTTCCCAGGTCTGCAAAGAGATCCAGGGAGGAGCCGACCAGGTCTTCCATTTCCTGCAGGTCATGGATGAATTTGTTGCGCTGTGGATCGGGCAGCAGTTCGGCCCGCAGCCGCATGCGGGTGATGGGAGTGCGCAGGTCGTGCGAGATGGCAGCCAGCAGGCTGGAACGCTCGATGATGTAGCGTCTGATGCGTTCCTGGGTTTCATTGAACCGGGCTATCAGCCTTTGTAATTCTATGGGGCCGTGTTCGGGAATGACGACGGGCTGGTCGTTGTCACCGGCGGGATTGTTGCCCATGTTGCGTACGGCACGATCAAGCTGGCGCAGTGAGCGGGTAATCATCCGCGCGATGAGCAGCGACATCAGGAAGATGATGGCCGCCCACATGAGGAGCTGTGGCAGCAAGGCTTCGAGTTTGCTGAGTGGTTCCTGGGGCATCCGTACGAAGAAGATGACGGAGGTGCTGTCTTCCAGTTCGATCTGGACGATGACGGAAAAGGTGGCCGGCAGCATGAAATAGAAGCGGCGGGCTACCCAGTTTTCGAAGGCATTTGCGCTCGGTGGGGCGACTTCGTCCGGGGTTTCAGCCCGAGCGGCACGCGTGATTTCTACGGTGGTCAGCAGAGGTGGGTTCATGCTGTCACGCACGGCGGCAGCAAAATTTTTTTCGTATTGGTCAAGTTCGATGAAACCGCTTTCGATTTCAATGGGCTGGTTGGCCAGCTGGATACGGAAATCCGGTCGCGCACCGAGTTCGGTGGCGACGGCGTTGCGCGCGTCTTTAGGTAGTCGGTTGATCAGGCTGGCGGTTCTGGCAACCCGTTGAGCCATTTGCTCGGCGTTGAGGCGATAGATGGAGCTGCCCCGGTCAAAGAAGTTGACCACCAGGCTGACTGCCTGCGACAGCAGCAGCGAGATGGCCAGCACCAGCACCATGCGGCCGTAGAGAGAGCGGGGTAACAGTTTCACATGATTTCTCTACGTGACCAGGCTGGTGGATAGTGCGGGTTAACCCACGCGTTCAACATGGGCGGCTAGTATGTAGCCCTCGTTACGGATCGTCTTGATGATTCGGGGTTCTCGGGCGTCATCATTGAGCCGGTTCCGAAGCCGGCTGATCTGGACGTCTATGCTGCGGTCAAAGGGAGTGGCTTCCCGGCCCAGGGTGAGATCCATCAGCTGGTTGCGATCCAGTACCCGGTTGGGGTGCTGGATCAGCACGGACAGGAGACGGTATTCGGCACCGGACAGGGGCACAATAACGTTGTCGGGGGAAATGAGGTGGCGGGCTCCCGCGTCTAGCGTCCAACCGGCAAAGCGCATCTGCTGGGCATCGCCCAGGCTGGGGGGCAGTGTTCGGGTTCGGCGCAGTACCCCTTTGATGCGCGCTAGCAGTTCTCGCGGACTGAAGGGCTTGCCCAGATAGTCGTCCGCCCCCATTTCAATGCCGATGATGCGATCCACTTCATCGGCCCGCGCGGTCAGCATGATGACAGGGACATTCGAACGGGAGCGCAGTTCACGACAGACGGTCAGGCCGTCTTCACCGGGCATCATGACATCCAGGATGATGATGTCGGGGCGCGACTCGTCAAAAATCTGCCGCATTTCAGCGGCATCCCGGGCCACAGAGACCTGTATGCCATTCTGGCTGAGGTATTCCGCCAGTAGTGTACGGATCTCTGCATCATCGTCCACCACCAGGACATGATCGGGGGTTTCTTGGTTGGGCTGTTGGTTTTCCATGAACTCCACCAGGACGAGAAAGGTTCCCTGACAGGGGGGCTTCTCTTTATATGGGATGTTGTCACCGATATTAAACCCCTCGCTGGCGTGACAGGTGGCCGACATGGGGAAGCGCAGATATTTCCCTGACAGGGCGGCGATGTATGAAGGTAGATAGGGGAAACCGAAGCGGCCACCGGGCCTTTTTGAGGTGTTGCTACTTGATCCGTTACCATTGCATTCAAGATTTGGCCAGTGGGTGTGTGGCAAAAGTCACATCCGGTAAATGCACAGGTCGGAGCCCATGGCGTTTTATCGGGCTGGGCTGGGTGTTTGTGCCGGAACCGGGCATGCTGATGGGCATGCGTTGGTCTGTCTGTCGCGTCGACACTGCGGGTTGCAGCGTCGATATTGTTGACTCGATTCAGATGGGGCGGCGATGCCTCGTCGGTGTGTTACATGAGCTATCTGAAGCGGTTTTCCGTCACGGGCAGTGTTTGCCCGTCTTCACCTGTATTTGGCCAGCGGGCTGCCCATGAAGTGCGGCGCCTGGCGGCTGGCTATGACCAGGTTGTGCTGGCAGGCATTGGCAGCGGAGTAGTGGCCTCCCGGGTACATCAGCTGTTGCCGGATGCGCCGCTGTTTGAGATCGAGGAAGAGTTTGCCCGGCAGTTTCAGCTGCGGCATCCGACGGCTACAGTGATTGCGGATGGAATCGAAAAAATGTTCGAGCATTTTCCCGAGTTTCGGGAACAGCGGGTGCTGCTTGCATCGTTCATTCCGACAGCAGGACTGTTCTATTCCGACGATGTGGCGGATTTTTTTACCTGTCTCTGTCGATGTGGCGGTTATGTCATGCAGATGCGTTATTTGCCGCATCGCATGAGCGCACGTTTTTTCGATGGCATGCGTGACCGTGGAGTGGAAAACGAGCGCCTGTTTACGGTGGCGCGCAATCTTCCTCCTGTGTCGATGTTCGGCATGTATGCCGTATCCCATCTGGTGCAGCAGGGTTCAGCTGGCAGCGGGAGGGGCAGCACTTCCAAAGCCCGGCGTGAGGAAGAGGATGTGCTGATTGCGCAGGCCGTCCTGCGCTCATCGTTGTAGCACCCTGAGGCAGAGTTTTAGGCCGGAGATAGCGGGGTACCGCTACGCAGAAGCAGGATGCGTACGGCTGAAGCTCCTGTCGATGCAGTATGCGCCGCTGCGGTGCCGGACGTATCTGTCCGTATGATGTTGTCGGGAACTGCTTGCTCATTGAGCAGGTGCCGGATTGCGGCCAGGCGGGCCTGGGAGAGCAGGTCATGCCCGGGTATGTCGATCCGGATGCTGTCAGCCTGCGGCAATTGCTGGAGAAGTCTGGCAACGACCGGGTGATGTGCGTTCAGCTGGGCGCTGTTGTCAGGAAATGGCAGGGTTACCCAGGCAGTGGAGGCAGCAGACCCCGCCTGGCTGGGGTGTGCATGTATGGGTGGGGGTGCAGACCGCGCCGAGCGGCCGTCGTCCGTCCTGATGCGTGGGGCTGCTGGTGCAGTGCCGGGCAGGTGTGCTGACTGCGTGACCGGAAGTTTCAGGCCCGCGGCCTGGTTCAGGTTGGGGTCGGCTTTTGCCGTTGCGCTGTTTTCTAGTGCCTCACGCAAGGGGGCCTTGAGCATGACACGGTTACGCGCTTGTGCGTGGGCACTCCATTGGGGGGCATGCCCAATCCGTCGCAGCGGTGGGGGGAGCGCCTTGGGGTTGGGCGCGACGAAGGCGGCGTTGTCTGCCTGTCGAAGCAGAATGCCCGTATGTGTGCCCTGCACGGCGAGCACGTTTCCCACCGCCTCGCAGCCGAGCGGGGCACCCGCGTCGTCATAGCAGCTAAGATCATTCGGGACAGCGTGCTTAAACTCGATGTAGGTATAGCTGCCGTCGTCAAAGGCATTTTCCAGATCGGTGTCGCCAACCTGGTAATTGAGATAGTAGGGCTCGCCGTTGGCATCAGCGGGGCCTGCATCCTGCAGCGTTTCGGGGGTCAGCATCTGCTCAGGAATGCCGTCGGGCCGGTTCATGGCGCAGCCGCCCAGCGTCAGTGCCATGAACAGGCCGGTCAGGGGGAGCAAGGCCGGGTTTTTACGGGGGTTGATGCTACCCCGATGGGCAGTGGATGATGGGGTCATGGGCGTCTCGTGTTCAAGGCTATCAGGTGTGCTTCAGATGCCGGCCCAGGGGCCGATGGATGCCAGTCAGCATATGTACCTTGATGTGTCAGATCGAGGATATTTGGTATGGGTTCGTCTGATGTCCTAGGCCAGACGGTGCGCGGCGAATGTTTTGTGCAGGGCCGGGATCAAGGCGGGTCGCACCCTATGGCCCTTTCGAAGGAGAAAGCATGAGTCTTGTGACATTGGCCATCCTGGTGTTGATGGGGTGCGTGGGTGGGTTTTTGGCTGGACTGCTTGGCGTGGGTGGTGGCATGATCCTCGTGCCGGTGCTGGTCATGTTGTTTGACCGCGAAGGCTACGGGGCGGGTAGCGTGATGCAGATGGCGCTGGCGACGGCGTTGGCCACCATCATGTTCACGTCATTGTCCAGTATGCGCGCACACCATCGCACCGGGGCGGTGCAGTGGCCGCTAGTCTGGAGACTGGTGCCGGGGATACTGCTGGGAGGACAGCTAGGATCCAGGCTGGTGGTCTGGTTGCCTGGCCGGCAGCTGGCGCTGGTGTTCGCCCTGTTTGTTGGCTGGATGGCGACGAAGATGGTTCGTGGCGCCCGGCAGGTCCCGCGTGACAGTCAGGTGTCGTTACCGGGGAGTGTCGGTCTAGCGATTGTGGGTGCCGGTATTGGCGTGCTGTCGGCGTTATTTGGAGCCGGGGGAGCTTTCGTGACAGTACCATACCTGAGCGGTCATGGAGTTCCGATGCAGCGTGCGATCGGAACCAGCGCGGCCTGCGGGTTTCCGATTGCGCTGTCCGGTACGCTCGGCTATCTAGTGATGGGGTGGTGGCAGGGGGGAGCAGGTGGTGCGCTGACCTATCTTAATCTGCATGCACTATTTACGATCGTGCCAATGAGCATGCTGTTTGCCCCGCTAGGAGCCCGTATGGCACACCGCCTGCCGGTGGCGCATTTGAAGCGCGCCTTTGGCTGCTTGATGTATGGCCTAGCTGGTTACATGTTCGTCAGGTCTATCCGGGGCTGATCTGCCCTGCCGCGCAGGCAGTCACGCCTGCCATGCGTGGTAGACGTGACCGTATGCGGGCCTGTTACGAGGGCAGGAAGCCGTCGATGGACAGGTAGCGTTCCCCTGTGTCATAGGAAAAGCCCAGTATCCGGCTATTCTTGGGCAGATCAGGCAGTTTCTGGCCAATGGCCGCCAGTGTTGCCCCGGAGGAAATGCCGACCAGGAGACCTTCCTTGGCGGCGGCTTCACGGGCCAGACGCTTGGCATCTTCTCCATCGACTGGAATGACGCCATCCAGCAAACTGGTATCCAGGTTTTTGGGGATGAAGCCGGCACCAAGGCCCTGGATCGGGTGTGGGCCAGGTTTCCCACCAGAGATCACCGCAGAGGCGGCCGGTTCGACAGCAAAGACTTTCAGTGCAGGCCAGGCTTTTTTCAGCACCCGGCCCACGCCGGTCAGATGCCCACCGGTACCCACGCCGGTGATCAGGACATCCAGCCCATCAGGGAAGTCGGCGAGAATTTCCTGGGCGGTACTGTCTGAATGAATGGCCGGGTTGGCAGGGTTATCGAATTGTTGAGGCATCCACGCGTTAGGGGTTTCCGCAAGGAGTTCCCGTGCCCGTTCGATGGCGCCCGGCATTCCCCGTTCACGGGGGGTCAGTTCGAAGCGTGCCCCATAGGCAAGCATGAGCCGCCGCCTTTCCAGCGACATGGATTCAGGCATGACCAGTACGATTTTGTAGCCCTTGACGGCTGCCACCATGGCCAGGCCGACGCCGGTGTTGCCGGATGTGGGTTCGATAATGGTCCCTCCCGGTTTGAGTTTGCCGGATTTTTCGGCATCTTCAATCATGGCCAGGGCAATCCGATCCTTGATCGAGCCGCCGGGGTTGGCCTGTTCTGCCTTGACCCAGACCTGATGGTCGGAGCCGAACAGCCGGTTGATGCGGATATGGGGCGTGTTGCCGATCGTGGCGAGAATATTGTTGGCTTTCATGATGGATGATCTATTCCTTGTACGAGAGCATATCGTACCGGTTGATGGGCCGGTGTGGGTTATACCGGCTCAGGTGGGGTCAGGACAAAGGGAGCATTTTGGCGCATTATCTCTGTCCGGACGATAGATGGGTATTCAGAAAACGTATGAACAATTTTCGCCTGACGCAGGACGATGTACCGGTCACGATACCCGGGGGACGTTCACCGGAGGGGATAGGCATGGCCTCCCGTGCCGCGTTTCAAGGGGGGGGCGGGCAGGTCCTGGATGCAGTCCGGGAACAGCACTGGAATGAGTCTCAGCTGGCTTCCCCTGTTGTACAGCCATTGATGAAGGTCTGGTGCTATCGGCAGGGGGCCATTGTATTGGGGCGCTCCCAGCATGCACTGGCTGCTGCCAGCGGGCATGCCGGTGTCACAGGTCTGGCGCTGGTCAAGCGTGGCGCAGGCGGAGGGGCGGTGTTGGTGGGGCCTTGGTTGCTGAGCGTGTCGTTCCTGTTGCCGCTGAATGACCCGCGGATGATGACCGCATCGGTAGCCGACAGTTATCGTTGGCTAGGTGAGGCGATGGTGGCAACATTGGCTGATATCGGGCTTAGCGCACGGGCAGTTCCACCGGCGCAGCGTATTGCAGCACCGCAACGACTGGCCTGGGCGTGTTTTGCGGGTGTAGCGCCATGGGAGGTGGTAGTGGATGATCCGGTGCTGGGCATTTCCCGCAAGCTGGTTGGTTTCGCACAACGTCGGAGCCGGTATGGCGTTTTGCTGGCCATGGGAGTTTTGATGGACAGGGCACCATGGTCGTTGCTGACAGGCACGCTGGGACATTCGCCAGATCTGGCGGCGGAGTTGGCGACAGTGACGGTTGATTTGGCTTCACTGACGAAGGTCACTGTAACGGCTGAGGCATTGTTGGCCAGGCTGATACCACGTTTGCAGCCTATGCAGTTATGTTGAGCTATTTTAGGCATAACGTCCGATTTCGATACAGGTTGTCAGCGTGGTTTGAAAGCCGCACTGTTAGAATCAGTCTTTTGACTTTTTCGACGTTTTGGGTTTGGGCATTGCCCATTTCGGAGCCGCTTCGCATGAATCCTGTTCGCCGATGTAAGACTGTATCGTTGACCATGGCATTGACACTGGCTCTGGCTGGCCCGTCGTTCGCGGCGCCGTCTGGTCAGGAGGTACCTGCTGGAGGGGAAGCTGACGGGCCGGGGAAAGGTGGCGGTCAGTCGCAGATATCCGGGACGGCCGGGGCGTCAGCGGGCAGCCATGGGCCAGACCGCGGGGCAGATCATGTGGCAGGGGATATCACGTCGCCTGTCCATCCCGCGGAAGGGGCGTCCGAGCGGGCAGAGGCCGCTTTGAAGGTCGGATTCGTGTTGCCCACTACCGTACAGGGCAGTGGCTGGTCACGCTCGCATCAGGAGGGCATTGATGCCTTGCGTCAAGCGTTGGGAACGCGTGTGGAGGTGACGGTGTTGCCCGATGTCAAGGATGCCGATGCAGAATCGGCGTTTCGTCAGCTGGTCAAGCAGGGCAATCGGCTCATTTTTGGTGCCGGGGCCAGCTATGAGGCGTTGATGAAGCGGTTGGCGCTCGAATTTCCGGATGTACGCTGGGAAGTGGTCGGACTGGGGACATCAGCGGGCAATATCCGGTCGTATGGCGTACGTGCCTATGAGGGGGTTTATCTGGCCGGTGTCGCGGCAGGCAAGATGACGAAAACCGATACCCTGGGTTTTGTGGCACCGGTGCCGATTCCGGAAGTAATCCGCAATATTGATGCCTTTGCCCTGGGAGCGCAGTCCGTCAATCCGACGGCACGGGTGAAGGTGGCCTGGGTGAATGGCTGGTCGGATCCGGTGCGGGAAACCGAGGCGACACAGACGCTGATCAATGGCGGAGCGGATGTCCTGCTTTACAACACGGCCACGGCCGACCCGCTGAAGCAGGCAGAGCGGGAAGGCAAATATGCCTTTGGCTGGGGTGCCGACATGAGTGGTGTCGCGCCGAAGGCTCATCTGGGGTCGGTAGCCTTTGCATGGGGTGACTACTATGTGCAGGCGGCGCGTCAGGTGATGGATCGGGCATGGCGACCTGTCGCTACCTGGCAGGGCATGCAGGAAGGGCGCGTCGATCTGGTGGCGCTGTCTGACAAACTGACGCCAGAGGCCCGCTCGGCCGTGGAAGAAAAGCGGCGGGCATTGCGCAGCGGCGCGTTGCAGATCTGGAAGGGTCCGCTGGTCACGGTGGATGATCGGGAGCTGTTGCCTGCGGGCAAGGTTGCAGAAGATGGTTTTCTGGAAAGTCTGATGACCTATGTCAAGGGGGTTGACGGGCAGGTTCCTGCCGGTCGCTGAGTCACTTTTGTCCATCACGGATCTTCACGGAAAATATCGCACATGAATCGTCGTCAACTGTTGTTGGCTGCCGGCAGCGGATTGTTACTTTCACAGACTGCGCGGGCCGCTGCGGCCCGGCCGACTCCTCCGTCGGAGGCATCGGGATCCGGCAGAGGACCTGGGCAGCCTTTGCGGGTGGGCGTCCTGTACGATGGCCCTATTGATCCATTTTCTGCCAGTCATCTGCATGCACTCAGTGCGCAATATCTGAAAAAGCAGCTGGGTGGCAAGGTTGAGCTGGTACCTGCCGAGCGGGTGACGGAAGGCAAGGACGCTGACCAGGTTTTGCGCAAAATGTGCGCGGATGGCTGTCAACTGGTGTTTGGCACTGCCTATGGGTTTATGGACGCCATCATCCGGGTGGCAAGGGATTACCCGGCGGTTCATTTCGAAAGCAATGCCGGTTTCAAGACAGCCGACAATGTGGGGGTCTACAACGCGCGCTACTACCAGGCCCGCTACCTGGCTGGCATGCTGGCAGCGCATGCCAGTCGCGCTGGGGTGCTGGCTTACATTGCACCTGTACCGGTGGCCGAGGTGCTGCAGGGCATCAATGCCTATGCCTTGGGGGCCCGGGCCGTGAACCCTCGGGCAACGGTGCGTGTGTATTGGACGAACAACTGGCGGGATCCGGCGCTGGAACGCGAGGCGGCTTATAGCTTGTTGTCGCAAGGGGCGGATGTTTTTACGCAGCATACCGATACGGTGGCGGTAGCCGAAGTGGTCAGGGACCGAAAGCTCAAGATGATCGGTTTCCAGGGAGACTACAGCAGGATCGTGCCCCGGGCGCTCCTTTTGGGTAGTGTGATACCCAGCTGGAATGCGTACTATCTGGCACGTGCCCGCGCTCTGATGCAAGGTAAATGGGAACCGGATCACACCTGGGGCGGGCTGGCTGAGGGGATGGTGCGTTTCCATATCGGGCCGGCTGCGAGCGCCCCGGCGATCCGCCACCAGCTGAATACGACGCGCCATCAGCTGGTGCGGGGGCAGCGCCATGTTTTTGGTGGCGAGCTTCGGGACAATGATGGAAAAATCCGTCAGCTTGGCGGATTCATGTCCGACACAGTCATGCAGAAAATGGACTGGCTGGTGGAAGGGGTCATTGGCCGGATCAGCTGATTTTTGCCGTTTTGTACCAGCCACGGCCGTTTCCTGATGGCCGTGGCGCTGGCCCCGCACAAGGCGGGCCTAGCCCTGTGACCTATGCCTTGCCGGACGTCGGGCGTCCTGCCGAAGATTGGGCTGTCCGGCTTCTGGTTGTGGTGCTCCCTGTCGCTCGTGGTGTACTGGCTCGTGTTCGGGAGCTGCCTGGGCTGGTGGCAGAGGTGCGGCGCTTTTTCCCTTTGTCGCCTTTGTCGGCCGCTTCCGCTGTGCTGGTCACTTTGGATGCGGTTTGGGCTGCTCGGGCCTGGCCAGCGTCTGGAGCCAGCGCTGCTCCGGCTATGGGCGAGGAGGATGCCTTGGTGCTGCCCTCCGCGGACTCTGTTGACGGCGGTGTGAGTGCAGCGGCGGATGTCTGAACGGGTTTGAGTACCAGGATACCCAGTGGTGGCAATGTCAGCTCCAGTGAGTAAGGGCGCCCGTGCATGCTTTCTTCTGTTGCATCGATGAAGCCCTGGTTACCGACTTCAGTGCCGCCGTAGATCGAGGCGTCACTGTTGAAGAGTTCCTGCCATCGCCCTCCCTGTGGTGCACCGAGGCGATAGTTATGCCGGGGTATGGGGGTTCCGTTGAAAACAACCATCAGGGTGTCATCAGGGTTGTTGCCGTGGCGCAGGAAGGCCAGCACGCTTTGGGCGCTGTCATCCGCACTGATCCATTCGAAGCCGTTGCTGTCGAAGTCGCGCTGATGAAGGGCGGGCTGAGTCCGCATCAGGTGGTTCAGTGCGCCGATCAGGTGCTTGATTCCCACGTGGTAATAGGTGTCAGCGGCGTCCCAGCTGATGCTGCCTTCGTGGGCCCATTCGGTCCATTGGCCAAATTCACCCCCCATGAACAGCAGTTTCTTGCCTGGGTGTGTCCACATCAGGCTGTAGAGCAGGCGCAGGTTGGCAAATTTTTGCCAGTCATCGCCAGGCATCTTGTTCAGCAGGCTGCCTTTGCCGTAGACGACCTCATCATGGGACAGGGGCAGGACAAAGTTTTCGTTGAATGCGTAGTACAGGCTGAAACTGAGTGCGTTCTGGTGGTAGCTGCGATGTACCGGGTCCTTTTCGAACCATGAGAGGGTATCGTGCATCCAGCCCATGTTCCATTTCATGCCGAAACCCAGCCCATTGAGGGTTTCGGGATTGTCGTTGCTGTGGCCGTCCCATGCAACCGGCCGTGAGACGCCTGGCCAGGCGGTGGACTCTTCTGCGATGGTCTGCACATCCGGAAAGTCGCGGTAGACGCTTTGGTTGAGCTGACGCAGGAAATGGATGGCTTCCAGATTCTCGCGGCCGCCGAAGCGGTTGGGAATCCATTGGCCGTCCTTGCGCGAGTAGTCAAGGTAGAGCATGGATGCGACAGCATCAACCCGCAGGCCGTCAATATGGTATTGGTCAAGCCAGAAAGCGGCGCTTGAGAGCAGGAAGCTGCGTACTTCGTGCCGCCCGTAATTGAAAATCCAGCTGTTCCATTCCGGATGGAAGCCCTGACGGTGGTCTGCGTGCTCGTACAGTGCGGTGCCGTCAAAACGGGCCAGTCCATGCGCGTCACCCGGGAAATGGGAGGGTACCCAGTCCAGGATGACGCCAATGTCATGCTGGTGCAGATAATCGACAAATGCCTTGAAGTCGGCCGGACTGCCGTAGCGGGAGGTGGGAGCAAAGTAGCCTACGGTCTGGTAGCCCCATGAGCCATAGAACGGATGCTCGGTGATCGGCATCAGCTCGACGTGCGTAAAGCCAAGCGACTGTACATGTTGTACCAGTTTGGGGGCGATTTCGCGATAGTTCATGAAGCCGCCGGGGTTGTCTGCTGGCCGCATCCACGAACCCAGGTGGCATTCATAGATGCTGATGGGGGCGTTGAAGGCATTGACCTGGCCGCGGCGCTGCATCCAGTGTTCGTCCTGCCATTCATAGGATATATCGACAATCCGGGTGGCGGTACGCGGCGGCTCCTCCCAGGCGAAGCCGAAAGGGTCACCTTTTTCCAGCCATTCTCCAGTGGGGGCGGAGTGGATGCGGTATTTATAGCAATCGCCAGCTGATGCATGGGGGATGAAGCCCTCCCAGATACCGGAACTGTCACCCCGGGCCGCGAGCGGGTTGATTCCGTGCTGCCAGCCATTGAAGTCGCCGATGACTTCGACTTCGCGGGCGTTGGGGGCCCAGACGGCAAACCAGCAACCGGGCTCGGGTCTGGCATCTTGTCGGGTGGCGAAGCTGCAGGGATGTGCGCCCAGCCAGCGATACAGCCGGTTGTTGGTACCTTCGCGGAAGTAGTAGATATCGTCTGGGGTACAGACGGGGGGGGCCTGGAGTGCCTGTACCAGGCCGGTTGAGCCTTGTTTGTCAGGCGAGTTGTTCACCGTAGTCATAGAGAGCCTCCAGCAGCCGTTGGCTGTGTTCATCGTCTTGGGACAGCGACTGGTTAAGCACGTCCAGACGATCGGCGTAAGACGCTAAGGTCATGGTGCTGCCGGCCCCCTGATGGAGTCTGGCGTGACAGTGGGTCAGCCAGCGCTGTTTTTCTGCAGCATTGAGAATAGCCGGAAATTGCCTGGCGCGGTACCGGAAAGACAATTCCTCAAGTCGGGGATCTTCAAAAGATGGCGTCGGAACGTATTCAGGTGAGACGCGATCCGGGCCAGTGCTGTCGGCGGATAGCTGCGCGGAATCGGCAGCGGCTGATCCGGCGCTAGCGTTCTGCCGGTTGCGCCATTCATCCAGCCTGCGACGATCGGCACTGCTGATGAACCCGCCATACAGGTCGATGTCTACATCCAGAGTGCATGGGCAAGCCGGGCGAGATTCGTAAACCTGCGACCAGTGTCCGGCGAGCCTGGCGGTTATGCGGCGTGCTATGTCAGTGTGACGCTGGATGGCTGCCATGTCGATCTGCCAGCGCTGGATGATCTGGTGGTTCAGGATTTTCAGGTTACTGATGACAATCGGGGATCGGTTGACATGGATGCTCCTGATTGGCAGGCGCGGTGTATCTGGAGGCAGCTCATCCCGGCTGGCAAACAGGCGCGTCCGCATCTGCTCGACACTGAGGTCGGTCAGCAGGTTCGGGTCGAATGCGAGATCCCAGACCAGCAGTTCATTTCGGTTGGTGGGATGGGGGGCCAGAGGCCATACCACGGCCATGCCTCCCCGGTCCGGGCCGTACATGGCGGAAATGTGGATGAAGGGACGATGGTGACCGATTTCTTCCAGAACCCGGTGCTTGTGGCGCAGTGCCAGACAGAAGTCCCACAGACGTGGCTGGCGTGAGCGGATGAGCTGGGCCAGAGCAATGGTCGCACGAACATCCGAGAGTGCATCATGCGCCTGCTCATGGGCCAGATGATTGGCGATGCTCAGGTCTTCGAGACGGAAAGATGGACGGCCGTCGTCATAATGCGGCCATTCGATGCCCTCTGGACGCAGGGCTGCGGCACAACGCACGACATCCAGCAGGTCCCAGCGGCTGCATCCATTGCGCCACTCCCGATCATAGGGGGGCAGCAGCGTTCGCCAGAACAGATGGCGGCTGACTTCGTCATCAAAGCGGATGGAGTTGTAACCGGCACCGATCGTGCCACTACGGCCCAGCTCAGCCAGGATACGTTCTGCAAAACGGTATTCAGGCAGCCCTTTGTGCAAGCAGAGCTGAGGCAGAATGCCTGTGAGCAGGCAGGCCCCGGGATCAGGAAGATAGTCGGGCGCCGGTTGACAGTGCAGCATGACCGGTGCGTCAATCTCCCTTAGGTCGAGGTCGGTACGGATGCCGGCGAACTGCGCCGGCCGGTCCATACGCGGGTTGCGCCCGAAGGTTTCGTAGTCGTGCCAGAAAAAGCTGGTGGTTTCGCTCACGTTGGGTAGGTGCCGGGCACGAGGATGTTCTTGTTCACATCCTTGATGTTACGTAATCCGCAGAATGCCATGGTCAGATCAGCTTCGTTGCGGATGATTTCCAGGGCTCGGGTAACGCCTGGCTCGCCCATGGCACCCAATCCGTAGATGAAGGAGCGTCCGATGAATACGCCATGGGCGCCCATGGCGACTGCACGGATCACGTCCTGCCCTGAACGGATGCCACTGTCGAGGAAAATTTCAATCTTTTCATTGCCGACCGCATTGACAATGGGGGGGAGGGCCTCAATGGAGGTGAGGGCACCGTCAAGCTGGCGGCCACCATGGTTGGAAACGATCAGGGCGTCTGCGCCGGACTTGACGGCCAGGTGCGCGTCCTCTGGTTCCATGATGCCCTTGATGATGATTTTGCCGCCCCACTTATCCTTGATCCAGGCGACGTCATCCCATGACAGGGCGGGGTCGAACTGCTGGCTGGTCCAGGCCGACAGTGAGCTGGTGTCGCTGACGTCACTGGCGTGGCCGACGATGTTGCCGAAGGTACGACGCTTGGTGTGGAGCATATTCCAGCACCAATAGGGCTTGGTCGACAGATTGAGGAGGTTGCGCAGCGTGGGTTTCGGAGGTGATGACAGACCGTTCTTGATATCCTTGTGCCGCTGGCCGAGGATTTGCAAATCCAGCGTGATGACCAGGGCGGAGCATCTGGCAGCCTTGGCCCGGTTGATCAGGCGCTCGACAAACCCCTTGTCTTTCATGACGTACAGCTGGAACCAGAAAGGCCGGCTGGTGTTCTCTGCGACATCCTCGATTGAGCAGATGCTCATGGTCGACAGGGTGAAGGGGACGCCGAACTTCTCGGCAGCCCGGGCAGCCAGGATTTCGCCATCGGCGTGTTGCATGCCGGTTAGTCCCACCGGGGCCAGTGCAACGGGCATGGTGACGTTCTCGCCGATCATCGTGCTTTCCAGCGTGCGGTTCTCCATGTTGACGGCGACCCGCTGGTGGAATTTGATCTTCTGGAAGGCAGATTCGTTGGCTCGATAGGTCGATTCTGTCCAGGAGCCGGAATCCGCATAATCGTAGAACATACGCGGCACACGGCGCTTGGCGAGAATTCGGAGATCTTCGATGTTGGTAATGACCGGGGCCATGGAGAAAATCCTTGAAGAGCGGCAGGCTGCAGCCAGTTAGCAGGAATAGTGATAGCTTGGCCAGATTCTACAATTCATGACAAACATAGGGCCAGATGGATACGCCCACAGGATGGGCTAGGGATTGCCCTGTCTTGCGGACCGCAAGATGAAGGAAGATGCAGCCGGTTTTCCGGATCTTGGTGCGGGAGAATGGGGGTCTGGATCGTAGGCAATGACGACCATGGGAAGGAACCGAGGATGGTGCAGACAGAGGAGGCGGTCCGGCAGGGACAGGCCAGGTTGGACACAGTGCTGGCGGCCAGGTTACAACAGCGTTTCGGTGAGCGTTTTTCGGTGAACCAGTCGGTGCGAGAGCACCATGGCCGGGATGAATCCATTTATCCCCCGGCATTGCCGGAGGGCGTGGTGTTTGCCGAGCGGATCGAAGATGTGGTTGATCTGGTCAACCTCTGCCGCGAACATCGCTGCCCGATTATTCCCTGGGGAGCCGGTTCGTCCATCGAAGGGCAGCTCTTGCCCGTTCAGGGCGGCATCACGCTGGACATGTCGCGGATGAACCGGGTGGTATCGGTAGCTGCCGATGATCTGCTGGTCACCGTGCAGGCCGGGGTGAGCCGCAAGCAGCTCAACCAGGAGATCCGGGATACGGGGCTCTTTTTTCCGATTGATCCCGGGGCGGATGCCACGATCGGCGGGATGGTCTCTACCCGTGCGTCGGGCACGAACGCCGTTCGCTACGGCACCATGCGCGAGAACGTGCTGGCGCTGACCGTAGTCACGGCAGACGGGCAGGTGGTGCAGACGGGCACACGCGCGCGCAAGTCATCGGCGGGCTATGATCTGACCCGGCTTTTCGTGGGGGCTGAGGGCACGCTGGGCGTGATCGTCGAGGTCACGCTCCGATTGTATCCGCAGCCCGAGGCGGTACGGGCTGCCGTCGTCAATTTCCCGTCGGCGGTGCAGGCCGTCAACGTGGTCATGCAGGCGGTGCAGCTGGGGGTGCCACTGGCTCGCTGTGAGTTTCTGGATCCATCGGCCATCCGGGCCATCAATGCCTACAGCAAACTGGCCCTGCGTGATGCGTATACGCTGTTTTTTGAGTTCCATGGAAGCGAGACAGCTGTGGCCGAGCAGGTGGAGATCGTCCAACAGCTGGCGGCCGAGCAGGACGGAGCGGATTTTGAGTGGGCGAGTCGCCCCGAAGAGCGCTCCCGGCTCTGGAATGCACGGCACGATGCCTATTTTGCCGGTCTGCAGATGCGTCCGGGGGCGCGGGCAATCTCGACTGATACCTGTGTACCGGTTTCCCGGCTGGCCGAATCGCTTCAGGGGGCATGCCGCCTGCTTGAGGACAGCAGCTTCCCGTCCATGATCGTCGGGCATGTGGGAGACGGAAATTTCCATTGCCTGATCATGGTCGATACAGCGGATCCTGATGAGCTGGCCCGTGCGGAGGAGCTGAATCATCAGATCGTCGCCCTGGGGCTTTCGCTGGGAGGCACCTGCACTGGTGAGCACGGTATCGGACTGCACAAGATGGATTTTCTGGAGAAAGAAGCTGGGCAGGCGGGTGTGGCGTTGATGACGCGTATCAAGCATGCTTTCGATCCGGAAGGGCTGTTCAACCCTGGCAAGATGTTCCGGGGGCTGTGAGGCGCTTTCCGGTGCCGGGTGTTCTGCCATCAGGGGCTTGTCACGGGCGTTATTGGCCCCCAATCTACCATTCAGGGCAGGCGCCGCTCGCCCTGGCGGACAGTGCATTCGTTGCGATGCCTGCCGCGCCGAGCTCTCCAACTTGCCCCTGAGGGAGGGGCTGCGATGATTTCCGCTGCCGTTTCATTGTTTCTGATGCGTGATTTGCCACTGTCGGCCTTCGACGTTCCCCGCCGCCAGGTGGTGGGCGTGATGGCTTTGCTGGGCTTGCTGATGGGTATGGGGCTAGCTGGTCTGAAACAGGATGGCGGCCCCCCGTTGCTGCCGTTACCCCTGGCGTTGGCCCTGGGGATGGTCCTGAACGCGCTGCTCTATGCCTTGATGCACGGGATGCTGCGTCGCTGGCTGATGCGCAACGGGCGCTGGGATGGGAAAGGATCGCTGTTCAATCTGCTGCTGGCTGCGGGACTGGTGCCCAATGTGCTGTCGGCATTGCTTGATTCGCTGCATCTGCCCTCAGAGATCGGTGAGCCGGTCGCCCTGCTGCTGGTGGTCTATGGGGTTTGGGTTGTCACGCGGGCCATCGTCAGTACGATCCCTGGTGCAACCCTGCGCTCCAGTCTGATCGCTGTCGCACTGTCGTCGGTTTTTGCCTTTCTGGTGCTGCTTACCGTTGCTACGTTGGCGACGCCACTTTGGGTGCCGTACATTGACAATGAGGGGCAGCAGCCTGGCCAGGCACTGCCTGCGGGTCATGCCAGCGGTTCCGGCACTGCTGAAGGCGGGCAACCCGGGAATTGTCCGCCGGCTGGTAATTATCGGCAGCGCCCGGGCGGCGCTATGCAGCATGAGCGCTTTGATCGGCAGGGGGATCCACTGCGGGCGCCGGCGGCGTCATGCGGGGGGCGCACTGGTTCGCAGCGCGGGGACGGCAGGAGCGCCCCGTAGTCATGCTGCTGCTGTTCCGTCTGGCGTGACGGGGGGCGGCAGAATCCAGCAGTGGCTGGCCGTCTGCCAGAAACTGTCTGCCGTTCGGCTAAGCGGTGCTAGGCCGCAAATTGTCTCAATGGAATGATCGTGCCATGAAACGCTGATGGGCGTCTTGTGCTCGTCGGTTGGTTTTTCCGATCAGATATTTCAGCCGGACCGCATGTCCTTGGCCGGCGCAATTCCGTGAGACATTCATGAAGATCAAATCGTCATATCCTTCGTTCAAACGACTTGCGCCAGCAGGGGCTGCGGCAGTCCTGTCGGTGCTGCTGGCTGCGTGCGGCGGAGGACCGATCGATGGAAACAGCACGAGCTCCAGTGCAAGTCCAGGGCAGAATACGTTGGCCTTCAATGATCAATCGAAGCAGTCCGCCACGCAAAGTTCAGCGGGTGGGACACTGGCCGAAGAGGCGCGTCGCAAGGAAGAGCAGCTGCGTCGCGACAGGATACGCCAGCTTGCCTACCAGATGCTGGACAATGACGATGATGGCAAGCTGAAGTACATCATCGTTGGCCTTGACAAGGAAACCCTGACGGAGCCGGAGCCTTTGCCGGTCACGCCATCGGCGACTGCCGGGGCGGGCCAGGATGCCTCGGCTGCACCGTTGCTGGACAAGGGCAAGAAATACAACGATTCCTTTGTCTCACTCCATGCCCATGACGTCTATGAATACTATAACCGGCGCTGCCCGGTGACCGCAGGGGCGGATCCCGCAAAATTGTTTTCCTGCATGGCAGGCATCTATGTTGGCAAGAACAAGAGTGGCGGCCCATGCTACACGTCCATCAAGCGTGACGGCACGATCAGGCATGTCAATGACAACTTTGTTGTCTATGACTTCAAGCATGACATCGCGCACAAGAATCAGCCTGCCCCGGCTACCCCGGGCGCTCCAGAGTTCACGCGGCTGGACGTGGGCGGGAACATGTTCATGATGGTCAATGTGGCAAAGACCTACGCCAACCCTGCTGATATCAAGCAGAAGCTGGATACTGACCAGACTTTCCGGATCCAGCAGATGGTCTTCAAGTTCGATTCCGAGAAGGAGACCATCGACATTTACCAGCAGAATACGGACGAAGATTGGAAGGTCGGTACGGGAGGCTTCCAGGACACGTGCTATGTGTCCTTCAATCAGGGGATCGACAAGGAAGCTTCCCCGGAAGCTGCTCCTCAGGTGGGTGGATCTGGCGCCTCCTCTGGCGCCAGCAAGGGCCAGGGTGCCTGATCGAGGCTATTCCCCGCCCACCCGCTTCAGGCATTGCAGATAGCGTTCCTTCACCCGCTCGGCAAACCAGGCGGTAGTCAGTTTGCGGGTGATCTTGGGGCTGGTCAGCTGGATGTCGGGCAGGATGGCGCGGGGCATGGGCCGGCCGCCGCCGGCGCGGTCGGCGTGTGCAAAGACGGCCTTGTAGATCGGGGTGCCGGTAAAGTCCGGTGAATCCTCCTGCTGGAGCATGGTGCGAATGGCTGCCTCATCCTGGCCGATCTGACGGCCGAAAGTGCGGGCGGCCCGTTCGGTCTGGCCCGGGGTGTCCATGGACGGGTTGGCAAGGTCCAGCAGGTCGCCGTCGGGGGTAAGCTTCTGGCCGATGGCTACGGCCAGCGCTCGCTGGAAGGCGGCGTTGCGGCTGGCGTAGTGGCCGGCGTTGTAGTCGGCGAAGCGGTATTTGATGTCGGGGTAGTCCACCGGGTAGTCCAGCAGGTGGGCGATGCCGAAGTACAGGCCACCACGGCGGGTGAAGATTTCTTCCCGGATGCTGCGGGCATCGTGAAAGGGATACGGTTTGCGGTGTGCGTGCGCTTCAGCATAGCTGATGGAGACTTGCATGGCACCGCCGGTATGGACGGGGTTGTACTGACCGAAGAGGCGTTTGCCGAGAGGAACGGAGCCGATCAGGTCTTCGAATGTCCTGCTCAGGTCTTCTTCGGTATGGGCCTGGTCGATGCGCTGTGCATAGCTGAGGCCGTTGCCGCTGGGCAGGGCAAGAGCGGTGCGGATCATGAAGGCGGGAAGGTGGTAGCGGGCGGCCCGTTCATTGATGGCTTTCCAGGCAATGGCGGGCAGTCCGGCCACGGATGGGTTGGCCTGAAAATTCGATTCCTGCTCAATGATGGCGACTGTGGCGCACAGGCTGCCGCGGGTGGCCGGCAGGCCCAGCAGCGAGAAGGATGACTGGATGTCGCCGGCCCAGCCATCGGCGTCCTTTACACCCGAGGGGATGGCCTTGCGGGCCACGGAGCGGGCGGCGTCAGGCGCCAGACCTGCTGGGCCCGGGCTGGTTGTCTGGCAGCCGGCCATCAGTACGGCGCTTATCGTCAGGGCACCTGTGATCCGGAGGGGCCGGGCCGCGTGGCGGGCTGGGTGGGCGCTGCGGTCTGACAGGGAGAGACGGGTGGGGGCCATGGCATATTCCTCGAAGTGGCCTGTGGCAAAGCTGGTTATGCCGGTACAGGGTATACCCTGAGGGTTGCGGCATCCTGTCAGCGGATTATGAGGATATTGCGGATTCTCTGCTGCGCGCAGGGCGCTTTTTGCGCATGGGCGACGTTTCTCGTGTTCTATTAGGCAGTATGAGAATCGGCATAGGTTTTAAATTGTTCGTGGCGGTGCTGGTGGCCAGCACAGTGATGGCTGTTGCCATGAACGTTGCCAACCGCATCAGTTTTCAGCGGGGATTTCTCGGTTACCTGAACGAGATCGAGAATCGGCGGCTCAATATGCTGACCGGCATTCTGGCGGCGCACTGGCGGGAGGCTGGTGATCCAGCCCATGGCTGGGATGCGTTTCGGGGGCGGGATGACCTGTGGCGATATGTCGTTCGCTACAGTGGTTACCGGTTGCATTCGGGGCAGCGACCTATGCCTGTCCCGCCGTTGCCAGGCCGTCGACCCTTGCAGCTATGCCAATGGATGTTGCCGTGGCCAGATGACGGGGTGGCCGCTCCGGCGCATGGCTCACTGAACTTTCCCGGTGGGCATGACAGGGCGGGGCCTGCGGATGGGGTCGGGATTCCGGGGCCAGGCCAGGGGACGGCTCCCCTGCTGAAGGATATGCTCGCGAATGGCCTGCTGCCAGACGGAATGTCGCTGCATCGTCTGGTGCCCGGAGAGGCATCTGCGGATGTGGGCAAGGCGGCTGACTGGTGGTGGTTGTCCAATGCGGCGATGCCGGTGGACGGGGACGAGCTGCCGGCGACGAGGGCGTTGGGGCGAGGGGTGTTCGACAAGATGTGCTGGCCCGATGATGCCCGGGCCAATGAGCTGGCACCGGCTGACCCGCAATTGAGGCCGCCGTCTTTCCTTGGCGGGATGGCCGGCACGACGTCAGTCGTATCGAATGGCGCGTATATGTTGCCGCCGCTGCCGGGAGGATCAGGGTGGCCAGGTGATCTTCCCAAGCCTCCGCTGGATGCGGCATCGCGGATGACGTTGCAGGATGCCCGCGGCCGGTTCGTGGTGGGCAACCCCGAACCGGGTGCCGATGTGAATTTCGTACCGATCCTGGTGGATGGCCTGGTGGCTGGCTGGGTGGGCAGTCAGCGCTTTACCGAAGTGACGGATGCGGCTGATCTGGCTTTTCAGCGGCGCCAGGAGAGTGCGGCCGGGTATATCGCCGTTTTGGCTGTGCTGTTGGCGGCGGTGATCGCCTGGTTGCTGGGCAGGGTGATGCTGGTGCCTGCACGCAGGCTACTGGCGGCGACCCGGGCGCTGGCGGCGGGTCAGTATGACATCCGGGTTCCTGTTTCGTCTCAGGATGAACTGGGGCAGCTGGCCAGGGTATTCAACCGGCTGGCCGGTACTCTGCAGAGCAATGAGGATGTGCGACGTGCCTTTATGGCCGATGTGTCGCATGAGCTGCGTACGCCGCTGGCGATCATGCGAGGTGAGCTTGAAGCCGTTGAAGACGGGTTGCAGCCGCTCGACCAGCGGGTCTTGCAATCGCTACAGGGGGAAGTGCTGATTCTCTCCAAGCTGGTTGATGACATTCACATGCTGTCGATGACGGAGGTGGCACCGCTCGCCTACCATTGGGAGCGGGTGGATGTAGTGGGGCTGCTCGACAGCACGCTGTCAAACTGGCAGGAACGCCTTGCGGTTCGCGGGTTATCCCTGAAGCGCGTTGGCGTTATCGATAGAATGTTTGTCACGGGGGATCCAAATCGATTGCGGCAGGTGTTTCAGAACCTGCTGGAGAACGCCCTACGCTATGTGGATCAGGGCGGCACTGTCCAGGTGGGTTGCCAGGCGGCCAATCCCGGCGTCATTATTGATTTTGATGATTCCGGGCCCGGTATGCCGGCAGAAGACTACCCACGGCTCTTCGACCGCTTCTATCGTCGCGAGGCTTCCCGGAATCGGGCTACTGGTGGATCGGGGCTGGGGCTGGCGATCTGTCGTGGCATCGTTGATGCCCATGGTGGCCGCATCGTGGCGAAGGCGTCACCGCTGGGTGGTCTGCGCATTCGGATCGGATTGCCTCCCGAGCATTCTTCGGAGGGAAATGGATGACGCAGCAGATTCCCTGGACAAATGCCACGCGGCCGCTGCAGCTGCTGGTCGTCGAGGATGAACCGAAACTGGCGGTGCTGGTCTGCCGCTATCTGGATGCGGCCGGATTCCAGACTGGCATTCTGGCCGATGGCCGGCTGGTGGTTAATGCGGTGCGGACCACACCACCTGACCTGGTGCTGCTGGACCTGATGCTTCCAGGGCGGGATGGAATCGATATCTGTCGCGAGATTCGCACTTTTTCTTCGGTACCGATCATCATGATGACGGCGCGGGTTGAAGAGATCGACCGACTGCTGGGACTTGAGCTGGGCGCTGACGATTACATCTGCAAGCCTTTCAGTCCGCGCGAGATGGTGGCCAGGGTGCGGGCAGTACTGCGTCGAACGCTCTCCGATGCACTTCGCCCCCAGCAGCAGGCAGTAACCGAGGCCCTGCTGGAGAAGTCTTCCGATGTCCGGCCTCCAGTCGACGGTCTCTGGATTGACACGATGCGGCATGCGGCCTGGCTGGAAGGGAATCTGCTGGAGCTGACACCAGTGGAGTTTCGCCTGCTATCGGTACTGGCGGCGATACCCGGACACGTATTCAGTCGGGATGATCTGCTGGAGCGCCTTTACGAAGACCATCGCGTGGTCAATGGGCGTACGGTTGATACGCACGTCAAGAATCTGCGCAGAAAGATGGCCCGTATCCTGCCTGACTGTGATCTGATCCAGTCGGTTTATGGCATGGGGTATAAGTATCAGCCCTGAGCAGTCCGTCTCATGAGGGAGGGCGCCAGGAGGGCCTTCATGTGGAAGCCGGTTTCGCGCAGCGCCGCCAGTTGCGTTACAGTAGCCGCCCTGCCATTCTTGCCACGTCCGGTATCCGCATGAGCGCCTTCTTCCGCAACGCCCTGATCTACCGTCTGTCTGCTGCCTGGGATCCCGATCCTGGCAGGCTGGAGGAGCAGCTGGCACGGCTGGTTTTTACGCCAGGACTGGCGCACGAAAGCCAGTCACTGGGCTGGGTGCCTGCCATGGAAGGCGCGGGGCTGGCGTATCGGGTCGGTCAGCACTGGCTGCTGACGCTGCGCACCGAGAAAAAACTTCTGCCGGCGTCGGTCATCAGCCAGTTCACGAAGGCACGGGCCCAGGCGCTGGAAGAGGAGCAGGGGTTCAGGCCCGGCCGCAAGCAGATGCGCGAGCTGAAGGAGCGTGTCACCGAGGAGCTGCTTCCCAAGGCATTCAGTATCTTTCGCGATACCCGGGTGTGGATTGATCCGGTGGGAGGCTGGGTGGTGGTGGACAGTACGGCGCCGGCGCGCGCCGATGAAATCATCGGCCTTTTAAAGAAGTCGGTCGACGATCTGCCTCTGGCACCCTTGCAGCTGGCGCGTGCCCCCGCACAGGCGATGACGGTCTGGCTGTTGGAAAACGAAGTGCCGGGGCCATTTTCGATTGATGATGACAGTGAGCTGCGCGATACGGGCGAGAGTCGGGCTGCGGTTCGTTATGTGCGCCAGTCGGTGGATGTCGATACGGTGCAGCGCCATCTGAAGGAGGGCAAGCAGTGCACCCGCCTGGCGCTGACCTGGCGTGACCGGCTGTCCTTTGTGTTGACGGAAAATGCTGCCCTCAAACGCCTGAATCCGCTGGATGTTGTGCGCGAAGGGCGTGAGAGCCTGGATGAAGGGGACGCCCGGCAGGTGTTTGATGCCGAATTCATGCTGATGGCTGGCGAGCTGTCGGGCATGCTGGCGGATCTTCTGGCTGTGCTGGAGGGGAAAAAGGGGGAAGAGGCCAGCGCATAGCGGGGACTACTCCGGGTGGTGCACCCGGGGCATGGCGTGTGGACCGGGATCTGTTCTGGCGGCCACTGGCGCGGCGCCTGTCTTGCCAGACAGACGGTGGGATACCGTTGGTCATGTCAGCGTGTTGATTCGTCGCCTGCTTCTGTTGCAGTGTGTCAATTGCATTGAAGCCCGGGGTTTTTTCTTCTACAGTGACCGTTCCTCCATCCGGACATGAGCCGGGCATATCTCCTCCATGAAACTATTGCTGGACACCCAGGTTCTGAAGGCCTGGCTGGTGGGTGCGGTCGATTCCCTGTTGACTGATACCATCGCCCTTTTGCAGGATCCCGGGAATGAGCGCTACTACAGTACCGCCAGCATCTGGGAGCTTTCACTCAAGGAAAGCATGGGGGCATCGGATGTGAAGCTGAATCCCCATCAGGTGGTAAGCACGCTGAAGGCGCAGGGCTTTCAGGAGCTGCCGCTGCGGATAGGGACATTGTGGAAGGCATGGCGCCTGTCGGGCGTGAAGGGAGATCCGTTTGATCGCCTGTTGCTGGTGCAGGCCCGTCAGAAGGAGCTGCAGCTGCTGACAATCGACCAGCAGATGCTTCAGTATCAGATCCCGGGCGTTCTGGCTGCCTGAGACAGCCTCTGGCCGGCACGCCGCCGGCGACCGGCATTCCCCTCCGCTGGGGCGTCCGCGCTGATCCGGGGGGATGCCGCGCAATACGGTGCTTGGCAGGGATACTGCCTTGTTGCCGGCAGTGTCCCTGAATCAGTGGCTGCCAACTTGGCTGGTACCTGTCTGAATCCGCAGGAATTCGGTGCGAAAGCGCCCCAGTGCGAGCAGGCTGATGAGCAGCGTGATGCTGGCGAGTGCGCCTGCAACCTGACCCAGGTGGTCCAGCCCCCAATGTATGCTGACCTGGTTGCCTTGTAGCGCGCCGGCGCCGATGGCCAGGTTGAACAGCCCCGAGAACAGGGCCATGGCCACATCGGTGGCATCGGCAGCGAGGACGAGTACGCGTGCCTGCAGACACAATGAGAAGCACATCACCATGGTGCCCCAGATAACCAGCAGAGTCAGTAGCCAGCCGAGACTGGTCGCTGCGGTATGGAGGCCGAGCAGACACAGGCTGATGCCCAGCAGTGATCCGGGCAGAAAGATGCCGGGGTTGCGGTTGCCCAGCCAGCCAAACAGGACGCTGCCGATGAGGCCGGAGCCGCCGAAGACCAGCAGGATCAGGGTGATGGCCTGACCCTGCAGACCGGCTTCGTGCTGTGCAAACGGTTCCAGGTAGCTGTAGGCAGTGAAATGTGCGGTGACGCCCAGCACGACCAGCAGGTAGACACTGGCCAGGGCCGGACGTCTGATCAGCAGGGGCAGGCTGGATAGGGAGCCGCTGTTCTGGCTTGCCAGTCGGGGAAGCAGGCTCATCAGCACGATCATGATGACCATGGCCGAGATGCCGATCAGGCCGAAAGTCATGCGCCAGCCGAGGGCTTCACCGATGACGCGTCCCAGCGGAATGCCCAGGACCATGGCCAGGGAGGAGCCGGTGGCCAACAGGCCCAGTGCCTGGCTGGCCCGATTGGGCGGGGCGAGCCGCACGGCGAGTGATGGGGTGATAGACCAGAAAATGGCGTGGGCACTGGCGACACCGAGGCGGCTCAGCATGAGCAGCCAGAAGCTGGTGGCGGTGGCAGAAATGGCGTGGCTGGCACTGAAGATCACAAACAGCACGGCCAGCAACCGTTTGCGTTCGGTGGCGCGGGTGGCGAGCATCAGGGGAAGTGATCCCAGAGCAACGACCCACGCGTAGATGGTCAGCATCAACCCGACGTCCTCGGTTCGCATCCCGAAGTCCTGTCCGATCATCGAGAGCAGGCCGACCGGGACGAATTCGGTGGTGTTGAAGATGAAGGCCGCCAGGGCAAGTGCGATGACAGCAGCCCAGCTGCCCGGGGCAGAGGTCGGGGTAGGGGTTTTGCTCATGGGGCAGGAGGAGGCCCGGTGTCCGGGGAGCGGACACGGTTTGCCTGGGTGGATGCGTTGGTTGGGCAACGGCTGACAATGTCGTGCCGGTTTGCTGGCCCGCAAGTATGGGGCCGATGCTTGCCGCAGGAGAAGGGCGGGGGCCGGATGGGTGGATCAGGCGGGCTGGCGGCGACGGAAATGTCGCCTGCCCGCCACGCCTGTGGGGTCAGCGCCTGTAGCGTTTCGGAACGAAGGGCAGTTTTACGCGCTGCAGGGGTACCAGGCGGTCGCGAACCCGGGCCTGGAGAGGGCTGTCGTCCCGGGCCAGCGCGGGCGGGAGATAGGCCAGCATGATGGGCTTGCCAAGCGTTGGCGAGACCGTGCCACTGGTGACTTCGCCAACGGTTTCGCCCTGCGCGTCCACGATGCTGGCGTGGGCACGTACGGGTACGTTGCTGTCGGCCACCAGGGCAACCAGGCGTCGCGGCGCACCATGTGCGAGCTGACCCAGGACGACTTCAGCGCCGGGGAAACCGGCAAATTTTGTGCCATCGAGCCGTCGGCTGCGGGCAATTGCAAAGGAAAGCGCCGCTTCGACCGGCGTGGTGTCGGCGTCGATATCATTGCCGTGCAGGGGCAAGCCGGCCTCCAGCCGCAGCGTGTCCCGCGCACCGAGGCCGGCCGGGGTCACCCGGGGGTCGGCCAGCAGGTGGCGCACAACCTGCTCGGCCTCTGCGGTCGGGATGGAGATCTCGTAGCCATCCTCACCGGTATAGCCTGAACGGGTGGCGAAGCAGGGGACGCCCAGGAGTTCGAGTGAGGTCGATTCCATGAAGCGCGGAGAGCGGGCGCGGGGGTCGAGCGTGGCGAGCACGGATTCGGCTGCCGGGCCCTGCAGCGCGATCAGGGCGGCATCGATCCAGGTGAATTCCAGCGCCGGGCAACGGCTGGTGAGCAGATGGAAGTCATGCTGGCGGTTGCCTGCATTGACGATGATGCGCACCACGTTGCCGAGATTCACCAGCATCAGGTCGTCTTCGATGCCGCCACGTTCATTGAGCAGCAGCGAGTAGCGCTGCACGCCTTCTGGCCAGTCGGAAAAGTCGAGCGGCAGGCAGGCTTCCAGCTGGCTGTGCAGCGTTTCGATGCGGCCGTCACGTGGCCGCACCATCAGCTGCCCCATGTGTGACACGTCAAAGAGACCGCATGACTCGCGGGTGGCAAGGTGTTCGGCTTTCAGGCCGCTGTACTGGATCGGCATGTCGTAGCCGGCAAAGCCACCCATGCGGGCGCCCAGCTCGCGGTGCAGGGCGTCCAGCGCCACGTGTTGGAGGGCATCAGCCATGGTGATCTCCTTGCTGGTAGTCCGACATGGGCGGGCAGGTGCAGACCGGATTGCGGTCGCCTGCGGCATTGTCGATGCGTTTGACGCTGGGCCAGAATTTCGCTGCCTTGAGCCAGGGCAGCGGGAAGGCGGCCTGTTCCCGGCTGTAAGGGTGCTGCCAGTCGCCGGCCATCTCGGTCGCCGTGTGCGGGGCGTTTTTCAGTGGATTGTCGTCGGCCGGCCATGTGCCGGCGACGATGTCGGCGATCTCCTGGCGGATGCTGATCATGGCGTCGCAGAAGCGGTCCAGCTCCGCCTTGCCCTCCGATTCGGTGGGCTCGACCATCAGCGTGTCGGGCACCGGGAAGGACAGCGTCGGGGCGTGGAAGCCGTAGTCCATCAGCCGCTTGGCCACATCTTCAGCCGTGACCCCATACTGGCTCTTGAAGTGGCGCAGATCGAGGATGCATTCATGGGCAACCCGGCCATGTTCGCCGGTGTAGAGGACTTCGTAGTGGCCCTTCAGGCGACTGGCAATGTAGTTGGCATTCAGGATGGCGACTGCAGTGGCCTGACGGATCCCTGCAGAGCCCATCATCCGGATGTACATCCAGGAAATGGTGGTAATCAGCGCGCTACCGTGGGCGGCGGCCGATACCGTGCTGGGCAGGGGGGCCCCTGGCTGGCCAGCAGCTGCACTATCGAGCCGTGGCGCTGCTGGCAGGTAGGGGATGAGATGCTGGGCGACAGCAATGGGGCCCATGCCCGGCCCGCCGCCGCCATGGGGAATGCAGAAGGTTTTGTGCAGATTCAGGTGGCAGACATCCGCGCCGATTTCACCCGGCTTGGTCAGGCCCGCCTGTGCATTCATGTTGGCCCCGTCCATGTATACCTGGCCGCCGGCTGCGTGCACCAGGTGGCAGATCTCGCGGATGCTGGCTTCAAATACCCCGTGGGTGGAGGGGTAAGTCACCATCAGGCAGGCAAGCTCGCTACGGTGTGCGGCGAGCTTGGCTTTCAGGTCGGCCATGTCGATATTGCCCTGGCTGTCGCAGGCAACTACCACGATCCGGAGCCCGGCAAGCTGGGCCGAGGCCGGATTGGTGCCATGGGCCGAGGCCGGTATCAGGCAGATGTTGCGTTGTGGCTGGCCCTGGGCGAGCAGGTACTCGCGAATGGCCTGCAGGCCGGCGTATTCACCCTGTGCGCCGGAGTTGGGCTGGAAGGAGACGCCAGCAAAGCCGGTGATATCTGCCAGCCACTCACCAAGCTGACCCAGCATCCGGGTATATCCGGCGGTCTGGGCGGCGGGGGCAAACGGATGGATGTTGGCAAAGGCTGGCCAGCTGACGGGCGTCATCTCGGCGGCAGCGTTGAGTTTCATCGTGCATGATCCCAGCGGGATCATGGAATGCACCAGAGAGATATCGCGGTTTTCGAGCCGTTTCAGGTAGCGGACGAACTCGGTTTCGCTGTGAAAGCGGTTGAACACTGCGTGGGTGAGGACAGGATCCGTGCGCAGCAGGCTGGCCGGCAGCGTGTCGCTGGATGCCGGGAGTTGCTGGAGCAGCGCCTGCAGGGCTACCCTGTCGGTCTGTTTGCCGGTCAGAACCTCATGCAGGTCAGCCACGTCGGCCAGACTCACGGTCTCGTCCAGCGCGATCAGGATCCGGGTGGCATCGAGCCGGCGGAGGTTGATCTGTTTGTCGGCGGCACGGGCCAGCACGGCGTCGGTACTGGCGCCATCCGGGAAGCGGTAGGTCAGGGTGTCGAACCAGGTGGCGTGCAGGGGACGGGGAAAGTCGTGTTTGCCCTCTCCATGGCCGGCAGGCCCGGTGGTGGCGAGCACCGCAGCGGCCAGCAGCCGCGCCATGCCATGGGTGCGTAGTGCAATGCGGCGCAGTCCAACGGGGCCGTGGTAGATCGCGTAGAAGGCTGACATGTTGGCCAGCAGTGCCTGCGCGGTGCAGATATTGCTGGTGGCCTTGTCGCGGCGGATGTGCTGCTCGCGGGTCTGGAGTGCCATCCGGTAGGCCATATGGCCAGCAGCATCCACGCTGGTACCGATGATCCGGCCGGGCATGCTGCGGATCAGCTTGCTGCGTGTGGCCATGAAGGCAGCATGGGGGCCTCCGAAGCCAAGGGGGATGCCGAAGCGCTGCGCCGAACCGATGACGACATCGGCCCCCTGGGCGCCTGCCGACTTGAGCAGCAGCGCTGCCAGCAGGTCTGTGCCCACGCAGACTTTCACGCCGGCAGCCTGCAGGCGGGCGATATCTTCGGTTCGGTCGGCAACCCGGCCTTCGGTGTCGGGGTTCTGCAGATGAGCCCCGTAGACAGCGGCCGGATCAAGATCGGCCAGGGCGGAAATGGTGACCGGAATGTCGAGCCATCGAGCCCGGGTACGGATCACGTCGATGACCTGTGGATGGGCCCCGGATTCAATGAAGTAGCCCTGAGCCTTGCTGTTGCTGGCCCGGCGGAGCATGGTCATTGCTTCCGCGGCAGCGGTGGCTTCGTCCAGCAGCGATGCATTGGCCACGTCCATACCGGTCAGGTCGATGATCATCTGCTGAAAGACCATCAGGGCTTCCAGGCGTCCCTGGGAGATCTCGGCCTGGTAGGGCGTATAGGCGGTGTACCAGCCGGGATTCTCCAGGACATTGCGGCGAATGGGTTCTGGCGTGAGGGTACCGTGGTAACCACCGCCCAGATAGCTGCGCCAGATCTGGTTGTGGCTGGCCAGTTCAGCAAGCTCGGTCAGGGCAGCGGCTTCGTCCAGCCCTGGACCGATGGCCAGCGTGGGATGGTCGCCCGAGTCCAGCAGGATGCTGGCGGGCACCGTTTCGGCGACCAGTGAGTCCAGTGAGGCTGTACCTACGGTGGCGAGCATCTGCTCCAGATCATCTCCGGCCGGTCCCACGTGGCGTGCCACAAATCCGTCCTGTCCCTGGGCGAGCAGGCTAGCCAGGGTGTCCGCATCGTTCCGATCCGTCATGATGTCTTCAGTCCTTCAGGGCCTGCTGGTAGTCATCGGCCGATAGCAGGGCATCCAGGTCGGCAGGGTTGGCGGGCTTGATGCGGAACAACCAGCCGCCTTCGAAGGGCTGTTCGTTGACCAGCTGGGGAGCATCGCCCAAGGCGTCGTTACCCGTGACGATTTCTCCGCTGATGGGCGCATAGACGTCAGAGGCCGCCTTCGTTGACTCAACCACGCAGCAGGCTTCGTTGGCATCGACCTTGCGGCCGGCTGCGGGCAGTTCGACGTAGACGAGGTCACCCAGTTCGGCCTGGGCGTGCTCGGTGATCCCTACGGTGATGGTGCCATCGGCTTCGGTGCGCAGCCATTCGTGCGATTCGGTGTATTTGAGATTGCTGGGTACGGTCACGGAATGTGTCTCCAGAGGATGATGGAAGGAAAGGGATCGGAAGACGTGGCAGCCTGGCTGGCGGCCGCACCCTGCAGATTAACAGAGAGCGGCCAGGACGGCCTGGCACTGTACCGTGTTCTCGGTGTAATCCCACGGGAAGCCCCCTCTGTATGTGTGCCTGAGATCGTTTCCTTCGGCGAAGCCATCGAACCAGGGGCAGCATGACAGGCTGCCGGATTCAGGCTTTCTCTCCAGAGTGTTCATGCGCCGCAGCAGTCCGTTTGCCTGAGAGTTTGCTGGGATGCTGCCCCTTCGGCGCTGTGCCGGCAGCGGACATGGTACGGATCTGTGCCAGTGTGTATGGCAGGCATACCGGATCCGGCCGGCAGCAGACTCTCCCGCTGCGACGCTGAAGCACCCGACAGGGTGCTCCGGAACTGGGAGAAAATTAGCTGACGTACTGCAGCAAGTCAACCGGACAGGGGGGACGGATGTGATCTGCTCGCGGTTGGAAGAGTCGGCATGTCGGGCATGTGCCGCTGTTTGGGACAGTCAGAAGATGATCGGCTGGTGCGCGTTGGCGCGCAAGAGACCCTTGACCATCCGGTAGACAAACCAGACGACGGGGATCAGCATCAGGACCGAAAGCAGTCCGAGCGATATGACTGCCAGCACCCCGAAGATGCAGACCCAGAGGATCGTCCACCAGCAGGTGCGGATCATCCAGGTGAAGTGGGTCTCGTAGATTGAGCCGCGGGCCGACGGCCGTTGGATGTAATTAACAATCATCGCGACCAGCGATAGCGTGCCCAGTGAAAAGATGGCGCCAATAATGTGTAGCCAGTAGTCGAAGATGGCGGTGCGCCGATAGGCAGCATCGCGTTCAGATTCGATGAGGGTGGCGTCTTCGTAAGTGCGGGGCGGCATGGCGACGGGCTCTTCATGATCGGCAGGTAGCAGGTGTGGTCTAGGAAACCACTCTAGCCAGATGGTAATGGCATGGACAGAAATCAAGCCCGCCTGTGCATGGCGTCACCATTTATTACAAGGTACCGAGTTGTGAAGGTCGCGTTGCCCTGTTTTAGATGGATTCCTGATGGTAGGCACGCAGCAGGCCCTTGAGCATGCGATACAGGAACCAGATGCCGGTGGTCAGCAGGGCTGCCATAAAGAAGAGGCGCGAAATCAGCAGGGCGGGGAGGCAGGCGATTGAGGCGACGATCGAGATTAGAGCGGTCCTGAAGAGCCAGCGGACATGGCTTTCGTAGACTGTCCCACGTGCCTTGCCACGCTGCAGCCAGGCGATGAGCAGGGCGATGAAGGCGGGTAGCCCCAGGGCGAAAACCTGGCCGATGATAGTCATCCCGTAGCAGAGCATGAAGATATTGCGCAGTTTGTCCGTTTGCGATCCGTCGAGGGTGGCGCTGTTGTTCTGCATGTTGGGTCTCCGTGGACGATGATTAAGGCTGTCTCGTTTCTCAGATTACCGTCCGCAGCATGTGGCGCGCGAGGAACTATGTCCGGTTGCCACGCAATGTCAGTGCGTTGCCGAGACCGCCGTCTGTACCAGGGTGCTGTAGAGAGTCTGGGCGCCGGAGGCCAGGAACTGGACGCCGACGCAGATCAGCAGAAAGCCGCTCAGACGGGTGATGACCTCGATACCCGTGTTGCCTAACCGGGTCGTGACCCTGCGGGCACTGCGTAGCAGCAAAAATTCCACAACGCACACCAAGAGCATGGCGACGAGCACCGCGAGATAGGCGCTAATGCGATGGTGAAAGGCGCCGAGCTCCCTGATCTGGGTTTCCAGACCAATGACCACAGCAATAGAACCGGGGCCCGTGATACCCGGCAGTGCCAGCGGGAAGAATGCCGGATTGCTGTATTGCGCCTTGGCAACTTCGGATACTTCCGCCTTGCCGTATAGCATGCCGTGGCCCAGCAGGCCGATGACCATACCGCCAGCAACACGCATGGCGCCATAGGAGATGCCAAACGCCTTCATGACCATGCTGCCGGCAAACAGGCTACCCACCAGGATGCAAAAACAATAGATCGAGGCAGATGTAGCGGTTCGTCGGGTCGCGTCTGCATCCAGGCTGGTAGTGACCGAGGTGAAAATGGGTAGCGTAGCTGGTGGATTGATGATGGTGATCAGGCTGACGAAACTGCCCACCAGAAATGCCGTGAAACTTTCCCCAACCATGGGTCTGTCCTGCTTGCTGAAATAGCGCCAGGATTGATTGTCTGGCGGCCTGCCTCCGCTGGCCAGCCCTTCGCGTTGGGTGTTGTACGAACACCGACGAATGGTGTTATCTGTAGCAGGTCGATGGCGCGACGTCAGCCAGGGGATGGTGCTGTCGTCGATCACTCCCGGTCAAAGGTGCCTTCCGCCATGAGTGCCGGTCAATAAAAAAAGCCCTGGCCCCACACTGGCAGCCAGGGCTTGACAGCCAGGACAGGCGATCTAGCTATCGAGTGCTTTCACCATGTCTTCGACTACTTTTTTGGCGTCGCCAAAAACCATCATCGTCTTGGGCATGTAGAAGAGTTCGTTGTCGAGACCGGCATAGCCCGAGGCCATTGAGCGCTTGTTCACGATCACCTGTTTTGCCTTGTAGGCATCCAGAATCGGCATACCGGCGATGGGTGAACCGGGGTCTTTGGCAGCGGGATTCACCACGTCATTGGCACCCAGCACCAGGACGACATCAGTCTCGCTGAATTCGGGGTTGATATCCTCCATCTCGAACACCTGATCATAGGGGACTTCGGCCTCGGCCAGCAGCACGTTCATGTGTCCCGGCATCCGGCCAGCTACCGGGTGAATGGCGTAGCGTACCTGCACGCCTTTGGCGATCAGTTCGTCAGTCAGCTCCTTGAGAGGATGCTGGGCACGGGCTACGGCGAGGCCATACCCTGGCACGATGATGACTGAATCGGCGTTGGCCAGCATAAAGGCGGCGTCCTCGGCTGATCCGCTGCGAACCGGTCGCTGTTCCCGGGTGCCGCTGTTCTGGGTTGCGCCTGAAGGATCGGTACCGAAACCGCCCAGGATCACATTGAAGAACGAGCGGTTCATCGCCTTGCACATGATGTAGGACAGGATCGCTCCGCTAGAGCCGACCAGTGAGCCTGCGATGATCAGCATGGGGTTGTTCAGGGAAAAGCCGATGCCAGCTGCCGCCCAGCCGGAGTAGCTGTTGAGCATCGAGACTACGACGGGCATGTCGGCGCCGCCGATCGGGATGATGATCAGTACGCCCAGCACGAAGGCGATGGCCAGCATGGCCCAGTAGGGGAACCAGCCCTGGGTGACCGCAAACCAGATACCGAACAGCAGCATGGCGATGGCCAGGACCAGGTTGAGGGCATGTTGCCCGGCAAAGGTGACCGGGGTGCCTTGGAAGACGCGGAGCCGGTACTTGCCAGACAGTTTGCCGAAGGCAATGACTGATCCCGAGAAGGTGATGGCACCTACGAAAGAGCCGATGAACAGCTCGATCCGGTTTCCGACCGGAATAAGCTCGCCATGGCCGACGATGCCAAAGGCCCAGGGTTCGGCCACGCAGGCAATGGCGATGAACACTGCTGCGAGACCGATCATGGAGTGCATGAAGGCCACCAGCTCAGGCATCTTGGTCATTTCCACCCGGCGCGCCATGGTAGTGCCGATGGTACCGCCAACCAGCAGGCCAAGGATGAGCAGGGCAATGCCACTGCCGTTGGACTGCGTGCCGGCCGCGGCCTCCAGCTTGAGGATCATCGCTACTGTGGTGATGACCGCGATCACCATACCCACCATACCAAAGACATTGCCGCGGCGTGAAGTAGCAGGATGGGATAGTCCTTTCAGGGCCTGGATGAAGCAGACCGAGGCCACGAGGTACAACAGAACAACGAGGTTCATGCTCATCAGAATGCTCCTGGATGCAATGGGACCTGCGCGATAACAGGCTGGAGGGCGAACCAGTCAGAGGCCACCGGGAAGAAAGTCATGGCAGCTCTCATGCCTGGTTTCCTCCCTTGCGAGGTTCCTTTTTTCTGAACATCTCCAGCATTCGTCGCGTCACCAGGAATCCTCCGAACACGTTGACCGAGGCCAGGATCATGGCCAGGAGCCCCATGATTCTGCCCAGGCCGGTATCCGTGAGCGCCGCTGCCAGCATCGCGCCGACAATAACAATAGCTGAAATGGCATTTGTGACAGCCATCAGGGGGGTATGCAGGGCCGGGGTCACGTTCCAGACCACGTGATAGCCTACATAGATGGCCAGTACCAGAATGATCAGATTGATGATGGTGTGATTGACAATTTCCATGTTGGATTCTCGATATTCAGAGAGTCGGCCAGCTGCCGGGAGGGAGGCTGGTTTCGGTGGCGGTGTGGCAGGCTGACGCCTTGGGGGGCTCGCAGTCGTGAACGGCTGGGAGGGAGGGAGGCCCCGCTCAGCCCTTCTGCTCGCGCAGAACCTGGCCATCACGCACCACCAGACAGGCCTTCACGATGTCGTCGTCAAGGTCGATTTTCAGTTCCTTCCCGTCGTCGACGATCAGCTTTAGAAAGTCGAGGACGTTACGGGCATAGAAAGCCGATGCATCAGCAGGGACCAGCGCTGGCAGATTACCCACTCCAGCGATGCTCACGCCCTGATGACGTACCACGTTGTCGGTTTGCGACAGTTCGCAGTTACCACCCTGCTCTACGGCCATGTCCACGATGACCGAGCCCGGTCGCATGGACTCAACCATCTCCCGGGTAACCAGCACGGGAGCCTTGCGGCCAGGGATCAGCGCCGTGGTGATCACGATATCGGCCTGCCGAATGCGCTCAGCCACGGCCTGGGCCTGGCGCTGCAGCCAAGAGGCAGGCATGGGACGGGCATAGCCCCCCACTCCTGCAGCGGCCTCGCGCTCTTCGTCGGTTTCGTAAGGAACGTCGATAAATTTCGCACCCAGTGACTCGATCTGTTCCTTGACTGCCGGGCGAACATCAGATGCTTCCACCACGGCCCCCAGGCGTCGCGCCGTGGCGATGGCCTGCAGACCGGCTACCCCCGCACCCAGAATGACGACGCGGGCCGCCTTGGCGGTGCCTGCTGCAGTCATCATCATCGGGAAGAAGCGCTGATACAGGTTGGCCGCTACCAGTACGGCCTTGTAGCCGGCGATGTTGGCCTGGGAAGACAGCACATCAAGGCTCTGGGCTCGGGTGGTCCGCGGGGCGGATTCCAGGGCAAAGGCAGTTACGCCAGTGGCGGCCAGCCGGGTCAGTCCTTCGGTATGGAAGGGGTTCAGCATGCCGACGATCGTACAGCCAGTCTTAAGCTTTGGCAGCTCCTCTTCCATAGGCGCGCGCACTTTGACCACCAGTTCGGCCGCGAAGGCGTCGTCGGCGTCTACCAGACGGGCACCGGCTTCTTCATAGGCGGCGTCGGTGATGTCGGCGGCCAGACCAGCCGTCCGCTCCACCACCACTTCATGGCCCGCCTTGACCAATTTTTTGATAGTTTCAGGTGTGGCAGCTACCCGGGTCTCGCCAGGGCGTTGCTCTTTCGGAATCCCGATTTTCATGGGCAGGTCCTTTGTATTGAATTGCCAGAGAAAAATCCAGGCTATGGTCGGCGCCGACAGTCGGTCGCACCATAGGGTAGGCCGGCGCTGCTGCGGATTTTTCCCGGAAGTTTGCCAGTTTCCTACAATGTTCGCATGAAACATACATTACCGGATGGTGAAGGGCGTCAGATCGTCGTGGGACTGTCGGGTGGAGTGGACTCCGCCGTCAGTGCCTGGTTGCTCAAGGAAGCAGGCTGGAAGGTAACCGGCCTGTTCATGAAAAACTGGGAGGATGACGATGACAGTGAATATTGCTCGACGCGTCAAGATTGGCTGGATGCGGCGAGTGTTGCTGATGTGATCGGGATCGACCTGGAGGCTGTCAACTTTGCCGCCGACTACCGGGATCGTGTATTTCGGCTCTTTCTTCAGGCTTACGAGGCAGGACTGACGCCGAATCCGGACATCCTCTGTAACGCCGAGATCAAGTTCAAGGCATTTCTGGATCACGCGCTGTCGATGGGCGCTGAGTGCATAGCCACTGGCCACTATGCTGGCAGCCGTATTGCGCCTGATGGCCGGGTGCAGCTGCTGCGCGGTGCCGACAGTAACAAGGATCAGAGCTATTTCCTGCATCGCCTGAGCCAACACCAGCTTTCCAGGGTTGTCTTCCCGCTGGCTAATGTCCTCAAGCCCCAGGTACGGGAGATCGCAGCCCGGATCGGTCTACCTAACGCGACCAAGAAGGATTCCACCGGCATCTGTTTTATCGGCGAGCGACCGTTTCGGGAGTTCCTGTCGCGCTATCTGCCCACGCGGCCTGGGCCGATTGTCGACGAACATGGCGTGCAGGTCGGCGAACATGTCGGGCTGTCGTTCTATACCTTGGGGCAGCGCAAGGGAATTGGTATCGGTGGCCGTCGAGACAACGCTGGCGGCAAGCCCTGGTTCGTGGCCTCCAAGGATCTGGCCAGCAACACCCTCGTCGTGGTTCGCGGGCATGACCATCCACGGTTGCTAACCCGATGCCTAGTGGCCCGTGACGTCCACTGGATCGGGGAAGAACCGGATCGCGGGCGGCACTATGGCATCAAGTGTCGCTACCGCCAGATGGATGCCGAAGGCTGGATCGAGTCAGGGGCAGACACCGGGGAGGGCAGACGCAGCAAGCGTGAGGTACGCCAACATGGTGCCGTGTCTCGCATTCAGATACGCTTTGCCGAGCCGCAGTGGGGGGTCACGCCCGGACAGTCGGCCGTTCTCTACGATGGAGACATCTGTCTCGGTGGCGCTGTTATCGATCAGCAGACCGGAGAACGGTAAGATTCGTTACGGGACCTCGGCAGCGATGATGACTTCCATCGGATATGGGAGGGGCCGGCCAAGGCCGTACCCTCTCGGTTGACGGGGACTGGCTCTGCGTTCTGGAGGACGCTGGTGGAGCTTGGCAGCATCGACAGTCCGGCTGATCGTGTCATCCACTCATCTGGGCGTAGTGGTATGGCAGGAGAAGGCTGTCAAGAATACGGATATGGACATTCTGGGCAAAGCACGAATCGACCCTGCGCCGGGCTTCGGGGAGGAGCCGATGGGCGCCGCACGTGCCTGCCCCGTAATGACAGACCGTCAGCGCCGTCGGGTCATACAGCAGATGCTGACCATCAGCCTGGGGCTGTCGCTGGCTGTCCCCCTGCATGCAGCGTCCACTCGCCATCCACTGGGGCCTTTGTCGCAAGGCCAGCGGATGCTGATCATCGAATGTCTCCAGACCATTACCCAGCTGCTGGCCGACTATGTCCTCGCTGGGACGGCGGGGGGCCAGACCACGGGCCCGTCGCTGGACGCCAGCCGCCGGCAGGGGGCGACGCTCATGAAACGGGTTCGGCGGGAGTTGTTTACCCGGCTTGACCAGGACGTCATGGAGCGTCTGGAGGCACGCTGGCGTACCGTGTCTGATGCCAGCCGGACGCGCCCCAGCCTGGATATCGCGCGATTGATGTTGCCGATGGCGCAGGAGGTTGCGCTACCGTTGGAGTCTCTTTTACCCCCCGCCGATCCCCATATGCCTGGGGGCGGCGAGGGCAGGGCCCGGCGTCGCTTGCTGCTGAGCCAGTTGCTCCTGGGTGGGGCCAGTGCCTGCTGGTCGTTCGATCTGGCTGGCTGGGAACGTCTTGATACCCATCGTGTGCTGCTGGAGCAGTGGATCAACGCCGTTGCCCGTCAGGGAACCGATGGCGTGCGGCTGATCGCACAATGGAATCTCTTTGCGAGTGCATTGCCGCTGCGCGATGTCCGGTGCCTGCCGGGGGCTGCCCAGACATTGCAGTCAGTCGGGGAGCGTTTGTACAAGTTACTGTAAGGTAAGATCAGGGGCTGTGCTGATTCGCCACGTGCCCCGATATGACTGCTCATTCCTCCACTCTCGATGCCCTGTCCCCTCTGGATGGCCGCTATGCCGCCAGGGTCGCGCCGCTGCGTAGCTACTGGTCCGAAGCCGCCTTCATGCGCCATCGGGTGCAGGTGGAAATCGCCTGGCTGATTGCGCTTTCCGATGCCGGCCTGCCCGAGCTCAAGCCCTTCAGCAAGGCAGCGCGTCAGCGGCTGGCGGCCATTGTGGAGAATTTCGATGGCGCCGACGCCCAGGCCATCAAGGACTTCGAGCGCACCACCAACCATGACGTCAAGGCTGTCGAATACTTCCTGAAGAGCAAGGCTGCCGAAGACGCTGAACTTGCCGCCGCCGCAGAATTCATCCATTTCGCCTGCACCTCCGAGGACATCAACAATACCTCGCACGGCCTCATGCTCAAGGGCAGCCGCGATGCCGTCATCCTGCCCGCCATGGATGGCCTCATCGACACCCTGCGCCAGATGGCACATCAGTATGCCGACTTGCCGATGCTCTCGCACACCCATGGCCAGCCGGCCTCGCCGACGACCCTGGGCAAGGAGTTCGCCAACGTTGTGCAGCGGATGCAGCAGGCCCGTCGGCGTCTGGCCGGCGTCGCGCTCCTGGGCAAAATGAACGGAGCCGTCGGCAACTACAACGCCCACCTTGCCGCCTACCCCGACGTGGATTGGCCAGCCTTTGCCCGCCAGGTCATTGAGGGGCAGCTGGGCCTCGTCTTCAACCCGCTCACCACCCAGATCGAGCCGCATGACTACATGGCCGATCTCTTTCACGCCCTGGTGAGTTTCAATACGGTGCTGCTGGACCTGTGCCGTGACATCTGGGGCTACATCTCGATGGGCTACTTCACCCAGAAGCTGAAGGCCGGCGAAGTGGGCTCATCCACCATGCCGCACAAAGTCAACCCAATCGACTTCGAAAACGCGGAAGGCAACCTCGGCCTTGCCAATGCGCTCCTGACGCACCTTGCCCAGAAACTGCCAGTCAGCCGCTGGCAGCGTGACCTGACCGATTCCACGGTGCTGCGCAACGTCGGTGTGGCGCTGGGCTACAGCCTGCTGGCCTATGATTCGACCCAACGCGGACTGGGCAAATTGCAGGTGGCGGAGGCCGCCCTTGCGGCTGACCTGGACGCCAACTGGGAAGTGCTGGCCGAGCCCATCCAGACCGTCATGCGTCGCCACGGCGTCGAGAAACCCTACGAGAAGCTGAAGGAGCTCACCCGCGGGCGCCGGATCGGCCAGGTCGAGCTGCTGGCCTTCATCGACACCCTGGACATCCCCGAGACGGCTCGCGCCCAGTTGCGGGCAATGACACCGGCCAGCTACATTGGCCGGGCGGCGAGCCTCGCCAGAAGCATCTGACGGATATCTGCCAGCCCGGCATGCCTGTTCAGCGCCGAACATGCCGATCCGCAATCGCCATCACCTTGTCCACTCGCCTGGTATAGCGTTCATTGCCAGCCAGGTAGTCGGTGGTCATCCATGTGTCGACGATCGCTTCGGCGAGCGCTGCGCCGATCAGCTTGCCACCCAGACACAGCACATTGGTATTGGAGTGTGACCGGGCGAGTCCCGCGCAGAACGGATCCTGGCACACCGCGGCAAATACGTCGGGAACCTTGTTGGCGATCATCGCGCTGCCATAGCCCACGCCATCAATGAAGACGCCGCGTTCGACCTCACCGTTGCTGACGGCCAGTGCAGCGGGATAGATGAAATCCGGCAGGTCGCAACCATCCTCGGAGAACGGGCCGAAGTCGATGACCTCGTGGCCCCGGGCTTCCAGACGCTGTTTCAACGCCGCCTTCATGGCGAAACCGGCGTGATCGCCCGCCATGGCTATTTTCATGTGCTTTCTCCAGAATATGGGCGATGTAACGCCGAACCGCTGCAAACCACCCTGACACTACAACAGTGTGCAGCAAATCGCTATCCGCCTAGCCATGAATGTCCATATTCTGGAGGGGCTGTTCGTGTCCATGTCCGGGCCTATATGACTATCATCCGGCGAACGGGGCTGACTGAGGTATGGCAGCCGTGCGCTTCAGCCGGTCCCGGGCAAAGAACGGCGAACAACAGATCAGCCGGTTGACCACGTTGGCTGGCAGTGTAGCCAGCCTCTACGTTTTGTTATATTGTATCATTAACCGGCATGCTGGGTACGGGTGAAGTATTGGACACCAGGCTGCCGGGGCTGCTCCAGCAGCGTACCCGTCTCCCTGGTTGCGCGATTTCAGGCAGCCAGGCCCATGACATTGACCGTCAGATTCATGATGAAATATCTCAACTCCACCCTCTTCTCCCTTTTACTGGGGGTATCGACATCGGTATCGGCTCACAGCTTGTGGACCGTAGGCGAGAATAAAGACGTTCTTGAGGCTGATCTTGTCTACGGCCACCACTTTCCTGAACCTGAGGTCATTCCAGAGGCCCGCCTGGGGCTGTTCAACCCGACGATATTAGTGAGCGATCATGGCACCGAAACCTTGACGCAGTCCGGCCAGAATTACCATTACCGCTCCAAGGGGAAACTGGCGAAAGGCACCTATGTGCTCATCGGCAGCTACAAGCCGACATATTGGACGAAGAAGGCCGATGGCGAGTGGGCCATGGGTAAGACACGCGCTGATTTTCCGAATGCCCAGCGCTGCGAACTCTATTCAATGCAGGGCAAGAGCTTTGTAAGTGTTGATGATGATGGCGCGTTCGCCACCCAGCCGGTTGGCAAGGGGTATGAAATCACGCCGCTGGTGAAACCTGACGAGATCAAGGCAGGCGAAGTGGTCAGATTCCGGCTGACCCATGACGGAAAACCGGTGGCCGATGCGGTCGTTGTCGGGAGCCCGGCAGGCTTCAACGCAGAAATGACGCATGAGGATGAGGAAAGCGAATTGGAAGCCTTCCACGCAGTCACCAACGAAAAAGGCGAATTCCCCTTCAAGGCGCTGAAACCGGGGTTCTGGTACCTGGAGTCCAGGGTCGAACACAAAGGCGATCCGAAGGTATGTGAAAAGATCACAGATCAGCTCACGCTGAACTTCCATGTGAAGTGACCCCGGGCATGGCATGCGACAGGTACGCCTGATGCATGCCACGATGCAGGCGCGCCCCCCGCGCGCCTGACGTAGTAGTTTTACCATGTCCGCCAGATGACTGGTCGCGATACAGAGGCGAGGACGTTGCCATCGTCGTCGCGGTATTCCTTCTGGTGGCGCTCGGTGATCTGTTGACCGATATATCCCAGTGCCTGGCCAGGCTTCCAGCCTTGGGGCACACGCCACATCGTGCAGCTTTCCCGTGAGAATTCTCCGATGCCAACTTCCATGCACAGGTTGAAGTCCGTCTCCCGTTGACCTTGCTGGGAGCGTAGTATGACTTGGGCGGTACCAGAGTAGTCCTGCCAGCTGAGTGGGGAGGATCCATACATCATGACCATATTGCGCCGTATGATCCATGGTCCCGATTGCTGCGTTAATGTGAGATAGCCGACGCCTTTTTGATAGTCACCGTTTGAGATATCGTTTTTTTCCAGTAACTGCGCCGAATCAATCTTGAGCACCTCGGCATCGGCTTCAGCCTTGTCCAGCCCGTCGGGCAGCTTGTTGGATGAGAGCCCCGTGACGACGCGCAGAGACGAAAATGAGTCGTTCCGGCCAATGCGCTTCAGATATTCGTGCCAGTCATTGGAAAAGGGCTGGGTGATACCATTGTCTCCGGTTGAGGGCTTGACCGTCTGGTCAACCTGAACCAGAGGTGGTTCATCTGCAGTATAGGTGTATAGCTGTCTGTTGCCGGGTGACTGGGTCAGTGCTGTCGCCAGGACATCTCCCCGTATCCCGACGCTGGAAATCGGGGCCGCATTGTTATCGACGAGAAGGGAGCTGCTGTCCAGCGCGGCTTTGCGTACCGGCGCACTATGGGTCGACGTTGCTGGGATGCTGGCGTCTTCGCTGCCACCACACCCGCTCAGTAATGCCAGCAGTGTCACACCCAGGGAAAGTCGATTGATCATTGCGTTCATGTTGCCTGTCTGTCTGTCGGTCATGTCGGATATCTTGCAGACTCCGTGTTGTTGTAATGAAAAGTCCTGCTTGCGGAGCCGTTTTCATCGTAGGAGCATGAGCGCCGTCATACCGAAACGACAGGTATAAAAAATGTGTCATCTAGGCCGACGGGCTGGTAGAGCAGGCCAATCGGTAACGATGCAGGCAAGATACGCAGATTTGCTGACGTCTCGTTGCCCCTTTTTTGTCTCATGCCTGCCGAAATGCAATATGAAAGTGTGCAAATAGACACAACGCAGCGCATGGTCAGCACGAAGCTAGGGAAAGCACGCAGCGAGCACGCATTCAGTCGGCCGGCAGGCTGGCACGCCCTTTCACGTCAGGGCCCCCGGCTGTCTCTCGTGTTCTGTGTCCCTGCATTCGGCTGCCCAGCAGGAAGGTCAGCACACCAGCCCATACCCAACTGTAGCCGATCAGCTGATCGGCAAGCAGTCGTTCGCCCAGCAGCAGGCCGAACAGCGTCTGCAGGGTGGGTGAGCTGTACTGCAGCATGCCCAGCAGCGACAGCGGAATGCGTCGGGCAGCACCCACGTACAGCAGCAGCGGCACAACGGTGATGACCCCTGAGCCAATCAGCACGGCCTTCTGCAGCCCGTCCAGGGCCCCGAAAATGTAGGTGTCCTGTATGGCACACACACCCAGCCAGATCAGACCGATGGGCAACAGCAGAAATGTTTCAAATGCCAGGCCAGCTAATGCATCAACGACGATCTGCTTGCGGAGGGCGCCATACAGCCCGAAGCTCAGCGCCAGGCCCAGGGCAACCCAGGGAATGTGCCCGGCCCGGGATACCAGCCAGATGATGCCGATCACAGCCAGCGCCATGGCCAGCCATTGCCCGCGGTTCAGACGCTCACCAAAAATGATGCGCCCCAGCGCCACGTTCACCAGTGGGCTGATGAAGTACCCCAGCCCCGCATCCAGGATATGCTGGTTCACCATGGCCCAGACATAAAGCAGCCAGTTGCCACCAATCAACAGCGATGAGCACGACAACAGCAGTACCTGTCGCGGGGTGCGCAGCACGGCTCGCAATGCAGGTCCCTTGCGCAGCACCAAGAGCAGAATGACCAGCAATACCGATGACCAGAGCATCCGCTCGGACAGCATCTGGAGGGCATCCATGGGGGCATGTGCCATGGGGTGCCAGTAGATCGGCATGCTCCCCCAGAGTGCATAGCAGCCCAGGGCACAGAGCAGTCCTTGCCGGGTCTGACTGGAGTTGTTGGGCTGGCCGGTTGCAGGGGTTGACAGGTTCACAGGTGGCCCTTTGAGAAAACGCCGGTGTCTTCCGGCAGATCGGCGGAACGCTGTGCTGCGTTCACGGCGCTACTTTTTTTGATATCGCATAGGTAGCCCCAGACTAGCGCAGGTCTCGGGAGGTGGCAACGGGCCAATTCTAATGATGCCCGATGCGTCCACTCTGTCTGGCCCGTCCCGGCTTCATCTCGATCGGCCAGTCAGCACTCGCCATTACACCATGAAAGAGATGATGCAGTGGTCGATGAGGCTCCGATGGCCGCACCCCGATCCTTGATAAGGCTGCTGCAGCAGGCTCAGGCGCAGTCCAGCACGATGCCGGGCCAGGAATCTATCGTCAAACAAAAAACGCCGCATCCCCTTCGGAATGCGGCGCCTGGACAGGTGCAGATATGGGGCGACTACGGCAGCTCCACTTCCGTCACGTCCTTTTTCTTGGCCGGCTTGACCAGATCCTCGCGCTTGAGGCCCAGTCGCATGACGATGGCAGCGGCCACGAAGATCGACGAATAGATGCCGAAACAGATGCCGATGGCCAGGGCCAGGGCGAAGTAGTGCAGGGTCGGGCCACCGAAGAACAGCATGGACAGCACCATCATCAGGGTAGAGGTGTGGGTGATGATGGTGCGTGACGTGGTGGTCGTGATGGCGTGATCCAGCACTTGTGCAGTCGTCATGCCGCGGGCATGGCGTTCACGGAATTTCTCGCGCACCCGGTCAAAGATGATGACGGACTCGTTGACCGAATACCCCAGTACCGCCAGGACAGCGGCCAGAACGGACAGCGAGAACTCCCATTGGAAGAAGGCGAAGAATCCCAGAATGATGACAACATCGTGCAGGTTGGCGATGATGCCCGCGACGCCGAACTTCCATTCGAAGCGGATGGCGAGATAGATGACGATGCCCGCAATGACTACCAGCAGGGCCATGGCGCCTCCGGTGGCCAACTCGTGGCCTACCTGCGGCCCGACGAATTCATTGCGGCGCAGCTCAACCTTGGGGTCGATTTTTTTCAGCGCCTCAAGAACCTGGCTTGCCTGCTGCGCCGCCGAGACGCCGCCCTTGAGTGGCAAACGCACCATGACATCGCGCGAGGTACCGAAATTCTGTACCTGCGGTTCGGCAAAACCCATGGATTCAATGGCCTGGCGCGTTTTGCCGAGATCGGCCGGCTGCGCGTAATTGAATTCCATGACCGTGCCACCCGTAAACTCGACCGACAGATTGAGTCCGCGCGAGAACAGGAAGAACACCGACAGAATGAATACGACGATCGAGATGCCGTTCAGGATCGACACATGGCGCATGAACGGGATGTCATGCCTGATCTTGAATAGTTCCATGATGAGCTTGCTCCGTCAGCGCTTGGCAGGTTTGGCCGTATCCAGGTGCCAGTCACTCTGGCCTACGGAGAGATGCTTGACACGTTTCCTGCCGCCATACCACAGGTTGACCAGGCCACGGGAAACGAACACCGCCGAGAACATCGACGTGAGAATGCCCAGGCAGTGCACCACGGCAAAGCCCTTGATGGGGCCGGAGCCAAAGGCAAGCAGCGCCAGGCCGGCGATCAGGGTCGTCACGTTGGCATCCAGGATGGTGGCCCAGGCATGCTCATAACCCGCACTGATGGCCATCTGGGGTGACGCGCCCTTGCGCAGCTCTTCGCGGACACGTTCGTTGATCAATACGTTGGCGTCGATCGCCATGCCCAGCGCGAGTGCGATGGCGGCAATCCCGGGCAGGGTCAGGGTAGCCTGCAACAGGGAGAGCACTGCCACCAGCAGCAGCAGGTTGAAGCCCAGGGCAACTGTCGAGAAAAGACCGAACAACACGTAATAAAGAATCATGAATACCGCAATGGCGACAAAACCCCAGGCAACGGAATGGAATCCTTTGGAGATATTGTCGGCACCAAGGCTTGGGCCGATCGTCCGTTCCTCGATAATGTCCATGGGGGCTGCCAAAGCACCGGCGCGCAGCAGCAGGGCGAGATCCCCTGCGTTTTTGGCCGAGCCCATACCCGTGATCTGAAATCGGCTGCCCAGCTCGGACTGGATGGTGGCGACAGTCAGCACTTCGCCCTTGCCCTTTTCAAAGAGCACGACAGCCATGGGCTTGTGGATGTTCCTGCGCGAAACCTCGCGAAGATGTCGACCGCCGGCCTCGTTCAGGCTGACTGCCACGGCCGGCTGCTGGTGCTCGTCGAAAGTGGCCGACGCGTTGGTGAGCTGCTGGCCCGTGAAGATCGGCTCGCGCCGCAGCACAACCGGGGCGCCGCGTCCCTGGCGAAACAGATCGGAACCAAAGGGGACGATGGCGGTGTCGCTGGTCAAGGCACGCTGGGCCTCTGCGCTCAGATCGACCAGGCGGGCCTCCAGGGTCGCGGTACGGCCCAGAATGTCCTTGGCCCGTGCGGTGTCCTGCACGCCGGGCAGCTGAACGACGATGCGGTCTGCGCCCTGACGCTGGATCACCGGTTCGGCCACGCCCAGCTCATTGATCCGGTTGTTCAGTGTGGTGATGTTCTGCTGGACGGAATTGTCCAGGAACGTCCGCATGGAAGCCTCTGTCAACGTCAGGATCAGCTGTGCCTGGCCATCTGCGCCACGTTCCTGCACCGACAGATCGCTCTGGTGGTCATGCAGGAGGTCCTGTGCGCGGGCACGGGCAGCATTGTCGGCAAAGGAAACAATGAGCTGGTTGCCGCTGCGCTTGATGCCGCCATGGTGTACCTGACGGTCGCGCAGCAGGGTACGGACATCGGCCATGGCACTGTCGAGGCGCTTGTTCAGCGCTTCGGCCGTGTCGATCTGCATCAGGAAATGTACCCCGCCACGCAGATCCAACCCCAGGTACATGGGCAGGGCGTGCAGTTTGCTCAACCAGGTAGGGGAGCTGGACAGCAGGTTCAGCGCCGTGATGTAGACCGGATCGCTGTGATCCGGATTCATGGCTTTTTCCAGTGCATCCCGGGCGCGCAGCTGGGTGTCGGTCGACTCGAAGCGGATCTTGACCGAGTTTTCGTCACGCAGCACCCCGGTATTGGGAATGCCTGCCTTGTCGAGCGCGCTCAGGGCGAGTGCTTCCGTGGAGGAATCGACCTTGACTGTCGCCTTCTGGCTCGATATCTGAACCGCTGGCGATTCGCCGTAGAAGTTGGGAAGGGTGTAGGTCAGGCTGAAGATCAGCGCCAGCCCAATGAGGGCGTATCGCCAGAACGGATATCGGTTCACGCTCAGATGGCCTTGATGGTGCCCTTCGGCAGAAGGGTCTGGATGGTGGACTTCTGGAAGTTCATCTCGATGGACTTGTCGCCAGAAGCGGAAACTTCGACGGTAACATACGCATCGCCAACCTTGGTCACCCGGCCGACGATCCCGCCGGAGGTAACCACTTCATCGCCTTTTTGCAACGCGCCGAGCATGTTCCGATGTTCCTTGGCGCGTTTCATCTGAGGACGGATCATCAGGAAATACATGGCGACGAACATCAGGATGATGGGCAGAAAGCCCAACAGCTGGCTCTCGCCGCCGGCAGGGGCAGCTGTTTGCGCGTAGGCGTTGGAAATCAGCACAATAGGTTCCTTTCAGGAATGGACAAGTGAACCTGTCATTATAGCGGCGGGCCGGGCGGCGGCGCCCGCTTTCCGGGTATCGCGACGATATCGGCGCGGCGCGGTCGCTGACCGTGTTGAACTCAGCCCTGCAGACCCTGCTGCCGATCCCTGAGAAAATCTGCATGAAAAGCCTGGAAGCGGCCGGCCGCGATGGCCTGTCGCGCTTCGGCCATCAGGTTCAGGTAGAAGTGCAGGTTATGGACGGTGGCCAGATGGGCGCCCAGCATTTCCCCTACGCGCTGCAGGTGATGCAGATAGGCGCGGGAATGGTGCTGGCAGGTACTGCACTGACAGCTTGGGTCCAGTGGCCGCTCATCATCACGCCAGCGGGCATTGCGGATTTTCAGATCCCCAAAGCGGGTGAATAGCCAGCCGTTGCGGGCATTGCGGGTCGGCATGACACAGTCGAACAGATCAATGCCACGGGCAATGCCGTCCAGCAGGTCTTCAGGCGTGCCCACCCCCATCAGGTAGCGGGGGCGGTTTTCCGGAAGACGGTGACCGATATGGTCGAGAATGCGCAGCATGTCCGCCTTGGGCTCCCCCACGGACAGGCCACCGATGGCATACCCCTCAAAGCCGATCTCCACCAGCCCTGCCAGGGACTCGTCACGCAGATCTTCGAACATCCCGCCTTGAACGATGCCGAACAGGGCATTGGGGTTTTGCCCACGGAGGAACTCATCCCGGCTCCGGCGAGCCCAGCGCAGAGACAACTGCATCGAGCGGGCTGCTTCCTCATGGGTGGTCGGGCGGCCATTGGTTTCGATGGGGGTGCACTCATCGAACACCATGGCGATGTCGGAATTGAGTGCCCGTTGCACCTGCATGGAGACCTCGGGCGTCAGGAACAGCCGGTCGCCGTTGATGGGTGAAGCAAAGTGCACGCCTTCCTCGGAGATCTTGCGCAGATCGCCCAGGCTCCAGACCTGAAAGCCGCCGGAGTCGGTCAGAATGGGATGCTGCCAGCCGTTGAATCCATGCAGCCCGCCCAGCTTCTCCATGACCGATGTACCCGGCCGGAGCCACAGGTGGAAGGTGTTGCCCAGAATGATGCGAGCCCCGACGGCCTCCAGGTCGCTGGGTGACATGCCCTTGACGGCACCATAGGTGCCCACAGGCATGAAGATCGGCGTATCGAATGTGCCGTGGTTCAGTTGCAGGGTGCCCTGCCGGGCATGGCCGTCGGTATGGTTCAGCGTGAAATGCAGCATGGGGTCGTGGGAAAAGGGGGCGGGAAGGCGGCAAAAAACCGCTGTTATGACGGCAGGGGGCCGGGCGGTGCGGATGCCGGGCTAGACACTGCGATCCAGCAACATGGCATCGCCATAACTGAAAAAACGATAGCGCTGAGCGATGGCATGTGCATAGGCGCGCCGGATGGTGTCCCGGCCGGCAAAGGCGCTCACCAGGATCAATAGCGTTGATTTCGGTAGATGAAAGTTGGTCAACAACCGGTCGACCACCCGGAACGGGTAGCCTGGCGTAATGAACAGATCGGTTTCTCCCTCGCCGGCCTGACCGTTGCTCGCTTCCAGCGCCCGCAGGACGGTGGTGCCAACGGCCACGACCGGCTGGCCCTGTTTCTTCGCGCGGGCGATGGCCAGGGCCGTCTCGGCTGGAATGTGGTACCGCTCGGCATGCATATGATGTTTGGACAGGTCGTTCGTCCGCACGGGCAAAAAGGTGCCTGCCCCGACATGCAGTGTCAGATGGGCGATGTTTGCACCGCGTGCCTTCAATGCATTGAGCAGACTGTCGTCAAAGTGCAGGCCGGCCGTCGGGGCGGCCACTGCCCCTGGATTGCGCGCAAATACTGTTTGATAGCGCGTCTCGTCAACACTGCCGGGCTGATGCTGGATGTAGGGCGGCAAAGGCAGCTCCCCCATTCGCTCCAGAACCCCCGCGGCGGGCTCATCAAAGCGGATACGCAGCAGCATGCTGCCGGCTTCCCGTGCGGATACTACGGTCGCGCTGGTCGTGGCGTGACCGTGGGTGTTGCTGTCAAAATGGATTCGTGTACCGGTTCGTGGTGGGTGGCTGGCCCGTACCATGGCCAGCACCTCATGTTCACTGTCCAGACGCTCAACCATGACTTCGATGCGGCCGCCGCTTTCTTTGTGTCCGGTCAGGCGAGCATGGAGGACGCGGGTGTCATTGAATATCAGCAGGCTACCAGGCGATATCAGCTCGGGCAGATCTGTCAGACGGCGGTCGGCAATGCATGGTGGCACTATGTCCCCTTCCGCGGCTGCAATGGCTGCAGGGCCCGCCGACGAAGCGGGATGCAGCGCGGCGACATCGAGAAGACGCCCTCCCGTACGGTGTTCGGGGGGGTGCTGGGCAATGAGATCTTCCGGGAGCTGATAATCAAAATCGGACAGCTTCATCATGGATGGCAGTGAGGAGGGCTGCTGGGTATAGCCTGATGGGGCGCAGACGTATTCAGGAATGTGTTTGCCTGACACGGCGAAGTTGCGTCATAATACCCGCCGGACGTCGATGGTACAGGCGGGGAGTCCTCTTTCTTTCAGGACATTCGCGCTGCATGGGTGAGCGGCGTCTGGCTTTTGGCCACGTGCTGGCCATGCCCGGGTGGTGAAACTGGTAGACGCAGGGGACTCAAAATCCCCCGCCGCGAGGCGTGTCGGTTCGAGTCCGACCCCGGGCACCATCTTTTCGGTACGCTGTCCCTCTGACAGCCTGTCAGGCCCCTTTCGTTATCTGTGACAGCCGTTGCTTGGGGTGAAGGTATCACCTGGTCTGATTCATGAGGAAATCATGAAATCCTTGCCAGCCATTCCCCGCCCAATCTGTGGCTATTGATCGCAGGCCATCTGCTTGCAGTGTCGTACTGATGATGGCATTGGCGCTGTCGATGGCGGATTGTGGCTCGAAGAAAGTGCAGACCATGGATACACAGAGGCTGGCCGACTGTCTGGGCAAATCGGACTGGGTCATCATGGATACCCGGGACGACAGTCTCTATAACGGATTCCATGATCACGGAGCCGCACGGGGAGGACACATTCAGGGAGCAGGTCAGTTCACCGCAGCGTGGCTTGACTACATTGCGCCCGAGAAGTTTGAAGGTTTTGCTGCAGGCAAGGGCATCACCAAAGACAAAACGGTGGTTTTTTATGACAGCAACCTGGATAACCTGGAGCGCGTGAGTGCCGAGTTCGCCAAGCGTGGTTATAAAGTTGCGGTCTACCGGGATTACCTTGCCTGGGCCAATGATCCTGCCCGTCCGATGGAAGCGTTTGCGAATTATCCGATATGCGTTTCACCTGCATGGCTGAATCAGCTTGTTCGGGGTGAGCGGCCCGAGAGTTATGACAACGACAAATACATGGTGTTCGAGGTGTCATGGGGGGCGCAGGAGAAGGCCAATGCTTGCATGCAGCACATTGTCGGCGCCTATTATTTCGACACGGGCTGGATTGAGAATGCCCCGCTGTGGAACCTGTCCGATCCGGCCGTAGTGGAGCGAAATCTGCTGAGGAACGGGATCACGCACGACAAGACGATCGTGCTGTATTCCGATGATCAGTTGGCTGCACTGCGTGCCTTCTGGGCGCTGACGTGGGCAGGTGTCAAGGACATCAGGTTTCTGAATGGTGGACTGCGGGGCTGGGTCGATGCGGGTCTGCCCACCGAGACAAAGGTGAACCCGCCCCAGCCGGCCGAGCATTTTGGCGTTGCCATCCCGGCCAATCCGCAAGTCGATATCAGCACGCCTGCACAGGCTTTGGCACAACAGAAGCAGGGTCTCAAGCTGGTCAGCAACCGTTCCTGGGATGAATACATTGGCAAGACGAGCGGCTATGACTATATCCCGGGTAAAGGTGAACCCCAGGGGGCGGTCTGGGGCTTTGCCGGCACGGACGCTTCCAATATGGCTGATTACTATGATCCGGACGGTACGCTGCGCAACCCGGGTGAAATTTTCGCCCTCTGGCAGGAGCAGGGTATCAAAAAGGGCGAACGGCTGGCCTTTTATTGCGGTACGGGTTGGCGCGCCGGGGTGCCCTGGTTCATGACGCGGCTGGCTGGCTGGCCAGATACTTTCATCTATGACGGTGGCTGGAATGCCTGGCAGATGGATCCAGCATTTCCTGTGCAAAAGGGCGCGCCTGGAAACATGAGAAGACCCGATGCTCGCAATGATTTTGGCAGGATGCAAAAGCAGGGCGTGTCCTGCAGGAGCTGAAGCTGGATGGATGGCAAGCAGACGCTGGATGCACACCATCGACTGGACAAGGTGTGCGCCATATAAGTGACCACCTGACAGGGAGATCAGAGCTCGCCAATGGTCGTGGCCTGAGTGCTGGCCAGCGCCTCGGGGCTGGTTTTTTTCATGATTTCCCGGGCCGCGAAGATGTCGACGGCCGTCTTCGTATCTGCGCGTGCCGCGGCCTCGAACACCTCCGGACGGCGCAATTTCACAGCCAGCAGTACGATGGCCAGCATCACATCCGGCCAGGCATCGCTGCCGGCGTCAAGGGCGGGCACGACGGGCAGGGTGCGCTGGAGTGCGCCTATGCTGCGCGCCACGAGTGGATGGTCAGCGGTGTCGGGTGCCTTGAAGCGAACCAGTTTGATAATCTGTACCAGCGTATCCAGTAAGGCCAGCGCTTGTGAGGTGGTGGCTAGTTCCTGTGTAGAAGGCCGCTGGCCAGCCAGATACTGGCAGATCGACAGTGTTCCGGGCAGGGGGGTTCGGTCATCTAGCAGCAAAACAGGGATCTGGCTCAGTGGATTGATGGCTTCGAGTTCTGGCGGGTTTTGCCAAGGGTCAACAATTTGCAGTGGCAGATCATCAAGGCCCAGCAGCAGCGCGCGGGTCAGGCAGATGCGTCCATAGGGCGAGGTAGGGCTGACATAGAGTTTCATGAGACGGGCACTCTCTGTGATCGTGTCGTGGGAATGATCGATGGTACACCCCGGCCCGTGAGCCGGAACCCGTTCCGCATGAGCGCATCAGCGGCCGGGCCAGGGCGATATATCGGTGGTCTGGCGCCGCGTTATGTCAGTTGGTAGCAAAATGGGCCTAATGCCTGGGTATAAGGTGCCGGGGTTAAGGGGCATCCTTGTGGGGCGCTGCCATCATGCGAAGCTGTGCCAACAGCACCTGCAGCGGGTGTCGCAGGTGCCGTTTGGCGAGTCGTTTGACCTGGCTGCGACATGAGTAACCCGTGGCCAGCGCTTCGCCAGCGGTCTCGACAGGGCTATCGATATGGGCCTGCCATGACTGGGCGTAGATGTGGCGTGAAGTCGCGATATTTCGGGTTTCGTGGCCATAGGTGCCGGCCATGCCACAGCAGCCGGTCGGCTGTACCTGCAATGTCAGACCGAAGGTCTGGAACACTTTTACCCATTGTGCGCTGCTGTCCGGTGCATTGGTCTTTTCCGTGCAGTGGGGGAGCAGGCGGTAGACGGCCGCCATGCCGGCTGGGGCGTGCTTTTGGGGCAGCAGGTCGGCGACCGACAGTAGCCATTCCTGAGGAAGCATGACGTTGGGGACGTCGCCGATGCCATCCACCTTCTGGTATTCCTGCCGGTAGACCAGCGTCATCGCGGGATCCAGCCCCACCATTGGAATGCCGGATGCTGCCAGCGACTGCAGGCTGCGCACGTTGCGGATGGCCGTCCGCTCAAAGGCTGGCAGGAAGCCCTGCACGTGCAGGGGTTTGCCGTTGGGGCGTAGTGGCGCCAGCCAGACTCGGAAACCCAGGCGTGAGCAAAGTTCGATCAGTGCCGCCAGCGGGGTGTTCTCGAAGTAGCGGGTGAAACTGTCCTGGACGATGATGATACTCCGGGCCCGTTCCTGGGCATCCAGGCTGGAGAGCGCGTGGACGGTGGCATGGCGTACCTGCCAGACTTTCAGCACGGAGCCGAAGTCATGGCGATCGAACAGCGGACTGTCGACCATGCCAATGCACCGGTACAGCCATTGCCTTACCCAGGCATTGTTCATGATGCCGTTGTAGAGTGCCGGCAATCGCGACAACAGGGGCATGGTGAATTCCAGCGACCCGATCAGGTAGTCCCGGGCGGGCCGCAGGTAGCGCTGGTGGTAGAGATGCAGGAAGCGGGCCCGGAAGTCAGGCACATTGACCTTGACCGGACACTGGCCAGCACAGGCCTTGCATGACAGGCAGCCGGACATAGCTTCATAGACTTCGTGCGAAAAGTCCGGTGCCTGTCTACGATCGGACTTCGTATTCTGCCAGCGCGGCCACAGACTACGGATGAACCCTGGGGGGTTGCGCGACAGTGCCAGGACATCGACACCAGCGTTGCCCTGCAGGCGCAGCCATTCGCGCATCAGTGAGGCTCTGCCTTTGGGAGAGTGCTCGCGCTGGCGGGTGGCTTTCCAGGACGGGCACATGGCGTCGTCAGGGTCATAGTTGTAGCAGGCGCCATTGCCGTTGCAGTGCATGGCGGCACCATAGCTTTGCCAGACCCGTTCATCAATCTGCCGATCATGTTCACCGCGGGTGGGAACCCCGTCGATTTTCAGCAGCCGGGCCTGGCTCTGCCAGGGCGTGGCGATCTTGCCAGGGTTAATCTGGTTATGTGGGTCGAAGGCAGCCTTGAGCTTTTGCAGGGCTGGGTACAGCTCGCCGAAGTACTGTTCGGCATATTCGGAGCGTACCCCCTTGCCATGCTCTCCCCACAGTAAACCGCCATAGCGCTGGGCCAGTGCCGCCACGGCATCGCTGACAGGACGAACCAGTGCGGCGTACTTCGGATCCTTCATGTCCAGGGCGGGGCGCACGTGCAGCACGCCCGCGTCTACGTGACCGAACATGCCGTATTGCAGGCCATGGCTGTCAAGCAGTGCGCGGAACTCGGCAATGAATTCCGGTAAGTTTTCAGGGGGCACGGCGGTATCTTCGACGAAGGGCTGTGGTCGCGCTTCTCCCTGCACATTACCCAGCAAGCCCACGGCTCGCTTGCGCATGGCGTATACGCGCTTGACGGCCGATGAACCTGTAGCCAGGGTATGGCCGAGACGGCGAACCGTAGTGTCTGTTCTCAGATGTTCGGTGAAGCGGGCAACCTGCGCATTGACCTCGGTTGGATCATCGCCACTGAACTCGACCAGATTGATGCCCAGCGCATGCTCGCTCTCCTGCTGAGGGAAGTACTCGGCCACGCTGCCCCAGATGAAATCATTCATCGCCAGCAGCAGAACCTTCGAGTCCACGGTTTCGATAGACAGCGGTTTCTGCAGAATCAGGGAACGAGCATCGCGCAGCGCATCCATGAATGCGGCATAGCGCACATTCACGAGCACGGAATACTTCGGAATCGGTAACACGTTCAGGCGGGCTTCCACGACAAAACCCAATGAACCTTCTGCCCCGCACAGCACGCTGTTCAGATTGAAGCGCCCATCAGAAAGGCGCAGGTGCGCGAGATCATAGCCTGTCAGGCAGCGGTTGAGTTTCGGGAATTTTTCGGCAATCAGATCCGATTGTTCATCGGCGATGCGGCGAGCGGTGCGGTGTATCTTGCCAATGCGGCCGGGCCGGGTGCACAGATATTCCAGCCCGGCATCGTCGACGGCCTGGCTGGTAAAGCGTTCCCCGCCCAGCAGCACGTAGTCCAGGGCCAGCACATGGTCGCGGGTTTTGCCGTAGGTGCAGCTACCCTGTCCGCTGGCGTCGGTGTTGATCATGCCGCCGATCGTTGCCCGGTTTGACGTGGACAGCTCGGGGGCAAAAAAAAGGCCCTGGCGCCTGAGAGCAGCGTTGAGCTGATCCTTGACCACGCCTGCCTGGACACGTACCCATCCCTCGTCGGCATTGATCTCAAGGATACGGTTCATGTGCCGAGACAAATCCATGACCAGACCATGGGTGAGTGATTGTCCATTGGTGCCGGTTCCGCCGCCGCGTGGTGCGAGAACGACCGACCGGTAGCCGGGCTGTTCCAGAAGGGCGGCGACGCGCTGGACATCGGCGGCATCCCGAGGGAAAACGGCTCCCTGAGGTTGCAGCTGGTAGAGTGAGTTGTCGGTGGAAAAAACCGTGCGGGTGGCGTAATTGTCGAGAATCTCGCCTGTAAAGCCGCTGCCACGCAGATCTGTCAGGAACTGTCGATAGAGGAGAGATAGCTCGTCGGATGAATGGCGCAGGGCGACGATGGTCATGGAAGACAGCTGGCGAGGCAGGCGGAGACAAGGAAATCCTATCCACACCGGCTTTTCGATAGACAGGAGGGGGAGTCTCGGTCAGACCCGGGTAAAAGGGCCATTTTGACTGCAGTCAACGCGCGAAACTCAATGATTCATTATAGTGTCGCGTTTGTACACAGCCTATTTTACATTCGGAGCCAGGGAGATGGTGGAAATGACGGCAGCAGGAAATGATGGCGGATGTGAAACCCGTGTTGGCAACGCATCACCGATTGAGACGCGTGTGGCCAACATGCGGCATGTGAACCACCGAACGCATCAGGACTGCCGACTGGCGATACCGGACAAGGAGGATGGTTACCGGGGGCCGGCAAGACGCAAGGGCCTTGCCCTGTGGCTGGCCAGTCTGCCTTTGGCACTCGCCTTGCCAGCGATGGCAGCGGATACGGACGGGGAGACCTTGCAGCTAGGAACCGTTGTGGTGACTGGCGTGCGGCGGCTGAGTCAGCCGGATTCATTCACCGCGTCGTCTATGCGGACGACGACAGGTCTTGCGCTGTCACCCCGGGAAACGCCGCAGTCGGTCAGCGTCATTACCCAGACGCAAATGAAAGCGCAGGGCATTCATGACTTTGAAGATGCGCTCAACCATACGACCGGAGTCAATGTCACCCGTCATGGAGCACGAGCGGTCTATCAGACGCGCGGTTTCTATCTGGAACAGTTGCAGGAGGACGGCATCGGTACGACGATTGGCGCTCCGGGCATCACAGGTAATCCCTTCATGGATCCCAAGCAGCAGCTGGATCCAGCCATCTATGACCACATTGAAGTCGTGCGGGGGGCAGCTGGCCTGACCCAGGGGCCGAGCGAGCCTGGTGGCACCCTGAATGCCGTGCGCAAGAAGCCGACCAGCCAGACAGAGCGTAGCCTCGATGTTTTGTTGGATCGCTGGGGCACGGTTCGTACTGTTGGTGATCTATCGGGGACACTCAGCAAGGAAAGGGTGATTCGGGGCAGGCTGGTGGCCGTTGCCGAGCGGAACCGCTCGTTCAAAAAAGACGTGGACGGCAACAATGGCCTTCTCTATGGCGTAGCCGATCAAACATTGGGTGACGGTACCCGGGTGACGGTTGGGGGACTGTTGCAGAACCAGCATGACACCCCCGATCCCTATGGTCTGCCATTGTCGGCTACCGGGAATGACCTGCATCTTCCGCGAGATACTTTTCTGGGAATGCGCTGGAACAAAGGACGTTATCGCAAGCAGAATGCTTTTGTCGAAATTGATCACTATCTGGACGACAACTGGAATCTGAATGCGAAGCTGGATTACCGGCGCACATATTCGGTACAGGCGTATGCATCTCTGGCGGGGTCCGGGGGACCAGGAGGCGGCATTTCAGCGGATGGCCTGCTGCCTCTGGATGGCATTGAGCGCTATGACCATGCCGGCAACCAGCTGAGCTTTCAGCTCAATCTGAATGGCGCTTTTGATGCCCTGGGGCGCCGACACGAAGCTTTTGTCACCTACAGTTACAGCCGGGAACGCCTCAATATCCGTGATCGTTCCGAGGATACGGTAGACCGCAGCTTCAATATCTATTCTTTTACGGGATATGAAGTGGCGGAGCCCGACTGGTCAACTTATGATGGGCAGTCATTTGTTCACAACAATTTCAACACCCACGGGCTGGCTGGTGGCGTCAGGCTCAATCCCGCAGATGGCTGGCATATTCTGCTGGCCACGCGCTACAACGCCTGGCATCGGGATTACGCCTATCTTTACAACACGCGCAATGGCCAGGCGGACACACGTGCGCCGACACTGGTGGATGTCAGAAAAAACCGTTTTGTGCCGTATGCAGGTCTGACCTATGACCTGGATCGTTACAGCAGTGTCTACCTGAACTATTCGAGTGTCTTCCGGTACAGTGTCAATGTCGGGGCCAATGGGCAACCCTTGCCGCCAACGTTGGGGCGCAATTATGAAGTCGGCTGGAAATCGGCGCGACATGATGGGCACCTGAATCTGGCGGTGGCACTGTTTCGGGTGGATCAGGACAACACGGCGGTCAATTCGCGTCAGCGCCTTAACGACGGTACACGGCGTTTTTACTGGATTCCGCTCACATTGCGCAGTCAGGGGCTGGATGCCGAAGTGTCGGGTGATATCACCAGAGATCTGAAACTGTTCGCCGGATATACCTACAACAAGCGCAAATACACGGCCAGCGCCGGCAGCTTTATCCGGGGTGAAGAATTCAACAAGCAGACGCCACGTCACATGCTGCGTGTTTATGGCAACTATCGCCTGCCCGGTGCCGCTCACGCATGGACAATCGGAGCGGGCATGCGGACACAGAGCAGTACCAGCAGTGGCTGGGATGTCCGGGCCAAAGGGGCCACAGTATGGGATGCCAACGCCCAGTATGATGTTGCGCCCGGTCTGTCAATCAATTTGCTCGTCCGGAACTTGACCGATCGTCAGTACTACGAAAACAATGGAATACGCTCGAATGGGTATGCCAATTTCTATGGCGAGCCGCGTACCGTGCTGCTGAATGCATCGTGGAAGTTTTGAGGACGCTGTCAGGGTTTCGCCATCTGGCGAAACCATTCTGGTGGAGTCCGCGTCGCTGGTTTGAATGGGGTTTGCTGCTTTCTCTCGTGGGCCTGACGCTTTTCATCGTCCGCATCAGTGTCTGGGTTTTGGACTGGGATCGGCGCTTCTATGACGCTGTGGCTGCCTTTGACGGCAGCCTGATGCCATCGCTGGTTGCCGAATATCTGGTTTATATGGCGTTGCTTACGATCTGCATCGCCAGCCGGGAATGGTTGCAACGGATCTTAATGTTTCGCTGGCGAACCTATCTGACAGCCCGTTTGCAGAAAAAGTGGCTGAACAGTCATCGACAGTATCGTCTGCAGTTGACGGGCGAGCCTGACAATCCGGATCAGCGCATTGCGGAGGATGTTTATCTGCTGGCCGACAGGAGTCTTGATCTGTTTCTTTCGTTTATCAACAATGTGGCCAAACTGGGGGCTTTCATCACGATTCTTTGGGTCTATTCAGGTGTGCATCAGTTGAAAGTTGGTACATGGACGCTGACGATTCATGGTTATCTGGTCTGGGTTGCCCTGGTTTATTCCGTACTGAGTGCCGGCTTGGCTCACTGGGTTGGTCATCGGTTGCTGGGCCTGAACATTGAGCGGCAGCATCGTGAAGCCGACTACCGTGCTACTCTTCTGCGGATACATGACCATGCCGAGCAGATTGCTTTTTACCGTGGCGAGCGCACGGAATACCGTCGCCTCAAGGCGCTTTTTGCCCAAATTCGCAGCAACTGGCGTCAGTTGATCAGCAGGGAGTTTAAGCTGACCACGTTCTCTGCTGCTTATCTGAGAATCAGCCTTTTCATTCCAATCTTTGCTGCGTTGCCGATGTATTTGAGCCGGCAAATGAGCTTTGGTGAGATGATGAAGACCCGCGCGGCTTTCACTCGGGTGCAGGACGCTTTTGGCTGGTTCACCGATTCCTATCGGCAACTGATGGAATGGGCTGCAGTGGTCGTGCGTCTAGACAGTTTTGAGCAGGCGATGAAGGCGCTGGATGGTGGCGACGGATCAGACACATCTGCTGGGCAGAAGAGGTCGCCTCAGACGTATCGGGAAGCTCGTCCGGTTGTGGCGGGAAATTACTGCCAGCTACATATTGAAGGTCTGATGCTCTATACCCAGAATGGTCGCCAGCTGCTGCGACATGTTGATCTCCATGCCTGCGCCCCGGAGTGGTTACTCCTCGATGGAGAGAGCGGCATCGGAAAGTCTACACTGCTGCGCGCTGTGGCTGGTTTATGGCCTTGGTATGAGGGACAGATATGGATAAACACGGCCCGTGTGCTGTTTGTACCCCAGCGGCCCTACTTGCCCGGGGATACGTTGCGTGCGGTGCTCTGTTACCCGCAGGTGGCCCGTCAGGATGATTCATTGTCGCCGATCCTGAAACAGGTGGGGCTGGGCCATCTTGCGAATGATCTTGATCAGGCCAGGGACTGGGGACGGGTACTGTCGGGCGGTGAGCAGCAGCGTGTCAGCCTGGCACGCGTACTGCTGTTTCGACCGAAGGTGCTGTTTCTTGACGAGGCAACCAGCCAGCTGGACTCCGGTGCAGCAGCCAGCTTGATGCAGACGCTGCAGGACAGCCTCCCGGACGTGCTATGCGTCGGCATCAGCCATCAGCCTGAAGTGAAGGCGATGTTTGGCCGTCATGTCAGGCTGCAGAAGGCATAGCCAGTGCCTGGGCGTGCCAGTCGATATGCTCGCCGATGAAGCTGGCAATGAAATAATAGCTGTGGTCGTAGCCAGGCCGCAGCCGCAGCTCGAGCGGATAGCCCGCCGCCGAGCAGGCCGCCTGGAGTCGTTCGGGGCACAGTTGCGCAGTCAGGAAGGGATCGTCACTCCCCTGGTCAATAAGAATGGGGGGAGGGGCCGAGCCGCTTTGTTTTTGATCAGCCAGTAACTGGATAAGCGCTACGCTGTCCCAGTGTTTCCAGGCAGATGCGTTATCGCCCAGATAGGTACGGAAAGCCTTGACTCCCCATGGAGCTTGTGTGGGTGAAACAATGGGCGCGAAGGCCGAGACGCTGCGGTATCGCCCCGGATTGCGCAAGGCGGCAACCAGTGCCCCATGGCCGCCCATGGAGTGCCCGAAGATGCTGCGTGCTTCCGATGCAGGGAAGTGTGTCTGGACAAGGGCAGGGAGCTCTTCGGTGATGTAGTCGTACATCCGGTAGTGGCGATTCCAGGGCGGCTGGGTGGCATTGACATAAAAACCCGCACCCTGGCCCAGATCGTCATCTGGTGCGTCAGGCACGTCATCACCACGTGGGCTGGTATCCGGGGCGACCAGAATAATGCCGTGCCGGGCGGCAAACTGCTGGGCACCTGCCTTGGTGATGAAGTTCTGCTCGGTACAGGTTAATCCCGACAGCCAGTACAGCACCGGACAGGGGGCGCCGATCAGGGCCTGTGGCGGCAGGTAGATGCCGATATTCATGACCGCGCCGGTTATATGTGACTGGTGCCGCCAGACTTCCTGGCGTCCGCCGAAGCAGGCGTGGTGCTCGATTCGTTTCATGGTGTCATATCGTTGAATCAGGGGATCAATAGTGCACGACGCTGCGAATCGATTTGCCGGCGTGCATCAGTGAAAATGCATCGTTGATGCTTTCCAGCGGCATGGTATGGGTAATGAAAGGGGCCAGTTCGATATCGCCCTTCATGGCCTGTTCGACCATGCTGGGCAACTGGCTGCGCCCCTTGACACCGCCAAATGCGCTACCCAGCCAGCGACGGCCTGTGACGAGCTGGAATGGACGGGTGGCAATTTCCTGTCCCGCACCGGCGACACCGATGATGATGGACTGTCCCCAGCCACGATGTGCTGCCTCAAGCGCAGCGCGCATGACATTGACGTTGCCGATGCACTCGAAGGTATGGTCTATCCCCCAGCCGCTCATGTCGATCAGCACTTGCTGGATGGGTTTGTCAAAATCATTCGGATTCAGGCATTCGGTGGCTCCGAATTGGCGGGCCAGTGCGAATTTCTCCGGGTTGGTGTCGATGGCAATGATTTGACCGGCGTTTGCCTGTCGTGCCCCCTGTATGACTGCCAGGCCAATGCCGCCCAGTCCAAAGACCGCAACAGAGTCACCTGGTTGTACCTTCGCCGTGTTATGGACGGCACCGATGCCGGTTGTGACCCCACAGCCAAGCAGGCAGACCTGTTCCGGGTTGGCAGCGGGATTGATTTTCGCCAGTGACACTTCGGCGACAACCGTGTATTCACTGAAGGTGGAACAGCCCATGTAGTGGTAGATGGGCTGGCCACGGTATGAGAAGCGGGTTGTACCGTCGGGCATCAGCCCCTTTCCCTGCGTGGCACGTACCGATGTACAGAGGTTGGTTTTTTGGCTCCTGCAGAATAGACATTCTCCGCATTCGGCTGTGTAAAGGGGGATGACATGGTCTCCCGGTTTTACTGACGTTACCCCTTCGCCAATGGCTTCGACTATGCCAGCTCCTTCGTGGCCCAGCACAACGGGGAAAATGCCTTCCGGATCGTTGCCAGACAGTGTGAAAGCATCCGTGTGGCAGATACCGGAATGCGTGATGCGAACCAGTACCTCACCTTGGCGGGGCGCTTCGACATCGATGTCGAGAATCTGCAGGGGCTGGCCGGCAGCAAAAGCGACGGCGGCGCGAGATTTGATAGCCATGGAGCTCTGTTCTGAGAGAAGGGGAGGGTTACTAGTATGCCTGCTGGCGGCGGTGTCTGCAGGAGAGCTGGATGAATACCAGGAGTACGGCGGGCAGGCGGGACGCGTGGCTGTATGGCTCTCGGTCAAGGGAGCGTTTGCGAATGATTGTCGGTAGCCCGGAAAGCAGACCGCCCGCGCTGCCGGTGGCAGGCGGGCGGTCTGGGGGGAGGCGGGTGCTGCTTCAGTGCCTGGTTCGTGCCAACGGCTGATTGGCACCGTCGGTTCCCTGTTGCCGAGGACGCGCCGGAATCCCCTGCTTGCTGTCGAATGTCAGGGCGGGTTGTCCAGGTTCGGTCTGCACACTGGTGTTGGCCCCTTGGGCCTGACGCGCCTTGACCTGTTCGATGACCGATGCGCTGCAGGAGCCTTCGATGAAGTCGGCGCGATGCAGCATACCTTTCTTGGCGTCAATGAAGAGGCTGTGGGCATCACCGACATTCTGGGCACTGCTGGTCACCAGCCGGCTGTGGCGGGGCAGGGTGCGTTCATCGACCTTGAGAACATGTGTGCGTGGCCGCAGTCCGCAGTGACTGTATTTACCCTGTTCATCCGATACCAGCCAGGTGCCATTCTCAAGATACAGCCGTACACCAGGAATGCCAAGTTCTTCAGTGTCTTTTACAGAGTTGCCGTTGCAGTCCACAAAGATCTGGCCAGCAAGGCATGCCTCGTCCGAGAAGATGCCACCGGTAACGCGGACTTTCCAGCGTGACTCATTCGAGCATTGGCGGCGGGCTGTGGCATTGCGACCCGTACACTGCACATGGGCCCGGTTGATGCCATCGCCCTCCTGGGAGCCGACGCCGGCACGCAAGCGGTAAGTGATCTGCACGTCGCTGCCATTGCCTTGTTGTGTCCCACTGGGGGAAACGCCATCCAGCAGGATATGCAGTTCGCGGTTGGCCTGCATGCTGATGGCGGTTGCGCGAGCGTTCTGCACCGTGACTGATCCCGCTTCGAAACGGAAGCCGCGAGGCAGTCTATCCACAACTTCTGGGAGGTGGACCGTACTTTTGCCGTTGTTGCGAATACGCAGCTGATAGGTGATGAGATCACCCACTTCCACTGTACGACTGTTACTGCTCTTGTCGATGGCGAGCGTAGCCGTGTCTGTTGGTACAGGGGTGTCCGTGCAGGCCTGTGCTGTCAGCGCATCGCTGCTGACCTGGCCTTCGTCGTAATGTTTCAGGCTGGCAGCATTGTATAGCCCATGCCCATCAGGCGAATTGCTTTGGCACTGGTTGTTGGCAGCGTTGCTGTCAAAGGGAACCCGTATCCGCATGTTCAGCCGATAGGTGTCCTGCGCTCCGATGGAGAGTGGTTGCTGGTTGGCGAGCTTCCATTGTGTTTTCCCATCTGCACTCTGGGATGATGAGATGTTCAATGGCTGATCGTTGCGCAGGATATTGACACTCAACATTTGTACGTCGTTGTCGAACGCGGGCGTGTCAACCAGGTCGTAAACGCCGGCGACACCGGATTCATGACGAACCTGAATGATGTAGTGCACATCGAAGTCGTTGCTAGTGCCTACAACCGGCTCAGCCTTGCCCTGGACGGTTTTTGACAACTTCAGGGTGGCCGGTAAATCCTTGAGCTCCAACTGGCAGGTCACGTTCTGAAGGTTGGCCAGCGTGAGCCGGTTGCCGTTCAGGGTGCCGCCATTGCACAACCATTTTCCGGTCAGGTAGCCTGGAAGTGTCAGGTTCTGCAATTCGTAGACACCCGGTTTTACCGGAGCGAGTGTCACGGGTTTACTGCCGGTAATGCCCTGAATGTGTTCGGGGCCGTGGGCAGATACCGCATGACCTGAAGGCGCAGCCGTGCCGCCGTGCTGATTGATGATGTCGAGTTTCAGCGTAAGGCTAAGCGGTTGGTCGATGTGCTGAATGCGGCAGATGACATCATCGCTGCTTTGCAATTCGACTTCGGCGTTTCGAATATCAAGGGCCTGGTTATGTGCGTTGCGGCACTCCCATGGGCCGGGAACGTAGCCGGGGAGGGTCTGGGCATTTAGCCCATACTGACCGGCAGGCACTTCCACCCGGGTGACGTCAGGGGCGCCAGACCTGCCGTCGAGGGTGGCTGGTCCGTTGGCTGACAACGGAAAGTCCTCAGCCTTGGCCGTACCGTTTTGCTGGTTGATTACTGTATTCACCAGTGTCAAATGCGCCGGTGGCGTATCTTCATATCGAACCGTACAGACGGCCGACTCCCCTTTTTGCAAAGCAATGGTGTCGCTGCGCAGCGTACGTGTATTGTTGATATTGCACTGCCACTGCCCGTGCCAGTAATGAGGCAGGTCTGGGGCGTTGAGCTTCCATTCCCCTGATTGCACATCTACGTGGCTGATTGAATCATTGCCACTGACACCCGAGATGCGGCTTTCTGCGCCTGTATCTGAGTCTGTGTGGCTGCCAGTCAGTGTGATGTCATTGGTTGTGGCGCTGCCGCCATGACGATTTTGAACCTGGCTGATGAGCGTCAGACGTGCGTCATTGGCCTTGGGCAAATCCTCATAGCGGATCCGGCATGTAGCTTCCTGTTCATAACTGAGGGTAATGTTCTGGCCATTTGTTTGCGTAGACCCAGGTTGAACGGTACAGATCCAGTCACCATGAGTGTAGTTGGGGAGTTCGTGTATATCGAGCGTCCAGTCTCCGGGAGGAATGCTGACCGAGGTGACCGTGCTGTTGCCACTGGTGCCATTGAGTGCGCTTCCGATGCCGGCAGCTTGGCTGGCAGACAGTTTTATGGTGTCTACGGTGGCTTTTCCGCCGTGGGTGTTGATCACCTCGCTGATCAGGGTAAGGCGGGGGGCAGGGCGGTCGGTATAGACTACCGTGCAGGTGGCATTGTCATTCCAGGTCAAGACGAGGTCCTTGCCCGCCATGGGTGAGTTGCCGTTGAGTACACACTGCCAATTGCTGTTTGTGTATCCGGGGACGGAGGGGGCGTCGAGCACGTAGTTTCCTGCCGGAACCTCCGCCTGGGTGATGACATGACTGCCTGTATTGCCTTGCAGTGTGGTGCCTTGTGCGCTGCCGGATCCTGTCGCTGTCAGTTGCAGGGTATCGGCGGTTGCAGTGCCCCCATGCGTATTGTTGACCTGCGCAACCAGGGTGATGTGTGGCAGCTGGCGGGTTTCCGTGAAATCGTAACCGGTAGCAGACTGTCCGCCGGTCAGATGGATATCGTCGATACGGCGACCATTGGCATTGCCGCCGGCATTGCCTGCGTGTGATGCTCCGTCAAGATTTCCTGTCGTCGTGTCGGAGACGCGGGAAACACTGTAGTCTCCGGTCAGTATGCCGCCAAACGATGCGGTTGCAGTGCCGGAGCAGTCGCCATTTTCATAGACGGCATGGCTCGCCTTGATGTCAAAATTGTATTGCCCCTGTGCATCTGTTCGGGTAGAAATGTTTACTTGTTTCCCTGATTTGTCAGTGCCATTGATGGCCACGCACTGATTCGCCAGTCCTGCATCCTGGCTGCCGTCAAGCTGACCATTCTGATCCTGGTCAATATAAACACGACCAGACAGGCTGTTCAGAGACGACGGACGGATGTGAATATTGAGGCTGGTATCGGAATAGGCATAGAGCAGATGGCTGGAGGGGTTGGCTGGACGGGCACCCGCATGGTTGGCCAGAATGTTTCCTGCCTTGGCGATCAGCGGATCGGTGGTGATGTTTAGACGGATGTCGTAGGGAATGCCGGATTTCAGCAACGCCAGTGTTGGGCTGGTACGGATGGCAGTGCTGTCGCCAACGCTGGCTGGGCAGTCGGCTGTGCCGATTTCGCTGAGGGTGCACCAGTGAGTGGATCCCCCGGGGATGGCATTGCTGCTGTCGCGGGCATCGTTGTTGATCTCATGAGGAGGGCGCTTGGTGAAATAGATCTTCATGCCCGAATCAATTGACGGCGCCTCGACTGACTGAAGCCGATAGGCCCCTGGTTCAAAGGCAGAAGCGGGGTTGCGCCCATTGAATGTATGAGACGGGTCGTTAGTGCCGTCACCGATAAAAGGCAGAATGTCAATGACATCTGGAATGTCGGTGTTGCGCAGCTCCTGACCCAGTGCGTAGAACCGGATGTCATAGTGGAAATCCTCACCCGGCTCGATACTTTCCTGAGAAACGCTTTTCTGCAATACGAATCCAGGAGGCGTGTCGATTGTGACGGATGCGTCTGCGGATTTTGCGCAGGCTTTGTAGTTGCCGCTGGCTGTATCAAAAACGCAGTCTGCATCTGCATCGGCGTCACCGCCGCTGGCCGCTGCCTGGTTCCGTACCGTCGCACCATTGGTGAGCGTTAATGCCAGTCTCGCCTTGAAGGTGATGGCAGGCAATTGCGCTTCTGTATCGCCATCGCCGCCTACGTGAGGCAACTGGTTGTCATATTTCCAGGTGAGGCGGGTAAGTCCGGTGGCAGGGGTGTTCTCCTCGACTTCCGGTTCCATGGGTGAATCGCCCTGAGTGCCAGAGCCTTTCACGTATTGGAGGCTTTCGGGAAGGATGTCAGTAACTGTCACCGTCCCCTTGTAAGGAGGGAGCGCGGTGGCGTAAATGGGTTGCAGTTGATAAGTGAGCACAGTGCCTGCTGAAACGCGCTGGGTGTTCGCGTTGGCCGGGTCTATGATCGTTTTTTTGATGCGTGTGGTGGTCCGCGCTTTCTTTGCTTCTATGTGGTCGCGTATGTACGTATTCAGCCGCTGTTTCATGGCTGGCGCCATGTTGGTTGCACCAATCACCGCTTTGTTTCGGATGATGGATCCTTCTGTAATCTCTTGCCCTTGTCCACGAATCTGGTTCGTCGGATTTTGAACGGTGATGGTGCTGGCCCAGGTGTCGCGCAGTTTGAGTCCGGTTATGTACAGGTACGCGCCTTTGCCGCCTGACAGGCTGTTAACGGTTCCCTTTATATAGGTTATTTTTCCGGCTGCTTCCGCCTGTTGGGCTGTGTCATACCAGGTAATGGTTGGTTCCTCGCAGGTGTCGCGAGAGTATTCGGAGTTGCCTTGAGGAGAGTTTGTGCCATTGAAGGGAGAGGCTGCACTGTCGGTAGTGGAAAAATAGGGGCCGCCGGCTTTGACACCATACTGTATGTGGGGGGTGCCGACCTGTGTGTCCAGAGATACCGAGAAGTCCGAGCCAATATCAAATGCGGTGCGGTCGATGACGTCGCACAACATCAGGTTCTGAAAGGCGACACTGCCGGTGTTATTGAAGCCTACCCGGGTCTTGATGTGTTGGCCGTGGGCTACGTAATCAATGATGGAGTCCCCGGGATAGCCTGGGTCACGCGAGGTGCCTTTGGGCAAGGGTAGTGTCTCATCCGGCGAAAATACTTTGCTTGCGTTTCCGTCTGCCTGATTGGTGAGCTGATAGGTAAACGAATTGTTCTCTGAACGCCCTTCGATGACTTGCTGTCCGCTGATTGACGAGGCGTCCAGCTTGGCCAGCTTCATAGTATGTTCTACGGTCCTTTGTGCGGGATAGTCATTCAGATTCGTCCAGAGTACGACGGCCTTGTTAGCAACCCAGAATTCGTCTTGTGGGATATTGGTCTGCGTACTTCCTGCATAGCGAATCGGTGTTCTGGCCAGCGTGGTGTCGACGCCCACCAGCTTGAGGTGAATAATATGGTTGTCTGGCAGACCATTGGCCGTGGGAATGGCTTCACAGTCTCCTCCATTAGTGACAGAGACAACTGCTGCTGAATCGGATGAAGAGACGGCGCTTGGCCCTCTGTCATAAACCCGTTGATGAGGGTTGACGGTGCCGCCAGCCAGTATGCTGGGTCGACCGGTTCCGATGCTGCCGCAACCGTCGGTATAACTTGCCAGGGGAAGGGCGTTGCTGGGTGAATTGTCCTTGGTACGCCAGTTGTCCAGCCGTGCGGAAGCCGGATAACCACTCACGTCCAGGTCTATGAGGATCGGTTTGGTGGGATCCAGCTGTTCTACCCCTTTTTTGCCGTTACCGTACGGGTTGCGGGCCATCAGGCCCACCAGCATGCGGTGGTAGAAACCGTCTTCCCGGTTGGGGCCGCCGGCGGCCTGGAAGGCATAGGCTTTGGGGTTGCCTGGAAAACTGTTCTGAATCAGCACATCATAGAAAGGCGCTGCTGAGACAGTGAGTGTAGGAGGGGTATTGTTGGGGGAAATGCTGGGAGTATTGGCAGAACTCACCTTGATGGACGGAGGCCGCATCATCGTGCCATTGCGCACGCTGCCGAGGACGCGCGCCCGGAAATTTCCAGAATTGGTGCCTGAGCCGGTGTGGTCGGATAGGGCACAAATCAGCGTCTGGCGATCGGCCGATACACTAGAGCCAGCTTTTGCGCAATCATTTGGTGGGGTTGCAGGCCATTCGGCGATAGGTTTGCCCTGGTCGTCCTTGGCAAGTGTCAGCTCGATTTTGGCGTTTTTTGTCCCGCCAGCGTAAGAAATGGATGCCTGGTAGATGACTTCATCGTTGGTGCGGACGATATTGTTCTTGGGGCCCTTATCGAGTCCCGGCCCATCCGACGAGTCCCAGCCCGGGGTCCCGTCGGCTTCCACGGTGTAGGAGAGGGTGTTGATTGCCGCATGCGACGGTGTCGCCCACGTGAATAGCGCGGTGAGCAGTGCGTATGCCAGCGGCTTGAGCGTGGGCGAGGTGTTCAGGGGAGCTGTTGTGGCCAGCGGGGCTCTCGGGGTTGTGAACATGATGATGGGTACCGGAGGGCGGGGGTACCAGAAGGATTCAGAATCCTTCCAGTTGTAATGGGTCATGGAGTGATGGTAGAAACTTGTCGGATTATTCTGTAGGGAATGATCCGGACAGGTTGTTTTCTACTCACCCTCGTGGCGTATGAGTCACGGTTCAGCGATCCAGCGTACGGTTGACCTCAGGGTCGTTGCCCTTGAAGAGGCGTTCGTCGAACTTGAAGCGCAGCCGCAGGTAGGCGCCCTGGCTGGTGTATTCAGAACCGGTGAGGTCATGGTCACGGAATCCGGACCAGTTGTAGCCGCCTGACAGCCACAGGTTGGATGTGACCAGATAGCCGAGTTCTGTGCCGAAGGCGTTCTGGCTGTTCAGGTGGGGGCTCCACATCCGATAGACGATGCCGCTGATGTCCCAGCGTTCACCCAGGCCGTAGGTAAGCCGCCCGCCTGCCAGCCAGGCACGGAAGTGGCTGTCGCCGCTGGCGAAGCGATCGGTCTGGCGTTTGCCGGCGAGTCGTCCGGTCAGCCACCAGTTGCGGTTGGGATGCCAGTCGGATACCAGGCTGCCGATATGTTTGGTGTAGCCGTCTGGCTGTGGTTCGAGGCTGGTTTGCAGGATGGGGTCATATCGCCTCCAGTATTCATAGCGGAACAGGGTGTTGACGCGATTGGTGTCGCTGTCCCGGTAGGCAAGACCCAGTTGGAAACGGTTTTCGTAGCGTTTGGGTGTTTGGTTGCCGAAGTCATTCAGCAGGTAATAGTTTCGCATCAGGGCTGTCCAGTCCTGATTCAGTTTGCGAGAGATGCTGAGGGTGGACAGCCAGCTGTCGTAGCCCGACAGGTAGGGCGAGGACTGGGGTGTGCTGGCGCCGGTGTCGGACTGGCCGCCGGTGTGACGCCATTCGAGCCGGTTGGCGAGCTGCCACCGTTCGGTGGGCTGCCACTGAATGCCGGTGGTGATGGCGCTGGCGCTCCGGTCGCTTCCGTCAAGAACCTTCAGGTGCTCTGCGCCGGTTTGCAGCGATAGCCGGGGGGAGAGCCGCCATATGTTGCGGATGCCGTTGGCCCATTGTGCCTGCCGGGAGCTGATGGCATCGTACATGCGGTATTCGCTGTATACCGTGCCATCTTCCATGTATTCGGTATCGAGCCCAAAGACGAATGCGTTGCTGCGGTACGGGCTGGCTATCTGGGCGCCTGTCTGCGGGTCGATGATTGTTGCGCTGGTGGCTACGCTGGACAGACCGGTATTCCATTCGTAGCGTCCGAACAGTCGTGTTTTGTCCTGTATCCGGTAGCTGGTGCCCAGGGCCGCTCGCCGGTGTTCGTCGTGCCGGACGTCCTGTTCGATTTCTGCGCCGATGCGCCAGCGTTCGGTGGGCAGGATGGACAGGCCGAGCTGGGCTGCGGTGTATTCCACAGGCACTCCGGCCAGACCGCTGCCGACGCTGCTGCCATAGCCGGTACTCCAGCTGGCGCCGGTGTTGTACAGGGTTTCGCCGCGGATGGGATCCAGGGCGCTGTTGCTGCTGCCATACATGCCGCCACCAAAGCCCTGGTCGACGACACCGATGCCGTAGGGTGCACTCAGGTTGCTGGCAGTCGTCAGGCCGTCCTGGGGGTTGTTGCCCGCCTGTTCATCGACCCGGTTGGCGCCGATTTCCAGTCGGACTTTCGGAGACAGGTCGAGCTGGACGCCGGCCTGGATCTGGGTGCGTTCCGCATCGGTCTGACGGTCTGCAACGAAGTTGCCACGGGTATAGACGGCTACGCCGGTCTGGTGAGGAGCGTTGTCGCTGGCGTCGGTAGCATCCTGTGTTGCCGTAGTATCGGCGTGTGCGCTGCTTACCTCTGCCGAGTCTTGCTGGGGAAGGGGAGCATTGCCTGAGTCCGTCACGGCCCTGCTGGGGGTGGTTTCCCGCAGGACACGGCGGGCTTCGATGCCACCCTGCCGCTGGCCCCCGGCAAAGGATGATGCCGGGTTGTTGAAGCCGATGTCGCTCTGCCCGTACCAGGCGCCGATGGCCCCCTTGTCTCCTTCGTAGCCAGCTTCGGCGCGCCATGCATTGCCGGCGATTTCACCGGTGTTCAGGTTAGGGTCAAGGTTGTAGCGCCGGCCGCCGGCAGAGTCGGCGTTGGAGCGGGTACGGGCGATTTCGGCACGGGCCCAGCCTTTGTCGCCCAGGGTGGTACCTACGTTGGCGCTCCCCATTTCAAACGGGGCCAGCGGATTGCGATCCTTGACCCAGGATGCACCCACGTCGGTGCCCTCGGTGGGCTGGTATGCTCCGTTGACGCCGTAGACCCAGTATTTCTGGCCGCCCTGATCTACTTCGTAGGTGATGCGGACCGAGACCGGGTTCAGGTTTTCGTCCAGTGAGGGTACTGGCCGGGCCATCAGTATCCGGCCGCTGAAGGGCTCGAAAGTGTAGTCGATGAAGCGGGTCAGCGGTTTCCGGTCAAGGATCCGTGCAGGTGCGTGACGGTCGCGCACAATCATGACCACCTGTTCGGTGCCCAGCACGGCGTTGGCCGCGTTGGTGACGGTGTAGGGGCCGGAGATCCCGCGGCTAGGGAATTCTTCGACGACCTGACGAAGGCTGTCATTGGCAGCGAAGCTGTCGAAAAAGCCTTTGGGGCCTTCGATATGGCCACGCACGCCGGTCATGGAGCGTTCATATTGGCCCAGATCCCGATTCTGGAGGCGAGCTACCTGTCCCTGGCCGGCTCGTTCGGAAAACCCGTTGCCGGTGGTAATGTCGCCATAAAGCAGGTAGTTTCTGTTTTTGTCCAGCCGGACGTATAGCCGGCTGTTGCTTTGTGCATCGAAGCCGACCAGGGAGCTGTCCCCATATACGGGGTACCAGCGCTCCGGATCCAGGTCGCGGAACAGCCGGTTGTTGTCGGGGTGTTCACTGTCATAGGCCATGGTCAGCAGCATGTCGCCGCGGACTTTGCCTTTCAGGAAAAAGGCGCTCTGAAGACCGGCGTTGCGCTTGCCGTTGCCGCTTTGGCGAGTCCAGTTCTGGATCTGGTCTTCGAAGCCGTCGCTGGGGCGGGCTTCTTCCAGGCTGAGCGCGTGCTGGTGGCGCAGGGAAATGATGCCTTCCACAAAGCCGGCGGCAATCATGTCGCGCAGCTCCGGCACGAATTCGACCTGCCCTTGTACCCGGATGGGACCGGCGGAAACCTGGATGTCGACTGTTTGTGGCGCGGGGGGCGCGAGCAGCAGGACATCGGCATGGCCGTTGTGCAGCGCTACGCGCATGCCAGGCTCCACCAGATTCAGGTCAGCCGGCATGAGTCCCTGTTCATCGCTTCGTGCTCCGGGCAGCTGCAGACGGCCTGCGGATACTTCGATGTTCACGAAGCTGTCGCCAGCAATGCCCTGGTTGTGGCTGTCAAAGGCGCGGATGCGTAATTTGACGGGGCTCTGGCCGTCGGCAGGGACATTGTTCCGGTCCAGCTCAACCGTGATGCGGGCAATACCGTTTTGCAGGGGGGCATCGCCGGACAGTGTCGAGCCGATGCCTGCAGGCACAGTCGGGACAACCGCCTGTTGCAGGTCGGATCGGTCGGAAACCAGCAGGCCCGTGTCGGTGGCAGTGGCCCAGGCAAGGACTGGGCTCAGTGCATAGATGCTCAGGAGGGGAGCACTCCATAGGCGGGAGTGTCCACTGGATGAGGTGCTCTGTATCCGGGTACGTCTGACCTGTTTTTGGTTACCGCTCATCGGGCCCTCTGCGTGCAGGCTAACCTGCCGTGATGCCCCTCTGCCCGGGATGGCTGTTGCTGCCTGAATTCAGGCCCGGCGTATGCCAGCAGTTGACACGGGATGGGGCGGATTTAAGCATTGCACATGGAGGCAAGAGTCTGTCCGTAGGCCATGCTGTATCTGGAACACTGAATCTGCGCATGGTTTAGGGATTTGGTCATGCCAACTCATTTTGTGGCTGATCATCAGGAGACAAGTTATCCAGATAGAAGATGTCGGCATGAAAGACGAGCCATTTCCGTGCCGATGTTAGGATCTTGTTTCCAAATGATTCAGTCGATGGATTTTTATTTTGTATTTTTCCTGCCCGGGTGCCGAGTTTTTGCGGCGATGTTTCGGCGCGAAACAAACGCTTTTTCCGGGCGAGTCGATCGACGGGAAATGGCAGGGGATGAAAGGACACCGGCTTTTGTGTCCAATGGTTTCGGCCCGGAAGCGCATAAAAAAACCCGCCTCTCGGGGGCGGGTTGCGTCGGGCCCGATGGAAGGGCCTCGGTGGTGCTCTGGGGAGCCTCAGCCTTTTTGGGCGGCGTCAAGGCGACGGGCAACTTCGTCCCAGTCGATAACATTGAAGAATGCAGCGATGTAGTCGGGGCGACGGTTCTGGTAGTGCAGATAGTAGGCGTGTTCCCAGACATCCAGGCCAAGTACCGGCGTGTTGCCACTGGTGCCGGCCGCCTTGCCCATCAGCGGGTTGTCCTGGTTGGCTGTACTTTCAACGACCAGGTGAGCGTCCGGGGTGACGGAAAGCCAGGCCCAGCCGCTGCCGAAGCGGGTGAGGGCTGCTTTGGTGAAGGCATCCTTGAAGGCATCGAAGCCGCCAAGGTCGCGGTCGATGGCGCTGGCAAGGGCTCCAGCAGGCTTGCCGCCCTTGCCAGGGGCCATGATGGTCCAGAACAGGGTGTGATTGGCATGGCCACCGGCGTTGTTGCGCACGGCTGTACGAATGCCCTCTGGCAGGCTGTCGAGATGGGTGATCAGTTTCTCGACCGGCTCGTCAGTCTGGACATTCGCACCTTCCAGGGCGGCATTGAGATTGTTGATATAGGTTTGGTGGTGCTTGGTGTAATGGATTTCCATCGTTTGCGCGTCGATGTGTGGTTCGAGCGCGTCGTAGGCGTAGCCAAGTTTAGGCAGGGTATAGGCCATGTTCTTTCTCCTGTAGATTGAAAGGGATAACCCGGTGGGCACATTCCCGGCAGCGGGGGACCGGAGACGCAATTGCGGCACGTTCAGCCTGATCAGATCCGGCTGAAGATGAGCGTGGCGTTGGTCCCTCCGAAGCCAAAACTGTTTGACATCACGGCATTGAGTTTTATATTGCGGTTTTCGCGCAGAATGGGGATGCCGTCGGCGTGTTTATCAAGTGTCTGGATGTTGGCGCTGCCACAGGCGAAACCAGCCTGCATCATGAGAATGGCGTATATGGCTTCGTTGGAGCCGGCAGCTCCAAGGGCATGTCCCGAGAGAGATTTGGTGGAACTGATGGGCGGAATCGTGCTGTTGGCGAAGGTGTGCTGGATGGCCTCAAGCTCCTTGATGTCACCTGCTGGGGTGGAGGTTCCATGCGCGTTGATGTAGTCGACGGTGCCGCCGTGCTGGGCCAGTGCCATTTGCATGCAGCGCGTAGCTCCTTCGCCGGATGGCTGCACCATGTCATATCCGTCGGACGTAGCGCCGTAACCCGTGATTTCACACAGGATGTTGGCACCACGTGCGCGCGCGTGCTCGTATTCTTCAAGCACCAGCATGCTGCCGCCGCCCGAGATGACGAAGCCGTCTCGGTCAGCATCATAGGCTCGGCTGGCGAGCTGCGGCGTGTCGTTGTAGCGGGTGGACAATGCACCCATGCCGTCAAAGAGCATGCTCAGCTGCCAGGAGACCTCTTCTCCGCCGCCAGCGAAGACGATGTCCTGTTTGCCCAGCTGGATGAGTTCGGCGGCATTGCCGATGCAGTGGGCGCTGGTGGAGCAGGCAGAGCTGATGGAATAGTTGACGCCCTTGATCTGGAAGGGCGTAGCCAGGCAGGCGGAAATCGTCGAGGCCATGCATTTGGTGACCCCGTAGGGGCCCACGCGCTTGACACCGCTGGCGCGCAGTACGTCGGCAAGTTCGACCTGTGCCGAAGAGGAGGCTCCCCCGCTACCGGCGATGATGCCAGTGCGGATGCTGGAGACCTGTTCAGGGGAAAGGCCGGACTGTTCGATGGCCTCCTTCATGGCGATGTAGGTGTAGGCGGCAGCGTTGCCCATGAAGCGCAGGATCTTGCGATCGATGTGCTCCTTAGGGTCAATGGCAATGTTGCCGGCCACCTGAGAGCGCAGACCCATCTCCTGGTAGACCGGGTCAAAAGTGATGCCCGACTTCATTTTGCGCAACGATGCCAGGACTTCCTGACAGTTGTTGCCTAGACTGGAGACGATGCCGATACCGGTGACGACGACTCGTTTCATGCTATGGCTCCCGGACGCTTGCGTGACAGGCGATGGAAATTCCGCATAGGGGGGGCGATGGACATGTCCTTGGGGGTGATTGTCAGAAATCATCCGTACTGGTGAACAGCCCGACACGCAGGCCATTGCCTTCGTAGATCCTGCGGCCATCCACGCTCATTTCGGCGTCAGCGATGCCCAGAACCAGTTTGCTGTTCATGACACGCTTCATGTGGATGTGATAAGTGATTTTGCGATGTCGGGGCAGCACCTGGCCGCTAAATTTGACTTCTCCACATCCCAGGGCGCGACCACGACCAGGTGCGCCAGTCCAGCCGAGAAAGAAGCCGACCAGCTGCCACATGGCATCCAGTCCCAGACAGCCGGGCATGACCGGGTCACTTTCGAAATGGCAGCCGAAGAACCAAAGGTCTGGGTTGATGTCCAGCTCGGCGATGATTTCACCACGGCCATATTTTCCGCCGTCGCGGTTGATTTCGACGATACGGTCGATCATCAACATGTCAGGCAGGGGTAGACGGGCATTGCTTGGGCCAAACAGGTGGCCCTTGCCGCAAGAGATCAGTTCTTCTCGGGTGTAGCTGTTTTGGGGAACGAACTCGGTCATGTCAGTCCTTGGGACGGGGGAGCGCAGGACGGCCTAGCAGTCAGCCGACCGGACATAAAGCCAAACCTGCCTGTGAGGCTGTTTTCAGTAGAAACCTTCTATGGTATGCGCAAAATGCCAGTTCTTGATGAATCATCACGGCAGGCTGGGTTTTTTGCCAAATAGGGTTGGTCCGCATCAAGAGTCCCTGCTGCGGGGCGAAGGATGCCTGCAGGCTTGGGGACTGTCAATCGGGTGGCGCAAGAAGCGTTTTGCTGCGCGAATTTGTGTTAATGGGGCCTGACAGGCGAGGTTTGTTTAGAGGGTAGAGGGTCGGCGGGGCTACAGTGGCATCATCTATATGGTGCCGGTTTAGTGCAACCGAGACCTCGCCGCTGGCCCTGGCGTGTTCGATGAAACTGCGTAACAGGGAGGCGCCTGGGAGAATGCGGCCCGAATCAGGGGGGGCCTGGCGGGCGAGTACGGCATTGCCGGGGTTGGTGACCGCGCGCAGTCGGCCGGTCGGAGCGATGTCGGTGACGAGGGAAGGGTGATCCATGGGGGAGGGGATCATGACGCGGGCTCCGTGTGCCTTCGGGCGGGTAATATGTACTCCCCGTGCGTGATGCAAGCTTAACAGCAGGATGGCCAGGTGACAGAGGGCTGCCTGTGATTACAGGGGGCTGTTGGAGCGGTTGGGGTAGACGGCATTCGGGCAGTCCGTGGATGATTCCAGCGAGGATTTCGCGGTATCGCAGGATGAAGGCACAATAGTTGCCTGAAGGCCAATGCATTTGCCGGTAGTGGGTATCCCGGTCAGGTGCGGCACACCAGCGCGATCACATAGATTGCGCGGGGATGCGTCTGATCGGGCCGAGCCGGCTTTACAGGAGACAGACTATGTCAGTATCACATCCATCACGGAGAACATCCCCCGGCCGGCAGCTGGGCTGGCTGGTGATGGCGTTGCTGGGCGCATGGGCGCTTGGGGTAGTTGCCCTGTCACGAGGGGAGCGGATCAATGCGTTGTGGATCGTCATCGCTGCGGTCTGTGTTTATCTGATCGCATATCGCTATTACAGCCTGTTCATCGCTGACCGGGTACTGGGGCTGGATGGCACCCGGATGACACCGGCCTGGAAACACAATGATGGCCTGGATTTTGTTCCGACGAACCAATATGTGTTGTTTGGTCACCATTTTGCCGCGATTGCGGGCGCAGGGCCCCTGGTGGGGCCAGTGCTGGCAGCACAGATGGGCTATCTACCCGGTATGCTGTGGATTCTGGCCGGGGTCGTATTTGCCGGCGCTGTGCAGGATTTTGTGGTGCTGTTCATCTCGACTCGCAGGGACGGGCGCTCGCTGGGTGATCTGGTCAAGGCCGAGCTGGGAACAGTGCCCGGGCTGATTGCACTGATCGGTACGTTCATGATCATGGTGATCATTCTGGCCGTGCTGGCGCTGATCGTGGTCAAGGCGCTGACGCATTCGCCCTGGGGAATGTTCACGGTATCGGCCACGATTCCCATTGCCCTGCTGATGGGGGTCTATCTGCGCTATCTGCGCCCAGGCAGGATTGGCGAGGTGTCCCTGCTGGGATTCGTCCTGCTGATGCTGGCGATCGTGATGGGCCAGTCGGTTGCAGAAAGTCCGGTCTGGGGACCATTTTTCGACCTGGATGGCAAGACGCTGACCTGGATTTTGATCGGATATGGCGCTGTGGCTTCCATTCTGCCGGTGTGGCTGTTATTGGCGCCGCGTGACTATCTGTCCACGTTTTTGAAGATCGGTACCATTGTGGGGCTTGCGCTTGGCATTCTGTTCGTGGCGCCAAGCCTGCAGATGCCGTCCATGACGCGCTTCATCGATGGGAGTGGCCCGGTCTGGTCGGGCGATCTATTCCCCTTTCTCTTCATTACGATTGCCTGCGGCGCGGTATCAGGTTTTCACGCGCTGATTTCCTCGGGCACGACCCCGAAGCTGCTGGAAAACGAACGTCAGGCCCGCTTCATTGGCTACGGTGGCATGTTGATGGAGTCGTTTGTGGCCATCATGGCATTGGTTGCGGCATCGGTCATTGACCCGGGCGTGTATTTTGCGATGAACAGTCCGGCCGCACTGATTGGCACCACACCGGAGGCCGTAGCCCAGGCAGTATCAAGCTGGGGCTTTGTCGTGACACCGGATGTGCTGCTGCAGACGGCAAAGGATGTGGGTGAACATACCATCCTGTCACGCGCGGGGGGCGCACCCACGCTGGCGGTTGGCATGGCGCAGATTCTGCATCAGGCCATTGGTGGAAAGGCGATGATGGCCTTCTGGTATCACTTTGCCATCCTGTTTGAGGCACTCTTTATCCTGACTGCAGTCGATGCGGGTACGCGTGCCGGCCGTTTCATGCTGCAGGATCTGCTGGGTACCGTGGCACCTGCGCTGCGCCGTACGGACTCGATCATGGCCAGCCTGGTGGCTACGGGTCTATGCGTGGCAGGATGGGGGTTTTTCCTTTATCAAGGGGTCGTGGATCCGTTGGGCGGCATTAATACGCTCTGGCCGCTGTTCGGGATTGCGAACCAGATGCTAGCCGCGGTGGCGTTGGTGCTGGGCACTGTGGTGTTATTCCGGATGAAAAAGGATCGCTATGCCTGGGTCACGCTGCTGCCGACAGCCTGGCTACTGGTCTGTACACTGTCCGCAGGGTGGGAAAAGCTTTTCCATGACAGTCCCAAAATCAGCTTCCTAGCGCATGCGCGGCGCTACGCCGATGCGCTGGCGCAGCAGCAGGTTATCGCTCCGGCAAAATCTCTGTTGCAGATGCGGCAGGTTCTGTTTAACGACTACGTCGATGCGAGCCTGTGTGCGCTCTTCATGCTGGTGGTGCTCAGCACGGCACTGTTTGGCTGGAGAACGGTGATGGTGGCACGGCGCTTGTCGGGCAATTCCACTCGAGAAACCGCTTATGAGCCTCTGTCTGCTGACATGCTGGCAGCCAAGGGGGGGCACTGAAATGGCAAAGGTCAAGGAGGCAGCTCGGATGGGGGGCGGGTCGCTGTTTGGCGCCGCGTTGAAGCGCTCGCTGGGGACGGGCGGGCGTTATCTCGGGCAGACCATGCGATTGATGGTCGGTATGCCGGACTATGAGCGCTATGTGGCGCATGTCAAGCAGGTGCATCCCGGGCAGACGCCGATGAGCTATGAGGATTTTTTCCGTAACCGCCAGGATGCCCGTTATGGTGGGCGCGGCCGTGTGGGATGTTGTTGAAGGCACGGTTTGCCCCGCATGGGGGATCAGTCCGATAATGATTGCCTGCAGAAAACTGTGATGATCTTGATGGAGGAATCCTGTGAGCGGGAGTGATGTGGCCGGACAGTGCGAGGAAGCTGTAGCGACACCCGTGATGTCGGACGGGAAGGATGCTGCCGTTACAAAGCCGGATGGCCGACCCGCAGGCGCATCCAACCCGCTGAATCAGCAGTTCTCGACGCTCAACGGTCTGCGGCGGGAACGTACCTGGGTCGATGTCTACCTTGTGACGGGAACCTGTCTGCATGGACAGATACGTTCCTTCGATTCGAACATGCTGCTGCTGCAGACCCGTAGCGGCGATGTGGCGCTGTATCACCATGCGGTCAGCAGTGTGATGCGCGCCCAGAAGCGGGGTGCCAGCAGTGCCGGGAAGGGCGGCGGCACCCGTAAGCCGGCCCGCGGGCGTGGATCTTCTGCAGGCGGGACGGTAGGGGAGGCGAGCCATGCGCCCCCGGGACGTGGCTGGCGCCACCAGCCAGCGACAACCGTTTCTGCTCGCCCCAGGGTCGAGATCAATCGCGCGGCGGGCGGGCGGATCGAGGGTACCCGGCCATCGGGTTCTCCCCGTGCGGGCGGTGCAGTTCGCCAGCCCGAATCGCCGCCAGCCGGTGTGGTGGTGGTTCGTCACAAACGTGTGCGGACGATTGTCAAACCGGAGGACTGATCCAGGGGCGTCATGCGATCATTGGGGATGATGCCCCGGCGGTAATATCCCCTTTTCCAGCGACGCGCCCATGTTCAGTTATCGTCATGCCTTTCATGTCGGCAATCACGCCGACGTGCTCAAGCACGCTATCCTGGTGGCTGTACTGCGCCATCTGGCGCTGAAGGACAAGTCATTCTGGGTTTTCGATACCCATGCCGGTGCGGCCCGCTATCGTCTGGATGCGGCCCAGACCCGCAAGAATGCGGAGTATCGCAGTGGCATCCAGGCCGTGTGGCAGGCAAAGCGTCTGCCGTCGTTGCTGGCGGACTACCGTGAGGAGGTGATGCGTTTTGATGCCGCCCGGCAGGGCGGGCATGATGGTGCCGCCAGCCGTGAGCTGTCGGGGGTGTTGCCGCGCTGGTATCCGGGCTCGCCGTGGCTTGCGTTGCAGTTGATGCGTCCGCAGGACCGGTTGCGCTGTTTCGAGGCGCACCCGTCGGAAATCCGGGTATTGCAGGAGAGTCTGCAGGATGCAAATCGGCGCCAGGTGCAGATTTTTGGCGAGGATGGTTTTAGCGGGCTGAAGGCGTTGTTGCCACCGCTGTCCCGGCGCGGTCTGGTGGTGATGGATCCTTCATATGAGGACAAACGCGATTATGCAAAGGTGCGCCGAGCCCTGATTGAAGCGCTGGAGCGTTTTGCCACAGGCACGATGCTGTTGTGGTATCCCCTGACCGCAAGACGCGAGGCGATGCTGCTGATGTCCCATCTGCCGAGGCTGCCGGGCATCAAGGCGTGGCTGGATGCACGCCTGCAGGTTGCTGAGCCGCCTGCCGATGGTTATGGGCTGTATGGCAGTGGCGTGTTCGTCATCAACCCACCGTACACGCTGGAGGCGGCATTGCGCGAGGCCCTGCCAGTGCTGCACCGGCTGCTGGGCCAGGATGCGCATGCCGGCTGGTTCATGCAGTCATCGGGTGCTACGCGGCCGCTGGGCAGCCGGCAGATTGGCCCGCTGGCCGAGGAGAGCTTTCTCGACCGGGCGCGCGGAGGACAGCCCGGAGGGACTCGCGCGCCAGCACGCCAGGGACGCTCCGGCGTGGCGGGGGGGCAGCAGGGGCGGCCTGCGCCTCGTCGTCGCCCGGGGCCTGCTGCCCGCGGGTGAATGCTGTCTCAACAGGGGTCGATTGTGTCCATGTCGAGTGCCAGGAAAACGATGAAGTGCCGTTTGGTTCGCTGTTTACCGAATTGCAGGCGATGGCCAGCCGCATGAAAAATGGCAAACGGCTCAAAACCGTGGATCCCTGTGTCTCTTCCGTGTCTATGCGTGGGACAGGGTTATGGTGGGGCGGGCAGGTACCAGGATTTCAATGTCAAATTGGTTTGCTGCTTGGCTTTGGTGGTCTGAGTTTCTACGGGAGATGTTGAAGTGAAAAGTGCTCTAATTGTGATCGATGTTCAGAATGACTATTTTGCCGGAGGCGCCCTTCCTCAGTGGGATGTCGAGGCTCTGGCTGGGCGGGTCGTTGATCGGATAAACAAGGCAAAAAACGAAGGTCAGATGGTCGTTACCATACAGCACATCGCGGCTGATCCGAATGCCTGGATATTTCGTGCTGGCAGTGAAGGCGCTGAGCTCTATCCGCCGGTGGCAGAAGTGTTGGCGGGCAGTCAGGTGGTTGTAAAGCGTTATGCAGACTCGTTTTTCCAGACTGACCTTGGAAAGGTTCTGAAGGAAAACCACATAGAGCAGGTTGATTTATGCGGAATGATGACGCAGAACTGCATTACACATACCGCATTGTCTCCGGAGGCTGCGCCTTACAAGGTTCGTATTCTGGCTGACTACTGCTCTGCCCCCAGTGAGCTGATACATAAATTTGCGATAAATGCATTGTCGGCTCGGTTTGACGTGCTTCGGTGAGTTGCACGAAAAAGAATGTCCGACTGAAATGCCGTTTGGCTGCCCTGAGGTTAGGGCAGAGCCGGTGTTGCCCTGGCCGCTGGGCAGCCGGCAGATCGGTCCACTGGCCGAGGAGAGCTTTCTCGACCGGGCGCGCGGAGGACAGCCCGGAGGGACTCGCGCGCCAGCACGCCAGGGACGCTCCGGCGTGGCGGGGGGGCAGCAGGGGCGGCCTGCGCCTCGTCGTCGCCCGGGGCCTGCTGCCCGCGGGTGAACCGGCTGTCAGGCGGCCGGTTTCAGTTGGCCTGCCTGATCGCTTCCAGGAGCGTGTCGGCGCGCTTGGGGTTCGTCATCATTCGGCCACGGTTGGCCTTGATGGCCTTCTCCACGGCTTCGCGATTGGTGGGATTGCCGGCCTGGATGACGCCGACCATGCCCATCATCAGGTGCGGGGGGCAATCGAAGAAATACAGACCTTCCTTGTCTGCGGTCAGGGTGAAAGGCTTGTCCAGCTCGCTGCGCCAGGGCTTGACACCCTCGGGGGTGGCCAGGGAGCGCACCTGGTGGCCGGAGTTGGTGGGTTCGAAGGTGACGGTGTCACCGACGGCGATCTTCAGGAAGGCAGGCTCAAAGGACATGCTGCCACCCTTGCCGCCGTTGAGCATCTTGATGACGTGATGGTCGGCATGGGCGGGGGCGCTCGCCATGAGGAAGGCGAAGGAAATGGCGAGGGGAGCGAGGATTTTTTTCATCGTGTGAATGGTGGTGGGTTCGTGCGGATCCGGGAAGTGGTCGAAGGGCTGCTTCAGGCGTGGCGGGGGTCGGTCATGTTTTCTGGAGTCGCCGTCTGCTGGTCAGTGAGTCGGCGGGAGCCGTCCTGATAGCGGATCGTGCGTACATGGGCGTGTCCGAAGCGGTCGGTCTGTACGTCGACTGGGACGTCATAGAGGTGCTGGACGAGTTCGGCGGTGAGCACTTCGTTGGGGGGGCCGCTGGCTTGCAGTTTGCCGTTGCTGAGCACGACCAGGCGGTCGGCGTATTGGGCGGCCAGGTTCAGATCGTGCAGGATGGTGACGGTGATCCAGTTCTGCTCACGGGTTTGTCGGTACAGATGATCCATCAGGATGACCTGATAGCGCATGTCCAGTGCGCTGACCGGTTCATCGAGCATCATCACATCAGGTGAGCGCAGCAGCACCTGGGCAAAGAGTGCCATCTGGCGCTGCCCGCCGCTCAGTGCGTGGATGGGGCGATCGGCCAGATGCAGGAGTTCGACCGCATCCAGCGCATCCAGTGCGGTGAGGATGGTTTCGTCGTCTACGGTCATGCCGAGGCGGTCCATGCGGCCCAGCATCACCACTTCGAGCGTGGAGAGGTCCAGGTCCAGGCGACTGTCCTGCGGCATGTAGCCGAAGCGTCGGCGCCACGATGAGATTCGCTGCTGGCGGATATCACAACCATGGAGGCGGATGTGCCCGGCGCTTATTGCCAGTTCGCCGAACAGCGCCCGCATCAGGCTGGTCTTGCCACAGCCGTTCGGGCCGATGATGGCGGTGACTTCACCTGGCCGGAAGGTGATGGAGTAGCCGCAGGCGACCGGGTGGGCGCCTGCGAAGAGGTGGAGGTTTTCGACTTCAAGCATGGCCGCGCCTCCAGCCCAGGATCAGCCAGAAGAAGAAGGGGACGCCGATGATCGCGGTGACGACGCCGATCGGGAAGAGGGCGCCCGGTATGAGGACCTTGGAGAGCACGGATGCACCAGAAAGGATCAGCGCCCCGCACAGCATGGAGAGCGGAATGAAAAAACGCTGATCCTCCCCGACCAGCATGCGGGCCAGATGGGGCGAGACGAGGCCGATGAAGCCGATCACACCGACGAAGCTGATGGCGGTGGCTGTCAGCAGGGCCACCAGGAGCAGTGTCTTCAGACGCAGGCGCGTGACATCCACGCCAAGGCTACGGGCGCGCGCTTCGCCAAGGCGCAGGGCGGTGAGTTTCCAGGCGTCAGCCAGGAGCAGGATGGTGCAGATGACCGTGACGATGGTTGTGATCTGCAGCGATGTCCAGGTGCTGCGCTGCAGGCTGCCGAACAGCCAGAACATGAGTTGCTGGTTCAGTTCCGGAGAAGACATGAATTGCAGCATGGACATCAGGGATTGAAACAGAAAAAGCAGGGCGATGCCGGTCAGAATCAGGGTCTGGGCGCTGACCTGGCGCAGTACGGCGATGCCGAACAGGATGGCGGCAGCGACCATGCACATGATGAAGGCGCCGAGTGGCACGGTCATGACCGGATTGACAGGGATCCCGATCACATCGACATTCATGCCCAGTGCGGCGCCGAGGCCGGCCGCGGCTGCCAGGCCAAGGGTATAGGGGCTGGCCAGCGGGTTGTCGAGCAGGGTCTGCATTTCGGCGCCTCCCAGACCGAGTGACGCGCCAACGACGAGCGCCATCAGGGCCATGGGGAGCCGGAATTCCCAGACAATGGTTTTGAAACTGTCTGGCGCATCCAGCGGATGCAGCAGAATTCTGCTCACTTCCCCCATGGAGAGCATGGATGGCCCGCTAAAGACATCGAGAACCAGGGTGATGCCGAGCAGGATCAGCAGCGCTGACAGCCAGTAAAGACGCCGAGTTTCACGACGGCGCTGGGCTATCAGGGCCTGTTGGAGTTTGTCGGCGTGGCTGGCACGGACGGAGGAGGGGGGCTTCATGGACGCGGGCAAACGCAGAGGGTAGGCGGCGGAAGGCCAGACGCCAGTTTGGCCCGTGGTGAAGCAGAAGGGGCCGGGCAGACTGCGTCCGGGGCGAGCGGGCCGTGATCGTGGCCCGGTGTCGCTGGCGGGAGATTCAGGGCCCGCCAGGTGGGGCCTCAGGCCGTCACTTGGTCTGTACCGGGCCGACGTAGAAGGTGCCGCTGGGCACGACCGGCAGGTAGCGCTTGTAGAAATCGATATAGTTTTTCTGCGGGTCGATGTCCTTGAACAGCTCTGGATAGGCAACCTTGGCGATGTACTGGATCGACGGGTAATCAGTGATCGAGCGAGATGCCCCCTGATAGACACCGTACAGCCGGTTTTTCTTGATGGCGGGCAGGTCGGCCCAGCCGGGACGCTTTGCAAAGCCGGCCAGACGCTCAAGGGCGTCGGCTTTTTTGATGCCTTCCCCGATCAGCATGGCGGTCGGATTTTTCCGTGATTCGGTGCCAGCGATCAGAATGACATCCGGTTTGGAGGTCAACAGCTGTTCCGGGCTGATAACGCCCCAGACTTCGATGAACGGGGCCGCGATGTTCTCGCCGCCAGCCGTCGTCATCATCGGCCCCCACATGTTCTTACCATAGGTGAAGCTGTATTCACCCGGGCCCTTGTTGCCGAATTCGGTGTAGATCTTCGGTTTGGGCAACCCAGCCTTTTTGATCCGTTGGCCGATCTGTTCGACGGCTTCGCGATACTCATTGGCGATTTGTTTGGCCCGGTGCTGCTGGCCCGTGATCTCGCCGATCAGCAGGGTGCTGGCTATGTGGTTTTTCAGGTTCTGGTCGTTGTAGTCAATCACCACAATAGGGATGCCGGATTGCTCCAGCCGCTCTGCGTCTGGCCCAAGGCCCAGATACTGCCATTTGGCAAGCACGATGACATCGGGGTGCAGCGCAAGCGTTTTTTCCACCGAGAAGTTTTGAACTTCAACCTCACCCACATCAGGCAGTGTCTTTAGCGAGGGACGGTGGGCCGTGTGCAGTGCCCAGTTGGCCGGGCGCCAGCCTTCCCAGGCTTCGCGCGAGATGCCGACGACATGATCGAATGCCTGTTCGGTGCCGACGGCCATGTAGTCCTCGAAATAGAAGCCCAGCAGGACGCGCTTGGCGGGGGATTCGATGCTGACTTTGCGCCCCTGGATGTCGGTGACTTCCTTGGTGACAGCATGGGCAGATGTCATGACGAGCGTCGACAGGAGCGCTGCCAGCAGAGCATGGGATCGGATAACAGGTGATTTCATGGTGTGATCGTTACAGGGGTTACAGACCTAGGGATAGAGGTCAGAGCGGGCAGTATGCGTGAAGACAAATCAGAGTGATTGCTTTCTCTGATGAGGCGTAAGGGTATTCCCTAGGTGGAGGCGACGGCTGTTCGTGATGCCGGTGGTATCTAGCCCAATGCCTGGGAGGTCAGTATGCAGATCTGAGCTTGAGGCGGGGCGAGGCCGACAGATAAAGTGACGGGCGTAGCAGGCCGGGTCATGGCGCACGGCTGGTCGACGAGTGCGAGGCCCTGGGTCAGTAGCCAGGAGGCCAGGGCATCGACTTCATCCGGTGCCGGGGCACGGGTGGCCAGAGGAAATGCGCGAATGGAAGCAGCCGTGTCGATGCGGACGAATTCGCCGGCATGTTTGACGGTGAGCTGGCGGATCATGTTCATGGCCGCGCTGGCGCTGTCTGCGAGCAGGGGGCCGATGACCCAGCCTCTGCCAAAACGGCGCAGCAGACCATAGCCGCACAGCGTGCCATCGCTTGTGCGGCAAATGACGCCGTGTGCCGGGTCTTCCAGGGTTTGCAGCAGGGACTGGAGCAGCCAGCCCCGGTTCAGGCCACGTTCGCATTGATCGTATGCCAGTAATGCCGGAATGTCCTGCGTCTGGAGCGGGTGGACGTGCTGCCCTGCAGTGCCATCTGGGCATGGTGATCCCAATGAGGCAGGCGTGCTGTCTGGATGAGGTTGCCAGATGCCGTTGAACTGTTGGGCATGGCCCTGCGTCCGGAAACCGGACTTTTCATAGAGTGGACGCCCCTGAGCGGTGGCGTGGAGCAGGACGTCACAGCCTGACAGTGCCTGCAGCAGGCTGGCAAAGAGTTGACGTCCGATGCCCTGACGGCGCCACTTCTCATCAACAATCAGCAGGCCGATGCTGGCCTGTGACGGCCCCCAGCGCCAGGCAAGTCCGCAGCCGATCAGTGCCTGGCCGGCCTGAGCGGCCAAGGCGACGCCATGAGCGTTGGCCCAGCCGATGAGCTGTTGCCAGTCACAGGTCCGGTGGGGCCAGGCCAGTGCCTGGCTCAGTCCCCATGCAGCCTGAGTGTCATCTACCGTCAGTGGACGCAGGCTGATGGAGGGCGGATTGCCGGGCGGGCAAGGAGGGGTCATGCGCAGGGTGATGCGTTGTCGGCGGCACGGCATGGGGCCGCATGATAGGGAGGCTCAATGCTGCCCATCCGATTTGGGCTGGGTAATGAACCCAACCTTGGAGAGCCCTGCCTTGGACGCGTCGACGATGGTTTGTGCTACGTAGCGATAGGGGGTGTTTTCGTCGGCCCTCAGGTGGATATTGGGTTGCGGATTCTCGCTGCCCGCTTGCTTGAAGCGCCGGGCAGCGTCCTCACGGCTGATTGGGTCATGTCCCCAGAACAGTTTGCCCTCAGCATCAATGGAGAACTCGATGGTGGTCGGTGTGTTTTCCGTGGGTTTGGTAGTGGCGCGCGGCAGCGCCAGTTTGACCGAGTTGGTGAGCAGCGGCGCTGTCACGATGAAGATGACCAGCAGAACCAGCATCACATCGATCAGGGGAACCATATTGATCTCGCCCATGGGGGTGCTGCTGTGCTTGGAATCAAAGCTGGCAAAGGCCATGATGGAGTGATCCTTTGAAAGAGGGGCCCGGGCAGGGGTGATGTGGCCCGTGACGTAGATATTTGCAGGTGGCCGGCTCAGGCTTTCTGGTGATGGCTGCCGTTGTGATGATGGTTGCTGAGCGTGGCGCCGGAAGACAGGAAGTTGAAGAGTTCGAAGGCAAAGGCGTCCAGGCGGGCAGAGAGCACCCGATTGCGCCGTGCCAGCCAGTTATAGCCGATCACCGCGGGCAGGGCGACGGCCAGCCCCAGTCCGGTCATGATGAGGGCTTCGCCCACCGGGCCTGCGACCTTGTCCAGCGAGCCGGAGCCGCTCATGCCGATGTTGACCAGGGCGTGGTACACCCCCCAGACGGTACCGAACAGGCCGAAGAACGGCGCAGTGGCACCGACGGTGGCCAGTACGGACAGGCCGTTTTCCATGCGGACGGTTTCCTCGTCGAGTACTTTTTTGATGGTACGGGTGAGAAAGTCGGCCGGACTGCCGGAATCTGCCATGCGTCCGGTGGAACCCGTACGGGCATAGTGCTGCATGGCCTGCAGGGCGTTGGCGGCCACGCGCGAGAAAGGGTCTCGTACGCCGTGGGAAGCGATGTCCTGGGCAACATCCTGCATGGAAGTGCTTTCCCAGAAGCTTTTCAGAAAACGGTCGGCGCGCGTGCCGCGGATCAGGATGGTGAGGCCCTTGATGAGGATCAGGGTCCAGGATACGACGGACATGCCCAGCAAAATGACCAGCAGGGCCTTGCTGACAGCGTCACCCTGCGACAGGAAATGGCTGAAGCCAAGGGTAGGGGTTTCGTTCACGTTCAGTCCTCTAATTCAAAGGAGATGGGCATCACCACGATTGCTTGTTGGGGTTTGCCATTGACAATATAAGGGGATAGGCGGGCGGTGTAGGCGCCTTCCAAAGCGGCCTTGTCCAGTCTTTCCGAGCCGGAGGATTTCTCCAGTTTGACGTCCTTGGGGACGCCGTGTTCGTCGATCAGTACCCGAAAAGTCGCTTTTCCGGTTTCTCCGATCCGTTTTGAAAACGCGGGATAGATGGCGTTGGGCTTGCGCAGATAGCGTACCTGCTGGGCGCCGAGAACAGGCGCACCCCCAGGCGGTGCCCCCCCTGCGCGGGGCGTCGCGCCAGCCGGGGCGTTCGGTACACCCTGCACGGGGGGCGATGCCGGTCCGGGCGGCGCTGCCGGGGCAGGAGGCGCAGGCGTGGGCGGAGGCTCTGGCGGAGGCGGTTCCGGCGCCGGTTTGGGCGGAGGCGGTTTTTTGAGTTTTTTCGGTTTGTGGATTTTGGGCTTGGGTTTGTGAACCTGGTAGACCGGCGCTGGCTCGGGTATGGGAGGCGGGTCCGCCACCACGGGTTCGGGCTCTGGCTCAGGTTCCGGTTCGGGCGGCGGCGGTGGCGGTGGCGGTGGCGCACTCGGTGCCGGGATGACGGGTTGCTGTGCCGTGTCTGCGATCAGTTCCACGTAGACAGGCTGCTGTCCTGGGGAAGAGAGGGTCAGGTCGTTATTTGTCCTGACAACGCCATAGATCAATGCAGCATGCAGCAGCAGCACAATGCCTAGGGCGGGCACCATCGGCCAGCGTGGTGGAGACCGGTCGAGGCTGACGGCCGTTTCCAGATCCACAGCGCTGGCGGCATGCCAATGACCGGTCGGCGCTGCCGCGGGGGGGGTACCGGGCACTGATGGCGGGAGGGACGGTGGTTTCACACGAAAAAGAGGGAAGTTGCTGGATAAGAGAACGGAGCGGATGGGCGCATTGCAACTGATATCTGGAAGGCCATGCACAGAAACGATGCATCCGGTGCGGCGTCCGATGCCATGAGATGGATACAGCTAGCAGGGAGCGGACAGCAACACGGCATCACCACATGGTAGCCGCGGTAGTTGAACCTGCCGAGCGTGCTTCGCAGGTCGCTTGGCGTCTTCACGCAGGCCGCCTTTGAGCCGTGTGATGCCACAAGGGATGGGACTGTGAATCTTAACGATTCTTATAAAAATCCTCAAACCGACTTGAAAGGATTTTTACAGCCGGTGGGATTCCTCGCAAGGGCAATGCGCCTGCGCGGATGGTGCGGTACGTCATCTGTTATCCGGAGGAGTGTCTATTGTTTTCAATTGGTTGGCGCTCTTGTCTGCTTTGCTGGCTATGCCGTGTCTTGCAAAGTCCGGTCCTAGATATGCGGGCTGTCGTGCTTCTGGACAGCGCGGGTGTGGACAATACACACGGCATGCCGAATCCTGCCAACACTCTATACAATGCGTGCATGCAAATACTCGACTCCTCCTTCTGGGCAGACTGGCGTCATCGTCAGCCTGCCATTGATCTTGACCGTGCACTGACTGAGTTGCGTCGGGGGCGTCCCGTTCTGGTCTCCCTGTCGCCTGGAGATGAAGGGGATGAACAGGCATCGACCGTCTGCATGGTGTTGGCCATCGAGACGCTTGCGCCAGGGGTCTGGACCTCTCTGCGGTCCGGAGGCGCCGGCTCGCAGGATTGGTGTGTCCTGTTGTCTGCGCAACGTATGCTGCAGATCGGAAGAGACCAGGATTGGTCGAACCTGCTGGATCGGCCTGGAGCCCTGACCACCCGGGGATGGGAGCAGCCCTTTTCATTACCGCTGCCAGAGAGCGCAGACAGTCCTGAGCGGGAACTGTCCGTATTGCGCCGGTATGCTGGTCTTGATCTGCAGGAGATGTCCCGAGAGGAGGCCGTGCATCTGCGTTACGGTGCCCGCTCGCTTGCCGGAAATCCGCGTACGGAGCACTGGGGACAGGCGGGGAGGTCTGCCTTGCCTGCCCAAGGCCGCAATCTGGACGATCCGTGCGCCCCGGGGGGGGTGGCGCTACCCATTGCCCAGGCAGCATTGGCACTGGCCCGGCTGGCCCGGCTGGTGCCGGCCGTGGCGTGCCTGACGCTTGGTGAGGCTGATGCCGCCGCCGTGCGGGCGCAGGGGCTGACGGCTATGTCATCCCGCCCGATCCTTGAATACGCACAACACCCCCCCGTGTTGCTGGAACAGTTGAGTGAAGCTGAGGTGCCGCTGGCGTCGGATGGGGGGCGTACTCCCGCTATTGACAGCCGCTTCGTGGTGTTTCGAGAGATAGATAATGGTTTTGAGCATGTGGCCGTCGTTGTCGGACATCCCGATGTTGGCGGAGCAGCTCCCGTGCGTGTGCGCCTGCATTCATCCTGTCTGACCGGCGACCTGTTCGGCAGCCTGCGCTGTGACTGTGGGGATCAGCTGCGCGGTACCGTGCAGCGTCTGGCCAGGGAGGGCGGTGGCATCATCCTGTATCTGTCCCAGGAGGGGCGGGGCATTGGTCTGGTGAACAAATTGCGCGCCTATCGCTGGCAGGGGCACGGGCTGGATACGCTGGATGCCAACCACGCCCTGGGTTTCCGGATGGACGAACGCAATTTCGCGGTGGCTGCCGCCATGCTCAAGGCGCTGGGCTGTCACCGTATCCAGCTGTTAACCAATAATCCGACAAAAATTGCCGCCTTGCGCGAGGCCGGCATTGACGTCGCAGAGCGCGAGGCAGTCAAGGGAGCTGTCAATGGCCACAACCAGGCTTATCTGCTGGCCAAGATGAACCGGGGAGGGCATCTGTTCGACCTTCGGGAGCTGCGGCTGGAGGAGCCGGCCGTCGATCCCGCTGCTCCTGGCCAGCAGTCCGTGCGCGCCGAGGGGCAAGCTGATGCGTCCGCGGTGGCGCACCAGACCCATCCGGAAGCGTCCGGCGGGGGGCGTCCGTTGTCACAGGTCATCCGTGAGCGCCTGCAGTCCGCTGGACGGCGCTTCCACGCCAACGACAATATCGCGGATTTCATCCACGATGAGCAGGAACATGCACAGCTTCAGGATGAAGTGGCCGGGCATATGCAGTCCTTGCTGGAGGCCATGGTGATCGACACTGTCTCCGATCACAATACGCGGGACACGGCCCGACGGGTCGCCCGGATGTATCTGAACGAGGTCTTTGGTGGCCGTTATCGTCGGCCACCGGCCATGACCGAATTTCCGAATGTGGAAAAACTCAATGAGTTGCTACTGGTTGGCCCGATCAAGGTGCGCTCGGCGTGTTCCCATCATTTTTGCCCGATCATGGGCAAACTGTGGATTGGCGTATTACCCAACGCAGACTCCAACCTGATTGGTCTGTCCAAATATGCCCGCCTCGCGGAGTGGATCATGACCCGGCCCCAGATTCAGGAAGAGGCCGTCAAGACGCTGGCGGACGAACTGGAGCGGCGCCTGTTGCCGGATGGCCTGGCTGTCGTGATGAAAGCCGACCATTTCTGTATGCACTGGCGTGGTGTCAAGGATGAAAGTCAGATGACCTCTTCCGTCATGCGGGGCGCCTTCCTTCGCGATGCCAGCCTGCGGCGGGAGTTTCTCGGGCTGATCTGAGTGAATGTCTGCGATGGGAGAAAGCCGACCTGTCCTGGCGGGCTACTTTCCAGCCAGGGATATGGGACAATGATCGCCATGGAAAAACAGACCCTCCTCGTGACCGGCGGTGCCGGCTATATCGGATCCCACACCGTCGTGGAACTGCTGACCTCCGGGCATGATGTCGTCATCCTGGACGATTTCAGCAACAGCTCGCCGAAAGTCATTGATCGTGTCGAAAAAATCACCGGGCGGCGGCCTGAACTGGTAGAAGGCCACGTGGGTGACCGGGATACCCTGAACCGCCTGCTGGCCCGCTATCCGGTGACGGCCACCATCCACTTCGCCGGCTTCAAGGCGGTGGGCGAGTCGGTGGCGAAGCCGCTGGCCTACTATGACAACAATGTCAGCGGCACGGTGGTGCTGCTGGAGTGCCTGGAGGCGGCCGGTATCCGGCGCTTGGTGTTCAGCTCATCAGCAACCGTGTATGGTGATCCGGCCAGTGTGCCCATTCGGGAAGACTTTCCCACTGGCCCGACCAATCCCTACGGGCGTACGAAGTGGCATATCGAGCACATGCTCCATGATGTGGCAGTAGCCTCGCCGGCATGGTCCATTGGCATCCTGCGCTATTTCAATCCGGTGGGCGCCCACGCTTCCGGGCTCATTGGCGAGAATCCCCGTGGGGTCCCCAACAATCTGATGCCGTTTGTGACTCAGGTGGCCGTGGGCAAGCGGGAGCGCCTGTCGGTCTTCGGCGGCGATTATCCTACCCCGGATGGCACCGGTGTCCGTGACTATATCCATGTAGTGGATCTGGCGCTGGGGCACCTCGCTGCCCTGAAGCGCGTGACAGACAGTCAGGGCGCCTGGACAGTCAATCTGGGGACGGGCAAAGGCTATTCCGTCCTGGAGATTGTTCGTGCCTTCGAGGCGGCCAGCGGGCGCAGGATTCCCTATCAGATCGTTGATCGCCGGCCAGGTGATGTTGCCCAGTGCTATGCCGATGCAAGCCGGGCTGCTCAGTGGCTGGGCTGGCATGCACAGCGTAATCTGTCACAGATGTGCGCTGACAGCTGGCGCTGGCAGCAGAACAATCCGGACGGTTATTGATGGTCTTAGAGCCCCGTTTGTACACATTTGCCAGGTTTTGGCAAGATTTCCCGTAACAATCTGTGGGTTATTCGTCTACTGGCTGCCTGACGTTGTTATAATGGCAACCGACATCCGCGTTTGACATCCCCGAGTCGCTTCATTTCCTGGGGACACTAGTTTGCTTCGTTTGAAGCTGCGGGTTCCACCTGCCGGGCGGCAGCTTCATTCAGGCTCGCCTTTTTTCCTGTCCCGGCATCGCCTGGATACACCCTGTATCCCTCACTTCCTGCACCGTTACCGGTTCAGGCCGGGTGGCTTTCCGGTTTTTTCCGAAACCGGCACGCCCCATCGTCCGGAGTCCTGTCCGGATGGTTAGCCGGAGGGTTGATGTTGCCACGCCTCTATGTGTGCGCCGTCAGACCCCCTTTAAGAGGAGTCATGCTCATGTCCCAATTCACTCCGTTGCATTCTGCTGCCGCGCTGCTGCCAGGCCGTACCCGTCCATTAGCCCTTTCCGGGCGGTGGTTGACTGTGGCCATGCTGGGTGCCGTTGCCATGCTCGGAACATCCGCCGCCCAGGCTGCCGATGCGCCGGCATGTGAAGTCAGCCATCCCATACGCTTTGGTGGTATGAACTGGGAATCGAATCTGGTGATGACGGAAATCGAACGCCGCATCATGGAAAAAGGCTACGGCTGCGAAACAGATGTGCTGCCGACCGAGACCCTGCCGGCACTCGCGGCTCTGGGGCGTGGAGACCTTGATGTCAACAGCGAGGTTTGGCAGAACAGCATTGCTGAACCTTGGGCCAAGGCGCAGGCCAGTGGCAAGGTCAAGGCGGTTGGAACCGCTTTCATGGGGGCGGAAGCCTGGTATATCCCGCGTTACGTGGCCGAACGCTTCCCGGATCTGAAGTCCATTGCGGACCTGCCGCGTCACAAGGATGATTTTGCCGACAATGAAGAGCCTGGCAAAGGCCGTTTCTATGGTTGTCCGGCAGGCTGGGGCTGTGAAGTGGTCACCACCCAGATCTTCAAGGCGGACAAGGCATTGGCGGCCGCGTTCAACCTGTTCTCTCCGGGAACGGGGGCGGCTCAGAAGGCGGCGTTGACCTCGGCCTACAAGCGTAAACGCAATGTGGTTTTTTACTATTGGTCACCCACACCGGTCGTTGGCTCGATGGATCTGGTCAAGCTGAAGTTTCCACCGTACGATGCGGCCAAACATAAATGCCTGACTGATTCCAACTGCACGAACCCCGAGGTGGTGGACTATCCAGAAAATCCGGTGCTGACCGCAGTCAGCACCCGCTTTAGCACGCAGGCGCCCAAAGCGACCGAGTTCCTGTCCAAGGTATCGCTGCCAGTGAAGGTGGTCAACGACATGCTGGCTCACATGGACAAGGAATCATTGGAAGCGCCCGACGTGGCGAACTGGTTCCTCAAAAACCATGCCGAGGTATGGACGAAATGGGTGCCGGCGGATGTGGCCGAGCGCGTAAAAGCGGGGCTTTGAGATGTTTCCTACTCTCTTTGATCCAGCCCAGTTGCGACAGGGTATCGACCATTTTGTCGATGCCATTGTTACCCGTTATGGTGATTCGCTGGCGGCGCTGTCCGACCATTTCGAGCGCTGGCTGGGCTGGTTCGAGAAGTTGCTCCGTACCTCTCCATGGTGGTCGGTGGTTCTGGCCGTGGTTGTCATCGCCTGGCTCCTGACCCGCCGCATTGGCCTGTCGGTTCTGATGGGTGGGCTGTTGTGCATCATCGGTCTGCTGGGCCTGTGGGATGCTGGCATGCAGACGCTGGCCCTGATGCTGATGGCCACTTTCCTGTCGGTTGTGATCGGCATCCCCATCGGCATTCTGATGGGGCGGGTGAACTGGGTGAGGGCGATTCTTCATCCGCTGCTGGATGTGATGCAGACCATGCCCAGTTTCGTTTACCTGATCCCGGTTGTGATGCTGTTCGGACTGGGCAAGACGCCTGCGCTGATTGCTACCATCATCTACGCCGTGGCGCCGCTGATCCGGCTGACGGATCTGGGTATCCGTCTGGTTGATACGGAGGTGCTGGAGGCGTCTCGCGCCTATGGTGCCAACACCTGGCAGCAGCTGTTCGGGGTGCAGATTCCGCTGGCCTTGCCGAACATCATGGCTGGTATCAACCAGACCACGATGATGGCGCTGGCAATGGTGGTTATTGCTTCCATGATTGGTGCTACCGGGCTGGGACACGAAGTTCTGCTGGGCATCAACCGGCTGGAGGTTGGACGTGGTCTGATGGCGGGGGTCTCGATCGTGGTTCTTGCCATTCTCTTTGACCGTATAACCCAGGCCTATGGGTTGCGGCAACGCCGGGGAGGGCAATGATGAGCAAGATTGAAGTCCGCCATATCTACAAGATCTTTGGCCCCCATCCGGAGCGGTGGCTGAAGCAGGCGCAACAGGGCATCAGCAAGGAAGAGCTGCTGGCCCAGGGGGGGCATACCCTGGGGCTGCGCGACATCTCGCTCTCCATTGATGAAGGTAGTATCTACGTCATCATGGGCCTGTCTGGGTCGGGCAAGTCAACACTGATCCGGCATTTCAACCGCCTGATTGAGCCTACGTCGGGTGAGATTTTTGTGGATGGCCAGAATGTGGTGGAACTGGGCAAGCGTGATCTGGCCCGGTTCCGCCAGCAGAAGATGAGCATGGTCTTCCAGCGCTTTGGCCTGTTCCCCCACCGCACGGTGCTGGATAACGCTGCCTATGGTCTGTCAGTGCAGAAGGTTCCGCGCGAGCAGCGTGAGGAAAAGGCGCGCTACTGGCTGGATCAGGTGGGGCTGAGTGGCTTCGAGAACCAGTTCCCTCACCAGCTCTCCGGTGGGATGCAGCAGCGGGTGGGGCTGGCGCGTGCGCTGGCCACGGATGCCGAGATCCTGTTGATGGATGAGGCGTTTTCTGCGCTTGATCCGCTGATCCGTCGGGAGATGCAGGATCATCTGCTGAAACTTCAGGCCAAGCTGAACAAAACGATCGTATTCATCACGCACGATCTGGATGAAGCACTGCGTCTGGGTAACCGGATAGCTATCCTGAAAGATGGCGAACTGATTCAGGAAGGTGAGCCGGAAGACATTCTGCTGGCGCCGGCCACCGAATACGTCCAGTCGTTCCTCCAGGACGTGAACCGCAGCAAGGTGCTCAATGCGGGTCACGCGCTGCAGGAAGGCGCCCGGCTGACGCTGACCATGCGTACCCGGCCGCATCACGCGCTGGCATTGCTGCAGGCTCGCCAGTATGACTATGCGCCTGTGCTGGATGGAAAACGTCTGGGTGGCGTGTTGACGGTCGGCCGGATCATCGATGCCCTTAAAGAAGGGGCTCGCGACATTTCCGAGTATGTGGAGGATATGGCTTCTGTTCCATCCACCGCAGGGCTGGACATGGTGCTGGGGCACCTGCTCAAGAGCGACCAGCCGCTGGCCGTGACGGGCGAGCACGATGAATTTGTCGGTATGCTGTCGCGCAGCAAGGTGCTCAGTCTGGTTAGTAACGAAACCCCCGACCTGGTGCCCGAGAACGCAGCCAATGCTGCTGTGGTGGAGGACGGCGGGAACCATGCGGCCAGTCGTGCCCAGGACGCTGCCACGACGCCGGCCGTCGAGGCAGCAGACCAGCCTGTGGCCGTGGCCGAAGCGGAGACCTCGGGCAGCAGCGGACACTAGGGTGTCTTTTCATCGGGACGCCGGCGCATCGGCTGGCAGTCCTGATGATGTTCGCTGGTCAGCAAACGGTCGAGCAATCCCTGCACGCTGCCCTGCCCAGGGATATCCAGCGCCGGATCCAGGTCGGCCAGAGGCATCAGGACAAACAGGCGTTGATGCAGACGGGGATGGGGCAGTATCAGGTCGGCATCGGTGTGGATTTCGCCAGACATGGCCAGCAGATCCAGGTCCAGCGTCCGGGGGGCATTCCGGAAAGGGCGTTTGCGCCCAAATGCCTGTTCGATGGTCTGGAGCTGCAGCAGGAGCGCCCGCGCCTGCAGCGCAGTCTGCACGCGTACCACCTGATTGACAAACGCCGGGCCATCCGCGTCGACCGGGGAGCTTTCATACAGGCGGGAAACACCCGACAGGCGGGTGTGGGGCAATGCCTCAATACGAGCCCGGGCGGCCGAGAGCGTCTCCCGCGGGCCACCTGCGTGACTGGGCAGGTTGGCTCCCAACCCAATCCATGCAGCACGCCATGGTCGGGAGGCTGCGTCAGGAAGATGATGGGTCACGCGGATGGCCTGTCCGGTAAGTCGACCAGGGCCGGAGGCTGGCCATCTTCCCGGGACGTTGCGCTGGCGCCGGTTTTACGCCGGCGGCGGCGTTTGCGCGACGCTTGCCGGCCAGACTTGCTGTCGTTCTGACTTTCCTGAACCAGGCGCTCCCGTTCAGGCGTGTCTGCAGCAATGAATGCGGTCCACCAGTCACCGAGTGGCTGGGCGATTTCCAGGGCAGCGCAACGCAGCAGCAGAAAGTCATAGCCGGCCCGGAAGCGCAGTTGCGTCACGAGCGTGAAGGACTGGCGCCCCCGTTTCTCCAGCCGGGGCTGCATCATCCATATTTCGCGCATGTCCGCCTGGTAGCGGCGATGGAGCGCCAGCGTGCTGCCTTGCTCATCGAGAACGGCCGAAATGGCTGTGTCGAGGGCGGGGATCAGATGCTCACCTTGTGCGTGAAGCTGCTGCCACCGGGTCCTGACCTGGGGCCAGAGCAGCGACGCAAAGAGAAAGCTGGGCGAAACGGACTTGCCTTGCTGGACGCGTACATCAGTGCGATTGAGCGCCTCGGTGATGAACGCCTGGTCCGATTCGAACAGGCTATCCAGTACGGGCAGGATGCCATGGTGCAGTCCTTCGTGGCGCAGTCGCTGCATGCAGGCCAGACCATGACCGCTTTCGAGCAGTTTCATGATCTCGTCGAATACGCGTGCGGGAGGAACGTTGTCCAGCAGCGGTGCCAGTGCCCGAATGGGGGCCAGGGTGGGGGGATCGACTTTGAAGCCGAGCTTGGCGGCAAAGCGGACCGTCCGCAACATCCGGACGGGATCTTCCCGATAACGGGTGGCGGGATCTCCAATCATGCGCAGCACCCGGGCGGACAGGTCATTCAAGCCGCCCTGGGGGTCGATCAGTATCTCGGCCACCGGATCATAGTACAGGGCATTGACAGTGAAATCCCGCCGGCTGGCATCTTCTTCCCGGGTACCGAAGACATTGTCATTGAGCATCCGGCCGTGGGCATCGGTCTGCCCGTTGGTCTGCGCTGCACGGAAGGTGGTGACTTCGATGGTTTCACGACCGAACATGACGTGTACGATCCGAAAGCGCCGGCCGATCAGCCTGGCCCGTCGAAACAGACCCTGGACGATTTCTGGTGAAGCATCGGTGGCGACGTCGAAATCCTTGGGAGTCAGGCCCAGTAGCAGGTCACGTACGCCGCCGCCCACGATATAGGCACTATATCCGGTCTGCTGCAACGTTTCACAGGTGCGCAGCGCGGCACTGGAGACCTGCTGCCTGGACAGCCCCAGGGAGGCAGCCGGCGTAGGCTGCGGGAGCGTGTCGGCCGCGCGCCTTGCGCGCGTGCCATGGCGGGATCTTGCAGGTGATGTGTGGGGGACGGTCTGCCGGGCGACGGCCGGAGGGGCGTCGGCATCAGCCCTGCGGCCGGCTATCCATTTGAAGAGTCGGTTGAACACGATACCTAGACAGCGGGAAACAGGTCAATGACACGCCAGCCGCGTTCGGTAGCTGTCTGACGCAGGACGGGGTCAGGGTTGGTAGCGACCGGGTGCGTAGCCAGCTCCAGCATCGGCAGATCGTTGCGGGAGTCGGAGTACGCCCAGATCTCGTCGAAATCGTTCCGCATCAGCCCCATGTCCGCGAGCCACTGGTCGATGCGGCGCAGTTTGCCGGCCTGGAAGGTGATGATGCCCTGGGGATTGCCGGTATAGCGGCCGTTGCGCATTTCGCCTTCGGCGCCCAGCAGGTGTTCGACCTGGAACAGGGCTGCGATCGGACCCGCCACAAAGGTGTTGGTGGCCGTGACGATGGCGCACAGATCACCCTGGGCCCGATGGTGCTCAACCAGTGCCTGGGCCTGCGGGCGGATCTGCGGTTTGATAACCGTATCCAGATACTCCTGCCGCCAGCCCTCGATTTCCTCGGCCGGGCGGTTGGCAATGATGGACAGGGCGAAACGCAGGTGTGCCTGAGGGTCAAGCACGCCCTGTTTATACTGTTCGTAGAAAGCGTCAGCGCTCGCCTGGTAGCTGGCTGAATCCGCGATACGGCCCGTGCGACACAGGAACTGGCCCCATCCGTGGTCGGAGTCGATGGGCAGCAGTGTATGGTCAAGATCGAACAGGGCAAGTCTTTTCATGATCCGGAGATTCTATCTCGCAAGAACATATTCCGGGCCCGGCAATGGTGCCCATCCGAATCGGGCACGGGAAATGAGGTGGGCGGAGTATTTTGCACTGGTTACAAAGCCCTGGAGGATTGACGACAACGTACGGGATTATTTACCTGGATAGTGTGGCATCTTGACACGAATTTCGGTCATGAATGTCATGATTGATGGGCAACAGTAGTTGAGAAGATCCAAACTGGGGAAAAGCATGAAAAAAATCGTAGTCGCGGCCGTCTTGGCCCTGCTGCCACTGGCCCTGTCGGCTCAGGCGGAAACGATAGTGACCGATGTCAAGGGCCGTCAGGTGACGGTGCCGTCTGTGCCCAAGCGGGTGGTTCTGGGATTCTATTATGAGGACTACCTGGCTGTTGTCGGCCCGGGGGCGATGGACAGGGTGGTCGGGCTCTCCTTGGCCACCTGGAAGGACTGGCGACCCGCACAATATGCGGCCTACGAAAAGGCGTTGCCGCGGCTGGCCCACCTGACGGACGTGGGTACAACGGACGACAATACTTTTTCGGTGGAAAAGGTGATTGCCGCAAAACCCGACCTGCTGATCCTGGCTGCCTGGAACTATGACGCACTGGGTGAGGGAGTCAAGCAGATTGAGGCTGCCGGTATCCCGGTGCTGACCCTGGACTACAACGCCCAGACCATTGAGAAGCACGTGGCCTCTACCCTGGCCCTGGGCAAGATCATGGGGCAGGAGAAACGTGCCCAGGCACTGGCCGACAACTATCGGAAGGCGTTTGCCGATATTGACGCCCGGATCCGCCGGGCCGGGCCGACCGACAAGAAAGTCTATGTCGAGCTGGCGCAGAAAGGCCCGGCTGATGTCGGCAACTCCTATGGTGACAGCATGTGGGGCGCCCTCATTACCCAGCTGGGGGGGCACAACATTGCCCAGGGCAAGATTGGCAACTGGGGGCCGCTCAGCCCGGAATACGTACTGGCGCAGAAACCGGATCTGATCTTCCTGTCCGGTTCGGAGTGGCTGAATCGCCCTCAGGCAGTTACGATGGGGTTCGGTGCATCGCCGGCAGTTGCCCGCACCCGCATGGGCGCCTACCTGAAGCGGCCAGGGTGGGCCGGGCTGCCCGCTGTCCGGAATCAGGCAGTACACGGGATCTACGCAGGCGGCGCGCGCACGCTGTCGGACTACGTCTATGCCCAGTATTTTGCCAAGCAGCTGTATCCGGCTGCTTTCCGGGATGTCGACCCCCAGCAGAACCTTCGGGATTTCTATGAAAAATGGCTCCCGGTGAAGGCCGAAGGGTCTTTCATGCTGCCCTATGCGACAGACAAGGCTGTTCATCAGTGAACGCGGCAGTCCGGATTTCCCCTGCAGGTCTCTGCGATGCTGACGAGGTGCCATATGCGGCAGACCGTCGCGCCGCCTGAGCGCCACGAACGTTACCGGCAGATGGCCGCACGCCGGCTCCTGCTGATGATGGTGGCCTGCGTCGTGCTGGTGGTGCTGATGCTGATGGATCTGACCACCGGGCCTTCAGGCATGCCTTTTGCTGATGTCTGGCGCGGACTGCTGGCGGGGCCGAATGGTGCCGAGCTCGATGTGGCGGCCATTCTGTGGCAGTTGCGCATGCCGCAGACCCTGATGGGCGCATTAGTTGGCGCTTCGCTGGGATTGGCCGGGCTGCAGATGCAGACGATCCTGGGCAATCCGCTGGCCAGTCCCTTTACACTAGGCTTTTCTGCAGCGGCAGGATTCGGGGCAGCCCTGGCCATCATGTTTGGCGGCCTGGTGCCCTTGCCTGGTTACGTGGTGGTACCGGTGTGCGCATTTGGCATGACCATGGTGGCCTGCGGGCTGGTCTACCTCATCGCCCGATTGCGTAGTGCCAGTCCGGAGATTCTGGTGCTGGGGGGGATCGCCGTTTTGTTTTTCTTTCAGTCGGTCCAATCCCTGCTGCAGTTTCTGGCCTCGCCCGAAGTGTTGCAGCAGATCGTTTTCTGGTTGTTTGGCAGTCTGCTCAAGTCCACCTGGACCAGCGTAACCGTCTGTACCGGGGTGATACTGGTGTGCCTGCCGTTTATTTTGCGGGATGCCTGGGCACTGACCACGCTTCGTCTGGGCGATGCCAATGCACGCAGCCTGGGTCTGGCGGTCGACCGCATTCGCCGCCGGACATTCATACTGGTGGCGCTGCTCACGGCCGCTGCCGTTTCCTTTGTGGGCACCATTGGATTTATTGGATTGATCGCTCCGCATGCGGCACGCGTGGTGGTGGGTGAAGACCATCGCTATGCGTTGCCGCTGGCTGCCATCGTGGGAGCCATCATTCTGGTCGGGGCGTCCGTTTTTGGCAAATTCATTTCCCCTGCGGCGGTCATTCCGGTGGGTATCATTACAGCGGTGGCCGGCGTGCCGATCCTGTTTGTCATCATTGCCCGACAGGGCAGTAAGGGGTAAGGGCACGAGCCATGAGTCTTGATCTGCAGTCAGTCAGTGTCGTGCGGGGCAAGGGGGTCATCCTGAATCAGATCTCCGCCCGGTTGGCGCCAGGCCAGATCGTCGGGTTGGTCGGCCCGAATGGCACGGGCAAGTCTACGCTGGTCAACGCCATTGCCACACTTTGTCCGTTTTCGGGTCAGATATGCTGGAAGGGCGAGCCTGTCAGACTGGCCGAGATCGGCTATATGCCCCAGCAGTGTCAGGTGCGCAGCGCCATCAGCGTGACAGAGGCAGTTTTATTGGGGCGCCATGAAGGACTGGGCTGGCGGGTCAGCGGCGCTTTGCTTGATAGCGCTCTGGCATTGCTGGATTCGTTCGGCATCGGCCATTTGCATGATCGTGGCATGCACACCCTGTCGGGCGGTCAGCAGCAACTGGTGCTGCTGGCGCAGCGTTTGCTGCGTCAGCCGGATCTTTTGTTGCTGGATGAGGCAACCAGTGCACTGGATGTGCGCCATCAGATGCAGGTGTTCGAGCGGTTGCGCCAATATGTCACGCGAACCGGTGCGCTGGTGGTAGTCGCTATCCATGACTTGAATCTTGCAGCCCGCCATGCCGATACGCTGATGTTGCTTCATGGCGGGCGTATCGCGGGCCTGGGGCGTTTTGAGGATGTCATGTGCGAGGATGCGCTTCGGACTGTCTACGGGATTGAAGCGGAGCTGCTGACGGCACGCTGCGGCCAGTCTGTTGTACTGCCATTGCGTGCCATCACGAACTGCTAAGTCGCGCAAATGTTTCGCCTGGAGATCGGTGTCGGTCCTCTCACGGGTGGCTGATGTCTGAGTTTTCGGCAGGGTCGGGAAATATGGGCGATCTCTACTGGTCTACCTTGCCTGCTGGCGGGGGGGCGTGAGCCTGCAGATAGTCCTTCAGGAGCGGCAGAGTCAAGGGCTTCTTGCGTGCCCAGGCCAGGTGATCAAGCCCGTCCAGAATGGTCTTGAGGCTTGCCATGTCGCGGCGGGTATGGCGCAACAGGTAGTTGCTCAGATCCTGGCCGAAGCGAAGTCCACGTTCCCGGGCGCTTTTTTCCAGCGCATCGGCGAGCGCGTCATCATCCAGCGGGTGCAGGGCAAATACCATGCCCCATCCCAGGCGGCTCACCAGCTCGGGAAGCAGGGGCAGACGGGCAGGTGGCTGGTGGCCGAACACCACCAGGGCCTGGCCCGGTTGCTCGATCATGGCGTTGAAACGGTGAAAGAGGGTGCGCTGGCGGTTTTTGCTGTATTGGTCTACATCGTCCACCACCATCAGATTCGGGCATTGACTGTTGCTCAGCGCGCTGGCCAGGTGGCTCTTGCCCACGCCATGCGGGCCCCAGATATAGAAAAAACGCTGGTCGGGCGTCTTGTTCTGTTTCAGGATGTGAACGAGATGACGCAATGTAGCCAGGCACTCCAGGTTCGCTCCGGCGACAAAATTGTCAAAGCCAGGGGGCGGAGGGGGGCCGAAGTCCAGCGTCAGTTGTGATTCCATGGTGCGGTGTTTGTACCTGCCTGCCCGGGCAGGCAGCGGCAATGGCTGATACGCTGATTCTAGAGCGTGGCGCAGCCGGTTGGTGGGACGTTGCTATCTGGGGGGAGAGAGCCACGCTAGAATGGCAATGGCCACCGGGCTGGACAGTGCTCAGACGATGACTGATTACTGTACGGACGCTTTCCCTCCGCGAGGTTTTGCGTCGTATGACCGGTTTCATCATTCCGTATGCGAGGTCTGGTTGGCCTTGCTCGGGCACGCAGCGAGACAAAGCATCATGGCAAAGACGCAGACAGCAGGACTTTCATACCGGGATGCCGGCGTTGATATCGACGCAGGGGACGCGCTGGTCGAGCGCATCAAGCCACTGGCTGCACGGACGCGCAGACCCGGGCTGCTGTCGGGCATCGGCGGTTTCGGCGGTCTTTTTCAAGTTCCGGCCGGGTACCGGGAGCCGGTGCTGGTGTCGGGCACCGATGGGGTGGGAACCAAGCTGAAATTGGCATTTGCCCTGGGAGTACATGACACCATCGGGATTGATCTGGTGGCCATGAGCGTCAATGACATCCTTGTGCAAGGGGCTGAGCCCCTGTTTTTCCTGGACTATTTTGCCTGTGGCCACCTGGATGTAGAGACGGCAGCCGCGGTGGTTGCCGGGGTGGCCCATGGTTGTGAGCAGGCCGGCTGCGCGCTGCTGGGCGGGGAGACGGCCGAAATGCCCGGCATGTATCCGGCGGGCGAATATGATGTGGCCGGTTTTGCCGTGGGGGTCGTCGAGCGGGCACAGATCATTGACGGCAGCAGGATCCAGGCGCAGGACCGGCTGCTGGGCCTGGCATCAAGCGGGCCCCATTCCAACGGCTATTCCCTGGTGCGCAAGGTGCTGGAAAAGGCGTTCGGAGAGATCTCGGCAGCGGTGCTGCAGCAGCCGCTGGCGGATATGCCCCTGGCCAGGCATGTCATGGCGCCGACGCGCATTTATGTGAAATCGCTGCTTCCCCTGTTGCGCGAAGCGACGCAGCCCATTCATGGTCTGGCGCACATTACGGGCGGTGGCCTGCTGGAAAATGTGCCGCGCATGCTGCCCGATGGGCTGATGGCCGACATGCAGGCCAGCAGCTGGCAGCGGCCGCCCGTGTTTGACTGGTTGCAGGCGGAGGGGAACATTGAGGATGCCGAAATGCATCGGGTCTTCAATTGCGGTATCGGCATGGTTCTGGCGGTGGCGCCGGATGCCGTCCAGGCCGTGACGCGGTCGCTGGAAGCCGCTGGTGAAACGGTTTTTCACATTGGTGAAGTGCGTGCCCGCCAACCAGGCGAGGCGGCCGCGGTCGTGCGTCTCGGCTGATGCTGATTGTCAGGAATTGTGTACAGGGCCCGGGGAGATGGGCATGGGCCTGCCGCCTGGCGGATGCTTGTCAACGGTTTTGTGTGATGTTCGGCACTGGGTGTTGACCGTCTGCCAGCTGGCGGTGGATCCCGTTTGGTTTTTTTTCTGTCTGGCCACTAAAATGGCCAGCGAAGCTGGGGAAGGGCTGATGTCCGAAGTACTTGCGCCGTTGCTCCAGTGTATTTGCTTGTCCCGTGTCGATACTGCGTCCTATCAGGATGGTGGTAAGGGGGTGGTACGTACGGGTTTTTGTGTTTCTTAACCCGGAATGGCTTGATGTGGCCCCGCTGTGGCAGGTGCGCCTGCAGGTATGATCGGCAGGCGTTTGTGGCCATTCCTGACCTTAGAAGGTGATGCCATGGAGCAGAGAGTCTCCCGGCGGCAATTTTTCAGGGTGACAGGGGCAAGTCTGGCCTCATCCAGTATGGCCCTGATGGGCTTCTCGCCCTGCCAGGCGCTGGCGGAAGTGCGTCAGTTCAAGCTGGCCGCTACGACGGTCGCCCGCCAGACCTGTACTTATTGCTCGGTAGGTTGCGGTATTCTGATGTACGCGCTGGGGGATGGCGCCAAAAATGCGCGCCGTTCCGTGATCCATGTCGAAGGAGACGCTGACCATCCGGTCAACCGTGGCACGCTCTGTCCGAAGGGGGCGGGGTTGCTCGATTTCATCAATAGCCCCAACCGGCTGCATTACCCCGAATATCGGGCGCCGGGTTCCGACCGATGGCAACGCATGTCCTGGGACGAGGCGCTGGAACGCATTGCGCGCCTGCTCAAGGACGATCGTGACGCCAATTTCCAGCAGACGACTGCCGATGGGAAGCGGGTCAACCGGTGGACAACGACCGGCATGCTGGCGGCTTCAGCGGCCAGCAATGAGGCTGGCTACATCACTCACAAGGTTGCCCGGAGCTGGGGACTGCTCGCATTCGATAACCAGGCGCGTGTCTGACACGGCCCGACGGTGGCAGGTCTTGCCCCGACGTTTGGCCGTGGTGCGATGACGAATCACTGGGTCGACATCAAGAATGCCGACGTGATTCTCATTATGGGCGGTAATGCCGCCGAGGCGCATCCCTGTGGATTCAAATGGGTGACGGAAGCGAAGGCGCACAACAATGCGTACTTCATGGTGGTCGACCCCCGTTTCAACCGTTCGGCATCGGTGGCGGATTTCTACGCCCCTATCCGCTCGGGCAGCGACATCGTATTCCTGGGCGCCATCATCAACTATCTGTTGACTCACGATCGCATTCATCACGAATACGTACGCAACTACACGGATTTCAGTTTCATCGTCCGTGATGACTTCCGGTTTGTCGACGGCATCTTCTCTGGTTACGACGAGGGCACGCGCACCTACGAGCGGGCCTCCTGGGACTATGAGCTGGGGCCGGATGGCTATGTGCGTACCGATCCGACGCTGCAACACCCGCGCTGTGTCTATCAGCTGATGAAAAAACACTACTCGACCTACACGCCCGAGGCGGTGGAGCGGGTATGCGGTACGCCCAAGGACAAGTTTCTGCATGTGGCCGAGAAATTGGCGTCGACCGCTGTGCCGGGCCGGGCAGCAACGATGATGTATGCCCTTGGCTGGACGCAGCATTCGATCGGTGCGCAGATCCTGCGGTGTGGCGCGATGGTGCAGCTGCTGCTGGGCAATATCGGTGTGGCCGGCGGTGGCATGAATGCGCTGCGGGGACATTCAAACATCCAGGGGCTGACTGATCTCGGTCTGCTGTCGGCCAGTTTGCCGGGTTACCTGACGCTGCCGCGTGAAGCGGAGCAGTCCTATGATGCTTACCTGGCCAAGCGTGCGCCGAGGCCGCTACGTGCCGGACAGATCAGTTACTGGCAGCACTATCCGAAGTTTCATGTCAGCCTGATGAAGTCCTGGTATGGTGACCGGGCCACGGCACAGAACAACTGGTGCTTCGATTATCTGCCCAAGCTGGACCATGAATATGACATGCTGCAGATTTTCGAGCTGATGAACGAGGGGCGGGTTAACGGCTACCTTGCACAGGGGTTTAATCCCGTTGCTTCGCTATCGAACAGCAGCCGCGTGCGCAATGGTCTTTCCAGACTGAAATTTTTGGTGATCATGGATCCCCTGGCCACGGAGACATCGGAGTTCTGGCGTAATTTCGGCGAATTCAACGATGTTGATTCGTCCGCGATCCAGACTGAGGTGTTTCGGTTGCCGACGACCTGTTTTGCGGAAGAAGATGGTTCGATTGTCAGCTCTTCGCGTGTGCTGCAGTGGCACTGGAAGGCTGCCGATGCGCCGGGCGAAGCGCGTCCTGATATCAGTATCATGGCCGAGCTGCATCATCGCCTCAAGGCGCTGTACGAGAAGGAAGGGGGTGTGTTTCCCGACCCCATCCGGGATCTGGACTGGAGTACATATGCCGTTCCCCATGAGCCGACGCCGGAAGAACTGGCCATGGAATACAACGGGCGTGCGCTGCAGGACGTGCATGATCCGAAAGATCCGTCGAAACTGCTGCGCCGGGCAGGGCAGCAGCTGGCGGGTTTCGGTGAGCTGCGGGATGACGGTTCGACCGCCAGTGGCTGCTGGATCTGGGCTGGCTGCTGGACGGAGGCCGGAAACCAGATGGGCCGCCGTGACAACAGTGATCCCAGTGGATTGGGTAATACCCTGAACTGGGCCTGGGCGTGGCCAGCTAACCGCCGGGTGCTCTATAACCGGGCGTCAACGGATCTCGATGGACAGCCTTTCAACCGCGAGCGCATGCTGGTGGGCTGGAATGGTGTCCGCTGGCAGGGGCCGGATGTGCCGGACATGACACCGACGTTGGCTCCGACGTCAGGGGCCGGGCCGTTCATCATGAATCCGGAAGGAGTGGCCCGCTTTTTTGCACGTCAGGCTATGGCGGAGGGACCTTTCCCGACTCATTACGAGCCGTTTGATACCCCGCTGGGCTACAACCCGATGTATCCCGACAATCCGAAAGCTACTTCGTCGCCTGCCGCCCGGGTGTTCAAGGGGGTGTGGGAAACGTTTGGTTCGGCAGCGGAGTATCCGCATGTCGGGACGACCTACCGCTTGACCGAGCATTTTCACTTCTGGACCAAGCACGCGTTGATCAATGCCGTGTTGCAGCCGGAGCAGTTCGTCGAGATTGGCGCGGCGTTGGCGGCCGAGCTGGGAATCCGTGAAGGCGACCGAGTGCGGGTTTCATCCCGGCGGGGGCACATCAAGGCGGTGGCCGTCGTTACCAAGCGTATCCGCCCGATGCTGATTGATGGCAAGACGATTCACCACGTGGGTATTCCGATTCATTGGGGTTTCAAGGGGGTTACCAGACCCGGCTATCTGGCCAACATGCTCACGCCCTTTGTGGGGGACGGCAACAGCTTTACACCAGAGTTCAAGTCGTTCCTGGTGAAAGTCGAAAAGATCTGAGGAGTAGACGATGTCTTTGCAATCGCTGGATATCCGGCGGCTGTCGGCCACGACCACCACGCCGCCTCAGGTTCGTCAACCGCGCTCGGGCGAGGTGGCCAAGCTGATTGACGTGTCCAAGTGCATCGGCTGCAAGGCGTGTCAGTCAGCCTGCATGGAATGGAATGACCTGCGGCCGGAGGTGGTGGAAACCCCCTTTGGGCCGGAGGTGGCCAGTTCGAGCAACGGAACGTACAACAACCCGACCGATCTGGACGCGAACACCTGGACGGTCATGCGCTTTACCGAGTATGAAAATGAGGAAAGCGGGAATCTGGAATGGTTGATCCGCAAAGACGGCTGTATGCACTGTGCGGATCCGGGGTGTCTGAAGGCGTGTCCATCGCCTGGCGCCATCGTGCAGTACACCAATGGCATTGTGGATTTCCATGAGGAGAAGTGCATTGGCTGCGGCTATTGTGTGACCGGCTGCCCGTTCAATATTCCGCGGATTTCGCAGAAGGATCACAAGGCATACAAATGCTCGCTCTGCTCCGACCGGGTCGGGGTGGGACTGGAGCCGGCTTGTGTCAAGACCTGTCCGACGGGGGCGATCATGTTCGGTACCAAGGAGGCGATGAAGGATCAGGCCGACAGCCGGATCGCCGACCTGAAGCGGCGAGGCTTTGCCCAGGCTGGACTGTATGACCCCGAGGGCGTGGGCGGGACACATGTCATGTATGTCCTGCATCATGCGGACAAGCCGTCGCTATATGCCGGGTTGCCGGACAAGCCCCAGATTAGCCCGATGGTGGCGCTTTGGAAGGGCGTAGCCAAGCCACTGGCCATGGTGGCCATGGGAGCGGCGGCCTTGGGCAGTCTGTTCCATTACATCACCCGCGGCCCCAATGAAGTTTCGAAGGAGCTGGAGGACGAAATGGAGCGCAAGGATGCTGAAGCGGCCCAAGCGGAGGAAGATGCCCGAATCGCTGCCCTGGCCCGCGAGGCCGGCCGGCTGGCGGCGCGGCAGGAGCCGGTGAACCAGCCAGGCAGGGAGGTCTGAGCCATGCAACGCAATCCGCGTGATCTTGTCCGTTATAACGCCGCCGAGCGCCTGAACCACTGGGTGGTGGGCATCTGTTTCATTTTGTTGGCACTCTCGGGGTTATCACTTTTCCATCCGGCTTTCTTTCCACTGACCCAATTGTTCGGGGGAGGTCCCTGGACGAGGATCCTGCACCCGTACATAGGCGTCATCATGGCGCTGTTCTTCCTGGTCATGGCGACACGTTTCTGGCGGCTGAACTGTATCCAGAAACAGGATATCGCCTGGCTGAAGGAGATCAGGAAGATGGTTGACGGTAACGATCACGACATGCCGGAGCAGGGCAAGTACAACGGTGGCCAGAAATTGCTGTTCTGGGGGCTGGTGTTCTGCATGCTGCTACTGTTCGTGAGCGGGGTGGCGATCTGGCGCGCCTGGCTGAATCTGCCAGTTTATTGGGAACGGTTGGGTGTGCTGGTGCATGCGCTTGCTGCCTTTGGGATGATCATGTTGATCATCATGCATGTCTATGCCGCTATCTGGACACGGGGCACCATTCGCGCCATGCTCTATGGAACAGTGACCCGTGCCTGGGCCAAGCAACACCATCGTGCCTGGTACCGCAAGATGACGGGCGACCATCACTGATGGTGTACGCCCGCCGCGGGCATGGCTCGCCATCCACGCGCACGCGGCCCGGAATTGTTTCTGCGGGAGCAAGCGGCTATGATCGCCGGATCCTTTCCGGATATCCGCCGCTTCTTCTCAGGGTCATTCATGTCGCAGCGCATTCTTCAGCCGGGCGAAATCGAAGCTCTCGATCGTACGGCCTTCCCTCGTATCATCCTGCCCCAGCCTGATCGCCTTCTGCCTGAACGGGCTGCCCGCCTTCGTCATTTGGCGGTTGACAGTCATCTGGGGGCTTTTTTGCGCTATCTGGCACGTCTGGTCGATGCCCAGCATGCGGTGCTGGCGCAGGTGCCCGTGCTGCCGCAAATTGATGATGAGCTGCTGGACCGGGCCCAGCGCAATGCAATGCCGCTGTGGCTGATGCCTGAGGATCTGGATCCGTCCTGGCAGCCGGTGATGCAGAGCATTGTTGCGCATCTGCTGAATGGCCCGGGCGCTGCCGAGAATAGCGAGGTGGAGCGCGAGGTACTCACGGGCATGCAGGGCATGTCGCTGCTGGAGCTGGACTCGCTGCTGGTCAGCCTGTGGGGCAGTGGCCCGCTGGACGAGACACAGCGCGTGCGTGCGCCGATCGTGATGGCAGCGGTGCAGCTGGTGATGATGTGCCGGGCTGCACGCCTGAACCTCAAAACCCTTCCTTATGTCGATCCGCCGACGGTCTGTCCGGTCTGCGGCAGTGCGCCTCTGGCCAGCGTGGTGCAGATCGGTGGTCAGGTGGATGGCTTGCGCTATCTGCATTGTTCGGTCTGCGAGACCGAGTGGCACATGGTTCGGGTCAAGTGCAGCAACTGCGCTTCGACAGAAGGGATCAGCTATCGGCGTCTGGAGCGGGTTGAGGCCGAGCTGCAGTCCCGGGACGAGCAGGTGCGGGCATCCAGTGAGGCGGCTGCGCGCATGCTGGATCCTTGCACGGCAGAGTTATGCGATGTCTGCGGCAGCTACAGCAAGGTTTTTGACAGGCGGCGTGATCCGCAGCTGGATGTGCTGGCCGATGATCTGGGTACGCTGATGCTGGATGTGGTGATGGGACACACCGGCCATCCCCGGGCAGGTTCAAATCCTTTCCTGTTTCCCGAGGAGACAGCGTCGGATGAGGCGACAGTCCAGGCAGAGCAGGAGAGTCATGAGGATAGGGATCTGCTGTCGGCATCCGGCCAGGAAGGTTCCACAACGGGTCGGCTGCACTGATGGTGGCGTCCGGTGGCCGGGCATTGCCCGGAGTGGATGCGCTGTTGCGACTGCCGGCGATGCAACCCTTGCTGGCGGAGTATGGCCATACCCGCACGGTGGCAGTCACACGGGCGGTACTGGCGGAGGCCCGCGCGGCAGCAGCGCAGGAGCCGCCTGCAGCCGGTCTGACGGAGGCCCCCCCGGATGATTGGGTGCAGCGGATTGGCGAGCGGCTGCGGGCGCAGCTGGCGCCTCGCCTGCGGGCGGTCTTCAATCTGACGGGCACAGTGCTGCATACGAACCTGGGTCGTGCGTTGTTGCCGGACGAGGTGGTGCAGGCGGTGGTTCGTGCCATGACGACACCGGCCAATCTGGAGTTTGATCTGGGCCATGGTCGCAGGGGGGACCGTGATGATCTGCTGAGTGGCCTGCTGCGTGAGCTGACCGGGGCCGAGGATGCGACGGTGGTGAATAACAATGCCGCTGCTGTGCTGCTGATGCTCAACAGTCTGGCACGTGGCCGGCAGGTGATCGTGTCACGGGGCGAGCTGGTCGAGATTGGGGGCGCCTTTCGCATCCCGGACATTATGGCCAGGGCGGGCGCACGGCTGGTGGAAGTGGGCACGACCAACCGCACGCATCCCGCCGATTATGCCGGGGCCATAACGCCGCGGACGGCCATGTTGATGAAGGTGCATACCAGCAATTACGCGATTCGGGGGTTTACCTGTGCGGTACCCGAGGCCGAGGTGGCCCGGCTGGCGCACGACGCCGGTCTGCCGCTGGTCGTCGATCTGGGCAGCGGATCGCTGGTGGAGCTGGCGGACTGGGGGCTGCCGCGGGAAACGACCGTACAGCAGATACTGGCGGCAGGCGCCGATCTGGTGAGCTTCAGCGGTGACAAGTTGCTGGGGGGGCCGCAGGCGGGTCTGATTGTGGGACGGCGTGATCTGGTTGCGCGGCTGAAGAAGAATCCGCTCAAACGGGCGTTGCGGGTGGGCAAGGTGACGCTGGCGGCCATCGAGGCATTGCTGCGGCTGTATCTGGTGCCCGAACGCCTGCCGCAGCGATTGACCACGCTGAGGCTGTTTCTCCGGCCGCAGGGCGATATCCGTCGGCAGGCCGAGCGCCTGCTGCCGACCTTGCAGGCAGCATTGTCCAGTGCATGGCGGGTCGAGATCCAGCCGATGTTCAGCCAGATTGGCAGTGGCGCATTGCCGGTGGATGCCCTGCCCAGTGCCGGGTTGGTCATTCGCTACGCAGGCGCACGTCGATCGGGGCGTCATCTGAAGACCCTGGCAGCAGCCTTGCGGGAGTTGCCCCGTCCGGTTGTCGGACGGGTGTCGGATGATGGACTGTGGCTGGATCTGCGCTGTCTGGAGCCTGCCGAGGAGGCGGAGTTCATGCAGCAGTGGCTGTTGTTGCAGGGGATGATAGAGACCGTGCCGGCCCGGCCGGTCGCCGGCAGGGGGTGACAGGCCATGATGATCGGGACTGCTGGACATATTGATCACGGCAAGACTTCACTGGTCAGGGCATTGACGGGGGTGGATACCGATCGTCTGCCTGAAGAAAAGGCTCGGGGGATGAGCATCGAGCTGGGCTACGCGTTTTGGCAGCCTGCGCAGGCTGACCTGACGGAGCCGATCGCGTTCATTGACGTGCCTGGCCATGAAAAACTGCTGCACACCATGATTGCAGGCGCCACCGGTATTGATTTTGCCCTGCTGCTGGTGGCGGCCGACGATGGTGTCATGCCCCAGACCCGGGAGCACCTGGCGGTGCTGTCGCTGCTGGGGGTCAAGCGGGGGATTGTGGTGCTCACCAAGATCGACCGGGTTGATGACGCCAGGCTTGTCGAGGTGCGTGGCGAGGTGCAGGCATTGCTCGCGGGCACGGGCCTGGCAGGTGCGCCCGTGATGGCTGTTTCGGCCGTGACCGGGGCAGGGCTGGACGCCCTGCGCGATGGGCTGCTGGCCCAGGTGCGTCAGACGGCCGTGCGGCAGGCGGGTGAACGGCCAGGGGAGGCGTTCCGGCTGGCCATTGACCGGGTGTTCACGCTGGATGGTGTGGGCACGGTGGCAACCGGCACGGTACATGCCGGGCGGGTTCGGGCAGGTGATACGCTGGCGCAATGGCCAGATGGGCTGATGGGTCTGCGGGTGCGCTCGGTGCATGCCCAGAACAGGAAGGTCGACGAGGCGTGCCGGGGCCAGCGCTGTGCGCTCAATCTGGTGGGCGTGGAGCCGGCGCAGATTCCACGCGGGCATTGGTTGAGCCAGCCCGACATGGCTTGTGTGTCCGGTCGGCTGGATGTGGAGCTGACATGGTGGGCGGCCGAGTCGAAGGCATTGCGCAGTGGGTCCCGTGTCCACGTCCATCTCGGTACGACGGCCTGCCCGGCAGCGGTGGCGCTGTTGCAGGGGGATGCATTGGCACCGGGGCAAAGCGCCTTGGTGCAACTGGTGCTGTCGCAGCCTTTGGCTGCCTGGCATGGTGACCGTCTGATTCTGCGCGATGCAGCGGGGCAGCGCGTGGTCGGCGGCGGGCAGGTTCTGGACCCCTGTGCACCGGCGCGTTACCGCCGCACGCCGCAACGGCTGCAACTGCTTCAGGCGCTGCAGCAGCCCACCCTGTCTGCCCGGCTGGCCGGATTGCTGGCAGTGGCGGAGACGGGGGTGGATCTGCGGCAGTGGCAACGGGTATTCGGCCTGCGCGATCTGGCCGCCTTCGAGCCGGCGCTGACGGGGTTGGCCTGCCGTCGGCTGGCGGATGATTACCTCATGGGCGAGGCGGTCTGGCAGCAATTGCAACAGACGGTGCTGACGACCCTGGCGCAATATCACGCGACGGCGCCGGAGGAAATGGGCCCGGATGCAGCCCGGCTGCGGCGTCTGGCGCGCCTGCGGCTGGATGATGCCCATTGGCGTCTGGCGCTGGAGGCGTTGCGTCAGACCGGACAGCTGGCCCGCTCTGGTGCTTTTGTGCACTTGCCAGAACACGGCGCCCATTTGCAGGAACGGGATGTGGCGGTACTGCAGCGTCTGACCCCCTATTTGCAGGCGGCCGCGGCCCAGGGGGCCTGGATGCGGGACCTTGCCGAATTGATTCATGAGCCGGCTGGCACGCTGAGGCCCGTGATGGCCCGCCTGGCCCGGGCAGGACAGATCTATCAGGTGGTGAAGGATCTGTATCTGGATGCTGCCACCACCATCCGTCTGGCCAACCTGTGCCGACAGCTGGCCCAGCCATCGGCGGCGCCCCCGTCGACTGCACCTGCGGTGCTGACGGTGGCCGCCTTTCGTGATGCCAGCGGGCTGGGCAGGAAACGGGCGGTGCAGGTGCTGGAGTTCTTTGATCGCATGGGCCTGTGCCGTCGTGTGGGGGATGCCCATGTGTTGCGTCCGGAGAGTGATGTGTTTCGCGCTTGAGACGAGCGCAAGCCATTCATGTCACAATCACGCTCCCCCATGTCGCCAGGGAGGGAAGACGATCCCGGTGGATCGGCCGGGCTTCAAACCCGGTGGGTGACGCCAAGCGTCGCCGGGTGGGTTCGACTCCCATTTCCCTCCGCCATCTGCCGTGTGGGGGCCGGGCGTCCGGTTTCCTGCGAGAGAAAGTCCAGGACGGCATCCGTCAGCCCTTCGGTGCGCAGGCAGTCCAGCCGCAGATCCACGGGCAGGCTGCGCAGCCAGGTGAGCTGGCGCTTGGCCAGCTGGCGGGTGGCTGCGAGGCCCGCCTCCAGGAGCGTGTCGCGGGATCTTTCGCCGTCCAGCATCTGCCATACCTGCCGATAGCCAACCGTGCGCATGGATGGCAATCCTGCATGCAGGTCGGGACGGGCATGCAGCCGCTGCACCTCGTGGATGAACCCCTGGGCCAGCATGGCCTGAAAGCGCTGGGCGATGCGGGCATGCAGCGCGCCGCGATCGGATGGCTCAAGGCTGATAATCCGGATATCGGGATGGGCCGATGGTTTCTGGCCAGTCGTGTGCTGGGCCGACAGTGGCTGCCCGGTAATCTCAATGATTTCCAGCGCCCGCTGGATGCGCTGGGCGTCAGTCGGGGGCAGGCGCTGTGCGGTGACGGGATCAAGCCGCGCCAGCCGCTGGTGCAGATGGGGCCAGCCGTGCTCTGCCGCTTCGGCATCCAGCCGGGCGCGGATGTCTGGCCGGGCGCCGGGCAGATTGTCCATGGGGTGGAGCAGGGTGCGGGCATACAGCATGGTGCCACCCACCAGCAGGGGCAGGTGGCCTTTGGATTCAATGGCCTCAATCAGAGGCCAGGTGTCGGCGCAAAAGTCCGCCGCGCTGTAGTACCCGGCGGGGTCACGAATATCAATGAGATGGTGGGCGACGCGCTGTCGTTCGTCTGCGGACGGCTTGGCGGTCCCGATGTCCATGCCGCGGTAAACCAGCGCGGAATCGACGCTGATGATCTCCACAGGCAGGTGTCTGGCCAGATCCAGGGCCAGGGCGGTTTTGCCGGCAGCGGTCGGCCCAAGCAGCATCAGGGCGCGCATGGTTATTTGCCTCGCATGAACCAGCGATCCAGCTCGTCCAGTCCCAGCCGGAACCAGGTAGGGCGGCCGTGGTTGCAGAAATCGGCATCGGGGGTGCGTTCCATGTCGCGCAGCAGGGCGTTCATTTCCGGTAAGGTCAGCGGGCGGTGAGCGCGTACTGAGCCGTGGCAGGCAATTGTGGCGAGCAGCCGGTCAAGGCGTCGGGCCAGGGCATCGTGCTGGGCAGGTGCCTGCCAGGCGGCCAGTACATCCCGCGCCAGCCGTTCGGGATCTGCCCGGGACAGCAGCGCAGGGACGCTGGTCACCGCCAGGGTGTCGGGGCCGTGCACCGTCAGTCCGATGCCCAGCTCTGCCAGGGAATCCGCATCGTCGGTGACGGTGGCGATATCCAGTTCGGTTGCCTGGAATACAGCGGGGATGAGGAGTGGCTGATGTGCGATCTGTCGGTGCTGGTGTGCCTGTTTCAGACGCTCAAGCACGATGCGTTCATGGGCGGCGTGCATGTCGACGATGATCAGCCCGTCTGCGGTCTGGGACAGAATATAGAGGCCATGTAGCTGTGCCAGTGCGAAGCCCATGCGGGGCGGTGCCTCTTCGAGGTCGAAGGAGGCCGCGGGGGCTTGCCCAGATGTCTGGTCGACCCCGGCCGGGGCCGGCGGGCTGCCGCCGGCCTTGGGAACGTCAGGCCACTCGGGGCGGCGTTCTGCCGCGTGGGGGAGGGCGGCGTCACTTCGGGCCAGGGCATCAGCCGGGCCAGGCGGGGACGGTGAATGGGCCGGGGCCTGAAACTGCAGACTGTGAGCCCCTGATGCGGCGGTAGCCGCATCAGGGGGGGCTGACCGGGCTGGCTGATGGCCGGGGCGCGCCTTGACGGTATGCCGGTCGGTGGTAAAACCGCTGGCCTGATGCCCCAGGGGTGGCGTCGGTGTGCCTGGATCAGGCGCACGGGACAGTGGGTCACTGGCCAGGGCAATGGTGCGGCTGGCTTCGTGCCGGGTCTGGGACAGGCCGTCAGCCAGCGCATTCTCCGCGGCATGAAAAAGTAGGTGACGAACCGCGCCGGGATCACGAAAGCGGACTTCCGTCTTGGCTGGATGGACATTGGCGTCGACCAGCGCCGGGTCGATATTCAGAAATAACGCAAAGACGGGATAGCGTTCACCATGCAGGCGGTCGCGATAAGCCTGCCGGATTGCCTGGGCGAGCATCCGGTCGCGTACGAAACGATCGTTCACGAACAGATACTGGCGATCGCTGCGGGCACGGGCGGCATCAGGCTCGCCCAGCCAGCCCGTCACGGTCAATGGCCCGGCCTGGGCCGAGACGGCCAGCAGGTTGGCGCCATCTCCGATCAGGGTCGCGACGCGCTGGGCGGCCGATGCTGCCGGCCAGCGACGCACTTCGCGTCCGTCCTGATGGACAATGAACTGCACTGCCGGGTGCGACAGCGCGACGCGGCGGATGGCTTCCAGGCAGTAGGCTGCCTCTGTGGCCGGAGATTTCAGGAATTTACGGCGTGCCGGGGTGGCGGAGAACAGGTCAATCACCTCGATGGCGGTGCCTGCGGCCAGTGCGACGGGCTCGGCAGGGCCAGGCGCCTGGCCGGGCTGGGCCTCTACTTTCCAGCCATGCCCGGCCGCCAGCGGCCGGCTGGCGATCGTCAGGCGGGAGACGGCAGCCATGGAGGCCAGTGCTTCGCCCCGGAAGCCGAGCGAGGTGACATGCTCCAGCTCGGCCAGCGAGGCAATTTTGCTGGTGGCATGGCGGGTGAGTGCCAGTGGCAGCTCGGTATGCACGATGCCGCGGCCATTGTCGGTTACCTGCAGCCGGCGTAGCCCGCCTTCTTCAATCCGGATGTCAATCTGGCTGGCGCCCGCGTCCAGTGCATTTTCCAGCAGCTCCTTGAGGGCGGAAGCCGGTCGCTCGATGACTTCGCCGGCGGCGATCTGGCTGATCAGCACATCGGGCAGCAGCGCAATGGGACGCGGCGCTTCGTCGGACGGAGCGGCGGGCAGGGGGATCTGACGGGATGGTGTGGACATGGCGGGATTATTGCAGGATTGTCCGGGTCGATCAGCCGGCGGCTGGCTGTCGGGGTGGCCTCAGGGCTTGCCGTGACATTCTGTGCATGGCACCGGGGCGCTCGGGTACACTGTGTGCCCCGTTTGCCTGCCCCTGCGCCGCTGCCCATGGACTTTTCCGCGCTGATCGACATTTTCCTGCATCTGGACAAGCACCTGGAAACGGTGGTGCAAAACTACGGCATCTGGGTCTATCTGCTGATGTTTACCGTTATCTTCATCGAAACCGGTCTGGTGGTGATGCCCTTTTTGCCGGGAGACTCCCTGCTGTTCGTGGGAGGCTCCATTGCGGCCATTGGTCGCCTGGATCTGGTGGGGCTTATGGGTATCCTGGCTCTGGCCGCCGTGCTGGGTGATGCGGTCAACTATGTTATCGGCCGCCTGGTCGGCCCGAAAGTCTTTGGCTGGAGCAGTAGCCGTTTCTTCAATCGCGACGCCTTTGACCGAACCCATGCTTTTTACGAAAGGCATGGCGGTATCACCATCATCGTGGCCCGTTTCATGCCCTTCATCCGAACCTTTGCCCCCTTTGTGGCCGGGGTCGCGCAGATGACCTACGCACGCTTCGCCATGTTTAACATCGTGGGCGGGCTGCTGTGGGTCATGGCCCTGACTGGTCTGGGCTATTTCTTTGGCAACCACGCCTGGGTCAAGGCCCATTTTTCCTGGGTGACCCTGGCGATGATCATCATTCCTGGCCTGCCGGCACTCTTTGAAATGGTGCGCCACCTGATGCGGCGGGGGCGCCGGGACAACTCCAGTTAGGTGCTGTCAATGTGACAGCATACCGCTTAGATAGTCCGTCGCGAGCGGGTCAGGGAATGGTCAGGGTCTGGAGGGAGGGGCGCACGATCTCCGCCAGTGCCAGAACATGGGCCATCACGCTATCCCAGCTGCGTTCGGTCACCATGCGTTGCCGACCATGCCGACCCATGGCCATGCGGGCGGCAGGATCCAGGGCCAGATCCGTCAGGGCCTGGGCAAATGCCTCGGCGTTGTCTGGCGTGACCAGCAGGCCATCAACGTCCTGCCGTACCAGCGTATCCAGATGCCCCACCTGTGTCGTGACCACGGGCAGCTCTGCCGCCAGATACTCGCAGATTTTCAGGGGCGACAGATAAAACTCCGGCTGTGCCGGGTAGGGGGCCGTGGCAATGTCCATCTGGGCCAGCAGGGCCGGGATCTCGCTGGCGTCGACCTTGCCCGTAAAGCGGCTGTATTGAAGCAGCCCGCGGGCGGTTAGTGCAGACGCCATATCGGTTCGGGCCGGGCCATCGCCAACAACCAGCAGCCGGGCATGTGGCAGTTGTCGATGCACACGCGCAAAGGCATCCACCAGCATCAGAAGTTCCGGCAGTGACTGCAGTTGCCCCAGAAATCCAATCACGACGGGCGTCTCTCCCGTTGTCGTCTTGTCCGTTACGCGCCGTGCCTGGCGCAGGTCGGCGCAGACTGCAAAGGGCGCCGGATCCACACCGTTGGGCACGATATGCACATGTCCCCGTGTTCCGGGCCAGCGATGCAGATAGCGGGCAACGCCCGGTGAGACAGCCAGCAGCACACTGGCCTGGGAGAAGGCGGAGCCGGTGATCCTTCGGGCGGCATCCTCCAGCACCAGCTGCTGTTGCTGGCGCCGTTCTTCGATGAGCGGGGTATTCACTTCCAGAATGCCGGGAATGCCATGTGCCCGCGCCCAGCGCACGCCGACGTCGCTCCAGAGTGCATAACGTTCATACAGCACATCGAAGGGAGCGTGAGCATCCAGCCGCTCGATGATTCGATGGTGAGCCTGCATGGCGGCGTGTGCCCGTTTTTGCATATCCCCATAGGGGATTTCAGGGAGGTGAACGCGCGTGACGTTCTCCAGGCCAGCGGGAAGCGGGCCGTCAAAGAGAGAGGCGAACAGCGTGACGCGATGACCCGCTTTCAGTATGGCCCGCACTACCGACTGAATGTGGATCGAGGCGCCCTGGCTGCCAAAGACCGGGATATCAGCATCTGTGCAGACGTAGGCGATATGTTTCATGGGGACTCCGGAAATGCGCATGCGGCAGGAGAAGGCGCGTCGGGTGGGCAGTGCATGGCCCACCCGACGCAGGGGACTGCGCGATCAGGCCGCGCAGATGTTTGGCGCTGGTAGGTACGCCATGTTTGTGTCGATGTCGTCTCTGTTCATGACATGAAGAGTGGGTTTGAAAAAGTTTCGGGTTCCTGCTGCAAACAGGCGCGGAAAGGTGAGGCGAACCCGCCTGCCTGCAGGCGAGTGTGCCTGCACGAGGCGGGTGGGTGCAGAAAGACTGGCTGAATGCGGTATTCAGCATGATGCTGGCCCGACAGTGGGAGACTGTCCGTGTGGTTGAGGTGGATGTCCGGCAGGAGACGGGCGATGTCAGCGCGTCGCTGCAGAGGGCCAGCGTGTCCAGAAAAGCGCCCATCGTTGCCAGATGTGACAGCAAGGCCCGAAGAAGCCGTGTCCGGTTGCTTGTCTGGTGCCAACAGCACCGAATCCGATCCAGCATGCCACCCGGCCTGGGCGAAAGGGAGCGATTCGGTCATGCGCCCATTGTCGCTGATTCCATCCCCGTGACATATCATCAAGAGTGATAGATTGCATGCACGAGACGCTGTCGCCCTGGTGTTATAAGAGACAAGAGACGATCAGTTGCTGGACAGGGGGGCAAGCGCCCGGTCTGCCGGCGGAACGGCGCTGCTCAGACAGACGGGTGTCAGGAAATTTTGCCGCGTGGTCCGGGAGGGTTGGCCTTGCGATAGTCGAGAATGCCTCGGGCGATGGCGCGGGCCAACTCATCCTGATAGCCAGCGTGGCGCAGGCGCTGTTCCTCGTCTGGATTGCTGATGAAAGCGGTTTCGACCAGTACCGATGGAACATCCGGCGAGCGCAGGACAGCGAAATTGGCCTGCTCGACACTGGCGTTGTGCAACCGGCCGATCTGACCAAGCTCGTTGAGCACCCGTTTGGCCAGTGCTTTGCTATCCCGGATCTGAGAGGTTGTGTACAGATCCATCAGCAGACTGGCGGCTTCCGGGGCGGCACTGGCCGTCTTGATGTTGATCCCGCCAATCAGATCAGCCTGGTTTTCGCTATGGGCGAGCCACTGTGCACCCAGGCTGCTGGCGCCGTGATTGGAGAGCACAAAAACCGATGAGCCACGGGCATCAGGCCGGACAAAGGCATCGGCATGGATCGAGACGAACAGGTCAGCCCGAATGCCCCTTGCCTTGCTGACGCGCTTGGCCAGCGGTACATAGTAGTCATCGTCGCGGGTCAGGAATACCCGCAGATTTTCCTCCCGGGCGAGGAGTTTGCGCACCTTGTGGGCCACCGAGAGCACCACGTCCTTTTCGTGTGTGCCCATCGGGCCAGTGGCCCCCGGATCTTCCCCGCCATGACCGGGGTCAATGGCGACCGTGAAGATACGGGTCATCTCGGGCGTGCCTTTCGTCTGGCTCCGGCCCCGGGCACGGTTCGGTGCACGGGAGTCTGCCTGCGCCTGGGCACGGTGTGTGCGGGAGCGGGGCGAAGTGGCTGCCGGCCGGTCATTGGAATCGGCAATCAGCTGATCCAGTGGGTCGATGGCCTGCTTGGGATAAAGATCCAGCACCAGCCGGTACTGATAGCCCGCTGCAGGTTTGAGGGTGAAGATCTGTGGGGCAACGGGCTGTTTCAGGTCAAAGACAATGCGCAGCGTCCCCGGTTTGAACTGCCCTACGCGAACCTGGCGTACAAATGGATCCTGGGTGCTGATACGGCTGATCAGATCGTGTACCTTTGATTCCAGCTGCAGCCCTTGCAGATCAAGGATCACCCGATTGGGGTTATCAATCAGGTGACTATGGAAGGGGATGGACCGGGTCAGTTCAAATGTGACGCGGGTGTATTCACGGGATGGCCACATCCGGATAGCGGCAATGGCCTGATTGCTGCCTATACTGGAAGGAGAACCGCCAGAGGGGGGGGCACTGGATAGGGCGGCCATGTCGTGGTTGCGGACGGAACTGGCCGCACGGCCTGTGAGGATGGGCGCAGACCCGTGCGCTGCGTGCAGGGGCAGCAGCAGGGGGGATGTCAGCCCGAGTTTCAGCAGGCGTCGTCGGCGGTGGGGATGTGGGTGATTTGCGTCAGACATTGTGTTCCGCGTGCACTGTGCGCATGGGCCTCCAGGTGGCGGGCTTCAGAGGCAGAGGTCAGTGTCAGCTGCAGTCCGAGATCAGCCGCAGGCAGCGCACCGGCGGCCTGTTCAGGCCACTCCACCAGCATCAGGCCGGCACCGGCAAAGAGATCGTCGAATCCGGCATCGAACCACTGTTCTGGTGATGAGAATCTATATAAATCAAAGTGGTACACCGGAAATCTCGGTAGATTATAGGATTCCAGCAACGGATAGGAAGGGCTCTTGATACGACCTTTCACACCCAGCGCCTGCAACAAAAAGCGTGTCAGTGTCGTTTTGCCGGCACCGAGTTCGCCCTGCAACGTGATGAGAAAGGCTTGTTTGTCAAGGTCTTGCGCCGACAGCGCGCTGGCCAGCGCCTGGGCCCAGCAGGCCGTCTGCCGTTCATCGGTCAGCACGTATTGTTGCAGTTTTGTTGACATATCTGTTGTGTTTTTGACAATGATCCTTGCCATGGGGCGGCTGTTATTCCCCTGGCTGACCGCCGGACGGCCGGTGGCTGCCTGGAGGTCATGGTGGTATCAGCATAGCAACAGATGCACGGTAGCGGGGGAGGTTGTGTGGCGGAAAACGGTGCAGTGATGGATGAGGGGATGACGGCGGCCACGATGTCATGCCTGCTTGAGGCGCAGGACGACATTCAGAAGTTCTGCGACGCCTGCTGGCTAGAAGACGGGCTTTCCCGGAACACGCTGCTGGCGTATCGGCGTGATCTGATGGCTTTGGCGCGCTGGCTGGCCATGCCGGCACGTGGAGTGGGGCTTGGGCAGGCGAGCGAGGCTGATCTGCTGGCCTATCTGGCGGCCAGCCATGGCCATAGCAAGGCCAGTACCTCTAATCGTCGACTGACGGTTATCAAGCGCTTTTATCGCCGGCTACTGCGCGACGGGCAGCGTCCGGATGACCCGACACTGCGCATTCAGGCCATGCGGCAGCCTGTCCGTTTTCCTGGCACCCTGTCCGAATCCCAGGTGGAGGATCTGTTGAAGGCGCCTGATCCCAATACACCGCTGGGCCTGCGTGACCGCGCCATGCTGGAAGTGCTTTATGCAACGGGGCTACGCGTATCCGAACTGGTGGCGCTCAGTCTGTCAGAGCTGTCTCTGGTGGACAGCCTGGTGCGTGTGGTCGGCAAGGGAAACAAGGAACGGCTGGTTCCTCTGGGAGAAGAGGCGCATGTCTGGCTGAACCGCTATCTGGCCCGCGCCCGGCCCCAGTTGCTGGGTGGCCGTCAGGTAGAGGCGGTGTTCGTGACCCGGCGCGCCAGCAGCATGACACGGCAGATGTTCTGGACACTCATTCGCCGTTACTCGGTTCAGGCTGGCATCGATGCGCCCCTCTCACCCCATACCTTGCGCCATGCCTTTGCGACTCATCTGCTTAACCATGGCGCTGATTTGAGGGTCGTGCAGGAGTTGTTAGGTCATGCGGACATTTCCACTACACAGATCTATACCCATGTGGCCCGGGCCCGGCTGAAAACGCTGCATGCGCAACATCATCCGCGGGGTTAGGGATCTGCTCTCTTCCGGTAACATGTCGGAACGGTTTCCCGGACACCCTGTCCACCCACTCCCACTGGATGAACACACCCATGGCCTCTGCTTCTGTGCCTGTGCAAATTCTGGTTCTGCTGGTTGCCTACCTGATCGGTTCGGTTTCTTTTGGCGTTGTTGTCAGCCGTATGATGGGGCTGGCCGATCCCCACACCTACGGTTCCGGCAATCCGGGGGCCACCAACGTTCTGCGCACCGGCAACAAGAAGGCTGCCCTGTTCACCCTGCTGGGGGACGTGGGCAAGGGTGTTGTCGTGGTGGTGCTGGCGCGCTGTCTGGCCTCTTTCCTGGGGCTCTCGGACATGACCATCATGCTGGCGGGGCTGGCCGCCTTTGTCGGGCACCTGTATCCGGTGTTCCATGGTTTCAAGGGGGGCAAGGGGGTTGCAACCGCCGGGGGTGTGCTCCTGGCCCTTAACCCATGGCATGGCATGGCTGTACTGGCCACCTGGCTGGCTGTCGCCTTTGTCTCGCGCTATTCTTCGCTGGCGGCGATTGTTGCCGCCGTGATGGCTCCCATTTACTGGCAGCTTTTCTATGGCATCGATGCCCGAGCCCTGGTTGTGCTGGTTATCGCGGCCTTATTGATCTGGCGGCACCGTGAAAACATTGGCCGGCTCATTGCCGGGAAAGAGTCCAGAATCGGCGGCAAGAAAGACAGCCAGCGCCAGAAATATCCGCCGCCGAGGGTCGGGGGACACTGATTTTTCCGGGGAACCCCCTGGCCAATGTGAGCTCCGTGTCCGAGACCTTTTCCCCGCTTCACAGGGGCGCCAGCTCTTCCAGTGGCCAGCGGGGGCGGACATCGAAATGCAAGGGGTTCGTGTCATCAGTTTCGGGTGAGGGGACGGACGTTCCTGGGGATGTTTTCCGGGCAGCCGCTGTCAGGCGCAGGGCGGCGGCATGGGCGATCATGGCCCCGTTGTCGGTGCATAGTGCCAGGGGAGGGCAGTGCACACGCAGCGCCGCACGGTCTGCGGGCCAGTCCTGTTCTGCCCTGGCTAGTTTGGCCCGCAGCCGGTGATTGGCGCTGACCCCCCCTGAAATCACCAGTCGTGACAGGCCCGTCAGCTGCAAGGCTTTCAGGGATTTGGCTACCAGTACATCCGTGATGGCTTCTTCCACTTCCCGGGCCAGATCGGGAAGGTGCGCCACCGGCAGCCCCCGTTTGACCTGGGTGAGCACGGCCGTTTTCAGCCCGCTGAAGCTGAAGTCCAGATCATCGCTTTTCAGTTTCGGGCGCGGCAGTGTGAAATGAGGGGCATCCGGGCGGGTCGGGTTGGCACGCCGGGCCAGTTCGGACAGCGCGGGGCCCCCGGGGTAGCCCAGCCCCAGCAGCTTGGCACTCTTGTCAAAGGCTTCGCCAGCGGCATCATCGACAGTCTCTCCCAGCAGCACATAGCGCCCCAGACCGTCTGCCCGCAGCAATTGGGTGTGTCCGCCCGACACAAGCAGCGCCACGAACGGGAAGGCAGGCGGGTTGTCCGACAGAAGCGGCGAAAGCAGATGCCCTTCCAGATGATGGATGCCCATCACCGGGCGCCCCAATGACAGCGCAAGCGCCGTGGCGACCGAGGCGCCTACCAGCAGCGCACCCGCCAGCCCGGGACCCTGGGTATAGGCAATAGCATCAATGGCGGTCAGCGGTCGGTCCGCATCGGCCATGACCTGCTCCAGCAGTGGTATCAGGCGCTCGATGTGATCGCGCGAGGCCAGTTCGGGCACGACGCCGCCATAACGGTCATGCATGGCGACTTGCGAATGCAGTGCCTGGGCCAGCAGCCCGTGTTCGGCATCATACAAGGCAACTCCGGTTTCATCACAGGACGTTTCGATTCCCAGTACCAGCATGGCAGTCTGTCGTGTCTTGGCACATTGTTGTGTTCCGGGGGCGATGATACGCTGTCGGCCCGAGTGGCTGGTGACAAGGTCGGGCAAGCCGGTATGACTCGCGTAACTGGGCAGAGCAATGGAACAATGGGACGTGATTGTGCTGGGGGCTGGGGCCGCAGGGCTATACAGTGCCGGGCAGATGGGTATGCGGGGCCTGAAGGTGCTGGTGCTGGATCATGCCCGTCGCATTGGCGAAAAAATCCGGATTTCCGGCGGGGGGCGCTGTAACTTCACCAATCTCAACGGAGCCGACCCGAACCGCTACCTCAGTCGGGATCCGCGTTTTGCCCGCCACGCACTGAAGGCTCATCCACCGGAACGCTTCATCGCGCGCCTGCGCGCGGCCAGGATCGGGTTTCACGAGAAGCATCTGGGCCAGCTGTTCTGTGATGGATCCAGCCAGGAGATCATCAAGCTCCTGCTTGATGAGTGTGGGCGCGGCAGGGTGCAGATCCGCTATCCGGTTACCTTGCAGGAAATCAGCCGGCTGGACGATGCCGCGTCATGCAGTCGCTTTCGTGTGCTTGCCTCCGATGAGGTGCACCAGACATCGGCCCTGGTGGTCGCCACGGGTGGGCTTTCAATTCCCGCCATCGGTGCCAGCAACTTCGCCTGGCGACTGGCGCAGCAATGGGGCATCCCCACGGAGCCCCCTCAACCTGGTCTGGTACCGCTGACGCTGACGGCCGCCGCTTGGCAGCCCTTTGCCGCGTTATCCGGTGTAGCTCTGCCGGTAGCTGTCTCGGTGTCGTCTGGCGCCGATGCCGGATATGTGCACAGCCGCTGTGTCCGCTTCGAGGATGATCTGCTGTTTACGCACCGCGGCCTGTCTGGCCCGGCCATTCTGCAGATTTCCAGCTACTGGCAGGCCGGGCAGCCCTTGGTGCTGGATCTCTTGCCCGGGATGGGCGATCTGGCGCCGTGGCTGCTGGATCTGAAGCATGCCCGCACAGTGCTGCGGTACCCGCCGGATTCAGGCCCGCGCGGCCCGGGATTGCCGCCGCAGCATCTCCAGCTTGGTACCGTGCTGGCCAGCCATTTGCCTGCACGCCTTGCCCGTACCTGGCTCGACCGTGCAGTGGCACTGTCGGGCAGCCTGATGCCCGATGAGGTGGCATCCTCTCTGGCCGGTTTGTCTGATGCCAGCCGGTTGGCGGAAACTGGTGATACCCGTCTGCGTCAACTGGCGCAGGCCATAAAACATTGGCCACTGCGACCCGCTGGCACCGAGGGCTACCGCAAAGCCGAAGTGACTACCGGTGGCATTGCCACTGCGGCGCTCGATCCTCATACCCTGCAGGCCCATGCTGTGCCGGGTAGTTACTGGATCGGGGAGGCAGTGGATGTGACCGGGTGGCTGGGAGGATACAATTTTCAATGGGCCTGGGCGTCTGCGCATGCCGCTGCATCCGGTATTGTTGCCCACCATGCCAGTCGCAATCGCCAGCTGTCCGGCCGTCGTTGACTGATTGCATATCCAGCTTGGCAAGTGCCTGTTCCCGAGGCTATAATTGCCGACTAGCCATCATTACCCATTTCACATCATTTCAAGGAAGGTTTTTTCATGCCATTGGTCCGAGTCAAGGAAAACGAGCCGTTTGACGTTGCCCTGCGGCGCTTCAAGCGAACCATTGAAAAGACCGGGCTGCTCACCGAGCTGCGTGCGCGTGAGTTTTATGAAAAACCGACTGCAGAGCGCAAGCGCAAGAAATCAGCCGCCGTCAAACGTCATCACAAACGTCTGCGCAGCCAGATGCTGCCCAAGAAAAAATACTGATTTCCCGGCGTTTTGCCGATTGCACCCCGTCTTTCCGGATGGTGGTGCAGGCGCTGTTCTGCGTCGTGTTCAGACATACCCTGTTGCACGGGCTGCCTAGCCCGATAGCTCTATGAATACAGCAACCGATCTCAGAACCCGGATAGACGCCGACATGAAAGCTGCGATGCGGGCGCGGGAGAAAGTGCGTCTTGGGGCTTTGCGGCTGCTGCTGGCGGCCATCAAGCAGAAAGAAGTTGATGAGCGCATCCAGCTGGACGATGCGCAGGTGTTGTCAATCATTGAAAAGCTTTCCAAGCAGCGCAGGGACTCCATAGCGCAGTTCGACAAGGCTGGGCGGGTTGAGCTGGCCAATCAGGAGCGTGCCGAGCTGGCGGTCCTGGATGCCTATCGCCCTCCGCAGGCCGATGCCGCGCAGATCAGCATGGTGATCGAGTCGGCCATGGCTGAAACGGCTGCCCAGGGGTTGGCGGATATGGGCAAGGTGATGGCTATTGTCAAGGGCCGTCTCGCCGGTCAGGCAGACCTGGCTGCAGTCTCTTCGATGGTACGGGCGCGTCTGTCTGCCTGAGACAGGCCCCCCCATGCTGGTTTGATCCCGCAATCATTCATCCAGGAACTGCTGGCCAGAGTCGATATCGTCGATGTGGTGGGCAAGGCAGTCAAGTTGCGCAAAGCCGGCGCCAACTATCAAGGTCTGTGTCCTTTTCATAACGAAAAATCCCCGTCATTTTCAGTCTCGCCGACCAAACAGTTTTACCATTGTTTTGGCTGCGGGGCGCATGGCTCGGCCATCCGCTTTCTCATGGAACATCATGGTTTGGGCTTTGTTGATGCAGTTCATGAGCTCGCACGTGATGTGGGTCTGACCGTTCCGGAGACCAGCGGAAATGACCAGGCCGACATGGCCCGCAAGGCCCGGCAGCAGGGGCTGTCTGAATGGCTGGACATGGCTGCACGTTATTACCGTATGCGTCTCAAGGTAACCCCAGAGGCGGTCGCCTATCTGAAAGCACGGGGCGTGACCGGCGAAACAGCCCGTCGCTTCGGACTGGGCTATGCGCCGGGCAACTGGCGGAATCTGGAAGGCACATTGCCCGATTACGCGGCAGAGGAGGCGGTCCAGTCCGGGTTGGTCATCGCTGCCGAGGGGGGAAAGCGCTATGACCGTTTCCGCGAGCGGATCATGTTTCCGATTCGCAACCCGCGCGGCATGGTCATTGGCTTTGGCGGGCGGGTCATGGGACAGGGTGAACCCAAGTACCTCAATTCCCCGGAAGGGCCGCTTTTCTCCAAAGGCCATGAGCTTTACGGTTTGTTCGAAGCGCGCGAAGGCATCCGTACGGCTGGCCGTGTGCTGGTTGTGGAAGGATACATGGATGTGGTCATGCTGCATCAGCACGGCTGCGGGTATGCTGTAGCGACGCTGGGCACTGCTACCACAGCCATGCATCTGGGCAAGCTGCTGCGTCTGACTGACCGGATCGTCTTCGCGTTTGATGGCGATCAGGCTGGCCGACGAGCGGCCTGGCGTGCCCTGGAAAATGCATTGCCGCTGCTCTCGGATGCCAAGCGGCTGGATTTTCTGTTTCTGCCTCCTGAGCATGACCCCGACAGCTACGTTCAGACAGAAGGACTGGACGCTTTCGAGGCGAAGGTGCAGGCGGCTTTGCCGCTGTCCGCCTTTCTGCTGCGGGAGCTGTCCAGTCGGGTCGACATCGCCACGCCGGAGGGGCGAGCGCAGATGCAGGCCGAACTGAAGCCGCTGGTGCAACAAATGCCGGACATTGCGCTGCGAACCCAGATCCTGGTCGACATGGCGGGGCGCCTGGGCCTGCCCATGGAAGAACTGGCCGTCTACTGCGGTCTGAAGCTGGCACGTCCGAATGCATCATTTTCACCACAGCGCCAGGGAAATGGCAGACCGCTCCCCCGGCGCCCTGAAGGGGCGGGGCGGGAGGGTACGTATGCCCGGACAGGCACGGCCACAGCCCATCCGCAGGGGGGGGCTCATGGGCTCCAGGAGGCGGCCGCCCGTGTTCCGCGTGCCGGTGGCAGCAGACCCGGCATCTCAGGTGCCCACCGGATGCGTCCAGAGCCTCCCACCCTTCAGCAGCGCCTCTGTCTATTGCTGGCCTATTACCCGGCTCTGGCACATGAGCCCCTGGAGGACACGGATCTGTTGCCCCAGGTGTTGCTGGATTGGCGGAAACTCCTGGCGTCATTGCCCACCGGGGCTCATTTTGCGTCGGTGCTTGCCGAGGTCCGTGCCCGCGCACCCAGGACGGCTGATTTCATTGAGGGGCTTGACCGTCGCGATGCGGGCGTCATGGCAGGCATGGGTTATGAAGAAGCGCGCATTGACTATCTGGATGCACTCGATCGGATTCGTCTTGACCAGGCACGTCGAGAAGTCATCCAGGTCGTGAGCCAGGGGCTTGACGAAGGGGGGGGGCGACCCCGATATGCTGAACTGATGGCGGTGATCAAGCGTCTATCGGCGAAAGGGGCGGGCTGATATGATTAAAGGTTCAAGGCGGGAATCCAACGTGGCAAAAGAAACAGCAAAAACTCAGGAAGAAAAGGTGGGCAAGGCGGGCAAAGTAACGTCGGCTGAAACGGCATCGGCCGTTGACGGTGTGTCCGGCGCGAAATCCGCGAAATCGACCCGGTCGGAAAAGTCCGGGGCGGCCGACAAACCGGTACGTGCCAAAGCCGCCAAGGCGGAAAAAACGGTCAAGACCAGCAAGACGGCCAAGACCGGCAAAACTGTCAAGGCCGACAGTGCTGGCGAGGAAGCGAAGCCGGCCAAGGCCAAAAAGGCAGATGGTGCCCGCAAGCCGGCCAAGAAGACAGCAGGCCGGAAAAAGGCCGCCGACAAGTCTTCCAGTGCTGATCTGGAAGATGATGATGGCTTCGAGGAGGGTGGTGACTATGACATGGTCGCTACCGATGACGACGATGCCGATCTGAGCAGTGATGATGATGCGGTTGATGACGATGTTCCTGCCGTTCCCGTCAAGGGCAGCCGGGGCCGGGACAAGCGCTCCAAGGAAAAGGCGCTCATCAAGGAAGCGCTGGCCAGCGTCAAGCAGGGCGTTACCGAAGAGGAAATGGAGGCCCGCCGCAGCCGCCTGCGCCAGCTGATCAAGCTGGGCAAGGAGCGCGGTTTCGTCACGTATGCCGAAATCAATGACCACCTGCCGGAGGGGCTGACCGAAGTCGAAGCGATCGACTCCATGATCGGCACCTTCAGTGACATGGGCATTTCGGTGTATGAGCAGGCGCCTGACACTGACTCGCTGCTGCTGAATGACCGGACCGTGACCTCTTCGGACGATGATACCGAGGAGGAAGCGGAAGCGGCCCTGTCGTCGGTTGACTCGGAGTTTGGCCGTACCACGGACCCGGTCCGGATGTACATGCGGGAAATGGGCTCGGTTGAGCTGCTGACCCGCGAGGGCGAAATTGTCATCGCCAAGAAGATCGAAGAAGGTCTGAAAGACATGATGCAGGCCATCTCCGCCTGCCCGACCACCATCGCGGAGGTGCTGGATCAGGCCGAGAAGGTCAGCACCGGGCAGTTGCGTGTCGATGAAATTGTCGATGGCCTGCTTGACCCCGATGCAGACGACCAGGAAATGTCCTTCGGCCCCTCGCGTGCCGACAGCGATGACGACGACGAGGCCACCCTCGCGGCGATGAACAACGCCAAGCTGGAAGAGCTCAAGGAAGAGTCCCTGTCACGCTTTGCCAGCATCGCTCAGTCATTTGAGCAGATGCGCGAGTCGCTGGAAGCCGAAGGCTACAAGTCGCCCGCCTATCTGGCGGCTCAGGAAGCCGTGCAGCGGCAGCTGATGTCCATCCGTTTTACCGCCAAGGTGGTCGAAAAACTGTGCGACATGCTGCGCAGCCAGGTGGATGAGGTCCGCACGGTCGAACGGACCATCCTGGATATTTGCGTCAATCGTGTGGGGATGGCGCGCGAGCATTTCATCAAGCGCTTCCCCGGCAATGAAACCAACCTGGCGTGGGTCGACAGCGAACTGGCCAGCCAGCCCGCCTATGCCGACGTGCTGGCCCGGAGCATCCCCGACATTCAGGACCTTCAGCAGAAGCTGATCGATCTGCAGGTGCGTGTCGTGCTGCCGCTGCCGGATCTGAAGGAAATCAACAAGCGGATGGCCATGGGCGAGATGAAGGCGCGCAAGGCCAAGCGGGAAATGACCGAGGCCAACCTGCGGCTGGTCATCTCCATTGCCAAGAAATACACAAACCGCGGTCTGCAGTTCCTTGATCTCATTCAGGAAGGCAACGTTGGCCTGATGAAAGCGGTCGACAAATTCGAGTTCCGGCGCGGCTTCAAGTTTTCCACCTATGCCACCTGGTGGATCCGGCAGGCCATCACCCGCTCCATTGCCGACCAGGCGCGCACCATCCGCATTCCGGTGCACATGATCGAGACCATCAACAAGATGAATCGCATCAGTCGCCAGATCCTTCAGGAGACCGGCATCGAGCCCGATCCGGCCACCCTGGCCGAGAAGATGGAGATGCCTGAGGACAAAATCCGCAAGATCCTGAAGATCGCCAAGGAGCCCATCTCGATGGAAACGCCCATCGGAGATGACGACGACTCCCATCTGGGTGATTTCATTGAGGACACGACCACACTGGCCCCTTCCGATGCGGCTCTGCATGACTCCATGCGAGACGTGGTCAAGGAGGTTCTGGACTCCCTGACCCCACGTGAGGCCAAGGTGCTGAGAATGCGCTTCGGCGTCGAGATGAGTACGGACCACACGCTGGAAGAGGTCGGCAAACAGTTCGACGTCACGCGGGAACGCATCCGCCAGATCGAGGCCAAGGCGTTGCGCAAACTGCGTCATCCAAGTCGGGCCGACAAACTTAAGAGCTTCCTGGAAGGGCAGTAGCGGGTCAGTCGCAACAGATAGCACATCAGCCGTCAGTCAGGGGCCAGCGCATGCAGCGCTGGCCCCTTTTGTTTGGAATCCATCAGCGCCCCGACGGGGACATAAGGGGGGGCAGGGGAATACGGCACGCTGCACAACCACCAGTAGTCATACAGCATCCACTCATCCCGTCAGCGTTGCGGCGCTGCCCCGCTTTCTGCAGACTGTGCTGTCAGATACATTCTGGCCATGGCTGGAATGTTCGGCGTCTGTCTATAACCGGATTGGTCTGGAGAGCATGAAATTCTCGCAAGCCTCAGCGGGCTTCACCCTGCAGGAGATGCTGGTCGTCATGGCCATCACAGGGATTGTGGCTGCCATGGCCATCCCGAGTTTTCGCAACTTCGCCATTCAGCGATCGATTAGTGCGCAGATCACTGACCTGGGGTCGGCATTGCGCCTGGCACGCTCCGAGGCCCTCAAGCGCGGTCGGGATGTCTCCATGTGCCCGACCTTGAAACCTGAGCAGGTGGCACCCGGGAAGGCCTGGTGCAATAGCTCTAAAGCATGGGAAACCGGCTACATCATATTTATTGGCAGCTATACCAATCAGGATCAGTATATCCGGATTCAGCAGGCTTACAGCAATGGTGGCAGCATCGAAGCGGATGTCGGTGGTGCCATTCGCTTCCGCCCCAACGGGGTTCTGAAGGTGGGCGGAGCGACATCCTTCACCTTCAAGCCACCGATCAGTAAAGAGGACCCGTCCTATAAAGTCCTGCAAAAAAAGATGTGTGTGAGTTCCACCGGAGTCCTGGCACCATGCTGAATGACAATATCCATTCTGGCCTGCGCAGCGAGCAGCCTGGTACGGCATCTGACGTGGTGCTGTCACGCAGCAGAAGCCGGGCGGCAGGCTTCGGTCAGCGGGGATCCGGGTTGATCGAAGTGCTGGTGGCCGTCATCGTCCTGTCTGTCGGCATGCTGTCCATGCTCTGGGCACAGACCCGCAGCATGGGGTTCGAGCGCACCGCAGAATTTCGCAATATTGCTGCGCGCATCGCGGATGAATATGCCGATCGCATGCGGGCCAACGTCAATATGCAGCAGAACGTTGCTCGAATCAACAGTTCTGATGCATATCTTCATGACGTCACCTACGACCCCAAGGCCGAGGTCACGCGTTACAACGGCCCGGATTGCCTGCGGGGAACCGCCTACTGCTCGCATGAGGAGATCGCCCGGTTCGATCAATATGAGTTGCGCACGCTGGCGCACAACAGCCTGCCCGGTGGTGACCTGATCGTCATCAAGGATACCGGCAGTCAGTCCATCAATATCTGGGTCATGTGGCAGCAGCCAGATGTGCCGGGCCTGAATGACGAGGCCCTGTCTTCTGGCGCATTGCTGTGTCCGAGGCAGGCAAACAGCACACAAACCAAGGCGCAGTGCCTTCAGCTGGGGATGAAACTGTGATGAACATGTCGGTCCACACATGTGCAGGCAGGGGCGGCCGTATGGGGGGCGAACACCGCTGGCCGCGTCAGCGGGGTTTTTCCATGATCGAGATGCTGATTTCGGTTGCCATTGGTCTCATGGTAACGGCCACGGTGCTGTATACCGTCAGCGGATCCGGGGTATCTGGCCGGAAGCAGAATGTCCAGTCGACCATGCATGATCTCGGCAATATGGCGCTGATGCAAATATCAGATCACCTGCGGATGACAGGGTTCTGGTTGCCAAGCTCAGAGGTTATTGCCGAAGACGTGTCCTTTGGCGATGGCAGCTCCCTGTTCGGATGCCGGGGTGCATTTGATGACGACTCAGCGGTCTGGGATGCATTGGCTTGCAAACATGCCCAGACTACCAACGCCAATGACGCCCTCGCCTTGCGTTTTCAGGTGCAACCCGGTGGGCGCAACTGGGACTGTCTGGGCAATGTGGTCTACACCCAGGAAATGGAGGCTTATGATAAAGCTCATCTTGACCAGAAGGTCAATGGCAATTCCCGTGAGAAACATAGTATTGGTCGGGAAATCCAGGAAAAGTTCTATATAAGATCATCTGGCACCAGAACAGGAAATCCCGGCCTTTACTGTCGATCGAATGTCACGCCGGTGGAGCACGGGGTTCCGTCAGAGCAGCTTCTGATGGATAACGTTGACCAGCTTCGCATCCGCTACGGCGTTTCACCCATCAATCCAGCGCTGCACAGTGCCAATACTGCGTTCGATGCCCCCATCCTGATTGGCCGGACGGCTCGCTATCGGGAAGCGCAGGACATGAAAAAGGAGTGCAGAGTAGGCTCCATCACGGATAACGCCTGGTGTGCGGTGGACTCGATACGGATATGTGTCGTGATGCGCAGCGACAACAACGTCAATGAAGAAGTGGGTACACCTTATGTGGATTGTGATGGGAAGGTCCAGAGTGTCAATGACCGGCGCCTGAGACAGGCATTTTCCATGACGGTCGCCATCCGGAACAAAATCGGAGTAGCCCCATGAACGTCGTCAATTCTCCGGCGGAAACGCTCATGCCATATCGCCGCCATCAACCGGATCCGTGGACGGTTGCAGACACGACGCTGGTGGAGCCAGCCCGTCAACGGGGGCTCATCATGGTGATGACCCTGATTCTGCTGGTGGTCATGGCTTTGGGCACGGCGGTGGCTGTTCGTCTCTCGCTCACCACGGATATGGTAGGGGCCAATCTGCGCGAACGATCCATCGCCTTTCAGGCGGCAGAATCTGCTTTGCGCTATTGCGAAGAGAAGGTCATCAAAAATTTCAGTGAAATTCCCATGCTGGTCGGTTATTCGAAGCCTTATGAGTGGATGGATGACAAAGTCTGGCTGGGTAGTGCCAGCATGGCAGTGCCGCGCAGCGAGCTGGGGTTGTCGCAGACAGTCAAATATGATCCGCGGTGTCTGTTCAGGTATCTGAGCATCGACGAATGGCGCATGATTGCTCCGCCCGAGCCAGGGACCGTCACGGCCGAGTCCCGGGGTTTTGACCCTGAACGCTTTGCGTTTGTGCGAATTACCGCTCGCGGGTTTGGGCCGCAGTATATACCGTACACTGGCGATGATTATCAGACGGCCCGTGGTTCGGAAGTCCGTCTGCAATCCATGGTGAGAACTATCAAATGAAGGTATTTGTGACACAGCAGCCGAGGCCGCTTCGCCAACAGGCGTATGATGGCGCAGGCGGTGAACGGACGACTGTCCTGGAAGAAAGGGGCATGGTGCATGCCGCCCGCCGGCACCGGCGGCCCCAGCAAACCGCCGGGGTTTTTCAAATACTGAGAGCAAGAATGCCGGCTGCCCCCGTCCACCGGATTCGTCCCCATTCCAGAATGCAGGGATTCACGCTGATTGAGTTGCTCATCGCATTGGCCATCGTCGGCATCCTGTCGGCCATTGCCGTTCCGTCCTATTTTTCGTATATCCAGCGCGCGAGCCGAGCAGACGCCAAGGCCGTCCTGATGGACGCCACCCAGTACATGCAGCGTTTCTATTCCCTGCATAACTCCTATGAAAAGCAACGCAATGGCACCCTGCTTCAGTTGCCGGAAAGCTTGCGTAAATCGCCGCGGAGTGGCACGCCACTGTATGACATTACGGTTAGTACCGCGGAAGAGGGCAGTAGTTATACCCTACGGGCAGAGCCCAGAACCCATAACGATCCTTGTGGCGCCCTGATACTGAACAGTCGTGGAGTGCGCAGTAACGACACGAGCAAGGTGCAGGGTAAGGAAAAAATGTCAGCAGGCGCCTGCTGGCGGTGATGTGGATGTGATGATGCTGATGATGGGTGATTCATGAGAGAGACGACATCCGTGGCATATCGACGCTGGGCAGCGGGGGCCTGGGAGGCGGCAGGAAACGACGAGTTGCTTGCTGCACCACCGGTGGATACGGCCGTTGATGTATTGGCTCCTGAGAATGACGAGGCGGGTGCCTTGTCTCTGGAGGCACTGCCGTCATCATGCGACGTCCTGGCCGGGTTGTGTGGCTATCTCGAAACAGGGGAATCCGACGTCTGCCGCTGGGATGATTTCACGGGGGCGGATGAACCGGACTGGCATCTGGATGTGCCTGCTTTTGACAGCCTGGAGAGCTTCGCGGGGTTTGAAGGGTTCGACCCGGTGTCTTCCGATATTGAGGCGAAGGAGGTGCGTGCTTCATTGGCGCAGGAAGTGTCCGCGCCCCACAGCAGCATGCTGCCCGGTTGAGTAGAGAGATCATCGACATTCATGAGGGTATTGATGAGTACCGACCAGTCGAATGACGCTGGCATTCAATGACGTATCAATATCCTGGCCAGCCTCCAGCGGTGTGGTCGGTGTCAGAAAAGGGCTGCTTTTCAGCAGCCCTTTTTAATGCGGCAAGGATCAACGGTTCATGAGGCCGGCCATATGGTGGCACCGTTTGTCGTTTTCTGAATGGCGGCAGTCCGCCATGCCTTGTTTCCAGACCGTAGCTGTAGTGTGATTGCGGGGAGCGCAGCGCAGGCCGCCCAAGGTGGGGCAGGAGGGCAGCGTGATGATTTCTGGAGAAATCGTATGACAGTGGGCGACAAAAGGGTTGAGGTGGTGGGCACAGACAGTGGGGCGCGTTGTCCCGGGGTTCGAGCAGGGGCTGGTCGTGCCGTTCAGCTGGCCCTGGTGTGGATGGCGTCAATGGCATGGCTGCCGGCGCAGGCAGAGGTGGCGCAGCATTCCCTGGTGGTCGTGACTCCGCCAGTGGTAGAGCCCAACATCATGTTTACGCTGGATGATTCGGGATCCATGGCCTTCAACACGTTGCCAGATTCGGATCCCATGCCGGGTCTGTATGCCTTTCATCCTGATGAGCTCAAGAAATTAGTCGGTAGCTATGACGTGGCGGGGTTGCTGGATACGGCTGACGATAACATCCTGTCCATGCGCAAGCGTTCATCCGATGTCAATCTGCTGTACTACAACCCGAAAGTGTCGTACAAACCCTGGTTGACCCCGAAAGGGGAGAAAGGCCCCGATGCGAATCCCAAGGCGGCACACTATTTCTACGGCCACGAAGGTGACGTCACCGTCAACCTGGAAGGGGAGATACCCGTTGGTCAAAATTTCACCGTATGTGCTCCGCCAACACAATTTCCGCAAGAATGGCCATCGGATTGGCAGCGCACGAATGCGGTCGGACAGAAGCGTTATACCAAATGCGAAAAGGCGCCTAATCGTCCCACAACCATCAAACCTGCTACTTATTACGTCTTGCAGCCAGGCAAGGATCCGTGGAAACTCGACAGTTACAAGCGCGTGTCGATTGCGGACATGCCATCAGACGATGCAACCATCGATATTGAAACGACTGAACGGGAAGAGTGCGCCGTTAAATCAATCAAGGTTCGGTCATGTACCCGTCGCCAGGAATACCAGAACTTTGCCAACTGGTATCAGTATTATCGTACACGGTATCTGTTAGCCGTGGCAGCGGTAGGTGAGGCATTCAACAAGCAGCTGGGGTCGGATGTCCGTGTGGGATATGGAAGTATCAATAAGGTTCCAAATAAAACCAGCAGATATCGTGACTATGATTTCAACAAGGTGATCAAACAAGGTGTACAGCGATTCGGGCAGGAGCAGAAAAGTCAGTTTTTGACTTGGCTTCAGCAGTTGACACCGAATGGTGGCACGCCTTTGCGTCTGGCGTCGATTGCGGTGGGCGAGTACTTCAGGGGGGATGAACCGTGGACCGATCAGGATAGACGTGGCCGGACACGGCGACTGAGCTGCCGACGCTCCTACCATATTCTGATGACGGATGGCCAATATAACGATGGTCAGGATGGCGATACGGAAATTGGCCGACACGGGGGCATGTCTGATGCAGACACGACCGTAGGTCCCGAGATTTATGGTAACCGCAGAAACCGGTTGACTTATCAATATAATCCAAAGGAGCCGGGGAACCAGATATATCCTAGCAGCGCCAGTAACAGCCTGGGCGATATTGCCATGTATTACTGGAAGAATGATTTGAGGCCGGATATTCCAAATAATATCGTACCAGACAAGGATGACCCTTCGTTCTGGCAGAATCTCACCATGTATACGCTGTCTTTCGGCGTGGATGGTTTGTTGAAGGCGGGTACTACCGAACAGCAGGCGCAAACACTCAAAGACATTGCCGAAGGTAAACAGCATTGGCCTGAACGCATTCCCAAAGAGTCACCCCAGGCGATCGATGACCTCTGGCATGCGGCTGTGAACAGCCATGGTCGCTATCTTAACGTCAAGAACAGTACGGAATTTCTGGCCTCCATGCGCCAGATTCTGGCCGAGATCGTCGACCGTACCGGTACGACAGCCGGGGTGTCGGTCAGCAGCCGTGCGTTGCAGGTAGACAATCAGAAATTCGTTCCGTCGTTTACTACCCGCAGCTGGACAGGGGATCTGCAGTCCTATCTGGTCAACGATAAAGGTGAACAGGGCAAACTGCAGTGGAGTGCAGCCAACAAGATGCGGCACTGGAGTCTGCGCAAGGGCATTGTTGGCAATGGTGAAGACAACGGTACCAAGGCAAATGATTTCTACTGGATTCAGGGCAAGAATGGAGATCTGTCGGACAAGCTGAAGCAGGATTTGATGGACAGTTTCGGCTGGACAGGCAAACGGGATAATGTCTGGGAAGGGCGCGGTCGTCAGCTGGTGGCCTATCTGATGGGCGATACCAACTACGAAAATCAGTACTTTCGTCCACGTCGTGGCGCCCTGGGCCAGATCGTGAATTCATCGCCGATTTTCCTGGGCGCAGCTACCAATCAGGGCTATGCGGCACTGCCGGCGGAAGTGGGTGTTGGGGGCAGGATGAACTCATCTGGGCGGGACGGCTACAAGAAGTTCGTCACGGAGAAGGAAAAACGTCAGAAGCTGGTGGTGGTCGGTGCCAATGACGGGTTTGTGCATGTATTCCGTGCCAGTGATGGTGTCGAGCGGATGGCCTATGCTCCCCGGGTGGTGGTCATGGAAATGGCCCGGCTGGCCCGGAAGGGCAATAATGAGCACCGCTTCCTGATGGATGGCCCGCTGGTGGAGGCGGATGCCTATCTGGACGGTCACTGGCAGAATCTGGTGGTGGGGACAACGGGTGCCGGGCCAGCCGCGGTATTTGCCTTGGACATGACCCGGACAGCTGACAAGGATCTGGGTACACGATCCTTCATGTGGGAGCTGGATGCCAAGCGCGAGCCGAGCCTGGGACATGTGCTATCGGCACCTGAGGTGGGCATGCTGCGTGATGGCACCTGGGTCGCTGTGTTCGGTAACGGCTATGACAGCGCAGATGCCAGGGCGAAGTTGCTGGTGGTGGATGTCAAAACGGGCCGGGTTCTCAAGGTGCTGGATACTGGCCGAGGCTCGAAAAGCCAGCCGAATGGGCTGGGCGGGGTGAAGCTGTTGCGTGACGGCAATCAGGTGATCACGGCTGCCTACGCGGGTGACCTCTTTGGCAATATGTGGAAATTCGATCTGTCAGGTGACAGGAATGCCTGGAAGGTGTCGTTCGGCGGCCGGCCGCTGTTCACGGATGCCGGCAGGCGTCCATTCACCGCTGCTCCTGCGCTGGTGCAGCATCCCCGGGGCGGCACCATGGTGCTGGCGGGTACGGGCAAGCTGTTTGAAGAGGGCGATGAGGCCCAGGATCAGCAGGATTCGCTCTACGGTTTATGGGACGATTCGACGCTGGTACAGCAGAAGGGAGCGAACGGTGCCTCGCAGACGGTTGGCTGGCAATGGAAAGAGGGCACATCCATTTCGTCCGACAAGCTGGTGGTGCGCCGGCAGAACCTGAACAGCGTCAGTGGGCTGTCAGTCGACGCAGATGCCAACAAGGTGCTGGACTGGAGCAAGGATCGCGGCTGGCAGATTCCGCTGGACATGAGTGTAGAACGCGGACTGCGACTGATTGTGCAGCCGCAGCTGGTGTCTGGCATGGCGCTCTTTGAGTCCATGACGCCGGTGGTGGGAACGGACTATGTTGATAACCCCTGTGCGGATCTGGTCAATGTGCCGGGGTTCAGCCACTTTGTGGACCCGATCACCGGGGGCATGTCGACCAAGCAGATCATTGATACCAACAAGGATGGCAAAGTCAACGGAGATGATGGACGTGTTTCGGGCTGGCGGGTGGAGAACTGGACAGGTCGCTCCGTGGTGCTCAGCGAAGCGCCGCCCAAGCCCTGTGCAAATGCCAAATGCACAGAGGCGAAGAAATCGACCCTGTGCCCTGACGGTTCGCTCGCCAGCGTATCGCTCACGGCGGACAGCCGGCAGGTGCTGTGCGTGGGGGTCCCGCCGCCCAGCCGCTGGTGGTGGCGTGAATTGACGGTTCCTGACCATGTTACTGGTGCCGGCAGTTAGGCGATCCAGCGCAACAGATCAAGGTTGTTGCCGAAGCCATCCCTGATCGGAGCACGGCAGGGGTGGAAAAGAAAGGCCGGGCCACGCCGTGCAGGCGTGCCCCGGCCTTCTGTCATGTTGTGTTAGGTTCAGGGAAAGCTTTTGGCAAAGGTGTTGCAGCGGGAGACGCTGCCGGTTTCATAGCCGGTTTGGAACCAGGTCTGACGTTGTCGTGAGCTGCCGTGGGTGAAGCTTTCCTGACGGACGGTGCCACCGGCACGGCGCTGGAGGGTATCGTCCCCCACGGCCGCAGCCGCATTCATGGCTTCGGCAATATCGTTCGCATCGAACCAGTGATGCGCCTGCTCCGAGTGTTTGGCCCAGATGCCAGCATAGCAGTCCGCTTGAAGTTCTACCCGTACTGACAGCGCGTTGTAGCGGATGGCATCCAGCTGTTGGCGAGCTTGTTCGACCTGCCGCAGCGTGCCGGTCAGGTTCTGTACGTGATGCCCGACTTCATGCGCAATGACATAGGCTTGTGCCGTGTCGCCGGATGCCCCCAGCTGTTGCTGCAAAATCCGGTAGAAGGCCAGATCCAGGTAGATTTTCTGATCGGCAGGGCAATAGAACGGGCCGGCGCCGGTCACGGCGGTCCCGCAGGCACTGGGTGTGCGATTCGAGAACAGCACCAGTCCCGGCGGTGTGTAGTGTGCACCGTTGGCCTGGAAAATGCGGGACCAGACGTCTTCAGTGCTGGCCAGTACGACTGAGACAAAGCGCCGGGCGGAATCATTTTTCCCGTCAGCGGGCACGGACGGCATGTGTGAGGAAATAGGGGCCTGAACGCTGCCCGTGGATGTACCATCGAGCATACTGAGCAGGGTCAAGGGATTGACGCCCAGCAGCCAGCCGCCAATCAGGGCGATGGCCAGAGTCCCAAGGCCAATCCCGCCCCTGCCTATTCCCAGGGAAAAGCCCCCGCCCTCGCCGCCGTCGCTATCTCTCCGGTCTTCAATGTTGTCACTTTCCCGTTCATTCTCCCAACGCATCGTATTTCCTCACAGTGTCAGCCGGAGAATGATAATCGTGCATTTGTATTTCAATTGGCGACATAAGTTGTCAAACGTCTCGTTTTGTTTTGTAATGCAGAATGGCTAGGGATCAACTGATGGTCTCGGCCTCCCAGGGAGCGCTGCATGGTTATGAGTGTCATTCGGCATGACGATTCGTTGTGACCGGATCTGTCTGCGAGATGGGGGCAGGGATATTCTGCGTGCCTTGTCACTGGATATTCCTATTGCAGGCCCTTTGACCGTGGTAGGCCCTGCTGGCGCGGGCAAATCAGCCCTGTTCAGGGTGTTGGCCGGACGTCTGCGTCCCTATGCAGGGCGGCTACAGTTGCATGGACGTGAGATTGCGCTGGGGAAAGGAAGAAATCGTCAGGTTGCGTTGGTTGAGGCACATAGTACCAACTACCCAGATTATTCCGTCTGGGACAATATTGCTGTTCCGTTGCGGATGGGACGCAGCAAGCTCGTGGCCGAACAGGTGATCTCGATTGCTCATGCGGTGGGGCTGGGTGACTGTTTGGCGATGTTTCCTTCAGTTCTGTCCCGTCTTGGCCAGCGGCGTCTGACCCTTGCTCGGGCATTGGCCTCCCGCCCTGCGTTATTGTTGCTCGATGATCCGCTCAATGGGCTCTCTGATCTGGAGGCGGACCATTTTCTGGAGGCTCTGCCTGAAATCTGTGCCAGTGCCTGGCAACAGGGTACGGCGGTGGCGGTGGCCACCCGTAGCAGTCAGGTAGCCCTGACGTTAGGGGGAGCAACAGCTGTGGTTGCTCAGGGTCGACTGCAGCAGCAGGAGACGCGAGCCATTGACGTGCTGCTGCGTCCAGTATCGCTGAATGTGGCCCGGGTTTTTGGTGATCCGCCGATCAATCTGTTGCGTGCCGTGCTGGTTGATCATGTGGTGCATATCGAGCATGGCCCGATGATGGTGTTGATGACACCGCTCAATGTGGAGGATCCTGCATTACTGGTAGGTATCAGGCCAGAAGATTTTCGCCTGCAGGGGGGGAGGGGAGATCTTGCTTTTCCGGCCCGCGTTGAGCGAGTGGAGTGTGGCACCTATGGGAGCCGTGTTGAATGCCGGGCCAGGATGGGCGTGCTGACTGTGTCTTTGCCTTCGTTGTTACGGCCTGCATTGGGCGAAATGCTGGTACTGTATGTAGACCCGGGCGCGCTTTACCTCTTTGATGGGGCGGGAGCGCTCGTACAGCAGCCCGAGCGCGCGAGTGAGCGCGCCAGGCGCATTATCCAGGTCATGCCTGTGGAGGCGGATCTTTCTCCTGCCGATACAGAGTCGGCGATTTTTGCGCTCCGATGAAAGCCGGGAGGCATTAGTACCAATGGCTTTTTTGCGCGTTTCTGCACTGGATGTCCCCTGTCCCGGCCGCGTGTTTCGATGGGGAAGGCGCAAGGGCGCTTCCCTGAGCGATATTGAGCTGATGCTTGAGGAAGGAAGTCTTTGTACAGTGTTTGGCCCTCCTGGTGCAGGAAAGTCATTGCTGTTGCGTACGCTAGCTGGTCTACATCGTCCCCGGCGAGGGCAGGTGGTGCTTGACGGCGTGGACGTCACGCATCTGCCAGTCGGCCGGCGCAGGATATCTTTGGTTCCAGCGCTGCCGGTGGTCTATCCTGCATTGACTGTAGAGGAAAACCTTGCCTGGCCGTTGCGTCAGCAAGGTCTGCCCAGCGCGCAGATTCACCGCCAGGTGACCGAGATGGCTTCGTTGCTAGGTGTGCTGGATGTGCTGAAGGTGCGGGCGGGCCGGCTTTCGCCAGGCACGGCACAGCGCGTAGCCATTGGACGGGGGTTGGTGCGCGAAGATCTTGGCCTGTTGTTGCTGGATGATGCGTTGAAGGTGCTCGACGACGAGGGACGTCGGCGAATGGTGGGTTGTTTGCGCCAGGTGCAGCGTAGCCGCCGAATGTGCATTTTGGTGAGTACCCAGGGCCAGCCTGATGTGATGGGGCTGGGCGAGGAGTGGGTCATGCTTGATCAGGGCCGGGTGCTGCAGCAAGGGCGTGCGGCAGAGTTTGTCCAGTATCCAAGGACCCTCGCTGTGGCTAGCCGCCTGGGGGGTAGCAGCCTGAACGTGCTGCCGTGCCGCTCGGAGAATGGGGAGGCCCGTTTCGCGGGGCTGCCATTGCTGTCGCCATCGCCCCCGCAACTGGATCTGTGGCTGGCAGAGTTGCAGGGACAGCATCCGAAATCCAGTATTGAGATGGCTATTCGGGCAGAGCATGTGGTGCTGGGGCGTCCTGGCCAGGAGGGCTGCATCGAAGTGGTGTTGACGCGTATTGAAGACGATGGAACATGGATGCAGTTGCATGCTGTGTTGCCAGGAACCGAGATCCCGCTGTGTGCAAGGGTGATAGTCGATTCACCAGCAGCGTACGACCTGGCCGTGCTCGCAGGGGGAAGAGTGGCGGGACGACGTCAGAGCTTGCAGATCATCAACCGTCATAGTCTTTTTTTCGTCAACGGGAGACTGGTGCAGTGAGGAAGAAGGCATGAGTACATTGCATCGTGAACGGTGGTTTCCGGTATGGCTGGTCTTGCCCGGATCCCTGACGCTGATGCTGTTGTGGCTGCTTCCCATGGCGGTATTGGTTCAGCTTACGCTGGGGGTGTCATCAGGCGCACTGGCGAGAGTCTGGCATATGCTGGAAGTCCTGGTGCAGGATCAGGTTGTGCAGCAGGGATTAATCGAGCAGACGTTGCACATGGCAGGCATGGTTGTTCTGGAGGCCGCGCTAGGATTGCTGCTGGCCCGTTCACTGCCTCTAAAGGGATATGCGGCGGGTTGGTGGTGCACGCTGTTAGGCGTCATGCTGTCTACGCCGCTGGTCATTTCCGTGATGGGGTGGAAACTGCCTTTTCAGCCGGAGCTGGCCATGACCGACTGGTGCCTGCCTGGCTTGCCATGTATGCCGGGTGCTTTGGCAGCGTTACCACGACAGTGGATCGTGTTGTTGCGGGATTTATGGCAGTGGGTACCGTTGTTTGCTTTGCTGTGTCTGGCCCGGTTGCGGCGTATCGAGCGTATCCGCTACCAAGCGGTGCAGTTTGATGGCGGCGGCAGGTGGGCGGCATTCTTGCTGCTGGAATGGCCGTGGTTGCGCGGTGCTCTGGCCTTGGGCGTTTTTTATCGTCTGATGCTTGGTGCTATTGTTGATGTTGATTTTTTCCGATACCTGATCCATAACAGCGACGGTGTGCTGGCCCGGTTGGCCCGATCGCAGGACTGGTTCAGCGGAGTATCAGCCAGCGTACCAGGCTCAGCACCCATGTCCTGGTTACTGCCCGGTTTGCTGACATCTACTGACCGCCTGTCTGATGTTCCAATCCACGATCTGACAGCCTGTCTGACGTTGTTGCAGGCGCTGATGACATTACCCCTGATGCTGATGGTCTTCTTGCTGGTAGGCGGGGGGCACCCCAGTAGTCTGATGCTCAAAGCGTTAGCAGCCGATGAAGAGGGACCCGAGCTGGGCCGTCAGAGGAACTGTCTAACAGGGGGCTGTCGATGGCTGTTGTTAGGGATATTTGCGCTTTATGGTCTGTTTCCCCTGTTCTGGATTGCCCGACTGGCGTTGCAGGGGGCGGGGGGAGGGAGCCAAATAGGGCTGACTCATTTCATGGCCGTGCTGGATGACCCCGTCTGGCGCGCTAGCCTGGTGCGTACGAGTGTACGGGCGCTGCTGACTGCAGGGGTGGCTGTGGCGTTGGCAGTGCCGATGGCGTATTCCTGGTCGCGCAGAATCCTGGCTGGAGATCGTTTTCAAGCTGTCTTGCTGCTGGCCAGTCTCATGATGCCTACCGTCGTTTTGGCTTTTCCAATGAATCATCTCAGCGAATTGCTGGGTTGGCTTGGTATGCCTTACGCCGTGGGCTTGGCCCACTTGAGCGTTGTTGTACCCCTGGCGGTCTGGATTCTGGCCGCGGGCATGTCGCAGGTACCTGTTGCATTGGATGAGATGGCTCTACATGATGGGTTTGGTTTCACGCGCTTTATGTTTCGGGTTCTGTTGCCATCCATTCGCCAGCAGGTACTGGGCGCATTTCTTGTCTGTTTTCTGGTGGGTTGGATGGAGTTTCTGTTTGCTCGGGTGCTGGGGTCAGTGGTCTGGCCGCCCTCCGTGGTAATGCTATCGGAATCAGTGGCTGCACTGCCCCCGGTGCAGGCGGGGGTTTCCCGCCTGGAATGGCAGGTACTGGCTGCCGCTTCTTGGCTGGTGCTGCTGCCGGTCGTGCTTGCTATTTATGCACTGCGCTGGCAATTGCCTGATATGTTATCGCTGTTCCGCCTGCCCAGCCTGTCCGGCCGGGTAAGGCGTGTCTGATGAATGGGGTAAATTGGGGGTCAGCGTCTGCTCTTGCCGTGGGCATTCGCAAAGGCCATGGCCAAGGCGTTCTGTGGTGCCTTTGTTGCACGCTCTCCCTGTCGGGAATGATCACGCCGCCCGCTGCGTCCCTCGGACTGCTTGTCTGCTGGACGTGCGCCGCTGCCCTGTGCTGGGCGAGGTCGACCGTGACGGTCGCTGGCGGGAGGAGTGTCGGACATCCGCATGGTTAGTGCAACCCGCTGGCGGCGAACATCGACCTCCAGGACCTTCACTTTCACGACATCCCCTGTCTTGACGACTTGGTGAGGGTCCTTGACAAATTGATCAGATAGCGCGGAGATGTGCACCAATCCGTCTTGATGTACCCCGATGTCGACAAAGGCTCCAAAATTGGCAACGTTGGTGACAACGCCTTCCAGCGTCATGCCGGGACGAAGATCAGCCAGTGTTTCGACGCCTTCCTTGAAGCTGGCTGTGCGGAATTCTGGACGAGGGTCGCGTCCCGGTTTTTCCAGCTCTTTCAGGATGTCGTGGATGGTGGGGAGCCCGAACTGCTCGTTGGTGTAGCGAGTGGGATCCAGCCGTGCGATGACCTGTTTCTGTCCAACAACATCACTGATGTTCAGTTCGAGATCATCGAGCATTTTCTGGACGACGGGGTAGGCTTCAGGATGGACAGCGGAACCATCCAGGGGGTTGTCTCCTCCCTGAACCCGCAGAAAGCCTGCTGCCTGCTGAAATGCCCGGGCGCCCAGTCGGCTGACCGCCAGCAGGGACTGGCGGTTGGCGAAGGGGCCATGTTGATCCCTGTGCCGAACAATGTTTTCTGCAAGCGATGGACCGAGCCCGGCGATCCGCGTCAGCAGCGGTACGCTGGCGGTGTTGAGGTCTACGCCAACGCCATTGACGCAGTCTTCGACAACCCCATCCAGGGCCCTGGCCAGACGGGTCTGGCTGACGTCATGCTGGTATTGGCCTACGCCGATGGCTTTGGGTTCGATCTTGACCAGTTCTGCCAGGGGGTCCTGCAGGCGGCGGGCGATGGATACCGCGCCACGCAGGCTGACATCAAGCTCGGGGAATTCCTGCGCTGCCAGCTCAGAGGCCGAGTAGACCGATGCGCCGGCTTCGGACACGATCGCCCGGGTGAGATGCAATTGAGGATGGGTGTGAATCAGTTCACCTACTAGCCGATCGGTTTCACGGGAGGCCGTGCCATTACCAACGGCCAGCAGGGCCACTTGGTGAGCCTTGCACAGTCTGGCCAGTTCGGTTAGTGAACCTTGCCAGTCGTTGCGTGGCTGGTGAGGATAAATGGTGGTGGTCTCCAACAGCTTCCCGGTGCCGTCGACCACGGCCACTTTCACGCCGGTACGGACGCCAGGATCAAGCCCCATGGTGACTTGCCGCCCGGCCGGCGCGGCCAGAAGCAGATCCTTGACGTTCAGCCCAAAAACACGGATGGCCTCCTCTTCGGCCCTCTCCCTCAGATTGTTGATCAGCTCCCCCTCAATCTGCCAGCACAGTTTGATCTGCCATGTCCAGCGGACAGTTTGCAGCAGCCAGCCATCGGCGGGTCGTCCCAGGTCGGCGATACCAACCCTGGCAGCGATGGTACGCTCGCACCAGCCGGGGCCATTGGCTGCGTCAATTTCATCTGGCAGTCTGATGCTGAGAGTTAAAATTTCTTCGCGACGCCCTCGCAGTAGCGCAAGCGCCCGGTGCGATGGAATGTCGGCAAGCGTTTCCCGGTAATCAAAATAGTCGGCGAATTTTGTGCCGGAGTCGCTTTTTTCAGGTACGACACGGGATAACAGGAGCGCGTTGTCCTGTAGATGTCCGCGTAATCGTCCCACCAGATCAGCATCCTCGGCAAAGCGTTCCATAAGAATCTGCCGGGCGCCGTCCAGCGCGGCCTTGGTGTCGGCAACGCCGGGGTTGTCTCCATCGGGCGTGCTGAAGGCGGGTTTCAGATAGGCAGCCGCTTCTGCCTCCGGTTGACGTTCCGGGTGCAGAAGCAGGGTATCGGCGAGTGGTTCCAGCCCGGCCTCTCGTGCGATCTGTGCCTTGGTTCTGCGTTTGGGTTTGTAGGGGGCGTACAGGTCTTCCAGGCGCTGTTTGCTGTCGGCTGCGTCGATGCGAGATGCAAGTTCGTCAGTCAGTTTGCCTTGCTCCTGGATGGATGCCAGGATGGCCTCCCGGCGGGCGTCAAGCTCGCGCAGATAGGTCAGCCGTTCGGCCAGCAGACGCAACTGGGTGTCATCGAGATTGCCAGTGACCTCTTTTCGGTAGCGCGCGATGAAGGGTACGGTTGCGCCTTCATCAAGCAGAGTGATGGTGGCAGACACCTGTTGTGGCCGGATGACCAGTTCGGTGGCAATACGTTGTTCCAGCGGTAAAGGCATAAGCGGCAATGAGACTGATCGAAATGAAGGGCGCTCCGCTCTCTGAGCCCCGTTCCAGTGGGCCAGTTCCCGGGGCGGGGCATAAGCGTAGGCGTAGTGTCGCATTCTGGAAAGGGTTCGCAGCATAGCAGGGATGTTATGGGTCGGCAGAATAACAACGGGCCAGAATTTGTGCCATAATCGGGGAGTGGGCCGTTAGCTCAGTTGGTTAGAGCAGAGGACTTGGCGGGCAATTCCCTTCGTCTGGTGTTTTGGGGCAGGTTGCGACCTGTACCAGATCAATGACCATTCATGGGAAACGCTGCATGGGTTGCCCGGAATAGCTTGCTGTTTCGCGGTAGAACTTCTCAAATTCGGTAAACGCTCTGGTGTCCTGAGGACACCGTGCCAATGCCGAGCGAAGCTCCAGTAATTTGGAGAACGTGTAGAGACTCGACGGGAAGGCCGAAAGGCAAGACAGAGTCCAGACCACAAACCGGAAACGGGCGGCGAAAGCCGAAGTGGTACGCATAATCCTTTGGTCGTTGGTTCGAGCCCAACACGGCCTACCACCTTTATTTTCCTTGATTGCCGTGCTGTATCTGGTCTGCCCGTGCGATGGGTAGTGTATCTGCCAGATACGCAGTCCTGTCGATTCAGTCTGAAGGCTATCCAGGCTGAGACCAAACCTTCCTGGACAAGGAGGCATCCTGAAAATGCTGCTCTTGCCGGATTTCCCTGGCTGGCATGTTCTCGACCGTTTGTTCATGACATGGTTTTGCGTAAGGATCGCTGTCGGCCTGGTTCGGTTTGCTGTCATTATGATCAGCCAATTGCAGAATGTCCTTGAGCCCGATATATCGGGGTTTCCCATATATGGGCTGATGCGAGATATATAGGTGCATCATTTCTTTTTATGTATAACCTATTTTTATGTATAGACAGTTCGCAAACAGGAAAAAATGTCGTATCCTTCGATAAATGGCACAATGGAATTTTCATTTTTTATAGGAATAAATACGACGATGGCTTCGCTTGTTGATCTCAACCGAAAAATAGCCAAGCTTCAGAAGCAGGCCGATGCTATTAAGAGCCGGGAAAGAAAAGGAATTATCGGGCAGATCAGGCAGGCTATTGCTGATTATGATCTGACTGTGGATGACCTGTTTTCTGCAAATGTTGTCGTTGCAAAACGGCGGGGGCGTGCGGGAGTTGGTTTGGGCGGTGAAGGGCGTGTTGTCCAGTCACGGCGTGGCCGCCCGGTCGGATCGGTGTCACGCAAGCCAGTACCCGTCCGCTATCGTGACGAAGCTGGCCATACCTGGACAGGGCGTGGCAAGCAACCCAATTGGCTACGCGCCCACATTGAGGCTGGGCGTGATATTGAGCAGTATCGGGTGGCCGAGGCGGAGTGAAACGCGTCTGGCCTGTTCACCGTGAAATGCAGGCATCATGGCTGGTAGCACAGCGCTTGCCGGCCGGTGGTTCTGGTGGAGTTCGTCATGTCTATGACAGTATCCGGCGCCAAGGCAGGATGGGTGCCGCTTTCGTGCAGAAAGGTGTTGGCCTGCGTGCTGGGCACCTGTCTCGTACTAGCAGGTTGCGCAGGTACGGCGCCTGCACAATTGACTACATTCAATCGTTTGGGGGGCAGCAACCCGGCAGGTCTGCAAGGGCTGCGATTTGTTGTTGAGCCGCAGTCGGGACAAGTGGATAGTCTGGCGTTTGCCGATTACGCGGAACGGGTACGCAAGGCGCTGGGCCGACATGGGTTAGTGCCCATATCTGACAGTCGTCAGGCAAATCTGATTGTGCATCTCGACTACAGCAGTGATGGTGATCCTTCCGCCGGACAACCGACGTCCGGGAGCAGGATATCCTTGGGACTGGGAGGCGGGATGAATGTTGGCTGGGGCATCGGACTGGGTCTTCCTGTCGGGGGGCGTTCCGATGGGCTGCATTATCGGCACCGCCTTCAGGTGGTTATGGATCGTGTACAGGCAGGGGGAGATGGTGCCGGGGTACATCGCCATCCGCCAGAGCGAGTCTATGAATCAACGTTGCTGACCATGAGTGAGTCAGCTGCATCTGCCCCGCTGATGCCTGCCATGATTGACGCAATATTGACCCATTTCCCTGGGGATAATGGGAAGACGCTTGCCGTGAGCCTCCCCGCATCCTGAAAAAAGCGGGCCACCCAGGGTAGGAAATGGCCCGCGAATCCAAGCTCAGGAGAGAAAGCAAGCATTGACCTTAAACACCGGTCGTACTGTAGGCAGTATTGTGCGGATCGGGTTCTGGTCTGGCGGGTGTTGGTAGATGGGCGGCTCATGACCGCCGATTGATGGAGAGCAGGTGGAAGCTTCCGTGCAGAAGATGTGCTAACGGGGCACACGGGTATGGCATGGCAGGCGATACGGTGGCGGATCGCCGTTGCAGGCATGGAGCCGTCAGTCTGGTATCGTGAACCGGTAGCGGGTTGGACCTTGGGTAAATAGTGAGGTCACTTTAGGCTTGAATGATCCTTAACTGCTGACAGGCGCGAGCCCGCCCCGATCCCTCAATGTCCGAGATCACGCAAACGCCCGCATTGTCCCCTGAGCCTTCTGCCATCGTCGGGTCGCAGTTTACCTTTGAACAGATCTGTGCTTTCGGTCTGGCCATGGGGTGGGGGGACCGGCCTCTCGCCTTTGTGGTAAAAAACTGGATGGATTCGCGCCCAGCCTTTTCCATGGAAGACATTATCGGATTGCCGCGCTGAGTTCCATATAGCGGTTGGTTTCCTTGCGGTCAGGATGTGCTGTAACACGCTATAGTTACGGTATTGCCAATGACGTGAGGAGATTGTCCATGAATGGATCTGTGCGCATGGAGCGTGACACCTTCGGTGAGATCGCTGTGCCGGCTGATCGGCTATGGGGAGCGCAGACGCAGCGTTCGCTGCAGAACTTCAAAATTTCGACGGAAAAGCAGTCACCGGAACTGATTCGGGCGCTGGCTACGGTCAAGCGGGCTGCGGCGACAGTCAATGCTGGCCTGGGGCAGCTGGCCGCTGACAAGGCCAGGGCAATTGAGGCCGCAGCGGATGAGGTACTGGCTGGCAAGCATGATGGTGAGTTTCCGCTGGCGGTCTGGCAGACCGGCTCGGGGACTCAGACCAACATGAACCTTAACGAGGTGCTGGCGAACCGGGGCAGTGAACTGATGGGCGGTGAGCGGGGTGAGGCACGTCTGATTCACCCTAATGACGATGTCAATCGCGGCCAGTCGTCTAATGATGTCTTTCCGACGGCCATGAATGTGGCGGTTGCAGTGGCGATTCGCCAGAACCTCGTACCGTCGCTGCGGCAGTTGCGCGATACGCTGAAAGCGAAATCCGAGGCGTTTCGGGATATCGTAAAGATTGGCCGGACGCATCTGCAGGATGCCACACCGCTGACGCTTGGTCAGGAGTTTTCAGGTTATGTGGCCCAGCTGGAACATGGTCTGAAGCATCTGGAAGAGGCGCTGCCACATCTGCAGGAGCTGGCCCAGGGAGGTACGGCCGTGGGAACCGGGCTCAACGCGCACCCTGAGTTTGCCAAGAAGGTGGCTGAGGAAATCGCCCGTCTGACGGGGGTGCCTTTTACGACTGCTCCCAGCAAGTTTGAAGCATTGGCGGCCGCTGATGCTCAGGTTATGGCCCATGGTGTGTTCAAGACCATTGCTGCGTCACTGTTCAAGCTTGCCAATGATGTACGCTGGCTGGCCAGTGGTCCGCGGTCGGGACTGGGCGAAATCACTATTCCTGAAAATGAACCGGGCAGCTCGATCATGCCGGGCAAGGTGAATCCGACGCAGTGTGAGGCGCTGACTATGGCATGTGCCCAGGTGTTCGGCAATGACGTCGCTGTCAATATTGGTGGTGCCAGTGGCAATTTCGAGCTGAATGTCTACCGGCCGATGATTGTGCATAATCTGCTGCAGTCCGTTCGCCTGCTGGCGGATGGTGCCCGCAGCTTCAATGACAATTGCGCGGTGGGCATCGAGCCGAATCGTACCCGCATCAATCAGTTGATGGAACAGTCCTTGATGCTGGTGACTGCGCTGAACCCGCATATCGGGTATGACAAGGCTGCGCAGATTGCGAAGAAGGCGCACAAGGAAGGAACCACTCTGAAAGCGGCAGCGCTGGCATTGGGATATGTGACGGCAGAGCAGTTTGATGAATGGGTGCGGCCCGAGAAAATGGTGGGCTGAAGTAGGCCATGATTGAGGGTAGGTAGGTGATGATGCGTAGGGGGTTTGGGCGCTGTTCGGCTACAATTGGCGCATGACTTTGTCAACTGACCTATCTGCCGGGAGTGTCCCGGATCTGGCGCTGCCAACCTTCAGCCAGTTTGGCCTGCATCCTGATGTTCTTAAGGCCATTACGGCGGCTGGTTACACCACGCCTACCCCCATTCAGGCGGCGGCCATTCCGCAGGTCATGGCGGGCCATGATGTAATGGCCGCCGCCCAGACCGGGACCGGGAAGACGGCCGGTTTTGCGCTGCCCATCATCAATGCCTTGATGCCTCTGGCCAGCCACAGTGCCTCTCCGGCACGCCATCCGGTCAGGGCATTGATTATTGCGCCCACACGCGAGCTGGCTGACCAGATCCATGACAATGTCAGGACCTATATACAGTTCACCCCCCTGCGTTCCGCTGCTGTATTCGGTGGTGTGGACATGCAGCCACAGATACAGGCACTGAGATCAGGGGTCGAGATTCTGATCGCGACGCCGGGGCGGCTACTGGATCATGTCCAGCAAAAATCGGTCAATCTGTCACAGGTGCAGCTGCTGGTGCTGGATGAAGCCGACCGGATGCTGGATATGGGGTTTTTGCCGGATATCCAGCGGATCCTCAATCTGCTGTCGCCCCGGCGTCAGAATCTGATGTTTTCGGCCACGTTTTCGGACGAAATTCGCAAGCTGGCCAATCGCTTTTTGAATGAACCGAAGCTGATCGAGGTCGCGAGGCCCAACACCCTGGCGGAAAATGTCGAGCAGACGGTTTATCGCGTACCGTCTGATGATGCGAAGCGGGATGCCGTTGGCTGGCTGATCAAGCACCGGAACATAGAACAGGTTATCGTTTTTTCAAATACCAAGATTGGTGCAGGTCGCCTTGCGCGGCATTTACAGCAGGAGGGTTATCGGGCCGAGGCCATTCATGGCGACAAGTCCCAGCAGGAGCGTCTGAAGACGCTGGAGGCGTTCAAGTCTGGTGACGTCAAGGTGCTGGTGGCTACCGATGTGGCGGCCAGGGGGCTGGACATTGCGGAATTGCCTGCCGTCATTAATTATGATCTGCCCCATTCACCGGAAGACTACGTGCACCGGATCGGGCGCACCGGTCGTGCCGGCGCGTCGGGCATGGCCCTGTCGCTGATGATTGATCGGGATCAGCGTGCACTGGGCGAGATCGAGCGATTGACCAAACGCACCTTGGTTGTGGAAACGCTGCCGATCACAGCGCGCAGCCCAGGCGATCGTCGCCGTCGAACGGGTGAGGCGTCGGAGCGTGGCGCTGATGATGTGGGCGGCAGGGAAGGTGCTGCAAGGACAGCGGGGCCGCCCCAGCAGAATATGCGAACGTCTCGCGTATCCCGGCGGGAAGGGCGGCTGCGTGGGTACGCGTCTGGCACGGAGGCTCGGGGCCATCCGGTTTCTACCGGCCCGGTAAACGATGATCCGCTGTTCCATTCACCCTATGTACCTGCTGCAATGGATACAGACGCTCCCCGGGATGCCTATCCGGACGCGGCAGGCGCTGCGGTTGTCGGCGCAGGGGGAGCTTTGCCTGGAGCCAGCCGTTCGCCGCGAAGCCCGGGTCAGGGGGGGCAAGCGACTGGTCAGCGGCTGGCGATACTGCTGGGAGGCAAGCCTCCGGGTTAGCATTTGCGTTCACGCCACTGCTCAGCAGCGCCCGCCAGCCAACGGGCGGGATCGTGGCTGCCGGGCACACGTAGCTGTAGAGCGGCTGCCGCTGCATTCAGAATCACGTGGGCATCGGTTTGTCCCGAGTCGTCGATGGCGGGCGCCTGGTTCTGCTTGGAGAGCTTCCGGCCGTCGCGGCCCATGACCAGCGGGATGTGCATGTAGCGTGGTGTTGGTATGTCCAGAGCGCGCTGCAGCAGAATCTGACGTCCGGTTGATCCCAGCAGGTCGGCGCCGCGTACGACGTCGGTGACCCCCGCTTCTGCATCGTCAATGATGACGGCCAGTTGATAAGCCCATACGCCATCTGCACGCCGTAATACAAAATCACCGCAATCATGGGCAGGGCATTGCTGCTGAGGCCCATAGCAGCGATCATTGAAATGAATCGTGCCCGCGTCGATCCGGAAACGCCAGGCGCGTGGCGTGCGTCCGGGAGATATGCCGTTTCTGCAGGTGCCGAGGTAGGGCGTCTCGTCGGAAAATGGCTGTAATGCTGAATGAATTATTTCACGACACTTCGCCTGCCATGCGTGCGCGATTTCCCGACGCGTGCAAGTGCATCCATAGACGCGTTGGGTCTGTTGCAAGCGCCTGAACGCGCTCAGATAGCGGTCGACCCGCGCGGACTGGTACCAGGGCGGTGCATCCCAGTGCAGGCCCAGAAAGGCGAGCTGACGGCGGATGCGGCTTTCTGCACCTGGCTCTACCCGGGGAGGGTCAAGGTCTTCGATGCGCACTAACCACTGCCCGCCGTGTGCACGTGCGTCCAGATAGCTGGCCAGTGCGGCAACGATTGATCCTGCATGCAGTGGGCCACTGGGAGACGGTGCGAAGCGGCCGACATAGTGGTGATGCTGCCCGCTGCCGTGTCTGTCAGACCAAGGGGCGAGCGTCCGGGCGTGATCTGATGGGGGTATGGGCTGACTTGGGGCAGACATGTCGCCTATTCTACGGATGTATGCCCAGCGGCAGAATGCCCTGTCATCAGGCGAGTTCTACCTGCCGGGTAGGACGTATGGCCGATGTTTTGTGTGATAAAAGCTCGGTGCTGGACATCTGCTCTATCGGCGGAGCGGCGTTCTTCCGTCAGAGTCTGCTTCATTCGAAACAGGCATTTGATGTGAGGGCCGGGCATGAATCTGGGCAAGGCATGTGCAGGGATATTGTTGCTGTCGCTGGTCGAGATGGCATGGGCGGGGGATGATGGGTCTGGCAAGGAACACAAAACGCCCGCGGCTCACCAGGAAGCGACGGCGCCGGATGTTTCTCCGGATCCGGAGCCATCACAGCAGTCACCACATTCATCCCACAAACCGAACAAACCGCAGCCATCGCAGCCTGGTACAACGGTCAGGCTCCCGGATGATCTTCCAGTGCCGAGTCATTCGCATAAAGTCGAGATATGGGGGAAGGTTGAGAACCATTCTTCGTCATGCCATCCTGCAGTGACGGAGGCGCCCTGTGCCGCACTCGGTGTTGCCAGCATGCCTTCCAGAAAGAGCATTAACGTGGCCGTGGGCAATCCCGTCAATCCACAGACAGGGCAGAAGTTTCAGATGGATCTGGACGCGGAGGCGCTGGATGGGCCTCTTGGCCTGGAAATTCGTCGTTATTACAACTCGGCACTGGCGAGCGTCAGCAGTTCGCTGGGGCGTGCCTGGTTGTTTTCCTATGACACTCGGCTGTTTGTGACGCCGCATGCATTTCAGATCATTCAGGCTGATGGCGGGCGACATATCTTTCCCCGATCCGCTCCTGTGGCTCAGGCTGGAAGCGGCGTATCGGCCGAGTTGCCCCACTGTACCGGCCTGAGTGCTGATGAGGGTAGCGTCAGTGCGCGGGCTGATGGCGGCTATCAATGGCAGTGGCCCAACGGACGGGTGCTGTATTTCAATGGCGCAGGTTGGTTGACAGCCATTCGCCCGGCAACAGATCCTGCTGCTGAAGAAGGGTCTGTCGGAGCGAAATCGCCTTCAGGCGCGCATGCATTCTTGCAGATTTCCCGTCTGCCAGATGGCCGGATCCAGTCGGTGACGGATCCTGCCGGACACGTTATGCGTTTCCGCTACGATCCGTCTGGGCATCTGTCGGCCATTGAACACCCGGCTGGAACGTGGCAATACCGCGCTGCTACATCGGGACAGCTGTTGTCGGTCAGGGCCCCGGGCGGAAACCGCCGCCTCTACCGCTATGACGATATACGGTTTCCCTATGCATTGACGGCCATCGCCGTGGAGTCGCCCGCTCTGAAGGCGTCCGTGGTGATCAGCCAGTGGCACTATGATGCCAAGGGCAGGGTCAGCCGTTACCAGGGCTGGCGCGGCGAAGACATGAGGTTCAGTTATGCCGGAGCAGACAGGAGCGGGGTATTGCAGACTGAGGTGCGTGATGCGGCAGGCGGCCGGCAGACTTACCGGTATCGCAGCAACCTCGGTGTCTGGCAGACATTGTCCATCACGGGGCAATGGTGTGAGCACTGCCGGCTAGCAGACCGAGATTATCAATATGACAAACAGGGGCAGCTGATCGGGATGCACCAGCGCATGGACGCGCCCGCACAGTCTTTTCATCGGGCTTTCCGCTTTGAGCGGGACGCTCAGGGCCGGATACTGGCTGTGTATGTACGGGTCTGGCGTGTGCCGGGCCAGGGGCCGGCACGGGACATGGAGGCGGGGCAACCCTGGCAGCTGTACCGTCGCTATTTCTATGCGACGGGTGCGCAGCGTTATCCCAGCCGGATCGAGCAGCCTAGTGTCGAAAAGGGCAGGATGTATACGGTGGCGTTTGAGTACCGGATGATTGCCGGGAAGGAGCGCCCCGTCCAGCTCACTGAATCAGGCTATAGCGGTGGCCGCCTGGTCAGCCGTCACGTGTCCGTGAACTATGATGGAGCGGGTCAGCTGTTGAGTTTTGACGGGCCGCTGCCGGGAGCCGAGGACACGGTGCAGGTCAGGCGGGACGTTCGTCGGGCGGATGGGGCGCCGGAATGGCGCCTGATCGACAGCCTGGGACGGGAGGTATCCCGTTCGACTGACCACTGGGCCGGTAGCAGCATGGCATGGCTGGACGATATCGGGCACTTCCATGTGGAAGCGGGCGCTGTACACCACCTGGCTGACAATGGGGTAAAGCAGACGGTTTTTCTGGATGATTTCAATCGGGTGGTCCGGATGGTGTCGCCGGATTCGGGGGTCGATACGATTGATTATGATGAAGCCGACAGGGTGGTCCAGGAGACAGATGCAACCGGGGCCAAGGTACGTTTCACGCATGACGCCTGGAACCGTCCCCTGACCAAGACCGTGACAGCGCCTGATGGTTTTCGGGAGCAGACCCGTTACCGCTATGCCGGCATTCACCTGGTGGAGGTGCAGGGAGAGGTGTCGACCGAGCGTTACCAGTACGATGATATGGGGCGTCTGGTGATGCGTACGGCGCTCATCCACCCGGCCGGCGCCACGGTCAGCGGGCGTTTTGTCTACCAGTACCATTATGTGGGGTCGGCCAGACAACCGGAGCGTGTGACGCTGCCGGATGGCAGTGTTGTCCGGCGTCAGGCACGGCCGGCGTCTGACGGTCATTCCCCTGCGGTTGAGGTGACGCTGGCGCCCGCGCCAGGGGGGCCATCGTCCCGAAATCAACTGCTTTACCGGCGGGAATACCTGAGCGGTGCGGCCGATGGTGGTGTGAAGGATGACTGGTCGCTGGGGGATGGCGGGCAACGCCAGTTGAGCTGGAGTGCGCAGCATCGGCTGACCGATTTTCGTGAAACCGCTCAGGATGCCGCGGCCAAGGTGCACCCCCTGTACGCCCTGCATTATCGTTATCTGCCGGATGGTCGCCTGCAACGTGTGGATTCCCTTTCCCAGACGCAGCAGTTCATGTATGACGCAGCTGGCCATTTGGTCATCGCCCAGACCCGTACCAATTCCCGGGTGGCACCAGAGCGCCTGCAGCAGCCTGAAGGCGCCTGGTGGTATGCCTATGATGACAATGGCAATCGGCTATATGGGGGGCATCATCCACTGACCATAGAAGAGGATGGGGCTGGCACTGCGGTGGAGCCGAGGGCTTCAGGCAACGTGGCGGGTAGTGGGCGTCAGGCCAGCTATGTTTCGGGCACCAATCGGGTGGCCGGGGTCGCTTATGACGCGGCGGGCCGCCCACTGCAATGGCAGGGCTGGCAGCTTGGCTGGCATCCGGGTGGTCAGATTCAGTACATGACCCATGTGGATGGCCGGCAGATCCGTTACTTTTATAACCACCGGGGTGAACGGGTGGCACGGCAGCAGGGGAAAGAGTGGCAGTTCTTCGACTACACAGATGGCCGGCTGCAGGCGCAGACCGTGGCCGGGCAGGACGGGATGCGTCTGTGGTGGTACGAAGGCGAGATCCCGGTGGTGATCATGGCCAGGGGCGCACTTCGATATGGATCCGTTGCTGCTGACGATGCGGCGCTGCAGATCCACTGGTTACATGTGGATCACCGTGGCTTGCCGGTGATGCGTACGGATGCGCGTGGACGGATTGTCTGGCAACAGGCTTATGGGCCCTTTGGTGAGCAGGGCGGCTTGTTGCCGGGGGATCCCGTCCTGCGCTTGCCGGGGCAGTGGTGTGATCCCGAAACGGGGCTGTACTACAACCAGCAACGCGATTATGACCCTGTGACAGGGCGCTACCTGTCGCCCGATCCATTGGGGTTACGTGCCGGCAGCAATCCGTATCTGTATGTGGATGCTGAGCCACTGCGGTATGTGGATCCAACCGGACTGATGCTGTTCGCGTTTGATGGAACTCATAACGCTCCGGACAGGCCAACCAATATCTGGCATTTCTATCGCGCCTATGACGGGCAGGCGAATGGTCCGGGCGGAGACCTGCTGCGTCCGTATCTGGAGGGGGTGGGCGTGAGCGAGGGGCCTCATGCGGCCTATGGGCGTACGGACGGCAAGGTTGATCGGGGCAATCTGGAGGCACTCACTGCCGATCAATGGAAAGACAATGTCAACTACCAGGTCGACCGCTTTATGATGGCCGTGCAAGGACTGGGCAAGGGGGAGACGCTCAATATTGATGTGGTCGGTTTTTCACGTGGAGCGGCGCAGGCGCTGGAGTTCGGCAGGGTGATCGCCCGGAAACTGGCATCCGGCGAAATCGCTCATCCGGAGCAGGTCCGGTTGCGCTTCATGGGTCTGCTGGATCCGGTATTTACGAATATGTATGACGATGTGGCGCAATGGGAAACCGAGTGTCACCCGATGGAGGTTGATCAGCGGTGGGAGCATGTGATTAATATCCTTGCTGCACATGACACGCGGGGAAACCTGTTCAATGCCGGTTCTTTGGGGCAGCAGGTCAACACCCATCCGGGGAGAGACGGTCAGGGCGCCGGTGACGGGAGTGGCTTGCCCGGGACGGAGGGTGATGGTCGGTCTCAGGGTATCCGCGAAGAGATCATGCTTGCCGGTGGGCATTCCGATGTTGGTGGCGGTTATCTGGGACCGTACTCGGCACAGCCGGATGGTGATCTGTCGGATATCGCCCTGTGGGTGCTGATGGAGCGGGCGGAACGGGCGGGGGTGAAACTGGGGGCCCTGCCATGGGAGCTGACCCACGTGGATCTGCCCGTGGTTCACGGGACCGGTTCGCTGGTGGAAGGGCGTGATGGGCGATTCATCCTGCAGGACGGGCGGTTTGTTCCGGATTGGCGGGCGCATATCGACGGCGTCCTTCCGTATAACCGGTGGTTTGATGAAGCGAACCGGAGGTTATTGTGGGCCAACCCCTACCTGGTGTGGTTTCCCCCGCAGTTGTCGGAGCAGAATCTTGGTCATCCGGAACTGGCGGAGATTGGCCTTCGGGTGACTGCTGTGCCCGCGGATGCCGAGATCATGACATTGAGTGGCCGGCGTCCGGAGGCGCTGATGGGGGACGGTCCGGGCGACCGGCCTATCGACATGAAGACGTATTGCGCTTTTCTGAAGGATCGGCGCATTCTGACCGGGGAGAAATATCTGGGTTATTGCCGCTAGGTGTGTACCGCCGGGAGGCAGGCAGATGCTGCTCAGGGGGTGATCAGGGCAAAGATGAAGATGCCGATCATCAGGAAGGTGAGGGCGATCTTGATGAGCATGCCAATGACCATCCCCAGCCAGGTGGCAATGCCGACGTTGCCGGCCCGGATGAGATTGCGGTCGTACAGGTACTGGCCGATGGCGGCCCCCAGCAGAGGCATGAACAGCAGCCCCCACAGGCCGCTGAAGACGCCGGCGATGGTGCCGATGAAGGAGCCCACGATGGCTTCGCGGCTGGCCCCCACTTTCTTGGCGCCGAGCATGCCGGCCACATAGTCCAGCACCCAGGCAAGGAGTGTGATGACCAGGCAGATGCCGACGGTCAGGCCGCTGATGACTGTGAAATGGTCAATCCAGGCGGTCAGCAGGATGCCCAGAAAGACGAACAGGACACCGGGCAGTGCAGGCAGGACGGTACCGGCGACACCGACAAGGATCAGGATAATGCCCAATAGCCAGAGGGAAATGGTCAGAGTGGTGGCGGCCATGTGAGGGGTGTTGCCCGTAGGCGAATGGAGAAGGGGGCGTTGCCGACAGGGTGGACGGGTCAGGTGTTGGATGTGTCGTGGGCAGGGTGCACAGTGCGGGTCTGGAAGTCCTGTGTCCAGCTGCCAGGCTGCAGCTGCGGGGTGAGCGAGACGCGCCGGTCGAAGACGAACAGTTCACCATCCCAGTGGCGGCCGCCGGTCTGCTGGAAATAGTCGAGAACGCCGCCGTCGAGCTGGACGACATGTTCATAGCCATTGGCCGACATCCAGAGGGCTGCCTTTTCGCAGCGGATGCCACCCGTGCAGTAAGTCACGATGCGCTTGCCGACCAGAGCCGGACGATGGCTTTCCAAAGCGGCGGGCAGATCGGTGAATTTGTGGATATGGGGGTTGATTGCGTTGTGGAAGTGGCCCACCTCGATTTCGAAATCGTTGCGGGTGTCGATGACGGCCAGCGCGCGCCCTTCGTCATCGTGTCCGGCATCCAGCCAGCGAGCCAGGGTATCGGGAGATACGGTGGCTGCGCGCCCGTCGGCCGGCCGGATATCTGGCTGGCGGAAGGTGATGGTTTCTCGCTTGATCTTGACCAGGAAGCGGTTGAAGCTCTGCGTATTTGAAAGGCTCTCTTTGATGTGCAGACGGGCCAGGGCGGGTTCGGCGCGCAGGATATCGCAAAAGGCCCGGGCGTTGTTCTCCGGGCCGCTCAACATGATGTTGATGCCTTCCGGCGTCAGGAGGATGGTACCGCGCATGTCCAGACGGTCGCCTTCGGACTGCAGATGGCTGCGAAGTGCCGGCAGATTGTCGAGATCGGTGAACTGGTATGCGGCCAGGTTCAGGTAGGCAGATTTTTGCATGATGACCAGGATTTTACCGATTGGGCGCAGTTGCGGCACGGGATAGGTGGCTGACACTGTACAGCGGATCGAGAGGCTGGTGGGATGATGGTAGGTTCGGCGCTGGTTGCGCTGGCGCACGGGAAATGCCCGCGCCTTGCCCGGGGGCACGTACAATCGGCGGATGAGTCCTGAAGCTTCCTCTCCTGATGCTGTTTCTTCCTCGCCGGTCGATGACGTGGCACTCTGCCATACCGGTAATCCGGGGTTTGTCCATCTGCGGTTGCGGTCTGAATATTCGGTGGTGGACTCCATCGTGCGGCTGGACGAGGTGGTGGCGGCGGCCGTGGCCGATGAACAGCCAGCGTTGGCGTTGTCCGATGCCTCCAATCTGTTTGGTTGGGTGAAATTCTACAAGCAGGCTTCCGGCAAGGGGGTGCAGCCGATCTGTGCGGCCGATGTCTGGATCACGAATGTCGAGAACCGGGATCGTCCTTATCGCCTCCTGCTGATTGCCGCCACGAATGCCGGTTATCGTCGGCTATGCGAGCTGCTCTCCCGGGGCTGGCTGGAAAATGAGTACCGGGGACGAGCTGAATTGCTGCCTGAATGGCTGTCGGCCGATACGACGGCCGGGTTGATCGCGCTGTCCGGAGCAGGTGGCGGCGAGGTAGGGCAGCATCTGCTGGCCGGTCATGAGACCAGGGCTGCTGCTGCTGCCCGGCATTGGGCGCAGGTGTTCCCGGGGGCCTTTTATCTTGAGGTGCAGCGTGATGGCACTGCTGAAGCCGAGATCTGCACGCGAGCCAGCGCTAGGCTGGCCGTTACACTGGATTTGCCGCTGGTGGCTACCCATCCGATCCAATTCCTGAAAGCCGAGGACTTTCGGGCGCATGAGGCGCGGGTCTGCATCGCGGAAGGTGAGGTGCTGGCTGATCCGAAACGGGTGAAGCGTTTCCAGCCGACCCAGTATTTCCATACTCGGGCCGAGATGAAGGCGCTGTTCGCTGATCTGCCGGAGGCGCTGGCTAATTCTGTAGAGATTGCCCGCCGTTGCGCGGTGACGTTGACCCTGGGAAATCCGCAATTGCCGGTGTATCCGACGCCGGAAGGGGTGTCCATTGAGGACTTCCTGCGACAGCAGGCCCAGGAGGGGCTGGCTGCGCGGCTGGTGAAGCTGTTTCCGGATCCGGCAGTGCGGGCGCAGAAGACGCCGGAATATGAGGAGCGGCTAAAGCGCGAGTGCGACACCATCATTTCGATGGGTTTCCCCGGTTACTTCCTGATCGTGGCGGACTTCATTGTCTGGGCCAAACAGAACGGAGTGCCGGTCGGGCCGGGGCGTGGTTCGGGTGCCGGATCCCTGGTTGCGTTCTCGCTGGGGATCACGGATCTGGACCCCCTGCCGTATGCACTGCTCTTCGAGCGTTTCCTGAATCCGGAACGGGTGTCCATGCCCGACTTCGATATTGATTTCTGTCAGGACAACCGGGGCAAGGTGATCGACTACGTCCGGCGCAAGTATGGCTATGACGCGGTGTCGCAGATCGCCACCTTTGGCACGATGGCCAGCAAGGCCGTGATCCGGGACGCGGGCCGGGTACTGGACATGCCCTACAACTTCTGTGACCAGCTCTCCAAACTGATCCCTATCGAACAGGCCAAGCCGTTATCGCTGGACAAGGCCCTGAAGGCCGAACCTCAGCTGGCTGAACGCCTGGCCAACGAGGAGGAGGTGGCGGAGCTGTTCGCGCTGGCCAGGCCGCTGGAGGACATGACCCGCAACATCGGCATGCACGCGGGCGGGGTGTTGATTGCCCCTGGGAAGCTGACGGATTTTTGTCCGCTGTACCGTGCGCCAGGCACCGATTCGGTCGTGAGCCAGTACGACAAGGATGATGTGGAGGCTGTTGGCCTGGTGAAGTTCGACTTCCTGGGGCTACGTAATCTGACCATTATTGACCTGGCGGTTCGTTACGTAAACGAGCGGCGGGCCCGGGAGGGGCTGGATCCGGTCGATCTGGACAATCTCGGCTTTGAGGACCAGGCGGCCTATCAGATCCTGCGTGATGGCAACACAGTAGCCATCTTTCAGGTGGAAAGTGACGGGATGAAGAAGCTGCTCAAAAAGCTTCAGCCTGACCGGTTTGAAGACATCATTGCCGTACTGGCACTGTATCGACCTGGACCGCTGGGCTCGGGCATGGTGGATGACTTTATCCTGAGGAAGCGTGGCGAGCAGGCCATTGACTATTTTCATCCCGATCTGAAGGAATGCCTGGAACCCACCTATGGGGTCATCGTCTACCAGGAACAGGTGATGCAGATCTCGCAGATCATTGCTGGCTATACCCTGGGAGGGGCTGATCTGCTGCGGCGGGCCATGGGAAAGAAAAAACCCGAAGAAATGGCCAAACAGCGCAAAATTTTCATGGATGGAGCGGCTGCCAAAGGGCAGGATGCTGATCTTGCCAGCCAGCTTTTTGATCTGATGGAAAAGTTTGCCGAGTACGGTTTCAACAAGTCGCATACTGCGGCCTATGCGGTGGTGACCTATCAGACGGCCTGGCTGAAGGCGCATTATCCCGCCGAATTCATGGCGGCAACGTTGTCCTCCGACATGGATGACACTGACAAGGTACAGATCTTCGTACGCGATGCCCAGGCGAATCAGGTGGAAGTGCAGTTGCCGGATATCAACGCGTCTGCCTATCGTTTCGAACCGGCGGCTCCCCGTGCCATCCGTTATGGTCTGGGCGGCGTGAAGGGGGTCGGCCAGTCGGCCATCGAGGCGGTGGTGGCGGCGCGAAGCCAGGGTGGCCCCTTTGTGGATCTGTTTGACTTTTGCGAGCGGGTCGACCGCAAGCTGATTAACCGGCGCACGATTGAAGCGCTGGTCCGGGCAGGCGCTTTCGATTGCCTGGATCCCGACCGCGCGCGCCTGCTCGCCAATGTTTCTCAGGCCATGGAAGCTGCCGAGCAGAAGGCGCGTGAGCAGGAGGCCGGCCAGAGGGGGCTGTTTGATGACGTCTTCTTAGGAGGTGATTCAGGCGTACCGAGGCGTGAATGGCTGCCAGCGGAAGCGTGGGATGCACGCAGGCGCCTGCTTGAAGAAAAAGGGGCACTGGGTTATTTCCTGTCAGGGCATCTGTTTGATTCATGTCGCGAGGAGGTGCGCCGTTTTGTCAAGACGCGTATTGCTGATCTGGAAAAAGTCGTGGGTCGTCATTTTGGGGCGGCACCGGTCATGGTGGCCGGTATGGTAGCCAGCATCTCCACGGCCATGACACGGCGCGGCAAGATGGTGCGGGTGGTGCTGGATGATGGCAGCGCCACTGAAGAGATTGCGATTTTTCCCGAGTTATGGGATCAATATCGCCACCTGATCAAGGAAGATCAGTTGATCGTGGTGCAGGGCAAGCTGTCTCGAGACGACTACAGTGGCGGGCATCGGCTGTCGGTGGAGCGTATTCTGGATCTGGGGACGGCGCGGGGTGAGCATGCCCGCGCCCTGCTGTTGACCGTGGCCGGCGAACCCGACGCCAGCCGTCTGAAGGCGCTTCTGATGCCGCATCAGGTCGATGGGAGTCAGGGCGAGGGGTGCCCGGTGGAAATTCATTATTGCCGTCATGGTGCTGCGGCGGTATTGCGACTGGGACACCAATGGGCTGTGCGGCCTGATGATGACCTGCTGGCCGGCCTGAAAAGCTGGCTGGGTGAGGCGCAGGTTGAGATGCGCTATCGATGAGTGGAGCAGATTTGGCGAAGGACAACGACAGAGCCGGGCTGAAGGAAGGCGCCGGTACCGACACGGCTAACCCAGGTGACCAGCAGCAGAACTCGTTGCCATCTCCCGCTAGCGAGCGGGCCTTGTTGGCGCGCCTGTTCCGCTATGTACGGCCGCATTGGCGGGTTTTTGCGCTGGGGGTGCTTGCCATGATGTTGACCGGCTCCACCGAGACCGCCCTGCCTGCCATCATGCAGCATCTGCTGGATGATGGATTTGGTGGCAAGGGAAACCCACAGCTGATGTGGAGCGCGCCGCTGATGATCATCGGCCTGTTTGTCGGCCGGGGCATGTTCACCTTCACGATGAACTATGCCATGAACGAGGTGTCCAATTCAGTGCTCTATGACCTGCGCAAGCAGATGTTTGATCGCCTGGTGCAGATGCCGGTCAGCTATTTCTCCGGTCATTCTGCCGGAACCATCATTGCGCGCCTGGTCAATGACGTGCAGAACGTCACACAGTCGCTGGCATCCGTGCTGGTGATCATGGTGCGTGACACCTGTGTGATTCTCGGACTGCTGGGCTGGCTGCTTTATTTGAACTGGCAGCTGACGATGATTGCCTTTGTCCTGATTCCGATGGTCGCTCTGGCTGTTGGCGCTTTTTCACGTCGTATGAGACGCCTCTCCGGGGAGCAGTTGCGTTATACCGGTGAGCTAACCAGTGTGGTCGGCGAGGCGATCCACGGCAATCCGGTCATCAAGGTTTACGCCGGACAGGTGCATGAGAGCAGCCGTTTTGCGGCAGCCAGCCGCCAGTTGCAGGCGTTTGCCCGCCGGATGACAGTGGCATCCTCCCTGCTGGTGCCCATTACGCAGGTCATGGCGGCAGTGGCCGTGTCACTGGTGATTGCGCTTGCGCTCTATCAGTCGCAGCAGGATCGCACGACGGTGGGTGGCTTTGTGTCGTTCCTGACCGCGATGCTGATGATTCTGAATCCGCTCAAGCACCTGGCCGATGTCAATGGTCAGCTGCAGCGCGCGTTTGCCGCTGCAGATGCGGTTTTTCACTTCATTGACGAGCCTGTCGAGCCAGACCAGGGTACCGGCCACATGGAGCGGGCTCGGGGAGAGCTGCGCTTTGAACAGGTGAAGTTTGGCTATGAAGGCAGCAGCTCGTTTGCCCTGAAAGGGATTGATCTGGAGATCCGGCCAGGCGAGACCGTGGCACTGGTGGGAGGCTCGGGCGGGGGCAAGACCACGCTGGCCAATCTGATCCCCCGCTTTTTCCCGGCGACGGAGGGGCGGATTCTGCTGGATGGCGTGCCCATCGAGTCACTCACGCTGGAAAGCCTGCGTCGTCAGATCGCCTGGGTCAGCCAGCAGGTGATGCTGTTCAACGACACCATCGCTAATAATGTGGCCTATGGCAGCCGGCGTGGCGCAACCGAGGCCGAAGTCCGGGCCGCACTGGATGCTGCCTATCTGACGGAATTCGTCGCTTCGCTGCCCCAGGGCATCAACACCATGATTGGCGACAATGGCATTCGCCTGTCTGGCGGGCAACGTCAGCGGCTCTCGATTGCACGGGCGCTGCTCAAGAACGCGCCGATTCTTGTGCTGGATGAGGCTACCTCCGCGCTAGATAATGAATCCGAACGCTTTGTCCAGGCGGCGCTTGATGAGTTGCTGCACGGTCAGACCACGCTGATCATCGCGCACCGGCTCTCCACCATCGAGAAGGCCGACCGGATCATGGTGCTAGATGATGGGCGGATCGTCGAGTCGGGGACACATGCCGAATTGATTGCGTTGGGGGGGCTATACGCACGGCTGCATGCAGGGGGGACATTGACCTGATGAATGCCCAGGCGGATACGCCTAGCGGTGCAGGCGTCCCTTCGGTTTCGCTGATCGTTTCCACCTACAACCGACCCAGGGCTCTGGATCGGGTGCTGGCCAGTGTGGCGCATCAGCAGGTCATCCCGTTACAGATTCTGGTGGCTGATGACGGCTCGGGTCTGGAAACGGCGCGAGTGGTGTCCCGCTGGCAGAAAAAGCTGGGCAAGCGTCTGGTGCATTGCTGGCAGCCAGATGAAGGGTTCAGGCTGAGCGCGGCACGCAACCGTGCCATTCGGGATGCCACAGGCGATCTGCTGGTTTTTGTGGACGGAGACTGCCTGATGCGTTCCGACTTCATTCGGGCACATCAGCAGCTGGCCGAGCCTGGCTATGCCACCGCGGGCAACCGGGTGCTGATGGGGCAGAGCCTGACCGAGCAGATCGAGGCTGGACAGTGTGATCCGCTGGACTGGTCGCTGCGTCGGTGGCTGTGCGCCTGGCGCCAGGGCGAGGTCAATGATGTCACGGGCCTGTTGCGCTTTCCGGGTCAGTGGTGGAGGCGCCTGCAGGGGCAGCCATGGCGGATGTTCAAGGGCTGCAACATGGCTCTGTGGCGCAAGGACATCATCCGGATGAATGGTTTCGAAGAGGAAATCGTTGGCTGGGGCTTTGAAGACACCGACCTGGTGCTGCGCTGGTTCAATCTTGGCGGACGGCTCAAGAATGGCCGTTTTGCCACAACTGTCTTGCATCTCTGGCACCATGAATCCCCGCGAGATGCCGCAGAGCAGAACGAGCGGCGGGCACGTCTGGCTGGTAGCCAGGGCGCCGTGACTGCCCGTCGTGGGCTGGCCGAATGGTCTGCCCAAGATCGTTACGACCCCCCCGAGGGGGCTAGATTATGTCTTTTGTGAATATTACGCAGGGACTACTGGCCCTCTATCTGATGACCCTGCTGGTGGCACCCAAGGTACAGACGCCATTAGTGGCCCTGGTCTGCCTGCTGGCCATCCTGGGGGGACAATGGCGACAGTCACCCGCCCTGCGGCAGCGCGTGCGCCAGGGATGGGCCATGCTGCTGCCATTGACTGGCTACGCGGCCCTGTTCAGCGTGCAGATCATGCTGGGGTGGCTGCGCTGGCGGGATTGGGATCAGGTGCTGATCTGCGCGCTCAGCGCTGGCGTACTGCTTTCCAGCCTCCCTGCCCGCGGGCCGGCGATGCAGCGCTGGCTGCTGCCGGCTGCAGCGCTAGGGGCATTAGGCGCACTGGGACTGGCGTGCTGGCAGCATTTTCACCTGAATATTCTGCGACCATATGGCTATCTCGGGGCCGGCGCAGTCGGTAGTGGTGCCCTCAAATACGGGGATCTATCGGCGATGTTGGCGCTCTTTTCCCTGCAATTGCTGTTGCGGGGTCAGGGGCGGGCGCGGCGTTTGCTGGGCGGGCTGGGGGGCGCGGCCGGCCTGGGGGCGGTGGCGCTGACCCAGGCACGTGGGGCGATGCTTGGCATTGCGCTGGCGCTGTTTGCCATGACGGTCCTTTGGTATGTTTCCTCCCGTATTCGTCGTCGTGACCATGACCAGGAAACACCGGCCGATGGGCTACAGGTCGGACGGCGCCCCCGATGGCGCTATCGGCTGATGCTGATGACGGCGCTCACGACGGTCATATTGGCAGGGACAGCTGACTACATGGGCGCACGTTTTGCGGATATCGGGCCGCAGATCGAACGTTTTCAGGCAGGAGACAACAACAGCGAAGTCGGGCAGCGTCTGGCCTTGTGGGGCATTGCGTTGCGGGCGGCCCGTCATGCGCCGCTGACCGGGGTCGGTTTTGACGGATTTGGAGCAGAGACCCGGCGCCAGCGTGAGACCGGCGAGTTGGCCCGCGATGCCCTGGTGCTGTACGAGGGGCCACACAATGAATATCTGGCCGGTCTGGCGTCCGCGGGGGGGCCGGGGCTGTGTGTCATCATCCTGTTTTTCTGGGCGCCATTGGGGGTCGCCTGCCGTCGTTTCCTGCGCGGCCAGAAGCCGGATGAGGCGCTGTCCCTGGTGTTGTTATCGGCCAGTTACGCTGGGTTCGCCATGACCGACGCATTGTTTGACCGGCAGATTTCATTGCTGGCCTACATGTTGCTGGCCAGCTGGCTGCTGTCGGCCAGCCGGTGTTACCCGTCAGTTGCCGTGCCTCGGGTCCCTTATCCTGAAGATGTCGGGGCGGGTGTCCCAGCCGCCGCCGGCGGCGTGCATCCGATGCGTCCGCAGGTGCCGGGGGGATTGTCAGTAGCCATTATTACCCGTGATGAAGCGCACTGCATCGCGCGCTGCCTTCGCAGCGTGGCTTTTGCTGATCAGATTGTGGTACTTGATTCCGGCAGTACGGACGATACGGTGACGATTGCCCGTAGTCTGGGGGCCGAGGTGGAGGTCACGGACTGGCCGGGGTTTGGAGCTCAGAAGAATCGTGCGCTGGCCCGTTGTCGCCATCGCTGGGTATTGTCTATTGATGCTGATGAACAGGTATCTGAACCACTGGCTACCGAGCTGCTGCGTGTGCTGTGTGGGCCGGATCGTCTGGAGCAGCAGGTGGCGGGATACTGGTTGCGGCGCAGCAGCCGATATTGCGGCCGAGTGATCCGTCACGGGCTGTGGGGTAATGACCGGGTATTGCGAGTGTTCGAGCGGGAGCGCGGTTATTTCACCGCAACAGTGGTGCACGAGCGGTTGATGGTTGATGGTTTGACCCGTACGCTTGACGGTATTTTGGTGCACGATAGCGTGGATTCACCCGACGATGCCCGTCACAAGGCGCGGCAGTATGCGTTTCTGGGAGCGCAGGCGCTGCGGGAGCGGGGACGTGGTGGCACTCTTCGAGGCGGCGCACATGCCGCCTGGACGTTTGTGCGCGGTTATCTGCTGCGGGCTGGTTTTCTGGATGGTCGTTATGGGCTGACACTGGCGTGTTTGACCGCGGCCGGCACATTCTGGAAATATCATTGGGCAGCCTTGCCGGAAACGAAATGGCATGCACTGCAGGCAGTGTTCGATGAAACAACCGGTGCAGGTTGCCCATGAATCTGTTGCTGCTTACCTTTGGCGAGAACATCCATCATCACCAGCAGGCTATTTTTTCCATTTTAGGGTTCCTGCGCGATCCGTGCATCGGGCGGGTATTGGTCGTGACCGATCGGCCCGAATGCTACCTGTGGTTGCTCAGTTCGTCTCCACTATCGGCAATAGTCGAGGTGATGAGCGTTTCGCCAGAGCAGCTACGTGGCTGGCAGGGGCCATGGCAGTTCTTCTGGCGGGTCAAGATCGAAGCTGTGGCGCTTGCTGTACGACGTTACCCAGGCCAACATCTGCTGTATGTTGACTCGGATACCTTTCTGGCCACTTCACTTGCCGGCATGCGCAATCAGCTGGATACGGGAACTGCGTTCATGCATTGTCTGGAAGACCGTCTCGGCGACCGACACAATCGGACGCTGATTCGCATGTGTCAATCCCTGGCGGGTCAGACCGTGGCGGGCATCACGCTATCAGAGCAGCATGCCATGTGGAATGCGGGGGTGATTGCGCTGCCAGCGACCAAGGCAGCCGCGCTCGTGGCACTAACGCTTCGGCTGTGTGATGACATGTGCGATACGGATTGCCCGCGCCGGCTGATTGAGCAGTTTGCCTTTTCGGTGGCCCTGCAGCAGGCGGAGGCACTGTTACCTTGTGATCAGGATATTGCGCATTACTGGGGGAATAAAGACGGTTGGAACGTGATGATTGCCTCTTTTCTGGCCGAGAGCCGACTCAGAAATGAAAGCGTTGCTCAGGCCACGGCCCGGGTCGCTTCCCTGGACTGGCAGAAGCTGCCGCTGGAGTACCGCGAGCATGGCATGGTCATCAGTGCCAAGCGCTGGCTGGAAGCGTTGTTCAGACCCAAGAAACTGCGTTTTTTCAAGCCAGGATGATGTCGTAATCTTCCTGAACGTAGGAGGGTTCTACGTGCAGCGTGATCGGTTTGCCGATGGTTTCACCCAGCACGGCCAAATGGGGGCTTTCTTCATCCAGAAGAAGGTCGATGACCTGTTGGGAGGCCATGATGCGGAATTCCTTCGGGTCGAACTGGCGGGCTTCGCGGGCAATCTCACGCATGATCTCGTAACAGACCGTACGGGCCGTTTTGATGGAGCCTCGCCCGTGACACGCGTTGCATGGTTCGCACAGCATCCGTTCCAGTGAGTCGCGGGTGCGTTTGCGGGTCATTTCTACCAGACCCAGCGAGGTGAAACCGTTGACGGTGGTCTTGGTTCGGTCCTGCTGCAATGCGCTGCGCAGCGAGCAGAGCACCGCTTCCCGATGCTCGACGTTGTTCATGTCGATGAAGTCGACAATGATAATGCCACCCAGATTACGCAGCTGCAGTTGTCGTGCCAGTGTCTGTGTGGCCTCAAGATTGGTGCGAAAGACCGTGTCATCAAAATTTCTGCCGCTGATGTAGCCGCCGGTGTTCACGTCGATGGTGGTGAGGGCCTCGGTCTGGTCGAACACCAGATAACCGCCGGACTTGAGCGGGACGCGGCGGGCCAGGGCCCGTTCCACTTCTTCATCGACCTGGTACAGGTCAAAGAGTGAACGGTTGCCTTCGTGGGCTTGCAGTTTTTTTTCCAGATTAGGCATGTAGGTGCGGCAGAAGGCGCGCATGGCCGCCAGTGTGTCGGGGTCATCCACGATGATCGACTGGGTACCGGCCCAGGCCATGTCCCGCAGAACCCGTTGCGACAGAGGCAGTTCATGATAGAGTTGCTGCGGGCGCCGTTCACCTGCCGGTTTATCGCCTGCGCTGGCCCGGGCTGCATCCAGAATCTGTGTCCAGCGCCGGCGCAGATACTGGATATCAGCTAGCAGCGCGTCGTCTTCGGCACCTTCGGCGACTGTACGGATAATGAAACCGCCGTTTTCCGGCATATCACTGTTCTGTTCGGGCTGGCTCAAAGTCCTCACACGCTCCAGCAGGCGGTTTCGTTCGGAGTCGTCGGTGATGCGCTGGGCAATGCCGATGTGTGGGTCGTGGGGGAGATAGACAAGCATCCGGCCCGCAATGCTGACCTGGGTTGTCAGGCGTGCTCCTTTGCCACCGATGGGATCTTTGATGACCTGAACCAGCAGCGGCTGTCCGGGGTAGAGGAATTTTTCGATGGGTATGGGGCTCTGTCCATCCTGCACCCGGCACTGCCAGAGATCGGTGACATGCAAAAAGGCGGAGCGTTCCAGTCCAATGTCGATGAAGGCAGACTGCATACCGGGCAATACGCGACTGACGATGCCAGCATAAATGTTGCCCACCTGGCCACGACTGGCCTGCCGGTCGAGGTTGAATTCCTTCAGTACCCCCTGCTGGATCAGGGCGACCCGGGTTTCCGGCGACGTAGTACTGACAAGGATTTCTTCTTTGATGATGTCAGCCATGGGGCACTCTCCGGATGGGTTTCCGACAGATATACACCATGCAGGGCTTATCGCCAACCGGCGGGTTGGCGTGTGTTCCACGGGCCGGCCATTACAACAGTTTGTCGATAAAATTGACAAATCAAGTGAAAAATCTGACTAGTGGCCTGCCCGCCAACGGCTCAGGCTGACGGCGAAGGACAGTGGTTCTGATCGAGGGCAGGGTAGCCGGACTTTTGCAGGAGTGCCGCAGTTTCATAGAGAGGCAGTCCCATGATGCCACTGTACGAGCCTTCGATTTTTTTCACAAAGCGCGCTGCCATGCCCTGAATGCCATAGGCACCAGCCTTCCCGAACGGTTCCCCCGAGGCAATGTACTGGGCAATTTCGGCATCGGAGAGACGGCGGAAACGTACCCGTGATACCTGGGTGCGCTGGCGGATCCGGCCATTCGGGGCGATAATCACCACGCTGCTCAAGACCCGGTGCGTGCGTCCCGAGAGGGTTGAAAGCATTTGCTGTGCTTCCCCGGCGTCGGCGGGCTTGCCCAGGAGGCGCCCGCCGACGGCAACCGTGGTATCGGCCGCCAGCAACGGCGCTGCGGGCCATGCCGGTGTCTGGGCATCGTTGCCTGCTGCCATCTCGACCAGCAGGCTTTCCCGGCTCCGCTCCTGCAGTCGCTGCCAGGCGGCTTCGGCCTTGGCCCGAGCCACCCGTTCGACATAGCGGGTGGGCGACTCCCCCGTCCAGGTGGCCTCCAGCGCTTCGGCGCGGGTTTCGTCCTCGTCCAGTAACAGGCGGACATCGGTGATGCCGATCTGTTTGAGCAGCTCCAGCCGGCGAGGGCTGCGTGATGCCAGATAGATCATGGTCATTACTCCCGGTGATACGGATGTCCCGCATTGATTGACCAGGCCCGGTAGAGCTGTTCGGCCAGCAGCACGCGTACCAGGGCATGGGGCAATGTCAGGCTGGAGAGCCGGATGCGTTCATCTGCGGTGGTTTTCAGGGTATGGTCCAGCCCGTCAGGGCCGCCAATGAGAATGGCAACCGGGGCTGCGTTATCTTGCCATTGGCGCAGCCGGTTCGCGAGGGTGGCCGTGCGCAGGTCATCGCCGCGTTCGTCCAGTGCGATCAGCCGGGCACGGGGAGGGATCTTGGCCCGCAGCCGTTCGGCCTCACGGGCCATCAGGGCGGATGTACCCGCCTCGGTTCGCCGGCTGGGATCCCCAGTCCGGGTTTCGGTCTTGACGGTCACCAGTTCGACAGTCAGACCTGCGGGGAAACGTTTCAGGTAGTCGGAGACAGCATCATCGACCCAGCGCGGGCTGCGCTGCCCAACGGCCACGATGCGGATCAGCATCTGTTTGCCAGCCGTGTGTTCAGGAGTGCAGTGTCTGCGACGCCTGTCCGGCGCCGTCATGATGGCGCGATGCCGGTTTGCCGAGAGGTAGCGCAACAGGATGGGCGCCCCAGAGCTCTTCCAGGTTGTAGTAGGCACGAATGTCTGGCTGCATGATGTGGACGATGAGATCGCCCAGATCTACCAGCACCCACTCGCCCGTCGCTTCACCTTCAACAGATACCACGGGATAGCCTTCGTCACGGGCGCGATCCTGCACTCGGGTTGCCAGGGCGCGGGTCTGGCGATTGGAGGTCGCTGTGGCCAGAATGACGCGGTCGAACAGGTCGGAGAGCGCGGAGGCTCTGTCACCGGTTTGCGGGCCAGTATCAAAGACGCGGATATCCTGTGCCTTGACGTCCTCCAGGGCGTCCACGACGAGGTATTGCAGTTCAGAAATGCTCATAAGGGGTCCTGTACGTCAGAATGTCAGAGTTGCCTTGCGTCGTCACCGGTTCCATACAGGCCATGCCGGCGGATGTAGGCCTCTACGCCGAGGGGGAGCAGCCCGTTGACCGGCTGGCCGGCTGCCAGCTGCCGGCGAAGCTGGGTTGCCGAGAGCGGAACAGGAGGCATGCGGAAAAACATAATATTGCCGGCTGGCGCATCGGGTAGCGCACCTGTGCCATGGGTGACCAGCAGGCGTTCGATGGCCGGGGGCAAATTAGTGAGGGGAACCCGCTCGCGCTGCGTCACGGCCAGGTGTGCATAGTCCAGCAGATGCTGCCAGTCATGCCAGGTGTCAAGATTGCGGAACTGGTCACTGCCCAGAATCAGGATCAGTGACGGGCTAGCGCCATATTGCTGCCGTAGCGTACGCAACGTGTCGATGGTGTAACTGGGGCCTTCCCGTTCCATTTCCTGCTGGTCGATCAGCCAGTGGCCTGCTTCTGCGTTAGCTGGCAGGGCTGCGATGGCCAGTCTTAGCATGGCCAGCCGATGCCGGGCGTCCGAGTGGTTGCCTCCCTTTTGCCAGGCATGACCGGCAGGGATCAACACCAGTTGATCCAGCCTGAGGGCAGCAATGGCGGCCCGTCCCAGCGCGATATGAGCGATGTGAATGGGGTCAAAGCTGCCGCCAAGAAGACCGATACGGCGCCGCCGGCTGAAATTCATGCTGACGGTGCGTCCAGCCAGTTACGCACGGGCAGGAAGTCCGTATAGAGCCTTGCTTCGGGGCTGCCGGGTTCCGGCTGATACTGGTAGCGCCAGTGGGCCGTGGGAGGCATGGAAGCGAGAATGGATTCGGTACGGCCGCCTGAGGCGAGGCCGAACAGGGTTCCCCGGTCGATGACCAGGTTGAACTCCACGTAGCGGCCTCGGCGTAATGCCTGGAAGTTACGCTCGCGCTCGCCATAGGGCAGATGGCGCCGCCGCTGTACGATGGGCAGATAGGCGGATAGAAAATGATCGCCGACGCTGCGGGTCAGGGCAAATGCGGTATCGAAATCAGGCCGGTTAAGATCATCGTAAAAAATGCCGCCAATGCCACGGGCCTCCTGACGATGCGTCAGGTAGAAATAGCGGTCACACCAGTCCTTCATGGCTGGATAGTGCTCAGAGCCGAAGGGCGCAAGTGCATCATGACAGGTCTGGTGAAAATGCCGGGCGTCGGTCTCGTTACCATAGTAGGGTGTCAGATCCATGCCACCACCAAACCACCAGACGTCCTGTTCATCCGGGCCTGTTGCCTGTGCCCGAAAAAAGCGGACATTCATATGCACTGTGGGCACATACGGATTGCGTGGATGCAGCACCAGCGAAACGCCAGTGGCGCGGGCCTGACGTCCGGCCAGCTCGGGACGGTGGGCCGATGCGCTGGGCGGAAGCTGCCGGATCCCGACATCGGAAAACATGACGCCTGCTCGTTCGAACAGGGTACTGTCTTCAAGCACACAGCTCACGCCATGGCCGCGGGTCGGGGCGTCGGGGCCACTGTCACGCTGCCAGGCATCGCGCAGGAAATGGCCGCCGTCAATCTCTTCAAGTCCGGTCACGATGCGGGACTGAAGGCCGGCAAACCAGGTGGCGATGCCATCGTGGTCGCTGGGGGAGGTGGTGTGGGCGGGTCGGTGCATGATGGATTTAGAGGTTGCGCTGGTTGGCGGGTAGACCCAGGTGGCCAATGTCACTGCGATATTGCATGCCATTGAACAGAATGTCACGAACCCCTTCATAGGCACGCACCTGTGCCATCCTCAGGGAGTCGCCCAGGCCCGTGACACCCATCACCCGTCCTCCGCTGGTCACCACATCAGCACCGCGAAGGGTGGTACCGGCATGGTAGACAAAGAGATCGTTCCCCTCAGTGTTGCCATGGGCAGGAAAGCCGGAGATGACATCGCCCAGCTGGGGTTTGGCCGGGTAACCGGCTGCAGCCAGGACGACACAGAGCGCGCTGCGGCGGTCCCATGAGGCTTCCACCTGGTCAAGGCGTCCTTCGATGCCAGCCCGGATGAGCTGGCCCAGTGGCGTTTTCAGTCGGCTCAGGATCGCCTGGGTTTCTGGATCACCCAGTCGGCAGTTAAATTCCAGTGTGTTCAGGCTGCCGTCCTGGCCGATCATGAGACCTGCATAGAGAAAGCCGGTAAAGGGGGTGCCTTCTTCAGCCATGCCGCGGACAGTGGGCAGAATGATTTCCCGTAGTGCCCGCGCATGAATATCAGGCGTAATGACCGGGGCTGGCGAGTAGGCACCCATACCGCCGGTGTTGGGCCCTTGATCGCCATTGAGCAGGCGTTTGTGATCCTGGCTGGTGGCCAGCGCCAGAACATTGCGGCCGTCGGCCATGACGATGAAACTGGCTTCTTCGCCGCTCAGGAAAGCCTCGATGACCACCCGGGCGCTGTCCTGTTCCCCGTTTTGTCCGGTCACGGGTGAAGCGTTGCCGCCCAGGAACTGATCAACCGCAGCATGTGCCTGGGCAACCGTCTGGGCGACGACGACGCCCTTGCCAGCGGCCAGCCCATCGGCCTTGACGACAATGGGGACACCTTGACGACTGATGTAGTCCTTGGCAGCAGCAGCATCCGAGAATGTTTCGTAGGCGGCCGTCGGCACACCGTGCCGCTGCATGAACGCCTTGGCAAAATCCTTGGATGACTCCAGTCGGGCGGCGGCCCGCGTCGGCCCGAAAATGGGTAACCCCCGTGCACGGAAGCGGTCGACAATGCCCTCGGCCAGTGGCGCCTCCGGGCCCACGACAGTGAACGCCAGGTTTTCGCGTTGCGCAAACAGTGCCAGCGTATCGATATGAGTTACCGGCAGATTGCGGATGCCGGGCTCAAGGGCGGTGCCGGCGTTGCCTGGCGCCACAAAGACGGTCTCAAAGGCATGCGAGCGTGCCAGTGCCAACGCAATGGCGTGTTCACGGCCGCCGCTACCTACTACCAGGCATCGTTTCTGGGCTGTCATGGGAGAAATGTTCCGGAAAATGAATCTTGGAATGCCGATCGGGATAGCGGCAGCGGGCGTGCGGCCCAGCGTATGTCTGGGGGTCAGTCTTCATGGATGACGGCATTGGTATAGACCTGCTGCACGTCGTCAACGTTCTCCAGTGCATCAAGGATTTTCTGCATCCTTGCGCCTTCTTCGCCAGACAGTTCCAGCTCGTTCTGTGGCTTCATGGTGATCTCGGCCATTTCGGCCTTCAGTCCCGCCGCTTCCAGGGCCGCCTTAACGGCCATGAAATCGCCTGGCTCGGTGATGACTTCCACTGAACCGTCTTCGTTTGACAGGATGTCCTGGGCGCCAGCTTCCAGACTTACTTCCATCAGCTTGTCTTCATCTGTACCTGGGGCGAAGATCAGCTGGCCGCAATGCGTGAACTGGAATGCCACCGAGCCATCGGTGCCCAGGTTGCCACCATGTTTGGTCAGCGCATGCCGGACGTCGGCTACCGTACGGGTCCGATTGTCAGTCAGGCAGTCGACGATGACCGCAGCGCCGGCAATGCCGTAACCTTCATAGCGGATTTCTTCGTAGTTGACGCCTTCAAGGCCGCCCACGCCGCGCTGGATGGCCCGCTGTACGGTGTCTTTGGGCATATTGCCGTCAGCGGCCTTTTCCATGGCCAGTCGCAGTCGTGGGTTCATGGATGGGTCGCCACCGCCCATCTTGGCGGCGACAGTGATTTCTTTGATCAGTCGCGTGAAGAGTGCGCCGCGCTTGGCGTCCTGCCGGCCCTTGCGGTGTTGAATGTTGGCCCACTTGGAATGGCCTGCCATGCTCGAATCCTCTGGGGGAAGGGCGGCTGCCGATTTGCCGGAAAGCTGCCTGGTTCACAATGGTCTACAAATGTCCCGTCTCCGTTGCCCAGAAGGCAGCCGAAGGGGAGGGTATTGCGGCACTCTGGTCTAAGATAGCCATGAAGATATGCCTGTCGGTCGGGGCCACCGGGCTCCGTGACAGGCGTATCCGAGTGCATAACACGTCATTTTACCATTCGGTAGGCCAGCCACGTCGAAACAGCTTTGCGTGGGCAGGCTACACCGAATCCTTTCCGGAGTCTTTGATGTCAGACACCCTTTCCCCCCTGTTTATTGGCAAAAATGATGCTGTGGAGGCGGTATTGCTGCCGGCACTGGGCAATCGCCATGGGCTCATTACCGGTGCGACCGGTACGGGCAAGACGGTGACGCTGCAGCGCCTTGCCGAGCAGTTTTCGTCCATCGGGGTTCCGGTGTTTATGGCCGATGTGAAGGGGGATCTGACCGGGATTTCCCAGCCTGGCCAAATGAGCGCCAAGCTGCAGGAGCGACTGGTACAACACCATATGCCCACCCCGCAATTCACGGGTTTCCCTACCATTCTCTGGGATGTCTTTGGCCGGCAGGGACATCCCGTACGGGCCACCGTATCCGATATGGGTCCGCTATTGCTTGCACGCATGCTTGGTCTGAACGACACCCAGGAGGGCGTGCTGAACCTCACCTTCAAGGTGGCCGATGACAATGGCCTGCTTCTGCTGGACAGCAAGGATCTGCGGGCCATGTTGCAGTTTGTCAGTGAAAATGCCAAGCAGTTCACCAGCCAGTATGGCAATGTGTCGTCAGCTTCAGTCGGTGCCATCCAGCGCAATCTGCTCACACTGGAGCAGCAGGGCGCAGACCGCTTTTTTGGCGAGCCGATGCTCAAGCTTTCGGACATGATGAAAACGGCACCGGACGGTCGCGGTGTCATCAATGTCCTGATGGCCGATCAACTGATGAATGCTCCCCGGCTGTATGGCACCTTCCTGCTGTGGTTATTATCGGAACTGTTCGAGCACCTGCCGGAGGTCGGGGATCCGCCCAAGCCGTGCATGGTGTTTTTCTTTGATGAAGCCCATTTGTTATTTGACGATGCGCCACGGGCTCTGCTGGACAAAATAGAACAGGTGGTTCGCCTGATCCGTTCCAAGGGGGTTGGGGTGTATTTCATCACCCAGAATCCGCTGGATGTGCCGGATGCCGTGCTTGGCCAGCTGGGTAACCGGGTGCAGCATGCGCTGCGCGCCTTTACGCCACGGGATCAGAAGGCGGTGCGTACCGCCGCTGAAACCATGCGCGCCAATCCGGCCTTGAATACCGAAAAGGCGATATCAGAGCTGGGGGTTGGCGAGGCGCTGGTGTCCTGCCTCGATGCCAAGGGCACTCCCGGGATGGTTGAGCGGGTCTGGATCGCGCCGCCCGCTTCCCGCATCGGACCTGCTACTGCACAGGAGCGAGAGGCATTGTTGCGTGAATCGCCGGTTGCGGGTATCTACGATCAGGCAATTGACCGTAATTCAGCCTATGAAGTGTTGCGCGACCGGGCGGCCCAGGGCGCGGGTTCTGGCGCTGCACCTGCCGCCAGCACGACTTCCGACATGGATGGCTGGGGCAACCATGCGGGTTCGTCGGAGCGTGCGTCGTCATCCGGCGGGGCAGCGTCATCGCCGGCTGGCAGCCCCTCGTCGGGTGGTGGCTTCCTGCAGGACGCCCTGGGGGGGGTGCTGGGCGGCGGGAGTGCAGGCGGCCGCAGCCGTAGCAGCCGCAGTGATTCCGTTCTGGAAACTGCCGCCAAGAGCATGATGCGTTCGGTCGGCTCGCAGGTAGGTCGCGCTCTGGTGCGTGGAATTCTGGGATCCTTGACTGGAGGAAAGCGTTAATGGCGCATGGCGCGGACACGGCAGCAGACGCACGCTTTGACTGGATGGCCATGTTTTATGGTGTTGTGGGGGCCATGCTGTTCGCGGGCAAGGCCATTTTCGTGAAGCTTGCCTACCGTTACCAAATTGATACGGAATCTTTTCTGGGCCTGCGCATGATCTGGGCAGGTCCGATGTTTGCCGTTATCGCCTGGTATACCGATGGGCCAGGAGCGCGGCGTCGGGCCGGTGCCGCGGGCGGGGGTACACCCTGGAAAAAAGGGGATGGACGACAAATTATCTTTCTCGGAGTGACGGGTTATTACCTGGCCAGTTATCTGGATTTCTGGGGGCTTAAATACGTTTCTGTCGGATTGGAGCGGGTCATCCTTTATCTGGGGCCAACCTTTGTTCTGCTGATATCCGTTTTTTGGCTTGGCCGCCGGGTACCGCTATTGCAGTGGATTGCATTACTTGTCAGCTATCTGGGGGTCGTGCTGGTTTTTTTGCACGATATTCGAACCGGGGGAGTATCACGGGGCGATTTGTCAAAAGGCGGCCTGCTGGTACTCGGCAGTGGTCTGAGCTATGCGCTTTACCTGTTGGGGAGCGGCCAGCTGGTGCGCCGTCTGGGGGCGATGAGGTTAACCGCCTGGGCCAGTATGGTGGCCAGCGTGCTGTGCATTGGGCAGGCATGGATTGTGGGCGGAATGCGGATGTTTCATCAGCCCTGGCAGATTCAGGCGATCTCCGCAGCCAATGCAGTATTTTGCACACTGATGCCAATCTCCCTCACAATGATTGCGGTGAGTCGACTGGGAGCGGGCAAGGCAGCCCAGATTGGCATGATCGGCCCGGTCTGGACAATTGTTCTTGGGGCATGGTTTCTCAACGAGCCGGTCAGTGCCAGCCAGGTGCTAGGGACTGCGGTTGTCGTGGCAGGTATTTTGATGCTGGGCCGGACGGGAGGCGGCCAGAATATGGGCGAATCCGAATTGGCCGCCCCTGCGGCGCAGGTGGATCGTGAGTGACCTGGCCGGTGCAGCCTTTGCGGGAGCTTACGCATGAGTGATCGTCGTTTTGCGTCGGTAGCCCGCGTTTTTGGAGAGGCTGCGTGTCGGCAGCTTTGGGACGCTCATGTGGTGGTGGTTGGCATCGGCGGCGTCGGGTCGTGGGCTGCTGAGGCGCTGGCACGCAGCGGGGTCGGTCATCTGACGCTGATCGATCTCGATCATATTGCCGAATCCAACATCAATCGTCAGGTACACGCGCTCACCAGCACACTGGGGGCCGCCAAGTGTGAGGTGATGGCTGCAAGGATCCGTGATATTTCGCCAGACATTACGGTCAATGCTGTGGACGAGTTCGTTGAACCGGGACAGGAGGATGTGTTGATCCCGGGCGGCGCAGATGTCGTCATTGACGCCATCGACGCGGTGGCGGCCAAGGCATCATTGATTGCCTGGTGCGTGGCGCATGGCAGGCGAATCATCAGCTGCGGTGCAGCGGGGGGAAGGCGTGATCCGTTGCAACTACAGGTACAGGATCTGGCCCATACGAGTGGGGACGCCTTGCTGTCTTCCGTCCGTGCCCGCCTGCGTCGCCACCATGGGTTTGCCCGAGCCTCGACACTGCTTCCGGCCGCAAAGCGCACCAGCCGCACGCGATCTGCCCCGCCCTTTGGTGTGATGGCCGTTTATTCCCCGGAGCAGATCTCGGGCTTGTCGGTGCAGCCAGGACTGGAGGCCGGCATGCCGCTGGCCTGCGCCGGTTACGGATCGCTGGTGACTGTGACCGCTGCGATGGGGCTGGTAGCTGCCGGCCGGGCGATGACATGGCTGACGTCCCGCCCTACCACCCAGATCAAACCCGGTCGGGAGGGTTAGGGTATGGTGTCAGGTGTCCCTGACCTCGTGACCGTCGCGAATCCAGCTGGCCGTGGCCATTGCGATCAGCCCCCAAAGGATCCATAACCAAGGTGAGCCGCCATTGTCATGCGCGAGCATCCCGATGGGTAAAATCAGGCCGACGGCGGCCGCCCATGGTACCCAGCGTCCGCTACGGCCGAGGCGAAGCAGGGCCAGCAGGGCCAGCACAGCGGCAAGGCCGATCACCCAGCGGGCGTCGCCCCGTGCCGTATCAAGCACAGCAATGGCGCCCCACAGGAAGACGGCAATGCCCAGAAGGATCTGAGCAGCCAGGCGGGCGAGGACGCGGGCAAAAGTCATGGGGGGGCGGAGAAAGGTCAGGGCCGATGATAGCCCGTTACAGTTGCCACTTCTTCGCGGGCACCGATGAACAGAGGCACGCGCTGATGCAACGAAGTGGGCTGGATATCAAGAATGCGCTGTTTCCCATCGGTAGCGGCGCCACCAGCCTGTTCGACCAGCATCGCCATGGGATTGGCTTCATACAGCAGACGCAGGTGCCCAGGCTTGGCCGGATTGCGCTGATCTGCAGGATACATGAAGACACCGCCCCGGTTCAGGATTCGATGAATTTCCGCGACCAGGGCGGCAATCCACCGCATGTTGAAATCTTTGCCCCGGGGCCCGCTCCGCCCTGCCAGCAACTCATCAATGTAGCGCCGGACCGGCGGATACCAGTGTCGACTGTTGGACGCATTGATAGCAAACTCCTGCGTTTCATGGCTGATCCGGTATTGTCGCCGTGTCAAATACCAGGCACCGAGCTCACGATCAAGAGTGAAGGCGGCCACGCCATCTCCTACAGTGAGCACCAGCATCGTGGAGGGCCCATAAATGGCATAACCTGCCGCCACCTGGCGTGAGCCAGGCTGAAGGAAATCCTGTTCAGAAGGTTCGGTCACACCATCCGGAGCTCTCAAGATAGAGAAGATCGTGCCTACCATCGAATTGATGTCGATGTTTGAGGAGCCATCCAGCGGATCGAAGAGCAGCAGAAATTCGCCCTTGGGGTAGCGATCCGGAATGGTGAATGGTTGATCCATTTCCTCGGAGGCAATAGCCGCCAGCTGTCCCCCCCACAGATTGGCCTCCAGCAGGGTGTCATTGGCAATAACATCCAGTTTTTTCTGGGTTTCGCCCTGGATATTCTGCGTATCGGCGCTGCCCAGCAGGTTGTTCAGGGCACCTTTGCCAACCGCTTGGCTGATGCCCTTGCAGGCGCGGGCTACGACTTCCAGTAGTAGCCGAAGTTCGCCGGGAATCAGACCTTTCTGGCGCTGTACTTCCACCAGATACTGTGTAAGGCTGATGTGTTTTTTCATGATGGAAGGGACTCCAGGATTTGCGGCGCAAGTGTTTTGTCACCCTGATCAGAGCGCACCCAACTCTTTGGCAATCACTTCCCGGACATCGGGCGATTGTGCCTCCTGAGCAACCTGTTCCAGCACCGCCTGCATTTGTTGCGCCAGGACCGGTACAAAGCGATGGTGGCGATCTAGCGTGCGGGCCATGCGTGCCGCCACCTGCGGATTACTGCGGTCAAGCCGGAGCACTTCATCGCGCCATAGGGCATAGCCTTCACCATCGGTACGATGGAATTCGGCCAGATTGTCGGCAAAGAAGGTATGGAGCAGGGAACGTACCTTGTTGGGATTCTGGTTGTTCCAGGCCGGGTGATCCATCAGTCGGCGTACCCGGGCCAGGGTCGGCTCGTGCGTGCCGGGCATGAGGGCCTGAACAGCGAACCATTTATCCATCACATGTGTTTCATGACGGTAGATCTGTTCGAAGTGATCCAGTGCCCACTGGGCATCATCGACGCTGGCATGAACCAGTGCTTTCAGGGCACCCAGGCGGTCGGTCAGATTGTTTGCGCCTTCGAACTGTTCACGAGCAAAGGTAGCGGCGTTGTCTGCATGGCTCAGTACCAGCAACAGAAGGGCGGTGTTGGCCAGAGCCCGCTCACCGATGACAGATACATCCAGTGAATAGTCAGCTTGCCAGTGACGGCGACTGACTACTTCGGTCAGCCAGGGGATGAGTGGACGGACAATTTCCTGCAGACCAGCCAGGCGCCGGCTGCGCAGCAGGGCCGGGTCCAGTGAAGACAGCTGTTCGGCCAGAAGGTTTTCGTCAGGCAGGGTCAGGATCTGCTGTCGCAGCCCATCATCCAGACGGGGATCGGGCAGGGTGGCTGCCAGCGCCGTGCTGAGTGCCTGCAGGGCTTCGCCGCCATCGCCTGTGCGAACGGCCTGCAACAATGCCCGTTCGGCCAGCTGCTGGCCGGCATCCCAGCGATTGAACAGATTGTCATCGTGACGCAGCAGACTGGCCAGATCGTCGTCCGTGTAAGGGTAGTCCACGATCACGGGCGCAGAGAAGTCACGCAGCAGCGACAGCATGGGGCCGCGTGGCTCGGTGCTTGTGACGCCTTCGAAGATGAAGTCCTGCCGTTCCGTCTTCAGCTCCAGCAGTCGTCCTTGCTGCATCTTTCCACTATCCCGGTCCAGCAGCGCGACTTCCACGGGAATATGCAGGGCACGATCTCCTGCCGGTACAGGTTTGCCTGTAGCATCCGGAAGCAGCTGCGTCAGAGACAATACCAGTCTCTGCTGCTCAGCATCGTACTGGCTGCGTACCTGGAGCTGCGGTGTGCCCGGTGTACTGTACCAGCGCATGAATTGGCTCAGATCACGATCATTGGCGTCTGCCATTGCCGATACAAATGCCTCGCATGTCACGGCCTGACCATCGTGGCGGTCAAAATACAGATCCATACCGCGACGAAAGCCTGCGACACCCAGCAGCGTCTGCAGCATGCGAACCACCTCAGCTCCCTTTTCGTATACGGTAGCTGTATAGAAATTGTCGATGGCCTGATAGCTGTCAGGACGAATGGGATGACGCATTGGCCCCGCATCTTCAGCAAACTGTTTCTGCCGCAGCATGCGTACGTTGTCCATCCGCTTCAGTGCCCGCACGCTGCTTGCTGCCTGGGCGGGTACTCCGGACGACATCAGGTCGGCTGTAAATTCCTGGTCCCGGAATACAGTCAGCCCTTCTTTCAGCGTCAGCTGAAACCAGTCGCGGCAAGTAATGCGATTGCCAGTCCAATTGTGGAAATATTCATGACCGATGATCGACTCGATCCATTCGAAATCCATATCGGTCGCCACGAAGGGGTCTGCGAATACAAATTTGGCATTGAATATGTTTAGCCCCTTGTTTTCCATGGCGCCCATATTGAAGTCCGGAGCGGCCACGATCATGAACCGGTCAAGATCAAGCTCCAGACCAAAACGGCGTTCATCCCAGGCAATGGCCTTCTCCAGACTTTTCAGTGCGAAATCAGTGCGTTGTATATGTTCAGGCTCGGTCCATACCTGCAGCAGTACCTCACGCCCGGAGGCCAGGCGATAACGGGTTTCATTGACAGCTAGATTGCCGGCCACTAATGCGAACAGATAGGATGGTTTGGGAAACGGATCTTCCCAAACGGCTTCGTGCCAGTCACCGTCTACCGCTGCGGGAAGGGGCAATACCGATAGTGCGGCCCGCGCGGCTGCGGCTGCAGGCGCGTCGTCGTCTAGCAGATTGCCATTGGAGAGCAGAACGGGATACTGTGTGCGTTGCGCCGCCAGGATGACACGGAAGGTGGTCATGACATCGGGGCGGTCCTGAAACCAGGTGATGCGCCGGAAACCCTGGGCCTCGCACTGTGTCAGCAGGGTGCTTCCTGTGGCGTACAGGCCGGATAGCTCAAGGTTCAGTGAAGGATGAATACGTACCTGCGTGTGCAGTGTGAACTCATCAGGCAGCTCGCGCAGTACAAGTTGCCCCTGTTCGAACGCCAGTGTTTCAACGGAAAGATGCCGGTCATCCACGGCAACGGCAAGGGTGTCGAGAGATTCACCATCCAGTTTCAGCGGTGCATGATTACCTGAGCCGGGGCGTCGTCGATAGCGGCACGCGGTCGTCACAATGGTGTCCTGAGCATCCAGTGTGAAGTGCAGCACGACACTGTCGGCTATCCAGTCAGGCTCGTGATAGTCGCTGCGCCGCACAAGAGAGGGAAGAGATGGAGAGGATGCGGCCGGCTGAGAAGAAGTAGAAGGTGTCATGGCGATTAGCAAAAAAATGTCCGGGCAGGTGCCGTTGACAAAGGGTCTCTGATGTTGGTTTTTTGCACTGTATCATCAGTGCAACCTTGCGAAGCACCGACGAAATATGAGATCATTTCTAGATTGAATCAATAACTATATGATTAATCGAAGAATTTGACTGGGTTTTGCGGTCGGTTTTTCAATGCTTTCTCGGCGGATCCGTCTCCTCCGAACATCGGGCGGCGGGCAGACTCATTACGGACGTCCGGTGTCATGCGGATCCAGCCGACCCTTTTTCTGGGTCAGGCCGCCCCAGGCACCTGCACCGCCCCCGTATTATGCCGTGTTGTGGGGGGCGTGCCAGGCGATGGGCCGACTTTTTCTTTTCTGATGGGCTGCACCGGGCGGCCGGGCGACAGGGAGCGCGAGACGGTCAGCGTCCGTAAAAAGTAATTTGCCAGTTCTTCAGGCGGCCTGTCTTTCCTCTGATACGATCGGCTGCCACCAGTTGCCAGGTTCGGTTCCCGCTGTTGGCGATCGGTTCATCAAGATGTCGGCGCACACCAAAGGTGAAATCCGTCAGGCCGCCCTGGCAGTTGCTGAGTGATACCTGCGGAGCTGCCGGCGATGTCCCGTGTGTGCTTGTATCTGACGTTTCGTCGTCATCTTTGATGTTTATGCAGGTGTGCGGCACCATCAGAGTACTGACGGTATGACTTGGGCTTACTAGCGCGATCTGCAAGTCTCCGGTGCTGGGATGTTCTGCCTTGCCGCTGTCGTCGGTTGCGGTAACTGTTACATCAATATGTTCGATATGCTGAATTTTGCAGTTGTCGGGAACCCGTATCGACGAGCGCAGCCCCTTCTCGGGTGCGACGTTGTAATCTAGCTTTTTGTTCAGGACAGAAATGGTTTTGACAAAAATTTGCAGTTCCGGATTCGTCACTATGTTTGTGTCGGGAGTCGCAGTTGTCCATTGATCAGTCACGGTCATCACTTCGGGAATTTCCTGATCTGACTGGCTGGATGCCTGGAAGGGGCCGCATTTCTTCAGAGATTCGCTGCCGCCGACACTATGCCATCGTTTGCTCAGTTGCACCGCAGATGCTGCATTGACCACGCCGAATCCGTATTGGTGGCTGTAATGCAGACGGTCGTATTGATTGCCATAACCCAGTGGACTGACGGAGTCACTCCAGCCTCCTTCTTCCGTATCGACCTGACGGGCGCTGCGCGCCAGGATCAGGGGGATGTCACGCCAGGTCAGTTCAGGCCGGGCTTGCAGCATGAGGGCGATAACCCCGGATACCATGGGGGCGGCTGCGGAGGTGCCATTGAATGAATCTATGTAGTCACCCTGTGGCGCAGTTGTCACGATGGCGGGCTGGCTTTTGTCCAAAACATCAGCGGATGGTGCGCAGACGGTGAGGTTGGAGCCACGTTCACTATAGGGCGCGCGGGTTCCTTTTGCATTGCTGGCGCAGACATTGATCACGCCTAGTGCGCTGACGCTGCCATCCAGCGATGAGTAGTCGTTGCCGATTGCGCCGTTGCCAGCAGCGAAGACATAAATGGCGCCTCGCCCCTGACGACCGGTTTTAAGGCCGTGTTGCAATGTTTCATTGAAAGCCTGCCAGTTTGGAAGCGGAGGGGTGAGATGGCCTTCATCCGGTGCGCCCCAGCTGTTGTTGTAGATATGATTTTTATCGAGATCCCGTACCAGGGCATCCAGCGTGTCACCGGTAATATCAGAGGCCAGAATGTTCATGCCAACCAGTTGGGCTCTAGGAGAAACGCCAGAAATTCCGATGCCGTTACCATCCCGGGCCGCGATGATACCGGCTACCGCTGTGCCGTGATGCTCGTTTTTGTCGCAGGGCAGCGGAAAATTCAGTAGCCCTACTGGTGTGCCCCCATGAAGCACTGAAGATGGTTTGCCGTACTTGTCGATGGCCCTATAGTTGTAGCTGCCTGGGACAACGTTGGACCAGAGGTCTGGGTGGGTGAGTTCCATGGCATCATCAAGTACAGCAATGCGAATACCTTCTCCTTTCATCCCTGCATTCCATACTGGCTCGACCCGAAGATCTTCGCCTGCAATCAGGCCGGAGAAGCCGGTAATGGAGCCCGTATTTTTCAGATACCACTGCTCTGCAAACCGGGGATCCATGCCACTTTGAGTGGCGGCATGGAGATCAGGGCGTTGGTACTTGAGTGGGCACAGCGGGCTGCCTAGCTCTAACGGGAGTTGCTCGATATCGTGCGCCCAGGATGCATCGTCTCGGGAAAGATCTGGCGGCGTGTCCTGGGAACTGTGTGTCATTGGCGGAGGCGTCTGGATTGACGTCGCGGCATCGTTTCCGTTCTCACTTCCGTCGATAGCGCCGTTATTCGTATGCTGAAGCGGATTGGCTTCGGGCGCGGCTACCGGAGGCCGAACAGGTGTTTCGGGAACACGACTCGGTGCGTCTGCCATCCGCGCGGCACCGGCGTCTGGCGGGGCGGTGGTGGAACCTTCAGCTGCGTCGTGGTTCATACCACTGCCACATGCGGACAATGCGAGCGTGCAGATGGCAAGATGCATCGCCTGGATCAGCATTTTGTTCATGATGGTATTTATCCGAGAACTGATTTGCCCGACCGCCGGGCATTAGCGGCCATAAAAAGTGACCTGCCAGTGCTTCAATTTGCCGGTGTGGCCCGCGACCCGATCGACGGCAGAGAGCGTCCAGTTACCGTTGCCCTTCTTGATGACAGGCTCTTCCAGATGCCGGCGCACGCCGAAGGTGTAGTTGTTCAGCCCCGAACAGGGCGCCAGCGCGTCAGTGCTGGGGTTCAGGGAAGACGTTCTCTTGCAGGGATGAGGGATAGTCAGGGTGCTGACTGATCCAGACGGACTGGTCAGCGTGATGTGGAGGTCTCCCGCGCCAGGGTGTTCCTGCGTGCCGCTGCTATCCGTTGCGGTCAGCGTTACATCAATGTGCTCGATGTGCTGGATGGGACAGTTTCGGGCATCAATGGTGGATGTGAGAGCCTGGGGGGCAGGCGCGTTGTAATCAATCTGTTCTTGAGCCTTAACCAAGGCTGCAGTGATGGCTGTGGCGGAGTCGCCTGGCCGGATGGGTAATACGAGTGCTTCGGGGATGCTGTTGTCCACCTTCACCCTGATGGGGCCACATCGTTTTTGGGTGTTGCTGTTGCCTATGCTTGTCCAGTTTCTGGCCAGTTTGATTGCTGCTTCAGCGTTGACGACGCCGAATCCGTATTCATGGCTGTAATGCAGTGTGTCGTACGCCGATGTCGTTTTGTCCCTGGCGTCGATGCGGCTTTCATAGCTGCGCCAGCCGGGTGATGTGGGGTCGACCTGGCGTGCGGTGCGGGCGAGAATCAGTGGTACGTCACGCCAGGTCAGGGAAGGGTTCGCCTGCAGCATGAGCGCGATGACGCCCGATACCATGGGTGTGGCCGCGGACGTGCCGTTGAAATCGTCCGTATAGTGGTCCTGCAGGTAGGTCGTGGTTACGTTGGGTAGTTTCAGCGCAGAGGAGAGTCCCAGGTCCTGGCTGAGATCCGCCGAAGGCGCACAGACGGTCAGATTGGGGCCCCGTTCGCTGTAGGGCGCGCGTTTCCCGGCTGCGTTGGTCGCACAGATCGTGATGATCCCCCGAGAGCTGACATTGCCATCCAGCGGTGAATAGTCACCGCTGGCCGCTCCGTTGCCGGCGGCAAAGGTATAGATGGAACCCTGCCCGTGTCGACCTTTTCTCAGACCATTGTCGAGGGTCTGCAGATAGGCGGCTTCGTTGTCCGGTGCGTAGAAATGTCCCCAGTCGTTGGCGCCCCAGCTGTTGTTGTAGATGTCGTTACGTTCTGCGTCCCGTGTCAGCGCATCCAGGACATCCCCGGTTTCGTGGTTGGCCAGTGCATTGAGTCCAACCAGACCGGCGCGAGGCGCAACACCGCTGATGCCTATTCCGTTGTTGTCCCGCGCGGCGATGATGCCGGCCACCTGGGTGCCATGGTCGTCCTGCGTATCACAGGGAACGGGATAGTGTTGATGGCCGGTGGTGGCATCCAGGGGCTGCAGGTAGTTCCAGCTGCCATCAGCCACCACATTGCTGTACAGGTCTTGATGGGTGGTCTCGATACTGTCGTCAATGATGGCAATGCGGATGCCTTCACCTTTAAATCCCGCCTCCCAGGCCCTCTGTACGTGAATGTCTTCTCCCGCCACCATGCCCAGAGTGTCTTTGTTGGAAAGGCGGCCGGTATTGTTCAGATACCACTGATGCGCCAGAAAGGGGTCTGTCCCGTTGCCCTGCATGGGGGGGCGGGCAGTGATGTAGTACGACAGCGGACAGAAAATGGAATTGATGCGCTGACTTGCTGTGGACGCGCCGTCATTCGGTGGCGTGTTGTGCGCTTGCTGCTGGAGAGGCCGGGTCTGCTGCAGCGGCGATTGCGGATCTGCTATGAAATTGCCGTCAGGGTGGGCCTCGCCGCCCCCTCCACAACCCGACAACCAGGAAAGCAGCAACAGTGCGGCCAGATGGGGACAGGCGATCGGGGGCTTGTGTTTCATATCGTTGCGGGCGTTCATTCGCTGTGCATGCAACACGAATGTTGTTTAGCGGATGAATCACTTTAGCAACGATGTTGTGCCTTGGCATCGTTTTGGCTGTTGATAGTCGATGGCCGGTTGACAGGGCGGTTTCGCAGGTATTTGGCCTTCTCTTGTGAGAAGATGCCGAACCATGAAAAAGGGCCGGGGCGACATACTCAGTATGTCGCCCCGGCCCTTGTGGCGGTGCTGTGGTTTTGTGCCGTTATTTCAGCGCACGCTTGGTCCACCAGTTGGGACTGACATCAGTGAAGATGCCTTTGGCGTTTTGCTGGTTGGCCATATTGATGGTTTCGAGACCGGCCGGACTATTCACGATCCATACACGACCGGTAATCTGCCGCTCTGGTTTCAGGCCAGCGGATATCAGGAGTGCACGGCCGTCGGTTTCGGACATCTCTTCTTTGAGTGTCACGATCAGCCCTCCAGGCAGGCTATAACGCCGACCGGCGGCGTCTTTGAGGACAGGGGAGATGGCGCTGCCGGCATTGTCTTTGAGCGACAGTCGGTTGCCTTTCAGGCTGCGCAGCTGCTTGATCTCAGCGGTACTGGCCTTGCGTACCAGGGTCCGGCCACCAAACTGTACGACGTGATCCGTATCGATCTGGAAACTCTTGACAGTGTTGTCCGGGCCAATCAGCTGAACAACATCGCCGGCATCGGCGGCGTGGGCAATGGGTATGCCCAGCAACAGGGCAGACAGGCCAATGGCCAGGTTCTGGATCAGGGTGTGTTTACGCATGGTGATTTATATCGGGACAGAATGTTCAGCGGTAAGGCCGCAATTGTCGATGTTTTTTCCGGAGATCAACGTCCGTAAAAGGTGATTGACCAGTTTTTCAGCCGGCCGGTATTGCCGGTGCGACGATCGGCAGCCGAAAGGGTCCAGTCGCTGCTGGTGCTGGTCGTGGCGGGTTCGTCGAGGTGACGGTTGACCCCGAAGCTGAAGTTGACCAGACCCATGCAGGGGATCTGCTGTTGCGCGGTACCCTCATCGGAATAGCAGGGGTGGGGGGTGGTGAGCGTACTACTCTGGCCGGACGGGCTGGTCAGCGTGATTTGCAGGTCTCCGGCGCTCGGGTGAGGCTGGTTACCGGTGCTGTCAGTGGCAGTGACGGTGACGTCGATGTGTTCGATATGCTGGATGTTGCAGCCGGATAGACGGACTTTCGAGCTCAAACCACCGACGGCCGGCTGGTTCAAAGCGCTGGCGTGGGTAAAGGGATTCAGCAGTTCGGTATCGGAAACGGGGGTGGTTTCGGGGATGGGTTGCCCAACATTGACGGCGTAGGGGCCACATTGTTTGAGTGTGCTGCTGCCGCCGACACTCTCCCAGCCGCGGGCAAGCTGGACGGCCGCAGTGGCATTGGCGACGCCGAAGCCATATTCATGGTTGTAGTGATATCCGCCGTATCGGGTCCAGCCGGCATTGCCCGGGTCAACCTGACGGGCACTTTTGGCCAGGATCAGTGGTACATCGCGCCAGGTCAGGTTGGGGTTGGCCTGCAGCATCAGTGCGATCACACCTGACACCATGGGGGTCGCCGCCGATGTGCCATTGAAGTCTTCGCGATATTCGTTCTGCAGACCCGTGGTCATGACGTCAGGCAGAGCGGAGCGGCCTGCACCCAGGTCACTGGAGGGGGCGCAGACGATCAGGTTGGGGCCGGGTTCGCTGTAGGGGGCTCGCAGGCCACTGGCGTTCGTGGCACAGACCGGAATGGCGCCTAGCACACTGACGTTGCCATCAAGGGCGGAATAATCTCCCAGATGCCCGCCATTGCCGGCTGCGAAGGTGTAGATGACGCCGCGGCCGTTGCGACCATTTCTGATGCCCTCCAGGATGGTGTTGATGTGTGCGGTGCCGGATGTCGGTGCGTTAAAATGGCCGTTGTCCGATGCGCCCCAGCTGTTGTTGTAGATATCGTTTTTGTTCTTGTCGCGAACCATGGCATCAAGAACATCGCGGTCTTCATCGCTGAGCAGGGCGTTATAGCCGACGAGGCTGGCACGAGGGGCCACCCCATGGCCGCCTATGCCGTTGTTGTCGCGGGCGGCAATCACGCCACCTACGGCAGTACCGTGATCGAAATCCTTAGTGCAGGGAAGGGGCCAGGGGCTCCCTCGCTTCCAGGTGTCGTCGCTGACGTAGTTGTAACTGGCCCCTTCAACGATGTTGGGTGCCAGATCGGCATGTGTCACTTCCAGGCCATCATCGAGCAAGGCTACGCGTACTCCCTGGCCCTTGTAGCCCGCAGTCCAGGCATTTTCGATCTGCAGGTCTTCGCCCGATACCAGGCCGCTGTAGCCGCTCAGAATGCCAGTGTTCTTCAGATACCACTGGCGGCTGTAATACGGATCGGTTCCGATGCGCGGCGCTGGTTGGGATTGGGCGTAATATTTCAGGGAACAGCTTGGCCCATTGAGTAGCGTACCTAGGTAGGGGGTGGTACTGGATGCTCCGCCGTCGTCGCCCGATCCCCCGCAGGACGCCAGCAGGGCAAGGGTCAGTATTGAAATGGTGCGACGGGCCTGTTTGATGGGCAGAGGTGTCATGGCAGATGAGATCGGGGGAATGTCATGAGGAGATTTCCTGGCGGGTATCCGCATTCCATGGGGATGGCAGGGACGCAGCATGACAGCTCCCAGGTTGATCGAAAATGGTCGAGATACGCGAGGACAGCGTCGGATGGTATTACGCAATCCCGATCGACGACACATAAACGGCCCAACGCCTCGCCAGGATGACAGCCGGCGTCACGGGGCGATTAGCGTCCGTACAGGGTCAGTTCCCAGTACTGGAGCCGGGTTGCAGCCTTGTCGGTATGGCGGTCGAGCAGTTGTAGTGTCCAGCGTGCATCTGACGGTGTCGTGGCCGGTTGATCCATGAAGCGGCTCAGACCAAAGGTCTGGTTGACCAGGCCCATGCATGGGACGGGTTGCGGTCGGCTACTCTCAAAGGATGTGCCATAGCAGGTATGTGGTAAGGCCAGCGTCGCGGTGTGGCCGGTAGGTGCGGTCAGGCTGATCTGCAGACCGCCGGGGTCGCTGGCCTCCCGGTCCTGTGTCGCGTCCAGCACCGACATTTTTACGCGGGTATGTTCAATGTGCTGGATGTTGCAGGATGGTGTAGGGCTGACGCTCGTACTCAAACCACCCTGGGGCGGCGTATTGTAGTCAGGCGGGCCGGCCAGCGCGGCCGCCTTGGGGATGGTTTTGTTGACGTTGATCCGGTAGGGGCCACACTGACGCAGCTGATGGCTGTTGCCGACGCTGCGCCAGCGTCGGGCTGTTGCCACGGCTGTCTGGGCATCGACGACGCCGAAACCATATTCATGATGGAAGGCCAGTCCCTGATATGTCCGCCAGCCGGGGGAACGGGGAACCACCCGGCGGGCCGTATGCGCCAGGATAATCTGGACATCGCGCCAGCTCAAGGCCGGGTTGGCCTGCAGCATCAGGGCGACCACGCCCGACACCATGGGTGTGGCGGCTGAGGTGCCATTGAAATCTTCGGTGTACTGATTCTGAAGGGAAGTGGTGGTGACGGTGGGCAGGGCTGGCTGCCCATTGCGCGGGAAGTCTCCGCTGGGGGCACATACGAGCAGATTGGCGCCGGCTTCGCTGTAGATGGCGCGCTGGCCTGCTGCGTTGGTAGCGCAGACGGCAATCGTCCCCAGTGCGGAAATGGTGGAATCATAACCGGAGTAGTCACCCAGTTGCGCGCCGTTTCCAGCGGCGAACAGGTAAATGGCTCCCTGTCCTTTTCGTCCGTTGCGCAATCCTCGGTCAATGGTGCTCTGCCATGCATCATCGCTGGGGTCGGCATGCGTGAAGTGTCCCCAGTCGGTCGGGCCCCAGCTGTTGTTGTAGATGGCGTTGATGCCCAGGCTGCGGGTCTGGGCATCAAGGACGTCGGCTGTGTTGCCGGTTGCCAGCGCGTTATAGCCAACTAGGCGTACATGCGGTGCGACACCACTGCCACCGATGCCATTGAAATCCCGCGCAGCCAGTACGCCAGCGACTTGGGTGCCGTGAGGACTGCTGGCCGTGCAGGGCAGCGGGTAGGCGTTGCCCCGGTTATTGGGGCCGTAGTTGTAGCTGGCATTGGGGACGATGTTGGCGCGCAGGTCGTCATGAGTGACTTCCAGGGCGTCATCGACAACGGCGACACGGATGTTCTCGCCCCGGCCACTGGTATGCCAGATATCTCCCATGTGCAGATCTTCGCCCTGAACTGCGCCTGTCTGAGCGCCGCTGTTGTTCAGATGCCATTGTCGGGCCAGAAGCGGATCGGTGGCGGCCGCCCTCGCAGTATTTTTCGCCTCCGTATAGCGAAGGGCGCAGTTGGCTGGGCTCAACAGCTTGTCCGATACAGCCGGTTTATCTGCCGTACTGGTGCCAGTCTCCGAACGGGACGGCCCGGCGCTGCTGTCGTCCGGGTGGACAGTGGTCTTGTCGGGAGCCGGCGCACGAAGCCGTTTGTCCGCTTCTGGGCTGGCCTGTATTTTTCCTGAATGGAAGGGCAAGTCCGCATAGGTTGTCAGGCGGTGTTGAGCATGGGCGGGCAGCATGGCCGTGCTCTTGCGGGTCGGCATCTCTGGCAGGGGATCGCTGTCGCTGCAGCCGCCCAGTAACAGGAGGGTCAGGGCGACACAGGGCAAGAGAGAGGGAAGGGGTATCATGATCAGTGGCCGGTGCGCGGTGCAACTGGGAGGGCAACTATCTTAGATTGCCGGAAGTTCGCTGTGGCTTGGCAGACGTTGGCCGATGTAAGCGTTGTTTCGTAGAGCGCTTTCACGATGCATAAAGACACAATAGTTGCCATCCCTGACGTTCGTCGTGACGGTTGTCGGCTGGATGCGCCTCCAGTCTGCCCGGATACCATCTGCCTGAAATGGCTTCCACATGCATAATCCTGCTCTGCGGCTGTTCGATCCCGTTCCCATGGGGGTCGTTGCATCGTCGCCGTCGCGGGTAACAGGGAGAGCATCGCAAGATGAGTGATCAGAAAAATGCGGATCGCAGGCCGGTCCTGGGCAGAAGGGTGAAATCGGTGTTGGTGGCAAACCGCTCTGAGATTGCCATTCGAGTGATGCGGGCAGCGACAGAACTCGGGTTACGCACCATTGGTATCTATTCCTACGAAGACCGTTTTGCACTTCACAGGACCAAGGCTGACGAGAGTTATCTGGTAGGGCAGGGACAGAAGCCTTTACAGGCCTATCTTGATATTGCGGACATCATTCGCATTGCGCGTCATGCTGGCGCCGATGCCATCCATCCGGGGTATGGATTTCTGTCCGAAAATCCGGAGCTGCCACGTGCATGCGCTGAAGCAGGCATTGCCTTTATCGGGCCAACCGCCGAGGTCATGACGCGGCTGGGCAACAAGGTGGCGGCCCGCGAGGCCGCGGTCGCAGCCGGGGTGCCGGTTATGCCGGCTACCGAGCCTCTGCCAGAGGATATCGACGCCTGTCTGGCCCTCGCGGCAGACATCGGTTACCCATTGATGCTGAAAGCCAGCTGGGGGGGAGGGGGCCGGGGCATGCGCGCTATCGAGACGCCAGATGACCTGCGGGTGCAGTTGCCGGTCGCCCGCCGTGAATCGAAGGCTGCTTTTGGCAATGATGAGGTATATCTGGAGAAGCTGGTACGGCGGGCACACCATGTCGAGGTGCAGGTTCTGGGCGATCTGCACGGCAATGTCGTGCATCTTTTTGAACGGGATTGTTCCGTACAGCGCCGTAACCAGAAGGTTGTGGAGCAGGCGCCTGCTCCCTATCTGAGTGATGCCCGGCGGGCGGAGCTGTGCGAGGCTGCGCTCAGGTTAGCCCGGGCCGTGTCCTACACGCATGCCGGGACGGTCGAGTTCCTGATGGATGCTGACACGGGAAATTTCTATTTCATTGAGGTGAATCCCCGGATTCAGGTGGAGCATACGGTCACGGAAGAGGTGACCGGGATCGACATCGTGAAGGCCCAGATTCGTATCACCGAAGGGGCGCGCATCGGGGAACGGGAAGATGTGTTCGACGATCAGGGGCGCTTGCAGGTCATGGGCTCTGGCGTGCCGGACCAGCGTGCCATCCGGTTGTATGGGCATGCATTGCAGTGCCGCATCACCACGGAAGACCCCGAGAATGGCTTCACGCCGGATTATGGTCGCATGACGGCCTATCGTAGTGCAGCGGGCTTTGGTGTACGTCTTGATGGAGGCACGGCTTTCAGCGGTGCAGTTATTACGCCATACTATGACTCATTGCTGGTCAAGGTCACGACCTGGGGGGCATCGCAGCAGGAATCCATCCGCAGAATGGACCGGGCGCTGCGCGAATTTCGCATCCGCGGGCTGGCGACCAATCTGCAGTTCGTGGAAAACGTCATCAATCACCCGGATTTTGCTGCTGGCCGGGTGACGACCCGTTTTATCGACAATACGCCAGCACTGTTTGATTTCACGGCCCGGCGTGACCGGGCAACTCGCCTGCTGCAGTATCTAGGTGATGTCATCGTCAACGGTCAGCCTGACATGAAGGGACGGGCGATCCCAGATCTTAGCCATGTCCAGGTGAGGTTGCCTGCCAGAGTCGATGAGACCGAGCCGCCACCCGCGGGTAACCGGCAGCGCCTGCAGCAGCTTGGTGCCAAGGGGTTTGCCGCCTGGATGAGAGAGCAGCCCCAGCTGTTGATGACGGACACGACATTGCGCGATGCGCACCAGTCGCTGTTTGCCACCCGGATGCGCACTTTCGACATGCTGCCTGCGGCACCGGTGTATGCGCGCCGTCTGTCGCAGTTATTGTCCCTGGAATGCTGGGGTGGGGCGACTTTTGATGTGGCTTTTCGTTTTCTGAAGGAGGACCCTTGGGAGCGGCTGGGCAAATTGCGGGCTGCCATGCCCAATATGCTGCTACAGATGCTGCTGCGTGCTTCCAATGCCGTCGGATACACCAACTACGCAGATAATGTCGTCAAGTATTTCGTACGGCAGGCCGCGGCACAGGGCATTGATATTTTCCGGGTATTTGATTCATTGAACTGGGTCGAAAACATGCGGGTCGCCATTGATGCCGTGTGTGAGACCGGGGCTCTCTGCGAGGGAACGCTCTGCTATACCGCTGATATTTTCGACAGTGGACGCGCCAAGTACAACCTGGCCTACTATGTGGGACTGGCGCGTGACCTGGAAAAGGCTGGCTGTCACATCCTGGGCATCAAGGACATGGCCGGGGTCTGCCGCCCGAGGGCCGCAGCGGAACTGGTGCGCGTCCTGCGGGAAGAAACTGGGCTGCCTGTGCATTTCCACACACATGATACCTCGGGGGCTTCGGTGGCCACGGCCATGGCTGCGGTGGCTGCCGGTGTGGATGCCCTGGACGGTGCGCTCGATTCCATGAGTGGACTGACGTCGCAGCCGAGCCTCAACACGATGGTGGCCATGCTGGCGGGCGATCCCCGCGACCCGGGGCTGGATCAGCAGGCTCTGCGGGAGCTGGCCGACTATTTCGAGGGGGTGCGCCGCTTTTATTCGCCGTTCGAGTCCGATATTCGCAGTGGTACGGCGGATGTCTATCACCATGAAATGCCAGGTGGACAATACACCAATTTGCGGGAACAGGCCCGCGCCATGGGGCTGGAGCACCGGTGGCCTGATGTGTCGAGAGCTTATGCCGAAGTCAATCAGCTCTTTGGCGATATTGTGAAGGTCACTCCTACCTCCAAGGTTGTGGGGGATATGGCCATCATGATGGTGGCCAATGATCTGAGTGCCGAAGAGGTTGCTGATCCGGCAAGGGAGGTCGCCTTCCCGGAAAGCGTGGTATCACTGTTTCGCGGCGAGTTGGGCTTTCCACCCGATGGATTTCCCGAGGCGCTGGGCCGCAAGGTGCTCAAGTCTACGCCGCCTCAGCCGTACCGTCCCGGGGATCGCATCCCCCCGGTGGATTTGGTCAGCGTACGAGAGCAGGCCGAGAAGGAGGCAGGGCAGGCGCTGGCTGAGCATGAACTGGCCGCCTGGCTGATGTATCCGAAAGTAGTGAATTCCTACTGGGAACATCAGCGTCGGTATGGTGATGTCGAGGCATTGCCGACATCAGCCTTTTTCTATGGTTTGCGCGAACATGAAGAAATTTCGGTCGAACTGGATCCCGGCAAGGCACTGCTGATCAGCCTGCAGGGGACGACGGCGCCGGATGATGAAGGCTATGTCCGCGTCTTTTTCGAAATTAATGGTCAGCCTCGCACGATCCGGGTTCGCAAAGCCGATGCCGCGCAGGCCGGTGACCGGCGCCCGAAGGCCGACGCTGACAATCCCATGCACGTGGGGGCCCCGATGCCGGGCATGGTTGCCACGGTAGCGGTCAGCCCTGGACAGGCAGTCAAGGTTGGGGACCCGTTGTTGTCGATCGAGGCCATGAAAATGGAGTCTCAGATCCGCGCCGAACGTGATGGTGTTATTTCTGCGGTTCATGTGGCTGCGGGCCAGACAGTAGCCGCCCATGACCTGCTGATGGAGTTTGCGGCTTCCTGATGCATGTGGCTGTTGCCGTTTCAGGCCCCTTGAAAAAACGGGCCGGATACGGCCTGTTGGCCCGCGAATCACGTTAGAATCCGCGCATATTGCCGCTTCCGGGCGGTGGCCCGACCAGCGGATGCCGGGCCAGGAGGGTGCAGCGGCGTACTGTGGATGCCTGGACAGTCCATGGATGTGCCGTTGTTACCTGGACAAGGCACATCCCCAACCAGCCAGAGGTATGAATGAACAAAAGTGAACTGATCGACACGATCTCCAGTGAAGCAGATATCAGCAAGGCCGCCGCTGAGCGAGCCTTGACCTCGGCTATGAATGCCATCATGAAAGCCGTTTCAGAAGGAGACCGCGTGACGCTGGTGGGATTCGGAACTTTCCATGCCAGCAAACGAGCCAGCCGCACGGGTCTGAACCCGCGCACGGGTGAGAAGATTGAAATTGCCGCGGCCAATGTGCCCAAATTCACGCCGGGGGCAGCCTTCAAGGATGCTGCCAACAAGGCGCTGTAATAGCCTTTCAGACAGGGCGTATATCACTCTATCTATGAATACGCCTGACGGGCCTGCAGCAGGGCGAGCTGCTCCTGCAGGCTGATGATCTGGCCCTGCCAGTAGCGGGGCGATCCAAACCAGGGGAAGGCTGCGGGAAAGGCCGGATCCTCCCATCGTTCAGCCAGCCAGGCACTGTGCCGGATGATGCGCAGCGTGCGCAGTGCTTCAATCAGGGATAATTCCGCCCGGTTGAAGGGGCGGATCAGCTCGTAGCCTTCCAGCAATTCTTCCATGGCCTGCCGCTGAGCCTGTTCTCCGCCATCCTGTTGGCCTGCCGCATCCGCAATCATCCAGAGATCCTGGATAGCCGGTCCGCTGCAGCAGTCATCCAGATCGACGAAATGTGGGCCATGCGCTTCGGTCCACAGGAGATTGCCCGGGTGGCAGTCTCCGTGCAGGCGAATCTGGGCGACCTGACCGGCATCGCTGGGGCTGTGAGTAAGATGCAGGTGTGCTTCGGCCAGTGTGCAGCATTGCTGCGCCAGCGTTATCCATTGCTCGCGTATGTCGGGCGGTAGCCAGCCACATTCGGCAATCAGTGCAATGGAGGCCCAGCCATCCCGCTGGCAGTCCAGCGCTGGGCGGAAGCGAAAGGGGCGGCGGGCCCCGATCTGGTGGATGCGGGCGATGAATTGACCAATCCGTGCCCGCATGTTCGGGCCAGTGTGAATGTTATCCAGCTCGGGAACACGGCCACCCTGTCGCCGATAGATGGCGATGAAAAATCCCGCACTTTCAAAGAGTGTGTCGGTGACATCGCCCGGGATGTGGCGTGACGAGCGGATCGCTGTCGGGGCAAGGAGTTCTTCCCGGTGCAGAGGGGTCGCCAATGGAATTTCGGCTGTGGCAATCTGATGGGCAAATTGATGCTCTTCCAGCAGCTGTTCGCGGCTCCAGCGTCCTGGCCGATAGAATTTGACCACCCGCCAGTCTCCATTGTCCAGGCCGATCAGATAGACTCGGTTCTCGAAGCTGTTGAGCGCCTGCAGACGCCCGTCACAGCGCAGGCCAATCGCTTCCAGGGAGCCCAGGACGGTGTTGGGGTCAAGCCGGGCAAAGGGCTGGGCAGAAGAACGGGATTCTGCCTGAATCTGCACGGGGGACATCACGCTTCTCCAGAGGGCGATTCGCAAGCATATGCGTCATGATGATAGTCCCAGCCCCGTGCTGGCCGCTATTGCACTTGCCGCCATGGTCGTTCATACGCCAAAAGAGGCAGGCGTTCATGCAACTCCCCGCTGTTTTTTTAGCGATTCTCCGGTGGTGTGCCCGCTGACCCCTCCCTTGCGGTGCCGGTATTCATGGTCTGTCCGGTCGTTTCGGGTGGCAAGGTGGCCAGTAGTGCGTCGACGTGGCGCAGCGCGTCTTCCGGACAAAGGCATTGGGCTTGCGGTGGCCCGACCGCATCATTTGGTGCAGCATGGGGGGGGGCGGTATCCGGTAGTCTGGTGCGTCGATGTGAGAGTTGCCAGATGGCCAGTGCGGCTAGCAGCAGCATCAGGAGTGGCCCTCCCCACAACAGGCCGTTGCGCCACGACCAGACGGGGCGGTACAGTACGAATTCGCCGTAGCGTTCGACCAGATAGTGTTTGATCTCTGCATCATCCTGTCCGTCGAGCATCAGCCGGACGACTTCCATCCGCAAATCATTGGCCAGATCGGCATGGGAGTCGAGCAGTGTCTGATTCTGGCACACCAGACAGCGTAGCTCGCTGGCCAGGGCACGAAACCGTGGGGTGTGCTGGATGACTTCAGCCTGGGCTGCAACCGGCCCATAGGCAGCTGCCAGATAAGCGTCGTCCTTGTGCTGGATGACTTCAGCCTGGGCTGCAACCGGCCCGGCAGCGATGCCCTGCTGCCGGGGAACAGGGGCCGTGGCCAGCGCATGACTTATCGAACCGCCAATGAGCAGCGCCAGCAGCGGAGCGTACCAGCGATATTGCAGCGATGCGGTCATGCGGGCCAGGATTGACTTCATGGGGCTGATCCGGGCGTTGTGCCCGATGTCACGTCGCCCGTCAGTGCAGCGATCGCGGGTAACAGTGAGTCCTGCAGCGTCTGAATGGACAGTGCGCCAGTCATTTTGTAGCGGATACGCCCTTCGGCATCAACCAGAAATGTTTCCGGTACACCATAGACACCGAAGTCAATCCCTGCGTGCCCCTGGGCATCGACCAGCACCATCTCGTAGGGGTTGCCGTTGCGCTCCAGCCAGCGTCTAGCTTCGGATGCCTGATCCTTGTAGTTCATGCCGATCATCCGGATCCGGTGACTTTGTGCCAGTGCCATGATCTGGGGGTGCTCCTGCAGGCAGGGCACGCACCAGGAGGCCCAGACATTAAGCAGATAGGGGCGCCCGCGCAGGGCCTGCGAGTGGATGGTGGCTGGCTGTCCGGTTTGTGTGTCTGCGGTGGCGGGCCCGGGGGAGGAGGCCGGCGTTGACGGGAGTGTCAGGCGGGGCAGATGGAAGTCTGGGGCCATCCGGCCGATCAGGGGGGAAGGAATCTCGCGCGGGTTGTGTCCCAGCCCTAGCAGCAAGAATACTGCTAGCACCAGGAAGAAAATGGCAGGCAGCAGATAGCGCAGAGGAAATGAGAAAGCTGCTTTGCGGGCACGCGTCTTTGTCATGGGGAATCCGTACGTAAACTGGCGGCATGCCTGCGTTTCCTGCGATAGCGGCGGTCCAGCATGGCCAGCATACCGCCTGCTGCCATCAGCAGGCAGCCCGCCCATATCCAGTCGACCAGCGGCTTGATCCATATCATCAGCGTCCAGCGCCCATCCGGCAGTCGTTCGCCCAGTGAGACGTAAATATCACCTGTCAGCCGGGTATCAATGGCGGCTTCGGTCTGGGGCATGCTCATGGCGCCGCTGTAGGCCCGTTTTTCTGGTTTCAGCACGGTATAGGGCTTTCCATTTCGGCTGACTGCGATCAGTGCCTGAATGGCCTGGTAGTTTGGGCCGGGGAGTTCCTGAATGGCCTGCAGGTGGAATTCGTAGCCCCTCAGGTTCATGTGCTGCCCTGGCGCCAGCGCCTGGTCTGCCTGACTTTCAAGCGTTTTCACACTGGCCACACCGATGATGAATACACCAACGCCCATGTGAGCGAGGAGCATACCCCAGAATGCTGCGGGCAGCGCCCGGGCCCGCTGGAGGGGTGACACCTGGTTGGCATGGGTTGTGCGCGGCCACAGCCGTTCGTAGAGCAGTGTGAGGGCAGAGGCAATGGCCCAGATGCCCATGAACATTCCCATGGTAAAGAGTATGGCACCACCGGCACCCATACCGCCGTTGGCAGGGCTGTTCAGTTGGTCGGCAGAGAAGCGCCCAGATGTGACACCACTCAGCAGCGCGCTGACTAGCGAAATGCCCAGTGCCCAACGGAGCCGTCGCGCCATGTCCGGCACGGGGGCGTGGCGCCAGCGGGCCAACGGGGCGACGCCCATCAGAAAAATGGCGGGCGTCATCAGGGGGACAAACACGGTTTCGAAATAGGGAGGGCCGACAGAGATTTTGCCCAGGTTCAGTGTGTCCAGTAACAGGGGGTACAGTGTGCCCAGCAATACTGCGGCGCAGGCGGCTACCAGCAGGAGATTGTTGACCAGCAACAGGCTTTCGCGTGAGCTGATGGCAAAGGATGCCGGTGCGCTGTCACGCACCATTCGGGGGGCACGCCAGGCGTACAGAAACAGTGAGCCGCCGATGATGATCAGGAGAAATACCAGAATGAATACACCGCGGGTCGGGTCGGTTGCAAACGCGTGCACCGATGTGATCACGCCCGAGCGGACGACGAAGGTGCCTATCAGGCTCAGGCTGAAGGCCGCAATCGCCAGCAGAAGGGTCCAGTTGCGGAAGGTGCCGCGCAGTTCAGTCACGATGAGGGAATGGAGTAGCGCAGTGCCGACCAGCCAGGGCATAAAGGAAGCGTTTTCGACCGGATCCCAGAACCACCAGCCTCCCCAGCCCAGCTCATAGTAGGCCCAGCAGCTCCCCAGCATGATCCCAAGCGTAAGAAAGCTCCAGGCTGCGATGGTCCAGGGGCGCGCCCAGCGTGTCCAGGCCGCATCGACCCGCCCGCCGAGCAAGGCTGCGATGGCGAATGCAAAGGCCACCGAGAAACCCACATAGCCCAGGTAAAGCATGGGAGGATGCAGCACCATGCCTGGATCCTGCAGCAGGGGATTCAGGTCACGTCCATCTGCCGGGGCAGGCAGACTGCGCTCGAAAGGATTGGATGTCGTCAGCAGGAAGAGCAGGAACCCGATGGAGACAAATCCCAGAATGCCCAATACACGACTGCGCACCAGGGCGCCCAGCGTGCGGCCGAAGGTGGCCACTGCGGCCGTCCACAGTCCCAGCATGAGGGCCCACAAGAGCATGGAGCCTTCATGCGATCCCCAGGTCGCGGCAATCCGGTAGTGCAGTGGCAATAGCCGATTGCTGTTTTGGGCGACATTTTTCAGGCTGAAGTCTGAATGGACAAAGGACCAGGCCAGACAGGCAAATGCGAGCGTCACCATGGCGGATTGCAGCAGCGTGGCACGGTGCGTCACCTGCATGAGACGGGCGTCTGGGCCCTGAGCGGCCCAGAGCCCGCTGCAGAATTGAACTACCGCCAGCGCCAGCGCCAGCCATAGGGCGTAGTGTCCGATTTCAGCGATCATGCTGGTGCAAAGGGGTCCAGGAAAACCATGAAAGAGTACAACAGGAGTGGACGGTACTGAATCAGGAGTTTTTCAGCGTGTTGACTGATAGGGGGTGTCCGGCCTTTTGCAGTGCTGAGGCGGCTTCGGGCGGCATATAGTTTTCGTCGTGTTTGGCCAGCACTTCGGTCGCAGAGAAATTGCCTGCGTCATCCAGTCTACCTTGTGCCACTACGCCTTTGCCCTCCCGGAACAAGTCTGGCAGGGTTCCGACATAGGCGACACGTATCTGGTGGTCACCATCGGTGACTATAAACTGTACCCGGGTGTCTTGGCGCTGCAGGCTACCCGGTTCAACGAGCCCGCCGATCCGGAAAGGGCGTCCGCTGGGGGCCTCATGATGGGCCACCTGGGTGGGGGTGAAGAAGAAAACGATATTACTGTTGAGTGCGTACAGCAGCAAACCCGCCACAGCGGCCAGTGTCGCCAACCCTGAGCCGATCCAGACGAAACGTTTCTGGCGGGGCGTCATGGGGACGGTTCATCCATATGACAGTGCGCCTGGCGGCGGTGACCCGCCAGTAGAATCAGTTCCAGCAGCAACGCCAAGGCTGTCAACCCATAGGCGATCAGGACATAATGCCAGTGTGTCATGGCAGTTGGAGAAGGGTATTGCAACAAGGATATGACAATACTCCCAGCGTGCCGGGGAGCGTTGATCAAAGTCAACGGTCGATATCTTTAACCCGTTGCGCGGTTAGCTGGGGGGTATGACCAGGTCGAGGGGGCCGGCAACCGGCCATGCCAGGGCCCGATCTCATCGTTTCACAGAATGGCCGCACGACAGTTCATGGACCCAGTGCGTGTGAGCTTCCCGTATCAGGATGATGCTGCGGACACGGTGCAGAATGACGGCTACACTGTAGCACCATGCCGCCAGCGACATGACCAGCATGGCCATCAGCATGACCGTCGCCATATGGGAACCGCTCACCGGGTTGACGCTGGAGCCCTGGTGCAGCGTATTCCAGAGATTGACTGAAAAATAGATGATGGGCACGTTGATACTGCCGACCAGCACCAGGATTGACCCCGCCCGGTCGGCCCGGGTACGATCCTCGATTGCCTGGGTCAGGGCAAGATAGCCGAAATAAAGAAACAGCAGGATCAGCGTTGAGGTCATGCGTGCATCCCATGCCCAGTAGGTGCCCCAGGTCGGCTTGCCCCAGAGGGATCCGGTCCATAGTGCAATGGCTGCCCAGAGTGTACCGGTTGGCGCAAGTGCCGAGATCATCATGGCTGACATGCGGGTGCGAAAGCCCAGGTTCAGCACAGCGTAGCCGGCCATGATCAGATAGATGAACATGGCCATCCAGGAGGCGGGCACATGGATAAATATGATCCGGTAGACCTCTCCCTGCTGGAAATCGGCTGGCGACTGGACAAAGGCCAGCCACAGGCCGGTCAGGCAGAGCAGGGCCGCACTGATGGCAAACCAGGGAATCAGCCGGCCAGCGAGTGTATAGAAACGTTGAGGGGCAGCATAGGCGTACAGGTTCATAAGCAGGACAGTATTGCCGGAGGGGGCATCATTCCAGGGCCGTCCGAAGAGCAAGGGCGATCAAATAGGGTCCGCCCCAGAGGCACAGCAGCGCCAGTGCGGCCAGGAGTGCCAGATGGGCTTCCCATGCCATGCCTGCACTATACATGTCTACAGCGCCAGCACCAAAAATCAGCACCGGTATGTACAGCGGCAGACACAGTAACGCAAGAAGCGCCCCGCCGGCACGAACATTCAGGGTCAGGGCGGCACCCAGTGCACCCAGAATGAGCAGTGAGGGGGTGCCCAGCGCGAGAGTCAGCATCAGCACGGCTGCCCGGCCGGGATCAACCGACAGTGCCAGCGCGAGCATCGGCGTGATGAGGATCAGTGGCAGCGTGGACAGCAGCCAGACTGCCAGCAGCTTGCCGGCAACCAGTGCCGTTGCCGAACGGCCGCTGGCCATCATCTGCTCAAGACTACCGTCCCGGTGGTCATGTGTAAACAGCATGGGTAATGCAGACAGCTGGGCCAGAAGCGCCATCACCCAGATGACCCCAGGGCCCAGCCGGGACAGGCTATTGGTATCGGGCCCCACGGCGAACGGAAACATCAGGCAGGCCAGGACAAAGAAGCCCAGCAGATTCAGGGTGTCGGCCTGACGGCGCCACCCGACCTGAAGATCACGCCGCAGGGCCCAGATGAACGATGCGGGCGCTCGGGGTGCCTGGCGCTCATTCATGATCGTTGCCCTTGCCCAGCCAGAGTTCGGCTGGCCGGCGATGCCGCAGGACGGGCAGATGGGTGGCGATCAATGCTGCGCCGCCTTGATCCAGATGACTGCCCAGCAAGTCATCCAGCAAATCACTTCCCTGAGCGTCCAGTGATGTGGTGGGTTCGTCCAGCAGCCACAATGGTCGTTGTGGCGAGAGCAGCAGACGGGCCAGTGTCAGGCGCTGCCGCTGCCCCTGGGACAGCCAGCGGGTGTCGGCATGGGGGCGGGCGCCCAGGCCCACGCGTGTCAGCGCATGCAGCAGGCGCGTGCGGTCAGGACGGCTACCATCCAGTTCCGCGAGGAGCCGAAGGTTTTCGAGCACGTTCAGTTCGTTTTTGAGTCCCTGGGCGTGGCCGATCCACAGCGCATGCGGGCACAGTCGACCGGAACCGGGTTCAAAGCATTCATCGTGCCAGCACAATTGGCCCCGCTGGACGGGCGTCAGACCGAGCAGGGCCCGCAGCAGCGTGGATTTGCCGCTGCCGTTGGCTCCGCGCAGGATCAGGGCCTGACCCGTGGCCAGTGTGAAGCCAAGGTCGGTCGTCAGGTGCTGACGGCCGCGTTCGATGCAGATGCCGGTTGCGCGCATCATGGCTGGTCCTGCGGTCCTCTGGCCGCAGCCGGGCTATCGGGTGAAGATGCCGCTTGCGCCCGCACATTGGCCATGTACTGATTGACCTGCTCATATTGAGGAGTGCCGGGCTTGAGCTGTTTCAACAGCGCTTTCCAGTAACCGAGCGCGAGTTCGGGGTGGTTCTGGCTCAGCTGGTAGGCACCGGCCAGGGCCAGGGCTTTGGGGTGGTCTGGCTGGCGCTGAAGCGCTTCCTGGATCAGCTCCCATGGGCGCCCCTTCAGGCTGGCATGTGCTTTCTGCCCCAGCGCATCGGCCAGATCGGTCCGGATCTGGGCGGAGATTGCCGGATCCGGACTGTCCAGCTCCCGCGCGCGTTCCAGGGCCGCAATGGCCCGGTCCTGCTCGCCCAGCGCCAGTCGGGAGCGGCCAAGCATCAACCAGCCTTCGACCAGCCCGGGCTCCGTCGCCAGCCGCTCCTCCAGCTGCGCCAGCATGCGCTGGATATCTGGGGTGGCGGCCTTTTCTTCAAAACCAGGCACGACGGCATCGGGCATCCCGGTAACCCGGTAAAAGGCCAGGGGCATAGCCACCAGGAGGGTGACGAAGGTGATGGCCAGCAGTAGTCGACGTCGTGGGGGGGCTACGGGCAGTGTGCCAGCTTCTGCGGGCGTCAGATCGGCCAGGGCGCTGGTGGTGAATTCGCGTATCAGATCTTCCCGCCCGGGCGCATCCGGCGGCAGGGCGGCCAACTCTTCATCAAGTTGCTGGCGTCTGTCACGGACGATGTCCCGGTTGAGCTGGTCTGCGCTGGTTGTTGACACGGGGAGACTGTTTGCCTGCTTGCGCAGCAACGGCCAGCAAACGAACAGGCCGATGATGGTCGCGGCCAGCACCAGGAGCCCGAGAAAGAGGGAGGGAGATGTCATGCTGGCATTGTCGGACTTACTGCTGGCGGGGTCAAAGCCGTCGGGAGGTGGGGCCCCTGTCCTTGTCCCGTCGTGACAGACAGGGACGGGGCCCCTTTCAACGTGTCAGCGTTCCCGGAAGGCTTCCCGCATCTTCAGGATTGGTTTCAGTATGTAATCCATGACCGTTTTTTCGCCAGTACGGATTTCGACGGCTGCTGTCATACCGGGAATAATGGGCAGATCCTTGCCGCCGGCATGCAGAGTGGATGTTGTAGTGCGGATCAGTACACGGTAGTAGCGGTTGTTGCCCGCCGTGCGTTGTTCATCGTCTCGCAGCGTATCCGGGCTGATCAGCTCCACTTTGCCGTGCAGACCCCCGTAGATGGCGTAGTCATAGGCGGAGATCTTGACGGTGGCGGGTAGGCCAGGGCGCAGGAAGGCGACTTCATGGGGGCGTATCTTGGCCTCGACGAGCAGCTGATCCTCCAGAGGGATAATTTCCATGATGTCCTGTCCGGGCTGTATGACGCCGCCGCGGGTGTTCATCCGGATGTTTTTCACGATACCGTGAACGGGGGCCGTGAGCACGGTGCGGGTGACCTGGTCTTCGCGGGCAGTGAGCGCCTCCTGAACCTGGGCGAGCTCTGACTCTACGCGGGAGAGATCGTTGGCGGCATCGACGCGGTATTTGCTGATCCGGTCCTGCATGGCGGCCTGCAGTTCGTTGAATTGACGCTGTAGCCTCAACAGTTCGGTTTCAGCCACGAGCCCCTTGGCGACCATTGGCTTGGTGATGCTGATCTCACGCCCGATAAGCGCCTGACTGGCCTTGGAGGTGGCAATGGCCTGCTGCAGTGATTCTCGGCGGGCATTGAATGTATCGGTTTCGTTGTCTACGACTTCCTGGTCGGCCTGCACATCGTCAGGGAATTTGAGCGGGGTGCCCCGGGATTCCGCTCGCAGTCGGGCCGCCGAAGCTTTCAGACTGATCAGTTTGCTCAAGCCCTCCTTGTATGACGAGCGGGCCTTGGTTTCATCAATGCGCAACAGCGGCTGGCCTTTGGCGACGGTGGCTCCCTCGCGTACCAGCATTTCAGCCAGAATTCCCCCTTCCAGGGACTGAATCACCTGCTCCCGGCTGGAGGCGATGATGCGGCCATCGCCTTTGGTGATTTCCTCCAGCTTACTGTAATGGGCCCAGAGCGCGGCGGCCACCAGCAGAGCCACCATCAGCAGCAGGAGAAGAAAGCTGCTCTTCTGGCGGTCGTTGACCATGGCCTGCTGCATATCGCGCATGAAATCGAAATCACTGCCGCTGCCTGCGTATACCGGATGGGAAAAACTGTCCCGTGAGACGGCTGGCGCGGATGTGGTGGCCAGCGTGCTGCTGGCGGCCTTGCTGGATTCGGCGGCGGCGGGCACCATGGCGCGTTCGTTATTTGCTTTTGACTCAGACACGGCGAACTCCCTGGATCTTGCCTTCTTTCAGTGCCTGCAGCACTGCCTCTTTGGGCCCGTCGGCCACGCGAACTCCGGAGTCCATGATCACGACCCGGTTGACGAAGTCCAGCAACTGCAATTTATGCGTGACAAACACCATGGTTTGCCGTGCCGACAGTCGGGACAGCGCCTGCATGACCATTGTTTCGGTTGTTGAGTCCATAGCGCTGGTGGGTTCGTCCAGCAACATGACGGTTGGGTTTGCGATGACGGCACGGGCCAAGGCAACCGCCTGCCGCTGTCCACCAGACAGGCCATTGCCGCCTTCTCCGATTGGCATGTCATAGCCGCGTGGATGGGCGCTGGCAATCTGGTGGACGCCGAACGCGTCGGCAATGCGCATCATGGAGTCATCGTCGATATAGGGGTTCCCTGCCTTGAGGTTTTCGCGTAGTGTGCCGAAAAAGAGTCGTGTGTCCTGCCCTACATAGAGAACATGGCGACGGACATCGGCGGGTTCGATCTGTTGCAGCTCTATGCCATCCAGCTTCACAGAGCCTTCGCGAGGCTGGTAGAGGCCAGCCAGCACTTTCAGTAAAGAAGACTTTCCGCTGCCGATCCGTCCCAGCACGGCAACCCGTTCGCCGGGGGTTAGCGAAATGTTCAGGTTGCGGATGGAGTCTGGTGACGTTGGGCCATAGCGAAAGCTGATATTGTCGGCAGACAGTGCGCCATGGGCGGTGGGTTTGCGCAGATAGTTGCGTGTCGGATCCCGATCAGTGGGCGTGTTCATGACACGATTCAGGGAAGCGAGGGCTGTACGGGCCTGCTGGTAACGGACGGCCAGGGCTGTAATGCTTGCTGCCGGTGCGATGGTGCGTCCAGCCAGAATCACGGCCCCGATCAGGGCGCCCATGGTCAGGATGCCGTCACCGATCAGATAGACCCCCCAGACCACCATGGCCACGGTACACATGGATTGCAGCAGTGTGGTGAAGTTGCTCACCATGGCGGTGATGCTGCGGCTCTTCATTGAAGTGCGGGAGGTCAGGGCGGCTGCGCGCTCGTAACGGGTCTGTACCTGGCTTTCCATCCTCAGGGCCTTGATGGTTTCAGCACTTTCCAGTGTTTCTACCAGGATGCCCTGTTTGATGGAGCCTTCGCGTAGATGTTCCTTGACATAACGTGACAGTGGGATCTGCGCGAGTCCCCCGACCAGAACCAGGATGGGGATACAGGCTAGCGGGATCCAGAACAGAGGGCCAGCAATGGTGTGAATGACCCAGACAAAGAGCAGGACGAACGGCAGGTCGGTCAGAGTTGCCAGGGTGGCGGAGGTGGCGAAATCACGTACCGATTCGAATTCGCGAATGGTATTGGCAAAGGCCCCAGCGGACTGAGGTCGGTTTTCCAGACGAGACATCATGGCCTGTCTGAACAGTATGGAGCCCAGCAGCAGGTCAGCTTTCTTGCCTGCGTTATCGATCAGCCAGCTTCGCAGATTCCTGGAGAGATATTCGAACAGCATGGCGACCATCACACCACTGGCTAGCGCCCACAGCGTGGTGTACGCCTGGTTGGAGATCACCCGGTCATATACGTTCATGGTGAAAAATGTGCCTGCCAGGGCCAGCACATTAATCAGTAGTGCGGCTACGGCCGCCTGTATGTAATAACCACGAAAACGCCAGATGGTGCTCCAGAACCAGTGCCCCTTGGGACGCTCTATTTCAATCGGGCTGCGTTTGTCCTCGGCAATCGCCGGCCGTATCAACAGGCAGGTGCCAACGTACTGGCGCTGCAGTTGCTCATGAGAGACCTCCAGCTCGATGGCCCCAGGTTCGCACGGCAGAATAACGGCCTGACCATCTGCACGCCATTCCAGCAGCAGGCATGCACGTAGATCGTGCAGCAGCAGGATCACGGGTAGCTGCAGCGGGTTGATCTGTTTCAAAGCGCGGTGCTGAATGCGCACCTTGCAACCGTGGGCCTCGGCGATGCGCATCATGCCGGCGGGCTGGAGAGGCCGTTCATGCGGGATGCCGGTGGCCAGGGCTTCTTCGCTCTTGTGGATGTCAAAGCGTGCCAGCATCTGCGATAGCGCAGTCAGTAGCGGGTCGGGCTGAGGCTGGGGTATCGCGGCATTCAATGGCGGCGCAGGTTGATTGACGTGTTTATCCTCGTCCTGAGGCGGCTGTGTTTGCGTATTCATGTCTTCAGTTCAGCTCTGGCAATGGCGGAATCCCTTGGTTGTTCTGCCCCGGTATTTTTTCGGTGACCGGGGGAAGGGGAGCAAAGCCGAGCCGGGGCAATAGCTGTCCGGTGGCGCCCAACAGTCGATAGCGGGCCTGGTTCAGTTCGGCCTGTTCGGTGGCGGCACCGAGCCGCGCGGCATAGATTTCGTTTTCGGCATTCAGCAGATCAATAATGCTGCGCTTGCCAATCTGGAATTGCTCCCAGTACGCAGCTCGTACCTGACGGGTGCTCTCGACCAGCTCTGCCCGGGTGCTGACCCGCCCCATGCGGGACTGAATCTGTGTCCAGTGGCGGGCAACATCGGTTTGCAGGGCTCTGCGAGTATTCGCTACAGCCTCCTCGGCGGTCAGTACCTGGGCGTTGGCGGCAGCGGCGGCAGCCGATCCTACGCCGCCATCGAACGGACTCCAGTCGGTCACCAGACCCAGGTCATAGCCACCAAACCAGTGCCGCTTGCCGTCAAAATCCCGGGGGCTGTTTACTCGTGCCCGCAGATTAAGTGTTGGCTTGGTCCAGGCATCTGCAACAGCAGCTGCCTTGCGTGCAGCGGCCACATCGGCCTGACGGGCCATGATAGTCGGATGGGTGGCCAGCAGATCAAAGGCTTCCTGAAGACTGCGGATCGGGGGGCCGGGTGGCTGCGTGTCGCTCACGCCTTTGACGGGTTGCCCAATCAATTGGGTCAGTGCTTCACGCGCCTCTGCCAGCTGGCCTTCACGATCCGCCAGCGTGATCTTTGCCTGCGACAACCGGGAATTGGTCTGCAGCAGGTCATAGCCCCGTCCTTTGTCGATGCGGACGATTTCCTGTACCCGCTGCTGAAGGGCGGCAATGCCGGCAACATAGTCGTGCGCCAGTTCTGCCAGCAATTGTTGTTTGGCAACTTCAATATAGGCATCCGCTACCCGGAGCGCGATGTCATCGCGCGCGGCCTCGGTGCTGTAATTGGCGCCGGACAGCCGGGCACGCTGGCGATCCGTTTCATTGTCGGTACGACCGCCATCGTAGATGGGCTTTGTGATTTGTGCGCCGAGATCGCCTGCGCGGCGGTCTCGGCCACTGCCGCGCTGATAGGCAATGGATGGCTCGGCAACAATCCCGAACCGTGCGTTCATGGCATTGGCTGCGCCGTTTACTTCGTGACGGATGGCCTCCGCGTTGCGCCGGGCCCCCAGAATCTGGGGGTGCTGCCCCAAAGCAATGCCTATCGCTTCTTTCAGGGTTTCCGCATATGCTGGATAGGGTGTGGCGAGTGCGCTTCCCAATGTCCATATCAGCATCGACCGCCAGACGGGTCGGCGCCGATGATGGTGCCGCCTGGTAAGGAAATCGGGAGAAGTACCGCGGGCAGGTGCGTGGCGACGTTCCTGGTAAGGGAGTAGTTTCATCATCACGGAAAGAGATCTGGGGGCAGGGTACCGGGAAACGGTATAAAGCGAAAACATGACACGGTGTCTGCCGGTGTTCTGGTTGCAGGCATTGTTCTCCCCGATCACGGCTTTTATCCGGCAGGGAGGGCTGCTTGGCCGATTTGACGGCATCAATGGCCCCCGTATGGTTGCAGGGCAACAACCTGTTGTATGTCAGCCGCGAGTTTCGCCAATAATCAGCTGTGGTAAACCGGTAGCGTTCTGTGCACCAGGATGGTCATGAACCGGATGCTGGCTGGCGACGGAGGGGCCATGTCAGGGGCGGGTTTGGTACGCGCCGTTGCCTGGTGATTCAATGGCGGAGGGAGCATGGCCCGGTCCCCAGGCGGCAATAAGCGGTGGTTGGTCAGTGCAGGTGTCATGCCACCATGGTATTGCTGATGTGGATTTGCGGGTAGTCAATGTCCCGGAGGTTGTCCGGAAGGTATCATCTGAGTGGCCCCGTCACGCGATGCCGGGGGGCAGTACTTCTCAGGCAGAAGTTTGCCGGGGTTCATGCGATTGTCTGGATCCAGCGAGTGTTTGATGGCGTGCATCATGTCCAGCTCTATCGGCTGCTTATAGCGCAACAGTTCTTCCTGACGCAGTACGCCGATTCCGTGCTCGGCGGAAATGGCACCGCCATATTCGGCCACCAGATCATGAACCAGGCGGTTGATCTGTTTTTCATCATGAAAAAACATATCGTCATACTGCTGGGCGAACTGGCCATGGGGGGCCACGTTGAAATGCAGGTTTCCGTCGCCCATATGGCCGAAAACAATCAGCTGCGCCTGAGGGTAGCGTTGCTTCAGTCGATATTCCGCCTGTTGCAGAAAATTGCTGATACTGGAAATCGGCACTGAAATGTCGTGTTTGACATTTTTCCCCTGACGACTCTGTGCGCTGGAAATGTTTTCGCGCAGCTGCCAGATATGGGCGAATTGGGTTGCTGACTGTGAAATAACAGCATTTGTGACCAGCCTGCTTTCCAGCGCTTTGGTGAGCAGATCTTCCAGTGCCTGACGTGCGGCCTGCTCATTGCGCAGGCTGCTGGACTCTAACAGTATGTACCAGGGGGCGTGCGCCGGTGGAGAGAAAGGCAGGCGGGTATCGGGAATGTGCTGCAGAACCAGTTGCATGGCCGCATCGGAGATCAGCTCGAATGCGCTGAGTTCATAGGCGATCTGTTCCTGCGCCAGTGATAGCAGGGAGAGGGCTTGTGCAGGTGACGTTATCTGGATCAGCGCAACAGCCTGTCCGGCGGGCAGAGGATGGAGTTTGAGGGTGGCGGCAGTGATGATGCCCAGTGTGCCTTCTGCACCGATAAAAAGGTCCCGCAGATCGTAGCCAGTATTGTTTTTGCGCAGTCGGTTTAGTCCATTCCAGATTCTGCCGTCCGCTGTAACGACCTCCAGTCCCAGGCATAGGTCGCGCATGTTGCCGTATCGCAAGACCTGGACGCCGCCGGCATTGGTGGAAAGGTTGCCGCCGATGGTGCAACTTCCTTCAGCGGCCAGTGACAGCGGAAACAGCCGGTTCACGCCTGTAGCGACCTCCTGGACGTGTTGCAGGGTGCAACCGGCCTCGGCTTCCAGGATATTGGCATGGATGTCCAGATCCCGGATCCGGTTCATGCGGGTCAGTGAGAGCAGGATGACGGGTCTGGGCGCATGCCGTGATGAAGGCGGCAGAGGGACAGCGGCCCCGGTCAGTCCGGTGTTGCCCCCTTGGGGAACGATGACGGCATCGTGGTTGCGGCACCAGCACACCACGGCCGCCACATCCGTTGTGCTGTCAGGTTGGACGACGGCCAGGGCAGGGCCCGTCCAGCGCTGGCGATAGTCATGCAACCAGGGGCGCATGTCTGCCGGGGTGGACAGCAGTCGGCCGGAGAAGACTGCACGCAGCGATGTCAGCAGGGAATCGGTTGTTGCGGGATCAGGCATGGCAGCATGAGGTTCCTGAGGCAGGACGGTGGCGTGGGTCAGTCAGGGTTCGCGGGCAACGTCTTTCGCGGACGTATCGCGTATTTTTGTAACGAAACTGCCGTCACTGTAAAGATTTGACACGGGTCGGCTGTCCATAGGCTATTGTTCGCGATCCCCAATGGGCATAGTCTTAAAATACTGCGCAGTGAGGGCCGGGATCTCCTCATGTCAAACGGGCGGATTCCTCGCTGGCTGTCTTAGCGGCGGTTTTTATACTGTGACAGGATGTGATGGATATCACATCCGTGACCAGTAGAAGAGGCATGCCGCTCTCTGTCTGAGTAATCCCGGATGATAATCAACCTGTTGCCAGAGCCGCTTTGCATCTGGCATTTTTCTGTTGCGGATACCCTACCGTTGAATCCACATGCTGTTACGCCCGTGTCGCCGGGCTTCATGGTGTCCACGCTGCTGCGACACCGGGCGCTGATCATGCAGATGGCCTGGCGCGAGATTGTCGCCCGCTATCGCGGGTCAGTCATGGGCGTCTTTTGGTCATTGCTCAACCCGCTGCTCATGCTGGTTGTCTATACGTTTGTGTTTTCAGTGGTTTTCAAGGCTCGCTGGCAGACAGGTGCCCAGCAGAGTCATACTGACTTCGCCATTATTCTGTTTGTTGGGGTCATCGTCCACACTCTGTTTTCAGAAGTGGCCGGACGGGCGCCGTCGTTGATTCTTGGTAACCCCAGCTATGTGAAGCGTGTGGTATTTCCACTGGAAATTCTACCAGTAGTCAGCCTTTTGTCAGCCCTGTTCCAGGCAGGTGTCAGTCTGGCCGTGCTGATGGTCGCTCTCCTGCTGATGGACGGGCATATCCCGCTGACCGTGCCACTGGTGGTGCTGGTCTGGCTGCCACTGCTGCTTTTTTGCCTGGGAACGAGCTGGTATCTGGCAGCATTGGGCGTCTATATCCGGGACATTGCCCAGGCCATTGGCGTGATTCTCACCGTCTTGCTGTTTGTCTCCCCCGCATTTTTCTCCATTGAGGCGCTGCCCGAGCCCATGCGACCCTGGGTCAAGCTCAATCCGTTGACATTGCCCATGGTGGAGTCACGCGATGTGCTCATCTGGGGCAGGCAGCCGGACTGGTCGGAATGGGGGCTGTTCACCGCAGGAATGGCACTGTTTGCCTGGCTGGGATTTGTCTGGTTCCAGAGCATTCGCAGGGGGTTTGCTGATGTCCTCTAATCAATCCCCCTCCCGTTCGGAAGGTGTGCCCTGTGCAGATGACCCGGTCTTCGCGGGGCATGTTGCGTCTGCGTCTTCGGCAGCCAGCGCCGGGCTGGATCAGGATGTGGCTGTCCGCGTGTCAGGTCTGTCCAAATGTTTTCAGCTGTATGACAGCCCGGGACATTTGCTGAAGCAGTTGCTGATGGGGCGTCTGGCACGCCTGGCCGGACATCAGCCCCCCCGATATTTCAGGGAATTCTGGGCGCTGAAAGGGGTGGACTTTACCGTTCGACGCGGTGAAACGGTCGGGATTGTCGGCCGCAATGGCGCCGGGAAAAGCACGCTTTTGCAGATTCTCTGCGGGACCTTGAGCCCCACGGCAGGCCAGGTTGATGTTCGTGGGCGGGTTGCTGCTTTGCTGGAGCTGGGGGCCGGATTCAATCCCGAATTTTCGGGGCGGGAAAATGTCTATCTGAACGGCGCCATTCTAGGTATCAGCCGTCAGGAAATAACGCGCCGGTTTGCCGATATAGAAGCATTTGCCGATATCGGGGAGTTCATTGACCGCCCGGTCAAGTCCTATTCGTCCGGTATGTACGTGCGCCTTGCTTTCGCCGTGTCTGCCTGTGTGGAGCCGGATGTCCTGATCGTTGACGAAGCACTGGCCGTGGGGGATGCCAAGTTTCAGGCCAAGTGTTTTCGCCGCTTCGAGGAGTTGGTGGCCAGGGGAACAACCATCCTGCTGGTGACTCATTCCACCGAGCAGATTACCCGGCACTGTGACCGGGCCATTCTGCTGGAAGGGGGCGTGGTGCACCAGGAGGGGCCACCCAAGGATGTGGCCAACACTTATCTGGATCTGCTCTTTGGCGTGCAGCGCAAGACCGACGTGGTCAAGCCAGGCATTGCAGATCCTGCCAGGCTCCCCGCTCAGCCGACGGAGGCGGGATCCCCCGGTGAAATACCGGATCATTCAACATCCAATTCTGAACCAGGCAATGCAGGAGATGGCACCTTCAGCGGGCCGTTGCTGACATGTTCGCCGGGCCGCTTTGAAGAGCGCCCGGGTTATAACAGCGACGAATATCGGTGGGGTAGCCGTGAGGTCGAGATCGCCGATTTCATGGTGACGACCAATGGGCGGGATCATACGGTACGCCTGAACACAGGTGATCAGGTGAGGGTGGTCATCTGGGTGAATTTTCGCGTGGATGTGAAGGCACCCATCTATGGACTGACCATCAAGACGCCGGACGGCGTTACTGTCTATGGCAGCAATTCGCGAGACTTTCCCGGGGGGCCGGTCATGAGATCCGTCAAGGCCGGTGAAACTGTACGGGTGGTCTTTGAAATGGATCTGCGCATTGGGGCCGGGGATTTCCTGCTGTCTCTGGGCGTGGCTCAGGACATTGGCGGGGGGGAGGTGCAGCCGCTGGATCGCCGTTATGACAGCATCCTCATACACGTCAGCCGGCAGTCGCGCTGCTATGGCCTGGCAGATTTCGACATGCGCGTAGAGATTCAGGCGGATACATGAGCTACCAGAGAGACGCTGACTACAATCTGTATTTTCGCCCTGGCGCGGAGGCTTTTGGTTATTCGGAAGGGGCTACGGCTGAACAGCGTCTGCTGGACGTTGTCGAAAGGCTGGATGACCGTAGCACCTTCTCCGATGGTTACCTGGAAAATATCGTTGACTGGTCGACGCGTTATCACTTCAGTCGCGCGCGCCACTGTCTGGTACGCCCGCTGGGGATCGGCCCTGCAGACAGCGTCCTGGAGCTGGGCTGTGGTACCGGTGCGATCACCCGATATCTGGGCGAGACAGGCGCACAGGTGACTGCAGTGGAAGGCAGTCTTGCCCGGGCGCGGGTAGCGGCGGCCCGATGTGCGGATCTTCCCAATGTCACAGTCATTGCGGATGATCTTCAGGCAGTCGACGTGCAGGGCAAGTATGACTGGGTTACGCTGATTGGCGTTCTGGAATACGCGGCCGCCTATTCGAGGGAAACCGATCCCTATCAGTCCTATCTCGCGGCCGCGATACGCTGCCTGAAGCCTGGTGGCAAGGTGGTGGTCGCCATCGAAAATCAGTTGGGACTGAAGTATTTCAATGGTTGTGGTGAGGACCATCTGGGCCGGCCCTTTGCAGGTATTCAGGATCTCTATCAACGCAGCGGGGGGCCCCGCACGTTTGGCCGCCTGGCGTTGAGACAGGTGCTGGAGCGTGCCGGGCTGGGTACCCAGCAATGGCTATATCCCTACCCCGACTACAAGGTGCCCAGTGTTGTCCTGACGGATATCGCATTGGCGAAACCCGATTTCAACGCGTTCGACCTGCTGCTGCGCAGCGACAGTGAAGACTACAGTGACAATCGTCAGCGGGTCTTTGATGAGGCCCTGGTCAATCGTGTTCTGGAGCAGAATGGCTTACTGGGGGACTTCAGCAATTCGTTCCTGGTCGTGGCGCAACAGTCTCCACCGGTTGCAGAATCTGCTTATGCTTGGCAACCGGCTGCATTGGCCTGGACATTCGCTGCCGTGCACCGGCATCGGGGCATGGCGACTGAAACCTGCTTTATGCCAAGGGATGATGGCAGCATACGCGTCGTCAAGCGGCGCATCATGCCCGAAGAGACGGGAACCCTGCCATTGGCAGGAGAGAACACCATTAGCCTTGCGGTGGCCGATTCCGATTATTTCCCCGGACGGCAGCTGGCATGGTCGGCGCTGGTTGCACATGTCCGCGAGGGCAGTGTTCCTGCCCTGGTCGAGGCGCTGCGCACATGGTGCGAGACATTGCTGGCCACAGCGGAAGTGGGGGCATCTGCGCTTATTCCTGTGCCGGATGGCGTCAGCGACGCGGCAAAAGAGCCAGAGGAGCAATCGACGGGCAAAGGCGAGGGAAATGTAGGCGAGCGCGGGCTGCCATTGCGTCGCCTGTCGCTGCCAGGCGAGCTGATCGATATGGTGCCGTTCAACATTCTGGTCAATGACGACAGCGGCCGTCAGCAACTCATCGATCAGGAATGGCAGGTGTCGTGCCGGATTCCCGCTGGCTGGGTCCTGACGCGGGGGGTCATGCATGTCCTGCAGGCTGGCCTGGTACCGCGCGATTCACTGGGGTCCATTGCCCGTGTGGTCATTGCACTGGCTGATCGTTGTGGTTATTATGCAACGCCTGACGATGTGGCGCAGTGGCTGACGCTGGAAGAGGCGTTCCTGCGCGCCGTTTCGGTGCGTAATGTTAGCGGGGGCATTTATACTGGCACCCGCCGCCCGGTGCCCCTGATGCTGGACAGTCTGGCCGCCCAGGGAGCTGAATTGCAGGAGCAGCTTCAGAAGAGCAGCGAGGCGGAGGAAAACATCCGTGCTCTGCAGCAACAGCTCGCGGATCGAAACCGGGAAATCGCCGATGGCCTCAAGCGCATTGATGCCAGCCGACAGCAGATCGAGGCGCTGGAAGCGCGGGTCCAGAATTTGCTGCATTCCCGGAGCTGGCGCTGGTCTGGGTGGCTTCGGACACTGCGACGTCGTTGTCGAATCTGAAAGAAAACTGTTGGATGAAAGAGATGGAACCCTACCTAGCTGATGTGCTTGCTTTCCGGCCCAACCGCTTGGTTCCACCTTTTGATCTGCAAGGGCATATCCCTTTTGTGGCCTGGCTGGTGCGAAGCCTGCGTCCGACAAGCTTTGTACAGTTGGGTACCCAGTCCGGCAACCTTTATTTTGCTGTGTGTCAGACGGTGGCCGAACAGCATCTGGCAACCCGTTGCTGGGCAGTCGGTACCTGGCAGGCCGAAGAGCTCGCACGCAGTGATGCGTTGCCGGATGTTTCGGGTGCCACCGAGCATAATCGCCAGCACTATGCGGGGTTTTCCAGCCTGTTGCGCATGGGAGATGCCCAGGCATTGCCCCGCTTTGCACCTGCCAGCATCGACCTTCTGCTGATTGATGGGCGCTATTCTCCTGAGACAGTGATCAGCGAATACGAAAGCTGGCGGGATCGCCTGTCTGAACGTGGCGTGCTGCTGCTTGCAGGCATCGGGCATCCGGACAGCGGTGCTGCTACCCTGTGGCAGAAGCTGCGGCATGAGTGCCCGAGCCTTGCATTTGAGCATGCCCAGGGGATGGGAGTGCTGCTGCTTGGTAACGCCATTCCCGAGAGCATCCGGAAGGCATGCATGGTCTGGTCGGCACCCGAGGCGCAGGCCCAGCTGCAATCTATTGCCGACATGCTGATGGGGGCAAGGCTGCAGGCAGGCATGCAAGCTCAGATATCCAGTCTGTCGGCACGGCTTGCCGAGAGTGAAGCGCAATGCCGTCGACTTGGGCAGGAGAACGCTGATCTCCAACAGCAGGCAGAAAACGATCATGTGCCAGAGCGGCTGGCCATGACGGAACAGGCTCTGGCTGACGCACGTGCAGGTCAGGCGGCATCGGCCAGGCGCGTGGCCGAGCTGGAGCACCTGGTCCGTTCCTTGCAGGAATCGCTGTGCTGGCGGGTGACCGCACCCATTCGTTGGGTCGGCACCCCTATCAATCGCACCCGCCACAAGATGGCCCTGGTGCGACGTTCAATCGCCCTGCGTGGTGGGGCAGGCAAGGCTGCTAGTCAGGCGGTCAGCATTCTCCGGAACGAGGGTGTGCAGGGGCTTCAGGCCCGGATCAGCAATGCCGAGCGCATGTTGCAGGGCCCCACGGGTCAGCAGGCGTCGTTGCTCCAGCCGGGCGAGGATCCCTATCATGGCTGGCTGCGCCTTTATGATCCGACCGATGCTGATACGATGGCGGCGTTGGGTCAGAAGATCAGGGACCTGGGGATCTCCACAACGTTTTCAGTGGTTATGCCCGTCTACAACCCACCCCTCGACTATTTGCGCCAGGCCATCGCATCGGTTCAGGCACAGGTCTATCCGCATTGGGAGATCTGTATCGCTGATGACGCCTCACCAAATCCTTCCGTCAGGGAGATGCTCAGCGAACTGGCCGCCGAGGATGCCCGCATCAAACTGGTGTTCCGGGAAAAGAACGGCCATATTTCAGCCGCGACCAATTCAGCGCTGGAAATCGCCACGGGCGACTACGTTGCGCTGATGGACAATGACGATCTGCTGCCGCCGCATGCGCTGGCCCACATGGCACTGGCCATCCACCAGCATCCAGAAGCTGGCCTGCTCTATTCCGACGAAGACAAGGTCACCGAGGACAACGTACGCCAGGCGCCGTACTTCAAGTGCCAGTTCAACTACGAGCTGTTCCTGTCGCAGAACATGATCAGCCACTTCGGTGTCTACCGTCGCAGCGTGCTGCAGGAGATCGGGGGATTCCGGATCGGCTATGAAGGTGCGCAGGACTGGGATCTGGCCCTGCGCGTCATCGAAAAGGTGGGGGCAGAGAACGTCGTCCATGTGCCGCGCATCCTCTACCACTGGCGCATTTTCCCTGGCAGTACGGCACTTGCCCTGGAAGAGAAGGACTACGCACTCAAAGCCCAGCTCAACAGCATCACTTCCCACCTGCAGCGTATCGGCAAGGCCGAGACCCAGGTTTATCCAGCACCGGGAATCCCCGGACTGCTGCGCATCCGGCACCCGCTGCCCGATCCGCTGCCGCTGGTCAGCATCATCATACCCACCCGTGACCGGGTGGAGCTGCTTTCGATGTGCGTTGACGCCATCCTTGAGAAAACCGCCTATCAGAACTACCAGATCGTGGTACTGGACAACGGCAGCACCGACGAGAAGGCGCTTGCCTACCTGCAGGCCATCGAGAAAGACGAGCATGTCAGGGTTATCCGTGCCGACATGCCGTTCAACTACTCTGCCCTGAACAATCTGGGCGTGGCCCAGGCGGAAGGCGAGTACCTGGTTCTGATGAACAACGATATCGAGATCACCCAGTCCGACTGGCTGGAAGAGATGCTGGCTTTTGCCTGCCAGCCCGATATCGGCTGCGTTGGTGCCCAGCTCTGGTACCCCAACAACACCCTCCAGCATGGTGGCGTGGTTCTGGGCATTGGTGGCGTAGCATCCCATGCCCACAAGGGCATTCCACGCGGCAATTTTGGCTATTTTGGGCGCGCCTCCGCACACCAGATGTTCAGCGCCGTCACCGCCGCCTGTCTGATGATACGCAAGCGCGTCTACCTGGACGTGGGCGGCTTCGACGAGGAGCTGAAGGTCGCCTACAACGACGTGGACTTCTGCCTCAAGGTCCGGGCGACAGGTCTGCGCAACCTCTACAATCCTTTTGCCTCGTTCATCCACCATGAGTCGGCCAGCCGTGGCAGTGACCTGGACGGAGAAAACAACCAGCGCCTGCAGCGTGAGGCTGCCATCATGAAGCAGCGCTGGGGGAGCCTGATCGCCGATGATCCGGCCTACAGTCCTAACCTGACGCTGGAGCGGGATGACTTTTCGATGGCCTGGCCGTCGCGGGCAGATGGATGGAGAAGCCTGTCGGGTAGCTAGTCAGCAAGTACAATCCAGTCAATACTGTTACAGTTTGATTGGGATATATGCTGAGCACATCTTCTCCCTCAGAGCGACGGAGTCCGATTTTTTCCCTGGCTCCAATATGGATTGTGCTGTTTATCTTGCTGCTGGGAGGGCTTTTTTCTGTCCTGATACCTCCTGGTAAATCACCCGATGAGGCAGATCATCTGGTGCGTGCGTATTTGCTTTCCCAAGGGCAGATCCTGTTGAAGACGCAGCCGTGTGTTGGGGAAAGCGCACTTTGCCATAATGGTGTCACCATGTCCGGCGGTTCTGTGGATACCGGATTGCTGGAATACCTTGCGCAGCATAATCCTTATCAGAGACGCAAGGAAAGTACACTCGACCAGCAATCGGATGGTGATATTCAATGGCAGCACAAAGGGGTGTTTTCTCACGCACCTGGTACGGGCTATTATTTCCCGCTAGTCTATTTTCCTCAGGCGCTCGCCTTGTCCATTGCCAAAGCCATCGGTCTTACTATTGATCATAGTTATTATCTTGCCAGATCCTTTGCCATGATATCTGGCGTGCTTGTTCTTGCGCTGGCTTTTTATATATCCCCTCCTCAGCCCATCGTATTGGCATTTTTGCTGTTGCCGATGAGTTTGTTTCAGATGGCATCTGCCAGCATTGACTTTTTATGTAACTCATTGGCTGTGCTGGCTATCGCCTGTTTCATGAGATTGATTGAGCTTAGGGAAAGATCTCCATACAGTTTGTTTTGGCTCATGGCAATTTCAGTATTTCTTGTAGGAACGGCGCGGGCTCATCTGGCAACGTTAGTGCTGCTGCTTGCCACGGCTGCATGCGTCAGTTCTAGAAAAAAAGCGTGGTTTGTAGTGTTTTTCTCTGCACTAGCGATTCTTGCTTGGATGGCCATTTCTATCCCTGGAGTCGTAGACTTCCGAATTGCACGTCAATTAAGCACAGGGCAGATTGCTGCCTATTATCTGGCTGCTCCAGGACAGCTGGTCAGGGTAATGATGCATACGCTGACGGATACAGGTCTGTTGAAGAGTTATGGTGCTTCCTTTCTGGGGCTCTTTCTTGACTATCCATTGGGTCAGAAAGCTTATGACTGGCTGGTAGCCCTGCTGATATTGGTATTTTTGACAGGGATGGCATCCCCGCGTCTTCTTATGAAGGATCGCTTGGCCAGAGCCAGTTTGCTGTTGACAGGCGCCATAAGCATTCTGCTGGCATTCCTCGCGATGTTGTTGACCTGGACGCCCCATCCCGCCTCTGTAGTTCGGGGAGTACAGGGGCGCTATCTGCTCATACCGATCATGCTGATGCTATTGGCGATGTGTCGCTGGCAGCCTGCCCCGGCAGGTGTGTTCGGGAGAGGGATTCGTTGCTTGTCTTTTTGTGTATTTGTTTCTGCTTCAATATTAATCAGTGTCCAAAAATTGCTTCAGGCATATTATGTACAACCAGTGGTATTTTCGCCGAATCAGGTAACGGCAGGGCAAGGCGTCGTTGAGCCCAGTCCGGTCCTGGGAGCGAATGGGATGTTGCCAATTGAATTGCCGCCGCAAGCCTTCGATCCAGCCCTTTCCCTGGTTGATGCTTTAGGTTTTCAGGTGGGAAGCTATGGGCACGCTTTGCAGGGAACCGCATTGCTGGTTCTGACGGATATAGCAGACAAAACGCATCAGGTAAAAATAAACCTGAACGACGTTATAGATAACAGTTATGTATTTGCACGCGTCCCTCCTGCGCATTATAAGCAAGCAGAGCTGCGAATTGTTGACGGAGAAGGGGGGTTCAGTCTTTGGACGTTTCGTGCATTTTCAGAGAAGAGTGACTCGGCAAAAAAAGGATCAAGGCAGATAATATGCACGGTGCTGATTCATCAGGACCGAAGTGTTCAGCAGACACCTGGATGCCCGCCTCTGACATAAGGTGATATGCCGGGCAGTTACAGATGGAATAGGGGCGTGAGATTGTTCGCTGCTATTCCGATGGTTGATTTACGATGATCATTTGCAGCTTCGTTTCCGAAATCTAAAAGAGAATCGCCATGAAGTGTCTCGGTCTTGATGTAATGCCTGATGGGTTGCCGCGTCGTGAGTCAGGAAGGGCCGTTTTGATTCTTTTGTTAGCTTTTTCGGTTGTTATATTTATCCTCCCTCCGATGAAATCCCCGGATGAGCCAGACCATTTGCGCCGAGCCTATATTTTAAGTCAAGGAAACTTTTTATTGAAACCAGAGTCATGCTCGCCAAATGGTCCGATGTGCCTGAACGGAAGAACCTCATCGGGAGGCATGCTCGATTCAGGGCTTAACGACTTCTTGAATCTTAGAGAAAGCTGGATAACCCAGGGGCGTTCTGAGTCTGGAATGGACCGGGGCATTGAATCAGATATCAGCTGGAGCGGAAAACAGATATTCGCCGTGGCACCGGGCACTGCTTTTTATTTTCCTGCAGTATATACCCCCCAGGCATTGGCGTTTTTTGCCGGAGAGCACTTTCGAATTGGGGTCAAGAATACTTACTATCTTGCGAGGATTGCGTCGTTTGTATCAACCATTTTGGTGTTGACTGCAGCGTTTTGTATTTTTAATTTTCCATCGTCATCATCGTCATTGTTGTTGCTTCCTGGGTTTATGATTCAGGCATTCTCAGGAACCATAGACGGATTTTCAACAGCCATTTCATTTTTGGCGGTGGCGTGCTTTGTTCGATTGCTGAGTTTAAGGAAGGAGACGGATGCCTGTGGTTTTCTATTGATGTGTGTTGCGTTGTTTGTGTCTGTTACCGCTCGAATTCATCTGTTGCCGATGTTGTTGATGCCTTTTGCGGTATATTTTGTGATAAAAAATCGGTTCTATCTGTATGCATCCTTTGTGTGCTCTTTTGCTAGTATTGCATGGATTATCTTTTCCATGGTAAATACGGTTGATACCAGAAACAACCGAGGCGCCAGCATTTTTGATGTTGTTTTGTATTATTTTCACAACCCCTTGAAATTGTTCGTTGTTTTATACAATACCGTCTCTGATCCTGATCTGATTCAATACTACTACAAGTCATTTATTGGAGGCTCTTTAGGTGCAGGTGTGTCTTCGGCAGCTTATTTTGGAATTGCCGTTTTAGTAATTTTCTCCGCTGTTCTTTCCCTTGCCAGAAAGGAAGAGTGGGGCGAGTCCCGCGTCACACGCTCTGTTCTGGTGGCTTCTGGGGTAGGCAGTGTGTTGATGACTTTTCTTGCCTTATTGTTTGCTTGGACGGTTCATCCTGCTACTCAGGTTCAGGGGGTTCAGGGACGGTATTTCATTGTTCCTTTCGCTCTTATATTCACAGGGCTAGGGTCCTGGATGCAGTCTTCGAAAGACATAAAATTTCGGTGTGTCTTTGTAACTGCCTTGGGGGTGGTTTCTATAGCGGTGGCGATTCGTGCCATTGTTTTGGACTACTATTTGCCATGGATGAGCGTTCCAAGACCCTCGGCTGGAGATGTTGCGCCTGGATCATTGTTGGTTTCTGGTCACCCAGTGGATATTCGGTTCGGTCATGCTGCGGACGGTGGAGCGAAAAGTCCCATTGTAAGGTTGGGAATATCTCTTGCCACTTATCAGAAACAGCCGGATGGGCAAGCAAAGTTGACGCTTTATGATGAATCAGAGGTGCTGTCTGTTTTCGATGTTGATCTCAAGAATGCGCGTGATAACAGGTACCTTTATATATCCGTGCCCCCAGGGTTTTATAGGCATGGCAGGTTGGATCTTTTAGATGGATCTGGAGGCGTGAGTGTGTGGGAGTATCACGCAAGGGGCCAGGGGGAATCAGGGGATGGAAAAAACTATTGGCAAAGCTGTGTTGTTCTACAAAAAGCGAATGGTTCTCAGGAAATTGTTCCCGGATGTGCTGCGCCTTGATTTGCGGGTTGGTCGCTGGATTGCCCTGGCAGCAGATTGGAGTGAATGAAGGGCTACAGAATGACCTGGTGCTGCCTGTATGCCCGAAGATTTCATGAGATTTTGTCAAGCCGTCTGTGCTTCCACAGCCGCCACCCATATCGCCAGAAACAGCTGCGCGTCCAGTAGCGCAGCATGCCGCCGATATGCCAGCGCGTGAAGCGCAGGGACCGGTGGCTCTGCTTGCGGGCATCATGCACCACCTGGACGCCCTTGACCTGAGCCAGCGTCCATCCGGCCAGGCACAGCCGGCTGCAGATGTCCACGTCTTCGATATACAGGAAATAGCCTTCATCGAATCCCCGGATGGTGTGATAGGCATGGCTGTCAAAGAGCAGGAACATGCCGGCCAGCCAGTCGGGATGCTCGCCATGATTGACGGGGTGCAGCTTCTGGCGGATCAGTTCCCGCGGGGTGTAGAGTTTGCGGGCGGTGTTTTCCAGCTGCCCTTCGGGACTGCGGATTTCGGGAGAGACCAGGCCGCGACGGGGGTGATTGGCAAAATCGCCCAGCAGTGAGGGGAATGGGTCGTTGTCAAAACGCAGATCCGGATTCATCACGCAGAAGTAGGGCGTGCGACAGTGGGCGAAGGCAGCGTTGTGATTGCTGCCGAATCCCTTGGGGGTCTCGTTGCGAATCACGATCAGGCGCATGTGCCCCGTATTCAGTGCGGGCAGCTCGCGCTCGGGGATGTTGGCGGTGTAGATGATCTCGGCCACGTCGGGCGGGCTGAGTCGGAGGATGTCCTGAAGCATGCGCAGGGCGATGTCACGCTGACCGTGGCTGACAATGGATAGAGTGATCTTCATGAACAGGTCTGCGGCATCGCCGGTGATCTGAGATATGGGGTCATGAAACGTCCGTGGAAGCCAGATATCTGCTGTGGCTGCTCTTCAGTTGCGCCATCTGTCCATGGGTTTCATGGACTCCATCATGCCTTTCCACATCGCTTTTAATTTATCAAGCTTCCGTTCTTCGAAAAACACGATGCCCATGACGTCATGGATCAGTCTTAATGTCATCAGGATAATAAAGCCGGGAAAATCCTTGCCATACATGGCCATGGTCTTCAGGCCATTTCTCACGCTATAGAATTTTCTGGTGGCTGAATGGTGGTTGGGTTTTATCGTCAGAAACATTATTTTGTGCTTCTGTCGGTCTCCGATGGTGTGGATGATTTTCGCCGCGGGTGTAGCATAGATTTTCAGCCTGTTTTTCGCCAGTCTCAGACAGAACTCGGTATCTATCTGGTCGATGAAAAACTTGTCCATGAATGGTCCGGTTTTGTCGAACAGGGATGTTTCCACGATGCTGCCTGACGAGATGATGAAACTCACTTCCTCGGCTCTGTCTGCCAGGGAAACGGTTTTGTATCCCCGTGGGGTCAGTTTTGCATAGTGGGCATCATCTCCTGTGTTCCTGTCGAAGTAGTTCGGCCCCAGCAGTGCCAGTGACGGTTCCGTTTTGCGCAGTTCGTCAAATGCCCGGTTCATGTCTGCGATGAAGCCATCAGGAACGGAGGTGTCCTGATCGAAAAATATGGTTCTTTGACAGCCGGATGCTTTCGATATCATGACCCCGGCATTTTGCGCCCGCGCAAGTCCGAGATTTTCAGACATTTTTTCAAAATGGATGCCCGGCGTGGATGAGATTTCTCCGAGGGTTTTGCCGGGCGTGGAATTGTTGTCGATGACGATGACATGGCAGCCCTGGGCCAGGCAGCTTCTGATCAGATCGACAGCCTTTCCTTCCGGGTTGTATGTCACTATGATGGCCGCGGTTGTGGGCGTGGCCTGCGGGTTGTCTGGCTGCCGGTCTGGATGGTCTGTTGGTGCTGCATCCATTGATTTATGCTCTCCTGGGGCCCTGTTTGCCTCTCAGGCCGTCAATGAGTCCCTGGGCAATCATTTTCATATAAGACAGTCGGGGAGACTGGGTGGCCAGAGTGGAGACCGCCCTGAATACAAGGCTTTTTGTTTCGACCATTTTCCATTGCCGCGAGACGTGCGGCATGCGGCACAGCAGCAGGGCGTTTCTGAACATGTAGAAATTTCTGAGCGGAGCGTGCTGAGAAATGGGCCTTCCCAAAAACTCTTTGCCAGCCTCGCCCAGTCTGTGCTGCATGTGTGCGTCGCACACACCGAGCAGGCAGTATCCGGCATGCGTCGCGCGCAGGCACCATTCAATATCGACATAATCGATGAACAGGGCTTCGTTCATGTCACCGATATCGTTCAGAGCCGCCATTGAAATCAGGCAGCCCGACGCAATCAGGTGTTCCACCTCCATGCGTTGATCGGGCTGCTCGCATGGGCAGCGGACGCGTCTGCTTCCTTCCAGTCGCACGAAGGGCGCCGAATTGCTCTCATGGCCCATGTCGGTATAGCGCGGGCCGACAGCGGCGATGGGGCGGCCGTGTGGCGAGGGGTCCTCGATGGCAGCCAGCAGTTTCGACACCATGTCGGGTTCCGGAATGCTGTCATGGTCCAGCAGCAGTACATAGTCGCTGTTTCGCTGGCGGGCAACCGCAATGCCCACGTTCTGGGCTGCCCCGATGCCCTGATTGCTGCCGAGTTCATGCAGCGCTATATGACCGGCGGACTCCGCTGCCAGTTTGCGGATGGCCAGCAGGATCCTGTTGACAGAACCATTGTCCACAATCTCGATCTGGCCCGTTTGCTGCTGTGCGGCCTGGCACAGCAAAGACAGCCTCAAGATATCCGGGTTGTAGGTCACGACGACGGTCGTGACGTTTTTACCTTGAGTGGATGTCATGGCCCAGGTATTCAGGTGTGATTGATGGCTGGTCTGGCAACGGCATTTTTCGGTTCTGTCAGGGAGTTGCCGTCATCAGGCTCGACCGTAATTGTCCTGAAATCGGACAATATCGTCCTCTCCCAGATACTCGCCACTCTGGACTTCAATCATTACCAGCGGCAGCAAGCCGGGGTTTTCCAGGCGATGGCGGTGGGTGGCCGGGATATAGGTGGATTCATTGGTGGCTACAAATATTTCGTCATCGCCGTTGACGACCTTGGCCATGCCTTTGACGACGATCCAGTGTTCGTTTCGGTGATGGTGCATTTGCAGGCTGAGGCTTGCACCCGGCTTCACTTCGATGCGTTTGATTTTGTAGCGCGGGCCTTCGCCCAGGATGGTGTAGGTGCCCCAGGGGCGGGCAACGGTGCGGTGCAGTTGCGCAGTTTCATGCTTGCGAGACTTCAGTGTTTTGACGACGTCCTTGACTTGCTGGGCTTTGTCGGCCGCTGACACGAGCAGGGCGTCCGGTGTGTCGATGATCAGCAGATCCTGCAGCCCCACCGTGGCGACCAGCCGATCTTCGCTGTTGTGAACATAGACGTCATGACTGTCTACGAAGACGGTGTCGCCAGTGCTGCGGTTTCCGTCGTCATCTGCCGGAGAAAGGCTGCGCACTGCATCCCATGAGCCGATGTCGTTCCAGCCGAAGGTGCCGGGGACGACGGCCACCCGATCCGATTTTTCCATGACGGCATAGTCGATGGAGATGTCGGGGGCCTGCCGGAAGTCATCTGCCCCGATCTCGATCAGCGTTGCGTGGCTGGTCTGTTCCTGACGTGCGTTCGCCTGACAGGTACGGGCTGTCTGCAGGATGTCGGGCGCATGTTGTTCAAGCGCCTTCAGTATGCCCTGGGCCGCAAGGCAGAACATGCCGGAGTTCCAGAGAAAGTTGCCGGCAGCGAGCAGTGCTTCGGCCTTTTCCCGGGCCGGTTTCTCGATGAAGCGCACGACATGGCGTCCGGCCAGACTCTGCGAGGAGCCCGTCGCTGCCGGGTTGTCATGGGAACGAGGGGGGATGATGTCACCAGCTTCGATATAGCCATAGCCGGTTTCAGGGGCGGTGGGCCGGATGCCAAAGGTGACCAGATATCCCTGGGCGGCCAGGGTGGCCGCCTGCTCGACGGCACTGGCGAACAATGCTTCATCAGTGAGGAGGTGATCCGCGGGCATGACCAGCATCAGGGCGTCTGGACCATGGCGTTCGGCAACCTGGAGCGCTGCCAGGGCGATGGCCGGCGCAGTGTTGCGGCCAAAGGGTTCCAGCAGGAAGGCGGGGAGTTCGTCCTCACCGGGCAAGGCGAGCTGGTATTGGTCGCGCGACAGGAAGAAGTATTCGCGGTTGGTCACCGTGAGGATCTGACCTGTCTCGGCCACCCGCCGGGCGCGCCGATAGGTCTTCATCAGCAGACTTTCACCATCGGGAAGCTGCATGAAGGGTTTCGGATGGCCTTCGCGCGAGACGGGCCAGAGTCGGGTTCCGGCGCCGCCGGACAGGATGACGGGGATCAGCATGGCAAGGAGATGAAGGGCCGGCTGGCCAGTTTCTGATGGATGTGGATACGGGATGATCGCACGTCTGCCTGCTGGTCAGTGAATTCCTGCGTAGCAGCCAGCGAGTCAGTGAACGCTGGCGCACTCAGGGAGCGGCAGTGTCTTCGAGCGCTGCCATTGCCTGGGCGGCCTGACGCAGATGGGGCAGGTAATCCTTCACCCTTGAAACCGACAGACGCATCGTTGGCCCCTGCATGGCCAGGCCCAGGTTGGATTTGCCATGCTGGCTGGGCACCAGAACGGCCAGGCAGATGAGGCCGGGCAGGAACTCCTCGTTGTCGATGGCGTAGCCATCATGGCGGCAACGTTCAATTTCGTTTTCCAGGGCGGACAGGTCGGTCAGCGTGTTTGCGGTGTGTTTTTCCAGCGGCCCACTGCCGAGCAGCTGTTGGCGCTGGCGGACGGACAGTTGGCCAAGAAACAGCTTGCCGGTTGCTGAGCAGTGGACGGGAACCCGGGAGCCAGGGTGTAGATAGAAGCGCAGGGGGGCAGCGGTTTCCACCCGATCGAGATAGACGACCTCACCATTGCTCAGTGCGGTCAGATTGCAGCTTTCGCCAATGGCTTCGCGCAGCTGCTGGAGGATGAGGTGACGGCCGCTGTGCAGGCTGTCGTTGAGCAGCAGGCCATGGGCGATTTGCCTCAGCCTTGCTCCCAGCCCGTAATGCCGTTCGTCTCCATCCCGCTGTAGCAGTCCGGCTGATTCGAGTTGCTGCAGTATGCGATAGACCGTGGGCTTGGGAATGCCTGTTTCCTGCACCATTTCCTGCAGGGTGAAATAACAGAGGCCCCTGCTCATCGCCTCCATGATGGCAAACAGGCGCACGGCAGGTGCGGCAAGCTGGGTTGTGGCATTGGCCTGGTCGTCGGGATGGTTCCGGATCTCATCCATAGGCAAGCGAAAGGGGGCCGTCCTGCAGGTGGTCAGAGGGGATCATAGGCGTGATGCGCAAGCTCAGGGCATGCAAATCATTCATCGCGCATGGCGCCTGGTGCAAGGTTCGGATTGTGCGACGGGGGCTGGCCTGCAGGCAAGGTGGTCTGCCTTGTGCATGCCTGGATGTGACGGACTGACCTGCCTGGCCGCTAGGTACGGTCGTCGCAGGAGCTGCTTTCATCTCAGGGGGAATATGTTTCTTTGGTTTTCACCGATAGGGTTGACAAGAAGGGTGCGTGCTCCAAAAATAGCCGTAAATTCCTAAAAAACGGAACAAAAGGTTTTGTTTTATATGAAATAACCGTCAGGAGGGCTTCATGATGGAAGACAAACGGCAAGCAGTCGAAGGCGTGCAGAAAATGACGCCTTCCGAGGCATTCGTTGAGACGCTTGTTGCCAATGGTGTCAGGGACATGTTCGGTATCATGGGGTCGGCCTTCATGGATGCAATGGATATCTTTGCGCCGGCGGGTATCCGGTTGATCCCCGTTGTCCATGAGCAGGGGGCCGCCCATATGGCCGATGGCTATGCCCGGGCCAGTGGACGGCATGGCGTGGTGATCGGCCAGAATGGGCCGGGCATCAGCAATTGTGTGACGGCCATTGCTGCGGCCTATTGGGCTCACAGTCCGGTAGTCATCGTCACGCCTGAAGCGGGAACCAGAACAATGGGACTGGGGGGCTTTCAGGAGTGTAACCAATTGCCGATGTTCCAGGAGTTCACCAAGTACCAGGGGCACGTCACGCATCCGGCAAGGATGGCGGAATACACGGCGCGTTGCTTCGACCGGGCCCTCTCCGAACTGGGGCCAACCCAGCTCAATATTCCGCGCGACTATTTCTATGGGGAGATTGAGGTCGAAATTCCACGGCCGATGCGTCTGGAACGGGGAGCAGGTGGCGTGGAAAGTCTGAATCAGGCAGCCAAACTGCTGGCAGAGGCAAAGTTTCCCGTAATTGTTTCGGGCGGAGGCGTGGTCATGGCTGATGGCGTGGATGAATGCCGGCAGCTGGCTGAGCGGCTCGGGGCGCCGGTAGTGAACAGTTACCAGCATAACGACAGCTTTCCGGCGAGTCATCCGCTGTGGTGCGGGCCGCTGGGATACCAGGGGTCCAAGGCGGGCATGAAGCTGATCTCGCAAGCGGATGTGGTGCTGGCGCTTGGGACGCGTCTGGGGCCGTTTGGGACCTTGCCACAGTATGGCATGGATTACTGGCCCAAGCATGCGAAGATCATTCAGATCGACGCCGACAACAAGATGCTTGGGCTGGTCAAGAAGATTTCGGTGGGTGTTTGCGGAGATGCCAAGGCTGCCGCCAGTGCGCTGCTCGATCGCCTGCGGGACAAGGTTCTGGTGTGCGATGCCACCAAGACCGAGCGGGCCAGGAAAATCAGGGCTGAAAAGGAGGCGTGGGAGAGGGAGCTGGACGCCTGGACTCACGAGAAGGACCCTTTCAGCCTTGACATGATCGAGGAACAAAAGCAGGAAAAAACCTTCAACGGAGGACAGTATCTTCATCCCCGACAGGTGCTGCGTGAGCTGGAAAAAGCGATGCCACCGGATGTGATGGTGTCCACCGACATTGGCAATATCAACTCGGTTGCGCACAGTTATCTGCGGTTCGAGCGCCCGCGCAGCTTGTTTGCGCCCATGAGCTTTGGCAATTGTGGCTATGCCTTCCCCACCATCATCGGCGCCAAGGTGGCCTCTCCCGAACGACCGGCCATTTCCTATGCTGGCGATGGCGCGTGGGGCATGAGCTTCGGTGAGATCCTTACCTGCGTGCGTCACGATATCCCCGTGACAGCAGTCGTCTTCCATAACCGCCAGTGGGGGGCCGAGAAGAAGAATCAGGTCGATTTCTACAATCGTCGCTTTGTGGCAGGCGAACTGGATAGTCCAAGTTTTGCGGACATTGCCAGAGCGATGGGAGCGGAAGGTATTGTGGTGGACAAACTGGAGGATGTCGGGCCGGCTCTCCGGAAGGCCGTCGATTTGCAGATGAACCAGAAAAAGACCTGCATTATCGAAATCATGTGCACCCGGGAACTGGGGGATCCGTTCCGCCGCGACGCGTTGTCTAAGCCTGTCCGTTTCCTGGACAAGTACAAAGATTACGTGTGATGTTCGGGGAAAGCCCGTTGATCTTTGCATGACTTGACACGGATACGTGCCGCAGTGCGGGGAGGGGCTGGGAGCACTGACTGGAGTAACATGATGCGTCCAGACTCGTTGTTGCCTGAGCCATTTTTTTCCAGTCCCGAGCCCCATGAACCAGAAAAGCGTCTACGTTGCTGATCCGAATCTACCCGAATTGCTGCAGTCCCTTCAGCGGCGAGCTTCTGCCCTTGGCCGGCGCATTGTCCTTTGCGAAGCTGATGATGCCCGTGTGCTGCGGGCCGGAGTAGAGGCCGAGCAGCGTGGTGTGGCCCGCATCACGCTGGTGGGCAGCCGCCCGGCCATCGAACAGTGTGCAGCGACGGAAGGGATTGCCTTGGAGGGGCTTGAGCTGGTCGATCCAGCCAGCGACCCTCGCAGCGCAGCGCTGGCCGACAGTCTTTTCCGGCGTCGTCAGCACAAGGGTATGACGCTGGAGAAGGCCGCAGAAGAGATTCGCAAGCCGCTTGTCTTCGCAAACATGATGGTGGCAGACGGGCTGGTCGACGGCTCGGTCGCCGGTGCCGTGCACACTACAGCGGATGTCGTGCGTACTGCCATTCAGTTGATCGGGATGTCGCCAGACAGCAAACTGGTATCAAGCTTTTTCCTGATGGTGCTCGACCGTCCTCATCATCCCTTCCAGGGGGGCGTGGTGTTTACCGATTGCGGTCTGGTCATTGATCCCAGTGCCGAGGAACTGGTCGAGATCGCCCGCGCCGGTGGCCGGAGCGCTCGCCAGCTGTTGGGTGAGGAGCCGCGCATTGCGCTTCTGTCCTTCTCGACGGCCGGCAGCGGTGGCAAGGTGCCCCAGGTGGCAAAGGTTCAGCAGGCCACGGCACTGTTGCGCGAGTCTGATCCCGCGCTGAAGGTCGACGGTGAGGTGCAGTTTGATGCGGCGATCGTGCCGTCGGTCGCTGCGCGCAAATTGCCAGACTCCCAGTTGCAGGGGCGGCCGAATGTATTGGTTTTTCCAGACCTGGATGCCGGCAATATCGGCTACAAAATCGCCGAGCGGATTGGTGGCGCCATGGCGGTCGGACCTTTGTTGCAGGGGCTGCGTCGACCCGCCAATGATCTATCACGAGGGGCAGGCACGGTCGATATCGTCAATGCCATTGCCATGACCGTGCTCCAGAGTGGCTGATGTTCCGCTTCGGGATTGGCGACAGTCCAGCGTTTTGATCAGCGCCTGCAGGGTGCGGGTCTGCAGCAGGTCGTCCGGTGTCACCGCCAGATGGCGCGGATAGAAGGGGGATAGATTCAGCCCCAGACCGATGCCGGTAATCTCCACGCCCTGGCTGCTCGCGGCGGTGACCATCGCTTTCAGGTGGCTATCCAGATACCATGCATCGTTGGCTTGTTGGGTAGCGCTTTCCATCGGGCAGCCATCGGAGATCACCCACAGGACGCGCCGCTGCACATCTCGGTGCAACAGGCGTTGCGCGGCCCATTGCACCGCTTCGCCGTCCAGCCCCTCTCGGTACAGATCCTGTTTCAACAGACAGGCTATGGCCAGGCGGTTGCGTCGCCCGCGGTTCTCGAAGTTTTTGAAGACAAGGTGCAGTCGCTCGGCAAGCCGTCCAGGCCGCTCGGGGGAGCCCGCCCGACGCCAGGCCGCCAGTGCCTTGCCGCCATGCCAGGAGGCAGTGCTGAAGCCAAGTACTTCGAACGGAATCTGCAGTGCGTCAGTGACCCGAGTCCAGATATCGGCAAACAGCGCCAGTTGCATGGCATATCCCTTCATTGATCCGGAGCAGTCGACAAGCAGGGTGATCGCACAATGGGGTGCGGGCAAGCGAACCTCCTGCCTGAAGATGTCGCCCGCCAGGGGAGATGACACCATCCGGGCGAGTTGACGGCCGTCGATGCGTCCTTCTGTCTGCAGAAAGCGCCAGTCAGCCGTAGTCGGGCTTGCCATTCTCTTCATCAGATCCCTGCCCAGACGAGCCAGGGGCGGGGAAAGTTCGTGGAGCCGGCGATTCATCTCCTGTCGATATTCGTGCAGCAATGCAGGACGGATCAGGCAGATTGCCTCCCGATGCTGGTCGAACTGGTGTGTGAATACACGGTAGCGATGATCCTGTTTTGACCAGGCGCGGCTGTTGCTGGTTGCGGCGAGCGGCAGTCCGTGGTCGCCGCTTGAGTCCTCTTCCCGCCGCCAGAGGAAGAAGGGATTCTTCCCGTGATGCCGGGTGCCTGGAAACTGTGCGGCTGATTGCTGGGCATGGTGCATCAGTGCTGCAATAGTGCAGGCCATCCGCGCAGACGCGGGGGAGAAATGGCCTGGTTCGTGGCGATGGCGCGCCATGGTGTGCAGATCCTCACCGAGCAGATGGGCGATGCCTGCCCGGGTGGCTTCCATCGTGTCCTGCACGGCCTCAGGAGACGGGAGGCGCTGCAATCTGGCCCACAGCATCTGGCAGACACTGAACAGGAGCAGACCCAGGTGCGTGTCGATCAGGGATGAATCATGCCACGCGATGCTCCAGCGCCTGAAATGGCGCAACAGGTTCGCCTGGATGCCTGGCAGGTGCTCCGGGACCAGGCTTTCGATGCGAATCTGCTCGAACCATTCGTAGAGCATTCGCGCTGTATTTTCCCGTGGGGCGTGGGCGCGATGCGTAACAGGATCAGTCAGCCGCTGACGCAGCCCGAGGCTGTCGGCGACGGCGCGGCAGGTTGATAGCCCGTCCAGTGTCCCGATCTGGAGATGGGGAATGTTCCAGGGCAAGGGGCTGCCCTCGGCACAGCGGCCATGTTGCAGGTCAAACCGCCAGCGAGGCTGGCGCGCCAGAGTCCGCAGCACGGTCGTTGTGAGCCATTCCAGCTGTTGTAGCCGGTATGCCATCCGCTGAGGTCCCAGCGCGGCGGCGCTGATGGCAGCCGGGACATTATTGCCACTGGGACGATGTGGCTGGAAAGTGCGTGCGGGATCCATAATAGTGCTGCCGTTCAGGGCAACAGGCTGCCAGCCAGTGGATCGAACATCAATGATTCGCCAAGCTCAACGTCAAAGCAGCGCTGGTAGTACTCAGCCACGACTGGGCGTTCCTCCAGCTCACATTTGTTAAGAAAGCTGTATCGAAAGGCATCGGCCGGATCAGGGAAGAAGGCGAGGTTCTCCGCCCATGTCAGTACGGTGCGGGGTGACATCAGCGTGGACAGATCGCCCTGGCTGAAGCCCTGTCGGGTGAACGCAGCCATTGCCACCATCTGGCGGGCAAGCCGCTCGCCTGCCTCTCCACCCAGCTGTGGTGCATGGGCCCGGATGATGGCTACCTCAACGTCGGCCGGCAGGTAATTGAGCTGGGCGACCAGGTTCCATCGGTCAAGCTGGGCGTGGTTGAGGCGCTGGACGCCGTGGTACAGCCCGGAGCTATTGCCCTGGCCGACCGTATTGGCTGTGGCAAACAGTCGGAACGCGGGGTGTGGGTCGATGACGCGATTTTGTTCCAGAAGTGTGAACTGGCCGTCTTTCTCCAGCAGGCGCTGGATGACGAACATCACGTCAGGGCGACCAGCATCATACTCGTCGAGAATCAGGGCCATGGGTTGTTGAAGTGCCCAGGGAATGATGCCTTCCTGAAAGCGGGTGACTTGCAGTCCGTCCTCAATCAGTATGCTGTCCTTGCCGATCAAGTCGAGCCGGCTGATGTGTCCGTCGAGATTGACGCGCATGCAGGGCCAGTTGAGTCGGGCGGCGACCTGCTCAATATGCGTCGACTTGCCCGTACCGTGCAGTCCCTGTACCAGGACGCGCCGATTGTGCTGGAAGCCGGCCAGTAATGCCATGGTCACTGACGGGTCGAAGTGATAACGCGTGTCGACGGTTGGAACCAAAGGGGATGTTTCGACAAATGCGTCGACCCGCAGATCGGTGTCTAGTCCAAAGGTTTGCCGAACAGGAATGTTGTGCACCGGGGCGCGGGATGATGCGTTCTTGGGCATGGGATGGTTCCGTATGCAGCAGTGGGGCTGTCCTGTCCCGAGGCAGTGCGGCTCTGTTGTGTCGAGATGACAGAGTCAGGGCTGTTGCCTGCATCGCACCCTGTGTGACGGCACCAAGAATGCCAGGTCCAGGCGCGGGATCTATACTGGGTCGAGTTGTGACAGTCTAGAGTTTGAGCTAGAATCATACCAAAATCGAGACAATATGTTCCGTTTTATGTGAATGCAAGGTGGATTGCCCTGATGTCTGGTCCGGTCAGGGCTGCTCACGTGTGGTTGTCGCAGCTTTTTCAGAACTCTTATCAAACGGGATCCCCTTTCCATGTCTCCGAGCCCTAACCCTGACGCCAAGCCTGGCGTCCTTCGTGCCTATGCTGGCCTTGTGCCCGGTGTCATGCTGTCCGGCGTTATTGCCGTGGCCGCTAGCTTTGTGTCAGAGCACTACGGAGGCCCTAAATTTCTCTATGCATTGTTGATTGGAGTGGCCTTTCACTTTCTTTCCGAGAATGATCATTGCAAGGTTGGCATTGAATTTTCGGCCAAGAAGCTGGTTCGGTTCGGGGTCGCATTGCTGGGGGCCCGGATTGTCATCGCTGATGTGTCAGCTTTGGGGCTCTGGGGGATCCTGAGTCTGGTGGGGGCGGTGGTGCTGACTATCGCTGTCGGGATAGTGATGGCTCGCGTTTTGAGGGTGTCACCGGAGTTGGGGCTGATTTCCGGATGTGCAACCGGCATTTGCGGCATTTCGGCTGCGATGGCAGTTTCTTCGACATTGCCGCAGGACGCTGAAAACGAGCGATGTACATTGATGACGGCCATCGGCATTGCGAGTCTGTCAACACTGGCTATGGTGCTCTATCCTTTGTGGGTAAACTGGTTCGGTATGTCTGTTCCAGAGGCCGGGCTGTTCCTTGGTGGGGCCATTCATGATGTTGCCCAGGTGGTTGGAGCCGGCAACATTATTTCTCCGGAGGTGGCCAAGTCTGCTTCTCTGGCCAAAATGTTCCGGGTAGCCATGCTGGTGCCGGTTGTTCTCGCCCTGGCCATGGTATTCCGCAAGGAGGTGATGGCCGCCGCAGCCGCCGGCAGTAAGGCGGCAGCGCGCCCGACCCTCTTGCCTTTTTTTCTGGTCATGTTCATTGTTCTGGTGATCGTGAACAGTTTGGGCTGGATTCCGGCGCGGGCGCAATCCCTGGCATCCGACCTGTCGAGCTGGGCCCTCGTCATCTCGATTTCCGCGTTGGGAGTAAAGACATCCTTCGAAAAGATTGCGGCGCTGGGCTGGAAACCGATTGTGCTGCTGGTGTCTGAAACGCTGTTCATTGCCTTCTTTATGGCCGTGGTGATATGGCTGATGCGTAACTGAACATGGTGTGAACCAATGTCGGAAAACGACAGCCGCCAGACGGGTGTGATGTGGTCTGCATTACTCGCTCCCTACCGCCAGATTGGGCTGTCGTTGCAGGAACAGGTTCGGCAGATGCTGGTGGCCTCCATCCTCGACGGATTGCTGATGCCCCAGGGGCTTCTGCCATCCACGCGCGAGCTGGCCCAGTCGCTCGGCGTGTCGCGCAACACCATCATCATCGTTTACCAGCGACTGAGTGATGAAGGTTATCTGGTGGCCCGTCCGCGTGGTGGTTATTATGTGGCTGCAGGGGTACAGGAGGCTGCTGGGGATATCTCAGTCCATCCGTCCGGGGATGGTCGCTGTGCATGGGCAGCCGGACCGGATATTTCGCCAGATTGGGCTGTCCGTTTTCTGCACCCACCGTCGAGACAGCGTCATATCGAGAAGCGCAGCGACTGGCACAAATATCCTTATCCCTTTCTGTATGGACAGTTTGATGCAGGCAGCTTCCCGATGGTTGAATGGCGGCAATGCTGCCTGCGTACACTGAATGCGCTTGCCGTCAGTGAATGGGGGCGAGATATGCTCCAGGAGGATGACGCTGGGCTGATACACCAGATCCGCACCCGCCTGTTGCTGCAAAGAGGCATACAGGTCGATGAGGCCAGTATCCTGGTGACAGTTGGCTCGCAGCACGCGCTGTATCTGCTTGCGGATCTGCTGGTTGACCAGAAGACAAGGGTTGGCATTGAAGATCCTGGCTATCCTGACGCGAGAAACATCTTTCTGCGTCGGCGCGCGTGGCTCAGTGGTATCCCGGTGGACCAGGAAGGCATGCGACCGGAGGCGGCTCTGGCGGCGTGCGACTATCTCTATGTGACGCCCAGTCGTCAGAGCCCGACCATGGTCCAGATGTCCATGGCAAGGCGGGAGGCGCTGCTGGCACAAGCGCGCGAGCACGACATAGTCATCATCGAGGATGACTATGAAACCGGCAGTGGATACATGAAGGCGTCGATGCCGGCATTGAAGTCTCTGGATCGGGATGGGCGCGTCGTTTATCTGGGCAGTTTTTCCAAGAGTGTTGCGCCGGGCCTTCGGCTGGGCTATCTGGTGGGGCCAGTGCCACTGGTCCTGGAATTGCGCAGCATGCGGCGGTTAAGCATACGTCATCCCAATGCTTTCATTCAGCGCGTGATGGCACAGTTCCTTGCCATGGGTCACTATCATAGTCTGCAGCGCAGGCTTGGGGATGCGTATGCTGAGCGGGCTGTTCGCCTTCGGGAGGCGATGGCTCGTTATCTCCCGTGTTGCCGCATTCAGGCATGCACGGGAGGATCTGCCTTCTGGATAGAAGGACCTCGCGAGCTGGATTCCAGCCTGCTTTGTTCTCTGGCCGAGCGCCAGGGCGTCCTGATTGAAGCTGGTGATGTCTTTTTTATTGATCCAGGTCAGGGTGGCCGTTTTTTTCGGATGGGCTTTACGTCGATTGAGGCAGCCGACATTGAAGAAGGTGTGCGTCGCCTGGCATCCGTCTTTGCTGGGGCCTGCCCGCTGGGGGGGCAAGGGACGTAACCTCAGCGGCCATTTCCAGATATCAGGACACTCAGAATTTTCGCTGCGTGAGTCGGCAGCCGTCTACGTTTACCTGAAATCAGGCGGACATTGCCTGATTTTCGTTCATATCCATATCTACATTTTGTTTTGGGTATCGCGTTACTCTTTCGGAACGCTGGATGCATGAGTGGCTGAAGAGAGCGAGCCAGGTGTGTCGGATCCGCTTCGCATCTATGGCGGTTGCTGCCGTGGATCAAGCGGTTTTTTGGTAATTCAGATTACGGCTAACACAGTGCCTCCATGGGAATACCCTGAGTGGTACCAATGAAAGTCGTCCGCTGGTACTAGAAGAGGGGGGATGAATTACTTAGTCTGGTGTGGTGAGTGGCCGTAGTCTGGCTATCCAGGAAAGGCTTTCTGTGATCGCGGACAACGAACCAACCGCTTCTGGAAATGGCTGAATTCTATAGGGAGAGAGCGATGAGCAAGACACCAGACGTAGCGTTCCTGGAAGCCTTCAGCAGGGCCTGGAACGATCACGACATTGACGCATTGATGGGGTTCATGACAGATGACTGTGTCTTTCATGCGGTTGCCGGGCCAGACCTGCAGGGCAAGAGCTTCGTCGGTCGGGATCAGGTTCGGGAAGGGTTTGCGCTGGCCTGGCAGAACTTCCCGGATGCTGCATGGCTGGATGCCGATCATTTCGTGGCGGGTGATCGGGGGGTGTCGGAGTCTACATTTGTGGGAACCCGGCGAGATGGTGCACGAATCGAGGCTCGAATGGTTGATGTATTTACCTTTAGGGACGGAAAGATTGCAGTGAAGAATGCATTCAGAAAGGATCGCCCTCCGCTTCCGGTTTGATGCTTCTCTATGCAATGTGAAAATCCCCATCGGATATTTAAAACCATGGATATTTCTGTCACGTATCAACCAGCGTTTTCGTCCGGGAAGGTAACCCTTGCCGATGACCGATACGACCCGGCCTATGATCCACTGGTCCACGAGAATCCGGGCCGTGGCCGGGATTATGCGCCAACGTACTGGATTGGCACGGCTGGCGAGCCGCCGCCCGATGATGGGCCGATTGACAGCGATCGTGAATGCGATGTCGTCATCATTGGTTCCGGCTTCACGGGGCTCAATGCGGCCATTGCTCTGGCGCGTGATCATGGGGTCAGCGCAGTGGTGCTGGAAGCAAACCGAAGCAGCTGGGGCTGCAGCACCCGCAACGGAGGGCAGGCCCAATGTGCATCAGGACGTCTGAAACGCTCCCAGTGGATAGAGCGATGGGGCATGGAAACAGCACAGTCGATGCATCAGGAATGCCTTGATGCCATGCAGTATTTCAAGGAGATGATCAATGATATTGATTGCGATGCACAGCCTGGTGGACATTTTTATATTGCTCACCGCTCATCAATGATGCCGAGTTTGGAGCGTGAGGCAAAACTGCTTCGTGACCGTTTCGGCTACGATGCGCAGATCATCAATGCAGATGTCTTGAAAACCCGGTTTGTGCACGACCACGAGGCAGCTGGCGCCATGCACGAGCCTGAAGGCATTGCCATCCATGCAGGAAAGCTGGCTTTCGGCTACCTGCGCAAGGCACGTGCACTGGGCGCAAAGGTACACCCTGCCAGTCCGGTGACCGGGATGACCCGTCAAGGCGATCGCTATCTTCTTCAGACACCGGGAGGTACCGTACGGGCACGCGCGGTAGGTATTGCCACCGGGGGGTATACATCATCGACACTGCATCCGGAGCTGCGGAACCGCCTGATGCCGGTTCTCTCGAATTCGATTGTGACCCGCCCATTGACTGATGCAGAGATCAAGGCATGTGGTTTCAGGACGCGACAGGTGTTGACCGACACCCGGGTGCTTCGTCACTATTACCGCCTTCTGCCAGACAATCGGGTGCAAATTGGCAGTCGCAGCGCCATAACCGGTCAGGATGCGCCAGACAGGAAATACCAGTCACTCCTGATACAGGGGCTTTGCAAGAAGTTTCCCTCACTCAAAGGCGTCCAGATCGATTATTCATGGTGGGGATGGGTGGATGTCAGCCATGACATGATGCCGCGAATATATCAGCCCATTCCGGCAGAGCCTCTTTTCTACGCTCTCGGATACGGCGGAAATGGTGTCATGTATTCCGCTCAGGCTGGACGTCGGTTGGCCCAGTGGATTGCAGGAGATCGTCATGGGCTTGATCTGCCCATCTTCCAGTCGCGGCTGCCCTTTCCAAACCTTGCCGGTTCGGTCACCTCAGAATGCTTGGCACCATTTCGACGTATCGGACAGCGCCTGTTGTACCGCTGGTACTACCTCAAGGACGAGATCCTGTAAGCGATCATGTAAAACCATGATATGGCATGAATTGCCGTGCCATTACTATCGGCCCCATGGGCCTGATCCACCCGTCAAGGAGATGACGCATGAGAATCAAATATCTTGGAGTTCCGCTGGTGTTTGCGGTTTACATGGGCGTTACCGCCATGGCAGAGGCTGCCACCTTCAAGATGGCCATCGGTGACGCGCAGGGAGGAACCCAATGGGATCTGGCAACGACCTTCAAGCGTGCATTGGAAGACAAGACTCACAAGAAGGCCCGGGTGTCGCTGTTTCCAAACGGACAGCTTGGTAGCGAGGAAGACACGGTCAACAACGCAGCCATTGGCACGCTGGATATGTCTTTGCTGGCAATCAACAATTTGGCGCCTTTCTCGCCGACACTCGGCGTGCTGACATTGCCTTATGTGGTGCGCACCGTCGATGAGGCCCGTCAGCTGGTTGACAGCGATGTTGGCAAGGAACTGGTCGAAAACACCGTACGTGATGCCAATGTCCGCATCATAGGCTGGACTTTTTCCGGCTTCCGGCGCCTGACCAATTCCAAGCGTCCGGTGACGTCACTGGCCGATCTCAAGGGGCTGGTGGTACGTGTGCCGAAGAATCAGGTCATGATAGAAACGTACAAGGCATGGGGAATCAACCCTTCTCCGCTGGCGTGGTCGGAAACCTTCACTGCTTTGCAGCAAGGGGTCGTCGATGGACAGGATAATCCGTATATCACCATTGAGGCGATGAAATTCAATGAGGTGCAGAAGTACATAACACCCATCAACTACCTGTTCTCCCTTGAACCGCTCATTATCAGTGAGTCTCTCTTCAAACGGCAGAAGCCGGCTATCCGTCAAGCCATTCTGGAGGCGGGCAGGGAGGCGACTGAACACAGTTTCAGACACCTGAAGGAAAGCGAGGAAAAGGCAAAGGCGACACTTGAAGCGAAGGGCATGAAGATTACGCCATTGGTCGACGAGAAACCGTGGATAGACGCGGCAACCAGCAAAGTATGGCCAAAATTCTATGATGCTATGGGAGGTAGGGGCAAGGTGGAGGCAACCCAGCATGTCTTGGGGCGCTGAATAATGAACGCGTGTCGCTATCCGTAACGCTCCAGTTTATGACTGCAGACCCATGAAAGATACCTGTTGAGGGGCATTACGGGTAATGCGTTTGCTTGAAAGAAAGGGAGAGGCGTCTGTCATGGCCAAGAAAAGAAAAGTCTGGTCCGTGCTGGATCACGCGGAGGAGTTCATCTGTGCGATCCTGCTGGTGGGCTTCATTTCGCTGCTGTTTGCCCAGATCATCTGCAGGGAGTTCTTCGATTACACCATTCCCTGGGGTGACGAGCTGGCTACGCATATGTTCGTGTGGTTCGCCTATTTTGGTGCTGTGGTGGCAGCCAGATTGCAGGCGCACAACCGGGTGAGTTTCCAGTTCAACTTCTTTCCACTGATCGTCAGGAAGGTATCCGAAACGGTTGCCGATCTCATCTGGGTGACTTTCAATCTTTATTTCGCCTGGCTCGCCTTCGATTTCATTTTCTTCAGGATGAACAAGTTCTGGTCATCCCAGACACTGGGTTGGCCGATGAGTTATTTCTACATGGTGTTGCCTATCGCTTTTGTACTGATGTCGGTACGCATCATCATCAACAACTATCGTCGCCTTATCAAGGGGGAGTCGATCATTGATCCTGAACAGGTAGAGCTGGACAGGCTGACCCACGAAAGCCAGGAGCACAGTCATGGATGAGCACCTGATCACAATCCTGTTTGGCACTTTTCTGGTGCTGCTGACAATTGGCGCACCCATCACCGTGTCGTTGGCTGTGGCAGCGCTGGTATCGTTTTTCGTGCTGGAGATTGATCCAGTACAGATGGTGCAAATCGCCTATTCATCGGTCGGCTCGTTTCCATTGATGGCATTGCCCGCGTTTGTGCTGGCCGGGGCTTTGATGGAGGCAGCAGGCGTTTCACGACGGCTTGTCGATATTGCCGAGGCATTGGCCGGGCCGGTAACCGGAGGACTGGGTATGGCTACCGTACTGGCCTGCGTGTTCTTTGGTGCCATTTCTGGATCCGGGCCAGCCACAACAGCCGCCGTGGGCATGTTGATGATTCCGGCCATGAGTCGGCGTGGCTATGACAAAGGATATGCGGGCGCCGTCACGGCTGCATCTGGCGGCATTGGCATCATTATCCCGCCATCGATTCCGATGGTGATTTTTGGGGTTTCCGCCATGGGGCTGCAGGTTCCGGAAGAGGCCATTGAGCTGCATGGAGATTTTGCCAGTGTCTCCATTCCGAAGCTGTTCGTGGCTGGTGTGATCCCAGGCATCGTGATGGCGGCAGCATTGATGTTGATGAATTACCTCATCTCACGCAGGCGGGGCTATAAAGGGCTCACCGAGACCTGGAGCTATGCGGATATTGGCGCATCGCTTCGTCGAGGGGTCTGGTCTTTGGCAGCTCCCTTCATTATCCTGGGGGGAATTTATTCAGGGACATTCACGCCGACCGAGTCCGCGGTGGTCGCAATCGCCTATACCATCCTGGTTGGTTTCCTGCTGCATCGGGAGTTGAACCTGCGGAAATTGATCGATGCGTTGCGCGCCACGACCTGGATAACCGGGCGGGTGCTGCTGATCCTTTTTGCCGCTACGGTATTTGGTCGGCTGCTCGTGGAGCAGGAGATTCCAGCTGTACTGGCCGAACGTCTTCTGGGCATGACGAATAATCTGAATCTGGTCTGGTTGCTTCTGATCGCTTTGCTCCTGTTCGTGGGCATGTTTATGGAAACGCTGGCTGCGATCATGATTCTTGTGCCGGTTCTGATGCCGATCATGTACATGCTGGGGGCAGATCCGACACATGTCGGCATCGTGGTTATCTGCGCGTTGTCCATTGGATTCCAGACGCCGCCACTGGGAGAAAACCTCTTCGTTGCCTCCGGCATCAGCGGCATGACGGTCGAGCAGATCGTGGTCAAAGTGATCCCGTTCACGCTGATCAGCGTGGTGGCTTTGCTGATTATTGCCTACCTGCCGAGGCTGTCTCTCTGGCTGCCGTCGCTGACGGGTTATGGCTGATCGTGTCTGGCCGTCGCAGCACTCGGGGCGCTTTCCGGGAGCAGGAGATGCGTCATCGGAGCGTCCTTCGTCCGAGGTCAGTTCATGGTCGCTGGGCACCCAGGGACGGTCAGTCCTGTTTGTGGGCCTGACGACCAAGGTGTTTCAGCAGCATGCCGCCGAACATGTTGACGGCCAGGCCCAGGATGATTAGGGCGGTTGCGAGCAGTTTCCAGCGCTGCATGGGCTCCCCAAGGAGCAGGGCAGAGCTGCCCATACCAACGATCGGGACGAGCAGGGTGAGGGGGGCTACCATGGGAACAGGGTAGTGTCTGAGCAGGAAGTTCCACAGCGAATAACCGACCAGCGTGGAGGCGTAGCCGAGATAGGCTACAGAGCCTACCGTGGTCCAATCTGCTTGCTGCATGGCGTTACCGATTCGTGTGGGGCCCTCCAGCAGCAATGACATCAGCAGGATGACAGGGGCGGCTGCCAGCGCTCCCCAGGCGACCAGTGCAAGTGCATCGATCTGTACCTTGAAGCCCTTGGAGATGATGTTGCCGCCTGCCCAGGAACAGGCAGCGAGCAACATCAGGAACAGCCCGGGCAGGGGCATATCACCGCCCAGGTTGCAGGCAATCACGACAAGGCCCGAGAACGCCACCATGGCACCCATGGCCTGTGTGCGGGATGGACGGTCTCCCAGCAGCAGGGCGCCCAATGCAATAGTGATGAATGCCTGAACCTGCAGGACGACGGAAGCCAGACCTGGCGAGACGCCGAGGTGCATCGCACTGAACAGGAATCCGAACTGGCAGGCAAAGTTTGCCACCCCATAGGCGATGACCTGGTACCACGGCAGCGGGGGGGGCCGAAGGAAAAAAATGGCCGGTACAGCGCAGAACAGAAAGCGCAGAAAGGTCAGGAAAATGGGAGGCAGTGTCTCCAGACCCAGCCGGATGGCCACAAACGTGCACCCCCACACCAGCACGATGCAGGCGGCGATGAGATGGTGAAGGGGATGGAAGCGGTTCATGGAATGAAAACACCAAGGCCGATGACCTGTGCCCAGTATAGCGATGGAAACAGCCTTTCATGATGGCTCACCATTGCGCCGTTCATGTCAATAGATATCAGTCCGGCGGCAAGAGACGCTGCCCGGACGGGTTTTTTGTATCCATTTCGGTACAGATTTCCAATAAATGGCATTTCTCGTCGCTATTCGAATGCGCAGAAGTAGAATGATAAAAGTAATACGTATATTTCCATTAAAAATAACACGAACAGTGAAGTTCGCTCTCTCCTTTTCTCAAGGAATGTTCATGGCGCTCCCGCCTTCTGGTTTCCCCCTTTCCCGTTCACTGGTTCGCTCCGGTATGCTGCTGTCACTGCTTGCGGCCGCGCCCATGGCTCAGGCTCAGCAGGCCGATGCGACGTTGGGTGATGTCGTCGTGGTAGGGCGGGTGAAGACCGACAAGACCGAAAAGAGCAACTCTTACACCACGTCGCTGATGAGTACGACGACTGGCCTGGATCTGTCACCGCGAGAGACGCCGCAGTCGGTGAGCGTGGTTACCCGGAAGCAGATGAAGGATCAGGGCATCAACCGGCTTTCGGATGCGCTGAAGCAGACGACCGGGATCACGGTTCTGGAGGACTCGACACGGACGCGTTTCCAGTCCCGCGGTTTCTACATCGACCAGATCGAAGAGGACGGTGTGGCAAGCCAGGTTCCTGGCTCGGCGTCCAATCCCTATCGCACCTCATCGATGCTCACGGACATGGTCGTCTATGATCATGTGGAGGTACTTCGTGGGGCTGCCGGTCTGACGCAGGCCAATGGCGAACCGGGTGGCACCATCAACGTGGTGCGCAAGAAGCCCACGGCCAAGCTGCAGGCCAGCGCGCAGGCATCCGCGGCCCGGTGGGATGATTACCGGCTGGAAGGGGATGTGTCGGGACCGTTGACTGCAGGCCGTTCGGTGCGCGGTCGCCTGGTGGCGGCCGGCGAGAAGAGCGCCTCCTTCAAGGATGTCGTGGACAATGATCTGGGGGTTGTCTATGGCGTGGTGGATGCCGATGTGGGCGAAGCCGGTTTGGTGACAGCAGGGGTTGTTTACCAGCGTATTCGTGATGTGCCTGATCCTTTCGGCGTGCCGATGGGGGTGGGGGTCACGGAACTGGGCCTGCCCCGTTCCACTTACCTGGGGGCCGACTGGAATCGGACCCTGAACACGAAGGTCAACCCTTTTGTTGAATTTGACTATTACCTGAACGATGACTGGAAGTTCAACAGCAAGCTGAACCTGATCGACACCCGCATGGATCAGCGTTTTGCTGCATTGGCCAATGGCAGCCGATCCTTCACCGGCGTGGCGGCCGACGGTCTGCTGACTGGCAACAATATGCAGTACTACGACAACGACAGCAAGGAGCTGGCCTGGCAGGGACGTGCCACCGGCAAGTATGAACTGCTGGGTCGTAGCCATGACCTCTTCGTCACGCTGTCGCTCTCGCGTCAGGAGGAGGACTCCCACTGGCGCCGGGTGCTGGCCGGCAAAGCCTACAGCGTCTGGAACTTCGATCATTCCGCGCTGGTTCAGCCGAACTGGAACGACCAGAGCGCTCTGGATCTCGACGCCGATTTCCACAACGAGGTGAAGCAGCGTGGCCTGTCGCTGGGAACGCGCCTCAACCTGTCGGATGCCTGGCACTTGCTGGTGGGGGCTCGCTATGCCGGCGTGAAATCCAGTGGCAGCTACTATTACCGGCGCTTCAATGGCAAGGCCGACAACGATTATGGTGTCAATCGTGCGGTGGACAAGAAGAAGGTGACGCCCTACGCCGGGCTGACCTGGGATTTCAGCCCCGGCACCAGTGCCTATGCCAGCTGGACGGAGATCTTCAAGGTTCAGAGCAATGTGGATGCCGCCAACAATGTCCTGGATCCGGTCGTGGGCCACAACGTCGAGGTCGGAACCAAGTCGTCGTTTCTGGATGACCGGTTGAACCTGTCCTTCGCGGTGTTCCAGATCACCCAGAAGAACCGTGCCGTGAGCGTGCTGGGCACCCGGTATTCCGTGGCGGAAGGCAAGGTCCGCAGCCGTGGCTTCGAGGTCGAGGCATCGGGCGAGCTGACGCCGGACTGGAACGTGTTCGCTGGCTATACGTTTAACAACAGCAAGTATCTGGAGACTGAGAGCACGGTCTACGCTGCGGGCGAGAACTATAGCAAACACACGCCCAAGCACATGCTGCGGGCCTACAGCAGCTATCGCTTGCCCGGCGAACTGCGTCCCTGGTCGGTGGGGGCGGGGTTCTCTGTGCAGAGCAAGACCAACAGCCTGGGAGGCGTGCCGCAGGGCGGCTTCACCCTGTGGAATGCCAATGTCCATTACGACATCAACCGGAACTACCGCGTCAGCGTGGTGGGCAAGAATCTCACGGACAAGCGCTACTACGTCACCCAGAAGGTTCGCTACCCTGGCATCAACAACTTCTTCGGCGAGCCGCGCAGCCTGATGCTGCAGCTGTCGTGGACCATGAAATGATCTGAAAGCCTCATGGTGGGCTGCCGTGGATCCCTTGGAAAATGTCGAGGGATGGGAAGGCTCCGTCGTGCATCGTGTTGATCGAACGCGGAAGGGTGGATTGCTCCCCGTCCGCGGATCGTTCCCCGCACAGAAGTTGAATGAGATGTGCTTGCGACTGATAATGATTGTTATGTATGATATACCCCTCTGATTGAATGCAGCGGGGTTCTGCAATGGCAGCCTATTCCGCTGCCCATGCCGAGCATAGAAGCACATTATCGAGATCATGGCCTCTGGTAGGCGTGGAACACCGGCGAATGCCGGTTCGTTTTCGTGCCGCCTGTGGGCGGTGCGGATAAAAGTATCGTTCGTACCCTTATCAAGGCAGGATTGCCCATGAATCATCAACCTGTGATGCGTCGTATATCAGCCCATTTGTTCTTGTCTGGAAAGTGTTCCCTGGCCTTGCGCCTGTCACCTGGCAATGCGGTAGCCGCGGCCTTGCTGACCGTGCCTCTTCTGGTGCTTGCGGACACGGGCTTGGCTGCGGAGCGGCAGCCTGATGGCAGATACCGTCTCACGCAGGTAGCGCCATCAGACGCGGAGGAGGCAGGTTCTGCAGCCTCCGTCGCTTCGAAGGATAACGTCTTGACCGAGGTGCGGGTCAGAGCCAAGGCCGTGCGCTATGGTGAAGAGACCACCGCCTTGCCACGGGCCTATGCCGGAGGGCAGGTCGCACGTGGCTCGCGCGTAGGCATGCTCGGAAACATGGACTTCATGGAAACACCGTTTTCCACGACAGCCTACACTACAGAACATATCAACGATATCCAGGCGCGGGATATCGGCAGTGTGATTGGTGCCACCGATGCATCGGTGGCTGTCCCGCAATCGCCGGGCGTTGAAGAGTTTTTCATGGTGCGCGGCCTGGCCGTGAGGTCGTTGGATATCAGTTTCAATGGCTTGACCGGCATGGCACCTTTTCTCAGCAAGGCGACGGAGTTGGCCGAGCGTATCGAGGTACAGAAGGGGCCGTCGGCGATGCTCAGCGGGATGACACAGGCTGGCGGCGTAGGAGGCAGCATCAACATAGTGTCCAAGCGCGCAGGTGCGCAGGCGCTTTCGCGGCTGACAACCAGCTATGACTCGGATGGCCAGCTGGGCGTGCATGCCGATATAGGACGGCGTTTTGGCGACAGGCAACAGTTTGGTGTTCGCTTCAACGGGGTCTATCGCAATGGTGATACGCCGGTTGACGATCAGCGTCACAAGGTGGCGCTCGGTGCACTGGGACTCGACTGGCGCGGTGACCATGTGCGTCTTTCGGCGGATATCTATCGCCACCACGCCCGGCTGGATGGTGCCGATTTTCTGGGTATATCCAACATTGCCAGCGCTGTTACCCGTTTGCCCGATCCCTTCAAGGGGAAAACCAATCTCTATGCGCCCTGGCAATTTGCCAACATTGCAAGTACGGGGGCCATGGTTCGTGCCGAATGGGACGTCACTGACCACGTGATGGCCTATGCCGCATATGGTCGACGCAACAGCAGCCTGGATACGTTGTCGGGGAGTGCGACATTGCGCAATGATGCGGGCGATATCTCTGATGTCCTGACGCGTCGAATTCTTCCCCGCTCGCTCTATTCGGCCGAAGCCGGTGTGCAGGGCAGAGGCAGGACTGGCCCTGTCCGACATGAATGGGCGCTAGCTGCCACGACCTATCACAACGAAACGAAACAGCGAAGCATCAGTGGTTCGACGCGCCCCGATTTGCTGCGACGCATCAATATCTACATGCCAGATTTTGGCGTGGCGCCTGATTTGTCAGGTTTTTCCACGAGCAACGTGCCATTGGAGTCGAGGGACATCCTGTCCAGTGTGGCGCTGGCCAATCGCATGTTCTTTCTTGACGAGCGCATGGAATTGACGCTGGGCATACGACGTCAGTTGATCAAGGCCATCAGATTCAACGCAGCCGGGGTTAGCCGGGTGACTTATGATCAGTCTGCCGTATCCCCTTCGGTGGCCCTGCTGTTCAAGGCGACTCCGCAGTTCTCCGTTTACGGCAACTACATTGAAGGACTGAATCAGGGCAGTACCGCTCCGGCGTCCGCAGCCAATGCCAACGAGGTGCAGTCGCCCTACAAAACAAAACAGTACGAGCTGGGCACCAAATACGACTTTGGCGATGTGGCTGCTACGGTCGCTCTATTCCAGATCACTCGGCCGACATACTATACCAGCACCCTCACCAACATCTTTGCTGCCAATGGCGAACAGCGCAACCGGGGCCTGGAGCTGAGTCTGTTTGGCCAGGCGACGCGTGGCCTGCGTCTGATGGGAGGAATGACACTTCTGGATGCCACGCAGCGCAATCAGCTGGTGGCTCGCAATAATGGCAATCAAGTTACGGGGGTACCACGGTTCGTGGCACGCGGTGCTATCGAATATGATGTGACCGCGGTGCAGGGAATGACCTTGATGGGGCTTGCCAACTATGTTGGCCGGCGTTACGCAACGGATGACAATCGTCTGTCGCAGGCTGCCTATGCAACGGTTGACGTAGGTGCGCGCTATGCCATGCGTGTAGCAGGAAAGCCGGTGACCCTCCGTGCCAGTGTGAACAACCTGGGCAACGTGTCCTACTGGGCCGGATCCTCACGCGGAACTTCCGACTCTGGCTTATCGGGGGGGCTGGGGGCACCGCGCACGTTTGCACTCTCCGCATCGGTCGACTTTTAGCCAGATCCCCCCCGTTTGGTCTGAACCGAGGGCCTTGGCAGGGGGCACCTGTCCGCCCCCTATCTGCTGCAGCAGATAGGGGGCTGGCTCCAGAATACAGCGCATGTTGGCTGACGAGGTGTCAGCCTTCCTCTTCGAGGGAGGGCTTGAGTGCCGCGGTCCATCGATACCAGCCGAACGCGCTGTTGAGCGCGTAGACCCAGTACATGATCTGGATGTGTTCGTTGTTTTGCCACCATAAATAAATGCTGAAGATATTGGTGGCTATCCAGAATATCCATTGCTCCCGGTAGAGATTTGTCATGAGAATCTGGCCGACGACATTGGTGGCATCTGTCATGCTGTCCCTGAAAGGTCGGTGGCTGCCTACGCCCTGATAGGCAAACCCCACACTGATCCAGATGAACGATGTCAGGGCAAGATATTTAAACCAGTCGACGGCGCTGAGTGTTCTGGCTTCGAAACGTGTCTGCTTCCGGTGAGCCTGGCCATTGATCCGGTTGGATAACCAGTTGTACAGCCCGATTGGCTGCATGATGAAAAAATAGGCACTGGTCAGCATTTCGCCATAGAAGGTTGCCTTGAATGAAAGTAGCAGATAGATGGCGGTATGGACAGCGCCGAACAGATAATTGCTGGCGCGACCTTCGGTCACCAATATGACGCATACAATACCGGTCCATGACGTCAGCATGCTGATCCAGTCGTGGCTTCCTGCTGGCTTGGCCAATTCGAGAACTATGGGTATACAGGAAAGTATGATCAGATATGCGGCTTGAAAAAGAGTTCGTCCAAGAAATATGTCAGCCCACAGCAGACGCAGGATGCCTTTCAGCCCATATGGTCTGGCCGCAGTCGCTATATTGCGAAAATTATTAAGAAAGCGTGATAGATGCCGTGATATATATGTTCTCATGATTTATCGTGGAGCGTGAATGACAACTGGCCTTGACCAGCCTGTTGCATAAAATATAAGGAATATCCTTTGTCAAAGTTCTGGATAAATACCTGACCGTGCTGCAGGTCGTTAAGGCGGCATTGTTCCCGTATGCCTGGTTTTTTTCCATGGGGGATTCTCCCTGCTGTTGTGGGTGACAATGCCATCGAAGCGCAGGGGGCGCGTCTTGAAATTCTCCGGGTGGTTTTCTGTCATTTAGATCAATCAAATGCCCACAACAAAAGACACTGTTTCCTGGTGCGCGTTGTGCTTAGTAAAATCATTTATCGATCCGGATAACAACACCACATATCAAACAAAGACCTGAGGTGCCCTGATTCATGCCAGCTTATATCCGTTTGCTTATGTTTGCGTGGCAGGTCTGATGATTTCTTATGCGCCTCCTCCCGGGTGTGGTCTCTGGTGCAATAACCCCATGGAGACTCCCTGACCTGCATTATGGTTGGTGTCTCCCAGAAATCAATCTGTCCGTTACGACGTGTCGCGTGGGATCGACAGGGGGGTATGGTGAGGGCAGGGCGGTTTTACTGAAGCATCCATGGAACGAAGTTGTCCACGGGAATATAGATGTGTAGTGTTCGTGGATTTTATCGAACGGATCTGAGTCGTAAAGGATTCGGGAATGGTAATGGCAACTACTCGGCGGAATCGATAGGGGTATCGAAATCGTCAGTCTGCGTGCGTAATGTTGAACGGATTAGTGCAGCTACACATTGCCGAATAGAATACTTGAAGCAATCAATCCAATCCCCTACCCTGTAGGAGACAAATTTGCCGGGTTCGGTCGCTTTTGGTCGCCAGTTAGAAAATTTTGCACTATCCTGTCGTTCTTTACAAATCATCCGACCGGCCTCACTCCATGCTCAAGAACATCAGCGAAAGCGGAATCCTGTCGATCAAGGATGTCGCCGAGTACCTGAAGGTCACAGAGTAGACGATCTATCGGCTCGCGGCAGTCAAGAAAATACCGGCCTTCAAGGTTGGTGGAGTATGGTGCTTCTGGGAGACGGACATTGACGGCTGGATAGTTGATCAGTCGAAGAAGGTGGAGGGAACCGATTGATTTCTGCCTACCATGCCAAGTACTACGCCCATGAATTGACATGGCGGAACGCTTCCAATGGCGTAGATCGCCTCTCCCAATCGCTATTCGATGCAAGCGTAGATTTGAACCCGCATCAGATTGAGGCGGCGCTGTTCGCACTTCGAAACCCGTTGCAGGAAGGCGTACTGCTGGCTGATGAGGTGGGGTTGGGCAAAACCATTGAGGCCGCGCTGGTGGTTTGCCAGTACTGGGCAGAGCGCCGCCGTCGGCTCCTGGTCATATGCCCGGCTAGTCTGCGCAAGCAATGGGTGCAAGAGCTGCAAGACAGGTTCGCTGTGCCAGCCGCTGTAGTGGATGCTGTCTCTCTGCGTAAGCAGTCCGCAGGCGACATGCTCGCCACCCTGCAACGGCTGGTTGGCAAGGCAGTCGGCATTATGTCTTACCAGTTTTCCGCCAAGCTGGAAGCTGAGCTGCGTGCCGTGCCATGAGATGTGGTGGTCATCGACGAAGCGCACAAGTTGCGCAATGCGCACCGCGCTAGCAATCGCACTGGGCAGGCGATCAAGCGCGCACTGCAAGGCCGCAAGAAGCTGCTGCTCACCGCCACGCCGCTGCAGAACTCGTTGATGGAGCTGTACGGCTTTTCCACGCTGATCGACGAGCACATGTTTGGCGACGAAACCGCTTTCCGCAAGCAGTTCATGAACAGCGGCACCAGCATGGATGAGTTGCGAGAGCGCATCACCAGCTTTGCCAAGCGCACCTTGCGCCGCGATGTGTTGGAGTACATCAAGTACACTGAGCGAAAGGCCCTCACCCAGCCTTTCAATCCAACCGACGACGAACAGGCGCTCTACGAACGCATCTCGGCCTTCCTGCAGAAGGAGGATTCCTACGCCCTGCCCAAGCAGCAGCGCCATCTCACGACGCTGATCCTGCGCAAGCTGCTCGCTTCCAGCTCGCACGCCGTGGCGGCGACGCTGATGACCATCCGCGAACGGCTGCAAGGCTTGTTGGCGGCGGGCGCGAAGGAGGGAGACGGCAGCGAACTGATCGAGCAACTCATCGCCGAAGACGATCTGGAGCAGGACTACCTGGAAGAAGAGGATGCCAGCGAGGATGAAGAGGCAGCCAGCGATACCGCGCCATCAACGGCGGATGCCACCCAGCCGGGATCAGGCAAGGACGCCAACGCCGTCCATGCCGCCATCACCGCCGAAATCGCGGAGCTGACCGCGTTCGTCGATGCCGCGCAAGCGCTGCAAACCGACACCAAGGCACAGGCGTTACTCAAGGCGCTCAGCCTAGGCTTTGGCAAGATGGCCGAGCTGCGTGCGCCACGTAAGGCCATCATCTTCACGGAATCCAAGCGCACTCAGGAGTGCCTGCACCGCTTCCTTTCCTCCAACGGCCACGCGGGCAAGCTGGTTCTGTTCAGCGGCACCAACAATCATGAAGACTCCACCGCTATCTACCAGCGCTGGCCGGAAGAGTACAAAGGCACGGATCGCGTCACCGGCTCGCCGCAAGTTGATCGCCGCACCGCGCTGATCGACCACTTCCGCAAGGACGACGGCACCGGCGCGGAAATCATGATCGCCACCGAAGCGGCGGCCGAAGGTGTCAACCAGCAGTTCTGCGCGCTGATCATCAACTATGACCTGCCATGGAACCCGCAGCGCGTCGAGCAGCGCATTGGCCGCTGCCACCGCTACGGCCAGCGTTTCGATGTGGTGGTCATCAACTTCCTCAACACCCGCAACCAGGCCGACCAGCGTGTGCTGGAACTGCTCACAGAGAAATTCAACCTGTTCTCTGGCGTGTTTGGCGCAAGCGATGAAGTGCTGGGCCGCATTGAGGGTGGCCTCGATTTTGAAAAACGCATCCTCCAGATTTATGACACCTGTCGTCAACCCGAGCAGATCGAAGCCGCCTTCAATGCCCTGCAAGCGGAGCTGGAAGAAGTCATTGCCGACAGAATCAAAGGCACCTAGTCCCAGCTGCTGGAGAATTTTGACGAGGATGTTCACGACCGGCTCAAGCTTCGTCTGCAGGACGCCGAGGCACGTCTCGACAAGCTGGGGCGCTGGTTCTGGGGCGTCACTGGCTATGCGCTCAATGACCGCGCACGCTTCGACGAGCGGTCCTACGCGTTCTCATTGATCACGCCGCCAACTGGTATAGTCACTGGCCGCTACCAGCTCATTCGTGGTGCGGCGCAGCCGGACATGCTGGCGCACGCCTACCGCCTCAGCCACCCGCTGGGGGAATGGAGCATTGATACCAGCCTGAAGGCGGCAACGCCCGTCGCCACCTTGAAGCTCGACTACAGAAAACACGGCGCACGGGTCTCCGTCATCGAGAGACCGCGCGGCATGTCCGGCTGGCTGACGCTAGCCCGGCTGGAAGTCAGCACCTTCGAGACTACCGAGGCGCTGCTGTTCTCCGGCCTTACTGACGATGGGCAGGTGTTGGATCAGGAAGCCTGCGAAAAGCTGATGGCCATTCCAGCAGCAGGCAAACCCACTCCTTTGAGCACCGCCGTGCCCGAAGTACTGCTGGCCAACAGCCAGCGTGCGGTCGCAGCCACCATTGCCCAGATACTGGAAGCCAACCAGCGTCTCTTCAATGAAGAACGGGACAAACTGGAGCGCTGGGCCGACGACAAGCTGCTGGCCGCAGAAGAAGCCCTGAAAAACACCAAGGCACGCATTGCACAGTTGAAGCGCGACGTCCGCAAGGCTGTCACCTTGCAGGAGCAGGCGGGTATCCAGCGCGAACGGTCCGAATTGGAGCGCAAGCAGCGCCGCCTGCGACAGGAAATCTTCACTGTCGAGGACGAGATCATCGCCAAGCGTGACGAACTCATCGCATCGCTCCAGCGGCGGCTGCAAGAAAAAACATACAGCGAAACCTTGTTCAGCATCCGCTGGGAGCTCGCCTGAGCCATATTAATCACAAATCAGAATCATCGAGATTAGGGCACTCCATGACCAACAAACACAATCCTAAATTTCAGGCGCTTGTTGCCAAACTGCGCGAGATTTTCCAGATCGACCGCCCAGAGCTGGATTTCGGTATCTACCGAATCCTCAACGCTCGCGCGGGTGAGATTAGCGACTACCTGCAAAACCGGCTCGCCGAGAAGGTGGGGGCAGCCCTCTTCGCAGGCAGTGCCGAAAGCAGCAAGCAACTGCAGGTCGAATTGTAGGAGGCCGAAAAGAACGCCCAAGCCTTGGGCGTGAGCCCCGATGCCGTGCCCAAGGTGCAGGAACTACGCGCCAAGCTGAAGGAGGCAGCCGCAGGCATCAGCGAGCACGAGAACGCCGTTTTCTCGCACCTGATGACCTTCTTCTCCCGCTATTACGAGCAAGGCGATTTCATCAGCCAGCGCCGCTACAAGGGTGACACCTACGCCATCCCTTACGCGGGCGAAGAAGTGATATTGCATTGGGCCAACAAGGATCAGTACTACACCAAGAGCGGTGAAAACTTTAGCAACTATAGCTTCAAGCTGAAAGATGGCCGCACGGTGCATTTCCGCCTCGTCTCCGCCGACACCGCCAAGGACAACGACAAGGAACGTCGATTTGCGCTGGTGCAGCACAAGACCGTCACCCGTGTGGATGACAGCGGCGATGAATACCAAGAAGAACTGCTGCCGGTGGAAGAAGTGACCACCGCCGATGGTGGCAAAGAACTCATCATTCGCTTTGAATACGCAGCCCAGCCCAAAGGCACCAAGCAAGACAAGCTGGTGGCCGATGCCGTGGCCACCGTGCTGAATGATGCTGCCGTGAAGGCGCGGTGGTTGGCCTTGGGCAACCGTGCGCCCACCGAGAAGAACCCGCAGCGCACCATGCTGGAAAAGCACCTCACCAACTACACCACCAAGAACACAGCGGACTACTTCATCCATAAAGACTTGGGCGGCTTTCTCCGCCGTGAGCTGGACTTCTACATCAAGAACGAAGTGATGCATCTGGATGATGTGCAGAACGCAGGCGCGTTCGCTGACATCGAAAAGAGCCTGCGCATGATCCAGTGCCTGCGCGCCATCGTGTTGGAGCTGATTACGTTCTTAGCCCAGTTGGAAGACTTCCAGAAGAGGCTGTGGCTGAAAAAGAAGTTTGTTGTCTCCAGCCACTACTGCATCACGCTGGATCGATTGCCGGAGGCGCTCTATAAAGATGTTGCGGCAAATGAAAAGCAGTGGCAGCAGTGGCACAGACTTGGAATGCGAGCCACGAAAACACCGGGTTCCATCGATGACTTGATGGCACACCGGCATCTGATGATTGATACATCGCTCTTTCAAGAACCCTTCCGAGCGAAATTACTAAGCGAGATCGCGGACATTGAATCAACGACCAGTGGTGTTGTTATTTATGGGGACAATTTTCAAGCAATAAATCTAATATCTGAAAAATACAAGAGGCAAATCAACTACATATATATTGACCCACCGTACAACACAACCGACAACGCATTCGCATACAAGAATCAATACAAGCATTCGTTGTGGGCATCACTCATTTACAATCGCATTTCAAAGTCGTACCCGCTTATCTCCGAGGACGGCGTCTGCGTCGTTGCAATTGATGACAACGAGTCCGGGATTTTGCGCGAAATCTTAGGGCAAGTTTTCGGCGGAGATAACTATGTATCTACCGTTGCAATCGAGGTCAACCCAGCAGGCCAAAATCTTCGCCCAAATACCCCAGCGCGATCACATGATTACTTTCATGTATATGCAAAGAACATCGATAAGATGGATATGTTGCTTCGTGGCCTCACGCCAGAGGAAGAGAAGGCTTATAAGGAGCAAGATGCAGACGGCTTTTACCCTTGGGACAACCTGCGGCGAAGAGGTGGCAATTCACGACCATCAGATCGGCCCAAACAGTACTTTCCTCTCTATGCCTCACTTGCACAAAAGAAGGTCAGCATAGAGCCATTCGAAGGGTGCGAAGAGGTTTGGCCAATTGATCCTAAGGGGGAAAAGAGAATTTGGCGTGTCAACAAGGATGGCGCGGCTAGGTTTATCGAATCCGGGGATATTTCTGTTCTCTAGAATGCTGGACGATTTGAACTCGTTAAGAAGACCAGAAAACCAGAAGGGAAAAAGCCAAAAACTCTTTGGTGCGAATCCATCTATTCGGCTACTACCTACGGCACCAAGTTGCTGATTGACATTATTGGCGAGCAGATGTTTAGTTATCCTAAAGCATTGGGTCTTGTGACTGACGCCTTGAGTTACTGGCTTCCTGCCGATGGAATGGTTCTCGACTACTTTGCAGGCTCAGGAACAACAGCCCACGCCGCTATCGCTTTGAACAGAAATGATGGAGGTTCACGCAGATATGTAGTTGTTGAGCAGGGCGAATATTTTGAGACTGTGCTGAAGCCGCGCATCCAAAAAGTGGTCTATTCACCCGAATGGAAATCTGGTAAACCTGTCTCCCATGGTTCTGGCATCTCCCACTGCTTTAAAGTCCTAAAGCTCGAAAGTTACGAAGACACCCTGAACAACCTGCAGCTGCATCGCTGTGCCGCGCAGGGCGATCTGTTGGACACCCTGCCGCAAGAGGCCAAGGACGACTACCTGCTCCACTACATGCTGGACGTGGAGAGCCGAGGATCGTTGCTGTCGGTGGAGGACTTCAAGAAGCCCTTTGACTATCGCCTGAATATCGCTGTGGATTCGGCAGGAGCCCTCGAAGCAAGCAAAATCGACTTGGTCGAAACCTTCAATTATTTGATCGGCCTGAGGGTAAAGCACATCGATGCGCATCCTGAGCGCGGTTTTGTTTCTGTCACTGGAACCCTGCCTAGCAATGAGACCTGCCTCGTGCTGTGGCGCGACTGTGATGTGCTGGATTACGAAGGCGTTGCCAAGATCTGTGACAAACTGGCCATCAACCCGGCGGACAACGAGTTCGATGTGGTTTACATCAACGGCGACCATAACATTCCCACCGTGCTGACGCAGACGGTCGAGGAAGGCGGTGCGACCCGAGTGCTCAAGCTGCGCCAGATCGAGCCTGAGTTTTTGGAACGCATGTTCTCAGTGGAGGATGTGTGATGGCACGCACCCGCAAGAACACCGCCGCCGCTGGCGGCGCAACGGCTACCCGCAGCAGCGGCAAGAAACGCAGCTTCCATCGGGAGCTGGTGCTCAACCGCTGGGTGCTGGTTTTTTCCAGGACGGCACGCTGGCTTCGCTCAAGATGCGGCTGAGCGATGACCGCTTCGAGGGCATCGACGAGGACGGCCAGACCAAGTTCTTCCACGAGCTGATCCGAGGACTGTTCGCCCCCAACAAGGTGCCCGAGGCCATTCTCCGTCGATACGATCTGAATGTGGTTGCCCACTGGCAGGCCATCACATCCCATCGCAACAAGCTGGAAGGCTTTGATCTGAAGATGAAGTACTTCCAGTACCTCTCCCTGCTGTTCGCCGAGCTGTATCTGGACTGGTATTTCAACCACCGCCAGGAGCTGCTCGACGGCTTGAACGAGGAGATGGTGCGCTACCGCGCCGAAACAGGCGCGGAGCCATTCCGCGACTTCGAATCGGACGACCTGAACAAGATCGCGTTCTGGAACGCCACCGGCAGCGGCAAGACATTGCTGCTGCACGTCAACATCCGGCAGTACCTGCACTACTTTCAGGCCGGGCGCGGTGGTCACTACCCCAGCAAGATCATCCTGCTCACCCCCAACGAAGAATTGAGCCGCCAGCATCTGGAGGAGTTGCATCTGTCCGGCTTCGGTTTCTCGCAGTTCTTCAACAAGGCGCAGACCCCGGCGCGCGGCACCATCGAGATCATCGACATCAACAAGCTGGGTGATGAGATGGGCGACAAGACCGTCGCCGTGGACGCCTTCGAGGGCAACAACCTCGTGCTGGTGGATGAGGGCCACCGTGGTACGGGCACGGCGGCGGGCGCGTGGATGACTCGGCGTGATGCACTGGTGCGTGGCGGCTTTGCCTTTGAGTATTCGGCCACTTTCGGGCAGGCTGTGGCCAACGGCATGACGGTGGCGCAGGCGGAGGAAGACATCCAGAAGAAGCGCGCCAAGATGCTGTTCAACACCACCAGCCTGCGCAGTCTGGATGACGAGCAGAAGGCGCAACTTGCCCTGACCGCCGAGGACAAACGCCGCGCGCGCATCACTGCTACCCGTGAGATTTACGCCAAGTGCATCCTGTTCGACTACTCGTACAAGTTCTTCTATGAGGACGGCTACGGTAAGGAGTCGCTGATCCTCAACATGAATGGCGAGGCCTACGAGCAGGCGGATAACGCGCGCAAGTATTTCACCGCCTGCCTGCTGGCCTACTACCAGCAGCTCTGGCTGTGGAGTACGCACAGCTCGGCGCTTGCCGACTTCAACATCGAAAAACCGCTGTGGGTGTTCGTGGGTAACACGGTGTCGGACAAAGAGTCGGACATTCTGGATGTGGTGAAATTCCTTGCGTCCTTCCTCAACAACGACGCACAGATCAAGACTTGGCTGGCCGACATGATTGCCGACCGCGCACAGATACTGGACGCCAAGGGCAACAACATCTTCAGCGGGCGTTTCACCCCCCTGATGGGCTTCAGCGGTCGCATGGATGAGCTGTACGTCGACATCCTGCTGCGCGTGTTCAATGCCTCGGCCCGTCAGCGCTTGAAGCTGGTCAACATCAAGAGCAGCAAGGGTGAGCTAGCGTTGCGGGTGGGCGATGCAGAGCCCTTCGGCCTCATTAACATCGGTGACGACAAGAACTTCTTCAGGATGGCCGAGGCCGCCGAAGCCTTTGATAGCGAACGCGACGACTTTGGCGGCGCACTGTTTGGCACGCTGAACAACAAGGACAGCTGCCTCAACGTGCTGATCGGATCGCGTAAGTTCACGGAAGGCTGGAGCAGTTGGCGCGTGTCCACGATGGGCCTGCTGAACATGGGGCAGGGTGAAGGTTCGCAGATCATCCAGTTATTTGGGCGCGGGGTGCGCCTCAAGGGCAAGGACTTCTCGCTCAAGCGCACCTTGCCCCAAGACAGGCCCAAGGGCGTGCATCTGGACAAACTGGAGACGCTGAACATCTTCGGCGTGCGCGCCAGTTATATGGCCACGTTCAAAGACTACCTGCGCGAGGAGGGCGTCTCGCCCAGCGATGAAATGCTGGTGCTGGACTTCCCGACACGGGCCAACCTGCCCAAGAGCAATCTCAAGACATTGGCGCTGAAGGATGGCTACAAGGACAACCAAAAGCAAGGTTTCAAGCGCACGCACTTCCCGTGGCTGTATGAAATTCCCGAACAGTTCCAAGGCAGGATCAAGTCGCCGCACATTGTGCTCGACCTGTACCCGCGTGTTGAGGCGCTGTCCAGCAAGAACAAGGGCACGGTTCCCATGACTGAAGCACGCAACAAGGGCAAGCTGAATCAGACGCTGTTCTCGGTTTTCAATTGGGATCGCATCTATCTGGCCTTACAGGATTACAAGTTGCAGCGCAGTTGGAGCAACCCGCGGCTGGAACGACAGAAGTTGATTAATTTCTGCGCCGGCACGCAGGACTGGTACACACTGTTCATTCCGGAAACGGAGCTGAACGTGAAGACCTTCGCCGACATTTGCAAGCAGGAAGACATCCTGATCCGGTTACTGACGGACTATACCGACCGTTTCTACAAGGCATTGAAGACGGGCTACGAAGGTCAGTTCTACGACATCACCCATATCGATGAAGAGCACGGGTCGATGCTTAAGCTGTACCATTTCGAGATCGAAAACAGCGACGAGGGACTGGAATACCAGAAGAAACTGGAAGTGCTGAAGAAGCTGGTAGCCGACGGCGAGATCGGCGAGGCCAGCCAATGGAACGCACCACACATGGTCGCCATCAGCTTCAACCGTCACTTGTACTATCCCCTGCTTGCATTGGCGGACAAGGATGCAGTGCCGCTGAAACTGCGTCCGTTGGCTTTTGACGCGCCGAGCGAATGGGATTTTGTCCGGGATCTGGAGACGTTCTACAACTCCAGCGAAGGCAAGGAAGCGATTGGCCCGCGCAGTCTGTATCTGCTTCGCAACGCGGATCGGGAAGAGAAAGGCCTGGGTTTCGCGCTGGCAGGTAACTTCTACCCGGACTTTCTGCTGTGGCTGGTGGACGATATCAGCGGCAAGCAGTGGTTAACCTTTGTTGATCCGAAGGGGCTGCGCAATCTCGACCTGTCGCACCCCAAGCTGAGGCTGTACAAGGAGGTAAAGATATTGGAGGCAACCCTGGCTGAGCGAGCGCAGGCAGGGGAAGCATCGCTTGTCTTGAATGCCTTTGTGTTGTCGCCGACGAAATTTGCTGATCTGCTGAACGTAGGCGATTCGACGAAGAAGGCGGATTTGGAGAGACGCCACGTCTTATTCATGGAGGATGGCGCTGATACCTACCTGAAGAAGCTATTTTCCGCGTTGATGTGAGAGGACTCTAACTTTCGATGAGATGAACCGCCGATCGATTGGCTGTCCTGTTTCCGGTTCGTTGGAATCGGCTTGCCAGGCCCCCGTCGTATGGCCGTGGATTGGCGCAGAAAACCTGGGACCTAGTGTATCGTTGCCAATGAACAGAAGCGCTGCCCCCTTCATCCGCCTAAGGTTGTAGTGTCTCAAAAGAGGGAGGCATTCCTGGTTTTCACCCAGAAGGCCATTGTTATCAAAAATGTCGGCAATACGGTTTGCACGAACTTCTCGACCATTTTGTCTACCTACCCGATTTGCTCATCAGGAAATTTCTAGCCGATTCAGTGAGGGCAGATATTTCTAGCAAGTCGACCTAGCCGCTTGGATCTGTGAAGTCATACGACAGAAGCGCTTGAATAGCTATGAGGGGCCCAGGTTTGTTTTCCATATAGGCAGTGCAGTTGAGGATAAACTGTCTTTGCGATGGATCTTTAGATGGTCGATATGCATTCTTCGAATTTCTTGGTGAGCCATTGTTTCCGCTTGGGATAAAGTGCCAGCTTGATTTTCTCAATTGTCGATATTTGTGATGTGGTAGTAATCGTACTTTTAGTTGCCCTAAGAGAGAAAGCAGTAGGGCTTGTTCAGACATTCGAAGTGCTTCAGTTCGGCATCAACCGAATTTTGGATTAGATCCTGCGTTGCCAGTCATTTGAGGGCTCTAATCCATGTTTTGCCTGTCGATGTACTTTTGAACGTCTCCCATCCTGTGAATTGTGGGCCGAAAATCGCATTCATCGCCTTCGAAACCAGGTTGTACGCAAATTGACGGCGGTCTTCCAAGTGTTCTGGCAAGTGATCAATAAGAAACTGCTGAACTCCATACCAAGGCATTCCATTCGAAGATTCGATTTTCTTGCGGATGTCCGCCTCACCTCGCAAGGCGTCAATCGCTCGCTGTTCCATGGTTGCCATGATGTCTACTGGCTCGGAATCATCGAAACCAACTCCAGTAGAAAAGAGTGAGTCTGAAGCGTTTGTATCAGGAGCCAGATCTGCCGCAGCACTCTGTCTCATTTCTGAGAAAGTGCTAGACAATGTTTGGGCATATGTATTCCCTACGGGTTTATTGTAGTCATGGTCCCGCATTGAATACATCTTCTCAAATGACAGTGCGCGGAGACTGACTGGATAAGTTTTGCCTCCAACCGAACTCCAGAACACACCTTGGCCCGGGATCGGCTCATTGAGTAGAGAGCTCAAAAGGTCATCACTGAAATGGGCGTTGGCTCGTTTCAGTGATGTAAGATCGGCTGCAGACAACAAATGGAAGATGAACCAATTGTCGCCCTGGCTGAGGATCTCGACTGGAATGCTGCCGGGCTGCTGCGTGATCAGCAATGCTCCCAAGTCGTATTTACGGCCTTCCTTCACCCATGCAATGTAAGGCTCGGCGGCAGGTGCGTTCTCGTTCAACACAGATTGCGCTTCTTCGACGACGGCGATTGTTGGAATGGTCTGGGGGTTAGCAGACGTGAACTCTTGCTGATTCCGGTCGAAGATCCGGCGAAGGATCAGGCCAGATAGCACGAGCGACTGGCCTCCGCGCATCTGTGAGACATCGATAACGCACAGCTTTCCCTCGGAAAGCGCATGAACCAGCATGTCCATGAGCTGGCTGCTCTTGTCATGCAACATCTTCACGATCGCCGTCATATTGCCCCGGGCTGCCAGCGCCTCGGCCTCTTGTCGTTGTGGGTCGAGATCAAGCAGTCCACATACGTCTTCGAGCGGCGTGGTGTTGCCATTGGCGTCTATCAGATTGACTAGCGACTCCCACCGATCTTGTGGAAGTCCTCTGAGCTTCCTCACGTTCTGCTGTTCTTGACGCTCTGGCCCGAGCGCAATTGAAATCACATCGCCAGGGCGAAGGCGGCGGATATCAAGCTTGATACTGCCAGCAACGAACGATTGGTAGAAAGGGCTTGGACTCTTTCGGTCGGTGAAAACGACGACCTTGTCTTCCAGCACCGGGACATCGCACAGTCCTGGCCGGCCCTTGTCGTCCGGCCAGAAATACTCCCCATCCGGGTCAAAGATGACCGTGCCCACGGGGACCTGCTTGCCTGAGCGCTTGGTCACGAAGGGCGTGTTTTCGTAGAGCTTCGAGAACAGCAGTTTGTTGAGGTTGGATTTACCGAAGCCCGCACGAGCAAAGATGAAGCTACGGCGAGAGACAAGGGACTCGATTGGGAAGCGAACCAGCACCTCTGGGTCGACCACCTGCATCCATTCCTGGGATTGGAATGATTTGTTGCCAGCAGCATAGATGTATTCCCCGAAAGCCAGATGGCCTATGGGAGCACCATCAATGTTGTGTCCAGCGATCTCACGCAGTACTTGGGCGCTGGGAAAGGCGACCTTGCTGCCAACATGGGGAAGTCGACGATGGGAGGGAACAAATGTAAGCCCGTTGCCGCTCTTGCGCAGAACACCGAGAACGCGGATGTTGATTCGATACTTGAGATATTGTTCGCGTAAATCCTCCGGAATAGGTCTTTCCTCGCGAACTGCACGGATGTTGAACTCTTCTCCAGGGCCAAATGACAGCTTGCCTTCAGAGGAAAAGGAGGCGATGCGGCCCAATACCGCTTCATCGGATGTTTCCAGTTGGACTATAAGGAATTGCCCGTGCATCGGGATGTTCTGGAAATCGTTTCGGTAAGGCAAAACGAGGTCGGCGTGGAATTCCATGCCTCCTTGCTGGAAACCACGAAAGATCCCGACGACCTGTTCTCTGGGAAAGAGTTGGATTTCTGCCATGTCGTTCTCCCTTATCCGTATCGACGTTGCGCAGGATTGGCATCCTGCAGCCGAAATGCATCCAATATGCCTGCGTCATCGCCGAGATTCGAGCGCACGCCCTCGTAGATGAAGTCTTGCAAAATATCGAAGTCAAAATCGACCAACGCTGCATTTTCATGTGCCTTTTGCAGGCAGCGAGGGTAATGAGGGACTGGAAAACCGTTGATCGCATCCGCAAGCATTGAACCAAGAATTGCCTGGGACTCGCTGACTTGTGGAACAAAGATGTCGACTGGCCACACGGGATCGTGGCGGTGGGAGCCAAACTTCACCAGGAACATCTTTCCGCCGACAAACTTGTTGGTTTCGCCGCTCTGGTCGGTTCGGTCATCGCCCCGTGCGAACTCCGACCAGACGTATGCCTTTTCCTCCACTTCGCGGGGAACTTCGACGTAGGCGGGGTAATCAGTCTTAAGGACGCCTTCCAGCGCCATGGCCAAGCGATACCGAGAAAGCACCTTGCTGTACTTGGCTACGCCTGCGAGATAAACCCGCCGCCGGTTGTTATTCCATTGTTTGTCGATACGCTCCTTCATCCCTTGGAGCAGACGCTGAAATAGGTCTTTGGCGAACACCTTGCTCCGCAGTAGGCCATCGAAGATGATCAGTGTGTCAGTACCGTAATCTTTATCGAGGATCTTGAATAGGATAGCCCACTCGACCAGCTCCCGATAAACCTGAACCCAGCTGGGAGAGAGCGGCTTTCCACTGTCCGTCGGCCGGATCATGTGGGAGAGTGCCTGCAGGCTGTCTACTCCCAGGAAAGCCATCATTTCACCCATTGCTGTTTTGGGGGCTCCGTCCTCAGCGAACTGGCGTTGGTTGAGTTTCTGCACTGGTGTGGTGGGCGAAACTGCTTCGAGGCAGTATTCGTTGTTGCTGCTATCTACGACTCGGACCAGCTGAATCAGGAAAGGGTCGAACTGAAGCTGGTTATTTCCCCCGTCGGCGCCAACTAGTGAAATCGATGTTGTGGTGCGCGCCAGGATTCTTCGTGTGCCGCTCTTCAACAGCTGCATTTCTTCCCGCAGCGCATCCAGCACTCCTTGATTGGTTCCGATGCAGTCTGCGATGGCCTCTTTCAGTTGGGACTGGCTTGCCGGGTCAATCATGCTCCCTCCTGACTTTTCACCGCTTCAGCTCGATGCCGCCCCGTGTTGGGAAGTCCTGGCTGGGCCCTACGGTTTCCACTCATGCAGGTTCGCTCCTTTTCTTTTCTATAGAGAGCGATCCGGCCTGCTGTCGCAGGGTCGTAATCAAAAGAATTCGGATATGGGTGCTTTTGGAATCGCATAGACGGATTGTAGTGTGTGCAATATACTACCCGCAACTATCATCACAAGTATCCGTTAACCCGCATGAGTCCTAAGGATGTCTGACGAACAGCTTGACGACCTTACCCAGCCGCAGCGCGATCGCCTTGCCTTCGTGGAACTGCGTGTGCGCTTCATCGGAGATATCCGCCGCCAGGACCTGGTGTCGCGGTTTGGAATCCAGTCGGCCGCCGCCACGCGTGATATGGCGATCTATAAGGATCTGGCGCCGGGCAACATCAATTACGACACCAAGGCCAAGTGCTATGTCCTTGGAGAGGACTTCAAGCCGCTCTTCGACTTTCCGCCTGAGCGGGTTCTGTCCTGGCTGACGCAAGGCTTCGGAGACGGAGAGCCTTCCCAACTCAAGGCATGGGTGGCAAGTGAGATTCCGTCAAGGCTCACGCATCCCGATCTGGATGTGCTGGCCTGTGTGACTCGGGCGATCCATCAGGAGTGTCCTATTCGGGTGGAGTACCACTCGATCTCCAGTGGCCAGACTGAGCGCCAGATCGTTCCCTTTGCGCTGATCGACAACGGCCTGCGCTGGCATGTTCGAGCTTTCGATTGCAAATCTCAGGAATTTCGGGATTTCGTGATCACGCGGATCAAGCGCCCGATCTTGTTGCGAGATGTAGAAATGCAACCCCACGAACGTGGCGACCAGGACATCCAATGGACGCGAATTGTCGAACTGGAACTGATTCCCCATCCGGATCAGCCACATTCTGAGATTACGGAGATGGACTACGGCATGCGGGATGGCGTGCTACGCATGAAACTGCGCGCTGCCATGGCTGGATACATTCTGCGCAAGTGGAGCGTGGACAGCTCGCCCGATCACAGCCTGAGAGGGCATGAGTACCGGCTGTGGCTAAAAAATCCCTTGGCCCTTTACGGTGTAAGGAACGCAGTGCTCGCGCCCGGATACCGATCTCCGGATCAAGCATGAAGAGAATGACTTGAGTCTGGAGAAGTTCGGAGGCGTGGTATGCCAACTTAAAGGAAGGCTTGAATTAGGGACTCCAGGACTAGAGTGTTACGTAGTCAGTAACCACGTGGATTCCGACGATTTGCGAACCTACTGCTGGGTGGCTGTTGGAGATTTTGATGGCGTCTGCGCTAGCGGGCCTCGTTACCGTTCCTTGCAACACCATCATTCGGCGGAAAACGGGACGACGATTATCTGGAGACCGACTGGCACCGGGAAAGCGCAGACATTAGTTGGGATGTATTCACAGCCTTGGGCATGCTGCCATGCAGCAGGGGCTGTTGAGGAGATGATAGATCCTGTTGTTGAGTCGTTATACGACGGTAGAGGAGGAATGGGGTGTATTTCATGCGCGATCGCCAAGAGCTTAGTGATCTACGGATCAACGTCTAGACAAGCCAAGCGAAAAGCTGCGTTGCAACCAATAGCAGCTACAGCGGTCAAACTCTTTCGACGTGAAAATCGAACTCAACGGAGGCGACAGACTCTGCTTTCATTTGATCTGCTTGCCGCCTGCCCACATCCGCTGACTTGGCCGAGCGTGTAGAAACCATGCGCCAATTGACTCCAGATTCCTCTAAAGAGTCTCTGAAGAGTTTTTTTGCATCAACCGATGCTGACGGAATTATTCCGAATCGGATATACATATGGAGCGCCTCTGAGGACGAAGCGGTATTGGCAATGTTACGCCAGACCTTTCCAAGCGAAACTGCGAATGCCTGTGGTCCACTGTGATCCAATTGCGGGCCGGCTGAATAGTCAATGAAAGCGGGAGCTCCCAAAAACCAATTTCGCAACCATTGGTCCTGAACATATGTCCGCATTCTGTAGTATGGAGGCGAAGTGATTACAACAGAAGGGGATTTACTAATCGACTTAAACAAATCTTCTGACTGGGCGTCTCCGTGTAGGACATGAGATATTGAAGAAGGCGATGCTTGATCAAGTCCAGCTAGCCGCTCGATCTTTCGATGCAGTACTCGGAGCACATCGATCTTTGGTGCTTTGAGTCCGCGTTCCTTCCAGAATCGCACCGCGTAATCCGGTTTTGAGGCGTAAGTCCTCGGCATTTGATTTGAAAAGTAGCTCGCGTTCTCAACATGCTTGGGAAGTGGTCCATGCAAACATCCAAGTGCCGCAGCACGCAATATGGACGATGCATCCGTTTCATTTTCTAGCTCGAATAATCCTTCGCGCAGGGCGCAAATATCACGGAGCGTGGACTGGTGATACGCTGAATGGAAAAATAGTGTGTCTGGTATGTCGGCTGGCTCGACGTTTGCAATTAGTTCAGCCGCAAGCTTTAGAGGAGCCTCGATGTGACAGCTCGCAAGTTTGGCCTTTGCAATAGCAACAGCAACTGACGAGGAATCAATGCCCCAGGCAAAGAATCCAAACTTTCGCGCAGAGAATAGAGTGGTGCCTCGACCACAGAATGGATCAAGCACCACTGGCTGCTCCTTCAGATGCTTTTTGAGTACCCTATTGGGATATTCAAGCGGAAACATCGTGAAATAAGGGCAAATTGCGTTCAGTGCATTTTCTTTGTTGTAGGCGAGGGCCACGTTCTTGATACTTGTGTTTGGCGTGAATTTTGAATATAGTAATAAGTTTACACGGCTATAGGCGCTCGGGGAATGGTTCGATCTCATAGATTTGCTCTCCCGAGCAACGATCGTCCGACTTGCTTACGCGTAATTCAGGGGTGGCGAGCGAACGTCCCCAAGGTATTTGTTCACCTTGGATCAGCCGGCATGTACAAGCCGCACTCATGACAAGACTCGGTGCTATCGATTTCGATGACCGAATTCTTGACGCCCTGCGCGACGACAAGCTGGTGGTTTTCGCTGGTGCGGGTGTTTCGATGGGGGCGCCGTCGAATCTAGCCAGTTTCTGGGAGCTGACCAATGATATCGCTCAAGGAACGGGGCGTGAGCCCGCGGAGCCGTTGGATCGTTTCTTGGGCCAATTGCATCATAACGAGGTCAAAGTTCACGAGCGAGCCGCCCAGTTCCTATCGCCCGCAGGCAGCGAACCGAATGCTCTCCATCAAGACCTGCTACGGCTATTCCGCACTGCGGACCGCGTAAGGCTGGTGACCACCAATTTCGACCTGCACTTTGAGACGGCCGCCAGCACGTTGTTCGGCTCAACTCCAGATGTCTACCGAGCTCCGGCACTGCCGCTGGGCAACGACTTCACCGGCATCGTGCATGTTCACGGAGCGCTTCCTCGCGCTCGGGATCTGGTGCTCACGGATGCGGATTTCGGGCGTGCGTATCTGACGGAGGGCTGGGGGCGACGATTCCTGGTGGAGGTTTTCCGTCAATTTACCGTACTGTTCGTTGGCTACAGCCATAATGATGTCGTCATGCATTACTTGGCGCGTGCCCTTCCGGCCGATGGCGTTGCCGGGCGATTTGCACTGACGCACGAAGACGGGAGCTGGGACTTGCTCGGCATCAAGCCCATCCGCTTTACTAAGGGATCTGGTGCGGAAGCCTACAAGGAACTTTATGACGGCGTGCAACGGCTCGCCGAACGGGCCACGCGCGGTGCTTTTGACTGGCGGAACCGAATGGCGGAGATCGGCGGACGCATTCCCCCAGCGGACGAAGAAGCCATCGGCGAGGTCGAGCAGGCGCTTCGCGAGGTGCACACGACCCGTTTCTTGACCAACGTCGCTCGGGATGCCGAATGGCCCAGGTGGCTAAATGCGCGCAAGCATCTTGATGCGCTCTTTGGAACCGTCGATCTCAATGAGCGAGATGAGTTGCTGGCTCGGTGGCTCGCCGAGCATTTTGCCATTGTGCATGCGGACATATTGTTCGAGTTGTTCGCTGCTCATGGGCTGCGGCTGAATCCAGTGTTCTGGAGCTTCATCGGCCGCGAACTGGGCATCAATAAGGAAAAGCCGCTGGAGGAATCTGCCCTTAAACGCTGGGTCATGATTCTGCTTGCCAGCGTGCCGAACCAAGCTGACCATCATGTGCTGATGTGGTTGGCCGAGCGCTGCGCCAACCACAATGCTGTGCCGCTTACATTAAAAGTGTTTCTCACTATGAGCGAACACCGCCTCAACATCCAGCCGGGATTCAGGTGGCACGACGAGGAAGATCATGCGCGCGGCCGATGCCTAGATGTCGACTGCTCGCTACGGGCTGATCATTGGTCATTGAACGAGGTCTGGACAGAGCACATTAGGCCGCATTTGGCGTCAGTTGCTCAGCCGCTGCTGTCCGGCATCACGCGCCGGTTGGAAGACATTCACGGCGGACTCGCGGCGTGGGAAAAGGCGTCGCGGGAGGGGGACCCGGTCAGCTACGGCCGCTCGGCCATTGAACCGCACGAGCAAGACCGAGATCCCGAGGCGGTTGATGTGCTGATTGATGCGGCGCGTGATGCACTGGAGTGGCTCGCGACCAATGCGCCTGTGTTACTTGATGCCTGGATGGAGAGGCTCGCCACATCGGATGTACCGTTGTTACGGCGGCTTGCCATCCATGCGATCACTGTGCACCCTGGCAAGTCTGCGGACGATTGCTTGAACTGGCTGCTGGTTCGCGTGGGTCTGCACGGTCTCGCGGAACATCACGAGGTTTATCGTGCAGTGGCACTCAGCTATGCGGTCGCAGGTGACGTGGCGCGCCAGGCTGTAGTGGATGCGGTTCTTGCGCACCAATACCATCTTCCGGCGAGCAGCGACTGGACGGACGAGCAGCAAACTGCACGATCGCATTTCGACTGGTTGTCATGGCTACTTCGTGCGAAGCCCGACTGTGCTGCGGCAGAGGCTGCACTGGCGCCAATCAGAGCTACCTATCCTGATTGGCGGCTTTCCGAGCATCCAGACCTTACTCATTGGTTTGGTTCAGTGCATTGGGTTGGGTCTCAGAGCCCCTGGTCTCTCGAACAACTTCTGGCTCGCACACCCCGTGACCAACTCGACGACTTGCTGAATTTTCAAGGCAAGCTGTTCGACGGCCCAGACCGGGAAGGACTGATCGAAACCATAAGAGACGTGTGCAAGCAGAATACATTGTGGGCATTTGACTTGGCAGAGCTTTTGGCCGAAAGATTGTTGTGGACGTCTGATCTATGGCCCGCAGCAATCCGAGGGTTGCAGGAAGCAGAACTGTCGCTGGATGGCTGGCGTGACTTGCTATCCATCAGTGCTAAAGCTGAACTACTAACCGCCCACGCGCACGATGTTGCGAACCTGCTTTACAAACTCGTCAGAGATGGCGGAAAACATTTCGCCCTCGAACTTCTGGAACAGGCCAACGTTATTGCGTTGTCTTTGTGGCAGTCCTTGCAACCCAATCTGCAGGATGACGACATTGACGACTGGTTGTTTCGGGCCATCAACCGACCAGCGGGCGTGATCGTTGAGTTTTGGATCAGCGGACTGTCGTTGCTCATGCGTGGCAAGAAGGACGCGGAGCGTGCTCTGCCTGAGAACTACAGGCAGTGGTTCACGATGGTGGTGCAAGATGCGACGTCGAAGGGCGGACTCGGTCGCAGCCTGCTCGCCAGTCAGACGGCGTTCCTGTTTGGCCTCGACGAGCCCTGGACGCGGCAGCATCTCATTCCGTTGTTCAGTGATGTGGATAGGCACAAGTTCGCTCAGGCATGGGACGGATTTTTGGTATGGGGGCGGCTCTATCCAACACTGGTTGACGCCTTGATGCCCGCCTTTCTTGACGCGCTACATCGGATCAGCATGCACCTGCCCGACCGTCGGCGTCGTTTCATCGTGTTCTACACCGAACTCGCGGTATTTCATGTTTCCGATCCGAGGCAACAGTTGCTGTCAGTACTCTTTCAACACGGATCCATAGAGGATCGGAGCGACTTCGCTTCTAAACTTGGAAACATCCTGTATGGGATGCAGCCGGCCAGCACGAAGCAGATGTGGGATACTTGGCTGCATCAGTATTGGCTGGACCGATTGGAAGGTGTGCCCGCGGCTCTGGATGAGGCGGAGATCCGACAGATGCTGGGGTGGTTGCCGCATCTTGGTGAGATATTTCCAGTTGCCTCTGCGTTGGCTGCAAGTGCTTCGACAATCCAGCTTGGGCACAGTCGTCTGCTGTTCGATCTGCGTAACAGCGATTTGGTTACTCGTTATCCTTCTGAAACTGCTGATCTGCTCATTTACCTCTGCAATTGCGATGTTGGTTACCATGTTGTTGACTTGAGAAAGGTGGCTTCTCGTCTTCCGGCGCTTGTTCCTGCGCAGCGTGGCCGCCTTGATGAAGCGCTGGCACTCCTGGGCTAGCGCAAAGAGATCGCACTCGGATTAGCGCGAATTACGACGCCACTGGTAAATCCAAGGTAGCGCTTGGATGCCATCAGTGCCAAGCATTTCAAGATCAAGTTGTGGGTGCGTTTACGTGACCCAATTTTTTGCTTGGCATGCACTGCTCGGGGCTACTGCTCTTTGGGATGATAGGTATGGCAGGTGCGCCATGGGCGGCGACGCCTAGATCGTTCCGCCCGTGGCGCGCAAATATTGTGCTGTCTATTGTCGGGTATCGTCGGATGAAGGACTAGACCAAGAATTTAACTCCATCGACGTCCAGAAGGAGGTTGGTCACGCTTACGCCGCTCCTACTAACGAGGCAAAGGTTAGATGCCGGTGCTTGGTGGACCGCTATGACCCGAGATGTCCAGCGGCAACACATATTGGCCCTAGCTTAAAAGCTTGAAGGCCGATTGGTATGCCCAGCGTCTGTTCATGCTCAGTTTTTAGGCAGGCGCATGCGTCTCAAGCATCGCAGCAGCCGGGCCAACGGCGAGCCGTGAACGGTATTAGATGCCTAGGGCTGCAGGCAGCGTAAAGATGAACCTTCCTGCTTGGGATGCTGGTGCGCAGAGGACTGAAGGAGCAGGTTATCTCATCACATTGGCATCCTTGCCTCGCCGACACGCCACTGCAAAGCGGTTTCTTGTTGCCTTTCGCCGTCTCGGTCGCGCCCGCCAGAGCAAGCGAAGAAGCAAACCGATGGCCCGAAAACCCGCGTCAACACACGACTTCGGGCCTTGAATGCTCAAGCGGGCAGCAGAGAACAGAGGGTGAAAATGGGCGAAAAGTCCGCCGGGAACAGCGACTTCCAGAGGGCCATGCTCAAGGGGAAACGGCCGGAAACCGCGCCAACACAGGGAGAACGGGCAAAAAAATCCCAACCGATGAGGGTTGGGATTTGGGGTTTTGGTGGAGCCGGCGGGAATTGAACCCGCGTCCGAAAGTCTTCTGCAACCAGTTCTACGTGTGTAGTGACGTCTTTGATTTTCTCGTTGCCGTTACGCCGACGCACAGGCTCAACCAGCAACCAGCTACCTATTCTTTAATGTCCGGCCAAGTAGCCCGGTCTGACACGATTCGGTAAGAATGACACTGCTGCTCCTTGCGGAGCCCGGGCTGCCGACAACCCGGTGCAGCGGCTAGGCCTTAAGCGGCCAGTGCGAAACGCTCGTCGTTGGCGTTTATTTGGTTTTCCGGTGGATTAACGAGGTGACGGACCCTCGACACGCCCTGAGCCGCTTCATTACCCCCGTCGAAACCAGGTCGGCCCCAGAGTGCGCATTCTAGCCGTTTTGTCAACGAATGGGAAGAGGGGGCTGGGGGGCGATGTTTGAGGGGATGGCTGGGGGGCTGTGGTTGATGACTGTGGTTTTGGGCAAGGCAGGTGGGAGGCGATGTGTCTCGGGGAAATGGAAAGGGAAGAGGAAGGCGTGTGTTGTTTATAGTTAATAGCTATCAATCTCCTTATTTGATAAGTGATTGGCTGTTAGGATGGGGAGATATATGTCTGCCGGGTCTGGCTGCCGGCTGGGCGCTGTGGGGTGGTGATGGCCGCGTGGGTGGGCAGGCGTGGTGATGTGAGGACGGTGTGGTTTGATGTGAATCAATGTTTTGGTGGGCGCCGGGTCAAAATTGATGAACGTCAAATAATCGCAGGTTTGTATCTATTAGATTGATTTCGGTTGTTTTGCATCTGTTGACGTTTTCAGTGTGTTGGTTTTTGTCCATCCGTATTTATTCTGATCACGAGGGGTCTTTTCATGGTTGCTTCTGTCGTACGTAAGGCGCTTGTCTGCTCCGCGGTGAGTTCATGCCTCGTTGGGACAGTAGCTTTGGCTGCCGATCCTGCTGTTCCTCATACCGGCGGTCTCCCAGGTTATGAGGTTATCAAGGCGCCGGCGAGTATTGCCCGGCTCAAGCATGTCAGGCAGACGCTGGTCAAGCCCCCGTTTGTGCCTGAGCACAGTCTGACGCCGCCGAAGGCGCCGCGGGTGGTTCAGGTCGAGATGTTCATTGAAGAGAAGGAGATCGAGGTCGAGCCTGGTGTGTTTGTTTGGGCTTTTACCTTCAATGGCTCGGTGCCCGGTCCCATGATCATTGTTCATGAAGGGGATTATGTCGAGCTGACGCTGAAGAATCTGGCCAAGAACGAGCTGGTGCACAACATTGATTTCCATGCGTCGACGGGGGCGCTGGGGGCTGGTGATTTGACGCATGTGGCGCCCGGGCAGGAGGTGGTGATTCGCTGGAAGGCGGTCAAGCCGGGGACGTTCATTTATCACTGTGCACCGGGTGGGCCGATGATTCCGTGGCATGTGGTGCATGGCATGAATGGCGCAGTGACCGTATTGCCGAAGAATGGGCTGCGTGACAAGAATGGCAAGTTGTTGACCTATGACAGGGCTTATTACATTGGTGAACAGGATTTTTACGTGCCGAAGGATGAGAAGGGGAATTACAGGCGCTACAGTTCACCCAGCGAGTCGATGGCTGATGATAAGGCGGTGATGGATGGTCTGATCCCGACGCATATTGTGTTCGGGGATCGTAAGGGCGCCTATACGGGCGAGCATGCGATGACAGCGAAGGTGGGTGAGACGGTGATGTTTTATCACTCCCAGGCCAATCGCTATTCCTATCCTCATCTGATAGGCGGGCATGGCAACTATGTCTGGGAGCGTGGCAATCTGGCGGATCCTCCGACGACCAATCTGGAAACCTGGTCAATTGCCGCGGGTTCGGCTGGTGCTGCGATGTATACCTTCCGGCAGCCGGGGGTGTATGTGTATCTGAACCATAACCTGATTGAGGCGGTCAATCTGGGGGCGCTGGCTCAGGTGAAGGTGGATGGCAAGTGGGATAATGATCTGATGGAGCAGGTGGTTGCACCGCGTCCGTACAAGGAGTGATCCTGCTGGTGGTTCTGTGCAGCCCCGGTTTGTGTCCTGTGGCAAGGGATGTGATGTCTGTGTATGTCATTGCCTGAAGGAGTGAGTGGTGGAGATGGGGGCAGCAGGCGATCAGCGGCTGCCCGTTCGATGCATGGATCCAGATCTCGGGAGAGGGGTGTTGTGTTGAAGCGGTGGATATGGGCGGCGGGTTTGGGGCTGCTGGTAGCAGGTGGTCATGGGGCAGTGGTTGCGCAGACGCCCGGTGAGGCAGTCACGCCGTCGTCGTCGGGGGCCGAGGTGCGGCAGCCCGAGATGGGACGTGCGATCCGGTTCGATCTCCAGAGTGTGAAGGGCAGGGTGACGCAGGATGCTTTCCCCGGGAAGTATCTGCTGCTGGCGATTGGTTATACCTCGTGTCCGGATATTTGCCCGACGACGCTGTTTGAATATGGCGAGGTGATGAAGGCGCTGAAGAACCCGGATGCGGTTGTGCCTGTTTTTGTGACGATTGATCCGGTCAATGATGATGCGAAGCGGCTGGATGCGTACGTGCGTTTTTTTGACGAGCGTATTGTGGGGTTGACCGGCAGCCTGAAAAACATCCGGGCGCTTTCAGATGAGCTGGGCGCGACGTTCGGCTATCGGCTGGATGGCAAGAAGCTGGAGGAACCGAAACCCGGCGTGCCGTATTCGGTGTATCACAGCGCGTTGATCTATCTGATTTCCCCCGATCGCCATCTGGTGGATATTTATGACTATCAGACCGGGCCGGACGGATTGACCCAGTCGCTGGATGGCGTGCTGGGGACGCCCGCGAAGGGTTCTGGCAAGAAAGCGCCGGCCGATGGTGGGAAAGGGGGGAAGGAGGATCGTCCCAGTGGTGGATCATGGTCGGCACCAAACCAGGCATGATGTGTTGTTCAGCAGAGGGTTTTCCGTGCCTGTCTGGGGGTGGCAGCAAGGGGCTGCTTTGTTCACTGTAGGAGTTTTCATGAAAAAGACGATTGCTTTCTCTGTTTCCATGTTGCTGGCAGCACCGGTGCTGCTGTATTCCGCGCCGGCGCAGGCTGCCGGAAAGGCTTCGCACACGACATTGAGTCATTGTGTGATTCAGGAAGTGCTGCCGGGCAAGAACATGACGGGGGCGTTTGTGAATTTTCGGCATACGGGTCAGCCGGTGCAGGTGGAGCGTGTTGATGTGCCGGATGTGAGCGCCCGTGCGGAGCTGCACCAGATGACGATGAAGGATGGTGTGATGGAAATGGGGCCGCTGCAGGACACGACGCTGAAGGCGGGTGAGCGCGTGTTTCGCAAGGGGGGCGATCACATCATGCTGTTTGATATTGCCAGCCGTCCGCGGCTGGGGAGCAAGCACACGCTGACCGCGTTTTTCAGCGATGGTACGCAGGCCAGTTGCAAGGCCGTGGTGGCATCGGTGAAATCCGTGATGAAGGGCGCAGGGATGTCCGGTCGTGATCATGGCATGCATGGGCACCACATGCATGCGGATGAGCACCAGCACATGGATCATCACGACATGGGGCATTCTTCGGACGGAAAATGATATGGGTCGCCGGCGGTTCATGCTGTCGGGGATGGGGGCTGCGCTGACCGTGGCGGCGCGGTCGGCAGGGGCATCGGGCGCCCTCGGGCAGGCGGCGGCCCTGTCTTCGCCTTTCCGCCAGGCGAGCGCTGGCTCAGAGGGACATCCCGGTTGGCATCGGGGGGGCGAGGGGCTGTATGCGCCTGCCCGCAATCTGTTTGTGGCAGACCGTTTCAGCAATTTCATCAGCGTCACGGATATTGTCACAGGACAGCATCTGGCGACGCTGGATTTCGGGATGCGTCCGCAGGTGATGGAGCTGGCGCGCGATGATGCGATGATGGCGGTTGGTTCGCCTGAAGTGTCGGCAATCCATTTCATGAATCTGCGGACCGGGGCGCAGCGCCGGGTGGCGCTGCCTTCGCCTGTCTACCAGATTTTCTTTGTTCCGCAGAGTACGCTGGTCGCGGTCGGTCTGCGGGATCAGGTGGGCATGATCGACTACCGCGACTTTTCTGTGCGGATTTTTGCCAGGCGCTTTGATTCGCCCCGACGGGAGACGTTGCTGGATACGTTTTACTCGCTCCTGTTCAGTTCATTCAGCCGCTCCTTTTGGGTGCTGGATGAGGAAGCGCCGCGCATTTATCACCGCCTTGCCGCGGATGACGGGCTGGAGGGGGCGTGGGAAACCGTTGACCTGTCGGGCTCGGTCAGCAGTGGTTCGGGGCTGGGGGTTGGGGTGGCCAGTCCGGAGGATGATCTTCTGGCCATGACGACGGACGATGGTTCTGAGGGGCTGGTGTATTTTCCTGATACGGGAAAGGTGCTGAGTACCGGACCGATGCGTACGTCGGGGACGACGAATGAGCCCATGATCATGCCTTATATCGATGTGTATTCGAAGCATGTCATTTTTGCTGACATGCAGGGGCATGTGGCATTGTTCGACCTGGCTGCCGGTGGTGGGCGACCGGAGCGTTTTGTTGTCGATTTCTCGCCACGTTTCATCCGCTCGGGCTGGCTGGAGCAGATCTGGATATTGGCTGGTGACCGGGGGCTGATGTTTCAGTCTTTCGGGGCGCGGAACGATCGGCAGACGCTGCGCTTTGTTCCCGAGGTGATGGATATCTGGGTAACGGGAGACAGCAAGACGGTGCTTTACTCCCTGGACGAAGGGGCGCCACTGGTCTATCGCTATGATCTGCGCAGTCGAGTGGCGTTGTCCCCGATCCGCATACGGGGGGTGTCGATGGCCCGTATGCTGCGCATGGGCAGTAATAACAGTATCTGTTATTGAGTCAGGCGGCTGGCAGCCCGGCCAGCAGTGTCAGGATTTCGTGGGCGGAGTCGACTGTGTAATCAGCTTTCCAGGCATCCACGTCCGCGGGGTTGCAGTATCCGTAGCGGACAGCAATGGTGGTCATGTTCACGGCCTTGCCTGCCTGGATGTCACGCAGGTCGTCGCCGATGTAGACGCACTGGGGGCCGCTCAGGCCGGTTTCCTGCAGGGCGCGCTTCATGAGGTCTGGCCAGGGTTTGGGGCGTGGGGCCGAGTCGGCGCCGTAGGCGAGAACCAGGCGCTGGGATAGACCGAGCTGTTCGACCAGGAGCAGTACAAGATGTTCGAGTTTATTGGAGATGATGCCCCAGCGGATCTGGTGGCTGTCCAGCCAGTCCAGGAGCGCAGGGATGCCAGCGAACAGTTGGGTGTGTGCTGCGATGTTCTGTTCGTAGCGTTCCAGGAACTCGGTGCGCAGGGCCGGGTAGTCCGGGTCGTCGATGGTGCTGCCCAGGCCGATATGCAGGAGTCCGCGTGAGCCGGTGGAGGCAAAGGGGCGGTATTCGGCCAGAGGCAGGGGTTTCAGACCGCGGGCATGGCGCATCTGGTTGACGGAGGCGGCGAGGTCGTCAGCCGTGTCGGCCAATGTGCCGTCCAGATCGAAGAAGACGGCGGCAGGCCGCGTCTGAAGCAGGGGCATGGATTAGATCCTAAAGAGGTTTGTGGAACGATGCCATGTAGTTGACGCTGACATCGTCGGGGGTCAGGCGGTATTGATGGGTGACGGGATTGTAGGTGAGTCCCATGAAGCCTTGCAGGTCAAGGGAGGACTGACGGGCCATTCGCCCCATTTCCGAGGGACGGATGAATTTGGCGAAGCTGTGGGTGCCGCGTGGGAGCAGTTTGAGGATGTATTCGGCGCCGACGATGGCAAAGAGAAAGGACTTTGGGTTGCGGTTCAGGGTGGAGAAGAGTACGGTGCCGCCGGGTCTGGCCAGGGTGGCACAGGATTGGATGACAGCGGCCGGGTCCGGGACGTGTTCGAGCATTTCCATACAGACGACCACGTCGAAATGCTCAGGCTGGCGGGCGGCCAGGGCCTCGACAGCGATTTTTTCGTAGGAGACGGATGCGCCGCTGTCCAGGGCGTGCAGTCGGGCGACCTGCAGCGATTTGTCAGCGAGGTCGATACCCAGGGTGGTTGCGCCGGCACCGGCCAGTGCTTCGGTGAGAATGCCGCCGCCGCAGCCGACATCCACCACCTGTTTGCCTGCCAGACTGCCACCGGCCTGCTGGATGATCCATTCCAGCCGCAGCGGGTTGATGTCGTGCAGCGGCTTGAACTCGCTGTCTGGATCCCACCAGCGGGAGGCCAGGGCCTGGAATTTGTCGAGTTCGGCCTGGTCAACATTGCCTGATGAGCTGCGGGTGTCGTGGTCGGCCGGGATGGGAGTGCTGGACATGATGCGTGCACGGGGGATGGGAAGGAGATGCCCGATTTTAAGCATGTGCCGGCGCTTTGGGGGCGCAGTCGGGGCGGAAACAAAAAAGCCATCATGACGGATCATGATGGCTCTGTGGCAGCACCCGCCGCAGCCTGCCGGAGCAGGCTGCGGACAGGTGTCTCCGTCCGAGGACTTACTGCATGACCTGACGGCTGCCGACCACTTCGATTTCCACGCGACGGTTTTTCGCGCGGCCATCCTTGGTCTTGTTGCTGGCAACCGGCTGGGCCTCGCCCTTGCCTTCGGTGTAGACGCGGCTCGCTTCGATACCTTTGCTGACCAGATAGGCCTTGACCGCTTCTGCACGGCGAACCGACAGACGCTGGTTGTAGGCATCCGGCCCGACGTTGTCGGTGTGGCCCACGGCAACGATCACTTCCAGGGCAACGCCATCGATCTGTTTGACGATGTCATCCAGTTTCTGTTTGCCCTCGTCCTTCAGCACAGCACGGTCGAAGCCGAAGAATGTATCGGCTGCGAAGGTGACTTTTTCGCTGGTCGGTTGAGGCGCAGGCGGCGGAGGTGGTGGTGGGGGTGGCGGCGGTGGTGGCGGCGGCGGCGGCGCTTTTGGCACCAGATCCGGATCACATTCCACGATGGCGTGTGAATTCTTGAATCCCCTGTCGTGGTAGCACTCGCCGAACTTGCCGGTTACCACGCCACCGTCACGCGACGTGACGTAGCCGGTATCGTTCTGATCGGCTGTGACATCAGGGCCCTTTGCCCCGCTGCCTGTAGCGCAGGCGGCGAGCAGCGCTGTCGCAGCCAATGCGCCAAGCTTGACCGATTTCTTCATGTTTCTCCTCTCGGTGAGACGACTCTCAGCTGAAAAACCAGCACCTTGACAAGGACTGACTGTGGCTTACCAGCATGTGACCCTGTGCAAAATGCAGTGAGCTTGCGTAAACACAGCTTCAGGCCTTGACCGCGGAGCTGCTTCATTACGAATACGCTTGGCCCATTGTGCCATAGTGGCATCGCTGTCCGTATCGGCATGGGGCGCATCTGCGACGTCAGCGGGTTGATTTGTGGCTTGTGAGCAACATGTAGGGGGGAAGGGTACCGGTTTGTGGGGAGAAAGTGGCATATGGCTGATGCATGTGATCCTGGGCAGGGTCGTGGCTCGCCTGGTTCCAGCGGGTGACCGCTGGTATGGGGCTGGGTAGCGAGACGGGTGTGCTGTCAGGCGCGGAGGTGTCGGATTCTTGCCGATGGGGATGCCGGCTTGGGGCGCTGCCGTGAGGAAAAGACGTGGATGGTTTAAAATTCAAAGGTTTAGCCAGTAGGTAGTATGGCCGGTCTGTCGGTTTGCTGCGCGGGATGGTTTTGCAGCGGTCGATCAGGCGCTTTGGGACCCTGGGGTGCACGGCCGCGGGGGGGTGCTGGAGGCTCCGCCTGGCCGGAGATTCCGCTTTGTCTGGCCTGGGTGTGCTCCCGGGTTTTTATTTGCGTGCGGTGGGGCCCTTCACTCAGGCGGGGTTGTGCGGCGCGTTCCGGATTTCATGGATCAATTCGCCAAAGAAACGGTACCGATCAGTCTTGAGCAGGAAATGAAACGTTCCTTCCTGGATTACGCGATGAGCGTGATTGTGGGCAGGGCGTTGCCGGATGTGCGCGACGGGCTCAAGCCAGTGCATCGCCGGGTGCTCTATGCCATGCACGAGCTGAACAATGTGTGGAACCGCCCCTATCTGAAGTCGGCGCGGGTCGTCGGCGATGTGATGGGTAAATACCATCCGCACGGTGATTCGGCCATCTATGACACGGTGGTGCGGATGGCGCAGGATTTTTCGCTGCGCTACACGCTGGTCGACGGTCAGGGCAACTTTGGCTCGGTCGATGGTGATCCGCCTGCGGCAATGCGTTATACGGAAATACGTCTGCGCAAGATTGCCGGCGAGATGGTGGCCGACATCGACAAGGATACCGTGGACTACGGCCCCAACTATGATGGTTCGACATCCGAACCGATGGTGTTGCCGGCCAAGATTCCCAATCTGCTGATCAATGGCAGTACGGGGATTGCGGTGGCCATGGCCACGAACATCCCTCCGCACAATCTTCACGAGGTGGTGTCGGCGTGTCTGCTGCTGCTGGAGAATCCCGCTGCGACGATTGATGAGCTGATCGAGAAGATTCCGGCGCCCGATTTTCCCACCGGGGGGCTGATTTACGGCGTGGCCGGGGTGCGCGAAGGCTACCGCACCGGCCGTGGGCGGGTGGTGATGCGTGCCCGGACGCATATCGAGGATGTCGACCGGGGCGGAAACCGGCAGGCCATCATCGTAGACGAGATTCCCTATCAGGTGAACAAGGCCGTTCTGCAGCAGAAGATTGCCGAGCTGGTGAACGAGAAGAAGATCGAGGGGATCTCCGACATTCGCGACGAGTCCGACAAGCAGGGCATGCGGGTCGTGATCGAGCTGAAGCGGGGTGAAAACGCCGATGTGGTGCTCAACAATCTGTTCAAGCTAACCCAGCTGCAGGACAGTTTCGGCATCAATATGGTGGCGCTGGTGGATGGTCAGCCACGACTGCTGAATCTGAAGCAGGTGCTGGAGGCGTTTCTCGCGCATCGGCGTGAGGTGGTGACGCGGCGTACCGTCTACGAACTGAACCGGGCACGGGACCGCGGGCACCTGCTGGAGGGGTTGGCCGTGGCGGTGGTCAATGTTGATGAAATGATCGAGTTGATCAAGACGTCGCCAACGCCGCCGGTGGCCAAGGAGCGACTGCTGGCCCGTACCTGGGCAGCTGGCATTGCTGCCGATATGGTGGCGCGGGCGGAGGGCGGTGCGGCGGCGTTGCGGCCGGCGGGCGTCGAGCCAGGGGCGGGGCTGCAGCCGGATGGGCGCTATCAGCTTTCCGAGGTCCAGGCCGGGGAAATCCTGCAGATGCGATTGCAGCGGCTGACGGGCCTGGAGCAGGAAAAGATCGTCACCGAGTATCGGGAGGTTGTCGAACGGATCCTGGATCTGCTGGATATCCTGGCTAAGCCGGCGCGGATTACTGCCATCATCCGGGATGAGCTGTTGGGTGTGGTGGATGAGTTTGGTCATCCGGAGAAGGACCCCCGCCGTTCGCAGATCGAGCTGAATGCCAGCGAGATTGATGTGGAGGATTTGATCACACCGCAGGATATGGTGGTGACACTTTCCCATTCCGGTTACATCAAGTCGCAGCCGCTGTCGGAGTATCGGGCGCAGCGTCGGGGCGGGCGCGGCAAGCAGGCGGCCAGCACCAAAGAGGATGACTGGGTCGATCAGCTGTTCATCGCCAATACGCACGATACGATTCTGTGTTTTTCGGATCGGGGGCGGGTGTACTGGATCAAGGTCTGGGAGGTGCCGCAGGGGTCGCGAGCTTCACGTGGCCGCCCCATTGTCAACATGTTCCCGCTGGCCGAGCAGGAAAAGATCACGGTGGTGCTCCCGGTCAAGACCTTCGATGACGAGCATTACGTCTTCATGGCTACCCGCCAGGGTACGGTGAAGAAAACGGCGCTGTCGGATTTTTCGAACCCGCGCAAGGCCGGCATTATTGCCGTGGATCTGGATGAAGGGGATTATCTGGTCGGGGCAGCGGTCACGCATGGCGACCATGATGTCATGCTGTTTTCCGATGCGGGCAAAGCCGTGCGGTTCTCTGAAGGGGATGTCCGGGCCATGGGGCGCACGGCCCGCGGGGTACGTGGCATGGCACTGGAGGAAGGCCAGAGCGTCATTGCCATGCTGGTGGCCGATGACGAGCGCCGGTCCGTGTTGACGGCCACGGAGAATGGTTATGGCAAGCGCACCCCCCTGATCGAGCATACCCGGCATGGCCGGGGCACCAAGGGCATGATTGCCATCCAGACGTCCGAACGTAATGGGCGGATGGTGGCGGCGATTCTGGTGGATGCCAGTGACGAGATCATGCTGATCACCACGGGCGGCGTGCTGGTGCGCACGCGTGTTGATGAAATTCGGGAAATGGGCCGGGCGACGCAGGGCGTGACCCTGATCGGGGTGGAGGCAGGGGATACCCTGTCCCGCGTGCAGCGGGTGGTTGGCAGTGATTCCCCCGAGGTGCTGGCCGCGGTGGGTGAGGCAGAGGGGGCGGCTGGACGTGAGGCCGAGTCGAGTGGGGCCTCTTCCGGCGGGGAGGAGCCGGCGTCAGGAGGCTGATGGGCCAGATGCCGGCACGTCTGGGCGGGTCACGGGCCGCTGCAGGCGTGACCCGTGAGGGGGGGCAGGCAGTCGATCTGGGCTGTCTGCCCCTGGCAAAGCCGGGTTGATCCGGGCATGGGCTCGGGGGGGTTAGGCGATCAGATGATGTGCGAGTCGTTGCGGCGCTTGACCAGAACGCAGATCATCAGAAAGAGGCCGAGGAGCCCGTAAGCGACCGAAGGCATGGTACCGTCGTCTGGCATGGGATCATGCGGTTGGTTGACGGCAGTATCAGCAGATTCGACCTGTACCAGATGGACAGCAAGCGATGCATGCGTGGTCTGGGCAGGGGGAGTCTGGTGCGCAGTGATTGCCGCATGGGTATCGGCCGGTGCCATGGTGTCATGTGCCAGGGCACTCTGGCTAAGGGCCAGCAAACCGGATACGGTAGTGACAAGCAGTAGGTATTTCATGACGGCCCGAAGATGGATGCTTTGATTGTGTGCTCTTTTGGTGAAAGCAGGATATGAATAACTGCACGGATAAGGGCGCCTGTTACATTTCAGTTAAGGATTGCGGTATAAACGCCCTTAAGTGCTGGCCGAATGTGGTTTACCCGCATCAGCCAGTTGTGGTGCCCGGATGGGTGGTTGCCAAAGGAGCGGGAGCGCGGAATGGCAGATCGTGAAATCAATCGTATCCGGCAGGAAATTGACGCGCTGGATGAACAGTTGTTGGGTCTTTTCAACCAGCGGGCGAGGCTGGCTCAGGAGATCGGCGATCTGAAGAAGGGGGCTAATGACGCGCCCGTGTACCGGCCGGAACGAGAGGCCATGATCATCGGACGACTGCAGGCGATGAATCCAGGGCCATTGCCGGATATGGCAGTTCGTTCAATCTGGCGTGAATTGATGTCAGCCTGTCGTGGGCTGGAGCGTCCGTTGCGAATCGCTTTTCTAGGGCCGTGGGGTACGTTCAGTGAGCAGGCGATGCGGTTACGTTTTGGCGATGCGGTGGAGGGCGTGCCCTGTACGTCGATTGATGATGTGTTCCGGGTGACAGAAGCTGGTACAGTGGATTTTGGCGTGGTGCCTATCGAAAACTCCACCGAGGGCTCGGTCACGCGCAGCCAGGATCTGTTTCTCAATACGCCGCTGCGGATTACTAGCGAGATCACTCTGCCGGTACGTCATGTCCTGATGTCGAAGAGCGGTCTAATGAAAGCGGTGCGACGGATAGTTGCGCATCCCCAGGCGTTGGCCCAGTGTACGCTGTGGCTGCAACGTAATCTGCCAGAGGCCGAACTGATCCCGGTGTCCAGCAATGGGGAAGGGGCGCGACGTGCCGCCGAGGATGCGTCGATGGCAGCGATCGGCAGTGAAACGGCGTTGGCCATTTATGATCTGTTGCCCGTGGCGCATGCCATTCAGGACGATCCGATGAATCGCACGCGTTTCTTGGTGCTGGGCATGCAGAAGGTACAGCCTTCAGGCCAGGATCAGACGTCGCTGATTTTGGGTGTGCCTGACCGTGCGGGTGCGCTCTATCAGTTGATCGAGCCTCTTTCGCGACACGGGGTGACCATGAAGCGTTTCGAATCCCGGCCGGCACGGCAAGGCGGGTGGGAATATTATTTCTATATTGATCTTACTGGACACCAAGACGATCTGGATGTCAGCAAGGCACTGGCTGATCTGAAGGAGCGTTCCGCGTTTTTCCGTTTGTTGGGGTCCTATCCGGCAGATAGTGTGGCTACGGTGTGAGCCAGGTGCATTGAAACATTGAAAAACTGTATAAGGAGGCGTGTATGAAGGAGCGAAATGAACAGCGTGTATCACCGGCAGCTGGAGCCCCTGTAGGGGTTCGGAGCCTGGCCCCTTACCGGCCAGGGCGTCCTATTGAGGAGGTCGCGCGTGAGTTGGGGCTGGATCCGTCAGGTATTGTGAAGCTGGCCTCCAATGAAAATCCGCTGGGCATGTCACCGAAGGCTGTTGCGGCGGTGCAGCAGGTGCTGCAGGATGGGGCACGCTACCCGGATGCCAATGGTTACGATTTGAAGCAGGCCCTGGCACGACATTACGGTGTGCCGGCTGAATGGATTACCCTGGGTAACGGGTCTAACGATCTGCTGGAGATTGTGGCGCGGACGCTGGTGGCGCCGGGACAAGGCATCATTTATTCCCGGTATGCATTTTTGGTGTATCCGCTGGTGGCACAGGCAATGGGGGCTGTGGGCATCGAGGTGCCGGATCTGGAGATGGGGCATGACCTGGACGCAATGCTGGCTGCCGTGACCCCGGAGACGCGGGTGATTTTTGTAGCCAACCCCAACAATCCGACCGGCACGTATGTGTCCGAGGCGAAGATGCGGGATTTTCTGGAGCGCGTTCCGCCCCAGGTCGCGGTGGTGCTGGATGAAGCTTATACTGAATATCTGCCTGGGGAGATGCGGTATGACGCCCTTGCATGGGTCAAACAGTTCCCTAATTTGGTGGTTTCGCGAACATTTTCCAAAGCGTTTGGGCTTGCGGGGCTGCGGGTGGGTTTTGCTGTTGCCCAGCCGGAACTGACGGATCTGTTCGGTCGGGTGCGACAGCCCTTCAATGTGAACAGCCTGGCGCTGGCGGCTGCCCGGGCTGTGTTGACGGACCAGGTTTATCTTGATGAGACCTATCAGGTCAATCGCGCCGGCCTGGGTATGTTGATGGCTGCCTTTGATGAGCTGGGACTCGACTATGTGCCATCTTTTGCCAATTTTGTGCTGGTAAAAGTGGGTGATGCCGCCCGGATCAATGACCTGCTGCTGCACGCGGGCGTTATCGTGCGGCCAGTGGCTAATTATGGCTTGCCTGAGTGGCTGCGCGTCTCGGTCGGCTTGCCCAGGGAGAATACCGCGTTTATTGAGGCGCTCAAAAAAATCCTGGGTCGGTGACCCGCAGGCGGTGATGTTCAAACGGGTGGCCATTATTGGAACCGGCTTGATGGGGGGCTCGCTGGCTGCCGCGCTGCGCGCCCGGTGTCACGCTGCGCAGCGGGTGGGATATGGGCAGGAACCGGATATTTCCCGGGCGATGATCCTGGGGTTGTTCGATGAACGGGCCGAGAGTCTGGGACAGGCTGTATCAGGCGCTGATCTGGTGGTTCTGGCTGCACCTGTTTCCGTGAATTGCCTGCTGATGAAGGACGTTGTTTCGTTTCTGACTGCAGATGCAGTGCTAACGGATTTGTCCAGCGTTAAATGGCCGGTTGAACAGGCTGTCCGGGGCTGTGCGGATGGGGCCGTACTGGCGCGTTTTACAGCCAGTCATCCTGTGGCTGGAGATGATCGTGCCGGACCTGATGCCGCCCGTCCGGATCTGTTTGATGGACGTGAAGTGGTGCTGTGCCCGTTGTCCGAGACTGCGACGCGAACGATGCTGCGCTTGCAGCAGTTCTGGCAGATGCTGGGTGCTCGCGTGACCCGGATGTCGGCGAGCGAGCATGACCGGGTGTTTGCACTGGTGTCGCATGCTCCGCATGCCGTGGCTTTTGCAGTGGCTGGCGCTGTGGCCGAGGACGGCCGGCATGGCGCGGATGAGAATGCTGTTCGGGCCGGTGATCATGCTGGCCCGGGGTTGCTGGATCTGACTCGCATTGCTGGGTCAGATCCGGCGTTATGGACGGACATTCTGCTGCAGAATCAGCAACCGGCATTGCAGGCAGTCGACGCGGTGCTGGACAGGCTGGGGGCCATTCGCCAGGCACTGCAGGCAGGAGAGCACGACGCATTGATGGCGCTGCTGCAGATCGGGGCGCAATGGCGCCGTACCCGCGGGTAGTGCAACGGAGCTGAAAAACGCTCTGTGGCCGGGCGAAGACAGCAGACCGGAGTATGCGTCAGTCGCGGAGCCAATGTTGGTCAGGATTTGCGCCGACGGTCGAAGCGCACGATGAGGCTTGAAGTGTCCCAGCGATTGCCGCCCAGTGCCTGCACATCGCCATAGAACTGGTCCACCAGTGCCGTGACGGGTAGCGTGACACCGCTGCGGCGGGCCTGATCAAGGCACAGGCCGAGATCCTTGCGCATCCAGTCTACGGCAAAGCCAAAGTCAAACTGGCGCGCAGTCATTGTCTGGCCGCGATTGACCATCTGCCAGGACTGGGCGGCGCCTTTGTCGATGACGCCCAGAACCTGGTTCATGTCCAGTCCGGCCGCTTCGCCGAAATGGATCGCTTCGGCCAATCCCTGTATCAGACCGGCGATGCAGATCTGGTTGACCATCTTGGCCAGCTGGCCGGCACCAGCATCGCCAATACGCGTGATGGCCTGGGCATAGGCCATCGAGACGGGGCGCATACGCTCGACATCAGCCAGCGTGCCGCCGCACATGATGGTGAGGCAGCCTTTTTCTGCGCCGGCCTGTCCGCCGGAGACCGGGGCATCGACGAAATGCAGTCCCAGACGGCGGGCAACAGCATCGAGCTCTCGGCTGATCTCTGCCGAGGCTGTGGTGTGATCGACATAGAGGGCTCCGGGCTTCATGCCGGCAAAGGCACCATCCGGGCCCAGGGTTACGCTGCGCAGGTCGTCGTCATTACCCACGCAGGAGAAGACAATGTCGGCATGCTGTGCCGCTTCGCGCGGTGTCATGGCCATACGGTGGCGGCGGGGTTGCGCCGTGGCAGCCGGGCCGGCGGCATGACCTGTGTCGTGGTCGGCCAGCCACCGCTCGGCCCGCGCGGTGGTGCGGTTGTAGACGCAGACAGAATGACCGGCCTGGGCCAGGTGGCCAGCCATGGGGGCCCCCATGACACCCAGGCCGAGAAAGGCGACCTGACAGGGGTCAGTGATAGATGTTGTGGATGATGAGGCGCGGGTATTCATGAGGAAACTCCTGTCTGGAGGGAGCAGGGGGATGCTCCGGGCCGGGCTGCAGCAGACATGCCTGTTGCCGGCGGGGTGACGCGATTGGCGAAACAGGCCCGGCCTTCGGTAAAATCAGCGGTTACTTTACCGGATACCCATGATGAAGTCCGCCGAAATACGCAAGCAGTTCCTGAAGTTCTTCGAGTCAAAGGGACACACCATTGTCTCTTCCAGTCCTGTGGTGCCGCATGATGACCCCACACTCCTGTTCGCCAATGCGGGCATGAACCAGTTCAAGGATGTGTTCCTGGGGTTCGACAAGCGTGCCTATCATCGGGCTACGACCGCCCAGAAGTGCATTCGGGCGGGCGGCAAGCACAACGACCTTGAGAACGTCGGCTACACCGCACGCCATCATACGTTTTTCGAGATGATGGGCAATTTCTCATTCGGTGATTACTTCAAGCAGGATGCGATCAAGTTCGCCTGGGAGCTGCTGACCACCGTCTTCAGGCTGCCGCCCGAGAAACTGCTGGTCACGGTCTACGCCGAGGATGATGAAGCCTATGCCATCTGGCATGACCAGGTGGGTGTGCCGTCCGACCGGATTGTGCGCATTGGCGACAACAAGGGGGCGCGCTATGCCTCGGACAATTTCTGGATGATGGGTGATACCGGCCCCTGCGGGCCGTGCACCGAGATCTTCTATGACCACGGCCCCGAGATTCCGGGTGGTCCTCCGGGAAGCCCGGAGGAGGACGGTGACCGGTTTATTGAAATCTGGAATATCGTGTTCATGCAGTACAACCGCGACGAGGCGGGAGAGCTGCATCCGCTGCCGCGTCCCAGCGTAGACACGGGTATGGGGCTGGAGCGGATGGCAGCGGTGCTGCAGCACGTCCATTCCAATTATGAGATCGATCTGTTTGTGAACCTGCTGGCAGCGGCGGCGCGTGCCGTGCAGGACGCTGGTGGCACCCCGGAATTGGGAAGTCCGTCGCTGAAGGTGATAGCAGATCACATTCGTGCGTGCTGCTTCATCATTGTGGATGGGGTGGTGCCCGGCAACGAGGGACGGGGCTATGTGCTGCGCCGGATCATCCGTCGTGCGGTCCGTCATGGCTACAAGCTGGGGGCACGCCAGCCCTTTCTGTACAGCCTGGTGGCGGCGCTGGTGCGGGAGATGGGCGATGCGTACCCTGAGCTTCGACGCGACCAGGCCCGCATCGAGGAGGTGCTCAAAGGCGAGGAGTCGCGCTTCTTCGAGACCATCGCCAACGGCATGAACCTGCTGGAGCAGGCACTGGCCGGACTGGGCAACGGCAAGGTGCTGGACGGCGAGACGGCCTTCCGGCTGCACGATACCTATGGCTTTCCGCTGGATCTGACGGCAGATGTCTGTCGTGAGCGGGGCGTCACGGTAGACGAAGCCGGTTTTGATGCAGCTATGGCACATCAGCGTGAGCAGGCCAGGGCGGCCGGCCGCTTCAAGGGGACATCGCTGCTGGAATATGAGGGCGAGGCGACCCGCTTCGTGGGCTATGACGAACTGGCGGCCGAGGCACGGGTGCTGGCGCTCTATCGTGACGGCAAGCCGGTTGATCGCCTGCAGGCAGGTCAGGATGGCGTGGTGGTGCTCGACGTGACACCGTTTTATGCCGAGTCGGGTGGCCAGGTGGGGGATCAGGGGCTGCTGACCGGTCAGGCTGCCCGCTTTGCCGTGGGCGACACGCAGAAGATTCAGGCGGCGGTCTGGGGGCACCACGGTCGCCTGGAATCAGGCACGCTCTCGGTGGGCGATACGCTGCAGGCGCAGGTCAATGCGGCGCGGCGCCAGAAGATCACCCGCAATCACTCGGTGACGCACCTGTTGCACAAGGCACTGCGCCAGGTGCTGGGCGAGCACGTTGCCCAGAAAGGGTCGCTGGTGGATCAGGATCACACCCGCTTCGACTTCAGCCACAACAAGCCCATGACACCGGCGGAGGTTCAGGCGGTCGAGGCGATTGTCAACGCCGAGATTCGCAGCAATACCGCCACGGTGATTCGTCAGATGTCCTATGACGAGGCGATTGCCGCAGGTGCCATGGCGCTGTTCGGCGAGAAATACGGTGACGTGGTGCGCGTGGTGGATGTGGCTGACACGCGCGAGCTGTGCGGCGGGACCCACGTCGCGCGCAGTGGCGAGATCGGGGTATTCAAGATCGCTGCCGAAGGCGGGGTGGCTGCCGGCGTGCGCCGGGTGGAAGGGTTGACCGGCGAAGGGGCGCTGACCTGGATCCAGCGTCAGCTGGCCACGCTGGCCGAGGCAGCCGAGACACTGCGTGCCCCGGTGGCTGAACTTCCGGCCCGCGTTGCGCAGCTGCAGGCGCAGGTCAAGGATCTGGGCCGCGATCTGGACCGTCTCAAGGCCAAGGCTGCCAGCAGTCAGGGGCAGAACCTTGCGGCCCAGGCCCGGAAGCTGCCGGGCGGTGCGCATCTGCTGGTCACACGGGCCGATGGGCTTGATGCAAAGGCCCTGCGGGCTACCGTCGACCAGCTCAAGGAGCGGCTCAAGTCACTGGTAGTGGTGCTGGCCTCGGTCGATGACGAGGGGCGGATCCAGCTGGTGGCTGGCGTGACGCCGGATCTGGTGGGGACGGTCAAGGCCGGCGAGATGATCGGGCGCGTGGCTGCCCAGGTGGGGGGCAAGGGCGGTGGCAAGCCCGATTTCGCCATGGCAGGTGGCAGTGATGTGGACGCGCTGGAGGGCGTGCTGGGCATGACCCATGAGCGTCTGGCGCAGCAGCTGGGCGACCGGCGCTGAATCTCGCGGAGGACTCTGATGTCTCAGTCTGCTGTCCCAGGGGGGGAGATGCCGGCGCAGGTGGACGCCGAGGTGGATGCACGTGGCCTGTCCTGCCCCTTGCCGATTCTGCGGGCCAAGAAGGCCCTGGCAACCTTGCAGAGCGGGCAGGTGGTGCGGGTGCTGGCAACCGATCCTGGTTCGAAGCAGGACTTCAGTGCTTTTGCCCGTCAGACGGGCAATGTGCTGCTGGCCCAGGTCGATGAAGGCGAGGTGTCCGTTTTTTATCTGCGGCGGCGCTGAGCAGGGTTTGGGTAGGTCGCCGCTGGTTTTCAGTTCTGCTTGATGCCAGTGACCATCTCGTCGATGATCGGGTTGATCTTGGTGGCGGTTCTTTGCCACTTCTTGAAGCCATTGAGCAGCCGGTATTCACCGTGGCTGATGATGTGCTCGTCCTTCCAGATCTGGATCTCGGCGTGGATCAGGTACGGTACGAAATCCCAGGAGCGGGTTGCGGTGTAGGTGAGGGTGATCGGGCAGCTCCCGGCGGCGTCAGCATGGATAACGTGAGTGCTGATTTGATGGTAATTCAGTCGATCTTGCAGCACTTGGATGAAGTCCGCGACTTTCACCTTAGGGTTTTGAATGATGCAGACGTTCTTGAGCTGGCTCCTGTCCTGTACGGGCGTGATTTTGGGGGCGACAGCACAGCCGGCCAGGCCAATGATAGCCAGTAGCAGGCCGATCGATCTGAATTGCATGGGAACTCCTCTCCTTTGAATAGGTGGGAGGATTTCAGCATCGGATGGGCGTGGCATATGGAGGCAAGGGACGAAAGGGTCCCCTGTGCGATCAGGCGGAGCGCCCGTCGTTCAGAACCAACATTCAGTTTGGTGGTGCAGGCTGGTTTGCAGTTCTCCCGGGACAGATCGCTGGCGCAATGGAAATCTTCTCGTTTGGGGGCGCGGTATGATGGTGTAAACCGTGTGTCATGGCGCGAGATGGGATAGGCGCCTGTGCCCATCGGGTTCATCGAATGCCTGTCTGGCCCGGGAGCGAGTTGCGATAGGTGTAACGAATGTGCTCGTTCTTGCGGGGGCCGGTGATGTGCAGCGACAGCAGCAGCGTGCCGTCGCCTGGGTCCTGGAGGCTGCCATGGTAGTGGTCGGGCGGACACAGGTAGGGGGCACAGGCCATGATGGTCTTAACGGGCGTCGGAGACCTGTCCACACGGGGGAAGTGCAGGATTTCCTGATAGCGCTGCTGGCGCCAATGCAGGAAGGTGATGCCATGACCGGTGAAGCGCCAGCATTTGCGATCCTGGCAGATCAGGGTCTGCACCCCGCCGTCACCGTACCGGTGGGCCAGCGGGGCGACCTTCTGCCACAGCTCCTCGGTGATGAAGGGAATGATCGGATGGGCCAGCCGCAGGGCTGCTTCCAGGACGCGCAGCAGCGTACGGCGGGCGCCGCGCTGCCGGGCGGCGTCGGGGTGGCTGAGTTCGACCTTGGCCAGCTCCAGATACCAGTCGCAGTAGCTGTTCCAGATGAAGCTGTAGATGGCGTTGGCAGCCAGATCGAAGCGATAGTCGGCCAGGGCGCGAGCCACTTCCGCTTCGGTTCGCTGGAGTTCGGACACGATCCAGCGGTCGACAGGGCTGAAGTCAAGGTACTGGCCGGGGCCGCAGTCCTTGTTGCAGGGGCGGGCCAGCCCGTTGTCGTGCCCCTCGACGTTCATCAATACGAAGCGGGTGGCATTCCAGAGCTTGTTGCAGAAGTTGCGATAGCCCTCGCAGCGGCTGATGTCGAAGTTGAGCGTGCGGGAGAAGTTGGCCAGCGAGGTGAATGGAACCAGCGCCGACGAGAACCAGGTGTCGAGCACGTCCGGATCGCGGGTGAGCGGGCCACGGTAGCCGGCAGCTTCGGCCTTCTGCCGGGCTTCGTCTTCGTGCCGGGCGACGAAGACCTGGCCGTCCTCGCCGTACCAGGCCGGGATCTGGTGGCCCCACCACAGCTGCCGCGAGATGCAGTTGATGGCACGGCCGAGGCGCCGTCGGTTCCCGGCCGGGAAGTGCTGCTGTCGAGTGGTGCACCGTGGTGCAGTCGCACGCACGCCGGCCGTGCCGATGTTCACGCCATGGCGGCGGCGTTGGCCTTCAGGGTTTCCTGCCAGGTGGGCAGGGCCTCGATGCGCCTGAACCAGGCCATCAGGTGGGTGTGCTGCGCCAGGGGCAACCGGCCTGGCTGGTGCCATGCCAGCGGGGCTGCAATGGCGAAATCGGCCAGTGACAGCGCATCGCCGCTGATCCATGCCTCCCTGGCCAGCAGGGCATCCAGGATGCTTGCCGCCATGTTGAACCTGGCCTCGCCGTCGGCTACCTGTGCCGGGTCAGGTTCGCCCAGGCCGGCCATCGGCTTGATATGGTTCTCCCAGTTCAGGGTAGCGATCGCCGGCATCAGTTCCTGGCCGCACCAGAAGAGCCAGCGGTCGATGTCGGCGCGTCGTTTCGGATCGGCCGGGTAGAGTGTCTGGCCGGGTGTGATGTTGGCCAGGTACTGCATGATGGCATAGGACTCCCACAGCACGAAGTCACCGTCCTGCAGCACGGGCACGTGGTGATTGGGGTTCAGGGCCAGGAACTCGGGTGTGTTCTGCTCGCCCTTGGACAGGTCGACCTTGACGAGCTCGAGCTCGATGCCGAGTTCCCGGGCGACCAGCTGCACACGCAGGCCTTGGGTAAGGGGGTGGTAGTAGAGGCGCATGGTAGGCTCCTTGGAGGTGGGCCGGGCTGCCATCACACGGGGTGATGGCGCACCCCGGCCAGCTGATTCAAACTTCCATTATCCGGCATTCGACTGCCAGTTCCTGTCAGTAGTGTCCCTCTGTTGGCAGCGTCCGGCGGTGCCGGGAGGCCGTACGCTCAGGGGCCGTAGCGGTAGGAAATCCGTTCATCCTTGCGGGGACCGATAATTCGCAGCGACAGCAGCAGCGTGCCGTCGCCTGGGTCCTGGAGGCTGCCGTGGTAGTGGTCGGGCGGGCAATGGAAGGGGGCGCAGGCCATGACGGTTTCCCCGACCGCCAGGGGCTCGTCCCCATGGGGGAAATGCAGGATTTCCTGATAGCGCTGCTGGCGCCAGTGGAGGAAGGTGGATGGTATAAGTACGTATATTGTCACGCACTCGGAGAGCCGGCTGCAGAATTCCTGGCTGCAGATATTTCTGTTGTAGAAACTATAATGGTGGAAGGACCTTGGTTTTTTCGCAGCAGGCATTGCGTAAACCAACAGAGAACCAGGTAGCAGCTTCCATGCTGTTTGATATTTCTAAACAGACATCAAGGGCACCGGAGTCTATAGCTAACTCACCTCACGTATTAACGATTGGATCAATAAAGTGAGCATCGATTTTCGAAATTACGCAGCAACAATCCTGCAGGGAGAAAAGATTCGCCTGCGACCGCTCCAAGAGGAGGACCTCCCACTGCTTGCTACTTGGTGGAATGACCCGACTTGGATGGTCTTTCAAAACGCAAACATTACTCCGTCTCCAAGTTCTTCAACTATTGACATGTTTCGAGCTTGGAGCAGTAACAAGGATGCCAGCAGCTTTGGCTTTTCTATAGAGGAAATTGAGAGCAAGAAACTAGTTGGTCACGCAACTGTCTGGGGAATTGATCCCATCGTCCGCGCCGGAACTCTTGGAATCATAATCGGGGGCCAGTACGTAGATCAGGGATTGGGCACGGATGCAATGCGGGTTTTGCTCCGATACGCTTTTGAAGAGCTAGGTATCAATAAGATTGAGCTCAGTGTCTGGGAGTACAATTCGCGGGCACTGCGAACGTACGAACGTGTTGGGTTTGTTGTTGAAGGTTCCCGTCGCGCGGCTACTTTTCACGCCGGGCAATACTGGGCACAGATTCAGATGGGAATTCTCAAGAGCGAATATCTGGGGACTCGTTGATCTGAATTGACCGCCCATCAGGGTCTGTTATTCGGAGAGAGCGGCCGGAATCTTCGTCCACCATTTTTCCACCATCGAATCCGGCATCTTTCAAACGTCGAACCGTGTCTTCGAGCGGCTGGTCGGCCTCGAAGCATAGATCGATCGATGTTGCTTCATATCCGGTGTTTGCGCTCGAGACAGGAAGGTGATGCCATGACCGGTGAAGCGCCAGCATTTGCGATCCTGGCAGACGGTGCCGTTTTCCAGCGTGAAGGATTCGGCAAAGTGCAGGTCGCAACCATCTTCGGTGACCTGCACCGTGCCGGTGCCGTGGTGGTTCCACTGCATCTGTGAGCCCTGGCCGCTGCTGGCCGCAAAGGCCAGCTGACGGACGGTTCTCAGGAAAGCGAACGACAGCGAGGAGGTCATCCCAGGCGGGCGCGCTGGCTGCGAACTTTCTCCAGTGTGGCACTGAACTGCGCCACGCGCTGGCGCTCCTGTTCCACCACAGCGGCGGGGGCGCGTTCGACGAAATTGCTGCTGGCGAGCTTGCTGTTGGCCTTGGCGATTTCGGCTTCCAGACGGGCCATCTCTTTGTCCAGCCGGGCCTGTTCGGCCGCGATGTCGATCTCCACTTCGAGCATCAGCCGGTGCGTGCCCACGACCTGCACCGGCGCCAGGGTGTTGGCGGGCAGGGCGGCAACGCGTTCGGCACGCGACAGCCGCGCCAGACCAGGCAGGAAGGGAATCATCTGGTCGATGCGCGGGTCGTCGCTGGTCAGCAGCAGGGGGACGCGCTGTTGTGGCCCGAGGTTCATTTCGCCCCGCAATGTCCGGCAGGCGTCGACCAGGGCACGCAGTTCGGCCATCCAGGCTTCCGATGCCTCGTCGATCTTGCTTTCGTCGGCCTGTGGGTAAGGTTGCAGCATGATCGAATAGCGCCGTTCGGTCAGTGCTGCCTGCAGGGCATCGCCGCTCAGGGTCTGCACCCCGCCGTCACCGTACCGGTGGGCCAGCGGGGCGACCTTCTGCCACAGCTCCTCGGTGATGAAGGGAATGATCGGATGGGCCAGCCGCAGGGCTGCTTCCAGGACGCGCAGCAGCGTACGGCGGGCGCCGCGCTGCCGGGCGGCGTCGGGGTGGCTGAGTTCGACCTTGGCCAGCTCCAGATACCAGTCGCAGTAGCTGTTCCAGATGAAGCTGTAGATGGCGTTGGCAGCCAGATCGAAGCGATAGTCGGCCAGGGCGCGAGCCACTTCCGCTTCGGTTCGCTGGAGTTCGGACACGATCCAGCGGTCGACAGGGCTGAAGTCAAGGTACTGGCCGGGGCCGCAGTCCTTGTTGCAGGGGCGGGCCAGCCCGTTGTCGTGCCCCTCGACGTTCATCAATACGAAGCGGGTGGCATTCCAGAGCTTGTTGCAGAAGTTGCGATAGCCCTCGCAGCGGCTGATGTCGAAGTTGAGCGTGCGGGAGAAGTTGGCCAGCGAGGCGAAGGTGAAGCGCAGCGCATCGGTACCGAACGCCGGAATGCCGGCCGGGTAGTGCTTGCGGACGTATTTCTCGATGCGGGCCTTGTGATCGGCCCGCATGAGGCCGCGCACGGACTTCGCCAGCAGGGACTCCAGGTCGATGCCGTCGATCAGATCGAGCGGGTCCAGGGTGTTGCCCTTGGACTTGGACATCTTCTGGCCTTCGGAGTCGCGCACGATGGCGTTGATGTAGATGTCCCGGAACGGCACCTTGCCGGTGAAATACCGGGTCATCATCACCATCCGGGCCACCCAGAAGAAGATGATGTCGTTGCCGGTCACCAGCACATCTGAAGGCAGATAGCGGGCCAGGTCGGCCTGCACCTGGGGATCATTGCCCGGCCAGCCCAGCGAGGTGAACGGAACCAGCGCCGACGAGAACCAGGTGTCGAGCACGTCCGGATCGCGGGTGAGCGGGCCACGGTAGCCGGCAGCTTCGGCCTTCTGCCGGGCTTCGTCTTCGTGCCGGGCGACGAAGACCTGGCCGTCCTCGCCGTACCAGGCCGGGATCTGGTGGCCCCACCACAGCTGCCGCGAGATGCACCAGTCGTGGATGTTGGACAGCCAATGGTCGTAGGTGGAGGCCCAGTGTCCGGGGAAGAAGCGGATGCTGCCGGATGTGACGGCTTCCAGCGCCGGGCGGGTGATCGCCGCCATGCCGCCGGGGCGGCCGTCAGGCTGGACCTCACGCGTCTGATCGACAAACCACTGGTCGGTGAGCATCGGCTCGACCACCTCGCCGGAGCGGCCGCAGACGGGCACCATGTTGCGGTGCTTGACGGTGTCGACCAGCAGGCCGGCTGATTCCAGATCGGCGATGATGCGTTCACGGGCGACGTAGCGGTTCAGGCCCTGGTAGGCGTCAGGGACGGCTTCGCCAGTCATGTTTGCCGTCAGATCCAGCACGACGATCAGGGGCAGGCCGTGGCGCATGGCGACATCATGGTCGTTGAAGTCGTGTGCGCCGGTGATCTTCACGCAGCCACTGCCGAACTCGGGGTCGACATAGCTGTCGGCAATGACCGGAATCTGCCGGCCCGTCAGGGGCAGCGTCAGCAGTTTGCCGTGCAGGTGGCGATAGCGTTCGTCGTCCGGGTGCACAGCGACCGCCACGTCGCCCAGCAGGGTCTCGGGGCGGGTCGTGGCGACGGTCAGTCCAGCCAGCAAGGAGCCGTCGGCGGCCTGCTGCGGGCCCTCGGCAAAGGGATAACGGATGTGCCAGAGGAAGCCATCGCGCTCGGTCATGTCGACTTCGAGGTCGGAGACGGCGGTCTGCAGCACCGGATCCCAGTTGACCAGCCGCTTGCCACGGTAGATCAGTCCGGCCTCGTGGAGCTGCACGAAGACTTCGGCCACCGCCCGGGAGAGCTTCGGATCCATCGTGAAGTAGCCGGACTGGGTACCCAGACTGTCTGCGTACGCCCAGTTGGCGGAGTCGCCCAGCCGGCGCATCTGGCGGCTGATGGCGCCACCGGATTCATTCTTCCAGGCCCAGACCCGTTCGATGAACTGTTCGCGTGGCAGGTCATGGCGGGATTTGCCCTCGGCCGCCAGCTGACGTTCAACGACGATCTGCGTGGCGATGCCGGCGTGATCGCTGCCGACCACCCAGTTGGTGTCTTCGCCCTTCATCCGGTGGTAGCGGATGAGCGTGTCCATCAGGGTCTGCTGGAAGGCATGGCCCATGTGCAGCGTACCAGTGACATTGGGCGGTGGCAGCTGGATGCAATAGGCACCCTGGCTGGCCGGCGTGTCACCCTCTGCACCGGGGGCAGACGGTGGCCGGTTGGCGAAGTAGCCACGCGATTCCCACAGGGGATACCAGCGAGCCTCGATGGGGGCCGGCTCGAAGCTCTTGGGCAGTTGATCCTGGTCGGCGGGGGCGGCGTTGGTCATGAACGGCTCAGGGAAAAGTGATCAGGTGTGGGATTCTAGAGCATGGCCGCTGCTCTTCCTGCATCCGTTGTCGTCGTGAGCCAGCCTCGACAGGGCGGGCGCCCCTGCCGGGTCAGTCGTCCTGGTTGCGGCGGGCCATCTCGGCATGCAGCCGGGTGATTTCCTCATTGACAGCCCGCGCGACGATATCCCTGATCAGCCGGTTGAGGGTGTCATGCACATCGCGGGTCATGGTTTCGACGGCACGGGAGATGACCGGCGCAAGGGCGTGGTTCATCTGGCTGTCGAGCAGGATGTCGCCCCGGCGCAGCAGCCGCTCCAGCACATTCTCGCGTACCTGGCCGGCCAGATCGCTCCAGTCCACATCCTCAAAGCGGTTGGGCAGCTGATCGGGGTGGTAGCGCTGCACATTGACCACGTCCGTCAGCATCGGAATGGCGTCTTCATCGACCGCTGCGGACGGCACCGGTGCCGGCGCCACTACCCGGGCGGGCGGGGGCGGGGCGACGGGAGTGGCACCCGGAACATTCGGCAGGTCGGGGAAGGGCGCGGCAACGGTCTGCGGTGCGGCCTCGTGCGCCGCCGGAGAGGAAATGCCGATGTCGAGCAGGCGCATGGAATGCACCAGCTTGTTGATCAGTGCCCGGTCTTCGTCCGTGAGTGGCGGCAGGGTTGCCAGCGCGGCATCTTCGTCCAGCGGGCCAGCCTCGTCGTCTTCCAGATAGTCATCATCAGAATCATCCGGAAAGGACGATTGAGGCCACGAGCCGCGGGCCCCGGTGGGGGCATCGGGCATTGTTTTGCTGCCGCCTGATGGCCCGGCGCCTGCTGTCGGCAGCTGTTGCGCGGGGGCGGGGTGCTTGTCATCGGTTGCCATCTCGTTCCTCCACGTCATGGGTGCGCGGGGTATAGCCTTGATCTCGGTAGGCCCGGAAGCGGATGCGCGCAGCCTGCAGGCTGGGGGCATCACGGCCTACCAGTTCCACCACCCGGTGGTAGCCGGTAAATGCGGGCGGCATGCTGTCGCCCAGATTGACCAGCACCTGACGGTGGCTGGCGGGCACGTCGGCATCGGATGCGGTCAGCAGTACCGGCGTTCGGGCTGCGAGCGGATGGCGAACCGAGACGTGCGGAATGAAGGACAGTGGTGCAAAGGTCCACAGAAGCTGGTCAAAACCGGCCAGCCGCTGGGTGTCCTCACAATAGATGATGACCCGATGGCCGGCCTGCCATGCTTTGCGAACCAGCCGGCAGCCGTACTGGCTGACATCGGGAACATTGATGTGAAAATCCACCTGCGTCATGGCCGGACAATGAGTATCAGCCCGCACGACCCATCAGGAAATGGGTAAGTAGCGATACCGGGCGGCCAGTGGAGCCTTTGGCCGCACCGGAACGCCAGGCAACGCCGGCGATGTCCAGGTGCGCCCACGGATACTGTCTGGCGAACCGGGACAGGAAGCAGGCAGCCGTGACGGCGCCCGCCATGCGGCCACCGATATTGGCCATGTCGGCAAAGGGCGAGCGCAGCTGTTCCTGATAGGCATCGTCCAGCGGCATGGGCCAGCAGGTATCGCCGGCATCGTCGCCAGCGGCCGCCAGCTGGGCCGACAGGCTGTCGTCGTTGGAGAACAGTCCGGCGCGATGGCTCCCCAGGGCAACGACGCAGGCGCCGGTCAGCGTGGCGACGTCGATGACCGCCGCAGGCTTGAAGCGTTCGGCATAGGTCAGTGCATCGCACAGGACCAGACGGCCTTCGGCATCCGTGTTGAGTACTTCGACAGTCTGTCCGGACAGCGTCTTCACGATATCGCCCGGCCGGAAGGCAGTGCCCGAGGGCATATTCTCGGCAGAGGCGATGATCACGGTCAGATTGATCTTCAGCTTCATCTGCGCCACGGCCTGCAGCGTACCAAAGACCGAGCCGGCCCCCGACATGTCGTACTTCATTTCGTCCATGTCGGCTGAGGGCTTGATCGAAATGCCGCCGGAATCAAAGGTGATGCCTTTTCCGACCAGCACGACCGGAGCCTGCCGCGCCCCGGCTCCCCGGTAATGCATGACGATCAGTCTGGGGGGCTGGGCCGACCCCTGCGCCACTGCCAGCAGTGCCCCCATGCCGAGCGTGGCCATCTGTTTCTGGTCCAGCACCTCGACTTTCAGTTTCAGCTTGCGACCCAGTTTTTGTGCCTGGGCAGCGAGGAAGGCAGGGTTGCAGACATTGGGCGGCTGGTTGCCCAGATCACGGGCCGTGTCGATGCCGTCCGCCAGCGCGGACATCTGGGCAACGCGGCCGGCCAGTGCCTTTTGCTCGCCACTGTCCACGCCCAGCAGCACCTCTTTCAGGGCCGGCAAGGCATCGGGCTGCGTCTTGTACTGGTCAAAGCGATAACGCACCTCGCGTGCCAGCAGAACGATCTGCCCCACGCGCCAGGGCATCTCGCGCAGGGTCACGCTGGCTTCCTGCAGATAGCAGCAGGCATCCGTGGCGGGTGTGGCCAGCACTGCCCGGAAAGCACTGCGCACCGCGTCGGCAAAGCGGGCTGCCGGTATGGTCTCGTCATCGCCCATCGACACCAGCAGGATGCGCGGTAACCCCTTCACCGACGAGAGCACGAGCTGCGTGGCACCGGCCTTGCTGCCCAGGTCTCCGGCCTTGAGCACGGCGGACAGCGCCTTGTCCAGGCGGGCGTCAATGGCCATCCCGGTCGGCGTGAGCTTGCCAGCCTGCACGGGCAGCACCAGGCACTGGGTACGGATCTTGTCGGCAGCGGTAGCCTTGAGGGAAAACTGCAGCGTCATCAGAAGTCTCGGCAAAAAGTGATCTAGGCGGAATGGAAGCGGGTATGTGCCGACGGACGGATATGGCACAGTGTCGCCGTCCATTATAGGACGACCCCCCGCCGCTTTCGCAGGGATGACCGGCTGGACGGCTGACAGTCTGTGCCTGCAGGCTGGGCAGACACCCGATGTGTGACATTGTTCATGTTGTCACAGGCAGCACAAATCTCCCGGATTCAACCCGAGTGCCGGCTGCAACGCGGGTAAACTAGCGCGATGATTTTCCGCCAGTCCTTGCGCCGCGACCTGAACAGCGTCGCCGGTGTCATGTTCGCCACGCTGTTCACCATTCTGGTCACCACCTCGCTGATCCGGTTTCTCAACCGCGCCACCAGCGACCGGATCGCCAGTTCGGACATTTTGCCGCTGATCGCGTTCAACGCCATCGGTTTTATCCCCGTTTTGCTGGTTCTGACGGTTTTTCTGTCGGTGCTCATGGTGCTGGCACGGGCCTGGCGCGATTCGGAAATGGTGATCTGGTTTGCCAGCGGACAGAGCCTGACCGCCTGGATCCGGCCGGTCATGACCTTCGTGCTGCCCTATGGCCTGGTCGTGGCCGGGGTCACCTTTATCCTGTCGCCCTGGGCCAATCAGCAGATCGCCGAGCTGCGTGAGCGCTTCAACCAGCGCGAAGACGTCTCCATGGTCGCTCCCGGTCAGTTTCGGGAATCCACCGCCTCCAACCGGGTCTTCTTCGTTGAGTCGATGAGCGCTGACCGCGGCTCCGTCGCCAACGTGTTCGTCGTCCAGCGGACTGGCGAGCGGCTGCTGGTGGTCGCGTCCCGTGGAGGTCATGTCAAGACTCAGGACAACGGTGACCGCTTTCTTGTGCTGGAGGATGGTCGCCGCTATGACGGCACCTGGGGCACCCCGGAATACTCGCTGATGGAGTTCCTGCGCTATGGTGTCCGGCTGGATCCCAAGCCGGTGAACGCACAGGTTGAAAACGTGCGCGGTATGGATACCCTGGATCTGCTTCAGGAAAATTCACCCGCCGCACGAGGTGAGCTGGCCTACCGGATCGGCCTGCCGGTCTCGGTCTTTGTCATTGCCCTGCTGGCCATTCCTCTGTCCTTCGTGAATCCGCGGCTGGGGCGATCCATCAATATCGTGATCGGTGTGCTCATCTATTTCACCTATTCCAACCTCAACAGCGTGCTACGTTCCTGGATCAGTCAGGGCAAAGTGGGTTTTGGTGTAGGTCTCTGGATCACCCATGCCCTTGTGCTGGCGCTGGCCATTTACATGTTTCACCGGCGTCTTTCCCTGCCGCGCTTCTCCCTGAACCGGCTGGTAGCCCGCCTGCGAACCCGGCGGATTCCTCATGGAGCGGGCAGCCCATGAAGCTGATTGCCCGTTACCTGACCCGAGAAATCGCCAGCGGCATCGTGGCAGTGCTGCTGGGCTTTCTGGGGCTTTTCGCTTTTTTCGACCTGATCAACGAACTGGATGACATCGGCCAGGGTGCCTACCGTCTGCCGCAGGCCATCCTGTACGTATTGCTGGGCCTGCCCAGCCACATCTATGAACTGATGCCAGTGGCTGCCCTGATCGGCTGCATCTATGCCCTGGCCCAGTTTGCCCAGAATTCCGAATTCACCGCCATGCGGGCAGCCGGCATGAGCCGTCAGCTCGCCCTGCGCGGCGTACTGGTACTGGGGGTCTTTCTGGCTGCCCTGACCGCCATAGCTGGCGAATGGATTGCGCCGATGGCCGAGCAGCATGCCCAGCAGCTGCGCATGGACGTCCTTGGCAAAAGCTCCGGTGTCGGCATGTTCCGCTCCGGCCTGTGGCTCAAGGACAGTCTGCGTGGCCCTCAGGGGGAGCGCCTGCAGACGCGTTTCGTCAACATCGGTGCCCTGGAAGCGGATGGCGGGCTGAGCCGGGTTGTTATCCATGAATTCGATCCCGAATTTCGGCTGACCGCTGTCATCCATGCGGAGCGTGGGCGCTATCAACCCGCCCGGCAGGGGAAACCCAGCCGCTGGCAACTGGAAGGTGTCGAAACAACCCGCTTCGAGGTAAGCCGCACCCGCTCGGGCTTTGATGCCCTGAACGCAGCTGTCGAGCGCCACCCGGACATGATCTGGATCTCGGAGCTGAACCCGGCCCTGTTGTCCGTTCTGGCCATTGACCCTGACCGCATGTCAGCACTGGCACTCTGGCGCTACACCTCGCACCTGAAAGAAAACGCCCAGAATGCCAACCGCTATGAGCTGGCGTTGTGGAAAAAGGTCATCTACCCGTTGGCCATCATTGTCATGCTGCTCCTGGCGCTGCCGTTTGGCTATCTGCAGGTGCGTGCAGGCGGCATCGGTCTCAAGCTCTTTCTGGGCATCTCGCTGGGCGTCGGTTTCTACATCATGAACGGCCTCTTTTCCAACCTGGGGCTCATAAACACCTGGCCCCCCCTGCTGACGGTCAGCATCCCGTCGATTGTCTTTCTGGTGCTGGCCCTCATCATGCTGAACCGCGTGGGTCGTACCTGACCCCGAGCATCTTGTCGATCGCTGCTACGTCAGGTGGGATGGGAAAACCCCGCGGCTGAAATAAGGGTTAGTCCTAGGTATGACGCGGGCAACTCACGAGACGATTCAGGTACTATCTCACTACCAAAGAGGGGGTTGATTGGTGTCAGGTGCCAGTCCCCTTGCTGAGGAGGAGGAGAGGCAGCTTTGGCTGCCCCTATTAAGGCGCACCTGTGCAGATTGCAGGTGCGCCTTTTTTCTTTTTTTAGGGTCGAGTGACTATTAATGGCCTTATATAAATAAATTTGGTATATTGTTCGGTAAGGATCTACGCTCTCGCCAATTGCGTGGGTGGCATTGGCTGCGAATGGATAGGCCAATCCACCTGTTTTCATGACTTGCCTTTACAGGAGTTCAAACATGGGTATCAACATCGGTATGACCGACCAGCAACGTGAAACCGTAGCCAAGGGCCTGTCGAAGCTGCTGGCAAATTCCTATACGCTCTATCTGAAAACGCACAACTATCACTGGAACGTGACCGGTCCGCAGTTCAACTCGCTGCACGCCATGTTCGAGAAGCAGTATCTTGAGCTGGCCGAAGCCGTTGATGAAATTGCTGAGCGCATCCGCGCGCTTGGTCATTTGGCACCGGCTTCGTATTCGGAATTTGCCAAACTGTCCAGCATCTCCGAAGGCGTCAGCACTAAATCTGCTACCGAAATGGTCAAAGATCTGGTTGACGGCCAGGAAGCGGTGGTTCGCACCTGCCGCGAAGCATTTCCGGCTGCTGATGAAGCGGGTGACGAGCCTAGCTGCGATCTGCTGACCACGCGTATGCAGCTGCATGAAAAACACGCCTGGATGCTGCGTTCGCTGCTGGCCAAAGACTGATGGTCTTTGGACATGACAGCCTGGTCATGTCCAGACAGGTGTTATCATCTGACCATTACGGGGACGTAGCTCAGCTGGGAGAGCGCGGCGTTCGCAATGCCGAGGTCGGGAGTTCGATCCTCCTCGTCTCCACCAGGTAGCCCAACGCCCAACCGGAACCGGTTGGGCGTTTTCGTTTGTCCGCCCGGCGCACCGCGTCAGGTTCTAGGCCGTTTGTTTTTGGCACCCCGATCAATCAGCTTCGCTCCAGCTGGCCGACAATGCTTCGGCTTGTTGCAGGACGGTCTGGACGGTATTTTCGCCAGTTGCTCCGAAAATGCCTGGATCTGCGCTAAACTGAGCAGGTTTCTCCCGATCTGATAGTGTATTAGTATCTTGGCGGGAAGCCGCTGCCTGAACAACTTTATGGTGTATGGTGTATGGTGATATTAGAAACGGAACGATTACGCCTTCGCCAGTAGCAGGGTGAGGACTATCCGGCGTATGTCCGGCTTAATGCAGACCCGATGGTGATGCGCTACTTTCCCTGCGCGATGTCCGTTCAAGAAAGCCTTTCAAAGGCGGACAAGTTGCGTTCGCTGGTGGCGGGAAGAGGCTGGGGTGTGTGGGCGGTAGAGTTGAAAACCCGCGGCGAGTTTATCGGTATATAAGGCCTGAACACGCAGCCTGGTCAATACGCCGTCACAGCGGGTCATGATCAAAATCGGCATGAAAGATACGGTCGAAGAGTTCAATCATCCCAGACTGGAAAGAGGGCATGAGCTTGAACGACATTGTCTTTATGTTCTGACCAAGGATTGCTGGTTAGCAGCAAAGCGCTGGTTACAGCGCGGGTTGCGTTAGTACGCTATTGATTTGGCTTCGGGTATTTTTTATGTCATGGAACTGGACAATATTGCTTCGGTGCTTTGACCCAGGTACGGGGCTTGGCAGGAGACAGGCGTTTGAGCGGTATGCTGAAGGGCAGTTGCCTTGCTATGGTGGACCAGCAGTGCCTGTCTATGAGCCTGCTGTGGGCGCTACCGCGCCTGTATTCTATGTTGAGTCGAAAACCATATCGGTCAGCTAGCGATTGAAGTCTGGGGTGTCACTGAATTGCTTGAACAGCTCGGTATGGTCGGACAACAGCTCCAACACCGCGTGGTTGAGCGCCTTGTCGTGTTCCAGCTGGGTTGAACGGGGTGGGGCGACGAGTCCGCACACTCCATCCGCCCCGAAGAAGCGTGCTAGTGCCGCCATGTCGTCGTTTCAGGCCTAATTCTTCATCTAGGCGTTGTAAAAGCGGATGATGTCCGGGTACGAGCAGTAGCTGACTCCCAGCTTGGCGTGTTTGTATTGATAGTCATTGAGCGGCGTTGGAAACTCCAAGACGTTGTGGAAGGAGATCTCACGAAAGCACCACAAGCTTTGATCATCGTCGTCTATCACGCACAGGTTGAGATGCAGCTTTATCTTTGTTATAAGTGATTCAAGTGTGATGATCTTGTGTATAACGAGGTAAATGATTTGTCTAAATTGAGGCAAAGTCCATGTCAGATCCTAGAATGGCGATGATGCGTATTAAATCATCGGTGGCAAGACATGGTTTCAAATCACTGGAGAGAGGCATCGGATTAAAGCAGGTTTCTTCGGTGCTCATTTAGTAACCCCGTTGTCATTGTGCTGATGCAGGTAGCGATGGTCCAGTCCGTCGCTAGGAAATGCCACTTGCTGACGAGTGGTTTGCAATGTGTTGATTCATAGATACGTTTTTCATGGTGCGTCGCATTTTTTGCATACTTTAGCAAACTTGGCATAATAAGTGAGTTACGGATTAGCGGGTGGGGGCGCCGAATTATGGGTGATAAGCGTAGGAGGATTACTGCACTAATGAGGCCCGAAAGTCCGGACAGCTGGTAGTTGGATCGTACAGCGGCCGCACTTCATCTCCGAACTGCTGTTTCTGAGAGATAGTCGAGAGCATCAAGAACGACTTTCCGATTGACTGCTTCAGATTCAACAGAAACGGTCTATACAAGTAGCATCTAATACATCTACATCTTTCAAGAACGAGGTCTTCTCCATGTCCCATGAGGCTCAGATCAGTCGTAACAACCCAACCGCTTTTCTCTTCGTTGTAGACCAATCGGGTTCGATGTCTGATCACATGACTATCGGCAAAAGCAAAGCGGAATTCGTCGCTGATGCGCTAAACCGGACCTTAATGAACCTCATTGGGCGTTGCACGAAGTCCGAGGGCGTTCGCGACTACTTTGAAATTGGCGTGATCGGTTATGGAGGGCATGGCATTGATAACGGCTTTTCTGGGCCTCTTGGAGCGTGTGTGCTTAACTCCGTGTCAGCGATTGAGCAGAACCCGACTCGAATAGAGGACCGTAAGAAGAAAATGGATGATGGAGCGGGCGGCATCGTCGAGACTTCTATGAAATTTCCAGTTTGGTTCGAACCTCGCGCCAACGGAGGAACGCCTATGCGGGCAGCCCTCACCAAGGCAGCTGAAGAGGTCGCAGTGTGGTGCGACGCACACCCCGAGAGTTATCCGCCGACGATCCTGCACGTTACTGACGGTGAATCCGGCGACGGGGACCCTGAGGAAATCGCTACAAACCTAGGACAGCTTCGGACTAATGACGGTTCAGTCATTGTTATGAATATTCATGTCAGCGCACTGGCCTCCGATACCATCAAGTTTCCAAGCTCCGAGTCTGGGCTGCCCGACAGCTACGCCAAAGCGCTCTTTCGGATGTCGAGCGTGTTCCCGCCGCATATTGCCGCGTTCGCCAAGGACAAAGGCTACGCAGTAAGTCCAGAGTCGCGCGGCTACATGTTCAACGCAGAGGCAGCTGAACTCGTCGACTTTTTCGACATTGGTACGCGTGCGTCACAGCTTCGTTGACCAGACTCCATGCGGGTACTATTCGTAGGAAGTTGCGCGAAGGAGCCTAACAGGCCAGAGGCAAATGAGGATGCCTATGCGTTCTCTACTGAACAGCAGCGTCTCGCGCTAAGCGACGGGGCCAGTGAGTCTTACGATTCAAGATTTTGGGCGCAATTACTTGCGAAAAAATTTGCGGATGATCCGCACTTCGACCAAAACTGGATCGAGAGTGCAGTGGCAGCTTATCAGGAGGGGCACGACTTCGCGGCGATGAGCTGGTCACAACAGCTAGCATTTGAACGTGGCTGCTTTGCCACATTGCTCGCTGTTGAACACGATACCGTCAATCACCGTCTGATGCTCTTTGGTGTCGGTGATTCCGTTTGTGTACTCCTTGTGGGTCATGAGATAGTGCGTGCGTGGCCATTGGACCACCCTGATAGGTTCAAGGAGCGGCCGACATTGCTGTCCACGCTGCAAGCGCACAACGAGTTCACTCGGGCACCCGATTTTGAATCACTGACGCATACAGAGTTGGACCTGGCGAGATTTCCCGAGCCTACGCTTCTCTGCATGACTGATGCCCTTGGCGAATGGACTCTACGAGTGGCCAGCGATGATCCTGGGCGGTTGGCCGATCTGCTGGCCATTCGAAGCCATGAGCAGCTTAATTCTCTAGTCATCGCTGAACGAAATATAAAGCGCATGCGTGTCGACGATTCGACTCTGGCAATCTTGAAATTCGATGCAAGGGAGGATGCAGGTGGCCTACCCTTCCTTTGAGCAGTATAACCAAGCGTTTTCTGCTCATAGTGCACTGCTCACGGATCCTGATCTGCGTGCAGGAACTCTTACCACGAGTGGCCTCGGGATGCCGCTGGCGATCAGTGGTGGCTTTGCTCTGACCTATACGGTTAACACAGGGAGTGGCAAGTTCGCTGTCCGCTGCTTTCATCGAGAGTCCAAGGGGATCGAAAGACGCTACTCGGCGATCTCCAAGAAACTCGCCAGTCTGCGCTCCCCCTATTTTCTAGACTTCCAGTTTCAACCGCAGGGTATTCGAGTCGATGGAGCTGCTTACCCTGTGGTCAAGATGGCGTGGGCTAGTGGCACAACGCTCGGGGAGTTTCTTGAGAACAATCTCAGAAATCCGGATGCGCTTGGGCGTCTTGCGGATGCATTGACAAAACTCGGTGCCTTCTTGCATAAAGAAGGCATCGCGCATGGCGATCTGCAAAGCGGCAATCTGATGGTGGGGCGTGACGGCTCCTCCGTGCAGTTGATTGACTACGACGGTATGTTCGTCGACGAGATCAAGGACTTGGGCAGTGCGGAACTCGGTCACGTTAACTTTCAGCACCCGCAGCGCAAATCTCTAAACCCGTTTGACGCGTCGCTCGACCGCTTCTCGCTAATTGTTTTGTTGGTGGCTATCCGCGCTCTGCAGTTAGACCCAACGCTCTGGAACAAAACGAACTCTGAAGCGGACGCTATCCTCTTTCGCGCCACGGACTTCCTGGATCCAGCAAGCTCCAGTGCATTTGAGCTCCTTACCAAAAACTCCAATCTTGCGGCTTACGCGAAAAACTTCGCAGCAGTGTGTAAGTCACCGATGGATCGAGTGCCGAACTTAGCGGATTTTTTAGCAGGGAGGAATATCCCCACCGTCGTCATCGCACCTTCCCGGCAAGCGGCCACAATCGTAGGCAGCCATAGCTACGTTGGTGCGTATCGTGTTCTCTCCGCTACCGACTATGCAGCTTGTCAGAAAGTCGTCGGCGACAAGGTGGAAGTGATTGGCTGCATCGTCGAAGTCAAGGAGGACAAGACAAAAAAGGGCAAACCTTATATTTTCATTAACTTTGGACCTTGGAAAGGGAGCATTTTCAAGGTATCGATCTGGTCGGACGGATTATCGCACGTGAAATTCAAACCGGACGCTTCTTGGGTTGGCAAGTGGGTCAGCGTTGTGGGGTTAATGGAGCCGCCATTCGTAAGCACGAAGTATCACTATTCGCATCTGTCGATCACGGTTGGTGCAGCAGGGACGATTACGCAGATCACCGAACAAGAGGCTAAGTGGCGTTTGGCTGGTGCAGGGAAAGCCGCGGGAGTCTTTACTCCAGCGACGACAATCAACCAACAAACGCTCGACAAAATTAGAAGTAGGACTGCCGTGGCTCCTGGACCCATTATTGCCCCGCGCGCTCCATCTACAACGCCTTCTTTGAATGCGCAGGTTCTACAAAAGATTCGATCTGCATCGGGGTCTGCTACGACCGATTCGGTCTCCAGTCCAGCTAGTCACAAAAACAATCAACCTTCCCCGCAGCAGCCAAGCGTCATAACGCGAGTGTTCAAGTGGCTGTTCGGATGATGGTAGTAGCCAACACTCTCGCTACGGGCATCATGATAGACAAATCTGTCAGTGAGTTGCGAGAGTTAACATCGGCTGGCTGTTTTTGAAGTGCACACTGACCTTGTTGAAATCGCGTAAGCGGTGACTGCGTCTTTAAGTCCTACCATTTTTGCTGCATGCATCTCCTCAACATAGATGCCTGTCAGGTTTCGCGGGGATAAGCACCGATCATTTTAACGTATAGCGGTCAGCTGCAACGTTTAAGAACTATGTCAAGGCCCATTAATCAAAACAACCGGTATTGTTCATTGCAGCTGATAAATGGTTTCGCTAGGGTTTTTTTAAGACACTAGCGATAGTTTGATCCCCTTTGGTCTGGGATGAGCGTTTGTTTTTGGTGTTATGAAATCGCGTTTGATGAACATGTCCTTTATATCATTGTGGCATTTCCTGATATCAAAAGGCAGAGTGAAATGAATTCGTGTGTTCGTTATTAGTTATCTGAGTTCAATTATTTCAGATGATGCCAAGTTGTTGGGCGAGATCACGCGTATGGTCGCACCAACCGGTATACAAAGCACGCGCACGGCACAAATAAATGCGTGGGAAACGCAAGTCCTCCTCCTGAAAAACTGTGCGAATCAGTTGATTGCAGGGCATGAGGCCGCGAAAGGCTGGCATTTGATTCTTGAATATGAACTGTCTCGCAGACAGAAGCGTCCTGACGTCATCTTGCTAGCCGAGGACGTAATTTTAGTGATCGAATTCAAGGTTGGCGCCGCGTCTTACGAGTCGTTGTCTCGTTGGCAGGTAGAAGACTATTGCTCGAATTTGCGAGATTTTCATGGTGGCAGCGCTGGCCATGCGATTGTGCCGGTGCTTTGCGCCACGGCGGCGCCATCTGTCGACAATCCACTTGTGGCTGCGCAGTCCTGGGTTGCGCCCATCCGGCTCGCGAATGCTGACGACCTGGCGCATGTCTTGTTGTCGGCGTATGTCAGTCAGCACAGTCTCCATGCCATCTCCATCTATGCGGACGCCTGGATCAACGCGCCTTACCGGCCGACGTTGTCGGTGATCGAAGCGGCGGAGCGTCTTTATGAAAACCATGATGTTCGTGAAATCAGCCATAGCTACGCTAGCAATTTGAACGCAACAACAGATCTACTGGCAGCAGTGATTCGGGACGTACGTGCATTCAATCGGCACTATGTGTGTTTTGTAACTGGCGTGCTGGCGAGTTGTTGCGTCACCGGAAGTCGTGTCTGGCGGATCCAGCGTATCCGGACATTATTTGTTTGCGGACGGCATCCCGCCTGGTATTAATTTCCGCGCGGAGCCTTTAGCGCATTTGAGCGTCGGTGTCCAAAGTTTTCGCGCGCAACGTTTATCAGGGTGGGTGGACGCGGTACTGAAGTTTAACATCGAGTCTGCCAAGTCGTTTGTAACGGATTGCCGCGAGTTTCCAATATATCGGACCCGCGATCTCGAAAAAAGCGAGGGCGTGTCTGCGAGCAAGAAGCCAACAACAAAATGGTCATCGTGCCGGGTTAGTTGCTACATCTGAAGACCAGCGTCTGCGTGTTTATGGCTTGGAGCGCTCAACTGTCTTTCGTCAGGGATATTCATTTGAAAAGTGGTTTCTAATGGCAGCAACAGATACTCACACCAGTCATGCGCTTGAAGTAGCGGTATCGGAATTTGAATGTCAGGGGTTGGAGCTGGATTGGGTTGGCCTGTGCTGGGGCGGGGATTTCACGCTATCTGATAGTAAATGCTGGGAGTATCGTAAGTCGCGCGGCGGTGGCTGGGGTCAAGTGCGTAACGATATTGAACGTACTTACGTCCGTAATCGGTATCGCGTGTTACTCACCAGGGCACGCCTTGGCATGGTCATCTGGATTCCGCCAGGAACAGCCGATGACCCCACGCTTGATCCATCCAGGTTCGTTCGAGTTTGATACCTGTTTGAAGCGGCTGGTGTGCCAATGCTTTTACTATATCGACGGCCGGAGTTTTATGTGTTAGCTATTTGTTTTAGCAACTCGCTCAATCAGCTTCGCACCAGCTTGTCGACAGTGCTTCGGCTTGTTGCAGGACGGTCTGGACGGCTTTAGCCTGCTGGTTGGGTGGGTAGCCGTGCTTGCGAAGGATGCGTTTGACCAGTGTGCGCATGCGGGCGCGGGCTAGCGCCGCCCATGTTCGGAGTGACCCTGTGTAGGTCGGCAGGGTTGATTAAATGTTTAGGAGCTTACATCTGGTTTTTTGTATGAACGATGTTAAATTTCCCATTGTCGATTCGCATTCGGTGGACGAGTTTCCAAAAATACTGAATTTGACGTATGGGGGTATTTTTCCAGGTTTTTTTATAGAGTTGTTTATTTCATGAAAGACCCGATTGTCTCGGTCGTTCCGGTATATGTAAATTCCTAGTGGGGGATGTTTGTTGGTTTGTTCTAGCATTGATTTGTGTAAATTCCAAGTAGATAGCATAATTTCAATTATGTCGAAGTGATATGTGAACTTCTGGCAGGTTGGTGTAATATGTTGAAGCTTGGGTTTTAGCATTTTGTAATTCCATTCATTGAGAGGGAGGTGTTTATTTTCCATTCCTTGAAGAAGTTTTTTGAAATCAGGTCCATTGAGAAGAAAATGGGCTGGTAGTAATTCTGCAGCCATGCTTTCTGAATCGTTCCCATCAGGAATTGTTGTATTGAATAGCTTGCCAACGAATACTAGGCCCTGTTCTCCCGCTTCCATTGCCCCGAGACTCAATGTATACAGTAACCAACTAGCAGGGTAACGTTGTAATCTGGTCCAGTTATTGTTGGCTTGAGATCCCCGTAGGGTCGCGAGTCGTGTAAGTGCGTTTTGCCAGATCTCATGGTGCCAATCTTCTATCCAGCGGCCACCGACTGCTGCCATGGCAAGCAATGTCTCGCAACAGGCTTCGTATGCCTGAACGCGTTCTGTAAAGGTCTTGGAGTCAGGCTCAGGAATGTTTTGTACAGCAAATTTTGGGCCAGCTGTTGTTTCGAGTACTTTATCTACCTCATTGAGAATCAGGTCAGATAGACGGATTATGCATTCAGGCTTTTTGAGATAGCCCTTTAGGATGGCAACTGCGGCATCAGTCGACAGTGGATGAGGTCTAGAGAATTGCTCTAGCCCTTCAATCAGCTGCCTGAGCTCGGGGAAGAAGCTGTCTGCGCCCGGAATCGACAGCCGCTGTGCCTGTCGATGCTGCATCAGGCGGCTGGCAGTGTCACTCGGGTCACCGCATACAGCCCAGAAGTGAGGGAAGCGGCGAGACACGGTCCGTTCGATAGCAGCACGTAAGGCGGTATCCCATTCAGCCGACCAGCCGCAGACGATCAGTCCAAACTCGTCGAAAATGCGATCCAACAGGCCATCAATTTCCTTGGGATAGTGCTCAAGCTCTGCAGGGGTGTTGAGAATACGGGTGTCCAGATAGTCACCGTGCACTTTGAAGACACAGCAGCGGGTATGTATCACGGGCATCGAACCGTGTACCTGGTCTGGCGAGCTGAGTACTGTCGGAACTACGCCAACATCTGCTAGCGCTGTTTCCATCAGGCGATCGAAGTTGGTGGTTATGATAATGCGTATGTAACCTTTGGCGACAAGCTTGGCAATTGCTCGGTGTGCTGCAGTGGGGGCCTTGAGGCCGTCGGCACGGTCCGCTTCGGAAGGCTCCAGATAGGCACGGAGCAACTGATGGCGTTCTGCTGGAGTCTTGGCTAGCTCATCCAGCAGATCTGAATAGTCGGGCTCTTTTGCGTATCGCTCGCGATACCAAAGCGCCGGGTCAGCGCCGCAGTCTTCGTTTTCTAACTTGGCTAATTTCCGTATGAGATCGAGTGTGATCTCCCATCCTGTCGGAATCTGGGCGGAACGAGAAACTCCTGATCCGATCAAGACAGCATAGACGCCGGGGTTTGCCTGGATGGAGAAGGCCAGGGAGTGAAGTGGATTAATCATGCTTTTCTCTTCTCAAAAAATCCCTCTGCATTTCCTAGGCATGTTTTTCCAGAGCCAGAGGTTAGTTGGGACTAAGTGGGTCTTTGGTGTGACGTGGGAGCGATGCTGAACCAAGTTTTTAAAATGCGACGTGCTTGTAGTCGGACGGTTCCATGTTGTCGCGCAGTTTGTCGGCTGCCTTGAAAAGCTCGGTCTCGAAGCCGAGCGGTTCCTTGTTGTGGTTTTTCGTGCAGGTCTCTTTCTTGGCCATTGGATTGCGCCTTGGGGAATCGGTGCTCTGATTTTGCCGATTGCTTGGAGGAAGATGCAACGTTGGAGGCTCTGAACGGCGCCTGTCGTTGACCATCTGGCGGTTTATGCGTGCCGGATCCTGTCGCAGAGGTAAGCAGGGTAGCAGTGTGCCAGGAGTGAGCGGTATGGGCGGGTTGTGGCGTTTCTGCGTCGTTGTGATGCGGGTGCCCGAGGCGCTGCTGGGGGAGGCAGGATTTGTCCGGCGGGTCATTGCCGGCCGGGTTCTGGCCCGGTTTCTGTGGCAGGCCCGGGCATGGATGGCTGACTAGCGCCTAGAATAGGGAGGTGCCCCGTGGCGGGGCCTGTTTTTCTTTTCCCGACCTGTTTGTGCGATAACCCACCATGACCGTTTCCCGTCCCGATCCTTCCGCTTCTATTTCCCCTGTCTCTGGCGCGTCGGCCTGGACGCCGTCTTCCTGGCGGGGGCGGCCGGGGCGGCAGATGCCGACGTATCCGGATGAGGCGGTGCTGGCGGCAGTGTGTGGGCAGTTGCAGGCGTTTCCGCCGCTGATTTTTGCGGGTGAGGTGCAGGCGCTGCGGGCGCAGCTGGCCGAGGTGGCGGCAGGGCGTGCTTTTCTGCTGCAGGGCGGGGATTGCGCCGAGAGTTTCGACATGATTGATGGCGAGGCGGCGCGCGAGACGTTCCGGGTGCTGCTGCAGATGGCGGTGGTGCTGACCTATGCGGCGGCGCAGGCGGTGGTGAAGGTGGGACGGATCGCGGGGCAGTTTGCCAAGCCGCGGTCGGCGGACACCGAGACACGCGACGGGGTGACGCTGCCGAGTTATCGGGGTGACATCATCAATGGGGCGGGTTTCACGCAGGCGGATCGGGTGCCGCAGCCGGAGCGGTTGTTGCGGGCGTATTCGGCCAGTGCGGCGACGCTGAATCTGATCCGGGCGCTGGCCGGGGGCGGGTTTGCGGATTTGCATCAGTTGCATGCCTGGACGGCGGATTTTGTGAGGGTGAGTCCGCAGGGGCAGCGCTATCAGGAGCTGGCGGACCGGATTGGCGAGGCGCTGGCGTTCATGCGGGCGTGCGGGGTGTCGGAGGGGGCAGGCTCGCCACTGCGGGCGGTGGATTTCTATACGTCGCACGAGGCGCTGCTGCTGCCCTACGAGGAAGCGCTGACCCGGCCGGGTGAGGGAAACAACCAGGGGCGCTGGTTCGGGGCGTCGGCACACATGCTGTGGCTGGGTGAGCGGACCCGGCAGCTGGATGGAGCGCACATCGAGTACCTGCGCGGCATCGATAACCCCATTGGGGTGAAGGTCGGACCGACGGCGACGACGGACGAGGTGCTGGGGCTGATGCAGACGCTGGATCCGATGCAGGAGCCGGGCCGGCTGGTGCTGATTACCCGCATGGGGGCGGGCAGGTTGCCGCAGCATCTGCCGGCGCTGGTGCGGGCGGTGAAGGCCAGTGGCCGGCCGGTGGTCTGGAGTTGTGATCCGATGCATGGCAATACGGTGACGAGTTCCAGCGGTCTGAAGACACGGGATTTCGGCAAGGTGGTGCAGGAGGTGTGCGAGTTCTTTGCGGTGCACGAGGCCGAGGGGACGATTGCCGGTGGCCTGCATGTGGAGCTGACCGGGCAGGATGTGACCGAGTGCCGCGGTGGGGGCCAGAATCTGACGGATGAGTGCCTGCAGCAGCGCTATACCAGTGCCTGTGACCCGCGCCTGAATGGTTCGCAGAGCCTGGAGCTGGCTTTTCTGGTTGCCGATTTGCTGAAGGCGCAGCGTCGCTGAGGTCAGGCCACCCGCTGTCATCGGGGCAGCGGTGTCTGTCCGGAGCCTGGCTGAGGGAGGGGGGCTGATGAGGACGCTGTTCGAGGCCATGGTGTTTGCGGTGGGGGTGACGCTGCCCAGTGTGGCGTTGCTGGGCTTTGGCCTGTGCCTGCGCCGGGCCGGGCAGGTGGATGCGGCGTTTGCTGCACGGGCGTCGCGGTTGGTGTTTTCGTATGCGCTGCCGGCTCTGCTGTTCTCTGAGCTGATGACGAGCGAGATCCGCTATGGCCAGGAGGCCGTGCTGCTGGCCGCGGGTGTGGTGACAACGCTCATTCTGTTTGTCGGGGCCGAGATCTACGCCCGGCGTTTTGTGACAGCGTCCCGGGATCAGGGGGTGTTTGTCCAGGGGGTCTTTCGCAGCAATATGGCGATGATGGGCCTGGCGTTTGTGCAGAACGCTTATGGCAAGGCGGGGCTGTCGTCCGGGGCGGTGTATGTGGGGGTGGTCACGCTGCTCTTCAATGTGCTGTCGGTGATCGCGCTCAGCCGTCCGGGTGTGGCGGGTGGGCACTGTCGCCGGAGTGTCAGCATCGGTCGAAACATTGTGACCAATCCGCTGATCGTGGCGATTGTGCTGGCGCTGGTGCTGCAGCGCCTGGGGGTGCATCTGCCGCAGCCGGTGATGCAGTCATTCCGTTATCTGGCCAATGTCGCCCTGCCGCTGGCGTTGATCTGTGCCGGGGCCACGTTCGATTTCCGGATGGCCTTCGATCGCGCCGATGTGGCATTTCAGGCCAGCATCGGGCGGCTGGTGGTGGCGCCGCTGGTGGCCGTGATGGTGGGGCTGGGCTTTGGCCTGCGCGGCATCCCCATGGGCGTGCTGTTTCTGATGTGCGCGATGCCGGTGGCGTCTGCCAGTTATGTGATGGCCAAGGTCATGGGCGGCAATGATGTGGCCGCGGCGAACATCATGGGTATGACGACGTTCGGGGCGATGTTTTCGGCCGCCATCGGCATCACGGTGTTGCGCAGTCTGGGGTTGATGTAGCGGGGGCTGGTCTGCCCTGGCTGTGTGTCTGGGGTTGCTGGTTGCCGGGAACGGATGCCCTGCAGTTCATGCCGTGGACTGGATGCGTTTGTGCAATGCGTGGTTCATGGCGTTGAAGCTGTTCTGGACGTTGGTGCGGATCAGGGCGAGCAGGGGTGCTGACAGGAGTCCGGAAAAGCGTTCGCGGTGGGTGAGTTCCGTGCCGCCATCGGTTGTCGGCTTCAGGTCGAAACTGTGGATGCCGCAGAACAGCCAGGACATGCCGCCCATGGTTCCTTTCCAGGCCAGGCGCTGACCGGGCGTGCAGTCCATGATGACGGGCTGGAATGCATGACGTTTCCCGTCAGGCATGCGGAGGGTGACGTGCAGGGTGGCGCCCGTTTCGCAGCGCCCTTCGATCCGAATCATGAACGGGTTCCAGTCCGGGTAGGCGGCAAAGTCTGTCAGGATGGCCCATACCTCATCAGGTTGTGCAGGGAGCGTGATCTGGGTCAGGATCTCTGTGGTCATGATGCAAGGGATAGGATGATTAATGTATTGATCCTAACATGTCTGGATGGCTGTGGCCGGGATCATGCCGGGCGCTGTACTGGTGATGGCAGGGCGCTGTCCGGGCTGTCTGACTGGTTGGGCGACTCGTCAGGGTCTGGAGGAAGGTGCAGTTCGACGGTGATGTGGGCCAGTTCAGGGTGGTGGCTGGCCAGGTGCTGGCGGAAGTGGGTGGGTGTGGGCGGTGCAGCCGCATCCGGGTGGCTGCCGGCGGGGGAAGCCGGGATGCGCAGGGAGACGATGCAGGCGTAGCGGTTGTGGGAGATGCGCCAGACGTGCAGATCGCGCAGTTGTACCGGAGTGTCGGTGCGGGCGAGGGTCTGGCGTATGCGGGCGATCAGGGGGAGATCCATCTCTGCATCGAGCAGTACCCGGGCGCAATCCCGCAGCAATCCCTTGGCCCAGAGCGCAACCATGACGGCACCGACGATGCCGGTCAGGGGGTCAAGCCAGCGTGCGCCCCACCATTTGGCGCCCATGAGCGCCGCAATGGCAAGAATCGAGGTCACGGCATCGGCCAGGACATGAATGTAGGCGGCACGCAGGTTCAGGTCGGTATGGGTTGCCGGGTGGGCATGCTGGCGGTGATCGTGGTCGTGGTCGTGGCTGTGGCTGTGGCTGTGGGTGCTGGATAAGGTTGCGAGTGGGGCGACTC
>JAUNAC010000001.1:1323890-1536437 GCA_030527825.1 Lautropia sp.
CTGTGGCCATGATGGTGGTCTTCCCGCAGCAGCCAGGCGCTCACGAGGTTGACCAGCAGGCCGAGGACGGCGGTGCCGATGGCCTGGTTGTAGCTGATGAGCAGGGGGCTGACCAGTCGCTCTGCGGATTCGACCAGCATGGTGATGGCGACGCCGACCAGGAGCAGGGCGCTGGTGTACCCCCCGAGGATTTCCATTTTCCAGGTGCCGAACGAGAAGCGCGGATCGCGTGCGTAGCGTGCGGCCATGCGGTAGGTGAAGACAGCCAGTCCCAGGGCAAAGGCATGGGTGCTCATATGCCAGCCGTCGGCCAGCAGCGCCATGGAGTTGAATGTCCAGCCGCCGATAATCTCCAGTACCATGACAGCCAGTGTCAGCCACATGACCCATCGGGTACGGCGCTCGGCCAGCGGGTTGCCCTGGGTCAGAGTGTGGATGACTTCGCAGTGCACGGGATGGTCCGGTGCAGATTTGGCTTGATGCATAGGGATTCTCATGCGATCGTCCGGTGCGGGCTGGCCGGCACGGGCCGGAAGCCAGGGGACGGAGTGTTCAGATACTGTACCCCAGTATGGATAACCCTACTTATACAGTGTATTGACTGATGGCCCATACAACGCGCGACAAGAAAGCTCTGCTGACAAGGGTGCGCCGCATCGCCGGTCAGGTGGCTGCGCTGGAGCAGGCACTGGAACAGCAGCAGCCATGTGCTTCCATTCTGCAGCAGATTGCGGCGATCCGCGGTGCGGTCAATGGCCTGATGGCGCAGGTGCTGGAGGGGCATATCCGGGAGCATCTGGGGGCGCCGCAAGGTTCGCCGGCCGAGCGGCAGGCAGCGGTGGAGGATGTGATGGTGGTGTTGCGCTCCTATCTGAAGTGAGGCGGATGTGTCTGATCCGGGCCTGATGCGCTTCTGTCGCGGGGGTGACGAGGCCGGGCAGGTATTCGCTATTATTTCCGCATGAAAATTCTGAATACGCTTTGGCCCATTCTGCTGGCACTGGCGGTGGGCGTCGGGGTGGGCAGGCTGTTGCCCGAGCGTCTGACCCGCAGGCTGGTCGGGCTGATTACGCCACTGATTCGCTGGATGCTGTTTCTGATCGGACGCGAATTTGGCGCGGTGCTGGTGTCTTCCGGCATGGTGGGGCCGGTGTTGCGCCAGGCGGTTCTGTATGCGCTGGCCACGACGCTGCTGCCGGCGGTGATGATTCTGCTCGTGTTGCGCTGGCGTCGCGGGGTGTGGTTTGGACGGCGGGAAGTGGCAGGGCTACCCTTGGCTGTCCCTGCGGGACAGGGGCGTCGGGGCGGCACGTTGCGCAGGCGGCTGGTTTTTGCCTGGCCCCCGTTGCGCGAGGTGCTGATCGCGCTGGGAATGGTGGGTCTGGGTGGGCTGTTTCATCTGATGCAGCGTCACGTGGGACTGGAAGGGCTGTCCATGCCGTCAGGGGCTACGTTTTTGCTGGTGTTGCTGGTGATGGTGGGCGCTGATCTGGCACGGGTGCGGGTAACGCGTGCATGGCTGTCCGTGGCCTTGCTGGCCGTGCCGGCGCTGGTGGTGCTGGGCTCCTGGATGGCTGGCGCACTGGTGGCCTGGGTGCTCGGGGAGCCGGTGCGCCAGGGGCTGGCGCTGTCCAGTGGTTTTGGCTGGTTTTCGCTGTCCAGTGTGATGGTGGGCGAGGCGCTGGGTGAGCGCTATGGCACGCTGGCGCTTGGCGTTGATCTGTTTCGGGAATTGTTGGGGATTACGCTGATGTATGCGGTGGGGCAGCGGCTGCCGCAGATCGCGATCGCGGCCGGGGGATCGACGACGCTGGATTCGACGCTGCCGATTCTGCGACAGACCTGTCCGCCATCGGCCATTGCGCTGGCACTGGCCAATGGTTTTTTGCTGACATTGCTGGCGCCGCTGTTGATGAGTCTGTTTTTGGCCTGAGGGACGTCGAATTTAAAAACAAAATAACAAAAACAGGGAGATGTTAGGACTGATACGTTTCAGAGATAGTCTGTGTGTTTCTATGACATTCTGGCGGGGCTACAGCGATTTGTTGACGTAATGGCAGAGGTATTGACGTGCCGGTAATGTTTGAATTCCGTCACATATTCGCCTCATGGTGTAGGATGGACATAAACGACACGAGGCTTGATTGCTCTCGTCAGGAATGATCCGGGTACGGATGAGAAATCAGGGTATCCGTATGGTTAGAAGCCAACCGAAGTTTGATAAGACCATGAAATTTGATCTAGACCCCAAGTATGAGGCACTGCTGAATGAGGCAGCGCGTCTGAATCTCGCCGATCAGGAAAGTATGGGGGTCTGTGCGCAGACGCTCACGCTGGCGGCACGGATTGATCGTGCCCGGACGGCGGCGCTGGCGCCGCAGGGGTTGTCGGAGGGGCGTTTCATTTTGCTGTTCCTGCTTAATGAACAGAAGAATGGTGTGCCGCCCCACATTCTGGCCGACCAGGCCGGGGTGGCCCGGGCGACGATTACCGGGCTGGTGGATGGTATGGTGCGTGATGGCCTGGTTGAGCGGCGCGGCAATCCGGATGACCGGCGCTCCAATCTGGTGGTGCTGACCCGGAAGGGGCGGACGCTGGGCAAACGGGTTTTCCCTGGTCAGGCTGAGGTGCTGGCCAGTGCCTTTTTGCAGCTTTCGGCCACGGAGCGGCGTCAGTTGTCGCGGTTGCTGGGCAAGGTGTCGGCCGTTCTGGCGGATATGTAGTCAGAGAGCGGGCAGCGGCTGTTCTGGGCTTGGCTGGCGGCTCAGCTGTCGCTGCTAGCGTCAACGCACTGGCTGCAGATGCCCTTGATTTCCAGGCTGCGAACGTGAAAACCGTTCAGCGTCCGGATGCGGTTCAATGAGGCGTGCAGGGATTCCTGCACGCCGATATCGCAGATTTCACTGGCGCGGCCGCAGCGCTCGCAGATCAGCATGATGAGATGACCATGGTCATGGTGGTCGTGATGGCCGTGTTCGCAGACGATGAAGCTGCTGGTGGCGTCTACCTTGTGCACCAGTCCTGATCCCACCAGAAAATCAAGCGTACGGTAGATGCTCATGGGCGCGATGCCGGGCTTGATGGCCTGGAGGTTGGAGAGCAGGTTATATGCCTTGATTCCACCAGGGTGCTGACGCAGGTGCAGCAGGATTTCGGTGCGCAGCGGTGTCAGCCGGGTGCCCAGGGTCAGGCAGTGTTGCCGGGCCGCAGCGATGAACGCCTGTTCCTGTGCTGACAGAGACTGGTCGGATTCTGGCCGGGGCTCAGCGGAGCCGGAAAAATCAGGCGGGGGGACAGTGGACGGCATCGGATGGAGGAGCAGGGGTTTCAACGCAGTGTCCAGTGTACATGGCTTCGCGCTGATATGAGGGTATAGGGGTGTTGCAACCGGGTATGGCCGCTAGACTGCGTCCATGTAGAAAACAGGAGGAGGCGCCTGGGTATGCCGAATGTCTTCAATTTTTCGGTTTCGCCTTTTGACTGCCTCACGCAGTCCGAGCAGGGGCTGGTGCGCAGTGAGGTCAATATTGCCTATTTTCGGCCGGGCGAGGTGCTGCAGGAGGTGGGCAGTGCGCCGGCACATCTGTTTGTGCTGATCAAGGGGTTTGTGCAGCAGTTCGAGGAAAGTGGCGAGCTGCTGGCGACCTATGGGCCAGAAGACAGTTTCGATGGCCGCGGGCTGGTGTCGGGCCGTTCGGCCAGCCGGTTTGTGGCGGTGGACGAGGTGCTGGCCTATGAGCTGGCCCGCGAGACGGTCAATGCGCTGATTGCCCGCAATGATACCTTCAGCGCACTGTTGTTCTCTGCATTGGGGCGCAAGCTGAGTACGGTGGCGGTGCGGGAGGCCGACTGTGAGTTGCAGTCGCTCAACATGGCCCGGGTGGCCGATGCATATGTACGCCATGCTCATACCGTGCCGGCGCAGATGGACATTGTGTCGGTGGTGCAGCTTTTTCAGGAGGCGCGGACTACCAATGTGCTGGTGCGCGATGATGAAGCCTGTCCGGCACGTCTGGGGATTTTCACGACCACGGGGTTACAGCGGGCCATTCTGAGCGGCCGTGCGCTGACGTCACTGCCAGTAGGCGATCTGGCCAGCTGGGATCTGCTGACGGTGTCGCCGGATGACCAGGTGGGCGAGGCGCTGGCGCTGATGGTGCGGCATGGGGTGCACCGGGTGGTGGTTCGGCAGGCAGGGCAGGTCTGCGGGATTCTGGAGTCGCTGGATCTGTTCAGTTTTCTGTCGAATCATTCGATGCTGATCAGTCGCCAGCTGCAGGAAGCAACGTCGCTGGAGGCGCTGGAGAAAGTCTCGGAACAGGTCACGGCCATGGTCAGGCGACAATACCGGGCCGGGGTACGGGTGGGACTGCTGGCCAGGCTGGTTCAGGATCTGAATGGCCGTCTGTTCGAGCGTGTCTGGCAACTGGTGGCACCGCCGGCCCTGGTGCAGTCCAGCTGTCTGCTGGTCATGGGGAGCGAGGGGCGGGGTGAGCAGCTGCTCAAGACAGATCAGGATAATGCCTTGCTGCTGGAGGACGGCTGCACACTGCCGGCTGCGATGGTGTCGCAGGCGTGTGAGCATTTTTCGGCGGCGCTGGCCCGATTGGGCTATCCGCCTTGTCCCGGCAGCATCATGGTGAGCAATCCGGCCTGGCGTATGTCGCTCGCGATGTTCGAGCAGCGCATCCGACGCTGGCTGTTGCTGCCGGAGGCTGACAGTCTGATGAATCTGGCGATTGTTCTGGATGCCCACGCGATCTGTGGTCAGGTGCGGTTGTTGCAGGTGTTGCGGCGGCGGCTGTTTGCCATGCTCTCGGATAATGATGCGCTGCTGGCGCGTTTTGCCCAGGCGGTGGATGCGTTTGGAGACAATACCCGGTGGTGGCAGCGCATGCTGGGGGGAGGGGAAGCGAGTTTCAATCTGAAGAAGGCCGGTATTTTTCCGATTGTGCATGGGGTGCGCAGTCTGGCGCTGGCGTCACGCATCGCGGCGACCGGGACGGAGGCGCGTTTGCAGGCGCTGGTCCAGGCGGGGGTGCTGAGCAAGGAGAATGGTCAGGACTTGACCGAGGCGCTGCATTTTTTCATGGGATTGAGGCTCAAGGCCGGGCTGGAGGAGATGGATCTCGGGCAGCCGGTGTCTGGCAAGGTGCGGCTGGAGCGGTTGACGCCGCTGGAGCGGGATCTGCTGAAGGATGCGCTGGGCGAGGTGCGGCGCTTCCGGGCACAGTTGCGGCTGCGCTTCCGGTTCGGGGCGGTGTCCTGATGGCGCGCAGTGTGCTGGAGACGCTGCCGCGGTGGGTTCAGCAGCAGGTGCTGTCGGCCCGGCGGCGGTGGCAGCGCAGCCATTTGAAGGATCCACGCTGGGCATTTTTGTTTGAGTCACCGCCAGCGCAGGAATGGGTGGCGCTGGACTGTGAGACGACGGGGCTGGATGTTCGCCGGGACGAGATCATTGCGATCGGGGCGGTACGCATCCGGGAACGGCGGATCCTGACGCGTGAGCGGCTGGATCTGCGGGTGCGTCCGACCCGGGAGGTGGCAGCAGACAGTGTGCGGGTGCATCGGCTGCGCCAGCAGGATGTGGCCGACGGGATGCCGGTGGCTGAGGCGATGGAGCAGCTGCTGTACTTCATTGGGAGCCGGCCGCTGGTGGGGTATTACCTGGCATTTGATGTGGCCATGCTGGACCGGGCATTGGCACGCTGCTTTGGTCTGGTGCTGCCACAGCCCCGGATCGAGATATCGGCGCTGTATTACGACTGGCAGTTCCGGCAGTTACCGCTCTATCGTCAGCATGACAACGCGGAGATAGATTTGCGTTTCGCCAGCATCATGCAGACGCTGGCACTGCCCATGTTGCCCGCACATGATGCCGTCAATGATGCGGTGATGGCGGCCATGGCCTTCATCAAGTTGCGGGAGCTGCGCAGGGAGGCCACGAGGCCCCGGTCATGAGAGAGCCGGAGCCGCGCGAGCCGGCCGCAGGGATTTCACCTCAGTGACTGGCGGCCCTGGCGGCGCCGTAGCCGGTTTCCGAGCGGACCTGCTGGGCGTCGAAGGCGTCACGCTCCTGCTGGGCGCGTGGGCTGCGATCCAGTACCGAGAACAGCCATACCCCCAGAAAGCCCAGCGTCATGGAAAAGAGCGCAGGCGATGTGTAGGGGAAAGGGGCGGAGCCCTTCGGATTGCCCATGGTGGCTTCCCAGACGGAAGGCGACAGGATGGTGAGGATGACCGAAGAGGCCAGCCCCAGAAAGCCACCGATGACGGCACCACGTGTGGTACAGCCCCGCCAGAGAATGGACAGGAAGAGTACCGGGAAGTTGGCGGATGCAGCGACGGCAAAGGCCAGGGACACCATGAAGGCGACGTTCTGTTTTTCGAAGGTGATGCCCAGAATGACGGCCACGATGCCCAGGATCAGTGTGGTGACGCGGGAAACGCGCAGCTCGGCGGCGCTGTTGGCCCGTCCCTGTTTGATGATGGTGGCGTAGATGTCATGGGACACCGCAGAAGCACCAGACAGGGTCAGTCCGGCGACGACCGCGAGGATGGTGGCAAAGGCCACGGCAGAGATGAAGCCATAGAAGACGTTGCCACCAACGGAGCGCGCCACGAGCACGGCGGCCATGTTGGCGGTGCCGGCGCCGCCCCGGATGACGCCACGCGCAGTGTCGGCGAATTCCGGGTTGGTCAGCACGAGGGTGATGGCGCCGAAGCCGATGATGAAGATCAGGGCGTAGAAGTAGCCGATCCAGGTGGTGGCCCAGAAAACGGATTTGCGTGCTTCCTTGGCATCAGGCACGGTGAAGAAGCGCATCAGGATGTGGGGCAGTCCGGCGGTGCCGAACATCAGCGCAATGCCGAAGGACAGGGCGGAGATCGGATCCTTGATGAATCCGCCCGGCCCCATCAGGGCCAGACCGGTCTGGTGGGCATCTTCTGGCGAGGCGCCGGCATTCCGGGCGATGGCGGCCTTGACGCGCACGGCTTCGGAAAACAGGGCCTCCAGGCTGAAGCCATAGTGCCGCATGACCATGAAGCCCATGAAGGTGACGCCAAAGAGCAGCAGCACGGCCTTGATGATCTGCACCCAGGTGGTGGCGGTCATGCCGCCGAACAGGACATAGATCATCATCAGGACGCCGACGATGACCACGGCGATCCAGTAGTCAAGGCCAAAGAGCAGCTTGATGAGCTGGCCGGCACCGACCATCTGCGCGATGAGGTAGAAGGCGACGACCACCAGGGTGCCGGCAGCAGCGAACAGCCGGATGGGTTTTTGCTGGAAGCGGTAGCCGGCGACGTCGGCAAAGGTGAATTTGCCCAGGTTGCGCAGCCGCTCGGCCAGCAGGAAGGTGAGAATGGGCCAGCCGACCAAGAAGCCGATGGCGTAGATCAGGCCGTCGTATCCGCTGGACATGACGGCGGCGGAAATGCCCAGGAATGAGGCGGCGGACATGAAGTCTCCCGCAATGGCCAGACCGTTCTGGAAGCCGGTGATGCCACCGCCGGCGGTGTAGAAGTCGGCTGCGGAGCGGGTTCTACCGGCCGCCCATTTGGTGATCCAGAGGGTGGCGGCAACGAAGGCAATGAACAGTACGATGGCTGTCCAGTTGGTGGGCTGCTTGGCGGCGTTGGCGACATCCACGCCGGCGGCGGCGGCTGTGCCGGACAGCAGCAGGGCGCCCAGGGCCATGAGAGTGCAGATGGCGCTGCCGTGGATGGGGCGGCAGGTGGCAGGCGGCGCGGATCGGTGATGAAGGGGCGTATTCATTCAGTGGTGTCCTTCAGGATGTCACGGGTCATGGCGTCATAGCGGCTGTTGGCACGGTATACGTAGAGGCCGGTGATGGCGACGGTGAAGATGATGACACCCAGGCCGACGGGGATGCCCAGGGTGGTGACGCTATCCGGGCCGAGCGGACGTGAGAGAAAGGCCCGGTTGAACGCGATGAGCCCGATGAAGCCGTAGTAGACAATCAGCATCAGGATGGTGAGCGTCCAGCCCAGGGTGTTGCGTTCTTTCTGCAGGTTTTGGTACTGAGGATGTCGCTGGATTTTTTCGACAACGGGATCCGGCATGGTTTGCCTCCTTGTTTTTTTATGCCTTGATGACAGCGCAGTTCCGGGTGCCCGGGAGACGTGCGGCCGCATGGGTTCGCGACCGCTGGCCGGCGGGAAGGCCGGGTGGCAGCCGTGACGGCAGGGGTACGCGATGTCGGTTACTGACTGTCGGTTATTGACAGGCGTGCCCGGGACAATGCGTGAGCGGCAGGCTTTTGGCAAGCAGGGAAAACACTAGCGTCAGTGCGGAATCTCACGCGGGGCGTCGGTCCGGGCAGGGACAGTTTTTTTTGGGTGGGGGCCCTGTCAGCGGAAAATGACAGTTTTGTGGCCGTTGAGCATGATGCGATGCTCGGCATGCCATTTGATGGCACGGGCAAGCACGACGTTTTCGGTGTCGCCGCCCAGGGCGGTGAGGGTGTCGACGGCCATGGTGTGATCGACCCGCTCGACATCCTGTTCGATGATCGGGCCTTCGTCGAGTTCAGCGGTGACGTAGTGGGCGGTGGCGCCAATGATCTTCACGCCGCGGTCATGGGCCTGGTAGTAGGGGCGGGCGCCCTTGAAGCTGGGCAGGAAGGAGTGGTGGATGTTGATGGCGCGACCCTGCAGCTGGCGGCACAGGTTGTCGGAGAGGATCTGCATGTAGCGGGCCAGGACGACCAGTTCGGCGCCGGTCGACTGGATGATCGCCAGCTGGCTGGCTTCGGCGGTTTCGCGACTGGCGGCGCTGACCGGGATGTGGTGGAAGGGGATGCCCTGATTCTCGACCTGGGCACGGAAGTCGTCGTGGTTGGAGATGACGGCGCGGATGTCGATGGGCAGCATGCCGGCCCGGGTGCGGAACAGCAGGTCGTTGAGGCAGTGGCCGAGCCGTGAGACGAGGACGACCGTAGGCATGCGCCGGCCGGCGGCGGCGAGCTGCCAGTGCATCTCAAGTGGTCCGGCGGCTGTCTGCAGGGCGGTGTGCAGCGTGGCCTCAGGGGCGGGACTGGTGAACTGTACCCGCATGAAGAAGAGGCCGGTGTCCGGGTCGTTGTACTGGGCGGCTTCGGTGATGTTGCCCTGGTGCTGGAGCAGCAGGCCGCTGATGGCGTGGACGATGCCGGCACGGTCGGCACAGGAGAGGGTGAGAATGTATTCAGGCGTCGTGGTGGGGCTGTTCACGGTCGATTGACAGGTCGGGGACAGGGCTGGAAAGGGGATGGGCCGCCGAACCGCATGGATGCTGCAAGTACGGGCGGGGAATCTTAGCATTGACGGTCTGTCTGCCCTGGCTGACGGGTGTCTGCTTTTCCCCACGGGCGGGGCGCATCGGCTACCATCAGGGAATACGCGAGGGCGGAGAACTGCCCCTTTTTTTTGTATTGCTGTTTTTGTCAGGAGTTGAGGTCATGTTTTCTGGTTTTGCTGGCCGCTTGACGGCTGTCCGGATGGTTGCGGCTGGCGTCGCTGCGGCAGGTTGTGTGGGGGCATCGTCGCCGGCGCTGGCCGCCGATGACTATGCGACGACGCTGCAGTCCCTGCAGCAGCAGGAGTTCCGTTCGCTGGCCAGGGAGCTGGGCGGTGCGGTGGCCTTCAAGGGGCTGGTGCCGGCTGAGGGGCTGGGGGTGCTCGGCTTTGACATCAGTGCCTCGGCCACCGGCTTCAAGCTGAAGAACCGTGGGCTGTGGAGCCGGGCCTCGAATGGCGCGAAGGTCGACGAGTATGTGGCGATGGGCGGGGTGAACGTGCACAAGGGTCTGCCCTACAACATCGACCTGGATGCGTTCTACAACAAGGCGACCAACAACATCGGTGTCTGGGGTGGCGGCGTGCGCTGGGCCTTCATCGAAGGCAACACGCTGCTGCCGGCGGTGGCCGTTCGCGGTTCGTATTCGGCGCTCTCGGGGGTGGATCAGCTGAAGATGAACACCACCGGCGTGGATCTGTCGATCTCGAAGGGCATTCTGATGTTCACGCCGTATGCCGGCGTGGGCAAGGTATGGGTTCGCAGCACGCCGAAGAATGTGGCCGGCCTGCAGCGGGAGTCGTTCTCGCTCAACCGCGCCTTCGCAGGGATCAACGTCAATCTGGGCATCAACCTGGCGGCCGAGGTCGATCGCACGGGCGATACGACCAGCTACAGCGTGAAGGCTGGCGTCCGTTTCTGATCGTCTGATGGCATGGGCGCTGGCACGGGGGCCCATGCCGGTCGTGGCGGAGCCCCGGCAGGGAGGTCAGGTCGACGCTGTGTCCGCTGTCTCCCGGCGGGCGCGCAGGTAATGGCGCAACGACTGGATGGCCATTACGACGCCTGCCAGAAAGTAAAAGACGGTGATGGACACGGTACCTTTGTTTTTCAGGTCGATACTTTCGTTGAAGATGGGCAAGGTCCGCGATGAGGGGGCCGCGGCCGGAGCATACGGCACCCACCTCTAGTTTGTTCTTCGTGTTGTGGCCGAACTCTCGAGGATGAGCGGCTGGCCCTTGGCCAGCAGGGGAGAGGCGGCGAACCTTGCCGGCAGTACAAGGCCCCTGCGTTTCCATGAACCGACTGTTTCCTTGCATTTGGGGTTGATGTCATCTACCCAGGCCGTGACGTGGATCAGTCTGGAGTTCTTCATGACCAAGTGCGGTGGGTCATACATAGACCCTGGCCTTGCACTCGAATGATGTGCCCCCCTGGATTTCCAGAGGAGCCCATCGCCCCCAGACAAAGCAAAGTATTGCAACAAACAGGAAGCAGGCCACGGACATGTAACGGTAGCCTTACGGTCTTCACGGACGATGGCTGGTCAAGAATATGCTCCTGGAAGAAGCTTCTTCTTGTGGCGGGATCGTCGTCTTGCATGGGTTTCGGCGGTGTCGCTGTGGAGCCTGGGTGCATCGGAGGGGCTTGGGCTGAGCAGCCATCCCCTCCGGGCCCAGCATCAACGCCGGAAGTATCCCAGCAGCGCGCGGGTGGCGGAATCGAGCGTGCTGGCGTCGCCACCGGCCAGGGCGGTTTCGACGGAGGTGGCCATCACTTTGCCGTATTCGACGCCGAACTGGTCGAAGGCGTTGATGCCGAGGATGACGCTGGCCACGAAGGTGGCGTGTTCATAGGCAGCCAGCAGGGCACCGAGGGCGCGGGCGTTGATGGCGGGCAGAAGGATGATGGTGCTGGGACGGTTGCCGGGGAAGGCACGGTGCCAGTCCTCGCCCTGCGCTTCATCGGGCAGGGGCTTGCCGAGCGCCAGGGCAGCGCTCTGGGCCAGGCAGTTGGCCGCCAGGATCTGGTGGCGCGGGTCGTTGGGGCCTGCCAGGGTGTCTGGGTCAGGTTGGCGGGCGATGATGAAATCGACCGGGACGGTGTCGGGGCCCTGGTGCAGCTGCTGGAAGAACGAATGCTGGGCGTTGGTGCCGGAGACGCCCCAGATGACGGGGGCGCTGGGCAGGCCCAGGTGGCTGCCGTTGGTGCGGGCCGATTTGCCGTTGCTTTCCATGATGAGCTGCTGCAGGTAGTTCGGCAGCAGCCGCAGGCGTTCGCTGTAGGGAATGATGGCCTGGGTGGGGCAATCCAGGATGTCACGGTTCCAGATGCTGATGAGGCCCAGCCAGACGGGCAGGTTGCTGTCGAAGGGGGCGCTCTGGAAGTGTTCGTCCATGCTGCGGGCGCCGTCGAGCAGCTCCTCGAAGACCTGTGGGCCGCAGGCGATGGCGATGGAGATGCCGGCGGCCGACCACAATGAGTAGCGGCCACCGACCCAGTCCCAGAAACGCAGGATCTGGGTGACGGGCACACCGTAGCGTTCGGCTGCTTCCGGGTTGGCGGTGACGCCGATGAATTGCCGCAGGGCGGCGTCGCGCGACAGGCCGGCGCGGGTCAGCCAGTGCAGGGCGGCCTCGGCGTTGGCCAGTGTCTCCCGGGTGGTGAAGGTTTTGGAGACGACCAGAAAAGCGGTGGTGGCGGGGTCCAGGCCGGCGAGGTTGCGGGCCAGGTCGGCCGGGTCGACGTTGGCGACAAAGCGTACATCGGGGCCGCCGGGACGTGCCAGGGCGTCGCAGACCAGCCGGGGGCCAAGGTCGGAGCCGCCGATGCCGATGCAGACGAGGGCGGTGAGGGGCTGACCGCTCTGGCCCCGGAGTTCACCCTGGCGGAAGCGGCGGGCCAGATCCAGAATGCGCTGGCGTTCGGTGCTGGCCTGGTGGGCCGCGGCGGCGTCGCCCTGCAGGCCGCGCAGCGCGGTGTGCAGGACCTGGCGGCCTTCGGTGGGGTTGGCGATGCCGCCACTGAGCAGGTACTGGCGGGCTTCGGTCAGGCGGGCACTTCTGGCTACGCCGATCAGGGCGTCGATGACGCCGCCGTCGATGCGCTGTTTGCTGAAGTCGGCGATGAGTCCGGCCGCTTCCAGCCGGAGGCGGGCCGGCCGTTCCGGGTTGTCGAGCAGGGTACGCAGTGGGGTTTGCTGCAGGCGCCGGCCTTCGCGTTGCAGGATACGCCATGCGGCCCGGCGTGCCCCGGTGGTGGGAGCGGAGCGGGCAGATGGCGTTTTTTGCATATTGTCCATGACAGGGCCTCCAGGCAATGCGTACAGATGATTGGAGGATGTTGCCATAGTTGATGATTCTGTCCAGGGATAAAACCGCAGGGGACAGGTCTGTTTTGGCGGCTCAGCTGGACGTTGTGGTACGGCCGTGCCGCCAGGTGGCCCAGGCGAGCCACAGCCAGCCGGCGATGAAGCAGCTGCCGCCGACGGGGGTGAGGATGCCGAGCGGGCGGCTGCCGGTCAGCGCCAGGAGGTAAAGGCTGCCGGAGAAGCAGATGATGCCGGCAATGAACAGCCACGAGACGGTCCGGACGGCACCGGCGGGCAGGCGGCTGGCCAGGGCGGCCACGGCCAGCAGGGCCAGTGCGTGGTAGATCTGGTAGCGTACGGCGGTCTCGTAGACCAGCAGCAGCGGCTCGGCCAGCATGGCGCGCATGGCGTGGTTGCCAATGGCGCCAGCCGCGACGCCAAGGCCGGCGAAGAGGGCGCCCCAGGTGGCGGGCAGGGTGATGGGGGCAGGGGATGCGGAAGTGTTGGGCATGGTGTTCTTCGGCAACTGCGGTGGAGGAGTGTCCCGGTTCAGTCCGGGGGGTGAGCGGCCCGGGTGTCGGGCCGGCTGTGTCGATGTCGCTATTGTGCGCCGTTTTTCCGGTGCTGGCGGATGAACTCGGCCAGCAGACGTCCGGTGTGGGTCTGGTGCGCATGGGCGAGCTGGAGCGGGGGGCCTTCGGCGACGACCTGCCCGCCCGCCGTGCCGCCTTCGGGGCCGATGTCGATGATCCAGTCGGCCTCGGCCCAGATGTTCTGGTTGTGTTCGATGACGAGCAGGGTGTTGCCGGCGTCGACCAGGCGGTGCATGACATGCAGCAGTTTTTCCACGTCCGCCATGTGCAGGCCGACGGTGGGTTCGTCGAGGATGTAGAAGGTGCCGCCGTCGATGACTTCGCCCTGGTGGCCGGCCCGGCGCGCCCGGGCCCGGGCGGTGGCCTGGGCTTTGGCTTCGCGCAGGGGGTCGATTTCTTCGGTCAGGGCGCGTACCTTGGCCAGCTCGGTGACCAGCTTGATGCGCTGGGCCTCGCCACCTGACAGGGTCGGGCTTTGTTGGCCAAGGGTGAGGTAGCCCAGGCCGACATCCTGCAGCAGCTTGAGCGGGTGGGCGATGGAGCGCCAGGGGGTGAAGAAGCCCAGGGCCTCGTCCACGGTCATGTGCAGGACGTCGGCGATGGATTTGCCGTTGAGGTGAACCTGGTTGGTTTCGGCATCAAAACGGCCGCCGCCGCAGGCGTCGCAGAGGATGCGCACATCGGGCAGGAAATTCATTTCGATGGTGCGCACGCCCTGGCCCTCACAGGCCGGGCAGCGGCCACCGGCGGTGTTGAAGGAGAAGCGCGAGGCCGTGTAGCCGCGCAGGCGTGCTTCGCTGGTGTCGGCAAAGAGGCGGCGGATCGCGTCCCAGAAGCCGATGTAGGTTGCCGGGGTTGAGCGGGGAGTTTTGCCGATGGGGGTCTGGTCGACTTCGAGGACGCGCTGGATGCCTTGCCAGCCCTGCAGGTCGTCGCAGTGGGGCAGGGCACCGTGCTCCCCGGCCAGCCGCCGCTGCAGGGCGTCCAGCAGCACGTCGCGGGCGAAGGTGGATTTGCCGCTGCCCGATACACCGGTGACGACGGTGAGGCGCTTGAGCGGGATGCGCGCCGAGGCGTTCTTCAGGTTGTGCAGGTGTGCGCCCAGCAGGTGCAGGGCCGGGGTCTGGGAGTCGACGGCGCGGCGTGGGCGGGCGGGCAGGGGGGGAGGATGGGTCAGATAGCGGCCGGTGAGGCTGGCCGGGTTGGCCTCGATCTCGGCCAGTGTGCCGCTGGCAATGACCTGGCCACCCAGGCGGCCGGCACCGGGGCCAATGTCGATCAGGTGGTCGGCCCGGGCGATGGTGTCCTCGTCATGCTCGACGATCAGCAGGGTGTTGCCTTTGCGGCGCAGCCGGTCAAGGGTCTGCAGCAGCAGGCGGTTGTCCCGCGGGTGCAGGCCGATGGTCGGTTCGTCAAGGACATAGCAGACGCCCTGCAGGTTGGAGCCGAGCTGGCCGGCCAGGCGGATGCGCTGGGCTTCGCCGCCGGAGAGGGAGGGGGCGGCGCGGTCGAGCGTGAGGTAGCCCAGTCCTACGTCGATGAGGAAGGTCAGCCGGTTGCTGATCTCGTCGAGGATGCCGGTGGCGATGTCGCTCTGGCGCTGGTCGAAGCCATGGGAAACGGTCCTGACCCAATCCCGGGCCGCCAGGACGGAGCGGGCGGTGACATCGGCAATGGACTGGTCGCCGAGTTTTACGTGGAGGGCGATCGCGTTGAGCCGCTGGCCGTGGCAGACCGGGCAGGGCTCGTCGCTGTAGGTGACGCCGGCGTCGGTTTCGCCTTCGAGGCCGGGGGTAAGCTCGTCTTGGCGGATGCGGCCGATGATCGCCAGTCCGGTTCCCAGGCAGGCGGGGCACCAGCCCTGCCGGGCATTGAAGGAGAAGGAGCGCGGGTCGAGCTCCGGGTAGCTGGTGCCACAGTGGCTGCAGGCACGCCGGGTGCTGAACAGTACGGACTGCAGGGGCGTGTCCAGGTCGGTTTTGAGGCGGTCGACGTCTTCCAGCAGCATGACGACTCCCTTGCCGTGCTGCAGCGCGGCCAGCAGCTGGGTGCGCAGCCCGGCTTCCTGGGCGGGGTCGATGGTGAGGTCGGCGACGGGCAGTTCGATGTGGTGCTCGATGTAGCGGTCGATGCGCGGGAAGCCCTCGGTTGGCAGGAAGCGGCCATCGACGCGCAGCATGGGGTAGCCCTTGCTGTGCGCCCATTTGGCGAGGTCGGTGTAGATGCCCTTGCGGCCGACCACCAGCGGGGCCAGCAGGCCGATCTGGCGTCCGCGATAGTCCCGCATGATGCGGGCGGCGATGCTGTCAAAGGATTGTGGTTCGATGGGCGTGCCATCGTTGGGACAGTACTGGGTGCCCAGTTTCTGGAACAGCAGCCGCAGGAAATGGTGGATTTCGGTCAGGGTGGCGACTGTGCTCTTGCGGCCCCCGCGACTGGTGCGCTGTTCGATGGCCACCGTGGGCGGGATCCCGTGGATGGCGTCCACGTCGGGCCGGGAGGCCGGCTGGACGAACTGGCGGGCGTAGGCGTTGAGGGATTCGAGGTAGCGCCGCTGCCCTTCACCGAAGACGACATCAAAGGCCAGGGTGGACTTGCCGCTGCCCGAGACGCCGGTGATGACGGTCATCTGGTCGCGGGGGATGTCGACGTCGATGTTTTTCAGGTTGTGCTCGCGGGCACCGTGCACGATGATGGCGTTGCTGGCCCGCCCGTGCCGGGCGCCGGGCAGTGCGGTGGACGGGGCGGCTTCCTGAAGCACCGGGGCGGCGGTGGCTTGCGCAGCCAGGCGTTCCAGCTCGGCACGGTGGGTGGCCAGGGCGATGCCGGTGAAGGAGGCCGGGTTGGTGGCGACGTCGGCAGGGGTGCCCGTGGCGACGATGCGGCCGCCATGGTCGCCACCGCCGGGCCCGAGGTCGATCAGCCAGTCGGCAGCCTCGATCAGGTCGAGGTTGTGCTCGATGAGCAGCACCGAGTGTCCGGCAGCCTGCAGCGAGCGCAGGGCGCGCAGCAGCCGGGCAATGTCGTCGAAGTGCAGGCCGGTGGTGGGTTCGTCGAACAGGTAGAGCGTGCCGCCGGCAGCGGTGTGCCGATGGCTGCGGGCGCCGCGCTTGCGTGCCTGCTCGGCGGCTTCGGCCAGAAATCCGGCCAGCTTCAGGCGCTGGGCTTCGCCGCCGGACAGGGTGGGGACGGGCTGGCCGAGCTTCAGGTAGTCGAGGCCCACCTCGACCAGCGGCTGCAGCCGGCGCTGGATCTCGGGGGTGGCGCTGAAAAAGTCGGCAGCCTGCCGCACGGTCATGTCGAGCACGTCGACGATGGAGGCTTCCACCGGCCGGGCCATGGCGGTGCCGTCGCTGCGCCCGCGGATGTGTACGTCCTGGATCTCGGGGCGAAAGCGCTTGCCGTCGCAGTCGGGGCAGCGCAGGTACACGTCGGAGAGGAACTGCATCTCGACATGTTCGAAGCCGTTGCCGCTGCAGGTGGGGCAGCGGCCGTCGCCACTGTTGAAGCTGAAGACACCCGCGGTGTAGCCGCGTTCCCGGGCGAGCTCGGTGGCGGCGAACTGTTTGCGGATCAGATCGAAGGCGCCGACGTAGCTGACCGGGTTGCTGCGGGTGGTCTTGCCGATCGGCGACTGGTCGACGAACACGACACTTTCGATGAGCTGTGCGCCGATGAGGCGCCGGAACTCGCCGGGCGCTTCGGTGGGCAGGCCCTGCTCCTTCAGCAGGGCGGGCAGCAGCACGTCCTGCATGAGGGTGGACTTGCCGCTGCCGGAGACGCCGGTCAGGCAGACGAGCCGGCCCAGCGGGATGTCGACATCAATGGTATGCAGGTTGTGGGCGCGGACGCCTTCGAGCCGCAGGCGCGGGGTCTCGGCCGTGACCGGCTGACGCTGGCCGGAAAAGACCTGCCGGCGGCGGGCCAGGTAGTCGGCGGTGAGGGTCCGGGCGGCCGGCAGGTGGCTGGCCGGGCCGTCGAAGACGATCTGGCCGCCCCGTTCGCCGGGGCCGGGGCCGATGTCGATGATGCGCTCGGCGGCGAACATGACCTGCGGGTCGTGCTCGACCACGACCAGCGAGTTGCCGGCGTCCCGCAGCCGCTGCATGATGGCGATGATGCGGTCCATGTCGCGCGGGTGCAGGCCGATGGAGGGTTCATCGAGGATGAACAGGGTATTGACCAGCGAGGTGCCCAGCGCGGTGGTCAGGTTGATGCGCTGCACCTCGCCGCCGGACAGGGTGCGCGACTGGCGGTCCAGCGTCAGGTAGTCGAGACCGACGTGGTCAAGGAAGCGCAGCCGGGTGCGGATTTCGGCCATCAGGAGCCGGGTAGCCTCGTCCAGCGGGGCCGGCAGATGCAGGGTGTCCATCAGCCGGTTCAGGCGGTCGATGGGCAGCAGCATGATGTCGTGGACCGTCAGGCCGGGCAGGGCAGCGAGCTGGGCGTCGCTCCACTGCGTGCCCATCGGACGGAAGCGGCGGTAGGTGCCGGCCGGCGCGTCGCTGCCCGTTGCGTCGGCGGCCGGTGCAAAGGCTTGCCGGGCATCGGCCGCGCTGCCGACGCGCCAGAGCAGCGCCTCGGGCTTGAGGCGGGCACCTTCGCAGACCGGGCAGGGTGTGTAGGAGCGGTACTTGGAGAGCAGCACCCGGATGTGCATCTTGTATGCCTTGCTCTCCAGCCAGGCAAAGAAGTGGCGGATGCCATACCACTGGTGTTTCCAGTCACCGTGCCAGTCGGGGTCACCCTCGATGACCCAGTGCTTCGAGGCGGCCGGCAGGTCGTCCCAGGGGCGCTGCAGGTCGATGCCGGCCTTCCTGCCGAACTTCATCAGTTCGTCCTGGGCCTCCTTGAAGCTGGGCGTCTGCCAGGGTTTGATGGCGCCCTCGGCCAGCGACTTGCTGCCGTCAGGGATGACCAGGCCGAGGTCCAGGCCGATGACCCGGCCAAAGCCCCGGCAGGTTTCGCAGGCGCCCAGGGGCGAGTTGAACGAGAACAGGCTGGGCGTGGGCGGCTGGTAGGTGATGTCGCAGGTGGCGCAGGCGAACTGGCTGCTGAAGGGCCAGCGGGCCAGCTCGTTGCCGTCGCTGTCCTGGGCGATGACGGTCAGATGGCCGTGGCCGCGGTCCAGCGCTGCCTCCAGGCTGGCGGCCAGCCGGTCTGCCGGCACGCTGCTGGCCCGGAAGCGGTCGGCGACGATGGTCAGGCGCAGCGGCACGGGGGTGATGCGGCGGGCATGGGGTGCGTCACTGGCCGGCGCGGCCGCTGTGGCAGCCGCGTGCCGGGTGCTGGCGCTGTTCGTGGTCGCAGGCTGGCTGCGCGTGGCTGCCGCGGCGCTGCCCCGGGTCGTTTTGGTGCCCTTGGCCGCCCGGGTGGTTTTGGCGGTCTTGCCGCGGTTGGCTGCGGCTGGCGCAGCAGCCGGCATCGGCAGCTCCTCGCGCGCGTGGATGCGGGTGTAGCCCTGGGCCTGGAGCTGGTCGAGCACTTCCTGCTCGTCGAAGCCGGCCGGCACCTGCACCGGGAAGGTGACGAACAGGCGGGGGTCGCCGAGGGCAGCGGCGCGCTCGTGCACGGCGGCGGTGATGCTGGCCACATCGTCGACCCGCACCGGCTGGGCACACTGCCGGCAGTACAGGGTGGCGGCATGGGCCATCAGCAGCTTCAGGTGGTCGTTGAGCTCGGTCATCGTGCCGACCGTCGAGCGCGAGGTGCGCACCGGGTTGGTCTGGTCGATGGCGATGGCGGGCGGTACCCCGTCGATGCTGTCCACCTGCGGGCGGTCCATCCGGTCAAGGAACTGGCGGGCGTAGGCCGAGAAGGTCTCGACGTAGCGGCGCTGCCCCTCGGCGTAGAGGGTGTCGAACACCAGCGAGGACTTGCCGCTGCCCGAGACGCCGGTGACCACCACCAGCTGGCCGGTGGGGATGTCCAGGTCGAGGTTCTTCAGGTTGTTCTGCCGGGCGCCGCGGATGCGGATGGCGCGTTGAGGAGGCTCGCTTGTAGGGGTCTGAGTCCGGGGGGAGGGGAAGGACACGATGGGGCGGATGGCAAAGAGTGAGATGAACAGTTGAATGAAATGTGTTGGTGGATGCCGATGAATGCCTGAGCAATCGCAAGTTCAGGGTGGTGATAAGGGAATGTTATAATTCCTAGCAGTTTCTGATTGTAACTGTAACAAAAAGGGCAGATGAAATTCATGGCAGCGCGAACTAAGCAGTGGGTGATTTTAATCCAAGTTGATAGGGCTGGGAAAACCCTACGCTGGTAAAGTGGAATAAATGTCATATTCCGTGATATTATGTTACCTAGTTAATCTTGATCTTGGTTTTGTTTGGGCAGGTGTGTTTGCTTTTTTGCTGGAGGTTTGAATATGTTGACCGCTCCATTGTTGATGCCAATTTCTGTTTTTAGTCTTTCCGAGATTGGTGTGGATTTGAACAAGATGGCATCCATTACTCGTGAATTTTATTCTTTTTATCAAGAAGATGAGTATTTGCTGAGATATAATAAAATCGAATTTTTGAAAAAAATATTCCGTTGTCAGTTGTCAGTAAAGTTAATGAGGATATGTGGGCTGATTTTTATAAAGGAAGTGTTAGTGATCGAGAATTGGTGAGCTTTTTGGGTGTGAGCGATGTTATTTTGAGTGGCTTGTCCAAAGTGAGTCAATTTAGAAAAAGACTTGTTAGTTCATGTGTTATCAATAGGAGTGTTTCTGGGGGGTGGGATGTTAAACGTATCTTGGGGGAACCATTTTCGCAAGAATTGGCTCTGATTGGTGGTGAAGGTCGTGATTATAGGATTGAGGGGAGGGTTTTTAGGGAGTTGCCGGATGAGCTATTTAATTCTGATTTAATGTCTATATTGTTTTATGTTGCTGATAGTATATGTTTTTATAGACCTAGCTTGCGGAGGATGAAGGTAGTTATTCATCATACATTGGTGAGCGCTAGTCCTGAATGCGATGTTTCAAACTCCCCGGAAGGAGTGCATCAGGATGGGATGGATTATATTGTATCTGCTTTGGTTTTGGAGAGGGTGAACGTTACGGGTGGCGATAGTCTTATTTATGGGGCGGATAAAGTTTCTTCTGTTTTTAAAATGCAACTTCAGCCTGGTCAGGGGGTTCTTCAGCCGGATCTTGGTAGTGAATTGTGGCATGAAGTTACGCCAATTAAAAGGGTGGATATTGAAAGTGATGGGTATAGATCCACGATAGGTTTTGATTTTAAAGTTTTGGGTGATATATAGTGTTAATTGATTTGCTTGAAGGGGTGTATGTAGTGGCAAAGATTTCTAGAGAGAGTCTAGATTCGATGTCGGTTGATGTTTTTGTTCGGGTGGAGGAGATGGGTTGTGTGACAATCATTTATAATAAAGATAGGTATTTTGGCGAGGAGGTTGTTGCTTGTTCTGAAGACGATTGGCGTGTTTTTAAAATTCGTGGTATTTTGGGTTTTGATCAAAGTGGAGTGTTATCTGCTATTTGTTTGCCGCTTGGCGAAAATAACGTTAGTGTGCTTGTCGTTTCTTCTTACGATACAGATTATATTTTTGTAAAAAAAAGTCAAGTTCATCTGGCCTTACGATGCTTGCGAGATGCTGGCCATACCATTATGGATGAACGCGTATGAATAATTTCCTTCGTGGCGCCCTGCTGGGCGGGGGGATGATCATTGCCATTGGTGCGCAGAACGCTTTCCTGCTGAAGCAGGGGCTGCTGCGCAACCACGTGTTCTGGGTGGCCCTGACCTGCTTTGGTTGCGATGTGCTGCTGATGACGCTGGGGGTGATGGGGGTGGGCAGCGCGCTCGGCGCCAGCACCGGGTGGTCGGTGGCGCTGGCCGTGCTCGGGGCGGTTTTCCTGGGCAGCTATGCCGGGCGCTCGTTCATCGGCGCCTGGCGTGGTGGGCATGCCCTGGTGGCCGGTGAGGCGGAGGCGGGTGGCCGGCTGCGCAGTGTCGTGCTGGCGACGCTGGGCATCACCCTGCTGAACCCGCACGTCTACCTGGATACGGTGCTGGTGGTGGGCGGCGTGGCGGGGACCTTGCCGTATCAGGGCAAGCTGCAGTTCCTGGCCGGGGCGCTGCTGGCCTCGGCCTGCTGGTTCTTCGGGCTGGGCTATGGCGCCCGCCTGCTGGCGCCCTGGTTCCGCAAGGCGGTGACGTGGCGCATCCTCGATGCGCTGATTGGCCTGTTCATGCTGTGGATTGCGGCGGGACTGGTCGCCTATGCGCTGTCGCGGCTGGGCATCTGGGGGTAGGCCAGTGGAAAGGCTATAGAATCGGAGCTTCTTTCGCGATGTACCAGACAAGGAGAGAGACATCATGGCCACCCCGATTTCCACGCCCAAGGCCCCTGCCGCGATTGGCCCCTATTCGCAGGCCATCCGGGCGGGTGACACGGTCTATCTGTCCGGCCAGATCCCGCTCGACCCGCAGACCGGCGAGCTGGTGGCGGGCGGCTTCGAAGCGCAGGTGCACCAGGCGTTCCGCAACCTGAAGGCGGTGGTCGAGGCCGCCGGTGGCAATCTGGGGCAGGTGGTGCGGCTGGGGCTTTATCTGGTTGATCTGGGCCAGTTCGCCACGGTCAACCAGATCATGGCCGAGTATTTCCAGGCGCCGTACCCGGCCCGCTCGACCATACAGGTCGCCGGCCTGCCCAAGGGTGCGCCCTTCGAGGTGGAAGCGACGGTGGTGCTGGCCTGAGGGCTGGTGGCGGCAGCGGTGGCGGCCGGCAAGGCGCCGCGCGGGAAGTCGGCCGGCTCGGCTGAGCAGGTGCTGGCCAGGCTGGGCCTGGCCCGGCAGGAGGATCTGCTGCTGCACCTGCCGCTGCGCTACGAGGACGAGACGCGGCTGACGCCGATTGCCGCGCTGGTGCATGGCAGCACGGCGCAGGTGCAGGCGACGGTTTTGCGTGCCGAGGTGGTGGGCCGCGGTCGACGGGCCCTGCAGGTGCAGGTGGCTGATGACAGCGGCGAGCTGCAGCTGCGTTTCCTGCATTTCTATCCATCCCAGCTGGCGCAGCTGCAGCCGGGCCGGCTGGTGCGGGCTTTTGGCGAGTTGCGGGTGGGGCTGTTCGGTCGCGAGATGGTGCATCCGCGTTACCGGATGGTCAGTGCCGACACGCCCTTGCCGGATCGCCTCACCCCGGTGTATCCGACCGTGGCCGGTCTGGGGCAGGCAGCGATTCGCCGGGCCATCGACCAGGCGCTGGCGGCCTGCACCTGGCAGGATACCCTGCCGTCCGCCCTGTTGATGGCGCTGCTGCCGGCAGACTCGGCCGAGATATCTTTCCTGCAGCATCTGCCGCCGCTGCCACAGGCGCTGCGGCTGATTCACCATCCACCACCGGGCACGGACCTGGCGGCCCTGACGGCCCATCAGGCGCCGGCCAGCCAGCGCATCATTCTGGAAGAACTGGTGGCCCAGCAGCTGTCGCTGCGGCGCGCGCGACAGTTGCGCGCCCGCCAGCTGGCCTGGCCACTGACGGAGCGCCGTGCCGAATCGCAGTTGCTGGCGACGCTGCCGTTTACATTGACCGCGGCTCAGGAGCGGGTGCGCAACGAGATTGCGGCCGATCTGTCCCGCACACAGCCCATGAACCGCCTGCTGCAGGGAGACGTGGGCAGCGGCAAGACCGTCATCGCCGCGCTGGCGGCCATGGTGGCGGTCGGCTCGGGACGGCAGGCCACGCTGATGGCGCCCACCGAGATTCTGGCGCGCCAGCACTTCGAGCGGCTTTCGCCCTGGCTGACGCCGCTGGGGGCGCGGGTGGGCTGGCTGGCCGGTTCCATGGGGGCCGCGGCCAAGCGCCAGGTGAAGCAGGCGGTGGCGGCAGGCGAGGTGGATGTGCTGGTCGGCACCCATGCGCTGATCCAGGATTCGGTCACCTTTCCCCGGCTGGCGCTGGCGATTGTTGACGAACAGCACCGCTTCGGCGTGGCGCAGCGTCTGGCGCTGCGCGGCGAGCGCAGCGACGGGGCCGGCGATGACCGGCTGCCGCACCAGTTGATGATGACGGCCACCCCCATTCCCCGGACGCTGGCCATGACGTTTTATGCCGATCTGGATGTATCGGTGATCGACGAGCTGCCGCCGGGGCGCCAGCCGGTAACGACCAAGCTGATTGCCGATGCCCGCCGGGACGAAGTCATTGCCAACGTCGGGCGCTGGGTGGCCGAAGGCCGTCAGGCTTACTGGGTCTGCCCGCTGGTTGAGGAGTCGGAGGCGATGGATCTGCAGAATGCCATCGACACCTGCGGGCAGCTGCAGGCGGCGCTGCCGCAGGTACGCATCGGGCTGGTGCATGGCCGGCTGCCAGCCGCTGACAAGGATGCGGTGATGGCGGCGTTCAAGGCTGGGGACGTGGATCTGCTGGTGGCCACCACCGTGATCGAGGTGGGCGTGGATGTGCCCAATGCCAGTCTGATGGTGATCGAGCATGCCGAGCGCTTTGGCCTGTCACAGCTGCACCAGTTGCGCGGGCGGGTCGGGCGGGGAACGGCGCAGAGCCTGTGCGTGCTGCTGTACCGCCATCCACCGGGCGCGATTGCGCGTGAACGGCTGGCCACCATGCGGCAGACCCAGGATGGTTTCGAGATCGCGCGGCGCGATCTGGAGCTGCGCGGGCCGGGCGAGCTGCTGGGCGCCCGGCAGTCCGGCGCCATGCTGCTGCGCTTTGCCGATCTGGCTCGTGACGCTTTGCTGGTGGATCTGGCACACCGGTTAGCCGATCAGCTTATGGAGCGCCACCCGATAGTGGTGGCGGCGCATCTGGATCGCTGGCTGTCGCAGCGTGAGCGTTTTCTGGATGCCTGAGCGAACGGCCACTGTGGCGGAATTGAAGCAGCAAAAGTGTGTCCGCACCGGGGGGTCTGGGATAGAATTCTTCTATGACACTAACTGAACTGAAATATATCGTGGCCGTGGCGCGCGAGCGCCATTTTGGCCGGGCAGCCGAAGCCTGCTTCGTCAGCCAGCCGACCCTGTCGGTCGCCATCAAGAAGCTGGAAGATGAGCTGGAAGTGCAGTTGTTCGAGCGTGGCAATATCGAAGTCAGCGTGACGCCCGTGGGTGAGCGCATCGTGGAGCAGGCGCAGCGGGTGCTGGAGGAGTCGGCGACGATCCGCGAGATTGCCAAGGAAGGCAAGGATCCGCGCCACGGGCCACTGCGGCTGGGCGTGATTCACACCATCGGCCCCTATCTGCTGCCGCGGCTGATCCCCGCCATGCTGGAGGCCGTGCCGAACATGCCGCTGTTGCTGCAGGAGGGGCTGACCAGCAAGCTGCTGGAAGCGCTGAAACTTGGCGAGATCGACGTGGCGGTGGTGGCGGAACCGATGCCGATGCACGGGGTCATGTCCTGGCCTGTCTATGACGAACCCTTTGTGGTGGTCGTGCCCAGTCGCCATCCCTGGGCCAGCCGGCCGTCGGTGGACTCCTCCGAGCTGAAGGATGAAACCATGCTGCTGCTAGGCGCAGGCCACTGTTTCCGCGGGCAGGTGCTGAAAGTCTGTCCGGAGCTGGCGCGCTACTCGCAGACCAGCACCGCCGGCATCCAGAAGACCTTCGAGGGCTCGTCGCTGGAAACCATCCGTCACATGGTGGCGTCGGGAGTGGGCATCACCGTGCTGCCCTGGACGGCGATGCCGCCCGGGGTCGAGCCAGGTGTGCCCGGCCGCAACACGGATGGCCTGCTGAGCTATGTGCCTTTCGAGAAAACGCCGCCGGTCCGCAAGGTGATGCTGGTCTGGCGCAAGAGCTTTGGGCGGGTCGAGGCCGTCGAGGAGCTGCATGACTGCCTGATGAAACTGGAACAGCCCGGGGTGAAGCCGCTGGACGTTGCCGCGCCGGTCTCTCTCATGTCCTTGCCGGTACTGTGATGCCGCAGGGGACGCACACATCCGGTGTCGCATCGCTGCTGGATGGCGTGGGGCAGACGCCGCTGGTGGCGCTCGCCACCCTGCCGGATCCCGCCGTGCAGGCTGCCGGCATCCGGGTGCTTGCCAAGCTGGAAGGGAACAATCCGGCCGGCTCCGTCAAGGATCGCCCGGCGCTGGCCATGATTGCCGCGGCCGAGGCGCGTGGCGAGATCCGTCCGGGTGATACCCTGATCGAGGCGACCTCCGGCAACACCGGCATTGCGCTGGCCATGGTCGCTGCCGTCAAGGGTTACCGGATGGTGCTGGTCATGCCCGAGAACCAGAGCCTGGAGCGCCGCCAGTCCATGCAGGCTTATGGTGCGGAGCTGGTGCTGGTGTCTCGGGAGGCGGGCATGGAGGGCGCCCGTGATCTGGCGCTGGCCATGCAGGCGCAGGGACGCGGCCGCGTGCTTGACCAGTTTGCCAATGATGACAACTGGCGGGCGCATTATCGGGGTACCGGCCCGGAAATCTGGCAGCAGACGGCTGGCCGGGTCAGCCATCTGGTCTCGGCAATGGGGACGACAGGCACCATCACCGGCATTTCCCGCTTTCTGAAGGAACAGAACGGGCGCGTGGAGATCATCGGTGTGCAGCCTGAAGATGGTGCTGCCATTGCCGGGATCCGCGCCTGGCCGCCGGGCTATGAACCGGCGATTCAGGCTCACGCCCGCATCGACCGGACGGTGACGGTCAGCCAGCAGGCCGCCGAGGCCATGGCACGCCGGCTGGCAGTCGACGAGGGGATTTTCTGTGGCGTCTCATCCGGAGGTGCCGCCGTGGTGGCCCTGCAGCAGGCGCGTGACCTTGCCGCGCGGCTGGCCCGGGAACCGCTGGATGGCCCGCCGCCGACCGTGGTGTTCATTGTCTGCGACCGGGGTGATCGCTACCTGTCCACGGGGCTGTTTGCCGGCCCGTCACCTGCCGGCCCGACTGTGAGCCATTCATGAAGCCCGGGCGGCCATGGTGGGGTAGCCCGGTTCAGGGGTGCGGGTGGCTGCAGCAGGAGGCGGGATCGCCATGCGGCAGCACCAGATAGCAGGTGCGTCGCTCCACCGCCAGTCCGACCGGGGCGCCATGGGGCAGGGTGAGTGTGGTGGGTTCATGGCCAAAGGGCAGGCCGGTGATCAGCGGGGTTCGCGTACGACTGCGCAGCCATTGCCAGACCCGGGACATGGTATAGCGGTCGCCGTCGGCCTGACGCCAGCTGAAGTGCCCAAGCAGCACGGCCTGCTGACGGTCGAGAACGCCGGCATCCAGTAATTGGGTCATCAGGCGTTCCACGCGATAGGGGTGCTCATTCACCTCTTCCAGAAAGAGAATGCCCCGGTTCACCTGCGGAAAGAGGGGCGAGGCCAGCAGCGTGCAGACCATGCTGAGATTGCCGCCCCAGAGCGTGCCCTGCGCTTCGAAGCCGGCGGGGGCGCCATCGCAGCGAAAGCCCAGCCCTTGCAGCCGGCCAGCCAGCACATCGGTCAGGGCGCCCAGGGTGGTGGGGTCGACGCCGTCCGGCAGCGCGGGATCGAAATGCGACAGTAGCGCGGGCCCGGCCCAGGTGATGGCGCCGGCGCGCGCCAGCATGGCCAGGTGAAAGGCGGTGAAGTCCGAGAAGCCCAGCCAGCGTTTGCCGCTGGCGGCCAGGCGCTCGAAGTCCAGCCGTCCGAGATAACGGGTCAGGCCATAGCCGCCCCGGCTGATCATGATGGTAGGGGCCCCGGCGTCGGCGGCACGCTGGAATGCACCGAGGCGGCTGTCGTCATCACCGGCAAAGCGCTGCTGGTAGACGGCCAGCGCCTTAGGATCGAGCGTGAGCCGCAAGCCCTGCTGCTGCATCAGGCGGCGGGCACGTTGCAGCCGTCGCCGGTCGGAAATCGCACCGGATGGCGATATGACGTAGATGTCACGGGCTGACTCGGGCAGTGCGTCGTTGGAAGAAAGGGGTCGGGGGGAGGACATGGGATGCAGTCAGCAGCAGGGAACGTCTGCCTATGGTAATGGCTGGTTCTGCCGGCCCAGGCACATGGGTGCTCAGGGTCGGGCGCCCGGTGGGGGCGTGGTTGCCGGGCCGGGTGCATGGCCGGGCAGGGCAAGCTGGGGGTCCTCCAGAGAGCCGACATGCTGCTGATGCAGTACTTCTGCCAGTTCACTGACTGCCATCGCGTAGAAAAACGAGCGGTTGTAGCGGGTGATGGCATAGAAATTGCCAGTGCCGATGATGTAGCGCGTGGGCGCCTGGCCATTGGGCAGGTCGACCAGCATCAGGGGTTCGTTGGCGGGCAGGGGGGTGGGGCTGTCGATGCCATGGGCCTTCAGGTCGGCCGCCGTCAGGGTGGGCTTGGGACCCTGCGCCAGAAGGGCCGCGGGATCGGCATGTTCCGCCAGGGTGGCAGGGTAGTACAGCGCCCGTTTCTTTTGCCAGCCATGAATGGTCAGGAAGCGTGCGACGCTGCCGATGGCGTCTACTGCACTGCCCGACAGGTCGATGCGGCCATCACCGTCGAAGTCCGTGGCAAACTGGAGGATACTGCCTGGCATGAACTGGGGGATGCCCATGGCCCCGGCATAGGAGCCGAGCGGGCGCAGCGGGTCGATGCCGTTTTCTCGGCAATAAAGCAGGAAATGCTCCAGTTCACTGCGGAAATAGGCAGCCCGTGGCGGGAAATCGAACGCCAGGGTGGCGAGCGCCTGAATCACCGGGAAAGAGCCTGTGTTGTGTCCGTAGCGGGTTTCCACGCCGATGATGGCGACAACGATCTCGGCCGGGACGCCATGGGTCTGTGTCGCCCGTGTCAGTGCATCGGCGTATTGATCCCAGAATTGCAGTCCGCCCCGGATGCGCGCCGGCTGCAGAAAACGTGCCCGGTAGGCTTGCCAGTTGGGAGGTGGGGCCGGGGGTGCGGGCTGGGTGGTGCTGTTTGGTGCAGGCGGAGCCGGTACCGGACGCATCAGGGCCAGCGTGCGGGGGTTGGGGGAAACCTGCGCAAAGAGTGCCAGCAGTGCATGCTGGTCGAAGCCGTGGCGCTCCGCCATGTCACTGATGAAGCTTCGGGTGTCCAGGCGTTCCGCATAGCTTTGCAGAGGGACGACGGGTGCAGCGTTGTCCGGCTGATGGGGCGGGGACGAAACGTCTGGTGCTCGCTTTGCCGCGTACCCATGGGTGGCGCTCCTGACGGCATGATGGCCTTTGGCTGCAGGATGGGCCGAATGGGCAGCGGGGTGCCGGTGCCGATGTTTTTTGTGGCCCGGGGCGGCCGGGTGATGGTTGTGATGATGTGGCTGGGTGGCTGCGGCCTGGTCAGGCAGAAAGGCCGACAGGGCCATGCTCAGGCACAGGGCAGCAAGGTGTGGCAGGCGAAGGGGGCAGGCAGGCATGGGCAGGCAGCGACAGGGGTCAGCATCAAACAGGCGGCGCCGGGTCTTCTGCCCATCGGCAGCGGAAATCTTCCCGGTTCAGGGATGAAAGATTCCAACCAGTTTGCGCAGGTGATTCAGCCGTTCGCCGGGCCCGGATGTGCCGGGATCGTAGCGCATCTGGTTGTAGGTGGCGACGATATCGTGCGCCAGGGCAGCGTTGTCGGCATCGAGCAGACGTTCGATGCGGTAAAGAAACTGGTTGGCTGTCTCATGCGGCAGACGCTCGGCCCCAATGGCAGCGAGTTTGCGGCAGAAATCGCTGAAGGCGCGTTCGACCGGATCGTGCAGCGGACGCGTACGCAGGGTCACGAGCGCGGTCACGGCCAGGGCCAGGGCCAGAGTGGCGGCCATTACGCCTGCCAGCGTTTGCCAGCCATCGCCACTCAGGCCAAGGCGATCCAGCAGGCGGCGCTGGCGGTTGCGGTCGTAGGAAAGCAGCCACAGGTTCCAGTGATGGGTAATGCTGTCCAGGCTCAGCATCCAGTGGTGAGTCAGATCGGTGGCGGTGCGCACCAGGTCGCTCTGCTGACGTTGCCGCAGCGCCTGCAGGCTGCCTTGCTCAATGCGTTCAGGTGCGACGGCCGCCGTAGGGTCTGCCCGCAGCCAGCCCTGTTGTGGATGCCAGATTTCAGCCCAGGCATGGGCATTGGCCTGCCGGACAATCCAGTAGTTGTCCTCGGCGTGATGTTCGGCCCCCTGGTAACCGGTCACCACCCGGGCCGGGACACCCATGGCGCGCATCAGAAAGACAAAGGCGCTGCTGTAATGCTCGCAAAAACCGGCCCGGCTGTGAAACAGGAAGTCATCGATACTGTCTCGCCCCAGTTTGGGGGGGGACAGGGTGTAACGGAAGGGCTCCTGGCGGATCCAGTTCAACACCTGCTCGGCCAGGGCATGGGGATCATCGCCGATTTGCTGGCGCCATTGATGTGCCAGTGCCAGCGTGCGGGGATTGAATCCGGCGGGAAGCTGACGCCAGGGCGCGAGGCTGCTGGCGGTTTCGTTCAGGCCGGTTCGTGCCTGGGGATGAGACTGTGCTGAAAAGAGCACCCGTTCGGTCAGGGGCGACTGCCGTACCCATTCCATGGTTGGCAGCACGGCGGTGACTTCACCGGCGACCTCTGGGGTGTCGGTCACCGTATCCAGGCCCAGCAGCCAGTGGTTGTTGTCGGGTTCACGGGTGATGGTGTAGTGCCAGCCCAGGTCGTGTGCCGGTAGCTGTACGCTAGGGGGAGGCAGTGTCTGGTTGGTGTCAGGGGGCAGCGCTGTCCAGCGGCGGCCATCGAACATCCCAAAGCTGGGGCCGCGCCAGTACATGTCGGCGGGTGTCGGCGCCGGGCCGTCGAACGATACACGCATGACCACGGCATTGGATTCGGCCAGTGACGAAAAATCACCGGGTGCCATGCTGTTGGAAAGACCCGTGGTCCCGCTGCTGCGCTGGTCCTGATTGCCCCACAGGGGCCCGCCGGGCCGGGGAAAGAGCACGAAGAGTAGGGTCGCCAGGGGCAGCGCCTGCAGCATCAGTACGGCTGCCTGACACAGCCGTTTCAGCATGGGCACTTCAGCCTGCTGGTATTGGATGGTCAGCAGGACCGCCAGCAGGGCCGGGACCGCCAGCAGTGTCCAGAGCCCCATCAGGATCTCCTGGCTGTGCAGATAGGCGGCCAGCAGCAGGAAGAAACCCAGAAAGACCGTAATGTAGAAGTCGCGGCGGGTGCGCATCTCCAGCAGCTTCAGGCCGAGAAAGAGCAGCACCAGCACCACGCCCGCCTCTTGGCCCAGCAGGGTGTGAAACTGGGCGTAGACCGCACCGACGACAGCCACGCTGGCCAGCATGCGCACACCGCGGCCCGGCAGTGGATGGCCGGAGATCAGCAGGCCCAGACGCCAGACGAAGAGCAGGGCGAAGCTGGCGGTACACCAGAAGGGTAGATACAGGGTGTGAGGCAGAACCGCCAGCAACACGGCGCCCAGCAGCAAGAGCGTGTCGCGCCGGTCACGTTCCCAGGTATCGCCCAGCCGGCCACCGAGTGCGCGCAGTGAGGGACGCAGACCCGTCGGCAGTGGGGGGTGGCGGGGGGCGTTCATGCTGGAGAGTTCTCCCCGAATCGGGCCAGCGCCTCCAGGCAGGCGGCCCGCTGGTGGGGGCCGCGGTCGGTAGCAAACTGCTTGCGGGGCAGGTTCAGGGCATACGGCTGTGACGCGAGTTCGGCCTGCTCGATCCAGGCGGCAAGACGCGACAGGCGTGCTTCTACGTCCAGGCTGGTGGGTAGTTGCGCCCAGTCAAAAAGCAGCTCGCCGCCTTCACCGCCATCCGAGAATGAGCGGGTTTGGGGAAAGCCCTGCGGATGGCGGGCCATGGCCCGCCAGGCCAGCTGGCGCAGGGAGTCGCCGGCACGGTAGGGGCGAAGGTGGCTGAAATCGTTGCCACCCTGTTGATGCTGTTCGGCATGACCGGTCGGATCATGTGACTGGGGCAGGGGGCTGGCTGGCCGTTCGGGCGCCGGCCAGACCAGTACACCGGCCGCAGGATGCCAGCGTGTCCAGACCCGCCACAGACCGAGTGGAAAATCGGAGCTCAACCGCAGGGCTGGGGCAGGCTGCCATCCCCGTCGGTGGGTCGTGAGCGCAATGGAGACCATGTGTTCCGCGTCGGCGGCGATGTCCACTACCTGGGCCTGTATTCCATGGCCGCTGTCCAGCGTGATCGCGTAGCGGGCCAGCCGGGTGGGGTTCCGGAAACTGAGATTCAGCTCGGCCGTTTCACCCGCATGAACCGGATCGGCCCGGCCCGGCCGCAGCACCAGTCCGGCCAGATTGCGCCAGGCATGAAAAAGGGACACCCAGAATACGCCGGCCAGCAGAAAGACCAGTACATAGCCCAGGCTCAGTCCGTAGTTGATGCTCAGCAGTAGCATCACCAGCAGGGCTGCAAAAAAGATCATGCCCATGCGCGATGGCAGCACATAAACACGCCGCCGGGTCAGCGGGAAGTCACCTTCCCAGGGGTGGCGCTGACGCGCAAACCGGGCCATTCAGACGGCGGTCCTGATCATGGGATGGCAACCGCTTTCTGCAGCCCGGCGACCAGTTCGGCCCGGGCACGGTGATTGGTGGCCGCACCCCGTGCGGGCTTTAGGCGGTGGCCGGCAACCGGCAGCAGCACAGCCTGTACGTCGTCGGGCAACACATGGTTGCGGCCGTCCAGCAGCGCCCAGGCACGGGCAGCGCGCAGCAGGGCCAGTCCGGCCCGCGGGCTGAGCCCTTCGGCAAAGAAGGCGGCCCGCCGCGACTGGGTCAGCAGGTTCTGGATGTAGTCCAGCAGCGGGCCGGAAACCTTCACCTCGGCCACGGCCCGCTGGACCTGGAGCAGCTCGGCGGGAGACAGGACGGGTTTGATATCGTCCAGCCAGGCACGCCGGTCGCGGCCCTCCAGAATGGCGCGTTCTGATTTGGGATCCGGGTAGCCCAGTTCGATGCACATCAAAAAGCGGTCCAGCTGGGATTCAGGTAGTGGAAAAGTGCCGATCTGATCCTGCGGGTTCTGGGTGGCGATGACGAAAAAGGGGTCGGGCAGACGGTGTGCGACCCCTTCGATGGAGACCTGGCGCTCTTCCATGGCTTCGAGCAGTGCGCTCTGGGATTTGGGCGAGGCGCGGTTGATTTCGTCAGCGAGCAGCATCTGGGTGAAGACCGGCCCCGGCATGAAGGTAAAACGCTGCTCCTGCTGCCGGTAGATGCTGGAGCCGGTGATGTCGGCCGGCAGCAGATCATTGGTGAACTGGATGCGCTTGTAATCCAGGCCGAGCGAGCGGGCCAGCGTGTGTGCCAGCGTGGTTTTGCCCACCCCCGGCAGATCCTCCAGCAGCAGGTGGCCACGGGCGAACAGACAGGCCAGGGCCAGACGGATCTGGCGCGGCTTGCCGACGACGACGGCGCCGATCTGCAGAGCGACATCCTGAATCTTTTGCAGCATGAGGGTCCCGGCGAAAGGCAGATAATCAAGAGTTGGGCTACAGGAAAAACCTCGCTGGCCGCGATGGTAGGGTGTCATGCCCGGATGGCCGATGGCGGGCTGACGGCCGGTTGGCCCGTGCCGTCGTCTGCGCGGATGTCTTCCGCATGGTTGGCGGTACAGGGGCAGGACACACCCCCTATAATGATGCCGCGGGAAACGCGGGGGTGTCGTGAACGAATCCGCAGTGTGTTCGTCTGTATCTTCAACGGATCAGCCTCATGAAAATTCTGGTAGCAGTCAAGCGCGTCGTTGACCATCACGTCAAGGTCAGGGTCAGGCTCGACCATACGGACGTCGATATCGCCAACGTCAAGATGTCGATCAATCCCTTTGATGAAATCGCCGTGGAAGAGGCGGTGCGCCTGAAGGAAAAGGGCGTGGCCAGCGAGATTGTGGCGGTTTCCTGCGGCCCTGCCGCCAGCCAGGAAACCTTGCGTACTGCGCTCGCCATCGGAGCCGACCGGGCCATACTGGTGGAGACGGACGATACCCTGCAGCCGCTGGCCGTTGCCCACTTGCTGGCAGCCATCCAGGCACGCGAATCGGCCGGACTGCTGCTGCTGGGCAAGCAGGCCATTGATGACGATGCCTGTCAGACCGGGCAGATGCTGGCCGCCCTGCTCAAGCGCCCCCAGGCCACCTTTGCCTCCAAGATTGACATCGCAGATGGCCAGGCGCTTGTCAGCCGCGAGGTGGATGGCGGCGAGGAAACCCTGCGGCTCAAGCTGCCTGCGGTCGTGACGGCTGATCTGCGGCTGAACGAGCCGCGCTATGTCACCCTGCCCAACATCATGAAGGCCAAGAAGAAACCGCTGCAGCGTCTGACACCGTCCGAGCTGGGCGTGGACACCGCGCCTCGACTGACCGTGCTGAAGGTGACGGAGCCGCCGGCGCGCTCGGGAGGGATCCGGGTGGGCAGTGTTGATGAACTGGTCGAAAAACTCAGGAACGAAGCCAAGGTCATCTGATCGGGCGCAAGGAACGGGAGCGATCCATGGCAGTACTGGTAATTGCGGAACATGACAACAGGTCCCTGAAGCGCGCTACGCGACAGGCCATAGACGCTGCAACCCGGCTGGGTGAGGTACACCTGCTGGTGCTGGGCAGCGAGGTGCAGGAAGTGGCCCGTGCCGCTGCCCAGGTGGCTGGGGTTGGTCGGGTTCTGGTGGTGGATGATGCGGCCCTGGCCGGGCAGTCCGCCGAGGCGGTATCGGCACAGGTGGTGCCGCTGGCCGGGCGCTATACCCATGTACTGGCGGCCGCCACGGCCCATGGCCGGGATTTTATGCCGCGGGTGGCGGCCCTGCTGGATGTGGCGCAGATCTCCGATGTGATCGGCATTGATTCGGCCGACACCTTCCGCCGGCCCATCTATGCGGGCAATGCCATTGCCACGGTGCAGAGCATCGACCCCATCAAGGTGCTGACCGTGCGGGGGACTGCGTTTGACGAGGCCGCTGCCGAGGGAGGCCGTGCCGAAATGGAGGCGGTCGCCGTCGTGCCGGTGGAAGAACAGCCGGAACTGGTCGGCCGGGAAGCGGCGGCCAGTGACCGGCCAGAGCTGACGGCCGCCCAGGTGGTCGTCAGTGGGGGACGTGGTCTGGGGAGCGCAGAGTCGTTCGAGTCCCTGCTGACGCCGCTGGCGAATGCGCTGGGCGCGGCCCTGGGGGCGTCGCGGGCGGCCGTCGATGCCGGTTATGCACCCAATGACTGGCAGGTGGGGCAGACGGGCAAGATTGTTGCGCCACAGCTTTATATTGCGGCCGGCATTTCCGGTGCCATCCAGCATCTGGCGGGCATGAAGGACAGCCGCATTATCGTGGCCATCAACAAGGATGCCGAGGCGCCCATTTTCGAGGTGGCCGATTACGGACTGGTAGCCGATCTCTTCGAGGCTATCCCGGCGCTGACCGCCCGTTTGGGCTGAGCCATTCCGGTAGCCCTGGCGAAACCGTCGCTGGGTCTGCCTGCGAGCACCAGATGTGACGTTGTGCACATTCCAGGATGCTCGGTTCCTGACACTGCAAACGCTGCCGACGTTTTATCGGTTGCTGCGCGTTTTTGCTTGCGATTTGTCTGGGCCGCGGTCAAAAATGCCGGCCACTGGTGCCATGCTGGGCACCATTCGTCAGGAGACGTTGGAATGGAAACGAATTTCGTGGTAGTCCGGTCCCGCGCTGCAACAGGTTCGCCGGTTGGCCGGGCAGAAATGGCGCAGGCGTCCCGCGCACGCCGCAGCCTGGCCCGTCCGCTGGTGGCGATGTCCGGTGCTGCCCTGGTGCTGGGCGCCGCCCTGCTGGCAGGGTCAGTTCAGGCGGAAACCGTCACCCGGATCTACCAGTCACGCATGCATGACGGGTCGCTCAGCTTCGGTGACCGGCCGGCTCAGGATGCTGTTGAAACAGAGCGGCATGACTACCGCCTGCCGGATGCGCCAGCAGCCTCGACGCTGGAAGCGGAGCGCCTCAAGTGGGCAGAACAGAATCGGGCCTTCGAGCAACGCTATACTGACCGTCTGGCCATCGAATCGGCCCAGGCACGTCAGCGCGGCCTGGAAGCGCTGCTGAAGCGGATAGCACTGGGTGCTTCAGCTGATGGCGTCACCCCATACCCCCTGATCTGGGGGGCATTGTCCCCGGCCCAGTCCCTGACTCCGACCGGCAGCATCATCTATCGCAGTTCGCCGGGCGCGGTGAACGGGCGCGCAGCGCCGTTTCTGTCAAGTGGTTTTCAGGCTCATCCGGTTAACTGATTGGCATGGGCTGCCCGCTCTCCGGGGCATCCTTCAGTCGGGTGACCAGTAGCTGATCGATGCGGTGGTGGTCGATGTCGACCACCTCGAACTTGTAGCCACCATAGTTCACCGTATCGGTCAGCTTGGGCATCCGGCGCAGGATGTACATCATGAAGCCGGCGAGTGTTTCGTAATTGCTGTCTTCCGGCAGCGCCTCGATGTCCAGCGCGCGGGTGACGGTCTCGACCGGAGTCAGACCGTCAATCAGCCAGCTGTTGTCGTCACGCTTGACGATCTGGCGCTGATTGTCGTTCACCAGATCCCCCATGACCGTGCTCATCACGTCATTGAGCGTGATCAGGCCCACGACCAGGGCATATTCGTTGAGGACGATGGCAATGTCTTCGCGACTGGCCCGAAAATGGCTCAGCAGCTCGGACAGGGTCAGCGAATCAGGGATGGTCAGTATGGGCTTGATCCAGGGGGCGCCCTTGAGCGTCAGGGGCTCGTTGTTCAGGATGCGCGCCAGCAGATCCTTGGATTCTACGTAGCCGACGATGCGGTCGATCTCGTCGTCGCAGACCAGGAAACGGGAGTGGGTGAGCTGGGCAATCTGTTCGCGCAGCTCCTGATCGGTTTCCTGCAGGGTCAGGTAGGAGATGCTTTCGCGGGTGGTCATGGCGGAGGAGACCAGCCGGGACTCCAGCTCGAAGACGTTCTCGATCAGGTGGTATTCCGTATCGGGCAGGACGCCGGCCTGGGCACCGGCATCAACCACCGCCGAGATGTCGTCGAATGTCAGTTCATCGGTCCGCTGGGCCGGCAGCCCGAACAGCGCGATCAGGCGATCCGAGACGCGGTTGAATACCCAGACGACGGGCTTGAACAGCACAATGCAGCCATGCAGCGGACGCACCAGCCGGCGCGCCAGCCGCTCGGGAGCCAGCATGGCCAGTCGCTTGGGCAGCAGGTCGGCAAACAGGATGAACATGGCGGTCACGACCAGAAATGACAGCGCCGTGGTCAGTGGTTCCAGCCAGGGGCCGTTGTATAGCGGCTGGATCCAGTCGTGAAAGGAGGGGCCCAGCGCAGATTCACCTACCGCTCCGGCCAGAATGGCCACCGCGTTGATGCCGATCTGCACGGCGGTGACAAATTGTCCCGGTTTTGATTGCAGGGCCAGGATTTCCCGCGCATGTTCATCGCCCTCATCAGCCATCACCTGGAGTTTGATGCGACGGGACGCAGCCAGGGATATCTCCGCGGCCGAGAAGAAGGCGCTGCACAGGATGAGCAGTAGCAGTATGAAAAGCTGTTGGGTAGGACTAAGGCTGAAGTGCAAAGGCAGGCTCCGAAGCAGCACACAGGCTTCGAGTCTACAGGGTAACCAGTTTGTGCGTTTTCGGCCACTGTCAGCCGATTAACGACGGAGATTTGTCGCGGAAGAAACCGTGTGTCTCAGGGAAGATACCGGGTAATGGTCGCCAGGCTGTATGGTCATGAGGTGTTGTCAGTGATCTGTCCACGGGCAGACAGGGGGCGATGCATGACAAGTATGGCCGGGCGCGATACAATCAAGAGTTTCATAGCCATTGGGTTGGATGCGGCGCACGGGTGCTGCCGTTTCAGCCCGGCAGACAGCTTTCCGGCCTGACCCGGCAGATCCGGCAGATGGCGTCAGGTTCTTTCTGCGGCACCAGCTGGTCCTCGGAGATATCACATCATGGTCGTTGTTCGTCTTTCGCGCGGTGGTTCCAAGAAGCGTCCTTTCTACAATATTGTCGTCACTGAGAAACGCAATCGGCGTGACGGCAGTTTCATCGAGCGCCTGGGTTTCTACAACCCGGTGGCTTCCGAGAAGGATCAGAATGCCTTGCGCCTGGATCTGGTCCGTGTTCAGCACTGGATCAGCCAGGGAGCCCAGCTCTCGCCGAGCGTTGCCCGTCTGGCCCGCAAGGTGGGTGAGCAGCAGGCTGCTGCCTGATTACGGGCGGGGGTTGCCATGGCTGACCCGCACTGGATCGGTGTTGGCCGGATCCGGGGTAGCCACGGTGTGCAGGGCGCGCTGAAGATCGAGCCTTATGCCAGTGCGCCAGATTCTGTGCTACGTCATGTCCGGCGCTGGCGGCTGGCCGATGACATATCTTTGCGGCCTGGTCCGCGTCCGTTGGTGCTGCCGCAGATTGTGCGGCGTGGTCGCTGTCGTGTGCAGGCTGATATGCTGGTAGCCGAGGTCATCCTGCTCGATGGCCAGCCGCCACTGAGCCGGGAACAGGCCATGGCACTGAAGGGGGTAGAAATTCAGGTTGACCGGGCCGACTTTCCAGCGCCGGGTGATGATGAGTTCTATCATTCGGACCTGGTGGGTTGCGAGGTCATCGGGCAGAATGAACAGCATCTGGGGCAGGTTGTGGCCGTGGATGATCACGGCGCGCAACAGGTACTGCGGCTGGCTGATGGCATGCTGATTCCTTTTGTTCAGGCCATTGTGCAGTCGGTCGACGTCGGGCAGAAATGCATCCGGGTGGATTGGGCGGCAGACTGGCGTTGAGCGCTTATGTGTGCCCGTGCCATGGATTTTGAGATCATCACGATTTTCCCGGATCTGATTGACGCGGTAGCCCCTTACGGCGTTGTCGGGCGTGCACGGGATGCAGCCTACCGGCTGCGCTGCTGGAACCCGCGCGATTACACGTTTGATCCCTATCGCCGCATCGATGACCGCCCATATGGTGGTGGCCCCGGCATGGTGATGCTGGCCGAGCCACTGATGCGCTGTCTGACAGCATTGCGCCAGACACGAGACCAGGAAGGGCGCCCAGATCTGCCGCTGATCTATCTGTCGCCACAGGGCAGGCATTTTTCCCAGAGCCGTGCCCGCCAGCTGGCAGGCTCGTCGGGCGCCATCCTGCTGTGCGGGCGTTATGAGGCCATTGACCAGCGTTTTCTGGACGCATTTGTCGATGAAGAAGTTTCCATGGGCGATTTCGTGGTGTCGGGGGGGGAGCTGCCTGCCATGTTGCTGCTGGACGCCGTGGTGCGCCTGTTGCCGGGGGTTCTGAACGACGCAGAGTCTGCCGAGCAGGATTCCTTTGCCAGCAGTGCGCTAGCACAGAATTTGCTGGATTGCCCGCATTACACCCGGCCGGCATCTTTGCCGGCTCTGCCGCGCGCCGTGCCAGCGGCCGTGCCACCTGTGCTGCTGTCAGGCAATCATCGGGAAATATCGCGCTGGCGGCACGAATCTGCGTTCTCTGCCACGCAGGCTAAACGTCCGGATCTCCTGACGGGCGATTACGTGCTACCATCCAAAACTTGATTTGCATCCTCTGGTGGGGACATTTTGTCGCTCTGCTCAAGGAGTGACGCTGCCTCCAATAACAGCCCCGCGCACGATGCCTGGAGAATCATGAACATGAATCTGATCGCTCAGCTCGAACAGGAAGAAATTTCCCGCCTTGGCAAGCAGATCCCCGCCTTTGCCCCCGGTGATACCGTGGCGGTGGCCGTCAACGTTGTGGAAGGTAGCCGCAAGCGTGTGCAGGTCTATGAAGGGGTGGTCATTGCCAAGCGCAACCGTGGCCTGAACAGCGCCTTCACCGTGCGCAAGATTTCTTCGGGTGAAGGCGTCGAGCGGACTTTCCAGCTGTATTCGCCGCTGATCGCCAACATTGAAGTCAAGCGCCGTGGTGATGTCCGTCGCGCCAAGCTGTACTATCTGCGCAAACTCTCCGGCAAGAAAGCCCGCATCAAGGAAAAACTGCCCAGCCGCGTACAGGCGGCCAAGGCTGCTGCAGAAGCCTGACCGGCGGACGGCCAGCCAGCCATGTCTGGCCCCTCTCCCGTGCCGCAGTCATCCGGCGCTTCCGGGGGACGGACCAGCGCGCCTGCCTTTGACCCGGTCAGTGCTGCGCCCTGGCCGGCACCGCCGGGATCTTCCCTGAAACCGCTGCCCGATCATTGCCTGACTGGCGACTGGATCCGGCGGCGGTTTTTGTATCCGCCAGCCACCTGGCCGGTTGAGGCCGAGCCTCATGTCGAGTCGCCTTCGTCGCAGTCGGATGCGGTGTTGTCTTCGTCCGGGCCTGTGGCAGCTGCGCACCATGAGCAGGCGCAGGCGCATCTGCAGGTTGCCCTGCCGGCTGTTCCGGCAGGGCTGACGGCTGCTGCGGTGCTGATTCCGCTGCTGCCTCAGCCACTTGGGCTGAGTGTACTGCTGACACTGCGCAGCGCCCGCCTGCGTCAGCATCGGGGGCAGATCGCCTTTCCCGGTGGCCGTCTGGACCCTGATGATTCCTCTGTTGAAGCGGCCGCCTTGCGCGAAACGCGCGAGGAAGTGGGGCTGGGCGGCGGGCAGGTGCAGGTTTTGGGGCGCCTGCCGGCGCTGGCCACCGTCACAGGGTTCTGGATCACCCCGGTGGTCGGGTTGCTGGATGAGGGGGTGTCGCTGCCGTCGCTTTCCCTCTCGCGCGCGGAAGTAGAGGAAGCCTTTCTGGTGCCCTTGTCCTTCTTGATGGATCCAGCGCATCATCAGTGGCGGCTTGCCGTCTGGCAGCAGCAGGGGCATCGCTGTCAGCGGGTTTTTCAGGCTATTCCCTGGCGGGCCCCTGATGGGCGAGACCGCTTCATCTGGGGAGCGACGGCCACCATGCTGCGCAATCTCTATCATTTTCTGGCCGCCTGAGACGCCTGCGTGTGGTAGCTGACGGCTTATGCGGCGCCAGCCCGACAGATGGTCTGTCCGGTTACTGCGCTCTAGTGATAGTCCGCCAGTTCCAGGAAGAGGGCGTAGCGGTGGGGGTCAATGTCGCCCTGCTGGGCGGCGGCACGAATGGCACAGCCCGGTTCATCGCGATGTTGGCAGTCGTTGAAGCGGCACTGCCCCAGATAGGGGCGAAATTCAGGCATGGCATGCAGCAGCTGCCAGCGGCTCAGATGGGCCAGCTCGAACTGCTGAAACCCCGGGGTGTCGATCAGCCAGCTTCTCCCGTCGGGCAGGATGAAGGCCCGGCTGAAAGTGGTCGTGTGGCGGCCACTGGCAAGCGCTTCGGAGATTTCCTGCGTCTGCTGGCCGGCTGTGGGGACAAGGGCGTTGAGCAGGGTCGATTTGCCCATGCCACTCTGGCCCAGCAGCACGGTGCGCTTGCCAGCCAGGCGTTGCCGGACGGCGGTCAGGGACGCTGGATCGTGCAGGGCCGAGACGGCCAGCATCGGATAGCCCAGTCGTGCATAGCAATCGGTGCGTTGTGTGATCTGCTGGCTGGCATGAACTAGATCCTGTTTGGTCACCAGTACCAGAGCCGGGATGTCTTCGGCCGTCAGCGCCAGCAGCAGGCGCATCAGCAGCGCTTCGTCAAAGGCGGGGTAGCCACTGATCAGGATGGCGGCCTGATCGACGTTGGCCGCTATGGTTTTTTCGCGGAAAGCATCGCGGCGTCTGATCTGATTGCGGCGGGGGGCAACACTTTCGATGGCTGATGGGCCTTGACTGGCCTGGCGATAGATCACCTGGTCTCCGACGACGCAGTCCAGGCGCCGCCCCAGCGCCATGGCGGCCTGCGGGCGGGCGTCGTGCCGTGGTACCAGCAGAAAGTGGCGGCCATAGGTAGCGATGACATCGGCCTTCAGCCTTGGTGCCTGTGTCTGGCCGCGTGGCCCGGCCTGACTGCCGGCAGGTGCCTTGCGCTGGAAGGCGCGATGGCTGTCGGCCCGGAAGCCCGGACGTCCCCGGCCGCCGCGGTTGGCCAGCGCGGTGGCTTCGTCCTCGTAACGTTCCCCCACGTCATGGCTCTCCTGATGGGGGCTGTTCCTGAAACCCGGTTTCCTGCCTTTGCCGGTGGTGGTCATGACGGCTGTCCGGCACAGCTGCCGGTTGCCTGTAAATGTTGCCGGATCCGTCCAATGCGCAGGGGAGCGGGCGGATGGGAATCGTAGAACGCTGAGTGCAGCGGATCGGGCGTGAGCGTGCTGGCGTTGTCTTCGTAGAGTTTGGTCAGCGCCGAGATCAGGGCATGGCCGTCACTGTGTTCGGCAGCAAAGGCATCGGCTTCGAATTCATCGCGGCGGGACATCCAGGCCATGATCGGGCGCAGTGGCAGGGCAAAGACGGGCAGCGCCAGGAAAAAGAGCATCAGGGTCACGCCAGCCGGTACATGCTGCTGTAACGGACTGATGGCAACCCCCAGCCCCTGATAGAACCAGAACTGGGTGGAGAGCCACCCCAGGAGCGCAAAGCAGACCAGGCTGAGCAGACATTGCAGGATCAGGCGGCGCAGAATATGCCGTTTCTTGAAGTGTCCCAGCTCGTGGGCCAGAATGGCCTCGATTTCATCAATCTCCAATCGGGCCAGCAGCGTATCGAAAAAAACGATGCGCCGGCTTTTGCCAAAACCGGTGAAATAGGCATTACCGTGGGCCGAGCGCCGGCTGCCGTCCATGACGAACAGGCCGGCGGCGTTGAACTGGCAGCGTTTCAGCAGCGCCAGCATGCGGGTCTTGAGCTGTCCGTCGGTGAGCGGCTCGAAGCGGTTGAACAGCGGAGCGATCACGGCTGGAAAGAGCAGCAGCATCAGCAGGTTGAAGCCGGTCCAGAACGCCCAGGCCCACAGCCACCAGTGCTGGCCGCTCCATTGCATCAGGCCGATGAGGGCTGCCAGGAGCGGCAGTCCGAGCAGCACGCCAACCAGCAGGCTTTTGAGCAGGTCGGACAGAAAGAGGGCGGGTGTCATACGGTTGAAGCCAAAGCGGGCTTCCAGCCGGAAGTGACGCCAGAGATCAATGGGCAGCTCCAGCAGACTGATGAGCAGCAGCGTGCTGCCCATGAACAGGATCTGCTGGGCCCAGGGGTGTTCGGGGAGCAGGCGCAGCCAGAGGCTGTCTATTTGCTGCAATCCGCCCAGCAGTGTCAGGCAGACCAGCACCACAGTATTCAGGCACAGGTCGAGCACGCCCAGGTTGACGCGGGCAACGGTATAGGCTGCCGCACGCTGATGGGCGGGCAGGCTGACGCAGGCGGCAAAGGCGGCAGGAACGGCATGGCGGTGCTGCTGGACGTGCCGGACCTGGCGATTGGCCAGCCACAGACGCAGAATCAGCGAGCCCAGCAGACATCCGACGAACAGGAAGCTGAAGTACAGAGGTTGCATGCGACAATTGAAGAATGGAAACCCAAGAGAAAGCGGGGGCGGCCGGGCTCCCGGAAAATGGCAACCGGCTACAGGCAGCAGCGCCGATACAGGACGGTGGTACGGCACGGCCGACACGGCCCGATGATACCCGCCTGGTCTGGCTGGATATGGAAATGACCGGTCTTCGGCCAGAAATCGACCGGATTATTGAAGTAGCGATGGTGGTGACTGACAGCGAGTTGAATGTGCTGGCCGAAGGGCCGGTGCTCGCGATTCATCAGCCAGAGGCGGTGCTGGATACGATGGATAAATGGAATCGTTCGACGCATGGCAAATCGGGCCTGATTGACCGGGTACGGGCTTCGACCCTGACTGAAGCAGCGGCACAGACGCTGTTGCTGGAATTCATGCGGGCCTGGGTACCAGAAGCGAAATCGCCCATGTGTGGCAATTCGATCGGGCAGGACCGGCGGTTCATGGCCCGTTACATGCCGGAGCTGGAGGCGTGGTTCCACTATCGAAATCTGGATGTCAGCACGCTGAAGGAGCTGGCCAGGCGCTGGGCCCCGTCGGTATACCGCAGCTTCAAGAAGCGCGGAGCCCACACGGCACTGGCCGATATTCATGAATCTATCGACGAGCTGCGGCACTACCGGGCCCAGTTCATTGGCCCGATCGGGCAGCCGGCGCAGGGCTGAGCTGTCTGCCTGCCGGTGGCCTGGCCGGTGACGGATCCGGCTGTGCCCATCGGTACAGCGCCAGCAGATGCGGGGTCTTGCTGAATGGACGCTGACGTTGCCACAGTGACTGCCAGTGCAGGCCGAGAACCTGCTCGGGGGTTGCGCCGTTCAGGCCGCTGGCATTAGCGCGTTGCAGCACGCTGCGCAGCTTGATGGGCGGGGCAGCGGTGTCATCGGAGACAAGCAGCCAGGGGCAGGCGGGTTGTCTGGGCGGGTCGTCTGGCTGGCGCAGTTCGGGTAGCCGGACGAAACGGGCCCCGGCATAGTAGGCAAACAGCGCCAGTTCGCCAGCATCCACGCCGGCATGCAGTACACAGCCGGGCTGGCTGGCAAATAGCGCGCGGGTGGGCATGACCAGCTCCTGATAGCTTTTGCGCCAGTTAGCAGCCTGCAGCCACAGGGTCATTAGCAGCAGCCAGGTCAGCACCATACCGCCAGAAGAAAGTGCCATTGGGCGCCAGAAGGGGCGCGGGCGGCGCGATACCCGCCAGACCACGAGCATGACCCAGGCACCGGTGGCAATCAGCCCGATCACCAGTTCTGTCACCGAGACATGTGCGACGAAGCCAGGCAGGGCGGCCTCCGCCTTGGCGGCCATCCGGGGTGGCCAGCCCGAAAGAAAGGCGATCCAGTAGGCCCACACGACCAGGCTGGCGATCGAGAAAATCATGACGGCAAACCAGTCGACAATACTGACCAGGTTGCGACGGATCATCGGCAGTGTGATGCCGGTTAAAACCGCCATGGGCAGTACCATGGGCGTCAGGGTGTTCTGATGATCGGTGGCCACCGGATTGCAGAGAGAGGCCAGCAGCAGCACCAGCAGCGGGATCAGAGCGGCAGCAATGGGCGCTTCGCGGCATCCGGCCCGCCATCGCCACATCCCCCACAGCACGAAGGGCCATAGCGGCCACAGATACCAGGGCAGTACGTTGGCCAGCCGGCTGAGTGCACCCATGGAAGGCGCACCAGCCATGGCCGTGTTCCAGCTCAGCCAGGCGTGAAAGAAGGTCGCGACCTGCTGGCTGGCCGCAGGGTCGAGCGGAAGGTTGGCTTCACCATCCATCAGGGGCAGGGCCTGCACCACCGCATCCGGATGACTGAAGTAGGCCAGCAGTGCAGGCCAGATGACACCTCCAAGCGCTGCTGTTGGCAGGGCCGTCAGCAATACCCAGCCTGCGACCAGCCGATAGGGCGTGGCCAGCAGCAGCAGCAGCAGCAGGGCCAGCAGCAAGGCGGTGGCCAGCGCGGCGCTGTAGGTGAGCAGGCTGGCAGCAATGGCCAGACCGATCGTCAGACCGCCCCGACGGGGCCGGTCGATGGCGATGGAAAGGCCAAAGAGATACAGGGCCATGCACAGCATCTGGGCCGCGTTGGCGGTGGTTTCGTGGATAGGGGCGATCACTCCAAAGCAGGACAGCACAGCCAGCAGGGCAGCATCTGCGACGGCGTGGCCAAAGTCCTGGGGACTTGCGCCAGCCCCGAAGGGGTCCTGGGGCTGTATTTCCGGACGGCTGGCCAGGTTGCGGGCCGCATACCAGAGCAAGGTCATGGTGAGTGACATACCCAGTGCCGCCATGATCCGCATGGCCAGATCCGGAGCAATTCGCCAGTTATCGGCGGCATGGCCCAGAAAACTGGCCAGCAGGGTGTTGAAGATCCGTGCGGCCTGCATGCCCAGGGCCCCCATCCAGAAGGGCAGCGGCCCGCCCTCGTCAGGGACGAGCTGCCCCTGCACATTGGGCAGCAGCCAGTCGATACTGCTGCCGGTGGCCATGGTGTGCGCGATACCGAAGCCAATGGCGTCATCGGTACGCCATGGGTCCCGCCCGAACAGCCCGGCCAGAACGTAGACGGCACAAAAAAGCAGGGGTATCCAGCGTGGCAGACGGGCTGCATCTGCCGACGTTACCAGATAGGGTCTGACGCGCGACCCGGGGCTAGAGCTTGTCATCATCGAATCCTGGGCGAAGCCGGTCGGTCAGGACATGACACCATTGTCTCCTGGCACTGCGCGGGCAGGCCGGATGACCATGGAAAAAGAAAGCCCCGGCAGTTGCCAGGGCTTCTGTGAGGCCACGGTGAACCGGGGCCGATGTCATGAAACAGGTCAGGACTTGGAGGCCGTGGTGCCGGTACGGGCGAATTTCTGACGGAATTTTTCGACGCGGCCCGTCTCGATGATGCGCTGCTGGGCGCCGGTGTAAAAAGGATGGGATTCGGACGTGACATCCAGCTTCATCAGCGGATATTCCTTGCCGTCATCCATCTTGATGGTTTCGCGCGTGTGCACCGTGGAGCGCGTAATGAACTTGAAACCATTGGCCATGTCCTGGAACACGACTTCACGGTACTCGGGGTGAATGCCTTCTTTCATAGGAATCTTCTGGGTCCAGCGCCGAAAATCGGGGGTGTTGTGAAATGCACGCAGCGGTACGGCAGGTAAACGCTCATTATAACGGTTTGGTGCCCCCATGCAATGCGCGGCTTCCGTTGACCCATCCGCATCGACCGCCTGTCGGCTGCTGGCAGGCGGACTGCCATGGTTTGGTGCACGGTGCGGCCAGCAGGCCAGGGCGTTTCCTGACCTGCCCGACAGGCGCGCGAATCAGACATGAAGGGCCGGGGTGCCGGTGTTCCCGTTTGCTGCAGGCGTCTTGCCCTTGCCGGTGCGTGGTTTTTTTTCCAGGCGCCGACCCTTGGAGGCGGACAGCAGGGCGCAGATGACCGCGGCCAGATAGGGGACAGCCTGCAGTACCAGCACGACCATCCACATGGCCGATTCCAGGTGGTTGGGCAGGCGGGTCATCGAAATCCCCATGGTAGCGACCAGTAGGCCAGCCAGCAGCAACGCTTCCTCACGCACGCCGCCCCACGCCATGCCAACCGGTTTTTTGGCTCGGGCAGGCTTGGTTTCCGGAGCAGGCGTGGTGACAGCCGCCGTGCTGGCAGACGGAGCGGGGGATACCGAAGCGTTGGTCGAGGCGGTCTCGGCATCGGTTGCCTGGGTACCGGCCCCCCCACCTTTTTCGGTGACCTCGAAGACGGCGGTCTTGTTCCAGAGCCCTTCGAAGACCCCTTGCGCGATGCCGTGCGACAGGGCCATGCCGGCCAGTGCGGCGCCCCAGACATCTTTCTGCTCGCAGCGCACGCGGCGCATGTACATCAGTGGCCCCATCAGCGCCTTGAAGAAGAAAAAGGCGATCAGCGGGATCATGAACAGCAGGATGGGCAGGCTGAAGAGGTGGGGTGCTGCAATGATGCCCACGCTCCAGGCAATGGCGCCCAGCGCAAAGAGCAGATGCAGGGCATCGCCCACCCAGGAGAACCAGCCGGTGATGAAGTGATAGCGTTGCGCAGGCGTCAGGTTGCTGCGCCCGAACAGCGTTTTCGTGTGAGCCTTCATGATCTGGATGGCGCCCTGGGCCCAGCGTTTGCGCTGTTTCTTGAACGCGAAGAAGGTGTCGGGCGTCAGACCCCGTCCCATGACTACGTCAACATAGCGCAGTGTGTAGCCCTGGTTCAGCAGGCGCAGCGCCAGCTCGGCGTCTTCGCAGATGGTCCATTCCGACCAGCCATCGCGCAGCAGTGGCTCGGCCCGGACCAGGGTCATCGTGCCGTGCTGGATGATGGCGTTGCGCTCGTTGCGATGGTGCATGCCAATGCGGAAGAAACCGTCGTACTCGAAGTTCATCATCCGCCGGAAAACATGCCGGCTCCAGCCCCGGTGGGCCTGGGGTGACTGAACCACGGCGGTTTTGGGATCGTCGAAGTAGCTCACCACGTCTTTCAGCCAGCGCCGGACCACCACATAATCGGCATCCACCACGCCGATGATCTCGGCATCCGGGGCGGTCCGAGTCAGCCCAAAATTCAGCGCACCGGCCTTGAAACCGGGCCATTTGGGCAGATGGAAAAATTTGAAGTTTTCCGGCAGTGTGGCCATGAATTCTTCGACCGGTTTCCAGAGGCGCTCGTCCTTCGTGTTGTTGTCGATGACGAGTACCTCGAAATTGCGATAGTCAAGCGCGGCCAGGCTCTTGATGGTGGCGATCACCATGTCGGGCTGTTCGTTGCAGCAGGCCAGGTGCAGCGACACCTTGGGTTCGCGTGCACCGGGGGCCAGTGGCCGGGGGCGATAGACGTGCCGCAGGTTGCCTGGCCAGAACATCTCGACGAATTCAAAGAAGTTGGTCAGCAAAATGGTAGACATGGCCAGCAGCGACGGCACCAGAATGACCAGGAAGGTCCAGTCAATCGGGCGCATGTAATAGTCAAAAGGCAGGGCCACCAGCCAGGCGAACAGCGATATCACCGCTTGCAGCACCATACCGAAGGCGATCCGGCTGGGGAGCAGCAGGTTGGAGAAGCTGAACATGAACCAGAACAGAGCCACGACTCCGATGGCCGAGGCCAGCGCAGCCTTGGTCTCCCAGTTCGGGTCGCGCTCGATCGGGCCGGTCAGGCTGTACTTGGGATGGCGGTAGGCGTCGAGGTAGCCCCAGTATGGTCCGGCCCGTCCCTCCAGCTCGATCTTCCAGGGCTGGTCGATCCCTTCCATCAGAAAGTAATCCAGATTTTCGGCGGCCGCCCGCACCAGGAAGCCGCGGATGAATTCGGCCTGGCTGGCAGGGGTTGCCCGGGAGGAGTCTCGACGGTCACCCTGACTCGGCCAGCCGACCTCGCCGATGACGATTTTCTTGTCCGGATAACGCCGATGGACCTCATGCAGCCGGCCGAACGTGTAGTCAAGGGCCTGCTGTACCGGCAGCCCTTCCCAGTAGGGAAGCAGGTGGACGGTAATGAAATCTGCATTTTCGACCAGTTCAGGATAGCGGATCCAGATGTGCCAGGGCTCGGCCGTGGAGACAGGTTTTCGGGTACGACGCTTGACTTCACGCATGTTGTGGATCAGTTCTGCCGGGGTCTGGCCAGCGTGCAGCACCTGCTCGTTGCCGACGATGATCCGTTCGATCGAGCTGGTGTCATGCACCGCCTTTTCGATGGCATCGAATTCTTTCTGGTTACGGTCCTCGTTATGACTCACCCAGACCCCGGCCGTCAGATGCAGGCCGGCTTTCTCGGCCAGGGCCGGGATTTGCGGTTGATCGCTGCTACTGTAGGTGCGCACCCGCGTGGTGTAGTCCGAGAGTATTTCGAAATCCTTGGCAATGGAGGCATTGGTCGCATTGCGTCCATCCAGCGGATTATCCCAGCGCTGGGCTGAGTTATAGGCCAGCCCGCTGATCTTGCCGTAGAAAGCGGGTGCGTCAACGAGGGGATTGATTTTGTCCCATATGACGAAATTCAGGACGGCCAGTGCGAGTGCCAGACAGGCCGCGCCGATGAGGCGACCGACCGTGACGGGGTGTTTGCGGCGAAAGTGTTCGCCTAGCGGGTTCTCGGGTAGTGCCTGGTCGGTGGCCTCAGCCTGGGGGGTGTGATGTGAGTCCGGTCCGGACATAGTGGACATTTCCAGTCAGGATTGACAATGCGTGATGATTGGGGACGTTGCGACGGCGGACTGCCCGGCTGCGGAATCCTGATCCTTCCGGACAGCAGCGGCCGGTCGACATCTGGCTGACGGCGCAGGATCCGTTCGCCCTGCACGCAGAACGTTCGACAGGCTGGGCAGGCAGACAGCAGTCACCTGATCAACCAGAGATTCTATGCGCTACAGGCTCTGGCAAAATGACGGAGATGTCACGTCCATGCGTAACCTGAAACATGGCTGACCATGACGAGGCTGTCTGGCGGCCTGCCACGCAGCGGCCCGCCGGCGTCATGAGGCAGGCCAGGTGTCGCCAGGGCCGACAGTGCGTCCCTGCCGGATCAGGGCAAGTGACCGGTCGCGGCAGCAATCGGCTATCCTTGCCCGGACAAACCATGAATCGGTGTGTTGGCCCGGTTCCTCTTTTTGCTGCTTCCATTCCTCACATTCGGTTCATATATCTTCATGCCTGATTTTTTGTCCCGCTACCGTTCCCGCTGGATGACGCTACTGAGTCTGCTGGCCGCCATACTGGTGCTGGCCTGGTGGCGCAGCGAGGGTACGCCCCAGCCGGTGGTCGAGGCGGCGTCCAGCAAATTGCAGTGTGTTTCATACGCCCCGTTTCGCAAACCGGGGGAGACGCCCCTCAACCCGGATACCACAGTTTCACCACAGCGTCTGCGCGAGGATCTTTCCATTCTGGCCAGCCGTTCACAGTGTGTCCGTACCTATTCGGTGATTCAGGGTCTGGACCGGGTGCCTGAAGTTGCCCGTTCGCTGGGCATGAAAGTTCTGCTGGGCGTCTGGATCGGCCGGGAGCGCGACAAAAATGATATCGAGATCGAACGGGCGGTCCGCCTGGCGCATGAATACCCGGACACGGTGCAGGGCATCGTGGTGGGCAACGAGGTGCTGCTGCGCCGTGAACAGTCAGCCGAGCAGATGGGGCGCTACATTGACCAGGTGCGCAATGCGGTCGACGTGCCGGTCACCTATGCCGATGTCTGGGAGTTCTGGAGCCAGAACGCCAGCCTTGCCCGGCATGTCTCGTTCGTTACCGTTCATATCCTGCCGTACTGGGAGGACCATCCGGTGGGTATTCATGATGCGATCGACCATATTACGGGGACAGCCGAGCGTATGCGTCGGATTTTCAACGGCAAGGATGTGCTGATCGGTGAGACTGGCTGGCCCAGTCAGGGACGCCAGCGAGAGTCTGCCGTGGCCAGCCGTGTCAATGAGGCCCGTTTCATGCGGGCCTTCAGCCGGGCAGCTGCCGAGCATCACCTGAAGTACAACTTCATCGAAGGCTTCGATCAACCCTGGAAGCGCGGCCAGGAAGGTGCCATGGGGGGGAACTGGGGCGTTTTCGACAGTGACGGCCATCTGAAGTTCCCGGCCACCGGCCCCGTAGCGGAAGACCCGCACTGGTATCTGGGCTGGCTGGGGGCAATGCTGGGTCTGCTGGCCGCTGCTGGCCTGATGCGGGCCTGGCGGGGGCAGGGGCTCCGGACATGGGTGCAGGCGCTCGCTTTGGGAACCACGACAGGGGGGCTGCTGGCCGCCCAGTTGCGCTATGGCGTGGTCTGGAATCGCAATCTGCTGGAGTGGGGGACGACCACGGTCTTTGGACTCATGTCAATGTTGATGATGATCTGGGTGCTGCGGCTGCTGGTACAGAGCCGTACTGGCCGGCTGGGAGAAGGGGGGCTGGCTGGACGCCGGCTGCCAGCCGGTTACGCGCTCTGGTGTCGCCGGCGGGCCCACTTCGATACGCTGGACTGGCTGGGCGTCTGCCGCAGCTTCTTCCTGTTCGCAGCGGCCATCATGACCCTGCTGCTGGTGGTCGATGCCCGTTATCGAGGTTTCCCCACCGTGCTGTATCTGCTGCCATTGCTGGGGCTGGCGATGCTCCGTCTGGGCGGGCTGAGCCTGGCAGGTGAAGTGGAAGAGCGCGTGCTGGCTGGTGTCTGTGTGCTGGGCAGCATCGCTTTCGTACTGATGGAGGGGCTGAGCAACGGTCAGTCCATCGTATTTGGTCTGGTCTGCGTGCTGCTGGCCGCTCTGGCCAGCGACGGCCGTTTCTGGCTGCCGGGGCCACAGCAGGGGCAGGAAGCGGGAAGAAGTAGCCGCTGACGGGTTAGGGAGCCGTCGAGGACTGCCGGTTACTGATATCCAGACGCGCCAGGAGCATGGCGCCGATAAGGGCGGCTGCCGCTGCCGGCTCATAGGAATACAGGATCAGCCCGGCGACTCCCGCCGCCAGTGCCAGACGTGCCATGTGTCGGGTCCGGCGCCGGCAGGCAAACAGCGCCAGCACCAGCGCTGCCCAGCCCAGTTCCTGACGGCCAAAGGATAGAACAAGGGCGGTGCGCGCCCCGCACCAGCCTTGCCAGCGCTGCACGTCGCAATGCAGTGCCACGTCAGTAGATTCCACCACCAGATAGCGCAACAGCAATGCCACCAGCAGCGCCAGGGCGGGATAGATCAGATCCTTCGGGTAGATATGCATGGGCGTTGCTCCTCGCGTGGCCGCGGCCAGGACGACCTATTTTTTCATCATTTCGAAGAATTCGGCATTGTTTTTGGTCTGCTTCATCTTGTCGAGCAGAAACTCCATGGCCTGCAGCTCGTCCATGTCATGCAGCAACCGGCGCAGCAACCACACCTTTTGCAGAATGTCCGGCTTGATCAGCAGCTCTTCGCGACGGGTGCCGGAGCGGTTGATGTCCATGGTCGGGTAGATCCGCTTTTCCATCATGCGACGGTTGAGCAGGATTTCCATGTTGCCCGTGCCCTTGAACTCCTCGTAGATCACCTCGTCCATCCGGCTGCCGGTGTCGATCAGCGCGGTGGCCAGAATGGTGAGCGACCCGCCTTCCTCGATGTTGCGGGCGGCGCCGAAAAAGCGCTTGGGCCGCTGCAGTGCGTTGGCATCCACACCGCCGGTGAGCACCTTGCCGGAGGAAGGCACCACCGTGTTGTAGGCGCGGGCCAGGCGGGTGATGGAATCCAGCAGAATGACGACATCCTTCTTGTGCTCGACCAGACGCTTGGCCTTTTCGATTACCATTTCGGCTACCTGGACGTGGCGGGTAGCCGGTTCATCAAAGGTTGACGAGACGACTTCTCCACGGATGGAGCGCTGCATTTCGGTGACCTCTTCGGGCCGCTCGTCAATCAGCAGCACGATGACCACCGCTTCAGGATAGTTGGTCGTGATGGCATGCGCAATGTGCTGCAGCATCACGGTCTTGCCGCTTTTCGGGGGGGCGACGATCAGCCCCCGTTGCCCCTTGCCGATCGGGGCGATGATGTCGATGATCCGGCCGGTGATGTTTTCGTCTGTGGTCAGATCGTTGCGCTCCAGACGCAGAATCTGGTCTGGGTGCAGCGGCGTCAGGTTCTCGAAAAGAATTTTGTGCTTGGAGTGCTCGGGCGGCGCACCATTGATGCGATCCACCTTGACCAGTGCAAAGTAGCGCTCGCCATCCTTGGGCGTGCGCACCTCGCCTTCGATGGAGTCGCCGGTATGCAGGTTGAAGCGACGGATCTGCGAGGGCGAGATATAGATGTCATCCGGGCTGGCCAGGTAGGACGTCTCGGGGGTGCGCAGGAAACCAAAACCATCGGGTAGAACCTCAAGCACGCCGTCTCCAAAGATCTGGTCACCATTGCGCGCCTTGCGTTTGAGGATGGCAAACATCAGCTCCTGCTTGCGCAGGCGATTGGCAGCTTCGATTTCCAGACTTTGCGCTATTTCGATCAGACGCGAAATGTGCAGGGCCTTCAGCTCGGACAGGTACATGGGCTGGAACGGATATAGGTTGGTCGGAATCAGCACGCCACGAGGGTGTGCTGCAGGTGTTCCGGGGATCGGGAAAGGAAAAAGGTGGTAGCCGGGTGCCGGTCAGTGCTGATCCGCAGGGGTCAGGCGCGACTCGGATATGGGCCAATCAGACAGGACATGTCAGGTTCGACCTGGATGTCCTGTCGGGTAAGCGGCCGGATGACCGGACAGGCAGGGTGACTACCGGCAAACCGCACGCATACTTTCTTCTTGTCGGGTCATGAGCCAGGTTGCCGGTCTGTCCGAAGGATCCGGATGAGGCGATATGCGTGCAGGGTCTTGTGCACAACACTCCACCCGGGCAAATAGCTCACTGCGCTGGCCCGCGCCACCAGCAGCCAACACGCTGGCTGGGTTGCATGAGCACCCGATAAGTTGCGGGTTCGCACTGTACTACGATTGGCCGGCTTGTGCAAAAAATTCGTTTCCTGAGACCGGTTCGCCCCGTTTTTCCCATCATTCGGGAAAACATCAGGCAGGCCATCGTTCAGTCTGTCAGGCAGTTGGCAGCGATGAGGGCAGGTGCTCCCGCCGGGTGATGCCCGTGCACGGTGGTCTGCATCTACGACGCAGATCAGAGATTACTGTCGAGAAATGCCGTAAGCTGACCCTTGGAAACGGCCCCCACCTTGGTGCCGGCCAGAGTGCCGTTTTTGAACAGCATCAGTGTCGGAATGCCGCGGATGCCATATTTGGCGGCGATAGCCTGGTTTTCGTCGACATTGACCTTGACGATTGCCATACGGTCAGCATAGTCGTGGGACACTTCTCCAAGCATGGGGGCAATCAGCTTGCAGGGGCCACACCATTCGGCCCAGAAATCGACCAGTACCGGGACATCCGATTTCAGCACATCCACGTCGAAACTGTCGCTTGAAACGTTTTTGATACCCATAAGTTCTCTTGAACTCTCCTGAACGGGAGCTAAAAATAACACGGTTAAAGGCCGATGGGGCGTAAAAACGCACGCTGGCCATCCAGCGCTCATGGTGCATGATGGCTGCCTTTGCCGTTTCTATGCCCGCATGACAGGACGGGTTTTGCTGGCGTTTGGGTTCTGGGCGCGCCTGCGATACAATCCCCGCCGGACGGGCCTCCTCGCATTGTGGCTCGGGAACCTGGTCAGGTCCGGAAGGAAGCAGCCATAACCGATTCCTGCAAGTGCCGAGGGCTCGGCTCGTCCCATTCTGATTCCACCTTTGCCGGGCGCAGCCCCTGCAGGGTGTCCGTTTTTCTGTCTTTCTGCCCGGTCTGCCGGAGACGGCCCCGGCAATGAACCCGGTGCAGTCACATTCATCCCCCGACAATCACCAGGTGCTGGCCCGCAAATGGCGACCGCGTGATCTGGATGGCCTGGTTGGCCAAGACACGGTGGTGCGTGCGCTGCGCCATGCGCTGGACCATAACAGGCTGCACCATGCCTACCTGCTGACGGGGACGCGGGGTGTGGGCAAGACAACCGTCGCCCGCATTCTGGCCAAGGCACTGAACTGCGAAAAGGGCGTCAGCTCTCGCCCGTGTGGTGAATGCGCCGCCTGTCGCGGTATGGATGAAGGGCGTTTCCCTGACTATCTGGAAATGGATGCCGCTTCCAACCGCAAGGTAGAGGAAATGGCTGTGGTGCTGGAAAACGCCGCCTATCTGCCCACGGCTGGCCGGTACAAGGTCTTTGTCATCGACGAAGTCCACATGCTTTCCAACCATGCCTTCAACGCCATGCTGAAGACACTGGAAGAGCCCCCGCCGCACGTGGTCTTTGTGCTGGCCACCACCGATCCCCAGAAAGTGCCGGTGACGGTGCTGTCACGCTGCATGCAGTTTGGCTTGCGCAATCTCGGTGCGCCGGTGGTTGCCGGACATCTGGCCCATGTTCTGCAGGCCGAGGGCATTCCGTTTGAAGACAATGCACTCTCGCTGATTGGTAAAGCAGCCCGTGGCAGTATGCGCGACGGGCTTTCCCTGCTGGATCAGGCCATTGCACTGGGAGCCGGACAGGTGCAGTACACCACGGTGCAGGAGATGCTGGGCAGTGTCGATGAGGATCTGGCACCTGGCCTGCTGGCTTTGCTGGGGGCGGGGGATGCGGCTGCCCTGATTCATCAGTCGGACATGCTGGCCTCACGCAATATCGCGCATGCGCAGGTGCTGATGGCCATGGCATCGGAGCTGCAGCGCATCGCACTGGCCCAGGTGGGGCAGGGTGAGCCGCATCCCCTGGCTGCACAGCTTGACCCTGCGGATGTACAGGTCTGGTACCAGATACTCATCCATGGCGTGCGGGACCTGCCCCTGGCCCCGGATGCCCAGACCGGTTTCATGATGACGCTGCTCCGGATGATGGCTTTTCGGGCCGAGAGCCTGGGGCTGGGGGCGCCGATGGCCGGTGGACCCTCCGCAATGTCTGTTTCTGCGGCGCCGCCACCGCGCCCCTCAGGGCGGCTGGCAGATCAACAGGCCCAGCCAACCGGGAAGCCTGTCGGGAATCGCGATCCCCGCGGCGGCAGTGATGCTGCCATGGATGCCCGTGCCCGGGCCAGGCAGATGGCCGCGGCCATGGTGTCGGGAAAGGCCGCGAGTGGCGGGCATGCGGCGACGGCTGCCCAGGCCAGTGCGGTGAAGGTTGAACGCCTGGCTACGGCGTCTTGGGCTGCGTCCCGGCAGGATCTTTACTTTGATGCATCTCCGCCGCAGGCGCCATCCCCTGATGTCCCGGCTTTTTCCGGGAATAATGAACAGGGCGGCACGCCTACAGCCCCCACAGCACCGCCCCCGGATCGCCAACCTGAGGCGGAACAGCCGCCATCTCCTGTGGCCGCGAGGGCGGCCCTACCACCAGACCCCCCCCGGCCCGCTGCTGAACCTGCTGGGCCGGCACCGGCTGGCGATGACGGCTCTTCGCTTTCATTGCCATTCGATGGTGACTGGCCTGGTCTGGTGGCGATGCTGCCCGCCCAGGGTACGGTACGCCAATTATTGTTGCAGAGTGAGCTGAAAAGGGTGACGGGGACCGGCTTCGAGGTGCAGGTGCCGATCCGCCACCTGGCTGATGAGGCGCTGGTGGCCCGGGCGGAGGCACTGCTGTCTGCCCACCTGGGCACCGCGGTACAGTTGCAGGTCAGTGTGGGCAAGACCGGGACGCGGACGGCAGCGGCGCGTGCGTCGGAACAACAGGCACAACGTCAGGCGGACTGTGAGGCGGCCATTCGGGCGGATCCTTTTGTACAGACGTTGCTTGATGAGTTCGGGGCCACCATACTGCCCGATTCGATCAAACCTCTTGATGGAGAACAGTCATGATGAAGAACCAGTTGGCGGGTCTGATGAAACAGGCCCAGCAGATGCAGGACAACATGAAGAAGGTTCAGGATTCGCTGGCCGATATTGAGATAGAAGGGCAGGCTGGCGCCGGACTGGTGAAAGTGGTCATGACCTGTCGGAATGATGTGCGCCGGATCACCATTGATCCCAGCCTGCTGGCAGATGACAAAGACATGCTGGAAGACCTGGTTGCGGCAGCCGTCAATGATGCCCTGCGGCGTGCCGAGCAGACGGCCCAGGAAAAAATGTCTGCCGTGACAGCCGGTCTGCCGCTGCCGCCCGGATTCAAAATGCCATTCTGATGGACAGGTGCCCTGATGAAGGATCCGGCGGCGCTGGATGAGCTGATTCTGGCCTTGCGCGGCCTGCCTGGTGTCGGGCCGCGTTCGGCACGGCGCCTGGCGTTTCATTTGTTGCAGCGTGACCGGGAAGGGGCGCGGCGACTGTCTGAGGGGCTGGCGCAGGCGCTGGAGCGGGTGCAGCATTGCAGTCGCTGCAATACGTTGACCGAACATACGCTCTGCGATGTCTGCCAGGATGGAACCCGGGACCCCTCGCTGTTGTGCGTGGTAGAAAATCCGGCCGACCAGCTCGCCATTGAACAGACCCGGGCCTACCGGGGGCTGTATTACGTCATGATGGGCCGTCTCTCTCCTCTGGACGGTATCGGACCGACGGATTTGCAGTTTGAGCGGCTACTGGCGCGCGCCAGCGACGGGGTGGTCAAGGAGGTGGTGCTGGCCACCAATTTCACCCAGGAGGGTGAGGCCACGGCTCATTACCTGAGTGAAGTGCTGACAGCCCGGGGGCTGACGGTCAGCCGCCCGGCCCGCGGCGTGCCGCTGGGCGGCGAGCTGGAATATGTGGATGCTGCGACGGTAGCTCAGGCGCTGCGGGACCGGCGTCATATTTGAAGCGGGCAGGCAGGCTGGGTTAGTGGCCGACGTCGGCAGAAGTGCTCTGGTGCGCACCTGGTGCCCGGTCTTCTCATTGTTATCAGGCAGGGGTGCCTATGGCCTGGTTGACGATCCGTGTATCTCCGGGTAAGGGTGTATCTCCTTGATATGTTCATGATTTGCGGCATTTATCGCAATAAACATACTGTTGCAGATAGGTGGATGCCCACTCTATTAGATTTGTCCGGGCTTTCAGTTGGTTTTGTCTCCGCAATGTAATTGTTTTGTTAGATTTGCGTATCGTTACCGGTTGGGCTCGCACGGGCACCGGAAAATACGGCTGCTACACTGACCGGCTGTTTCAACCTGCTCAGGGCCGGCTGGTCGTCAGTTCCGGTCATGGGCCTATCTGATCGCACAGACCCATGAATATTTCTCGTGCAGTGCCCTCCGCCGGGCTCGTCGCCCTTTCTCTTGCGCTGGGGGCCTGTGGCTCCGACAGTGACAACAATAATTCATCGAGCACCGCAGCCAGTGCCGCTGCTGCTGCAGGAGCCGCCGGGGCGGCAACCAGTGCCGATACAGCGGCTTCGACCGGCACTGCGACAGGCGCGGCAACTTCGGCGGGTACGGCCAACACCATCGATGCGATCAAGGCAGCGCGCACGGGCGCGCATGAGGCAACATCGCCCGAACTGACCACTGGCTACTATGCAACGGCGGCGGCGGCTCAGACGCCCAACGCGCCGGCTACGGCCAAGGCGCTGGGTGCCTATGGGCAGGTGTTCGCAGCAACAGGCAATACGGCAACCAATACCCGCGTCCAGCTGCGTAATCTGGAAACGTATGTCCGCAGTGCTGGAAAGTGGACGCGCGTACAGTTCAGCCACCAGGTCAATGGTGCGTTTTATGCCCCGGGCTACGCCGGCGACGCCCAGCCCTGTGAGCTGGGCAGCTGCCTGCGGCCGGAGTCCAGCGGTGGTGTATCGGTTCGGATGGTCAATGGCAAGTTTTTCCGTTTCTGGCCTGAGGCGGCATTTACGCAGAGCCTGATCCAGCCGGCGAAGGTCGAAGCGGTCTTCACCACGGCACAGGCCCGTCTGGTGCAGGACAATGCTACGGCGACCGATGACCGCGCCTCGGCCAAATATCTGGTCAATACCGCTGCAGCCTGGGCCCCGGCAACCTGGACGCAGTCTGCCACGGCCAGTGGGGCCACGGGAGCCTACGACGCCGCCCTGACCGATGTCGGCAATGGCCGCCTGGTGCTGGCGACCAAGGACTGGAAGGCCGCCAGCTTCACCACGGCGACGGATGCCCAGGTCGATGAGCTGGGTGTAGCTGCTGCGGGCGGACGGGCGCCGATCGCCAACAGTGCCGACACCAGCGACCGCGTCGTGCGGATCATGTATATCGGTGATTCGATCACCCAGGGCAGCGCAGCGCAGGCTGGTGCGGAGCAGGACAGTTTCCGCCGTCCGCTATGGAACGGGTTGATGACCGATCCGGGCCAGCCGCAGGTGGATTTCGTGGGTACGCGTACCGGCACTTCCGTCGTCGATGTCAACTCGTGTGGTGACAACAGTACGGCCGTTGATACCGGACTGTACAAGCTGCCTGAATTCGATACGGCCCATCAGGGTTACTGGGGTGCCTGTACCAAGCAGGTCACGGACGTGCTGCCCCAGGCGCTGGCCACGCTGAAGGCGGCTGCGCGTCAGCAGCAGCCAGATGTGGCGGTCATCCACATCGGTACCAACAATCTGCACAACGATGCTGCCAACGGAGTGGCCAACGCGATCACCCAGCTGAAGGCGATGATCGACGTGCTGCGGGCCGGTAATGACAGCATTTCCATCCTGGTGGCCAAAGTCATCCCGTATCTGAATACAGAAGGCGGGGCTGAAGAACCTGGTGTTGCCACCTACAACGCCCAGCTCGACACGCAGATTGCACCCTTGTCCACGGCCAAGTCCAAAGTTGTTCTGGTGGATCAGCATACGGGTTTTGCCACGTCCATGCTGCGCGACCGTTTCCATCCGAACGACCAGGGTGAGGCCGTGCTTGCCGACAAATGGCTGGCTGCACTCAAGGCCAATAACTTGCTGAAGAACTGAAGCAACCCTCAGGCACGGCTCTTCGCTGGCTGACCGGCCCCCCGTGACAGGACACGTCACACCGCGGGGGCCGGTTTTTTTGCGAGAATCGAACCCGTTTATATAACCGTCCGGACAGAGAGGACGTCATGAAACAGCGTGTAGTCGTGCTCAGCGGTGCGGGCATCAGTGCGGACAGCGGTCTGAAGACGTTCCGGGACGGTGATGGTTTATGGGAGGACCATCGGGTGGAGGAAGTGGCCACCCCGGAGGCATTTGCACGAAACCCGCAACTGGTGCTGGATTTTTACAATGCACGCCGCCGTCAGCTGGCTGAGGTCAGGCCCAACCCGGCGCATCTGGCATTGGCGCGGCTGGCTGATGCGTATGATGTGCGAATCATCACCCAGAATGTCGATGATCTTCATGAGCGGGCCGGGAGCCGGCAGATCATGCATCTGCATGGCGAATTGACCAAGCTGCGTAGTACGGTCGATGAGGATTATGTTATTGACTGGGACGGAGACCAGACGCTGGATGACTGTGATCCGACAGGGTTTCCCCTGCGCCCCCACATCGTATGGTTCGGTGAGGCGGTTCCGCTGATCGGGCAGGCGGCGCGCTGGGTGTCGCAGGCCGATATGGTTCTGGTGGTGGGCACTTCCATGGTGGTGTACCCGGCCGCCGGACTGCTGGCGTGTGCACCTCCGCAGGCGCGGCGCGTCCTGATTGATCCCAACCCGCCGGTGGTGGCGGGAGTGGAAGTCATTGCTGCCCGAGCTGCTCAGGGAGTGCCGCCACTGGTTGAGCGCCTGATGGCGATGGCAGTGGATTGAGGGCTGATCGTGGAAGGGGTTCTGATCACGATGTCAATGGCGGGAAAACGCTATGTTGTGGCATAATAGAGCGGTTTACCTATCGGGTGGGATATGCCGAATCCATTTGCTCCGAAGCTGCCCCGTGCGGCACTTGTCCTTGCGGACGGGACCGTGTTTTCTGGATATTCCTTCGGTGCACCAGGGTTTTCCACAGGTGAGGTCGTTTTCAATACGGCGATGACGGGCTATCAGGAGATCCTCTCCGATCCCAGTTATGCCCGACAGATCGTCACGCTCACCTGTCCCCAGATTGGCAACACCGGGGCCAATTCGCAGGATATGGAATCCCAGATCCTGCAGGTGGCCGGTCTTGTCATCCGGGCGCTGCCCCTGCGTGTTTCCAGCTGGCGGTCTGATCGCACACTGCCGGCGCTTTTGCAGGCATATGGCAAACTTGGACTGGTCGGAATCGACACACGACGTCTGACCCGGCTGCTGCGGGAGCGCGGGGCGCAGAATGGCTGTCTGGTGGCCGCCGCCGAGGTGGGTGAGCCGCTGGATATCGACGCTGCCCAGGCTGCAGCCCGGTCCTTCCCCGGACTCGCGGGCATGGATCTGACCGGCGCCGTCACCGTCCCGAAGCCTTATCCATGGGTCGAAGGTAGCTGGTCGCTGGAAAGCGGCTATCGTCCGCAGCCACATCAGTCTGGCGGTGCGCGTTTCCGGGTCGTGGCCTATGATTTTGGCCTGAAGCACAACATCATGCGCCTGCTGGCCGATCAGGGATGTGATGTCACCATCGTGCCGGCGGCTACGCCTGCTGCCGAGGTACTGGCCATGAAACCCGATGGCATTTTTTATTCCAATGGTCCCGGTGATCCGGAACCCTGCCGTTACGCCATCGATGCACTACAGGTCTTTCTGGCGCAGAAAATACCGTTTTTCGGTATTTGCCTGGGACACCAGCTTCTGGGTCTTGCGGTGGGCGGGCGTACCACCAAAATGAAGTTCGGGCATCACGGGGCCAACCATCCGGTCAAGGATCTGGATACCGGACGGGTCTGCATCACCAGCCAGAACCATGGCTTTGCGGTGGATCCTGATTCCTTGCCGGCCGGGGTGCGCACTACCCATGTGTCGCTGTTTGATGGCTCCCTTCAGGGGATCGCGTTAAGCGATACGCCGGCTTTCAGCTTTCAGGGACATCCCGAAGGGGGGCCAGGGCCGCACGACGTCGTCTATCTTTTCGAACGGTTTGCCCGGCTGATGGCCGAGCACCGCAGCCACTGATTCCATCATGCCCAAGCGTACAGATCTCAGCAGCATCCTGATCATCGGGGCCGGCCCGATCATCATTGGTCAGGCGTGCGAATTCGATTACTCCGGTGCCCAGGCCTGCAAGGCGCTGCGGCAGGAAGGCTATCGGGTCATCCTGGTCAACAGCAATCCGGCCACCATCATGACCGACCCGGAGATGGCTGATGTTACTTACATCGAACCCATCACCTGGCAGGTGCTTGAGCGCATCATCGAGAAGGAGCGTCCCGGTGCCATCCTGCCGACCATGGGCGGACAGACGGCCCTGAACTGTGCGCTTGACCTGCACCGCCACGGTGTACTGGAACGGTACGGGGTCGAGTTGATCGGTGCGCGGCCGGAGGCGATCGAGAAAGCGGAGGATCGTCAGAAGTTCAAGCAGGCGATGGAATCCATCGGTCTGGGGTCGGCACGTTCGGCTGTTGCCCATTCAATGGACGAGGCCTGGGAAGCGCAACGGGCTATCGGTTTTCCGGTCATCATCCGGCCTAGTTTCACGCTGGGGGGCACGGGCGGCGGTATTGCCTACAATGCTGAAGAATTCGAATCGATCTGCAAGGCGGGTCTGGAGCTCTCCCCCACCAATGAGCTGCTCATCGAGGAAAGCCTGATCGGCTGGAAGGAATTCGAGATGGAGGTGGTCCGCGACCGGGCGGACAACTGCATCATCGTCTGCTCGATCGAGAACCTTGACCCCATGGGGGTGCACACCGGGGATTCGATTACCGTGGCGCCAGCCCAGACGCTGACCGACAAGGAATATCAGCTGATGCGCAACGCATCGATTGCGGTGCTGCGCGAGATCGGGGTGGATACCGGCGGGTCGAATGTGCAGTTCGCCATCCATCCCGAGACGGGGCGGATGATCGTTATCGAGATGAACCCGCGCGTTTCCCGCTCTTCCGCGCTGGCTTCCAAGGCAACGGGATTTCCCATTGCCAAGGTGGCGGCCAAGCTGGCAGTGGGCTACACGCTGGACGAGCTTCGCAACGAGATCACGGGCGGTGTCACCCCGGCGTCGTTCGAGCCGAGCATCGATTATGTCGTTGTGAAGATCCCGCGCTTTGCATTCGAAAAATTCCCGCAGGCCGACAACCGTCTGACGACGCAGATGAAATCGGTTGGCGAGGTCATGGCCATGGGCCGGACCTTCCAGCAGGCGCTGCAAAAGGCCATGCGCGGTCTGGAAATCGGGGTGGATGGTCTCAATCAGATGACCACCGATGTTGAAGTCATCGAAAAGGAGCTGGGTGAGCCGGGATCCGAGCGCATCTGGTATGTGGGCGATGCCTTTGCCGTCGGGTTCTCCATTGAACAGGTGCACGCGCTGACGAAGATCGACCCCTGGTTCCTTGCCGAAATCAAGGAAATCGTCGATATCGAGCTGATGCTCGATACCATGGTGCTGGGCGATCTGGATGCTGACACATTGCGCACCCTCAAGCAGAAAGGCTTTTCCGACCGCCGGCTGGCCTACCTGCTGGAGACGACCGAACACGAGATCCGCAAACTGCGTCACAGCCTGGGTGTCCGGCCGGTCTACAAGCGCGTGGATACCTGTGCAGCTGAATTTGCCACGAATACCGCCTACCTGTATTCCACTTACGAAGACGATGCACCGGACAGCTGCGAGGCTGCGCCCACTGACCGGCGCAAGGTGATTGTCCTGGGCGGTGGGCCGAACCGGATTGGCCAGGGCATCGAATTTGACTATTGCTGCGTGCATGCTTCCTTTGCACTGCGCGACGATGGTTACGAAACCATCATGGTCAACTGCAATCCGGAAACCGTTTCCACCGATTACGACACCTCCGACCGACTCTATTTCGAGCCGGTGACGCTGGAAGATGTGCTGGAAATCGTCGAGCTGGAAAAGCCCGTTGGTGTGATCGTGCAGTACGGTGGGCAGACGCCGCTGAAACTGGCCCGCGCCCTGGAGGTGGCCGGCGTTCCCATCATCGGGACATCACCCGATTCCATCGACATTGCGGAAGACCGCGAACGTTTCCAGAAACTGCTGCATCGTCTCAATCTGCTGCAGCCGCCCAACCGCACGGCACGAACCGAGGCTGAGGCGATCCAGATGGCCAACGAGATTGGCTATCCGCTGGTAGTGCGGCCGAGTTACGTGCTGGGTGGTCGTGCCATGGACATCGTGCACGAGCAGCGCGACCTGGAACGCTACATGCGCGAGGCGGTCAAGGTTAGCAATGATTCGCCCGTTTTGCTTGACCGGTTCCTGAACGATGCCATCGAGGTTGACGTGGACTGCCTCTGCGATGGCGAGCGGGTGGTCATCGGCGGCGTAATGGAGCATATCGAGCAGGCAGGCGTGCATTCTGGCGACTCCGCTTGCTCGCTGCCACCCTGGTCGTTATCGCCGGCGATTGTGGAGGAAATCAAGCGTCAGACCGTGTTGATGGCCAAGGCACTGAAGGTCAATGGCCTGATGAACGTGCAGTTCGCTATCCAGACCGGATCGGCCAGTGATGACGAGCCAGGCGGCGGCGAGCGCGTTTACGTGCTGGAAGTCAATCCGCGGGCTTCACGGACGGTGCCCTTCGTTTCCAAGGCGACCGGAGTGCCGCTGGCGAAAGTGGCAGCGCGCTGCATGGCAGGAACTTCACTGGCTGAGCAGGGTGTGACGGAAGAGGTCGTACCTGACTACTTCTCGATCAAGGAAGCGGTCTTTCCGTTCAACAAATTCCCCGGTGTGGACACCATCCTGGGGCCCGAGATGAAATCCACCGGTGAGGTGATGGGGGTGGATTATTCCTTTGGCGCCGCCTTCATCAAGTCGCAGGTAGGGGGGGGAGTGCGCATGCCAACCGGTGGCACAGCCTTCATCTCGGTCAAGCACATCGACCGGCCCAAGGCCATTCGTGTGGCCCGCATTCTTCACGACATGGGCTTTGAGCTGGTGGCTACCCGTGGCACAGCCGGAGCCATTGCCGAGGCTGGCATCCCCGTTACGCCAGTCAACAAGGTGCAGGAGGGCCGGCCGCACGTGGTCGATATCCTGAAGAATGGCGGGATCTCGCTGCTCATCAACTCCGTCGAAGAGCGCCGCAGCGCCATTCAGGACTCCCGTGCCATTCGGACAACCGCGCTGGCCCAGCGCGTCACGTTCTATACAACCATTGCCAGTGCTCTGGCGGCGGTTGAAGGCATGCAGCTCGAAAGCCGAGGGGCACCGGCGGTCTACGCCCTGCAGGAGCTGCATGCCAGCCTGAAGAGCAAGGCCGGGCAGTCCCGCGCTGGCGGCTGAGCGCGCAAGGAGAGGTTCTGTGCCTGTTCAGCCCCGCTGCGTACGATCAGGTTCACCAAAGGGTACGAAGTCCTGCTGTGCCAGGGCGGTCTGCACCCAGGACTGCACAGCGGGCAGCGGGTACACGCTCCGCAGGTAAGCGGCAATCTGGTCGGGCACGGGCAGCGCATAGCGCTTCAGGCGCATGACGACTGGCGCAAAGTAGGCGCCGGCGATGTTGAATCCGCCAAAAAGCAGCGGGCCGCCATGCGCTGCCAGCAGTGACTGTCACAGTGTGGTGATACGCGCCACGTCAGTGTGCAGCCCGGGATGTTCGTGCCAAAGACGGCTGGCCTGTTTCGCTCAGGTTGGCCTCAATATTCATCGGGCAATGCTGGCGGAGATGGTTAAAACCGCTGTGCATTTCTGCACAGATCGAGCGTGCCCAGGCTCGCTGGCAGGGATCCTCTGGCCAGAGTTGCTTCTCGGGGAAGCGCTCGGCAAGGTACTCGGCAATGGCGAGCGTGTCCCACACTACCAGGGGTTAGCGTGCTGCGGATGCCGTACCCGCTCGCGGCTCGTCATCCATCAGGATGAATAGTTCCGGTTACCGTTACCGATATAAAGCGTGAGCATGGAAAGGGGCTCCTTCAAAGGGGCTGCCTGGAGCGAGTGTGTCGTCCCACGGCCGTCGTGTGGTGTTCAGCCGCCAGCGGGGTGGTCAATGGGCGGTATCTTCTGATGCAGCCCGGGCAGACCTGACCAGCAGGGCAAGGGCTGGCGGCAGGCACGCCATGCATGACCTGCTTGCGCACGTCGGTGAACTTCCACCAGGGTTGGGCCGGGGCACCCGCCATGAACCGGGTGATGGACATGAACACATCGATCACACAGGGGTCGTGCATCTTCCCTGTGCTCGCGCATAGCCTGTCATAAAGGCAGAATGGGCATTGACCGACGAGGTCGACAGGATGATGGATGCCGACCTGCCTCAGGTCCGCTGCAGCCGCGGCGCCAACATTGGGCAGGTCGGTCAACTGTTCTACATGGGTGCGATCGGCCTTGGCAGGGTTCATGACAGGATTGTCTCGAGAGGGGGGCGCTGCGTTTTCCCGCGCGGGACGTGTGACAGCGGTCCAAGAGTTCGTGACGTGATTTCGTGAAGGCAACGCTGCCGTGCGTTCTGGCGTTGACAGGATGGCCACCAGAGCCATGACCAGCGCACCGGACAGCGTCGGATAGAGCAGGCAAGATGGCGATGAGCACCCCGAGTCCGGCCAGCAGCCTGGCCCAGACAGGTGACCGCGGAGGCACTGCACCTCTCTCCACGGAATCGGGCCAGGCCCTTCCGTGGGGCTAGGCTGGCCTCCTTGGGGGGAAGGCTGTGGTGTGCCTCATTGTGATCTCTTCTGGTTATCGGGACAACACGGGGTTAACAATATCCAAACGATCGGTATTTTCCAGGATTAAGGGAAAACCCAAGATCCTGCGGCAACCACAGGCATACCCGAGTGTGGTGGTGTCAGGTAAGGGGAATCCGTATTGGCAGACGCTGGTGGGGGCGCTACAACGCATCCGGTTGTCCGGACGGGCGTACATCAGAGGCAGAGCCATGGAGGGCCGCCGCTAGCGTGTCTTCGGCCTGGGTCCTGGCAGGCGTGGGAACACTGCCGGCACCATTGCCCGTGTCAGGGACGGTCCTGGCGAGGCCGCCCTTGTGCAGACAGGCGGTCGCGTGATCGAGAGCCTGCGCGTAGCAACGTTGTCAGTCTGAGGAGAAGTGACGAATTCGCTGGGTGAAGGCTGGATTGGTCACATCAAGACGCGTGGGGGCCGGTCGGATGAAAACGTATGTCGCGGTCGGGCTTTCGTGTAAACTGTCAGCATCGACCGATCATGGACCCCGGTGCCTGTTGTGCCCGGGGTTTTGTCATTTGTTTGTTCCAGTCCTGACAGGACCGACCTTCCGGAGATTTTCGACATGGCCACCTCCGTCCCGTTGACCAAGTATGGTGCCCAACTGCTCAAGGACGAGCTGCAACGCCTGAAGTCGGTCGAAAGGCCGAATGTGATCAATGCCATCGCCGAGGCGCGTGCCCAGGGGGATCTGTCGGAGAATGCCGAGTACGAATCCGCCAAGGAGCGGCAGAGCTTCATCGAGGGGCGTATCGCCGAGCTTGAGGGTAAGCTGTCTGCCGCCCAGGTCATTGATCCGGCCACGCTGGATGCTGAAGGCCGGGTGGTTTTCGGCGCCACGGTGCAGCTGGAGGACATTGAGTCGGGAGACAAGGTGACCTACCAGATCGTCGGCGATGATGAAGCCGATATCAAGCAATCCAAAATCTCCATTTCCAGTCCGCTGGCCCGAGCTCTTATTGGCAAGTATGCCGGAGACGTTGCCTCCTTCCAGGCGCCGGGAGGCGAACAGGAGTACGAAATTCTCGAAGTTGTCTACCGCTGAAGCGATTGGGGAGCGGCCTGTAGCGGGCGGCTACAGAAAGACTGACCGCGGTCGGTGACTGGCGGTGCAGTGTCTGCTTTAGCGCCGTGACCGCATGACCGTGTGGTCTGCATCATATCCAGCGCGGCATCCGTGCCCGATTGGGAAAATCAGGCGGTAAGTTCCGCCAGGCCCGCTATCATCGGGAGGCTTCATCCTCCGGCCTGGGACGATACAGCACCAGCATGCTGCCGATCAGTTGTACCGTCGCGCTGCAGGTGTCGTGGCTGATCTGTTCACTGGCTGTCTGCCGGGCTTCGCGATCCATCCCGGTCAGGCGTACCTTGATCAGCTCATGGGCCGTCAGCGCCCGGTCGATTTCCTGCAGAACTGCAGGGGTCAGGCCGGCGGCACCTAGCAACACTACCGGGTTCAGCGCATGAGCATGAGCCGAAAGCGCCTTGCGCTCGGCTTTTTCCAGCAATAGAGAAGGCATATTTCTTTGTGTCGGTCGTTTTTTGGGGGGGCGGAGCGCCGTTCCGGCGGCCATCCATTTTAGAACGTGTCTGCGCCGTGTGGGCGCGAAGGGGCAGGTGAATCGTCATGCACAGCAGTCGCAGCAAAAAAGTAAACAGGGCCTGGCTTCATGACCATCTCAATGACCCCTACGTCAAACTGGCCCAGCGCCATCATTATCGGGCACGGGCAGCCTTCAAGCTGATTGGTATTGACGAGCAGGATCACCTGATACGGCCAGGCATGACGGTGGTGGATCTTGGTGCGGCACCGGGCAGCTGGTCGCAGGTAGTGCGCCGCCGCCTGGCAGCGCCCGGCCTGTCAGCCGATGTCCGTCAGGCTGATGACATGCGTAGCGAGGCGCCCCAGGTGTCCGTACAGGGGCGGATCATCGCGCTGGATCTGCTGCCCATGGAGCCGATTTCCGGTGTGGACTATCTCCAGGGGGATTTCCGTGAGCAGTCCGTGCTGGAGAAACTGGAAAATCTGCTCGATGGTGCATCTGTAGACCTTGTTTTGTCCGATATGGCCCCCAACTTGAGTGGTGTCGGGGTTGCCGACGCGGCCCGGATGCAGGATCTGGCCGAACTGGCCGTAGAATTCGCCACGAAATGGCTAAGTCCGGAAGGGGCTTTGTTGATCAAAGTCTTTCATGGTAGTGGCTACAGTCAGCTGGTCAGGCTGTTCAAGGATCACTTCGCGGTGGTTCAGCCACGCAAGCCCAAGGCATCGCGGGATCGGTCGGCGGAAACCTACTTGTTGGGCCGGCGCCCCAAAGTGTATACCGCAGGCGTTTAGGCGGCGGCAGCCCGGGCAGGCCATCCTGCCGGTCCCTGTCCGTCGGGGTGAGCGGCCTGCTTGCAGATGAACGGTATCGGGTGGCTGTGTAACGTCCGGTACAAAAACACGGACAATTCAGCGCAACGGCGTAGAATTAACCGGCCACAGGCGTCCCGATCTGTGTGCCTAACGAGGAAGAGCAGGTGAACAACGCGTTTTCCAAAGCAGCCGTCTGGGTGATCATTGCCCTGGTCCTGTTTACAGTGTTTCGGCAGTTCGAGACACGGCAGGGGCGTGTCGGGGATGTTCCATACTCCCAGTTCATGAAAGAGGCCGAAAATGGCCAGATTGACAGTGTGCAGATAGATGGGCGCTCCGTTCGGGTGCGCACCAAGGATGGACGAACCATGTCCACCTATGTACCGTCGACAGGCGACATCTGGATGGTCAGTGATCTGATGAAGTATGGCGTTCAGGTCAATGCCAAGCCCGAGGAAGAACAATCTGTCCTGATGCAGATTTTCATCTCGTGGTTTCCCATGTTGCTACTGATTGGCGTATGGATTTTCTTTATGCGCCAGATGCAGGGCGGGGGACGTGGAGGGGCCTTTTCATTTGGTAAAAGTCGGGCCCGCATGCTGGATGAGTCGAATAATCCGGTGACCTTTGCGGACGTCGCGGGTGCAGATGAGGCCAAGGAAGAAGTCCAGGAGATGGTCGAGTTCCTGCGTGATCCCTCTCGTTTCCAGAAGCTCGGCGGACGGATTCCGCGTGGCGTGCTGATGGTTGGTCCTCCCGGAACTGGCAAAACGCTGCTGGCACGCGCCATTGCCGGCGAGGCCAAAGTGCCGTTTTTCTCCATTTCCGGTTCGGATTTCGTCGAGATGTTCGTTGGTGTGGGCGCTGCCCGTGTGCGTGACATGTTCGAGAATGCCAAGAAACATGCGCCCTGCATCGTTTTCATCGACGAAATCGACGCAGTTGGGCGTCAGCGGGGCGCTGGTCTGGGGGGGGGCAATGATGAGCGTGAGCAGACGCTGAACCAGCTTCTGGTCGAAATGGATGGTTTCGAGACTGGCCAGGGCATCATTCTGATTGCGGCCACCAACCGCCCGGACGTGCTGGACCCCGCGCTGCTTCGCCCAGGCCGCTTTGACCGGCAGGTGGTGGTGTCACTGCCCGACATTCGGGGCCGTGAACAGATCCTGACGGTTCACATGCGCAAGGTTCCGGTGGGGCCTGATGTGAAGGCGGATGTGCTGGCGCGCGGCACGCCGGGCATGTCCGGCGCCGACCTGGCCAATCTGGTCAACGAGGCCGCCCTGTTTGCCGCCAGGCGCAATGCGCGGCTGGTGGAGATGATTGATTTCGAGCGGGCCAAGGACAAGATCCTGATGGGTACAGAGCGCCGCTCCATGGTCATGACGGAGGATGAGCGCCGCAGCACGGCTTACCACGAGTCGGGCCATGCCGTCCTGGGCCGGCTGCTGCCCAAGGCTGATCCGGTGCACAAAGTCACCATCATTCCTCGTGGCCGGGCTCTGGGGGTCACGATGTCGTTGCCGGAGCGTGATCGCTACAGCTATGACCGGGTATACATGCTGAGCCAGATTTCGATGCTGTTTGGTGGCCGGATCGCTGAAGAAGTCTTCATGAATGAGATGACCACAGGGGCCTCCAATGACTTTGAGCGCGCTACACACCTCGCCCGCGATATGGTGACCCGCTACGGGATGAGCGATCGTCTTGGGCCAATGGTGTACGCGGAAAATGAAAGCGAGGTATTTCTGGGCCGCTCCGTGACCAAGACCAACAACGTGTCGGAAGAAACGATGCGTCAGGTCGATCAGGAAATCCGCCGGATTATCGACGAACAGTATTCGCTAGCCCGTCGCCTGATCGAGGAAAATGCCGACAAGATGCACGCCATGGCCAAGGCGCTGCTGGAATGGGAAACCATCGGTATCGAGCAGATTGACGACATCATGGCGGGCCGTCCTCCCCAGCCACCCAAGGACTGGACGCCGAAGGCGGACAATGGGCCAAGGACGCCGCCCGCCCAGCCACCTGCACTGGAATCAGAGCCGAATCCTGCGGCGTCAGCCTGAGTCTGGTGTCTTTCAGAACCGGCCCCCCCAGGGGCCGGTTCTATTTTGGACACCGGGTAACGCTATGGTGGACCCGCTGCTCCTGGAATCAGTCCGATCATGACAAATTGCCCATGGAGTGGATCATGGTTCAACACCGCTTTTTCCAGGAAGCGTTAAGCTAAGATAATGCATCCGGTCTGGGCACCATCCTGCCCACGAGCACTTCCAGACAATTGCCAAGATGTCTTTCTCTTCTCCGCATTCGTCCCCTTCTGGCAATCCAGGGATCTGGGATTGCGGCCGATATCGTCTTTCCCTGACCAGGCCACTGGTCATGGGTATCCTGAATCTCACGGATGACTCGTTTTCGGACGGAGGGCTGCATCGTGACCCGGTCGCGGCCATTGATGCAGCCCGGCGTATGGTTGAAGACGGGGCCGACATCATTGATATCGGTGCAGAATCCACTCGACCCGGCGCTCAGGCAGTTTCACCCGAGGAAGAATGGCGCCGTCTGGCGCCGGTCATGGAGCACCTGGATCGTCTGGATATCCCACTTTCTGTTGATACCCGCCACCCGGATACCATGGCAAGGGCCATAGCAGCCGGTGCCAGTATCATCAACGATATCAGTGGCTTCCAGTCAGCCCGTGCACGGAAACTGGTGGCCGCCAGTCAGGTCGGCCTGGTGACCATGCACATGCAGGGGAATTCGCCCGCCACCATGCAGACCAACCCGGCTTATCGGGACGTCGTGGCCGAGGTGGGGCAATTTTTGCTGGACAGCCGCCAGGCGCTGCTGGATGCAGGGGTCTCTGCTGGGCGTATCTGTCTGGATCCTGGTTTTGGCTTTGGCAAAACACTCGAACACAACCTGGCGCTGTACCGGGGTATTGCGGAGTGGGCGCGGCTGGCGCCCGTGCTGGTCGGGGTGTCCCGCAAATCCATGTTGGGTGCACTGACCGGACAACCTGTCGAGCGGCGGCTGGCAGCCAGTCTGGCTGGTGCGCTGGCCGGGGTACAGGCGGGTGCATCCGTCGTCCGGGTGCACGATGTAGCAGAGACCGTCCAGGCGCTGGCCGTCTGGACGGCGATAGGACTTCCGGCACAGGCCGGAGGTGTTCAGACCGCAGACGGCCATGATGGCCGTGCTGCAGAGGAGTAGATACAGATTATGGGACGTCGCTATTTCGGCACGGATGGTGTGCGGGGCAAGGTTGGTGAATCGCCTGTCACACCAGAGTTTGTCATGCACCTGGGCTATGCCGCCGGGCGGATATTTTCCGAAGGTGCACGCGGCAAGCCAGCCGTCCTGTTGGGCAAGGACACCCGCATTTCCGGCTATCTGCTGGAGGCCGCATTGACGGCCGGTTTCACTGCGGCAGGTGTTGACGTACACGTCACCGGCCCGATCCCCACGCCGGCCATCGCCTACCTCACGCGTGGCCTGCGCCTGAGTGCTGGCGTCGTGCTCAGTGCCTCGCACAATCCCTATGAAGACAATGGCATCAAGTTCTTTTCGGCTGATGGCAACAAGCTGCCTGACGAAAAGGAAGAGGCCATTGAGGCTCTGCTGGAAGAGCCCATTGTCTGCGTCGATTCCAACCGGCTGGGAAAGGCGCATCGGGTGGACGGGGCTGCCGGCCGCTATATTGAGTTCTGCAAAAGTACTTTCCCCTATAGCCTGGACCTGAAGGGGCTCAAGCTGGTGGTTGACTGCGCCAATGGTGCGGCCTACCACACGGCACCCCATGTCTTTCACGAGCTGGGCGCAGAGGTCATTGCCATCGGCACCGAACCCAATGGCACCAATATCAACGACGGCGTGGGGGCAGTTCATCCGAAGGCCATGGCCTCCGCGGTGCTGCGTCATGGTGCCGATCTTGGCATTTCACTTGACGGCGACGCCGACCGGCTGATCATGTGTGATGCATCCGGTCGCATTTTCGATGGTGACGAGCTGCTCTACATCATGGTGATGGATCGGCTTGCCCGTGGCAAGGTCGACGGCGTGGTGGGCACACTCATGACCAACTACGCCTTCGAACGCGCCATGGCCGACAAGGGCATTCCGTTCGAACGCGCCAAGGTCGGTGACCGCCATGTGCTGGAGCTTCTCCAGCAGCGCGGCTGGTTGCTGGGTGGGGAGAATTCCGGTCATCTGCTGGCGCTGGATGCCCACAGTACCGGAGACGGCACCATCAGTGCGCTGCAGGTACTCGCCGCAGTTCAGCGCACCGGATCCACGCTGGGCGAGCTGATAGGCGACCTGCAGCTTCTGCCACAGAAAATGATCAACGTGCGCGTGAAAAAGGGCTTTGATTGGCAAGGGCATGAAGCACTGACGGCCAGCATCGCGCAGGCCCGGGAGCGGCTGGGCAACGAGGGCAGGGTGCTGATCCGTCCTTCGGGAACCGAGCCGGTGTTGCGCGTCATGGTCGAGGCCAGCTCACCATCCCTGGCAACCGAATTGGCCCAGATGATGGCCAACTCGTTGAATCGCTGACCGCCACGCGGCGTTGCGTCAGGGGGCCCGGCAGGGAGATGCCTGCCACCCGTGCCATCTGGTGTGGCGCCGTCTGGGCGGGTTTCCTGGATGTGCCAGCGTCTTTTGGATCAGACTTTGCAGTTTCCGGAAATCGCGTTATACTGCGTCATTCGGGGTGTAGCGTAGCCTGGTAGCGCGCCTGGTTTGGGACCAGGATGTCGGGAGTTCGAATCTCTCCACCCCGACCAGACAGCAATGGCAGATTGTGTATAATCAGAATCTGCCTGGTCTTCAGATTCGGCCGGATAGAACTGCCCGTAGCTCAGTTGGATAGAGCATCAGCCTTCTAAGCTGAGGGTCACAGGTTCGAATCCTGTCGGGCAGGCCAGTTGTACCAGTGGTGGCTGTAGCTCAGTTGGTAGAGTCCCGGATTGTGATTCCGGTTGTCGTGGGTTCGAGTCCCATCAGCCACCCCATTTGCCTGTTTTATCGTTCCCGCCCGTTTCTTCCTCCTGCCTTGGTTCATGTCATGGCCGCAGGAGCGACTCCCCGCAGGCCAGTGCTGGCCCCTGCGTTCAGTTATTCCCCTTTTGATTCTGAGACCGAGTGCCGATCAGGGACGCTTCCCCGCGCTTTCCCGCTCTCAGGTATCTTGCATCTGGTGTTGAGATATATCGGAAGGGAGACTTGATATGAGCGGAAAATCGCTGTCCGAGCGACGTGCCCACGCCATTGCCCGAGGTGTGGGCGTGGCAACCCCCCTGTTTGCGGAAAGCGCCAGCAATGCCGAGCTGTGGGATTCCGAAGGGCGGCGCTACATTGACTTTGCTGCTGGCATCGCCGTGGTGAATACCGGGCATTGTCACCCGCAGGTGATGGAGATGGCCCGTCAGCAGCTGGATCAGTTTACACACATCTGCCATCAGGTCGTGAGCTATGAGAGCTATGTCAAGCTGGCTGAACGCCTGAATGAGCTTGTCCCTGTCGCCGGCCCGACGAAAACCGTTTTCGTCACCACTGGCGCCGAGGCGGTCGAGAACGCGGTCAAAATTGCCCGGGCGGCCACCGGGCGCAGCGGTGTCATCGCCTTCAGCGGCGCCTTTCATGGTCGGACTTTCATGACCATGGCCCTGACAGGCAAGGCCGCCCCGTACAAAACCGGTTTTGGCCCCTTGATGGGAGATGTCTGGCGTATCCCGTTTCCGGCGCAGTCCCAGGGTGTGTCGGTGGCAGAAACCCGGATCGAACTGGACCGACTGTTCAAGACCGACATTGCACCGACACGGGTTGCAGCCATGATTGTCGAGCCCGTGCAGGGCGAAGGTGGTTTCCATCCAGCGCCGCCAGAGTTGATGCGCATGTTGCGCGAGGTGGCCGATGAACATGGCATCGTATTGATTGCGGATGAAATCCAGACTGGCTTTGGTCGGACAGGCAAACTGTTTGCCATGCAGCACTTCGATGTCCAGCCCGACCTCATCACCATGGCCAAGGGACTGGCCGGGGGCTTCCCGCTTGCCGCCGTGACCGGCCGCGCCGATCTGATGGACGCGCCGGTACCAGGGGGGTTGGGAGGAACCTTTGCGGGCAATCCGGTGGCAACGGCTGCCGCCAATGCCGTGCTGGACGTCATGGAGCAGGAGCAGCTGCCAGCACGGGCAGAGCGGCTTGGCAGCCAGCTTGTCGCGCACCTGACAAAAATACGTCCCCAGGTGCCACAGATATCGGATATTCGCGGGTTGGGACTGATGCAGGCCGTGGAGTTCACCCACCCAGGCAGCAGCGAGCCTGACGCGTCATTTGCTGACACTGTTCGTGCGCAGGCGCTGGAAAGTGGATTGATTCTGCTCAATTGCGGCACCTATGGCAATGCAATCCGCTTCCTGCCTCCCCTGACAATCGAGCAGAGCACCTTCGATGAGGCACTGAAGATACTCGAAGCCGTACTGATCCGTCTGGCCGGCGAATCACGCTGATTGTCCTGTCTGCCGAAAAACTGCTGGCCGGATTTGACGGGATTTACATTCCCTTGCCAAAATGTCGTCCCGCGCTTTCAGGCGCCCTGTTGTCCGATCTCGACGACCTCCATTTATCTATGGCTTTCATTCACTTTCTGGCATTGCTGGCCGTTATACAGTACCTGTATTTTGGTGCCAAAGTCGGTCAGGCGCGCAACCGCTATCACGTCAAGGCACCAGCCGTCACGGGCGACGAACATTTCGAACGTGCCTATCGGGTACAGATGAACACGCTGGAGCAGCTGGTCGTTTTCCTGCCGGCCCTGTTCATTGCGGGCAGCCAACTCCCGGGCGTCTGGGTGTCACTGCTCGGGATTCTTTATCTGGTGGGACGCATGGTCTACGCGCGTGCCTATGCGCGTGATCCTGCGTCGCGCGCCCCCGGATTTCTGATGACCGTATCGGCCAATATCCTTCTGATTCTGACCGGCCTGCTTGCCATCATTTTCTGACGGGCAGGATGCGGCCGCGTCCTGATCCGTCTGCTATGGTACCGGGGCAGAATGCCCTGGCCCCGGTACGGCCTTCACCCTTATTGCCAGCGGGTCAGGAGGCAGGTTCATCGCCAGGCCCATCCGTCATGGGCAGCTCCACGGGCAGCAGATCCAGTTTCTGCATCAGCGCCCGGTCCCCGTCTTCATCCGGATTCTCCGTCGTCAGCAGGCGGTCGCCATAGAAAATGGAGTTTGCGCCGGCCAGAAAACACATCGCCTGCATACTTTCCGGCATGTCCTGCCGCCCGGCCGACAACCGAACCAGACTACCTGGCATGGTGATGCGGGCAACCGCTACCGTGCGTACAAATTCCGTCCAGTCCAGCACCTCGGCGTCTGCCATGGGAGTACCTGGTAGACGTACCAGCTGATTGATCGGCACAGATTCGGGTTGTGGATCAAGGTTGGCCAGACTGGCGATCAGCCCGGCCCGATCCCGTCGGGTCTCATTCATGCCGATAATGCCGCCACAACACACCTTTAGCCCGGCGTTACGTACCTTCCCTAAAGTGTCCAGCCGGTCATCGAACTGACGGGTGCTGATTACTTCGCCATAATGCTCTGGGGCCGTATCAAGATTGTGATTGTAATAATCCAGGCCAGCCGCTCTGAGATCTTCGGCCATGCCATCTTCTAGCAGGCCGAAGGTTCCGCAGGTTTCCAGTCCCAATGCCTTGACCGCACGGATCAGCGTTTGCAGTTTTTCCATGTCGCGGAGTTTGGGCCCCCGCCAGGCAGCTCCCATGCAGAAGCGGCTGGCACCACGTGCCCTGGCTACTCGCGCGCTGGCCAGCACCGTTTCCACATCCAGCAGTTTCTGGGCCTTGACACCCGTGTCGTAACGGGCTGCCTGGGGGCAGTAGCCACAGTCCTCCGGACAGCCTCCGGTCTTGATCGACAACAGTGTCGAGAGCTGGATACGCCGTGCATCAAAGTGCTGTCGATGAACACTGGCTGCCTGGAAAACCAGATCAAGAAAAGGTCGCTCGAATAGCGCCTCCACCTTGCATACACTCCAGTAGGCCAGTTCCGGATGCGGGGTAGCGTGTCGAAAATGTATTGCCTGTGCCGTATCGTTCATGAACTCTTCCATGTGGATGGTTTGTAAGACATCTGTCCTTTGTGACAGGAGAGCTGTTATGGACATTGCTTACGATGTTCATCTCCCATGCAGATACAGTGAGTTGTATGGACCCCGATAGCACAACTCTGTGTAACTATAAGGTAAATGATTCGTCGCTTATCCTCACTGACAGGTACAGTGAACTCCGATTAACCGATAATAGATCGTGTTTTCGGATTGTGAACGGATAGCGGTTTTCGTTTTCCCCAATACCGCAGCGCCATCCTCGGAAAGCATGCCGAGACAGCAGCGCACGTGCCCTGTCAGGAGACGACCGGGGCAGTACCCTTTGGTATGGATTTTGGCATTTTGACTACGGTTTTTCATCCACATGGCCACTCCCAGACTGGATTTTCTTCATGATGCTCTACCGGCAGGTAATGGAGTAGGCCGGGCACCGGGTACCTCGCTGTCCTTTTCATCTTCCGGCGCCGCGCAGCGACGCCGTTTTGTCCGGCAGATGGGTGTACTTGCCATGGCCGTGGCCTCGGCCGGACTGGTAGATGAGGGCGTGGCGTGGCGGCGCTGGGTGGCGGACTACCAGACGGGGGTTGGCAAGCGGCAGGAAGTGGATTTCGGCCCACACACCAGACTGCTGCTGAATACGCGCACTGCAGTCAATGTTGGCAGCCAGGACAACGTTCGTCACATCCGGCTGCTGTCAGGCGAATTGCTGGCCCGTCAGGATGGCCAGGCAGATCCAGTGATCATTGATACCCATGATGGGCATGTCGCAAGTGACGATGCCCGTCTGGTGGTGCGCCGCCTGGGCGGCCAGACAACCATCAACGTCCTGCATGGGCAGGCTCGCGTCTTTCCCGCTGCCGGGCGGGCAGGGGCCGCACAGCAGCTGTATGCCGGCCAGCGCCTGGTGCTGGACAGCCATGGGGCAGGACAGATCCAGCCCATCCGCGACGCAGAGGTCGCCTGGGTGAATGGCCAGATCGTTGCGCAGGACATGAAACTGGCAGACTTCATCGACGAACTGCAACGCTATAGCCCCGAAATTCTGCGCTATGACCCGGGCGTTGCCAATCTGCTCGTGAATGGCCGGTTTTCCCTGGCGGATGTCAAAGGCGTGTTTCGCTGGCTCTCCAGCAGTCTGCCACTGCGCGTTGACATCGTCGAACATCGCTGGGGATCGTCCTCTCTGATGATTCACGCCCTGGGCTGACTGTCTTCCCGCCCAATGTGGGGGCTCTGGCGGTCGGCTCATGGCAGCCGGCATGTCTGGGTCACCGGGTTTTGTCCAGCGGCAGTGGTCAGCCTGTCCGGCGGTTGCTATGATCCCTGGCATGAATCCAGCAAAATCGAATGGTGGACGCGGCATGAGCTGCCTTCCCCTGCGCATGGCCATCCTGTTGTGCCTGATGTTGCCTGTGTCGGCAGCACACGCCGAACGGCGCGAAATTCGCCTGACCGGCCCTCAGATCACCCGTCAGCTTGCCAGCGCCTTTCCGCTGCGCCGCTGCCTGTTCGGGGAGCTGGCCTGCATTCAAGTCAGGCAGCCCAATGTGACCATGGAGGCAGGCGATGCACGGCTGTTCGTCTCGGTCGCTCTGGGCTTCCAGCCCGTGCCCGGTGAGGAAGCCCAGCATGGTACAGCCCGTTTTGCTGGACAGCCTGTTTATGATGTAGGTCGTGGCGCCTTTTACCTGAAACATCCCAAGTTACTGGGGCTCTCGCTACCAGGGGTGAGCGCTCAGGACAGTCACACGATTTCCAGTGTCATTTCCGGCCTGCTGGAGGATGAATTTTTCAGTCGTCAGCCCTTATGGGTATTGGATGAATCTGACCCCCGGCAGGCGCTGGCACGGCTGTCGCTGCGTAGCCTGAGCGTCCAGCAGGGGGCACTGGTCATTACCTTCGGTGATGATGACCCGACTACGGATGATAATCACGGAACACCTGGCGATGACGCCCTCGCAGAGCCATCCGCTCCACACAAGGCCAGTCCCGCAAAACCATCCGTCAGCCTTTAACTGGGTAGATTGCTAGAGCGAAAAGCGGAAGGCGCCTCCAGCCAGCAGAGATGGCATCAGGTGGCGTTTGACGATGGGGCTGCGGGCAGCCGGGCCCGTCAGACGTACCAGGCTGGCACGTACAACCCAGATCCAGTGCTCATTTGGCTCACCCGTGAGCGTCACCGAGCTGCCGACCTCCCGCATTCCGGAAGCGGGCTCATAGAGCGGCAGTCCACTGGCCTTGTGTTCAGGATTGCCAATGCCGTAACTGTTGCGCATAGCTGTCCGGTTGGCCCAGGTGAAACCAGTGTCGGCACTCAGCAGTAGCCTTTTGCTCAATGGATGTTGCCACGCTACTCCGACCGGAATTTCAAAGCCCCCCTGACGCCCGAGAACATCCCCGACCAGCCGTGTTTGTATCTGGATTGACTTGGTCAGATCGTAGCGTATCCGTACCCGGCCAATCAGCGTGCCGCGCAGCGGCCTTAGCCCCTTGGCCTGGTCGGCGTCGCTGACGTCCCGGCCATGATTCAGCGACAGACCCAGACCAAAACTGAAGCGGTCCAGGTGCCAGAGCGGGCCTGCCAGTCCGGTTTCAGAGGCACGGTGGCCGCGAGAACTGGCCCGGGTCACGCTGGAGCGGCTGATTGAATAGCCTCGCCAGTCAATGCGGGCCGCCGGCGCGAATGCATGCCCCATCCGATCTGAACCACTGTATTCTGGAGAATAATTGCTGACCAGCCCAATGGCGAGATGCCAGCGCTGATCGCTTTCGCCGGGATGGCCCAACTCGTCCTCGGCTCGTGTGACGGCCCGGGTGGCACGCTGTCCAGGACTCAGCTGTCCCTGCGACAGCGCGGGGCCGGCGGTAGTGCATAACAGACCGATCAGCAGCAGTTGGACTGACAGGACGGGGGATTTCGGACTAATGTTGCGCTTACGAGTCATGGGTGCATTCGGTAAGACGGCCATCAGAGATTCAGACAAGTCTGTAACAAATTGGACACAAATGTTCCCTGCAACAGACGAACGGATCTTGGAAGCAGTCCAGGCCAGCAATTCAGCGATACGGACATTGCTCTGGCGGGCGCAGACCGATCGCATGTCATGCAAGACGTTTCGGGTAAACCATCGTGTTAAAAACAGCATTGGGTGATCTGCGGGTACTTCTGGTGGAGGACGATCCTGCCTGGCAGCACATGATCTCGGTCGGCTTGGGCGAACGAGGCATTGATGTTCAGGTGACAGATCAGATTTCCAAAGCTATTCCGCTCCTGGAACGTTTCATGCCGGATGCCGTCATGGTCGATGATTCCCTACCGGACACCGACTGTGCCGCTTCCGTACAACAGATGCGGGAGGCTATCGGCAGTCGCCAGATCCCCATCATTGTCCTGTCCAGCCATGATGATGACGCCGTTGTCCACAAAGCCTTGACGGCCGGCGCTACAGACCATTGCCAGAAGTCTCAACAATGGACCCAGCTGGCTGAGCGCATCCTGCATGGTATCAATCTTGCCAAGGTCCAGTCGGCAAGTCCTGATGCTGCTTCGGCCACTGCGGTGTCCAGTATGGGAGAGGGTATCCTTGCCACTTCCCTGGATGCGATCCGCAGCCAGCGCGAGCAGGCTAATCGTGATCCTCTAACAGGGCTGTTCAGTCGGGCAGCCTTTATGCAAAAAGGTCAAATATTGTTGCGTCGTCGCCGGCCTGCCGGTCATGTTGCTGCGGTCATGATGCTGGATATCGATCGTTTCCGGCGGATCAATGAAGCCTTTGGACAGCGAGCAGGCGATCGTGTTCTACAGCATGTGGCGACCAGTTTGCAGCATGCCTTTCGCAATCTTAGCCAGGCAGACCCTGCACGGGCGACAGATGATCTGGACATGCCAGATCTGCTGATAGGGCGTTTGACTGGTGATGAATATGCACTGGTCTTTTCCAATTTGCCCAATGAAGCAACAGCCTGTAAGGCGGCAGAAATTATTCAGGCCCACATGCGACGCGCCTTTCAGATCGATGGCCTGGATTTGATGCTGCGTACATCAATCGGTGCCGCATGGTTCCCTCGCCATGGTCGAAACTTCGAAATGCTGCTTGCCAAGGCAGATGTCGCCATGAGTGTTGCAAGACAGCAGGGCGGTAATCGTCTTCTGGTTTACGACGATGCGTATGGGGAACAATTGCGGGGCGATTTTGAGATGCAGTCAGCATTGGCTACCGTGCTGGACCGTAACGAGCTGGTTCTGCACTATCAGCCAATCATTGACACCCGTTATAACCGGGTCGTCGCTGTCGAAGCGCTCATGCGTTGGATGCGGGGTGCACAGATGATTTCTCCGGGCAAGTTTATCCCGCTTGCCGAAGACAGTGGTCTGGACTTTCGCATGGGTGAGTGGGCCATATCAGAAGCCCTGCAGCAGCTCAGACGCTGGCAGCTGGCGGATGTGCCCATCCCGGGCGTTTCTGTGAACGTTGGTGTACGTCATCTCTCCCAGCCTAGTCTGCTGCGTTCGATCCAGCAGGCACTGGTAGCGACCAAGATGCCGGCATCTTCTCTGACCCTGGAACTGACGGAAATCGATGTGATGCGGGATATCGAAAATATCCTGCCGATGCTGTGGGCGCTCAAAAAAGCGGGTATCCGCATTGCCCTGGACGATTTTGGTTCCGGTTTTTCATCGGTTTCCTATTTAACCCGCATGCCGATCGATACGCTCAAGATCGACCGGGTTTTCGTCAGTGAGCTGGAAAACGATATTGGCCAGCTCAGGGTTGTGCGCAGCATTATTGCACTGGCCGGTGCATTGGATTTGCAGATTGTGGGGGAGGGGATCGAGCGCCCTGAAGAAATGACCACCCTGCAAAAGCTTGGCTGTCAGGATTTGCAGGGCTACCTGTTCAGCAGGCCCATGACAGCCGCTCAGTTGGAACGCTGGTTGCTGGAGCATCCCCCAACCAATGGGACGACGTCGGCCGGATAGAAGTGGAGTTTGTCCGAGTAAATTCTCCTGTTTATGATGTAAAGACGTGACAGGCGCGCAGCTGCGCGTTGCGTATGAAGTCGCATACCCGCTCACAAAGGGTTACGATACGGGCCTTTAATTCTTCTACAGAGACAGTAACAGATGGACGCGGCAGAGAAAAAGGCTCGCCAGGACGAGCTGAAACAGGCGGCAGCCGAGAAAGCTCTGGAATGGCTCACACCCGGTCAGGTCGTGGGCGTCGGCAGTGGATCCACCGTGGGCTATTTCATCGAAGCACTGGGACGGCGCCGGCAGGACTTTCCCCAGGCAGTCTCCAGCTCCCTGCGCAGCACTGAGCTATTGCGTGAGGTCGGTATCGAAGTGCTGGACCTGAACCAGATTGACGAAATCGACTGCTACGTTGATGGTGCGGATGAGGTCGACCCGGGGTTTGCGCTGATCAAGGGAGGCGGTGGCGCATTGACCCGCGAAAAAATCGTTGCCGAAGCGGCGCGCCATTTTGTTTGTATCGTTGACGAAACCAAATACGTATCCGTGCTTGGACAGTTCCCGCTCCCGGTAGAAGTCGTTCCCATGGCCCTGCACCTGGTTAGCCAGCGACTGGAAAAACTCGGTGGCGTTGTGCGGGAACGCAATGGATATATTACTGACAATGGCAACCCTATTTTGGATGTATCAGGGTTGCATATCGATGACCCGCTGGCACTGGAAGAGCACATCAACCAATGGCCGGGGGTAGTCACTGTGGGACTATTTGCCCGCCGCCGCCCGGACACAGTACTGCTTGCCACTATGGATGGTGTGCAGATCCTGGGCAAGAACAGAGACTGATTGGCCTCTTTTGATCAGAGGTGCCAGCAGCTGCCAACCCGCCTGGGTTGGCAAACTGGTAAAGTAAATTGTTCAGTGGCCAGTCGGTACATAACCAGCTGGTCGATCGGCGCCTTCACCAAAGAAATAGTTTTCCATCTGCTGCACCAGGTATTTGCGCGCTCGGATATCAGCCAGATTCAGTCGGTTTTCGTTGACTAGCATGGTCTGATGATTGATCCAGCCGGCCCATGCCTCCTTCGAGACATTTTCCCAGATTCGCTGACCAAGTTCCCCTGGATAGGGGGGGCGCTCCAACCCCTCGGCTTCCTTCTTGAGCTTGATGCAATTGACGGTGCGTGCCATGACAATCCATTTCGGTAAGGGCATTGAATCGTCGGATTTTACCGCGATCAGTAGATACCACTCAAAGCGTCTTCAGCAGAATCTGTGAGCGTCGTTGCCAGTTGTAGAGGTTTCGGCGTGAGCCCGGGAGTTCATCAACCGTCGCCCGGACAAAGCCATGCTTCAGGAACCAATGGGCTGTGCGTGTCGTCAGCACGAACAGCCGCTGGATGCCGGCCTGCCGGGCCCGCTGCTCGATACGCTGCAGCAGCCGCTCGCCATCCCCCTGACTCTGGGCCTGCGGGCTCACCGCAAGACAGGCCAGTTCCGCCATGCGCTCGTCGGCGAAGGTATACATGGCGGCGCAGCCAAAAATTACCTGATCGTGTTCGATGACGGTGAAATTGCCAATTTCGGCTTCAATCAGGGCCCGATCACGTTTCACCAGGGTGCCGTCCGCCTCAAGGGGCTGAATCAGGGCAAGAATGCCGCCGACATCCTCAATCGTGGCTTCGCGCAAGGCTTCCAGCGTTTCTTCCACCACCATGGTGCCCACACCATCGTGAAGAAAGCATTCAAGCAACACGGAGCCGTCCACGGCAAAGGGGATAATATGGGACCTGGCTACCCCTCCCTCACAGGCTTTCAGCGCGGCAGACAGGTAAATGCGCAGTGCTGCTGACAGATCCGGACTGTTCAGCAACGCCTGCGCCCGTGCCTCCGAAATCTCGGTCTGGATACGGCCATCTTCACCCCGAACGCCAGGGACTTCCGCCAGGAAAACCAGCTTGTCAGCATCCAGAGCCATGGCGGCGGAAGCCGCCACTTCCTCCATCGCCAGATTGAAGGCTTCGCCGGTGGCTGAATGCCCGATATTGGACAACAGGACGATTTGCTGACTGTCCAGGGCATGGCGGATGGCAGCGGCATCCACCTTGCGCACCACGCCGCTGTAGATGAAGTCAACCCCATCGACAATGCCAACCGGGCGGGCTAATGTAAAGTTTCCCGATACTACACGTATGCCCGCGTTAGCCATTGGTGTATTGGCCAGACCTTGGGAAAAACCCGCCTCCATGTCGTAACGGATCGCCCCGGATGCCTCCTTGGCACATTCCAGCGCTATGGCGTCGGTAATGCGTAGTCCCTCGTGATATCGCGGCGTTTCCCCACGCAGACGCAACTGTTCGTTGATCTGTGGGCGGCAACCGTTGACAATAACTATGCGGATCCCGATTGAGTGCAAAAGGCTCAAATCCTGAATGAGCACATTCAGCGCGTGCCCATATGCCCGCATTTCCCCTGGAATGCCGATAACGAATGTCTGCCCCCTGAACTTATGAATATAGGGCGCAACCTGTCGCAGCCAGCCTACGAACTGGCGATGATGTGGCTCTTCGTCAGCATGCTTGCCGGGCAGACGATCCAACGCCGCTTCCTGGGGTTGCACTGTACTGCAAGTTGACGATTCATGGGGGGGCGCTTGATCAGCAGCGGGAAACGGCGGGCGCGACATCTCGGTCAGTCCATGGAAAGTTTCATCATAACAACGGCCACCGCAGATCGCCAGATCAAGAATCAAGATCCTGGGTGGCGCGTGGCATCCCTTGCCGGGTGCGGGGGACATTTATAATTTTCTCGTGAATACCGAGACCTCTTCCCTTACTTCCCAGAGCCCGGCCCTGCAGTCCGTGATCGATGCCCTGCCGGTGACCGAACATCGCGAGCAGATCATTGATGCCATCTGCCGTCACCGCGTTGTCATCGTCGCGGGTGAGACCGGCTCGGGAAAGACGACGCAGTTGCCAAAATTTTGTCTGGAGGCTGGCCGTGCCCTGCGCAACCAGAAGAGTGGGCGGGGAGGTCTGATAGGCCATACACAACCACGCCGTATTGCAGCCAGCAGCGTGGCCGCCCGGATCGCTGAAGAATTAGGTACGCCCCTGGGTACTGACGTTGGCTACAAAATACGCTTCAATGAAAAGGTCTCTGCCCGAACCCGTATCAAGCTGATGACGGACGGCATTCTTCTGGCAGAAAGCCAGCACGATCGCCTGCTATCCGCCTATGACACCCTGATCATCGATGAAGCCCATGAGCGCAGCCTGAACATTGATTTCCTTCTGGGTTATCTCAAGCAACTCATTGACGGGCCGCGCCGTGACGATCTCAAGCTGGTCATTACCTCTGCCACGATAGATGCGGCCCGGTTTGCGGAGCATTTCGGCACACCGGGTCAGCCGGCGCCGGTGATCGAAGTATCCGGCCGGCTCTTCCCGGTAGAAATGCGTTACCGTCCACCGGAGGAAATCCGCGGTCAGGACGAGGATGATGAAACCGACCTGCCGTCCGCCATCGAGGCCGCGGTGCGCGAGCTCTGGGACGAGAAGCCTGGCGACATTCTGGTGTTCCTGCCTGGGGAGAGGGAGATTCGGGAAACGGCCGAACACCTGCAGCGTGCGGCAACACGCAATGGTGTGGGCTCCCGTACCCGGGCGGAGCTGCTGCTGGCTCACGCCGAGATCGTATCTCTTTATGCGCGTTTGCCTGCCACCGAGCAACAGAAGGTTTTCCACCCTGGTAACGCACCGCGGATCGTGCTGGCCACCAACGTGGCAGAAACATCCCTGACCGTACCTCGCATCCGCTACGTGATCGATTCAGGGCTGGCCAGAATGCTGCGGTACCGCATTCGCGGCAAGGTGGATCAGCTGCTCATCGAGCCGGTTTCACGGGCGGCGGCCAACCAGCGGGCAGGCCGTTGCGGCCGGGTGGCCGAAGGCGTCTGCGTCCGCCTGTATAGTGAAGAGGACTTTCAGCAGCGGCCGGCATTCACTGATCCGGAGATCCTGCGCTCTTCACTGGCTTCCGTCATCCTGCGAATGAGCACCCTGGGGTTGACGGACATCGGCGCATTTCCTTTTCTGGACCGTCCGTCTCCCAAAGCGATTGCGGATGGATATGCCCTGCTGAATGAACTGGGGGCCATGGACGGGCGACAGAAACTGACCCCGATTGGCAGGCAGCTTGCCCGTCTGCCGGTCGATCCGCGTCTGGCCCGGATGTTGCTGGCCGGTCACCGGACCGGATGCCTAAGCGAAGTGCTTGTCATCACGGCGGCGCTGTCGGTGCCGGACCCCCGGGATCGTCCCCCTGCGGCACAGCAGGCAGCAGATCAGGCACATGCACGTTTCAACGTGCCACAGTCGGATTTTCTGTCCTGGCTGAAACTGTGGCGTTACTGGCAGACACAGCAAAATGAACGGAAGCAGCGGGGAGAGTCGCATCGGGCGCTGGCCAACCGGATGACCCGGGAGTTCCTGTCAATACGCCGGCTTCGTGAATGGGCGGATGTCATCGGACAGATCACTGAACTGGTGCGCAGCCTTGGATGGACACTGGAGAGCGACGAAGCCGCGCCGGACACCATCCATCGTGCACTGCTGACTGGTCTGCTCGGCAACGTGGCCCATCGTCTGCCTGAAGGGCCGGGGTGGCAGGGCACATATCAGCAAAAATTTCTCCTTCATCCATCGTCCATTCTCAACCGACGGCAGTCCCGCCCAAATGACTTGCGGGCGCAGGAGGCCGCATCAGCCACTCAGAAACAGAAAGGTGGCCGTTGGCTGATGGCTGCGGAACTGGTGGATACCGGCAGATTGCAGGCTCGCACTGCTGCCATCATTCGCCCCGACTGGATCGAATCCGCCGCAGGCGATCTCGTACAGCGCTCATGGAGTAATCCTCACTGGGAAAAGAGAGGGGGCAGGGCCGTGGCGCTGGAGCGAGGGGTGCTCTACGGTCTGGTCTTGTACAGTGGCAGACGTGCGTCCTACGAAAAAATCGATCCTGCACTGTCCCGCCAGCTGATGATCCGGGATGGTCTGGTGGGGGGGGAGTGGCCTGCCGATACCGCCTTCATCAGACACAATGCCCGGGTCATCGCAGATATTGAAAGACTGGAACACAAGATCCGGCGTCAGGATCTGCTGATTGACGAGGATGCGCTGGTCAGCTGGTTTGATGCGCAGATACCGTCGGATATCTGTAACGCAGCGGCACTCCAGCGCTGGTACCAGCAGGCTGCCAAGGAAAATCCGGATCTTCTGAAACTGTCTCGCGAGTCCCTGCTCAGAAAGGATGCCGACGGGGTCGATGAATCCCGTTTCCCGCGTCTGCTGCGCATGCGTGGCATCGACTTTACCCTGTCCTACCATTTTGAACCCGGTGCTGCAGATGATGGTGTCACATTGACGGTGCCCCTGCATGCTCTTAACCAGGTGGACGCAGATCGTTGTGAATGGCTGGTGCCGGGCATGCTGCCGCAGAAAACAACACTGCTGCTCAAATCCCTGCCTCAGCGCTGGCGCCGCCATCTGTTGCCACTGGAAGGTAGCGCGGCAGAATTCCTGTCATATCTTTCATCTGCCCCGGCCAGTGAGATGCCATCGACACATTCCGGCGAACGGAATGCGAATCTTGCGACAGGGACAGCGTCCGCTCCCATTCCGTCGGGCATTCCACTGATCGAGTCCTTGCTGGGGTTCTTGCGCCATAAAGGAGGCTGGCGCCTGTCCGCCACGGATTTCCGTCTGGAAAACCTGCCGCCTCACTTATTGATGAACTTTCGCCTGGTGAACGAACATGGCCGCGTACTGGCTGTGTCCCGTCATCTGGCAGAATTGCAGGCCGCTTATGGTCATCAGGCCCAGTCCGCATTCCAGGCGGAGTTTTCACGCATTGCCGGGCAAGTCCGCGCGCAGTCGGAGCAGCGCCAGTCGTCTGCGGAGCCTCCTTCTGCATTGCGCGAACGACCGGCCTCCAGTGGCAAGGCGATACAACAGCCCAAAAACGGTTCTGAGAAAACACGCATAGACCAGGGCGCCACACCGGCTGGCCGTGTCCGTGGTGACCAGGCGGAAACCGTCATGCGTGCCGGTCAGCGTCATACCACATGGGACTTTGGTGCCTTGCCGGAACTGCTTGAGCTGGAAACCACAAGTGGTGAGCGGCTGATAGGTTTTCCTGCCTTGCTGGACAAGGGCGACGCAGTTGAAGTGGCGGTATTTGACGACCCATCGGTGGCCGCCCGACATCATCGCCAGGGGGTTGTTCGTCTGTTCGCACTGGCCATGAATGAGGCCGTCAAATCCTTGGCACGTGACATCAAAAAGAACGCGAGCCTGGAGCTCGGCTTCACGGCTTTACCCGGTCAGGGATCCAGATCAGGCTCTTTGGTGGACCAATTGGTTCATGCGTCCATCGGGCGCAGTTTTCTGCAGCAGGAAGTCCCGCAGAGTGCTGCGCATTTTCAGCGACTGCTGACAGAGGGCAAGCCGCGTATGCTGCTCACGGCGCAGGAAATCGTCAGACTGCTGCAGACCATAGTTAACGAGCATGCACAGATTCGACGAAAAATGACCGGCCTGCGGGCCGATCGCGCGGCGCTGGATGACATGAATGCCCAGCTGGCGGCGCTGTTTCCGCCTGGCTTTTTGCACCATATAGGCCATGAGCACTTACAGCATTATCCCCGCTACCTGAAGGCGCTCGTCATGCGGCTTGAGAAATTGCGTGAAGATCCCTCCCGGGATCGGGCACAGATGCTTTCCATGGCCCCTATTCAGCAGCGCTGGCGACAATGGCAGCGGGACATTGGCATGCAGTTCGATCGAGACGCGGAGTCCTTTCGGTGGCTGATGGAGGAATTGCGTGTTTCGCTGTTTGCCCAAAGTCTCAAGACACCCATGCCAGTGTCCGTCAAACGTCTTGCCAAGGTGTTGGACAGGCGGGAACATGGATGATCCACTCACTCTGTGAAGTGTTGTCAGGGAAAAACGCCTGCGTCATTCCGTCAACACAGAAAGGGGCTTCCTGACTGCCACTGGTCTGCCTCAATCGACCGCCTTTCAATTTTTTCGGATAGCAGCCCATTTCTGTCATCTGACCGGAAGCAGCAAGGGTATAAATTTCTGTGTTCCTCAGTTCTAATGAGGGAAATGGAGGGTGAGGCGGTTGTACCCCTGAAGGACCCTTGTTCATGTTGCGATCCGAACCATGTTGTTCATCGCAGGGAAGTAGTCAGCATATGTAATTGGTACCCATACTGTGAGGGGGAGGGGGAATCTTGGAGACTGAAAGTGAACGCAGACGACAAGTCAGTCTTGCCAAGGCGACCCTGATTCACCTGTCTCAGGCGCGTTTGCCTCCTACGCCAGAAAACTATGCCATGGCGTGGCAGGAAGTTGAGCAGCAGTTTGATCCGCCCACCGTGCCGATGATTCGCCCTGGTCGACGTTTTCCCGAAGGGATCGTTGAATCATACGAAGACAGCGAGCTTGCTAGCGTCAGACGTCTGGCGGAGCGCCGCCATCGTCTGATTGTCTCGCTGACCTCATTGCTGGAAACGATCTGTGATGTCGTGCCGGTATTGGCGGGCGAGGAGTCCTGGATCATTGAGCAGTTTTCCGTCATCCGCCGTGTCATCGGCACACATGCGGAAACGGTGGATCGAGGCGAGCTGGAGCAGGTTAGACAGACTGTTAAAAACAATCTTAAAGAGCATGGCAATCTGCTCAATATGCGTCGAACCGCGCTGGCTGATCTGAAGCGGCTGCTGATGCAATGGGTTGGAAATCTGTCGGATCTTATGGAGTCCAGTGTGTCATATTCTGACTCACTGGATGGCTTTGTTGAACGTATAGAAGGCGTCTCGGATATAGATGGTCTTGCGCAGGTGCTCGGTGATATTGTTGGCCAGACCATTGCCATGAAAAAGCATATCGCCGATACGCGTAGTGAATTCGAAGAGACATGCAGGCGAGCCGATGAATTGGAGCGTTGCGTTAATGAGCTTTCCCTGGAGCTCGATGAAACCAACGCTATGGCTGTCACGGATCAGCTTACCGCACTGCTGAATCGTCGTGGATTGGGCATGGCATATCAGGATCTTATGAAGGAGTGCAGCGACAAAAACAAACCTATGTCAGTAGCCCTCCTGGACCTGGATCATTTCAAAAAAATCAATGATGCGCAGGGGCACCTGGCGGGTGATGATGCCCTGCATTTCTTTGCTGCAGCAATTCAGGGGCAGCTGCGGCCTAGCGATCGTTGCTGTCGCTATGGAGGGGATGAATTTGTACTGCTGCTGCCCGGCGTGGACACGGAAGTGGCTATTGATATACTGAAACGCTTGCAAAGAGTGGTGGTGGAAAGAACCTTGATCTACAACAATGGCGAGATTAATCTGAGTTTTTCTGCGGGTGTTTCCATGGCTGACAGCAAGCTGTCTCTGGAGGAGATCTTGCGTCAGGCGGACGATGCTTTATATGAGGCCAAGCTGGCAGGACGGAATCGGATTTGCGCTTATCGTGGGCAGCACGAAACTGTTGCCTGATGCCTTATTCCGTACGCCTGATGGGGGCTGCTCATCTAAAATCCCAGAATGGAAAAGAGTGTCTGGTGCAATTCCGCAATGGGTTGGGACAACGCAGGTAAATTCAGTGTCAGCAGTAGCAGACCGGCGCTGATTGTAATGGGAAACCCGATGGCGAATATGTTGATCTGCGGGGCAATCCGTGAGATCAGGCCCAGGCTAAGATTGATAAACAGAAGTAAGGCCATATAGGGCAGCGCCATTAACAGACCAAGTTGGAATATCTGGCTAAGGACTGCCGCAATATCGATCCTGCCAAGGAATTGTCGTGCATCAATCCCGGACGGCAGCACTTCGATGCTTTTCATGGTGGTCGCAATCAGAAGTAAAGGTCCGTTGAGGGTAGCGAAACATGCTAACGATATCGCGTTGAACAGACGACCGATAGCATTGGCATTGTTATTGGTGCTGGAGTCGAAGAATGAGGCAAAGGAAAGGCCCATTTGCAATCCAATGATTTCACCGGCCATCTCCATGGAAACCAGCAGAACCCGGGAGATCAGACCGATTGCAAGACCGGTTAGAACCTCATTGGCCAGCACCAGAAACAGATTGGGATCATCGAGATTGGGGGTGTTGCCATGGACGATGGGGGCAGCCAGAAGGCTCAGACTCAGAGCAGCGACCACCCGGTATCGAACTGGAATACTTCTGGAAGATAGAAGAGGGGCGGAGCTAAACAGCCCTAGTAGCCGAAACAGGGGTAATAGAAGTGCCAACAGCCAGCCGATAATCTGGGCTTCAGTAAATGTGATCATGGGCTGGTGAATACATCACAAGGAGGGTTGGCCATTGATGACCGAGGGAATGGACAGGATCATGCGGGTGATAAAGTCAGTCAAGTTTGAAAGCATCCATGGCCCAGCGACAATCAGAATTATGGCTGACAGTACCAATTTGGGCACAAATGACAGTGTTGCCTCGTTGATCTGGGTCAGAGCCTGGAAAATACTGATGACAAGTCCTGCCGCCATGATGATGCCAAGCATCGGGGAGGCAGTTGTCATCAGGGTTTCCAGGGCCTGTCGGACGATCGTCAGTACGGTTTCAGGTGTCATGATGAAAAACTGGCGACTAGGGATCCGACCAGCAGGTTCCAGCCGTCAGCAAGAACAAACAGGACAAGTTTGAAGGGAAGGGCGACCAGTACGGGTGACACCATCATCATTCCCAAAGACATCAAGACGCTCGCACAGATCAGATCGATCAGAATGAAAGGGATAAAAATCATGAAACCAATCTGAAAAGCGGTTTTGAGTTCACTGATGACAAATGCGGGAACCAGTGCACGAAACGGAACCTCTTGCGCGGTCGGAGCATGGTTGTCTTTGGACTGTATGTTGGCTATGTGTGCAAATAGCGCGAGATCGGTCGCTCGCGTCTGTTTCAGCATAAACGCCCGGAGTGGTTCGCCGGCTTTTTGTAGAGACGTGCCGAAATCGATGCGATTTTCCGCGAACGGGCGGTAGGCATCGGTGTAAATGCTGTCCAGTGTCGGTGACATGATAAAGGCAGTCAGAAATAACGATATGCCAACCAGGACCTGATTAGGTGGGGAGGATTGAAGCCCAAGCGCCTGCCTAAGGAGCGATAATACGATGATGATACGCGTGAAGCTGGTCATCAAGAGGAGCACTGCCGGAATGAACGAAAGTGCGGTGAAGAACAGCAGGGTCTGAATGGGCACTGACCATGTTGTATTGCCGTTGGTGGCTGTGCTGCTTTGCAGGCTAAAAGCTGTATCAGCCATTGCAGTCAATGGCATGGAAGTCAACAGGCAGGCCACGCAGCGACTGAATTTCATCGGGATTCCCTGTTTTTCAGAAAGGTGAACAGCGGCTGGAAGGCATGAGGTTGCAACTTTGGATGTGTTGAGCCATCTGACGTCGTGGTCGTTGATTCCGCCCTACGTTCAAGTTCAGCAAGCAGACTGACGGATTGACTGGTGACGCCAATCAGAAAATACCTGTCCCCTGCCTGCAGTATGGAGATTCTCTCTCTGGGACCAACTGACAGCGTTGCCGCGATGGACAGCTGGCCAGACTGATGTCTGCCGGGAAGCAGCGAAAGTCGTTTGACCAGCCATAAAACCAGAGGAATAGACAGAACTACCAGAAATAGAACTGCCATGGATGACAAAGTAGCACTCATGGAATGAGGAAATGGTTCAGCTGCGGTTCAGTCTGCGCATTCGTTCTGAAGGAGTAACAATATCAGTGAGTCGGATGCCAAAACGGTCATTAACGACGACGACCTCTCCTTGGGCGATCAGATATCCATTGATCAGAACGTCCATTGGGGAGCCAGCTTTTGCATCTAACTCGACAACAGACCCGGGGGACAGCTGCAAAACGTTGTTGATGGTTGTTCGTGTGCGTCCGATTTCAACCGACAGTTGAACGGGAATATCAAGAATGCGTTCAATGTCCGCTGCGCTGTCTCGACCGCGTACACTTTGGTCCGGAGAAAGGTTTTCCTGTGACGATTCCTCGGGAAAGGACGTAGATGTGATCTGCGCATCTGTCTCTACGTCTGATTGCGCGGTTTCAGGGTGTTCTATAGTTTGGTCTGACATGAGTCAATCCTGAAATGAGTCCGTATACGTATGCACCTTGTCAATGCGTACTGCATACCGGTTGTTGTGTTCTCCGTATCGCCCGCTGAAAATGGGTACTTCGCCTATCTTCAGTGTTGCATCGGGGCCGGGTTCAATTTCTATGACATCTCCCTTGCTTAATCCTAGAATCTCTCTAACGGTCAGGGTAGCCGTTGTGAGCTCCGCTACCATGTCCACCGCAGTTGGCTGGAGCTCCCGCGATATCTGTCCGGTCCAGGCGCGCTTGTCAGTGGCACCCTGAGTATTAAGCGGAGAGGATAAAGTGTCCCGGATGGGTTCAAGTACCGAGTAAGGAATGCATATGTACATGCTGCCTGACAACTCGCCAAAACTGAGCGTGAAGCTTGTGCCCACCACCATCTCGGTGGGAATCGCAATGTTTGCAAAGTGTGGATAACTCTCCGACCGGGAAAAGATCATTTCGAATGGATGAATGCTCTGCCAGGCACGACAGTATTCCATGCAGCTCAGTTCAATCAGCTTTTGAATGATGCGCTGCTCTGTTAGGGAAAATTCACGATTTTCCTGTTTTTTGGGTAATCTGCCACTGCCACCAAACATGACATCCACGATTGTGCTGACCAGGTTTCCGTCCAGAACAAGGAGGGCTGATCCAGCAAGTGGCCGGGTCTGCATGACATTGATGCTGCTGGGAATGGGGATCGCCTGCAGAAAATCGCTGTAACGACTTACATTGGAAGGAGTATGGTTGATTTCCGGATTGCGTTGCATGAATCTGAACATGGCCAGTCCGAGACTGCGTGCAAACCGCTCATGGATCAGCTCAAGGGCAGGCATGCGCCCCCGTATGATGCGTTCCTGTCTTGCCAGGTCGTATGCCTTGATTTCCCCGGACGCACTTGGAGTGATTTGTCCAGACGCAGACTGATCAAGACTTTCGCCAGCGGTGGATTCTGGAGCAGGGCTTGTTTGTGCAGGTGTATTCTGCGATTCGCCTGTTTGAGTGTCCAGCAAGGCGTCAATCTCGTCTTGTGACAGGTACTGCTCGCTCATGGTTATTGCACCAGTAGCTGATTGAAGTGCACTGCGACGACAGGGCCGGGAATAACGATCAGAGGAGCGCCGCGGCTGGCCAATGCCGAAGGTCCTGGTGTTTTGGTTGCTTCAGCAGCTACCGCGGCACCAGGCATATCCCAGTGAATGATCTCGGTCGCACGCGTTTTGATGGAGTCGGCCAGTTTGTCTTTGCCCTTTTCGCCAAGCAATTGATCTGACTTTTGGGAGGACAACAGCTTGAGTACATCGCTACGCACGACCGGAAGCATTTTTTTGAGTGCTTCTTCAGCATGTTTGTTCTGCATCTGAAGCACAATGGACACTTGTGCCATGCGTTCACCCCCTTCATCTGCGAGGTTCACTGTGAACGGGTCAAGTGTGACAAATACGGGCTCCGGATCAGGCTTGTATAGAGCAAGCTTTTCCGCTTCTGGATCATGTGGTGGCTTTAGGAAATACCATCCTGCGCCGCCACCTCCTGCCAGAACGACAGCCAGAATGCCTATCAGAAGCCCTTTTCCACCTTTCTTCTTGCCTTCTTCGGTCGGTTCAGTTGGTTTGCCTGACATGGAGAAATCCGAATGAATGAGTCTACGGGGATGACGCTATTTTCGCCTCTACCGGGCAAAGTTGATTGTCTGGAAAACGTGGAATAGTCGACTTCCCCACATTGATCTGACCAGCGGTCATTAGGTGTTGATACGTCATTAACCGTGTTGTTTATGCAAATAGGTCAACACGACCATTTGTTGTCCTCACTGATACCCTTTCTCGACCGCCCGTTCCCTGAATACCAGCCATTTGTCCGGTGTGCGACGTTTCAGTGCCTTGGTTTCTGCGTGAGCCTGGCGTTGTCGGAGGCTCCCCTTGTGATGAGTTTCCGCTCTGACCAAAGCCAGGGCCGGATTGTTGTGCACTGAAAGCGCTGTCATGGTGAGGCTGACGGTGTTGTGACAGAAACGAAGGATTGTTGTTTTGCTCCATGCGACAGTCAGCTAGGCGCAGTCCATGGTCTGCTAGCATTTGCTTCAAAGTAGACATGGACGATTCTATTGCCGAGCGGGTTGCAGCGTGTGCGGCGGAAATATCCAATGTCGCATCTTCCGCGTTTAGTGAAACCCTGATGCGGATCGGGCCAAGTTCCGCAGGTGTCAGACGGATTTCAGCCCGATCTTGTCCTTGTACGACTACACTGGCTACCTGTCTTGCAAACTGCTCCCTAAACTCTGGATTTGTTAGCGGTGTGTCGATGCGACTTGCCAGTAATGGGCTCCCATCCATTCTAGATGCGGTTCGAGTTGCGGCTACCGCTGCAAACGTCAAACCCGTACTGGATGGTGCGGACTCCATTGACGATTCTGTTTCCGCGCCCATAAGGTGGCTGACGAGGGGAGATCCTTCGTCAATAACAGCACCCAATCCCGTAGGGATTTTTTCATTGCTGACACGACTGAATCTTGCTGAACCGCCACCCGGAGAATCTATAACAGCTTCAGGTGCCTTCCCATCTGGTTTGGATGCGCTGTCCATGGGAAGTTGCTGACGCAGGAGTGAGTGAGAGAGATGAGATCCATGTGGGTTGGTCCTTATATCATGTTCCCCATGCAGATGCTCATTCTGTGCAAGGGCTGCTGATAGAAATTGATCGTCGGTGTTCTTGCCAGGCGTGGAAACTACGGACCGATCCCTGGATTTAGAGGGGATGTTGCCCGTTTCCTGCTCTATTGCTGGATCTGTTTCAAGAATTTGTTGCGCAAGTTGTTCAATGTCCTTGTCATTGACGTTTTGCGCGTTTTTCAGTGGCGCAGGAGCAGGTTTGGCGGCTGTCCTGCTAGCCGCCTGATCTGTTGCGTGGGGCCGTACAACGCTATTTCCGTGCGCCGCTGAGTGCAGATTCAATGAATCCGGCAGTGTTGTCTGCAACGAATCCGATTCATTCTTGCCGTATTTCCCTGCGTCGGTCTTGATATCTAATTTTATTTTATTGTCATTCTTCTGTGCAGTGGCAGACGCGGACCCAGGAATTCCTTTGTGCTCTGCATTTTCTGATACAGGATCATGTGATCCACTGTCTTTATGGTGCACACTGGCCTTGTGTGTCGATGCATGAACGCGTGAGTTTTCAGTGGATTGGGATTTTTTATGCGATTCCACCGGATCAGATGTGCGTTCTGGACGCTGTGAATTGCTTTCCGACTGGCGGCTTGTTTGCCTTGCCAGTTGAGCTTCATGTGCAATGGTAACAGTCTGACCATCCCGATGAGGATCCCGGGCAGATCGGTCGACATGTATGTCCCTAGGTTTTGTTACCTGGCTTGCTGCCATAGAATACGGATCATGTTCGAGCGTGGTGCGTTTTGCAGATCGTTCTGTTTCACGGCGACGCAGTTCTTTTCGTCTTTCTTCGTATATTTCTTCTGATCGGTCGTGACTGGTGGGTTTGGTTTCGTTAAACAACGACTGAAAAGTGAACTGCGGGAAACCGGGTCTGCCCGGATTCAGGCTGTCGTTTGGTTGAGTAGCAGCATCCAGCAGGATCTTTGTTGCAGAGATCTGGGGCTTTATTTTGAAAGAAAGTTCGGTTTTCATGAGCTATATATCTCATCCGAATGAAAGGGCTCCTGATTGTGGAGCGGACCGATCAATGCATTGTCTATATTATTCAGGTGACGGATAGCAGCTTGTTCGTCTGCTTCCATACGTTCACGTTTGGCTGCTGATTCCGCATATGCATCGCGTTGTTGCCGGATGATGACTTCCATAGCCTTCAGGCGCTTTTGATGGTCAAGGAGTACATCGCGTTTTCGATTTGCTCGTTTGGTCGCTTGCTCAATGAAGCGCAGTTGCTGCTGAATTGCACTGTCTATCCGAGTTGACAGATGCGAGTCCATTTGTAGCGTTACGGCTTTCTGTGAGGCTCCGAAAGGAGCTCGTCGCCTGGCTTGTAGGTTATCTCTATAGCTTTCCAGTGTGGACAGGGTATTCCGAAGAGATGTCAGCTCTTTCTGGGCGTGAGCTAATGCAGCAGCTGCCTCGTCACGGAGGCGCTGATAGTTTTCGACGGCAAGTTCCAGTGCAGGTTTCATACAATTTCTGAGTCAATCATTCTGTTCGAGCCTCCTTGGTCCAGGAGATCCTTCATGGCGTTCATGGTTGCAGCCAAGGTCGTCTGGTCATTGACGTCCTGGCACAGGAATGATTCAATGCCGGGCATTAAGGCAATGGCTCGATCAATCCGGGCATCACTTCCCTCTGTATAGGCTCCAATCGTGATGAGCTCGCGGCTCCGACGATAGGCAGACCACAGCGATTTAAGTTCTCTTGCAAGTTGTTGGTGTTCTTTTGATGTAATCCCAGTCATGACCCGTGAAATTGATTTTTCAATGTCAATGGCTGGATAGTGTCCTGCGTCTGCTAGTTCCCTGGTTAATACAATATGCCCATCCAGGAAAGATCGGCTCGCATCCGCTACAGGGTCGTTCTGGTCATCTCCTTCGGCAAGGACGGTATAAAAGGCAGTGATGGAGCCAGATCCTGATGGTCCCATTCCAGTGCGCTCAATTAACGCTGGCAGGCGTGCAAATACCGAGGGAGGATAGCCTTTGGTGGCAGGTGACTCCCCGATTGACAGTGAGATCTCCCGCGAGGCCATGGCGTATCTGGTCAGCGAGTCCATCAGAAACAGGACGTTCAGGTTTTTATCTCGAAAATATTCTGCTATAGCGGTTGCATAATGTGCACCTTGTATGCGTAGAATCGGGGATATATCGGAAGGGGCCGCAACAATGACTGCCCTGTCGCGATGTCCAGGGCCAAGAATGTCATCCAGAAACTCCTTGATCTCCCTGCCACGTTCGCCAATCAGACCGACCACAATGACATCTGCATCCGTGTAATTGGCCATCATTCCCAGCAATACACTTTTCCCCAGGCCAGCACCAGCGAAGAGACCGATGCGCTGTCCCCGACCAATTGTCAGTAGTCCATTGATTGCCCGGACGCCGCTATCTAACGATTGACGGATGGGCTGACGCTCCATGGCATTCATGATGCGCCCTTGTATCGGGGAGTTCCTGACTGACTGCAGGTGACCTCGGCCATCCAGTGGCTGACCGCAAGCATCAACTACCCGCCCAAGCAGTCCATCACCAATGGGTAGCTGGCGCATTCGGTCTGACTGCCTGCGCCAGGGATGGCTGAGCCTTGATAGGGTAGGGGTAATGACTTCAGGTTCCAGTGGACAGACCCGCGTATCAGGGGAAAGTCCATTGGTGTTTCCAGAAGGCATCAGGAAGGTATGGCCGTGGCCGAACCCAACAACCTCTGCCTCAATCGCCTCACCACTGGGTTGTCTCAGCAGACACAACGCACCTACGGGAAGGGAAATTCCTGATGCCTCTACCAGCATGCCCGATACCTTCACCAGACGCCCCTCAATCTCGACCGGATCAATGTGAGCTGCTAACTGCTGACAATTGCCAAGAAAGGCAGATATCTGATCGGCAAAATGCATGGTTCGAAGTCTAATCTGTAGCAAAAATGGTGGGTGGTGAGTTGTTGGGTGACGGTGCTGTATTGTCTATGCAGAAAGCGCTGGGTTGAACAGAACCCTTTTGAAGTTCGCTGTGATCTGCTGGTGCATTCTGTTCCTGTTGGGGAGGCGCTGTGTCATCGCAGTCAGAAGGATGATGTCGCGTGCTGGCGTTATGAACTTCTTTCATTCCGATTGCAGCAAATGCCCGTCTAACACGGGTTTCCAATTGACTGTCTATACGTGTGCTGCCTGCAGCCAGTGTGCAGCCGCCCACGGAAATCCGGGTAGCTGGCAGTACCTTGACGGTGATTTCCGGATGATTGGCGGTAAACCACTGTTGTGCCCTTTCAACATCCGAAGGGTTGACGCTGATTTCCAGATATCGGTAACGATCGCTGATATGCGTCATGGATTCGGCTAGCACCGATTCCAATGCATCCTTTGCGATAACAACGTGTTCACAGGCTATACGTTCCGCTACCGTTAATGCCAATGTAAGCACTTCATGGGCAAGGTCTTCCTTGATCTTTTTCAGGCCAGCGTCATAGTCCGCCAGCAATGCGCCCGCACGTGCGCGTACAGTCATGCCATGCTGTTGTTCTTCCTGACGAAATTTTTCGGCAGCCTCTGATAGACCTTCTTTCCGGCCGATTTCACGCCCAGCATGCCATGAAGCCTCCATCTGTCTGGCCATTTCTGCCGTTGAGCGACGTTGCCTTTCTTCTTCGGTTTCGGCAGATTCCTCTTCGAGCTTGGGGTCTAGCACAGAAAATGAAGGAATTGTCACTGGCCTCCATGCCTCCTGCTGGCTGATTCGGGCCGGGCGCGATTTGTTAAGGGATGGGGTGAGCACCTCAGACGACGGCATCTGCTCCTCCTGTACTGACCACGATAGTTCCTTCATCGGCCAAACGTTTCACTGTTTTCAGGATTTCTTTCTGTTGCGTTTCTACCTCAGATAATCGTACCGGGCCACGGGACTCCAGGTCTTCTTTCAGGGTTTCCGCTGCGCGGGAACTCATATTTTTGAATATCTTGTCTCGAAGCGCTGGCTCGGCACCCTTGAGGGCAACGATGAGCTGGTCGTTCTGAACTTCACGAAGTACCACCTGAACTGCGCGGTCATCTAGGCTCAGGAGATCATCGAAGGTGAACATCAGATCTTCGATTTCCTGGGCAAGTTCTGCATTTTCAGCGCGGAGTGTCTCAAGTAGAATTGCTTCTTCTCCACCACCAAGGAAATTAAGAATTTCTGCGGCTGCTTTGCTGCCACCCAGGCGTGGACGTTTGACCCGGTCCCCACCCGTCAGGACGCGAGACAGGACATCATTGAGTTCCTTGAGAGCGCTCGGCTGAATGCTGTCCAGTGTGGCAATTCGAAGCATCACGTCGGATCGGGTATCTGCGGGCAGTTGCTGAAGAATGCCCGAAGCATGATCCCGTTCAAGATGCACCAGAATTGATGCGATGATTTGGGGATGCTCCTGCCGGATTAATTCGGCTACTGACCCGGCATCCATCCAGCGAAGGCTTTCGATACCAGATACGTCACTGCCTTGAACAATACGTTCGATCAGCATGCTTGCCTTGTCATGACCTAGCGCTCGTTTGAGTACGTCACGGACATAAGCCGCCGGATCATGCACCAAAGTGCTCTGCTTGGATGCCTGCTGTTGAAACTTTTCCAGGACCTGTTCAATGTGCTCTTTAGTTGTGTATTGAGTGCGGGCCATTACCTCGCCCAGTCCCTGAACCTCTTTGGGTGTCAGATGTCTAAATACCTCGGCAGCCGTTTCTTCGCCTAGGGCGAGCAACAGTACCGCAGCGTCCCGGGTACCGGATTCGTCAAAATTGCTCATGCTGGATTGTCCGGATTGATGCCATTGACCCAGTTTCGAACCACGGTGGCAACGGCCGTCGGGTCAGTTCTGGCCAGTTGCAGTGCATTGTGCTGAGCAATAGTCATGCCCATGCCTTGGTTTTCGGCCGTTTCGATGCGTTTTATCGCATCTGTTGATGAATTTTCGGCCGGGAGAGGCAATTCCAGTGGGTCGTCAATTTTTTCGCTTACCTTCTTTCCAGGACCTTCGGCGGGCTTCTTGATCGCCTGAAATGCAGGACGAATCAGCATGATCATGATCATGATCGCCAATACAACAAAACCGAACTGTTTCCCGATGTCTTTTGCCAGCGAAATGGTTTCGGGGTCCTTCCAAAGGGGAGTTTCAGGTTCTGCTGTTTCAGCGTGTTGTGTGAACGCCGCGTTTACAACCTGTACGCTATCGCCGCGATTTGATGAAAAGCCAACGGCCTGTTTTACCAGCGCTTCAATGCTTTGAATCTCCATAGCGGAGAGCGGGGTTGATATAACCTTTCCATCATCGCCTTTCGTCTGCTTCTGGTTAACGAGGACAGCAACTGATAGTCGACGAATGGTTCCTGTTTGATTTTTTGTAAATTTTACAGTTCTGTCGACCTCATAATTGGTGACCGACTCCTGTTTGGTATTGACTCCGCCTGGCGTTTCAGATGCGGAAGCGCTTCCTGCAGCACGAGTAGCCTGCGCTGATCCATTGATGGGTGCAGAAACGGTAGCAGGTGGTTGGTTGCTTAGTGAACCAGGAATACCACCTACGGCTTCATTCGCACCAGAAGCATCTCGACTGGCGAGCATCTGTTGGCTGCGCATCGCCGCCGATCCCGGATTTTGGTTCGGTGCGTATGTTTCAGCGGTAGCTTCGCTTTGAGTGAAATCAATATCAGCAGCTACCTGGGATCTTATGTTCCCATCGCCGACAATCGGTTCCAGGAGCTCACTGATTCGGCGAGAAAGCGTACTTTCGATCTGATTACGGTAGTTGATCTGGGCAGTATTCATTTCACTGCCATCTCCGTCCAGATCAGACAGCAGCTTACCGTATTGATCGACTACCGATACCTGTTTGGGTTGCATGTCTGGCACAGATGACGCAACCAGATGAAGGATGCCCTGGACTTGGCCTCGATCGAGAGTCCGCCCAGAATACAGCGTCAACATCACTGAAGCGGATGGCTTTTGTTGTTCGCGCAGAAATCCCGTCTGAACGGGCATGGCCAGGTGAACTCTGGCAAGCTTGACAGGTGACAGCGCTTGAATCGATCGCGCCAGCTCGCCTTCCAGGCCGCGCTGGAAGTTTAGTCGTTCCTGAAATTGGGTAGTTCCGAATCGTTGTTTTTCCAGAATCTCATAGCCCGTAATTTCGTTCCCCGGTAACCCTTGCGCTGCTAGTTTCAGGCGGGTGTCATTCACCATGTTCGCTGGTACCATGATTGCACCGCCGCCGTCAGTATATTTGTAGGGAACATTCATTTGGACCAGCTGCGCGATGACGGCACCGCCTTCTCTATCTGGCAAGTTGCTGTATAACATCTTCCAGTCTGGCTGTTGGGACCACAGCCATGCAGAAACGGCTACTGCACCGAGCGCAACAATTCCCACGCCCGCCTTGATCTTGGTGGCAGCAGGCATTTGGGAAAATGGGCTGGCAGATGTGGGTAATGTGTTTGTTGCCATGGCAGGTGTCGATGTGCTCATAGCAGTCATTATTGGATAGCTGGTTCTTTGTGAGTTATTCAAATACCGGGTTGGATACCTGCTATTTCATCGAAGCATCGACTTGGGGAAGGGTAGGATCAACAGGAACGGCAAATATTGCTATTTGATGGAGTAGGGATAATGCATATAGAGTTTCCCCGTTCTGCCCTTGAATCGGCTGCTCACGCAGCCGCGTTGGCCGCCCGTCCTGTTGGTGTAGGGAATGTTGGCTCGGAGGTGCTGCCCCGTGAGGTTGGGTCCGCCGGGAGCGGTTCCTTTGGTGATTTGTTGTTGGATGCGCTTCGAAGCGTTAACCAGACACAGTCTGTTGCTGAAGGCCAGCAGCGTAGCTTTGAGCTAGGTGGTAACGACGCAACACTGGAAAGCACGATGCTTGCGATGCAAAAGGCGCAGATTGGATTTCAGTCGGCAGTAACAGTCCGAAATCGTCTGGTTCAGGCTTATACCGACATCATGGGTATGCAGGTTTGATTCAGTGGCGACTAAAGAGTGGGTCCTGGACCGGATGTCTACTCTGTCCAGAACCCCTCACCATTGACAAGAATCTTGGGAGTGCAATGTTGCTCAAGGCTATGTTCGTGTAGACCGAAGACGTCGTTCGACGTCCATGACATATATCTGGATTTGCCTTGATATATTTTCCGGCAGGTTCTGGAATCTGCAACTGACAAGCACCTCCCCTGATGCTCCCTGTGGGGTGGCACGGATAAGCTTTAGGTTGCAGGGTAGTGGCGCGGAACGAGCGCGCTCGATTCGGCTGTGAGGTAATGTCTGGCCGATTGCGGGAATGTCATGACCGGATGGCCAGGAAAAGCAAAGCCCTCCCGCCGATATGTCATGAAGTTTCCCCCTTGCTTCCCTGGATTCCGGTAGACGAATGACGACAGTTGCAGAATCCCCTTCTGGAGGATTGACGCGGTATGCATCACGTCGTTGGATGCGCCATCCAGTATTTGGGATTCCGGCAATTAAATAGTAGTTTCCCTCTTCTTCACGGACAGAAAGTGATGATATGGTTAGCTGGATCTTTACTGATCCGGTCATACCGACAAGCGTCAGTTCAGGAGACTCGACTAGCGCATCCAGATGTTGCTCGTCTCCGTCATAAAGCATGCGAAAATCGTTTGCCTCAAGCCCGATGACGCGGCTGATAAGGGTAGGCGTATGTTCATGGTGCCGGTACAGCACGATATGCTCCTTTGCCCCTTGCAACTCACGCAGCATGGATCGGACCGCCATCGTGCCGTTTACCTGGAAGTCATTCAGTTCGTCACCGGGGGAAAGAGGCAGGAATCCGGGCATCGTGTTGTGCTGATGTGGGGCCGCTGGTGTGCTGGTAGTCATCATGATCAAATTTGAGAAGTGCATGCAGCGTCTACGGTTGGGCCAGATCGAGGGCGGGTGGTCATCCAGGGGATTATCCGTTTATAGGCAGGGGTGTTGCCTAACTGGCGAATCTGTTCATCTACCTGAAGGATTTCCCGAATCATTCTGATGCGTTGTGACTCCAACGCGATACCGGCGTCTGGATATACGGATCGCAATTCCTGCCAGGCGTTTTCCAGTTCTTGGGCTATGCTAGGAAGCGATTTCCTGATCCGCCTGACCTCGTCCCAGTTTGTGAGCCGGGCCGCCTGCAGCATCTGTTCTGCCAGTTGTCTGGCTTGATCGTATTGTGGTGGCAATTTCATGTCTGAATGCCCGATATCCATTGCTCTTCGCTTGATTAGGCCACGGCGCGTGTATGAGATACCTTTGGCCGAATTTCCTGCCAGGTTTCGCGCAGATCTTTCAGCATCTTCGCTACTTCTTCGTATTTGGCAAGATCATTATTCATGTTCGCCTGCAACAGAGATTGGTTCATGTAGTCGTACAGCATAGCCAGATTCGCAGATATTTCACCAACTGAAGGGTCCAGAGCTGCTTTGAGTCCTTCGTCGATGATGCGGATCGCTTTACTGGTTGACTCACCTTTTGCGGAGAGATTGCCTTGCTTCAGAGCGATGGCAGCTTTCATGACTGCAGCGACTGCACCGTCAAACAGCATCTCAATCAAATGATGGGGATCAGTGAGGTGAACCGTGCTCTCGATATCCACGGTGTGATAGGTCGCGGCAGACGGTCGGTGCATGGACGCAAACATGGAACGATCCTGACAGGGTGGTGAGGCTTGGCCTTGAGGTGGAACGGTATCTGCATACTGCCACTTCGGAATACCGGCCAGTCCTCTGGTCCGAAGGTGTCTTTCCTTCTTTATCGGCGCACTGGATTCAGACTTTAGGGTGTTTCGGATATAGCCAGTTTTACTCCCTTGTTTGGCATAAAGGATACAAAGTCGGCAGTAAGTATAAAAAAGAGGAGGTCAGGGCGCCTGAATCATGTGGATCTCATGACTCAGATTCTCTGCCCCCCCTTGGGGACGATATTTCCTGGTTACTTCAGAAGAGCCGCAATGGATGAAAACGAGCCCGTAATTTTGCTCAAATTGGCATCAAGCGCCGCATATTGTTTGAGCAACCTATCCTCCGTCCGCTCCAGTTTTTCGTTCATTCGGTCTATGCGCGAGGTACTGGCGTCCAGACTGCGACGCAATGCCTTGGTCGTTCCGTTCAGGCTGCCATCGGAGTCCAGTATTTCCCGCAGGCGTTCACTCAGTTGCCGGGCAACGCCTTCGCGATGGACAAGAGAGCTGCCAGGCGTTGCGCTGCCATGACCATGGGATGATGGACCAGGGGTTGCTGCGTTGGGCGCGCCAGCAGGGGGCGATCCTGCGGGTGACGCTTCCCGTTTGACGAGAGACCCCGGTGTCAGACTGCCTTCCCCGGAAAACAGGTTTCGAAGTTTGTCGGGATTGTTCAATAAGTCATTCAGGCGGGACTCCTTGATGCTGAGCGCTCCATTTCTGTCCAGTTCAAAGCCGGCGCCCGACAGGCCACTTCCATCTTCCTGAGCTCGTACCAGCGCACGTACCTGCTGATGGATGCGCACCAGAGTTGCATTGCCTTGCAGGGTACCAGCTGTCTTGGTTGCCGGATCGTACTTGGTCTGTTCCGCAATCAGACTGTTGACTTTATTGTAGGCTTTGACAAATCCTTCAATATCTTCCTTGAGGCTGTCTTTGTTCGTTTCCACGGATACGTTGACGGGAGATTTGTCCACTTTCTTCAGGTTCAGTGTCACCCCGTCAATCATGTCGTTGATCTTGTTGGTGGATGCTGATACTGCCAGTCCGTTGACCTCGATATTTGCATTGGTTGCGATTTGGGTCAGCTGGCTTCCATTGCCATGACCACCCTTCACGGCTTTGGTGGCCAGAGCTTCCAGTCCGTTGCCGCTGGTTGTGATTTCGAAGGCACTGTCAGCCCCGGTCTTTGATCCGGTCAACATGATGCGAACACTGTTTCCATCATGAATCAGGTTGGCATTGACGCCGGCATTGCTTCTATTGATGATGTCACGCACATCTTTGACAGTCGCATTTTCAGGAATGGAAATTTCCAATGCTTTGCGATTTGCATCCGGGTTGAACTGAGTGCCGTCGACGTTCACGGTACCCAGCTGTATCCGGAGGGTTCCGCTGCCTAGTTTTGCATCTTCACTTGCAAATCCCGCGGTTGTTACGGTCTGGCTTTGGGCCAGCGTTTTCACCAGTATGGAGTAGTTTCCGGTTGCCCCGCTTTTGGCGCTTCCGCCGCTGGCCTGAACTTGATCTTCATTGGAACTGCTGGCTGTGGTGGATCGCCAGGTATCCTGCTTGGTGAGCTTGTCTGCTGCGGTCTGAAGCTCGGAGAGTGCAGATTTGACAGTTCCCCAGGCAGATAGCTTGGTATTGATGCCGACCTGTTCTTTTTGCAGTTTGGCCAGCGGAGCACGTTCAACGCTCATCAATTGGGATACGATGCTGTTGACATCCAGTGTCCCACCCATTGCGGTGATTTTTCCAGCCATAACGACCTCTTTGCAATACCTGACGGTTTTCGATGTTCATCATATCGGTCACGGCAGGCGATGCGTAAGCGTTATTCCGACAGGAGGGGGGAAGGAAATGCCTGCCGGCAAGTATGGCTTTTTGTTTAATTTGGATGAGCAACCGCGGGTTTGAATCTACATGATTATCCTAAATATTTCCGGATACGACGCAGTCCTTTGACACAACAGATAATTGGCGTACGACTGCTATTGCAGGCTATGCACAGGGAAAGACAAGCAGGAAGCGAGAGTGGCATTCCAGAATGAATCAGGCCGGACAACCTCCGGAAGGAGGGGGCCGGCCTGTGGGGTGGGGCAGGCGACTGCCTGCCCGAGGATGTATCAACGCAGCAGCGAGAGGACGTTGTTGGGGATGGAGTTGGCCTGGGAGAGCATGGCCGTACCGGCCTGCTGGAGAACTTGCGAGCGGGTCAGGTTGGCGGTTTCCGAGGCAAAGTCGGCGTCCATGATCCGGCTGCGGGCTGCGGTCTGGTTCTCGGCACTGACCTGCAGGGTCTGGATGACGGCCTCGAAGCGGTTCTGGGTGGCACCGAACTCGGCACGCTTGGAGTTGACCGTGGTCAGCATGGTGTCGATCTTGGCAAGTGCATCGGTGGCGAAGGTGAAGGACGAGATGCCGGGGGCTGAGGCTGGTGCGGAACCCATAGCTCCTAGTGCTTTGACGAACGAGTCATCAGCAGTCAGGGTAGCGAGGTTGACGGTGATCTGGTCGGTGGTGGCGTTGTTGGCACCGACCTGGAAGGTCAGCGCAGCTGCTGCGGCGAAGAGCTTGGTGCCGTTGAAGGAGGTGCCGGCGAGGTTGCGCTTGATCTCCTCGGCCAGGGCCTGGTACTCCTGGTTGAGGCTTGCACGGTCGGTGTCGCTGTTGGTGGCGTTGGCGGACTGGACGGCGAGCTCGCGCATCCGTTGACCCATGTCGTTGATCTTGGACAGGGCGCCTTCGGCGGTCTGAGACAGGGAGATGGCATCGTTGGCGTTGCGGATGGCAACGTTCATGCCGCGTACCTGGGTGTTCATCCGTTCGGCGATGGCCAGGCCGGCAGCGTCGTCCTTGGCACTGTTGACCCGCAGGCCGGTGGACAGGCGCTGGACCGAGGTGGCCAGCGAGCTCTGTGTCATGCTCAGATTGCGCTGGGCATTGAGCGACATGATGTTGGTGTTGATGATCTGGGCCATGTCAGGGACTCCTGTGAGGGTGAAGAGTGGTTGTCCTGTTCCCGCTCGATTCGGTCTGGACGGCGGGAAACGTTCCCGTTGCTGTGAATATCGACCCCTGCCGGGGGGGCTTTAAGACAGGTCATGAGCGCCCAGGTATCGGGCGTGACCGTTCATCGGTCCATGCTGATGCAGGGAGGTTGGCCGGGCATGCGGATGGAGAGATGGGTCAGCAGAACTCGATGTGTCGGATGCTCCAAGTGGAACAGGCCATAGGCATCATGCTGACGGCCGGTGGAATCGGGGTTCATGCTGCTGGCTTTCCTGATGAATAGGGGCGGAGAATGCACCAGGCCGGGCCCCCCGAGAAGGCGGGAACCCGGCCTGGCGTGGGGCAGGTGGCCCCGGCCACCTGCCTGGGGTGTCGATCAGCGCAGCAGCGAGAGGACGTTGTTGGGGATCGAGTTGGCCTGCGACAGCATGGCGGTGCCGGCCTGCTGGAGCACCTGGGAGCGGGTCAGGTTGGCCGTTTCCGAGGCGAAGTCGGCGTCCATGATCCGGCTGCGGGCTGCGGTCTGGTTCTCGGCACTGACCTGCAGGGTCTGGATGACGGCCTCGAAGCGGTTCTGGGTGGCACCGAACTCGGCACGCTTGGAGTTGACCGTGGTCAGCATGGTGTCGATCTTGGCAAGTGCATCGGTGGCGAAGGTGAAGGACGAGATGCCGGGGGCTGAGGCTGGTGCGGAACCCATAGCTCCTAGTGCTTTGACGAACGAGTCATCAGCAGTCAGGGTAGCGAGGTTGACGGTGATCTGGTCGGTGGTGGCGTTGTTGGCACCGACCTGGAAGGTCAGCGCAGCTGCTGCGGCGAAGAGCTTGGTGCCGTTGAAGGAGGTGCCGGCGAGGTTGCGCTTGATCTCCTCGGCCAGGGCCTGGTACTCCTGGTTGAGGCTTGCACGGTCGGTGTCGCTGTTGGTGGCGTTGGCGGACTGGACGGCGAGCTCGCGCATCCGTTGACCCATGTCGTTGATCTTGGACAGGGCGCCTTCGGCGGTCTGAGACAGGGAGATGGCATCGTTGGCGTTGCGGATGGCAACGTTCATGCCGCGTACCTGGGTGTTCATCCGTTCGGCGATGGCCAGGCCGGCAGCGTCGTCCTTGGCACTGTTGACCCGCAGGCCGGTGGACAGGCGCTGGACCGAGGTGGCCAGCGAGCTCTGTGTCATGCTCAGATTGCGCTGGGCATTGAGCGACATGATGTTGGTGTTGATGATCTGGGCCATGTCAGGGACTCCTGTGAGGGTGAAGAGTGGTTGTCCTGTTCCCGCTCTGTTCGGTCTGGACGGCGGGAAACGTTCCCGTTGCCTGGAATATCGTCCCCGCATGTGCCTCGCTTGACCACCATAGGAGCCGTCTGGCCTGTTGTCTGTACCCTTTTGTCTGTTTTGTCTGAACCGCATGACCTGTGTCTTTTTTGATGAATGCCGCTCTTATCAAGGTTTTTGTGAGGACGAGGTTGGGCAGAATGGCAGCGGATTCAAATTCGTTTGTACGGTGCAACATATGTTGTGTGATGTCCACTTTCAATCGTGAAGTGGTGGTTCGCCATTCAATCTCCATCGCCCGCCGTCCATCCGCGCGAAGAAAAGGAGGAGAGGGCAGAACAGGATGAGAGGCGGCTTTGGTCTGACAGGTGCATCTATAAAGACCGAGCTGGTCGGTCACATGCTTTCCTATTGCATGTGCCGCTCACTCCATTTGTCGGACTGTTATGAGTGGTCAATGTCATCAGGCGGCATAGTCTGTCCCGAGCCGGGTAATGTGGTGCCGGCACGTTATGGGATGTGGACTCCATTAGGACTGGACTGGTATGAACGAAGAACGAATCCTTTCGGAAATCAGAGAGACGAATCTGTCGTATCTGATCCTTGCTCAGTCGCTTATTCGTACCGATCGGGTGCAGGCGCTATATCGTTTAGGGCTGTCGGAAGAGGTGGCAGATCTACTGGATCAGTTATCACCAGCTCAAATGATGCGCATTGCTCAAGGCAATATGCTGTTGTGTCGATTCCGGTTCGACGATGCCATGCTATGGTCGTTACTCGCCGATCATGGTGAGTCAGGCTCGAAAAATGATGAACACGGGCGTAGTGCGTCAGGTCTGCATGCGGCCATTCTGCGTTCGGGGCGTTTTGAGGAGACGTTGGATGAGCACGCGTAGCCTATTGGAAGACAATCGCCAGATTGTCAAGGCGATCCGCATGATAGAGCTCGGCGCCAGGCTGCAAATGTTGCAGTCCGAAACAGATCTGCCTTATGAACGTTTGTTGAAGCTCTATAAGGAAGTAGCAGGGAAGTCTCCATCAAAAGGACAGTTGCCGTTTTCAACGGACTGGTTCATGACGTGGCAACCGAACATTCATGCTTCGCTGTTTTATAACATTCACACGTACTTGATGAAAAGTTCGCCGATTGACGATTCTGAGGCAATCATCAAGGCATATGAGCTTTATTGTGCGGAAGTAAAGAGTTATGGGGTCGAGCCCATGATGAGTCTGACCAGAGCGTGGCGTTTGGTTAGATTTGTTGAGAGTGGTTTGATGACAGCTATGAAATGCAACAAATGCAAAGGACATTTCATAAATCATCCATATGAGCTGGAAGACCACTTTGTATGTGGCCTGTGTGAGCCGCCGGCACGTGCGGGCAAGGCGCGTAAGGCGGGTTCAATTCATTGATTGAATAGGTAAGGCGCTGGTATTACTTATCGTTCCCATAAAAAGGAAGATAGGGTTCAGGGCAACATACAAGGTTTGGGCATTCAGATGGGTTCCTGAGGATCCGGATGAATGCCCTTTTTTATGCCAAACTGTCATGCGGTTCATCCTTTTGAGGGGCCCGTTCAGCAGTCGGTCATGTAAAGTCCCATGATGCTGTTTAAGTATAGCCGGCGCCAACCGAAATGAAGGTGAGCGTTCGGGTAGTGCCTGGCGTTAACCAGTCAAGGGATATACAGCATGTTTGTCATAATTGGTTATGTCGTCGTTCTGGGGTCCGTCATTGGTGGTTATGCCATGTCGGGTGGCCACATTGCTGCGCTATTCCAGCCATTAGAGCTTTTAATGATCGGCGGCGGAGCGCTCGGGGCATTCATCGTTGCCAACCCAGGGAAGGATCTGAAAGCCTCACTGAATGCACTACCATCAATCTTTAAGGGATCAAAGCACACGAAAGAGCGCTATATGTCCGTAATGGCGATGCTTTATGACATCCTCATCAAAGCCAGAAAAGAAGGGTTGATGGCCATTGAGAATGATGTGGAGCAGCCAGAGGGTAGTCCGCTGTTCACACGCTATCCCGAATTGTTATCGGATCATCATTTGATAGAGTTTGTCACCGATTATTTGCGGATGATGATTTCCGGAAATCTCAATGCACTGGAAATCGAAAACCTTATGGACAACGAGATGGAAACCCATCACCATGAGGCTCTTGCGCCTGCCCATTCCATCCAGAAAATGGCTGATGGACTGCCTGCGTTTGGTATTGTGGCAGCGGTGATGGGGGTTGTGCACACCATGGGATCGGTGGGGCAGCCTCCCGCATTGCTAGGTCAGATGATTGCTCACGCATTGGTGGGAACTTTTCTTGGCATTCTGATGGCTTATGGATTTGTTGGCCCCATTGCAGATCTCCTGACCCAGAAAACCAATGAGGCCGCCAAGGAGCTGCAGTGTGTCAAAGTGACGCTTCTAGCCAGCATGCAGGGATATGCACCAGCCATATGCATAGAGTTCGGTCGTAAAGTTTTGTATTCAACAGAGCGACCAAAATTTGCAGAGCTTGAAGGGCATGTCAAGCAAAAGAGGGCTTGAGCCATGTCCGGTCCTGCCGCCAAGAAAGTTCAGCCAATTGTTGTTAAGCGGATAAAGAAGGCTGCACACGCTCACCATGGCGGAGCGTGGAAGATCGCCTATGCAGACTTTGTCACGGCGATGATGGCGTTCTTTCTCCTGATGTGGTTATTGAGTTCCGCAAGCGAAAATACCCTGAAAGGGATTTCAGAATATTTTCAGCAGCCATTGAAACTCTCGTTGATCGGTGGAAGTGGCGTAGGGGATGCAACAGCTCCAGTGCCCGGAGGTGGAACCGATCTGACACGCAAGGATGGACAGGTAAATAAGGGGATCACGAAAGGTAAAGATCCGAAAAAGGATGTCAAACTGCAAAAGCTAAAGGAAAGGCTTGAGGCGTCCATCATGCAGATTCCTGCGCTCCAAGCGCTGAGGGATCAGATCCGTATGGAAATGACGGTTGATGGCCTCTCCATCCAGATAGTTGATGCCAACAAAAAACCGCTGTTTGCATCGGGAAAAAGTACGGTCTTGTCACCGAACATGAGAGACCTCATGCGGACTATCGGCAAGTTGTTGAATGATGTGGATAATCCGGTCAGTCTGACTGGACATACGGATGCGACTCCTTATGCTGGTGGCGCGACCGGAGGATATTCCAACTGGGAGTTATCCACAGAAAGGGCCAATTCTTCGCGCCGTGAGCTGATACTTGGGGGGTTAGCTCCAAACAAGATTCTTAGGGTTCAGGGGCTTGGCGCGGTGGTTCCTCTGGATCGAACAAACCCCAACGATCCAATGAACCGTCGGATAGCTATCGTGGTGCTTAATGAAGCTGCCCAGGCCAGAATCCTGAGTGGCGTCGAAGCGCCGGTATCAGATCCGGAGGGCATTGTGAAGGAGGTAAAGAGCGCATCCGGGTTGTAGCCAATTGGGGCGGGAGGTTCGGCATCGCGTTGAGAAATTTCCTAAACGGAAATTTCACCTCTTATTAGCGAATTGGGAAAGTCCCTGTGGGAAATAATGACGGCTTCATTTTTATGAAGCCTGTTTTTTTGTCATGGCTGAAAGTAGTAGGGACGATCGTCAATTACCAGCCTCAGAAAAGCGTCTGAAACAGGCGCGAGGGGAAGGCAATGTTCCCCGTTCACGCGATGTGTCGAATTTGTTGGTTATGCTTTGTGGTTTAAGCATGCTGTGGTGGATGGGAGGTGCGCTGGCAGAAGGCTTGCGCCATCTGCTTGGGACATCCTTTTTGTTTGATGCGAAGATCAAATATGACTATACAGATGCTGTTCATGCCATTCTAGGTGCTTTCGGGCAGGTGGCCTGGCGGCTTTTGTCTATTCTAGCGGTAATTTGCTTGGTAGCTATACTGGCCAGCGCAGTACCAGGTGGGTTTAACGTTAGTACGAAGGCTATTGGCCTGAAGGTTTCGAGGCTGAATCCGGTTTCTGGATTGAAGCGCATTTTTTCATTACGAAACCTGGTGGAGTTCTTGAAACTGTCATTGCTGGCAGGTGTGATGGGAGCTATTAGTGGCTGGTATTTATTAAATAAACTTTCACAATTTTCAATATTGTCCTTCATGTCGCTTGGGGAGGGTTTGATCCATGCGATCACACTGGTTTCAGGTGGGATGAAGTGGTTGCTGCTGTTATTGGCGGTGCTGGCCGCGTTTGATGCGCCTTTTCAGTGGTTTAGGCATCGTGCGGATTTGAAGATGACCCGGGAAGAAGTCAAACAGGAGAACCGGGATCAGGATGGGGACCCACATCTCAAGGGACAGATACGTTCGAGACAACGTGAGGCCGCCCGTCGGCGGATGATGTCGGCGGTCCCCTCGGCAGATATCGTTATCGTCAACCCGACGCATTATTCAGTGGCGATTCGCTATGACGAAACCGCCGGGGGAGCGCCAAGGGTTGTCGCAAAGGGTGTGGATGAGATGGCCATGAGAATCCAGGCGATTGCAAGAGAGTCTGGGGTTCCTGTTCTGTCTGCACCGCCGCTTGCTCGGGCGCTGTACGCATATGTCGACTTGAATCATGAGATTCCTCAGGCGCTATATGTGGCTGTGGCACAAGTGCTCGTATATGTGTATCAACTCAAGCGCTGGGTGCCAGGTCAGGCGCCGGCGCCACGTGCGCCGGATGATCTCCCTGTCCCGTCAGAGATGGATCCTAAAAGCGCCAAGCATGGAAGGAATGAACAGGTATGAGTACATCATTGACGGATGATCAACAGGGGAATGCGCCAGGAGGACGGTGGCTGAAGCTGCCTGATGAGCTGCGTGTTGGTGGTCAACGTTTGACTCTGCCACCACTGCGGTCACTGACGGTGCCTCTGATCGCAGTGGTGATCCTAGCGATGATGCTGCTGCCTTTACCGGCGCCTCTTTTAGACTTTCTTTTCACATTCAATATCGCTTCATCCCTACTGGTGCTGTTGGTTGCGGTCTACACAGTGAAAGCATTGGATTTTGCTGTCTTTCCCACCGTATTGCTGGTTACAACATTGATGCGATTGTCATTGAGTGTTGCATCGACGCGAGCTGTACTGATGTATGGCCATACCGGTACGGATGCGGCAGGGAAGGTGATAGAGGCATTTGCAAATTTTCTTATTGGTGGGAATTACGCTGTCGGTATTATTGTTTTCGCCATTCTGACTGTAATCAACTTCATGGTGGTGACAAAAGGGGCTGGGCGCATCGCGGAGGTGTCAGCACGATTTGCGCTTGACGCTATGCCAGGCAAGCAAATGGCGATTGATGCGGATTTGAACGCTGGCCAGATTGATCAAGCTGAGGCTCGCCGTCGCCGCCAGGAGGTCAGCAGAGAGGCAGATTTTTATGGCTCCATGGATGGTGCATCGAAATTTGTTCGCGGTGATGCTCTCGCCAGTATTCTCATACTGGTGATCAATCTTTTGGGAGGTTTGATAATTGGGGTCGTCCAGCATGGCCTGTCTGTGGAGACGGCGGCCAGCAACTATGTACTTCTGGCAATTGGGGATGCGTTGGTTGCGCAGGTGCCATCGCTGGTGATATCCGTTGCTGCGGGACTGCTGGTGTCGCGAGTTGGAGATGGTCATGAAGATATCGGTGAGCAGATAGCCAGTCAGCTATTTTCGCTGCCAAGGGCACTTGGGCTGGTTGCTTTCATTGTAGCCATATTAGGCGCGATTCCAGGTATGCCGCACATAGCGTTCCTTTCGCTGTCAGCTATGCTGGCATATACCTCTTTCCGATTGTCGGTTGCAGTTAAATCGAAAGCGCCAACAAATGAATTGGTGCCAATGTCAGGTGTCAACGAAGGAGATGCATCCTGGGATGATGTTCAACCTGTAGATGTATTGAGCCTTGAAGTAGGTTACAAGTTAATCCAGCTAGTCGACAGAGCCAGCGGTGGAGATCTGCTCATGCGGATCAAAGGAGTTAGACGGAAGTTTGCACAGGAAATTGGTTTTTTACCGCCTAGTGTGCATGTGCGGGACCAACTTGATCTGCGTCCAAATAGTTACCGAATCGGTTTGAAAGGTGTTGTGGTAGCGCATGGAGAAGCATATCCAGGCATGTGGCTAGCAATTGATCCAGGTCATGCGGATAACAAGCTGACAGGGATGCAAACGAGAGATCCCGCTTTTGGTCTAAATGCTTACTGGATACAGCCATCTGAGAAAGACATGGCCCAAGCGTCTGGGTACACAGTGGTGGATGCATCAACTGTGGTAGCGACTCATCTTCACCATATGATGCAGACTTATGCGTGGCGACTGCTTGGTCGCGGCGAGGTGCAGCAGCTGCTTGATCACCTGTCGCAATATGCGCCCAAATTGGTGGAAGAGGTGATACCCAAGGTGATCCCGGTGCCGGTGTTTCAGAAAGTTCTGCAGAATCTCCTAGAAGAGGCTGTGCATATACGTGATCTGAAATCCATTATTGAATCACTTTCAGAAAATGGCGTAAAAATTCAGGATCCTGAGGGGTTGACTAGAGAGGTTCGCGTGAGCATTGCGCCGGCGATCATCCAAGGGATATTCGGACCTTCATCAGACATTTCGGTGGTTGCGCTGGATCCAGCCCTAGAGTCGATGTTGATGCAGTCATTTGGGCCGGGAGCAAACGGGGCTCTTGATCCCTCCGTTTCAGATTTCCTTGCTACTGAGGCGGTAAGGATATGTCAACAGCAAGAAGCAGTAGGGCAGCCTGCCTGTTTGTTGGTTCCTGACAGGATCCGCTTCCCTGTCGCTACGATGGTCCGGAAATCAGCCCCAAGACTGGCCGTTATCTCGCATTCGGAAATTCCTGATACCCATACCATTCGTATAGGTCAATTGATTGGGAGCAATCGATGAAAACCATGTCGTTTAATGGCCGCACCATGCGGGAGGCGATTGCTCTCGCCAAGGCCAAATTTGGTAGTGACATTGAGATCCTTGACAGCGGGATGTCTGGTGATGAGGTGCAGGTTACAGTGATAGTGCCGCTGGCAAGGTCAGAGCGAAAGCGCAGGGCGATTGCGAAGGTGTCTGCATGCATTACCGCTAGAAATGATGTGTCCAGTAGAGAAAAATCTGGAGATGGTGGGTCTCGTGTTGTCAACCCAGATATTGATCCGGTTCAGGTTGTCTCTGAAAGAGGCAAGGAACCTCATAAATCTTCAGTACCTGAAGAGGTATCCGAGGCGTTGCGGAGTTTTGAGAAAAGTGCTCTGGACAGCAATGTAAGCCGAAATAGCAGAAGTGTTATCGGCAAGGCAGATAAAAATAGAATTGTGCATCACAAGAACGCTCCTGGCGCAGAAACGACCAGGAAAGACAAACGACGGGCAGTGCGAGCACGTTCGTCAGGACATGTGGCGGCTTCCACAAGTGAAACGGAAAAGATTTCACAGCAGGAGGCAAGCAGCATCTCCTTGACTACACATGGCCCAGAGAAAGTAGTCAAGGATGCTGCAGAAGCGGGAGTAAACGTGGTAAAGCCTGCAGTGGTAACGTCCACGAGTCTAGAGGCGGCTAATGATGACCTAGTGACTGTTTCGACTGAGCATGTGCAGACCGGCAAGGCGGAGCCAGTGTGTCACGGCGACTCGCAGACGGGTAGTACACTGGAATTTCAGCGTCTTCGGCAGGAGCGAATGGCATCAGTCCTGACCGAGGCTGCCCCCAGAAGCGAGCACAGTGCTGATCTCGGTGGTGTTGCGAAAACTGGCAAGGCGAGCCGAACAGGAGAGGCGATCAAGCTGGAGACAGACGAAAAACAGGCCAGTGCCACTATCGATCTGAGGTCATATCGTTCCGGTAGTGAAGTACCACAAGAAAGCCTTTGTACTCATGTAGATTCCAGTACCAGCATTTTGTCAAGTGGTACGGCAATTACATACGATGGTGCTATTTCCAGAATTGTCAATGTTCTTCATACGGCCAAAAAAAAACTTGGACTTGGACGTCGCAGACGTATATGGGATGTCACTCAGAACGTCTCGCTAGAGGCTGTTTCAGGTTCAGTAAACCCGACTCTGTCTGGTCGGGTCAGTATTCAAGAAGGAAGAATCGACGGATTTGTGCGGGCAGAACCCTTGCCCCTCGCATCTATTCTAGACAGCCGGCAGCAACTGTCATGGCCAGATCTGTCCGCTGATTTACACGCCGATACGGCAGCTGCATTGCCAGCTGAACGGATGTCAGGGATCGGTTGGTTCGAAGAGATGCGTCGTAGACCTGCTCAAATGCGTTTGATCAGAAACTTGCTGAAGAATGGATTTTCTCCATTGCTGAGCAGGACATTGGTTGAATTATTGCCAGCAGAATTTGGTGAGGTTCAGTCAGATGAGTGGCTTCGACAGATGTTGATACGTGCACTGTCGTCTATCAGCCTGGATTCAGGAATGGATGCAGGGGCATCCGAAACTGTGTTCGACAAGGGGGGAATATATGCACTTGTCGGACCGACGGGGGTTGGAAAGACCACGAGCATTGCAAAAATTGCGGCCCATCATGTTCTGAAATATGGTCCTCGCTCCCTCGCGTTAATTACTGCAGATATATACAGAATTGGCGCTCAGGAACAATTGCGTGCTTTTGGACGGATGCTTGGAGTGCCTGTACACGTGGCTCAGGATCGAAATGTTCTGGATAAGCTGTTGCAGGAACATGAAAGTTGCCGTCTTGTCCTGATAGATACTGCTGGTGTCAGCCAGCGCGATCAGCGAGTGGGTCAATTAACGACGTCTCTGGAATTGGCACAGGTTCAGCGGGTGTTGGTGATGAATGCCGCAGCCCAGTCCAGCAGCTATGAAGAAGTCATTGAATCGTTTGGAAAGTCTCGAACATCTGGTGTGTTGATTTCAAAAACTGATGAGGCTATCGGGCTTGGGGCGTGCATAGATGCGTTGATACGTCATCGTCTGCCTATTCTTGGCTATACGGATGGTCAGCGCGTACCAGAAGATTACCATCCAGCTTCATTACTAAGGTTGGCTGACCTTGCGCTTGATGCAAGCGTTGTGTCCCAGTTTCCCGCCTGGCAGATGACAGACAGTGAATTGCGCAATATGTTCGAGGGACCAAATGTTTGATTTGACCTCAGATCAGGCGTCTGGCCTACGTCGTCTGTTTAGATCTTCCTGCATTCGCATGATACCTGTTGGAATACTGGTTTCGGATAATGCAGCACAATCTCTTGTTGGTACTCTTTTTCGTAGTGCAGTCGGTCAGTCTGACGACTTGAAAATCATCAATGATCTACCACAGATCGGTCGCGATCAAGTCGGAGTCGTTCACGCAACGGCTGGTGCGGGGATCGATCATATGGTTGGGGCGATTCGCAGTGAAGGGGGGAAATTATCCGACGCAGAGACAGTTGTGCTGCTATGGATAAGTGATCCGCTAGAAGTTACCAAGTGGGTGAAGGATCAGGGTGGTACACGTGTCCTATTGGTATTGAGTCAGAAACGTAGTTTGATGACTGAACAATATGCGCGGATTAAGAGTTTTTACTTCGCAACCGGCATAAGACGGTTTGGCGTGGTGTTTTCAGATATCGATGATGAACGGTGTGCGCGTGAAAGCTTTTTGACACTTGCTAGTTGCGCTCGCCGATTTCTCAACATTCAGCTGGACGTTGTTGTAGGCAGCTTCAGAGATGAAGACGCGTTAAGAATGTGGTCTGGCCTGTCTGTCACTGCCATCTCTCAATATACGTGGTCTTCATTATCAGGGGTTTGGCAAATAGATGGGAGCGAGCCATTTCAGGAATACGAGGTGAAGCATTGAAACTGGAGGAAAAATCAATGTATACACCGCGTGGCACCCTAGATCGAGACTCGGTTATTGAGCGATATGGAAAAATGGTGCGCTATATCGCGGTAAAACTTGCTGCCAGGTTGCCGGCCAGCATTGAGCTCGATGATTTGATCCAGGCCGGGATGATTGGTCTGGTCGATGCGGTTTCCCGTTTTGATTCTTCAGTTGGAGTCCAGTTTGATACCTTTGCCATGCAACGTGTCAAAGGAGCCATGCTAGATGAGCTGAGGCAAGCAGACTGGATGCCAAGGTCGGTGCGAAAGAGTCAGCGCACAATTGAGAAGGCTATTCATTCAGTTGAGCAGCGGCAGGGCAGGGCGGCCCTGGAGGCGGAAATTGCCGCTGAAATGAATATTTCCACGGATGAATATTATCGTCTTCTATCTGCAGCCAAAGGGTCACAGATAATTTATCTGGAAGATGTTTTTGGAGATGATGATGACGGACGTATTGAGCAGGATATACCAGATGAAGCACATACGCCCGAGCAACGCCTTGCAAGTATTCGTTTTAGAGAAGACCTGGTAAATGCCATTGATGTCTTGCCGGAGCGTGAGCGTCTGGTCATGAGCCTCTATTATACCGAGGAGCTTACCCTTAAGGAGATAGGGGAAGTTCTAGGTGTCACGGAATCCCGGGTGTCTCAGTTGCACAGCCAGGCTATTGCCCGACTGAGAGCAAAGTTGAGGGATTGGACACAAGCGTGATCGTTATTGCTCCTGTGTGTAGCCAGCGTTCTGATGATTCGGAAGGTAGCTACCAAACATGAGTCGATGTCCTGATATTTAAGCGCTTTAGATATGCTCATCCATGATGACAGTGGCGAATAGATCACTGTTCATTTTCGCATGATTGCGTTGTTATTTGTTGAGTTAATGTCCTGTTATTGGATTTGTAAAGATAGGAAATATCCCTGATTCAGGGATTACCTGCTATAGATTAGCGGTTGAGTGTTGAAAATAGTTTCCAATGCTCTGCGGTTGTGGTCCGATAGCCTCAGCATGATGGTCCTGTTGTCCAGGAGCATCTGGGCAATCTCAGCTGTCTTGCGTCTGTCGAGATTGATGGGGGCTGAATCAGCAGTTCGCCGACCCAGTGGCTGCATGTGTTGGAGATGTTTGTTTAGTTCTGCATGGACGGCGTCCAGCCGTTCCACCGACCCAGACGCCTGACTGCTCAGGGCTGCTTGTTGCCGTTTAAGCAGATCCAGAATGCTATCAAGGTCTGGGGTCTGCATCATGCCTTGAATGATAGTGTTGAACGGGAATGTTCTTGTATGTGGTATACAGGATCTTCCGCGTCTTTGTTGGAGGTATTGCTGGATGATGATGCAAGCGAATTTGTAGCGGTTCGGTCATCCGAGGACGGGTCTTCTGGGTATCCTGTCAACGTGCCCAGTAGCTCGGAGGCTTCCTGCAATAGCTTTTCAGCAATTTTTCGGCTTTCAATGTGATAACGCTTCTCTTCAATAGCCTGCTTGATAGCCTGTACTTTTTCTGACCGGGCAGGGTCGACATTGTCGGAAGTATCGGCTATGAAACTGACCCCGGCATCAGAAAGGTGCGTTGTATCGGTCTTCCGGATGGGGGAAACATTGGTTTCAGCACCGGAGAGGGCGGAAGACGCGCCTGCAGTCGCCGTGTTGATGGGGCGATTCAGCAGTGACACGGTACTGATATAGGGTGTCTTTCCGGTAATCATGAGGGTAACTCCTTGCCAGTGATTCGATCATGTGACGACATGAGACGATCTCTATAGGCGTTATCGGACTCCGGAGAGGAAACTTTAGGCGAGAAAGACGCCGGCTATCGGGAAATTCTCACAGTTTGGTGTTCCACCGTTCCAGCCAGGACCTTTCCGTTGGGAACCCGGATTCTGACGGTTTGGCCCTCACCGGCGCTGCCGAGGGCGATGCCATCAGTGGCTATTTTATATCCAGGCCCTTCTGCAATGACCATGACTGTCTGACCTGAGCGGATGCTTGGCGCATCTTGCAGATAGCCGGTCAGAAGAGGTTGTCCAGCGGATACTGATCGTGACAACACTTTATTGCTAATGACAGTCTGAGGAGATTCCGGAGGAGATGGGTACGAGGACCAGTCAACTGACTGGATCTTGAAGTCGTCAATGCCTGGTTGACTGCCGGCTTTGAGAAATCGACGGGCGATCAGCGCCAGTCTTTCAATGTGAACGACAACGGTATGCCATATGGTCCATCCTGCCCCCTGGACGCAGTGTTCTGAAACATTGATGCGACCCCAGGCATGTTTTCGGTCTGGTAATCGATACTCTGTTCTAGAGCAGGGTTGCAGCCTGGACTTGACAGGCGAACGGATGATTTCCAGTCTGACCTTGCCTCCGTCTTGATCCTTAAACGTCAGTCTGCTCAGAAGCCATTTTTCCAGGTCGCGGTTAGCTGAGGGGGCGGACGCATTGGAGGAATCCGTTGCCGTGGCGCCGGGGTTGGCGACAAGGGGTCCGGCGCTAGGTGATTGGCTGAACGATAGCAAGACCAGAACAATCATGAAGCCAATGGCTCTTTTCAGTTTGTCCCGTCGATGAGTCAGGAGATGCTGCAGCGCGTGTCTCGTAACAGTGTTCATACGATAGCCGAGGGTGGAGGCACTGGATGGGTCGTTGCCTGGGAAGCATAGATATATAGGTGTTTCTGTAACCACCAAGAAGCAGGCGATTTCCCTATTTATTCAACATACCCAGACAGGGACATGAGCTTGAGAATGCCATGGCTCACATATCGCATACCACGGAGGTCTATATGTTGGGGTCCATGACAGATGCACTGGAGTTTCATGGCAAGGCGCTGCAATTGCGTGCGACTCGCCAAGAGGCGATCGCCTCCAATATAGCCAATGCAGACACTCCACATTTCAAGGCAAAAGACTTTGATTTCTCTGCCGCCATGCGTGAGGTGGCGGGCAAGGACGGTGGGGGTGTTTCCGAGCGGCTGTCGGTGTCGTCATCTGCCGGGGGTCTGCCCACGGTGAGTCTGCACAGAACGCACAGCGGACATCAGCGCCTGGGTGGTTATGGGATGGGGGAGGGGCGCCCCGGACTGAAGTATGTTCAGCCAGAACAGGCAAGCATGGATGGCAATACGGTTGATCTAAATCGGGAGAGAGCCGAGTTTTCACAGAACGCTGTGGGTTACGAGGCCAGTCTGAGATTCATCAACAGTCAGATCAAGACAATGATGACCGCGATTCGCGGGGAATGAACAGGGAGCTTCTAGATGCCTTCATTGATGAACATTCTTCCGCTGGCAGGAAGTGCATTGTCCGCACAAAGTCAGCGTCTCAATACAGTCGCTTCAAATCTGGCGAACGCGGACACCGTGGCCGGCCCGGATGGGCAGGTGTACAAGTCCCGTCAGGTGGTATTCAAGCCGATGGTCATTTCGGATCGTCATGAACTGTCGTCCATGAGCAGCGTGGCGGCCGGACATCGCGGGTCTGTGGGTGTTCGGGTGGTGAATGTTGTGGAGGATCAGGCACCTGGCAAGCAGACCTATGATCCGAAAAATCCGGCTGCAGATGAATCGGGATACGTAACCCACAGCAATGTGAACGTTGTCGAGGAGATGGTGAACATGATTTCGGCATCCCGCTCCTATCAGAATAACGTTGAAATGATGAACACGGCCCAGCAGCTTGCATTGAAGACGTTGTCTATTGGCCAATGACAGTGCAAATGACAACAGGAGAAAGGCGATGCTGAAAAGTTTGACAGGTGTGATGAGCTGGCCGACTGCCGCTAAAGGTGAAGATCCGTCGAAGAACTTCAAAACTGCTGACGACATGGGGGATGGCGGCGTCAAGGCATCCGCCGGTTTGATGGATGGAGTTGCGGACAGTGTTGGCAAAACTGACGAAAGTACAGCTGACGGCACTGAAGATAGGTTCCTGAAGCTGCTTGTTGCACAGATGCGTAATCAGGATCCGATGAATCCGATGGAGAACGCGGAAGTGACGTCTCAGCTGGCGCAGATCAGCACGGTTCGTGGAATAGAGTCATTGAACAAGTCAATGGCCAGTTTTACAGCGAGCGCAGCACAGAATACGGCACTTGCCTCCATCAGCATGATCGGCAAGAAAGTGCTGGCGCCCGGTGACAGGTTTGCGCATGATTCCTCTGCAAAAGGGGAGGATCGTCTGGGTTTCGAACTGAATGCCAAGGCGAGCAACGTACGTGTTGACCTGCAAAACGACCGGGGGGAGATCATCTACAGTCAACAAATGAGCAACCTGGATGCCGGTGCTCACAGCCTTGCCTGGGACGGGAAAGATGGAAATGGTCGGGCAGTGGGGAGCGGCATGATGCGTATGTCCGTTACAGCAACAGATGATGGGACAGCGGTCGAGTCCAAGACATTGGTGCCGGTGACGGTGACCGGCGTGGCACAGACGAATACTGGCGCCATGCTGGAGCTTGACCACGCAAAGCCGGTATCGCCGGCAGATGCCCGTCTTATCATTTGATCAACATGTGGCACATTGCCGTATCGTGCATGCTGTCTGATTTAAGGTTTCCAATGGTTCGTGTTGTCTGAAAGGGCCACGGGAATTCAATTCAACAGATTGCCATTTTTTTGAGGAGTCTGATCCATGGCATTTCAGCAGGGTCTGTCCGGCCTGAATGCAGCGGCCCGTCATCTGGACACGATTGGTCATAACGTGGCCAATGCCAGTACGGTAGGTTTTAAGGCATCGCGCGCGGAGTTTGCCGACGTATATGCAACCACTGTGTATGGTGTTTCTAATGTTTCCCCGGGTATAGGAACAGAGGTTGCGGCGATTGCGCAACAATTTTCGCAGGGGGCGTTGACGACCACAAACAACTCGCTCGATCTGGGTATCAATGGTGGCGGTTTTTTCCGATTGTCTGAAAATGGTACGGTGACGTATAGCCGCGAAGGCCAGTTCAAGCTGGACAAGAGCGGTTATATCGTCAATGCATCCGGCAAGCGGCTCACCGGATATCCGGTTGACAAAAATGGGGTGGTTACCAATGGGACCGCGCTAGAGCTGAAGCTGGATTCCACAGACATCGCTCCCAAAGCCACTACATCTGCCTCGGTGCGAGTGAATGTTGATGCGCGTTCGGTGAAGCCGGCCAACGCATTTACGCTGACGGATGCGAAAACGTATGATGGAGGTACGTCTATCAGTGTTTTCGACTCATTGGGTCGGGAGCACGTGATGGCGATGTACTTCAGAAAAAGTGGCGAAAACGCCTGGGATGTTCACGGGACACTCGACGGTGAGCTGATGAGCAATGGCGCGGCCATCGGAAAACTCACCTTCAACACCAACGGTACATTGCAGTCAGCTGCAGCGGCTGGTGCTGGTGCTGGTGGAGGCGGGGGGACCCCGGCTGTCAACACTCAGTTCGATGTCACGGTGGATATGGGTGCTGATGCCGGTGGAAACCAAAAAATCAGTGTGAATTTTGCGGATACGACCCAGTTCGGGACGAGCTTTACGGTTGCCCACCAGGAGCAGAACGGGAATGGCTCCGGAAAATTGGCCGGGTTCTCGGTGGGGCGGGATGGCAGCCTCATGGCCCGCTATACCAACGGACAAACGGTGAGCAGAGGTCGGGTGGCACTCGCCAACTTCACCAATCCGCAGGGCTTGCAGCCGCTGGGGGGGAATCAGTGGGGAGAAACGGCTGATTCAGGCGCGCCATTGGTCGGCTCCCCCTCAACGGGAACATTGGGGGTGATTCAGTCGGGTGCACTGGAGTCTTCGAACGTCGATCTGACGCAGGAGCTGGTCAACATGATTACGGCACAACGTGTCTATCAGGCCAATGCGCAGACGGTCAGAACGCATGATCAGTTGTTGCAGACAATCGTCAACCTGCGCTGATTGTGGCGTGAGTAACTGATCTGGCGGTTTCCTGAAGTTGTCCAAGGAGTGAAATATGGACCGGATGATTTATCTGTCAATGACGGGAGCAAAGGCCCTGATGGAACGTCAGGATGCGTTGACTCACAATTTGGCCAACGCGTCCACAGACGGATTTCGAGCGGACTTGTCGCTTGCCAGGGCAGTACCGATTCGTGAGAGAGGTACAGCAACCACCCGGGTGTTCAATGTGGAAACCACGGCTGGTTTCGATGGTAAATCCGGTCCAATTCGCGAAACAGGCAACCCGCTGGATATTGCCATCCGGGATTCCGGATGGCTGGCGGTTCAGGCTGAGGACGGCACTGAGGCATACACCCGGGATGGAGGTTTGGTCGTGGATGAGCAGGGAAATATACGGACGCGGCGTGGTCAGACATTGCTGGGCGATGGTGGCCCGATCAGTGTGCCGGTCGGGGCAGACATCCAGATCGCAGATGATGGCAGTGTCATGGTCCGGGTTGGTCAGCAAAAGCCCAGTCAGGCGGGGCGAATCAAGCTGGTCGATCCGGATTTGAAGGATATGAAAAAAGGTGATGATGGCTTGATGCGGATGAAGGATGGCAGTGATGTATCTGCATCCGATAGCGTTCGCATCGTGCAGGGGGCGCTGGAAGGCAGTAATGTCAATGTAGTCGAATCGATGGTCGGGATGATCGAGGTGTCCAGACAGTTCGAGATGCAGATGAAGTTGCTGCAATCGGCAGAAAGTAACGATCAGCGAGCCAGTCAGATTCTGGCACTGCATAGTTGATGGACATTACAGGTCATGTTGTACAAAGGTAGGCATGAGGAGGTTTTAGAAAATGATTAGATCATTGTGGATTGCAAAGACGGGCCTGGATGCGCAGCAGACCCAGATGGACGTGATATCCCATAACCTGGCAAACGTCAGCACCAATGGATACAAGCGCTCTCAGGCGGTCTTTGAGGATCTGATTTATCAGAACATGCGTCAGGTAGGGGCCCAGTCCTCTGCGGACACCCAGCTGCCCACCGGGTTGCAGCTTGGTACCGGGGTCAGGCCGGTGGCGACTTCACGTCTGTTTACTCAGGGCAATTTGCAGCAGACCAGCAATAGCTTTGATCTGGCTATCAGCGGTCATGGGTTTTTTCAGTTGCAGATGCCTGATGGGACAACCGGCTATACCCGCGATGGCTCCTTTCATCCGGATGCTCAGGGACAACTGGTGAATTCCAACGGGGTGCCGCTGTCGCCCCCGATCAGCATTCCGCCGGGTACCAAGGAAGTGACCGTTGGCAATGATGGCACTGTTTCTGTTGCGGTAGCCGGTCAGGAGGGAGTCACCGAGATTGGTCAGATCCAGCTGGCCATTTTCCAGAACGCAGCTGGTCTTGACCCTCAAGGGCAGAATGTCTTTAAGGAAAGTGATGCGTCGGGCTCCCCGACGTCTGCAACGCCTGGGGTCAATGGCGCGGGTATGCTGCAGCAGGGATATCTGGAGACATCCAACGTCAATGTCGTTGAAGAGCTGGTTTCGATGATTCAGACGCAGCGGGCGTATGAAATCAATTCGAAAGCCATTCAGACTTCTGATCAGATGCTGGCCAGAATTTCACAGCTTTAAACCGGACAAGACAACGGTGAAGGGGATGGTCATGCCTAGAATCTTGGCAGTTTGCATGAGAAGTGCATTCATGTGCATTCTGATGGGGACGGGCGCCTGTTCCTCGATTTTGCCGCCCGCGGCGAATATCGAGACACCAATGGTTGATCATAATCGCCTGGCATCATTGCGTTCGGTGCCTCAGAAGGAGGCAAACGGGTCAATTTTCCAGGCCGGGGGTCAGCGCAACATGTTTGAGGACAGGCGCGCGCGGCAGCCCGGCGATATGCTCACTGTTTTGATACAGGAGCGGCTGGTAGCCAAACAGAGCTCAAACAGTGCGCTGGACCGCAAGGGAGGGGGGGCGGCCAAATTTGGTGCCATTCCTTTCCTGAAAGGGGAAAACCTGGGAAAACTTGGTCTGGATGCAACGACCAGCAACAGCTTCGAAGGCAAGGGAACTGCCGGCAATGAAAATCAGTTTGCCGGAACCATTACGGTGACGGTAGTGGAGGTGTTGCCGAACGGTAACCTGGTGGTGAGTGGTGAGAAGCAGGTTGGCATCAACCAGGGGGTGGAAACGCTGAAGTTTGCCGGGGTAGTCGATCCGCTGACGATCATGCCGGGCAATACCGTCAGCTCGACGCAAGTGGCGGATGCCCGTATGCAGGTACGGGATGGGGGTGATATTGATCACGTGCAGACTACCGGCTGGCTGACCCGGTTTTTCCTGTCCTTCATGCCTATTTAACGGATGGCCTGGCAGCTGTTCCGGCGCCATCGGGGACAATGGTGTTGTCGGTTGTTTTGAATAGGGCGGCTTTTTTTCAGCTCATCCGCAGATGATGGTCCTCGGTATTCTGGTTTCATTCAGGTGGTGGTATCCACGAATCCAGAAAGGACCTCAGTCGATGAGAAGATTGCAAGGAAAGCGCTTCAGTCAACGTATGCTGGCGGGCTGGATGGCAGGGAGCTTTGGCCTGGCCATGTTGTTCTGTACGGCGCCTGCCAGTGCGGAAAGGCTCAAGGAAGTTGCCAGCATACAAGGGGTCAGAGCAAATCAGTTGCTCGGATATGGCTTGATGGTGGGCCTGGATGGGACCGGGGATCAGACCACTCAGGCACCATTCACTGCCCAGAGCATGCGGTCGTTGCTGCAGCAGCTGGGCATCCAGCTGCCCGCGGGTGTGACGCCACAGCTCAAGAACTCCGCCGCGGTCATTGTGACTGCACAGCTGCCGGCTTTCGCGCAGCCGGGCCAGCAGATTGACGTGACTGTTTCGTCCGTCGGCAATGCAAAAAGTCTTCGGGGCGGTACGCTGCTATTGACTCCGCTGCGTGGTGTCGATGGCGAGATTTATGCGATGGCGCAAGGTAATGCCGTGGTGGGAGGGGCAGGCGCATCCGCGGGCGGCAGCAAGGTGCAGATAAATCACCTGAGCGCCGGACGTATTCCGGGGGGGGCCACTGTGGAGCGTGTGGTACCCAACCAGATCATGTCGGGAGACTCGATTCGTATCGAGTTGAACCGGACTGATTTTTCAGATGTCCGGCTGGTCACGGACGCCATTAACCAGAAGATTCGCAGCCGGTTGGGCGGTGATGGCCGGCAGGCAGTGGCGATGGATGCGCGGGCAGTGCAGGTGCCATTGCCCAGGGATCCGGCCATGCGGGTGGGATTTCTGGCAGAGCTGGAGTCCATGGAGGTGTCGCTGAGCGCCGCTCCGGCAAAAGTGATTGTCAATGCCAGAACGGGATCTGTGGTGATGAATCAATCAGTGACGCTCCTCCCGAGTGCGGTGGCACACGGCAACCTGTCTGTGACGGTGTCTTCAACACCAGTGGTCAGTCAGCCAGGATCGTTTTCTGGTGGCCAGACGGTCGCCGGACAGGTGTCGGATATTACGGTTCGACAGGAGGGCGGAGCGGTGAGAATGTTGCCGAAATCCGCACAGCTGAAGGATTTGGTGAGGACCCTGAACTCGTTGGGCGCGACCCCGCAGGACCTCATTGCAATTCTTCAAGCCTTGCAGGCGGCAGGAAGCCTCAAGGCCGAGCTGGAGATCATCTGACCCAGCCAGGAGATCAATGGTGTCTGTTGATGATTCGTCACTGATTGCAAGACGGGCTGACCCTGTCACTGATGGCCTTGCGTTCGATGGCCATGCACTGGATAGCCTGCGACATAGATCTTCTCAGGACCGGCAGGCCATTCGTGAGGTGGCCAGGCAGTTCGAGGCGCTGTTCATGCGTCAGTTGCTCAAGGAAATGCGGAATACGATCCCGAGAAGCGGATTGTTTGAAGGAGACGGCAGCGATACGTTCATGAGCATGCTGGATAGCCAGTTGTCCGGTCTGGCTGCCGGGCAGACTGGCGGTCTGAGCGAAATGATTGAACGGCAGCTGACTGGCGGCAGCCAGGCCGGGATCGACATGCATCAGGCCGGACAAGCTGCAGGTGGGGGGATGCCTGCTTCGGTTGTTGTCGGGCATGTGCCTGGCCATGTGTCTGCTGCGAGGGACGGCATCGGGGCGGCGGCTGGTTCGGATGAGATGGCTCAGCCACGGGACGAGCACAGCGCGACGCTCGGGCCGGTACAGGAGGCATTTGTCAAACGGATGTGGCCCCATGCACTGCAGGCGCAGCGCGTTACCGGTCTTCCGGCAGCGTGGGTCGTTGGTCAGGCGGCATTGGAGTCTGGTTGGGGTCAGCGCGATATACGTGATGAGGCAGGTTTGCCCAGCCACAACCTGTTTGGCATTAAGGCCGGCAAGGGATGGAAGGGAAAGACGGTTGCCGCGGTTACGACCGAGTACGTCGATGGGGTGGCGAGAAAGTCGGTTGAACTGTTCAGGCGCTACGGAAGTTATGTCGAAGCGTTTGCGGACTGGGGAAATCTGCTGGCAAATAATCCGCGTTTCAGGCAGGCATTGAATGCCGCAGATGCGGGTGCGTTTGCAGAGGGACTGGAGAAGGGAGGGTACGCTACCGACCCTTCGTATGGCAGGAAGCTGAAGCAGACCATCAGTAACCTGGTACTTGCAGTTGCTGGGTGGACGAAATAACCGAAAGGGAACGAGCATTATGGCGGGGCTAATCCAGATTGGTCAGAGTGCGCTGGCAGCAGCCTATGCACAACTGCAGACAGGTGGGCACAACATTGCAAATGTGCATACGCCAGGTTATGTCCGTCAGGAAGTGCAACTTGCAACAGCTGGCGGTCAATATCATGGTCACGGCTATATTGGCAATGGCGTTGAGGTGCAGGACGTCAGGCGTGCATATGACCGTTTCATGTCCGATGAGGTGACCCGGACGACCTCGCTTGCCGGAGCGGATGCAGTTCGGGCGCAGCAAATGAGTCAGGTGGATAATCTGCTGGCAGATACAGAGACGGGTATTGGCGCAGCCATGGACGAATTCCGCGCCGCTATTGGGGATATGGTGAATCACCCGGCGGACGCCAGCGCCAGGGCGGTGGTTGTTTCGCGGGCTGACTCGGTGGCGCGCCGTATTTCGGATACAGCACTTCGGCTGGAAACCATGGTTGCCGATGCCGGCAAGCGCATGGAGGAAGCGTCAGAATACGTGAATGTACGGCTCGATCAGGTTGCATCGCTGAATGGGAAAATCAGTGAGGCGATGGCCAATGGTCACCAGCCAAACGATTTGAAAGATCAGCGAGATGTTTTGATCAACGAGCTGGCGGCAAAAATCCAGTTGACCAGAGATGACCAGCTCGATGGCTCCGTCAATCTGTATTCCGCGAATGGACATTCCCTGGTGCTTTCCGATCGTGCGGCTGCGTTGAAGGTGGCGCCCGGAAATGCAGACTCCGCCAGGAGTCGCCTGCTATTGGACATCACGGGCAAGCAGGTGGAGTTGACGGAAAGTACGCTTGGATCCGGTGAAATCGCTGGCCTGATGCGCTTCCGGGATCAGGATCTGCTTGCCGTGCAGTCATCCCTGGGCAGGTTGGCTGCAGCTTTTGCAGGTGCATATAATCAACAGCAGGCCAAGGGCCTGGACGAACAGGGGAACCGGGGTGGGCCGATGTTCGAGGTCGGGAGCCCTCTGGTGCAATCGGGTGAGAAAAATACCGGGAATGCACAGTTTAGCGCACGTATTGAGGATCCGTCGAAACTCAAGGCAAGCGATTATCGTCTGACTTATGACGGGTCTGTCTACCAGCTGGAGGATGTTGTCACCAAGAATCGACGGGAGTTCACTCAGGTACCGATCAGTGTTGATGGCCTGCGGATCGAGCAAACCGCTGGCAATATGGCTGCCGGTGATTCCATGTTCATTCAGGCCGGCACGGTATATGCGGGACGCATGCGTTCACTACTACATGATGGAAAGGATATTGCTGCTGCGGATCCGATGTCTTATAAAAAAGGAGTGCTCAACAGAGGAAGCGTCCAGGTCGCAGATCTTGTAGAAGAAACGACTGGTATGGGAAGGATAGATCCGATACGGATTACATTTACGGCAGCGGACCGTTATTCCGTATCAGTCAATGGAAATGTCGTCGCAGCGGATCAGCGCTATGTTCCGGGTGCCAGTGTATCTGTCAATGGCTGGAAGGTCAGTCTTGAAGGGCAGGCGGTAACGGGTGACACAATAGATCTGGAAAAACGGAAATTTCCGAAGATGGATAACGGAAATGTCCACAATATGGTTCTCCTGGCAGATGAGCGTACCGTGGATGGAGAAACTTTCAATCAGTCATTTGAGTCTCTTTTATCGGATGTCGGTAGCCGTTCATTGTTGAGCAAGACGGCAGAGAAAGCATCCAGCAGGATGCTAGACGGAGCAAAGGCTACTCTGGCGAATCGCAGCGGTGTAAATCTTGATGAAGAAGCGGCGCGATTGTTGCAGTACCGTCAGGCATATCAGGCGGCTGCAAAGGTGATTCAGACAGCGGATGAAATGTTCAATTCGATTCTGGCTATAGCAAGGTGATCATGATGCGGGTGGCAACGAGTCAATTCCGAAACCAGGCAATTACAAATATTTCTGAACAGCAGTCAACTATTGCCAGACTTCAGCAGCAGGCATCTTCTGGTCAGAAAGTGAACCGGCCAAGTGATGATCCGCTGGCGATGGCAGAGGCTGAACGGCTTAGATCAGAGATGGCACGAAATCAGATCGAAAGAAGAATGATGTCTTATGCCAAGAGCCAGATGGCGCAGTCTGAGAGTCTGATCAGTAGTGGCATTGATATATTACAGCGTGCACGTGATCTAATGATTAGTGCACGAAACGGAACGATGAGTGATCAAGACCGTTTTACAATCGCCAACCAGCTTCGCCAGTACCGTATAGAGCTGTGGGATCTGGCTGGACAGCGCAGTCAGGATGGCAGCTACGTATTCGGTGGTAAGGGAAGTGAGGATGAACCATTTTGGCCAGAAGATGCGCCTCGTTTTATCGGCGAGCCCGGAATACGTCAGACGGGATTATCAATTCCGTATCCTATGACTGTTGACGGTTCGCGAATCATGCAAGGGTTTGGTGCCGATGGCAACGCTAGTATTTTCGAAGAGCTTGACGCTGTTGTTCAGGGTTTGAGTCGTGGTGGGCCTTATGCCGATCAGGCACTTCAAAAGGGCATGTATTCCGTAGATATGACTTTAGGCTTGATGAGTGAGCAGAGAAGCCTATTGGGAGAACAGATGCATGTGGTAGACGCTCGTGAACGCCTGTTGGATTCTGGTGATCTGAATGCCAAGCAGAGACGATCGGATTTGATGGACACTGATTATGCGGAAGTCTTGTCTGGAATTCAGTCCCGTAATACTGCATTGCAGGCCGCGATGCAGACCTATTCACAGATCTCCCAGCTGTCCATGTTTAATTACCTCTGATCCACTGGTACGTTGAGTCGATCTCTTTCCCGGGGTAGGCTGGGATATTGATCTTGCGAACACGGGGAAGCGTTTTGATGTCACTATCGGAACTGTTGATCGGGTATCGACCTGTTATTGATCGTGACCGGCGTATCATGGCATTGCAGGTTCGTCTGGCCTCTCTGGGGGAGGGGCCTCTGTTGTTTTCAACACTTTATCATCTGGTGGCTGGTGATCGGCCGTTGCAGTCTCACACGCTTTTGTTATCGGCTCCGACAGCAGAGTTTGATGCCGGATTGTTGGAAGTGGATCCAACCCCCGGACTGTGGCTGGAGGTTCCTGCCCGAGTGGCGCAGGATCCGGATCATCAACAGATGCTGCTTCTGTTGCATGAGAAGGGTATGGGCATGGTACTGGAGGGGATGCCAGATGTGCAGTTGCCAGATGATCTTTTAGCGGTGTTTCGCCTGGCTATGGTAGACATGGAGGCTGAGCGCCGTGGCAAGGAAAATGAAGTTGATACGGGCATGATCCGCCCACGGGCGCGCCGGAACAAGGCTGTGGTTCAGGTGGGAGTGAATGATTTGGTATCCATGGAACAGGCTTTTTCAATGGGAGCATATGCAGTGTGCGGCTGGCAGGTTCCTCCGCTGGCCCGCTCTGATGAGGCCGTCGGGAGTGCTGACTATTTAGGCGTGGTCAGACTCCTGTCCATGGTTGACCGAGATGCTTCATTGCGGGAAATTGAGGCCGTGATTCGGCAAGAGCCAGAAATTGCTTTCCGGTTACTGCAGCACATTGACTCGTTAGGATTCGGTTTGTCGGTACCTGTGCAGAATTTTCAGCACGCGGTTATGTTCATGGGATACCAGGGGTTGAGACGCTGGCTGTCTCTAATGCTGGTCAGTGTTAGTGCAGATGACAGTCGCAGACCATTGATGCTTGCTTCGTTTCGGCGGGGGCTTATTCTCGAACGCCTGGCTGGAAACGGTGCAGATGGGGATATACGTGAAGAAATGTTCTTGTTAGGGGTATTTTCTCTGCTGGATCGTGCTTTGGGTCAACCCTTTTCCATATTGCTGGCCAAGGTTCGCGTGTCTGATGCGGTACGTCAGGCGCTGGTGGATGGACAGGGACCATATGCGCCTTTACTGCAGTTAGTAGCAGCGATCGAACAGGGGCCATCACCCTCTCTTTTGTCCTGTCTGGAGGATTGTCATGTGTCACTGGAGTCCTGTAACAGGGCAGTTCTTGCGACCTTGCGTGTTGTCGAGGTCTGAAGAATAAATATTTATAAAGGTGATATTTCAGGCTGTCCCCGTGATGGCCCGGTATTATGAGTTTAGCTGGATGTAGAATAACGGCCATTTGTCCGGAGAGATCATGCCCAAACTACGTTCAGCAACCAGTACCCAAGGACGGAATATGGCGGGTGCCCGTGCGCTGTGGCGCGCGACGGGTATGAAGGAGACTGATTTTGGCAAGCCGATTATTGCCGTCGTGAACTCGTTCACACAGTTCGTGCCCGGGCATGTGCATTTGCGTGATATGGGCCGGCTCGTGGCAACTCAGATCGAGGCTGCTGGTGCTGTTGCCAAGGAGTTCAATACTATCGCAGTCGATGACGGGATTGCCATGGGACATGGGGGGATGCTGTATTCGCTCCCGTCGCGTGATCTGATTGCCGATTCTGTCGAATATATGGTGAATGCGCATTGTGCAGACGCCATGGTCTGTATTTCAAATTGTGACAAAATTACACCTGGGATGCTGATGGCTGCGTTGCGTCTGAACATTCCTGCTATCTTCGTCTCTGGTGGCCCCATGGAAGCGGGCAAGACGAAACTCTCGTCGAACCGGGTGATCAAGCTGGATCTGGTGGATGCCATGATTGAGGGGGCGAATCCTGAAACCAGTGATATGGACAGTGATTTGATCGAACGATCCGCCTGCCCGACCTGTGGTTCATGTTCCGGTATGTTTACAGCCAACTCCATGAACTGTCTGACTGAAGCGTTGGGTTTGAGCCTGCCTGGTAACGGTTCATGCTTGGCTACTCACGTGGATCGGAAGCAGCTCTTCTTGCAGGCTGGTAAGCAGGTGGTTGAGCTGTGCCGCCGCTATTATCAGGAGAACGATGCGTCAGTCCTGCCGCGAAGCATCGCGACCAAGGCAGCGTTCGAGAATGCAATGAGCCTGGATATCGCCATGGGGGGCTCGACCAATACGGTATTGCATCTTCTGGCGGCAGCTCAAGAGGCCGAGGTGGATTTCAACATGGGGGATATTGACCGGCTATCGCGTATTGTTCCCTGTCTGAGCAAGGTGGCTCCCAACACTGCCAAATATCATATGGAAGACGTTCATCGCGCCGGTGGTGTGATGGCCATTCTAGGTGAGCTGGACAGGGCTGGTTTGTTACACAATGATACTCGTACGGTTCTTGGGCATTCGATGGCGACGCAGCTTGCCCAGTACGACATCATGCAGACCCAAGATGAAGATGTGCGTACTTTTTTCCGCGCCGGGCCAGCTGGTATTCGCACGACAGAGGCTTTTTCGCAGGACTATCGTTGGGACACGCTGGATGATGACAGAGCCGAAGGCTGTATTCGGGACAAGGCTCACGCGTACAGCCAGGATGGCGGTTTGGCCATGCTGTCTGGCAACCTGGCGGAGAATGGTTGCATTGTGAAGACCGCGGGGGTGGATGAGAGCATTCTGCGGTTTACGGGCAAGGCCAAGGTGTATGAAAGTCAGGAAGATGCGGTCAGCGCTATCTTGGGGGGTCAGGTCGTGGCGGGCGATGTGGTTGTGATCCGTTACGAAGGTCCCAAGGGAGGGCCAGGAATGCAGGAGATGTTGTATCCCACCAGTTATCTCAAGTCGATGGGTTTGGGTAAATCCTGTGCGCTGTTGACAGATGGGCGTTTTTCCGGAGGTACGTCTGGCCTGTCTATCGGGCACGTATCGCCCGAAGCGGCCTCCGGAGGACTGATCGGACTGGTTGAAGACGGCGATACGATCACTATTGATATTCCTGGGCGGCGGATTCAGCTGGAGGTGCCGGAAGATGTGCTGACGAAACGCCGGCAGGTGATGGATGCCCGTGGCTGGCACCCTGTTAACCGGAAGCGGACCGTGTCGTTTGCCTTGAAAGTGTTCGGACATTTTGCGACATCTGCCGATAAAGGGGCCGTGAGAGACAAGACGATGCTCTAGTCGTTTGCATGGCGGTGGGCTTTCTGGCAATGAGCGGGGTGGTTGCCTTAAATTTGATATGTGTGTTGTATCCAATATGTGTGTTGTATCCATATTGAAGGGAGGGGGTTCGGCTGTCGCCCTGAAGGGCGCGTTTGTCTGGAGAGCACTCTGTATGGGCAGCTGGATCCAGTACAGACGGCCTTTTCCGGGGGGTGGGTGGTTCCGGAGGAGGGGGAACTTTAGGAGAAGCTTCAGTCTGTTCAGATAAGGCATTGAAAATCAAATAATTTAATCTGTAGAATCGGGGGATTGGTTTTGGTTCTGGCGGATTGAATAATGGCTCGCTTGCGTACTGTGTCGTGGATGACCCGATTATTGATAGGTGGGTTGCTGATGGCGGGGGCTGTGCAGGGTGCGCAGGCAGGCACGCTGGAGCGCTCTGGCGGGCATAAGGTGAGTGTGCTCGCGCATGCGGGCAAGCGGGGGATGGTGCGCTCTCATGAGGTGTCTGTTTCCCGTACGCACGCTGCGATGGGGCGGAGTCGGAAAGGACAGGTCGCAGCCGCAGAAGGGCGGCCTGGTCACGTGAAGGATCGGCAGGGCGCCTCTCATCACAGACCCTCTGCGGTGGGACGGGGCAAAACCGTGTCTGCCGCGCGGTCGGACGCAGCCCGTCGGCATGGCAAGGTCGCTGGACGGCGTGGAGTGTCTGGTCTGAAAGCGTCGGCAGCGACCGGAGGGCGGGTGCACGCCGTCCCTGCCCGGGCTGTCGGGATGGGCAAAAGTGCCGTACTAAAAAAGGCCGAAAATCGGCACCATTACCGTGCCCGCCAGCAGCTGTCGCTCTCCAGTCGTGTTTCCGCAGGTGTCCAGCAGGTGACATTCAGGGCGCAGACGCATTTGACGCAGGCCGCGAGTGTGGATCTTCCCGCTGTGGCACCCAATGGTTCGCTGGGAGAGGCGGCAGGCTTGAATCGCATCCCTGATCCGCTGGCGTTACGTTCCAGCGTGGCATTGGTGGTGGATCCGGTAACGGGCAGGATTCTGTACGACAAGAATTCGTCGGCGGTTTTGCCCATTGCGTCCCTAACCAAGCTTATGACGGCCATGGTGGTGCTGGATGGTGGGCAACCGCTGGATGAAAAGATTCGCATCGAGCGTGAGGATCGGGATACCGAGCGTTACAGCACATCGCATCTGCCTGTGGGAACCGAGCTTACGCGTGCGCAGGCCATGCAGCTGGCTCTGATGTCGTCGGAAAATCGGGCCGCTCATGCGTTGGCGCGTAATTATCCTGGGGGTGTGGTTGCGTTTGTTGCTGCAGCGAACCGTAAGGCGCGTGACATCGGTATGTGGGACTCGGTTTTTCTGGATCCGACGGGCCTCTCGGCATCGAATGTGTCAACAGCGCGCGATCTTGCGCTATTAGTGGCGCGCGCGGCGCATTATCCCGAGATCCGTCGCTTTTCGGTGGCAAGTCAGTTGCAGGTGCGGACTGTCAACGGGACAAGGGTCTTTCATACTACCAATCCTTTGGTCGGCAACGAGCATTGGGGGTTGACGGTGCAGAAGACCGGTTTCATCAATGAGGCAGGTAATTGCGTTGTGATGCAGGCACGTGTCAATGGCAAGCAAATGATCATTGTGCTGCTTGATTCGCAGGGGCGCTATTCAAGGGTTGCCGACGCCAACCGTATTCGTCGCTTTCTGGAAGGGTAGGCACTTTGTCTTTGTCTGCCTGCCGCGTCGACGCACGTTGAGGTCACTGCTCGGCCGCAAATGGTGGTTTGGGAGTCTTCAGGCAGCCGATGGCCCGGTGAATGTTTTTCCGGACAGGCCGCTTAATTGTCTCGCTGTCGGGGGGCGATGTGCCAGGGGACTGACGTTTCCGGTCGTTACTGGCTAACGCCTGGCTCGTTTGCGTCGTAGCCGAGTGAGGCGGAGATTTGGGCCGCTGTACGGCAAAGCTGGTCAACCCAGCCATTCTGCAGGAAGTCGGCAGGCGCTGAGATCGACAGACCCGCGATCAGTTCGCCAGAGTCGTCACGGATACCTGCGGCGATGCAGCGTACACCGAGTTCCAGTTCTTCATTGTCGTGGGCAAAGCCGCGCGCCCGTACCTGGGCAAGCTCATTCTCCAGGCGAAGTGGGTCGGTTAGGCTGTTGCTAGTGTGACCAGCCAGCCCGGTGCGGCTTATGTAGCCTCGGAGTGCCCGATGGTTTTCGCCAGCCAGGAACAGTTTTCCTACGGAGGTGAGGTGCAGTGGAGCCCGGCCACCTACTGCCCGAACCACCTGCATTCCGCTGCGTTCGGAAAGGGCGCGCTCTATGTAGACGATCTCATCTCCCTGGCGGATGGAGAGGTTGATGGGCTGGCCTGTGATTCGATGAAGCTCCCGCATCGGGCCCATGGCCGCATCACGGACATTGAGCCTGGCCTTGACCAGGTTCCCGAGTTCCAGAAGTCTGAGGCCGAGTTGGTAGCTGCCCGTGTCGACCCTGTCGACGATGCGCGCCGTCACGAGATCGTTGAGAATACGGTGGGCAGTGGATGGGTGTAGTGAGGTGCGACTGGAGAGTTCTTTCAGGCTGACGGCGCGGGGCTGTTGGGCGAGCGCGTCCAGCAGGTAGACCATGCGCTCGAGGACCTGAATGGTGGTCTTGATGCCTGCTGCCCCCTGGCGCGGCGTGGCGGTGGGCGCCTCGCCGCGGGATGAAGGACGGGGTTCTGGGGAAATCGTGTCTGGCATCATGACCTTGTATGGGCGCTTGGGATGAGGGCCCTGTTTAGGCCCCTTTCGGTGAGTGCATACCTACGGATTGGTGATTCTAGCGTATCGTTCTATTATGCTGATGAATAGCCCGAGCGGCTGCGGGGATCAGAGCCGGCCCTGCATAGACGAGTCCGCTGTAGATCTGGACGAGATCCGCTCCTGCTTCGATCTTGGCGACTGCGTCCTGGGCCGACATGATGCCGCCCACCCCGATGATGGGGTACCCGGCTGGGAGCCCTGCGCGCAGGTTGCGGATGATCCGATTTGATGCCTCGAACACTGGGCGTCCCGACAGTCCGCCTGCCTCCGAGGCATGGGGCAGGCCCTGGACGTCGCTGCGTGACAGCGTGGTGTTGGTGGCGATGACCCCGTCGATGTGATGACGCTGCAGAGCGTCGATGATGACAGAAACCTGGTCGTCATCCAGGTCGGGCGCGATCTTGAGCAGGAGGGGGGGATTGCGATTCAGGGTGGCGGACAGCTGGCGACGTTCGCGGTCCAGGGCGCCAAGGAGGTCGTCCAGCTCGCTGCCGCCCTGCAGCTTGCGCAGGTTGGCGGTGTTGGGCGAGGAGATGTTGATGGCGACGTAGTCCGCCAGGGGCATGACCCGGGCCAATCCGGTCAGGTAGTCACGCGTGGCCGATTCCAGGGGGGTGATGGCATTTTTGCCGATGTTGAGCCCCAGTATGGGCGGGGTATCAGGCCCGCAGGGGGTGTCTGGTGTCAGTGCCGTGCGTCCTTGCCAGGTGCGTGACTGCTGCACATGGTGCACAAAGGCGTCGAGTCCTTCATTGTTGAAGCCGAAGCGGTTGATGAGGGCACCGGCTTCGGGCAGGCGAAAGATGCGTGGCTTCGGGTTGCCTGGCTGTGCCAGGGGGGTAACGGTTCCCAGCTCCAGGAAGCCGAAGCCCAGGGAGGCGAGGGCGTCAATGTGGCTGCCGTTTTTGTCCAGCCCGGCAGCAACGCCGACGCGGTTGGGGAAGGTGAGTCCCAGCAGCTGGACGGGGTCGTGTACGCGCGGCGGGCGCAGGCAGGCGGGTACCCGGGCCAGCAGATCCATCACGCGCAGGCCGGTGTGATGGGCGAGCTCGGGATCCTGCAGGAACAGCAGAGGGCGCAATAGCCGGTAACCCAGTGCGCTCAGTCTTTCAGAAGTGTCCATGTTCCGTCTATCTGTTGTTCAAGCGGGCGGAAGTTGCTCTTGTAGCGCATCGAAGGCGCTTCGTTGATCCAGTAGCCCAGGTACAGGTAGCTGAGTCCCAGGATCTGGCACATTCGAACCTGCCAGAGGATGCCATAGGTGCCGAGGCTGCTTCCTGTCATATTAGGTTCGAAGAATGTATACACTGCCGATAGGCCGTCGTCGAGTACATCGATGATGGAGACCATCAGCAGGGTTGAGTCGGCTGCGCGGAACTCGACCAGCCGGGTATCGACGCGGGATTGGAGTAGGTATTCGCGATACTGTTCCTCGTCATCCTGATGCATATCGCTGCCATTGTGTCGAGCCTGCTGATAGCGGATGTACAGGGCATAGTGTTCATCGCGGAAGGCCAGCGGCAGGTTGCGGCTGATCAGATCACTATGGCGCCGTGCTGCACGACGCTGGCTGCGGTTAGGACGAAACTGGTTCACCGGAATGCGTACCGGGATGCAGGCCCGGCAGTTGTCACAGCGTGGCCGATAGGTGAATCTGCCGCTGCGCCTGAATCCGGCGCGCACGAGTTCGCCATAGTTGTCTGCATTGATGGCCACGGCGGGTTCGGCTACCTGGGAACGGGCAAAGCGCTCAGGCAGGTAGCTGCAGGTGAAGGCTGCCGTTACATACAGCCGGATGAAGCGCTGGGTGGGAGGATGGGTGTCACTCATGCGCTGAAATCCGGCCAGGCAATGCCGCGGGCCAGTGCATGCCAATCGGCAGGAGGCATTGCCAGCAGGGGGCGGATACGGCCCAGAAACTCGGCGCGGGTGATGTCGCGACCACCAAGGCTACCAAGGTGATCCGTGGACTGCTGGCAGTCCACCATGGGGAAGCCTTGGCTGGCGAGCAGCTGGACCAGGGCGGCAAAGGCGCATTTGGATGCATTGGCGCGACGGGTGAACATTGATTCACCGAAGAACATGCGGCCGATGGCGACGCCGTAAAGGCCGGCGATGAGTTCGCCGTTTTCCCGGACTTCAAGTGAATGGGCCAGGCCCCGATGATGGAGCTCTGTGTAAGCAGTCAGGATGGCGGGGGTGATCCAGGTGCCTACCTGCCCGCGGCGCGGCGCGGCACAGGCATGCATTACATCGGTAAAGGCCGTATTCAGGGTGATTTGCCATGGGCAGCCCGCCGAGGGGTGTTCAGTGGATGATAGTCGCCTTAGCAGGCGTCGCAGTGACCGCGATGGACTGAATTCGTCAACGAAGACCACCATACGCGGGTCCGGAGACCACCATAGGACGGGTTGGCCATCGCTGTACCAAGGGAACATGCCGTGGGTATAGGCTTCCACCAGACGGTCTGCGCCCAGGTCAGCGCCCAGCGCGATCAATCCGGGATGGCCGGGTATATCCCGGTCGGCGGCGGGCAGGGGCATGTGGGCTTCGACCCAGTGGCGAATCATGGCGTCGGTTTTTCAGGGGGGCGTCAGGAAGCGTGGGTGTGGCTTGTGCCGGGGAGAGGGTCAGTGGGCGTGCCGGCGCTCTCCAGGCGGGGGTTCGAGGGCTGCTGTCCTGTCGGTTTGGGAATAGTGCTCTCGTGCAGATAAAAGCGCCCCTGTTCGCGATCCGCGAGGAACCAGCGCAGGGATGTCTCTACCGTACTGAAGGCGATTTCATCCCATGGAATATCCTGCGCTTCGAACAGGCGGGCCTCAAGGCTTTCTTCACCGGGTGCCAGTGCTGGTGAGACGAGGCGGGCACGGTAGAAGACATGCACCTGTTCTGCGTGTGGAACGTCCAGCACGGCAAACAGGGATCCATCGATTTCTGCCTGGGCACCGGATTCCTCACGTGTTTCGCGCAGGGCGCCGGCGGCCATGGTTTCGCCGATCTCCATGAAGCCGGCAGGCAGTGTCCACTTGCCACGGCGGGGTTCGATGGCCCTACGGCATAGCAGGACTCGGCCCTCCCAGGTGCAGATCGCCCCGGTAACGATGCGGGGGTTCACGTAGTGAACGGTATGGCAGCTGGTGCAGACATTTCGTGGACGGTTGTCACCATCGGGAACGATGTGCCGGGTGGGACTACCGCAATGGGAACAATATTTCATGGGAGGAATTTACGGCCAAGTGGGGGGACTTGCAAACAGAATCCAGTATGGCTATACTTCTTTTCGCGGGGTGGAGCAGTCTGGCAGCTCGTCGGGCTCATAACCCGAAGGTCGGAGGTTCAAATCCTTCCCCCGCAACCAACGCATTCGACAGCCCCTGAGATCTTATTGATTTGCTCAGGGGTTTTTTTTGCCTGTCGGTTCCGGGTGAGAATAACGGCATGCGCTCCGGTATAGGACTTTTTTTATCTGGTCTTGAGCCTGGAGATGATAGGGCCGACCCAGGCGGATCAGTTTGGCGCTGTACTGTCGAATTGAGGATCAGGTGAGAATCCGGTCTGCATTGCCGGGAGCCTGGCGCCAAGGCCGGGCGTTTGGGACGGATTGGTCGATCGTACTCTGTTGTCGCCCAGTCTGTGGGAGCAGGCCAGTGTGTCCACGGGAGGCAGACGTTGTTGTCTGCTTGCTGACTGTTGTGGTGTCGCTACGGCCATTTTCCTTTGATCAGGCCGGGCGCGTATGTGGTGCTGATGTCATTGAAGCGATCCGTGCAGAAATGGCACCATCGCCATTTTCCGGAGCCGGGGGAGGGCACGGGAGATGGACGAGATCTTGCTTGGGGAAATCCGGCATCTGTTTGAAAAGTACATCTGGCTGGAAGGGTTGATTGGCTCGGTTGTACTGTTGCTGGTGATGCTCCTGGTGAAAGTGGTGTCAGGTTATGTCACACGCAAGGTCATTGCCTGGGTTCACAAGCATTTTGCCGAAGGTCCGCGCCATAGCCTGTTTATGGATGCCGAGTTGCTGGCACGGACGGCTCAGATGTTGCCGGCTCTGGTGGCCCAGGCGGGGATACGCTGGATACCGGGCCTGAACAGTACACTGGCGACGATTGCGTACAACGTGGCTGTGGCCATGACGGTATTTCGGGCTGTTCGGGTACTCGATGCGATGCTGTCTGCTTATCTGACGGCGCGCCAGCGTCGCGGCAAACCCGGCCGTTCACTGAAAAGCTCCGTACAGCTGGCCAAGCTGCTAATTTATTGCCTGGGCACCGTATTGATCATTGCCGTACTGACAGATCAGTCGCCGCTGATCCTGCTGTCCGGTCTGGGTGCGATGTCGGCGGTATTGCTGTTGGTGTTCAAGGATACGTTGCTGAGCTTTACCGCGGGATTGCAGCTGACTTCATCCGATACATTACGCGTCGGGGACTGGATTGAGATGCCCCAGGTCGGGGCGGATGGAGATGTCATCGACATCGCCCTGCATACCGTGAAGGTGCAGAACTGGGACAAGACGATCACGATGATCCCGACGTGGCGGTTGATGGCTGAGAGTTTTCGCAACTGGCGGGGGATGCAGGAATCGGGCGGTCGGCGTATCAAGCGTACATTGCGTCTTGACATGAATTCGGTGCGTTTCCTGGATACTGGCGATATTGGACGTCTGGCCGAGATCGAATTGCTGGCAGATTATATGACCCGCAAGACCCAGGAGCTGGATGTCAGCAATCAGGAACGACGTTCCCGCTTGGGGGTTCGGGCAGAACAGTTGGCAAATCAGCGACGATTGACCAATATCGGTACCTTTCGCGCCTATGTGCTTGCATACTTGCGGTCTCATCCTGGCATTCATCAGAACATGTCACTGATGGTGCGCCTGATGGAGCCCACGCCGGAGGGTGTGCCGCTTGAGTTGTACTGTTTTACGAATACTACGGCCTGGGCGGTCTATGAAGGAATCCAGTCCGACATTTTTGATCATTTGTTGGCTATTTTGCCCGTTTTTGGCTTGAGTCTCTATCAGCAGCCTGCGGGTGGGGACATGCGTGCGGCATTCCGTATGATGGGGCGTACTGTGCGGGATGAGCAGGCAGATGGGGAGGATGGTGGGAGCAACGCACAGAGGAAAGTCGCCGGGTAAGTCTAGAAGATGGCATCCGGGCCTGCTTGGGCTGATGGTGCTAGGGCTTGCTACGACAGTGCAGGCTCAGGATTCTGCCGGATTCTGGCATGATCCGGACAAGGCCATGCCGGGAGAGGCGCTCTTTGGCCGGACCGACGTCGTATCTCCCGCCGCGTGGACGGGGCCATCAGCACAGCCTGAGCTGATGGCTGGCCGTTCGTTCACCACTCCGTCCTGGGGTTGTCAGGCAGCGGCCGCCATGCGGACCCGGCTTAAAGTAGATAATGACCTTGCTTCGGGGGTGGATTATGGCTACAGCAGCGGCGTGATGCTGGAGGTGTCTGCCCGGACTGCCGCCCATGATGGCTGGGAGGCGTTCGGGGGTGAAGGATGGCTCTGCCCGCTCTGGCGTATCCTGGGGGCAGGTGCTGTTCCCTCCGAGTATCTCAGTGTTCGTCTGGATCAGGCCATTTATACGCCGGAAAACAGTCGGGCTATTGGGCTATTGCCGCGTGACCGGCCCTATGCGGCAACGTTGATGATCAGTTTTGCAGCAGGCTTGTGGGTTGATGGTCAGCATGTACGCCAGGAGCTGCGCCTGGGGTGGGTTGGACCTTCTGTTAGAGGGGAGTCGTTGCAGAATTCGGTACATCGGGTAATCAATGCGCCCCGGTTCAGAGGTTGGGCGAACCAGTTGCACGATGAACCCTTGCTGGAGGTGGCGCAGTATCGCGTACGTCGCTGGCAGCCCGGTGGAAGGGGTATGGATGTGTTGGGACATTGGGGAGGGCGCCTCGGAAACTTGCAGACCAGCGTTTTTGCGGGTCTGGAATGGCGGTTCGGGCATGATTTGCAGGATGACGGTGGCTCGGCCCCGCTGCGCCCGGGATCAAATGAGCCTGGCGAGTCGGGGTGGGGAGCCGGGCGTGAGGTTCGCCTGACCGGGTTCCTGACGGCGGGTGCCAGGGTCGCAGCACATGATCTGACCCTGGATGGCAATACCCGGCACGATAGCCATCGTGTCAAGCGCCGTCCGGTGGTGCTGGATGTGGGTATTGGTTTGAGTGGACAGGTTGGAGCGTGGAGGCTGCAACTGATGTGGGTGGCGCGCACGCGTGAGTTTCGTGGCCAGCGTCAGGCGCCTTCCTTTGGTTCTATGCAGCTGACCTACGCATTTTGACTGCTGGGTGTCGTTAATGCGAGGTCATTGCACCGTCTTTCTGCTCTTAGGGTAGAATGGCCAGAAGCGGCGGTTTGATTGGCCGTATTTATCTGGCCGGTGATGGACTGGATAGGGGTGGGGACTATCAGGCGCCGCAATAGCAGTTGCTGCGTCTGGGTATGTTCCGGCTCTATCTGACGGTACAGAAAGACCGGTGGCCGGTTTGGGGCTGTGGCTTATGGCACGGTACCCAGTGCCGGCGCCAGGGCCTTCGCTACAGAAGGCTATCCGCCAACTTTCCAGTTGCCTGTTGCCCCCGTTCGTGATGTAGATGGGGAACACATTAATGAGCGTCGCCGTCCTGGCTGCGCGCCGGGCAGAAGGGGGTACTGTGGTCCACGCCGCTGCCCCATGCCCATGGATTCAGGCCATGAGCCGATATTTTTGCTAGCAGGTTGATGAATACCGCAGAGGTCAAGAGAGTCATCGAGGGAGCATTGCTGTGCGCTGCCAAGCCATTGTCGGTTTCCGACTTGCGTCAGCTGTTTGCGGGCGACGCTGAGGTGGGAGCGGATACGGTGCGTGATGTACTGGATGCTCTTCGTAGTGACTGGATCGATGGTTCACTGAATCTGGTGGCATTGGCTTCGGGGTGGCGCTTTCAGAGTGCTCCGGATATTGCACGTTTCGTGACTCGGCTGAATCCGGAAAAACCGCCCCGCTATTCGCGGGCAGTGCTGGAGACGCTGGCGATCATTGCTTATCGTCAGCCTGTGACCCGGGGAGATATTGAGGAAATCCGGGGAGTTACCGTTTCATCAAATATCATCAAGACACTGGAAGATCGGGGGTGGATTGATCAGATCGGGGTCAAGGATGTGGTGGGCAGACCCGCCCTGTTCGGGACGACCAGGCAGTTTCTGGATGATCTGAATCTGAAGTCTCTGACCGATCTGCCTGCACTTGATGATGACGCCCTGCCGAGCGACGTGCTGGACGCGCTGGCGCTGCAGACGGCCGCAGCGGCGGCTGGTAGTGGGCAGGGGCCGGGTGACGAACGTTCGGTCGAGCCCGAAACGAATGACGCAAGCATGGCGGCTATGGGAGCACAGAGTGCTCCCGTTCCGGGCTCGGTCGTGAACAATGAAACAGCTGCTGCGAAAGATATGGCAGACCATACCCTGTGATGTGACCATCGCATGAATACCACTCAGAACGAAGAAGATATACCTGGCAGCTCATTGCATGATGAGCAGGCTGCTGCCACTCCGTCGGCCCCCGTGGAGGCCGGTGGTTTGGCCGCTGCTGACGATGTGAAGCCAGTGAGAAAGCGGCGGGCGACTACCCGGAAAAAAGACCTCCCGGTTGCCGTGGAGGCGAGGGATGCCGCCGAAGCAAGCGATTTGCCGGCCCCTCCGGCGGCTTCCCGAGCGCGACGCAGTCGCAAGACAGCGCCGATGGACGCTCAGCCGACCCGCCCTGCCGGGACAGGAGAGGAGGTATCGGCAGATGCGCCTCCGGTTGCTATGGGTGATGCTACAGACGATCCTCCGGTGAAACGGAAGGGGGGGCGCATACGTCAGCGGCGAACCGCTGAGCCAGGGCTATCGCCATCGGCAGTAGCGGATTTTTCCGAAACCGGGGCGAGCGCGTCTGCAGCTGCCAGTACGGTTTCTCACGTGGATCCGGAGAGTTCGGCGCCCGGGAATGATGCCGCGCCATCGCCGGAGGGAAGCGCAGATCTCCCGTTTGATGTTGCTGGACCGGATGTCGGCCATGATGAAGACGCGGGTTTCCATGATGGGTTTGACGATCATGATGGTGATACCCAGGATTTTGATGGCGACGGGGTAGCCGGAGAGCCTGTGCCTTTTTTCGCACGCCAGGCGGCCATCGGTCTGCAGGAAGACGGGCGCGGTGCCCGGCGCTCGGCAGGGCTGGATGCAGAAAAGCTGCACAAAATACTTGCCGATGCCGGGATTGGTTCGCGTCGGGACATGGAAGAGCTCATTGTGGCGGGACGGGTCTCGGTCAACGGCCTGCCGGCGCATGTGGGGCAGCGGGTGGGGTCGGAGGATGTTATCCGCGTCAATGGTAAGCCCCTGGCGCGTAAACGTAGCCCGTCTGCGCGAGTGCCGCAGGTACTCCTCTATCACAAGCCAACGGGAGAACTGGTTACGCGTGATGATCCTGCGGCGCGCCCCAAGGTCTTTGACCGTCTGCCGCGATTGCGGGGGGCGCGCTGGATAGCGGTAGGGCGGCTGGATCTGAACAGCGAAGGACTGCTGATTTTCACCACCTCTGGCGACATGGCAAATCGCTTGATGCACCCACGTTATGGCTGGGAGCGCGAATATGCCGTGCGCGTGCTGGGGCGTGTGGATGACGAGATCCGGCAGCGCCTGCTGACCGGCGTGATGCTGGAGGATGGGCCCGCTACCGTACAGTCCATTGAGGATATCGGAGGTGACGGGGCCAATCACTGGTACCGCGTTGTCATTCTGGAGGGGCGCAATCGGGAGGTTCGTCGGCTTTTTGATGCGGTAGGACTGACCGTGTCCCGGCTGGTGCGTATCCGTTTCGGCCCGATTGCGCTGCCGCCCCGGTTGCAGCGGGGACGCCTACAGGCATTGACCGAGGCCGAGGTACGTCAGCTTCAGCAACAATTGCGACGTCATGGCCATGATGCTGCCAAGGCGCCTGGGCGGGATGGGGAAGTCTCAGGGGGGCACCCGGACAGCGGTGCGTCCGCAGAAGGGGGTAGCCTGTCGCGGCGGGGGGGGCGTCGCCGAAACGCAGGCTCGTCAGTGGCTCAGGACGGAACATCGGCAACTCCTGGCGGCAGCAGACATCCGGCGCGACGCCGGCTGCTGCGAGGTGGCCGTGGGCGTGCCCAGAAAGGGGCAGGGGAGCCTCTGGTATCGGGGGGCGTTGACGGTGCCCCTGAGGGGGTCATACAGCCAGCGGGGCGGCCGCCTGCGGGTCCGCGCAACCGTGCCGAAGGGCGTTGGGGGTTGGGCGAAGGAGGTGAGGAAGGACGTCCGCCTCGCCGGACACGGCGTGGCGGGGGCAGGCATCGGTCGGCTGTTGATCGGGTAACGGCGGATCAGCCTGGCGATGAGTCGAACGGCAGGAGATCGGCACAAGGCAAACGTTCGCCGGCGCGTGGCCCCCGGGCTGGAGCAAACCGGAAGCAGCCGCTGACAGCACAGGCTGAAGCGCAGAAGATGGTGTCCGTCAAGACACTGGAGCCTACCGCCGAGAAAAAGACATTGACAGTCAGTGAGCGTCGCGGCTGGACAGAGACCCGCTATCTGCCCCAGGCGGTGTCTTACAGCGGTGATACGGACTGGTCAAAGGTGGCGCGGGAAACGGTGCTGCCTGATCGCCGTCCGCGACGGGTGAAGGAACGCAATGGCAACGTGGCGCCCCGAAATGGCAATGTGGCGCCTCGTGGACGCGCTGCAGCTGCTGCTTCCCGCCATATCAACTATGATGATGACAACTGGCAGCCTACGTCGGATTCTGCGCACATGGAAGGGATCACGCGCTCGATGAAGCGTGATGGACGCCAGCAGCGCTGGGGAAGTACGCCCGGGTTCGCTGCCAGGTTGGGTCAGCCCTTTGACGCCCAGTCCGGCCAGCGTGTGCCAGGCAATGGTGGGGCCGGTTTTGCTGCGCGAGGCAAGCGGGCAGGTGGTGGCAATGGCGGCACCCAGCCGCGCCCACGGCGTAAGGGGTTTAAGGCCCGCTGAAGAGGAAGGCAAGAGAAAAGCGCTTTCGCACCACGCTATCACAGAGACGGTGAGGTGGGGACAGGTTCCGGGATGCGGTAATTTCCTTGAATTCTGGCCATTCGTCGGCTATAATCAACCGTCTTGCAGGATGCGTTTCCCTGACTACGCAGTAGATGGGGTGAAGTGTCCTGCTGGTTCCGGCGCCCCGCGCAGGGCGCTGGCCTTAGCAGTTGTGTGGATAGCACGGACAGGTCAGCGTTTTGCCGATTCTGGCGGGCGCGTGGCGCGGGTGGGTGCTCGGTATGGGCCGAACCTGCGCCGTGAGTACGGAATGGGCTGGCCAGCCCATTTTTTTTTATCCACCGCAGAATCAGGTGGATCAGGATGGTTTTCAGTGCGTGATCGGGTGGCGTGATCAGGCAGTCGTTATGGCGGATCCGTCAGTAAATGCGGCAGGGTGAACAGGTAGTGGCAAGCATTCCGGCAACAGTCAGTGGCGTTGAGTCAATGGTCGATCCCGTCGTGTCGGGCATGGGCTATGAAGTGGTGGATGTGGAGTTTGCCGCTGGTGGGGTACTGCGCATCACCATTGAGCGTGCCAATCATGAGCAGCCCATCACGCTGGATGATTGCGAGCGGGTCAGCGAACAGCTTTCGCATCTGTTTTTAGTGGAAGATGTGGACTATGACCGCCTGGAGATTTCATCTCCGGGTCTGGATCGGCGTTTGCGCAGACCGGCGGACTTTGTCCGTTTTGCCGGAGATGAGGTCAAGTTGTGGCTGCGTCTGCCGCAGGATGGCCGTCGGGTGTTTGAAGGCGTGCTGCTGCCTGCCCAGGCGTCGCTGGCGCGTGTCCGGGCGCTGTTGGGGCCCGATGCGAAATTGCCAGCCGTGGTCCAGGCCGGTGGTGCGCCTGCGGACGATGCCGACTGGCTGCTTGCCTGGCGTGACCGCCCGGCCGGCACTCCCAGGGCGGGGCGAGACCGGGGTGTTCCCGGGCGCCGTCCTCCGCGGGCCAAGCCCCTGTCCGCCGACCCGGTGGAGGCGGCGCTGCAGACGGCCGGGGTTCAGTGGCTGCGTTTTGGATTTGAGCAGGTGGATCGGGCTCGGTTGATTCCGAAGCCGGTTTTCTAGGGAGTCGTTATGCAGGGACGTGAATTGTTGCTGATGGTTGATGCGCTGGCGCGCGAGAAGAATGTTCCGCGCGACGTCGTGTTTGCCGCACTGGAAAGTGCGCTCGCGTCGGCAATGAAAAAGCGTTACAAGGATGAAGTGGATATCCGGGTCGCCATCAGCCACGATGATGGCAGCTATCGCGGCTTCCGTCGCTGGAAAGTGGTGCCCGATGGTGAGCTGGACGACCATGATCTGGAGATCATCCTGAGCGAGGCCCGCAAGCAGATGCCCGACATCCAGCTTGCGGATTACATCGAGGAAGAGCTGGAAGACATTGAGTTCGGCCGCATTGGTGCGCAGGCCGCCAAACAGGTCATCCTGCAGAAAATCCGCGATGCCGAGCGTGAACAGATCATCAATGATTTTCTTTCCCGCGGAGATTCCCTGCTGTCGGGCACCATCAAGCGTGTCGACCGCGAGGGAGCCATTGTCGAATCCGGGCGTATCGAGGCCCGCTTGCCACGTGACCAGATGATCCCCAAGGAAAATCTGCGCAACGGCGACCGGGTGCGTGCCTGGGTGTCCCGCATCAATCGCGAGGGCCGGGGGCCGCAGCTCTTTCTGTCGAGGACGGCACCCGAGTTCATCATGAAGCTGTTCGAGCTTGAGGTTCCCGAGATCGAACAGGGGTTGCTGCAGATCCGGGCGGCGGCACGTGATCCTGGCGTGCGCGCCAAGATCGCCGTATTCACCTCCGACAGCCGGGTCGATCCCATTGGCACCTGTGTTGGCGTGCGCGGTTCGCGTGTGCAGGCAGTGACGCAGGAACTGGCCGGTGAGCGGGTCGACATCGTGCTGTGGTCCGAGGATCCTGCGCAATTCGTGATTGGTGCGCTGGCGCCCGCCAACGTTTCGTCGATCCTGGTCGATGAAGAGCGTCACCTGATGGACGTGGTGGTCGATGAGGACAACCTGGCACTGGCGATCGGTGCAGGGGGGCGCAACGTGCGGCTGGCCTCCGAGCTGACTGGGTGGCAGATCAATCTGATGTCGGCAGAGGAAAGCGAGAAAAAACAGGAAGATGAACGGGCAGCCATCCGCTCGGTCTTCATGGCGCGTCTGGACGTGGATGCGGAAGTGGCAGACATTCTGATTGATGAGGGTTTCACCAGTCTGGAAGAGATTGCTTATGTGCCGCTCAACGAAATGCTCGAAATCGAGGCGTTTGATGAGGACACGGTCAATGAGCTGCGTGAGCGGGCACGCAATGCCCTGCTGACCCAGGCCATTGCCACGGAAGAGAAGTTGCATGAAATCGCCGAAGACCTGCTGTCGCTGGAGGGCATGGATCGGGAGCTGGCTGTGAAGCTGGCCGAGTCCAATGTCCGGACGCGTGACGATCTGGCCGAGCTGGCGGTGGATGAGTTGATCGAAATCACTGAACTGGATGAAGAACGGGCCAAAGAACTGATCATGAAGGCCCGTGAGCATTGGTTCGTCGAGAATGACGGTGCGTGATGTCGACGTATCCCCCGGATCACGCGTCGGTCGGGGGTAAATATCGAAGGTGACGCACACACTGAATCGGTAGTAGCGGAAGGACACATGGCCAGTACGAACGTTGAGACATTTGCGGCGGAATTGCGGGTACCTGCAGAGGTATTGCTGGAACAATTGCGTGCAGCAGGTGTCGACAAAAAAAGCCCTTCGGATCCGTTGTCAGAGGCGGATAAGGAGCGTCTGCTGTCGGCTTTGCGGGCATCGCATGGCAACGCTGCGGACAATCCGCGACGGCAGAAGATCACGGTGGTGCGCAAGCAGACTTCCGAGATCAAGCAGGCCGATGCCACGGGCAAGGCGCGCACCATCCAGGTGGAAGTGCGGCGCAAGCGCACGTTCGTCAAGCGTGACGGATCGGCGACGACACCCGCTGTCTCCCAGCCTTCGGCGCCTGCTGCCGCAGAGCCCCCGGCGCCGACGGCTGCAGTGACGGCACCCGTGGCGGTGCCTCCGCCCCCGGTTCAGTCTGCAAACTCGGTGATTGACGAGGAGCAGCGTCGGCGGCGTGAGGAAGAGGCCCGCCGGCAGAAGGAACTGATGGAGCGTCAGGCGCGCGAGTTGCGCGAAAAGACTGCCCGGCTGGAGCGGGATCGTCAGCGTGAAAACGAAGCGCTGGCTGAAGCGACCCGCCGGGAGGAGGCTGCCCGTGCAGAACAGGAGCGTCTGGCGAAGATGCAGGCTGATGCCGAACGCGAAACTGAGGCGGCTCGCGCCATGCAGCGCAAGATGCGGGAGGAGGCAGGTGCTACGGCGGCCGCCAATGCCATGGCCCGTGAGCAGGAGCGTCGGCAGGCCGAGGAAAAGGCGGCGGCTGATGCAGCCGAACGTGCCGCCAAACAGGAGGCAGCGCGGGTAGCTGCTGAGCAGGCAGCTGCAGCTGCCAGAAAAGCCAAGGAAGAGGCAGATGCCACCGCGGCGGCGCGTCGCAGGGCCGAAGCCGAGGTGGCGGCCATCAACCGTCTGCTGGAAGCCAGCCGGCGCCCACCCCCACCACCGCCCCCACCACCGCCTGCTGCAGCCCCTGCTGTTGCACAGACTGAAAAAGGTGCCCGCCGGGGCGGAACCCTGCATCGCCCATCTGCGCAGGCTGGCAACGCACCTGCGCCCGCTGAGAGCACGACAGGTGCTGGCGGCCGGAACAAGCATGTGAAGTCTGAAAAGCTCTCGTCTTCATGGCAGGACGACGCTGCACGCAAGCGGCGTACGACCAAAGGCGGGCGCAACGACAGCAACGGTGCTGGCACCAATACGGGTTGGAGGACGCGGGGGCCGCGTCGGGGTAATGACCGGGATGCGCGTCGGGGAGGATATGCCCAGGCACAGCAGGCCGAAGCGCCCATTGTGCGTGAAGTGCATGTTCCCGAAACCATCACGGTTGCCGATCTGGCGCACAAAATGTCCGTCAAGGCGACCGAGGTGATCAAGCAGCTGATGAAACTGGGTCAGATGGTGACCATCAATCAGGTGCTGGATCAGGAAACGGCGATGATTCTGGTGGAGGAAATGGGCCATACGGCCATTGCCGCCAAGCTGGATGATCCGGAGGCGATGCTGGATGAAGTTTCGGGCGAGGACGTCGGTCCCGCGGTGGCGCGGCCTCCGGTTGTCACGGTCATGGGTCACGTGGATCACGGCAAGACCTCCTTGCTGGACTACATCCGTCGCACGAAGGTGGCCTCCGGCGAGGCGGGGGGGATTACCCAGCACATTGGCGCCTATCACGTGAAAACGCCGCGGGGCGTCATCACCTTCCTTGATACACCGGGCCACGCAGCCTTCACGGCGATGCGGGCACGTGGTGCGAAGGCCACCGACATCGTGATCCTGGTCGTGGCAGCGGACGATGGGGTGATGCCGCAGACGATCGAGGCGATTTCGCATGCCCGGGCGGCCGAGGTGCCACTGGTTGTGGCAATTACCAAGGTCGACAAGCCCGAGGCGAATCTGGACAAGGTGCGTCAGGAGCTGGTGGCACAGAGCGTTGTGCCCGAAGAGTATGGTGGCGACGTTCCCTTCGTGGGCGTTTCGGCCAAGTCTGGCGAGGGAATCGACGATCTGCTGGAGAATGTCCTGCTGCAGGCCGAGATTCTGGAGTTGCGTGCGCCTGAAAAGGCGCCGGCACGTGGCCTGGTGATCGAGGCACGTCTAGACAAGGGTCGTGGTCCGGTGGCCACAGTGCTGGTTCAGTCTGGCACCCTGACACGGGGTGACACCGTGCTGGTGGGGTCGACCTGGGGTCGGGTACGGGCCATGGTGGACGAGGCGGGTAAAAACGCTGCGTCGGCAACGCCGTCGATTCCGGTGGAAATTCAGGGTCTGAACGATGTGCCGCAGGCTGGTGAGGACCTGATGGCGCTGGCGGACGAGCGCAAGGCGCGCGAGATTGCTCTCTTCAGACAGGGTAAATTCCGTGATGTGAAGTTGGCACGCCAACAGGCCGCAAAACTGGAAAATATGTTCGACCAGATTGGTGAGGGCGAGGTTCAGACCTTGCCGCTGATCATCAAGGCCGATGTACAGGGTTCCCAGGAAGCGCTGGCGCACGCACTGCTCAAGCTTAGCAATGCCGAGATCAAGGTTCAGATCGTGCATGCACAGGTAGGCGGCATTACCGAGAGCGACATCAACCTGGCCATTGCGTCCAAGGCGGTGGTCATTGGTTTCAATGTCCGGGCAGATCAGCCGGCGCGACGGATGGCGGAATCCAACGGGGTCGATCTGCGCTACTACAACATCATCTATGATGCAGTAGATGATGTGAAGTCAGCCATGGAGGGCATGCTGTCGCCCGAGAAACGCGAAACGATCATCGGCATGGTGGAGATCCGCCAGGTGTTCCGGGTCACCAAGGTGGGCACGGTGGCCGGTTGCTACGTGACCGAAGGTATGGTCAGGCGCGATGCCGAAGTGCGTTTGCTGCGTGATTCCACGGTGATCTGGTCTGGACGGATCGACTCGCTCAAGCGCTTCAAGGACGATGCCAAGGAAGTCAAGGCTGGTTTCGAATGCGGTATCACTCTGCACAATTACAGTGATATCCAGGAAGGCGATCAGCTGGAGGTGTTCGAAGTCAAGGAAGTGGCACGGACCCTGGCCTCCGCGGCCAGTACCCCGTCAGCTGGCTGATACATCATGAAGCGAAAACCAGGAGCAACGCCCGGACGGGCGTTGCGGGTCGCAGAGCTGTTGCACCAGGAAATTGCCGAGTTGATCCGTACGGAAGTCAAGGATCCGCGGCTGGGTCTGGTCACGGTAACCGGGGTTGATCTGACGCCCGACTACGCGCATGCCACGGTTCATTTTTCGGTTCTTCCCGATGATGATGAGCATGTGGCCCAGACATTGCAGGGGCTGCGGGCTGCCGCTGGATTCATGCGCTCGCTGATCGGTCGGCGGGTGCGGATTCACACCACGCCCGAGCTGCATTTTGTGCATGATGTTTCCACTCGGCGTGGCATCGAGATGGGACGCCTGATTGATGAGGCCAATGCACGTCGGGCTGCTGATGATGGACAGGAAGAAACATCCTCTTCTGCGCCGGATATTGATGACCGCGATCATCATGACGGTGCCTGATCGGGCGGTTCACGGTTGAAGATTCACGGCCTGCTGCTGCTTGACAAGCCCTTGGGGTTGTCATCGAACGCCGCGCTTCAGAAGGTTCGGCGCCTGTTGTCGGCCGACAAGGCTGGACATGGGGGCACGCTGGATCCCATGGCGACTGGTGTGCTGCCGTTAATGTTCGGGGAAGCCTGTAAACTGGCCGGCGCTGCGCTGACACACGACAAGGCATACGAGGCAGTGGTTCGTTTTGGCATCCGTACGACGACGGATGATGTGGAGGGCGAAGTCATTCGCCGCTCGGCACTGCGTCCATCTGCAGCACGGTTGACCGCGGCGCTGCCCCGTTTTGTGGGGCGCATTCAGCAGGTGCCGCCTGTTTATTCCGCGCTGAAAGTGGGGGGCAAGGCGATGTACCGGCATGCTCGGGAAGGGGCGCCGGTCCAAGCGGCACCCCGCGAGGTGCGGGTGGATGCGATTGAGCTGCTCGATTTCGATGGTGAGCAGGCCCGGTTGAGCATCGCGTGTGGCAGTGGTACCTATATCCGCTCGATTGCCCGGGATCTGGGTGAAGCCTTGGAATGTGGCGCGCATTTGAGCGGATTGCGTCGAACCCGGGTGGGGCAGTACCAGGTGAAGGATGCCGTGCCGCTGGATTCCTTGCTGGCAGTCGGGCCAGAGGCGGCACTGAAGCATCTGCACGGATTGTGCCGGTTGGTGGACGGCTGGCCCCGGGCGGAGCTGGATGCTGAACAGGCACAGTGTTTTTTTCAGGGGCAGGCCGTGGTGGCAGCTGTGTCTGCTTCGATGCCACGCGCCACCACGGCTGGACCAGCAGTTTCTCCCGCCCAAGACCGGGTAGCGGTGCTGCATGCCGGACGCCTGGCGGGTTTAGCCCGGCCAGTTCCGTTGCCGGACGGCGGGGTTCAGTTGCTGCCTGTGCGGGTGATGCTGCCTGACTGATTTTTGTACGCAACCCTAGGTTGCCCTCTTTTGATCCGATTTGAGACTGAGCGTGTCTGACTCCAATAATTCTTCGGCTACCCAGCCGATTCGCAATATCGCGATTATCGCGCACGTTGACCATGGCAAAACCACGCTGGTCGATCAGCTGTTACGGCAGTCCGGCACGTTCCGGGCCAATCAGCAGGTCAATGAGCGGGTGATGGATTCCAATGATCTGGAACGTGAGCGTGGCATCACCATTCTGGCCAAAAATTGTGCCGTGGAGTATCAGGGCACACGGATCAACATTGTGGATACGCCGGGCCACGCGGACTTTGGTGGTGAGGTGGAGCGCGCGCTGTCGATGGTGGATGGGGTGCTGCTGCTGGTCGATGCCATGGATGGCCCGATGCCGCAGACGCGGTTCGTGACCCGCAAGGCTCTGGCGCTGGGCTTGCGGCCGATCGTGGTGGTTAACAAGATCGACCGGCCGGGGGCCCGGCCGCACTGGGTGGTGGATCAGACCTTCGATCTGTTTGACCGCTTGGGTGCGACCGAGGAACAGCTGGATTTCCCGGTGGTGTATGCATCGGCGCTGGCGGGGTACGCGGTTCTTGAGCCGGAGGCCGCCGAGGCGGCAGCGAAGGCCGCCGAGCCGAGTATGGCACCGCTGTTTGACACGATTCTTGCCCGTGTGCCCGCGCGCGCAGACGATCCCCAGGGACCGCTGCAGTTTCAGATTTCGGCTCTGGATTATTCCAGCTACGTCGGCCGGATCGGGATTGGCCGGATCAATCGGGGCACTGTACGCGGCGGTGAATCCGTGCTGCTCGTGCACGGTGACGAGAAGCCTCCCGTGACAGTGAAAGTCAACCAGGTGCTGCGTTTTCGGGGCCTGGAGCGTGAGGTGGTGCCTTACGCCGAAGCTGGTGACATTGTGGCCATCAACGGGATTGAGAACATCGATATCGGCTCGACCTTGTGCCGCCTGGGGCACCCGGATCCGCTGCCGCTGCTGCGCATTGATGAGCCGACCCTCACCATGGAGTTTCTGGTCAACACTTCCCCGCTGGCGGGCCGTGAAGGCAAATATGTGACCAGTCGCCAGATTCGTGAACGCCTGGAGCGGGAATTGCAGGCCAACGTGGCGCTGCGGGTTGATTTCACCGAGGACTCGGACACCTTTGTGGTGTCGGGCCGTGGGCAGTTGCATCTGACCATTTTGCTGGAGAACATGCGTCGGGAAGGCTATGAGCTGGCGGTGTCAAGGCCGAAGCCACGCCTGCAGGTCGTCGACGGCGAGCGGCAGGAGCCCTATGAGCAGCTGACGATGGATCTGGAAGAAGATCACCAGGGCCCCGTGATGGAGGCGCTGGGCCGCCGGCGCGGCGAGCTGCAGAATATGGAACCTGATGGCAAGGGCAGGGTTCGTCTGGAATACCGCGTGCCGGCCCGGGGGCTGATTGGCTTTCAGAATGAGTTCCTGAACATGACGCGCGGTTCCGGCATCATGAGCCACGTCTTCGAGGATTACGACGCATGGGCTGGCGATATCGAAGGGCGGCGGCAGGGGGTGTTGATTTCCCAGGACGACGGTGCAGCAGTGGCCTATGCGCTCTGGAAATTACAGGATCGGGGACGCATGTTCGTCAGACCCAATGACGCACTGTACGAGGGCATGATCATCGGGATTCATACCCGGGATAATGATTTGGTGGTGAATCCGATCCGGGAAAAGAAACTGACCAACGTTCGTGCGTCTGGCAAGGATGAGGCCATCAATCTGACCCCGCCCATTGAGCTGACGCTTGAAAAGGCGGTGGAGTTCATCGCCGATGATGAGCTGGTCGAGATCACGCCCAAGAGCATCCGGCTGCGCAAGCGTTTTCTGAAGGAGCATGAACGCCGCCGTGCCAGTCGTGACGGGGAAGTCTGAATCGACTCACTGACCGTTACCGGCCTGGCGCACATAAGCGGCCAGGCTGTTGACTTCCTCCGCGGTCAGGATGGCTGAACGGTGTGCCTGGATGGCGGCCTCCAGTGTTGCCGCCGAGCCATCATGCAAATAGGGGGCGGTGTACCACGCATCGCGCAGACCAGGCGTGACGATGCCGGTCAACGGCCGGTTCTGTACCGTGCCGCTGGATGGCTTCAGGGTACCGATATCTGTCAGCGTCAGGCCGTCACTGCCCAGATCGGCGTCCTGGTGACAGGTGGTGCAACCTTTGCTGGCAAAGAGGCGTGCACCAGTCTGGGCCAGGTTGGTCAGGCTGCGGTCGCTGTTGCGGTACGGACTCGGCGCATAGCGGGAAAGACTGTTTACATAGGCAGCCAGCGCATCAAGATCGGCAGACTCTCCCGCCTTGGGCGTTCCCAATGGCAGACGGTGGCCGTTCTGTTCGAAACTGCCGGGTGGCATGAGACCGCTGCCGCCCCCGAGGACGCGTATCTGCTGCTCGAAATCCTGAACCTCGTCGAAGTTGCCCGTCCAGTGCAGCCGTTTTTTCTTGCCGCCATGGCCGCGCAGCGAGATGGTTCTGCGCAGGCCCTCGCCCAGATTGCTCATGTCCCAGATCCTGCCGTCATCGTACCCTTCGCTGTGGCAGACGCTGCAGCTGATATAGCTGTCATGGGCCAGCCGGGTATCCCGAGCGTCGTGGAAAATCTGTTTGCCACGCAGGGTCTGTGCGGGTAGCCGGTCAGGGCCAGCCAGAGTGCGAACCGACTCGGGCGGCAGAATATGACGAGGCTCATGGTTGGCAAGGGGGGTAATATCGAAAATGCTGATGGTTCGCGACATCACGTTGCTGACTGCTGCCTGGGTGCCGTCGGGTGAGATAGCGACGCCCTGGGGAGCGCGCTGCACATTCACCCGGTTTTCCTGAACCCCCGTTGCCGCGTTGATGATGCTCAGTTCCCGCGAGCTTTCGAGGGCGACCAATATATAGTTGCCATCCGGGGTGTAGGTGGCTGCGCTGGCGATGCCGCTGTTGTCCAGGTCGTAGCGCCGCTCGATCTGTTCCGCGGGCCGGTCTGACTGCAATTGCACGCGGGACAGGATGGCCCGCACGGTGTTCTGAAAATCGAGGGGCCGCCCATCACGCTGCTGGCCGCGCTGGATGTTGTCCTGTTTGGAGGGTATCCAGGCAGCGCTGCCATCGGGGGCGATAGCGGCTGCCCCGAGGTAGTTGGGCAAGCCCCGCCCCTGGATGGCCGTGTCCGCCAGGGTACTGACGCCCAGCGAAATCGTGCGCAGCAATGTGCCTCGGGCCGGATCAATGAGCAGCACTTCCGCACCACGTACCCCTGGCCCGCTGATCTGCGGGGTCAGCGTGTCTTCGCCAGGCAATGGTGGAGAAATGAAACGGCTGGCGAGCAGCACCCGGCTATCGGCGCTGATGGCCAGATGACGGATATTGTCGCCAACCGCGATGCGTCGACGCAGCTGGCGGCTGACGGGGTCGAATTGCAGGACTTCCTGTGAGCCCAGTGTACTGACCCAGATGCCGCTGCCGTCTGGTGCCGCGACGATGCCATAGGGCTGAACCGCTGCGCCTAACTGGATATGGGTCACGACCTGAAGTGTCAGGGGGTGGATGATGCTGATGCTGCCGCTGTACTGGTTGGTCACCCAGACATAGCCGGCATTGTCGATGGCCAGCGTGCGAGGGCCATGTTCCGTCTCGGGCGAAGGGGCTGACGCGGTGTCATCCACAGGGGGGAGCGGGACCTCACGCAGCAGTTGCCGGCTCTGGCTGCTCAGCACGCTGACGCTGTCCTGATCGGGGTTGACCACCCAGATGCGTGGCGGGGTCTGCCGATCATAGGCGATGATGCCCGAACTTTGTGGCAAGGGCTGACGAACAGGCTGGGCAGCAGCTGGCAGGCCCAGTATTTCACCTGTGATCGAGATCCGGGCTGCGGTGGGAGACTGCGATAGCGGATCGGCATCCTGGACTGGCGGTGACGGCTGTCCGGTTGCGGGAGGCGACGCTGGAGGCGTGACGATGGGATGGACTGGCGAAGTAGGCGTGCTGTCGGCGGCACCAGGCGTCAGGCCGTCTGCTTCGGGCTGATGATTCGGGGGCGTCGTGGTGTTGACGGAGGGGTCAGGCGCGTTGCCGGGGTCTGCAAGGTTGTCGTCACCACCTCCGCCACCGCAGCCGGTGAGCACCCCGCAGAGCAGGAGCGCCATGAGTGGATATCGACGCCAGGGGCGCCGGCCAGCACGCATGAGAGGGACAAGGCTGTGTGTCCCGACAAAAGCGGCCGGGGTGGTGTGACGGACTGGCTGCACCGAATGTTTTCCTGCTGAAACCGTTGTAAAGTCACAGTACTATGCATCAGGAAAACGACATGGCGTAGGAGTTATGCCACAAACATGCCCAGCTTGTATGTGATGGGCATGTGTCCGACAGACGGTGTGGTGCGTGGGTCTTAAGCACTGCTTTGGCGCAGGCGACGGGCCGTATCTTCCACCAGAGCGCGTGCGATGCTGATGCGAGCTGGTGGCAGGTCAGGCAGGTTTTCTGGTGCAAACCAGCGGGCGTCGCGGATTTCGGATGGGTCGATGCGTATGTCGCCGGACAGCCATTCTGCGGTAAAGGCGATCATCAGGGAATGGGGGAAGGCCCAGCTCTGGCTGCCAAAGTAGCGTAGCCGATGTACCCGCAATCCGACTTCTTCGGCCACTTCCCGGTGAAGCGCTGCCTCGGCGGATTCTCCTGCTTCCAGAAAGCCGGCCAGTGCACTGTAGCGTCCCGGTGGAAACTGCACGTTGCTGGCCAGGAGAAGCTCCCGGCCACGGGTTATGAGCACCATCATGGCCGGGGATATGCGGGGGTAGGTGCGAAGGCCGCACTGGGGACACTGCATGGCGCGCTCACCGGCGATGCGTTCGGTGGGAGAGCCACATGCGCCGCACCAGCGATGGGTTCGTGACCATTGCAGCAGCTGGTTGGCGCGCATGGCCAGGGCGGCAAGGTCGTCCGGAAGCTGGCCGAACCACTGTCGGATGTTTCGGGCTTCCCAACCGGGGGGCAGAGGCTGGGGCAGATCTGGCAGCAGAATGGCCAGACAGGGTCTGCTGTGGTAGCTGCCGATGGTTTCACAGGCGATCCAGTAGCGCAGCAGGTCGCCATAGTCCCCGGGAGTCAGGGCCAGCGGGCTGGCCGTACGTTGTATGAGTTGCTGCCCGGCGAACAGAAAAACCAGGGCCCGGTCATGATCCAGCCCGACCGCCTGATGTGTGTCCAGACTCGTATCGAAGCCAGGAGGAAGTTGTAACATCTACGGAGGAGATTGCAGGGAGGATATGTGGTGAATCAGGAATCTTTCGGTGAGCGAAAGAGCTGATTCAGCTGCTGCAGGGCGGCATTGCTATTTGGATGGCCTTCCATCAGAGGAGGAAGTGTCTCCATGCGTGTCTGAATCATGGGGTACTCTTCCGCAATGCGATCCTCCCAGAAACTGGCCGGGTTCTGGGTCGCAAAGAATCGGCGTGCCACATCGGCGGGCAGACAACGGTAACTACGGAGCATGCCATCTCGAAAGGCGATCTCCAGTATCTGCCGGTGTTCGTCATAGGCGGCCGACCGGATTGTGCTGGTGTTCAGGGCGCGGTGTGGCTGCTGGTACTTCATTGATCAAGATCCTTGAAAACAGCCTTCATAATAGCGCCACTGTCTGGTAAGTGTCCGCAATGAGGGAGTTTGTCTGCACATGATGTCTGATCTGGATCCATTGACATGGACGCTGCGGCAACAGGCCGCGGCCTGTCTGTCCGGCGGCCGTTCGCTGGAGGCGGAGCTGGATGCATTGCGGGCACGTGCCGACGCGGTGGCATCCCTGCGATCGCTGGCCTGGGTGGATTGGGATCGCGCTGCCCAGGAAGTGGCAAACCTGTCGGCCCACATCAGGCGGGCACCTGGCTACGCCGCACAGCAGCCGTTGCTGGGTACCTGGATCACGGTCAAGGATCTCTTTCAGCTCGCAGGGGCGCCGATGCAGGCCGGCACGCGCGCGCAGCTGCCAGATTTGCCGCCCGGATCCAGTGAGGTGGTGAAGCGTTTGCAGGCGGCAGGTGCACTGGTCTTTGCCAAGACCAACATGCATGAAATCGCATTGGGTGCCACCGGCGAGAACCCGTGGACAGGTGATGTATGCAATCCGCATGATCCTGCACGGCAGGCGGGGGGGTCATCCAGCGGCTCTGGCGTGGCGGTAGCCGCAGGTCTAGGCAGTGCGTCCATCGGCAGTGACACCGGCGGTTCCATCCGCATTCCGGCAGCATTCTGTGGTGTCGTGGGTTTCAAGCCCACGTTGGGCAGTGTGTCCCTGGCCGGGGCGCTGCCACTGTCCTGGAGCTGTGACCATGCCGGCCCATTGGCACGGTGTGTCGAGGATGCGGCGCTGTTGCATCAGATATTGTCGGGGCGGAGCCTGTCACATGCGCGTGTTGCCCGACGGCCCCGTCTGGGGGTGCCGCATGCATGGTTGAAGGGACGGCTGGATGAGGCGACCAGGGAACATTTCTCGAAGTTGCTGGCCCGGCTGGAAGAACAGGCGGATCTTCTGGACATGCAGCCTGATGGCATGCACCTGCCCTGGGAACACTATACGCCGATCGTACGGGCGGAGGCTGCCCGTGTGCACCATGCCGCCCTGGCAGCGGGAGGCACCGGCTTTTCGGCAGGTGTGCTGGCACCGCTGCGGGCAGGGGCCGATCTTCCGGCTCAGGTCTATCTGGCCGCCCTGCAGGCGCGCAGCCAGTTCATCAACGGCCTGGATGCCGTACTTGACGATGTCGATGCGCTGGTGCTGCCCACGTCAGCTATTGCAACACCAAGGCGCGGCCAGACCGAGGCAGCCGTGCAGGGCGGCCCGATGAGTGTGCGTGAGGCGGTGCTTGGGCAAACGCTGCCATTTTCCTTTGCAGGTGTTCCGGCCATCAGCCTGCCCGCGGGACATGTGTGGCTGACTGCAGGCGAACAGCCCCATTCGGGGGAGATGATGGCAGGCAATGCCGCGATGCCATTCGGCCTTCAGCTGGTGGCTCGCCGTGGCGGCGATGCCCACCTGCTGGCGCTGGCCGCCTGGTTGGAGGGGTACCTGGGCCGGTCGGCGGCGATCGAGACAGGCGCCTGAGCGCGCAGGAGGGGCTGGCGGTCAGGGGGAGCAGGCAGAGGATCAGGCCGACAGAACGGCCTGGATGCGCGCCTGGATTTCATCGACCGAGCCGACGCCTGACAGGGCGTGATAGCGTGGCGCCAGAGGATCGCCGCTGCGGGCCCATGTCTGGTAGTAATCAACCAGGGGGCGGGTCTGCTGCTGGTAGACATCCAGGCGTTTCTTCACCACATCCTCGCGATCATCATCGCGTTGGGAGAGCGGTTCGCCAGTCACGTCGTCCTTGCCGGGCACCTTGGGCGGATTGAAACGGAGATGATAGCTGCGGCCGCTGGGCTGATGCACGCGACGGCCGCTCATGCGTTCGATGATATCGGCGTTGGGTACCTGCAGCTCGACGATGTGTTCCAGACGGATGCCGGACTCACGTAGCGCTTCCGCCTGAGGAATCGTGCGCGGGAAGCCGTCGAACAGATAGCCTTTCTGGCAGTCCGGCTGCTTCAGGCGCTCCTGCACCAGACCGATAATGATCTCGTCGGATACCAGTCCGCCCTGATCCATCACACGCTTGGCCGCCAGGCCCAGATCCGTCCCCGCCTTGATGGCTGCACGTAGCATGTCGCCGGTGGAAATCTGGGGGATGTTGAAACGGGCAGTAATGAAATTGGCCTGTGTACCCTTGCCGGCTCCGGGTGGGCCGAGAAGAATCAGTCGCATGGTTAGTCCTGTGTGAGTCAATAGGGATGGCCCCGATTGTAGCGTCGCCGGGGGGCACATCTGGATGGTGCTATCCCCGAGAAGGCAGCGCTGTCAGGCCCTGGAGGCCAGGCGGGTACGTACGGCTTCCAAATCAGCAGGGGTATCCACACCAGCAGGAGGCGCACTGGCCGTTCTCAGCAGCTTGATGCGGTAGCCATGATGAAGGACGCGCAACTGTTCCAGTGCCTCGATTTCTTCCAGTGCGCAGGGTTCTAACTGGGCGTAGCGCGTTAGAAAACGGCTGCGATAGGCATAGATGCCGATGTGTCGCAGGGGGCGGGTCGTCTCGAAGGCAGCCAGTACGTCAGCGCTGCCAGCTTCCGCGCCCCAGCTCAGGTAACGGCGGGCCCAGGGCAGGGGGGCACGCGAAAACAGCAGGGCGCGGTCATCGGCATCTGCGATGACCTTGACGACATTCGGATTCAGCCAGTCCGCAGCCGATTGAACCGGATGCACCGCGGTGGCCATGGGGCACTCCGGATCCCCGGCGAGGCAGCTTGCCAGCGCGTCAATCAGCTCGGGCGGAATTTCCGGTTCATCTCCCTGCACGTTGACGACGATGGTGTCCTCAGCCAGTTCCATCAGCGTGATGGCTTCTGCCAGACGCTCGGTGCCGGACGTGTGCTCGGCGTGGGTCATGATGACCTCGTGGTCGTGCGCGCGGGCAACATCGGCAATATCGGTACTGTCAGTCGCAATAGCTACCCGGATGGCATGTGAGCGCATGGCCTGCCGGGCAACCCGGACGACCATGGGGACGCCAGCAATATCGGCCAGCGGCTTGTTGGGCAGTCGGGTGGACGACAGCCGGGCCGGAATCAGCACAACAAAGGCGGGAGGCACATCGGCGCAGGCAACGGTGTCGGACTTGGACATAAACGGTTGCAATCGTGCCCGTTCAGGCGTTGGCACGGCTTGAGTCTGCCGGCTCGGTGTCTCCCTCTGCCGCCAGCTGTCGTGCTTCTTCTACGATCATCACCGGCACCCCGTCCCGAATGGGAAACACCAGCCGGTCGGCCTTGCAGGTCAGCGTCTGTTGATGGCGGTCATAGACAAGTGGCCCCTTGCACAGCGGACAGACGAGAATGTCGAGAGGCATCATGATGTCAGTGGTGAGCGGATGGGAAAATGTGCCGGGCGCCATGGACAGTATCCAAACGACCGGCCAGCCATTCTAGCAGGGCTGCCTCGGGCACAGCCTGGATTTCGAGCACATGACAGCGTCTTTTGACACTATCTGGTAGTGCAGCACATTTCACCGCATCTTTGGCGGTCATGATGATCTGGGCCTGCGGCAGCACGGCCAGCCACGCCGGGTCTAGCCGCGCGTGGTCCGGCAGTGGATAGGGCTGAATGGTCAGTCCCTGCCCACGCAACGTATTGAAGAAGCGTTCTGGCCGGGAAATACCTGCGACGGCTGCCAGAGTCTGGCCTGCCATGGCCTGCCTGAAGTCGGCGGGTGAGCAGCGTGTCTGGCCATCCAGCGTGCGTACACCAACCACTTCGGTCCGGATGCGGAATTGTGGCGGCTGGGCCGCGTGTCCCGCCGACAACCCTGCCTCGGGCAACGGGCTCGAAGGCAGCGTGCCTTCATGTTCCAGGGTGGGGGAAGCGGGCAGCAGCAGCGCATCTACATGCTTCAGCCGTTCGGGTGGCTCGCGCAATGGCCCTGCGGGTAGACACCGCCCATTGCCCAGCCCAAGCGGATGCATGAGTACCAGCTCCAGGTGCCTGGGCAGCGCGACATGCTGCAACCCGTCGTCGGAAATCACGACATCCAGTTCTGGATAATGCTGTATCAGCAGTGCCAGTGCTGCCTGGCGATGGAGTCCCACCGCCAGGGGCAGGCCCGTTTCGGACGCGAGGAGCAGTGCCTCATCGCCAGCCTGTTCGATCGGGGTATTCCGGTCCACCAGGATGGGTATGGCGCTGTGAGCGCGGTAGCCACGCGCAAGCAGGCCAACAGACAGACCGCGATCCTGCAGCGCCCGGGCCAGCGCGGCGACCAGCGGGGTTTTGCCAGCTCCCCCGACCACCACATTACCGATGACAATGACGACGGGATGCCCGCTCCTACTGTGCTGTATCTGGCGGGCCCGGCGCAGCGCCAGAGAGGCCACCAGCCATGACAACGGCAGGCCAATCGGCGCCAGCAGGGCGGCCAGCAGACGGTCAGAGCCCCGTGGCTGACAGAACCAGATCCGCATGAGCCAGGCTTCCACCTGGCGACGCAAGTGCTCGATAATCAAACGTGCATCCGTTGCCGGTGAGACCGTCAATTCATGGTGCAGGGGTCGTCAATCGCGCTGCCGGGTCTTGGTAGCGAAGCTGACGCGGGGCAGGCCGGCGATGCGGGCCCCTTCCAGGACATTGACCACGGACTGATGTGATGCTGCCGCATCGGCGTGAATCACGATAATCGGATTTTCACGGTGATCTGCGGCGCGGCCCAGCAGATTGGCCAGCAGATTAGCGTCAGCATGCCCAACGACGTCACTGTCGATCCGGTACTGTCCGTCCGCGGTCACGGCCACCATGATCTGCACGGGTGCTTCCGGCGTCGGTTTGCCGGCAGCGGAGGGCAGATCCACCGCCAGATCACGGTAACGGTTATAGGTTGTCGTGACCATCAGGAAAATGAGGATCACCAGCAGCAGGTCGATTAGCGGGATGAAATTGATTTCCGGCTCATCACGCCGGATCGAGCGGCGGAAGTTCAATGTCGACCTCCAATGCCTTTGATGACATCCACCAGCCGCAGGGATTGCTGCTCCATTTCCATCAGGAAATCATCGACTCGGCTGCGAAAGGCCCGATAAGCCACGAGCGAGGGAATCGCAACGCCAATACCGAAGGCCGTGTTGTAGAGCGCTACTGAAATGCCGTATGCCAGTTTGGTCGGATCGTTGCCGCCAGGAGCCTGCGAGCCGAAAATTTCGATCATGCCGATGACGGTGCCGAACAGTCCGAGCAGAGGGGCGACTGTTGCCAGCGTGCCCAGGGTGGGCAGGAAGCGTTCCAGATCATGCGCGACAGCACGGCCTGTTTCTTCCATCGCATCCTTGATCATCTCACGTGATTCGAATTCATGTCGCAGCCCGGTGGCCAGGACACGACCCAGTGGGGAGGATCGTTCCACTCTCGTCACCATTTCTGCATTGAGCTGTCGGTTGCGGTGCAAGGTGACCACTTCCTCCAGCATGCCGGGAGGAAGAATCTTGCGGCGCTGCAGGGTAATGGCCCGTTCGACGATCAGGGCGACCGTGATGATCGAGGCAAGAATCAGAAACCAGATGGGCCAGCCAGCGGCCTGGATGATGGAGAACAAGGGTACTCACTCCGGAAGGTAGAACTTTCGCGGGACGCGAACGCTCGGATTGTCGGTTTTTTTGATCAGTATCGGCAAGTGTGGCATGCAACCCATTGATGGTTGTGCAATATCCTGTGGATAAGTCTGTGGGCATCAGTCAGTGGTTTGGTTGTGTCAGCCGGATTAATCGGATCATTCTGGTACGACGCAGATCTGCCATACAGATAATTTCTTTATTATTCAACAAGTTAATTAATTAATAAAGCACCTCCTACTATCATTTGGTAGGCTGTAACATCTACAGAAAGCGTTGGTTTTTGTGTGGATAAAAGTACCGATGAAACAACAGGAAAGCGTTTTTACAGCCACGATGCCGGCTTTTACGACCGATTTGCTTCTGACAGTCGGCCAGCTTAACCGGATGGCTGGCCGTCTTTTGCAGGAGACGTTTGGCAGTATCCGGGTCGTGGGTGAGCTCTCCAATGTCACTCAGGCTGCCAGCGGACATTGGTACTTCACCCTGAAGGAAGGCGGAGCGGCGGTGCGTGCCGTGATGTTCCGGTCCGCAGCTCGGAGTATGGATTTCCAGCCAAAGGCAGGGGATCGTGTCGAGGTGCAGGCTCGCGTCGGGCTGTATGAAGCGCGCGGTGATTTTCAGTTAACCATCGAATGCATGCAGATTTCCGGTTCAGGGGATGTCTGGCAGCGTTTTGCACGTCTGAAGGAGAAGCTCGCGTCAGAAGGGCTTTTCGACGCTGCCCGCAAGCAGCTTCTGCCCCCGGCTGTGTATACCGTAGGTATCATCAGCTCCCTGAAGGCGGCGGCATTGCAGGATGTGCTGACCACCTTGCGCCGGCGCGCACCCCAGCTGAAAGTCATCGTTTATCCCGCGAGCGTGCAGGGTCAGCAGGCGCCTTCAGACTTGCTGGCTGCGTTGCGGGCGGCCGATACCCGGCAGGAATGTGATGTACTGCTGATGGTCAGGGGCGGGGGATCCTTTGAAGATCTTGATGCCTTCAACGACGAGATGCTTGCGCGTTGCCTTGCCGCCTGCAGCCTGCCTGTCGTCACTGGCGTCGGGCACGAGTCTGATTTCACGATTTGTGATTTTGTGGCGGATATCCGCGCGCCCACGCCCACCGCTGCTGCAGAAATGGTCAGTACAGATCGACGCGAAATGCTGCAGTGGTTGCATCAGCGGCACGAGCAGCTGCAACGCGCCATGCAGCGACAGCTGGAGTGGTCAGGGCAGCGCCTGGACATGGCTGAACGCCTGCTGGTCGCGCCAACCCATCACCTGCAGCTGAAGGATCAGCACCTGAACCAGCTGGCGCAGCGGCTGCAGCGCAGCATGCATGCCTGTCTGTCGGGTGAGCGGATACGGTACCTGCGTGCCATTGACAACCTGCGGACACCGTCCCTGGCAGAGGCTGAATTCCGCCTGCAGCATTTCCGGCATCGTCTGCAGCAGGCGGCACAGCGCCAATGGCAACGGGCGACCGCACGCCTGGATGGTGCCGAGACGGCGCTCGGGCTGATCAGCCCACTGGCGGTGCTGAAACGTGGTTATGCCCTGGTACGGGACAACAAGGGCAGGTTGCTGGGTTCAGTGGAAAATGTGTCGACAGGCCAGGAGGTGACGGTGCATTTGCAGGACGGTCGCCTGGAAACAACGGTCGATTTGATCGTTTCTAACACTTCTGACGGTTGAAGTGTGGCGGGTCGCTCATATGTGTGCAGAGTAGGTGGCAATGTCTGTCACCTCCAGTGGTCAGATACCTGGCCGTCATACACCAGAGGGAAACGACATCATGCTAGCACTTGTCCAGATGTTTATCGTCGGCTTGGTTATAGGTCTCATTGCCCGGGCGCTGATGCCCGGTACGCAGAAGCTAGGCTGGATCATGACAGCCATTCTTGGTATCGTCGGCTCGGCGGTGGCCAATTTTGTCGGGGGGGCACTGAATTTTTATCAACCCGGCCAGACAGCAGGCTGGATCGCGTCTGTCATTGGCGCAATCGTGGTTCTGTTTGTTTACATCAGATTTTTTGGAAGGCGCTGATCGGCTGAAAGGGGCAGTAGCATCTGATTCAGATCAGGCGCTGCTGTAGGCTCATGCAACCGGTTTGACGTTGCCATGAGAGGGGCCTGATTGAGGCAGGCCCGTTCGCCAGTGTCGAGCGCTCACGGCTGCCGTATGGCCTCGCTCACTTTCTGGATCTGTGTGCCAGGTCGCACGTGGTGTGCAGCAAACCAGCCCCGGTTCATCTCCAGTGCCAGACGTACTGGTCGTTTGGGACAATGGCTGCGCTCGTCCCGCGGTTGCATGTCGGTCACATCTTCCACCCGGCCGTCGTCGTCCAGAAAGGCGATGCTCAGCGGGATCAGCGTATCCTTCATCCAGAAGCAATATTGGGCAGGCCGATCGAAAACGAACAGCATGCCATGGTTGTCCGGCATGACAGTCCGATGCATCAGCCCTTGCTGTCTCGTTGTCTCATCGCGGGCAATTTCAGCCTCGATCTGTTGCCCGCCGCCCTCAAGCAGCATGGTTGGCAGCTTGTAGGGGGGCGCGGCCAGTGCTGCAGGGGCCATGGCCAGCCATGAAGCGAATGCCAGCCAGGGGGTGAATATCCGGACGGTGTTCAGTGCCGTTTTACAGGCGAAGGCTTCGGCTGCCTTCCCCGTCCGTATCGGCCGGATGCGGTTGAGAAAAGGGTGAATCGTATGTTGCGTGGTATTGTCAAATGGTGTTGTCTGGAAAGGGGGAACGCGGGCCATGATGCTGTCGTTGCGTGTTGTCAAGGGCAGTTGATCATACTCTGATCCCTAGTAATTTCCCTGAAAGCACTCTGACATGTCCGTTCCGAAGGCCAGGCTCTGACCATGCTGGATAGCAGGGCTGGCATAATCCACTCTCCCCGGGGCATTTGACGCCCGGTGTGACACCGTAGCACCATGTGTTGCGCTACCCGGTGTTAATCCGCACTACAGGTTTACAGCCCATGTACAAACATATCAAGGTCCCTGCCCAGGGTCAGAAGATTACCGTCAAGCAGGATTTCTCTCTCGACGTGCCCGATAACCCGATCGTGCCGTACATCGAAGGAGATGGAACCGGTTTTGACATCACCCCAGTCATGCTGAAAGTGGTGGATGCCGCCGTGCAGAAAGCCTATGGCAGCAAGCGCAAGATCCACTGGATGGAGATCTATGCCGGCGAGAAGGCTACCAAAGTCTATGGTCCGGATGTCTGGCTGCCTGACGAGACGCTGGATGTCTTGCGAGATTACGTCGTTTCTATCAAGGGGCCTTTGACCACGCCAGTCGGGGGCGGAATTCGCTCGCTCAACGTCGCCTTGCGTCAGCAGCTTGACCTCTATGTCTGCCTGCGTCCCGTGCAGTATTTTGACGGTGTACCATCGCCGGTGCGCGAGCCCCAGAAGACCGACATGGTGATTTTCCGCGAAAATTCCGAAGACATCTACGCCGGCATTGAGTATGAGGCAGAGTCGGATCAGGCGAAGAAGCTCATCAACTTCCTTCAAAAGGAACTTGGTGTCAACAAGATCCGCTTCCCCGAGACCTCCGGCATTGGTATCAAACCAGTCTCGAAGGAAGGTACCGAGCGCCTGGTTCGCAAGGCCATCCAGTATGCCATTGACAACGATAAGCCTTCTGTCACCCTGGTGCACAAGGGCAATATCATGAAATTCACCGAAGGTGGCTTCCGTGACTGGGGCTACGGGCTGGCGAAGAGGGAATTCGGCGCCGAACTGGTCGATGGTGGCCCGTGGATGAAGCTGAAGAATCCGAAGTCCGGCAAGGACATCATCGTCAAGGACGTCATCGCTGACGCCTTCCTGCAGCAGATCCTGCTCCGGCCTGCCGAGTACTCGGTCATCGCCACATTAAACCTCAACGGTGACTATATATCCGACGCCCTTGCCGCCCAGGTCGGAGGCATTGGCATTGCCCCGGGAGCGAACCTGTCGGATTCGGTGGCCATGTTCGAGGCCACCCATGGTACGGCACCCAAGTATGCGGGCAAAGATTATGTCAACCCGGGCTCCGAAATCCTCTCGGCCGAGATGATGCTACGTCATATGGGCTGGACTGAGGCCGCCGATCTGATCATTGCCTCGATGAAAAAGGCCATCGCCAGCAAGAAGGTGACCTATGACTTTGCCCGTCTCATGCCGGATGCCGAACAGGTTTCCTGTTCAGGTTTTGGCCAGGTGATGATCGACAACATGTAGATACCCTTACAGCGGGGGCAGCAAGAAGAGCTGCCCTTCGCTGACATCTGCTGCGCGCCCCATAGTTTTTAGCGTGTGTGTTTCGCTAGATCCTTGTTGCGCGCACTTGTCGTTCAGAGATCCTGAACAGTCTGGATGGGGTTTGTGGTGGGGCTGCTGCCACAATGTGCAGACCGGGTGTAATCTATGGCGGGTTTCTGACAAGGAGCGGTATGGATGAAGTTTCTCAAGAAACGTGTGGAGACGAGACTGGACAACCTGGCAGTCCCCGTGTCGTTGACGTTGCCTTCCGGGGAACAGCTTGGTCGCCCGGACGCTGCGGTACGCCTATATCTGAACGATAATCGGCTGTTGGCGCCGCTGCTGGCAGGTCAGATGGGAGCATTGGGCGAAGCCGTGGTTGAAGGACGGTTGCGTATTGAAGGCAGTACGCGCGATGTGATGACTGTGGTTGCAGGTCTGGTGCCTGCTGGTCTGCTGGATCGCCGCCCAGGTTGGGGTCGTCAGCGTCATCTACACTGGTTGTCTCGACGCCGTCATACCCAGGCGCGTGACGCAGAACAGATCCAGTTTCATTACGACGTTTCAGATGATTTTTATGCGCTGTGGCTGGATCCGCGTCGAGTGTATTCCTGTGCCTATTATCGTGAGCCAGATTTCACGCTGGCTCAGGCGCAGGAAGCCAAGCTTGATCTTATCTGTCGAAAGCTGGCATTGCAACCTGGCGAGCGCTTTCTGGATATCGGTGCAGGCTGGGGCGGCTTGTTGTTGTGGGCAGCGGAAAACTACGGGGTGGACGCCACGGGCATTACGTTGTCGAAGAACCAGTACGCATACGTGCAGCAGCTCATCGCCCAGAAGGGGCTCCAAGATCGGGTGCGTATCTATCTGAAGGATTATCGTGATCTGGATGGCGGCTTACCATATGACAAGATTGCTTCCATAGGCATGTTCGAGCATGTGGGGCGAGCCAATCTGCCTGGCTATTTCAAGACTTTGTATCGCCTGCTGAAACCGGCCGGGCTGCTCATGAACCATGGCATTACGGCAGGGGGCGTGCACAATAGTCAGGTTGGTGCCGGTTTGGGCAGCTTCATCGGCAAATACATATTCCCTGGTGGCGAATTGGTGCACGTCAGTCAAGTGATGCACGACATGGCTAACAGTGGGCTGGAGGCCGTGGATGTCGAGAATCTGAGGCCACATTATGCCCGCACGTTGTGGGACTGGTCGGATGCGCTGGAGGCTAGCCAATCTGCTGCTGCGCGTGTATTGGAAGATTCAGCTGGTGCCGAGGCAGGCCAACGCATCCTGCGGGCTTACCGCTTGTACCTGGCAGGATGTGCACTAGCTTTTGAAAATGGCTGGGTGTCGTTGTATCAGCTGCTAGCAACCCGTCCCAGTGGCCGTCTTGATGAAGGCATTTTGCCCGGGGCCCAGTCTGTCTATCCTTACAATCGTTCCTACATATATTGTTGAGCTGCCAGCATTAAAGGGCCGGAGGATAGGTGATGCCAACCTGAATACCCGGCCCACGGCATAGCGGCTGGATCCTGCATTTCTCACGTAATGCGCGCTCACGGCCCTGCGTGCCTCATGCTTCATCTGTGAGGGATCGGCTGTTTGATGATGGCCAAAATTGGCTTGCCAATGGCCACACTCATATTGTATTTATTGATAATTATTTTGATTTATGTTCTATGATTGCCACTGACTTGCGGGTGCTATCCGCTTCACAGGATTCCTGCCTGCAGCTTTATCGGGTGTGTCATAAAAGGAGATCTATCCATGGCGAGTGCAGCCCCTATTCCTTTTGAGCAGACAGAGGTCTATCAGCTGGCCAAATTTGTGGCGTCGGCCGATCAGAAACACATGTCTTCGGAAGCGCGCGAAGAATTGAAAAAACGCATCCTGGATAGCTTTGGTGTAGGTATTGGCGCGCTGGATGGTGAGCCCATTCGTTATATCCGTCAGCAGATTGACGATTTTGGCGGCCGCCCATTATCGACTTTGATTGGCGGCGGCAAGACGGCGCCTGATCGGGCGGCTTTCTATAACGGCGCACTGGTACGCTATCTGGATTTTATGGACAGCTATCTGGCCAAAGGGGAGACCTGCCATCAGAGTGACAATCTTGGCGCAGTGCTGGCTGCTGCGGAATATGCGAATGCCAGTGGTGCTACGCTTCTGAGCGCCATGGCGGTGGCATATCAGGTTCAGGGGCGACTATGTGATGTAGCGCCGGTACGCGCAAAAGGATTTGATCATACTGTGCAGGGTGCTTATGCCGTGGCTGCCGGGGTGTCGCGTGCCCTGGGGATGGACGCTGCCCATACAGCAAATGCTATCGCCATCAGTGGCACAGGAAACAACGCCCTGCGCGTGACACGCACGGGCGCGTTGTCACACTGGAAAGGACTGGCTTATCCGAACACCGCCTTCATTGGCACTCATTCAGCCTTTCTGGCCTACCGCGGCATTACCGGGCCTGCCGAGGTCTTCGAGGGCAACAAGGGGTTCAAGGAGGCCATTGCAGGAAAATTCAGCATTGACTGGAGCAAGGAGGATCTGGAGAACGTTCGAAAATCCATCATCAAGCGGTATAACGCTGAAATTCACTCCCAGTCGAGCATTGAGGCAGCGCTGGATCTGCAGAAAGCCAAGGGCTTCAGGGCCAGCGACATAGAGAAACTGGAAATCGATATTTTTGATGTGGCTTTCCACATCATTGGCGGTGGGGAAGAAGGCGACAAGACCATCATCCGCACCAAGGAAGAGGCGGATCATTCCCTTCAGTACATGGTGGCAGTGGCACTGCTTGATGGCAATGTTCTTCCCGCCCAGTACGAGGCCGACCGTATTGTCAAGGCGGATGTTCAGGATCTGCTCAAGCGGGTTGTCGTGCGGCCACGCCAGGAATACACCGATCGCTTCCCGCAGGAAGTGGTGACGACGCTGCGCTTCACCCTCAAAAATGGAACCACCCACGAAATCACCAAGACGGATTATGAGGGGTTCAACACACGGCCCATGAGCTGGGACACAGTGGTTGCCAAGTTCACTGGCCTGGCTACGCCGTTCACCAGTGAGAAAGTTCGCAGGAATCTGATTGATGCCGTGCGCCATCTGGAGGACATCCAGGTGCGCGATCTGGTGGCGATCATTGCCGACCTGAAGGCCTGATCGAAGACCCAGCAGCGGTTCATGTGTTTTGCCTGCCGTGCGGCGCACCGCACGGCGGCAGGCATGCAAGTGCCTGGCCGCCGGCGCAGGCCACGCAGCCGGGATCTATGGCTCCCTGGCTGGTTTAGTGGCCCTTTTTTGAAGGGGCATGCCGAAGCAATGACATCTGGAGAAATCTGATGAGCAAGCAACAGTCCAAGATCTGGAAAAGCCGTTCCTTCCCCTATGTGCCGATGAACGAACGTGATCCGAAACCCAGGGACAGATCCATTACCGAAATTCGCGGCCCTTACTACGCCATGGTGACTCCGACCTATGTGAGCGAGTTGCTGGAAGGGGTGGGCGAACATGTGGATGGCTTCAAGTATGCAGGGGGATCGTTTTCCTTGATGCCTGCCGATTACATCCGGCGGATGAATCGTATTTGCCACGACCACGGTGTGTATGTCTCAACCGGAGGATGGATCGAAAATGTGCTGGCTCGCGCCCCCGGCCATATCGACGACTATATCGCCGAGGTGAAGAAGCTTGATTTTGACATGATCGAGCTATCCACCGGTTTCATCCAGTTGCCTGTTCCCGATCTGCTGCGGCTGATCGAGAAGGTGAAAAAGGCGGGGCTGAAGCCGAAGCCTGAAATCGGCATTCAGTTCGGCGCGGGCGGCGACACCAGCCAGGCCGAGCTTGAAGCGGAAGGGACGCGTGACCCGCAGATTCTCATTGATACGGCCAACGAGTGCCTGAATGCGGGCGCCTCCATCATCATGATCGAATCCGAAGGCATCACGGAAAATGCCGATCCGTGGCGCACGGATGTGGCCGCCAAGATCATGAAGAATGTGGGCATGGAGAACGTGATGTTCGAGGCGGCCGATCCCCAGGTGTTCAGCTGGTACATCAAGAACTACGGTATTGACGTGAACCTGTTTGTCGACCACAGCCAGATCGTGCAGCTGGAGTGTCTGCGGCGTGGCATTTGGGGCACGAAGAGCACCTTTGGACGCATCACCACGTATCGTCCGTAATATCGTGGGCCTGGGACCGATCTGTCTCAGGCCCAGTTCTTTTCCCGGGAAGTGTGGCCAATTCCCGGGTTGAAGCTGTTGGTGGGATCCAGTGAGCGGTAGAAGCGCTGTAGAGCCGGACGGGCATGATATAGATGACCGACATTGTGTTCCGCTGGATATTGTGCGCCACGGGCATCCAGCAGCGTCAGCATCTGCTGTTCCAGCGCGTGGCAATCATGTCCCTTTTTCACGATGTAGTCCTGGTGAAAGACGTGGCACATGAAATGTCCGTAGTACAGCTTGTGGCTGATCTGTTCGTCGAGGTTCTCTGGAAGTTTTTCGAACCAGTCCGGGTCGTTTCGCCGCAGGGCCACATCCAGGGCAACAATGTCTTCCACTTCCTGATCGTGCACCGCCCGATAACGTACCGCCGCTGATGCCACAGCGAAACGGTGCAACATGGCTGCCTGGGTTTCCGTCGCGTTGCATTCAAAGAAAGCGCCCTGATCCGGGTCAGAAAAATGGCTGTTCAGGTATTGGCGCGCCTCGTCCATGCCAGGGCCGCCCATTTTCAGGATCAGGTGATGTTCATACTGATCCCGGAATGACCGTAGACGAGGAGGCAGATGCTGGGGGAGCAGACCTGCCAGCCGCTGCAGCGCCTTGTCGGAAAAATGGCGCGGCAGAAAGCGCAATCGGCGAGCTGCCCGGTCGACCCATGTCTTGGCCTGGAACAAGGCAGGCAGGCGGTGCGTGCCCAGCAGGCGAATCATCCAGACAGTGTCCTTGCCATAGATGGCAGCGATATCGAATGCGTGGCGGTGGATGTATTCTCCCGAAATGGGCAGTGCCTGAAAGTTTGTCAGCATATGACGCCGCAGGCGGCTCAGAACTGCGGTGTCGTGTGTGCCGATGTAGAAAACCGCTGTCTCCTTCTCCAGAGGGAAAGTGTCGAGGCGAACAGCAAATACTCCGAGCTTTCCGGCGCTGCCTGATGCTTCATAGTGTCTGGCGGGATCAGCATTGAAGCGGGCCGGACTGTCGGCATCGACCTGGCGAACGTGGTGACAGTAGGCATGATCATGGCCTTTCCGGTTGACGGGCAGTACATCACGCGCTTCGTAGCGGGCTTGTTGCAGGTTCGTCAGAATTTCCTCGGGTGTGTGCCCCAGATGGATCCCCAGGTGGTTAATCAGCTGCAGCTCGCCATCGGCGGTGAGCTGGGCATATAGCGCCATTTCGGTATAGGCGGGACCTCGCTGAACCAGGGCACCACCGGAGTTATTGCAGATGCCGCCGATGACGGAGGCACCGATGCAGGATGAACCAATGACCGAATGCGGTTCACGTCCGTGTTGTTTCAGCAGTGCTTCCAGCTCATTGAGTGTGGATCCGGGTAGGCACACCACCTGCTCAGCCTCTTGGATGAGTTGAATGCCATCCATGCGTCTGGTACTGATGATGACCAGATCGCGTGCGTAGTCACTGCCATCCGGCGTTGATCCGCCTGTCAGGCCCGTGTTGGCCGCCTGACTGATAATGATGACATCTGCGGCCACACAGGCTTTAAGCACTTCCCAGTATTCCAGCAGGGTACCGGGCAGAATGACCGCCAGCGCATTGCCCTGACCGAAGCGGTAGCCTGTCCGGAAGGGTTCGGTGCGGGCCGGGTCGGTCAGGACGTATCTGAGACCCACGATTGTTTGGAGCTGTGCAATGAGCTGGGGCTGCGTAGATGACATATCTTGAGTGCGTCGACGCTGCAGCAGATGATGCGGTTGCCAGCGTCAGCTGCGAGTGTCGGATTTGGGCCGGTGATGGTGGGTGCCGCGGCAGCGGATGATGACAATGAGGCCAAGATACACCAGCCAGGCGGAAAGGGACAGATGGGTTGTCCATGCCACCAGTCCCTGAGCAGTTCCCTGTGCTCTCAGTGCGCAGAGAAGTGCCATGCCCAATAGCAGGCCGGCGGTGAGGCGCAGCCTGCGGTTGGTCACCGGTGTCAGGGTACGATTCAGCAGATCTTGCTGGTGACGTGTCATCGCCATGGCGAGCATGGCCATAGCCGGCCATGTGATGAGCAAGAGGCAGAGGTGATTCAGTGCAGTGCCCGTCATGGTGTCAGGGCTCGCTTTCAGGACGGGGGGATGGTGGCAAGGGGAGATGCGCCATGGGGGGGGCGCTTTCGGCTGGGGCCGGGCGGTTTTTTGGATGGGGGGCGTCGGGTTCGCCAGGCAATGGTGGCCATCAGCACGCCAAAGAGCAGCGTCGTCAGGTCAATCGAAACGAAGGTCCAGTCTCGTTGTGCCAGGCTGCTCAGTATGCCCCGGGCGGTTGTCAGGGCATTGATCAACGGTGTGAGCATGATCCCGCAGTATGACAACAGTTCTGTCCAGGCCCGCCGGGTGGGGCGCAGTGTGGCGTAGCCTGCCGCTGTTGCCCAGACGCTGAAGAAGATGCTGACTTCGCAGTTGCTGCGTTGTACCAGTGCAAGCGGCAGCAGCCGGTTGGCCCAGAGGTAAGCCGTCATGGCCAGCGGTAGACCGACCAGCACCGCAATATTGAGCTTTTCTACCAGTATGAGCCCGAAGCCGGCTGACTGTCCGGATTTGAGTCGTGTCCAGCGCTTGATCGTCCAGAGCACCAAACCACTGGCCATCATGCCAGCGCCGCTTAAGCCAAGGAGGAAATAGAGCCACCTCAGCGGGGGCTGAGCATAGTGCCCCTTATGCAGTGCCAGCAGTACACCATAGGTGCCGGCAGCCGGGGCGGCCTGTTCGTGGGTTTGCAGCAGCTGGCCGTTATTGCCATCAAACAGCATGAACTGCGGATGCGCGTTGACATCGCTGTCATCCCTGCGCAGAACCATCACCCGGGTACCCGTGTCGCCGGGATTGTTGACAAGTAGTCGGCCTATCCCCTGCTGACCCCAGCGCTGTTGAGCTTGCTGCATCATGGGAACAACGGAGGCAAGGGGCATGGGCCGGTGACTGGCGGGTTCGGGGGCGCGAGTGCCGCGAATCATCTGCTGGAACTGCTGCTGTGCGGATGGTGTGCGAAATGCGGCTGTAACGCCCCAGGGCATGTACTGAAACATCATGGATACCAGACCGGTATAGGCGATGATCAGATGGAATGGCAACCCGAGAACTGACATGCCGTTATGGGCATCCAGCCAGGAGCGTTGACCCTTGCCCCAGCGAAAAGTGAAAAAGTCAGTGAAGATTTTTTTGTGAATGATGATGCCGCTGAGAATGGCGACCAGCATGAACATGGTGGCAAGGCCAACAATCCAGCGCGCAGTCCGGGGCTGAAGGTGGTAAAGATTAAAATGAAAGAGATAAAAAAATTCTCCACCCAGCGTATTTCTGACCTGAAGGGGGGCTGCAGTCTGCGGATCCAGCAAGCGCTGGTGAATTTGGCGCTCACCAGCGAGCCAGTAAATCGAGGCGGTTGGCTGGCGCTGTGTGGGCAGGGAAACTCCCCACTGCAGCGCATGGGGGGCCTGCCGCTGCAGCGTGTCGAGCAGGTGGCGGGTAGTCTGCGTGGGGTTCGGGTGCGGTGTACTGAGCGGTATTTCGGGCCGCATCCACAGCGAGATTTCGTGCCGGAAACAGCTCATGCTGCCCATCAGGAAGATCGTGTACAACAGCCAGCCCATGAGGAGTCCGACCCAGGTGTGCAGGCTGGCCATGGCCTGGCGAAATCCGGGGGGACGGGTCGGCTGGGCGGGCATGGGCATTACCACCAGAGGGTACTGTCCAGCGCCAGCAGAGCGGCGGACAGCAGTGTCAGACCTGTCCAGGCGCGGATGGCTGACCGAGCGCCAAACGCCCAGAGGGCGGCGCATGTGTAGACAGCGAAGCTGCCCATGGTTCCCCACAGTACGGCTTCCTGATGGTCAGTCATCAGGACGAGGGGCAGGATCGATACCAGTGCAGCCAAGACATAGCCGCCTACGATCGCGGCCAGACTACGCAGCAGCAGGGACCACAGCGTGACATTCGGGGATATTGGCATGATCCACGATGGTAGCGAAGCAGGACAGTGTGTGCCAGGGCGTGCCTGTCGCGCGGAGGGGCTATGATCTGCTCTGGTCTAAAATAACCGGCTAGGGATATTGCAAGGTAGGGCGCCGCGGGCAGTATGAAGTGGCGGCCTTTGGGCAGAGAGGGATTCATGACCGAGGAAGGCAGGGCGCTGGCCATTGTTCTGGGCTTGTTGATGGGCATGCTGGCGCTGGCGGTTGCGCTGGGGTTCTATACCTGGCGGGCACGACGGCTGGCTCGGTTGGCAGCTGCCGCCGAGGAGCAGGTGAAGGACAGCGGCCCAAGGGGGGCAGCGCAGACCAGGCGGCATCCCCTCGGAAAGCGGCGCTGAATTCAACAAGAATGTTCCCTGCGTCGGCAGTGGCCTGACGGGGAGTGATGTACACAGGACGTGCCTAGTATGACGACTGCATTGAAGGATCGTATCCGGATTGTTTTTTTTGATATTGACGACACGCTCTACAGTAAGGAAAGCGGGCTTCTGTCATCAGGGGCCGAAAAGGCATTCACGGGTTTGCAGCAGCGGGGAGTGATTCCTGCCATTGCGACCGGACGGGCGCGTTACGTATTTCCGATCCCACTGGAGACGGTCATCCAGCGGGTGGGCGTACGCCATTTCGTCACGATCAACGGCCAGCTCAATTTGTGTGGGGAGCAGGTGGTGACTGACTACCCCTTCGATCCGGACGATTTGAAGCGCATTACGGACTATTTTCTGGGCCGGGGCATACCGGTTGGTTATTCCGAGCGCGCCCATATGTCGATGCTGGGCATGACACCTAGTTTCCGGGCTGCCCTCGCCCCGATTCTGCGTGATCATCCGATGGAATTGGGGCATGAGCCCGGCAGTCCTGTCTACCAGTTGATCGTGGGCTATGCGGCGGAGCTGCAGGCAAGTATCGAGGCATCCGGTGTATTGGATCAGGGCCGGTTCAGGACGGTGCGCTGGCATGAGGATGCCGTGGACCTGCTGGCGACGGCCGGTTCCAAGGTGCGCGGCATCCGGGATGTGATCGCGACACTGGACCTGTCACTGGAAAACGTTATGGTTTTTGGTGATTCCCTCAATGATATCGAGATGCTTTCGGAGGCGGGTTTTGGGGTGGCCATGGCCAATGGGCATCCAGATGCCATTCGGTGTGCGGATCATGTGGCACCGCCCCAGGCCGAGGACGGTGTGTATCGGGCGCTCGTGTCGCTGGGCATGATCCCCGGCTGACTAGGCGGGTATCTCGCTGGGCAAGGCCGCCGGGCACACGCGTCCGGCGTCTGCGGCCTCCTTGTATTCCGCATAGAGCTGTTTCTGCATGTCCTTGTAATGTGCGGCTTTCTCCTTGTCTTTGCGTGCATCGAACAGGGCCCAGAGCTGGCCAGCTGCCATGAAGCTGCCCCGGCCGCTGACATTGCCGGCCAGCTCGGGGTGTTCGCCGATGTGCAGCGCCTTCAGCCAGCTGTCCTCGATCATTGGGAGCAGTGATTCGCCCTGTTCGGGATGTTGCTGCATTTGATCCAGGAGCAGCGCGCCCACGACAAAATGGAAATCGGCCGAATGATCCCAATAGGGTATTTCGTCTGAAGCAAAGAGCATGGCCTGCTGGATCTGGTTGGTATGACGCAAGCATTCGATCATGCGGATGACCAGATCGTGGTACCAGGGGACATCGCGGTGCGTCATCAGCTCCTTGGCACGGCGGTAGTATGGAATAGCTTCCGCATGCTGTAGCTGAATGTCATATTGCTTGGCCAGCTGGAAGTTGACGTAGGGTTCGTCGGGTGTTTCCGACAGTGATTTGAGCAGCAGCGCCATGTTGCGCCCCTGTTTGGTGTCGAGTTGCTCCTTCATGTAGCCGTCATGTCGTACGGTTACGGGGCTGTCGATCACAGGCAGGCGGTGGGCGGGCTGCTCATGGATACGGCCTTTGTAGCGTACGCCCCGGGGCAGGATGCGTGGAATGCGGTGACTGGAGATCAGTGTGTTGCTGCCGCTCCCCAAATCACTGTCGATGCGAATGTAGTGGATGGCCTGACGTGCATCATGGCGCAGTCCGGCCAGATATTCGCCGCCGGAGGTCAGCCATTCATCGGCATCCAGCACCAGATTCCAGTCGGCGTCGGAGCGGGCCAGGGCGGCATTGCGCGCCGCGGCAAAATCGTTGGTCCAGCGCCGTTCGTAAACGGTGGCTCCATGTGCCTGGGCAATGGCGATGGTGTCGTCCGTCGATCCTGTATCGAGTACGATCATCTGATCGACCCAGGGGGCAACGCTGTCCAGACAGCGGGCGATGCTGCGTGCCTCGTTTTTAACGATCATGGTCAGGGCAATCGTTTTCATGCAAGGTTCTCCGACGGATTGACGAGAGATTGTTCCCATCATTCGCAGGGCGTGGTCTGTGAAACACCGTAGGTTCTCGCCGGGTTTTCGATATCAGGTGGTCAGGACGGTGTTGGATGCCGATAACAGATCTGTGGCCTGGATGCTGATGCTCTGCCCGGGTTTGTCCGGGCGAGACGAAGCCGATTAATGAGAAGTAGAATCAATACTGGCGTATCCTGTATGCTTCTGTTGTCCGATTTTGCGAGCAGGTAAATGCAGGCGTTGCAGCTTGTTCGAGCCTGTTCGAAACTGTTGGAGTCCCTATCTTGAGATCAGACAAGCGCAGCCCTGAGGGGGTTTTGGCCGAGCTGAAAGCGTTGCAGCGCGCATACGGCGCCGCTCAGCGGCGCTGTACGCTTAGCCTCCAGCGTTTGCATGCCCGCAATCAGGCACTGGAAGCGGAAGTGCTGGAATTGCGCGCACAGCTGGCAACGCGGGATGCAGATCTGTTTCTGGAGGGACGCGCTGCTGTCCGGCTGGCGCCGCACAACGGCGAAAGAAGTAGCCGTTTGGCCTGGGGCGCCCGGATGGAGTTGCTCGCCCAGCGGCTGCTGGCGCTGTGGAAAAAGGGGGAGGTCCGTAGCCCCGTGCCAGAGGCTGAAGATGTACTGGATTGTCTGACTCCTGCTCATGGATGGGCGGGGCAAGCGGCGAAACGGCCTGCCGGAAATACAGTACAGGAGGGTTTGCCCAGGGAAGCGGCTGTGTCTCATCGTTGGGTTGATGTGGGCGAGCCGCTGGAGAGTTCGCCTGGCAGCCTGTCAACCGAGGATAAGCGAGGTGCGTTGCATGGTGAGGTTCCCGTTGATCATGGGACGGCCGAGAACTGTGCAGATCCATCGGATCTTGAGGAGCGATTGGTTGAGGCGGATTTGGTGATCTGCCAGACAGGTTGTCTCAGCCACCAGGATTACTGGCGGGTGCAGGATCACTGCCGGCGACATAACAAGCCGTGTGTATTGGTTGCCCAGCCAGAGGCGCTTCGTATTATCCGGATTCATCAACGGGGTGACGTGGCAGGATCCTGGCCAGGTCTAACGCCGGCTGTACCCAGGAAATCAGGGACAGACGGGGGGTGCAGGCAGAATGTGCGGGCGCAGGAAAGGCATGAGGGGGTCGGTGCAGACGGGCGATAGGATGGGTCAGTGATGATGTACTTTGAGTAAAGCGGTATCACATGGTGAGTCATGGTCGCGCAAATGGTTCATAATGCACGAATCAGGGGATGGATGCGTGGGCATGCATTCATTTGCCCGTATGCGATGAACCCAGTTTCTCTCTCAGGAAGGTCAATGAGCACGCAGGATCAGGAATTGCGCAGTGTCGGCTTGAAGGCGACACTGCCCAGAATCAAGGTACTTGAAATCATCCGGGGCAGTGATGAACGTCACCTGTCGGCCGAAGATGTATTTCGCCGCCTGTTGGAGCAAGGTCACGATGTGGGACTGGCGACCGTGTATCGCGTATTGTCCCAGCTGGAGGCCGCAGGCTTATTGAGCCGCAATGTATTCGACGGTGGGAAGGCGGTTTTCGAGATGAATGAGGGTGATCATCATGATCACCTGATCTGTGTCAGCTGTGGTCGGGTGGATGAGTTCACCAGCCCGATTATTGAGAAGGTACAGTACGACGTGGCCAAGGCGCATGGCTATGAACTCTCGGAGCGGCGATTGGCACTTTACGGCGTCTGTTCTGTCTGCCAGAAAAATGCCGTGATGCCACGAGGCAGGAACTGACTGAATGGTCGAGCAGCCAGATATTTCATGCGTCGGCGACGTGGCGATCGCTGCCTTGATGGCCCGTTTTTCGTCCTGGCCGCTGCATGAGCCAGCGCCTTCGACAGCGGAGCTAGACGTAGCATTTGAGTTGGCCATGCGCGCGCCTGATCATGGCGGTATGCAGCCTTGGCGCTTTGTCACCATTCAGGGAACCGAGGCGAGGGCAGCGTTTGCCGATGTGCTGGTGGAGGCTGCACGTGCCAGAGGCCATGAGGATCCCGAGCGCTATCGCAGGAAAACGGCAGCGGCACCTTTGACCATCGTACCGGCTGTGCGTTTGGTGGAGTCTGTGAAAGTGCCTGTCATTGAGCAGTGGCTGGCAGCTGGTGCAGCTGTCATGAATCTCCTGAATGCTTTGTTTCTGCAGGGGTACGGTGCCATCTGGGTCAGCGGTCCCAACGCCTTCGATGATCAGGTGCGTGACGCCCTCGGGTTTACTGCCGACGAGCGTTTGTTGGGATTCGTTCATGTTGGCACAGCCGAGGCCAGTGCTCGCAGTAAGGTGCGACCTGATCATACCGCCTTTGTGCGAGCGTGGCACGGTGTAGATCACTAAATTTCTCCTTATATGATTGGTGCCTTCAGGTGCCTGTTCATGCCATGCGCATCACGCTCGGAAGAGGCGGGCGCGCTCAGGCGCATGGTGGTGTTTTGGGATGCCTCCCTTCTACCTTCATGGAGCAAAAATACTCATGTGTGAGAGCGTTTTCCTCGCGTTGTCATCTCGATTTGGTTTCACAGGTCGGCCTGTTAGACTGTGTGCCAGTTTGCTGACGGGTCTTTCTCTGTTTGGTGCTTGGCCTGCTATGGCCCATGAAGGACATCAACATCAGATGTCCAGTGTCAGTTCTGTCGAAAATGGTTCGCACACGCAAGCGCCTTCTAAGTCACCGACCGTGATCGCTCAGGGAGCCTATACGGCTGCCCCCCGACCAGGTGTTCCAAACCTGGCCATCTATATCTCACAAATTCGAAATCAGGGAGACACAGCCGATCAGCTGCTGTCTGCGAGTACTGATATTGCACGCACAACTGAGCTGCATGAAATGAAGATGGATGGCGAGATGATGCATATGCGTCAGGTGTCAGCTATCGACATTCCAGCGCGAAGCACGGTCGACATGAGCAAGGGAGCCGGTTATCACTTAATGGTCATGGGTGTATCTCGACCACTTAAAGCTGGGGATTCATTTCCGGTCACGTTGGTCTTTCTCAGGGCAGGCAGGCAGGTCATTGATGTGCAGGTCAAGGACTTGTCGACAGCCGCAGGTGGGCATGTTCATCACCAGGGCCATGATATGCATATGGAACATCACCACGAACAGTAAGAGGGTGACAGTTTTTGCTCATTCATCTGTTTTGCAGCTTGGATTGATGTTGTACGTGATTGGGCTGCGGCGGATGTCTGGCAGTTGAGGCGGCACGAGAAAAAGGCTGGTTGCTTTCGCAACCAGCCTTTAGCAAGGTAAGGGCGCTAACGCCGTTTGAGCCGGTGAATCAGGCCTCTGGACGGATGTTGGACGCTTGCTTGCCTTTGGGGCCCTGAACTACATCAAACGATACTTTTTGGCCTTCTTTCAGGGTTTTGAAACCCTGCGACTGCACTGAACTGAAGTGAGCGAAAAGATCTTCGCCACCTTCATCCGGGGTAATGAAGCCGAAGCCTTTGGCGTCGTTAAACCATTTGACCGTACCCGTTGCCATACTATGAAATTTCCTGCTTGTAAGGCCATGCGTTATGAGACTGAATGGAGGTGTTCGGGCGCGGGCCTTGAATTTACCCCGAAAACTTCTGGCTCTATTCTTCGGGAATTAGATGGAAACAGTCAAGTTATATTGTGCGACTGGACTTGCTCAGGGCTGCAATAACTGTCCTTTTATGCTTTTGGGGCGACTTTAAACCTAGCGCATTCTCTTCGCTGGTTTGTTTAAGTCATTGTTTTATATGGAAAATAATTTGTTTTGCCATATTGTGATATTCTTCTCGGCCGTGGAAAAATGACTTTATACAGGCTGATCTGTCGTTTTAATGCCTGTGTGTAAAGCCACGACTGCTATGGTTTTGCGTATGACGCAATTCAACCCTTTTTTTCTGGCCGTTGGTCAGTTGGCTTCCGCCTGGCGGCTGCTCCTTAAGTCTGTTGCAACAGCGCGGTGGTGCGGGATGTAACCCTGACGAGTAAATATATTTATTTATGCATGATGGGCGTTCAGCCCGTTTGGCCTCTGGCGGGAAGATGCCTACCGCTGGACTGCAGATTCAGTAGATTGTTGGAGTAGGAGATTCAGCGTGCTGTCCCGAATGTCTGTCGTAGGGTTTTTGCCGATATGGGGGGCTGGATGCGGCAGAATCCCTTCGTCTGTCGATAGGAGCTTGAAATGTGGCCATGCAAGACGCATGTGCTGAAAGATACGTTTGGAGGATGTGAACAGGCCCCAGCCGGGGATCTATCCGGCAGGCCGCCTCATCCTTCCTGTGGTGGATGTCACTATGGCGGATGCCGGATATCGCCGGGTGACTTGATTGGCTTGGATCAATCGCTAGAATCGGCCGGATGACACTATCCAACGATCCTTCGGTTGTCCTTGAGCGGGAGCGGATTGCCTTGAAGCCGCCTCCCTTGTACAAGGTACTCCTGTTGAACGACGATTTCACGCCGATGGACTTCGTGGTAATTGCCCTGCAGAAATTTTTTGCCATGAGTCTGGAACAGGCGACGGTGGTGATGCTGCAGGTTCACCATGAGGGCCGAGGTGTCTGTGGCATGTTCCCACGGGATATCGCGTTGACGAAAGTCGAGCAGGTGAGTGGATTTGCCCGTCAGCATCAGCATCCGCTTCAGTGCGTGATGGAGGAAGCATGATCGCCCAAGAGTTGGAAGTCAGTCTGCATATGGCCTTTGTCGAGGCCCGGCAGCAACGTCACGAGTTCATCACCGTCGAGCACCTGTTGCTGTCGCTGCTGGACAATCCTTCTGCATCGGAGGTACTTCGTGCCTGCGCAGCCAATATTGAGGATCTGCGCAAGAACCTGACGGGTTTTATCAAGGAAAACACCCCGGTAGTGCCGGGCACCGAGGAAATTGACACGCAACCTACGTTGGGCTTTCAGCGAGTTATTCAGCGGGCCATCATGCATGTCCAGTCGACGTCCAATGGGAAAAAGGAAGTCACGGGTGCAAATGTCTTGGTAGCCATTTTTGGTGAGAAAGATTCCCACGCGGTCTACTATCTGCATCAGCAGGGTATTACCCGGCTGGATGTGGTGAATTTCATTTCACATGGAATCGCCAAGACCCAGCAGCCTTCGGCAGGCAAGGACGAGTCTCAGGAGGCTACGGCTGAAGCGGAACAGGGGGCAGGCAGCCCGCAGGGTGCACTGGAGCAATACACCACCAATCTCAATGTTGCGGCCCGGGAGGGGCGGATTGATCCGCTGATCGGGCGCGAAAGCGAGTTGGAGCGTGTCATTCAGGTGCTGGTACGACGGCGCAAGAACAATCCCCTACTGGTTGGTGAGGCTGGTGTAGGCAAGACCGCCATTGCGGAGGGGCTTGCCTGGCGCATTGTTCAGGGCGAGGCCCCCGAGGTGCTTCGCGAGGCCACCGTGTATTCGCTCGACATGGGCGCATTGCTCGCGGGCACCAAGTACCGTGGAGATTTTGAGCAGCGGCTCAAAACCGTGCTGAAACAGCTGCGGGCCGACAAGCACGCCATCCTGTTTATCGATGAGATCCATACGCTTATTGGCGCAGGATCAGCGTCGGGAGGAACGCTGGATGCCTCCAATCTGCTCAAGCCGGCATTGTCGTCGGGTGAGCTCAAGTGTATCGGCGCCACTACTTTCACTGAATATCGAGGCATTTTCGAAAAGGACCATGCCTTGTCGCGGCGTTTCCAGAAGATAGAGGTGAACGAGCCAACCGTCGAGCAGACCGTGCTGATTTTGCGGGGACTGAAAAGCTATTTCGAGACCCATCATGGCATTCGATACACAGGGGCGGCACTGACCGCAGCTGCCGAGCTGTCGGCCAAATACATCACTGACCGCCATTTGCCGGACAAGGCCATTGATGTGATTGACGAGGCGGGTGCCGCGCAGCGGATATTGCCGCGCGATCAGGCCCGGGAGGTGATTGGCAAGGCCGATATCGAGGCCATTGTTTCCAAGATTGCCAGAATTCCGCCGACGTCGGTGAGTAGTGATGACCGCAGCAAGTTGCAGTACCTGGAACGTGATCTGAAGAACGTGGTGTTCGGCCAGGATTCTGCCATTGAGGCGCTGGCGGCGGCCATCAAGATGGCGCGTTCCGGGTTGGCGCGGCCTGAAAAGCCGATCGGTTCTTTCCTGTTTTCGGGGCCGACCGGGGTGGGCAAAACCGAGGTTGCCCGTCAGCTGGCTTTCACGCTGGGTATTGAGCTTGTGCGTTTTGATATGTCTGAGTACATGGAACGCCATGCTGTATCACGCCTGATCGGTGCGCCGCCCGGATATGTCGGCTTTGATCAGGGCGGGTTGCTGACCGAGGCGATCACCAAGAAGCCGCATGCCGTGCTGTTGCTGGATGAAATCGAAAAGGCGCACCCGGACATTTTCAATATCCTGCTGCAGGTGATGGATCATGGCACCTTGACGGACAATAACGGGCGCAAGACCGATTTCCGTAATGTCGTGCTGATCATGACCACCAATGCGGGTGCCGCTGACCTGCAGAAACGTTCAATTGGTTTTTCCGATACCCGTGAGCAGGGCGACGAAATGGCTGAGATCAAGCGGCTGTTCTCGCCGGAGTTCCGCAATCGCCTGGATGCCATCATCAGTTTCCGTTCGCTTGATGAGGACATCATCTTGCGTGTGGTGGACAAATTCCTGATGCAATTGGAAGAGACGCTGCATGAAAAACGGGTGGAAGTGATCTTTACCGACGCCTTCCGTAAATATCTGGCTCGTGAGGGATTTGATCCGTTGATGGGAGCCCGGCCGATGCAACGATTAATACAGGATACTGTACGTAAGGCGCTGGCTGATGAGCTGCTCTTTGGTCGCCTGCAGCATGGTGGGCGCGTGACGGTGGATCTGGATGATGAAGGCAAGGTAGATCTGCAGTACCACGAGTCGTTTGAACCGCCTCCACCCGAGTCTGAGGGCGAAGAAGAGGTCGAAACTATCGAGAGCTGACCCGGGCAGATGTCTCTGTCCATAAGTGTGGTCGCCTGGCCAGGCCGGTGATTGTCGGGATCGGATTGATCTGGACAGTTACCGGTTTTTTTTTGGGGGGTCATATTGCATAGGCTGCAGTCATGACTGATCTTGGCAGAATGGTCTGGGTTTGGGTGTTGTTTTTGGTGACCCATGAGGTCCTTGGCGGCCCCGTTCAATGTTGTCATTGAGGTACATCATGTAGTTTTATGCTGACAGGGGGCTTGCCGCTGATCCGCAGATGCTGCCCGGGTATCATGGTTCGGCGAGGGCCCTGCCGGACAAACGGGATCATGAGGTCTGCGATCGAAACGAGGCATGTTCGATGTCGAGATACACCATTACCCAAGCAGCTGCCGAGCGTCTCCTGAAGGACCTCGACATTGCGGTTGTCAAAACGATGAGCCGTATTGTGGCGGATGCGCGTGAGCACCTGTGGCTGCTGGAAAGCATCTCTGTCGCCGATGTGCTGACGGACAGTGATTTTCAGCGGCGTTTTTGTCGCCACGTAGGCATGCGCGGCAAGCTGCGCATGCGCAGGGAAGAGTTGTTCGTGATTCTGGACGGCATTCGGCGAGTGCCTGCCCGTAATTATCCAGATGTGCTGATGCAGCTCAGCGAACTGACCGGACAGGTAGAAAAGTCGGTGGCATCGGAGGTTCTGGCATTGCTGGAGCCAGACCAGCCGACGATAGATCGGGAAGTGCGTGAGCTGATGCCGCGTTACGGTTTTCATCCGTTGCCGGAGTCCCCGGTTTTCGATGAATGTGTCGCCTATCACCGTTGTTTGCGTCAGGTGCTGCAGGAGGTGCTCTCACTGCCGCAGGCGGAAGCGTTGCTTGCGCAGCTGGATCAGGCCATTGGTGAGGGGGCCGAGCGACTGTCGCCGCTGCGCAAACTGAACCTTCTACTCTCGGGGTCTTATCGGACGGTTGCGCTGCTGCCTAATCTCGAGGCGGTGTTGCGGGCCATTCCACGGCGTCCGGCACCGCAGCTTCCCCAGGCATCAGGCACGGTGAACAGCAATGCTGCGTCGGTGATTAATACCCGGCCAGGAGTGCGTTTGCACCTGTGCCGTTGAGTACCGAGCTGGCTCAGTTTGGTGGGCCAGAGGTCGGATGGCGGCCTTTGGATGGTCGGTCAGACGGGAACCCGGCCAATGACCAGATATTCCAGCAGGGCTTTCTGGATGTGCAGGCGGTTCTCTGCCTCGTCCCAGACGACAGACTGTGGGCCGTCAATGACATCGGCGGTGACTTCCTCGCCACGATGCGCTGGCAGACAATGCATGAACAGGGCATCGGGGTGAGCCAGGGCCATCATGTTGGCGTCGACGCAGAAATCAGCAAAGGCAGCGCGTCGGGCCTCGTTTTCGGCTTCGTAGCCCATGCTGGTCCAGACGTCGGTCGTCACCAGGTCAGCATTGGTGCAGGCGTCACGCGGATGACTGAAGTAGCGCAGATGAACCCGTTCAGATTCGCTGATTCGCGACATGTCCAATGCGTATCCGGCAGGAGTGGAGATGTGTACGGTGAAGTCCAGCAGCCGCGCCGCCTGGATCCAGGTGTAGCTCATGTTGTTGGCATCGCCAACCCAGGCGACGGTTTTGCCATGGATGCTGCCGCGGTGTTCCATGTAGGTGAAGATATCCGCGAGAATCTGACACGGATGGTGCTCGTTGGTCAGGCCATTGATGACTGGTACCCGGGAAGCCGCAGCAAAGCGCTCAATGATGGATTGGTCAAAGGTGCGCATCATGATGATGTCGCACATCCGGGAGATGACTTTGGCGGCATCATCCACGGGCTCGCCCCGTCCCAGTTGAGAATCGCGGGTGTTCATGTAGATGGCTGCGCCGCCGAGCTGCAGCATGCCGGCCTCGAATGAGAGCCGTGTCCGGGTGGACGCTTTTTCAAAGATCATGACCAGGGAGCGGTCTTGGAGGGGGTGCCAGGTCTCGTAGTTCTTGAAACGTTTCTTGATGAAGTCGGCGCGTTTGAGCAGATATTCGATCTCTTCGCGGCTGAAGTCATCGAATTTCAGGAAATGCTTGATGGGTAAGGTATTCATGGCGGGTCATATGGTAGGGTAATGGGAGGTGGGCACCAATATCAGGGGTCTGTGGGTGCAGCTACCCCCAGGAATGTCTGAATAAGCGGAGTCAGACGCCGAACCATGTCATCGGCCTGTGCATCTGTCAGGATCAGGGGGGGAAGTAGCCGAATCACGTTCCCGGCAGTTACGTTGATGATCAGTCCTTCTTCCCGTGCCTGTGCGACCAGTTCCGTGCAGGGGCGATCCAGTTCGATACCGAGCATCAGGCCCTGGCCACGTAGCCGGACAAAGCCGGGAACGTCCCTCAGTTCCTGCTCGAAGGATTGACTTATCCGCCGGCCCAGGCTGTCAGCCCGTGCGACCAGGTGATCCCGCTCCATGATCTGCAGTGTGGTGAGCGCCGCGCGCATGGCCAGCGGGTTGCCGCCGAAGGTGTTTCCATGGCTGCCCGGCTGGAATAGGCTGGCGGCTGGGCCATGGGCAAGGACAGCGCCGACGGGCACGCCGGAAGCCAGCCCTTTGGCCAGAGTCATGACATCGGGCCGGACGTCGGCCCATTGATGGGCAAACCAGCGCCCACTGCGACCCATGCCGCATTGGACTTCATCCACCATCATCAGCCAGTGGGAGGTATCGCAAAGTTGCCGGATTGCCTGCAGGAACTCCGGGGTAGCGACCGAGATGCCACCCTCTCCCTGGATGGGCTCCAGCAGCACCGCACTGATTTGTGGTTGATGCCGATCCTGTCTGGCGAGCGCTTGCAAGGCGTCCAGATCGTTGAAGGGCAGGCGAGAAAAATCCGGTAGCAGGGGCTCAAACCCCTGCTGTACGCGGGTATTGCCGGTGGCTGACAGCGTGGCGATGGAGCGGCCGTGAAAGGCATGCCCAAAAACGATGACCCGAGGTTCGGCAATGCCACGTGCATGGCCGTGTAAACGGGCGAGTTTGAGTGCGGCTTCGTTGGCTTCTAGTCCGGAGTTGCAGAAGAATACGTTGGTCATGCCAGAATGCTGGATGAGCAGTCGGGCGACGTCTTCCTGAAGGGGTATCTCGAAAAGGTTGGAACAGTGGATTATGCGGGCCACCTGATCCTGCAGAGCAGCGACAAGATCGGGGTGGGCGTGACCGAGTGTATTGACGGCTATACCGCTCAGGCAGTCAAGGTACTGTCGGCCCGCCTGATCAAACAGAATGGCACCTTCGCCACGCTCGAATACGACGGGCTGCCGGAGATAGGTCGACATCAGGGGAGCGGGGGTGGTCATGCACAGGTCTCAAATTCTCTGTAAACGTATCGGTATCATACTTCCATGCAGCAAGAACAGATGAAATCATCCGTACCGGCTAGCGTTGCAGCAGCCAGCGAAAAAACAGGAACACCGGAGGCATCGGGGGCCGTGACGTTATCTGACTGCCCGGCTGGAGAGGGTGAACCTCCAGTTACTCCGATACTGGTAACGGCAGACCCACTGGCACATGTCCGACAGGCGAGCCGTTTTGTCATCATTGGTCAGACCCAGGATGGCCGCAGTTTTCGACCCAGTGACTGGGCGGAGCGGCTGGCTGGCGTCATGGCGGAATTCCGTCCAAAGAAAAAAACCGGGGCACGTTCCGGTGTTGGACGCTTCCACCTGGGCTATTCCCCTTATGTCCTGCCGTCCATGTACCACGGTTTCAAGTGCGTGATTGTGGATCGGCGTCTGCACGATATCGAACCGCTCGCGCATCATTTTGTGCTGAATTTTGCGCTGGATAACCAGCTCAGAACCGAAGTGCTGGAATGATTTCACCCCGGGAGCGCGATCCGGGGTGTCATGATCCGCATCGGGTGGCCTGTTTTGAGCAGAAAATTTTGTGAACACAAATTTTGACGGAAAACCTGGCGTTTAATAACATCTATCATGTTTCGTGATGTTAACGAGGCTTTTTTACCAAAAAAGCTACGGTTTTCTCCTAGGCTTTGCTTATAACCGTCTGAATTGATGGAATTTTCTTATATTTCTATTGCTCTTCACGAGGCTTTCTGTTTTCATCGGGCCTTATGTGGAAGACGCCTTTTAACCCTTGTGGACAAAGCTGCCTGACCGGCTCGTCGACGTTGACGGCCGAGACGTCGCAGTTGCCGTTCCGGGTGGCTGCGTTCGGGCTCGGTCAGCGTTTTATGCGTTTGATCGAATTGATCTTCCAGTGTGAGAAGCAAAATCCACACCGCTATCAGTTGGCAGATACCCGGCGGGGCGGGGAATTCGATATTGCATTGGTCAATCTGACGATTGACGGAGGCGTGGACACCGCACGGCGGTTGCGCAGTCTGCCCCGGGCCATTCCGGTGATTGGGGTCGGTCGTCGTGCCAACCGGCTGCGGGGTGCGGATGATTTGCTATTTGCATCATTCGCTCAGGATATTCTGACCGTGTTGAATCGCTCAGCTGATCTGCTGGTGGCGCGGGCGCATCAATATGCGGTCAACCGTAGTACGCTCTCAGGAAGCATTCTGCCTACCGTGTGCGGACGGATGCCGGTTGATGTGCCTCTGCGCATTCTGGTGATGGATCCAAGTCCATCCAGTCGTAGCCATGTGGCTGTGGGTATGCGCCAGTTAGGCGTTGATGTGGATGGCGTTGGTACTTTGGAGCAGGCAAGTGATGTTCTGTCCATGCGCCACTATGACATGATCCTAGTGGATCCCCAACAGCCTGATGGGTGTGGTCTGGAGATGATGCGGCGATTCCGGCGCGCGACCGGGTCAAGCGTGCCGGTGGTGGTTCTCAGCGACCGCTCGGGTATCTCCGATCTACTGCGTTCGGCTCTGGCCGGCTGCAGTGGCTACCTGGTCAAACCGCTGTCGATGGCCTCCCTGCACGGGACGGTGCAGCGCATATTGTTGCGTACTGTCAGGCGGCAGCAGCGAGGGGGCATTGGCTCACTGGATGCGCAGGCGCCTGATGGTGGGGTGACCGATGCCACGCTGCGTGTCAACCTGATGGGGCGCCTGCTGGGCAACCTGCGCAGCCGGTGTCGTTCGAGCTGGCGTTACCTGAAATCGCAGGACGCACCCGAACAGACGGGGGCCTTGCTCAGGGTGCGAGGAGGGGGAGACGGGGCCTGGGTGGACTCGTGCCAGCTCAATCCCTCTGACATAGCCGTCTGGCGGCCGGGCAGCAGCCACTGTGCAGTGGAACTGACCTTATCCGGTCCGATGGCTGCTGGTCTGCAGAAAGCTTCTGGCACCGCTGGCGTCCGGCCCTGACCGGTCTGGTCAAGGGATATGTAGCAGGTGAATCCGCCCCGAGGGCGGTATTTTTTTGTCTGCTGCCAGGGAAAATACCCTGGCGCGGCAAGTATATAGAGTGAAAGTTATTTGACCCGGCTGCGATATTCGCCGTTGCGGGTGTCGATTTCGATCTTGTCACCGGTTTCTACAAAGGCAGGTACCTGAACTTCAAAACCGGTTGGCTTGATACGGGCCGGTTTCAGTACCTTGCCCGAGGTGTCGCCGCGTACGGCCGGTTCGGTGTATTCAACTTCACGTACCAGGGTGGTGGGCAATTCCACAGAAATGGCGCGGCCGTTGTACATGACGACCTCGCAGGGCATGCCTTCTTCCAGGTAGTTCAGGGCATCCCCCATGTTTTCACCGTCGACTTCGTACTGGTTGTACTCGTGATCCATGAAGACATAGGCGGGATCGGAGAAATAGGAATAGGTGACTTCCGTCCGTTCCAGCACCTGGATTTCGAACTTGTCATCGGCCCGATAGACGCTCTCGGTACCGGAGCCGGTCAGCAAATTCTTCATTTTCAGTTTAACGACCGCGGCATTGCGGCCGGATTTGTTGTATTCGGCCTTGATGACCACCATAGGGTCATTGCCGATCATGATCACGTTGCCAACGCGCAGTTCCTGGGCGGTCTTCATGGGTGTATCTGTCTTGTCGGGGTTGAGCTGAACGGGCGATTATAGCGGGTCGGTGGCGTTTTCGGGCTGGTTCGCGCCAGGAACGCCACGGGCCTGCCGGGTAAATGTCACCAGCTGGCTGGCCAGATCGGACAGTTGACCGGCGGCATCTGCCTGGTGCTGCGCCAGTTGCGTGGCGTTCGCATGGTCCTGCAGCCAGGCAGGTATGGCCTGGATGCTGCTGCCGGGGGCACTGTTCCAGGCACGCATGGCCTGTTGCCAGGGTAGCAAGGCGGTGTCTGCCGGCAGCCAGGTGGCGGCCCGGTTCAGAAATGCGTCCAGCTTGTGCAGGTGGGCCTGTTCCGGTTGCGGATAGGCTTGCCATAGCCAAGGTCTGCCAGCCCACAGGGCCCGAAGCCATGAGTCTTCACCGCGTACCAGATTCAGGTCGCAGCTCCACAGCAGGTGATCGAATTCCGCCTGGGGCAGAAAGGGCAAAAAGCTCAGGCGCAGGCGATCGGGGCGGGCCTGTGCCAGCGCCGTCAGCCGGGCTGTCCATGGCTGGGTGGAAGCGCCGGGGATCAGCAGGTGCAGGGGGGGGAGGGACGGCAATGTCAGCCAGGTTTGCAGCAGTGCCGTGCAGGGCGCTTCGGGATAACAGAGCAGGCAGGCCAGCAGGGAAGGCGTATCAGAGTCAGCCGGCGGTATGCCCTGTGCCCTCAGCCACTGGTGACGCTGGTTCGGGTCGGCCTGAAAGCTGGCACGCTGTTTCAGCAGATCGCGCTCGCGCAGCAGGCCGCCGCTGGCTGTAGTGAAGCCCGGGTAAAAAAAGTATTCGGTCAGGCCGTCGGGCTGCAGGCTCGGCAGGCCGTGACTGCCAGATATCCAGTCTTCCGCGCTGAGATAGTCAAGCTGTATCAGCAACGGAACGTCAAGCGGCGAGGCAGCGGTCTGGCGGATGAGACGCAGCCTGGCACGGGCTGAGGCCGGCAGTCGCACCTGAAAGCCGCAGATAATGACATCGGCCCCCTGCTCCAGGGGGGCGTCATCGGATAGTGGGTGCACGGTGGGGGCGCCGGGAGCCTGTGGTGTGGGCCGTGTGGCCGTCGGGGCCAGGTGTTCCAGAATGTCGAGGCGATCAATGAAGAAATGCACCTCAAACCCATATTCCTGTCCTAGTTGCTGGGCCAGTCGCCACAATACGCCGGCGTCGCCAAAGTTGTCGATGACCTGGCACAGGATGTGCCAGCGCGGTGGGCAGGCAGAGATGACGGGGGCGGCAGGGCACATGGTGCGGCGGACGGCAGGAAAATGTCAGCAGGCCGGGCCGGCCGGGGTGGGCGCTGACAGAGACTGTTGCTGCATCTGCGTGACGGTCCCGATGTGCAGGCCAAAGCGGCGCAGGGCGAAGCGGCGGGCTGCGAGTAGTGCCCGATCCTTGGAAAGAAGCCAGTCTGCCCGGTGTGCGACGGCCAGATCAAGAAACTTGCGGTCGTCCGGGTCACGGCAACTGAGGTTACAGGGCGGCGGCGGCGGCAGTGTCTGTGTCAGGATTTCATAGCGGGATAGAGCAATCCCCTGGCGGCTGCTATCCAGATGGAACTGCGGACGCGCCAGCACCACGGCCAGCTCGGCCCGCATGGCTGGCGTACACAGCACGGTGTGCTGCCCCTGCTCAAGCGCTTCTCGTAGTGTCCGTATCGAGGGGTCATGAAAGACCAGCAGATCGAGCCAGATATTGGTATCGATGACGAGACGGGACATGGGAGCGCACTGGTTCCGGGAGAGGTGAGTGTAATCGTCAGTGGCCGGTGTTTTCGCACGATCTGGCGAATGTCTATAAAAACGCTCTATAATAAAGACCATGAAGATAGTTATTTCACCAGCCAAGGCGCTGGACTATAGCACGCCAGCTCCTGACGTGCCCACCAGTCTGCCGGCCTTCCCGGCAGAAACCCGGGAGCTGGTCGATATCTTGCGGGGCTATGATGAAACAGCCCTGTCCGGGCTCATGTCGATCAGTGCAGCGCTGTCGCGTGAAAATGTGCAGCGTTATCAGCGGTTTTCTGAGACTTTTGATAACAGCAACAGCCGTCCCGCCCTGTTTGCCTTCAACGGCGATGTCTATGACGGCCTGTCTGCCCGGACGCTGTCGATGGATGAGGTGATGCGTGCCAACCAGATGGTGCGCATTCTGTCGGGGCTTTACGGGGTGTTGCGTCCCTTTGACCTGATGCAGCCGTATCGGCTGGAAATGGGGTCCCGGCTGCCCAATCCGAAGGGCAAGGATCTGTACGTGTTCTGGCGGGATCGCATCGCCAGCACCTTGAATCGCGCCCTGGCCGACGACCCGCATCCCGTGCTGGTGAACCTGGCGTCGGACGAGTATTTCGGAGCGGTCGATCTGAAGCAGCTTGCCTATCCGGTGTTGAAGATCGCCTTCGAGGAATGGCGGGATGATCCAAAGTTGCCCGAAGGAGGCAAGTGGAAAGTCATTTCCTTCAACGCCAAGCGGGCGCGGGGCATGATGGTGCGTTATGCCATCGAGCAGGACGCCCGTTCACCGGATGTACTGCGCGGGTTTGATCGCGAGGGCTATGCACTGGATGCGGCCGCCTCCACCGAGGATCGCTGGGTGTTCCGGCGGCGCGACTGGCCACCGGCCTGAACGGGCGGATGGCCAGTGGGGCGAGTCGGTCTGCCTACTGCCTATTGCAGCAGCAGGTACAGGCCGGCTGCCAGCATGGCGCCCAGAATCGGGCCCAGGCCGGGTACCCAGGCGTAGCTCCAGTCGGGTCGGACATTCAGGGGAAGTAGCGTCAGAACCAGTCGTGGGCCGAGATCCCGCGCGGGATTGATGGCGTAACCGGTCGTGCTTCCCAGGCTCAGGCCCAGAACCCACACCAGCAGCGTCACGGGCAGGGCGCCGATGGTGCCCAGACCAATGGGGGTGGCGGTCGTCTGGCCGGGCAGCGTGATGCTGCCATCACCCATGATGTGGAAAATCACGAAGATGAGCACGAAGGTTGCCAGCGTTTCGCAGAAAAAGTTGTTCGGCAGGTTGCGGATGGCTGGCCCGGTGCAGAAACAGGCTTTTTTGGCACCTTCATCTTCTGTCGCGGCGAACTGGTCGCGAAAAAACAGCCAGACACACAATGCACCGAGCATGGCCCCCAGGAATTCGCCCAGCAGGTAGGTGGGAACACTGGCCCAGGGGGTTTTGTGCGCCAGCGCCAGTCCCAGCGTGACGGCTGGATTCAGGTGGGCGCCGCTGACCGGGCCGGCGACAGTGACCCCGACGAAGACAGCAAAGCCCCATGCTGCGGTGATGACGATCCAGCCCGAACCGCTGGCATGGGTATTTTTCAGCGAGCAGCTCGCCACGACGCCATTGCCCAGCAGAATCATCAGGGCGGTGCCGATGATTTCGGCTGTCAGAATATTCATGATGCCTCCCCGCTGATCCGGTACTGGCTTGGGGGCAAGTCGTCCAGCAGGAGCACGTCACGCCGGCGGCGTACGGATAGAAGGCCGGTATGGAGGGATCGGGTGCAGGGACGCACGATTTACTCCTCGATCCAGTTGCGTGCAGCACGCACAGCCTTGTGCCAGTAATGCAGCATCTCCCGTACCCGTTCCGGTGGCAGCTGGGGTTTGAAGGTTTGCCCCACTTGCCACTGCTGGTGCAGCGTTTTGATGTCGGGCCAGTAGCCGGTGGCCAGACCGGCGAGGTAGGCGGCACCCAGAGCGGTGGTCTCGATGGTTTTCGGGCGGACGATGTCGAAGGCAAACAGATCTGACTGGGTCTGCATCAGGTAGTCGCTCTTGCTGGCGCCACCGTCGACGCGCAGCTGTGCCGTTGCCTGGCCGGCGTCCGCTTCCATGGCCTTGACAATATCGTAGACCTGAAAGGCAATGCCTTCCAGGGTGGCGCGGGCAATGTGGCCATCGGTGGTGCCACGGGTAATGCCGAGCAGGGCGCCGCGGGCATATTGATCCCAGTAGGGAGCCCCCAGCCCGGTCAGGGCCGGAACAAAGTACACGCCGCCATTGTCCTCGACCGTCAGGGCGAGGTTGTTGATGTCGGCTGATGTGCGGATCAGTCGGGCGCCGTCCCGCAGCCACTGGATTGCGGCCCCACCCACAAAGACGCCCCCTTCCAGTGCATAGGTGGTTTTGCCGTCGATTTTCCAGGCAACGGTCGTCAGCAGGTTGTTAGCGGATTTGACGGGTGTTTCACCCGTGTTCATCAGCAGGAAACAGCCCGTGCCATAGGTATTCTTGAGCATGCCCCGTTCGGTGCAGAGTTGGCCAAACAGCGCTGCCTGCTGGTCACCGGCAATGCCGGCGATGGGAATGCTGCATTCGGTATAGCGGGTGGAAGTTTCACCATACACTTCGCTGGAACTTCGGACCTCAGGCAGCATGCTGCGAGGCACACCGAAGAGGCGGAGCAGCTCGTCATCCCAGTCCAGGCTATGGATGTTGTAGAGCATGGTGCGGCTGGCGTTGCTGGGGTCGGTGACGTGCACCTTGCCGCGGGTGAAATTCCAGATCAGCCAGGTATCGACGGTGCCGAAGCATAATTCGCCCCGTTCGGCACGTGCGCGTGCGCCTTCGACATTGTCCAGAATCCATTTCACTTTGGTCGCGGAAAAGTAGGCGTCCAGCACCAGGCCGGTTTTTTCCTGGATGACGGCCTGATGGGCTTCGCGGATCTGGTCGCAGTAGCGGGCGGTGCGCCGATCCTGCCAGACGATGGCATTGTGGATCGGCTCGCCCGTGGCGCGGTCCCAGACCAGGGTGGTCTCCCGCTGGTTGGTGACGCCGATGGCCACAATATCAGCTGCATCCAGGCGGGACTTGGCCAATGCTTCGGTCAGGACAGATACCTGGGATGCCCAGATTTCTTTGCCATCGTGCTCGACCCAGCCTGGTTTCGGGAAGTATTGGTTGAAGGGGCGCTGGGCCACCGACACCATCTCGCCCTGGGTATCAAAAATGATGGCGCGTGACGAGGTTGTCCCCTGATCCAGGGCCATGACGTAGCGCTGCTTACTCATGTACTCACTCCAGGTAATTATTATTAGGTGAGCCGATTATCATTTTTTACGGGAATTATTTAAATAAAATCCATCTATGGAATAGGGTTGATGGTCTGTCCGGGGGAGCGGCCCCGGACTGGCCCTGCCCGCGGGTCAGTCAATGATGATGGGTTCGGGCTGCAGGTGAATACCGAAGCGTTCGTAGACACTGCTTTGGATACGCCGGGCCAAATGCAGAATGTCCTGGCCACGCGCGTTGCCGTAGTTGACCAGCACCAGCGCGTGATGAGGAGAGACGCCTGCGTCACCTTCACGGTGGCCCTTCCAGCCGCAGGCATCGATCAGCCAGCCGGCAGACAGCTTGAATAGGGGGCCGGCATGCTCGGCAGCGATTCCTGTGGACTGGTTGGGTGGGGATTGCGGGGCCGTCGCGTGCCAGGGCAGGTCTGAATCCTGCTGACGAAGGCGTTCCAGCATTTTTCCATTGACCACGGGGTTATGAAAGAAACTGCCTGCGTTGCCTAATATTCTGGGGTCTGGAAGTTTGCGGCGGCGAATGCTTTCAACGGCCTCGGCCACCTGCAGGGGGCTGGGGGACGGGACGGCTGCCAGTGCCTGCTCCAGTCCCGCGTAGGCCAGACGGGGTGTGAAGTGGCGGGATAGTTGCAGGCGTACGCCCAGAATCAACCATGCCTGTCCGGCGGCGGTCTTGAAGAAACTCTGCCGATAGCCGAAGGCGCATTCGGCAGCCAAAAAGCGGCGACGCTGGCCACTGTCCAGGTGAATGGCGTCAACCGAGTGGATGCGCTCGCCTGCCTCCACCCCGTAGGCGCCGATATTCTGCCAGGGGGCCGCGCCGACGCGACCGGGAATCAGGGCCAGGTTTTCCAGTCCGCTGTAGCCCTGGGCCAGGCTCCAGCGAACCGTATCGTGCCACGGTTCACCTGCCGCCACGTCAATCCATACGTTATCGGCCTGTTGATCGATGATCTTTTTTCCCCGTGTACGCATGAAGAGAACGGGCTCATCCAGATCGCGGGCCAGCAGCAGGTTGCTGCCACCGCCGATGATGCGTGGCCGGGCATGGCCTTGCGCCTGCAGTGTCGCCAGCAACTCGTCGACGGCAGCGGTGTCGTACAGTGTGCCGGCCAATCGTGCCGTGGCGCGGATGCCAAAGGTATTAAAGGGCTGGAGCTGCAACCCGTGCTGAACCGAAAGGGACATGGCGATAAGGGGCGGGGTGTTCTGGCGCGAGGCGCAGCGGGTACCGAAGGAAGGGGCAGGGATTCAGTCCGGGGCGAGGATGGTGGCCTCGTCCGGTGATGCATCGACCGGGGCGGGGGGAAGCGAGGCTTTGCTGGGCAGGTAGGAGAGCCGGACGTAGATCGGCGCAAAGGCTTCGGCCTGGGTGATTTGCAGCAGGCTCTCGCGGGCCAGTTCCAGCATGGCCACAAAGGTGACAACCACGCCGGCGGTGCCCTGTTCCAGGTCGAAGAGTTCGTGGAATTCAGCAAAGCGCAGGTTCTGCAGCTTGCGCAAAATACCTGACATATGCTCGCGTACGGAGAGGGACTCACGCTGCACCTGATGGTGCTGCACCAGCCGGGCGCGGCGCAGCACCTCGGCCCAGGCTGCACGCAGGTCGTCGGTGGATACATCTGGCAGCCGGATCTCGGCCGTATGGTCCAGATGTACCTCGGCTCGCACAAAGTCCCGGCCGAGTACGGGCAGGGCGTCGATCTGCGCCGCACCATACTTGATGCGCTCGTATTCCAGCAGGCGACGGGCGAGTTCGGCCCGCGGATCCTCGACTTCTTCACCGCTGTCGGCCTTTTTGACGGGCAACAGCATTCGTGACTTGATGTCGATCAGCATGGCGGCCATGAGCAGATATTCCGCGGCCAGTTCCAGGTTGCGTGAGCGGATTTCGTCGACATAGGCCAGGTATTGGGCCGTGACCTTGGCCATGGGGATGTCAAGGATGTCGAAGTTCTGCTTGCGGATCAGGTAGAGCAGCAGATCCAGCGGCCCCTCGAAGGTGTCGAGCAACACCTCAAGGGCATCCGGTGGGATATAGAGATCGTTCGGGATACGGCGCAGCGGTTCGCCATGGATAAGCGCAAGCACCGGCAGATCGGCATCTGTCCCGGTTGTGGGGGCCGGGGGGGCAGCCTTGCGGCCCCTGTTGGTATCAGGCATGGAAAGGTGCCCCGGGCCCTGGTTCAGGGCGCTGTGTTGACGTCGGTCTGGTAAGGATAGGGTTTTTGCATCACGCGGGAGGCGTTTTCCTCGGCCCGGCGCTTCAGATCAATGGGCGCCTGATCCCACCAGATGGCCCGGCCGCGCTGCTGTTCGGCTTCCAGGGTGGGATGCTGGGTTTTCAGTGTGTTGATGAACTTGGTCGCTTCAGAGACGTAGAGAGCCATGATGCGAAGATCCGGCAGGATCGCGGAAGGTTGAACGACGGGCCGCCGGCCTTTGACACGGGCCCTTTTGAGGGGCGGCGTGCGGCGTCGGCACCTCCCGTGATGATAGTACAATTGCCCCTGTTGTCAGCAGGGGTGCAGGGCAAACGGCAGTCGTTGGGTGGTTGCCGGAAAAAGCGGGTTGATTTTTTTATGTCTTCCAGGAAGTCGCCAATTGATCGGGAACGGCAGCGTGCCCTGAATGCCGGCACGGTCGAATCCCGGGTGCTGGCAGAGTGCCTGTCAGTGGATTTTGCCGAACTGATGCGTCATGTCGTACCGGCTGTTGGGACAGCGGGTTTGGATGCCATGGCCGGGCAGCAGGGCAGCGGCATTCTGTCCCGCATGCACTTTGCTGCCGAGATGTTGCTGCAGACCCTGGGGGCCTCGGGTATCGCCGAACTCGGACAGCACCCTTCCGATACGGTGCGGGGATGGGCCTGTTTCATGATAGGTGCACAGCATGGCCGCTCGCTGCAACAGCGGCTGGCTGCTGTACGACCGCTGGCCGATGACCGGCATTTCGGTGTGAGGGAGTGGGCATGGCTGGCGATCCGGCCCCATTTCGCAGCCGATCTCGACGCGGCGATTGCCCTGCTGGTTCCCTGGGCGGGCGATCCATCCGAGCGGATCCGACGCTTTGCTTCCGAGTCGATTCGCCCGCGGGGTGTGTGGTGTACGCACCTGGCTGCCCTCAAGCAGGATCCCGGCCGTGCCCTGCCGGTCATTGAGCCGCTGCGCGGTGACCCTGCGCGCTATGTGCAGGATTCTGTGGCTAACTGGCTCAATGATGCTGCCAAGAGCCAGCCGGACTGGGTTCGTGCGTGTTGCGCACGCTGGCAGTCCGAGCGGCCGGAGGATGTGAACACCCAGCGCATCATCCGGCGGGGGTGCCGGTCGCTGGTATAAGGGGCCGGGGCAGAAGGGCCTCTGGGTCAGCCCTGATGACCGAACCAGCGTTCGCCGAACATGAAGAGTGACAGGCCACCGATCATGATGGCCAGTCCTACCAGTTTGTACCAGTGTACCGGGCGGGCCGGCATGTGCAGCAGACCGAAGGTGTCGATGGCCAGGGCAGTGCACAGCTGACCAAGGAGCACCAGAAACATGGTGTTGGCGATGCCGATGCGGGGGGCCAGCAGAACCATCCCCGTGACAAAGAAAGCGCCGAATGGGCCGCCCGTCCAGTGCCACCAGGGCTGTTGGCCCAGATTGCTGCCAAGTATTTTCCAGTCTGCCTGAAAGAGCGCGATCGCCAGCAGAATCAGGGTGCCAAGGGTGAATGAGATCAGGGCGGCGAGCAGTGGCTGGTTGCCGATTCCGGCGCTCAGTCGTGCATTGACGGCGGCCTGTGTTGCGAGACCCACTCCCGCCAGCAAGGCGACCAGGGTATTCAAGAGCGTCATATCTTAGTGTCCTTGGGTTCCTCTTTCCATTTGGGGTATGAGATATTGTAGCGAACCGGGATGGCTGCCCCGGGAGGCGGCAGTCTGCGTCGTGCAGTAGCTCTGGTTGATGAATGGGGGCTGCAGGGGAGGCGCCTGATTAGGTATGCTTGCACCTTTGAGAATGACAGGGAACACAGTGATGGATCGATCCGACAGGGATGACGCCTCTTGTGGGGCGGGGCGTACCGCGCCGGCAGACTCCGCTACATCGTCTGACCGGCAGGGCACGGAGCAGCGTACGCCCGGCCGTCGGGGAGGCGTGCGCGGCTGGGGGTGGGCACTACTGCTGGCGCTGATGCCGTTGGGCGCCTGTGATTTCGTGGCCCAACAGAAACTTGCCCCTGGTGAAAGTACCGAAGCCGATGTCCGTCGCTGGATGGGGCAGCCAGAGATGACCTGGGAAGAAAGCGATGGCAGCCGGACGCTTGAATATCCGAGGGGACCGCGTGGCAAGGAGACCTATTTTGTCACGATTGGCGCCGATGGCCGCTATCGCAGTATCCGGCAGGTGCTGACCGAGGAAAACTTCCAGCGGCTGGCGCCCGGGATGAGTCGTGATGCGGTCCGGCAGGTGCTGGGCAAGCCCGGTGAAATCGAGCGTTTCAGCCGCCAGCACGAAGAGGTCTGGAGCTGGCGTTATCTGGGCACGGATACGCGCACGATGTTCTTCAACGCGTATTTCGACCAGGACACCGGCCGACTCAAGCGCACAGATAGTCTGCAGGACAGGCGAACCATGCGGCATTGAAGCAGTGCAGAAGGAGGCTGTCCTTGGGCGGTGCGGTGCCGGGGGCAGCGTTGCAGCATCTCAGCGCCTGTGTCCAGCAGACTCCCGCAGCGCCGTGTACACGGCATCCAGCGAATCGAAGCGGTTATTGGGTCCGAGTTCATCCAGGAAGCCGGCCCGTTGCATCAACGACAGGGGCTGGCGGTTGGCCCCACACAGAATCAGCCGGTCACCATGCTCCAGGATATGTCGGTGCAGGGTCTGCAGGGCATCCAGGCCGGTGGTGTCCAGGTTGATGACGCGCTGCAGGTCCAGGATCACGATGTCGGGCAGTGGCTGTGGTGTGGCGGTGATGGCTTCGAGCTTGCTGATTGAGCCGAAGAAGATCGAGCCAAAAGCCTGCCAGGTGCCGACCCGGCGGCCACCGGCGAGCGTGGCGAGATCGGCAGGGGTTTCGACGCGGTCAATGCGCGTGACCCGGGCCACCCGGTAGATGAAGAAGAAGCTGGCGAGCAGCAGCCCAAACTGGACAGCGACGGTCAGGTCGAAGATGACGGTGAGCAGGAAGGTGCTGACGAGGACGGTGCGGTAGTTGAGCGTGAAGCGGCGCAACCGCGCAAAGGCGTGCCAGTCACCCATGTTGAAGCCGACGAACAGCAGGATGCCCGCCAGCACGCTCATGGGAATGTTCACGGCCAGCGGGGCCAGCAGCAGCATGAAAATCAGCAGCGTCAGCGCATGAATGACGCCGGCCACCGGGCTGTGGGCACCACTGCGGATGTTGGTGACCGTCCGGGCAATGGTGCCGGTGACGGCAATGCCGCCAAACAGTGGGGTGGTGAAATTGGCGATGCCCTGCGCCATCAGCTCCTGGTTGGGATCGTGACGTTCGTGCGTCATCCCGTCGGCCACCCGGGCACACAACAGGGACTCGATCGCACCCAGAAAGGCAATGGCCAACGTGGGGCCGACCAGGTTCTGGGCAGATTGCCAGTCGAAACTGGGCAGGACCGGCAGGGGCAGGCGTTGTGGGATGCCTCCGAATCGGCTGCCGATGGTTTCGACCGGCAGTTGCAGTGCCCAGGTCAGCAGAGTGCCCAGAAGAAGGACGACCAGCGGTGCCGGGATGCGCCACAGCATCTGGCGGATAGCGCCTGCCGGGCGCTGGATGTCCGGTTGAGCGGGGTGCTGGTGGGCGACCGCTTCCCGGGCTTTGGGATTGCGCGGACTGGTTGAGCCTTCACGTGCGGCAAGGGCGTTGGCTGGTGTCGGAGTGGCCTCGTCTGGCGTTGCGGTCTGCGTGATGTCTGGCAGATCAACGACACCCTGGGCGGGCTTCTCCAGTGCCGTTTGCCGGGAGTCCATGACCCTGGGCGGCTTTGGCCAGAGCAACAGGGTGACCAGCGTTGCCAGGCCCAGCCCAAGCGCTGAATAGTTTATGCCCTGCCGATAATGCAGCAGGGTGTCCAGCTGCGAGAAGAAGTTTGCTGGCATCTTCGCGATCTGCAGTCCCAGAAAATCCTTGAGCTGGGAGAGCATGATGACCACGGCAATGCCGTTGGTGAAACCAATCACAATGGAAATGGGGACAAAGCGGATGATCTGTCCCAGACGGAGGGCACCCATCAGAAAGAGGAGCACACCGGCCATCATGGTGGCCAGCAGCAGATTGGCCAGCCCATACTGCAGGACGATGCCGTAGAGCATCGCGACAAAGGCGCCGGCCGGCCCCCCGATCTGCACCTTCGAGCCCCCCAGCAGGGACACCAGGGCACCGCCGACGATGGCGGTGATCAGCCCCTGTTCGGGCTTGACGCCACTGGCAATGCCGAAGGCCATGGCCAGTGGCAATGCCACGCAGGCCACCGTCAGCCCGGCACCCAGATCCGCCATGAAATCCCGGCGCCGATAGTGCTTCAGCGCATCCAGCAGTGCCGGTCGAAAATGCAGGCCGTGCCGTTTCAGAGACATGATGGGCTCAGGAGACTTTCATGCCTGGTTGGGCGCCGCTGTCCGGTGCAAGCAGGAATACGCCGGTTTTATCCTCGCCACTGCCGGAGGCGGCCAGCACCATGCCCTCGGAAAGGCCGAATTTCATTTTGCGTGGCTTGAGATTGGCGACCATCACCGTCAGCCGCCCGGGTAGCTGGGCCGGATCGTAATGGGCTGAAATGCCGGAAAACACCTGTCGATGACGCCCGTCACCCAGATCCAGCATCAGTCGCAGCAGTTTGGTTGAGCCTTCCACCCGTTCGGCACTGAGAATACGGGCTATTCTCAGATCAGGCCGCAGGAAGTCGTCGATCGTGATCTCATTCACAGGAGAGTCGGACGCCGCCGGGGGTGTGGCCGCGGTTTTGGCGGCAGTTCCTGTCGAGTTGCCGGCCGGTTGGCTAGACGCGTGGTGTGCGTTACCGTCGGCGACCGCCGGTGGCGCCGGCGGGTCGAACAGCGCATCCAGTTGCCGGGCATCGACACGCTGCATCAGATGCTGATAGGGCTGGATCGTGTGGCCGGGCGGCAAGGGCTGCTCGATCAGTGACCATGAGAACGGCTGTGGCAGATTCAGGAAGGCGGCGGCCCGTGCCGCGGTATCGGGCAGGACGGGCGCCAGCAGCAGCATCAGTTGGGCAAAGCCGCGCAGTGCATCGGAGCAGACCTGGTGCAGGGCCGATGCCTTGTCCGGTTGCCGTGCCAGCTCCCAGGGGCGCTCCGCATCAATGAACTGGTTGACACGGTCGGCGAGCGCCATGATGGCGCGCATGGCGCGGGCATAATCGCGCTGCTCATACAGGCTGGCCAGGGTCTCGGCACCGGGCCAGCTGTCGCGGAATGCTGCCAGGGTGGCTGCATCGGGGGCCGCCAGCCTGCCGTCGAACCGTTTCAGGATGAAGCCTGACGTGCGACTGGCAATGTTGACCAGTTTCCCCACCAGGTCGCTGTTGACCCGTGCCATGAAGTCTTCGGCATTGAAATCGACATCTTCCACGCGGCCATTGAGCTTGGCTGCCAGGTAATAGCGCAGCCATTCGGGATTCATGCCCTGTTCCAGATATCTTTTGGGCGACAGGCCGGTGCCGCGCGACTTGGACATTTTTTCGCCCGAGACGGTGAGAAAACCGTGGACGAAAATATTGTCGGGCGTGTGCAGGTTGGCGAAGTACAGCATGGCCGGCCAGAACAGCGTGTGGAAATAGATGATGTCCTTGCCGATGAAATGGACCTGGCGATAGGGGCGCTGCGGATCCTTGCCGGCAGCGGGATCGATGAATGAACCGAAGTCCAGGCCCCGCAGGTCGCACAGTGCCTTGAGCGAGGCCAGATAACCCACCGGCGCATCCAGCCACACATAGAAATACTTGCCCGGTGCATCCGGAATCGGGATGCCGAAATAGGGCTCATCGCGCGAGATGTCCCAGTCGACCAGCGGGCTGCCCGGATTGGTCTGGTCGCCGCCGGCCGGGGTGTTGTCATCCTGGCCGAGCCATTCACGGGCTTTGTTGGCGACTTCGGGCTGTAGCTGGCCCTGTGTCAGCCAGTCGTGCAGGAAGCGCCGGCAGCGCGGATCGGAGAGGCTGAAAAAATAATGCTCCGAGCTGCGGATGACGGGGGTGCTGCCGGTCAGTGTCGAATAGGGTGAAATCAGGTCGGTGGGCGAATAGACCTTGCTGCAGACCTCGCAGGCATCGCCATACTGATCTTTTGCATGGCAGTTCGGGCATTCACCCTTGATGTATCTGTCCGGCAGGAACATTTCCTTGACCGGATCGAAGAACTGCTCGATGGTGCGCGTGGCAATCAGCCCCGCCGCTTTCAGGCGCCGGTAGATGTCCTGGGACAGGGCCGTGTTTTCCGGCGAGTGTGTGGAGTGCCAGTGGTCGAAGCTGATATGGTAGCCCTCAAGATAATAGGGCCGTTCGGCAGCGATGCGCGCTACCAGTGCTTCCGGGGTTATGCCTTCCGACTGGGCCTTCAGCATGATCGGGGCGCCATGAGCGTCGTCGGCCCCCACAAACAGGACTTCCTTGCCCAGCATGCGTTGAAAGCGCACCCAGATGTCAGCCTGGATATATTCCATCATGTGGCCGATGTGGAAGGATCCGTTGGCGTACGGCAGGGCAGTGGTGACAAAAAGGCGCTCGGGCTGGATCATGGATTCGGGGAGAAGGTTCGGGCGGAATGTCTGCAAGTTTAACAAGGCCGCTCGCGCGCGGGTCGGTTGGAGGCCCGATCGTCAGACGTGTTGGCAGTCTTGGCAGTCATACGACGTCATTCGTCACAACATGGTGAATGTCAACGCACTTCAGCTGCCGCCATGCGAACATGGTGCGAGAATCAGCCGCCGCACCAAGCTGTCCGCAACCTGCGCGTTGCGACACCCGTTCCGGTGGCGGCAGCGTATTCCTTTGATCTTGTCTTTTTACCGCGGGGCCTGCCGCCCCCTTTCAATCATGTCCGTTACTGTCGAGGCCGTCAATCAGGTACTGGCCAAGGTTATTGATCCCAACACCGGCAAGGATTTGCTGTCGAGTCGCTCAGCCCGCCAGGTGCGGTTGGATGATGGTCATGTCAGCCTTGATGTGGAGCTGGGTTATCCGGCCTTGAGCCAGATCCAGCAGATTCGGGATGCCGTGGTCGGTGCCATTGGCCAGCTGCCGGGCGTCTTGAGCGTGACGGCGCATGTTTACCAGAAAATCGTCGCGCATGCCGTTCAGGGGGGCACGAAACTGCTACCGCAGGTGCGCAACATCATCGCGGTGGCTTCAGGAAAGGGTGGGGTGGGCAAAAGCACGATGACCGCCAATCTGGCACTGGCCCTGGCGGCCGAAGGGGCGACGGTTGGTGTGCTGGATGCCGACATCTATGGTCCTTCCCAGCCGTTGATGTTCGGCATCAGCGGCCGCCCCGGCACGCCGGACGGGAAATCGATGGAGCCCCTGGAAAATCACGGCGTGCAGGTCAGCTCCATTGGTTTTCTGATCGACATGGACACGCCGATGGTCTGGCGTGGTCCTCTGGTGGTACAGGCACTGGAACAGTTGCTGCGGCAGACCAACTGGCGTGATCTGGACTATTTGCTGATCGACATGCCGCCGGGTACGGGTGATGTCCATCTGACACTGTCGCAGAAGATTCCCGTCACGGGGGCGGTGATCGTGACGACGCCGCAGGACATTGCGCTGCTCGATGCCCGCAAAGGTTACAAGATGTTCGAAAAGGTGGGTATCCCGGTCATGGGGGTGGTCGAGAACATGGCCATGCATGTCTGCAGCAACTGCGGTCATGTCGAACACATCTTCGGTCAGGGTGGGGGAGAGAGGATGGCGGCCGAGTATGGTCTGGAGTATCTTGGGGGGCTGCCACTGGATATCCATATCCGTGAGGACGCCGACAGCGGCCGGCCAACTGTGGTCGCCCGGCCAGACAGCGATCTGGCTGCCCGCTATCGCCAGATTGCCCGACGGGTGGCCGTCAAGGTGGCCGAGAAGGCACGGGACATGTCGTCGAAGTTCCCGTCGATCGTTGTCAGGAACGACTGAATCCCGCCAGCCGCCGCCCTGCGCAGGTGCCCTGAAGCGTCTGAGGGGAGTCCCCAGTGGTCGCGCTGGATCCCATATATCATTGAGAACAGGCACGGTTCTGGTCAGTGCCGATCCGCCTTGTTTTCCGTTACACCCTCGACAGAGCCCGCATGAGTATCAAATCAGACCGCTGGATCCGTGAAATGGCTGAGAAGCACGAAATGATCTCGCCCTTCGAACCTGGTCAGGTTCGCGCTGTGGACGGACGGCGCGTGGTCTCCTATGGCACTTCCAGCTATGGTTATGACATCCGCTGTGCGCCAGAGTTCAAGATCTTTACCAACATCAACAGCACCATCGTCGATCCGAAACAGTTCGACGAGAAAAATTTCGTGGATTTCGTAGGGGATGTCTGCATCATCCCCCCCAATTCCTTTGCCCTGGCCCGCACGGTGGAATATTTCCGTATCCCGCGCAATGTGCTCACCATCTGTCTGGGCAAATCGACTTACGCGCGTTGCGGCATCATCGTCAACGTCACGCCATTTGAGCCGGAATGGGAAGGCTATGTGACACTGGAGTTTTCCAACACGACGCCGCTGCCGGCCAAGATTTACGCTGGAGAGGGTTGCGCCCAGGTGCTGTTTTTCGAGTCCGACGAGGTCTGTCAGGTTTCGTACCGTGATCGGGGGGGCAAGTACCAGGGGCAACGGGGCGTCACGTTGCCGCGTGCCTGAGCTGCCACGTGCTGGCCCCGGCCCGTTTCGGGCTGATGCCATAACCGGTTATAATGCGCGCGGTCGCAACGGCCGGCCGCGTCACGCAGTTTCAATGAAGAAACGGCTGGCTGGCCGTTTCGGCAGATTCAAGGCACGGCCCGCTTGCCAGGCGGGACCGCAGGTCAACCCAATCTAGGAAGGGAAATCATGGCACTGGAAACCGCCGACAAGGCAAAAGTCGTCTCCGAATACCGTCGCGCCGATAATGACACGGGGTCACCCGAAGTGCAGGTGGCTCTGCTGACCGCCCGCATCAACGATCTGGCGCAGCATTTCAAGGAGCATGCCAAGGATCACCACTCGCGCCGTGGCCTGCTGCGCATGGTCAGCCGCCGTCGCAAGCTGCTCGACTATCTGAAGCGGCGTGATCTTGATGCCTACCGCTCGCTGATCGAGCGTCTGGGCCTGCGCAAGTAATCGGCCGACGCCACCCAGGATGCCCGCCACCGTGCGGGCATTCTGTTTTTTCGGAACAGATGGCGAACCGTGCCGCCGGGTTTGCACGGGAAGTGGGCACCACGGGGTGCAAGGGAAAAATCGATGTTCGAGATCGCCAAGAAAACATTTCAGTGGGGCAACCATACGGTCACCCTGGAAACCGGGGAGATCGCCCGCCAGGCCACTGGTTCGGTGCTGGTCACCATCGATGACACGATGGTGCTGGCCACGGTGGTAGCCGCGAAGGAGCCCAAGCCGGGTCAGTCCTTCTTTCCGCTGACGGTCGATTATTTCGAGAAGTTCTATGCGGCTGGCCGTATCCCGGGCGGATTCTTCAAGCGCGAAGGCCGGCCCACCGAGAAAGAGACGCTCACTGCACGCCTGATCGACCGGCCCATCCGGCCGCTGTTCCCCGAAGGTTTCATGAATGAAGTGCAGGTCGTGCTCACGGTGCTGTCCAGCAATCCGGAGATTGATGCGGACATCCCTGCGATGATCGGGGCCTCGGCGGCCCTGGCGATCTCGGGTGTGCCTTTCAGCGGCCCGGTTGGTGCGGCCCGTGTCGGCTATATCAATGGTCAGTATGTCCTCAATCCGTTGACTACGCAGCTCAAGGACTCCAAGCTGGATCTGGTGGTGGCCGGCACTGACCAGGCTGTCCTGATGGTGGAATCCGAGGCCAGCGAGCTGTCCGAAGAAGTCATGCTGGGGGCCGTGGTCTATGGTCACGAGCAGATGCAGACGGTCATCCAGGCTATCGAAGAGCTGGTGGAAGTTGCTGGCAAGCCCGAGTGGGAATGGGTTGCACCGGAGAAAAACAACGCGCTGATCGAGCGGGTACATGCCCTGGCCGGAGATGCCATGCGCGATGCCTACCGGTTGCGTGTCAAGCAGGAGCGTTCGCAGCGCATCAAGCAGATCGAATCGGACGTGCAGGCCCAGGTTGCGGCTGACGAGGTTCCGCCCGCCGCAAGTGATGTCAGCGACATCCTGTTTGATCTGCAATCGAGCATCGTGCGCAATCAGATCCTGTCCGGCGAGCCGCGCATTGATGGTCGGGACACCCGTACCGTGCGGCCTATTTCCATCCGCACCGGTGTGCTCCCCCGCGCACACGGTAGCGCATTATTTACACGAGGCGAGACTCAGGCACTGGTGGTCGCTACCTTGGGTACCGCCCGAGACGAGCAGGTCATCGACGCCATCACCGGTGAATACCGTGAACGCTTCATGATGCAATACAACATGCCGCCGTATGCCACCGGTGAAACCGGCCGCATGGGGACGCCCAAACGTCGGGAAGTCGGTCATGGCCGGCTGGCAAAACGGGCCATTTCCGCCCTGATACCTTCTCAGGACGATTTTGCCTATTCCATCCGGCTGGTATCCGAAATTACGGAGTCGAACGGTTCGTCGTCCATGGCATCGGTATGTGGCGGATGTCTGGCCCTGATGGACGCCGGTGTGCCGGTCGGTCGCCACGTGGCCGGCATTGCCATGGGGCTGATCAAGGAAGGCAAGAAATTTGCCGTACTCACTGACATTCTGGGCGATGAGGATCACCTGGGCGACATGGACTTCAAGGTTGCCGGGACGGATCAGGGGGTGACCGCCCTGCAGATGGACATCAAGATCCAGGGCATCACCCGGGAGATCATGCAGGTGGCGCTGGCCCAGGCCCGGGAGGCCCGTCTGCACATCCTTGGCAAGATGCAGGAGGCCATCCCGGCCGCACGTACCGAGCTCTCTGACTTTGCGCCACGGATGTATCAGATGAAGATCAACCCCGAACGCATCCGGGACGTGATCGGCAAGGGAGGTGCTACCATTCGCGCCATTACCGAGGAGACCGGTACGACCATCGATATTCAGGACGATGGCTCGATCACCATTGCCGCTGTTGATGCCGATGCCGCACGGCGTGCGCAGCAGCGCATTGCCGACCTGACCGCGGAAGTCGAAATCGGCAAGGTCTACAACGGTACAGTCCTCAAGATTCTTGAATTCGGCGCCATTGTGCAGGTGCTGCCCGGCCGTGATGGCCTGTTGCACGTTTCACAGATTGCGCAGGAGCGCGTCAACAAGGTCGAAGACTATGTCAAGGAAGGTCAGACCGTCCGTGTCAAGGTCATCGAGGCTGATGACAAAGGACGCCTGCGTCTGTCCATGAAGGCCGTCGCCGCTGAATCAGAGGCTGAGCCAGGTGCTTGATCTTTTCTGAACCCAGCCTGCTGATTGGGCCAGGGCATATGCCCTGGCCCTTTTTGCATCGCGTGCTGCCGTCTCAGATATTCAGCAATTCTTGCCATCCTTCTGGCAGACTGAAGCGCTGACCATAGGAGGCCGCAAGTGCAGCAGCACGCTCAGCCACGGCCTCCGCACCCATTCCTGCCAGCATGTCCAGCGGGCGCTGCGCCTGCGTATTCCACAGGTCACTGGCCACGGTGACCATATCCATAGTTGTTGTGGCAGGGGCCACCCTTGTCGAGATTGCATCAATCACCTCCCGAAGGGCAATGAAACGCAAACGGTCGCGAATATCCTGTGCGGGAATGTTTACGCTGCGACGTACAAAGGTTGACAGCCCGGACCAGAGTTCGCGATCCGACGGATCATCTTCATCATAGTCGTAAAACCCACCACCGCTGGCACGCCCTTTGCGCTGAAACCCATGGGCCATTTTTTCCATGGCGTAGGCGGCCTGCCCGGTCAGTACCGGCCAAATGCCTTTACTGGAAAGGGCGGAAGCCTGTCTGTCACCATGGCAGCCACACGGTCCGTGATCGTGTCCGT
>JAUNAC010000006.1 GCA_030527825.1 Lautropia sp.
AGCGGCTTTCTCAGCAGCGGCTTTTTGGGCCGCTTTTTCTTTTCTCGCTTTTTCCTGTGCGAGTTTGCGTTGTTCTTCTTCCTGTTTTCTTAGCTCTTCTTCGCGTTTCTTCGCTTCTTCGCGCTGCTTGCGGGCTTCCTGTTCACGGCGCTCTGCGGCTTGCTGGCGAGCCAGCTCTTCGGCCTGCCGCTTTTCTTCGGCCTGCCGGCGCTCCTGTTCGGCCAGACGGGCACGCTCCCGTTCACGGGCTTGCGCGGCTTCGCGTTGTTTGGCCTCCTCGGCGGCTTTGCGGGCGGCTTCGCGCTGCGCCGCTTCCTCGGCCTGCCGGCGGGCTTCTTCCTTCGCCTTGGCAATGGCGATCGCCGGATCCGGCTGCTCTGCTTTCGCTGCTTCTGGCGCAGGGGTCGGGGCAGTGGCTGCCGGCGAGTCAGGAGCGGGCGGGGTCGGGGCAGGTGACTGTTCGGGGGGGGTAGCGGTGTCTGTTACGCCAGTTTCCGGGATGTCTTCGGAGGGAATCCAGAGTTCGGCCTGTACGACTTCGGGCTGGGGTTTATGCCAGTTGATCCCAATGAACAGCAGCGCGCCCAGCCCGGCATGGGTCAGCAGGGCAAGGAGAAAGGACAGCAGGCGGCGGCCTTTTTGGCCCTGGCTGGATGGGTCGGCGTGTGGGGTGGCCATGCGCGCAGACAGAGGTCAGGATGAATGGGAAAGAGCGGCAGGCCGGGGCTTGACCATCAGGCCGACGCGGGCGATTCCCTGCTGTTTGATATCGCCCATGACGTCCAGAATGGTCTCGTAGCGAACTTGTTTGTCGCCGCTAATGACAACGGGTTGGGCGCCTTTGCCTTCGGCTGAAAGACTGCTGACCAGTTGCCGGAGTTCATCGGGCAGCCGCTCGCGATGAACCCGGATTTCCTGGGGATGGGGCTGATTGCGTGTTTGCAGCGTCAGTTCGCCTCCGGCGGAGACCTGGACTTCAATATAAGGTTCAGGCTGGCGCGGTGTGGCGTCCACGGTCGGGAGGTCAATGGTGCTGGTGGGTACGAAGGGGGCTGTGACCATGAAGATCACCAATAGAACCAGCATGACATCAATATAGGGTACAACGTTGATGTCACTGACGAGGCGCTTTCTGCGGCCACGGCGGAGGGATGTGGTCGAGGGCATGATCTCAGCGGGCGTGCCGGTCCAGAATGTTGGAAAATTCGTCGATGAATGTTTCGAAGCGGTTGGCCAGGCGCTCGATCTCGTAGGCGTAACGGTTATATGCCACCACAGCAGGAATGGCGGCAAACAGCCCGATGGCCGTGGCGACGAGCGCCTCGGCAATGCCCGGAGCGACAGAGGCGAGGGTGGCCTGTTGGACATTGGCCAGTCCGCGGAAGGCGCTCATGATGCCCCAGACGGTACCGAAGAGGCCGATGTAGGGGCTGACAGAGCCGGCTGACGCCAGGAACGCGAGGGAGGATTCCAGCGCGTCCATTTCTCGCTGGAAGGCCGCCCGCATGGCTCGCGAGGCCGGGGCCAGGACCACATTGCTGCTGTCGATGCCGGCTGTGCCGGTGACGCCGTTCTGGCGGGCACGGCGAAATTCTTTCATGCCTGCTTCGAAGATTCTTGCCATGGGGCCTGGGTCTTTGCTGGCATGTGATACTTCCTGATACAGCGCATTGAGTTCGGCGCCCTGCCAGAACTTTTCTTCAAACTGGTTGCTGGCGCGCTGTGCCCCCTTGATGGAGAACAGCTTGCGGAAAATGATGGTCCAGGAAACGAGCGAGATGACCAGGAGCAGCGCCATGACAGCCTGTGCGAGCAGGCTGGCATCCGTGATCATGGACAGGATTGAAAGGTCATGGACGTTCATGTCGGGAATCGGGTTGGTCCTTGGGAAAGCTCGGGCCGCTGGTGACATCAACGGCTGAGCAGCTGCGATGGCCGACAGCAGGGTGTGGCCGGGCTCCGGGAGCGCTCAGGCTGTGCTCACGGCGGGCCCATTCGGGGGAACGCTTTCGCGCAGGCGGTCTAATGCGGCATCGGGCAGGGCGACCGGCCCGCCGCCGGGCCGGATGCAGGCGACGTGGACGCTGCCCTGGGCCAGCAGCGCGTCACTGTCCCGCAGCCGAGCCCGGTGCTGCAGGCGGATCGAGGCGCGTCGGATGTCGAGTCTGGGCTCCAGCAGGCCGGTGTCGATGGCGAGCAGGTCATCAAGCCGGGCGGGACGGCAGTATTCGATGTCGCACCGGCGGACGACCAGGGCGACTCCCTGGGTGGCCAGCCATTGATGGTCGAGACCCAGCGCACGCAACCAGTCGCTGCGCGATCGTTCGAAGTATCTCAGGTAATTCGCGTAGTAGACGATGCCACCCGCGTCCGTGTCTTCATAGTAGACCCGGACATCAATCGTATGGAGCTGTATCACGGTTGGATTCTAACTGGCCCATCGATGGCCTGCTGGGCTAGTCCTGCAGATGACTGTGGTTTCATGGCCAGCAGCATGGCCGGTGGCCTCAATGGTCGGGGTCGCTCAGCGGCGGGCGTGGGACGGGCAGGCCGAAATGCTGCCAGGTGGTGGCGGTGACCATCCGCCCGCGGGGGGTACGCTGCAGCAGACCTTGCTGGATGAGATAGGGTTCAATGACGTCCTCGATGGTGTCACGCACTTCGCCGATGGCAGCGGCAATGTTGTCAAGACCGACCGGCCCACCCGCAAAGCGCTCGATGATGGTTTGAAGGAGCTTGCGGTCCATGATGTCCAGGCCAATGGGGTCGACGTCGAGCATGCCCAGTGCGTCGCTGGCCACGGGGCCGGTGATGCGGCCGTTGGCACGGATGTCGGCGTAGTCGCGTACCCGCCGAAGCAGCCGGTTGGCGATGCGGGGGGTGCCGCGTGAGCGGCGGGCGATTTCGTTTGCACCATCGTCGGCCATGTCTGCGCCCAGCAGGTGCGCAGAACGCAGCACGATACGCTGCAATTCGTCGGTTTCGTAAAACTCCAGCCGCGAGACGATGCCAAAACGGTCACGCAGCGGATTGGTGAGCATGCCGGCCCGGGTGGTGGCGCCTACCAGGGTAAAGGGGGCAATGTCGAGTTTGATCGAGCGGGCTGCAGGGCCTTCTCCGATCATGATGTCAATCTGAAAGTCTTCCAGAGCCGGGTAGAGAATTTCCTCGACCACGGGCGAGAGGCGGTGTATCTCGTCGATGAACAGGACATCATTGCGATCCAGGCCCGTGAGGAGGGCGGCCAGATCGCCGGGACGTTCCAGAACCGGACCGGATGTCTGTTTCAGGTTGACACCCATTTCGGCGGCAATGATGTGCGCCAGGGTGGTTTTCCCCAAGCCCGGGGGGCCGAACAGCAGTACATGATCCAGGGCTTCCTGACGCCGCCGGCTGGCTTCAATGAATATATCGAGCTGCTGCCGGATTTTGCGCTGGCCGACATAGTCGGCCAGCCGGCGGGGGCGCAGGGCCTTTTCCTGCAGGTCTTCCTGGGGTGAGGCAGGATGGGCATCAATCAGGCGGTCATGTTCTATGGGCATGGTGAACCGGGGAAGGGGGGACGGGCGTCCGGGCAGGCGAAACAGCTTGTACCGCAGGTTGGCAGCGCATGGCGTTAGTTCGCCCGGACAAGGTGTTTCAGTGCCTGGCGGATGCCGTCCTTGACGTTGATCTCCTCAGGCAGGCGGGCGATGGCCGCGCTGGATTCTTTGTCGGAATAGCCCAATGCAAGCAGGGCGCGCAGGATGTCGTCACTGCTGGAAAAGGGAATTTGATCGCTGGTGGGTAGCTGTTCGGAGGAGGGAGCCAGTTTTCCCTTGAGTTCGAGCAGCAGTCTTTCAGCGGTTTTTTTTCCGACGCCAGGTACGCGGGTCAGGCGGCCTGATTCCTGGGCGGCCACGGCGCGGGACAGTTCGTCTACGCTCATGCCAGACAGCACGGCCAGCGCCATGCGTGGCCCGATGCCCGAGATGCGGATCAATGCCCGGAAAGCGCTTCTTTCTGCCTCGGTCAGAAAGCCGTAGAGCAGGTGGGCGTCTTCACGAACGACCAGATGGGTCCAGAGAGAGACGGTCTGTCCGGAGGGTGGCAATTCATAGAGCGTGCTCATGGGCACGGAAACGTCGTAGCCCACGCCGTGAACATCGACAAGAATGTCGGGGGGGGCAGTCACCACGAGGGTGCCATGGATGCGACCAATCATGAGGGAGCGACCGAAATCAGCGGAATACTGGCATTTTACACAGTATGATCATGGCGGACAGTCGGTTCTTGCCGCTGTGGTGTCATCGCGCCGTGGCGGGTGGCCAGAAGGTCTGTTGGCCTTCGCTGAGGCAGGGGGGTGAGAGACAGAAGGCGACCGGGCGGGCACGTCTAGCCCAGCACGCGGCCAGCCCGCAGCCGGCGCCCCAGGCTGCCGATGACCGGGCCGCCGTGGTTGTGACAGATGGAGCAGGCCAGGGCGTCCGCGGCATCAGGGCCCGGCAACCCGGGCAGGGAAAGCAGGCGGCGCACCATCTCCTGGACTTGTGCCTTGCTGGCCCGGCCATAGCCCACCACGGCCTGCTTGATTTGCAGGGCGGTGTATTCGTAGACGGGAAGGCCCGTGCTGACCAGGGCACCGATGACGGCGCCGCGGGCCTGTCCGAGCATCAATGTTGATTTCGGATTGACGTTGACGAAGACGATTTCGCATACCGCTATGGAAGGGCGGTATTCCTGAACCAGTTCGACAATGCCCTGATGAAGCCGGCCAAGCCGCTGCGGCAAATGGCCGTCGCCAGAGCGGACAACGCCGCTGGCGACATACTGCATGGTATCGCCACGGGTATCGATCAGGCCGAAACCCGTGGCGCGCAGCCCAGGATCTATGCCAAGGATGCGCATGATGAACGGATTGGCATGACGGCGTGGCGCAGAGGGGATGCTGTCATCAATGGCGGAAGTGGCGAACGCCGGTGAAAACCATGCAGACATCGCGTTCGTTCGCTGCATCGATGACTTCCTGATCGCGCACGGATCCGCCCGGCTGAATGACTGCGGTGGCTCCGCCATCCACCACGACGTCCAGGCCATCCCGGAACGGGAAGAAGGCGTCTGATGCAACCACGGATCCCTGGAGATCCAGGCCGGCATTGGCTGCCTTGATCGAGGCGATGCGGGCGGAGTCCACCCGGCTCATCTGGCCGGCGCCGATTCCCAGGGTCTGACCGTTGGCACCGTAGACGATGGCGTTGGATTTCACATAATGAGCCACCTGCCAGGCAAAGAGCAGATCGGCGAGCTGTTGTGGGGTGGGCTGGCGCCGGGTGACAACTTTGAGCGCGCTGGCTTGCAGGCGGTGCGTGTCGGGGCTCTGTACCAGCAGGCCGCCACCGACCCGTTTCAGATCGAAGTGGTTGTTGCCGTGGGCCATCGGCAGCTCAAGCAGACGCACGTTCGGTTTGCCCTTCATGATGGCTCTGGCTTCTTCACTGAAACCGGGGGCCAGCAGCACCTCGACGAACTGTTGGGAGACGGCCTGTGCTGTATCGCCATCAATGGGCCGGTTGAAGGCGATGATGCCGCCAAAGGCGGAGACGGGGTCCGTGGCGAATGCCAGCCGGTAAGCCTGCAGGGTGGAGCTGCCAACGGCAACCCCGCAGGGATTGGCGTGTTTGATGATGACACAGGCAGTCTGTTCGAATGCCCGGACACATTCCCAGGCGGCATCGGCATCAGCAATATTGTTGTAGGAGAGCTCCTTGCCCTGCAGCTGCTGGTAGGTGGCCAGGGTTCCCGGCGCAGGGTTGGCCTCCTGGTAGAAGGCGGCGTACTGGTGGGGGTTCTCGCCATAGCGCAGGGGCTGCCGCTGTTCGAACTGCAGCGTAAGCGTCGCCGGCAGAGGGCTTTGGGTGCCATCGCTCGCGATGCTGGAGAGATGATTGGCGACCGCCCCATCATAACGGGCCGTGTGCGCAAAAGCCTTCGCGGCCAGTGCATAGCGGGTGGGGCCGGCGACCGCCTGTTGGGTCTGAAGCTGCTGCAGGATGCCGGCATAATCGCCGGGATCCACGACAACGGTGACGCCGGCGTGGTTTTTGGCTGCGGCACGCAGCATGGCCGGCCCGCCAATATCTATATTTTCAATGGCTTCGTCCAGCGTGACATCCGGACGAGCCACGGTTTGCTGGAACGGATACAGGTTGACCGCCAGCAGGTCGATGCGACCGATGTTGTGTTGCTCCAGTGCGCTCATGTGGGCGGGGAGGTCCCGTCTGGCAAGCAGGCCGCCATGTACTTTCGGATGCAGGGTCTTGACCCGGCCATCGAGCATTTCGGGAAAGCCGGTGTAATCGGAGACTTCAATGACGGGAATGCCTGCCTCATCCAGCATTTTGGCGGTACCGCCGGTAGAGAGGATTTCGATGCCGAGCTTATGGAGGCCGTGGGCAAATTCCAGAACGCCCGTTTTATCAAAGACGCTGATCAGGGCCCGTGTCACCGGGGTTGCGGGCAAATCTGCGGGCTTGTTGACCCCGCTGGCATGAACCTTGATCGACATATCAGTTCTCTCCTTGGCTATTGAGCAGACCGTAGGTGGTGAGTTTCTTGCGAAGTGTGTTGCGGTTGATGCCAAGCATGGCCGAGGCACGAAGCTGGTTGCCGCCCGCATGACGCATTACCACTTCCAGCATGGGCTTCTCCACGGCAGACAGCACCATGTCGTAAATCAGCCCGGGCTGGGTGTTGTCCAGATCCTCGAAATACTTTTCAAGGTTGCTGGTCACGGCTTCCTGCAGGGTCATCGGCGGCTTGGTCATGATGGTTGGATTTCTCCCTGATCGATCCTGGTATCCAGCAGGTCGGCCCGATCGGCGAAGTAGCTCTCCAGCAAACGAACCTGGGCATCTGCCTGTTCGCAGGCGTTGATGGCCTGGCGGAGCGTGTCGGTGTTTTTGTCAGGCTGGTGGACGGCCAGGGCCTGCAGATACCAGCCAATGTGCTTGCGGGCCGAGCGGACGCCAGTGAATTCCCCGTAGAAGCGGTAGTGGTCATCCAGATGCGCCAGCAGCACATCCCGCACTTCCCGCCAGGTGGGGGCTGCCAGGTGGGTGCCATGCAGCAGATAGTGGTCAATCTCGCGAAAGATCCAGGGGCGTCCCTGGGCCGCCCGGCCGACCATAACGGCATCTGCGCCCGTCATGGTCAGCACGGCGCGGGCTTTTTCCGGGGAATCGATGTCGCCGTTGGCGACGACCGGAATGCGCACGGCAGCCTTGACTTCGCCAATAGTCGGGTAATCGACAGGACCATGGTAGCGGCACGCCCGACTGCGCCCATGGATGGTGATCATGGCGGCACCTGCTGCCTCGGCACCCCGGGCCAGCGTCACGGCGTTGCGGTGACTGGGGTTGGTACCCGTACGCATTTTGACAGTGACCGGAACCGGGACGGCACGGGTTACGGATTCAATGATCCGGAGCGCCAGGGGCTCATCGGCCATGAGTGCGGATCCAGCGTAGACATGGCAGACCTTTTTGGCCGGACAGCCCATGTTGATATCAATGATCTGGGCACCCCGATCGACGTTGAAGCGGGCTGCTTCGGCCATCATCTGTGGGCTGGCCCCGGCAATCTGTACGGCCTTGGGTTCGATTTCCCCGGTGTGGTCGAGCCGGCGGGAGGTCTTGACACTGTGCCAGAGCTGCGGATTCGATGCCGCCATCTCGGAGACGGCGTAACCGGCCCCCAGGCGCTTGCACAGTTGCCGGTAGGGGCGATCTGTGACGCCAGCCATGGGAGCCACCAGTGCCCGATGCGGCAACACATAGGGGCCGATCCGTAGTGGAGCGGGAAGGCAGGGGGCAGAGCTGGCGACAGATGAAGGCATTGCGAAGGGCCATGCAGACGGGGGCATGTATGGGGCGGGGCACCCTGGGAGCGGAGGCCGGCCATGCCGGTCACGTCACGGATCGGGGCGCGATGATACCGCAGCGCAGGGGCTTTTTCCCCAAGGCGGAACGGGGCGTGTACGCCCCGGTGCGGGGGGCTCCATTCTAGCGCGGATCAGGGCATCCTCAGGTAGTGACATGCGTCAGCTCAGCGATGCCCAAACACCAGCGCATGCGCCAGGGGGGCGCGCAGCGGGGGCAGCACATGCATGCTGTTGAGCAGCGTCGGAGCCAGATGCCGGGCAAGCGGATAGCCGAACAGGGTGGAGAGCAGATCAGTGCCATGAATGGTTGCCTGGCGGTCTGTCCGGCGGGCGCGGACGTAGTTTTCCAGCGCCTGTGCCACCTGCGCGTGGGGGCCAGGCAGGCGACGGTCGGCGAGGGCGTCTCCCAATGCACCTGCCAGCATGAATGCATCGCGTAGCCCCAGGTTGAGCCCCTGTCCAGCGACAGGATGCAACATCTGCGCTGCATTGCCGATCCATACCTGGGCCGGGGCCGTCAGGGTTCGCCGGCTGATGCGTGGCAGGGCAACGGCATGTGCGGGGGTACAGACCCGCAATGGGCCGAAGCGGGCCGAGTGCTGGCGCCAGTGACGCGGGCCGAGGGCCTGGCGGAGCGTCTGGCCCAGCGTCAGGCCCAGGGCGTGGGCGTCGTATTGGCTGCGCTGTTGGGTGGTGGCAGCGAGGTCGCTCCAGACGACGGTATAGCGTGCGCCATCGGCGTGGGGTGGTGCGGGCAGCAGGGCCAGCGGGCCATGAGGCAGGAAACACTCGAAGGCTGTGTGTGTCGTGTCGTTGACCTGCACCTCGAACAGCAGACCCGCCTGTCCGGTGTCGTGGCAGGTGTAGGCCCGATCTGCCGTGGCGGTGGTGACCGGCATGCCAGCGGCGTGGATCGTCAACGCGGCAGAGGATGAGGGCGACGGCTCTGGCACGGCGAAGGGTAGTTGGCGGGCCGCGTCGTGGAGTCGTCCGGTCAGGGCCTCCCAGACAACGACGCTGCCCAGCGCGGGCAGCGGGAAATCACGGCGGTCGATACGGGTGTGTCCTGTGGTGGCACCCTGAAAAACCTGAACGGTGTGGATCTGGCCCGCTGGCGGCAGGGTGATGAGACGGGACAGGGTCTGACACGAGCCTTCCGACAGGGCGATGGCCCTGCGTGTCGCGTGCGGCGGGGGCAGGGCGGGAGCCGGCCGGCCCAGATCAAGCGAAATCTGTTGGGCAGGCACGCCAGCGCGTACCAGCCAGAGTGCGCAGGCAAGGGCAACCGGCCCCGTACCTTCCACGCGGATCCTGATTTTGTTGACAGCGGGGGGATGTGACATGCCGGGCTCTTTTATTTAGCAAGGGGCACGTGGTCTGGCGCGGGTCGATGTGGCTTGCCCAGCAGCTGGTTCAATTCGTCCAGCCGGGCGGGGGTGCCTATATCGAACCAGCGCCCCGGGTGACGGCTTCCGGCTGCCCGGCCGGCGGAAATGGCCTGTTCCAGCCATGGCCGCAAGGGAGAGCGGGTGCCGGCGGCCAGACCTGAAAACATCCGGGGCGAAAAAACGCCGATGCCCGCATAGGTGAGCGCCGGTTGGCCGGGGTGCGGCGAGGTCTGCGCAGGGGCCAGGCGCAGATCCTCGCCGTTCAGCAAAAAATCACCGCGCTGATGATGGGGCGGGTTTTCCACCATCAGGCACCAGCAGTCCCGGCGGCCTGCCCTGATTGGCGTCGCCGCCTGGTGAAGACAGGCATAGTCGGCATCGCTCCAGATGTCACTGCTGATGACGGCAAAGGGACTTTGTTCGGGCATGCCCTGCTGCAGCTGCGGCAGGGCCTGGGCGATACCGCCGGCTGTCTCCAGCGCCTGGGTTTCGATCGAATAGTGCAGATCCAGCCCGAAGGCACGGCCATCGCCCAGTCTGGACGGCAGCTGTTCGCCCAGCCAGGCGCAGTTGATGACGGCCTCGGTGAAGCCTGCGGCGGCGAGTTTTTCCAGATGCCAGACAATCAGTGGCTTGCCCCCGGCCAACAGCAGGGGCTTGGGGGTGTGGTCAGTCAGGGGGCGCATCCGTTCACCACGTCCGGCGGCCAGCAGCATGGCTTTCATTGGGCAGATCAGAATGTATGGATATGTCGGGTGTCGATACCCTCGATGGTTTCGAACAGCCGGCACAGGGGGGCGAGTTCATCGTAGCGTCGCAGGGCAGCGTGTACGTAGCGGGCCACGCGGGGAATATCCTGGAGGTAGGCCGGTTTGCCGTCCCGGTGATAGAGGCGTGCAAAGATGCCGAGGACTTTCAGGTGGCGCTGCAGCCCCATCCATTCGATGTCGCGGTAAAAGTCACTGAAATCGGCTGGCACGGGCAGCCCGGCGGCACGGGCGCGTTCCCAGTGGCGGATGCAGCCATCCAGCACCTGTTCTTCATCCCAGCTGATGTAGGCGTCACGCCACAAAGAGACCAGGTCATAGGTCAGGGGGCCGTAGACGGCATCCTGAAAGTCGAGGACGCCGGGCAGGCGGGGGGGGGCCAGCACCATCAGGTTCCGGCTGTGATAATCGCGGTGCACATAGCCGCGCGGTTGCGCCAGAACCCGGGTGAGGATCCGCTCAAAGCCTTCCATCAGCGTCTGATGCTGCTGTTCGGTCAGCGTGATGCCCTTGTGATGGGCAACATACCACTCCGGATACAGCATCAGTTCGCGCATCAGCAGGGCGCGGTCGTAGTCCGGGAAGACGCCCGTCCGGCTGGCGGTTTGCAGGCGGACCAGGGCTTCGCTGGCAGCGGCATACAGGCGGGGGGCACTGTGTTGATCCAGCTGGCTCTGATAGGTCTGCTGGCCCAGATCGCCCAGCAGCAGGAATCCCCGGGTCAGATCAGTCGCGTGAACCGTGGGCACGGTCATGCCAGCGGCGCCGAAGACCTGCGCGGCATGCACAAAGGGGCGGCAGTCTTCCTGCGGAGGGGGGGCGTCCATGACGATCAGCGTGTTTTCCGTCTCTGCAAAGCTGGCCGCCCGCAAGGCGCTGGCATCGGCTTGTAGCCGGAAATAGCGCCGGAAACTGGCATCGCTGGAGGCGGGCATCAGGCTGTCGATATCCAGGGCCCGAGCGATGGGCAGACTGGTCAGCCAGGACTTGAGATCGGTCAGCCGGGAGTCGTGGCCCGATGCAGCAGGCGTGGCAGGTTGTCCGTGGGCGGACAGGGATGTGGAATGGGACATCGTGATGAAGGATCTGCAAGAACTGGACGCCCTCCTATAATAGACAATCCAGCCTTGTTTCCGATTTTTCGGCCGCCATTTCTGGCCGCTCTTACCGGAGCCGTGTCGCCTGTGTCGCTTTCAGACCGCACTTTCAGATTGACCGCCGTGGCCTGCGCCCTTTCCCTGGCGCTGGCTGGCGGGGCGCCGATGGCCGCATGGGCGGTACAGCATGCCCCGGCTGATGCCCATCCGGTGGACGGGGGCGACTCTGTCGCCCTGGAACTTGCTCCGTCGCTTAATCTACCGCTGACCTCACAGGAAAAGCGGGCGTTGCCTGTCTTTGGCAGTGCCGAGCGCATGAACACGGCGTCATCCCCTCAGGGCCTGGTGACCAATTTCGAGGGTAATGCCGAGCTGCGCAAAATCGGTACGCTGCTTCGGGCCGATCGCATCCAGTACTGGCGCCAGCTGCAGCGTATCGATGCGGCCGGGGATGTGGCGATCGAACAGGCCGGTACCCGCGTGGTCGGCCCCCGACTCCAGTTGCAGCTCGACAGTGGCAAGGGGACTTTCGATCAGCCGACCTATGACCTGACAACTGTCGGGGTTCGGGGCAAAGCCGATCGCATTGATTTTGTCAGCAATCGTTTCATGCAGCTGTTCAATGGCAGCTTTACCAGTTGCCGCCCGGATGATGAGTCCTGGCGGCTGGAAGCAAGGCGCCTGGATCTGGATCTGGAGCATTCTCAAGGATACGGACGGGATGCACGTTTCAAGGTAGGCGACCACACCTTGCTGCGTATGCCGGTGGTGATCTTCCCGCTCAATGATGCCCGCCAGAGCGGTTTTCTGTTTCCGACCGTGTCGGTCAACTCCCGGTCGGGACTGGGAATCACTGCGCCATACTATTTCAACCTGGCCCCCAACTACGACCTCACGGTGTCGCCCCAGCTCTCCACCCGTCGTGGCCTGCGCCTGGGCAATGAATTCCGTTTTCTGACCCGTCCGGTCCAGGGCAGCATCAATCTCGACTACATCCCGCATGACAGTGACACCAATCATGCCCGTCACTCATACGATGCCAACGGGATCTTTAACGGCATCCTGGGCTGGAATGGTGCCTGGAGTCTGCAGGGGGTGTCGGATGACAACTATTTTGTTGATTATTCCGACACGCTGATCGATGCCTCTGAACGGTCGATGCCTCGTGAGGTCTACCTGACCCGCAGTGTGGGCGACTGGAACATGATGGTGAGGGGGGTTCGCTATCAGAATATCCTGGAGGCCCGCCAGTCACCCCCTTATGAGAAAGTGCCACAGCTGCAGTTCATCAACAACAAGGTGGATCTGCACGGCTTCGACATGACGACGCTGGTGGATGTCACCCGGTTCCGCAGTCCGCGTGTCGGTGCGGTCGAGGGAACCCGGCTGGTGTTCAATCCGCAGATCAGCTTCCCGGTGCAGGGAGGCGGGTGGTTCTTTACGCCGAAGATGGGCATACACGCCAGCTACTACTCGCTGGATAGCCATTCGGAAACGGGGCGCGCCCTGTCAAGGGTACTGCCGACCTTCTCCATTGACAGCGGGCTGGTGCTGGAGCGCGACAGCCAGTGGCTTGGTGCACCGTCGATTCAGACACTGGAACCACGCCTGTTCTACGTGCGTACACCCTATCGCAACCAGAGCGACATTCCCGTATTCGACAGCGTGGCCACGGATCTCAGCTTTGCGCAACTGTTCAGTGAAAACGCGTTCACGGGCCATGACCGGGTGGCGGATGCCGACCACCTCACCGCAGCGCTGGTCAGCCGTCAGATCGAGCGCAGCTCCGGTGTGGAGCGGTTGCGTATGGCCATTGCGCAGCGCTTCTATTTTTCCAGCCAGGATGTCACGATTCCTGGGCAGCCGGTGCGGGTCGACCGCCGCTCCGATGTACTGTTTGCCGGATCCGGGGAGCTGCGGGGCGGTCACAGCATGAATATCGGGGTGCAGTATGCGCTCCGGGACAGGCGGGTGCCCAGGCTGAACCTGAGCTACCGCTATCGCCCCGGCGGCCGCAAGCTGTTCAACGTCGGCGTGCGGTATCAGGCACGGGAGTATGCGCAGTGGGATACGTCGCTGGTCTGGCCCATTGCCGGCAACTGGACGGCCCTGGGGCGCATCAACTATTCATTCCTCAAGCAGGATCTCACCACCGGACAGGCGGTGGACGTCAATCCGGGGCTGGTGGAGGGCCTGCTGGGCGTTGAGTACGCCCGGGATTGCTGGGCCGTACGTCTGGTGGCACACCGTTTCGTCACCACCACGCACAAAACCTCCACCGTGGGCTATCTCCAGTTCGATCTTCGCGGACTTGGCCACTTTGGCCAGGATCCCTTTGGTATATTGGCCCGCAACATTCCGGGCTACAGCCTGCCGGACAATCATCTGGCGCCGGCAGTCCGCTACTACGGTTACGAGTGAAATACCCCATGCAAAAAGACGCGGCCGCACGCTCGGCCCTTTCCGCCCCTTTCCGGGCAAAGTCCTTACGCCTGTTGCTGGCCTGTGCCGTCATCTGTCTCCCACCGGCGGCGCAGGCCCAGCGTGGCCTGCATCTGCCGGGTACGGGCGGACACAGCGCATTTCCGTCGTCCGATGCCCTGTCTGGCCCGGCCGCGGGCACTGCTGCGCAGCCCCCGGCGCAGGCAGTGGCACCCCAGGGACAGGAGGCGCTTGACCGCATTGTTGCCGTCGTCAATCAGGGAGTGATCACGGAAGGTGAGCTGCAGGCGCAGACCAAGCTGGTGGAGGAGCGGGCGGCGGCCAGTCAGGGCACTGCGTTGCCTGCGCCGGCCGAGCTGCGCCGGCAGGTGCTGGAGCAGATGATCCTGCAACTGGCCCAGGAACAGTATGCCGCTGACGCCGGGCTCAAGCCAAGCGATGCGGAGGTCGACCGTGCCGTGGCCGACGTGGCGCAGAACAACGGGTTGTCCACCGAGCAGCTCACAGACCGGCTGAAGTCTGATGGCGTGGCCATTGATACCTTTCGCCGGCAGCTGGTGGCGGAAATCGTGTCCGCCAGACTGCGTGAGCGCGAAACGGCAAGCAACGTCAGCATTTCCGAGGGTGAAATCGATACAGAGCTGGCCAAGAGTGGCCAGGTCAGCCAGCCGGAATATGACGTGCAGCAGATCCTGCTGAAAGTGCCCGAGGGGGCCAGCAGTCAGGAGGTGGCACGGCAACAGTCCCGCGCCCGCGATCTGGCGATGCGGGCGCGCCAGGGGGCAGACTTCGAGGCACTGGTCAAGGCGAATTCCGATGCGCCCGATGCCGCCTCGGGCGGGGATCTGGGCTGGCGCAAGCTGGATCAGCTGCCGGCCCTGTTTGCCGATGGGGTTCGCCATCTGAAGGTCGGCGAGATCAGTGCGCCGATTCACAGCCCGGCGGGATTCCATGTACTGAAACTGAAGGATCGGCGTGCCGGTGGTGCTGCCACGGTTGAATTGACCCATGTCCGGCATATTCTGTTGCCGGCCAACAGTCCGGAAAGCGTGGCAGAAGCGACGCGGCGGCTGGCGCAGTACCGGCGCGAGATCGAGGCTGGCAAGGCAGATTTCGCCAGGCTGGCCAAGGAGTTTTCAGCAGATGGCTCGGCGGCGCGGGGCGGTGATCTGGGCTGGGTCTACCCGGGCGATACCGTGCCGGAGTTCGAGCAGGCCATGAAATCACTGCATGATGGCGACATTAGCGAGCCGGTTCAGACCCAGTTCGGTGTACACCTGATCCAGGTACTGGGGCGCCGTACCGATCAGGAGTCACCCGAGCGCTTGCGCAATGCCGCCCGGAGCAAATTGCGGGAGGCCAAGGGGGCCGAGGCTTATCAGCAGTGGCTGCGGGAATTGCGTGACCGCACCTACGTGGAATATCGTCAGCCTGCTGACCAGGCTGCGGCGCACTGAGCGATGGCGGCGATGCACAGGGGTGGAGCGGGCCGGGAGCAGCGACCGGCCGGTGTGGTGGCCCGCAAGCGCTTCGGGCAGCATTTTCTGGCAGATCGCGCCTGCATCGACGCCATTGTTCGGGCCGTGGCTCCGAAGCCCCACGACAACCTGATCGAGATCGGCCCGGGAACCGGTGTGCTGACGGCGCCGCTGCTTGCCGCAGCCGGTCATCTCCGCGTCATTGAGATAGATCGTGATCTCGGTGCATTGCTGACTGAACGACATGGCGATGCGCTAACGATTGTCCAGCAGGATGTGCTGCAGGTGGATTTTTCCGGATTTGGTCAATCGTTGCGCATTGTGGGCAACCTGCCCTACAACATCTCCAGCCCGCTGCTCATGCATCTCATGACCGTGGCCGATCGGGTGCAGGATCAGCATTTCATGCTGCAGAAGGAGGTGGTCGACCGCATCGTGGCAGTACCCGGCAGCAACATGGGGCGCCTTACCGTCTTCCTGCAGAACCACTATCAGGTGGCACAGCTTTTCGATGTACCTCCGCAGGCGTTCGACCCTCCGCCCCGGGTAAATTCCAGTGTCGTGCGGATGGTGCCCCGCCAGCGACCCCAGACCCTGGCCGTTGCCGAGCTGGCGGCGGCGTTGGGGGTTGCCTATGGCCAGCGTCGCAAAATGCTGCGGGGTACCCTGGGCAGCTGGCTGGCACAGCGCTATCCCGCGCTGCGGATGACGCAGGCTGCCGAGGCGGACACGCGTCTGGTACCTCTGCTCGATCTCAGCCAGCGTCCGGAGCAAATACCCGCCACGGCCTGGTATGCGCTGGCTGATGCGCTGGCTCAATCGGAGTCGCCTTCGATGGTATCTGGTCTCTGAACCAGCAGGACCCTTCCTTCAGCAGGGCATCATCGCGGGCTGCCGGGCCGCTGATCCACAGCTCGGCGCCTATCTGCCGCACCTGGCTGTGCCGATGTCCGCTGTGCGGCTGGGTTCGCAGCGTGACGGGTTCGCAGCGTGACGGGTTCGCCCAGCAGCGGGATGATGCGGCCGTTGGTGTGGCGGGGGCGGCGTACCTCACGCGCCTTGAAAGAGATATTCAAGTGACAACGGATACTGCATTCAGTCTCATGACGGAAGGCTTCTTAGGAATGGAAGACTTTACTTTATCCTGGAGGGGCAACGGTCCAGCAGATAAGCTCTGTGCGTTCGAGACTTTATGGGCAGAGTGACAAAGTTCGTGTGCGCCTAAGAGTGGTTTTAGTAAAGAGCTATATGCCGGGATGCGAGGAGAACCGGCGGTTGCCCAGAAAGTGGTGGGCGACAGCGGGGGAGTAATGGAGAAAAATGAATGAGAATCTATGTACGAGAAACCTTGGTGCGTGCCTCCATTCAGCAAATATTCAGGTATTCCGCATCAAAGCAGGGGTTCTGTGAACAGTTTCCTTATCAAGTGAAGTGGTGGGAGGGGCCTGAATACTGGGGTAAAGGGGATGTTCTTGATTTCTCGTACAGGGTGTACGGGTTATGGCTTAGGCATCGAGCGGAAGTTATTGACTACCAACAGGACAGGATGTTTGTTGATCGTATGCTGGAAGGGCCTTACAGGCTCTTTCAGCATACGCATGAGTTTACCCCCGTCGAAGAAGGGGTAAGGGTTAAAGATACGGTGGAGTTCTCACTTGGTCTTGGGGATATGGTTGATCGCACGATTGGTATGATGACACTCGATCGCGCGTTCAGTTTGCGTCATCGGGCGTTGGGGCTAGTTAAAGTTTAATGGTGAAGGGTGGCGCTCATGGAGAGCGTGCATTTTCACAAATTAATGAAAAAGTTTCGATAGGAAGGTCTTCTTGAGGTGAGCAATGCCAAAGGTTTTGCGACAGTGTTCGCCGAGCTTGGCGTAGTTCGCCTTGCTGTGCTGGGGTAATGGATAAAGATCCTACTCAAAAACATCTCCTGAACCTTCAGAAAGCATCGGAAATATCGTCTACAGCAACCGAAAGATTGATACCGGCGTGAGCCCGCGCACAGTTACCGTGCGTTATCTCAAACGAGGGAGGTGAGCGTGGCGACTCCCAGGTGGAGTGGTCTTGTCTTGCTATTTTTGGCGCCAGTTGTGGCTGCCCGAGCTGTCGGTGAGGTTCGGGTGAAAGGTAGTGTTGCGACGCTTGCAGCGGCAGCCAATGATGTCCTTGCCGAGAGGAAACATGCCTTTGGGGTAAATGGTCGGCTTGAGGTGGAAACAGCTTTCCACCCTGATCTGGATCTTGGACTCAAGGTTGAGCACAGTTCCAGCCGGGATTTTGGCAGTCATTCTCGCGACTATTGGGTTCCGGAGGCGGTTCTTCAGTATCAGGCATTGCAGGAAATGCACGTTAACGAGGGATGCTTGCTTGCCGGAGTTGGAAACTATGTGGAATTGTGGCGGCATTTCTTCCGGGAGTGAGGGAGGTATCCGGCCTCATTCGTGTGAGCTTCACTCCATCAGCGCATCCGGCGTATTGGCCAGCTGATGCTGCCACTGGCGGTAGTCGGGCATCAGCGCTTCCAGCTGGGCCCAGAAGCGGGGGCTGTGGTTGAGCTCCAGCAGGTGGGCCAGCTCGTGGGCAATCACGTAGTCGATCAGCTCGGGGGCATACTGCACCAGTCGCCAGTTCAGGCGGATGCTGCCGTCGCGGCTGCAGCTGCCCCAGCGAGTACGGGCGGCGTTCAGGCTCACGCGGCTGGGCGCACGACCCAGCTTCTGCACGAAGGGCTGCATCCGCGCCTGGAATGTCTGGGCGGCAAAGCGTTTCAGCCAGTGCTGCACGGCCGCCTTCAGCAGGGCATCATCGCGGGCTGCCGGGCCGCTGATCCACAGCTCGGCGCCCATCTGCCGCACCTGGCTGCGCCGATGTCCGCTGTGCGGCTGGGTTCGCAGCGTGACGGGTTCGCCCAGCAGCGGGATGATGCCGCCGTTGGTGTAGCGGGGGCGGCGTGCCTCACGCGCTGTAGTGCGCTGCTGCCAGAGCGCCAGCTTGCTCACGATCCAGCCTTCATGCTCGCGGATGGCGCGCTCGATGGCGGCCTGATCCAGCCGCGCGTGCTGTGGCAGCACCACTTCCAACCCTTCGGCATCAATGCGGAAACTCACGCGCCGCGCACGTGCCGAGCGCCGCTCGCGATAGTCGACTCGCTGCGTCTGGCCGCCGGCCGACAGCGTGAGCGAACGGGGTGTGTCATTGCTCGGGGGGACGGCAGCGGGTTCCCGGTAGAAGGGGTTGGGGAAAGGGAGTTTTCCCGGCGAGAAAAGACTCACAAATGAAATCGCTCTTCAGATGAAAAAGGGCGCCCGCCAATGGGGCGCCCTCTGGAGGTGGGGTTGAGATCCTTCCTTCTCAAGCCGATGGGGTGGTCTCGGTGTCCGGCTGCCGGGTGGCAAGCGCCGCCTTTTTCTGATCTGCTTCAGCCATCTCCTGGGCAACCGGAGGCACGTCACCCGGCGGATAGCTGTCCGGATCGATGCGGCGCATCTCGGTCTCGATCCAGGCCTCGACCTCGTGGTTGACCTGTTCGGGTCTCTTGCCTGCGACCGTGATGACCGGGCCGTAGGAGATAGTGATGAGGCCTGGGCGCTTGATGAAGGGCTTCTTGGGCCAGCAGCGGCCGGAGCTGACGGCCACCGGCAGGACCGGCGTATTGTTCTGGACGGCCAGCCGGGCTCCGCCGGACTTGTATTCACCCTGCTGGCCGGGCGGGATGCGGGTGCCTTCCGGGAACATCACGATCCAGCGATGGTGCTGCTCGAACTGGTGGGGTGCGCTCTTGACGATGGATGCAAAGGCACGCCGGCCCTGCCGGCGGTCGATGTGCATCATGTCGAGCATGCCGATGGCCCAGCCGAAGAACGGGATGAACAGCAGCTCGCGCTTGAAGACGAAGGCGGCATGGCGGGGCATCTGGCTGACCAGGAAGAAGGTCTCCCAGGTGGACTGGTGCTTGCAGAGGACGATGACGGGATGGTCCGGCAGGTTCTGCTCGCCCTTGACCTGCCAGCGCATGCCGCAGATCCAGCGGCCGGCATGGAGCATCAGCCTGGGATAGGCCGCCGCAATGCGATAGCGCACCCGGACCGGCAGGAAGAAGGCCAGGACGGTGAGGCTGGCAAAGAACATCACCGTCACCGCCATGACCAGCATGAAGACTATCGAGCGTACAGCAGCCAGCATCATCAGGTCCTCCGGGGTTGGTCTGGATCAGAGCTGCGCCAGGTCGGCCACGCGGTTCATCAGCCCGTGCAGTACCGACAGCAGGGCGAGCCGGTTGCGGCGCAGCGCCGGATCGTCGGCGTTCACCATCACCTTCTCGAAGAAGGTGTCGACCGGCGCCTGCAGGGCGGCCAGGGCCTGCAGGGCGGCGGTGAAGTCCTGTTGCTGCAGGTAGGCGTCGATCTGCGGCTGCAGGGCTGCCATCGCCTGATGCAGCTGCCGTTCGGCTTCCTCCCTGAGCAGCGCAGCGTCGATGCCGTTCTTGCCAGGGGCCGTCCCTGCTTCGTCGGCCGACTTGCGCAGGATGTTGCCGATGCGCTTGTTGGCTGCCGTCAGGGCGTCAAAGGCGGGCAGCATGCGGAAGGTGGCCAGGGCGGAGAGGCGGCTTTCGATCAGGTCGAGGCGGTCGGCCCCGATGGCTAGGACGGCTTCGATGTCGGCCGCGCCGAAGCCCCGCTCGCGCAGGTAGCCGCGCAGCCGGTCGATCATGAAGCGCTCGAGTCCCTCGACGTCGCTGGCAAAGACGGCCGGGGGCCTGGCCGGCTTGCCGTCCTTGCCGGGGTCGGCCATGGCGGCGGCCGCCTCGGCGGCAGTGCGCCTGGCCACGTCGTCAAAGACGGCAAATGCCTGCGCCAGCAGCTCGTGCAAAGGCACGGGCAGCCTTGCCTCGATCAGGATGCGTACCACGCCCAGGGCATGGCGGCGCAGCGCGAACGGATCCTTGTCGCCGGTGGGCCGCTGGCCGATGCCCCAGATGCCGGCAAGGGTCTCCAGCTTGTCGGCCAGCGCCAGTGCCAGGCCCGTGGGCGAGGCCGGCAGGGCATCACCGGCAAAGCGCGGCTGGTAATGCTCGGCAATGGCGTTGGCGACGGCTTCGCCCTCTCCGTCGTTGCGGGCGTAGTAGCGTCCCATCGTGCCCTGGAGCTCGGGGAATTCGCCGACCATGCCGGTGAGCAGGTCTGCCTTGGCCAGCTGTGCGGCGCGCTCGGCATCCGCGACCGTGGCACCCGTGACCGGCGCCAGGGCCGCAGCCAGCCGGCGGATGCGTTCGCTGCGCTCGGCCTGGCTGCCCAGGCGGGCGTGGTAGACCACCTCGGCCAGCCGGGGCAGGCGCGAGGCCAGTGTCTGCTGGCGGTCCTGTTCGTAGAAGAACTGTGCGTCGGCCAGGCGCGGGCGCACCACCCGCTCGTTGCCATCGATGATCCCGGACGGGTCGTCGATGCGCATGTTGGAGACGATCAGGAACTGGTTCTTCAGCCGGTTGTCGTTATCGAACAGGGGAAAGTAGCGCTGGTTGGTGCGCATGCTGAGGATCAGGCATTCCTGCGGCACCTGCAGGAAGGCTTTGTCGAACTGGCCGGTGAGCACGGCCGGCCATTCGACCAGTGCCGTCACCTCGTCCAGCAGCGCGGCGACCTGCTGCTGCTCCTCGTCGTTCACCGCCAGCATGCCGCCGGCATCATGGCTGGCATGTGCCAGCTCGTTGGCGATCAGCACCCGGCGGGCCTGGAAGTCGGGCTCGACGCGGCCTTCCTCGCGCAGCTGGGTAGCGTAGCTGTCTGCATCGCGCAGCGTGATCGGCCCGTTGCCCAGGAAGCGGTGGCCATCGGTGATCCGGCCGGCCTCCAGGCCCAGGACGGTGCAGGGCAGCACCTGGTCGCCATGCAGCACGACCAGCCGATGGGCCGGGCGCACGAAGCTGACGGTGGTCAGGCCGTCGGCCAGCTGGTAGGTCATCAGCTTGGGGATCGGCAGCTGGCCCAGGGACTCGACGATGATCTCGCCGATTACGTCGGCCAGCCGCGCGCCGGGCTGGGTGGATTTCCAGAAGAACACGTCCTGCTTGCCGTCGCTGCCGCGCTCCAGCGCTTCAAGGGCGGCTCCCTGCTTCTCGGCCCATTTGCGCAGTGCCATCGTGGGTTGGCCATCGGCGCCGAGGCCGACGGCCACGGACGGGCCCTTCTGGCGGATCTCGCGTGGCTCGGCCTGGGCGAGCACCTGGGGCAGACGCACGGCAAGACGGCGCGGCGTGGCATGGATCTCGGCAGGGGATTGCGGGTCAGCCAGCAGCCGGCATGCGTCCAGCCGGCTGCGGATGCCTTCGGCAAAGGCATCGGCCAGCCGGGTGAGGGCGTGTGGTGGCAGTTCTTCGGTCAGCAGCTCGACCAGCAGGGCAGGGTGGTTCATGCTTGTATGTGCGCTCGTTGAGGGGGTTTCGCCCGGGGCGGTGCCTCTGTTCATGGGCGTGCTCCCAGCCTGGCGCGGCCTTCTTCGGAGAGCATCGGGAAACCGAGCCGTTCCCGCGATTCGTAGTATGCCTGTGCCACGCCGCGGGCCAACGCCCGTACGCGGCCGATGTAGGCGGCCCGCTCTGTGACGGAAATCGCGCCGCGGGCATCCAGCAGGTTAAAGGTATGGGAACACTTCATGACCATCTCGTAGGCGGGCAGCGCCAGCCGGGCTTCGATCAGCCGGCGGGCTTCGCGTTCGTAGTCATCAAAGTGTCCAAAGAGCATGGCCGTGTCGGCAACAGTAAAGTTGTAGGTGGACTGTTCCACTTCGTTTTGGTGAAACACGTCACGATAGGTGATGCCCGGTGCCCACTGCAGATCAAAGAGGTTCTCTACCTTCTGCAGGTACATGGCCAGGCGCTCCAGCCCATAGGTGATCTCGCCCGTGGTGGGCAGGCATTTCAGCGAGCCGACTTCCTGAAAGTAGGTGAACTGGGTGACTTCCATGCCGTTGAGCCAGACCTCCCAGCCCAGACCCCAGGCGCCCAGGGTAGGGGACTCCCAGTCATCTTCGACAAAGCGGATGTCATTGGCCTGGGGATCAAGCCCTAGCGCCTTCAGTGAGCCCAGATACAGATCCAGGATGTCGGGCGGGGCTGGTTTGAGCACGACCTGATACTGGTAGTAGTGCTGGAGACGGTTGGGGTTTTCGCCATAACGGCCATCTTTCGGGCGGCGGGATGGCTGCACGTAGGCGGCCCGCCAGGGCTCCGGGCCAATGGCCCGCAGGAACGTGGCCGTATGGAAGGTGCCGGCGCCCACCTCCATGTCGTAGGGTTGCAGCAGGGCACATCCCTGTCTGTCCCAGTATTCCTGCAAGCGCAGGATGATCTGTTGGAAGCTCAGCATCGGATCGTGGTTCCGTGGGAATAACGCAATGGGACCTGATTCTAGAGCCTGCCGCGCGCTTGGCCTAACGTTGCCAGTCCAGACGGGACAATGATATGGTTTGACTGAACGGGGAGAGACAGGAAATGGTGCAGCAAAGGTCGTGGCAGTGGGGGATTCTGGGTGCCGGCGCAGCGGCAACGGCCATGGCTGAGGCGCTGCAGCGCGTGAATGGGGGGGCTGCGGCCATCGCCAGCCGCAGCCATGACCGGGCGCGGGATTTGGCCACCCGTTTTGGTATCCGTCAGGTGCACGCTTCGCCCGCTGCCCTGCTGGAAGATCCCGCCCTGGACGTGGTGTATGTCGCGACACCGCATGACTCCCATTACGACTATCTGAAGGCTGCCGTGCTGGCTGGAAAGCATGTGCTGTGCGAGAAGGCCATCACCCTGAACGTCTGGCAGCTTGACGAAGTGACCACGCTGGCCTGCGCCCGGGGTGTCGTTGTGGCGGAGGCGATGACCATCTATCACATGCCACTGTATCGTCGGCTGCGCAGTCTGCTGATATCAGGGTACCTCGGTCGTGTCCGGCTGGTGCAGGTCAATTTCGGCAGCTGGCGGGAGCCTGATCCGGCCAGCCGTTTTTTCAGTCGTACCCTGGCCGGGGGCGCATTGCTGGATATCGGCGTGTATGCCGCCGCGTTTGCCCGATGGTTTCTGGACGAGATGCCACATCGGGTGTTGACTACGGTCGAATGCTTTGCCGAAACGGGTGTGGACGAGCAGTCCGGGATCATTCTGCAAAATGGCCAGGGCCAGATGGCGGTCATGGCACTGAGTCTGCGCGCGCGGCAGCCCAAGCGGGGCGTGATTGCCTGTGAGAAAGGTTATATAGAGATTGATGACTATCCGCGGGCCGATCGGGCGACGCTGGTCTGGTCTGAGGATGGCCGGGTGGAGACCATTGCGTCAGGGCAGCGCCTTGACGCCTTCTGTTATGAGATCGAAGACATGCAGTATTGTCTGGATCAGCGTACAGGCGGGCAGATGGCCGGGAAACGGCTCACGGTGTCGCCGTCGATGCGCTGCGCTGGCCTGTCCGAAGCAATGGTGGGTGACCTGACCGGGCATTTGACACTGAGCCGGGATGTGATGGCGATTCTGACTGATGTCAGGCAGCAGTGGGGCATTGTCTATCCGGGAGAGTGAGCGTGCAGCCGGGTCGATGCTCCGCCGGTTGGGTGCTATTATCGGAGCGCTCACGCCTGAACGGTTCTCGTCCTTTCTTTTGGTGCCCGCCGCTGTCCCATGCAACTTGCCACCTGGAATGTCAATTCCCTGAAGATGCGCCTTCCGCACGTACTGGACTGGCTGGCCGTCAATCCGGTGGATTTTCTGTGTCTTCAGGAAACGAAACTGACCGATGAGCGTTTTCCGCATGAGGCCATTGAGGAGGCCGGTTATGGCGTGATTTTCAGCGGCCAGCCGACCTACAATGGTGTTGCGCTGCTTTATCGCCGCGAGAGCAGCGGAGCGGGCCCGCAGGATGTGCATCGTGGCAATCCCTTACTGGCGGATGAGCAGAAACGGTTGATATCGGCACGTTTTCAGACCGGACAGGGAGCGCTGCGGATCATTGGCGCCTATTTCCCGAACGGTCAATCGCTGGACAGCGACAAGTTTTCCTACAAGCTGCGCTGGATTGAGGCATTGCGGGCCTGGGTTCAGGCATTGCTGGCCGACGATGCCGAGGCACGTCTGGTGCTGGCCGGTGATTTCAATATTGCACCGGCTGATGTGGATGTGCATGACCCGGATAAGTGGGCCGGCTGTGTGCATGTTTCGCCTCAGGAGCGGGAGGCTTTGCAGGGGCTGCTGGATCTCGGGCTGCACGATGCCTTCCGCCTGTTCCCGCAGGACCCCAGGAGCTATAGCTGGTGGGATTATCGTCAGCTCGGTTTCCGTCGCAATGCAGGTTTGCGGATTGATCTGATCCTGGTGTCTGATCTGCTGAAACCGGCGATTGATTCCTGCTGGATCGACAAGGCGCCCCGCCGGCTGGAAAAGCCCAGCGATCATACGCCTGTGGTGGTTTCCTGGAGATGAGAGGCCGGACAGCTTATTTTTCGCTCAGGCGCTGGCGCAAGTAGTCAGCCAGTACCACCGCGTTATTGTGTTCTTTGTCCCGGGCAGCGTAGAGCAATATGAGTGGTCCCTGGCGGGCCAGGGCCAGGAGTGGAGCCATGGCCTCGGGCTGGGTGTCCAGTTCTTCCCGGTAACGCCGGCGAAATTCCTCCCAGCGTTCAGGACGATGCCCAAACCAGTGGCGCAATGTCTGGCTGGGCGCAACATCCTTTATCCAGAGTGCAAATGGGGCCTGTTCTTTGCGCAGGCCGCGCGGCCAGAGTCGGTCGACCAGGACGTAGGTACCGCCGGTCGCGTGGGAGGTTTCATAGACGCGCTGGATCTGGATATGGGATGCGTTCGATGTCATGATGGTCGAGGCAAAGTGAAGTGCGGGGCATGATGGGCAGGTTGCTGGTGTCTGGCTTTCTTCACGTCAGGTGCAGCAGTATGGTGACCGGGCCGTCGTTGACAAGGGCGACCTGCATGTCTGCGCCAAAGCATCCTGTGCTCGTGTCCGGGTGGCGCTGGCGGATCTCGGCCACCAGGGCGTCGTACAGAGCCTCTGCCTGTGCAGCCGGGGCGGCCCGGCTGAAATCTGGGCGATGACCGTGACGGGTGTCGGCTGCGAGAGTGAACTGGCTGATGATCAGCAGTGCGCCGTGGATGTCCTGCACATTGTGGTTCATGCGCCCGGTCTCATCGGTAAAGATACGCAGTCCGAGCAGTTTGCCTACGGCGCGCTGAACGGTTGCTTGTGTGTCGGTGGGTTCGGCGCAGACAAAGACCACCAGGCCCTGACCGATGTGTCCCTGCAGCCGGCCAGCGATGCTGACGCTGGCCTGACTGACGCGCTGGAGAAGAATCTGCATGTGGTCAATAGGATTGATGGATTGACCCCATGATACGGCTGTGCTCTATGGCAGCACGTATGAACCGGTGGCAGGCTGAAGGGAATGGCGGACAATTCAGGGTAAACCCGCAGCCCTGTCGGTGGGTACACTTCGGGAAAGTCACTTTTTTTGCAACTCCATGGATACACCATCGTCGCCAGCGCCTTCGCCTGTGCCGCCGAAGGTAGGGCCAACGCGGCGCGGCTCGATCGTTGCGGCCATTTTCTTGATGGCCACATCTGCCATCGGCCCGGGTTTTATCACTCAGACGGCCACATTCACGACCAAGTTGGGAGCTGCGTTTGCCTTTGGCATTCTGGCCTCTGTGCTGATTGATTTTGTGGTTCAGATTAATGTCTGGCGGATGGTGACGCTGTCCCGGCGCAATGCTTCGGCACTTGCGCATGAGGCGTTGCCGGGTAGCGGTCATGTGCTGGCTGTGCTGGTGATTTTTGGCGGCCTGGTCTTCAATGTGGGGAACCTGGCTGGCGCCGGACTGGGCATGGCGGTGCTTTTTGGCATGTCGCCCAAGTGGGGTGGGCTGATCAGTGCGGCGTTGGCTGTGGTGCTGTTCTCCTCCAGAAGTGCTGGTGCAGTTGTTGACCGTGTGATTGTCTGGCTCGGCATCCTGATGATTGCGCTGACGGCCTATGTCGCTGCAGTATCTCATCCCCCGGTGGCTGAGGCATTGCAGCAGATGGTGTATCCCCGGCAGGTGGACTGGGCTGCCATCACCACGATCGTGGGCGGCACCGTAGGCGGGTACATTACCTATGCGGGCGCCCATCGTCTGCTGGACCAGGGGATGGTGGGTGAAGAACATCTGTCGCATGTCACATCGGGAGCCGTCAATGGCGTCATTGTCACTGGCCTGATGCGTTTTTTCCTGTTTCTGGCCATACTTGGGGTGGTTTCCAGCGGGGTCGTCATCGACTTCTCCGGCAAGGCGGCCAATCCGGCAGCCCAGGCGTTCCACGCGGCGGCCGGCTCCTTCGGCCTGCATGCTTTCGGTGTGGTACTGTGGGCAGCGGCCATTACGAGTGTGATGGGCGCCGCCTATACGTCCATGTCGTTTTTGTCTGCCTTTCGGCCCGATATCCAGGAGAGGACCCGGAACCGGGCAACGGTGGTGTTCATTATTGTGTCGCTGGCCGTTTTTCTCGGCATGGGGACGGCTCCGGCTGCCTTGCTGGTGTTCGCGGGCGGCTTCAATGGCTTGATCCTGCCGCTGGGCATGACGATTTTCATGATGGTTGGCTGGCGACGTCCCGATTTACTGGGAGATGTTTCTTATCCCCGGTGGCTGCTGGTGCTGGGAACGGCTGTCTGTGTGCTGACCTGGTATATGGGAATCGTCTCGTTCGATCCTATTTTCAAGCTCTTGGCGGCGTAAGGGCCTACACAGGCGGGAGACTTTGACATGCTGGCTATTGATCTGAACAGCGATCTGGGCGAAAGCCTGGGCCCATGGCGGATGGGCGATGATGTGGCGATGCTGGACGTTGTGAGCAGCGCCAATGTCGCTTGTGGTTTTCATGCAGGGGATCCGGCCGGCCTATTGAAAACCTTGCGGGAGGCCGCACGGCGTGGTGTGCGGGTGGGGGCGCATGTGGGGTATCCGGATCTGGTCGGATTTGGACGACGTGCCATGGATGTTGCATCCAACGATCTGCAGGCGGCAGTGATTTATCAGGTGGGGGCCTTGCAGGCTCTGGCAGGGGTGGCGGGTACCAGGGTGTGCTATGTCAAACCACATGGCGCGCTCTACAACACGATTGCATATGACCGGCGTCAGGCCATGGATGTGATACAGGCCATTCAGTCGCTGGATCCTTCCCTCGCGCTGGTGGCGCTGGCCGGTTCGCCGCTGGTCGGCTGGGCACGGTCGTCCGGATTGCGGGTCGTGGCCGAGGCATTTGCAGATCGAGGCTATACCTCGGAAGGCGCACTGGTTTCACGGCGTGAGCCTGGCGCTGTATTGCATGATCCGCAGCTGGTTGCGCAGCGGATGTTGCGTCTGGTGAGGGAGGGGGTTGTGGAGTCGGTGGATGGTCGCCTGACGCCTGTCGAAGCGGAGTCGATCTGTGTGCACGGTGATAGTCCGGGTGCGGTGGCGATGGCCCGTGCTGTGCGGGATATTCTGGTGGCTGAGGGTATCGGGATTCGTCCTTTTATATGAAAACGTCCGCACATGCCATGCGTTTTCTGCCTGTCGGTACCCACGCCATGCTGGTGGAACTTGCTGGGCTGGACGAGACGCTGGCGCTGTTTGATGCCATGCAGGCCGATCCGGTCGCGGGTGTGATCGAGCTGGTGCCGGCAGCCCGCACGCTGCTGGTGAGGTTTCAGCCATGGGTCTGTCGTGCTGCCCAGGTGGCGGCTGCCATCCGGCTGCGCCAGGGGAGGCCCGCACGGGAACGGCAAGGGGATCTGGTGCAGATACCGGTTCGCTATGACGGCGAGGATCTGGCGGAAATGGCCGCTTATCTGGGACTGTCTATTCCAGCATTGGTCCAGCGTCACGCTGCCGCGATCTGGACAGTGGCATTTGTGGGGTTCGCGCCGGGGTTTGCCTATCTCTCTGGCAATGACCCTCTTTTCAATGTGCCGCGCCGGGCCAGTCCACGCACGCGCATTCCGGCTGGAGCAGTGGGGCTGGCCGGTCAGTTCAGTGCCGTCTATCCTCGCGCCACGCCTGGTGGCTGGCAACTGATTGGTCGGACTGATCTGCCCATGTGGGATCTGGCGCAGACACCGCCAGCACGGTTGCAGCCTGGCCAGCGGGTGCAGTTTGTTGACGTGGCCACCGAGGCAGGCCAGCAGCTGCAGCAACAGTGTCAGGCAACGACAGTGGCATGGACTGCGGACGTGGCCGCGGCCAAACTCCCGATACGGGGGGAGGCTTTGCAAGCGGGGCATGCCACGCGACTCCCTGACGCCGTCACGGGAAAGGACGTTTGCCAGGTTGTGGCAACGGGGCTGCAGGCGCTGTGGCAGGATGGTGGCCGGCCGGGGCTGGCCAGTCAGGGGGTATCTGCCTCGGGGGCGCTGGATCGTGGGGCCTTTCATCTGGCCAACCGGCTGGTTGGCAATGGGCCGGATGCCGCCGTCATCGAGTTGCTGGGTGGTGGTTTTTCCATCCAGCTCCGGGAACACGCGGTCGTGGCGGTGACGGGGGCGGCCGGGGCATTGAACCTGCAGGATCGCACGGGCAGGCCAATCCCCGCCTCCCGATACAGGGCGTTGATGCTGGAACCAGGCGATTGTCTGACGGTAGCGAACCCGAGCCAGGGTCTGCGCAGCTATCTGGCGATGCGGGGAGGATTTTCTCCGCAGCCGGTCATGGGCAGCTGTGCGACGGATACCCTGTCGGGGGTGGGGCCTGATCCACTGCAACCTGGCCAGATTTTGCGGGTAGGGCGGTGTATTCGGGGGGCCGTCGAGATGGCGGAGGGTGAGGGGATGGCGGCCTTGCATCTGCCGTCGCCCTCACTGGCTCCTTCCTCGAATAGTCTGGCCTCGGCGGGTCGCAGTCCGTCCGCCTTGCATGGGGTGGTTCTGGAGATCATGCTGGGTCCGCGTACGGACTGGATCGATGATGCGTCCGTTCAGTTGCTGCAGTCACAGTGCTGGCAGGTGACAACCAGCTCCAATCGGGTGGGATTGCGGTTGCAGGGTGATATGCCATTGCGCCGTGCTGCGCAATTCCTGGGCCGGGAGCTGCCATCGGAAGGTACGGTGGCGGGCAGCCTTCAGGTGCCTGCCAACGGTCAGCCCGTCCTGTTTCTGGCCGATCACCCGTTGACGGGTGGATATCCTGTCGTGGGTTGTGTCGCAGCGCATCATCTGGATCTGGCGGCGCAGTTGCCTCCCGGTACCGCGGTCCGATTCAGGGTGATTGCGCCGTTTGTGGAGATTGTGCCCGCATGACCCTGCCGCAGACGTGTTCGCGCTGGGTAGGGCAAAAAAATGGCTGGGCATTGCAGGAGTAATTCATGATCAGGAAAGTGTTGATTGCCAACCGGGGGGAGATTGCGGTCCGGATTGTCCGCGCCTGTGCAGACTATGGGGTGCAGAGTGTGGCCGTCTACGCGGATCCCGATATGGATGCCCTGCATGTCCGGCTGGCTGATGAGGCGTGGGGGCTGCCGGGGGATCGGCCGGTCGAAACCTATCTGAATGCCGACAGGCTGCTGGATATCGCGCAGCGAAGCGGTGCCGATGCCGTGCATCCCGGTTATGGGTTTTTGTCCGAGAATGCGGGGTTTGCACAGGCCGTGATCGACGCCGGTCTGACCTGGATTGGCCCGGATCCGCAGACCATTGCCCAGCTGGGAGACAAGGTGGCGGCGCGGCGGATCGCGCTGTCCGTGGGGGCGCCGCTGGTTGCCGGTACGCCCGACCCGGTGGGGAGTGCCGACGAAGTGCTGGCGTTTGCCAGGCAGCACGGGTTGCCCATCGCGATCAAGGCAGCCTTCGGAGGAGGGGGCCGCGGCCTGAAGGTAGCCTGGCAGATGGATGAAGTGGCCGAGATGTACGCGTCGGCCGTGCGGGAGGCTACTGCGGCGTTTGGGCGGGGAGAGTGCTTTGTCGAGCAGTTTCTGGATCGGCCACGTCATGTCGAGGCGCAGGTGGTGGCAGATAGGCACGGGCATGTGGTGGTGCTGGGGACGCGGGACTGTTCCCTGCAGCGGCGCAATCAGAAGCTGGTCGAGGAGGCGCCCGCGCCATTTTTGACCGATGAGCAGCGCACGCGTATCCACCAGGCGGCGCACGATATCTGTTCGAAGGCGGGTTATGTCGGGGCAGGCACGGTCGAGTTTCTGGTCAGTCGCAACGGCACGATTTCCTTCCTGGAGGTGAATACCCGGCTACAGGTCGAGCATCCGGTGACGGAGGTGACGACTGGTATTGATCTTGTGGTCGAGCAGCTGCGGGTGGCTGATGGTCTTCCACTGTCAGTGAGTCAGGCGCCGGATCCGATGGGGCATGCGATGGAGTTCCGCATCAATGCGGAGGATGTGGCGAGAGGTTTCCTGCCTGCGCCGGGGGCCATCACCCGCTTTGTCCCGCCGGCTGGGCCCGGTATCCGTCTGGACAGCGGCGTGGAGGCAGGCTCCCTGATTCCGGAGCAGTTCGATTCAATGATGGCAAAGTTGATCGTTCATGGTGACAGCCGGGCGCAGGTTCTGGCACGGGCCCGTCGTGCACTGGCCGAATTCGAGATTGAGGGGGTGCCTACCGTGCTCGCTTTTCACCGGGCGGTGGTGGACGCGCCCGCCTTTGTGGCTGTGGGGGATGAGGGCTTTCATGTGCACACCCGGTGGATCGAGACGGAGTTTTCCGGTGAGCTTGAGGCTTCGGCGCGTCCTGCTCCCCTGGGCGGGCTGTCACTGATGCGTATGCCAGTGGAAGTGGACGGACGGCGTGTCATGCTGGGGCTGCCGTCCCGGTTTGCTGCCGCATTGGCCACCGGTGTCGGTGGGGGCCGGTCAGTCGCCGGCTGTGCTTCCCTGGTGGACAGCGCTGTCCAGACAGAGGGCGATGCGGTGGCGTCGCAGCATGGGGTGTCTGCACCGATTGCCGGTACCCTGCTGGCCTGGAAGGTGGCAGATGGCGCACCGGTCGAGAAGGGGCAACTGGTCGCCATCATGGAAGCCATGAAGATGGAGATGCAGGTCACGGCCGGACATGCCGGCACGCTCGTGCATCGCGTGCCGGCCGGGAGTACGGTGGGCGCGGGCGAGATCCTGGGCGATATCAGGGACGGTAGCGACTGACCTCCAGGCCATTGCCCACCGGCAGCAGGATGCTTTCCATATCGGGCCGGGCCCGGATGGCCTGAGCGTAGGCTTCAAGATCCGGGCCGCCGGGACGGATCATGTTGTCGGCCACGATCAGCGCGCCGGGATTGAGCAGCGGGGCGAAGGCGTTCAGACAGTTGACATACAGGTTCTTCCACAGATCGAGGAAGACGAAGTCGATTTTCCGGGTCACGGATCCGAGCAATTGCAACGCGTCACCAACCATGAAGTCGATATGGTCAGCCAACCCTGCTTGCACTGCCATGGATTTCGCATACTCTGCCTTATGGGCGGCCGACTCCATTGTGATGAGGTGGCCGTTAACCGCGCGCGCGGCTTCGGCCAGCCATATGCCGGAATAGCCGTAGGATGTTCCCAGTTCAAGCACAACAGGTTGCTTCAGGCTGCGCACCAGTATATTGAGCAGTTGCCCGCTTTCCGGGTCAATCGCGAGCATCCGATCGTCGAGAGGGGATCGGGAGCCAGCCGGGGCTGCCCGGGGAAAGGTCTCGCGTTCTCTGGCCATGCGCTGATGGTATTGTTCCAGGACATCAATGATCTTTTCGTCCATGCAGTTACCTGAGTTCGAATGAAAGGGGTGAGGGGGCAGCCCGGCATGCCTGCCTGATGGGGGCAGGGCGTCCCGGCTTTTGTGCCCGGGATGGCCGGTATCCATCCTGAATGCTTCGTGCTGCAGCCCTGTCTGTCCGGAATATGGTGCCACAGGATGCCGGTGCCGGTTTTCCATGGGCTTGTCGCAGGCAGGGCCTGCGGGCATACAATCACCCGGGTCTCTATACTTTCCCCGTGAGGAATCCGGCTGTGTTTGTTGTCTCTCTCAGTTACATCAAGCCCCTGTCCGAAGTCGAGCGCCATTTGGAGGCCCATCGCGCCTGGCTGGACAGGCAGTACCAGGCCGGCGTACTGCTGATGTCTGGCCGCAAGGAACCCCGCACGGGTGGCATCATCCTGATGAAAGCGGACAGCCTGGCGCACGCGGCAAGCATCCTTGCCGAGGACCCGTTCCAGCAGCATCAGCTGGCTGACTACCAGATCACCCAGTTTGTCCCGTCCAAGGCGGCGCCGGGTCTGGAGCCATTGCTGGAGGCTTGAAGGGAGCCTGCCGGTCGAGCTGCGGCCGCGCAGTCGTGTCCCGGTGTTACTCCGGCTGGCGGCTTTCCTCCTGGATGCGCTGCCGGAAGCGCCCGGCTGCGCTGTGATAGAAGGGGCGGGGGTGGATCTGACGCGAGATCAGGGCGGCGATCAGGCTGCCGATCAGTGACCAGATGAGCACCGGCTGGCTGCCCGTCATTTCCATGACGACGACGCTGGCGGTGACGGGGGACTGCGTAGCGCCCGCCAGGAACCCGGACATACAGAGCAGCACCAGCAGGCGTTCGTCGATCAGCCCGCCGGTCATGGCGGCCAGTTGTCCGCCGATGGCGGCGCCGGTGCTGAGTGCGGGGGTGAAGATGCCCCCGGCAATGCCGGTCCAGTACGTGAATACGGTCGCTGCCAGTTTGGCCAGCCCCGTTTGCGGCGGGTCAATGGGCTGGTTGCCGAAGGTCTGGGTGACGATCTGGTAGCCGGTTCCATAGGTCTGGCCATGCGTCCAGATGCCCAGCGCCGCCAGCAGCAGTCCCATCACGATGGCCAGCAAAATGGGGTGGCGCCGAACCTGGCCACGCAGCAGGGGCGGGACATAGCTGGCCGCCCCCCGGAACAGTAACCGGGCAAAGACTCCCCCGAGTATGCCGCAGATGATGCCGCACAGGCCGACCCACAGGAACATGTCAGGCACGGTGGTGGCGCCCGAGTATTGGGGGAAATAGGGGCTGTTGCCCCGGATGGCTACCAGGATGAAGCCGGCCGCCAGCACACCCAGCAGGACTCGCCGACCCCAGTGCAATACCACGCCGCGGCCCAGCTCCTCAATGGCGAATACGACACCTGCGAGTGGTGCGTTGAAGGCGGCAGCCAGACCGCCGGCTGCGCCGGTGGCCATCAGCTCGTTGGCGGTCAGCCCCCGGAAGGCAATCCCGTGGCGGCGGCAGGCGTCTCCCCAGGCCAGCATGACCGCAGCGCCGACCTGAACCGAGGGGCCTTCCCGCCCGACCGAAGCACCGATCAGCATGGCGAGCAATGTGAGCGGTATCTTGGTCAATGTTTGCCAGAACATGACGAGCCGGTTTTTGTGGGGCCCATAAGGCAGGCTGATGGCTGCGATGACCTGGGGGATACCGCTGCCGGCAACGAAGGGGGCATAGCGGGGGGTGAACCAGGCCAGTGCCGCCAGTCCAGAGGGCAGCACCACCCATGCGGCTGCCGGGTACTGGCGGGTCCAGTGGGCGTTAAAGTCGAGGACCAGATCTGCCAATTTGGCAAAGCCCAGCGAGGTGAAGGCCACCAGGCCGGCACCCAGCAGCATGCAGATGAATTCCAGCGTCTTGCGCGGAATACGATGCGTCTTGCGCAGGCGACGGTGAAGGAAATGGCGGATGCGGGTATGGCGTGAAGGAGAAGCAGAGGCGTCGGTGGTCATGGTGTGTACGGGGACAGTGTCCACGGCAGCCCGACATTTTGCTCCAGGTGTTATGGCTCCCGGAAATGTTGTGGCTGAAAGGCTGGCATCTGGAGAGGCAAGGCGGTTATGCAGGGGGGGTGATAGCTAAAATACAATACAAGAATTCAATCAATCAATTTTCCAAAACACCACTTTCTTTCTAAGATGCCGGCTGGTTGGCTGAAAGCCAACGAAAGGTACGTCCGTCAGTAGGTTGGGCGCTGTCCTGTGGGACCATGTCCAGTTCGCCAGGGCCGATATCCAGACTGACGAAGGTCGTTGTGATTGGCTGAAGCGATGTACCCGAGAAAAACCTCTTTCCACAAGGTGATTGAAAATATGCACGATATGACGACGATGAAGGGCTGCCCGGTGCACGGCGGCAACACCAGTGAAGGTGATAGCCCGATGGCCTGGTGGCCAAAGAGTTTGAACCTGGATATTCTCAGCCAGCATGACACCAAGACCAACCCGCTCGGCAAGGATTTCAACTACGCCGAGGAGTTCAAGAAACTGGATCTGGAGGCGGTCAAAAAGGATCTGCGCGAATTAATGGTGACCAGCCAATGTTGGTGGCCCGCCGACTGGGGCAACTACGTCGGTCTGATGGGGCGCATGACCTGGCACGCAGCCGGTTCCTATCGTGCGGCCGATGGTCGCGGCGGCGCGAACACGGGCAATCAGCGCTTTGCTCCGCTCAACAGCTGGCCTGACAACGCCAACCTCGACAAGGCCCGCCGTCTGCTGTGGCCCATCAAGAAAAAATACGGCAACAGGCTCTCATGGGCTGACCTGATCGTGTTGGCAGGTACGGTGGGCTATGAAAGCGTCGGTCTGAAGACCTTCGGCTTTGGTGGTGGCCGTGAGGACATCTGGCATCCGGAGAAGGATGTGTACTGGGGCTCCGAGAAGGAGTGGCTGGCCAAGACCGGTTCTAAAGGCAACCGCTGGTCGGGTGACCGCGAGCTGGAAAATCCGCTGGCTGCCGTGATGATGGGCCTGATCTATGTGAATCCGGAAGGCGTCGACGGCAATCCCGATCCGCTGAAGACGGCGCGTGACATGCGCATTACCTTCGCCCGCATGGGGATGAACGATGAGGAAACCGTCGCGCTGACGGCCGGTGGCCACACCGTTGGGAAGGCACACGGCAATGGCGATGCCGGCAAGTTGGGCGCAGAACCTGAAGGGGCTGGAATCGAGGAACAAGGTCTCGGCTGGACGAACCCGGTCAAGGGAGGTAATTCATCCCACGCTGTGACGAGTGGTATCGAGGGGGCCTGGACGACCAACCCCACGAAGTGGGACAACGGTTTCTTCAAGCTGCTGTTCAAGTATGACTGGGAGCTGACCAAGAGCCCGGCGGGAGCCCATCAGTACGAGCCCGTTAATTGCGCTGAGGAAGATAAACCCGTTGATGCTCATGACCCGAGTGTCCGCCGCAATCCGATGATGACTGATGCGGATATGGCATTGAAGGTGGATCCCGAGTACCGCAAGATCTCCGAACGCTTCCGTGATGACCAAGAAGCCTTCAGTGATGCTTTTGCGCGCGCCTGGTTCAAGCTGACGCACCGGGACATGGGGCCGAAGGTTCGTTATTTGGGCCCGGACGTTCCCAAGGAAGATCTGATCTGGCAGGATCCGGTGCCAGCTGGCAACTATGATCTGAGCGATGCCCAGATTGTCGACCTGAAGGCCAGGATCTTGGCCAGTGGCCTGAGCATTTCTGACTTGGTGACCACGGCCTGGGATAGCGCTCGTACCTATCGGGGATCCGACTATCGGGGTGGAGCCAATGGCGCCCGGATCCGTCTGGCGCCCCAGAAGGACTGGGCGGGCAATGAGCCCGAGCGGCTGCAGAAGGTGTTGAAGGTGCTGGAAGGCATCAAAGCGGATTTCGAGCGGAATGCGGCAGCTCACCATGGTGTGGTGGATCACATGGTCAAGAGCGACGTCACCGTCAGCATGGCGGACCTGATCGTGCTGGGTGGAACGGCGGCTGTCGAGAAGGCGGTTCGTGATGCGGGCTTCGATATCACTGTACCGTTTGCTCCAGGGCGTGGCGATGCTACCCAGGAGATGACAGACGTTGAATCCTTCGAGTTCCTCAAACCTGTACATGATGGTTTCCGCAATTGGCAGGAAGCTCGCTATGCACCGCAACCGGAAGAGCTTCTGCTCGACCGGGCTCAGCTGATGGGGCTGACCGCACCGGAAATGACGGTGCTCGTGGGCGGTATGCGCGTCTTGGGAGCCAATTTCGGGGGCAGCAAGGCAGGCGTGTTCACGGATCGCGTCGGTGTGCTGAGCAATGATTTCTTCGTGAATCTGGTCGACATGGGCAATACCTGGAAGCCGACCGGCTGGAACAGCTATGACATCTGCGATCGTCAGAGCGGCCAGGTGAAGTGGACGGCAACCCGTGTTGATCTGGTTTTCGGTTCGAACTCGATCCTGCGCGCTTATGCAGAGGTCTATGCGCAGGATGATGCCAAGGAAAAGTTCGTGAAAGACTTTGTGGCCGCCTGGGTCAAGGTCATGAACGCTGACCGCTTTGATTTGAAAAACCGCCAGCAATAAAGCGTGGCTGAGTGTCTGCAGGATCTGGGTTGGACATGCAGATCCTGCGGCTGTTCGGAAAGATGGGAAACTGCCGATGCAGGGGGTTTCCGGGAAGGGCATCCGTGAGGGTGCCCTTTTTTCATGGATTCTTCTATCCTGATGCGGGGGGCTACGACTGTCAGGCCATGACAGTCGTTCGGGCTCGGAGGCGTTGGCGGCGCAGGATGAGGAGGCAGGGGGCCGTCTGTGTCTGTTGAGGATGGCTTTATTATGTCAGGCGTGATGCGAACGCGGTTTCCGGCGGCGCCGGCAGCGTTGTGTGGTAGTCAGCACGGGAATGAACAGCAAGGCCAGCGACAGTATGGCGACCGGGGCGTTTCCCCCCAGGCGGACATAGGGCGTCAGGCCGGTGTAACCCCGTATCTGGGCCGTCAGTGTGCCGACCTCATGGGGGCGCAGCACGATCTGAATGGCGCCATGCGGGCTCAGAATGGCCGTCATGCCCGTATTGGTAGCCCGAATGATGGGGCGGGCAGTTTCAATGGCGCGCATGCGGGCTATTTGCAAGTGCTGGGGCAGGGCAGCGGAGCGCCCGAACCAGCCCAGGTTGGTCAGATTCGCCAGCAGAGTGGCGCCGTCGGGATGCTTCTGCCGATGGCCCAGGGTATAGCTTCCCCGAACCTGAGTCAGAAGATCTTCTCCGAAAATGTCTTCATAACAGATATTGAAGGCGATGCGCTGGTCTTTGAGTAAAAGCGCCGGCTGTTGCTGCTGACCGGGCATCTGGTCACCCAGGGGAATCGCCATGATGTTCATGAACCAGTGAAACCCGGTCGGGATGAATTCACCAAAGGGTACGAGGTGTCGTTTGTCGTAGTGGTAGGGGCTGGAGACACCCTGCGCTGCTACGGTCTGGGGGCCCTGGACACTGACGCTGTTGCTGATTTGCCAGTGTTGCTCTGGCGCGGCAGCGTGAGAGCTGCTTTCCTGCTGGATCAGTCTGGGCAGCCCGATAGCCACCGTACTGCCGGTTTCTAGAATGAACCGGTGCAAGCGCTGCTGGATTCCGGATTCGGTGTTGGGCCATGGTATGGTCCAGGCGGTTTCGGGCAGCAGAATCAGATCTGCCGCCGCAGCTTCAATCATCTGCAGGTACTGCAGGCGGGCCTGGGCGCTTTGGGCTGGGTCGAATTTCAACTGCTGGGGAACATTGCCTTGCAGCAGGCTGACAGAGAGCGGTTTTCCGGACGGGTGGCTCCATTCCTTCGTTTTCAGTACCCCGCCCAGCGTCAGGATGGCCAGAGCCACCAGCAGCCCGGGGAGGGCGGATTTCAGGATTATTGGTCTGCCTTTTGAGGTGGTGCGGCGGGGCCTGGGGTTATCTGTGCACGGGTGGGTTGCCCGGTGGATGCGGTGGTGATGCAGAGTCTGCAGCCGATGGCTGGCCAGCATCAGACAGGCCGCAGTGAGGGCGGCTGATAACGTTACCAGATAGACGCCACCGAGGGGGGCGAATCCGGACAGTGGACTGTCAACGAGGGCATAACCGATGTCGAGCCAGGGAAAGCCGGTGAACACCCAGCCTCGGGCGAGTTCAGTCAGCGTCAGGCAGCCGGCGAACGCGACGGCAAAATACCATGAAGGCAGATGTCTGGCTCGATGGCTTGGCCAAAGACAGAGTCGGGCGCACAGCCAGCTACCCAGGGCGGGGTAGAGACCAAGATAGCAGGCAAAGAGAAGTACGCCCACGAGAGCCAGAGGGGCAGGGACGCCTCCGTAATCATGCATGCTGATGTATATCCAGCTGATGCCCGCGCCAAACCAGCCCAGGCCAAACATCAGCCCCAGCAGGAACGGGCTGGTGCGCCACCCATGCCAGCGAGACCGGGAAGGCGCCCGGGCTGGTGGTGGCCCGCCGACTTCGATGTTGCGGGAGGCTGTTGCCAGGGACGATCGGTGGGCGCGCTGGGCCTGTAGCGAACGTCTGATAGTCGAGCGCAACAGTCCGGCATAGCAAGCCAGTATCAGTAGTTCCAGCCAGTCGTTTCCCCAGGGTGCAAAGGCAAAGGCATGTGCAAGGCCCAGTAACAGCGCATGAAGCGGGGGGGGAGTGCGCCTGACAAAGTGCAGCATGGCAGCGGCTAGGTGTCTGTTACGCATCCGGAATACGGTAAGGGTTGCTGATGCGGAAGCGCCGCAGCAGTGCAATTTCCCGGGCTTCCATCTGGGCGGCTTCTTCCTCGGTCAGATGATCCATGCCGTGAGCGTGCAGAACGCCATGAATGACCAGGTGGGCCAGGTGGTGGCGTAGCAGTTTGTGCTGTGCCATGGCTTCTTCTTCCACCACGGGCAGGCAGATGACGATATCGGCCTGTACCACGGGCGTCTGGGCATAGTCGAATGTCAGAACGTTGGTGGGACGGTTCTTGCCACGGTACTGATGATTGAGCTGGCGGCTTTCCTCCCGTTCCACAAAGCGCAGCACCAGCTCGGCATCGGTCGTCAGCGCCGCCTGGGCCCAGCGGCGAAGCTGGGATCGGGGCACCGTCAGGCGATCAGGCCCGAGGGCCTCATCAATCTGGATGTGCAGTGATAGCCGGCATGCGGCGGGGGCCTCGGTGTGGTTTGTCATGGTATGACCCGCGGTGTGGCCACTTCAGGCATCGTGACCCGGACGTTTGCGATGATCGGCCTGTTTTTCGTAGGCTTCGACAATGCGGGCCACCAGGGGGTGGCGGACCACGTCGGCAGACTCGAACCGGTTGAAGGCGATGCCCTTGACATGCCGCAGCACCCGCTGTGCCTGTACCAGACCGCTCTTGCGGGGGGCAGGCAGGTCGATCTGGGTGATGTCCCCCGTAATGACAGCCTTGGCACCGAAGCCGATCCGGGTCAGAAACATCTTCATTTGCTCGGGAGTGGTGTTCTGGGCCTCATCCAGGATGATGAAGGCATTGGACAGCGTGCGTCCCCTCATGTAGGCCAACGGCGCAATCTCGATCTGCTGGCGCTCAATCAGTTTTGCCACGCGTTCATGACCCATCAACTCATTGAGTGCGTCAAAGAGGGGACGCAGATAGGGATCGATCTTCTGGGTAAGATCTCCCGGCAAAAAACCCAGCCGCTCCCCGGCCTCTACCGCCGGACGGGTGAGAATGATCCGTTCGACCTGATCGCGCTCCAGCGCGTCCATAGCGCAGGCGACCGCCAGGAATGTTTTACCGGTACCCGCCGGCCCGATGCCAAACGTGAGGTCATGCCCGAGAATGTTTTTCAGGTATTTTCGCTGATTGGGCGTGCGACCCTGCAATTCGCCGCGGCGCGTGCGGAACGTGGGATTCTCGGCAGACTGGGGAGGTAGTGTGTCTGTTACAGGCGGGTCGGCAGGGTCATTGTGACGGGATTCGACAATAGCCAGTTGGATATCCTCCGGGCTGAGTGGGTGACGGTGGGCATGGTAGAGCCGGCCCAACAGGGCGGCGACCCGTGCTGGCATCGGGGCGGGGCCGTCAATGCTGAAATGACTGCCGCGCCGGTTGATGCGCACCTCCAGGGCTGCCTCAATCAGTCTCAAGTGAGCATCAAGTGCTCCGCAAAGGCTAGCCAACCGCTGATTGTCGGGTTCATCTAGGGAAAAGTGGGCCTGAGCGGACATGTGGGGTCGGTGGGTCAAAGAATGGCCGGGCCTGGCCCGGCGATCGGTCGCCGTCTGCGCTTCCGGATCTGCCGGGGAGATGCCGCTCGATTGTAGCGAGGAGCGGTCAGGGCGGATAGATTACGACCCCATGATGGCCTGGCGTTTTCCCTGCGCGAGAGCGTGCTGGTGAATGGGTCGGTATCAGGGGGTGTCGACCCGGTGCATGACGGCCACTCCCTGTATGGTGTGGTCCTCGTCATTGCGTTGGCGGTTTCTGACGGTGTAACCAAAGCCGAGCTGGCTGGCCTGCTGTCCGAAAAACGCGCCGCTGACGCTTGCCGCGCAGTTGCCGCCTGCGCTGCCGCATTGCATGGCGTCGCTATTGCCGATGGCATTGACCTGCAGCTGTCCGGTGAACGTATTGGGCGCTGTCATGCGCAGATTGGTGGTTCCTATGTGGTTCAGGTGTCCTTGCGCATCAAAGCCTGCTCCGTGGCTGAGCATCTGGTAGCGCTCGTCAGGTCCGAAACTTAACTGTCCTTCCAGTGCGATGCGGGTGCCGGTGCCAGGGCCAAAACGTACCAGGCCCTGACCACTGAATATACCGGTTGGTCTTGTGCCCTCGCGACCGAAGGTGGGCGTTGTTGCCCCCGTCAAAACATAACGGGCAGAACCTGATGTAGGCATGCTTACGGTAGGAACCCCAGCAAGGTAGTGGATGCCGACATGTTTCTGGAGCTGTTTGTCCAGATCCAGCAATAGCAGGTGTATGCGGACCTTGCCTTGAGTGAAGCGCCCCCAGCTTGCCGATTCATTGTGTCCGGCTTCGGTGGCTATGGCCTGACTGAAGTTCAGGCAATGTCCAAGCGTACTACAGTCGCCTATGCTGTCCAGACGGAGTTGTGGGCCCAGCTGAAGTTTTGGACCCTTGGCATCCAGGGAATGTTCGAATAGCCAAGGGGCCTGTAGCGTAGCCAGGTGTAGCGTTCCGGCTGTATAGCTACCTGGTAATAAATCGGGCGGGCGGGCGACCGCTGGGGGAGTCGGAGCTGGAACAGGTGTCGGAACAG
>JAUNAC010000002.1:0-470433 GCA_030527825.1 Lautropia sp.
GGGCAGGTGTCGGAACAGGTGTCGGGACAGGATACGGGCTGGCAGGCCCTGCGATGCCGATGTCTGTTGCATGGACAGGTTCGGACGTGCGTATGCTGTTGGCACGGGCTGCTGGGTGAACGGCGGCGCGCTCGTTGCCAAGATTTGACTGGCGGAGATGCTCCGCGACAGGCGTGACAGTGGCTGGACGGGCACGTTGGTCAGATGATGCTGCAGATTTTCGGTGCGGCTGGAGGGAACTACCGTTACTGGCGCCAGAAGATGTATTCCGCTCGTCGTCCTGCTGTTGTTGGGTGGGTGGGGCGCTGATGACAGGAATCTGGGTCGTGGGCTGTGGGCGGGCGGTTGAAGAGGCCACCCAGGTGGCGTGTCCAGGGGCGAGGTCAATGGTGCCGGCGCCGTTGAAAACCAGCACCCGGCCACGACTGACCGCCACGTTCAGACCATTGTGTTGGTGAGGCGCACAGTGGGGCGCACAATGGATTTCCTGAACCAGAAACTCCGTACCACGAATGCCGATGGTGGCAGTGGGTGTATCGAGCCGGAAGTCATCCGGGTTCGTCTTGCCAATGAGTCCGGAAATCGCACGTAACGTGCCTTCCAGCAGTGTGTAGAACCCGCGCTGGCGTCCCTGCTCGTAAACGTATTGGTCAATGCGGAATCGGGAGTCAGGCTGCAATGAAATGAGGGCTCCGTCACGAAAGCGGATCTGTGCCCGGCCATTTGGCCCGGTCGCGACCAGTTGGCCTGCCCGCAGCCAGTCTCCCGTCTGGGCTGGCCGGCCGGCAGGCGAGCCGTCGCGGTGCTCTGTGGCCTCTGTTTCTGTGTCGATGATGTGCACATGACCGCTGGCCAGGATCAGACGGCCAGCCGCGCTGCTCTCGGGGTCTGCCTGCGCAGCGGTTGCCTCATCCGCTGGTGGGGCGGAGGACGGCTCACGGGCCGGTGCAAGGTTGGGCAGGGAGACGAAAAAAAGCAGGGGCAGGCTGGTTCGCAGCAGCCAATGTCCTCCCTGAGGCGACAGGATCATGCCACCACGGCGAGCTCTGTGCGGGAGGTGGTGTGCTGCCAAGACGGAAACGGCCTCGCAATGGGGGGTAATGATGGCTCATGTCCGGATCTCTGGATCGCGGACGGCGATACTGACCGTTTGTGCAGGCGGTGCAGTCTTGATGGGCATTGATTGTGAGGGGGGCAAACATGATTGGGCAGACGCTCACGGCCCGCAGGTCGCAGGCTGGTGTCCGCTGGTCGGTGGTGAGCGATGAGCGCAGGATGGTCACCGGGTCGGCGGTGTCTGGCGGAGCAGCGGCCGATTGTGTCCGTTGTGCTGTGGCAACGGTTTGGGGGTGTGTCGACGGCCGCTCTGGCGACGGCGGGGGCTGGTTGTGTGGCTGGTTTGCCGTTACCACTGATAATGCAGTTCAAGCAGCCACTGTTGCCGCCGGAAGTCGCTGGGGGCAAGCGAGGCGTGGTTGCGGGTCAGCAGAAACAGGGGGGTGAGCTGCAGGCTGTCGCTGAATGCGTATTCCAGCCCGACCGTGAGGTCGGTCTGATGATCATGTCGAATGCGGCCAAATATGGGATCGCTGTCATGATATTGACGGTTTTCCCACTGAATGCCCAGGCGTCCCTGCCAACGTCCGGTCAGTTCGTGCTGCAACCCCAGACGCAGGCCATGCAGATGGAAGCCCAGGGCAGGCACGGCATGACGGGCGCGTTCCCGGCCACCATAAGGGTTGATGATGATGTTGGTATGTCTCTGGCCCTGTGTGGCCCAGGTCCAGGTCGCGCCGACGATGGTGCGGTATGCGTCGCGTTGTGGCTGCTGATTGAATAGCAGCTGGAAATGCTGGAGATACAGGCCGATCTGGGCCAGCGGACCGGGCTCAAACTGCCATTGCGCCAGCCAGCCCAGGGCGCGCCGAAAACGCTGACGGGCGAGCCACATCTGTTGCAGGCTGATACCCATGGACAGCCGGTGGGCGCCAAGTTTCCAGGCCAGTCCACCACTGGCGCCCATGGTACCGGTATCCTGGGGATGCTGGCGGGTATTCAGCCGCTGGCTGATCTGGGCGTCAGCACTCCAGATGGTTGTGTCCGAGAGCTGGCCGCTCTGCTGAAACTGCAGGTTCTGTTCCAGAAAAGGGCTGGGCTGGGGGAGGCTCTCGGCCAGCGGGGTGAGGACCTGGCCGTCGTCGATGACCCAGCGTGAATGGGTGCTGCCGGCATTGACATTGCTGTCCTGGCCGGCCGTGATATCCAGGTGCGCCTGCCATGGCTTGCCGGTGAGGGATGGCCGGCCGCTGATGATATCCAGATATTGTTGGATCTCCTGTCGGGCATCGCCCGGAAGCTGGGGGTATTGCAGCAGTTGTTGCAGTGTCTGCCAGGCACTGGATTGTTCACCAAGCGCCAGGTAGGCACGAACCAGCTCGGTACGCGCCCCGACATCGTCAGGATAATTAGCCAGAACACGCTCCAGAGCCATGACCGCCTGACTTGGATGGTGACTGTCCAGAGCGGCCAGCCCCAGCAGGTAATCGAAATCACGGCTGCCTGCATAGTGCCAGGTGTAAGGTTCGAGCAACTGCCAGGCGGCTTCTGGCTGGTGGTTCAGGTGCAGGCGCGCCTGCCGCAACAGGGCTGGCAGGCTGGAGAAACTGGCTTGGGACGGCGCGAGGTCATGAGACGGAAGCGGTGTGGATGACGCGCGGCCCGCCATCGGGAGCAGGATTCCGATGCCCAGGCCCAGGGCCAGCAGCGCCTGCGCAAGCGTTCTTGGGGTATGCGAAAGCCGTTTGGGCTGCGCCAACCTCGTCTGGCAGGGCATACCGATGGAAGGCGGCGGACTATGGTCATGGCTACGTCCGACTGCAGGCGCAGGAAACAGCGTGCTAGCTGCAGGGCCGGACAGGCGGGCGCTAGGCTGCACGGGGACGGAATACTTCCTGAACCTGCATGGCCTCGGCTGACGCCTGGCGACTGTCTTTGCCGGATACGGGGGGCTGATGCGCCTCACGATCGGTCAGTTCACCGCGCAGTGAATGACTTCGGGCGGACGAGATGTGAACCTCGACCATCTGCCCGATCAACGTGGGGGGGCCGGGGAAATTGACCATGCGGCCGTTGGGGCAGCGTCCGGAGAGCTCGTGGGGGTTTTTTCGGGAAGGTCCTTCGACCAGTACGCGCTGCCGTGAGCCAATCATGCACTGCGACGTTGCCAGCGCACTTTGCTGGATGACTGCCTGCAGCCGCTGCAGCCGCTCGGCCTTTTCTTCAGCCGGCGTATCGTCCTGAAGGTTGGCTGCCGGCGTGCCAGGGCGTGCGCTATAGACGAATGAATAGGCGTCGTCGAAAGCCAGGTCCTCTGCTAATTTCAAGGTTTTGCGGAAATCAGCTTCGGTTTCACCAGGAAACCCGACGATGAAATCGGTGGTCAATCCGATACCAGGGCTGGCCGCGCGCAGACGTCGGATGATGGAACGGTATTCCAGTGAGGTATAGCCTCGTTTCATGGCGGCCAGAATGCGGTCGGAACCTGACTGCACCGGCAGATGAACCAGAGGAGCGAGTTTGGGCAGGCGTGCGTGGGCGTCGATGAGCCGTTCGGTGAACTCCCGTGGGTGAGACGTGGTGTAGCGGATGCGTTCGATGCCGGGAATGTCGTGCACGTAATCAAGTAACGTGGCGAAATCGGCAGGAGCGTCAAAACCGTCCACCTGACCCAGATAGGCGTTGACGTTCTGTCCTAATAGGGTGACCTCTTTAATACCCTGTTCGGCCAGTCCCATGATATCGGTCAGCACATCTTCGAAGGGGCGGGATATTTCTTCGCCACGGGTATAAGGCACCACACAGAAGCTGCAATACTTGCTGCAGCCTTCCATGATAGAGACAAAGGCACTGGGGCCATTTTTGCGCGCGGGGGGCAGGGCGTCGAATTTTTCGATTTCCGGAAAGCGGATGTCGACCTGGGAATGGCCGGTCTGGCGACATTGGTCAATCAGTTCCGGCAGTCTGTGCAGGGTCTGCGGACCGAAGACGACATCCACATAGGGGGCCCGCGAAATGATGGCTTCGCCCTCCTGGCTGGCCACACAGCCCCCCACACCAATAATCAGCTCAGGCCGCGCCGCCTTCATGGTGCGGAAATGTCCCAGATCGGAAAATACCTTTTCCTGGGCTTTTTCCCGGATCGAACAGGTGTTGAACAGTACGATGTCCGCTTCGGCGGGGTTATCGGTCAGCTCGGTTCCTTCGGTTTCGGCCAGAAGATCAGCCATACGTTCACTGTCATAGGCATTCATCTGGCACCCGAAGGTGCGCAGGTAGAGTTTTCGGCTCATTCAAATGTGTCCTTGTCGGGCAGGGACGTGTATCGTGCCGTCCTTTGCATCCGGAAATGTCTGAATTATGTGCCGGGAATGTCGGGGGCCAGCCGAAGGAGCGCAATGGGTGCGGCAGCAAAGCATATGAGGGCCTCATGGGCCCGGCGAGGAACCGTGGCCGGCTCAGCGGCTGTGCTTGCGCAGCGCCCGGTATTCCGCTTCGCTCAGAATCCAGACGGTGGTGATTTCCCCTGTCGTCCCGGTGACATAGCCTACGACATAGGTTTTGCCGTAGACACTCACGGGCGGCACGATGAGGTTCTCCTGGTTCAGGATCCGTGCGCCGGTGCCCAGCCGCACGGGTTTACCGTTGAGCAGTGCTTCGGGAAACTGGCGAAAGCGGATCCGTCCCAGCTGTGTATTGTCGGGGAAATGTCGATTTTGTGCTGCGGTGGCCGGCATCGTTACCATATCCAGCACCATGGCAGTACTGCCGGCGATGCAGGCCGGTGCGATCAGCCACGCGCTGGCCCTGCGCAGCAGGCTGCGGCGGGCTGGGCGCCGCGGACCTGCGGCAACCAGATTTTCATTGAGCAATGCATCTCGCCGGGTTTGAGCCATGGGCCGATAAGTGGTACGGCGGGAAGAGAGAAAGCGCTTGATCATGAATATTAAATCCGCAGTGAATGGCAACGGGCTCCGGCTGATGAAGTCAGGTTCGAAGCGGGGATAGGGATCCGTCGTCGGAACCGCCGGCCCATGGCTGCTGCGGTTCGCAGCCTGGATGCACCGGTAGCCAGTATCGGTCGATATGTATGCGTCTCGGTTCACACGTCGCTGATACTAACAAAAGTGTTTCAATATCAAGGATCCAGATGAGGTAAAGCGTTGTGCACGGATGACAAATTGTTGGGCTGGTGACAGCTTGAATGGCACAGCCACCGGATTGGGAATGGTCCAGGGTGGTCTGGAGACATAAAAGAGTGTAGGAAATGAAGCGCTGGATGACAGTTGTGTGGCGGAGAATACTGGGAGCCGCGGTGTTGTGGCTCTGGGCTGGCTGGTTGCAAGGTGTGTGCGCCCCATCTGCCTGGGCCGGGCAGCCTGCCCATGATGGTCATGTCCAGCTGCCAGCGGATGACGCTCAGGCCGGGCATCAGGCTGTACGCACGGTCGTCGATGGCCGGGGGCGACCTGTCGCGCTGCCGGCAGAGATCAGGCGAATTGTGTCATTGTCACCCTCCCTGACCGAATCAGTTTGTGTTCTGGGTAGGTGTCATTATCTGGTTGCTGTCGATAATTTTTCCAACTGGCCCGATTTTGTGAAAAAACTGCCTCATCTGGGCGACATGAACGCTATCAATATCGAAAGCGTGCTGCAGCTGAATCCTGATCTGGTGCTTGCGGCGTGGGATGGACCTGTCGTCGAGCGTTTGACCCGGCTTGGTGTGCCCGTGCTGGTGCTGGCCCCCGTGCATCACGTCGATATTGAGCAGACGCTGATGCTGCTGGCACAGGTACTGGCCGTGCCGTCGCAGCGGGCCGAGTCCGTCTGGCTGGCTATTAACCACCAATTACATGATCTGGCAGAATCGCTGCCAGCGGCCAGCCGTGGGCTGCGGGTCTGGATGGAAATCGATCCGACGCCCTGGCTGGCAGGGCCGGCGTCTTTTTTGGGTGAAACCATGATGCGTCTGGGGCTCGGCAACGTCGTGTCTGCGGGATCCGCGCCTTTTGTCCGGATGAGCCCGGAATGGGTGTTTCAGGCTGATCCGCAGCTGCTGGTCATCAGCGACCCCTTGCAGCGGGGCATGGCCGGATTGCAGGCGCGCCCGGGCTGGCAGCACCTGTCCGCCCTGCGCCGGGGCAGTGTCTGCCTGCTCCATGGCGCAGCGCTGGATACGCTGGTGCGACCGGGACCTCGCCTGGCAGAAGGTGCCCGGGCTTTGCGGGACTGTGTGCTGGGAGCCGCATCCGGCTCTCCCCGAGCCGGTGCACCGTGATGATGGAAAAACAGGTTGCTCAAAACAGGAGTCGATCATGGAAGTTGAAGAACCACCGCGTGAAAAACCCTATGACAAGCCACAGGGCGAACGTCGTGGCCTGGTCATTGTCAACACGGGTGATGGCAAGGGCAAGAGTACGGCAGCTTTTGGTCTGGCGCTTCGGGCCTATGGTCGAGGCAAAGCGGTTCATATCTATCAGTTCATGAAGGTACCCAGTGCGCGCTTTGGTGAGCATCGGGTTTTCGCACAGCTGGGCGTCCCCATCGAGGGGCTGGGCGATGGTTTTAGCTGGAAGAGCCAGGATCTGGAACGTTCGGCCGCTCTGGCCCGTGAAGGATGGGAACGTGCGCGCCAGACGATTCTGGCGGGGGAACATTTCCTGGTTGTGCTGGATGAAATTACTTATCCCTTGATCTACGGCTGGCTGCCACTGGAGGCGGTTTTGCAGACATTGCGTGAGCGCCCGTCCCATGTGCACGTGGTCTTGACGGGCAGACGCTGCCCGCCGGAAATCATTGAACTGGCCGATACCGTGACCGAGATGGTCAAGATCAAACATGCGTTTGAGGCGGGGGTACCTGCTCAGCGGGGTATCGAGGATTGAGCGTGCGCAGGGTTGACGGCCAGCGCACGCCGCGCCCGCTGGCCCGCTGTGTGATGGTGTTGGGTACCAGCAGCGGGGCGGGGAAAAGCTGGCTCTGTACGGCGCTCTGCCGCTGGTATGCCCGCCAGGGCTTTAGCGTTGCGCCGTTCAAGGCTCAGAACATGAGTAATAATGCCCGGGTCGTTGAGGGTGGAGAAATCGGAAGTGCCCAGTATTTTCAGGCACTTGCCGCAGGGGTATTACCCCGGGTACAGATGAATCCGCTGTTGCTCAAGCCTGAAGCGGATACCCGCAGCCAGGTGGTGCTTTTGGGAAAGGTCGACGCTGACTTGACGGCCATGCCCTGGCGGGCGCGCTGTGCCCAGGTCTGGCCAGTTCTGGCGCAGGCGCTGGATAGCCTGCGACAGGAGCACGACGTGGTGGTGATCGAGGGGGCGGGGTCGCCGGCCGAGATCAATCTGCAGTCCAGCGATGTGGTGAACCTGCGGGTGGCTCGTTATGCGGATGCCGCATGCCTGCTGGTTTCAGATATCGATCGGGGGGGCGCCTTTGCACATCTGTACGGCACCTGGGCGCTGATGGCGGAAGCCGACCGGCAGCGCCTGCGGGGGTTTGTTCTCAACCGGTTCCGTGGCGACGCCCGTCTGCTGGCGCCTGCCCCGGAACGGCTTCAGGCCATGACGGGAGTTTCTGTGGTGGCTACGGTGCCTCTGTGGACGGGACATGGTCTGCCCGAGGAAGATGGCTGGTTCCAGGATCGGGATCAGCGGATTGCCGCTCTGTCCCGGGAAGAGCATGCCCGGACGGGTGTGCCAGAGCTGCCCGGAACCAGGTCTGTGACGGTGCCACAGCAGATTGCACTGCTGGTGCCTCCCTACATCAGCAATCTGGATGAGTTCGAACCGCTCTCGACACTGCGTGGTGTACAGCTGGTGGCCGTGCGGGCTACCGGCATGCGGCCGGTGCTCTCGCCGCAGGACTGGATCATTCTGCCAGGATCCAAGCGAACCAGTGCAGACCTGGGCTGGCTGCGGGCACATGGACTGGACGCCTGGGTCAAGGCGCATGCGGCCGGGGGGGGGCAGGTGTTGGGCGTCTGTGGCGGACTCCAGATACTGGGGCGTGTGCTGCTGGATCCCCTGGGTATGGATGGTCCGGGTGAGGGGTTGGGGCTGTTGCCCTTGCAGACCTGCTTCGAACAGGAGAAGGTGCTGCAGCACCGTACATTGTCATTTGGCGAGATACCAGGTGCCTGGCATCCGCTGTCGGGCCTGTCCCTGTCCGGTTATGAAATCCATCAGGGACGGACAGTCATTGATCAGAGGAGTGGGGCGTATGGCAACCCTGCATCGGCAGCAATGTCCGGCAAGGCGGTTCTTCCCGATGCACTGGGCTGGTGTAATACAGAGGGAAATGTGCTGGGCATCTATCTGCACGGTCTCTTCGAAAATGACAACATCATGGATGCGCTGTTCGGCCAGCGTGCACGTCCTTTGCGGGAAATTTTCGATGGGCTGGCAGATCATGTTGCCCAAAGTTTTTCGCCAGGGGTACTTGAAGAGCTGCTTAGCCCGAATGGTCACGGGGCAGGAGCGGCTTCTGGCGAAGGGGCGCTTTCATAATGTTCCCTGGCCATTGTCTACCAGCTAGCACGTATTGAAGGATAATCACTGGGCTTTAGCTCTTGGTGCTTCCTTTACTCATGTCTCATTCCTATTCCTGCCCTGCGACCTCTGGGGCATCTGCCTCCATGAGGAATGCCCCTTTGGAAACCGTTTCTGTCACCTTGACTGATGATGCCGCATTTGCGGGCATCCCGGATATTCCTCCCGTGCTGGACAATGATCTGGCCATGCGCATCCAGTCAAAACTGGATGCTCAGGCACGACCGCCGGGCTCTCTGGGCCGACTGGAGGGGCTGGCGGTGCAGATTGGCCAGATCCTTCATAGTCAGACTCCCCAACTGGATGAGCCCATCATCCTGTTATGCGCCGGCGATCATGGACTGGTAGCGGAGGGAGTGTCAGCCTGGCCCTCTGCCGTCACTACGCTGATGATGAAAGCTATTCTGGCGGGTGATGCAACGGTGAGCGTGCTGGCGCGGCAGCATGGGCTGAAGTTACTGGTGGCCGATTGTGGGGTGATCGATCCTTTGCCTGAACAGCCGGGGTTGTTGCTCTGTCGTGTTGGTTCAGGAACGGCTGACGCGCTTTTACAACCTGCCATGACCAGGGAACAGTGCCTGCGGGCGATCCGTCACGGCCGTCAGCTGGTGGCCTCCCTGCCAGGAAACGTAGTCTTGCTGGGAGAAATGGGTATTGGCAATACGTCTCCTGCTTCGTTGTTGCTGGCCCGTCTGGAGGGATTGCCGATCGAGCAGGTGGTGGGGCCGGGAGCGGGCCTGGATCATCAGGGGCGTCAGCACAAGCGACAGGTGCTGGCCAATGTCCTGCGGCGACATGCTGCCGTTCGTGATCCGCTGGACGTTCTGGCCACGTTGGGAGGATTTGAGATTGCTACCCTGACAGGCGTCGTTCTTCAGGCCGCGCTAGAAAACCGCGTCATTGTTGTCGACGGGTTTATCACCAGCTCGGCTGTTCTGGTTGCCTCCCGCCTTCAGCAGGCCGTGCTGGAGCGATGCCTGTTTTCCCATGTCTCAGCTGAACCTGGACATCAACTGATGCTGGCCAGCATGAATGTCGATGCTCTGCTGCAATTCGATATGAGGCTGGGTGAAGGATCTGCTGCCGCTTTGGTGTGGCCGATTCTGGAATCGGCCTGCCGGGCGCTGAATGAGATCGCACCACTGGCTGAAGTGATGGCCCGCGGCCAGCCTCCGCATGCCTGACTTGCCCGCTCATTGGACGTTCACCAGACGTCTGGCTGATGCTGCTCGACATCTGCTGCTGTCGATACAGTATTTTACTCGTTTGCCGCTGCCGGCACCGCTGGCCCATTGGGCTGGTTTCAGTCCGGCCAGGATGAAAGCTGCTACCGCTCATTTTCCGGGCGTGGGCTGGCTGGTGGCGGGCTTTTCCGCCGTTGTCATGGCATTGGCCTGGCACGCATTGGCCGCGGACGGCTCTGCGTCCGTGTGGGGGAGTGTGGTGCTGTCCATCATGGCTTCGGTCTGGATGACAGGAGCCATTCATGAAGATGGCCTGGCGGACGTCTGTGATGGACTGGGCGGACATGCTGACCGGGAGACAGCCCTGCGCATCATGAAGGATGCCCGCCTGGGCAGCTATGCCGTGATTGCCCTGGTACTGGCTTTGCTGCTGAAGGTCGCGTTGCTGGCAGCACTGTTGGCCAAGGGTCTGGGGGTGGCCATATCTGCCCTGCTGGTGGCCCATGTACTGTCCCGCTGGGCGGCCATGTGGCTGCCTCAGCGCCTGCCCTATGTCGGTAGCACTCAGGCGCCGCGCAATGTGGATGGCCAGGGCGAAGGCAGCAAGGCGCACACACTGGTGGCCAATCTGCCGTTCGCCTCATTTGTGGTATCCACGATGTGGGCCGCTCCGGCCATGGGGCTGCTCGCAGTACAGCAGGGCCTGACAGGTATGTTGTGGGTTCTGCTTGTGATGGCAGTCTTGACGGGTCTGCTGGGGCGCTTTTTTCGTCGACGGCTCGGCGGCATCACGGGAGACTGTCTGGGTACGACGCAGCAGTTGACTGAACTGGGGATATATCTTGTCTTGGTGGCCCGAATAGGAGGCTAGTTGTCATCATGACAGCCGACATGTCCGTTGCGGGATCCTCCGGGGACGCCTGGGCCTGGCTGGTGCGCCATCCCCGGCCAGTGGCTGCCCGTGGCCTGTGCTACGGGCGGCTGGATGTCGCCGTCCAGCCCGCCAGCACGGCCCGGATCGCCGAGAAACTGTCAGCCTGCCTGCCAGAGGGACTGACGCTGAGCAGCTCCCCACGCCAACGATGTCTGATTCTGGCCGAGCAGCTGCAGGTACTGCGCCCGGACATTCGTGTCCTGCCACCGCAGGACTGGTTGGCTGAAATGGATCTCGGTGCCTGGGAAGGGAATCTGTGGGCAGATATTCCGGCTGCCGAACTTGGCGCCTGGACGGATGATTTTGGCCATTATCGTGCTGGTGGCACAGGGGAGTCGATGGCCGATTTTCTTGCCCGTATCGCTGCCGGCCTGCGGGCGCAGGCCGTAACACCTTCTCCGCAGGTCTGGATTACCCACGCAGGGGTGATCCGGGCGGTGCATTGGCTGTTGCAGCCCATGGGGTTGTCCCGGTTGCCGACCGCTCAGGAGTGGCCGGGTACCAAGATTGATTTCGGTGAGATCTGTCTTTTGACAGACCGGCACAGGTCAATGCTGCAACAGGACGGCCGCCATTAAAACAGCCACGGTGCATTGCGCATAAGGACATAGGCGCCCGTTCCGGCCACGATACTGACCAATGCCTGGCGACACAAGAGATGTATCCCGAGTGTCAGGAGCATGGCTATGAGAGATGGCCAGATGCCAGCCGGGGTGGATGAATCCTGTCGGATGAACCCCATCAGGGTATTGATCAACAGTAACATCAGAATGGTTGCTGGCAGAAAACGGCCCAATGCTCGAATGATCCGGTGTCGCCGCAACAGGCCGGCAGCGACAAAGGGCAGAAAGCGCAGCAGAAAGGTCACCGCGGCCATAACGGCGATAGCGGCCGCCGCCTGCCAGCCGCTCAGCACGATGAGTTTTCCTTCTGATGTCTGGACAGGAGAATACATACTACGGTCGAGAGTGCAATGGCCAGTGGCATGGCATGTGCCGGCGCAACAGCCCAGCCGATGGTGTAGCTGACAATCGCGGTGATTAGCGGCATGACCTGACGATGGCTGCGCCACTGAGACAGCACCAGAATGGTAAACAGTGCGGCCAGGCTGAACTCGAACCCTTGCAGGGCAGGGGAAACGTTCATGCCGATCAGGTTACCGAGGCAGGTGCCTAACAGCCACCAGCCGTGGTTGAGCAGGACCACGTTCAATATCTGTCGCGGCGTGCTGCCCGGTGGCATCATGGTGACCAATGAATAGCTTTCATCGGTCAGGGCCCATGCCAGATACATTCTGCTCAGGAGCCGCCGGGGCAGGCGGTCAAGCAGGGACAGTCCGTAGAAAACGTGCCGAAGATTGATGACCAGCGTGGCCAGGCCAATAGCGGTCAGGGATTCTCCGGCGGCAAACATGGGCACAGCCATAAATTGTGCTGCACCGGCATAGACCAGCAGGCTCATCAGTGGGGCGATCCACCATGATGCACCCGTTTGAGCCATCAGAAAACCGAATGCTGCTCCCAGCGGGACATAGCCCATGGCAACCGGCAGCGACAGTTTCAGTGGAGATTGGGGAGGATTGTCAGATGGATGTATTAGTGTTGGGCCAGGAGACATGCAGAGGCAACCTGGATGGGGCGAAGGGGGATGAAAGCCCCGAGAGTATACGTAGCCCATCATCTGACGGGAAGCGTGCAAAGTAGTCTGAAGAATACCGAGGGAGAAGGCAGGTGACAGGCAGGAGCCTTCCGGACAGGCTTACCGAATGGTGACGAAGGGAGATAATAAATGGAAAATACGTGTTGCGATCATGCAGTATACAAATGGTAGAGAAGGGTGGACTTGAACCACCGACCTCACGATTATGAGTCGTGCGCTCTAACCAGCTGAGCTACATCTCCACATCCGCTGCATGGGCAACATCCGGCATTCTACACGGTTTTTGCCGGAATTCAAGCGTGGCCGCCACTGCACGAAGCGGCCTGGGCATGAAGGGCGTGCGCCCGGCGGATTGGCTGGCTGAGCACTCTCAGGGGCGCAGGGCCTGCCGTGCCGCCCGGATGGCATCGCGGGTGGCGAGCGCTGCGGTGCGTGCTTGATGGGCGTAGTCCACATCCCGTCCTGCGTACAGGATGGCGCGTGACGAGTTGATGATCAGCCCATAACCCTCTGCATCAAGACCGGCCCGTACGGTGGCGTCTACATCGCCCCCCTGGGCGCCCACACCGGGAACCAGCAGGGGGAGTTTTGGGGCGAGTGCGCGTACCCGGGCCAACTCTTCGGGATATGTAGCGCCCACAACCAGTCCCAGCTGGCCATGTCTGTTCCACGGGTCGGCAGCCAGTCGGGCAATCCGCTCATACAGACATTCCGCATGAGGCATGGTGACATCGTCCGGGTCTGTCTGGATGGGAAGCGCCTGCAGATCATTGCCGCCGGGGTTACTGGTACGGCACAGCAGGATCAGGCCGCGATCGGACCAGTCGAAATAGGGTTCGATGGAATCGAATCCCATGAAAGGAGAGAGTGTCAATGCATCAGCCCCGAAGCGTTCGAAGGCTTCAATGCCGTATTGTCTTGCCGTGCTGCCGATGTCTCCCCGCTTGGCGTCCAAGATCACGGGGATGCCGGGATAGGTGGTGTGGATATGGGCGATCAGTCTGGCCAGGACGTCTTCGGCACCCTGAGCCGCAAAATAGGCGATCTGTGGCTTGAAGGCACAGACCGCATCGGCCGTGGCTGCCACGATGTCACGACAAAAACGTTCGATGGCATCCAGCCCTCCGCCTAGATGAGGAGGCAGGCGGGAAGGATCTGGATCCAGTCCCACGCACAGCATGGAGTCGGCCGCGTGCCAGCGCCGGCGAAGCGTATGGACAAAGTTCATGAATATCTCAGGCCCGTGTTTTTTCGAAATCCTGCATATATGCCACGAGTGCCTGTACGCCTTCTATCGGCATGGCGTTATAGAGTGAGGCACGCATGCCACCGACTGACCGGTGGCCCTTCAGATTCATCAGTCCCCGTTCGCAGGCGCCTTGCAGGAATGCAGCGTCCAGTGCATCGTCTGCCAGTGTGAAGGGAATGTTCATCCAGGAGCGATCAGCCTTGTTAACGGCATTGTGGTAAAAGTCGCTTGCATCCAGGGTGTCGTAGAGCAGCTGTGCCTTGGCCTTGTTGCGACGTGCCATTTCCGTCAGTCCGCCCTGTGCCTTCAGCCATTGAAAGACCAGTCCTGCTATATAGATGGCATAGGTGGGGGGCGTATTGAGCATGGAGCCATTTTCGGCCTGTTTTGTATAGTCCAGCACCGATGGCACACGGGACTGGGCGCGGCCCAGCAGGTCATCACGGATGATGATGAATGACATGCCGGCTGGCCCGATGTTTTTCTGGGCACCCCCATAGATCATGCCGCAGTGCCGCACATCCAGGGGACGTGACAGGATGTGGGAGGAGGCATCCACGACCAGGGGGACATTGCCGACATCGGGCATGTCCTGAAACTCCAGCCCGCCAATGGTTTCATTGCCGCACAGGTGAACATAGGCAGCCTTGGGGTCGAGCTGCCAGTGTTCACGGGACGGGATCGCCGTATAGTGGCTGTCCCGGGCGCTGGCGGCCAGCCGGACATGGCCAAAGCGCTGGGCCTCTTTGTATGCCTTGTCTGACCATATGCCCGTGTCGATGTAATCGGCGCTTTGACCCTCCGGCAAAAGATTAAGCGCCAGGGCAGCGAACTGCAGGATGGCCCCGCCCCCCAGAAAAAGCACCCGATAGTCATCGGGAATACCCAGCAGTTCACGCAGGTCTGCTTCTGCCAGATCCTGAATGCTCATGTAATCTTTGCCGCGATGGCTCATTTCCATCACCGACATGCCGGTACCGTGCCAGTCAGACATTTCGGCCGCAGCCTGCTCCAGTACGGGTTTGGGCAGAACAGCCGGCCCGGCACTGAAGTTGAAAAGTTTGCGCATGGGGTCTCCTGCGGTGGGGCAATAGGCAAATGGCAGCGCTCTATTCTAGAGCATGCCCCTTGTCAGCCTTCATGAACCGTTGTTTTGACCATTGAGTGCCGTTCATGGTCTGCCATCCCGATAGACGGTCGGTTGCGGGTTGACGTAGTGTGCATAAATCAGAAGATAATCGCCACCTAATGTATCCGGTCTTGTGTCGGATATCCCGTTGGATCGTCCGGCTTGTCCGGCGGTTCGATGGTGGCCCTGTTCAGGCCATGTATGGTTTGGACAGGGGATTTTATGAAGTTTCGAGCGGCAGGGGCCGCCAGGAGAACAGCATGTCGACCTTATTTGATGACCCCAATTCTGTTCACGAGCTGGTTCAGGGGCGCCAATCGGCCCCAGCCAGATCTGGTGCGCGCCAGGCCATTGTGGCGGCGGTCGCTGTTGCCATGCTGGTGGCTGGATGTGCTGGTCTGGATGACACCCAGCGGCGCACGGCTGCGGGTACGGGCATCGGTGCCGCCATTGGTGCCGCCATTGGGGGTAATCAGTCGGGCGGCAAGGGAGTGCGCAACGGTGCACTGATTGGGGGGGCTATTGCTGGTCTGGGTACCTATATCTGGTCTCGCCAGATGGAAGAACAAAAGCGGGCCATGGAAGAGGCGACAGCCGGGACAGGGGTACAGGTCACTCAAACCCGTGAAAACCTGCTGCAGCTGGATATCCCCAGCGACATTTCTTTCCGGGTCAATAGTGCAGCTATTCTGCCCAATTTCCAGCCTATTCTGGACCGTTTCGCGCAGACATTGGTGGCCAACCCGGCATCGACGGTGCAAATCATCGGCCATACGGACAGCACCGGTACGGATGCGATCAATAATCCATTGTCCGTCAATCGCGCAGCCAGTGCGCGCGATTACCTGGTGGCCCGTGGGGTGCAGGTTTCCCGAATCATGATTGATGGCCGCGGCAGTCATGATCCGGTTGCAGACAACAATTCAGCTGCTGGGCGCGCGCGTAACCGCCGGGTGGAAATTTATGTCGGGCAGGCCGCAAACCCTGCGCAAGCGCCACGTACAACCCAGACCAACGCGTTGAGGGGCACTCAGCGTAATACCGGTCAATGGCGTCAGGATGGCAGCTACCAGGGTAACGATGGCTATACCCAGACCATTCAGTGAAGCACATCATCATGTTCGTTCAGGCCGGTTTTGTCAGGAAACAGACGGCTGTTTGCCGCATCGAACGCATCCGTTAAACTGACTCCTCTACGACATCATTATCCTGACGTCAGCTCAGCCAGCGCCCACCCGAAGTGCTTTTTGGGTGGGCGCTGCTTTTTATGCTCCTATACACTCGAATGTCAGCCAGACAGCCATCAAGCGGGCAAGCGTCAGAGACGCCCCAAACTGTATCCGCCCGTCCACCAACCATGAAGCTCGGTATAGGCCATTTATTCCGGGAGCTTTGGCGTTTTGCACGTGGCAGACGCAAGATGCTGTTGGCCGCTTTCGTATTACTGATCGGTTCTCAGGGGATCAGATTGGCCATCCCGGCTCTGACTGGTTCTGCGATCAATACCCTGCAGTTCATGGGCATGGAAGGTATTGGTCAGGCTGGAAAAATGCTTTTGTTGGTTTTTCTGGTCACGCTCGCCAGTTGGCTCATGCATGGCCCGGGGCGGATTCTGGAGCGGAACGTAGCACTGGTTGTCCGTCAGCGTGTGTCGACAGACCTGATGGAGCGCCTGTACGGTGCTCCCTTGGCCTGGCATGAGGCACGGCATGGGGTGGAAACCGCCCACCGTGTGCAGCAGACAACACGGGCTCTCCATGATTTTGCGCAGAGCCAGTTCATCTATCTGCAGAATGTGGTTCGCCTGGTAGGCCCGGTGGTGGCACTGTGGTTGATCTCTCCCTGGGTAGGTCTGGTGGCGGTAGTCGGTTATCTGATATTGGCCGTGATTATCGTCGCCTTCGACAAGGCGATGATGCGTCTGGCCGCAGAGGAAAACGCCGCTGACCGGGAGTATTGGTCCAGTCTGTCGGATGGTTTGACCAATGTTCTGTCGGTGCTGGCCCTGCGGCTGCAGCGTGGTGTGCTTGGGCTGGTTGAAACAAGGCTTGGGGCGGTCTTCGCTCCGGTTAGGCGCTCCATCGTCTATAACGAAGGGAAGTGGGCAACGGTCGACTTGCTCAATTGTGTCTTGTGGATCGCTCTGTTGGCACTCTATGTCTGGTTAAGTGTGAACGGGCAGGTCACTGCGCCCCCTGCAGGAGGTAGCGATACTGCCGCACCAGCCCAAGGAGTGCGTATTGGCAATCTGTTCATGGTCTATGGATATTCCCTGCAAGTCGGCACCGTCATTACGGGCGTGGCAGATCACTTCCAGTCGCTGACCCGCCAGAAGGTGGATTACAGCAGTGGCGATGACATCCGGGCCCTGCCGCTGCCTTCTGAAAGAACAGGGGAGAAGATTGCGTCGGCAGCCGCCGTAGACGGGGGGCCGCTGCCCCCTGACGGCCCGGGCGTGATTCCGGAGAATGCGGCGATTGCGCCTGATTGGCAGCAGCTGGTGCTGTCTTCTGTTGTGTTCGAACGCAGACCGCTGGATCCCGGCAATGCCGAGTCTGCTGTTGGGCGGTTGGCGGAGGTGAATTTGCAGCTGCAGCGCGGCAAGCGCTACGCGCTGATTGGCCCGAGTGGATCGGGAAAAACGACCTTATTGAGGTTGTTGGCCGGTCTGTATGCCCCTGGCCATGGTTCGTTGCAAATTGATGCTGCAGCGCCATGGCCGACGCATGACATCGCGGGTGCATTGAGATCGATCGCCACGTTGTTGCCTCAGGACGCCGAGTTGTTCGGTGCTACATTGCGGGAGAATCTGGCCATGGCTGTGGGGAATGGCGGAACAGGGCGTGACACCTCGCTGACAGCCGCCCCGATGTTGGTGGCTGGTGCCGATCCCTATTCAGATGCGTTGGCCGTGGCACAGGCCAGCGATTTTGTCAGTCATCTGCCAGGTGGCCTGGATGCACGCCTGACCGCCCGGGGAGGCAACCTGTCAGGGGGGCAGCGCCAGCGTGTTGCCATTGCAAGGGCTTTGATCGCTGCAGAGGCCAGCAGTCTGCTGTTGCTGGACGAGCCTACATCTGCGCTGGACCCTACGACGGAAGCGGCGCTGATCAAAGCATTCTTTGCTTCCCGTCCGGATGCGACGATCGTGGCATCCATACACCGCCCGGGTCTGCTACCCTATTTTGATGCCCTGATCATGGTGGAAGCGGGGCGGGTTGTTGCGACTGGCCGAATGGGCGAAATTCAGACCGATTCTGAGCAGCTGGCATCGTTCCTGCGCCAGGGCGAAGAGGCCGCACGCCAGCGCCCGGTCTGACAGAAATAAAGCGATGTCGGCGCTAGAATGTGAGACGGGTGCATTCCATCCGTCCCGTTCATTTGGAAAGGTATTCACGATGATTCAGTTTCAGCTCCCCGACATGACATGTGGTCATTGTGAAAAATCGGTCAAGGCAGCGGTGGCACAGGTAGACCCTGCGGCAACCGTATCCGTGGATCTGGAGCATCACCTGGTCCGTATCGACAGTGCCCAGGACAGATCTGTCCTGGCGACAGCCTTGGCTGATGCCGGCTATCCGCCTGCATCTTGACAGTCGTTTGCGGGTTTTTCCTTTCAAGGAATCAGCAAAGGCGTGAGGAGGGCGGTCAGCAATCCATTAAGCCCCATGGCCAGCGCACCGAAAGCGCCCGCGCTTTCCGATATCTGAAAGGCCCGCGCGGTACCAATACCATGTGCAGCCAGGCCCAGGGCAAAGCCGCAGACGGCTTCATCGCTGATGCGCATGAGCCGGAAGAGCGTTGGCGCAACAATGGCGCCGGTGATGCCGGTCATCAGAACTACGGTCATGGTGAGTGAAGGAGAGCCCCCGAGATTTTCTGCGATGGCCATGGCAATCGGGCCGGTGGCCGATTTTGGAGCCATGGCGATTAATACGCCGTGACTTGCGTGGCTTAGCCAGCCCAAACCATATGAACTGAGAATAGCCAGGAGACAGCCAGCCATGAGGCTGGTAAGCAGGGGGCCTGCCAGACGGGTCAGGGGTTTTATCTGCGCATAGAGCGGAATCGCCAATGCTACAGTGACGGGGCCGAGCAGAAAGTGTACAAACTTGGCACCACTGAAGTACTGCTGATATGACACACCTGTAATTTTCAACAGGCACACCACCATGATGACCGACAGCAGGATCGGGTTGGTGAGAGGGTGACCGCGACAGCGCTGATGGAGCCAGACGGCAGCCTGAAAGGCCAGCAACGTGAGCAGCAGTCCTAGTAGAGGGCTTGCAGACAGATAGGTTCGAATGCCTTCGTAATAGCCATGAGAGTTATTCATCATGATGTGCCGTCCTTGGCCTGCTTGCCAATCAGTTTCTGCAACAGGTATGCCGTGACGGCAATCACAAGGGGGGTCCCTACCAAAACGCCTAAAACGATGGGAAGCCACTCGTTCTTGAGCGTGCTGAAGTGGAGCATGACACCTGCACCGGCAGGGATGAAAAGCATAGACAGGTACTTGAGCAGCTGCCGGCTGGTTTCCCGGAGTGTGGGCGATGGTCCGCCGCGGAGTACCAGGGTGATGAAAAGCAGCAGCATGCCGATGACAGGACCGGGAATGGCCAGATGCAGTGTCTGGGTGATCACTTCGCCAACCAGTTGATAGGCTAGCAGCAGTGTGAAGGCGCCAAGCATGGGAGGGTCGTTGTTGATCAGAACAGATTCTGGCGTGCTATCGGAGCCATCAAGCCAGAGGCTGTATTGGTCCGGTCATGACGTGGCCGAGCTGACGGGAGGGGCGAGACTGTCAGGGCGAATCTGCCTGTCTAGTCGACAGGTTTTAGCCCCTGCCTTTCCGTCTCGGGCCGATGAGGGCAGCCGTGACAGAATATAGCATTTGTTGCCAGGTAACATGGCTTGGCTGACCGGGCATCAATCGAACTTTGGGTGGAGTACCAATCAAGCAATGCGTACAACATGGGATCGCGTTCGTCATCTGATTTTATTCGAGCTGGTTGCCCTGCTTATTCTGGTACCGATCGGCGTCGTGTTTTATGGTGTTGACCCCTTGGACATTGGTACGCTGGGCGTGACAACCGCTGTCATTGCCTCGGTGTGGAATTACCTCTATAACCTGTGGTTCGATCTCCTGCTCCGGAGAATGACGGGGTCAGTTCATAAACGGCTGCGGGTGAGGATCTTGCATGCCCTGCTGTTCGAGACGGGCCTGGTGGTCATGCTGGTCCCCCTGATCGCATGGTGGCTAGCTATCGGTCTATGGGACGCGTTGGTGGCAGATATCGCTCTGGTCGTGTTTTACGTCGTGTTTGCCTTTCTGTACAACCTTGCATATGACCGGATCTTTCCCGTTTCAGATGGCAGAATGGACGTAAGCGTCAACGATTTTTAGTCAGGGCAGGGCATTCCCTAGGGTGGGGCGGCTGCCATTGACAGGTTCCCGGCCAGTCGTTAACTTGTTAATGAAATGACAAATTGGCTGGGGCAGATTCATTTGAATGTACTCGGCCGGTTGCTATCTGGTCTGCTTGGGGAGACATCATGATGAAATCGCACGTCCGGGTCGGTATGTTCTGCTTAGGGGCGAGTCTGTTGGCTGGAGCTGGTGTACAGGCTCGGGCAGAAACTGTAACGCTGAAGGTCGCCCATTTTCTTCCGGCTACTTCCAATGCTCAGGTCAATATCATTGGTCCTTGGTGCGAGCAGCTGAAAAACGAGTCGAAGGGTCGATTGCGCTGCCAGATCTATCCCTCGCTGCAGTTAGGGGGAACGCCCGCCACGTTGGCTGATCTGGCACGAAATGGTGTGGCCGATATTGTCTGGACGGCACCCAGTTATTCCACGGGTAAATTTCCCCGTGTTGAAGTCCTGGAACTGCCGTTCATGCTTCCCTATGGGGGTATGGCCGGCAATCGATTGATATGGAAGTTCTATCAGCAGTATGCCACGGACGATTTCAAACCCTATAAGGTGCTGGCGCTGTTTGGCGATGGGGGACAGGATCTTCATGTACGGACCCGCCCTATCAGGACACTGGCTGATTTCAAGGGGCTGAAAATCCGGGCACCCAACCGCATGTCGTCAAAGATTCTAGATTCGCTGGGCGCGACACCCGTTGGCATGCCACCTGCGCAGATGACGGAATCCATTTCCAAAGGGGTGGTTGATGGTGCGTTGAGTGCCTGGGAGGTTGTCCCGCCAACGAAGCTGGACGAAGTGACCCGTTATCACACGGCCATTGCGGAAGGTCAGCCTGCAATTGCCTACGCTGTGCTTGCCATGCTGATGAACAAGCGAAAGTATGATCATTTGCCGGCAGATCTGAAAGAAATTCTCGACCGTAATAGTGGCGACGCTCTGGTTGAGCGGTTTGGTAAGGCATGGGATGCCTATACAGCGAAAGCCAAGGCTGCAACGCCTGCGGACAGAATCGTTCCCATAGCGCCCGCAGACTATGCCCAGATGGAGCGGGCAACCGGGAAAGTGGTGGATGAGTGGGAAAAGAGTGCCTCATCGCGTGGGGTTGATGCAAAGAAACTGCTTGAAGCGGCAAGACAGTTGCTTCCGCATTGAACGAGGCAAGAGGGCAGCGTCATGAAGGAGTCGATCGGAGATGTCGGTGTAGTCGCTGCACCGGGACGACTGTGCAGTTATCTTGAGCCGGTCTGCCGCTGTTTTGCCCTGCTGGGCGGTGGCGTTCTGATTTTGCTGATCAATATGTCCCTGATTTCCATTGTGGGGCGAAAAATTTTTGATGCGCCGGTGCCAGGTGACATAGAGCTGGTGGAAATGGGGGCTGCGGTGGCCATTGCATCATTTCTCCCTTTATGCGAAATAAAGGGAATGAATATCACCGCGGATGCTTTCACCTTATGGGCACCTGAGCCTTTGAAACGCCTGCTGGATGCGGTTGCACATGGTCTTTTGATGTTTGCGTCGGGAGTGCTTGCCTGGCGGACTGCTGTCCAGGTAAGTGTCTATCGTGAATATGGAGATGTGTCGACACTGCTGTCCGTGCCGATGTGGATTCCCCTGCTATTCATCGTGCCTAGTTTGATTTTGTTGTCTTTGTGCGCGTTTGCGCGCATGTTAACGGTCGTCCAGAATGAGAAGGGGGTGTCATGAGCGGTTTGGATGGCCTCACCATGGGTGGGATGGCGCTGGGTTTAACCGTCGTGCTACTGGTGCTTCGTGTGCACATCGGCGTAGCGATGCTGGCTGGCGGTGCACTCTGTTACTGGATGACGAATGACGGCGACTTGAGTTCATTGCTGTTCACGCTTGATAGCCTGGTCTATTCAAGGCTGTCCAATTATGACCTGGCAGTGGTTCCGCTTTTTGTGCTGATGGGGCAGTTCGCTACCCATGGCGGGCTGTCACGGGCGATTTTCCGCTGTGCTGCCGCCTTTATTGGTCATATACGGGGAGGCGTCGGTATTTCGGCCATTGGTGCTTGTGCAGGCTTTGGTGCAATTTGTGGATCTTCCCTGGCAACGTCGGCCACCATGAGTCAGGTTGCCATGCCGGAGTTGAGGAACCACCAGTATCCCGGTGCGCTGGCAGGCGCGACGGTGGCGGTCGGAGGAACATTGGGTATCTTGATCCCTCCGTCTGTGCCGCTGATTGTTTATGCGGTGTTGACACAGGAATCAATTGCCAAGCTTTTTATGGCTGCCGTGGTACCTGGAACGATTGCCGTCATCGGCTACATGATCGTCATGTGGTTACAGGTGATGCGTTTGGGCATTGGCCAGGGAGATCATATCAAGCCCGTTCCCTGGCGGGAGAGGCTGCTCGCATTGGTGAGCGTTATTCCTATTATTGGGGTATTTCTAGTTATTATCATCGGTATCTATGGAGGTTGGGCTAATCCAACCGAAGCGGCTGCCATTGGTGCTTCTGCCTGCGGCATTTTGGCAGTTTTGCAGGGAGGCATGCGCTGGAAGGGTATGCAAGCCTGTTTGTTGGGCACTGCTGAAACTACTGCCATGATCTTTTTGGTTCTGCTGGGCGCAGATCTGCTTAATTCGGGTATGGCACTTACGCAAATGCCAGCTGAACTTGCCGTTTGGGTTCAGGATTTGTCCCTACCACCGCTGCTGGTGGTGGGGGTTATTCTGGTGCTCTACGTGTTGCTGGGCTGCGTGATGGACTCACTGGCCATGCTACTTCTTACTATCCCCATTTTCTTTCCAGTGATCATGGGGCTTGACATTCATGGGTTGGATCCTACTCAAAAAGCGATCTGGTTTGGAATTCTTGCCTTGATGGTCGTTGAAATTGGCCTGATCACACCGCCTATGGGAATGAATCTGTTCATTGTCCAGCGTTCGGCGCCGGATGTCCCATTAATGTCCATGGCGCGTCAGGTATTTCCATTTTTGGTTTCTGACTTTATTCGGGTCATGCTGCTTCTGTTCTTCCCCGTATTGAGTCTTGGGTTACTTCATTTTTGAGGTTAACTGGAGATGTGTTTTGAGATAAATGACATGGACAGGAGCGATAGATATGGATAACCCTTTTTTTGTATGGTCGTGGACCGGCGGGGCGCAATGAAGCCTTGTGTGGTCTGATGCCGATGGCGTTTTATACAGAATGATCGGTAAATGAACAAAGGAGATGAATCAATGAACCATGAAAATCCATTACTGGATCGGGTACGGGAAATATTGCCTGAAATCGCCGAGCGTGCCGAACTGGCTGAGCGCAACCGTGCCGTTCCGGTAGAGAACATCGAGGCTCTCAAAAATATTGGACTACATCGCGCTTTCCAGCCCAAAGCGTATGGCGGACTGGAAATGTCGTTACCTGATTTTGCTCAATGTGTGGTGGAAATCGCAGGAGCGTGTGCCAGTACGGCCTGGGCATTCAGTTTACTCTGTACCCACAGTCATCAACTGGCTTATTTTTCCAAACAGATGCAGGACGATATCTGGTCAAAAAATCCCGACGCGACAGCCAGTAGCAGTGTGGCGCCATTTGGTCGTATCGAGGAGGTGGAAGGTGGGGTACGTTTTAGCGGAGAAATGGGCTGGAGCAGTGGTTGTGATCATGCCGAGTGGGCCATTTTAGGGTTCCTGAGAGCGAGCCCACAGGGGGAGAAGATCTACAGTTTTGCAGTCTTGCCCCGTTGTGACTATGAAATCCAGGATAACTGGTTTGCTGCAGGAATGCGGGGAAGCGGTTCGAAAACGATCATTATCAAGGACGCCTTTGTTCCAGAATACCGGATCCAGGCCGCCAAAGACATGATGGAGGGGAAATCCGCCGGGTTTGGTCTGTATCCGGATAGCAAGATTTACTACACCCCATACCGCCCCTATTTTGCTAGTGGCTTCTCTGCCGTGAGCTTGGGGATTGCCGAACGTATGCTCGAAGTTTTCAAGGAAAAGACACGAAATCGTGTACGCGCCTATACGGGGGCGAGTGTTGGAACCGCTACTCCAGCGTTGATGCGCTTGGCAGAATCGACGCACCAAGTTGGAGCAGCCCGCGCTTTTCTGGAAAAGACTTGGGAAGAAATCCGGGCGTATGGAGAGGAGCAAAGGTACCCAAGTCGTCAGACATTGATGTTTTGGCGAACGAATCAGGGCTACGCAGTTAAAATGTGTATCGAGGCCGTAGACAGACTGTTTTCTGCTGCAGGCGGTGGTGCATGGTTCGAGAGTAATGAAATGCAGCGCCTGTTCCGTGACAGCCACATGACCGGAGCACATGCTTACACGGATTATGATGTCTGTGCGCAGATTCTCGGGCGGGAGCTGATGGGACTGGAACCCGATCCGAGCATGAGTTGATGTCTGAACCCACTGGAAGGATTTGAGAGCATGACAGCAACTGACATATCGGCTGTAGCAGGAAAAGTGGATAGCCGTATCTTCAGAAGGGCATTGGGCAATTTTGCAACGGGTGTAACTATTGTGACTGCCTCGGCAAAAGGCCAGAGAGTGGGGGTCACTGCCAATAGCTTTAATTCGGTGTCGCTTGATCCTCCCCTGATTTTGTGGAGTATTGATAAACGCTCAGGTAGCTTCACGGTGTTCTCAGAAGCGACCCATTTCGCGGTCAATATACTGTCTGCAGCTCAGATCGACTTGTCCAATCAGTTTGCCCGGCCAGGCGATGATCGGTTTTCGGGTACGAATGTCAGGGAGGGGATTGGCGGCTGTTTACTTTTGCCGGATACCAGCGCTGCATTTGAATGTGAGCGGTATCAAATTGTTGATGGAGGAGATCACTGGATCATCATCGGCAAGGTTGTCGATTTTCAGGATCATGGCCGCTCACCCCTCCTCTATCACCAGGGAACGTATTCAATGGTGTTGCCACATCCCCAACTAGGCATTCGGGAGGAGGTTTTGCCCCCCTCGGGGGAATTTCACAGTCGTCTGGTGAACAACTATTTTTATCTGATGACCCAGGCCGTACGGAATTATCAACAGGTCTATCAGGCGGAACAACAAAAGAGTGGCTGGAGTGCCGGAGAGGCGCGCATATTGCTGGTACTCGACAGTGATGATGCAGTGGATATGCCAATGCTGGTTCATCAGGCGGCCATGCCGGTACGTGAAGTTGAACCGATATTGGCATTGCTGAGTAGCCGTGGCTTAGTCGAAAAGACGGATGGTGGCTATGTTTTGACCTCTGCAGGGCAGGTTCAGGCTGCTGAAGTTTGGTCAATTGCGATGCAACAACAGGATAGGGTGTTTTCTGGATTTTCCGCTCAAGAACTTACATATCTCAAAGACATGTTGAAGCGGATTATTACGGGGTGTTGTTGAAGAAGAGAAAATTTCTCATCGCGAAAGTTTAGGTATGTCGATGATTTGTAGCGAAATTACATAGACAAAGGCCGACAAGATTAAGTGCAGTAGGCATCATTCAGATGCCCTGATGAGCGTCATCTGACACAGATTTATGGAAACTGATCGCCCTTCTCTGACTATGGCACTTTTACAGGCGCGAGAAGCGGCTATGCTGTTCTTTCGGCCGTCGCTGAACCGGCATGGCCTGACTGAACAGCAGTGGCGTGTCATTCGGATATTGCACCGACAAGGTGCTATGGAAAGTCGTATGCTGGCGGAGCACGCTTGTATTCTGAAACCCAGCATGACGGGCGTTTTGAATCGCATGGAACGGGATGGACTAGTATTCCGGCGAAAGGCAGTACACGATCAACGTCGAGTTTTTGTGGAGTTGACAGCTAAAGGTCACGGGTGCTTCGAGTCTATGCGGGATGAAGTGGAGGCGGATTATCGTCGTCTCCAGGAGCTCTTTAGTGAAGAAAAAATGAATGAATTGCTAAGGTTGCTGAATGAGTTGAGAAGTGTACAAATCTAATGAGCACTTCGAAGTATAGGTTGTGACATCGATTGAAACGGGATTGATCTGTTGAGCAGACCGTCAAGCAGAAGCAAAGTCTGAATCGTCCATATTCAGTGTGGCCTTATTTATAAAGGCTGGGTTGGCCTACCGACCCAGCCTTTATATCACAGCACAGTTACTGTGATATGCCTATGTTAGTGACGTATAAAAACAGATTTTAGCTCTGTATAGTCGTCGATGAATGCACTACCGAACTCCCTGCCCAAGCCTGACTGCTTAATGCCACCGAAAGGAACAGCTGGATCCAGGAGATTGTGCATGTTCACCCATACTGTTCCAGCCTCGATTTTTGGAATATAGTTCAATGCCTTGCTAAGGTCATTAGTCCATAAGCTGGCAGATAATCCGAAAGGTGTGTCATTGAAGAGATCCATGAGATCCTCTTCATTATCATACGCCATGAACGTCGCGACTGGACCGAAGGTCTCTTCGTGCAGGAGTGTGGCCTTTCGATCACTGGCTCGTAACACAGTGGGTGAAAAATAATATCCGGGGCCTTCTATGGCAGCGCCTCCATGAATGATTTCACAGCTCGCTTCCGTGCGTGCCCGGGCAAGCAGGGCACCGACTTTTTCCAGGTGCGCTTTGTTGGCTAGCGGCCCGAACTGACTATCCTCATCTAGCGGGTTGCCAATTTTGAGTCCATTTAGTGCAGGTCCGATTTTTTCAAGCACTTCATCAAGATGGTTACGATGCACAAAAAAGCGTTCACCTGCTGCACAAATCTGTCCTTGGTGAATAAACCCGGCTTCGATGACTCCATTAATAATTTTTTCCACTGGCACATCCGGAAGGAAACCAACGGAGTTTTTACCGCCTAATTCCAGGGTGAATCTGGTCAATCGGGCGTCCAGCGCTATATGGCCTACTGCGATACCGGTGGGCACGGATCCTGTAAAGCTTACTTTGGCGATATTAGGATGTTCAATGAGCTGTCTACCGGTTTCTCCGGCTCCGTTGACAACATTTATTACCCCTGGAGGAATTCCTGCTTCAATAGCAAGTTCGGCAATTCGCATCATGGTCAGCGGTGTGAATTCGCTGGGTTTGATGACGATGGTGCAACCGGTAGAAAGTGCTGCTCCGATTTTCCATATTGCTATCATTGTGGCGAAATTCCAGGGTACGATGCCTGCAACGACCCCAATAGGTTCTCGACGTGTAAAAGCGCTGTAATGCTCACCGTTGAAAGATGGTAATGAAGGCGTGATCGTCTCTCCCGAAATACGGGTTGCAGCACCGGCGAAGTGGCGCAGGAATGCGGACGCCTGATCAATTTCAAAAAGTCGGGAAAGATTAATCAGCTTCCCTGACTGCAATGTTTCGATTTGGGCGAGAGATTCACGGTGCTGCTGGATGCGTTCGGCCAGGTTGAGAAGAAGGGCCGCTCGCTGCGCTGGAGACGTATTTGCCCAACTGCCACGAAAAGCGCGTCTGGCACTATCGGTAGCAGCGTCCAGTTCTGGACTCTGTGCTGTGTGTACAGCAGCAATTTGTTCACCAGAGGCCGGATTGATGACGGACAGTTGGGGAGACGTGCTGTTGATGATTGGCTTGCCGTCAATGAATTGGCCATGCGGTCTTTCCAGAAATGCGGTAACGTCGGGAAGTAATGTGATTGTTGTCATGATGGTATGTCTCCTTCTGAGATCCCCGTTTGATTACGTGGTCGGGACTCGTCCGTCTGGCTCCCCTGGAATGGGAGCCATACTCCGATTCTATGACGGATGCAGCGTGCTTCTTGTCGTATCGATCGTCATGGTTGGGATTGCGCAGTGGCAGATCCCTATGTAACTCAGGGTATGAAGCGCTTGGCTAGTTGTCGCAATGCCGTACTCAACAAACTGGTGTCGATTCCAACTGCTACGAATGCACAGCCCATTTCAAAATATTGCTTTGCCATGCTTTCTTGTGTCGTCAGTATGCCGGTCGCTTTCCCTGCTTGACGTATGCGGGTAATACTATCTCGAATAGCAGTTTGCACTTCAGGGTGTGTGGGGTTGCCAAGATGGCCCATGGATGCTGAGAGATCTGCAGGTCCTATGAATATACCGTCTACACCGTCAATCGCCAGTATTTCGTCCAGATGTTCGAGCGCGCGGACGCTCTCAATTTGAAGCAGCAAACAGATTTCCTGATTTGCGGTGTGTAGGTATTGTTCTACGCCATTCCATCGAGATGCGCGAGCCAATGCTGCACCGACCCCTCGAACGCCAATGGGGGGGTAGCGAGTCGCCTGAACCAGTTCTCTTGCCTGTTCCGCTGTTTCTACCATGGGAATCAGCAGTGTTTGTGCGCCGATATCAAGGAGCTGTTTGATGAAGACAATATCTCCGGAAGGCGGACGGACGATTGGATGAGTGGAATAGGGGGCGACAGCTTGAAGTTGTGCCAGTATAGAATTGAGGTCGTTGGGAGCGTGTTCTCCATCCAATAATAGCCAGTCGAATCCTGCGGTAGCAGCGATCTCCGCGCAATACGCGTTGGCCAGACCTACCCATAAGCCAGTTTGCTGGTCGGTAGCCAGTCTGCGCTTGAAATGATTCACAGGAAGAGAAATGGACATGGCGCTCTCTCTATGTTGGGAAGGCATGAGTTGAAGAATCAGATAAATCGGAATGCAATAGATCCCAATTGATCATAATCTACATGGAATGTGTCACCTGCGCGGCCTGCAACTGGACGAGTGAATGAACCGCTGAGTATGGTCTGTCCAGCCTCAAGGGAAACCGAGTACGGTGCCAATTTATTGGCGAGCCAGGCGACGCCCTTGGCTGGATGGTTCAGCACTGCGGCAGAGACACCGGACTCTTCGATGACGCTATTCCTATACAGAATGGCTGGGATTCTTCGTAAATCGACATCGTGTGGTCTGATGGCCCTACCGCCTAATACGATGCCAGCATTGGCCGCGTTGTCAGAGATGGTGTCGAATACTTTTCGGGTGCTTCCTGTAGCCGGGTCTATCTGTTGAATACGAGCGTCAATGATTTCCAGAGCAGGAATGATATATCGGGTTGCTTCCAGAACATCGACAAGTGTGCAGTCAGGTCCTTTGAGTGGCTTTCCCAGGATGAATGCGAGTTCGACCTCAACACGAGGTACGATGAAACGTTTGATAGGTATATCGCTGCCTTCTTCAAACAACATGTCATCAAGTAAAGTGCCATAATCGGGCTCGGTGATATTGGATGAGACCTGCATGGCACGCGATGTCAGCCCAATTTTGTGTCCTATCTGCTTTCGGCCGCCTGAGATCTTTTTTTCAACCCATGCACGTTGAATAGCATAGGCATCTTCAAGTGTGATATCAGGATATTTCAGGGAAAGTTGGCCAATCTGTTTTCCTGTGCGCTCTGCTTCGTCGAGCTGAAGCGCAGCTTGCTGAATCGAATGAGGGGAAATCATGGTCGATTGTCTGGAGATAGAGGCCACTACGGGAAAGTTTCAATCCATATAGTGGGCTTTCATGTCAGAAGAGATCAGACTTTATTCGCGAAGATTGGATGCAGGCTGCTATGTTTCCTGTCATACACCTGTTTCCCTTCTGCATCAATCTGCAAGGTTATGCCGATAGGGCGTCGCGCAAGTGCTGTATCGAAGTGCTGCTTCAAGATATCAAGCAATGTATCCCCCGTTTTTTTTAAAATATCAGGCTCTCTTCCTCCGGCGATGCGCAGGTTTGCATAAAGAAAGCCGTATTCGCCTTTACCATCAGCAACGGCTGAATGCGCTGCCGGAATAGCCAAGACACGTATCCCGCCCGTAGGAAAGGTGGGGCGGCCATCTGCGTCGCATTGTTTAGCTAGTGCAGCTGCTAGCTGTTGGCAAAGTGCTGGGAACCTTGTCTCGGCTTCGAGATCAGCGGTATAAGTCAGGACTAGATGGGGCATGCTTCCCTTCCTGTTTATAGTCTCGCAGAGGCGGGGACAGGGCTCTGGTTGATGGCTTGAGGTTGTGGAACAGCATGCCCATCCTGTTCTGTGACAGGAAAGACGGCATTTATCTGGCCTGTGCCAGATGATGCGAAGTAGGGTGTAATGACTTCAGCTGCCCCGTCATAGGCAGACCAACCCAGAGCTCCCAGAAGCATGGCAGTATCGTGCATGAACCCTTCACCGTGTCCCTTGGCAGCGTATTCGGGCAACATATCACAAAAGGCTGGCCATTCGGCACGTTCCCACATCTGGACAACATGCTCGTCCAACGTGCCGAGAAAAGGACTCCAGATGCGATCCGTATAGTCCTGCGCAAGACCGTTTTGAGCGAAACGGTGTGAAAGTGAACCACTTGCAAAAAAGGCAACCGTTCCATCATAGTGTTTTTCGACGGCCTCTCGCATTGCCCAACCTAGGCGGGCACTATCGTTCAGATAGTGTACAGTGCACAGCGCCGATACACAGATGACCTTGAAGTGCTTGTCGGTATTCATGTAACGCATGGGCACCAGTGTTCCATACTCCGGGCCTAGCGTAGTGGCATCATGTGCCATGGTCTGTACGCCCTGAGCATTGCAGCTGTCTGCCAACAATCTTCCCAAATCAGGGTTTCCTGGGAATTCGTAAGACATGTTGCTGATAAAGTGTGGCAGCTCGTTACTGGTGTAGTTTCCCTTAAAATAAGGCGCGCAGTTGATGTGATAGCCTGAATTGACTAACCAATGGGTGTCGAATACCACGATGGTATCTACATTTAGCTCCCGACAACGACGCCCGATCTCACGATGCCCATCAATGGCAGATTGCCGGAATCCCTTACGGGGACCATCCAGCTCACTAAGATACATCGATGGGACGTGGGTTATTTTTGCGGTCAGTGCAAGTTTTCCCATTTCGGATTTCTCCTGAAGAAAAGGGACGAACGGAATTTGGAATTTTCAGACTCAAACACCCCAGCGCGGAATGGGGTGTGATCCCATTGAGATACATACGTTTTTCGTTTCTGTAAACACTTCGAAACTGTATTCCCCCCCCTCCCGACCTGTGCCGGATGCCTTGACGCCTCCGAATGGTTGTCGGAGATCACGAACGTTCTGCGAATTGATGAAAACCATTCCAGATTCTATGCCTCGGGCAAGGCGGTGTGCACGGCCGATGTCCTGTGTCCATATATATGAAGCGAGGCCGTATTCCACATCATTAGCCAGTTTTAGAGCTTCTGCCTCGTCTTTGAACTTCAGCAGGCAGACCACGGGGCCGAAAATTTCTTCCTGTGCGATGCGCATCCGATTATCCACATCAGCAAACACGGTGGGTTGGATGAAGTTTCCATTGTTCAACTTATCAGATAGTCCAATGGGTCGTTCCAAACCGCCTGCAACAAGACGGGCTCCTTCCTCCAGGCCAATTTTGATATAACCAGTCACTTTGTCGTAATGCTGGCGGGTGATCATTGCACCCAGCTGGGTATCGAAATCCTTGGGATCTCCTACACGCAGTCGTCGGGCCCTCGCAGCAAATTCCTGAACGAAGTCCTCGTAAATACTTTCCTGGATGAAAATCCTACTCCCCGCAGTGCAACGTTCCCCGTTTAGCGAAAATATGGTAAACAGTGCAGCGTCAAGCGCGCGCTCAGTGTCCGCGTCATCAAATATCAGAACTGGTGATTTTCCACCGAGCTCCATAGAATATTTTTTCAGGCCGGCGCGGCTCATGATTCGACGACCGGTCGCGGTACCGCCAGTGAACGAAACTGCGCGGACATCCGGATGCTGTACCAGGGGCTCTCCAGCGGACGGACCCGTGCCTTGGAGAACGTTTAGCACGCCTGGTGGAATTCCCGCTTCGAGTGCCAGTCGCCCCAGCTCATGAGCGGAAAGGGGAGATAGCTCGCTCATTTTCAGGACGGCCGTATTGCCCAACGCCAGACAGGGAGCAGTTTTCCATGTTGCTGTCATGAAGGGCACGTTCCAGGGGGAAATCAGTGCGCAGACACCAACCGGTTGATGCAATGTGTAATTGAGCATCAGGTCATCTACCGGATAGGTGTGACCATCCATTCTGGTGCAAACTTCTGCGAAGAAGTTGAAATTATGCGACGCACGTGGAATCAGGACGTTCTTGGTCTGATGAATTGGTAAGCCTGTGTCCAGAGTTTCCAGGTCTGCGATTTTGGCAACATGCTGATCAATAAGTTCACCCAGTCGCCGCATGAGCCTGGCACGTTCTTTTGCAGGTATCCCGGACCAGATCGGGAAGGCTGCTTTGGATGAGGCAACTGCCTGATTGACTTCATTTTCGCCAGCATTAGCCACCTCACAGATGCTTTCTCCAGTGGCAGGATCGAGATTTTTGAAATGCTCAGTACTGTCGACTTCTTTGCCATTGATCCAGTGCTTGATGATGTTCATGAGCAGTGTCTCGTGATGTATTTTGAGAAAAAATCGTGTTCGCTGACGATAGTGTTGGTCAGGCGGGCCACCCCTTCCACTTCTGTAACGACTTCATCACCCGGCTGGACATCGGCCAAACCCTTTGGTGTGCCTGTTGCGATCATGTCCCCGGGATAAAGGGTCATAAAGCTGGAGAAGTATTCAATAAGGGTGGGGATATCGAAAATCATGTCGGCCGTGTTGCCTTCCTGGGTGAGTTTGCCATTGACCCAGGTACGGACGGTTAGATTTGATGGGTCTGGAACATCGTCACGATCAATGATCCATGGGCCAAGTGGCGTGCATGCATCCCGGTTTTTAACGCGCAAATTGGGCCGGTAATAATTTTCCAGATAATCCCTGACAGCGTAGTCGTTACAAACGGTGTAGCCAGCCAGATAGGCTGCAGCATCGGACTTCTTAACGTTCTTCGCCTGTTTCCCGATGACCGCCACTAGCTCACATTCGTAATGCATATATTGGACGTTGTCAGGACGCCAGCTAACCCGGTTGTGTCCTGTATAAGTATTGGGCGCTTTAATGAACGCCAATGGTTCTGTCGGTGGTTGGAAGGCCAGCTCCTGAGCATGATCCGCATAATTCAGACCTAAAGCCAACATGGTGCCGGTCGCTGGTGGCAGCCATTGGAACTGCTCTTCTCGAAGGCGCCGGCCATCAGGTAGTAATGCGACTGGTCCGTGATCGCTACATTCGATCTCTACCTGTAGAGCTTGGCCCTGGTAATGGATGATTGCGTATTTCATGTCATGAACCCTGGGAGGCAATCACGGTGTTGGTAAGTTGACCAATACCTTCGATATCAACGGTAACCTCATCGTCCGGCTTGACATCCACACGACCTGCAGGCGTGCCGGTAATCAGCACATCGCCTTGAGACAAGGTCATAAATGAGGTAATGGACTCCATCAGCTCTGCGATGCCTCTGACCCAATCGCGCGTGTTTCCCTGCTGGCGCAATTCGCCGTTGATAAATAGCCGGATATGACAGTTAGCAGGATCAGCTAGGTGTGAGGCTGGAACTACATAAGGCCCGATAGGACAGGATCCATCACGACATTTGGCCTTGATTGCCGGACGATAATAACTGTCTTCAGGCTGGCTGAATTCGTTGACTATGGTGTATCCAAGAATGTGTGCCGCAGCGTCACTGGCTTTGATCCGGGTAGCTGATTTTCCGATGACTACACCTAAGGATGGTCCAGGCTGCAAGCGTATATTCCCCGGCATTGGAATATGTCCACCATGCTGGTTTCGAGTATTGCGGGGCTTGATGAAAAGAACCGGATGAGCCGGAGGCTCGCGATAGGGCGGCTGGTGAAAGCTCTCCAGAAGTGGGGTCAGTTGCTGGCGATAATTGAGGGCTACCCCGAACAGGGTGCCAGCGGCGACCCGCTGAATGTCCAGGTGCGTGACGGTGCTCATGTCGGGTGTCTCAAGATTTCATTAATATGTTAACAGTATGGGGGGGCTGGCATGTCGTGTCAAGCGCTTTGGATTTATGCAGGGTAATCCCCTATCCTGTGCGAATTGGAGCCAGATAGATACTGGCGCGGGTATCCGGGTGGCTGGTTTTGGCAGAGGTGCCGAGTGGTGCGGATAAGCCCGTTAATACACAGATGTCGTCACGGACAAGTGACGGAAGGAGGGGGGCGGCAGCTGTTTCACCTTATCCTTTTGCCTGCCGATGGGCATGTGTCGTTGTCGTGGCCTATGCGCGCCGTGTTCGGCAGGCTGGGTTGTTGCTAGATCCGCATGAAGTGCAGTGCAGCTTCCGAACTAAAGTTCTTCAAATTCGGTAACACCTCGTCCAGGTTATGTTTAGACAGACCAAACCAGGTTCCCAATGAAGCGGCATATTGCTCCACGGAGAATTTTGGCACGAGACGGCCGTTAACATCATTCTCTTGATCAATACCGAACAGGGGTAGTGTCCCGTACATGGCGCCGCCCTTGACCGCGCCGCCCAGGACAAAATGATGGCTGCCCCATCCATGGTCCGTGCCGGAACCATTGCTGCGCATGCTCCGGCCAAAGTCTGAGGCGGTAAACAATGTAACCTGATCCGAGACACCCAACCGCTCCATTTGAGCGGCAAAATGTTCAAAGGTCTGATCGACCTGGTTGAGTAGCCTTGCCTGGACAGGCTTTTGACCGCCGTGCGTATCAAACCCGCTCAGGCTGATGAAAAACACCTGTCGTCGCACACCCAGGTTTTGCCGGCTGGCTATGATGCGCGAGACCATTCGGAGTTGGCTGATCAGGGGGTTGGGGTAGTTGCCATCGCGTACGTTGGGTACGGGTAAAAGCCGGCTGTCCTGGTCATCGATCAGTGCACCCCGCATTCGGCTTTGATATTCCAGCGTGCGGCGATAGAGCTCGGCATAGGTTTGCGCGAGCAGATTGTCACCACCGCGAGTCATGGTGAGGATATCCTTAAGCGGCGCACCGTTGTTTCTGACTGCACCCAGGTTGCGTTCCGTTTGTACAAACCCGATCTGGCCACTCAGGGGAATGCTGTAGGGAGAAAGATGTGTGCCCCTGAGCCAGGCGGCGGCACTGTTGCCAGTTGATATGGCGCTGAAAAAGGGTGAAGAGGGGTTATAGGCTTCTGCCAGCGCGTCCACCATGTTTCCGCCCCAGCCGGCGCGGCTGCCTTCAGGTGAGAAGGTTTGCCAGGTAGCCTGCTGGTCGTTGTGGGAGAACAGTCGCTCTGGATAGCGTTTCAGGTGGTCGCGATATTCGCCTCGTCTGATGGGTTCGATCAGAGGGCCCACGTTGGCGATGATGGCCAGTTTTTTCTGGGAAAACAGTTCCTGGGCCTTCAGCAGGGACGGATGCAGGGCAAATGTGCTGCCCTGATTTCCAAAGTCTCCAGCATTTGATAGCGAGATGGGCAGCAGGCCGTTGTTTGACCCTGGGTCAGGCAGAGCAATGGAGTCACCTCGCAGCATATGGTAGTTTTTCCAGGAGTCGCCGCTCGTGGCGATGACCGTATTGGCCTGGTCATTACCTCCGTACATGAACAGGCAGATCAGTGCCTTGTAATCATCTTGACCTCGCGTCTGGGCGGCAACTGCACCCATGTGTGCCAGATTCAGCGCGAAAGTACCTGATGCGGACAATGCCATGCCAAGGCCGGACTTCAACAGGCTGCGACGGCCGGGGCGGGCAGACGGATGATCGTGGTGGGAATGATCGTGACTCATTTCAGGACAAGGTAGTCGGTAGATAACAGGGCCATGTACAGGGCGAGGGACACGCGTTCCCGGTACACCCGTTGCATGTCGTCGTTCTGACGTTTGGGCTTGACGGTCAGCAGGGCATTTTTCATGGCCATGCGGGTATCCATTTGAAGCTGTCCATTGAGCATCACCGTGTCTATCAGGTCGATCAGATCATCGGGGTTGCTGGCTACCTGTATGAAAGGTTTTAAATCGAACTGAATTTCACGAACGTCGGGGCCGTTTTTGTTTGGATTGGGTATCTTGTTGCCCAGTCCCACTCCTGCAATGGATGTTGCGCCAACGAAGCGATCGAGATAGTCGGCGTATCCGGCGACACTGCTTTCCTGAATAATCTGCATCTCCGGTGCAACCATTCCGGCTCTGGAAACCGGGGTATTCGCGGGTGAATAGCCGGGTCGGTAAAAATTGAACACAGATGGCGCACGCATGGCCGTTTGATTGAGCGTGTTTGATGCATCTGTGATGCCGATGGGCCATTGTCCTGTCAGGGATTTTGCATTGAACGCCCGCATCATGTGGGTGAATCGCAGCAGCGGCTCGCGAATTCTTCCCCATGTTGGTTGGCGCCGACTTTCGGCTCCTCGCGCCTCTTGATCCAGCAAGACGGCGCGGATGACAGCCTTCATGTCACCTCGAATCCCGTTCCCATTGTCATTGAATGCGAGCGCCACCCTGCGGATGTAGCCTTTTGATGGGTTGCTCGTCACCAGACGCTGAATCAATTGTCGAGCGAAAAATGGCCCGACGTTGGGGTGATTGAAAAGCGCATCCAGGGCAATTTTCAGATCAGCCGCTGCCAGCGCCTGACCTTCCCCGATGGTTGTGCCCAGAAAGTGTTTTTCCTTGATGGAGTGATAGTCGTTGTAAGCAGCCATGGGGCGCGTCTCGCGACCATCATCGTCTGTTTTGCAGCTCCTGATATGGAAAAAGCAGTCACGAGACAGAACACCGGTATTCCAGCTCCAGCCGGTGAATACGCGTGCCAGACCAATGACATCATCATTGGTGTAGGTTGGAATCGGTTTCCCCTGGGCGTCAAGGACAGGCGTTCCATCGATGTTCAGCATTTCAAGCCCGATGGTGAAAAGCTGCATCACTTCTCGTGCAAAGTTTTCATCCGGCGCCTGTACCAGCTGCCCGCTTTCGTCATAGCGCTCTTTTTGGTTGGAGATATGCGTGAGGTATATCCCCATCATGGGGTGAAGCGCGACGTCTTCCAGCAATGTACGGAAATTGCCGAAAGCGTTCTTTGCCAGCATGTCATAGTAGCTAGCCAGCCCTTTCGGGTAATGGCCTGAATCGCTGTTGGATGACATGACAAAAATTTGTGAGAGTGAATAAGCAATGCGCTGGCGCAACTGATCAGGTTGAATAGTTGAGTACCACCAGGCATTGTGCGCATCCGTCAGCGTAGATGGCTTGAGATTTTTTCTTTCCCAGGCAGTGAGTGTGCTCAGCAGTGAGGATTTCGGCTTTGCGAATTCATTTTCGATCCACTGGCTGGCACTCTTGCCCTTCAGTAGATCAATATCCTTGATCGAGGATCCAAAGGTTGCCTGTGCAAGGAATCGGCTTGCCTCCGCTGGTGTGCCGAGTATCCAGGCTTGAGCCTTCGCAGGTTGTTTGGCCGGTTTGGATGGGTTTCTGACATCCGGATGTGGCACGGTGAATGGAGATTCCGGGCTGGGGTGATGACTTGAAATACTTGGATGATTTCCGGCACCTGATTCGATGCTGACCGTATCACTTGCTGGAGAAGAGGCGGGTGATTCCTGGTTGCCTTCACCGCTGCCGCCACATGCCGTCAGCAGACAGAGCAGTGTCACGGACAAGACTTTTTGACGGACTGCAAGTAATGGATGTAATTGATGAATTTTCTTGGCGCAGAGTGAATCTGTCTTGGCGCTGTGAGATGCTGAGGCAAGTGATTGCTGCGGGACAGCGGAGAGGTTGCCAGCGCACATGGATCTGGTCGGTTGCGAAATAGAGACGTGGTGAGGTTATTGCCAGCGTGCGTTTTTTCATGGTGAGAGACGACTGCCGGTTGGGTTTTCCTGTTGGACGGTTGTTTTCCAAATGATGTGGGCGGTGCCGGGCTATTCCAGACGTGAACAATTGCCAGGACGTCTGGAGGAACAACGGGTACCTTTGCCATATGGCCAATTGGTTAGACGTATTAGGTTATTCGGCTGATGGCAACATCCTGACACACGGTGCTAAGCTGGCGACCTTTCACACGGTGTCGTTATTGACGAGATAGTGGATCATGACTTCACGCACAGTTTCTCTATTGGGGCTGGTGACTTTGCTGGGTGCCTGTGCCATGCAGCAACAGGCAGTGGATACCCAGGCCGGCAGGCCGGTACGCATCTGTACGGAGGAGGGCGGATGCAGGGACAAGGCGCGGGCGCAGGGGCACATGGCTCCCCAGGATGGCGCCACGACGCAGGAAGAGGCCAGGATTGCCATGTTGGAGAAAAAGGCAGAACAGGACCCTCGTGCTGCTTTTGATTTGGCCTTGCGCTTCTTCCGGGGAGACGGGGTTCGTCGTGACTCCTACAAGGCGCTGAAATGGATGCGCGATGCTGCGGAGCGTGGAAATACAAAAGCACAGGTGGCGCTCGGTCGTTTTTATCTGAGCGGTTTTGAGGAGATGGGAGCTGATCCGGCCGAAGCGGAATCATGGTTGCAGACGGCGGCAGGCCAGGGAGATGCGGAGGCAGGAAAGCTTCTGGAAACTGCCCGGTTGGCCAAACAGGACGAATCGGAATACCGGCGGTGGGTTGATCTTAACCGGACAGCCTGGCTTGGGTATTGGTGGAATGCTTACCGCTACTATACGTATTGGCATGCAGGCTACTGGTACTACTATTGACCAGTTGTCGCAATCGTATATGTACGGATGGAAATGATTGGAGACCTTTCTGTCCGAAGGTGTGCTGAATGCAAGAGAGCCGCTGTCGGTGGCGGGGTATCTGCTCGTTTCATATTGAATGACCTCTGAAAAAGGACGTCAAAATGCTTAAAAAGAAAATGCTGCACAGCGCACTGGTAGCTGCTTTTATAAGTAGTGTGGCTGGCTGTGCTGCGACAGGTGGTGGCTATCTGACCAAGGGTGGGTCACCCGCGGACGCGCATGGCAGTGCTGCGGGCAGCACGAGTGTCAATGCAAATGCAACCTTGCAGCGTTGCCAGTCTCCACTGGGCACGATTGCCATGGATGATGGACGTGACAAGGACTGGTATGACGCCTTTGGTGCGGCGACCAAGGTGACAACGATTGAACCGTTATTGCGGCTGGCCGTACAGCAGTCCAACTGTTTTGTGATTACCTCGATTGGCAACACCCGCACGGAATCACGATTGATGGCAATCACGGATCGGCAGCGAAATTCTGGTGAATTTCGCGCCGGTTCCAAGCAGCACAAGGGGCAGCGGGTTGCGGCAGACTATCTGATGGAGCCTGCCATCATCATTGATAATGATGCCACCGGGAAGGTCGTCGGTGGGCTTGGCAGCTTCATCGGTCATGGTTTCGGTGCGCTGGCGGGGGCTCTGGAGTCAAAAGTCTCTGTAGTGACACTGACACTGTACGATATTCGCTCGGGTGTGCAGATCAGTGCTTCGGAGGGTAGTTCCACTGCTACCAATTATGGGGCGGCGCTCGGAGCGTTTGGCAGCAGCGCTAGCGGTGTATTGGGTGGGCTGTCGCGTACGCCTGAGGGCAAAGCCACCGTGGCTGCCTTTATGGACGCCTACAACAATATGGTGACGTCATTGCGTGATTACAAAGCCCAACAGGTCAAGGGCGGACTGGGCCATGGTGGAGCTTTGAAAGTGGGAGACTGATCCCGCCGACTATCGTAAGATCTTCCTTGTCATGACACCGTGGCCAGGGGTTCCCGGCCACGGTTTTTGATATGTTGCTGACCATGGTCATGGCGCTGCAGCATCTGGCGTGACTGGTTTCCTTGGCTTAGAAATCCTGCTGTGTAGGCCGTACCGTGATCTCGTTGATCGCAACGTCGTCGGGTTGTTCGATGGCGTAGGCAATGGCCCGAGCGATGGCGTCGGCAGAGATTTGTGTGGCTTCGTAGAAGGTTTCAATCCTGGCGCGGGTTTCTGCATCACGGCTGCCATATTTCAGCTCGCTGTCGATGGCGCCAGGATACAGGGTGGTCACGCGGATGCCGTACTGGGCAACTTCCATGCGCAGTCCTTCGCTGATGGCCTTGACGGCAAACTTGGTGGCGCTGTAGACCGCGCCCCCGGTGGGGACGCGCAGGCCTGCCACCGAGGAGATATTGATGATCTGCCCGCCTTTCTGTGCCTGCATTGCGGGCAGCACGGCAGCAATGCCGTTGAGTACACCCTTGATGTTGATGTCGATCATCCGGTTCCATTCATCCAGCTGGCATTTGGCTAGCGGGGCGAGGGCCATCAGTCCTGCATTGTTGATCATGACATCGACTCGGCCGAAATGGTCAATGGTCTGATCCACAAGCTGTTGAACTTGCTGGGCATCGGTCACGTCAGCCATCACGGCCAGTGCCTGTCCATTGTTGGCCTGAATGTCGGCGACGATCTTTTCGAGTCGTTCCATGCGCCGGGCGGAGAGGACGACCTTGGCACCGAGACTGGCCAGGTAGCGGGCAGTTTCCTCGCCGAGGCCGCTGCTGGCACCGGTGATCACGACGACTTTGTTCTGAATTCCTTTCATGATGTGCATCTCCTGAAGGGTTGGGGTCAAAAGTGCTTGATTGAGTATGTCATGGAGGCAGATGCCTTGGGCAGATGCCTCCAGCTACCCATGGCAGATTGGTATTCCACTGTCTGTTCCAGGGGGTTCTTGTAAAGCCCATGTGACTGGGTAGGTAATGTCCTTTCCTGATGGGGTGGGACTGTATCTTATTTGTCCTGTTGGTTCTTATCCGGTGGTCCGGTTGAGAGACTTTCGGATATTCCGCGACTGCACAGGATGTTTTGTCCCCTATGGCCTGTAGTTTGCCCACACGCTTTGCGGTCACGGGAGGGGGGCGCCCAGCCGGCCCTGCTCAAGCAGAACCTACATCGAATCATCGGAACTGACTTACCCTGATGGTCGAGAGGCTGCCCGAAACCATGAAGGGGTAGTCGCGCCGATGAGGGCCATGTGCAAGACTTTTCCGGCGGGGAGGGAGTGCCTGGGGAGAGGAGTCAGGAGGGCCTGGCCAGGCAGATGATCTGTGGGGGTTTCTTGATGAGTGCGTTGGTGACTGGCCCGGAGGGTCAACGATGGGCTGACAGGTGGCATCCGCGTGATGTACAGGCGTTTGCCTATCTTGCCAGGGGGCAATGCGCAATTCAGTATCGGTTTCTGCATCAAATATGCGATACAGGGTTGTTTCTGCGCATGTTTGATGTAGTTGTTGCATGATATGTGCAAGCCTTTTGTGTGGATACATGTTGAACTTGGGAGCGTGCTGTGACTGACAGGATCCATCTGTACCATCCGCTGAATACCTTGAAACCCATTGCTGAAGATATCTGGATTGCCGATGGTGAGCTTGTCCATATGAGCTTTCCCATGGGTGTGAAGGTACCGTTCAGTACGCGCATGACGGTTGTGCGCCTGCACGATGGCGGTTTATGGTGCCATTCGCCGATTGCGCTGCATGCCGGTTTGCTGGAGGAGGTAGATCGGTTGGGCGAGGTACGCCATCTGGTTTCACCGAACAGGATTCACTACGCCTACATTGCGGACTGGAAGAGGCGGTATCCGAAAGCGTGCGCGTGGGCGAGCAAGGGGGTGCGGGAGCGCGCACAGTCACAGCACATCGATATTGCCTTTGATGCTGATCTGGACGACGAGGCGCCGCCGCAATGGCGTTGCGACATCGCCCAGTTGCCATTCCTGGGCAGCGAGGTGATGCAGGAGACCGTGTTTTTTCACCATGGCAGCCGTACGTTGATCCTTGCTGATCTGATCGAAAATTTTGAAACCGCAAAATTCGATAGCATCTTCTGGAAGGGCTGCATGAGGATGGCTGGAATTTCTGATCCTGATGGCAAGGCGCCCATCGACTGGCGCGCCACGTTCAGGGACAGGACAGCTGCTCGGAAAAGTCTTGCAGGGATATTGGCCTGGCAACCGGAAAGGATCATTCTGGCACATGGACGATGCTATGAGCGCGATGCCATGAAAGAGCTCAGACGGGCTTTTCGCTGGCTGGATGAGTAAAGCCCATTGAACGGGCAGGAAAAGACGTTCTCCTTCATGAGGCATTGGTTGTCAGCGTATGGAGCTGGCATCAGGGGGCCGCGGTCTGAGCGATACCGGCCGCTGGTTTCCTGACGCATGCATGCCGTCTCAAGGCCCTGGGGGGCCATGAGCCTCACGCCTGCTGCGCAGTTTGGCCGTTCGAGCGCAATTTGCTGCCCAGCCACCACAGGGGCAATTGTGCGACCAGTGCAATGGCGGCGCCGAGCCATGGGGTTTGCGCCATCATGTGTCGTTCGACCAGCAGGCTGCCTAGATGCTGCCCCAGTGCAATGCCCAGATTGAAGGACGAGATGTTGAGCGCAGAGGTGAAATCAAGTGCCTGCGGTGCGAATTGGCGGGCGGTCTGCATCATGCCCGCCTGCAGGCAGGGGGACAGGCCGAACGCCAGCGCCCCCCAGGCGAATATCAGCAGTGTCATGACTGCCTGTTGCCGCAGCAGCAGGGCTATCAGCGCTAGAACGATGGCAAGTGTGGCCAGCAGCATGCGCGTGGTCGCTTGCCAGCCGTACCGACTGCTCAGATGTCCGCCGGCAAGGTTGCCTGCCAGTGTTGCTGTGCCGAAGACGATCAGCAATAGATTGGCGGTCTGCAGGCTGAAAAGCGAATAGTCCGTCAGTAGCGGCGTGATAAAGGTAAAGGCCGGCAGGGTGGAACCGAATCCCAGGATGGTGACGGACATCGCCACAGAAATCGGCGGGCGACGCAGTGCGCTCAGTTGTGCCTTGATGCTGTTGCCGGTCGTGGCAGGCAGTGATGGTACCCAGAGCCATGTCGCGATCAGGCCCATGGCGGCGAAGACCACGACAGCGAAGAATGGCAAACGCCAACCGAAACCATTGCCCAGCATGCTGCCCAAGGGCACGCCGATGACCATCGCCAGTGTCAATCCTGAAAACATCAGGGCAATGGCTTTGCCGGCGTCCTTCTCTGCCACCAGGTGAGCGGCAACCATGGCACCAATGGCAAAGAAGCTGCCGTGCGCGACCGCTGTCAGCATTCGCCCCGATAGCAGTATGGCATAGCTGGTTCCTAAGGCAGAAATCAGGTTGCCAGCCATAAATAGTGCGATCAAGCCAAGCAACAGCGGCTTGCGTGGTAATCGGGAGGTTGTCAGCACCAACAATGGTGTGCCTATCGCCAGGATCAGGGCATATAGCCCCACCAGGTTGCCCGTCTGTGCCAAGGGTATATGTAAATCAGCGGATATCGAGGGAAGGATACCGACGACGATAAATTCCGCCACGCCGATGGCAAAGGCGGTGACAGCGAACGCCCAGATCGCGGGCGGCATTTTATTGGTTTGATGCATGACGTTTCCTTGCTCTGTTTCAGTCATGGTGGTCCAGATGGCTGTGCAGCAGCCCGGGATGGGGCTGACATGGCGTATGCCCCAGTACATCTGTCGATACCTGACGCCATCCGTGATGGTGCGCGCGCCTCGTGGCACTCATTGCAGTGTTGTCATGGTGTTCAGACGGCTTTGTCCCTGGTTGGTGACGGCTTTGGCTTCTTCACGCAGGAACCGCCATTGTCATCTGTGTGTATAAAAAGACATTGTTACGGGCGCAAACATTCCGGTCAGCGGTGAAGGCAGTGGCTGTGGATAGCACGGGGTTGATGAGATGAGAGGGTGAGGCAAGAATGGATAAAAACGCTCTGCATTGCTTGCCATATCAAAGCAGGGCCTGTGCACTCCATGCTTGCATTGAGCAGCCGTTCCATGGCCTGGTAGAGTGCCGGGTCTTTGGGATTTCAGCGTGACCGCTGTCGTCTTGTTCCGACAGCCGTTCCGTGGTCGATGGCCGTTGGTTTGAGTGCTTGTCTGCGCGCTCTCTGTCCAGGCAATGCACTGGCTCGGCGACGTCTGTGTCGGTGTGGGCCCGTCTGCTGAAGCGTGTCCCTGACACAGGAGACAAAAAAGCCGTGGCCAGAAAACTTCCTGACCACGGCTTTTCCGTGACAGCCGGGGAACCCGAGGGCTTCCCGACTGGCAGAGGGATGGATTACATATCCATGCCCATGCCGCCCATACCGCCCATGCCAGGCATACCGGCAGGCGCGGCAGGCTTGTCTTCTGGTGCTTCAGAGACAAGTGCATCGGTCGTCAGCAGCAGGCCAGCGATGGAGGCTGCATTTTGCAGGGCGGTACGGGTGACCTTGGTCGGGTCAACCACGCCCATTTCCACCAGGTCGCCATACTCGCCGTTGGCAGCGTTGTAGCCGAAGTTGCCTTTGCCTTCGGCAACCTTGGCGACGATGACGCTGGCTTCTTCACCGGCATTGGTGACGATCTGGCGCAGCGGCTCTTCGACGGCACGCAGGACGATCTTGATGCCGGCTTCCTGATCGGCATTGCTGCCCGAGATCTTGGCGGAAGATTTGGCACGCAGCAGGGCAACGCCACCGCCAGGCACCACGCCTTCCTCGACGGCAGCACGGGTGGCGTGCAGCGCGTCTTCCACGCGGGCTTTCTTCTCTTTCATCTCGACTTCGGTGGCGGCACCGACGCGGATGACGGCCACGCCGCCAGCCAGTTTGGCGACACGCTCCTGCAGTTTTTCGCGGTCGTAGTCGCTGGTGGCTTCCTCGATCTGGGCACGGATGGCCTTGACGCGGTTCTCGATCGATTTGGCATCGCCGGCACCGTCAATGATCGTGGTGTTTTCTTTGGCCACTTCGACGCGGGCAGCGCTGCCCAGATCTTCGATGGTGGCTTTTTCCAGCGACATGCCGGTTTCTTCGGAGATGACGACACCACCGGTGAGGATGGCCATGTCTTCGAGCATCGCTTTGCGGCGGTCACCGAAGCCAGGAGCCTTGACGGCGACGGTCTTCAGGATGCCACGGATGTTGTTGACCACCAGGGTGGCGAGGGCTTCGCCTTCGATGTCCTCGGCGACGATCAGCAGCGGACGGCCTGCCTTGGCGACCTGTTCCAGCACCGGCAGCAGATCACGGATGTTGCTGACTTTCTTGTCGCACAACAGGATGAACGGGTTGTCCAGAACGGCAACCTGACGGTCCGGATTGTTGATGAAGTAGGGCGACAGGTAGCCGCGGTCGAACTGCATGCCTTCGACGACGTCCAGCTCGTTGTTGAGCGATTTGCCGTCTTCTACGGTGATGACGCCTTCCTTGCCAACTTTTTCCATGGCATCGGCGATGATCTGGCCGATTTCTTCGTCACTGTTGGCCGAGATGGTGCCAACCTGGGCGATTTCCTTGCTGGTGGTCGTGGGTTTGGACTGCTTTTTCAGCTGTTCGATCAGGGCGGCAACGGCCTTGTCGATGCCGCGCTTCAGGTCCATCGGGTTCATGCCGGCGGCCACGTATTTCATGCCTTCGCGGACGATGGCCTGGGCCAGCACGGTGGCGGTTGTGGTGCCGTCACCGGCGTTGTCGCTGGTGCGCGAGGCGACTTCCTTGACCAGCTGGGCACCCATGTTGGCCTGTTTGTCTTTCAGCTCGACTTCCTTGGCAACAGAGACACCGTCCTTGGTGACGGTCGGGGCACCGAAGGAGCGCTCCAGAACGACGTTGCGTCCTTTGGGGCCAAGGGTAACCTTGACGGCATTGGCAAGGATGTTGACGCCTTCGACCAGCTTGGCGCGCGCGTCGTCGCCGAAATTGACTTGTTTGGCTGCCATATATTGAATCTCCTGAGATCTTGCATGGGCAGAATGCCGCCGCGGAAGGGGCTGGCCTGGTTATCTGCCGGCTGAATTGGGGGAGCGATAGCCGCCGGGGGCGGATGAATCGCGGGATATGAGGCTTGTGGTTTACTGAACGACTGCCATGATGTCTTCTTCGCGCATCACGAGCAGCTCTTCGCCGTCAACCTTGACAGTCTGGCCGGAATATTTGCCGAAAAGGACTTTATCGCCAACTTTGACAGCCAGGGGGCGAACCTTGCCGTCATCACCGATCTTGCCTTCGCCAATAGCCAGGACCTCGCCCTGGTCAGGCTTTTCTGCTGCATTTTCTGGCAGCACGATGCCAGAAGCGGTCTTGCGCTCGTTATCGAGGCGCTTGATGATGACGCGGTCATGCAGGGGACGCAGTTTCATTCAATCTACTCCTGAACAAAAATTTGGGACGGGTTGAATAGGGTGCTCCGGCCGGACGAACATCCACCTGCAGGTGGGTAGGTGAACCAGGCAGGAACAGGATGTCATCGAAACTGGGGACAGTCAGCACAAAGACAAGGGCCAAAGGCAAAAAATTTTTGCGGATTTTGGCACTCGCCGCAAGAGAGTGCTAATGGTAATGATAGACAAGGCTTGATGGTCGACGCAAGCCGCCCATGGCGGGCTGCGCTGCCTGAATGTGGTGGATCTGCTGCCGGGCTGACGCTTTGTCGGGGCTGACAGGGCGTTCGTCATGGTTGTGAGTGTTCGTGCATATGGGCGCCTCATGATGGTTCTTTCGTGTATTCTGGCTTCTTGCGCAGCGGTGGGGCAATGATGGGTGACAGGGTGGTACCGGGAGGGTGGGCCAGAAAGTATGGGTCCAAGGCTGGCATAGCGGCAGCGGGGGTGCTGGCGGTGTTTTCGCTGGCGAGCGCTGTCGGTGCAACGCGACCAGCGCCCCCCCCTCCGACCAGTCTGCAGACCGCCATGCTGGAGTGGCCCCGCACGGACACCGGTGAGGTTGCCCGGATCTCTCCTGAAGCAATGACCGCCCTGGCGGTGCAGCAGTTGTTCCGTGCCGGGATTGCCGAAACAGATTTCGGGCTGGCGATTGAGCCTGTGGAAGCGGGGCATGGTGGTTCCGGCAGCAGGCACGATATGGGAGCATCGCTGCCAGGTGCGGCAGTTGCCCAGCAGAGTGTGAGCGGCGCCGTGTCTGGTGCGCTGTCCCCTGTAGCGGGCACGGTGACACCGTTGCTTCAGGTGTCTCATCAAGCCGGGATTCCGTTTAATCCTGCCTCCACCATGAAGCTTGTCACGACGTATGCGGCACTGTCGATGCTAGGACCGGGATATCACTGGAATACGCGGTTTCTGACAACCGGGGAGATCCGTGGGGGTGTGCTGTATGGAGATCTTATTCTTCAGGGGGGCGGCGACCCGCATCTGGTGATTGAAGATCTGCATGCGCTGATGGCGGACCTTCGGGCCAGGGGGCTGCAAACGATTCGGGGCGATCTGGTGATTGATGATGCGCGTTTTGCAGTGGGCCCGACAGATGGCACGCCATTTGATGGGGACGCCTCGCAGGCATACAACGTCAGACCCTGGGCGGCGCTGACCAATTTCAAGGCCAGCCGCCTGGTCATCGATCCGGCCAGACGGCAGTTGACGCTGGATCCGCCGTTGGCGGATGTGCAGTTGCGCTATGACGTGAGGGTGCTGAAGGGCCGCTGCCGGCCGGGGATGGTTCGACTGGGGATGCAGGAGGCAACGCAGCCGGGGGGCAGACCGGTTGTGTCGGTGCATGGTACTCAGATGCGATCCTGCGGTACACAGCAGTTTTATGCGGCCATGCTTGACCACCGTCAGTTTCTGCATGGCATTTTCAAGGCGGCCTGGCAGGACATGGGGGGGCGCCTGGTGGGTAGAACCCGCATTGAGCCAGGGGCGGCGGCGCATGGGAAGTTCCTGTATGCCTGGCAGTCATCGTTCGACCTGGGCGAGGTGGTCTACAACATCAACAAGTTCAGCAACAATGTGATGACGCGGATGTTGCTGCTGGAGATGGCGGCGGCGGCGGGGAATGGCGCCATGGAGCCGGAGCAGGCCGGGCAGTGGCTGCATCACTGGTATCAGGGGCAGGGACTGGCCATGCCCTCGCTGACGATGGAAAATGGTTCGGGCCTGTCCCGCAATGCGCGAATCTCTGCTGGTGACATGGTGGCGCTGCTGGTGCGAGCGGCAGCCAGTCCAGCTGCGCAATGGTTTGAATCATCGCTGCCGGTGGTCGGGATTGATGGCACGATGAAAACCCGGTTGCGCCTGGATCCGGTAGCGGGGCAGGCACAGATCAAGACAGGCACCTTGCAGGATGTGAGGGCCATTGCCGGTTATGTGACGGCGGCCTCAGGGCGGCGCTACGCCCTGTCGCTGATAATCAATGGGAAATACGCATCTGATCAGGCGTTGCATGCCCAGGATGAGTTACTGCGCTGGGTCTATCGCTACGGCTGAAGAAAGTTCCGTCGGGGCAGGGCGTTGCGTCTGGGGGGCGGGCGTGCCGTCGGGGCGCTCTCATGGCCAGATCTTATGAATCCGGAAATGAGATGACGGGCAGGGCATGCCGCCCGATGCCTGCCGGGACGGCACGTAACCGGACGGCGAGAGCGGGAATCTGTCCGTGAGGGTAAGGGCTGCGTCATGATGGGGCCAAATGGGGCGACCGGTAATCGTTTTATTTATAATAAGAATGCCAGCCCGACACATGGAAGGTATGGCGAATAAAAGTGGAGACAAGGAACGAGAACAAGGAGTCGTTCATGAGCTACGCGGTAGGCGTGGTCGGTCTTGGCGCGATGGGCATGGGGGCTGCGAAGTCCTGCATCCGGGCAGGGCTGGAGACCTACGGTGTCGATCTGAACCCCGGTGCGCTTGAGGCGCTGAAGGATGCCGGCGCCCAGGGTGTGGGCGCCAGTGCTGAGGTGTTTGCGGATCGGCTGGATGCCGTCCTGCTGCTGCTGGTCAACGCAGCCCAGGTTCAGGCTGTCCTGTTTGGCGATGAGCCGGATGGCGATCCCGGGCTTGTGGCCCGGCTGAATCCGGGGACGGGTGTGATGGTGTCGTCGACGATCTCGGCAGCTGATGCTGCAGGAATCGGTGAGCGGCTGGCAGGGCACGGATTGCTGATGCTGGATGCGCCGGTATCGGGCGGGGCCGCCAGGGCGGAGCGGGGAGAGATGACGGTTATGGCTGCCGGGTCGGCGGAAGCCTTTTCGCGTCTGGCGCCGGTGCTCGATGCCGTGGCGGGCAAGGTATACAACGTCGGTACCGAGCTTGGCCAGGGGGCGACAGTCAAGATCATCCACCAGCTGCTGGCCGGGGTTCATATCGCCGCGGGGGCCGAGGCCATGGCGCTGGCGGCAAGGGCAGGCATTCCGCTGGACCTGATGTATGACGTCGTCACGCATGCCGCCGGGAATTCGTGGATGTTCGAGAATCGCATGAAGCATGTGGTGGAAGGCGATTATGCGCCGCTGTCGATGGTCGACATTTTCGTCAAGGACCTGGGGCTGGTGGCCGAGACGGCCAAGGGTCTGCGCTTTCCCCTGCCATTGGCCTCGACGGCGCTGAACATGTTCACGGAGGCCAGCAACGCGGGCTTTGGCAGGGAAGATGACAGTGCCGTCATCAAGATATTTAGTGGCATTGAGCTTCCGCGCAAAGGAGAGCCGACATGATCCAGCTGGGGGTCATCGCCGATGACTTCACGGGGGGCAGCGATATCGCCAGCTTTCTGGTGGAAAATGGCCTGCGCACGGTGCAGATGAATGGTGTCCCGGCCCGTGGCCTGCCGGAAGGGGTCGATGCGGTCGTCATCAGCCTGAAGTCGCGCTCGAATCCGGTGGCCGAGGCCATCGAGCAGTCGCTGTCTGCCCTGAAGTGGTTGCAGGAACAGGGGTGCGGGCAGTTCTATTTCAAGTACTGCTCCACCTTCGACAGTACCGCCCAGGGCAACATTGGTCCGGTGGCGGATGCCCTGCTGGACGCCCTTGGCGAGTCGTTCACCGTGATCTCGCCGGCACTGCCCGTCAATGGCCGGACCATCTTCAATGGCTACCTGTTCGTCGGCAGGGTGCTGCTCAACGAGTCGGGTATGCAGAACCACCCGATCACGCCCATGAGGGATGCCAGCCTGATACGCCTGATGGATGCGCAGGCCAAGGGCAGGACTGGCCTGGTGGCATATGCCGACATGGCGCAGGGCGCTGCGCATGTCAGCGAATGTCTGCAGCGCCTTCAGTCTGAAGGCTTCCGGTATGCCGTGGCCGACAGCGTGGAGGACGGGCAGCTGGCCGTGCTTGCGCAAGCCTGCGCCGACCTGAAGCTGCTCACGGGGGGCTCTGGGCTTGCAGCTTATGTAGCAGCGCGGCTGAGTGGCGGCCAGAAAGGACAAGATGCCTTCGTGCCACCCAGGGCGCGCGGTATCGTGCTGTCCGGGTCATGCTCGGTGATGACGAACCGTCAGGTGGCAGCCTATCGGGCCAAGGCGCCAGCGCTGTTCGTGGTGGCAGAGCGTTGTGTGCGCGAAGGGGATGCCTATGTCGACGAGCTGTTCGACTGGGCGCACGGCTATCGCGATTCGGTGCTGGCGCCGTTGCTGTATGCGACCGTGCCGCCGGATGAACTGCATGTCATTCAGCAGCGCCTGGGGGCGGAGGTGGCCAGCCATGCCATCGAGAATGCCTTTGCGGCACTGGCCGAGCGCCTGCGTGCCGATGGGGTCAGGAACTTCATCACGGCGGGAGGGGAGACCTCCAGCATCGTCGTGCAGCGCCTGGGCATCGAAGGCTTCCGCATCGGCAGACGGATTGCGCCGGGGGTGCCCTGGCTGCGGGTGCTCGACAGCGATGTCCACCTCGCCCTGAAGTCCGGAAACTTCGGCAGCGAGGATTTCTTTGCCGTGGCACAGGACATGCTGGGGTAGTGAATGTGCACCGCGCGGGCAGCTGGGCCCGCGGGCGGTACCAGGGACCGGGGTGCAGGGATCGCCGGCCATGTCCGGCATGTGAGGGGATATGACGGAGCAGGAACAGAAGGAACAGATGGTGGCGCTGGCCCGCTCGTTCTATGAACGCGGCTACAGCGTGGGGGGAGCCGGCAATCTGTCGGTACGACTGTCTGATGGTCGTTTCCTGGTGACGCCGACAGGGGCATCGCTGGGAAGGCTGGTGGCGGATCGGCTGTCCGTGATCGATGGCGATGGACAGCTGCTTGAGGGTGACAAGCCGAGCAAGGAGTCGGTCTTTCACCTTGCGATGTATCGCCGGAATCCTGCCTGCCGGGCGATCGTCCACCTGCACTCCACGTATCTGACGGCCCTGTCCTGCCTGAAGGGGCTGGATGAGCACAATGCCCTGAAGGCTTTCACGCCCTACTACGTGATGCGGGTGGGGGCTCTGCCGGTCATTCCGTACTATCGGCCCGGACATCCGGATATCGCGCGGGAGCTGGAGGCCAGGGCGCTTGATGGCCGGGCATTCCTGCTTGCCAACCATGGTGTGGTGGTGACGGGGGCGAATCTTGAGGATGCGGTCGACAACACCGAGGAGCTGGAGGAGACGGCACGCCTGTTCTTCATCCTGAAGGGACACGACATCCGCTACCTGAGTGATGCCGAGGTGAACGATCTGAAGAACCGGGGGAAATGACGATGCCAAGACTTGCCGCGAATCTTTCGATGATGTTTGCCGACCGTCCCTTCCTGGAGCGCTTCAGGGCGGCCGCCGATGCGGGGTTCAGGCATGTGGAGTTCCTGTTTCCGTATGAATATCCCGTTGATGAACTGAAGGGACTGCTGGATGGAAACGGCCTGCAGCAGGTGCTCTTCAATACGGCGCCCGGCGAACCTGCCCGAGGGGAATGGGGGCTGTCGGCATTGCCTGGCCGCGAGTCCGAGGCGCGAGAGCACATCGCGCAGGCGCTCGAATACGCGAGAGGGCTGGCCTGCCCACAGGTTCACATCATGGCTGGCGTGGTGCCCGACGGCGTTGACCGGAAGGATTGCCTGGCAACCTTTATCGAGAACATCCGCCATGCGTCCTCGCTGTTCCGTCCGCATGGCGTGCGGATCATGCTGGAGGCGCTCAGTCCACAGGTGAAGCCCGGCTACCTGCTGCGCAGCCAGTACGATACGCTGGTTGCCGTCGAGGCGATCGATCGCGACAACGTATTCATCCAGTTCGATTACTTCCATGCCCAGAACGTCGATGGGAACCTCACCCGGATGACGGAGGCAATGATCGGCCGGATCGGTCATGTGCAGATTGCTTCCGTGCCTGACCGTCATGAGCCTGACGAGGGCGAGGTGCATTATCCCCATCTGTTCGCGCTGCTCGATCGCCTGGGCTATGCCGGGTATGTGGGGTGCGAATACAACCCGCGGGCGGGGACTGAAGCGGGTCTGGACTGGGCCAGGCCCTATCTGTGAGATCCAAGGACAAGGAGGAGAGATGAACATCGTGATCACTGGCGGTGCTGGCTTCCTGGGGCAACGGCTGGCGCGGGCGCTGCTGGCGCAGGATGAATCGGTTCGGCTGACATTGGTGGATGCCGTCATGCCGGTGCTGGATGACGCCCGCGTTCGGTGCGTGGCAATGGATCTGCGGGAGGCCGGGCGGCTTCCGGATGTCATCACGGCCGATACGGATGCGGTCTTTCACCTGGCGGCCATCGTCAGCAGCCATGCCGAAGCCGATCCTGACCTCGGATATGAAATCAACTTTCTGTCGACCCGTCACATCCTGGAGCATATCCGGGCGGTCAGGCCGGGGATCCGCCTGGTGTTCTCCAGTTCACTGGCGGTGTACGGGGGAGCGCTGCCGGCGATCATCCGTGACGATACGGCCGTGACACCGCAGTCCTGCTATGGCACCCAGAAGGCCATGGCCGAGCTGCTGCTCAACGACTACTCCCGCAAGGGGTTCGTCGATGGCCTGTGCGTGCGCCTGCCGACGGTGTGCATCCGTCCGGGCAAGCCCAACAAGGCGGCTTCTTCCTTCGTCAGCGGCATCATGCGCGAGCCCCTGCAGGGCGAGGACGCCGTGCTGCCGGTGTCCCCGGACCTGCGGCTCTGGCTGTCCAGCCCGGATACGGTGGTCTCGAACCTGGTGCACGCGCTGAAGGCACCACGGCTTGGCCTGCGGGACTGGCATGTGATCAATCTGCCCGGCTTCACGATCAGTGTGCAGCAGATGCTCGACACGCTGGCGGACATCAGGGGCAAGGCCGTGCTGGATCATGTGAAACCGGCATTCGACGACGGCATCCATGCCATCGTGGCCAGCTGGCCGGCCGCCATCGATGACGCCACTGCCCTGCGGCATGGTTTCGTCCGTGATGGTGACTTTGCCGGCGTCATCCAGCAGTTCATCGACAAAGACCTGAAGAAATGAGTTGAGGAGACACTGACCGTGGAGCAGCCACAAACCGTACTGGGCCTGCCGATGCCCATCATCGGCCTGCTGATCGCCGTTTTCGTCCTGATCTATCTGGTGCTGCGTACCCGGGTGCATGCCTTCCTGGCGATGCTGATCGCAGCATCCATCGCCGGTGTGGGGGGCGGACTGAGTGCCACCGATACGCTGAATGCGCTGGCCAAGGGCTTCGGTTCCACCCTGGGCAGCATCGGCATTGTCATCGGCCTGGGGGTGATGATGGGGCGCATCCTTGAGGTCTCGGGAGCGGCCGAGAAGATGGCCTTCAGCTTCATCAGCTTCCTGGGCAAGAAGCGGGAGGAATGGGCGCTGGCAATCACCGGCTATATCGTCAGCATTCCGATCTTCGTGGATTCGGCCTTCGTGGTGCTGTATCCCGTAGCCAAGGCGCTGGCGAAGACCGGCAAGCGTTCCCTGCTCACGCTGGGGGTGGCTCTGGCCAGCGGGCTGGTCGTCACGCACCACATGGTGCCGCCGACACCGGGGCCGCTCGGGGTGGCCGGCATCTTCGGGGTGGATCTGGGGGCGATGCTGCTGGTGGGTATGGTCGTGGCGGTTCCCTGCGTGATCGGCATGGTGCTGTATGCGCAGTGGCTGGCCCGCAAGTATCCGGACTTCAACGAGCAGAGCTTCAGCCAGGATGAATTGCGCGACAGGCTGGACAGCTACCTGCAGGAGCATGCCGAGCGGCCGATGCCCAGCCTGTTCCTGTCGATGCTGCCGATCGTGCTGCCGATCGCGCTGATCTTTGTGAAGGCGCTGGTGGACGTGGCGGCCAAGTACAGTGTCGGCAGCGATGCCGCGTTGCATGCCTTCGAGGCCGGCGGGCTGTACCAGGCGATCTCCTTCGTGGGGCATCCGATCGTGGCGCTGGCAATCAGCGTGCTGGTGGCGGTTTATACCCTGATGCCGAACGCCACGGCACACGAGACGGCAACCGAGCTGGAGACCGGGGTGAGCTCGGCGGGCATCATCCTGCTGGTGACGGGGGCGGGCGGTGCATTGGGGGCCATCCTGCGCGACAGTGGCGCCGGTGCCCATCTGGCCCGGCAGGTCGCGGCCCTGCCGATCTCGCCCATCCTGATCCCGTTCATCGTTGCGACGCTGGTGCGTTTCATCCAGGGGTCGGGCACGGTGGCCATGGTGACGGCCGCCTCGATCACGGCGCCGGTGCTGGCCGAGATCGACGGCATCAACATGCTGCTGGCGGCCCAGGCAGCGACCATCGGCTCGTTGTTCTTCGGCTATTTCAATGACAGCTTCTTCTGGGTCGTCAACCGGATGATGGGAATCTCGGATGTGAAGAAGCAGATGGTCGTCTGGTCGATCCCGACAACGATCGCCTGGGGCGTGGGCGGTGCCTGCGTGGCGGTGGCCAATCTGCTCTTCGGCAGCCATGGTTCGTTGCTCGATCCGCTGCTGCCGCTGGTGGTGCTGGCGGGCCTGATTGTCTATGTCATGCACCAGAACCGGAAGCTGGCCAGGGCCTGAAGGGGCTCGTCGCCGGGAGGCGGGCAGACCATCCTGCAGGAAGGTGGGTCTGCCTGGGTCATGAGAATGTTCGCGATACCGAGCTGGACTTCGAAGGCACCGGCGGATGATGGCATTTTCAATGACCGTTCCTGCAACAGTCGGGATATGGTCTGCAACAGTCCAGCGGCGCTGGACTGGTTACTGAAAAAAATCGGAGACAGTCATGAAGGCGCAATTTCTTTCCTATCCACTGGATGTGAATGCTCCGGGATTTCCTGGTGAGCCCACGCTGACGGTCGAGTACCGTACGCGCATTAATCAAGGGGATGTCTACAACAGCTCGGTTCTTCATCTGTTTAATCATTTTGGTACCCATTTCGACGCACCGAAGCATTTTGTCGATCATGGGCCGAGCCTGGCGGAGTTGCCCATTGAGCGTTTCATCTACGATCGCCCCTTGCTGGTGGACATGCCCAAGGGCAAGCGGAGCCTGGTTGATCCCGCGGATTTGGAGCCATGGATGCCTGCGGTGGCTCAGGCAGACTGCCTGATCATCCGGACCGGACTGGAAGCCTTGCGCGCCAGTGATCCCGTCGAGTATGCCGCCAATGGCTGTGCATTCAGTATCGACGCAGCCCAGTACCTGATCGATCATGCCCCTCATCTGAAGGCCGTGGGTTTTGACTTCATCTCTCTGGCTTCACCCGCCCATGCCGAGCATGGTGTCCGGGCGCATCAGATACTGCTGGGCATGGATACGCGGCATTTCATCTGCATCATCGAGGACATGATGCTGGCCCATGTCGACAGAAGCCGTCTTGTTCGTGTGATCGCCATGCCATTGCGTGTCAATGGCGTGGACAGTGGCCAGGTGAGCATCCTGGCCGAAAGTCGCGATCGGGATGCCGTGTGACAGGAAGATACGGATGGCTACGGGCAAGAGAGAATATGGGTGGACGGCGGCACTGGCGGTTCTTGCGTTGCTGTTCAGTGTGCTGGGCAGCTGGATAGAACGGGATTTTGGCCGGGTGGATGTCAATACGGTTGTTTTCATGACGACCGAGATGCAACCGATGGTGGCCAAGCTCTATCGGCCCCGCTCAGCCTCGGTAGAACGACCTGCTCCTGGCCTGCTCGCCCTGCATGGTTACCAGAGCGACAAAGAGGCTGCCAATACTTTTGGCGCTCCCGAGCTTGCCCGCCGGGGCTATGTGGTGCTGGCCATCGATCAGTTCGGCCATGGGTATTCGACCAAGGCGCCGGCGAGCAACAAGAGCATGAGCGGAGCGGACAATGGGTATCAGTATCTGAAGCGTCTGCCTTTCGTGGATCGGCAGCGGCTTGGCATCTTTGGCCATTCGACGGGGGCCCTGAATGCGGTCAGGGTGGCCTTGCAGAATCCGGATCACCGGGCGGTGAACGGCCAGAGCAGCAACGGCGGCATGATGGCAGGGCTGCACAATTATCTGCTGACTCAGGGGCTTTATGAGGAAATCGGGCCATATCGTGAGAAGATCTTTCCCGTCGGGGATCTTGTACATCACGAGAAGCGTCTGAAAGCCTTCGGCCTGCCGATTGGCGATACCCTGGTCTGGAACAGGACCTATGGTAGCTTTGCCGATGGAACGGCGCGAAGGGCTGATCTGGTGGCCGGTACGCATCTGGGGGTCATGGTCTCGGCGCACACGAATCAGAGTGCGATCGACTGGTTTGGGCAGGCGATGAACCATCCATCTGGTGTGGAAGGATTCATCTACTGGTACAAGGAGTTCTGCGGTCTCCCGGCGTTGCTGTTTGCCCTTGCATCGTCCCTGTGCCTGGCCAATGCCTTGCTGGACAAGCGCTATTTCTCGATGGCGTGTCAGCCCGCTGCCCGGGCGGCTCCGATGCGGTCCGCTACGTGGTGGCGCTTCGGTCTGATGAATGTGGTGATGACCATGGTGTTGTACCCGTTGCTGACGCAATGGGGGGGGCCAATGAGCCGATCGCGGCCAGGGTGGCCTGGATGCCACTGGAAATGGGCAACGGCATCATCACGTGGCTGCTGGGCAGTGGTGTGATGGCGGGGCTGTCATTCGTCTGCTGGTATGTCGGTCAGCGTGATCGGCTGAGCCTGGGTCAGCTGGGCGTGACCGTGCCTCCGGGACGAGGCGCCCTGGGTGCGGTCTGGACGAGAAGCCTGGTCCTGAGCGTCGTGCTGGGTGCCTATCTGTATGCTCTGACCCAGTTCATCCATGACACGACGGGGCAGGAGTTGCGTTTTCTGTGGCCATTGCTCAAGCCGCTCACGCTGGAGCGCTGGGCATTGTTGCCAATCTATTGGGGATGGATCCTGCTGGCGTTCATCGCCATCAATGGTCTGGTGCTGACGGCGCAGTTCAGGATGCCGCTCGACGGGGGCTTCGTCCGTACCTGGTTGCGCTGGAGCTTCTTCACCATCGTCATCGCCGTGGGCGGATTGCTGCTGTTGTGGTGTGTCCATTTCATTCCAGATTATCTGCAGATTGGTCCGGGCTTCGATGTGATCGGCCTGCCGCAGTTCGGCGGTCGATGGATGATGATGTTGCCCGTGATCATGGGGCAGTTTGCCGCACTGATCGTGATCAATCACTGGTGCTACCTGAAAACCGGCTACATCTGGTTCGGTGTTTTCTTCACGTCGATGTTGATGGCCTGGATGCTGGTGGGTGGGCAGGTGATCGGGCGCTTCATGGCCTGAAGAGAGGGCATGCCCGGACCTCGTCAGATGTCTGAACCGAAGGCGCGTACGGCGGCGATCAGATCCGAGACGTAGGGGTCATGGATGTGGTGGGCGGCCAGGGTCTGATCCAGGTCGAGCAGGTAATCGATGTTGTGGCCGAGGTGGCCGCTGGCCGTGGCGATCATGGGGGCGACGGTGGCTATCGACGCATCGGGTTCGTAGGCCGGGGTATGGGGTTCCATGACAAAGGTGATGGCCTGGACGATGCGGCCATCGGCCAGCTGGACGTCATGCCATAGCGGGATGTAGGTGCCGCCAATCATTTCGCGCATCCAGATGAGCAAGAGTTCAGCGCGCACTTCATGTGGGTGCAGCCGAAAGGCGATGCCCGTGGTGCTGGTGCCCGGGCAGCGGGCCAGGGCGAGCATGCGCCCGGGGTGTTCTGGAGATCCCCGGCCGGCGGTCAGTTTCATGCAGAAGCTGCGGCGCCAGCCTGAGATGTTGGCCTGTTGGTGTTCCGCGATATGGATGAGCGGGTTCCAGATGAGTGAGCCATAGGCAAAGACCCAGACGGGATTACCGGGAGCAGGGCAGGCCGCCAGGGTGCTGTCCAACGATGAGGTGATCTGCTGCAGGTTCCACCATTTGATTTGCGGCGTGCTGACAAAAGAGCGCATGTAGGCGCCGCTGAGCAGGAATTCGCGGGTAAGGGGGGATGGTCGGGGTTTGTGCATGCGTGCCGGTTGGATATGGCCGGAAACGGGCCTAGATTACCACTGGTTTCCGGCCATGGTACCGGCCCGGGGAGGCCAGTACCGATGATTCAATAACCCAGCGTGCGACCGTCCGGATTGCGGGGGTCGGAATAGCCCCATAGCTCGTTGCCGATTGCCTGGATGGTCTGGGTACGGCCCATGGCGGGTTTTTCGACGACGTTCTGGCCCCGTTGTCGCAGCAGATCGATGGTGTCGAGGGGAAAGCCGCGTTCGACGCGCAGTTCATCTGGTGTCCATTGGTGGTGGAAGCGGGGGGCTGCCGCGGCCTCGGCCGGATTCATGCCGTGGTCGATGGCGTTGCTGACAGTCTGGAGCACTGTGGTGATGATACGGGCACCACCAGGGCTGCCGGTGACGAGCCAGGGCCTGCCGTCCCGGAGCACGAAGGTCGGCGTCATGGATGACAGGGGGCGCTTGCGGGGGCCGACGGCATTGGCTTCGCCGCCGATGAGTCCGTAGGCATTGGGGACGCCGGGTTTGGCGGAGAAGTCGTCCATCTCGTTGTTGAGAAGGATGCCGGTGCCGGGGGCGACGATGCCGGTACCGAAGTTGGTGTTGAGGGTGTAGGTGACGGCCACTGCGTTGCCCCGGGCGTCCATCACCGAGTAGTGAGTGGTCTGGTCGCTTTCATAGGGCTGGGGTTTGCCGGGTTTGATGGCTTTGGCGGGGCGGGCATGGGCGGGGTCGATCTGGCTGCGCAGCTGGGCCGCATACTTGCGTGAAGTCAGGCCAGTCTGCGGGATCTTGACGTAGTCGGGATCGCCCAGGTATTCGGAGCGGTCGGCGTAGGCCAGTTTCATGGCTTCTGCCATGTGGTGGACGGTCTGGGCACTGTTCTGCCCCCAGGTGCCGATGGGCCAGCCTTCCATGATGTTGAGGATCTGCAGGAGATGGATGCCGCCTGATGACGGAGGAGGCATGGTGACGATCTCGTATTGCCGGTATGGGCCGCGTATGGGTTTGCGCTCGACGGGTTTGTAGTTCTGCAGGTCTTCGGCCGTTATCAGCCCATGGTTGGCCTGGCTGTCGGCGACGATTTTCTGGGCGATGGGGCCCCGGTAGAAGGCTTTGGCCCCCTGTTTGGCAATCAGGCGCAGTGAGCTGGCCAGGTCTTTCTGAACCAGCCAGTCACCTGCTTTCAGGGGGGCATCACCCTTCCAGAAAATGGCCCGGGTGGCGGGCCATTTCTTCATGGTGTCGGTTTCGGTGTTGAGGGTGCGGGCCAGGGTCTGGCTGACGGGATAGCCCTTTTCGGCCAGGGAGATGGCGGGGGCCATGACGGTCGCCAGGGACAGTTTTCCCCAGCGCTGCTGGGCGTGGGTCAGGCCGGCAACCGTTCCGGGAACGCCAATGGCGGCATGAGTGTAGAGTGATTTTCCGTCGATGACGTTGCCATTCGCGTCCAGGAAGGTGTTGCGCGTGGCTGCGGCAGGGGCACTTTCACGGAAATCAAGTGCGATGTCCTGATGATGCAGGGCGTCATGCACCAGCATAAAGCCACCCCCGCCCAGATTGCCGGCGTTGGGGAGCGCCACCGCCAGGGCAAAACCGACCGCGACGGCTGCATCCATGGCGTTGCCACCGGCTTTCAGGATGTCGATCCCGATCTGGCTGGCCAGCGCCTGTTCGCTTGCAACCATGCCGTGCTGCGCGATGACGGGATGGAAGATATCCATCTGGGCGTCATAGCGGGCAGCAGCGGCCTGGGTGAGCTGGGAGCTTTTGATGGCCGCATCGGGTGAAGTCAGGTGATCCGCCAGGTTCTTGCTGATGGGGCCGACCGTCTGACAGGCTGTCAGGGCTAGCGTGATGAACAGACCCAGGGCAGTTCGCCCCGGGCCTGAATGATGTCTGGCTGTGATGATGGACCGGGGAACATCGGGTGAAGTGGATGGCGAGCGCGCGGGCATGGCGAATCTCCTCGGTATGTCGTGGGGCGTAGCGGACTGGTATGGACTACCGACCTCGAATGAGGGATGCCGCAGATGGGGGCAGTCGGAAACCAGACAGCAAAGGAACCGGTTTATGTCTGTTTGCGTATTTTGTATCAGTCTGGCGATGGCGTTTCAAAATGTGATGTTTCCCACAAAAGATGGTAGGTACGCAGCAGCGCTCTCAGGTAATGCCGAGTGTTTGCCAGATGCTGTCCACACGCGTTTTGACGTCGGTGGGCATGGTGATGGGGGTGCCCCATTCGCGGGTCGTTTCGCCGGGCCATTTGTTGGTGGCGTCAATACCGACTTTGGAACCCAGGCCGCTGACCGGTGATGCGAAGTCCAGATAGTCGATCGGCGTGTTGTCGACGAGGGTCAGGTCGCGCACCGGATCGACCCGGGTGGTCATGGCCCAGATGACATCCTGCCAGTTGCGGATGTCGACGTCGTCATCCACGACAATGATGAATTTGGTGTACATGAATTGTCGCAGGAAGCTCCAGATGCCGAACATGACCCGTTTGGCGTGGCCGGCATACGCTTTTTTCATGGATACGACAGCAAGCCGGTAGGAGCAGCCTTCGGGGGGCAGGTAGAAGTCGGTGATTTCCGGGAACTGGCGGGTGAGCAGGGGGACGAAGACTTCATTGAGTGCAACGCCGAGGACGGCGGGTTCGTCGGGGGGCTTGCCGGTGTAGGTGGAGTGGTAGATGGCGTTGCGGCGATGGGTGATCCGGTCGATGGTGAAGACCGGGAACCAGTCCTGTTCGTTGTAGTAGCCGGTGTGGTCGCCATAGGGGCCTTCCAGGGCCATTTCATAGCCGGTGAGCGCTGCGGGAGGCAGTGGACCAGTCCAGCCCAGCCGGCGGGCATGGGCCAGGGTCTTGGTGCCGTCCGGGTCGGGATAAAGGTGGCCTTCCAGGACGATCTCTGCGGTGGCCGGCACGTTCAGCTCGGTATCCGGCACCTTGACCAGCTCGGTGCGCGCACCGCGCAGCAGGCCGGCGAACTGGTATTCGGAGAGTGAGTCCGGCACGGGCGTGACGGCACCGAGGATGGTGGCGGGATCTGCGCCCAGCACGGTGGCAACCGGGAAGGGCGTGCCGGGGAAGCGCTGGCGGTGTTCCTGGAAGTCCAGGGCGCCGCCGCGATGGGCTAGCCAGCGCATGATGGTCTGGTTGCGGTTGATGACCTGCTGACGGTAGATGCCAAGGTTTTGCCTCGGTTTTCCGGGGCCACGTGTCACGACCAGTCCCCAGGTAATGAGAGGGGCAGCGTCACCGGGCCAGCAGTGCTGGATCGGCAGCCGGGCGAGATCAATGTCTTCGGACGGGATGATCGTGTCCCGGCAGGATCCGTTACCGACGACTTTGGGCGCCATGTTCATGACCTGCCGCAGTACAGGAAATTTGTCCCAGGCGTCTTTCAGGCCACGCGGAGGCTCGGGTTCCTTCAGATAGGCCAGTAGCCGCCCGATGTCGCGCAGCGCGCTGACGGATTCTTCGCCCATGCCCATCGCGACCCGCTGAGGAGTGCCGAACAGATTGGTAAGCACAGGGTAGGACCAGCGTTGTCCGCGGGTTTCCGGGGTGTTGAACAGGAGTGCCGGGCCGCCCTGTCGCAGAACCCGGTCGGAGATTTCGGTCATTTCCAGATGGGGGGAGACCGGGACGCTGATGCGTCGTAGCTGACCCTGATGGTCCAGGTGTTGCAGGAATTCCCTCAGGTCGGTGTAGCGTAGAGGCATGGTCGTTTGATCCTTGGTCGTTGCACACATTGTGTCACGGTGTGTCCATGAGCGCCGGAGCGTGCCGGCGAGGGAAGCAATGTGCCGCATTCCGGGGAGCGGATGGCAATGACGTCTGCATTCGTGCAAGGGTAAATTGCACGGCTGATGCGCGTTAGCAGCGGAAATGCTGTTAAAATGCGCAGTGTTTGTAATTAAATGGTTGTTTTTTACAAGACAGGATCTGCCGCTGACCAGTCATTGGCTGCCTTTCGCAGGTATTGTCTAGTCTTCTTCCCGGTAAGGGGAGGGTGATCCGCTCAGGAATGGGTGGGTCTGTGGCGCAGTTGTCCGCAAAACCATCCTGTCCCCCGCAGTGCTTACTGAATCAGGAGCCCTTGTCATGTCAGCTTCAACTGGTCCAGCTGTTGTCGCCTCTGCCAGAAAGGATGTGCACTGTGCCGGCGTCCATGCTTCGACACGATCTGCAGCGGGACGCTTCTGGATGGTGATGTTGACCGGGTCTGCCCTGATGTTCGGTGCCCTGACCGTCCCGGCGGATGCGTCCGAGCCGGCGCCTGTCGTGGCACGCACCCGCCCGCCGGTGTATGGCGATGCTGCCGGACAGGTATTGCCGGCTGTGTCGGGCGAGGATAGCCGGAGAACGGGTCATCCTGCGTTGCGCAGTGCGCCAGGCCGGCATGGCAGGATCATACAGAAACCCGTCAGCCGGGCATCAGTGGCGCGGACGCCGGCTCATGGGGTCGTGGTCGACCGTCATGCACCCGCGACCGGGCATGCCGTTTCCCGTCCGCTGAATGGTCGACGTTTTTTCCGGCCGGCTCTGCGAACTGGACTGCGCAAGATCACCTCCACCGGTCATCGGCAGGAAAACGGTATGGGTGACCATTCGGTTCCGATTCGACTCAGTCGTGCCGAGCAGGGGGTGGTTCAGCACATCTCGCGTACATTCCGTGTCCAGCAACGCTCCGTCGAACAATATGTCGGTTATGCCCGCCATTCAGGTGAGGTCTACCATGTGGATCCCTATCTGATTCTCGCGGTGATGGCGACCGAATCAAGCTTCAATCCCCGCGCACAGAGCCGGGTCGGGGCGCAGGGGCTGATGCAGGTTCATACCCGCATGCACAAGAAGCGTTTTGCACCGTACGGCAGTACGGATACGGTCTGGGAGCCCCGGGTCAACATCCTGGTGGGCAGCAGCATTCTGTCCGATTATCTGAAACGCTACGGTGGCAGTGAGCGGCGCGCTCTGCAAGCCTATGTCGGTGCAGCACGTCTTGCCCATGACGGAGGCTATGGCCGCAAGGTATTGCGCCGACGCGACGAGTTTGTTTCCGTATCGACGGCAGCACGCACCATGGCAGATTCTCAGGCAAGGGCGGCTCAGGCTGATGGGAGCAGCTACGCCGACCTCTGATCCTGAGGAGCGCCTGCCTTTACTGGTGCAGCGACTGCGCCGGCAAGTGCGGGGCGAGGTTATGCTGGTTGATGGTACGTGTCGTCTGCTGCCCCGGGACGAGACGGATGTCATGCTGGCACTGGCGCTGGCCCGTGACCTGGTGGTTCCCGTGGTGTTTGGCGCAGGTGCTGCGCGGACACCGGCTGCATTGCAGGTCGATCCCCGGGCTTACCTGGGGCAGATGGTACAGTTTGATGCCGAGCGGGGCACGATTGTGGTTCAGCCCGGCGTTCGTCTGGCCGATCTGAATCGCTGGCTGCGGCCGAGCGGGTGGTGGCTGCCCATGGAAGCCAGCCCGCTGTCCGGGAGCACCGTGGGGAACCTGGTGGGGTTGGACTGTCTGGCCGCCTGCCGGCACTGGGGCGGGATGGTGGATGCCCTGCTGGGTATTGAGGCAATTCTGGATGACGGGACACCTCAGCGGTTTGGTCCCTTTGGTGAGCATTCGACTCTCCGGCTCACGAGCGCCCGGGCCGGGGGGCTGGTATCCGGGCTCTTTCAGACCGCTGCCGGGGTTCGCGGCGAGATCGCCGATCATTGGCCGGGCGGGCAGCGCGTACCCGATGGGTACCGGCTGGATTGTTTTTATCCGCGTCCCGAACGTCCCTATACAGCGGATGGTGCGGTCAATCTCGCCCACTTACTGGCTGGTTCGGCAGGATCCTTGGCCTGGTTCTCCCGTATTTGCCTGCGTTTGCGCCGGCGCCCGGCGGTCTCGCATTGGGGAGTGTTTCCGCAGCCTGATCACCTGGTTGCGCTGCGGAAATCGGTCCTGCTGCAGCAGTCCCTGTCGGCTTCAGCTGTTCTGCTGCTGGATCGGGAGGATATGCGGCGTCTGGCGCAGTCCCGCCATCCGGACGATGTGGCGCTGTGGGCGCCGTCTGCCCGGCATGGGTCAGCTGCGGCCGCTGCCTTGCTGGTTCGGGTATCGGGGGATAGCAGTGTGCGGGTTCGGGCCGCTTATCGACGGGTTCTGGAGGTGCTGGCTGGGGGCATTTATAGACCTGCAGCGGGGGGACAGCCGATGACGGATGAGGGATTGCAGTCCTGCGCGGGCCCTGCTGGAAGGAAACCCCATGCCTGTGACAGGCGCGGGGCATCGGTGGGGGGAGCTGTCTGGCAGCAGATATTGGGCGAGCTAGTGACGCCCGTGTGGGAGGTTTCAACCTCCTGTCTGCCGTTGTGGCCCATGGAACCGGAACGGCTTGCCGATCAGATAGCTGTCATTGGCGGGCACCTGGGAGCTTTGGCAGAGGTCGTTTCCTGGCGCGGCCAGATTGCTGGCGGTGAAGTGCGTCTGCAGGTAGCTGGCCCACCGGCAGCGAGGCAGGCGGTATGGAATCGGGTGCTGGAGATGGAGCCAGAACGCTGGACACCTGCCCTGCGCCGGGCTTTGGCAGATGTCCGCCGACAGTTTGATCCGCTGGGCATTTTGCCGGCTGTTCGGCCACCTTGGCGGGTGCCCGGTTAAGCCTTCCCGGTACGCTACCTAGCGGCGGGCAGGTTGGTCTTGGGGAAGTTGCCAGAAGATGCCTGAGGAAGCGGTGGTCAGGACGCCAATGGCGATGAAAGCGGCCCGGAAGGCCGGCAGTTCGCTGCTGCCAGTGCCGGTGTGCATCCAGCTGCTGAAGGCATGCAAAAAACCGGACGCGCAGCTGATGCCCAGGCTCAGACCCAGCATTTGCACCATGGAGAACAGGCTGTTGCCGCTGGCGGCATGCAAGGTGTCAAGATCCTTGAGCGTGACAGTATTCATGGCCGTGAACTGGGTGGAGCTGACAGCCCCAAATAGCGCCAGTTGAGTGGTACGCAGCCATAGGGGCTGATCGGGGGTCATCAGAGCAAAGCCGGCGATCAGGCATCCCAGGAGCAGGGTGTTGGCCAGCAGAACCTGGCGATAGCCGTAGCGTTTGATGATATCGGGTACCGCCCGCTTGGCGCCAATGCTGGCCAATGTGACCGGGAGCAGCATCATGCCAGCTTCTGCGGGTGAAAAGGACATGGCCAGTTGCAGGAGCAGGGGTAATAAATAGGGCATGGCACCGGAACCGATACGGGCGAAGAGGTTGCCAAGGACGCCGACCCGGTAGCTGGCCACGGTGAATAGCGCGGGTGGAAACAGCGGGGCCGTGTGGTGCATGGCGTGCAGCCAGTAGGCAGCCAGAGCGGCCAGACCTACCACCATGAGCAGGGCGACCAGCGTACGGGCCAGACCCAGCCCGCCCAGCCCGTCCAGAGCCAGGGAAATGGTGATCATGGCCAGAACCAGCATCAGATAGCCCGCCAGATCAAATGGCGCCGTATCAGGCCGTTTCAGATTGGGCATGAAGCGCAAGGTGGCCAGGGCACCGAGCAGACCCACGGGCAGATTGATCAGAAAAATCCAGTGCCAGGAGGCTGCTTCGACCAGCCACCCTCCCAGCGTCGGGCCGATCAGCGGGCCGATCAGACCGGGGATTGCCACGAAGCTCATGGCCGACAGCAGTTCCTCGTGCGGGAAATGCTGCAGGATGACCAGCCGGCCCACGGGCAGCAGTACGGCAGCTCCCGCGCCCTGTAGCACGCGTGCGGCAATCAGCTGATCCAGAGTACCTGCTCCGGCACAGGCAGCAGAGCCGAGCGAAAACAGGATGATGGCGCTCAGAAAAACGCGCTGTGCGCCAAAATAGTCGGCCAGCCAGCCGCTGGCGGGGATCAGTGCCGCCATGGTCAACATGTAGGCCACGACGACGGACTGCATGCGGAGCGGGCTTTCGCCCAGACTTCTGGCCATGGCTGGCAGGGCTGTATTCACGATCGTGCCATCCAGCGTCTGCATGAAGAATCCTACCGCCACCAGCCAGAGGAGGATGCGGGGCGATGGCCGGGAGGCGGAGGTGGCAAGTGACATGGTGGGTGCGGTATCCTGACACGTTGGGCAATGACGGAACGGCATGGGGCAGGTGCCCAAGCGACAGGCACGCTGCTTGCCGTCTGAACCCGCAAGAATAACTGCTGGTTTAAAAAAACGCTGCTGACGGGGCGGTTCGTGGCCAGCGGATAACGGGGGTAAGCGCGATAGGGGACGTTGGGGCTTTTCGACAACGGTTCCGTGTCGTAGGATGCGTGCATGAAGATCGTAATCACACGCTTTCGCGGGATGAAGGGTTGCCTGCATGGACTGCGCCGTTGCCACGTCCGGCTGCTGTTCATGCTGGGCATGTCTGTATTGATTGGGGGATGGACTCAGGCGCAGGCGCGAAGTCATCACCATCATGCTCCTTATGCTGCTGGATACAGCCCGGTTCCGGCAGCCCAGCAGACGCATGAGGCTGCGGATGCCGCTGACCCGACAGCCAGCGTGCGGGCAGGGCGGGCGAGCGCTTCGCACGTACCGGTGGCCGAGTTGCCTGACGAGGTGCAGGCTACCCTGCAGCTGATCCATCAGGGCGGACCCTATCCTTATGAAAAGGATGGTTCCGTCTTTGGCAATTACGAGGGGCGTTTGCCCCGGCAACGGCGCGGTTACTACAGGGAATACACCGTGAAAACGCCCCGGGATCATTCGCGGGGGGCGCGTCGCGTCATTGTGGGCGGGCCGGCAGGCCGGCCTACCGAGTTCTACTACACGGATGACCACTACCAGACCTTTCGCAGGATTGATTTCCCATGAGCGCTCTGTCTAACATTCCACGCCATGCGGTGTTGCCGCTAGGGGCCTATGACAAGAACGGGCTGGTACGCGCTGCAAAGCAGACAGATCAGTCGCTGCTGCAGTGCGATTGCGCTGCGGCCGACGACAAGGTTTCGGTGCTGGCCACATTGGGGAAAGCGCTGCAGCTGCCGGCCCATTTCGGTTGCAATCTGGATGCGCTGTACGATTGCCTCACGGATCTGAAGGCGGATGACGCGGCGGAGCGTCCTGGTTTTGTGCTGCTGCTCGAAAACCTGCCGCCTGCGCCGCAGCTCCCCGTCGATGAGCGGGATGCGCTGCTCAATGTCTTTCGTGACGCGGCGGATTTTTTCTACGATCACGAGACGGCCTTTCGGGTCTTTTATTCCGTCCGGAAATAGCCCCGGCGCCTCAGTCGTGCCCGGAACGGGATGGCCCGGGCAGCGCGGGGTGCCAGCCGGCGGACACGGCGCGGCTTTGCTCTGCTTCAGATGGCCCGGATTCGGGCTGTGTTAGGATCACAAGGGTGGGCTTGTCTTGGGATCGGGGCTGGTTCGCCTTCGTTGGTTTGCGGGGTAACACCACTGGTCTTGGGGGAGCAGGGACTTCCAATTAGGAGGGATCATTTGCATGATTACCATAATCTACGCGCACCCGTATGAGCAGAGTTTCAACCATGCCATTCTCGAAAGAGTTCAGGCCCTTCTGGCGGCCAGGGACCAAACACACCATCTGATCGACCTGTACGCCGATGGTTTCAATCCAGTCTACACCCGAGAGGAGTTGGCGCTGTTCAGCCAGGGAAAAGCACTAGATCCTCTGGTGCAGCAGTACCAGGCAGTGCTCAAGGAAAGCAGCCGGCTCATCTTTATTTTTCCCATTTGGTGGGCGGATATGCCGGCGATTGTTAAGGGCTTCCTGGATAAGGTGCTGCTGAAGAGCTACGCCTATGTCGAGAACCGGGTTGGGATGCTGCAAGGACGGCTCGATATTGCGGAGGCGCTGGTCATCAGCTCATCTACTGCGCCTACGTTTTACCTGAAGTATGTTTGTGGCAATGTCGTAGGGCGAGCCATGCTGGGGCATACCCTCAAAGGGGGGGGCGCACGGCAGCGGAGATGGGTGAATTGCGGGCGTGTCAATCTTGTGACGAATGAGAAAAGGCAGGCGTTCCTGGAGGGGCTGAGTAGGTATATCTAGGCTGTCTCCTGTCTGGTGTGTCACCATCAGACCTTGCGCAGGATTGATGTCCCATGAGCGTTCTGTCCAACATTCCACGCCATGCGGTATTGCCGCTGGGGGCCTACGACAAGAACGGGCTGCTCAATGTCTTTCGTGACGCGGCGGATTTTTTCTACGATCACGAGACGGCCTTTCGGGTCTTTTATTCCGTCCGGAAATAGTCCCGGCGCCTCAGTCGTGCCCGGAACCGGATGGCCCGGGCGGCATGAGGCCAAGATCGCCAAGCCCTGCCTGCAGGATGCTCAGGGCCACCAGGCCGGCGGTTTCCGTGCGCAGGATGCGCGGCCCGAGCAGCGCGGGGTGCCAGCCGGCGGACATGGCGCGGCTTTGCTCGGCTTCAGACAGGCCGGATTCGGGCCCGCACAGCAGCCAGGCGGTATGGGTCGCTGGCGCTTCGGCGACCTGTGTCACCAGCGGGGCGCTGGCCAGGGGGCTGAGCAGCCAGCGGCGTTCTCCGGCCCGGCATGGGGGCAGGCGGGCAAGCCAGTCATTCACGGACTGGATCGGTGCCAGTTCGGGCAGACGGTTGCGCCCGCTTTGCATGGCGGCTGCGGTGATCAGACGCTGCCAGTGTTGCAGGCGCTTGTCTGCCCGTGTGCCCTCCAGCCGGACGACGCTGCGCTCCGACAGCAGCGGGATGATCTGCGTGACGCCCAGTTCGACGGCCTTTTCGATCGTCCAGTCCATTTTTTCCGCGGTACTCAGGCACTGGGCCAGGCCCAGCTGCAGCCGGGCTGGGGGCTCCGCCGGCAGTTCGGTCTGCAGGATGACCGTTGCAGGGCGAACCGTGTGCAGGCGGGCGAGCCAGTGTCGGCCCTGGCCGTCGAACACTTCCACGGTATCGCCCGGGGCGCGACGCAACACGCGGATGAGGTGATGGGCGGCGGTGTCTTCCAGCGGTATTGGGCTGTTGTCGTCAACCAGATGGGGCGACTGGGGAGACGCCAGTGCAGGCAGGCAAATACGGGGAGTCATGTTTAGACGAAGGTGGCCGGCGGTATGGACGGCAGGTCCGGGAGGAACAAACAGGTGGCGGATGGATGTGGGCAGGCCGGGAAGCGAAGATTCGCCACCGGAATACTATCGAACAGACCCGTGAATCATCCAGGAGGCCGGTAGGGACGGGACTGCAGGAAATGAAAATAGGTGTTACATTGGTGTCCAGTATACTGTGCAGTGGTCCCGGCCGGCCTGTCCGGCGTCTGGTTTCCGACCGCATGTCCAGTACACATCCCCCTTTCTGCCATGACCAATCATTCGTTCCCCACCGAATCTGTTGCGACCGCCGAGCTGGATTTTTCCCTGGATGAAGAAGGTGACGAAGTACCTGCGAACAGCGGGGAGGTGGGATGGTCCGACGGCGTGACCGAGGTGGATGATGTTGTCCTGCCCCAGGTGCATGAGCAGGAGGCTGCTGATGGTGCTGCGCCTGCGTCCTTTGTTGCTTCTGGCTGGCCGGCCTTTCCGTCCACGGATACGGCGCGCCGCATGGCCAACGCAGTGCGGGTGCTGGCCATGGACGCTGTGGAAAGGGCCAAATCGGGTCATCCCGGCATGCCCATGGGGATGGCCGATATTGCCGTAGCACTCTGGGGGGCGCATCTTCGGCACAGTCCGGCCCACCCGGGCTGGTTTGATCGTGACCGCTTCGTGCTCTCCAACGGGCATGGCTCGATGCTGCTGTATGCATTGCTGCATCTGACAGGCTATGACCTTTCCATTGAGGAGATCAAGAATTTCCGGCAACTGCATTCCAGGACGCCTGGTCACCCCGAGGTGGGGGTCACCCCGGGTGTGGAGACCACGACCGGGCCGCTTGGACAGGGGCTAGCCAATGCCGTCGGCATGGCGCTGGCCGAAAAGCTGCTGGCTGCCGAATTCAACCGACCTGGCCACGACATCATCAACCATTTCACCTGGGTTTTTGCCGGTGACGGTTGCCTGATGGAAGGTGTCTCACATGAAGCGTGTGCGCTGGCGGGGGTCTGGCGTCTGTCCCGGCTGGTCATGTTCTATGACGACAACGGCATTTCCATTGATGGTGATGTGCGGGGCTGGTACTGTGATGACGTCGCCGGGCGCTTTGCCGCCTACGGCTGGAACGTCATCGACGGGGTGGATGGCCATGATGCCTGGGCGGTGGCCGAGGCTATCGCTCAGGCGCGAGACTGGGGTGAGACAGGCCGTCCCGTGGTCGACGGGGAGGGGGTGGGCGAGCACCGTTTTGCGCCAACCATCATCATTTGCAAGACCACCATCGGTCAAGGGTCGCCCAACCGGGCTGGCACGGCCAAGGCTCATGGTGAGGCACTGGGAGCCGAGGAAATTGCCGCCACCCGCAAGGCATTGGGGTGGTCTGAGCCACCTTTCGAGATTCCGGCCGACCTGTACGCCGCCTGGGATGCCACCCAGGTCGGGGCAGAGCGCCATGCCCGCTGGCAGGATGCGTTTGCTGCTTATTCGGCTGAATTTCCCGCCGAGGCAGCGGAGCTTGAGCGCCGGATGCGCGGTGTGTTGCCAGCGGACTGGGAAGACATCATGGACAACCTGGTGATGGACACGGTGATGGAGGCCGAGAGCATTGCCACCCGTGCTGCTTCCCAGCGTGCGCTCAACTATCTTGGACCAGCACTGCCGGAGCTGCTGGGTGGTTCGGCCGACCTCACCGGCAGCAATCTGACGGCCTGGAAAGGTGTCGAGGCCCTGCGGCCTGCCGGGGGGCACGAGGCCGATCTCAACGGTGGGCGTCACATCAATTACGGTGTGCGTGAATTCGGCATGGCAGCCATCATGAACGGCCTGGCCCTGCATGGCGGGTTCATTCCGTACGGTGGCACCTTCCTGGTCTTTTCCGACTATGCACGAAATGCCCTGCGCGTGGCAGCCCTCAGCAAGCAGCGGGTGATCCATGTTTTCACGCATGATTCCATTGGACTGGGCGAGGATGGCCCCACGCACCAGCCTGTGGAGACGGCGGCCAGCCTGCGCCTGATACCCAACATGGATGTCTGGCGTCCGGCCGACACCGTTGAAACAGCCATTGCCTGGCAGGCAGCCATCGAGAACGAGGAAGGCCCGACCTGCCTGCTGCTGTCGCGCCAGGGGTTGCCCTTTATCGAGCGCGATGTGGTCGATGTCGACCAGATTCGGCGGGGGGCCTATCTGGTCCATGCGCCACGGGCCGCCAGGGCGATTCTCATCGCCACGGGTTCGGAAGTCTCGCTGGCCCTGGCGGCAGCCCGCCAGCTGGCTGACCAGGGTATCCGTGTCCGGGTGCTGTCCATGCCGTCCACAACCACATTCGACCGGCAGGATGTGGCTTACAAACGCCGTCTGTTGCCAGACGACCTTCCGCGGATTGCCGTGGAAGCCGGTGTCACCGATTTTTGGTGGAAATACCGCCCGGCGGCGGTGGTCGGGATAGATCGCTTTGGCGAATCGGCTCCCGCATCGGTACTCAACCAGCATTTCGGCATGACTGCCGACAACGTAGCCGCCACCGTGCGGCAGGTGCTGGGGCTCTGATCCTTCAATACAAGAGGAAGAAACAAATGACGATTCGTGTTGCAATCAATGGTTATGGCCGGATTGGCCGCAATGTGCTGCGTGCCCACTATGAAAGTGGCAAGAAGCACGACATCGAGATCGTCGCCATCAACGACCTTGGCAAGCCTGAAACCAATGCGCACCTGACCCAGTACGACACGGCTCATGGCAAGTTCAACGCTGAAGTCAAGGTCGAAGGCGACTACCTGGTCGTCAATGGTGACAAGATCAAGGTGCTGGCCGAGCGTGATCCCAGCAAGCTGCCCTGGAAGGATCTGAAGGTCGACGTGGTGCTGGAGTGCACGGGTCTGTTCACGTCCAAGGAAAAGGCCAGCGCCCACCTGGCTGGTGGCGCCAAGAAAGTCATCATCTCGGCACCTGGCGGCAAGGATGTGGATGCCACGATCGTCTATGGCGTCAACCAGGGTGTCCTGAAGGCTTCCGATACGGTCATCTCCAACGCATCGTGCACGACCAACTGCCTCGCGCCGCTGGTCAAGCCGCTGCAGGACAAGATCGGGCTGGTCAATGGCCTGATGACCACCATCCACGCCTTCACCAATGACCAGGTGCTGACTGACGTCTATCACTCTGACCTGCGTCGTGCCCGCTCGGCCACCCAGTCGATGATTCCGACGAAGACCGGCGCAGCTGCTGCCGTGGGCCTGGTGCTGCCTGAGCTCAATGGCAAACTGGACGGTTTCGCCGTGCGCGTGCCGACCATCAACGTCTCATTGGTTGACCTGTCGTTCATCGCTGCACGCGACACGACGGTGGAAGAAGTCAATTCCATCCTGAAGGCAGCATCGGAGAGCAAGGAGCTCAAGGGCATCCTGGACTACAACGACAAGCCGCTGGTCTCGGTCGATTTCAACCATTGCCCGGCCTCCTCCACCTTTGACTCCACGCTGACCAAGGTCAGCGGCCGTCTGGTGAAGGTGACCAGCTGGTATGACAATGAGTGGGGCTTCTCCAACCGGATGCTCGACACCACCGTGGCCCTGATGAACGCCAAGTAATCGGTGTCCTGGCCCCTGCCCGTGCAGGGCAGGGGGTCTGGTTGCAACGTGAGCAATCGCCGGGAAGACCTTTCCCGGCTGAACTCGGGTCAGTGAATGCATCCTCCCATTTGGCTGGCCTGTCATGGAGAACACGATGAAATTCAAACGCCTGGCCGACCTCGACCTGAAGGGCAAGAAAGTCTTCATCCGCAGCGACTTCAACGTACCGCTGGATGACAACCGCAACATCACCGACGATACCCGTATCCGGGCATCGGTACCGGCCATCAAGGCCGCGCTGGACAAGGGTGCTGCTGTCATGGTCACTTCCCACCTTGGCCGCCCCAAGGAAGGCGAGTTCAAGCCCGAGGATTCTTTGGCACCTGTTGCCAAGCGTCTGCAAGAGCTACTGGGCCGGCCTGTCCGTCTGCAGGCTGATTATCTGGACGGTGGCTTCCCGCTGGCCCCGGGTGACGTGGTGGTACTGGAAAACACCCGCTGCAACAAGGGTGAGAAGAAGGACGATGAAGCGCTGGCGAAAAAATATGCCGCGCTGTGCGATGTCTACATCAACGATGCTTTTGGCACAGCCCACCGTGCCGAGGCGTCCACCCACGGCATCGCCCGCTTTGCCAAGGAAGCCGCGGCCGGCCCGCTGCTGGCGGCCGAGCTGGATGCACTGGGCAAGGCCCTGCACAATCCCGCCCATCCGATGGTTGCCATCGTGGCCGGCTCCAAGGTGTCGACCAAGCTCACCATTCTCGACTCGCTTGCCGACAAGGTCGACCAGCTGATCGTCGGAGGCGGGATTGCCAACACCTTCATGCTGGCGGCTGGTTTGCCGATCGGCAAGTCGCTGGCCGAACCGGATCTGGTCGAAGACGCGAAGAAAATCATCGCCAAGATGAAGGCGCGTGGCGCCGAGGTGCCGATTCCTGAGGATGTGGTGGTGGCGAGCGAATTCTCGGCCACCTCGCCAGCCATGGTCAAGGATGCCCGTGATGTCAAGGCTGATGACATGATTCTTGACATTGGCCCGAAAACCGCTGCCAAACTGGCCGCAATTCTGAAATCGGCTGGCACCATCGTCTGGAATGGCCCCGTAGGCGTTTTCGAGTTTGACGCCTTTGCCAAGGGTACCGAAACTGTGGCCCGTGCCATTGCGGACTCCAAGGGGTTCTCCATCGCTGGTGGCGGGGACACCCTGGCCGCGATCGCCAAGTTCGGGATCACCGACCAGATCAGCTACATCTCCACAGGCGGGGGGGCATTCCTGGAGTTTCTGGAAGGTCGCACGCTGCCGGCGGTGGCTGCGCTGGAAGCGGCTGCGGCACGCTGAGTCCGGATACCGCTGTATCGGAGGACAACGGGGGCCGGTGGCTCCTGTAGTCCGAACCGATCGGGATTCGATATCACGAAAAAGCCGAATCTGCCCCATCAGGCAGACTCGGCTTTTTCACATCATCTGCAGCTGCCTGGCTGCCGTCCGAGAAGGCGGGTGGCCAGGCAGGCTGGGCAGGAATCCAGCAGAGCCTCAGAGGGAGGTCTGGCAGGTGATTGATTCTTTCGCGCTGTTTTTGACTTCGATCGTCAGCTTGCCGTCATAGTTCGAATTGAAATTGAAGTTTGTTTCTGCTTCTTTCTTGCCTGATTTGTCATCAGGCAGATAGGAGGAAACCCAGATCAGGCTGTAGCCAACCGGGGAAGTATTGCCGATGACCGAGTAGCTGACTTTCGTGTAGATGGGGCCGATATTCGGCTTGGTCATCCGGATGCTCGTCGATCCCCGGGTGGCAACGGTTGTACCGTCGGCCTGGATCGTGACCAGGCAGGCTTCCTTGGTATAGATATCAGTGCCGCTGTAGTTGCCGGCCAGGCACTTTGCCGAATCGGGGGATTGGGAGGAGACTGCGAACGGGCAGGCATCCAGACGCGTGCGCAGATTGTTGTTGCCAGTTTGTGGCGTGGCGGGGGCCGTTGCAGCGGTGCCAGAGGTGCCATTGCTGGCTGATGGTGCCGTCGTGTCGCCACCACCACCGCCACCGCCGCAGGCAGCCAGTGAGACGAGGGCCATCAGGGAAATCAGATTCTTTTTCATGGATGCTTCCTGGGTAAAGGGTTCTGCTGGTGCGTTCCAGTCAGGGGGTATCCCGGCCGCTGCAAGCTTGGGTAAAACTGCCGTGGAATTCTATCAGTCAGCTCGGCAGCAGCTCATGTTGAAGATGTACGGTTGGCATTGGCCGATGGATGGTTGCCTGTCTTTCCTGTGCTGAAACTGGATCCCGGTATTTTTTGTGGGTTCGGTTGTAGACCCAAGTTTTTGCTTACGGTTTGTTGATGAATTTTATTGTCAAGAATTCTTTGCTCCATAAATTTTTCTCGGCAGTGAGTTTCTGAGTGATGTTGGTGATATTCAATAAACCTTACGGTGTGCTGTCACAGTTCACGCCGGATGGAAAATGGCAGACGCTGGCCGCTTATCTGGACATTGCGCGCGTATACCCGGCAGGTCGGCTCGATGCCGACAGCGAGGGGCTGCTGTTGTTGACGGACAATGGTGCCTTGCAGGCTGCGATCGCAGGCAGTCGCTCGGTGGTGGCCAAGACCTATTGGGCGCAGGTCGAGGGTGAGGCGACTGAAGCACAGGCGCATCAGTTGCGTGCGGGCGTGTTGTTGCGCGATGGCCCGACCCGGCCGGCGAGGTGTGAGCTGCTCGGCCATGTCGAGGCTCCCTGGCCCCGTCATCCGCCGATTCGTGCGCGCAAAACGGTGCCAGACTGCTGGCTGGCCTTGACCCTGACAGAAGGGCGTAACCGGCAGGTGCGCCGGATGACTGCCCATGTCGGACTACCGACGTTGCGGCTGATCCGCATGGCGATTGGGCCGTGGTCGGTGGCAGGTCTGCTGCCTGGCAGGTATCGCATCATTTCCGATGATGAAGCCTTTGCGGCGCTGCGCGGCTTGTCGGGTTCGAGGCTATCGACATTGAAGCGCTGACACTAGATGGATCCTGATTATAGGCTTGCGGAGATATTGCTCTGCGGAGATCAGTCAATAGTTAACGTAGTAGGGTAGGAGCCGTTTTTATACCGTCTGGCTGCATCCGAGGTCCGTTTAAAGGAAGTGAGTATTAGGTGCTCCAATAGCTACTTAAGATGACGATAGGAGGAGATATTCTTCTTCATGACGTTCTGACGGTTAACATTTTGTTCGGAAGTGGACATGGATCATATTTCAAAAAAAAACTTTCGTGAAAATGGCTTCAGCTGGTATTTTGATGGCCGTTGTAACCACAATTTCTGCCTGTGGTGGTGGAGCCGATACTGAAACGCCTCCTGTAGCTAAGAGTGGGAACTCAGACGCTAATGCCAGTCATGAGAATATCGATCACTATTCTGGAAGCAATCCGCTTGCCAGTAACTCTGAACTGACGGGAGGTGGGCTAGTCAATCAGTTGGCCAATGTTTGTCGGGAGGTGCTAAACAGTCAAGGTCAAAGCGGTCACATGGATTGTGCTGCGGGCACTTACATCGGTCGTGATGTTCTGACAGGAAAGTCATGCACCACAATTTTGACTGCTAATGGTAATGTGAGCTTCATGAATGGTGGAAAGTCATGGAAGCAGTTCAAATTAGAAGAGGATTTCTTCTACCATAAGAGTGGTTCGGGTAGGGTGTGGATTATGGAAATATTTGCCAGAAATAAGGAGCCGATTTTCTTAAAAAATCGTCGTGCATCCTTCCATTTGAATGTTGATACTAGACTAGGTAAGTATATAGACATCATCCAGAAGAATACCGATCCAAACATTGGTGATGATCTGAATGCTACCTGCCGGACACAGTTCTGATTATATTGCGGTTGTTGATGGAAAGGATGTCAGGAAAGGTTTGTTTGACATTCATCACGTGGTGATATGTTGCACCACGTGATGAATTAATTATCCAAGAGTTTCTGATTTCCTTTATTAACAGCGTATTCCAGGACACAGCTACGACTGACTTCTTCCCAGGCGTGTTTACAGCTGATAGCTCAGCTTCAGCATGACACTGCGGGGAGCACCGGGCAGGTTCATGTGTTTGCCATTGCGCTGGGCGGAGACGATGTAATGCGTATCGCTCAGGTTGTAGAGGTTGAGCTGAATGCCCCACGGGCCCTGACGCCACCAGGCGGCTGCGTCGGCGGTGACATAGCCCGGCAGGCGCACCGTATTGCCCGGGTCTGCGTAGCGGCTGCCGACCAGGTTGGCGCCGGCCCCGATGCCAAAGCCATCGGCCAGATCCTTGGTGAGCCAGAGGTTGGCTGAATGGCGCGCAGATAGGGTGGTGCGTTTGCCCTGGATGGGCACTCCTTCGCTGAGGGATGGGGAGTGGATGACCTTGGCATCCAGGAATGCATAGCCCATGATGGCGTGCCAGCCATCGGGCAGCTCGCCATTCAGGCTCCACTCCAGACCATTGGAGCGCTCGGTGCCGATGGCGGCAAGCAGGTTGGTGACGGGGTCTGTGGTGTGTACGTCGCTGCGTTGCAGCCGGAACAGGGAAATGGTTGTGCTCAGGCGACCGTCCAGCAGATCGTATTTGGTTCCGATCTCCGTATTGGTGGTTTTTTCGGGGGCCAGATCGGCATTGCTGCTGGAGATGGCGAATTCTTCTCCCGATGGCTGGAACGAGCGGCTCCAGGACAGGTAGTAGGACTGCTGCTCATCGGGCTGGTAGACGATGCCCAGCCGTGGACTGACATCCTTGTCGGTGCGTTGCAGCCGTTTGCCGCTGGAGCGGTCTCCGGTTTCCTGTTTGAAGCGGTCATAGCGCAAGCCCGCCAGCACCTTCCATTCTTTGCCGATGCTGACCAGATCCTGCGCGTAGAGGCCAAGGGTTTCGAAGCGCCCCAGGTTGTCCTGGGTCGGCTTGCCGGCGGCTAGCCGGGGCAGGATGGGCAGGACGGGGTTGAAGAGGTTGACGGTGGCGGCGTTGCGCTGGCGGTGCAGCAGCTGGTCTTTATTCTGCTGCCCCAGTTCCAGGCCGTAGAGCAGTTCGTGTTTCAGGCCACGCCATCGGGCTGTCTGGGTAAGTTCGGTCTGGTTGCTCCAGCCGTGTTCGCGGCGATAGACATTACTGTGGGTCAGGCTGGCCGTGAGGGCGGCTTCATTGACGCCGGTTACGTTGGTGTTGTTGCGATCCAGCAGGAAATGGTAGTAGCGGCTGGCGTTGCGCAGAGACAGATCGTCGTTGATCTGGTGAGTGATGATGCTGGTGTAGGCGTGTATCCGGCTGTGGGTGTAGTCGGCGTCCCGGGCGTTGGCTGCTCCGTAGTAGGTCGCGCGCGAGACATTGACCGGGCGCCCTTGATAGGCTGGAATGCCGAAGTCGGTGATGCGGCGATCATCCAGATATTCTGCCTGCAGCAATACCTGGGTGTCGGGCGACAGGTTCAGCTGCACCGAGGGCGCAATGGTTTTGCGGTTGAGAAACTGCTGCTGGCGAAAACTGTCGGACTTTTCGGCGGCACCGGTCAGCCGCCAGGCCAGGGAATGGTCTGGTGCAGCGCGGCCCAGGTCAGCCTGCAGTCGCCGGTCCTTGTGGGAGCCCAGGCTCAGTTCAACGGATGAGTGATTGCGGCCGGGTTTCTTGTTGATGCGGTTGACCAGACCGCCGGCAGAACCGCGCCCGTACAGGACAGCCGCCGGCCCCTTGATGACGTCGACGTGCTCCACATTGGAAAGATCGCGGAAGTAGAGCGCATCGTCGCGAAAGCCGTCGACGTATTCGTCGGCCATGGCGTTGAATCCGCGGATCATGACCTGATCGCGCTGGGCGTCTCCGTGGGAGAAGGCAACGCCGGGGACATTTTTCAGAGCGTCCTGGATGGAGCTGGCGTGCTGATCCTGCAGCACCCGGGCCGGCACGACGTTGATGGTCTGTGGGACGTCGCGCAGCGGGACAGTCATCTTGGTACCGCTGTTGGAGTCGGGGGTGGCGTAACCGGTGTCATGGCTGCCAGTGACGTTCACCGTGGGCAGCAGGGTGTTCTGACCCGTTTCTTGAGCATGTGTGGGCGATGCCAGGGGAACGGATAGCAGCAGTATGGCTGGCAATGCCTTGGGGTGGCGCATGGTGATCAATGATAATGGGATTGTTGAAGGCTACGCCTACATCAGGGGCTGGTCATGGCATGGGCCGTCTGGTGTAGACAAGCGGTTTGTGGAGAGTCTCCTGTACGAGCTGGCCAGGCCGGTTCGCGGCGCTGGGAAACGGCACGAGACGGTTTACCGGCGCCTGTCCAGTCGGTACTTTGCGAGTGAATTATAGTGCAAATAAGAATGAGTCAGAAAATGGATAGCTTGGTAAAGCGTGCCGACATTTCGTTTCGCCGAGTCAGCTCGGCCGCCTGCCTGGGTGGGCGGTGTGGGGGAGATTACGGCTGGACTGATGGTCAGCGTGTTGACATGGCAGCCCTGGAAATCGCCGGAAGGGTTCAGGCGGGATGAAGGGCAATGGTGACCGGTTTCGCCTGTTCGCGGTCTGTGCGGATCGTGTCGGTCAGGGGCTGTTTGCCTTGTTGCTGACGCAACGGGGCATGGCGGTCGAACACCATGGCAATGCTGCGCAGGAAGTAACGTCCGAGCGGGGTGGCCTGGATGCCATGTTCATCCTGATGGATGAGGCCGGCATCGGCAAAGCGCTGCAGTCTGTCGCACTCGTCACGGAAGTAGTGGCGCGGGTCGATCAGGAAACGCTGGCCGATGGCGCCGAAGTCGAGGCGCCCCTGGCACATCAGTTCCATGATAACGGCCCGCTGCAGGATGTCGTCGTCGCACAGTTCGATGCCGCGTGCCGTGGGTAGTTGGCCGGATTCGACAGCCTGGCGCCAGGGTTTGAGTTCGCGATGATTCTGCGTGTAGATCGGGCCGATGGCGCTGATGGCCGAGACACCCAGACCGATCAGGTCATCATCTGGCATGGCCGTATAGCCCATGAAGTTGCGGCGCAGGGTACCGCGGGCCAGTGCCTGGGCCAGATCGTCCGAGGGCAGCGCAAAATGATCCATCCCGATATGCTGGTAGCCGGCCTCGTGCAGCGCCTGGATGGCCAGATGCATCATGGCCATGCGCTGGGTCTGGTCGGGGATGTCCTCGGGGCGGATGAGTCGCTGTGCCTTGAAGCGCTGAGGCAGGTGGGCGTAACCATAGATGGCCATGCGGCTCGGGCGCAGGCTGGCGATGCGGGTCAGGGTGTGTGTCAGCGTGGCTAAGGTCTGCCGGGGCAGGCCATAGACCAGGTCGACATTGATGGAATCGAAATCCAGTGTCTGGGCATGCGCCATCAGTCCGGCCACCATGGCGTCGGGCTGGATGCGGTGGATGGCTTGCTGGACATCGGGGTCAAGATCCTGAATGCCCAGGCTGATGCGGTTAAAGCCCATGGCCCGGAGATTGTCGAGCCGGGTGTTGTCGACTGTGCGCGGGTCGATTTCGATGGAGCATGCGGTCTGAGGTTGCAGGCCGATGGCGGTGTTGAGGGTAGCCAGCAGCTCGGCCAGCTGGGCGTCGCTGAAAAAGGTGGGCGTGCCTCCGCCCAGATGGACCTGTGAAATTCGGGTGTGAGGATACAAATGTGTCGCATACAGGCCAATCTCCTGCTTCAGGGTCTGGAGATAGGCTTCACCTTTGGCATGATCCCGGGTGCCGATGCGGTTGCAGGCGCAATAGTGGCAGATGGATTCGCAGAAAGGGATGTGGACATAAACGGCAACGGGCTGGCCGGGCTGCTGCCTGGATCGGTTGTCCAGCCACCGGCGCTGTCTGCCAGTATCAAATGATTCGACGAAACGATCGGCCGTGGGGTAGGAGGTGTACCGCGGCCCCGGCTGATCAAAGGCACGAATCTGCTCGATGGTTGGCATGTTGTCCATGTGGAAAAGCATGAATGAACGTGACATGCTGGTTTTGATCCTGATCAACATACAATTACAATGGGCAAGAGAAGCCGCATGTGTTGCCCGGTTGTCTGGTCATGGCAGTCTCGATGTTGCCATGCCCGGGTATATCCCGGTCCGTGGGGCCGGGTTGTACTGCTTTCCAATCTCCCTGGCTGCCCATCTTCTGCAGCATCCTGCCTGACCCAGAGGGCCTTTACTTGAAGAACATCCCGGCGGTTGAATCCATGGCGTCTGTCCAGGCGGTTTCCGGGCAGGCTTCCTGCATGACCTGCAGCATGCATGACCTCTGTCTGGTCGAGGGGTTGAGTGCTAGCGACATGGCACAGCTCTCCGGCATGGTCAAGACCCGGCGCCGGGTGAAGCGGGGCGCCTATCTGTACAAGGCCGGTGACCCGTTTGACGCGATCTACCCCATCCGGGCAGGTTTTTTCAAGTCGCGGGTCCTGTCGCCGGATGGCCGTGAGCAGATTATCGGTTTTCCCATGCCAGGCGATGTCCTGGGCTTTGACGCAATCAGCCGTGGTTTTTTTCACAGCGACGCGGTGGCGCTGGAAGATGCCGATGTCTGTGTGGTTCCCTTTTCGGAGCTGGAGTCGATCGGGCGCTGCTTTCCGCCTCTGCAGCAGCGTCTGCATCGCATTATTTCACGGGAGATCGTGCGTGATCAGGGGTTGATGATGCTGCTGGGCACGATGCGGGCCGAGGAGCGCATCGGCGCATTCCTGCTGGAGCTTTCCCGGCGCTTCATGCGGCGGGGCTTTTCACCCAGTCAGTTCATCCTGCGGATGACACGTGAGGAAATCGGTAATTATCTGGGACTGAAGCTGGAGACGGTCAGCCGCACGCTCTCCAGATTGCAGGAGCAGGGGGTCATTTCGGTCGAGCAGCGCAAGATGCAGATCATTTCGCATGAACGGCTGCGCGCATTGTCGGGGGTGCCCGAGTCTCACCAAGGGCTGGATGCGCCGCCGGGTACGCAGCGCGTTGCTGTGATGCGGGTTCATGAACCGTGGTCGGCATCGCAGAACCAGTCGTAGTGCGGATGGTTTGGCGTCAGCAAAACGGGTGGGCGCTGCCCTGCAGGGCAGCCGCCAGGCCGGCCGCCGCCAGCAGGATCAGCAGCATGCCATTGAGCCGGTAGCTGATTTTCGCGCCCCGGCCCGACAGCAGGGTTCGCATACCCGATTCCATCAGAAAGAGCCCTATGCTGGTTCCCATGGCGAATGCGCCCATGACGGCCATGGCCCCCAGCGGGGTGGCGGCCAGGATGGCTGTTCCCAGGGCGGTATACAGCAGGCCACAGGGCAGGCCGGCCCACATCAGGCCGCGCCACCATGCGGATGGCCGGCTGCGTCTGCCCGCGGGGGAGGTGAACAGGCGGCTGCCGAGCAGGGCGAGCCAGACCGGCTCGCGGCCCAGAATGAGCAGGTTCATGCCCAGTGCGATCAGCAGGGCGTTCATGCCGGCCCAGAGTGATTCGAACAGGGGTTGCCAGTGCGCCGCTGCCAGAATCTGCTGGCCGACCGTGCCGGCCAGTAGGCCAAGCAGACTGTAGCCGAGCAGGCGACCGCCCTGAAAGTGCCACCATAGCCGATCCGGCCACCGGAGCCCGGCCTTGCGGGTTGGGCCAGGGCAGGCCGTTTCGGTGACAATGGGAATGCCGCGCAGCGCCATGTGCTGCAGGCCGGCGCACATGGTCAGACAGTGCAGGCCACCGCCAGCGCCCATCACGAGGCCGGCAGACACCAGGGGCCAGGCGCTGTTCATTTACGGATGCGGGGACTGTACGGTATTGGGCTGACGTGCATCGAAGTGCTGCACGTTCAGGGATTCAACGGCCTGAAGTCCTGCCATGGGCAGGCGCCAGCCTTCGCCTTCCAGTGCAATATGCCAGCGGGTGCCCGGTGCCCAGGTGACAGGCTGGCGGGCATGCCAGTGGTGCTCGTCGTCTGCCTGCATGTGCAGGGTCAGGTCGTTATTGGGGTCGGACGGATGCAGTAGCCGGATCCAGCGTGGGGTGACCTTGGTGGCGGTGGGCAGCAGGCTCAGTTCCACCTCAAGGACGTGCTCCGGCGTCGTGTGCATGCTCAAGGAACCGGCAATGCCCAGCTTCCTGGCGCTGTCTTCGCGACGGGTGTCCGGCGCTACGCTCAGTCCCTCTTTGACGTAATCGCTGCCGATCGGGGTATCCGCGCCATGGGCCGCTATCCAGAGTGTGGTCAGGCCGGCGACAACCGTAGCGGCCGGGATGCCAACCACCATCCAGACCAGTGGCTGGGAGAAGGCCCGGACGGGCTGGGTCCGGTCAGGGGAAGGGCGGGTTTCGTTCATGGGGTTATTGCGGGACCATGAAGATGCTGTTTTCGACGCGGGCCGCGGCGGCGGGGCCATCACTGGCATCGGGGCTGGCAACCGGGGTGACCTCGATCTGGATCGGGTGGCTGCCGGGTCGTTCCTCACTGTCGACGGGTAGTTGCAGCGCCAGGGGCACCAGCCGGTTGGAGGCGGGCGGGACCTCTACCTGGGTATCTCCCGAGACATGCAGACCGGCCAGACCGCTGACACTCAGTTTCAGCATCAATGGCTGTTCGCTGGCGTTCATCAGCTGCAGGGTATAGGTGTTTTCGACGGCACCGTTGTCGGCGAAACGGGCCAGTGAGGCACGGTCACGGATGACATCAACCCGCAGGGGATTGCGTGTCGCCAGCGACCCGACCAGGAAACCGGCCAGTGTCAGCAACAGGATCGCATAGATGAGCACCCGGGGACGCAGCACCCGTTTGGCGGTGGCCCGGGTGTCAAGGTGGTTGGCCAGTGCATTTTCGGTGGTGTAGCGGATGAGGCCACGCGGATAGGACATCTTGTCCATGACCGAGTTGCAGACATCCACGCAGGCGGCGCAGCTGATGCACTGGTATTGCAGGCCGTCGCGGATGTCGATGCCGGTGGGGCAGACTTCGACGCACAGGCCGCAGTCGATGCAGCTGCCCAGGCCCAGGGCGGCCGGATCCGCTTTTTTTGAGCGTGAGCCACGCGGATCGCCCCGCTCCTTGTCATAGGTGATGATCATTGTGTCCTTGTCGAACATCGCGCCCTGGAAGCGGGCGTAAGGACACATGTAGGTGCAGACCTGCTCGCGCAGGAAGCCGGCGTTGCCCCACAGGGCAAAGGCATAGAAAATGAACCAGAACCACTGCCAGGGGCCCAGTTCCAGGTGCAGGATCTGGCCGGGCAGTTGACGGATGGGGGAGAAGTAGCCGATGAGCGTAAAGCCGGTGACCAGGGACACCAGTACCCAGAGGAGATGCTTGGTGCCGCGTACGCGGAACTTGTGCCAGGACATGGGGGCCGCATCGAGCTTGCGGCGCTTGGCGCGGTCGCCTTCGAGTTTGGCCTCGATCCACATGAACAGTTCGGTGTAGACCGTCTGTGGACAGGAGTAGCCGCACCAGACCCGCCCGGCGACGGCAGTGACAAAGAACAGGGTGAGGGCACAGAAGACCAGCAGCCCGGCGAGGTAGATGAAGTCCTGTGGCCAGAGTACCGTGCCGAACAGGTGAAACTTGCGGGCGTCGAGGTCGAACAGTACGGCCTGACGTCCGTTCCACTGCAGCCAGGGTAACCCGAAGAACACCAGCTGCGTGATGGTCAGACTGATGATTCGCAGGTTGTCGTAGCGGCCTCGGACGGAACGCGGCTGAATCTTGACCCGTGCCGAATAGCTTGAAAACAGCTCCCCCTCACGGGCGGCATCGTGTGCCGCAAGCTCGGCAGCTGCCGTTTTGGCCTTGCCGGTACTGGTGGCTGCACGGTTTCGCTGGACCTGGATGACGCGGGCTTCGGGTTCCACGGTTCAATGTTTTTTCGTCGGGTTGGACAGGGACATCACGTAGCCGGCCAGCACGTTGATCTGGTCTTCGGTAAAGATTTCCCGGTGGGCAGGCATCTGGCTGTCGAAACCATGGTTGATGGCATATATCACTCCCTTGAGGCCGCCGCCATGCAGCCAGATCCGGTCCGTGAGGTTGGGGGCGCCGATTTCCTGGTTGCCCTTGCCGTCCGGGCCGTGGCAGGCTGCGCAGACCTGGAAGCCTTTTTTGCCTTTTTGGGCCTTGATGGGATCAGTGGCCGAGCCGGAGAGCGAGAGCACGTATTGTGCGGTGTTCTCGATGTCGGCGGGACTGTCGAAGGCGGCAGCCTGTGGCGGCATGATGCCGTGACGACCGTCGGTGATCGTTTCGACAATGGCTTCGGCGTCCCCGCCATGCAGCCAGTCGTTGTCGGTCAGGTTGGGGAAGTGGCGTCCACCCCGGGCATCGGCACCATGGCACTGTGCACAGTTGTTCAGGAAGAGGCGCTGGCCAATGGCCAGGGCGTCGGGGTTGGTCTTGAGCTGATCCGGGGTCTGCTTGGCGAATTTTGCGTAAATGGGGGCCAGCGTGGCGGCGACCTCACTGCGCTCCTGCTGGTACTGACCTCGCGAGGTCCAGCCACTGGTACCTGGCCAGGTGCCCAGGCCAGGGTAGTAGATCAGATAGCCGACGGCGAAGGAGATGCAGATGAGAAACAGCCCCATCCACCAGAGCGGCAGCGGATTGTTGGCTTCGCGGATATCGTCGTCCCAGACGTGGCCGGTGGTGTTGTCGGCGGTAGGGGCGGGCCTGCGGCTGTTGGAAATGAGAACGAACAGACAGAACAGCAGGCTGAGAATGGTCAGGATGACGACATAGTATGACCAGAAGCCCGATACGAAATCAGCCATTTTTCTTCTCGTTGGGTTCGTTCAGTGGGAGCATGGCCGCTTCATCGAAGCGTCCCTTGTTTTTGTTCGACCAGGCATAGGCCACGATGCCCAGAAAAACGATGAGAAAGAACAGGGTGATCAGGCCCCGAAGAAGATTCAGATCCATGTGCGGCGTCTCCTGTGTCCCTATTGATTTTTGGGGCGGATGCGGCCCAGGCTCTGCAGGAAAGCGATCAGGGCATCCTGTTCGGTTTTGCCCTTGACCTCGTCGGCTGCGCCGGCGATCGCCTCATCGGAGAACGGCACGCCAACGTCACGCAGTGCTTTCATGTGGCTGGCAATGCTGGCCGCGTCGACAAGGTTTTCTTCAAGCCATGGATAGGCGGGCATGTTCGATTCGGGCACGACGTCGCGTGGATTGTGCAGGTGGGCGCGGTGCCATTCATCGCTGTAGCGGCCACCCACGCGGGCCAGATCGGGGCCGGTGCGCTTGCTCCCCCACTGGAAGGGGTGATCCCAGACGGATTCTCCGGCCACTGAATAGGGGCCATAGCGCAGGGTTTCTGCCCGGAAAGGACGGATCATTTGCGAATGGCAGTTGTAGCAGCCTTCCCGGACGAAGATGTCGCGGCCGGCCACCTGCAGCGCGCTGGGCGGTGTCATGCCGGGCAGTGGCTCGGTGGTTGAGCGCTGAAAGAATAGCGGCACGATCTGCACCAGTCCGCCGACGGATACCACCAGCAGAATCAGCACGATCATCAACCACGGATTGGTTTCAATTTGTTCGTGAGAGAGTTTCATCGGAAGTCTTCCTCAGGGGGCAGCGTTGCCGGCCCGGTCTGCGTGCGGCCGGTCTGGCTGGGCCGGCACGACAGCGGGTGAGCAATGGTTGCTGCCCGATGGTGGTCAGTGGCTCTGGCTGGAGGTATTCAGTTGCGGGACGGCAAGGGCAGGGGTGGGCTGTGCGGCATCCTTTCCGACAGCCAGCGGGGCTGCCAGGGTGTCGCCCCGGACGGTGCGCCAGGTGTTGTAGGCCATGACCACCATGCCGGCCAGATACAGCATGCCGCCAATCAGGCGAACCACGTAATACGGGAAACTAGCCTTGACGGACTCGGCGAAGGTGTAGGTCAGTGAGCCATCCGGCTCCAGTGCACGCCACATCAGGCCCTGCGTGACACCGGCGACCCACAGGGCAATGGCGTAGAGCGCGATGCCGATGGTGGCCAACCAGAAGTGCAGTTCGATGAGGGTGATGCTGTACATGCGCTCGCGGCCCCACAGACGGGGGATGAGGTAATACAGGCTGCCCATGGTGATGAGGCCAACCCAGCCGAGTGCGCCGGAATGCACATGGCCGATCGTCCAGTCGGTGTAGTGCGACAGGGCGTTGACGGTCTTGATGGACATCATCGGGCCTTCGAATGTGGACATGCCGTAGAAGGACAGGGCTACGATGAGAAAGCGCAGGATGGGGTCTTCGCGCAGGCGGTGCCAGGCGCCGGACAATGTCATGATGCCGTTGATCATGCCGCCCCAGGATGGCGCCAGCAGGATCAGTGAGAAGACCATGCCAAGTGACTGTGTCCAGTCGGGCAGGGCAGTGTAATGCAGGTGGTGAGGGCCGGCCCACATGTAGGTGAAGATCAGTGCCCAGAAGTGGACAACGGAGAGCCGGTACGAATAGATGGGGCGGCCGATCTGTTTGGGCACGAAGTAATACATCATGCCCAGAAAACCGGCGGTCAGGAAAAAGCCCACGGCATTGTGCCCGTACCACCATTGCACCATGGCATCCTGTACGCCGCCGTAGACGGAATAGGACTTCATGAAGCTGACCGGAATGGCGGCATTGTTGACGAGGTAGAGCAGGGCCACGGCCAGAATGAAGCCGCCGTAGAACCAGTTGGCAACATAGATGTGCTTGATCCGGCGTTTGACGATAGTGCCGAAGAAGACGATGCCGAACGCCACCCAGACGGCCACGACCAGCAGGTCGATCGGCCATTCCAGCTCGGCATATTCCTTGGCCTGGGTATAGCCGAGCGGCAGCGTGATGATGGCCGAGACGATCACAGCCTGCCAGCCCCAGAAGCTGAAGGCTGCCAGTTTGGGGGAGAACAGCGGTACCTGCGAGGTGCGCTGCACGGTGTGGTAGGCGGTGGCCATCAGACCGCAGCCCCCAAAGGCAAAGATGACGGCGTTGGTGTGCAGGGGGCGCAGGCGGCCGAAACTCAGCCAGGGAATACCCAGGTTCAGGCCAGGGAAGGCAAGCTCGGCGGCGATATAGACGCCAACGGCCATGCCCACCACGCCCCAGACGATGGTCATGATGGTGAACTGGCGAATGACGCGGTCATTCCACGCGATGGGGGGTGATGTAGTCATGGTGTGTTTGCCGGCAAAAACGTGCCCGAAGGCGCACGATATCAAGAGCGATTGCAACGGCGCAGCGAACAGCGGTGTATTGGATCCGTCATGGCACCCTCTGCACTCGTCCAGCTGTTTCTGCGAGGCCGCACAGCGGTCTCCGGCCGGGTCATGTAATGGCCACGGCGATGTTCCCTGTCGGCAAACACACAGGCGTTGCGGTCTGCCCGGAAATCCGCTGCCGATAATGATGTTTTATGGGGGGCAATACGGTGTTGATATAAGTCAACCGGCCGGCGGGTGGCAGGTGATCGGGCGCAGGAGAGGGACGTCTGGCAGGCCGGTGTTCGCCGCTGTCGGGGGCGGTAGCGGGCTGACTGTTGTCATTTTGACGGCAGGTCAGTAGGGGGGGGCGATGCGTCGCCAGTCATGGCTGGGCGGGTGGATGGTGGTGCTGCAGCCTGCCCGGATGCCGGTGGGGCCGGCAGGTCGTCCAGCAGAATGCGTTCGGCTTCGGCATCCAGGTCTTCGAACTGCCCGGCGTGTACCGCCCAGGCCAATGCGCCCAGGATCGCAAAGACGAGCAGGATCGACAGGGGAATGAGGGTATAAAGAATGTCCATGAGTCTCAGTGGGAGGCACGCAGGGCGTTGAGCACCACCACCAGGGAGCTGCCAGCCATGCCCAGGCCCGCCAGCCAGGGAGGGACGAGGCCGACCGCGGCCAGCGGGATGGCCAGTACATTGTAGAGGCAGGCGAAGATCAGATTCTGCCGGACGATTCGCAGGGCACGACGCGCAGCCTGGCGGGCGATCAGCAGATCATCCAGGTGTTCGGAGAGCAGCAGAATATCGGCGTGGTGCTGCGCCAATGGGGCGGCGCTGGCCAGCGACACCGAGACATTGGCCTGGCTCAGCACTGGCGCGTCGTTGACGCCGTCGCCGACCATGATGACACATCGGCCCTGTTGCTGGATGTGTTGCATGAGACGGAGCTTGTCTTCGGGGCGGGCGGATGCGTGCTGGTCTTTGTCAGCAATGTCCAGCTGCCGGCCCATGACGCTGACACGTTCGGGATGGTCCCCAGACAGGATCTGGCAGTGCAGACCGGCCTTCCGGAGCTGGGCGACGGCGCTGGCGGCACCCGGCCGCAGTGTTTCCGTGAGGCGAAACAGTGCATGGCGGGGCTGGGATGCAGGTGTGCCATCTTGTGCGAAGGCAGGCTGCAGCTGAAGACGAATGTGCGTCTGATCGGGGGTGATGGTGGCTGTCCAGGGTCGGTCGTCAATGTTCAGGCGGGCCTGTAACCCGCCACCGCTCAGGTTGGTCACGTCCAGGATCTGATACTTGTCGCCCCAGCGGAGAGCGGATAGGCGCTGACCTGCGTGTGTTTCGGCCAGTGTGGTCGCTGAACGGGTAGCGGCTTCGGCAAAGGCCCGGGCAACCGGGTGCAGTGAGCTGCGTTCGATGGCGGCGGCGATGGCCATTGCCTCGGCCGCCGCGAGGCCCGGGCTGGTCTGGATCAGTTCGATGGCGGGCCGGCTGGTGCTCAGCGTGCCGGTTTTATCGAAGAGCACGACCTGGGCGGTGGCCAGGGTTTCCAGGGTGTCGCTGCGGTTGACGATGATGCCACGGCGTGCCAGTCCGCCGAGTGTCGCGAGCAGGGCGGAGGGGGCGGAAAGCGCCAGTGCACAGGGGCAGGTCACGATCAGGATGGCGGCGGCGATCCAGGGAGCCCGTCCAGGATCTATAAACCACCAGATGATGCCGGCCAGCAGTGCTACAAGCAGGATGCCGGCCAGAAAAGATCCGGCGTAGCGGTCGGCTGTCTGCAGCAGCATGGGCCGGCTGGCGGCGGCACGTTCAACCAGCCGGTTCAGTTCGGCCAGACGGGAATCGGTGCTGCTATGGGTGACTTCCACGATGAGCGGGTTGCGCAGATTCAGGCTGCCAGATACGACGGGCATGCCGGGGCCCCGGGGCTGGGGATCGGACTCGCCGCTGAGCAGCGATTCATCGACATCACTTTGTCCGTCCAGAATGCAGCCGTCAACAGCAAAGGTGGTGCCGGCTGGCACTGAAATCCGGTCACCAGGTTGAAGACGGCGACGGGAGACGCGTTCGATGCGGCCGTCCGGGCCCAGCCGGTCGGCGGCTTCGGGCAGGCGGGCCAGGCTGTTGCCCAGTCCGGAGGCTGCGCGTTCGCGGGCACGGGATTCCAGCCATCGGGCCACCATCAGCAGTCCGATGATCATGGTGACAGAGTCGAAATAGACCTGTTGCCCGTTCCGGAAGCCGATCAAGCTGGTGAGGACAGTGATGGCGATGCCCAGAGCGACGGGGGTGTCCATGCCGATGCGGCCCTGCCGCGTGTCACGCCAGGCCGCTGAAAAGAAGGGGCCGGCAGCAAAGAATAGCGCCGGTACGGTCAGCATGGCTTCGGCCCAGATCATCAGTTGTTGCAGGTCGAGGGGAATGCGGTTGCCGCCCAGGTAGCGGGGCACGGCAAACATCATGACCTGCATCATGCAGAAAATGCCGACCAGCATGCGCCACAGGGCACGGCGCCGGGGTCGGGGGTCGGCCCGTTCCATCAGATCCAGTGTCAGGGGGCGTGGTTCGTAACCGATATGGGCCAGTCGGGACAGCAGAGCGCTCAGTGCATGATGCGTCGGATCCCATTCCAGGCGGGCGCGGCGTGAGACGACATTGACCTCGATCCGGGCATGTTCGTCGTTCAGGGCGCTGCTGATGGTCTGCGTGCAGGCAGCACAGTGGACCGCATCCAGGGCCAGGATGGCTTCCAGACGCGTTGGGTCGTCGGCCAGGGGACGTGCGTACTCCCGTTGCTCTTCGGGGTCATCCAGGATGGCAAAGCGCTCAAGGCCAGGTGGGAGCATGTCGGTAGTACGGGTGCTGACGGTGGAGGGGATAGGGTCTGGCGCTGGGTCGGCGGACATCGGCAGGGTGTATGGATGAGAGGGCGGGGGGATGGATGGTCCATCGCGGTGGGGCGGGCTGATTTCCGGGACTGTTCGGGCTGGATGTGTGGGAGAGAGCCGACAGCATGGGCTATCGAAGGCGTGCCGAAGGGGCCTGCCGGGTAAATCAGGCAGGGAGAAGGTGCGAAATCCTGCAGCATAACGCTTTCTGGTTCAGAATTAGGGGCGCAAGGCCGTCCAGGCCCGCTGGTACCGCAGCGCGTGGTGCCGGCCGGGTCTTGCCGTGGCATCGGGCCATCGGTTCAGAGACGTGTGCCGTCATCATCATTTGGAGGAAGCTGCGCCATGATCACCATTCCCCGTGCCACCAAGATCGTTGCCACGCTTGGGCCGGCATCCAATTCGCCCGAGGTCCTGGCCCGGTTGTTCAAGGCGGGGGTCAATGTCGTCCGTGTCAATTTTTCGCATGGCTCGGCTGAACAGCATATTGAAACCGTCCGTCTGGTGCGGGAAGTGGCCGTCGGGCAGGGAATCGACATTGGTGTGCTGGCTGACCTGCAGGGGCCGAAAATCCGCATCGGCAAGTTTGCCGACGGAAAGATTTCGCTCAATCCGGGCGACCCGTTCTCTTTCGATATTCATTGCGATCTGGGCGATCAGACCGTGGTCGGGCTGGATTACAAAGAGCTGGTCAACGATGTGCACCCCGGCGATACCCTGCTGCTCAATGATGGCCGCATGACGATGAAGGTGGTGCGTGTTTCGGACAGCCGCATCGAGTGCGAGGTGATCCTCGGGGGCGTGCTTTCTGACCGCAAGGGGATCAATCGTCAGGGTGGGGGGCTGTCGGCGCCGGCGCTCACTGCCAAGGACATGGACGATATCAAGACGGCGGTCGGTTTCCAGGCCGACTTTATGGCGGTATCGTTCCCGCGCAATGCGGCTGATATGTACATGGCGCGTGAACTGAATCGTGCAGCCGGTGGCAAGGCGTTGATGATTGCCAAGATTGAGCGCTATGAGGCCATCGGGAATCTGGAAGAGATTCTGAAGTCGTCTGACGGCATTATGGTGGCGCGGGGCGATCTGGCGGTCGAGGTGGGTGATGCGGCCGTGCCGGCACTGCAGAAACGCATGATCCGCATGGCCAAGACCCTGAACAAGGTTGCCATCACGGCCACGCAGATGATGGAGTCGATGATCGAGTCGCCAGTGCCGACCCGGGCCGAGATTTCGGATGTGGCCAATGCCGTGCTGGACGGTACCGATGCGGTGATGCTTTCGGCTGAAACCGCGGCCGGCAAGTACCCGGTCGAGACCGTGACAGCCATGGCTGCGGCCTGCGCCGAGGCGGACAAGGCCGACCACTCGAATGGTTTCGACACGGCTTTCCTGGATCGCACCTTCACGCGCATTGACCAGTCGATCGCGATGGCGGCGCTATTCGCTGCACACCATATGCGTGCCAGCGCCATTGTGTCGCTGACACAGTCCGGCTCCACTGCGTTGTGGATCACACGGATCGATTCGGGTATTCCAGTGTATGCACTGACCCCTGAAGAAGGTTCGCGCCGGCGCATGACGCTGTTCCGCGAGTGCCATCCGGTGGCCATGCAGTATCGCTCGTATGACACGGCTGCCGTACTGGCCGATGTCGAGCGGCTGATGCTGGAAAACGGCCTGGTCAAGCGGGGTGATCTGGTGGTGATCACGGTGGGCGAGCCCATCGGCAAGTCTGGCGGCACCAATAACCTGAAGATTGTGCGGATTGGCGGCGCAGCGTGAGTCCCGCTGCCCCCGGAATGGGCTGATCAGTCCCTTCCAGGGGGCTTTCCTGATGAGGAGCGGGTTGCCTGTTAAAATCCGTTGCAGGCTGTTCGCGCAGTCCCTTCAGTTTCCAACAAGGAGAAACCTCCGTCATGTCTATCACCACTGAACAACGCGATCGCATCGCCAAGGGTAAGGGCTTCATCGCTGCACTGGATCAGAGCGGCGGCAGCACGCCCAAGGCGTTGAAGCTGTATGGCGTGGATGAAAGCGAATACAGCAATGACAAGGAAATGTTCGAGCTTGTGCACAGGATGCGCGAGCGTATCGTCTCCAGCCCGGCCTTCAACGGTGATCGCGTGCTGGGAGCCATCCTGTTCGAAGTGACGCTGGATGGCAAGTTCAACGGCAAGGATGCCGCCCAGTATCTGTGGGAAGACAAGAAGGTCGTGCCTTTCCTGAAGATCGACAAGGGTCTGGAAGCCGAGGTCGATGGTGTGCAGAAGATGAAGCCGATCCCCGGTCTGAAGGAGCTGCTGGCACGTGCCAAGGCCAAGGGCGTTTTCGGTACCAAGGAGCGTTCGGTCATCAAGGCCAACAATGCCAAGGGTATTGCCGAAGTGCTCGATCAGCAGTTCGCGCTCGGAGAGGAAGTGCTGGCCGCAGGTCTGGTGCCCATCATCGAGCCGGAGGTCGACATCAACTCGCCGGGACGTGCAGCCATCGAGGAAACGCTGAAGGCCGGCATCCTGGCCCGCCTGGACAAGGTGTCTGCCCCGGTCATTCTGAAGCTCACCATCCCGGAAAAGGATGGTGCCTATGACGCCCTGGTGGCTCATCCAAAAGTGCTGAAGGTGGTGGCGCTGTCCGGCGGCTTTGCGCGCGACGAAGCCAATCGCCGTCTGGCCCGCAACAAGGGCATCATCGCCAGCTTCAGCCGCGCACTGTCCGAAGGACTGAGCGCCAAGCAGAGTGACGCCGATTTCAACAAAACGCTGGATGGCGCCATCCAGTCGATCTACGAGGCGTCGATCACCTGATTGGCGTTCTGCGCTGCCCATCCCGTCCCCGGGATAGCTGGTCACCGCAGGGTTGACCGACTGTCCTGGCTGGGGCACGATAGCCGCCATCACCTGGCCCGGCTCTGCCGGGGGCGGGCGATGGCGGTTTTCGTTCTGCTCCGTCCATGCGGGACGCCTGCCGGGGCCTGCGAACGGGCGCTGTGAGGCCCGGGACGGGATCGGCAGCCGAGGCCGGCCGCTGTCATTGCCCAGCCAGACATGAAGGGATCCCCGCCCCATGGCCATCACGCTCTATAGCCTCGCCCAATCCCGTGCCCAGCGCATCCTCTGGCTGCTGGAGCTGCTTGGCGTGGAAGCCGAGTTCGTGCAGTTCGAGCGGGATCCAGTCACACTGCTGGCGCCCGAGGAGGTGCGCAGGATTCACCCGCTGGGCAAGCTGCCGCTGCTGCGCGACGGTGACCGCGTGTTTGCCGAAAGCGGCGTCATCGTCGATTACCTGATCCAGACCTATGGCCAGGGGCGCCTCATGCCGGCCCGCGACCATGCGGACTACTGGGATTACCAGCGCTGGCTGCATTATGCGGAAGCCTCACTGATGCCGTTGCTGCTGCTCGATCTGGTGTTCGCCCGCGTAGTCCGGGCCCCGGTACCTTTCTTCATCAAGCCGGTGCTCAGGAAGGTCAGTAGCAACGTTCATGAGTCCTTCATCGACCCACAGCTGGCCCTGCAGCTTGCGCATGTGAACGAGGCTCTGGCCGGGCGTCGCTGGTTCATGGGGGATGAACTCACCGGCGCCGATGTCATGATGAGCTATCCCCTGCAGGCTGCCGCAGCCCGCGTCGGGGTGGACGCCTATCCCAACATCACGGCCTTTGTGGCGCGCATCGAGGCTGATCCGGCCTGGCAGCGGGTCGTGGCCCGCGCCGGTTCGCCGACCGGCGGGATCATGCAGGGGCGCTGACGCGCCCGGAAACGGGCGGTATCGCAGGCGTTTCGCCTGGGGCCGTGCCCGCAGGGCGGTGCGGCTGACCGGCCGGCACGTCTGACGACGAGGATTGGCAGGTGCCGGCCGCCACCCTCAGGCAATGAATTTCTGCAGGATCAGGAACAGCAATGCTGACAGCACGCCCGAAATAGGGACCGTGACCACCCAGGCGGCGGCCATGGTGATGAAATGCGAGCGGCGAACCAGGCGGCGGCGCTTGCGTTCGTCCGGGGCCAGTACCTTGCGCTGGGGGGCATGGGCTTGCGCGGCAGCGGCCAGGGCGCGGGAGCGGCGGGCGGCGTGCCATTCACGATAGAAGCCCACACCGAAGATGGCGCCCACGGCGATATGGGTGGAGCTGACCGGCAGTCCCAGCCAGGAGGCGACAATCACGGTCAGCGCGGCAGAGAGTGCAACGCAATAGGCGCGCATCGGATTGAGCTTGGTGATCTCGCTGCCGACCAGGCGAATGAGCTTGGGACCAAAGAGCATCAGACCGAAGCTGATGCCCAGCGCGCCGATGGCCATGACCCAGAAAGGAATGGGCACGGTGTCGGTGATGTTGCCTTCCTTGATGGCATGCACGATGGCGGCCAATGGGCCGACGGCATTGGCCACGTCATTGGCGCCGTGTGCGAATGACAGCAGTGCAGCCGAGCAGACCAGGGGGACAGCGAACAGCTTGCGGACAGACTTCTTGCGGTTCTCCAGCCCCTCGGACTGTCGGCGAACCAGGGGCACGGAGACTTTCCAGGTTATGACGCCTATCAGGGCGCCAATGAGCACGGAGGCGCCCAGGCTGATGTGAATCAGGGCAGAGATGCCCTTCAGGGCCAGATAGGTGGCAAAAATGCCTGCCATGAAACCTACCAGGATGGGCAGCCAGAACCGGGACGCCGCCAGCTTGTCCTCCTGGTAGAGGATGCGGGCCTTGATGAAGGCGAGCATGATGGCAGCGATGATGCCGCCCAGGACAGGGGAAATGACCCAGCTTGCCGCGATGCCCAGCATATTGCCCCAGTGAATGGAGCTGGCACCGGAGGCCATGATCCCCGCACCGACCACACCACCGACGACGGCATGGGTGGTGGAGACGGGAGCACCGAGGTAGGTGGCCAGATTCAGCCACAGGGCCGCCGCCAGCAGCGCGGCCATCATCAGCAGCACGAAGGTGCCGCTGTTCTGGACGGCTTCGGGCGAGACGATGCCTGAAGAAATGGTGCTGACCACATCACTGCCAGCCAGCATGGCACCAGCAGTCTCGAAGATGGCGGCGATGATCAGGGCGCTGCCCAGGGTGAGGGCATTGGCGCCCACGGCTGGGCCCATGTTGTTGGCGACATCGTTGGCACCGATGTTGAGTGCCATGTAGGCACCGACCACGGTTGCCACGACAACCACGAAAGTGCCGGGCTGGATACCGGTCAGCCCAAGGGCAGCCGCACCGACCAGCACCATGAAGGCCAGGGCGATACCCGGCGCGACCAGCGGCCGGGCCACGAAATGGGTGGCCTGCTCCAGCAGTCCGATACGCTTGAGGTCGTTGTCGAGCGCCTTCCAGCGGGGTGGCCCCTTGGGAGGGGGCGGTGCATCGCCACTGACAGGGATGTCGGCGTGTGCGGAAGCAGCCACCGTGACCTTGGGGGCGCCGGCCGCGGCCGGTGGGGGAGTGTCATGGGCGCCTGCCGGCGCGGGTTGGGGGGTCAGGCCCTCGGTGGACGACTGGTTACCGTGGGGTGCATGAGACAAAGGCTCGTGGGGCGAGGACATGCAGGAGATTTCTCGTCGTGACTTTCTATAACTATAGAGCAACACGGGGTGATGTGGGATCAATTCGATGCGTCCAGGGCCCGGACCCATCGGTTGACCGTCCGTACGCCGCGACCGGATTCTGCCTGATTTTTGCTCTGTTCGGGGTATTGCCGGCAGCGTTTGGCCATTCAGGTCTGGGCCAGGCAGGCCCGGTCATGCCAGGCAAGGATGGGCCATTTTGCTGCTGGTGGCGTCTGCGCCGGCTATGATCGTGAAATGGCTTCGCCCGGATGGTCCCTTCCATCTCCCGAAAAAGGAGCTGACATGAAATTATTTCTTAACGAGACATCGCCTTTTGCCCGTTTTGTACTGATGGTCGCTGCCGAGCATGGCCGGGAGGATCTGCTTCTGGAGTGGGTTGACCCCTGGAACGCGACTGCGGACTTTCTGTCCCGGTCGCCGTTTTCAATGATTCCGGTGATGGAGACGGATCAGGGAAATCTCCTGCACGAGAGCGTATTGATGGCGCTCCATCTGTCAGAATCTCCCGTGACGGATGAGGCGCTGCTGGCGCGGCTTGGGTATTTCAAGACGTTGATGGAATGTTCATTCCGGGCGGTCATCCTTGGCAAATATGCTGCCGGCGAGGACTCCGTGCTGAGAAACCGCCGTCTGGCATCTGTCCGCCGCGGATTGCAGGGGGTTGAGCATACTGGCCTGCGCAGCGAAGTGTTTGGCAGCGAGCCGCCGGTTGATCTGGCCAGTCTGGCGGCCGCAGCGGCCCTCGACTATGTCAGGTTTCGTCTGGGCGCCCTGTTCGATGAATGTGCCGGGTCGTCAGTCAACGCGTTTTTGGCGGCTGCGTCGGCGCGCCGGTCGTTTGCACAAACCCGGCCGGAAAGTCTGGCGCTGCGTGGTGCCAGCCTCGGGGAGATGCTGGCTGCTTCCCGATGATGTTTGTGCCCGGTGTGCGTAAAAGGCCGTGATTCATTGACCGTCCGGCCCATTGTGGCCGGCGCTCGCGCCTGCCCGCATGGCGCCGGCTGTACCTGCTTTTGCATGGGGCCGCGCGGCATGGCCGGGGGCCCACAAGGAGACACAAGAAGATGGATGGGAATATCAGGCGGTTTGCTCTGGCCGTTGGCGCGACAAGCTTTGGTTTTTCTCTGGTGCAGCTGGATGTGTCCATCGTCAACATTGCCTTGCCCCGGATCGGCAGCGATATGGGCATCCATATGTCGCACCTGCAGTGGGTGGTGGATGCCTACGCGCTGGCGCTGGCTTCCTGCATGCTGTCGGGCGGATACCTGAGTGACCGCTTCGGGGCAAGGCCCGTGTATCTGGCCGGGATCCTGGTGTTTGGTCTTGCTTCCGGTATGTGTGGCCTGGCCGGATCCGTGATGCAGCTGACCCTGGCCCGGGCGATTCAGGGGGTGGGGGCAGCCATCATGTTGCCGAGTTCGCTGGTGCTGCTGAATGCGGCCACCGCCCACGACAGAAAACTGCGTGCCCTGGCGGTGGGCTACTGGACGGCGATCAGCAGTGTCTCCATTGCGGTCGGCCCGATTGTCGGGGCGTTCGTCATGTCGCTTGGCAGCTGGCGATGGATATTCTTTATCAACCTGCCCCTGTGTCTGATTGCCGGGGTCATGGCCCTTTATGTGTCCGGCCCGCCGGAAGGCGTGAAGCGGGGCTTCAACCTGGTGGGCCAGATGTCCATCGCCCTTGCGCAGCTGTTCGTGATCGGTTCCCTGATTGAGAGCCGTGCCGCCGGATTGGGCGGGTTCTACTTGGTCGGTGCATTGATCCTGGGACTGGTCTGCCTGGGTGTTTACGTGATCTCGGAGCGGGCCAGCGCAAGCCCTCTCATTCCGGCGGATGTATGGCGGCTGGGGTTTTTCAGGGCCTGCCTGTTGTATGGTGTCGTCGCCAATTTCACCTACTACGGGATCATTTTCATCATCAGCTTCTATCTTCAGGATGTCCTGCACATGACCCCGACGGTGGCGGGGTATGCCTATATACCGTTGACGCTGACCTTTCTTTTTTCCAATGTGCTTTCCGGGGCGCTGGTGTCCCGGTTCGGGTCGCGCTGGCCGATGGTTGGGGGGGCGCTGGTCGACGGGGTCGGGTTTCTATTGCTGTCGCAGCTGTCTGCAAACGCCACTTTCCTGTCGCTGGTGTTGCCGTTCATGCTGGTTCCGGGGGGCATGGGGGTTGGGGTTCCTGCGATGACGACCGCGGTGCTGGAGAATGTCCCTGCTCATCATGCCGGGGTTGCCAGCGGTGCGCTCAACGCCGCCCGGCAGGCGGCGGGTGCGCTGGGCATCGCGGTGTTCGGTGCGTTTTCCGGTGAAGGGGCGGATGGCGTTCTGCAGGGGCTGCACCGCTCCGCGCTGCTGGCTGTGCTGCTGCTGCTGGTGGCGGCAGCCGTGGCCCATCGCCGTGTGCTGATTCCGGTCAGCCGGGCCTGATCGCACAGGCCCGGGAAGGGTCGGGTGCAGCGCGCTCAGGAAACGGCCAGCTGCAGCGCCAGGCAGCTTTCTGCGGCAGGCGAAAGAACCAGTTCCACGGCCAGGTTCGAGCGGGTCATGCCCACGAACAGTGCGCGTCGCTCACGCTCGGTGAGGGTTTCGAAATCCAGCTCGGTGATCACCACGCCGGCCGCACTGCGCCCCTTGAAGCGGTGGATGGTTTCGACCAGCACGTCGCCGTGCGTCCAGATCGGGTCGCCGTCGGGGGTGTAGTCGCCGCTGAAACGGCGGGTCTCGAAAGGGCCCAGCCAGCGGGTGCGCAGGATGGTTGATTCGAAGCGGTCCCGGCCACTGAGCACCACGACATCCTTCATGGCGATGCCACGCTGCAGCAGGTTGCGCACGGCCTCGGCGGTTTCACGGATCAGGCCCTTTTCATTCTGGTAGACCCGGAAGGCGGGCAGTTCGCCGGCGTAGGGGCTGCGGGGGGTGATGGCCTGGTCGGACAGCCGCAGGGCATTGATGACTTCGCAGACCATGCGCGGGCTGCGGAAGTTGTCGTTGCAGGTCAGCGTGACCGCATCGGCCAGGTCGAAGCGGGCGCGCTCGTAGAGGCGCTGGGCGTCGTCTTCCAGCAGGTAGAGCCGCCCCGAGACCTTGAGTTGCGGGAGCAGGCTCTCGACCCAGGCCGGCTGGAAGTCCTGTCCTTCATCAATGACGATCAGGTCGTAGATCGGCTGTCGTTCGTCGGCGGCTTCGCAGTAGACCCGCGCCAGCAGATCGAAGTTGTCGGGGGCGGCAAAATCGGGCTCGCCGTAGTTGCGGCGGTAGTAGGTCACACATAGCTCGGAATAGCTGGTCACGTCGGCAACGGGCGGTGCCAGGCGGCTGATGTGGTCGGCCAGGGAGCGGTTGAAGCAGACATACAGGGCGCGCCCCCCGTTGCTGACGGCATCGCCGAGCAGGCGCAGGGCGAGCTGTGTCTTGCCCGAGCCGGCCGTGGCCTGAATGCGGATCAGCCCGTTGGGGGCCTGGATGCGGGGCACCCAGGTGGCCAGTCCTTCCGCCAGGCGCTGCGTGGTGCGTCGCAGCTGCTGATCGAGGGTGGACAGATCGACCGAGACCTGGAATTCATTCGAGAGAAAGCGGCGCAGCGATTCAACATCGCTCTGGGCGTCGCCGTGTCGCATCAGTTCCTGGACGCGGCTGCCCAGGAACGGGAAGTCGGCGGCGTCGATGATCCGGTCACGGGACAGGGCCACGATGTCGCCAGCCTCCAGCCGATAGTCGGGCAACACCAGGCAGTGGCTGACAAAGGCATGCAGACCCGCTTCCTTGAGACGGTGCAGCAGGGCGGCGCGCTGCACGGCAAGCTGGCGGCGCACGTCATGTTCACGGCTGCTGTAGAGTTTGAAGATTTCGCCGTCGCGCAGCTGCACGCCGCCGGCCTTGATTTCCATCAGCAGCAGGTGACCCGTCGGGCCCAGCACGACAATGTCGATCTCGCCGTGCCGGTCCTGGCCGTTTTCGATGGAATGCCAGGCAACGCTGTGAAAGATGTCATAGCCGGCGGGCAGGGATTCCTGCAGCCGCTCCAGTACATCCAGTTCCCGATACAGGCCCGTGTCCTGGCGGATGGCGTTGAGGCTGGGAGAAAGTGTGGCCATGAGCGGATCGATCCCGGAGACAGATGGCCCCATTGTGAGGGTCGGTCTGGGGGGCTACAGGCGGGGTCGTTCAAATGGCGGCTGCCGGCTGCCGGGAGGGCAGGGCGTAGCAGCCATGCAACAGCGCTTAGTCAATGAGTTTCCAGGTCACGCCGGTGATAAAGCGGCGATCCATCTTGTAGACATTGGTGCCGGGGTCGCTGTTGTAACGAAGCTCGGCAGCAGCGGTCAGGGCCAGTTCACGGGTGATGGAGACGCTCAGGTCGGCCTGACACTCGGCCCGGATATCACGGTTACGGTTGACGGCTGGATAGAGCACCAGCCGCTGGTGCGCGGTGGTGGTGCTGGTGAGCTGATGATGGGATTCGGTGCCGAGCGTGAGTTCGGTACGTCCGTAGCGGGTGCGTGTCTGGTCGGCAACCACCGTAGGGATGGTGTAGCGGTCTTCGGAATAGCCCAGGCCGGCAAAGAGGCTCCAGTCATCATTGGGGGTGGTGGTGACCTGGTAGCCGGCGCCTGCGGCTGCGGCCAGCCGGTGGCTCAGGTTGGCAATGCGGTCGCGGAACCAGCTTGCATTGGTAAAGATGTAATGACGTTCGCCGAGATTGCGCTTGCCCATGAACTCCAGCGTGCCGTTGTGGGCACTGGTTTTGTGGTTGCTGGTGTTGTAGAGGCCCTGGGCGCGAAAGGCGACGGTGTGATGGTTCGTCTGGCGGGCCAGGTCGTAGTGCAGATGAAAGCTGTTCAGATTGCTGTTGCCCGAGGCGACCGAAGCGCCGGCTCCCAGAATCTGCCGCCAGCGGCCATCAGGCTGGGTCTTGATCTGCGCCTGTACCACGCCGGGGTGTGCCAGCAGCATCGGCAACCCCAGCAGCAGGGCGGCCCGAAGGGAGACGGCCGGATGAGGGGCCGTGGTGTGACGGCTGCTGCGGGGTGTGTCGGGGGAGGGGACGATGATGGTTTTCATAAGACAGTCAAATATTCCGGCGGAGATCGAAGGGCATTGGGGTCAATAGGCTACTTTACCGGATCGCGGGCTGTTATTCTTCGGGGTTGTCGGGCCCGTACCCGTTTGACCCGTCATTCGCATGAAGGAGTGTTGTTCCATGAGTTCTGCCTCGTCTTCGCGTTTGCACTCGCTGCCGTTGCTGGCCAGCGGCAAGGTGCGTGACAACTACGCAGTGGGCGAGGATCGCCTGCTGATGGTGACTTCCGACCGGCTCTCGGCTTTTGACGTCATCATGGCCGAACCCATCCCGGACAAGGGGCGGGTGCTGAACACGCTGGCGCTGTTCTGGTTTGACCGGCTCAGGCATGTGATTCCCAATCATCTGACCGGCGTGGCGCCGGAGTCGGTGGTGCAGCCGGACGAGATCCCGCTGGTCGAAGGCCGTTCCATGCTGGTCAAGCGCCTGCGGCCCATTCTGGTGGAGGCGGTTGTGCGCGGCTATCTGGTCGGCTCGGGCTACCGGGAGTACCAGAACGAGGGCAGCGTGTCAGGCATTGCGCTGCCACCGGGCATCGCCCAGGCCGAGCAGCTGGACGAGCCGATCTTCACCCCGGCCGCCAAGGCCGAGCTCGGTCAGCACGACGAGAACATCACGTTTGATGACATGGTCACCCGCATTGGCGGGGACCTTGCCGAGCAGATCCGCAGCGTGAGCCTGACGCTGTACCGTGAGGCCAGTGAATATGCGGCTACCCGCGGCATCATCATTGCCGACACCAAATTCGAGTTCGGCCTTGATGAATCGGGCCAGCTGGTGCTGATGGATGAAATCCTCACGCCGGATTCATCGCGCTTCTGGCCAGAGGATCAGTATCGGCCTGGCATCTCGCCCCCCAGCTTCGACAAACAGTTTGTGCGTGATTACCTGGACACGGTCAAGACCTGGAACCGTGAACCGCCCCCGCCCCCCCTGCCGATGGCTGTGATCGAAGCAACCAGCAACCGTTACCGGGAAGCCTATGAGCGGTTGACCGGCCAGTCTCTTGAATCGGAAAAAGCATGAGCCAGTCGCAGCAGTTGACGCCGTCCGCCCCCATGACCCAGACGCAGGATAGCCACTCTCCGCTGGTGGGGGTGGTGATGGGGAGCAGTTCCGACTGGGATGTGATGCAGCACGCCGTTCATGTGCTCAAGCAGTTCGGCGTGCCGCACGAGGCACAGGTGGTGTCGGCGCACCGGATGCCGGACGATATGTTCACGTATGCGGAGGAAGCGCCCGGTCGCGGCCTGCAGGTCATTATCGCCGGCGCGGGCGGAGCTGCGCACCTGCCGGGCATGCTGGCAGCCAAGACCATCCTGCCGGTGCTGGGTGTGCCGGTGCCGAGCCGTCACCTGCATGGGCAGGATTCGTTGCTGTCCATCGTACAGATGCCGCGCGGGGTGCCGGTGGCAACCTTCGCCATTGGTGAGGCAGGGGCGGTCAATGCCGCGCTGTTTGCGGTGGCGCTGCTGGGTCTGTCACGGCCGGAGCTGAGCACGGCGTTGACCGCCTACCGTCGCAGCCAGACCAAGGCGGCACGCCAGATGGAGTTGCCCCAATGAGTGCACCTGCTGCACCACGACGCAACGGCCGGCCGGCCCGGCTGGCTTTCCATGAGCCTGTGCCGTCGCCTGCCCCTCTGGCCTGGCCGGTGCTGGCGCCGGGAAGCTGGCTGGGTGTGATGGGGGGAGGGCAGCTGGGCCGGATGTTCTGCCAGGCGGCCCAGCGTCTGGGTTATCGCGTCTGTGTGCTGGATCCTGGCACGGACAGCATCGCCGGGCGGGTGGCCGACCGGCATATCCGTGCCGACTATCTCGATGACAGCGCGCTGGTTGAGCTGGGCACGCTTTGCGGGGCGGTCACGACCGAGTTCGAAAATGTGCCGGCCGCGGCCATGGAGCGTCTGGCGATGCTGACCCGGGTGGCGCCGTCGGGCGCCTCGGTTGCCATCGCCCAGGACCGGGTGGCCGAGAAGGCGTTCCTGACGCAGGCCGGGGTGCCGGTGGCACCGTATCGGGTGATTGAAACGCATGCGGACATCGACGGGGTACCGGATACGCTGTTTCCCGGTATCCTGAAGGTCGCCCGGCTGGGCTACGATGGCAAGGGCCAGGCGCGGGTCGCCTCGCCGGAGGACGCGCATCTGGCATTCGACCGGTTTTCGCCGGGGGGCAGCGCGCGGGGGCCGGTCTGCGTGCTGGAGCAGCAGGTACCGCTGGCGGCCGAGGTGTCGGTGCTGCTGGCGCGGGGAGCAGATGGCGAGGTGGCGGTCTATCCGCTTGCGGGCAATGAACATCGTCAGGGCATCCTGGCGGTCAGCACCGTTCCTGCGCAAATCAGTGAAGACGTGGCCGGGCAGGCCCGTGCCGCAGCGGTCGCGCTGGCGGAGCGCCTGGACTATCGCGGTGTCCTGTGCATCGAATTCTTTGTGCTGCAGGATGGCAGGCTGCTGGCCAACGAGATGGCGCCACGCCCGCACAATTCCGGGCACTGGACGCTGGATGCAGCCGGCTGCAGCCAGTTCGAGCAGCAGGCGCGTGTCATGGCCGGTCTGCCGCTGGGTGACACGACCCAGTCCAGTCCGGTGATCATGCTCAATATTCTGGGCAATGCCTGGTATCCCGGCGCTGCCGGCGGGGAGGCGGTGGAACCGGACTGGCCGGCCATCCTGGCCTGTCCCGGGGCCCGCCTGCATCTGTACGGCAAGGAAGATGCGCGCATTGGCCGCAAGATGGGGCATGTCAACATCGTGGCCGGGCATCTGGATGCCGTCCGGGAGCAGGCAGCCGGCATCGGCATGCTGGTGGCTCAGCCCCTGGCAGATACCTGAATGACAGATCAGGTCACAGACGGCGATCTGGCCCGGGCGGTGGCCATACTGGCGGCCGGGGGCGTGATCGGCCTGCCGACCGAAACGGTCTATGGCCTGGCGGCCGATGCCGCCCATGCGGCGGCCGTGGCGAGCATTTACCGTATCAAGGGCCGCCCGGCCGACCATCCGCTGATTGTGCACGTGGCCAGTCTGGCGGTTGCGGCCCAATGGGGTGAATGGACGCCGTCAGCCCAGCGCCTGGCCAGTGCCTTCTGGCCGGGGCCGCTGACGCTCGTGCTGAAACGACGGCACGACGCACCGCCCTATGCCAGTGCCGGCCAGGACACGGTGGCACTGCGCATGGCGGCACACCCGGTTTTTCAGCGGCTGATGCAGGCGCTGGCCGTGGTGGGAATCACTGGCCTGGCAGCGCCCTCGGCCAACCGTTTTGGTCGCATCAGCCCCAGCTGTGCCGCCCACGTCCGCAGCGGGCTGGGTCAGGCCGTGCCGCTGGTGCTGGACGGCGGGGCGGCCAGCGTGGGGGTGGAATCCACGATCGTCGATCTGTCCCGGGGCACGCCGGTGCTGTTGCGTCCGGGCGGCATTGGCCTGCAGGCGCTGACTGACTGTCTGGGCCAGCCCGTCCGATTGGCGGACACGCTGGCCAGTGCTGACGTCGATGCGCCGCGAGTGCCTGGGGCGCTGCCTTCGCATTACGCGCCGTCGGTGCCGCTGCGTCTGCTGCCAGCCGGGGTGCTAGACGAGCGGCTGAGGCAACGGGCCGAGGCGCTGGCGCATGCCGGTGCTACCGGTACGTCTGCGTCCGGGGAGACAGGGGCAGACTGGTCCGGGCTGCGTCTGGCGGTCTGGAGCCCACGGCCGCCGGTGCCGCAAACGGGGCTGGTCTGGCGCCGGCAGCCGGACGATGCCGCGGAGGCGGCCCGCCAGCTGTATGCCGCCCTGCACCAGCTTGATGCGCTGGCCGCCGACTGCATTCTGGTGGCGCAACCACCCGATACCCCGGCCTGGCGGGCCGTGCGAGACCGTCTGCAGCGGGCGGCCGCAGCGGCCTGAGGCATGAAAAACGCTCGCCGGGGCGCGACATTTCCGGGGACACGGCATACCATGCTCTCTTTCTGTTGCTGTACTGGAGCTCTTACCGATGGACAAGGAAGCGCCGCGCGCTGATGACATTAGCGATGTCGTGCTGTCGAGCATTCCGCGTGACTATAACGCCGCCGATGATCTGTTACAGCGCAACCTGCAGGCGGGCCGTGCCGATCAGGTTGCATTTGTGGATGAACGGGTGGCCATCACGTATGGTGAACTGGCCCGGCGGGTTGATCATTTTGCGCGCGGGCTGCATTCCATTGGCGTGGGGCGCGAAGACCGCATCATGCTCTGCCTGAACGACAACATCGACTGGCCCACCATCTTCCTGGGAGCCATCAAGGCAGGCGTCGTGCCGGTCTGCGTCAATACCGGCCTGTCCAAGCATGACTACGACTACATGCTGCGTGACTCCCGCGCCAAGGCGCTTTTCGTGTCGCGTGCAGCCTTTCCGGCACTGGATGGGCTGCACAACACCATTCCCACCCTGTCGCGTCTGCTGATTTCCGAAGCGCCCCTGGCAGACGGTGGCGATATCGGTGCCATTCTGGAGGCCGGGGCCGAGGACGATTATCAGGACGCCACGGATACGACCGACACCATCAGCGACGAGCCGTGCGTCTGGCTGTACTCCTCCGGCGTGGATGGCCACCCGCGGGCCACCATTCACTGCCATGCCAGTCTGGTGCAGATGGGCGAGCTGTATGGCCAGGGGGTGCTGGGCCTTAATCCCCGTGACCGCTGTCTGTCGGTTGCGCCCCTCTACAGCGCCTACGGCCTGTGCAACTCGCTGATCTTTCCGATGGTCGCAGGCGCCATGGCCGTGCTCAAGTCCGGCCGCCGCTCCGTCCAGGATCTGATCGACTACCTGACCGGGGCTGCGCCAGCCAAGGTGGTCGGCGCACGCCCGACGGTACTGTTTGGCGTGCCGGCCGCCTTCTCGGCGCTGCTGGCGGATCCTCATTGCCCCGACGCCCATGATGTGTCGCTGCGGCTGTGCGTGTCCGCTGGCGATGCCCTGTCGGCCAGCCTGCAGCGCCGCTTTGAGGAACGCCTGGGCGTGCCCGTGCTCAACGGTTTCAGTGCCACCGAGATGCTGCACATTTACCTGTCCAATACCCCCACCGAGACGGCCGAGGGCACGGTGGGCAAGCCGGTACCGGGATTTCGCATGCGATTGGTGGACGAACAGAATGCCGACGTGACGGACGGCAATATCGGCACACTGCTGGTCAATGGCCCCACTGCCGCCCTGGGTTACTGGAACCAGCGCCAGCAGAGCCGTGACGTCTTTCTGGGCCCCTGGGTCAAGACCGGCGACCGCTTCTGGCGCGACACGGACGGTTTCTATCATTACGCCGGCCGTTCCGACGACCTGCTCAAGATCTCCGGCCAGTTCGTCTCGCCGGCCGAGATTGCGGGCGTGCTGGCTGCCCATGCCGCCGTGGCCGAAGTCACCGTCGTTGGCGCCCCGGAAGAAGAGGGCCTGATCCGGCCCAAGGCACTGGTGGTGCTCAGACAAGGCGAGGAGGCCAGCCCCACCATGTCCCGTCAGCTCATGGATTATCTGAGCGACAACCTGGCGCAGTACAAACTGCCGCGCTGGATTGAGTTTGTTGACGTTCTGCCCGGCAATCAGCCGATCACCTCACCCGATCACGGGGAAACCGACGGCAGCGTGGCGCTGGAAGCCCCCCAGGATGAATCTGACCGCGCTGGTTCCGGCACGGGGGGTGACATACTTGATGATGTGCTGAAGCAGGCCGACATTGCGCAGAAGCGGTTGTGATGTTTGGGGGGGGCAATTGGCCACCACATTGTGCTGACTAATCCGTGGGCGCATTATTAGGTACATGACATTTTCAGTGTTGCCGGCGGGTTTTATTGGTGACATGAATGGTCAGTAAGGTCATGCAAAGCACAATGGCCATGATGTTGGTGCCAAACCAGCCAAAGAAGGCGTAAAGGGGAGCAGGAGCGAAGGCGCCAAGGGTGGCCAGTATGGAGATGGCCAGGTCGTTGATGCCCTGCAGTTCGACCGCGTTTGCGATGCTGGATGTCTGTGCAGCGAACAGGGCGCTGCCGCCGACATAGGTCAAGTTCCATCCCAGCCCCAGGATGATCAGGGCGGTGAGGATCGCTGTGGGGTCGTTGCTCCAGATGTTGATGAGGGCGCTGATCAGGATGAGTGTGATGCCGCACAGGGAAATCCGTTTCGCACCCAGTGTCTGGATGAATCGGCCAGCCAGGAAGGAAGGGGCAAACATGGCCAGGACGTGCCACTGAATCGCCTTGCTCACGTCGTCGAATGCCATGCAGAGCGTGCCGGACATCTGCATGGATGTCTGGATCATCAGCAGGTTCATGAGACCGTAGCCCAGGGCGGAAATCAGCACGGCCAGGCGAATATCGGCCCGTGCGATGATGACGCGAAAAAGAGAGGTCGTACGCGGTTGTGCCAGGAGAGGATGGTTGTCAGTGGGTTTGTTGTACCGGGTGGAGCGTGGCGCTTTCGGGACGAGCAGGTTGATGATGAGTGAAGCTGCGGCGAGGGCCACGAAGGCCAGGTAGGCAGCCGAGAAAGGCTGGAATCCGGCCAGTGACTTCAATTGGCTGCTGAGGATCGGTCCCAGGAATGCCGCGATGACACCGCCGGCCACGACGAGGGAGATCGCGCGAGGTTTTGCGTGTTCCGCAAGCCCATCCGTGGCGGCAAACCGGTTGAAGTTGGCAAAGCTGATGTAGATACCCAGCAGGGCATGGGAAAGAATCAGCAGGCTGAACCGATGGAATTCGATGGCGAAATATCCGGACAGACCGGAGAGGGCCAGGGGCAGGCAGGCGAGCAGGAAGGATTTCCTACGACCAATGACTGCCATCAGTCTGGATGCAGGCAGTGTGCAGAGCATGACCAGCAGGAACTGGCATCCGTAGGGAAGGGTTGATGCCCATGGGGCCGGGGCAAGCATGCCGCCGACCAGGGCTGCCATGGAAACCGACATGACGGCCGTGGTCAGGTTGATGGACTGCGCCAGGAAGTAGAGCCATGTCCGGAATGGGAGCTGTTGTTTCATGATGCGTGTTCGGGGCTGTGATGAGGGTGTCGGGGTCGGGATGTCCTGTGCTGGCTGTGCCCATGATTGGCGCTCATGCAGTGCATTCTGGGGTATTGGCCATGGCGGTCGGCAAACACTCTGGCAGGTATCCAAGAAACTGTTTGATAAAATTTCCAAACAGTTGCCGGCATGTCCTGTGATGTGGGACAGGTGGTGGTTACCTGGCTGGCTGAGGGGATCGCTTGGCAGGGAAACGAAATGAAAGACTTGTCCCGGAATCTTTATGAACGCCTTCGGCATCGGTTGGTGGGCGGTGTCTGGGTGCCCGGGGAGCGGCTGCCATCGGTTCGCAGTCTGGCGGTGCGTGAAGGGATCAGTGTGCATGCGGTGGTGAGTGCATATGCACGGCTGGTTCAGGATGGCATGCTGGAAGCCCATCAGGGCAAGGGCTACTTTGTCGCGTCGCGCCTGGGTGAGGGCGCTGATGAGGGCATGGGGGCGCTGGTGGACAGCGGCACGACGATTCCTGACCCGCTGTTTCGCATGCTCCAGGCCGGACCGCAGTCCATCAGGCTGGGGTGCGGTTGGCTGCCGCTGGATTGGCGGGACACGGAGGGGCTGGCACGGGCTGTTCGCCGTACGGCCCGGCTTTCACACCGCGGTCTGGTCGAGTACGGTGATATTCAGGGGCATTTGCCCTTGCGTCGCCAGTTGGGCGTACACCTGCGACGGACCACACGCGTTGACGTGCCTCCCCGGCAGCTGTTGACGACGCTGGGGGCGACGCAGGCGCTGGATCTGGTGGCGCGTCTGCTGATCAGCACGGGTGATGTGGTGCTGGTGGACGAGCCCTGCAGTGCCACGCTGACCAGGTTGCTGAGCCTGCAGGGGGGAAGGGTGGTGGGCGTGCCCAGGCGTCTGGACGGGCCGGATATCGGGGCCCTGGACGAGTTGCTGGCACGGCACCGGCCGAAGGCGTTTTTCTGCAACAGCACTTACCACAATCCGACCGGCGCCGGGGTGTCGTCGCAGGTGGGGTTCAAACTGCTCAGGCGTGCGATCACGCACGGTTTCGTGCTGGTCGAGGATGATGTCTATGGCGACTTTCATCCGGGGGTTCGGCCAACCCTGGCCGAAATGGATGAGTTTGAGCACACCATCTACATTGGCAGTTTTGCAAAATCGCTGTCCGCCTCCCTGCGGATCGGTTATCTCGCCGCATCCGCTGAACGGCTGGCCCAGCTCGCGGAGTTGAAGCTGTTGACGAGTGTCGCCGTGCCGGGATTCTGCGAACGTTTCGTGCACACGATCCTGATGGACGGAACATATCGGCGTCATGTGCAGGGCATCCAGCGCCGGCTGATGTCGCAGCAGGTGATGGCGCAGCGCGCGTTGAAACGGCGGGGGTGGGTGTTCGACATTGAACCCGAAGGTGGCATGTTTCTATGGGGAGGGCATCCGGCGGTGCAGGATCTGTCTGCCTTCATTGAAAGGCTGGGGCAACAGGGAATTCTGTTGTTGCCGGGGCGTTCGTTCGCTGTGTCGGCGGCATTCGACCACCTGACGCGGATCAATGTTGCCCATCTGACGCGGGCAATACTGCCGGCGCTGCAGGTGGCCCAGGGCAATTCCCGGGCGGAGCCTTCCAGGCGCGGTACGCCTGCCGGTATGTCCTGAGGGACGGGCCGGGAAGCGTTGGCATGGATGGCCCCGTTTGCGCTGAGTGCCCTGTCAGGCCCCTGGCACAATGCACGTGTTGTGTTGTTGTACCAGAGGCCGACCCCCGATCATGGGGGCCTTCCGCTCACTTTTTCAGCGATGCCTTCAGCTCCTGCCGGCGGGCGTGCAGGATCGGCTCGGTATAGCCGGCCGGCTGCTCGCAACCCTTGAACACCAGGTCGGCGGCGGCCTGGAAGGCGATGCTGGTGAACTCGGGCGCCATGTTGTGGTAGGCCGGGTCGCCGGCGTTCTGGTGATCGACCACGGCGGCCATGCGCTTGAGGGTGTCCATGACCTGGTCGCGGGTCACGACGCCGTGGCGCAGCCAGTTGGCGATGTGCTGGGAGGAGATGCGGCAGGTGGCGCGATCCTCCATGAGGCCGACGTTGTTGATGTCAGGTACCTTGGAGCAGCCGACGCCCTGGTCGACCCAGCGCACGACGTAGCCGAGGATGCCCTGGGCGTTGTTGTCGATTTCGGCCTGGCGTTCTTCGGCGCTCCATGGCATGCCATCGGCCACCGGGGCGGTGAGAATGTCGTCCAGACGGGCGCGCTTGCCGCCCTTGGCGATGTCGGCCTGCCGGGCCTTGACATCGACCTGGTGGTAGTGGGTGGCATGCAGGGTGGCGGCGGTCGGGCTGGGCACCCAGGCGCAATTGGCGCCAGACTTGGGATGGCCGATTTTCTGCTCCAGCATGGCTTTCATCATGTCGGGCATGGCCCACATGCCCTTGCCGATCTGGGCGATGCCGGAAAGGCCGCAGGCCAGACCGACGTCGACGTTGTTGTCTTCGTAGCCGAGGATCCAGGGCTGGGTCTTCATGTCGGCCTTGCGCACCATCGGGCCGGCTTCCATTGAGGTGTGGATGTCGTCACCGGTACGGTCGAGGAAGCCGGTGTTGATGAAGGCCAGGCGCGACTTGACGGCGCGGATGCATTCCTTGAGGTTGACGGTGGTGCGCCGCTCTTCGTCCATCACGCCGAGCTTGACGGTGTTTCGGGGCAGGCCCAGGACATCTTCGACACGGCTGAAGATTTCGTTGGCGAAGGCGACTTCTTCGGGGCCGTGCATCTTCGGTTTGACGATGTAGACCGAACCTTTGGCGGAGTTGCGGGCGCCACCGGTTTTTTTCAGGTCGTGCACGGCGGCCAGCACGGTGCACATGGCGTCGATCATGCCCTCGGGCACTTCGTTGCCGTCGCGATCCAGGATGGCCGGGCTGGTCATGAGGTGGCCGACGTTGCGGATCCACATGAGCGAGCGGCCCTGCAGGCTCAGCTCTCCCTTGCCGTCCGGGGTGCGGTAGACGCGGTCAGGGTTCAGCCTGCGGGTGAAGGTCTTGCCGTTCTTGGTGACTTCTTCAGTCAGGTCGCCCTTCAGCAGGCCCAGCCAGTTGCGGTAGGCGGCGGCCTTGTCTTCGCCGTCGACGGCAGCGATCGAGTCCTCGCAGTCCATGATGGTGGAGACGGCGGCTTCCAGCACGATGTCGGCCACGCCGGCCGGGTCGCTCTTGCCGATGGGGTGGTTGCGGTCGATCCGGATGTCGATGTGCAGCTGGTGGTGGCGCAGCAGGATGGCCGAGGGGGTGTCTGCCTCGCCGAGGTAGCCGACAAAGAGTGCCGGGTCTTTCAGACCGGTTTCGCCGGCAGCGGTCCGGGCGAGCAGTTTGCCGTCCTTGACCTGGTAGGCGGTGACGTCGGCGTGGCTGCCCTGGGCCAGCGGAGCTGCCTGGTCGAGGAATTCCTTGGCCCAGGCGATGACCTGTGCGCCGCGTGCCGGATCGTAGCCACCGGCTTTCGGCAGGCTGCCCAGGGCGTCCGTGCCGTAGAGGGCGTCATAGAGGCTGCCCCAGCGGGCGTTGGCCGCGTTGAGGGCGTAGCGTGCGTTCATGACGGGCACGACCAGCTGTGGGCCTGGAACGTGGGCGATAGCGTCGTCGACGTTGGGTGTGTCGATCTTGAAGTCCGGGCCTTCGGGTACCAGATAACCGAGTTCGACCAGGAAGGCACGGTAGGCCGCCATGTCCCGGATCGGGCCGGGGTGGGCTCGGTGCCAGCTGTCGATCTTTTGCTGGATCTCGTCCCGTTTGGCCAGCAACGCCCGGTTTTTGGGCGTGAGGTCATGGATGAGATCGGCAAATCCCTGCCAGAAAGCTTCGGGGTCGATGCCGGTGCCCGGTAGTGCTTCCTGGCTGAGCAGGTTGTAGAGGGGGGCAGATACCTGCAGGCCACATGCCTGGACGCGGTCGGTCATGGGAATGGTCTCCGTGAGGCCGGACTGCCCGGGGAGGGGCGTTCCGGTGTTATGGGCATCATGGAATGATGGCTCTTGACAGGCAGTATACTCGCCCGCCCGGTTTCTGCCGGCAGGGTTCCCCCTGCAAGGGGTATCTTCTCCTCATCTTCTCCTCATATTGCAAAACAGGCATGGGCATGGTGAAAAATGATCCGTCTGATCCCGGTGTGAATGGTTCAGCGACTCCGTTGCCGGGCGTGGCGCTGGCACGCATCCAGCGACTGGAGGCGCTTTACAACGAGTGGGCCGAGTTGCTGCCCGGTCTGCAGTTGGCCCAGCAGCAGTGGCAGCAGGCCCGCGAGCGCTTGCAGGTACTGCGCCAATACTATTTTGAAGGGGAGTGGCGCAGCGATTTTGCTGCGGACGAGGCCGGGCGGATCCCTGACGGGGTGCGTCGTGGCATCTTGACGGAAGATACGCTGTACAACGCGTTCATTGCCGAGCGGGAACTGGCGCTGACCTGGGTGCAGCTGGGGGCTGCGGCGCTGAAAGATGTCTGAAAACTTTAAAGATCGCATCCTTGGTGTCTCCCGCGGCCGTCAGGTGGCCGTCAAGGCTTGCGCATTCGGATAGGGGCTGCAAGACTTCAGCATGAGCTGTTTTTAAGTATTTTCTGTCGGCCCTGTTTCCATGTTGCCCATGAAATCCATTTCTTTTCGATTGTCTTGTCTGGCTGCTGCGTTGAGCTGCACGGCGGGTGCGCTGGCGGCCACGCCGCGCACGGAGGTCGCGCGTCCGACCGATTATTCGGTATTGGCGGTGCGTCACGGCCCGGTGGTCTGCCACAGTGACCGGCTGTTGCGCTGTGGCCGTCAGGCGGCTGGCAAGCTGGGTCAGCCGCCAGGCAGTGCAGCCAAGGCGGCCTATCGTTTTGTGGAAGAGGATTTCCTGTTCGACAGTGGCGTCGGCATTTTTCTGGAGACGGCGGTGCCTATCCATCGGGGCATGTCGCAGCTGGAATGGCGCCGGCGACTGGCATTTCGCAAGACGGCCGAAGGGTTCCAGCTGGTGCAGGTTGGCATTCAGTACCGCTGTGGCGGGCACTGGCAGAAGCAGGGCTGTGGCCGCGCCGGGAAGGCAGTGGCAGATGGTGGCCGGCAGGCGGCGGCTGTAGCTGCCGGGACAGCAGCTGGCAAGGCCGCCGGCGTGGGCGATCCGCGGCCCGCAGCGGCCCGGACGGCACAGGCGAAGGATGAGGCGGTGCGGGTGCTGGATGCAGACCAGGCAGCGGGTGGGGTGCGTTCGGCAACGCCTGTGGATGGTGTGTCGTCTTCAGTCGGGTCATCAGCAGTACCGGCGCTGGATGCCCGCTGGCATCCCCGCCAGAACGCCATTGAGGCGGATGAGGCTGTGAGTGCGCAACACTATGGGCGTCATCCGGATGCAGCACAGGGGGCTGACGGCCGGCGGGGCGCGGCAGCGCATGAGCGGCGGGAAAAGCCCGGAAACCGCAAGCAGGTGGCTGGCGAGCGCGCTGCCCGCGCGGCTGATCTGGATGCCCTGCTCAAGGATGAGGCCATTGCTGATCAGGGGCTGGGCGGGACAGATCCGGCGGCAGATGGTGCACCGGCTTCGGGTGCTGCGGACGCGTCGTCAGCAGCCCGCAGTCCGGCCGCATCTGCCACTCCGGCATCGGCCGATATCGTGGCGGCGAATCCGTCGGTATCGGCTGACCAGTTGAAACGGGTGCGTGACGCGGAAGCGGCGCTGGCGCGTGCCACGGCAACGCCGGTCCCCGGTGTGGTGGATGCTCGGCATCCGGGCCAGCCGGGGCCAGCGGCTGACGGTGCGGCGGGTCAGGTGGCGCCGGACGGTGATCCTGCCACGGCTGGGCAGGCGGCAGCGGCCCGCGGCGAGGCAGCGGCTGACCCGGACGCCCGACGGGGCTGGCAGACCGCATCATTTGACGGACAGCCCGCCCGCGACGCGCGTGCGCCGGCTACTTTGCCGTCCACGGTGCGCACTTCCGATGGTTTCGCGCCCATGGTGGTGTCTCCCGAGAAAGCCGCCGCGCTCGGCACGAGCTGCGAGCAGCCGATCGAGATGTGCGGCAGGCAGATGTTCAACATGCTTTTCCCGGTGCAGGCCAGCACACTGGCCGCATTACCGGGCCGTCAGCACCGGCAGGAAAGTTTCATTTATGCGGATGGGCCGGTGACCAGTGCGGTCTATCTGGTCACGATGATTGATCTGCCGGATGATGCAATTGCTGCTCAGCGGATCCGCGTGGAGTTTGTCCGGCAGGGGGCGGGCTGGGTGGCGGTGTCGGCGGGTCGACAGTTCCGCTGCAGGGTGCAGGGGGGCGATCAGCAGGTTGAGCCGTCGCCGCCATCCTGGACGGGCAAGTCCTGCCGCTGAGTCTGGCGGGATGACCGGTGGGGCTGATCCGGCCGGGGATGCGCCGGGTCGTCCGCGGTCTGCATGGCGGATGAGGATGGGCCGGGGCATTTGTCAAAGTCGTTGCCGCAGAGGCTGCAGGATTTTTCGATGCCCAGGCTGGCGATGCCGCCGCAGGAGCCGGCAATGGGCTTGCGGCCGGCCATGACGCCGATGGCCATGCCGGCAACGACCAGCAGCATGATGACAAAAACCAGAAGCCAGACCAGCATCATGATTCTCCATTGGCCCGTGCGGGGCCGCGGTGTGGGGTGACAGAGGTGGTTTGTGCCGCATGATCCGGTGCGAAACGCTGATCGAAGGCCGGGGTGGTGCGACTATGGAAGCCGTTGGGAGTCCGGCTGACCAGCAGGGCGCTCAGCCGGTGGCGCACGGCGTAGTCATAGCCGTGGTCCGGGCCCAGCACCATCAGCAGCGTGGACAGGCCATCAGCCTGCATGGCACTGGGGGCGATGACGGTGGCGGAGGCCAGCTGATGGGCGATCGGCGCAAGTGTGCGCGGGTCGATCAGGTGTGAATAGCGTCGGCCGTGTACTTCGCGGTAATTGCGGTAGTCTCCGGAGGTCGAGATGGCCTCCTGGTGCAGGGTGATGATGCGCTGGGCCTCGCGCCGGTCATCCAGGGGGGCCTCGATGGCGATCCGCCAGGGCTGGCCGTCGGGCTTCTGGCCGGCGGCGCGGATTTCGCCGGTGACTTCCAGCAGGTAGTCATGAATGCCCCGGGCATTGAACTGTTCGGCCAGCCGGTCGATGATGTAGCCGGCGGCAATGCTGTTGAATTCGACGGTGATGGGGGCATCCTTGCACAGCCGGTCGCCGGCAATGTGCAGATGCTGCATGCCGATGCGGTTGCGCAGGCGGGTGAGGGTGCTGGCCGATGGGGCCTGAGCGGTGTCCGGGGAGGCGCCGGCGGGTGTGTCCAGCAGGCCGTTCACGGTCATGGTGCTGCTGGCGCTGGTGGTTGCCGTGGGATCTGTCTGTGTGCGGGCCCTGGCGGCCTGGGGGCCGAATTGCCAGGCATCCAGCACAGGCAGCAGGGTGACGTCATAGGCGCCTTCGCTGTCGGCCGCCAGATGCAGGGCGTCCCGTGCCAGTTCCAGTGCCATGGGGGGCATGGGACGACAGACGGGGGCGGCAGCGGCATTGAAGCGGGCCAGTTCCGAGTCATCCCGGTAGGTCGAGATGGCGATGTCCAGGGCAGCCAGCTGGTGCTGGATCATGGCCTGGATGGTCTGGGGGTCCGGGCTGCCGGTGGTGCGGACATAGCTGATGTGATAGCTGCTGCCCATGGTCGGGCCTTCGAGCTGGACGATGTCGGGCTGGCAGGCGGCCAGCAGGGGCAGGGCGGCCGCCAGCAGGGCAAGGACGCTGCGCATCCGGGTCAGCCTCCGAAGTCGTCCAGGAAGATGCTGTCGCGCTCGACGCCGAGGTCGGTCAGCATGCTGATGACGGCCGCGTTCATCACCGGCGGGCCGCACATGTAGTACTCGCAGTCCTCCGGTGCCGGGTGATCCTTCAGGTAGTTTTCGTACAGGACGTTGTGGATGAAGCCCGTCGGCCCGGTCCAGTTGTCCTCGGGCAGGGGGTCGGAGAGCGCCAGGGTCCAGGTGAAGTTGGGATTGTCACGGGCGAGCTGGTCGAATTCCTCGACGTAGAAGGCTTCGCGCAGTGAACGGGCCCCATACCAGAAGCTGATTTTGCGCCGGGAATTGAGCCGTTTGAGCTGGTCGAAGATGTGGGAGCGCATGGGGGCCATGCCGGCGCCCCCCCCGATGAAAATCATCTCGTTGTCGGTTTCCTTGGCAAAGAATTCGCCAAACGGGCCGTAAACCGTCACTTTGTCGCCGGGTTTCAGGCTGAACACCCAGGAGGACATTTTTCCGGGAGGGACATTGTCCTGCCTGGGCGGTGGCGAGGCGACGCGGATGTTGAATTTGACGATGCCTTTCTCGCCCGGGTAATTGGCCATCGAGTAGGCGCGGACGACGGGTTCGTCGACCCTTGATACGAAGCGCCACAGATTGAACTTGTCCCAGTCGCCGCGGAATTCGTCCTGAATGTCGAAGTCCTGGTAGGCAACGGTGTGTGGCGGACATTCGAGCTGCACGTAGCCACCGGCACGGAAGTCAACGTTTTCACCTTCGGGCAGACGCAGGGTCAGCTCCTTGATGAAGGTGGCCACGTTGTGGTTGGATTCCACGGTGCATTCCCACTTGCGCACACCGAAAACTTCCTCGGGAACGCGGATTTTCATGTCCTGTTTGACCGGGGTCTGGCAGGACAGGCGCCAGCCCTCGGCGGCGTCACGCCGCGTGAAATGGGCTTCTTCGGTGGGGAGCATCTCGCCGCCGCCGGCTTCGACGATACATTTGCACTGGGCGCAGGAGCCGCCGCCGCCGCAGGCCGAGGAGAGAAAGATCTCCTGGCCGGCCAGGGTCTGCAGCAGCTTGCCGCCAGCCGGCACGGTGATCTTGCGTTCGCCATTGATCTCGATGGTGACGTCGCCGCTGGAGACCAGCCACGAGCGGGCCAGCAGGATGAAGGCCACCAGAGCCAGCACGATCACGGTGAACATGCCAACGCCGAGCAGGATTTCGGAATTCATGGCCGGCATCCTCCTGCAGGCGCGATGGTGCTTCTGATGGCTTGCCTGTTCACAGCTGGACCCCCGAGAAGGACATGAAGGCCAGGGCCATCAGGCCGATGGTGATGAAGGTGATGCCCAGACCCTGCAGGCCGTCGGGCACGTCGCTGTATTTGAGCTTCTCGCGGATACCGGCCAGCAGCACGATGGCCAGCCCCCAGGACAGGCCCGATCCGAGGCCGTAGACGCAGCTCTCGGGGAAGGTGTAGTCGCGCTCGATCATGAACAGTGTTCCGCCCATGATGGCACAGTTGACCGTGATCAGGGGCAGGTAGACGCCCAGTGCGTTGTAGAGGCTGGGGACGTACTTGTCCAGCAGCATCTCCAGCACCTGCACGATGGCCGCAATCACGCCGATGCACGACAGCAGCCCCAGAAAGCTCAGGTCGACATCCGGCAGCCCGGCCCAGCGCAGGGCGCCAGGCTTGAGCAGCCAGGAGTACAGCAGGTTGTTGGCCGGGACGGTAATGGCCTGGACCACCACCACGGCCACGCCCAGGCCAATGGCTGTCTGCACCTTCTTGGAGATGGCAATGAAGGTGCACATGCCGAGGAAGAAGGCCAGGGCCATGTTCTCGATGAATACAGACCGGAAAAAGAGACTCAGGTAGTGCGCCATCATCAGCGGGGTTCCTCGAATGCGGTCGTTCTGTGGGTCATGGCTCAGTACTGTTCGTCACGCATCTGCGGAGCCAGCCGGAAGGCTGGTGTCTCGCGCTGCTCCTTTTTCCAGGTGCGCAGCGCCCAGACGATCATGCCGATCAGGAAGAAGGCTGAAGGGGGCAGCAGCAGCAGGCCGTTGGGCACGTACCAGCCCCCATCATTGACCACGGGCAGGATGGTGATGCCGAACAGCTTGCCCGATCCCAGCAGTTCGCGGATGGTGCCCAGCACCATCAGCATCGTGCTGTAGCCCAGCCCGTTGCCAATGCCGTCCATGAACGACAGCAGGGGGGGATTGGCCATGGCAAAGGCTTCGGCACGGCCCATGACGATGCAGTTGGTGATGATCAGTCCGACGAAGACCGAGAGCTGCTTGGACAGCGAATAGGCATAGGCTTTCAGCAGCTGGTCAACGATGATCACCAGCGAGGCGATGATGACCATCTGCACAATCATCCGGATCGAGCCTGGAATCTGCGAGCGAACCATCGAGATGAACATGCTGGAGCAGGCCGTCACCAGGGTGAGGGCAATCGCCATGACCAGCGCGGTCTTCAGGTTGGATGTCACGGCCAGCGCCGAACAGATACCGAGGATCTGCAGGCCGATCGGGTTGTTCTTGATGATCGGGTCGACAAGGACCTCGCGGATGGTGGGTTGTGTAGCCATGCTCAGCGACCTCCTGCCGATGCCTGCCGTGATGAATGGGGGGAAGCGTTGCGCAGGTGCGCGATAAATGGCCCGAATCCCTTGGGGCCCAGCCAGAACTTCAGCAGGTTGCCCACGCCCTTGCTGGTCAGGCTGGCGCCGGCCAGTCCATCGACCTGGTGGGCTGCGCGCGGGTTCGATGGATCGACGGTTCCCTTGATGATGGTGATGTCCGGCTGGCCATTGCCGTCAAAGACCTGTTTGCCGGGCCACAGCGCACGCCAGCGGGGATTGTCCACCTCACCGCCCAGGCCGGCAGTTTCGGCCTGCTGGTAAAAGCCCAGACCGACCACGGTGTTCAGGTCGCTCTTCAGGGCGATGAAACCGTAGAGCGTTGACCACAGTCCATAGCCGCGCACCGGCAGGATCAGGGTCTGCAGCCCGCCGTGCTCGTCTTCCACCTGGTAGACGATGCTCTGGTATTCCCGCCGGTGGATCGAGGCGATGTCGTCGGCGCCTGTGAGCGCCATCGACTGTGCAGGATCCTTGGCGGCCTGCAGCGGGTCGAAGGTGTCGGCCTGCTGCCGATCGGTGTAGCGGCCGCTGTCCAGATCCACCACGCGGGCCTTGATCCGGTCGTGGAAGATGCGCTGGATGTCGCGGGTCGAGGCGTCTGGCCGCGCCAGTCCGGCAATCTCCAGAATATAGCGCTGCCGGTCCAGCTGGCGGTTCTCGACCTGGGTCGGGCGCAGCAGCACGGCGGCGCTGGCCACGATCACCGAGCAGACCAGGCAGACCACGAACGCCACCAGCAGCGTCCGGGCAATGGATTCTTGCTGTCTAGACACGGCGCTTGGCCCTCCGCTTGATGTTGGCCTGGATGACGAAATAGTCGATCAGGGGGGCAAACAGGTTGCCGAACAGAATGGCGAGCATCATGCCCTCCGGATAGGCAGGGTTGATGACCCGGATCATCACGACCATCACGCCGATCACGATGCCAAAGGCCCATTTGCCGGCACTGGTCATGGCGGCAGACACGGGGTCGGTGGCCATGTACATCATGCCGAAGGCGAAGCCGCCCAGCACCAGGTGCCAGTACCAGGGCATGGCCAGCATCGGGTTGGCCGATCCGGCGGCCATCAGGTTGAAGAGGCTCGACAGGGCGATCATGCCGATCAGTACGCCGGCGACGATTTGCCAGGCGGCGATCCGCATCAGCAGCAGCAGGCCGCCACCGATCAGGATGGCGAGCGTGCTGGTCTCGCCGATTGCGCCGGGCATATTGCCCAGGAAGGCGTCCATCCAGGAAAGTCCGCCCTGGCTGAGGGCGGCCACGCCGCCCGCTTTGGCCTGACCGAGCGCCGTTGCACCGGAGAAGCCGTCGACCACGTTCCAGATGGCGGTGCCAGACATGGACACCGGGTAGGCGAAGAACAGAAAGGCGCGGCCGGCCAATGCCGGGTTGATGAAATTCTTGCCGGTACCGCCAAAGACCTCTTTGCCCAGTACCACGCCGAAGCTGATGCCCAGGGCCACCTGCCACAGCGGAATGGTGGGTGGCAGCGTGAGCGCGAACAGGATGGAGGTCACGAAGAAGCCTTCGTTGATCTCGTGGCGGCGCAATGAGGCGAACAGGATTTCCCATAAACCGCCCACCAGGAAGGTGACGGCATAGATCGGCAGGAACCAGATCATCCCCTGCACGAAGCAGGCCAGCACGCTCTGGGGATCGAAGCCGACCAGTGTCCGGGTCAGCTCGAAGCGCCAGCCGCTCTGGGCGGCAAGCAGGTCGGGACTGGCTGCCAGCGCCAGGTTCGCCTGATGGCCAACGTTCCACATGCCAAACAGCATGGGCGGAAACGCACAGAGCCAGACCAGGATCATGATCCGTTTCAGGTCGATGGCATCACGCACGTGGGCGGTGGAGCGCGTCACCAGCCCGGGGCGGTACAGGAAGGTGTCAACCGCCTCATGGAGGGCATACCATTTTTCGTGTTTGCCGCCCTGTTGGACGTGGGGCTCCAGCTTGTCCAGGAAATCCTTCAGGCTCATCGGTTCAGCCCTCCTTTTCGATACGGGTCAGGATGTCCCGCAGGATCGGGCCATATTCGTATTTGCCGGGGCAGACGTAGGTGCACAGCGCCAGGTCTTCCTCGTCCAGCTCCAGACAGCCGAGCTTCTGGGCCATGTCGGTGTCGCCCACGATGAGATAGCGCAGCAACTGCGTGGGCAGCAGATCCATGGGCATCACCGCTTCGTAGGTACCGACCGGCACCATCGCCCGCGGGCTGCCCTGGGTAGATGTGTCCATGGCCAGCCGCCCCGGCCCTCCGAACAGACTGGCCAGGAAGGCGGCCGTGACCGAGTGTTTGCGGCGGCCGGCCCGCAGAAAGTGCAGCAGCGGCCGGTCATGTCCTTCGGCCAGGCAGCTCACCTGCAGGTGATAGCGCCCCAGATAGGCACACGGCCCGCGTGCCGTGCGTCCGCCCAGTACCGAGCCGGAGACGACCCGATTGTCGCCGGGCAGCAGCTCGCCTGCCACCAGCTCGTCCAGGCTTGCGCCGAGCCGGGTGCGCAGCAGGCGCGGCGTTTTGACCACCGGCCCGCCCAGGGCCACGATCCGCTCCGTCCACAGTTCGCCGGTGGTGAACAGGCGGCCAACGGCGATGACATCCTGATAATTGATCGTCCAGACCGTGCGGGTACTGTCCACGGGATAGAGAAAATGGATGTGGGTACCTGCCAGACCGGCGGGATGGGGGCCGTCGAAGATTTGGGTCGTTACCCCGGACACATCCTCGCCGGGCAGGCTGCTGCCCGGGGCGCGGCAAAGAAAGACCGGTGCCAGCCGGCTCAGCACGGTCAGACCATGCCGGAAGTCCTCGGCATGGCCGGTGATGACCAGCCGGGGGTCTGCTGCCAGCGGATGAGTGTCGGTGGCGGTGACGAAGATGTGTGCCGGCGTGCCGTCGACCGGTGCCACCTTGCTGAAGGGCCGGGTGCGCAGGGCACACCACAGGCCAGACTGCTGCAGGTTGTTGCGGATGGCCTCGGCCGAAAGACGGGCCAGGGAGTCGGGCTGGCCGTGCGCGAAACGCAGGGCTGCCGCAGGGTCCGCCTCATGGTCCACGTCAATGACAACGGACTGCAGCACCCGCCGCTCGCCGCGGTGGATGGCGCTGACCGTTCCCGTGGCTGGCGCCGTCACGCGGACACCGGGGTGTCGTTTGTCGGCAAAGAGCAGCTGGCCCTGACGCACCTGCTCGCCAACCTGCACCGCCATCGTCGGCTTCAGGCCGTGGTAGTCAAAGCCGATGGCGGCCACCTGACTGACAGGACGGGCCGTGTCGATCTGCTGGGCGGGTGCGCCTGTGATCGGGATGTCCAGGCCACGCTTGATTCTGAGCATCGGGTTCGTATACCTATGAGCGGAGGGGGGCAACAATCATCGGGACGGGATTTTACGGATAAACGGGGCAGATCAGGCCACGAATGGGCAAACGGATGAGGCCACCGTGACTTCATGCCGCTGCGTATTCTAAAAACATTCACCTGTGACGGTTTGCACGGCGCGTCGGGAGGCCATCTCCTACCATGCCGTCCCGAGCGTCTCCCCGGGCAGCCAGCCGGGGGAGGTTATTGCATAGTCACCTCTACAGGAAGTCACTGTGATCCGATCGTTTCCGTCCGTAGCCGAGCCTGGGCATCTGTGCCGTCAGGCTCTGGCAGCCGCCTGCACGACTGCTTTGCTGACCCTTGCTGCCTGTGGTGGCGGCGGCGAGGCTGGCCCGCCTGTTCCGGACGGGAACACGGCCAGTGCCGTATCGGCAGATTCGTCGCTGGCTTCGGATGGTCCGGTCGATGCCGTGGTGGCTACCCCCAACCAGGGCATCGAATTTTCCGAGGAACAGGGCATGGCTGGTCCGCCGCTGGCCGACGAGGAGGATACGCTGAGCTCTTCCGTGGTGGCGCGCAAGGCGTTGCCCACCGCAGCCCGGGCCGCCACCGAAGGTGTCTGGGGCAGCCAGCTCAAGTGGCCCTTTATCCCCATCCATGTCGTGGTGCTGCCCGACGGCCGGGTGATGAGCTATGGCTCCACCGACCGGGGCCAGCAGGGCGGCAAATTCTTTTATGACGTCTGGGATCCGGTGCTGGGAGGGGATACCGCGGCTCATCTGACATTGCCCAACACGACCCAGACCGACATTTTCTGCTCGGCCCAGGTGGTGCTGCCGCTGACCGGCAATGTGTTCATCGCGGGAGGAGACATCTACAGTGACGCCCGCGGTCGCAGCACCAATCAGCCCAACAATGACACCACGATCTTCCGGCCAGGCAGCAACACTATCGAGCGTGCCGCCAAACTGCAGCGCAAGCGGTGGTATGCCACCGCTACTGCACTGCCCGATGGCCAGGTCTTCGTGCAGGGCGGCAAAGGGGGTAATGACCATCCCGAGATCCGGCGCAACGATGGCAGCAATGTTCTGCTGACGGGCATCAGCACGTCGGATCTGCGCGAGGATTATCCTCGCAACTGGGTCGCCCCGGATGGCCGGATTTTTGGTTTTTCCAAGACCCAGATGTACCGGATGGACGTAAGTGGCAATGGCACGCGCACCAATCTGGGCACCCTGAACTATAAATCCGACTGGGAAGGTTCGGCCGTCATGTTCCAGCCTGGCCGGATCCTGTTCACCGAGGCGACCGGTAACCGGGCGGCCATCATCGACATCCGTGGCGACAGACCGGTGGTGACCGATGCGGGCACTATGAGCAACACCCGCATGTGGCACAACAGTACCGTGCTCGCTGACGGCACCGTGGCCATCAGTGGTGGTGCCGAATACTTCGATTTCCAGAAAGCCACGGCACGCAATCCCATTCGCTACCTGGAGTTCTGGAATCCGAAGACGGGTGTATGGAGCCGTGGCCCGGCCCAGCAGCGCATGCGTCTGTACCACTCCACCGCGACGCTGCTGCCGGATGCAACCCTGTTCACTGGCGGTGGCGGTGCCTATGGCCCGGAGAGCAACCTCAACGCCGAGATCTACTACCCGTCCTACCTGTACAAGGCGGATGGCACACCAGCCGAGCGCCCGACGCTGGATGCGGCGCCGATGGTGGTGCAGCCCGGTGGCAGCATGGTGCTCGAATCCGCCCAGGCCAGCACCATCCGTCGTGTGACGATGGTGGCGACTGGCTCGGTCACGCACTCGTTCAACATGAACCAGCGCTTCATCGAGCTCAGTTTCCGCCGCGAAGGTAACCGGCTGGTGGCCAGCCTGCCTGCCAATGTCAATGACACGCCTCCCGGCTACTACATGGTGTTCATTCTGAACGAGGCAGGTACGCCGTCGATCTCGAAGATTGTGCGCGTCAATGTTGCCGGTCAGGCTACGGTGGATCCGGATGTGGTGCCGGTCTACCGTTACATGGCCAGTGACGGCAGCGGTCTGCGCTATCACCTGAGTACCGACCGCACCCTGGGCGGCGAATGGAAGCTGCAGGGCGAGGCATTTCTGGCGTATGCAACCCAGAAAAACAATACGGTTCCCGTCTACCGCTATGTCGCCAGCACCAACAACAAGGTGCGCTACAAGTTCACCACGGACGGGGCGTTACGCGCTGATGGCTGGCGGCGTGATGGCATTGCCTTCTATGCATACACCCAGCCGGACAAGGATCGGTTGGGTGTCGATGAATACAAACAGGTGCATGGTGGCTGGTACATGACCTATGCCATGACGGGCAGCAGCGCTGGCGGTGCCTGGGAATTCTTCGAGCACAGCTTCTATGTACCCGCCAGTCGCGTACAGAAGACCCCGATGGTCAAGCCGGATACTCAGGCGCCAGCCGTTCCGGGGGTGGTGCAGGCCCAGCCGCAGGGCAATGATGCTGTCCATCTCGCCTGGGGCAGATCCAGCGACGAAGGGGGCTCGGGCCTGGCGGGCTACCGGGTGCTCCGTGATGGCATGGACATTACTCCCAACCTGCTGAAAACCGAAAGCCTTATCGATCGCAATCTGAAACCGGGAACCTACCGCTACACCATCGTTGCGGTCGATGGCGCAGGTAATGCGTCGGCCGCCTCGGCCAGCGTGCAGATCACATTGCGGGATCCGGCCGATGCAGCGCTGGAGGCGGCCAATCTGGTACGCGTCTATCGTTATGTGGCACCGGGGGGCGATGGCGACATGCGCTATGTCTATAGCGCCGATGCATCGGTGAGTGGCGAGTGGACGCGGCAGGGGTTTGCGTTCTACGCGTATGCCAAGCCCCAGTACAACACGGTACCGGTCTATCGCTACCGCGCACGCTCGGCCGACGGCACCGCCCGCTATCTGTTCAGCATCAACCCGAACCTGGGCAATGGCTGGACCCGTGAGCACGTTGTCTTCCATGTGCTGCGCTACCGGTATCCGGGCACACAGGCGGTCAACGAGTTCTACCGGGTGCATGACGGATGGTATCTGGGCTACAGCACGGATGCTACGTTCGGGACATCCCATGCCTGGCGCCGTTATGGCCGGGTGTTCTACGTGCCGCGTTCGCCGCAGGGGCAATAAGCGCCAGGACTGCCGGCCGGGACATTGCCCGGCCGGCAGGTTATTTTGTCCGGGGTTCGAGCTGTTCCTGCAGCGCCGGAGTCTGTTCCTGGACGCGGGCAAAGCTGGGCATACCGAGGAAACGCTGCATGTAGGGCAACAGTACCGGGTCATCGGATGGGATGACGGGCTGGCTCTGCATGAATTGCATCAGAAGTCCAGCGCAGTACATGTCCAGCACGCTGAACCGGTCGCCCACCAGGTAGTCGTGTTTGCTCAGGTGGCTGCGCAGCAGGTTCAGGAGGGTGTCGAAGCTGCCATACCCCAGGCTGCGCTGGCGCTCGGGCGTTTCGGCTATCTGCCAGAGGCGATCAAAGGCGGCATATTCCAGATGAACCAGCAGCATCTGCCAGCGATAAATCTGACCCCGGGCGAGGGAACCTGCTGGTGGAATCAGTTTCTTTTCCGGGAAGCGTTCGGCCAGCCAGAGGCAGATGGCTGCGGTTTCGGTCAGGATCTGGTCATCGACCTTCAGGGCAGGGACCTTGCCCATCGGATTGATGGCCAGGTATTCAGCCGATTTCATGTCCGCGCCATAGGCGAGCGGCACGATTGAATAATCGGCGGCACATTCTTCCAGCATCCAATGCACCATCATGCCGCGCGAGCGTGGATGGGTATAGAGGGTGTATTGACTCACGGCGGGTTACCTCCAGGCAATGTTCAGGCTGTCAGTGTAAGAAGGGGCCGTGACAGGTTTTGACAGGAGAGGGAACTGGTGAGTGGGGTCAGCACTCAAACCGGGTCAAGAGGTCAATATTGTTGTGCTCCTGCCAGCGCCTGAGTATCAGTGGACGCGGCATTGGCATGGGCCCGGCCATGATCGGATGATGGATCCGGTCGGTGCGGAAATGGCGGAAATCCTGGCGCAGCGTACACCAGGCAGCCAGCAGGCGGGTCTGCTCGAACCAGCCCAGTGCCAGCGGCCAGACGCTGCGCTGGCTGGGTGCCCCGTTGGCATCCACGTAATCAAAGCGCAGGCAGCGTTCGTCGCGCATGGCCCGCCGGATCTCGTCCAGCACGGTCTGTTCAGCGGAACTGCTGGTGGCGGTGCCGACCAGCGGGAAGCAGGCGGTGTTGCGTATGTGCGCAGACAGGGCTTCAGGCAGCACCGCTTCGATGCGGCTCAGTACCGATATTGCATCTTCCCGCAGGGATGAATCGGTGCTGGCCATCACCCAGCGCATGCCAAGCACCAGTGCTTCGATCTCGCCCTTGCTGAACAGCAGGGGTGGCAGTGTGATGCTGCCCCGGTGCAGCACAAAACCAACCCCGGCTTCGCCACGGATATCGGCACCCTGATCGCGCAGCGTCTCGATGTCCCGGTAGACGGTACGTACGCTGATGCCCAGCTGGCGTGCCAGGGTCTCGGCACGCATGGGCCGGCGCTGCTGGCGCAACCGTTGCAGCAGATTGAGAAGGCGTAGCGTCTTGGTCATGTCACGATGATAACGGCATGGCAAACACGTGTTGCTGCCCGCCGTGGCTGTTGCGTCTGTCTGCGGCGCATTGTCACAAATGATCAGGCAGCAAATCATTGTCGTGCCGGACGGCATCGCGGCTGTATCCTGTGTGCGCGGTGTCCACAGCTCTGGTGCGTGAAAACCCCAAGGGATCAGCGTGTGGAGGGCCCCCTATAATGCATTCCGTTCCTGGGGGCGTCCCGGGGTGGAAGCTGGCTGATCCGCGCCTGATGTTTTCCGTGCGCTGTCCGCCGTGGCGCAGGTGCTGCGCCGTTTTTGCCCTGTGGACTGAGAGTCGGCCGCGGGCCGTAACCCTTTGAACCTGATCCGGATCATGCCGGCGAAGGGAAGGACGCGCAGCGGGGCTGGATGCCGATACGTGGTGGGGGTTTCCTGACAACGGGAAACAGCGATTGGCCGGTGACCTGTTTCGCAAGGCAACGCCGATGCCGACATGGGCCGATGCACCTTTCCATCTTCATTCATGGGAGGTGCCATGAGCACATCGGGTGTCATCAGTTCTTCATGGGCAGTGTTCTGGCTGGTTCTGTTTGCCGGGCTGTTTTCACTGGCGGGGCTGCTGTATGCGCGGCGTTCGCACGACAGTCTCGAAGCATTCATCACGGCACGGCATTCCCAGGGGGCGGTGGCGACGTTGCTGACCCTGCTGGCCTCGTCGCTGGGGGCCTGGATTCTGCTCTCACCGGCCGAGTCGGCCACCTGGGGCGGGCTGTCTTCCATCATCGGCTATGCACTGGGTTCCATGTCGCCCGTCATGGTCATGATGCTGCTGGGGCAGCGCATGCGCACGGTGATGCCGCATGGCCATTCGCTGACGGAATTCCTGATGATCCGTTATGGACGTGCCATGCATGGCCTGACGCTGGTCATCATGGTGTTCTACATCTTCATCGCCATGACGGCCGAGATCACGGCTATTGCCATGATGATGCGACTGCTGGCCCCCGTGCCGCTGTGGCTGACCTCGGTGATCGTGATGGGATCCGTGCTGCTCTACACGATGTATGGCGGGCTGCGCGCGTCCATTTTCACCGACAAGGTGCAGGTGATGATGATCGTGCCGCTGGTGGGGGCGCTGGCGTGCGTGGGCTGGCAGGTGACGGGCGGGGTCGGCCCGGTCATGGCCGGGCTGCAGCACCGGGCGCCGCAGCTGCTGGATCTGGGGGATGCCGCGGGGCTGAAGGCAGGGTTCACTTTTTTTGTGGCCATACTGCTGACGGGGATCTTTCATCAGGGCAACTGGCAGCGCATTTATTCGGCCCGCACGGCGCGTGACATGCGCCATGGCTTTCTGCTGGGGGGCCTGCTGGTTGTGCCCTTCATTTTTTTGATGGGATGTTTTGGTCTGGCCTATGTGGCGCTGGCGCCGGGGGGTGATCCGTCGGTCGCTCTGTTCTCGCTCATCATGCCCCAGGTGCCGGTCTGGGTGGCTGTCGGGCTGATTCCGCTGTCGCTGTCGCTGGTGATGGGTAGCTCTGATACGGCAGTCAGCGCGGTGACGTCGATCATTGTCGTGGAGGGCGCCCGGCTGGCGCCGCAGGCGTCGAATGCGCGCCTGTTGATGTGGGCACGCTGGCTGGTGCTGGCACTGGCGGTGCCGGTGGTGTTTGTGTCAGCGCAGGGCTACAGCGTGCTGTACCTTTTCCTGTTCTCTGACCTTCTGTGTGCGGCGGCCGCTTTCCCGGTGTTTTTCGGGCTGTACAGCCGTCGCCACGATGGTGTGGATGCCATCGTGGCGACCGTGGCCGGGCTGTGTGCGGGCCTGGCGGTATTCCCGTCACCGGGCGGTCCGCTGGACGGGCTGCTGGAATCTTTCCTGCTGGCTGCCCTGGCACCGGTGGTGATCACGGCGGTATGGCGGCTGGTGCGCCGCTCGCGTGGCGAGCCGTTCGATTTTGCTGCGCTGGATGCCGGCGTGCGCCGTTTTGATGTCTCCTGAGATGCGTGTAATGGGGCGTGGTGCCCCGGGCTGGTGTCCGCCGCCTGAATCCGTGCGCCATGGTCGGTATCTTGGCGGATGGCCTGGCACCTGCCACACTGTCTACTCTTTATCTTTCCCATGAATGCCACCCCATGTCCCTGCCGTCTGCTGCGGTTCGTGAAAACGCCTCTGAAACAGCGCCTGCTGCCGGGCAGCCATTCACGCTGAAGCCCATTCTGTTTGCCTATATGTGCGGCACCATGGCGATGATGGCCTTTGTTGCCATTATCGGGCCGCTTTCACGTCAGCTCGGCCTGGCGCCATGGCAGGCCGGTGTGGGCGTGACCGTTAGCGGCGTACTGTGGATGTTACTGTCCCCGCTCTGGGGCCGGCTCAGTGATCGCCGGGGGCGTCGTGCGATTCTGCTGGTCAGTTTCAGTGGGGTATGCGTCTGCTGTTGCGCTCTGGCGGGCTGGCTGACCCTGGCGATGCATGTACCGATGGCAGTCTGGCAGGTGTTTGCGGGGATGGTGCTGACGCGGGGCGGCATTGGTGGGTTCTATGCGGCGGTGCCCACCGTCAGTCAGGCGCTGATCGCCGACCGGATGCCCCCGGAACAGCGGGTGGCGGCACTGGCAGCGCTGGGGGCGGTCAACGGCGTGGGCCTGGTGGTGGGGCCGGCACTGGCCGGGCAGCTCACCCGCTTCGGGCTGGAAGCCCCGCTCTTTCTGACGGCATGGCTGCCGCTGCTGGCGCTGGGGGTGCTCTGGAAATATCTGAAGCCATCGCCGGTGGTGGGTCCGGAGCAGGGAGAAGTGCCACGGCTCCTTGATCCGCGGCTGCGCCGGCCAATGGCCGCGGCGTTCACCGCCATGTTGACGGTGGCCATTGGCCAGATTGTTGTCGGTTTCTTTGCGATCGACCGGCTGGGGATGTCATCTGGCGAGGCGGCCCGGACGGCAGGACTGGCGCTCACCAGTGTGGGCGTGGGGCTGGTTCTGTCGCAGCTGGTGGTGCGGCGCATCCGTTGGCATCCCGGTCTGATGATCCGCATGGGCATGGTGGTTGCCGGGCTTGGCTTTGGTGCGGTGTTGCTGGTGTCAGACAGTGTGATGCTGATGGGCTGTCACTTTGTCGTGGCGTTCGGCCTGGGTTTTGTGTTCCCGTCTTTCTCGGCCATGGCGGCCAACGCGGTGCAGCCCCACGAGCAGGGGGCGGCGGCCGGATCGGTGGGGGCGGCCCAGGGGCTGGGCAATGTGCTGGGGCCGCTGGCAGGCACGCTGCTCTACGAGGTGTCGCCGCTGCTGCCTTATGTGCTGGCCGCCGCGCTGTTGCTGGTGGTGGCGGGCTGGGTGGGCCGCCGGCCGCGCCCGGCAGCCTGAGTGGCCCGCGCCGGCGGGGCCGGGGGGCGGGCGCGGCCAGGGGCTCAGGCGTCAGCCATGGGTCGTTCAGTCATCGCCATGGGCCCAGCTTTCATGCTCGCCGCGCTGCAGCAGTGCCTGGATGGCTTCGCCGGTTGCCTGACGCTGGGCAAGGACCAGCTCAGCGATCTGCTGGTTCTCGAAGGGGCCCAGGGCGGGGTCGTAGGTGCGGGCCTGCTCGATCATGCCATGCCGGTCGTGGCGGTAGAAGATCTGTCCCACTTCCTCGGCCGTCTGATGGCTCATACCGAGTTTTTCAAGGGCACGTTTGCCGCTGCGGATGGCCGAGTCGAAGGTCTCGCGCACGATCTCGTCGGCCCCGGCACGATACATATCGAAGGTGTGCAGCCGGTCGTAGGCGCGGGCGACGATGGCGATGTCCGGGTTGATCTCGCGGGCGAAGCGCACGATGGCCAGGGCCTGCTCGCGGTTGTCGATGGCCACCACCAGCAGCCGGGCACTCTCGATGCCGGCGGTCAGCAGCAGCTCGGGACGCGAGGCGTCGCCGAAGTGGGTCTTGGTGCCGTAGCGAGTCAGGCCATCGACGGTGCCGGGGTCCAGGTCGATGATGGTGGTGTGATGGCCACTCATGGTCAGCATGGAGTTGATGATCTGGCCAAAGCGGCCCATGCCGACGATCAGGATCGGATGCGGCTCCTCGATAGTGTCGGCTTCGCGCGCCTCACGGTCTGCCGGGTTGCCAAAGCGCGCATGCAGCATCAGGATGATGGGGGTGAATGCCATGGAGAGCACCACGACGGCCGTCATGTTGGCGTTGACGGTGGCATCGATCACGCTGGCATTGGCGGCGGCGGCAAAGAGCACGAAGGCGAATTCACCGCCCTGGGCCATCAGCAGCCCCCGGTCCAGCGCGTCGGCATGGCTGCTGCGGGCCAGTCGGGCCACGCCATAGATGCACAGGCCCTTGGTGAGCATCAGGGCGACGACACCCGAGAGGATCAGTCCCCAGTTGCGGGCAACGGTGTGCAGATCGAGTGACATGCCGACGCCCAGGAAGAACAGCCCCAGCAGCAGGCCGCGGAAGGGTTCGATGTCGGCTTCGAGCTGGTGGCGGAAGCTCGACTCGGACAGCAGCACGCCGGCCACGAAGGCGCCCATGGCCATGGACAGGCCGCCCAGCTCCATCAGCAGCCCGGCACCCAGAACCACCAGCAGGGCGGCGGCAGTCATGACCTCGCGGGCACGGCTGGCTGCAAGGATCCGGAACAGCGGGTTCAGCAGCCACAGGCCGGCGGCCACCAGCACACCCACGCACAGCAGGGCGAGCCCCGCACTCTGCCAGAGCGGTGTGGAGTGTGCGCCGGCCTCGGGGATGGTGGGCGAGAGAAACGAGACGACGGCCAGCAGCGGGACGATCAGCAGGTCTTCGAACAGCAGGATGGAGACGATGCGCTGCCCGCGTGGCGTGGACAGTTCCTGGCGCTCGCCCAGCACCTGCATGACGATGGCGGTGGAGGTGAGGACGAAGCCAGCGGCGCAGACGAAAGACACCTGCCAGGGAAAGCCGAACAGCATGCCGACGATGGTCAGCAGGATGGCGCAGACGACCACCTGCAGGCTGCCGAGGCCGAAGATCTGCCGGCGCAGGCCCCACAGATGGGAAGGCTTCATCTCCAGACCGATGACGAACAGGAACATCACCACACCGAATTCGGCGATGTGGATGATGGCGTGGGCGTCGGTCACCAGCGCCAGGCCGAACGGCCCGATGGCCAGGCCGGCCGCCAGATAGCCGAGCACCGAGCCAAGGCCCAGGCGCTTGAAGAGGGGCACCGCCACGACGGCGGCGCCCAGCAGGGAGACAACCTGCAGCAGGTCGGATGAGATGCTTGCTACGGACATGGAAACGGAAATACCTGGGGGAATGTGCGGTGTGGAGAAAATGGAGGAGGGGCCCCGCATGACGCGCCGTGCTCTGCCGGGGCAGGTTTTGCCGGGCCGGACTGCAGCCGGAGTGGGCCGGCGTGCGGTCGGACAGGAAGGATAGTGCCGAGGGGCGATAGGGAATCGGCTACCGATGATACCCCAGAGGATACGGTATAACCGTATGAGGGTATGAGGGGCAGGTGCTCGGCGCGGGGCAGCGTCGTCGTTGGGACGGGTGGGCATGCCCGGCCGCTTTTTTCCAGATGCCAGATGAAAACGGCCACGACCGGAAGGGGCCGTGGCCGCGGTACGCCTCACCAGGGGAGGCGACAGGTCACGCTGTCTGCATACCCGGTGACAGTCGGGCATGCGTCCATGGTGGCCAGATGCTCAGGCCATGGTCATCAGGCTGGCGTTGCCACCGGCAGCGGCGGTGTTGACGCTGATGGAGCGTTCGGCCAGCAGGATCTCGTTGCCGTAGTGCTGGCCGGCAGCGATCTGTTCGGTGGTCAGCCCCTGCAGGTTGATGATCGGCCCCGGGCGTTTGGCCAGTCGCTGGTTCAGCGCCATGAGTGCGTCGGCAGCACCTTCGAACAGCGCCCCTTCGAAGGTGCTGCTGTCGATATCGCTGTCGGTCAGCTGGCGCACCCGGGCACGAATCGAACCGGGAAGCTTGTTCAGTATGTCGGTTGTGGCACCGCTGCTGACAAATAGTGCCTGGTTGCCGGTGGCCAAACAAGTGGCCAGTTGCACCAGTGCGCCGGCCGGCGAGCTGGCCACGCACAGCACGCGTCCACGGCCTTCCTGGCGATAGACGTTGCGCTCTCCGGTCGGACCAGGCATGGTCTGTTCTTCCGCGCCGCTCTGGGCCTCTTGCAGCGTGCTGATGTACTGGCGGGCGGTCTGGATGTCGGTGTCGCCCAGCCCGGCCTGGGGAAGCCAGCCGATCAATGTGCTCAGCGCGGTGGCGCTGTCGGATGTTCCTGGAATGACCGTGAGCGGCCGCGCCGACAGCAGGCGCTTCATGTACAGCGGTCCGCCGGCCTTGGGTCCGGTGCCGGAGAGCCCCTCGCCGCCGAAGGGCTGCACGCCGACCACGGCGCCGACGGTGTTGCGATTGACGTACAGGTTGCCGGCATGGATCTGCGGCAGTACGCGCTCGATGGTTTCGTCGATGCGGGTGTGTACGCCGAAAGTGAGGCCATAGCCAGTGGCGTTGATGTCCTGGATCAGGGATTCGAGCTGGTCGCGGTCATAGCGCAGCACATGCAGAACCGGGCCGAACACTTCGCGTTTCAGGTCCTTGATGCTTTTGATTTCGATCAGTGTCGGCGGCACGAAGGTGCCGGCACTCACCGCCTGATGGTCGGCCCGGGCATTGGCGGGCTGGGAGACACGGTGGCCTTTGGCACGCATGGCGTCGATGTGGCGGACGATGTTGTCGCGGGCTTCGGCGTCGATCACGGGGCCGATATCGGTGGCCAGCAGTTCCGGGTTGCCCTGGCGCAGCTCGCGGGTGGCACCTTCGAGCATGGTCAGCACCCGGTCGGCACAGTCTTCCTGCACGCAGAGCACGCGCAAGGCGGAGCAGCGCTGGCCAGCGGAGTCGAAGGCCGAGGTGAGCACATCCTGCACGACCTGCTCGGTGAGTGCGGAAGAGTCAACGATCATGGCATTCTGGCCGCCGGTCTCGGCGATCAAGGGGACAGTATGTCCCTCCCGGTCCAGGCGCTGGGCCAGGGTGGCGGCGATCAGGCGGGCCACTTCTGTGGAGCCGGTGAACATGACGGCAGCTACGCGCGCATCGGCCACCAGCGGCGCGCCGACCTGAACGCCATCACCGGGCAGCAGTTGCAGCACGTCGCGCGGGATGCCGGCTTCGTGCAGGATGCGGACAGCTGCGGCGGCGATCAGCGGGGTCTGCTCGGCGGGTTTGGCGATGACCGGGTTGCCGGCGGCGAGTGCGGCCGATACTTGGCCGGTGAAGATCGCCAGCGGGAAGTTCCACGGGCTGATGCAGAGCACCGGGCCCAGTGGCCGGTGGGTGTCGTTGCTGAACTCGGCGGCAACCTGGTTGGCGTAGTAGCGCAGGAAGTCCACGGCTTCGCGGATTTCGGCGATGGCGTTGGGGAGCGATTTGCCGGCTTCGCGGATGACCAGACCCATCAGGATGGGCATGCGGTCTTCCATGAGCTGCGCGGCGCGCTGCAGGCAGGCGGCGCGGTCCTTCGGTTCGGCGGCGGCCCAGGTCTCGGCGGCTGCGGCAGCGCGGGTGAGCGCCATGTCGATGTCTTCGGCCGTGGCCTGCGTGACATGGCCCACGATGTCCTGATGGTCGGCCGGATTGCGCACGGGCAGGGCATCGGCCGGTGTGGCGGCAGGGGATCCGTCCTGTGGCTGCTCGGCTTCGGCGCGGTTGCCGGGCATGGCCAGCCAGTTTTCCCGGGTGCTGGCCAGTAGACCGGCCGAGAGGGCGGCCAGCTTCTGCTCGTTGGCCAGGTCGATGCCGCTGGAGTTGGTGCGACGGCCAAACACTTCGGTGGCATACAGGTCGGCCGGCAGAGGAATGCGGTCGTGTGGGGCGCCCAGGGGGGTGATGCCCGAGGCTTCCTCGATCGGGTCGGCGATCAGCTGGTCGATCGATAGAGAGGGGTCACTCACGCGGTTGACGAAGGATGTGTTGGCCCCATTTTCCAACAGTCGTCGAACCAGGTAGGCGAGCAGCGTCTCATAGGTGCCCACGGGCGCATAGATCCGGCAGGGACGGCCAAGACCTCCCTCGGAGACGGGTTTGGTTACCTGTTCGTAGAGCGGTTCGCCCATGCCGTGCAGGCACTGGAATTCGTACTGACCCGGATAGTAGTTCTGGCCAGCCAGCTCGTAGATGGCGGCCAGTGTCTGGGCGTTGTGGGTGGCGAACTGCGGATAGATGGCATCGGGTGCATCCAGCAGCTTGCGGGCGCAGACCTGATACGAGACATCGGTGTGAACCTTGCGGGTATAGACGGGATAGCCGTCCAGGCCATCGAGCTGGGCGCGCTTGACTTCACTGTCCCAGTAGGCGCCCTTGACCAGCCTGATCATCAGCCGATGGTGGCTGCGGCGGGCCAGGTCGATGACGTAGTCAATGACGTAGGGGCAGCGTTTCTGGTATGCCTGGATCACAAAACCGATGCCGTTCCAGCCAGCCAGGGCGGGCTCAAAGCACAGCGCCTCCAGCAGATCCAGCGAGATTTCAAGCCGGTCCGCTTCCTCCGCGTCGATGTTGAGCGGGATGTCGTACTGGCGGCAGAGCAGGGCAAGCTGGCGCACCCGCGGCAGCAGCTCGGCCTGTACGCGGTCAAGCTGGGCACGGCTGTAGCGCGGATGCAACGCCGAGAGCTTGATGGAGATGCCTGGCCCTTCGTAGATTCCGCGGCCGCCAGATGCCTTGCCAATGGCATGAATGGCCGTCTCATAGGCCGTCATGTAGGTCTGGGCATCCGCCTCGGTGGTGGCGGCCTCACCCAGCATGTCATAGGAGTAACGAAAGCCCTTGGCTTCGTATTTGCGGGCGTTGGCCAGCGCCTCCTCGATGGTTTCGCCCGTGACGAACTGTTCACCCATCATCCGCATGCCGAGGTCGACGCTCTTGCGCACCAGCGGCTCACCGCCCTGTTTGAGGACACGGCTGAGGGCGGAGGACAGGTGGCGTTCGCTGCTGGTGCCCACCAGCTTGCCGGTGATGACAAGGCCCCAGGTGGCGGCATTGACGAAGATGGAGGGGGACTGGCCAACATGAGATTTCCAGTCGCCGTGCCCAATCTTGTCGCGGATCAGCGCGTCGCGGGTCTCACGGTCGGGAATGCGCAGCAGCGCTTCGGCTAGACACATCAGTGCCACGCCTTCCTGGCTGGAGAGCGCAAATTCCTGGATCAGGGCTTCGACACCGCCAGCACGGGGGCGAGCCCGCAGCCCCTCACTCAGACGCCGGGCCAGTTTGTAGACGCGGGACTGGAAGGCGGGATCGGTCAGCGGCGTGTCCCGGGTCTGTGACAGCAGCCAGGTGACGCATTCGGGTTCCGGACGGCGCCAGGCAGCGGTAATGGCTGCGCGTCGGGGTGTTTGTGGACTGATCTGTTGTACAAAAGCAGCAAAAGGCGCCGGGGCGGGCCGTGCTTCCGCCGCAGTCGATGAGTCTGCGCGCGGAGATGGAAGCTGTTCGGGTGGCTCCTCGCCACGTTCAATGGCCTCCAGATAGCTGACCAGTGCCTGTCGTGCCAGCCATTGCAGGCTGCGCTGGTTTCGATCGGCAACGCTCTTGAGGCGATTAAGCAGCGACTCGTCGACCTTGATGTCAAGCGGGGAAGTAGTCATAGCGGGCAGATTCGTGATGTGGTGACTGTAATCTCAAACGTCACCATTCAGTAAAAGGATGCCAGCGTATCACTTTTTTTGAAAAAAAATCAGGGCCTGGGATTCCGTAGAATTATTCAGGTTTACGCTGTGACAGATGCCCCATCCGAGCCAGGAAAATGCATCGACCTGTCGCCCTGGCAGTTGTCGTGCGATTTCTGATTTTTTTCCCATCATATGAAGATAGCAACAGGTTCTGCAGTCATGCTGGTGTTACTGGCCGGTCATGGCAGTGCGCTGGCCCAGGCGTCTGGTTCCGCGGCAGATCAGCCCGCCCGGGGTGCCCAGGTCCGGGAGGAGGCGGGCATGGTGCTGATTCCGGCCAGCCAGGCGCGGGATATTCAGCGTGCAACGCACGAGGTCTCGGACTGTGTGCGCTTGCAGGATGATGGGCGGCGGCTGGCTTGCTATGACGAAGTGGCGGCCCGGCGCCTGCCGCAGCAGGACAGGGACATCACGACGTCTGCCCCGGCGACAGACTGGGGGCTCAAAGGCAGCCGCTCGATGTCTGGTGGGACGCTGGTTCAGCCGCCCGGCAGTTCGCGTACCCACCCGCAGGCTCCGGGGGGGCCGGCGTCGCCGGGCATGGCGCTGCCTGATATGGAGCAGGTCGACAGCGGCCCGGCGGGCGGAGAGAACGACAGTTCCCAGGGCAAGCTGCTGCTGGATGGCCGGCACGTCTCCCAGGCGGTGCAGGATGTGCGGCGGGCGCTGGGCGCCGATCTGGCTGACCGCTGGGAGCTGGATGATGACGCCAACCGCGGCCGTTTTCTGCTACGGCCTTACAAGCCGGTCTATTTTTCATTTGCAGACTGGACAAACAGCCTGAACCGGCAGCCGCATTCGCTCAATCCGCTGAATACGGTGCCCCTTGAGCTCAGCAGCCAGTCCAATCAGGCGCGGCGCACCGAGGTCAAGTTCCAGATCAGTTTCAAGACCAAGATTGCCGAAAACCTGTTTGGCCATAATGGCGACATCTGGGTCGGCTATACGCAGATGTCGTTGTGGCAGATTTACAGCCAGCGTCTGTCGCGGCCGTTTCGGGAGACCAACTACGAGCCGGAGCTGATGGCAGTGTTTCGCACCAACTACCGGCTGGGGGGCTGGCATGGCCGGCTGGCGTCTTTCTCGCTCAACCACCAGTCCAATGGCCGGCCTTTGCCGCTGTCGCGCAGCTGGAACCGGCTCATCCTGCAGATCGGTCTGGAGCGTGATCGCTGGACGCTGCTGTTGCGGCCCTGGTGGCGGGTTCCAGAAAATCGTACCGATGACGACAACCCCGACATTACCGATTACTACGGACGGGGCGAGGCTGTCGCCATCTATCGGCGCGCTGGGCACGAATGGGCACTTACGCTACGCCATTCGTTGCGGCCGGGGCATGCGCATGGTTCTATCGGGCTGGATCATGCGTTTCCCATCAGCAGCTATCTGAAGGCGCATATCCAGTTCTTCCACGGTTATGGCGCCAGCTTGATCGACTACAACCATCGCCAGACCCGGATTGGGATAGGTGTGTCACTGGTGCAGTGGCTCTAGGCGAAGTGGGGCGGCGCCCGGCCGCCCGTCTGTTCAGGGTCACACGGAATATGGCTGTTGGCACCTTGCCATGCGGGTGCAGGTACCATGATGGACAGACGTTGCTATTTTGCTCAGGAGTTTGACGGACAAGATGACTGGATTGATGACGATGAAAGAGACGTGGGGCCGGCAGGTGCGGTGGCTGTTGGCCGGGTTTATGGCAGTTTTTCTGGCAGGCTGCGGCTACAACGATATCCAGCGTAGCGATGAGGCGACAAAGAGCGCCTGGGCTGAGGTGCTGAGCCAGTATCAGCGGCGTGCCGACCTGATTCCTAATCTGGTCAATACCGTCAAGGGCTATGCCGAGCAGGAAAAGGCAGTGTTTGTGGGGGTGGCCGAGGCACGTGCCCATGCCGGACAGGTGCAGCGGCAGGCGAATCCGGCGGATGCCGCGTCCCTGCGGCAGTTCGAGACCGCCCAGGCGGACATGAGCAGCGCGCTGGCCAGGCTGATGGTGGTGGCCGAGCGCTATCCCGAGCTGAAGTCCGACCAGAATTTCCGTGAGCTGCAGGCCGAGCTGGCGGGAACCGAGAACCGCATTACGGTCGCCCGCAAGCGCTACATTGATGCCATCAATGGCTACAACGTGCTGGTGCGCGAGTTTCCGGTCAACCTGACGGCGCGGGTGATGGGGTATGCGGTGAAACCGCAGTTCTCGGTCGAGAACGAGGCCGCGGTCAGCAAGGCGCCGGCGGTGGATTTTGGTGGGTCGGCATCTGCGCCCGCCCATTGAGGTCCGTCCACGGTGCGGGAGCCTGACATGGTCGGCCGGGCAGCCATGCGACTGATGACATATGGGTGGCGGGCCGGGCTCGTGTGGCTGGCGATGCTGGCCAGCCTGCTGGCAGTTGCGGTGCGGCCAGCGCAGGCGCAGACGCTGCAGCCGGTACCGGCGCTGAACGGCAGCCCGGTGGTCGATACGGTGGGGCTGCTCGGGCCGAGCCAGCGTGAGGCCCTGGTGGAGCGTCTGCTGAACCTGCAAAGGAGCAAGGGGGCCCAGCTGGCGGTGCTGATTGTGGACACGACCCAGCCGGAGGCCATTGAGGCGTACGCGCTGCGGGTCGTTGAGCAATGGAAGCTGGGGCGGGGCAGGACGGCACGTGCGGCGGCCGTGGACGATGGTGTTCTGCTGCTGGTGGCCGTCCGGGATCGCCGTGCCCGCATCGAGGTGGGCTATGGGCTGGAGGGGGCCATTCCCGATGGCATTGCCCGTCGCATTATTGACCAGCAGCTCGGCCCGCACTTTCGGCAGAAAGACTGGGGGGGTGGCCTGCAGGCTGCGGTGGATGCGCTGATCTCCCGTATCAACGGGGAGTCCCTGCCGGCACCGGCTCCGACGTCGGATGCCAACGCGTTGTCGCTCACCGACCTGGGGGCAACTGTGCTGGTGCCGGGCGTTTTCTTTGTGCTGTTTCTCTGCCGCTTCCTGTCTCTTGGCCAGACTGGCCGCCGGGTCATGTCCACGGGCGCGGGGCTGCTGTCCGGTGTGGGTGGCCTGATGCTGACCCATTCGGTGCTGCTGGCCCTTCTGTGTGCACTGGGTGTGGCCCTCGTTCTGTATGTGTTGTCTTCATCCCTGATGCAGCAGGTGGTCACGCAGATGGGGCCGCACAGCTATCGCGCCCGTCGTGGCAATGATGACGATTGGGGCGGCTTCGGCGGCGGCTTTGGGGGCGGTGGTTTCGGCGGCGGCAGTGGCGGCGGATTCAGCGGCGGCGGTGGCAATTTTGGTGGAGGAGGGGCATCTGGTGGCTGGTGAGCGCTTTTCGCGATCATCCCGTCTGGCGCGCTTCTGGCGGCATAGCGAGCTGGTGCCCGATAGCTCGGCGCGATATTTTGATCAGGCGGCCTTTGACCGTATCGAGGCGGCCATTGCGGCGGGTGAGCGTCGTCATCGGGGCGAGATTTGTTTCGTGCTGGAGTCCAAACTGTCGTGGCACGCGCTGCGTCGCGGGATATCGCCGAACATGCGCGCGCTTCAGGTTTTCGGCGAACGACGTATCTGGGACACCGAAGAAAACACGGGCATTCTGATCTATCTGTTGACGGCAGACCGTGCAGTCGAGATCATCGCGGATCGTCTGGTGCACCGGCGGCTGGCGGCAGATCTCTGGTCGCGGGCCTGTCAGTGCATCGTGGATGCAGGCAGTCCCCCCGCCGGCAACCCGGTTGACGGGGTGGTGGCCGCCATCGAGCTGCTCAACCAGGCGTTGATCGAGGCATTGCCTGCCCGGGCGGGCGTTGCCAATCCCAATGAACTGGATGATCGGCCCGTCCGTCTCTGAGCGAGACGGGTCGGGATGATTGTCAAAGACATGCGTTTATCTGACTGCCGTCGACAGATTCTCTCTTCGCTCCTGGCTGCCATGGCTGCCGGTAAGGTGTGCCTTGCCGTGGCTGCTGCACCGGCCGTTTCCCAGCTGGCACCGGTAGGCGGTGAAGAGCCTGTCGCCCTTCACCGGGCAGCCCTGCCGCCGGCGACCCGTTTTACGCTGGCTTATGATGTTTATTATGGAGACTTCATGGGCAGTGGCCTGCAGGTCGCCAGTGCCCTCTATCATTTCCGGAGTCAGGGGGGGCGCTACCGGATTGATACCGAGGCACGGGCCAGCGGGGTGCTGGCCATGTTCTATTCCGGCACCCTGCTGCAAAGCAGTGAAGGGCTGCTCGACGAGAAGGGGCTGGTGCCTGAGCGCTATACGGAAAAGCGGGGGCATCGCCCGGAGCGTCGCTATGTATTTGATGCCAGCAGTCGCCGTATCCGCCAGGAAGGTGATCCGGCCATTGATTTTCCGTATCCCGAAGGGACGCAGGATCGGCTGTCGATCTTCTTTCAGCTGGGCCAGCTGGCCCGGGCCGAGGGAACGCCCCTGCGGACTGGACGGACGGTCACGCTGCCGCTGGCCGGCTCACGACGCATCGACGAAGCTCTGCTGCAGATAAAAGGGATGGAGTCCATCCGTACCGGGGCGGGAGGGTTTGATGCGTTGCACATCGCGGCCAGCAAGCCGGGCGACGATGATGCACCGCGCTTCGATCTCTGGCTGGCTCCTGAGCTGAAGATGCTGCCGGTACGCATCCGAGTGCTGGATCATGGTGCCGGCGGCAAGATCATCGACCAGGTACTCGGGAGCCGGCCAGCCGGCTTCTAGCCCGGCACGTGCGTCACGCAGTCAGCCGAGGTTGCTGGTAATGGGGACGAGCAGCCAGATGGCTGCAATCAGCACGGCAAATCCGATCAGTTCGAGGCGTGCGCGTGCGCGGGGTGATACCTGCATCATGCCTGGGACTCCTCCACCATGGTTGAGCTGTCTTCCTGGACGCTCTGTGCCAGGCCGCGCGCAAAGGCGCTGGCGCTGGGCTTGTCCACGTACACGCACCGCTTGCCGGTGCGCTTGCAGTGATCTTTCACCAGCCAGTAGGCGCTGTGGCTGATGCAGCCAGCCTGGCAGATCACCAGGTCGGCAGCCGCCAGGCTGGCGTCGAGCCGGTGCACGCTGTCCTCGCGCCCGCCATCGTGGTGGATGAAGCGCCCCCCTTTCTTCTCGACGATGCGCCGGTAGATGGAAATGGCGGCGTGGCGCCCCCCCACGCACAGCACGGCGCGTGAATCGAGCTGGTCGGCCGGCGTGCTTTCCTGCTGCGCCTGCTGCTGTGCGGCCTGACGGGGGCAGACTGCCGGGGAGGGGACAGAGGACTCGCCCTCGGCCGTGCTCGCCTGCTGATCGGGCGAAACCAGGTGCCGGCGCATCTCGACAATACGCTGCATCAGTTCCTGGTTGCGGTCACTGAGCCAGCGCACCTGCTCGGACAGCTCGATTCGGCTATCCAGATCTTCCGACTGGCGGCGCAGCGTCTCCAGCTCTTCCTGAAGCTGGCGGATGGTATTTTCCTTGCCGGCATTGTCCGCCCGCAGCCGCTGCAGTTCGCTGTTGAGAGACTCGCTCTCGGCCGCCTTTTCCACCTGCAGTGCCTGATAGCGTTGCTGGGCTTTTTCGATATCCTGTTGGCAGCGGGCGTGTTCTTCAGCCAGCGTCTGGTAGCGCTCATCCCGGTCACGGGAGGCTGCACTGGCCTGATGCTGCAACATGTGTATTTCGCGGTAGATGCGTTCCAGGGTCGCAGCATCACAGCGTGGATGGGTCATGCAGGCCCACAACCCCGCAGTGGCCTCGTTGCGGCTCACGAATTGCCGCCACTGCTGATAGAGTGCCTCGGCCGTCTTGATGGAACCCAGCTTGCGGATACTCATCGCATAGCGCTGATCCAGTTCCTTTTGCAGCAGCTCCGACAGATCTCCCCGGCGGCGGCATTCGTTTACTGCATTGACATGCAGCTCGTAATCATCGCTGGGCAGGGGCCCTTCCATCGTCCGGCCGGCCAGCTTGCGCAGCGTCTGCATGGACAGACACAGTCCGATGACCGGACAGTGACAGTGTGCGGCCAGATCCCAGAGCTTGCGGCGCCGTGAACCGTTATCGGCCGCTAACCGGGCGGGCTGACGGACTGTCGGTTCAAAGGTGCTGATATCCAGTGTACCCTCGGATGGATTTTTCAGAATGGCCAGGGTTGGGCGGTCACCCAGATAACTTTCTCGGTCTTGCATGAATATGGCTCGGCTCGTTGGACCCGGTGCGTTACGGCTATCCTCGGGGCATATCCTGCTCGCGCTTCCCGGCAGGTCTCGTTGTCTATAGTCTATTGCTAATCATTATTATTAGCAAACTTAATTGCCTGTTCAGAGTAGTGCTATTTCTGCAGTCGCCATGCTGCAGACACGTGTGCAGGCCCTGGCCCTGGCCCGGGGGCGGGGCCTGCGCAGGGTTCAACCTTTTTTGCGGCCGAAGGAATCTTTCAGCGTGGTAATGCGGTTGAATACGGGTTTTTCAGCGGTGTGGTCCAAGCGGTCGGCCACGAAATAGCCCTGACGCTCGAACTGGAAAGGCTGCTCGGGTTGTGCCTGGCGGATGAGCGGTTCAGCATAACCGGTGCGCACGGTTCGCGAGGCCGGGTTGACGTTCTGTAATGGATCCTGTCCGCCAGCGTCGGGCTGGGCATCCAGAAAGAGCGGGGCGAAGATGCGCAGCTCGACCGGCACGGCATCACTGGCCGACACCCAGTGGATATTGCCCTTGACCTTCACGCTGTCCGCACCGGGCGTCCCGGAGCGGGTGTCGGGCAGATAGGTGCAGCGTACCTGTGTGATGTTGCCCTGTGCATCACGATCGACGCCTGTGCACTGCACGACGAAGCCATGACGCAGACGCACCATCTGTCCCGGTGTCATCCGGAAAAAACCCTTGGGCGGATGTTCGGCAAAATCCTCGCGTTCGATCCACAGCTCGTGGCTCAGCTCGAACTGCCGTACACCCCGTTCAGGGTGGTGCGGATGACGGGGGGCCTCGCAGGGAATCCGCTGACCGGGGGGCAGGTTTTCGATCACGAGCCGGATAGGGTCGGTCACCACATGGAGCCGGTCGACTTCTGGGTCGAGCACCTCGCGCACGGTCTGCTCCAGAACCGACATCTCGATGAGCTGGTTGGCCTTGGAGACGCCGGCGCGTTCACAGAACAGGCGAATGGCGGCAGGTGGATAGCCGCGCCGGCGCAGGCCGGCGAGGGTGGTCATGCGGGGGTCATCCCAGCCGGTGACGATGCCCTGATCCACCAGTGCCTTCAGCTTGCGCTTGCTGGTAATGGTGTAGGTCAGGTTCAGCCGTGCAAATTCGATCTGGCGGGGAAGCGGCGCATCCAGCATGCCGGTTTCCGCCACCCGCGCCAGCAGCCAGTCATACAGCGGGCGGTGATCTTCGAATTCCAGCGTGCACAGTGAATGGGTGATGCCTTCCAGCGCATCCTCCAGCGGGTGCGCATAGTCATACATCGGGTAGATCGGCCAGTCGTTGCCGGTACGATGATGGTGGGCAAACCGGATCCGGTACAGAATCGGGTCGCGCAGGTTCAGATTGGGCGATGCCATGTCGATCCGGGCCCGCAGCACCATGGCGCCTTCAGGGTGCTGGCCTGCACGCATTTCCTGAAAGAGGCGCAGACTTTCCTGGGCAGGCCGTTCGCGATAGGGTGACGGGCGCCCCGGCTCGGTCAGTGTGCCGCGATTTTCACGGATCTGCTCACCGGTCTGGCTATCCACATAGGCGTGACCGGCCTCGATCAGGCGGCAGGCGATCTGATAGAAGATCTCGAAATAGTCGCTGGCGAAATACAGGTCCTGTTCGCCGTCGGCAAAGCACCAGTCAAAGCCCAGCCAGCGTACAGAATCCATGATGGCATCGACGTACTCCTGGTTCTCCTTTTCAGGATTGGTGTCGTCGAACCGCAGATGACAGCGTCCGTCATAGCTGGCGGCCAGATCGAAATTCAGGCAGATGGACTTGGCATGTCCGATATGCAGAAAACCGTTGGGTTCCGGCGGGAAGCGTGTCCGGATCCGGGCAGGATCGGTCGGGCCGGTGCGCTGTATGGCAGCCGGGCCGGGATGGCCTGACCAGGTGCGTCCATCCAGCCGGCCGCTGGCCAGATCCGACTCAATGGCCTGACGGATGAAATTGCTGGGAGCGGGGCTGCCCGCTCCGGAGAAAGTATCGGGTGTCTTCATGACTGCGCGATAACGTGCTGCTCAGACATCCAGCAGTTCGACATCGAACAGCAGCGTAGCGTTGGGTGGAATGACGCCGCCTGCTCCCCGGGCGCCATAGCCAAGAGCGGCAGGAATCAGCAGCCGGCGCTTGCCGCCAACTTTCATGCCTTTTACCCCCAGGTCCCAGCCCTGGATCACTTCCCCTTGTCCCAGGGCAAAGCTGAATGGCTGATTGCGGTCCCGGCTGGAATCAAACTTGCGACCCGTGCGCCCGCCTTCCGGGCTGTCGGGATCGTTTTCCCATAGCCAGCCCGTGTAATGCACTTTGACGCGCTTGCCGTGCTCGGCTGCTGCGCCGGTGCCGGCTTCAATATCCTGGATGCCCAGGCCGTTTTCCCTGATCTCGAAACTCATTGTCTGGCCCCGTGGTTGTTCGTGGATGAGCTCGGGAAGATAGCATGCCAGACGCGGGCTGGGCGCTTTTCGGTGGAGACTGTCCTGGGGGAGCTAGTACTGTCGTGGCGGTCTAGCGAGGATCGACCGTGGCCCAGCCACCATCGGTGAGCGGATTGACGTGGAGGTTGTAGTAGTCACCCAGGGCGCTGAGTTCATTGAGCGCTTCAAAGCTGAATCCCTGGCGGTTGCCACGGGTGTCGAGCAGAAGTTCGCTAAGCTTGCGGCGAAAGGTGGCTGGACTGTCCCAGTGAGCGAGCAGCCGTTCCAGCATCCAGGGGTGTTCCCGGGCGCAGCGCAGCGGACGCGACTCGGCTGGCAGGCGCAACACGATACGCTGCGCTGACAGACTGAGCTGCACGAGGTCGTCGGGTAACGTGTCAGGGAGGCAGTTCTGTGACGGCTGGTCAGCGCTGGGCGTGACCTGGAAGGCGGCGGCACGTGGAACAATGCGGGGAGCCGATTTGCTCGATTGACGAAACCAGTTGAACATAACCGTTTGACCAGGTTGATGCCAGTCGTCGGGCGCTAGAGGCACCGGTAACGAAACTGGCCGTTGCAGGGGCCGTTCTTCATGCTGAATCGACCGCCAGTCTAGAAAAAGTTCAGGCACTTCGGGAGGAATTTGTTCATGTTTCAGGCATATGATGTGGCTCCAGGGGGGCTGGTGCAGGGTGATATCCGGGTGCCGGGCGACAAGTCGATTTCGCATCGGGCTGTCATGCTGGGAGCTCTGGCTGAGGGGGTGACGGAAGTCAAAGGGTTTCTGGAGGGGGCCGATGCGCTGGCTACTGCCCAGATTTTTCGGGCCATGGGGGTTCGGATCGAGGGGCCGGAAGATGGCCACGTAGTAGTGCATGGGGTCGGCCTGCATGGGTTGCGCGCACCGGTCGGGGTGCTGGATTGCGGCAATTCGGGCACGTCCATGCGCCTGTTGTGCGGGATTCTGGCCGGCCAGCGTTTTGGGAGCCGGCTGGTGGGTGACGAGAGCCTGAGCAGGCGGCCGATGCGGCGTGTCATCGAGCCGTTGTCCGCCATGGGCGCCCGGATCGGCAGCGCCGATGGCCGGCCCCCACTGGAGGTGCAGGCCGTGCCGGCGCTGCGCGGTGTGGCGCAGCAGCTGCAGGTGGCCAGTGCGCAGGTGAAATCCGCGCTGTTGCTGGCGGGACTCTACGCACATGGTCAGACCAGTGTGACCGAACAGGCAGTCACCCGGGATCATACCGAGCGCATGCTGGGAGCCTTCGGTGTCCGGGTAACGCGCGAGGGGGCTACGGTATCGCTGACGGGCGGGCAGGTGTTACGGGCCTGTCCGGTGGATGTGCCGGCCGACATTTCGTCGGCTGCCTTCTTCCTGGTGGCTGCCGCGATCTGCCCGGGGTCGGAGTTGACATTGCGTCATGTGGGGGTAAACCCCACCCGGACCGGGGTGCTGCATATCCTGCGGGCGATGGGGGCAGACATCAGGGAAAGCCATGCCCGCGTGGTCGGTGGAGAGCCGGTAGCTGACCTGCATGTCCGGGGGGGGCGACTCCGGGGTATTGTCATCGACCCCGCCTGGGTGCCCCTGGCGATTGATGAATTCCCGGCGCTGTTCATCGCGGCCGCCTGTGCCGAGGGCACCACCGAGTTGCGGGGAGCCGAGGAGCTGCGCGTCAAGGAATCCGACCGGATCCAGGTAATGGCAGACGGGCTGGCCGCTGTGGGGATGCCCGTCACAGTGCTCCCGGATGGCATGCGCATTGAGGGCCATGGTGAGCAGGCGCAGCCCTTTGCCGGGGGGCGCGTGAGCTCGCATGGGGATCATCGCATCGCGATGTCCTTTGCGGTGGCGGCGCTGCGTAGCCGCGGCGCCATTCGCATCGACGATACCGTCAATGTGGGTACGTCTTTTCCCGGTTTTGTGGATCTGGCCCGATCCGTCGGGCTGAACATCACCGTGGCCGGGAATTGAGAAGGAACAGGCTGGGCCTGCCTTCATGAATCATTAAAAGAGGAGTGTCATGCCTTCATCGCATTCTGCGCCGCATCCGGCTGCTCGCGCGGCCGTACCGGTTATTGCCATCGACGGTCCCACGGCATCGGGCAAGGGGTCGGTGGCCGCCCGGGTAGCCGGTAGCCTGGGCTTTCATTATCTCGACAGCGGTGCCCTGTACCGGCTGGTGGCACTGGCGCTGATGAAGGCCGGGAGGGATGGAAGCGATGAGGCTGCGGCCCGGCAGGCCGCACAGACGCTGTCGCCGGCGTTTTTGCCGGATGGTCGCATTCTGCTGGATGGAGAGGATGTCTCGGCGGCGATCCGCGCCGATGAGGTGGGACTGCAGGCATCGCGGGTGGCGCTCCATCCCGCTGTCCGGGTCGCGCTCAACAGTCTGCAGCATCGCGCGCGCAGGGCGCCAGGGCTGGTGGCCGATGGGCGGGACATGGGCACGGTTGTCTTTCCGGATGCGCCCCTCAAGGTGTTTCTGACCGCCAGCGTCGAGATACGTGCGGAGCGACGCTACAGACAGCTACTGGAAAAGGGATTCTCTGCTAAAATTGATCAGATTTTGCATGATCTGAAAGAACGCGACCAGCGCGATGCAAGTCGCAGCGTGGCGCCGCTGGCGCCTGCCGAGGATGCCCTGTTGCTGGATTCAGGCCATCTGACCGTCGAACAGACGGTCGACTGGGTACTGGATGCCTGGCAAAGGCGCAGGCAGGGCTGAGCGGCTTTCAGACGGGCAGATTTCACTGGCCATCGTTTCCATGACGCTGGTCGATGTCCCCGGATGGGCGTCACGCTCCGCCAGCCCGGGATTTCCGCAACACCGCTGGTCTGGCGCTGCGCTCATGGAAAGCAGCCCGGCTGGCGAGAATATTTTGGATATCAATGAGCACTGAAGTTACCCAGAATCCGGCTTCGGAAGAAAGCTTTGCCGCCCTGTTCGAAGAGTCTCTGAAACGACAGGAAATGCGGCAGGGCGAGGTGATCACTGCCGAGGTCATCCGGGTCGACCACAACTATGTGGTGGTCAACGCCGGCCTGAAGTCCGAGAGTTATGTGCCCGTCGAGGAGTTCTACAACGACCGTGGCGAGCTTGAGGTTCAGGAAGGTGATTTTGTCTCTGTGGCTATCGACTCGCTGGAGGATGGCTTCGGTGAGACCCGCCTGTCGCGTGATCGTGCCAAGCGCCTGGCTGCCTGGGTGCAGCTGGAGCTGGCGCTGGAGTCTGGCGATCTGGTGACCGGTACGGTCACGGGCAAGGTCAAGGGCGGCCTGACCGTCATGACCAACGGCATCCGTGCCTTCCTGCCGGGGTCTCTCATCGACACCCGTCCGGTCAAGGATACCACCCCCTACGAGGGCAAGACGCTCGAATTCAAGGTCATCAAGCTTGACCGTCGTCGCAACAACGTCGTGCTGTCGCGTCGTGCCGTCATCGAGCTGTCGCAGGGTGAAGAACGCGCCAAGCTGCTCGAAACGCTGACCGAAGGCGCTGTAGTTCAGGGCGTGGTCAAGAACATCACTGACTACGGTGCGTTTGTTGACCTGGGTGGCATCGACGGCCTGCTGCATATCACCGACATGGCGTGGCGCCGTGTCCGTCATCCGACGGAAGTGCTGCAGGTCGGTCAGGAGATCACTGCCAAGGTGCTCAAGTTCGACCAGGAGAAGAACCGCGTCTCGCTGGGCATCAAGCAGCTGGGCGAGGATCCGTGGGTTGGCATCAGCCGTCGCTATCCGCAGAACACCCGCATGTTCGGCAAGGTCACGAACATCACCGACTACGGTGCATTTGTCGAGATCGAGCCGGGGATCGAAGGTCTGGTGCACGTGTCCGAAATGGACTGGACCAACAAGAACGTCAACCCTGGCAAGGTGGTCAGCCTGGGTGACGAAGTCGAAGTCATGGTGCTGGAAATCGACGAGGACCGTCGCCGCATCTCTCTGGGCATGAAACAGACGCATGCCAATCCATGGCAGGAGTTCTCCGAGAACCATCGCCGCAACGACAAGGTCAAGGGTTCGATCAAGTCGATCACCGACTTTGGCGTATTCATCGGCCTGCCGGGCGGTATCGACGGTCTGGTGCACCTGTCGGACCTGTCCTGGAACAAGTCTGGCGAGGAAGCGGTGCGTGACTTCAAGAAAGGCGACGAAGTCGAGGCCGTGGTGCTGGGCATCGATGTCGAACGCGAACGCATTTCGCTGGGCATCAAGCAGCTTGAAGGTGATCCGTTCACCAACTTTGCCTCCACTCACGACAAAGGGGCAGTGGTTACCGGTACCGTCTCCAGTGTCGATGCTCGCGGTGCGACGATTCAGATCGAGCCCGAAGTCGAAGGCTATCTGCGTGCTTCCGAGATCTCGCGTGATCGCGTCGAAGATGCCCGTATGCATCTGAGCGAAGGACAGACGGTTGAATCGATGATCATCAACATCGATCGCAAGAACCGTTCGATCGCCCTGTCGATCAAGGCGCGCGAGAACGCCGACACGGCCGACGCCATGCAGCGCATGGCCGAGAGTTCGGCCGTCAGCGGTACCACCAACCTGGGGGCACTGCTGCGCGCCAAGCTGGACAATCAGGATCGTTCCTGATCCGTTTCCCGCTGTCCGGGTGCTGATCCCGTGTCATGACCGTTCTTTCACACAGGGAAGGGCGGTCACGGACTCTTGGGGTTTCACCCATCGTCCGGACTGGCGATCTGCATGCCATCATCATGGCAACGGAATGACGCCAGCTCGGACGTTGCAGTTTCTGTCGATGTTTCCCGTAGTTTCTTCCGCCTGGCTCCTGTCGAATTTTCGGACGGCACAAGATGGCAATAGATACGCTTGACGCGGATGACCAGTCAGCACCCGGCACAATGACCAAGTCGGAGCTGATCACCAAACTGGCAGAACGCTTTCCACAGCTGGTGACAAAAGACGCCGAATATGCGGTGCGAACCATTCTGGAGGCCATGGCGTGTGCGCTGGCCGAACAGCATCGCATCGAAATCCGTGGCTTCGGCTCCTTCGCCCTGTCACATCGGCATTCCCGGATGGGACGCAATCCAAAATCGGGTGAACCGGTACCGGTGCCCGAGAAACTGGTCCCTCATTTCAAACCTGGCAAGCAGTTGCGGGAAAGCGTCGATTGGGCGCTGCATGCGACCGCTTCCTGATTATCAGGTTCCCTGCCCATGCATCTGTTCGCCTGGCTGATAAAAATCATCATTTTCATTGCGCTGCTGGGGTTTGCGCTTGGCAACACCGAAACCGTGCATCTTGCTGTCTTTGGCAAGCAGGAATTAGGTTTTGATGCACCCATGGTGGTTTTTTTGCTGCTATTCTTCCTTGCCGGAATGCTGGTGGGGCTCATAACCCTGGTGCCGCGCATCTTGCGTCAACGGCGTCAGATCAAACGGTTACGTCGTGATTTAACCCGGTACCGGGACGGTTCCGCCCAGGTAGCTGAAGAAGACGGTACCCTGATCGGTGCATCCAGCCGTCTGCCGACTCCCTGAACCCTATGGAATTCGAATACTGGTGGCTGCTGGCCATTCCCCTGGCTTTTGGGCTGGGCTGGGTGGCGTCGCGCCGCGAAGGGCGTTTGACCGAGCGCGCCAGTTCTCTGGGCAACGCCTACTTCCGTGGGGTCAATCTGCTGCTGAACGAGCAGCCGGACAAGGCCATCGATGCCTTTGTCGATGTGGTGCGAATCGAGCCGGAAACCAGCGAGCTGCATTTTGCCCTGGGCTCACTCTTTCGTCGTCGCGGTGAAACTGACCGCGCGATCCGGGTACATCAGAACCTGCTCGATCGGGCAGACCTGGATGAACATACCCGGGCGCATGCCCTGTACGAGCTGGGACTGGATTTTCTGAAAGCCGGGCTGGTCGACCGTGCCGAGGACTGTTTTAACCGGTTGCAGGGTACTGAATACGTTGAAGCAGCCTCCCGTCAGCGCCTGGAAATTGCCCAGCGCAGCCACGACTGGGTGCGGGTCGTTGATCTGGCGCGCAGCACCCCAGCGGAAGCGGGCTTTGATCCTCATCTGATTATTGCTCAGGCTTCCTGTGAGCTGGCGCTGGCCGCCCTGCGGGACAAGCAGATTGACAAGGCCCGCCAGCTTGTCCAGCAGGCGCGCCAGGCCCTGCCCAGCCATCCGCGGCCTCTGGTGGTCGAAGGTGAAATCGAATTGGCCGATGGCCATCCGGCCGAAGCCATCCGGGTCTGGTCAACACTGGCGGAGCAGCACCCTGAACAGGTCGAACGGATCGTGGATCAGTGGCTTAGGGCGGCCGATGCAGCAGGGGGCAATGAGGCTGTGCGCCTGGCGATCGCGCGGCTGCAACAGCTGGATGTGGCCCTGTCGCCCGAGATGTTGCGTGCGCTGGCCGAGGCCATCAGCCGGCTGGACGGCAAACCGGCTGCTGCCCAGTGGGTGCGCCAGCTGGTTAACAAGCACCCCACGCTTAGTGGCCTGCAGGTTTTGCTGTCGCTGTCCCGCCGTAGTGAGCAGGGTGGCCCCACCACGGTGGAGGAGCTGGACGAAAGTGCTCTGGCTGCCACACTGCGCAAACTCACCCAGCGCATGAGCCGTTACGGTTGCCGGGTCTGCGGCTTTCGCGGCCAGCAATACTATTGGCAGTGCCCTGGCTGTGGACGTTGGGACAGCTATGGTGCCCGGGGCGGCGACGACAGCGTGAACTGAAGGATACCCTCTCACCGGAGGCAATCCCCCCCGGTACCGGCCAGATGGCCGATGTGCAAGGCTGGCTTGTCCTGCTAGGCTGCTGGTTCCTTGATGACCCGCGGGATCGGGGCCGGTGCAGACCGGATCAGTCAGCCATGTGCACTGTTATGCGATCTATCCTGGCTGTCTGCCTGGTGACGGGCCGCCGCCTTTCCTTTCTCCGTCATGTATCAAAGGCCGTCAGAGGGGCGCAGTTCACTGCGATTCGCCTCGGTCTGCTGTTGCTGATGCTCATGGGATGGCTTTTGCCGGTCAACCCGGCACTGGCGCAGCCCGCCGCCCACGTCATTGATCTGAATGCGGCCAGTCCGGAGACCCTGGGTTCATTGCCTGGCATCGGTCCGGTGCTCCTGCAGCGTATTCTGGCGGCGCGGCAGCAGGGATCCTTCACCAGTCCTGAAGAGATGGTGGCGCGTGTCCCTGGTCTGGGGCCGGGCAGGCTGGCGCGCTGGCAGGCCGCTGGCATCGTGGTGCAGGCGGAGGGTCGTCAGCAGACACCCGGTGCGTCCGCCACCGCTACCCATAGCGCGCTGGCTCGTTCGGCCAGGCCATCGCAGGGGCAGATATCGCAGCCGGGCACAGCCGTGATCCTGACCCGGCCTGCCGGGCCGCCTGCAGGCGGCCGTGCCCGAGTGCAGCCCCCTCAGCTCGTCGGAAGAGGCCAGATTGACACTGCGACCAGCAGCCGGCCGCCGCGGCGCCGGGGGATGGGATCGCCAGCCGCGCCGGTCCGGCGCTCGCAATCAGCCCGTTCCGTGCGACACAACACACTCGCGCGAACCTCTCGCTGCTGGCCGGCCCGCCGGCATCCCGGACCTGCGACGCATACACATACGCTGTTTGATGATCCGCCGCTTTTTGAATGTGCGTCATTATTTGATCGCCGCTCTCGATTGCAGGCAAGTGACTAGATACCCCGGGCAGGGGATCGTTATACTTCCTGAATATATTGGTTTCCCCTGATTGATTTGTCCCGAAAAGGCACTGCTCTTCCTGATTTCATGAGTAATTCAACTGAATCGTCTGTCCCATCGCGCCAGGCGGGGCTGGTGCTGGTTCTTAACTGCGGATCGTCGAGCATCAAGTTCGCGTTGTATGACGCCAGCCAGAATCCCTTGCCTAAAGCGCCGCTCTGGAGTGGCAAGGTGCAGGACATAGGCGGCCCTAACGCCACCTATGAGGATTCCTGCACACCCACCGCACCCTTACGTACCAATGACCAGCGGCGCCCCTATGTTGCGGCTCTTGACTACATCCGGGCCCGAACGCGACAGCGGCTGGATGGAAAGCCGCTGATGGGAGTGGTTCATCGGGTGGTACATGGGGGGCACAAATATGCCCAGCCTGTTCGCATTAATGCGGAGGTTCTGGCTGATCTGGAAAGCTACATACCGTTGGCGCCCCTGCATCAGCCCTATGCTCTCGAAGCCATTGCAGCACTGCTGGAAATTGCGCCGGAACTGCCGCAGGTGGCGTGTTTTGATACTGCCTTCCACCACACGATGCCCAAGGTGGAAAAAATGTTGCCTTTGCCCTATGACGTCTGGGAGCGTGGTTTGCGTCGTTATGGCTTCCATGGCCTGTCATATGAATACATGGCCATTGCGCTCCCGGAACGCTACGGTGAACTTGCACACGGCAAGGTTGTTGTTGCCCATCTGGGCAGCGGAGCAAGTTTGTGTGCCATGCAGGGCCTGAAAAGCCGCACCACCACGATGGGGTTTTCGGCGCTGGACGGGTTGATGATGGGTACCCGCACCGGTACCCTGGATCCGGGCGCATTGCTTTATCTGATGGAAGTGGAAAAGCTGAGCGTCAAGACTATTGCCCGCATGCTCTACCATCAATCTGGCCTGCTGGGGGTGTCTGGCCTGTCTCCCGAACCCCGGGTTCTGCTGGCCCGTGAGCAGGAAGACGGCATGGTCGGTGAGCGCATCCGGGATGCCATGGCCATGTATGTAGGCACCATTATCCGGCAGATCGGCTCACTCATTGCGGTGATGAATGGTATTGATATGCTGGTATTCACAGCGGGGGTAGGTGAAAACAGTTCAGAGATCCGTCGCCGCATTCTGGAAGGGATGACCTATTTTGGAATTCGCTTCGATCATGAGGCAAACCAGCATCATGGTCCGGTGATTTCCACTTCTGACAGCGTCATCAAGGTCGTTGTGCAGCCCACGAATGAGGAATGGATTGCTGCGCGCCATGCTGTGCATATCCTTCTGGGACAGCATCAATCGTGACATTTTTGCCTGCCTCTCCTGGTGGCCATGCCTGGCTGGACCGGCTGGCAGTATATTGTCGGCTGGTTCGGCTGCACAAACCTGTCGGTATACTGCTGCTCATCTGGCCAACCTTGTGGGCGCTCTTCATTGCTGCCCGCGGCTGGCCGCCGCTGTACCCGCTATTTGCTTTCTGCCTGGGCACCGTCCTGATGCGCTCGGCTGGCTGCGCCATCAATGACTACGCAGATCGTGATATTGACGGACTGGTCAAGCGCACGGTTGACCGCCCGTTAGCCACTGGTCATGTGCGTCCTGGAGAAGCCATCGCGGTTTTCGTCGTGCTCAGCCTGCTGGCCCTACCACTGGTGATCCCCTTCGGGCCGCTGGTGTGGGCACTGGCAGTGGTCGCTGCCGTGCTGGCCGGCAGCTATCCCTATTTCAAACGCTTTTTTTCCATCCCCCAGGCGTACCTGGGCATCGCCTTCGGGTTTGGCATTCCCATGGCATTTGCGGCTTTGACTGGCACGATCCCCCTGAGCGCCTGGATCATGCTGCTGGCCAACATCCTGTGGACCGTTGCTTACGATACGGAATATGCCATGGTGGATCGCGATGACGACCTCAAGATTGGCATTCATACATCGGCCATCACCTTCGGGCGTCATGATGTTCAGGCCGTGATGGCATGTTACGCGGGCAGCATCCTTTTGATGGCCTGGGTCGGGATTCGGGAGGCACTCTTTCCCTGGATGGGTCTGGGACTGGCCCTGGCCGCGCTGGTCGCTGTCTACCACTGGATACTGATCCGCGATCGCAGCCGTGAGGGCTGTTTTCGGGCGTTCAATCACAACAACTGGTTTGGTATGGCCGTCTTTCTTGGCGTGGCGCTGGGTGTCCTGCTCCACTAGACCTAGGTCAGCCGACGATTTACCCATCCAGCCGGCATGCTCAGTGTATCCAGTGGCTGAGCGTGTGCCAGACCGTTTTCAGCGCGCTCCACAAGATGTCGTCCACAAACGGAGGAGATGACAGACTGTGCTGGCGTTTCTTCAGATTTTCTCTGAGCTGATCCTGCTCCTGCAGATAGGCGATCCGGTGCCTGGCGAGCGCCAGCTCCGCCTGCACGGCCGGCGAGACCTGCCGTGACGCATGGTTGAGAATATCCTGAACCCCTTCCTGCTGCGCAGCATGCCGATGATAATGTTCCAGCGCCTGTGTGACCGCCTGTGGATCCAGCAGTGAAAAGGCCGAACGGCAGAAAGGGCAGGCATGATCCTTGCGCAGGTCAACCGGCGCGCCGCAGCTGCCGCAATGGATGATCCGCAGCCGGCTGGCCAGCTGGTTGATCTCGGCACTGGTCAGATGCCGCACAAACCCCTTTCCCACCATGAATGACGAAAAGGTGCTGAAGCGGCCATGCTGGTTGGGACAGCGGTACACCGTGAAAGTGCCGCTCACGGTGCGGTCAGTGCCCCGCACCAGTTCCCGCCGGCAGACCGGGCAGGACAGCCTGCTACGCAGTGTTCCATGGGGCTGATCGCGATGTGCATGCAGCATCTCGAAGAGTCCGAGCACTCCGCGCGGTGAAAGCTGCTGGCTTTCGTAGCCATCAAACCAGATGCCGTGACAGTGAAAACAGAGGTCGATCAGAATGGTCTGGCCATGATGGCCGTCCACGTGCAGCTCGTGCATCGGGCTGCGACAGGAAGGGCAGGGCCGCGTACCGATTGCACCCCGGTACGGAGGGCCATCATGGACAGGCAATGCGGCGCTGGACAGCTTGCTGTCTGTTGCATCTGGGGAAGGTGCGTCATGCGGCATGCGTCCAGTTTAGGGCTCCAACCTCGTGTCCGACAGGTCATTCGTCACGTCCGGTCTGCGGGTCTGGCCTGACGGTCTTTCCTGCCAGCCTCAGGTGGCCTGAGCGGATGCGGGGCTGTCGGTCTCCGCGGGGGGCCGCAACATCTGCAGCGGGTTCATGCCCTGCGCCCGCAGCAGTCCGAAATACACCAGGGCCCCGCCGAGGACGGCACCGAGTACAATGGCTGCCCGCAGGCCCGGCGTGGCCTGCAGTGCGGCCCAGTCAAAGTGCTGGCTGGCCCAGGCAAGCGGCAGCGCCAGCCCGGTCAAGGCAATCAGGACCTGAACGATAAAGCGCCGCCAGCCAGGTTGCGGCCGATAGGCGCCCCGCGCCTTCAGCCCCCGGAGCAGCCAGCCGGCGTTGAGCCAGGCACCCAGCGAAATGGACAGCGCGAGCCCGGCATGTGCCAGCACCGGCACCAGCACCAGATTCATCAACTGCGTGCAGATCAGTACCGATATGCCAATCTTGACCGGCGTGCGGACATTCTGGCGGGCAAAGAAGCCAGGAGCCAGAATGCGGACCGCGGTCAGCGCAAATAATCCTGCGCCGTAGGCGGTCACCGTATGTGCCGTCATCTCCAGATCCTGTGCCGTGAAGCGGCCGTAATGAAACAGCAGGGCCGTCAGCGGACGGGCCAGCAGCGCCAGACCAACCATGGCGGGCGTTGCCAGCAGCAATGCCAGACGCAGGCCCCAGTCCAGCAGATCACTGTAGCGTTGATGGTTGCCGGCCGCGTTGGCCTGCGAAAGACTGGGCAGCAGCACGGTACCCATGGCAATGCCGAGCAGGGCGGTGGGAAACTCCATCAGACGGTCACCATAGCTCACCCAGGACACACTGCCCGGCGCCAGCCAGGATGCGATCTGGGTGTTGATGACCAGACTGAACTGCGAGACGGACACAGCCAGAAGCGCAGGTGCCATGTTTTTCATCACACGGCGCACGACCGGTTCCTGCAGCGCGCGCCAGATGCTGAACCGGATGCGTGGCAACATGCCGATCCGCACCAGGGCCGGGATCTGCCACAGCAGCTGGGCGACACCGCCGATCATGACGCCCAGCGCCAGAGCCAGCACCGGGGGATTGAAGAAGGGCGTCAGCCAGAGCGCGGCGCCAATCATGGAGACATTCAGCAGGACCGGTGCAAAGGCAGGCACGGCAAAACGTTTCCACAGGTTCAGAACCGACGAGGCCAGGGCGACCAGAGAAATCAGCAGGATGTAGGGAAACATCCAGCGTGTCATCAGAACCGCCACCGAGAAGGTCTGCGGATCCTTGCGCAGCCCGCTGGCGACCAGCCACACCAGCCCGGGTGCGGCCAGCACGGCCACGGCCACCACGGCAGACAGGACCCAGAACAGCATGGTGGCGACCGCGTCGAGCACCTGTCGCGAACGCTCCGGGGACTGCTGCTGCGTCTCGGCAAGGATAGGTACAAAAGCCTGAGTGAACGCGCCTTCCGCAAACAGCCGGCGAAGCATGTTGGGCAGCCGGAAGGCAACGAAAAAGGCATCGGTCAGGGGGCCGGCCCCGAAGATACTGGCCACCAGTGTTTCCCGGATCAGTCCGAGAATGCGGGAAATCAGGGTCAGACCACTGATGGTGGCGGCAGCGCGGAGAAGATTCACGATGGGATGGGGCCATTCATTCGGGGAACAGGGCTGCCGGACTTGAAGGCACCGGACAACGAACGCTATAATGATAAGCTTAGTTTTCGGGCAATAGTGCCCGACACCCTGAACACGATCAACCGGGCGGCCCCGCAGTCGTTCCGTTGTCTACCAGAGCCTTAGGCTCCTTGAGGAAACCGCTCCATGGCAAACATCGCGTCGGCGCGCAAACGTGCTCGCCAGGCAGTTCAACTGAATGCACACAACAGCAGCTTGCGCTCGCGCCTGCGCACCGCCATCAAGAAAGTGCGCAAGGCTGTCGCAGCCGGTGACAAGGAAGCCGCCGCTGCCCAGTTCCGGGCATCCATGAGCGTTATTGATTCCATCGCCGACAAGAAAATCATTCACAAGAATGCGGCTGCCCGCCACAAGAGCCGGCTGTCGGCTGCCATCAAGGCCATGGCCTGAAACCCGGCCCTGAGTTGTCGGCCCCGACGGACTGTCGGGGCAGATGACCCATCCTGATAGCCTGCTGCTGACCTGAACGGTAATGTTCAGGGCTGAAGCCGATACTTTTTCAGCGGAGTATCGGCTTGTCATGCTGACTGGCGTGGCAAGGGCCGCTGCCACCCTGGGCCCTGCCACGGCTCAGCGGTGAGGTGAGGTCAGTAACCCGAGCTTTTGCAGCGCTGTGCGCAGCGCCGGTGCATCGGTGAAGTGAATGCCCTGAAATCCCAGCACAGAGGCGGCCTTCACATTGGACAGGGCGTCATCAATGAATGCGGTTCGCGCCGGCGTCAGCTGATAGCGCTGCATCAACAGTCGGAAAATCGCGGCATCCGGCTTGATCACGCCTTCCTCTCCGGACACCAGAATACCCTCGAACCACTGCAGGAAGCCAAAGCGCTGTCGGGCTACCGGAAAAGTCTCAGCCGACCAGTTGGTCAGGGCCAGCAGGCGTACGGAGGTTTGCCGCAGTTCGGCCAGAATGGCGACCACTTCCGTCAGTTCGCCCCGCAGCATTTCAGGCCAGCGCTGGTGATAGGCCGCAATCGCTTGCGCGTGCTCCGGAAAGCGTGCCTGCAGCATGGCAACGGCTTCGGCCCAGGGGCGACCCCGATCCTGCTCCAGATTCCAGTCCATGGTGCAGACCCGTGCGAGGAAATCCTCCATGTCTGCCTCCAGCCGGAACAGCTTGCGATACAGGTATCGTGGATTCCAGTCCACCAGGACACCGCCCAGGTCAAACACCACGGCTTCCATTGGCTGGGGCGTGTCGGCGATCATCAGTGGGGACGGATGGCTGGACGGTGTCTCGTGGCTTGTCATCTGGCAGGGCCGGTTGGTTGTTGTCAGGGCTGGCTCAGAAAGCGCGTCAGAACCGGCGCCAGCCAGTCTGGCCGTTCCTGGTGCGCGGCATGGCCCACGAAGGGAAGATGCAGCAGCTGCGCGTGGGGTATCTGATCCAGCAGTGCCTGGGTATGATGCCGGCTGACAAAGGGGTCATTCTCGCCGTGAATGACGAGCGTGCGGGCGCGGATCTGCTGTACCCGGTCGTTGGGGTAGGCATCCTCCCCTTCGGAGAGCCACATGGCCAGCAGGGCGCGGGCAAAGACATCAAATGCGGGTTCGGGGTTGAGTGATTCATACGTCCCCACGCCGCAGCTGTCTCGAGTGCCGGGAAAATGCTGTCGCCAGAACTCCGGCGTGGCCTTGGCCAGGGCAGCCCGGGCCGGATCGTCGGGGGGCAGCGCCCACTGGGCGCCAATGGGAACAATGTGACGCACCGGGTTGGCGGGATCGGCCGCCAGCCGCAGCGCGACGATGCCGCCATCACTGTGACCAATGACGCTGTACTCATCAATGCCCAGTTTACTGACCACCGCCTTGACATCCTCTTCAAGACGCCGGTAGCTCAGTCCAAGCGCGCCGAGCGTCGATCTGCCGTGTCCCCGGCTGTCGATGCCAATCAGACGATGGCTTTCGGCCAGACTGGGTGTCAGGAGATTCCAGGTTTCGATCTGGTCAAAGCCACCCGGCAGGCAGAGCAGCACCGGCCCGTCTGGATTACCCTGTTCCTCGACATAGAGACTGGCTCCGTCGATGTCGATACACTGTCCATCACGATGGTTGAATACGTGCATGATGATTCCTCCGTGGGCATGACACGTTGCCCACAGCTATTGACGTGGAGCGGCCGATGACATTGGCGCAGTTTGGTATGGAATTTATGAACCTCACCCTGGTTCATCTGCTGGCACTGATGTCGCCAGGGCCCGATTTTGCAATCTCTGTCCGGCAGAGTCTGCGCTTTGGGCGCCGCACCGGTATGGTCACAGCGCTGGGAATATCAACGGGATTATCCATTCATGTACTTTATACATTGCTGGGGGCTGGTGCCTTGCTGCGCAGTACTCCCTGGCTGATGCGAGGTACTGCGGTGGTCGGCGCATGCTATCTGATGTACGTGGGCATCGGCTTTCTGCGCAGCCAGGAGGCATCGCCGAAAGATGTATCGAAGACAGAGGATTCTTCCCCAACCCGTCCGGCGATGCCTTCAGCAGGAAATCCCGCCGCAGGCGTGACCGCCGGGGGCACGCCGCACCCGGCACAGCCGCTGCGCCGCGCTTTCTGGACGGGGTTCATCACCAATGCCACTAACCCCAAGGTACCACTCTTTTTCTTCGCCGTCTTTGCGTCGCTGATCAGCCCGGGTACGCCCTTGTGGGTGCAGGGCATCTATGGCGTCTGGATGTGCGTGCTGACAGCGCTGTGGTTCATGCTGGTGTCACTGATCTTCACCCATCATGCCGTACGCGCCCCGTTCCTGAAGATCCATCGGACGGTGGAGCGCCTGATGGGGGCCGTGCTCCAGATTTTTGCCTTGCGCCTGCTGTGGCAGGTATGGACGGACGCCATCTAGCCTGATGCACTGCTAGCGCAGCGCGCGCGCCGGAAAGTGGCGCCGCTTGCGTCAGGCCAGAATGCGTGGCGGTGGTGTAGTCTGTCGCTGGAGTCTTCTGGACTTGGCTGTATGGATGGCCAGGGCAGCGAGAAACTGCAGTGCCAGCAGCAGCACAATGGTGGGCGCTGGTGCACTGTCCAGGAAGAAAGCCAGATAGACGCCTGCCAGCGCCGTTGTCACCGTCAGGGCGACCGCGACGCACAGCATCCGTCCAAAGGTGCGGGTGAGCAGGCGGGCAATGGCGCCTGGCGCAATCAGCAGGGAAATCGTCAGCACAATGCCAACCGACTTGAGCGCCCCGACCACCGCCAGAGAGACAGCCGCCAGCAGCCCGTAGTGCAGCAGGCGCACGGCCAGTCCCGACGTCCTGGCCTGAACCGGATCGAAACTCTGCAGCAGCAGATCCCGCCATTTCAGCGCGATCCATCCGGTGACCACCAGCGCAATGCTGCCGCTTTCCAGAAGATCCTGCGGATTGGTGCCCAGCACGTCGCCGAACAGGATATGTTCCAGATGCACCTCACTGTGCGCCCACACATAGAGCAGCAGGCCCAGCGCGAACATGCTGGAGAACACCACGCCCATGACCGTATCCTGCTTGATGCGACTGTTTTCGTTGACGTATCCCGTGAGCAGCGCGCATCCCATGCCCGCGACAAAGGCGCCCGCGGCCAGGGGAATACCCAGCATATAGGCGATGACCACGCCGGGGAACACCGCATGAGAGATGGCATCACCCATGAGTGCCCAGCCCTTGAGTACCAAAAAGCAGGAGAGCAGGGCACAGGGAACGGCAACCAATGCGGCCATCAGCAGTGCGTCCTGCATGAAATCGAATTGCAGTGGCAACAGCAGTGCGTTGAGATCCATAGAAGGCAGAGATGGGGGGCAGCAGGGCAGGGCGAGGCTCAGGATGAGTGCGCCGCTACCGTCGGTTGTGACGCTTCCTGGTGGGCGATCGCCTGGCGCCGGCGACGGCGCGCCGCCAGCAGCCCGTGCGTGGGGGCGAATACGAAAGCCAGCGCAAAGAGCAGTGCCTGCACCAGAACCACCACCGCGCCCGTGGCGCCATCCAGAAAATAACTGGCATACACGCCCAGAAAACTGCTGAGTGCGCCAATGGTGGTGGCAATGGCAATGACCCGCCCAAACCGGTCGGAGAGCAGATATGCGGTTGCACCAGGTGTGACGATCAGCGCAATCACCAGAAAGGCGCCCACCGTCTGCATGGCGGCAACCGTACAGGCCGCCAGCAGTGCGAAAAAGATCAGTTTCATCAGACCGGGACGCAGCCCGACGCCACGCGCATGCGTTTCATCAAAAAAGATGGCCAGCAGATCCTTCCACTTGAGGAGTAGCACGATGAGTGTAACGGCGCTGATAATAGCCAGTTGCAGCATGTCACCGGGCGTGATGGCCAGAATGTTGCCCAGCACAATGGTCTGGATGTTGACACTGGTCGGCGATACCGACACCATGAACAGGCCCAGACCAAAAAAAGTGCTGAAGATCAGGCCAATGATGACATCTGGCTTGAGGCGGGTGTGGCGATTCAGAAAACCGATGGCGCCGGCTGCCAATAGACCGGCAAAAAAGGCGCCGGCAGAGAAAGGCAGACCAAGCATATACGCCCCGGCTACCCCGGGCACGATGGAATGCGACAGTGCGTCTCCGATCAGCGACCAGCCTTTGAGCATCAGAAAACACGAGAGAAAAGCGCACACAGTGCCCACCAGTACACCCATCCACATGGCATGGGTCATATAGGCGTAGCTGAATGGCTCCAGCAGCAGATCCCAGTTCATGCGGGTTTGTCCCGTGCGATGTCGCAGGAGGCGGCTGCAGTGGCACTGTCGGCCACCTGACGTACGGCCGAGCGCCCACCCACCATGACCAACGGACGTTCATCATCCGTCATGATGCCGACTGCCAGATGACTGCCGGTGCCATCCTGGGCATGGGGCAGATCAAAATGGCGCAAGACGCCGCCGAACGCCAATTCCAGATTCGGCCGGGTGAAGACCTGTTCTGTCGGCCCGTAAGTCAGCACCGTGTTCTTGACCAGCACGGTGCGATCACAGAATTCAGGAACCGTGCCAAGGTTATGGGTGGAGACCAGGATGACGCAGCCCTCGTCGCGCAGCGCCTTGAGCAGATCAATGATGGCGTCTTCGGTCTTGACATCCACTCCGGTGAACGGCTCGTCCAGCAGAATGACCCGCGCCTGCTGGGCCAGTGCCCGGGCAAGGAAAACCCGCTTTTTCTGCCCGCCCGAGAGTTCGCCGATCTGGCGATAGCGCAGTTCGTGCATCTGAACCCGGTGCAGCGCCTGAGATACCGCATCGCGGTCGGCCGCACCGGGACGCCGAAAAAACCCCATGTGGCCATATCGTCCCATCATGACCACATCCTTCACCAGAACGGGAAAGTCCCAGTCCACTTCTTCGTTCTGGGGAACATAAGCGACCAGATGACGGCTGATGGCCTCAGATACGGAGCGTTCAAGAACCTGAATGCTACCGGCTGCCGGCCGGAGAAACCCCATGATGGCCTTGAACAGCGTGGATTTACCACTGCCGTTCACCCCGACCAGTGCCGTGATGCTACCTAGCGGCGTGCAGAAACTCGCATTTCGCAGGGCGGTGTGGCCATTGTTATAAGTGATGGTGACGCCCTGCACATCAAGGCCGGCACGACAGGCGGCATCGCGTGTGGCCGCCGGCCAGCTGCCTGGGCGAGGGAGACCAGCCGTCGAGTTGGCAGAAGATGCGTCGGAGGGCGTGTGATGAAGGTCGGAAACGTCCTGATTCAATCGGAAAGACCCTTGGCAATGGTTTCGGAGGTCACCTGCAGCAGATCCAGATAGGTAGGCACCGGCCCGCTGGGATCGCTCAGGGAGTCCACATAGAGTACGCCACCATAACGGGCGCCCGTCTCGCGGGCGACCTGCTGGGCCGGGGCGGCGGGAACAGTGCTTTCACTGAACACCGCCGGAATGTGGTGCAGGCGTACCTGATCGATCACGTGGCGAACCTGTTGGGGTGTGCCTTGCTGATCCGCATTGATAGGCCACAGATACAGCTCGTGCAGACCGAAATCACGGGCCAGATAGCTGAAAGCCCCTTCACTGGTCACCAGCCAGCGCCGCTCCGGTGCCAGTCCCTGCAGCTGCTTCCGGATCGGTCCCGTCCTGTGCAGGATCTGCTGCGTATAACGCTCGGCATTGGCCCGGTAGGTATCGGCATGGTCGGGATCGTATTTGATCAGGGCATCCCGGATGTTGTTGACATAGATGATGCCATTCTGGGGCGACATCCAGGCGTGCGGATTGGGCTTGCCGGAATAGGGCCCTTCCGTGATGGACAGCGGGGTGATCCCTTTCGTGACCACGACGCCAGGCACCCGTTTCAGACGATGGAAGAAACGCTCAAACCAGCGTTCCAGATTCAGGCCATTCCAGAGTACCAGCTGTGCGCCCTGTGCCCGGACCAGATCGCCCGGGGTGGGCTGATAGTCATGGATTTCTGCGCCGGGCTTGGTAATGGACTGAACATCGGCAGCATCTCCGGCAACATTTCGCGCCATGTCAGCAATGACGGTAAACGTCGTGATGACCTTGAATGGCGGGCGAGCCGGCTGCTCGGCAGCGGCCGCTGTCTGGGTCAGTGCACACAGCCCCATGAATGTGGCCGCGATCCAGGGCAGGCGACGCAGCAGAGAGCGTCGGGGCGTGGCAGCGCAGAACACGCCGGAGGATGTTCCACGGGTGGCTGCAGCGGCGGGTAGTGAACGGGAGGCGTTGCGGGCAATCATGTCGCTGTTCATTTTATGCAATGGAAAGGATGAGTCTGATGCCTTGGCACTATCGTAAAGGATTTGGCGCCATTTGGCCATATGGAAATTGGCTGAATCTTAATGCAAATACGACATATTATCAATAGCAAACAGTACTCTCCACCCATGCTGCCCCGCAGTCTAGTTGATCAGGCCAAGTATCAGCGCCTGAACTACTGCTGCGGTCTTGTTCGGTACATTGAGCTTTTTCACGGTATTTTTGATGTGGAAATCCACCGTGTTTTTGGAAAGCTTCAGGATATCGGCAATGTCCTGCGACGATTTCCCGTCAGCTGTCCATTTGAGGACCTCGATTTCCCGGTCGGTCAGCTGGCGGATATGAGCAGCATGATCGTGACGAATCCGGTGTGATAACAGGGTATGCGTTACATGGGCCAGCCATTGCATCTGGCTTGCCTTGCTGTTGAGTTCTCTGGCTGTCAACGCTTGCAGGGGGCGCACCAGAGACAGCACACCTGCGCCGGCTGGGACATCCGGCAGAGGCTGGCTCCAGCCATGGCACAGGCCGCATTGACGGGCGTCATGCCACAGTGCGGGTGCATCGGCAAAGAGCTCGTCATTCCAGATGACAGGGCGGTTGGTGTGAATACATCGGTGCAGACGCGGATCCTGTTTCAGGTAACCGGCCTGCCGATAGCGCTTTTGCCAGATTTCCGGGTAGTTATTGATCAGTGTAACGTGTGGTTTGCTGGCGGGTAACGCGGCCTGATAATCATAGGCCACATAATCAAATTCCAGCGCATAGGCAGCCTTTTCGATCGCGTGAAAGATCGTATGAAGGGCAGTCGTCCCGTCTGGATGAAGGTGGATCAATTCCTCCTGCCACTTTTCCATACCAGTGCATTATCTTGAATGAAACAGGTCATCACAGGGCTCCTCTTCCGGCACGAACGCCCAGTGTGGTTATCCTCACCGGGAGCTGGCACAGTTTACTGGCCGATTATCGGGCAGCCAGTGCACTGACCGGAAAAATCAGATCCCCATCCCATGATGTTGACAATGGGCATCGTTGAAAACTACCAAAATTCATAGCGGCGATGAAAGATTGTCCCCATCGCATGCCCTGGCTTCCGAAGACGGCCGCCTGATGGCCGCTTATTGGAACAGTCCCAGCAACACGGCGCGAACCACGGCTGCCGTCTTGTTGGAGGCTTCCAGCTTGTTGATGGAATTCCGGATGTGAAAATCCACCGTGTTCTTGGACAGCAGCAGGATCTCGGCAATATCCTTGGCCGACTTGCCATCAGCCGTCCAGCGCAGTACTTCCAGTTCCCGCTCGGTCAGCGAAGGGGCGTTGTGCATCATGCGGGTGCGGATCAGCTTGGAAAATGCCTTGTGTGCGAGCAGGGCCAGCCATTGCATCGGGTGTTGATGTTCCTGGATCTGTTGTGTGTTGAGTGGAGTGGATCGGGCTAGTGACAGCATGCCGATGCCGCCAGGTTCATGCAGAGTGGACTGTGTCCAGCCGAACTGGAGATTGTGCTTGCACATGTCTTCCCACAGTTCGGGTACATCGGCAAACAGATCCTGGGTCCAGATGAAGGGCTCGGCAGACCGGCGTGCCCGGATGATGCGAGGGTCAACAGCGGGGTAGCCGGCTGCAACATACTGGCGTTGCCATTCGTCCGGGTAATCGTGGAGCCAGGTGAAGCGCGGGCGGCTGAGCGGCATCGGCGCTTGGAACGCGTATGAAAAGTGTTCAAACCCCAGCGCTCGCGCGGCGTGCTGGATACAGTCCATGACCTCACGCTCTCCTGGTGACGGGCAGGTCACGGCGCCGATCAGGTCATCCTGCCAGCGATCCATGGCGGGGTCAGGTCGCCAGTGAGGGCGTGATGCGGGCTGGGCATTCGGGGCAGTCCCGGGGGAGGCCAGCGGTTCGCCGGAACGGTGCAGTAGCGTGTCTTCTCGCACGACAGTCTCTGGTTGTGTGTGTTGAATTCAGTATATCGATGCATCTATGGCAGATTTATCCGGATTTCCATCAGAGCTGAACCATTTGTAACTTCCTAATACTGCTAATGCGTATTTATGGGTTTTATGGTTGGGTTAAAAATGCGTAGGGCTGTAAATGGCATAGAGCCAGTATCGTGATGGCGTGCTTTGTCTGGGCGCAGACTCTGGTGAGGTGCTGTCGTGTGGATATGGCCTGACGGCGGCCATTCGTCGCCCCGCATCGCAAGTTCAACCGCTACGACCAGCAATGATGAAGTGCCTGCCCTAGTATGGCCAGCGTTGAAACACGGGGTGGCCGTGGACACAAAGCAGGCCGGGGACGGACTGACCAGCGAGGTTGACCAGGTCAGGTGGCAGCTGTCGGGATGGCAGGTGCTGCGGCGTCTGCTGGCCCTTCAGGATTTCTGGGCATGGATATCACAGAGCTGTTGGCATTTTCGGTCAAGAACAAGGCATCAGATCTGCATCTGTCAGCAGGTCTGCCCCCCATGATCCGGGTACATGGGGACGTGCGACGCATCAATCTGCCGGCGATGAATCATGAAGAAGTTCATAACCTCATTTATGACATCATGAATGATTCGCAGCGCAAGGAATACGAGGATCGCCTTGAGTGTGATTTCTCCTTCTCTATTCCTGGGCTGGCCCGTTTCCGGGTGAATGCCTTCGTGCAGGAGCGCGGTGCCGGCGCCGTCATGCGGACGATTCCTTCGAAAATCCTGACGCTGGAGCAGTTGAACAGTCCGAAGTCGTTCACCGATATCGCCATGCAGCCGCGTGGCATCGTGCTGGTCACGGGCCCGACCGGTTCCGGTAAATCGACCACACTGGCGGCCATGATCAACCACATCAACGAGAATGTCTACGGCCATATCCTGACGGTAGAGGATCCAATCGAGTTTGTGCACGAATCAAAGCGCTGCCTGATCAACCAGCGGGAAGTGGGGCCCCATACGCAATCGTTCAACAACGCACTGAAGAGCGCGCTGCGTGAGGACCCGGACATTATTCTGGTGGGTGAGCTGCGCGATCTGGAGACGATCCGGCTGGCATTGACAGCGGCCGAAACCGGCCACCTGGTGTTCGGTACGCTGCACACATCCTCTGCGGCCAAGACCATTGACCGTATCGTCGATGTTTTCCCCGCTGCCGAAAAGGAAATGGTGCGGGCCATGTTGTCCGAGTCACTGAAAGCGGTGATCTCCCAGACCCTGCTGAAGACCAAAGACGGTTCTGGTCGTGTGGCGGCACATGAAATCATGATCGGTACACCGGCGATCCGCAACCTGATCCGTGAAGCCAAGGTGTCGCAGATGAACGCAGCCATTCAGACGGGGGGCTCCCTGGGCATGCAGACGCTGGATCAATGTCTCACCGATCTGGTGCGTAAGAACATCATTTCCATGGCAGAGGCTCGTTCGGCTGCGGCCGTGAAAGAAAACTTTCCGCTGTGAACTGATGGGCGGACGGGAGGCATAGGTGGGCCACGGCCCACATCTGCCTTTTTGTGATACGAAACCACTGGATCTAGACATGAGTGCCGCAGTCAATCCCCATGCAACACGCCCGATGACGACGGGCCCCCAGAAGACAGCCCTGATGGAACGGGAACAGGCGTCGGCCTTTCTGTATGATCTGCTGCGCCTGATGATTGCCAAGGATGGCTCCGATCTCTTTCTGACGGTCGATTTCCCGCCGGCCTTCAAGATCAGCGGGAAAATGGTTCCCGTATCGGACAAGCCCTTGACTGTACAGCACACCACCGAGCTGGCCCGTGCGCTGATGAATGACCGTCAGGCTGCCGAATTCGAAGCCAACAAGGAGATCAACTTTGCGATCAGCCCGGGTGGCATTGGCCGTTTCCGCGTCAATGCCTTCACCCAGATGGGGCGGACGGGGCTGGTGCTGCGGGTGATCAAAAGCGAAGTCCCGCGCCTGGCCAGCCTGAATCTGCCGCCGGTTATGCAGGATCTGTCCATGACCCAGCGGGGCCTGATCCTGATGGTGGGAGCAACCGGTTCGGGCAAGTCCACGACCCTGGCTGCGATGCTTGGCCATCGCAACGAACACAGCCACGGCCATATCATCACCATCGAGGATCCGGTGGAATTTGTGCATACGCACAAAAACTGCATCGTCACGCACCGTGAGGTGGGTGTGGACACGGTGGACTGGCACATTGCCCTGAAAAACACCCTGCGTCAGGCGCCGGATGTCATCATGATCGGCGAGATCCGAGACCGGGAGACGATGGAGCATGCGGTGGCGTTCGCTGAAACGGGCCATTTGTGCATGGGTACCCTCCACGCCAACAGCGCCAACCAGGCGCTGGACCGGATCATCAACTTCTTTCCGGATGAGCGCCGTCAGCAGCTGCTGATGGACCTGTCGCTCAATCTCAAGGCGGTGATATCGCAGCGTCTGGTTCCCGTGGAAGGGCGCAAGGGCCGCGTGGCAGCCGTCGAGATCATGATTAACTCCCCATTGATTTCGGATCTCATCTTCAAGGGAAGCGTCAGTGAGATCAAGGAAATCATGAAAAAATCCCGCGAACTCGGGATGCAGACCTTCGATCAGCACCTGTTCGATCTCTATGAAGCGGGGACGATCACCTATGAGGACGCGCTGCGCAACGCCGACTCGGTCAATGATCTGCGACTGAACATCAAGCTCAACAGCAAACGTCGGGGAGAGGAGCCCAGCCCGCCGGGCAGCAAGCTTGACATTGTCTGAGACAGGCCACCAGCCCCGTCATGGGGAAAAGGCCCGACAGGGCCGGATGGGTTGGCTAGAATGCTTCTGTCATGTATTACAGGAGCATATCGTTATGAAGTCATTCCCCGTTTCGCAGCACCGCCGGCTGCTGACCGTGATCTGGGCGCTGGCCCTGACGGGATGTGCCAGCAGCAGCGGCTACCTGATGGACGACCAGGCCGGGCATGTCGGTGGCCATCCCGGTACGGTGCTGGCCATGGGGTTGTCCGGCCAGAAGCCGATCCGGATGGCGACCAGTCAGCCTGCCGCTGCCGCTCCGGAAGCCGCTGCGGCGCCGGTGCGCCGTTTCGCTACGCTGGATGGTCGCAAACCGCTGGTTCTGGGCCATCGTGGTGCTGCAGGTTATCTGCCTGACCACACACTGGCCGGCTACCAGAGAGCCATTGATGCGGGGGCAGACTTCATTGAGCCGGATCTGGTGTCCACCCGGGACGGTGTGCTGGTGGTGCGCCATGAGCCGAACATCACGGAAACCACGAATGTCCGGCAACATCCGGAGTTTGCGGCCAGAAAGCGTCGGCAGGTGGTGGACGGCGTGACCGAGGAAGGCTGGTTCGTCAGTGACTTCTCCCTTGCCGAACTCAGGACACTGCGCGCCGTGCAGCCGCTGGCCGAGCGCGATCAGAGCCATAACGGACAGTATCAGATTCCCACCTTCGACGAGGTGCTGGCGCTGGCCAGGGAGCAGAGTCGTCAGACAGGGCGGGTCATCGGTGTTTATCCTGAAATCAAGCACAGCACCTATCACCGGTCGATTGGCTTGCCCATTGAGGACAAATTGCTGGCGGCACTGGCTCGCTATGGCTATACCCGCAAGGATTCACCCGTCATCATCCAGTCATTCGAGGTTGGCAACCTGAAGGCATTGCGCCCGCGCACCCAGGTGCGTCTGGTGCAGCTGATTGACGGGGCGGATCAGAAGCCGGACGGATCTGTCGATCAGTCACTGCCTCTGGGGCAGCCTTATGATCTGACCAAAGCCGGCGACAAGCGTACCTATCAGGATTTGCTGACGCCAGACGGGCTGAAGCAGATTCGTACCTATGCAGACGGTATCGGCCCCTGGAAAGCCTATCTACTGCCCTCCCGACTGACGATCGGAACCGACGGAAAGCCGGTTGACCTCAACCGGGATGGTAAGCTAGATGAGCGGGATCGGGTAGCTCTTCCTCCCACCCAGGTTGTACAGGATGCTCATGCAGCTGGTCTGTTTGTGCACCCCTATACCTTTCGCAGTGAAGCCCGCCGGCTGTTGTCGGATTACCAGGGAGATCCCCGAGCGGAGTATCGTCGCTTCTACCGGATGGGTGTAGACGGACTGTTCAGTGATTTTCCGGACGTTGCCCGCCAGGTTCGTGATGAGTGATATGTGACTGAAGCTGGTCTGTCCGTCAGCACGGCGTTGATAGCTTACAATTGAACGATAAGTTCTCTTACTGTCATATCAGGATCCGGATGATGGCCTGACACGCATCCGGAACTCGAATAGCCGGCATTCGATGGCGCCATTAAAGAGCGGTGTTTTCCGGGATTCGCGCAGACCAAGCTGACCAGGCAGCCCACGATCGCTGGACAGCAAAAAGACAGACCAGCCTCCGAAATGCTCCCGTAGCGTGGCGCCAATGGTGCGCCATTGTTCGACCGGAATGCTGACTCGCTCGTTGTAGGGTGGGTTGGCGACAAGGACGCCAGGCTGCGCGAGCTCTGGTCGGGCAGATGCGGCATCCTGAACTTTGAGATCTATCAGACCATCAGGCAGACCTAGAGATCTTAGATTGCTGCCCGTCAGTGCAATGGCACGTGGGTCAATATCACTGGCCATGATCTGACCCCGAGGGAACTGGGCAATGCCCTGACGGGCAGATTCCTGAAGTGAGCTGACTAGGTTGCTGAACAGGTGCGCGTCGTGCAGGCGTAATTGTTCTATCCCGAATTTTCTGTTCAGTCCGGGTGCCTGGTTGCACAGTATTTGTGCAGCTTCAATCACCAGTGTCCCTGAACCGCAGAAGGGATCCAGCAGGGGCTGCTCACGGGACCAGCCTGAGAGGGCCAGCAGTCCCGCGGCCAGATTTTCCTTCAAGGGCGCTGCCACCCGGTTGTCCGCACTGTGGCGCCAGCCGCGCTTAAAGAGGGGCTCTCCGGACAGATCCAGATAGAGCTGCAGCCGTTGCTCGGTCAGGAACGCGTTGATACGGACGTCAGGGTGATGGGTGTCGACGGAAGGGCGAGCGCCACTTTGTGCCCGGAAACGGTCGACAATAGCGTCTTTGATACGCAGGGTTGCAAAGTTGAGGCTGCGCAAAGGTGAGCGCTGGGCGACGACATCGACGCGGATCGTCCGGGTCACGTGGAACCAGTTTTCCCACGCAACTGCATGGCAGCGCTGATAGAGGCTGTCCTCGCTACGGCAATGGGTGTCCAGCAGACGCAATAAAACCCGGCTGGGCAGCCGCGCTTCCAGGTTGATCCTGTAGGCAAGCCGCAAAGGGCCACAACAGGCAACGCCGCCCGGAACCATGTCAATGTTGGCTGCGCCCAAGACGTGTAGTTCGTCCGCCAGCACGGCTTCCAGACCGCGTGGACAGGGACAGAAATAATGAAAAATGCTTTTGTCAGCACTTTGGGGTGTGTGGCGGTCGCCCGGGGTCGGGCGATGCAGGGCAGCGGGGCGCAGGGCAGCGATCATGTGGAAATGTGCCGGGTGGAATGCTGGTGTCAAAAGGGTTTGAGCACGACCATCATGATTATGATCAGTAAGAGGATGACGGGAACTTCGTTGAAAAAACGGAACCAGCGTTCGGAGTGTGGGTGCCGGTTGGAAACGAATTTTTTCAGCAGTCTGCCACAGCCATGGTGATAGCCGAGCAGCAGGATGACGCACGTCAGCTTGACATGCATCCAGCCATTGCCGGGGCCGAGTCCGATGCCCGCGCCCAAGAACAGGACCAGTCCGGTGGCGATCGTGAATGTGGCCAGTGGAAACATAAATCGGTAGAGGCGTTGTGACATGCCCAGCAGTCGCCGATATTCCGCGCGGGACTGTTCGGGGTCAACCTGTGCCAGATTGACGTAGATACGGGGGAGGTAGAAAAGACCAGCAAACCAGCTGACGACCATGACAATATGCAATACTTTGGTCCAGAGATAAAGATGGGCGCTCATGGTTAGCTGCGGGTCTCGTTATGGTCTGACACGATGTCTTGCTGGGAGAGCTGACCTTTCAGGCCAACAGATCTCCACACATGCAGCTTGCTGGTCGGGGCGCTGGTTTTCGCACCTTGCCTGTATTTAACGTGGTCTGCAAAGCCGGGAGAGGTGCAGATGATGGCTGAGACGGTATCTGCGGCGTGCAAAAAGCAGGTGCTATGGTTGCAGTCGATTGCGCGTACCGGTTGTCGCAGAGCACGGTTGCTGGTGGCGGTGTCGGTCCGTACGGCGTGGTGTCGGGTGGCTTGGATGGTTTGGCCTGAGGGGGGCAGGAGGCAGGCCATATCAGATGCATTCATGACAGGACAGAGACAGGGCGAATTGGACCATTCGGGCAGCACGGGATGGGTATCAGCCATCGGCAAGGGTGGCCGAGAGCGCAACGGGGCCGGGCAGCTGCCCACCGGCCAGGGCAACCAGCAGGGTCCCTGCATGGAACCAGGGATCTATAGCGGGACCATGGGCTGGGACGGCACCCTTGGTCATTCTATCGAGGCAGGCAACCTGCTGCAGGAAGCTCTGAAGCGCAGGGACATCCAGTCGTGCCAGCGCCCGGCGGGTGATGGTTTCGCGCTTGCTGAAGATGCCGGCTGTGCGCATGGCCTGGGCAAGAGAGATTCTGTCCTGTTGCATCAGCTGACGGACTTTCAGCAGCTTGCGCAGTGCATCGGCCAGCGCCCAGCACAGCAGCGGCATGGCAGCATTCTCTGCTGCCAGCGCATGCACTATGCGCAGGGTGCGCCCGGGATCGCCGGCGAGTGCTGCATCGACTAGGCCAAACAGTTCGAAACGGGCATTGTCGAATACGATGTCATCGACCGCGTCGGGTCCCAGTTCGCCTTCTGGCAACAGCAGGCCAAGACGCTGGATGGCCTGATGGGCAGCCAGCAGGTTGCCTTCTGTGCGTTCGGCGATCAGAGACAGCACGGCTGGCGTGGCATGCTGTTTCTGGGCTGCCAGGCGCTCGGCTATCCATTTGTTCAGTGATCCCGGGTCTATATGAGGGGTTTCTACCCACAGCATCAGTTTGCTGAGGGCGCTGAACCAGGCTGCGCTGGTGGTGCTGCGTTCCAGGCGCGAGCTGGAGAGCATCAGGCGGGTATCGCTGTCCAGTCCATGCGTGAGATCACTCAGCGCGTCGCCCAGTTCTCGCGTTGGACGGGTGCTCAGCCGCAGGTCAATCAATCGCCGGCTGGCAAACAGTGAGGTTGACTGGACGGCTTCCACCAGTAAGCTGCGGTCGAAGCGGTTGTCGATATCGACAACCGTGCGTTCCTCAAAACCGTGTTTCCGGGCATTTGCCCGAACCAGGTCTGCAGCCTCAATGACGAGCAGCGGTTCATCGCCGCTGATCCACGTCAGGGCGGGTAGCCCCTGGCCAAGTGCCAGGCGTAGCTGAGCCGGGGTGCTGATGCGTTGCCCCATGGGTATCCTGGCCTCAGTTCACGGTCTGGATGGCGGACAGGCGCCAGATGAGCTGGTGGGCCATGTCGTTGCTCATGTCCTTGAACAGGATGGCTTCTTCGTCGGCGCGAGCAGTGAGCTGATTGTCGGCGTTGGAGATTTCGCGCCGCAGCGTGATTTCGCTTTCAGGAATGAGATCGTCCCCCTTGGCATCCACGACGTAGAAGCGCAGATGCAGCCGAAGCTCATATTCCCGGGCCCGGCCTTCGGATGAATAGGCGACAACTTCACGTTCCGGCAGTTCCTGTACGACCATTAGCCGGATATCGGCCTTTTTGGGGTTGTTCACCAGAACAGTGCCCTCGCTGTGCGAAATCTCGCGACGCAGCGCCAGGCCGATGCTGCCGTTGGGAGCCAGGTTGGTATACAGCGAATGAAAGGGCAGTTGGGTGGATCGACGCAGATGAAAGCCGCAGCCGGTCAGACCCATGCCGACACTGGTCGCCAGCAGGCCATGGCTGATGCTGCGCAGCCACTGACGCCGGGAGCCAGGGCCGGATGGGAAAGGGTAGGGTCTCATCGTGTCTTCTCCATGGCACTAGAGTACAACGTTGACCAGCCGGCCGGGCACGACAATGATGCGTTTGGGGCTCTTCCCGTCGGCCATGCGCTGTACTTCCGGGGCGTTGGCCGCCGCTTTTTCGATGGCTGCCCGTTCTGCATCGGCTGGCACGCGGATTTCACCGCGCAGCTTGCCGTTGATCTGCAGCATGAGGGTCAGCTCGCTCTTGACCAGTGCGGTCTCGTCAACGACGGGCAGCGGGGCGTCGATGATTTCCCGCCCGTCCAGCTGCCGGGCCATGGCCAGGCTCTGCCACAGGGCATGCCCGATATGAGGGACGATGGGGTAGAGGCAGCGTATCAGAATGGACATGCCTTCGCGCAGGGCCGCCGCGTCTGCAGCGGTGTCGGGAGCCTGTTTCTGGCAGGCCGTTTCCAGTGCGTTGAGCATTTTCATGGCGCCAGAGACGACCGTGTTGTACTGCTGACGTTCATAGTCATACTGAATCTGGCGCAGAACCGTGTGCATTTCGAAGCGCAGTTCGCGCCATGCATCGGACAGTGAGGCCGTGTCGATGGTATCGGCTGCGCTGCACAGCGTGTCCTGGTGGGCATGGGCAAAGGTCCAGAACCGGCGCAGGAAGCGGCTGGCGCCCTCCACGCCACTGTCAGACCATTCAAGTGTCTGCTCTGGCGGGCTGGCAAACATGACGAACAGGCGCACCGTATCGGCGCCGAAGCGCTCGATCAGCGAGGTGGGATTCACACCATTGTTTTTGCTCTTGGACATCGTGCCGATGCCGGCATAGTCGATTTCCGAGCCGTCGCTCTTGAGACGGGCACCGGTGATGCGTCCCTGGGCATCGGTGATGTTGTCGACATCGCTGGGCCAAAAATATTCGATGCCGCCCTTGGCGGTGCGACGCTGGTAAATATGGTTCAGCACCATGCCCTGGGTGAGCAGGCGCTTGAAGGGCTCGCTGAATGTCACCAATCCCATGTCACGCATGACCTTGGTCCAGAAGCGGGCGTACAGCAGATGAAGTACTGCGTGTTCGATGCCGCCAATGTACTGATCCATCGGCATCCAGTAGTCATTGCGTGCGTCGACCATGGCGTCCTGGCAACCTGGCGAGCAATAGCGCATGTAATACCAGGATGAGTCGATGAAGGTGTCCATGGTGTCGGTTTCCCGACGGGCCGGCTGGCCACAGGTCGGGCATGGCACGTTCAGGAACGCTTCAGACTTGTTGAGCGGGTTGCCGCTGCCGTCGGGCACCAGATCCTCCGGCAGCATGACGGGCAGGTCGCTATCGGGTACGGGTACCTCGCCGCAACGTTCGCAGTGGATGATCGGAATGGGAGTGCCCCAGTAGCGCTGACGGGAAATGCCCCAGTCGCGCAGCCGGTACTGTACGTGCTTGTTGCCCAGCTGGCGGGCTGCCAGCGCATCGGCCACCGCATCAACAGCCGCCTGGTAGTTCTTTCCATCGAGCAAGGCGCCTGAATGGATGCATACCCCCTGCTGCTTGTCGGCATACCATGCCTGCCAGTGATGGGTGTCATAGGTCTGGCCGGCAACGGTGATGACCGGCCGGATGGGGAGTCCGTACTTGTGGGCGAAGGCGAAATCACGTTCGTCATGTGCCGGTACCCCCATGACGGCGCCGTCGCCATAGCTCATCAGAACGTAGTTGCCTACCCAGACTGGAACATCCTGCCCGGTGAGGGGATGACGCACGGTCAGTCCGGTATTCATGCCCAGTTTTTCCATGGTGGCCATATCGGCTTCCATGGCGGATCCGGCTCGGGCGCTGTCCATGAAAGTGGTCAGCTCCGGGTTTTGGGCTGCCGCTGCCAGGGCAACGGGATGTTCCGGCGCTACGGCAACGAAGGTAACGCCCATGATGGTGTCGGCCCGGGTGGTGAAGACGTACAGCCGTCCTTCGTCAATCAGCCTGCCGTTGCTGTCACGGATGTCATGGGTAAAGGCAAAGCGCACCCCCTCGGAGCGGCCAATCCAGTTGGCCTGCATTGTTCGCACCCGTTCGGGCCAGCCTGGCAGATGCGCCGTCACCTCATTCAGGAGCTCGTTTGCGTAATCGGTGATGCGCAGGTAATACATGGGAATGTCGCGTTTTTCCACCGGCGCCCCCGAGCGCCAGCCCCGGCCGTCGACGACCTGTTCGTTGGCCAGCACGGTCATGTCGACCGGATCCCAGTTGACGGTGCCGTGCCGACGATAGGCAATGCCTTTTTCCCGCATGCGCAGAAACAGCCACTGGTTCCACTTGTAGTAGTCAGGGCTGCAGGTTGCGACCTCACGTGACCAGTCGATGGCCAGTCCGAGCGGCTGCATCTGCTTTTTCATGTAAGCGATGTTGTCCCATGTCCATTTGGCTGGCGCTACACCATTCTTGATGGCGGCGTTTTCTGCCGGCAGGCCAAAGGCGTCCCAGCCCATGGGCATCAGCACGTTGTAGCCGCTCATGCGCAGGTAGCGGTACATCACGTCGTTGATGGTGTAGTTGCGCACGTGCCCCATATGCAGGATGCCGGAGGGATAGGGCAGCATGGAACAGGCGTAATACTTGCCTTTGGGAAACCGCGGGTCGTGCTCGATGGCACGGTAGGCGTTGGTTTGCTGCCAGTGCTGGCTGGCCGCGGATTCGATGCCGTGGGGGTCGTAACGCTCGTCCATGGGAATGTGGCGGGGAGGAAGGAATGGGAGGGGCAAGTGACCGTCAATTCTAGCGTGTCCTGACCTCGTGCCGGATGGATGGTTCATTGATGTCAATACGCCACCCTGGACAGAATCTTTGGCTATTGGGCCATGTTGCTTCAGTATCATCCGCGGATGCTGGAATTCTCAACTTTGGCCGCCTGGCTGCTGTCACGACTATCTATCGGGCTGGCGTGGTTCCGGGAGCCGCTGCATGCCGGGCTACAGGATCACCTCAACCTGTTTGATGTCTGGCACGGTGTGCTCATGGCGTTCGCGGGTGTCATTCTGGTACCGGTGGGGGTAATGGCCGCACGATATTGGAAGATAGTCCCTGGTCAGGACTGGCCCAGAGTACTGAATCATCGGGGCTGGCAGTATGTTCACCTCCTGTCCGGCGGTGTTGCGTGTCTGTGCCTCGTGCTGGGCGTCATGCTTGCGTTTCTGGGCATGTCCCTTTCCCACCATTTGATGCATTTTCACGGATGGTCGGGCTGGGGGGTCATGGCGCTGCTGCTGCTGATGGTGCTGAACATCCTGCTGCGGGGGAGCGTTGGCGGGCCGGGGCGTCATCAGGCCCGGACATTGGTGCATCTGCATGACATTCCCGGGGATCATTACGACATGACCCGCCGGCGCCGGTTTTTCGAACGTGTCCACCGCTGGCTGGGCTACGGATGGCTGGTGGCCTTGATGGCGACGGTGGTTGGCGGCTACTGGTATGTGAATGTGCCGCGGGGGCTGATGGCCGTGACGGTGATCTGGTGGGCGGGTCTGGTGCTGCTGGCGGTGCGCTGGGAGCGGCAGGGCAGAGCGGTTGATGGCTATCAGGCCCGCTGGGGGCCGAGCATGGCGCATCCGGGCAACCGCATTCCCTTGCTGGGCGGAGGGCTGCGCCGCTACAGCGAAGACGAGTACCGCCAGCTTGTCTGGGGCGGTCAGGCCATGCGCCGCCGGCTGCGCCGCACTGCCCGCCGGCGGCGTGCCCGGCGGCTGGCGGGCAGGGGGCGGATGACCGGTTGAGAGGATTCCATCAGGCGGCCAGCAGGCTGATCTGACCGGTAGAATGTGGCAATGGCTGATCTACTTGCTCATCTGAATCCCCAGCAGCATGCCGCTGTGACCATTGCCCAGGGACATGCCCTGATTCTTGCCGGCGCTGGCAGCGGCAAGACCCGCGTGCTGACCACCCGCATTGCCTGGCTGGTGGGCACAGGCCAATGTTCTGCGGCGGAAATCATGGCAGTAACGTTTACCAACAAGGCCGCCCGGGAAATGTTGGCGCGATTGGGGGTCATGCTGGTCGGGGTCAGTGCACGTGCCATGTGGGTAGGCACATTTCACGGTCTGTGTAACCGCCTGTTGCGGGCGCACCACCGGGACGCCGGTCTGCCGGCCAGTTTCCAGATCATGGACAGTGCAGATCAGTTGGGTGCCATCAAGCGTCTGCTGCGTGGTCTGAATGTGGATGACCAGCAGTTCCCACCGAAGCAGCTGCAGCATTTCATTAATGGCAACAAGGAGGCCGGGTTGCGGGCCGCCGATGTGGCAGTTCATGATACGCACAGTCGGCGGATGGTGGATCTGTATGCGGCCTATGACGAGCAATGTCAGCGGGAAGGTGTGGTTGACTTTGCCGAGCTGCTTCTCCGTGCCTATGAGTTGCTGCAGCGCCATCAGCCGTTGCGACAGCATTATCAGCAGCGTTTCCGCCATATCCTGATCGACGAGTTTCAGGATACCAATGATCTGCAGTACAGGTGGCTGACATTGCTGGCGGGTGGCGGTGCCTCGCTGTTTGCGGTCGGTGACGATGACCAGTCGATTTATGCGTTCCGGGGGGCCAATATCGGCAACATGGCCGCTTTCGAGCGGGATTACGCCGGCCCGCAACTGATCCGGCTGGAGCAGAACTATCGCTCTCATGCGCATATCCTGGATGCTGCCAATCAGCTCATCCGCCAGAATACCCGTCGTCTGGGCAAGGAACTGTGGACTCAGGCGGGCGATGGTGAGCAGGTGCGGGTTGTGGCGGAGCTATCCGATCGCGACGAGGCGCAATGGCTGCTGGAAGAGATCCGCGCTCTGGTGAGCGATGGCCATCGGCGTTCCGAGATAGCGATTCTGTATCGCTCCAATGCGCAGTCGCGCATCCTGGAGCACACGCTGTTTTCAGCCGGGGTGCCGTACAGAGTGTACGGGGGTTTGCGATTCTTCGAGCGCGCCGAAATCAAGCATGCGCTGGCTTATTTGCGCCTGATCGAGAACCCCGATGATGATGGGGCGTTTCTGCGGGTTGTCAATTTCCCGACACGGGGGATTGGCGCGAGAACGCTGGAGAGCCTGCAGGATACCGCCCGTGCGCATGGGACGAGTCTTTATCGGGCTGTGCCGTTGATGGGAGGCGCTGGCGGGGGACGGCTGCTGCAGTTTGTTGCCCTGCTGGAGCAGATGCGTCAGCGCGCCCGGGCCTTGCCTTTGTCGGAAAGCATCGATGATGTCGTGGCCCGCAGCGGATTGCTGGCACATTATGAGCAGGAACGCGAAGGACAGGAGCGTATCGAGAATCTGAAGGAGCTGGTCAACGCGGCGCTGGCGTTTCAGTCGGAGGGGCGTATGGATGCGAGTACGCCGGCCAGTGTAGGGTTGGCTGGAACGGCGGTGTCAGGTACGGCGCCTGACCGTGCAGGTACGCAGATATCGTCCGAGGGAGCCGTGCTGGCGGACGGGGTGGGTGATCAGGTGCAGGTTTCTCCTCTGGCTGCTTTTCTTGCGCATGCCTCACTGGAGTCGGGCGATGGCCAGGCCGAGGCAGGGACGGATGCCGTGCAGCTCATGACCGTACATGCGGCCAAGGGGCTGGAGTTCGAGACGGTGTTTGTGACCGGGCTTGAGGAGGGGCTGTTTCCCCACGAAAACGCGGCTGCCGACCCAGGCGGCCTGGAAGAGGAGCGGCGGCTGATGTACGTGGCCATGACACGTGCCCGTCGTCGTCTGTATCTGACACTGGCCCAGACCAGGATGCTGCACGGCCAGACGCGCTATCACATGGCCTCGCGCTTTCTGTCCGAACTGCCGGAGCGCTCCCTGAAGTGGTTGGGGGAAATGTCGGCATCCGCTCTGGGCGGTGGCCCTGCCCGGGAGCCGTCGGGTGCGGCAGGGGAAAGCTGGCGTGGTGGTGGGGCAGGTTTTCGCCAGAACGGGCCAAGACCGGGGCTGCGTCTGGATCATGCCCTGCATGAGCGAAACCGCCAGTCCGGCTGGAGCAGACCGGCCGATCCGGGGATTCCCGCCAGTGGGGACAGCAGTGGCAAGGCTCGTGCGGGCAGGGACAGCCGCTATCACATCGGCCAGTCGTTGCGTCACGCCAGGTTTGGCGAAGGGGTCGTGACCGGCATCGAGGGCAACGGTGATGATGCCCGGATCCAGATCCGTTTCAAGGGGCACGGCGTGAAGTGGCTGGCGCTGTCGGTTGCCCGGCTGGAGCCGGTCTGACTCATCGTGGCCGGGGCGTGATCGCTTGCCGTTCCATGGCGGCGCAGCCCTGAATCCGAGCGGTCGGGTGCGCAGCCTTGGGGGGTCAGTGGGGCAGGGCTCTGCCAGCCGACACTTCGACGGTGTCGAGATAACTGGCCCACAGTGAGCAGGTGATGATGGAAAAGACCAGGGGAATGCTCAGCATAACGATGGGGGAGGCGAACGGCAGCGACGCCGATCCCCCCAGCAGAGCGTTGATCATCTGAAAGATCAGTGACACCCCGATCAGCAGGATCAGCAGGCAGCAGGCGTGACAGAGGAAGGCCAGGATGTTACGGCCCACGGCCACGGCACTGAAGACGACCGCTTTCAGCAGGGGCAGTCCATGCAGGCCGGCAAAGATCGGCGCATACCACAGCAGCAGATAGCAGGGGATCGTGATGAGGAGCATGGATATCATGCTCCGGAAGACGGGCATGAACAGTTGTCTCATGGTGTCGGCATCCGGGGCACGGTCGGCCGGCAGCAGGTGGACGGCGTCCGCGAGGCTGGCCATGGCCGACTGGTAACCTGACAGCCAGGCGGCGCCGGCGTCAATGGCCAGGGTCAGCAGACCCAGCTGGATCACACTGATCAGCGCACGACGGTTGTGCCGGGCCCAGCCGAAAAATGTCGATGTGCTGAATACCTGACGCAGCTTCCGGTTCCCGGCGACGGGCATGGCTGCTATGGGTCGGGTGGTTGCTGCGGGGGGAAAGTCCGGGGGGGCCAGCTGGCGCAGTATGGCAAGATAGCCGACCAGCAGCACGGCCATCAGCAGTTTGCTCAGCACCAGGCCGGCGAGGCCCAGCAGCCCGGACAGGTTGATCAGCGTCATGATTGCCAGCATGAGCAGCAGCAATGGCAGGGGCGCTGTGCGCAGAATGCTGAAGCTGTGCCGCAGCCAGTGCCACCCATGGATGGCGGGTACGCGGTGCACCTGAATGCCGCTGGGAGATGGGGCGGCCATGCGTCAGATCATCTCGCTGGTCAGTGCCCGACGATCCCGCAGGATGCGTTCGAAGTGAGCGGGATCCTTGGGGGCGAGCACGCTCGCCTCCCGGGGAAGGAGCAGGTCGTACAGCCGGGAGAGCCAGAAACGCAGTGCAGCGGCGCGCAGCGCCATGGTCCAGCCTTGCCGCTCGACCGCCTGGAGATTGCGAATGCCGCGGTAACCGTCCAGCAGGGCACGGGTGCGGGCCGGATCAAGGCTGGCGTCGTCACCGGCCAGACACCAGTCGTTGCAGACGACCGCCAGATCAAACAGCCAGGTTTCGTGGCAGGCAAAATAGAAGTCAATGACGCTGGGCTGTTCCGGCGTGCGGAAAAGCACGTTGTCCCGGAAGCAGTCGGCATGGACGGCCGAGGCGGGCAGGTTCTGCCAGTCAGGCTGGCTCATCCATTGCTGCTGGCTGGCCAGTTCATCCCTGGCCAGTGCGAGCTGTTCTGCTCCCAGCCTGTCCTGCAGCTCGTCAAGTGCGATAGGCCACCAGCGGTGACCGCGGACATTGGCCGGTGCCGGCCCGAAATCCGCCGCAGCCAGGTGCATCCGGGCCAGCAGTCTGCCCATGGCCTGGCAGTGCTGGGGGGTCGTGTCGACCACGGGTTTGCCGGCAAGCCGTGTGACCAGGGTGGCGGGTTTGCCGTTGAGGAAACTGAACAGTCGCCCCTGGCGGTCTGCCAGCGGTGCGGGGCAGTCGATGCCACGCTGCGCGAGGTGCTGCATCAGCCTCAGGTGAAAGGGGAGCTGTTCCACGGGCAAACGTTCCACCAGGGTGAGCACCCAGCGGCCACGCGTGGTGTCGACAAAGTAGTTGGTGTTTTCGATGCCGGAAGCGATGGGCTCCACGACCTGCAGATCGCCAGCGTCATACTGGGTCATCCAGTCCTGGAGCTGCTGATCGGAAACGACGGTAAATACGGCCATGGGGATCACGAAGCGATCTGGAGGATATCTGGATTCTAACCACAGTACCGGTGGCTGCCGGACTGTCATCCGGGGGCAACGTGTTTCAGAGCTGCAGATTCAGCTGGCGCTCGTCGCTGGTGGCGTAGAAGCCGCGTTGCTGATAGAAATCAAAGATGGCATTGACCACTTCGTCGGGGTCGTCAATGACGCGGATCAGTTCCATGTCCGATGCCGATACGGTACCGTGGGTCACCAGGACATCATTCATCCAGTCCAGCAGGCCCTTCCAGTAGCTGGCGCCCACCAGGATGACAGGGATGCGTCGACCCACGCGTGTCTGGATCAGGGTCAGCACTTCCATCAGTTCATCCAGCGTTCCCCAGCCGCCCGGGGCAGCGACGAAGGCGGCCGCGTATTTGGCAAATGCCACTTTGCGCGGAAAGAAATGCCGGAAATGCAGTGACACATCCTGATAGGGGTTGTCATGCTGCTCATTAGGCAATTCCATGTTGAGTCCGACCGAGGTGGACGCACCGGCGAAGGCTCCCTTGTTGGCCGCTTCCATCAGGCCAGGGCCTCCGCCCGAGATGACGGCAAAGCCGGCATCGGAGAGTTTGCGGGCCAGGGTCTCGGTTTCGCGGTACCAGGGATGCTCCGGTTTGATGCGTGCACTGCCAAAGATGGACACGGCCGGGCGAATGTCCGCCAGTGCCTCGGTTGCCTCGACGAACTCTGCGATAATGCCCAGCACATGCCAGGACTCTCTCGCCTTGATGGCGGTGGCACGCTCGCTGGGCATCATTTTGCTCAGTCTGGGGGTGTTTGGACTTGCTTTTGGGGTGTTCTTGACCATAGAAGTTCTGGTTCTTTCCTGTACCGGATGGGGCAGGCGCTGCCGGCGAGGGGTTGTCGATGGCTGTGAGCGTATCAAACTTCGACGTGCTCGCAGACCTTTGACCCTGGGCAGGCCGTCGGCCCGTTCCTGATTGATCTTTCCCGATGACCGATACACAGACCCTGCTGCTGGTCGATGGCTCCAGCTATCTGTTCCGTGCCTATCATGCCCTGCCGGACCTGCGCAACAAGGCGGGCGAGCCGACTGGTGCCATCCATGGGATGGTCGGCATGCTGCGTCGGCTGAGGGACGACACCCGGCTGCATGGCGGGGCCACGCTGGGGGCGGTCATCTTTGATGCCCCGGGCCGCACTTTCCGCGACGACCTGTATCCCGATTACAAGGCCAATCGGGACAAGACGCCCGAGGCGCTGGTTTCGCAGATTGCGCCCATCCATGCGCTGACCCAGGCGCTGGGCTGGCCCTTGCTGGTGGTGCCCGGAATCGAAGCGGATGATGTGATCGGCACCCTGGCGACCCGGGCAGGCCAGGCTGGCATGCGCACCATCATTTCCACGGGTGACAAGGATCTGGCACAGCTGGTTGACGAGAGGACGCTGCTGGTCAACACCATGACCCGTGACGGGGTGCCTCCTGTGCTGATGGATGCGGCCGGCGTGCGGGAGAAATTTGGTGTCGAGCCCGGGCAGATCATTGATTTTCTGAGCCTGACGGGCGATGCAGTGGACAACGTGCCGGGGGTCGATAAAGTGGGGCCCAAGACGGCGGCCAAGTGGCTGAACGAATATGGTTCCCTGGACGGACTGCTGCAGCATGCCGAGGCGATCAAGGGCAAGGTGGGAGAGAATCTGCGGGCTGCGCGCGACTGGCTGCCCAGGGGGCGTGAGCTGGTCACTGTACTGCGGGATGCCGATTTGAGTGCCTGGGTTGGCGGTGTTGACACGCTGGTGCTTCGCCCCGAAGACGAACCGACCCTGCTCGGGCTGTTTGATCGCTGGGAGTTGCGCACGTTGGCCCGCAAGCTGGTCGCCGGGCAGCAGCGTCGCCAGGTCGGGGTGGATGGTGAAGGTGGCGAGGGGATGTCGACACCGCCCCGGGCGGATCTGCCCGGAGGTGGCCGCGATGTTCAACAGGCAGCGGGGCCGGGGGAGTTCCGGGCGGATGGCATTGTGCTGACGCCGCCGCCAGTGGGTACGTTACAGACCGAGATGGTCACGACCCGCGAAGCATTACAGGTTTGGCTGGATCGCGTGCAGGCGGCCGACCGGGTGGCCCTGGATACGGAAACCACGTCACTGGACGTGCGCCAGGCCCGTCTGGTGGGGATTTCGCTGGCCGTCAGCCCCTGGCAGGCATGCTATATCCCGGTTGGTCACCACTACGCCGGTGTGCCGGAGCAGCTGCCGCTGGAGGAGGTGCTGGCGGTGTTGACCCCCTGGCTGGAAGACGGGACGCCCCGGAAGGTGGGGCAGAACATCAAGTACGACATGCACGTTCTGGCCAATTACGGTATCAGGCTGCGCGGGGTGGTTGCCGACACCATGCTGGAATCGTACGTGCTGGAGTCGCACCGTACTCATGGCATGGATGCCCTGGCGGGACGGCACCTGTCACGCACGACCATCACTTATGAGGAAGTGGTGGGCAAGGGGGCCAAGGCGATCGGCTTTGATCAGGTGCCGCTGGATGTGGCTACCGGGTATGCGGCAGAGGATGCCGATGTGACCTTGCAGCTGCATGGGACCATGTGGCCGGCCATTGCGGCCTGCGATCCATTACGGCGTGTCTATTGCGATATCGAGATGCCTGCCATGCAGGTACTCTACGACATGGAGCGGCATGGGGTGCTGCTGGACTGCGAGCGGTTGCGGGCCCAGTCACGGATGCTGGCCAAACAGATGCAGGATCTCGAAGCGCAGGCGCATGCGCTTGCCGGACAGCCCTTCAAGTTGGGGTCGACCAAGCAGCTGGGGGAAATCCTGTTTGAACAGCTGGGTTTGCCGGTCATCAAGAAGACCCCGGCGGGCAAGCCGTCCACGGATGAAAGCGTACTTGAAAAGCTGGCGCTGGACTATCCACTGCCGCAGGTGCTCCTGCAGTGGCGCAGCATGGCGAAACTGAAATCCACCTATACCGACAAGCTGCCGGAGATGGTCGATCCGCAGACGGGGCGGGTGCATACGACGTATTCGCAGGCGACCGCCATCACCGGGCGGCTCTCTTCCAGCGACCCCAATTTGCAGAACATTCCGGTGCGCACACCCGAGGGGCGGCGGATCCGTGAAGCCTTCATTGCGCCGGAGGGGTACCGGATGATGTCTGCGGACTATTCCCAGATCGAGCTGCGCATCATGGCCCATATTTCCCAGGATGCGGGCCTGCTGAAGGCATTTGCGGCAGGCGAGGATGTGCATCGTGCTACGGCCGCCGAGGTTTTTGGCGTGTCGCTGGCGGAGGTGAACAGCGAGCAGCGCCGCTATGCCAAGGTCATCAATTTCGGCCTGATCTATGGCATGAGTGCCTTTGGGCTGGCTGCGAATCTGGGGATCGAGCGCGGGGCCGCCCAGAATTATATTGACCGCTATTTTTCGCGTTATCCTGGTGTGGCTGCCTACATGGAGCGCACCCGTCGTCAAGCCCACGAACAGGGATATGTGGAGACGGTGTTTGGACGCCGGCTGTGGCTGCCGGACATTTCATCGTCCAATGTCGGGCGCCGGCAAATGGCCGAGCGGGCTGCCATCAACGCGCCGATGCAGGGCACCGCTGCCGATTTGATCAAGCTGGCCATGATCGACGTACATGCCTGGCTGCATGCCGAGGGGCTGGGTGCCCGGCTGGTGATGCAGGTGCATGATGAGCTGGTGCTGGAGGTTCCGCAGGCTGAGGTTGACTTGCTGAGGGAGGTGATTCCACAGCGTATGGCTGGCGTGGCATCACTGTCGGTGCCGTTGCTGGCCGAGGTGGGCGTGGGCGAAAACTGGGAGCAGGCGCATTAGGTCTGTTGCGCAGGCGGGCGCCAGGGAAATATCGGAGAAAACCCGCAAATAGTCGGCTGGCCTCTGGATCGTGTGATAGAGTCTGCTGCACTGATGTATATACAAGTTGGAAGAAAACATCAGGCCATCTAGACTGGAAAGGACATGAAAGGGAGGAGGCGTCATGTCAGAAGAACAGGGCAAGACGGGACGTGAAGAGGAAGGATCCCGGGCTGACCATGGACAAATAGAAACGGCCGTGGTGGGCTACGATGTGCATGCAGAAGACGCAGATGCTGTCGAGGCGCTGATCGACAGTGCCGTCGGGGGGCAAGCGCCCCCCGCCTCGCCGGGCCTGTATGCACGATTCATTGGCTTCAGCCTGATCGGCATCATCCTGTTTTTCGTGCCGCTGGATATAGCCGGCAGAAGCAGTCTGCTGCTCGATCATGTGGCCTCCTTTCTGCAGACCCAGGCCCGGCCGCTGGTGGTGTGTGTGGCGCTGCTTTTCATGTTGTACGGGGCGTTGGTGCCCTGGCTGAAAGGCGATCGCCCGACGGGCGCCGCGAAATGGTTTCTGGTGTTGCGCGGCTTCGGACTGCTGATTGGCATCCTGTACCTGCTGGGCTGGGGGCCGGCTGGGCTGTACCAGAAAGACATGCTGCCGTTTCTGTTCGAGAAACTGGTGCTGAATCTGACGGTCATCGTGCCTCTGGGGGCGCTGGCGCTGGTCTTTCTCATTGAGTTCGGCCTGCTTGAGCTGATCGGGGTGCTGATGCAGCCCATCATGCGACCGGTCTGGCGCACCCCAGGCAAGTCGGCCATTGATGCGGTGGCTTCCTTTGCGGGCAGCTACTCGGTGGGACTGCTGATTACGGAACGCATGTATCTGGAAAAGCACTACAGCCTGCGTGATGCAGCCATCATCGCCACCGGGTTTTCAACGGTTTCTGCCCCTTTTATGGTGGTGATCGCCAAAACGCTGGGGCTGATGCCGGTCTGGAACCTGTATTTCTGGACGACGTTGCTGGTGACTTTCGTGGTCTCGGCCATCACCGCCTATCTGCCGCCGCTGGCGGGGATGCCATCGGACAGCAGGCCAGAGCCGGCGCTGCCTCCCGGGCAGAATCGTCTGCAGGCGGCCTGGCAGGCGGGCAAGACCCAGGTGGCAGCCACGCCGCCGCTGCTGACGGCGCTCAGAATTTCCTTTGTGGATGGGTTGCGGATGACGTCGGCCATCCTGCCCAGCATTCTGGCGGTGGGCTTGCTGGGGTTGGTGGCCGCCAAATACACGCCGCTGTTCGATGTGATTGGTTTGCTGTTTTATCCGGTGGCCCGTTTGCTGGGCCTGGATCCTTCCATGCCGGTGGCCGGCGCCATGGCTTCCGGGCTGGCTGAAATGTTTCTGCCCGTGGTGCTGCTCAAGGGCTCCAGCGAGCTGGTGCGCTATGTGGCAGCCGTGGTGTCGGTCAGCAACGTCCTGTTTCTGTCAGCCTCCATTCCCTGCATGCTGGCGACCCGGATTCCGTTGCGGATGCGGGATCTGTTGATCGTCTGGTTCCTGCGGTGTGTGCTCAGCATGATCGGTGCGGCTTTGCTGGGAAAATTTTTGCTGCAGATGGGATGGCTGACGCTGCCGGGCTGAGCTGCACGTACCCGGGTCTGTTCAGCGGAAAGAGGGTGGGGCGCTGGTAGGATGGTGCCATTGCCGTGGAGGCTGGTAGGATGAGCGGTTTGTATCCTCTTTCAGGGAGTGTGATGATATGAAGAGCGGACATTCCAGGGCAGGTCAGGTTGCCGGTGGGCGGGGCGTAGGGGCCTGGCTGGCAGGGGCAGCGCTGGGGGTTGCGGTGTGGAGTGCGCTGGCGGTGCCGGGTACGGCCCAGGCTCTGAATTTGTCGGCATTGACGCAGGCCGATGCCTCGGCAGGTGTGAAGGCTGCCCTGCAGAAGGGGGCCGAGACGGCAGTGGCCAGCCTGGGCAGGGCCGATGGTTTTCTGGGCAATCCGGACGTGAAGATTCCCCTGCCATCGGGACTGCAGAAACTGGAGAAGGCTGCCCGGCTGATGGGACGGCAGAAGGATTTTGAGGCGTTGCAGGTGAATATCAACCGGGCGGCTGAGGCGGCTGTGCCGCAAGCCAGGACGCTGCTGGTGAATGCCATCAAGGGAATGTCGGTCAAGGATGCCAAGGGGATCCTGTCTGGTGGGGATGATTCCGTCACGACGTTTTTCCGTGAAAAGACGTCGGCGGACATGTTCAGGAAGTTTTTGCCGATCGTGTCGCAATACACGGGCAGGCTGGGGCTGGCCCGGCAATACAACGCGCTGGCTGATCAGGCATCGAAGCTGGGCATGCTGAAGTCAGACAACGCGAAGATCGAAAACTATGTGACCAACAAGACGATGGACGGGCTGTACAAGATGATCGCAGCCGAGGAGAAGTCCATCCGTGCCGATCCGGTGGGAACGGGGTCGGCCATCCTGAAGCGGGTGTTTGCGAAGTGATGTCGCCCGGGCCTGGTCAGGCGCTTGTCGGCCTGGCTGGCCTGAATCGAGGTGATCCGGGGAGACGCTGATCTTCCGGCCCCGGTTGTCCTGCCTGGGTTGCGCTGCCCTGGTGGCTGCCTGAAAGCAGCATGTTCTGGCGTGCCCGCGGTCTCTCCTGACAGAAATTGACCCGGCGGACCGTTATGGTCGGTGGCGCACGGTTGTTGAGTGCATGGCCCCTGATCGTCCCCTGATGAACAGGTTCGGACAAGTGGCCATTCCGTTCACCGGACATTCAGGCATATATTGACATGAGCGACACGGAAAGAATCTATAAAGGCTGGACCGATATGTGGAACGGTCAGCTTGCGCTGGCTGACCAGATCCTCGCCCCAGGCTTCAAGGCGCATCTGACGGCAAATGCGACGCCGGCGCCTTCCCCCGTGATTGACCCCCGGACTGCGAAAGACTGGATTGCCACCATTCGGGCGAAGTATGAAACGTTGACGTATGACGTCGTGATGGGGCCATTTCGGGCGATAGGCTGTGCGCCTACTGGCGCATCCGGGCAACGGTGGGCGGCAGCACGGTTTTCAAGGTTGGCGTCGATTTTCTGAAGACGGATGGCAGGCAGATTACCGATTGCTGGACCATGAACAATAACGCCTCGCCTGATATGTGCTGATGGTTGCCCGTGGCTGAGCCGCGGAGCCGATTTTTCACGATGCGCTGGCCGTCCTGTCCTGTAGCCCTGTATATGGTTCGGCCGTGCATCGTCGTGCGGGTAATGAAGGGTTCTGTCGCATGACCAGGAAGGGGGTATTTCCGCAGGATGGCGTGACGGTTCGTGTTCAGTCATTCACAGAAAATAACGCACTGCCCCGTTACAATCGCGGGATTCAGGTATTGTCATACTGTCAATTAGGAGACCTTCATGAAGAGCCTGGGAGAGTTCATTGTCGAGAAGCAGGCCGAATATCCGCATGCGCGTGGCAACCTGAGCGGTATTCTGGCTGCGCTGCGACTGGCCGCCAAAGTGATTAACCGTGACATCAATCGGGCCGGGCTGGTGCATGAAATCTTGGGAGATGTGGGGGCAGAGAATGTGCAGGGCGAACAGCAGAAAAAGCTGGATGTTTTTGCACACGACACCATCCGTGCGGCTTTCTTTGCGCGGGATGATGTGGCGGGGTTTGCCTCCGAGGAGGAGGAGAATTTCATCGCTTTCGATAGCGAGAAGAACCGCAATGCCAAATACATCGTGCTGACCGATCCTCTGGATGGTTCATCCAACATTGATGTGAATGTGTCGGTTGGAACCATTTTTTCGATTTACCACCGGGTGACGCCGGTAGGTACGCCCGTTACGCTGGAGGATTTTCTGCAGCCAGGTAGTGCGCAGGTGGCGGCAGGTTATGTCATCTACGGGTCGTCCACCATGCTGGTCTACACCACGGGTAATGGTGTCAATGGCTTCACGTTTGATCCGGGTATCGGGGTTTTTGCGCTGTCCAATGAAAATATCCGTCTCCCGGAGGATGGCAGCATTTATTCTGTCAACGAAGGGCAGTATCTGAGGTTTCCTCAGGGTGTGAAAAGGTACATCAAATACTGTCAGGAAGATCTGCCTGCTGAGGGGCGCCCGTTGACTTCCCGTTATATTGGGTCACTGGTATCGGATTTTCACCGGAATCTGCTCAAGGGCGGGATCTACATGTATCCGCAGGGCAGCAGTTATCCCAATGGCAAGCTGCGCTTGCTGTACGAGTGCAACCCGATCGCTTTCCTGGCGGAGCAGGCCGGTGGCATGGCAACTGACGGCAAGCGGCGTATTCTGGATATTCAGCCGACAGAGCTGCATCAGCGGAGCCCGTTCTTTGTGGGCTCGCCGAAAATGGTGGAGAAGGTGCACGAATTCATCCGCCAGTTCCCGGACTGACGTGAGTGTTGCAGGCCGGCGCTCAGGTGCCGGCCCGTGGTGGTGCCGCATCGCCCTGGGCAACGGGACGCCTGGGGTCGCTGATCCAGCCACTCCAGGAGGGAGGATAGAGACGGCTGCCGGGAAGACCTGCCAGTTCCATGGACAGGAGGTTGTGGCAGGCCGTGATGCCTGATCCGCACTGGTGGACGATTTCCTCGGGAGGCCGGCCGGCCAGCAGAGTCTGCCATTCGTGTCGCAGCACTTCGGCCGGTTTGAAACGTCCGTCCGGGCGAAGGTTCTGCACGAATGGCCGGTTGATGGCCCCCGGGATATGCCCGGCTACGGGGTCGATCGTTTCGTTTTCGCCGCGGAAGCGGTCAGCGCCCCGGGCATCGACGATCTGGGTGCGGCCCGCTTCGCGTGCCCGCAGAAGGGCGGCACTGTCGAGCAGCGTGACCAGTGCGGGACGCTCGTGAAGGTGGCCTGGCGATCTGACAGCCGGGGAGTCGGTTGTCAGCGGGTAGCCGGCCGCCTGCCAGGCGCCGATGCCGCCATCGAGAAGGGCGACATTGGCATGGCCCAGCCAGCGGGCCAGCATCCACAGGCGGCCTGCCATGGCGCCTCCCTGGTCATCGTAGACCACCAGCTGGGTGTCGTCGGACAGGCCGAGGGCCGCCAGTTTTGCCTGCAGGGTGGCCCGGTCCGGCATTGGATGCCGGCCGAGTGCCGGTGCGTGTTCGCTGGAAGAGAGATCACTGTCGATGGACAGGAAGTGGGCCGACGGGATGTGGCCCGCTGTCCAGGCCCGTTGGCCGGCCAATGGGTCATCAAGCCGGTGCCGGCAGTCGATGAGCACGCAATGGTCGATGATGTGAGCCAGTTCCTCGACACTGATGAGGGTAGTCCAGCGCATGGCGGTTTCAGCCGAAGGCAGCGGTTGGAGGTTGCCCGGCAAGCTGATGACCTGTCGGATGGTTGGCGGGCCGGTTGCGCGCGTCGCCGACATCACCCAGTTCCCGTCGCAGAAATTCGTGGAAGTGCTGCATGCCGTCTTCCATCGGGCTCTGGTAGGGGCCGGTCTGGTTTTCGCCACGGGCCAGCAGGGCACGGCGGCCGGCGTCCATGCGTTCGCCGATCTCGTCGTCCTCGATGGCGGTTTCCATGTAGGCCGCGCGTTCGGCCTCGATGAATTCACGCTCGAACCAGACGATTTCCTCGGGGTAGTAGAACTCGACGATATTGGTGGTCTTGCCGGGGCCGCGGGGGATCAGGGAGGAAATGACAAGTGAGTTGGGATACCACTCGACCATCAGGTTGGGATAGTAGGTGAGCCAGATTGCGCCATATTTGGGCAGTTTGCCGCCGTTGAAGCGCAGGACTTCGTCATGCCATTTGCGGTAGACGGGGCTGCCGGGTTTGGCCAGGTCGCGGTGCAGGCCAACGGTCTGAACCGAGTACCACTCGCCGAATTCCCATTTCAGGTCGTTGCAGTCGACGAAATGGCCCAGGCCAGGGTGGAAGGGCACGACGTGGTAGTCCTCAAGGTAGACCTCGATGAAGGTCTTCCAGTTGTAGTTGCATTCATGCACTTCGACGTGGTCGAGGCGGTAGCCGGTGAAGTCCAGGTCGGCTGCAACGCTCATGTGGCGCAGATCGGCCTGGATGTCGCGCGGGCTCTCGAAGAGCAGCCCCTGCCATTCCTGCAGCGGGTAGCGGGGCAGCTCCAGACAGGGCTGCTGGTCAAAGTGGGGAGCGCCTTTCAGGCTGCCGTCCAGGTCGTAAGTCCAGCGGTGCAGGGGACAGACGATGCTGTCGGCGTTGCCGGCACCATTGAGCATGATGGCCTGACGGTGACGACAGACGTTGGAGAGCAGTTCGATGCGGCCGTGCGGGTTCCGCTCGTCCGGTCGCTGGTTGACCAGTACACGCCCCTCATGTTCTGCGACGAGGGTGCGGTAGTCGCCGGGCTCGGGCACCATCAGCCGATGGCCACGATAGCCCGGGCCGTTGTCGAACAGCCTGTGCAGTTCTTGTTGATGGAGCGATTCGTCGAAATAGGCAGTGACCGGCAACTGGGTTGCGGGTCGCCGGATGTGTGCCAGATGCCCGATGTCCGTCATGATGGAACCTTGCGTCCCTCCGACCAGTGTGAAGCGGCTGAACAGGAAACCGGCCGGCAGCCTGCCGCGGGGCCGGGCCGGGTGGGGTGTCTGACGCGAGGCCGGCAGGCCAGCCAGGTGTCAGGTGGTTAACGATCCACGAAGGGGCGGATTCTACCGGTAAAGGGTTGGGGAGGACAGTGTATTTTCCAGCGGAATGTTTGGGCATTGTGTCCTGGGCACATCCGATGGCCTGGCGCGCCGTGGATGTGTGCCCGCGGGTTTGACCAATGGCAGCATTTGTGGATAGTGTGGCGCCAGAAACGGCACGGCACGCGCTAGAATGCCGGTCTGCACCGGGTTGGATACCGTGCCGCATGCGCAGGCCGTGCTGCCCTGTGGGCTTTACCGTGTTTGTCCTTTATATCGAGTCGAGGTTCTCCGAGATGAAAGCTGCCGCCCATACGGAAGGGGTGCCCGTATCGCCTGCGTCCAGTAGTGAGGATATGCAGGCGCAGTCGGCCAGTTTTGATCAGTCCATGCGCGAGCTGGAGGCATTAATCGAACAGATGGAAAGTGGCCGGCTGCCGCTCGAAGAGTCTCTGTCTGCCTATGGTCGTGGGGTTGCGCTCCTGAAGCGTTGCCGGGACAAGCTGGCCGTGGTGACGCAGCAGGTGCAGGTTCTGGAGGCGGATCTGCTGACCGCCTATGTGCCGCCGCCAGCCGAGGAAGCGGGTGAAGCCGGCCGCGCGCAGGGCAGCCCGGCAGCGACACGACGCACCACGGGGGGCGGCGCATGAACCGGACGCTGTCTGACGCGATGGGCCGTTTGCCGCGGTCTGCGCCGTTGACGCTGCAGGCGTGGATGCGGGAGCGGGTCGCGCATCTGGAGGAGGTGCTGGTGGCCCGGCTGCCGGCGCCGTCGGGGATGGGGCCAGGGCTGGCGCCCGACCGTTTGCATGAGGCCATGCGTTATGCCGTGCTGGGCGGGGGCAAGCGGGTCAGACCCCTGCTGGTCTACGCGGCGGGCGAGCTGGTGACAGCGGATGCCCGGGTGCTGGATGGGGCGGCCTGTGCGGTGGAGCTGATTCATGTCTATTCGCTGGTGCATGACGACATGCCTGCGATGGACAATGATGATATGCGTCGCGGGCGGCCCACGGTGCATCGCTGTTACGGTGAGGCGATGGCCATGCTGGTCGGGGATGCCTTGCAGGCGCTGGCATTCGAGGCACTGGTGGGGCCGCTGGCGACGGGTGAGGTGCCGCAGGTGCCGGTTGCCGCGATGGTGGCCGCGCTGGCACGGGCAGCTGGTTCGCAGGGCATGGCGGGCGGTCAGGCGCTGGATATCGAAGGCGTGGGGCAGCATCTGTCCCGGCAGCAGCTGGAGGCCATGCACCGGGCCAAGACTGGCGCCATGCTGGCGGTGTCCGTGGAGCTGGGGTTGCTGGCTGCCGGGCAGCCGTCGGATGCGCTGGCGCAGGCTGTCAGGCAATACGCCGCGGCCATTGGTCTGGCCTTTCAGGTGGTGGACGATATTCTGGATGTGACGGCGGATTCAGCCACGCTGGGCAAGACGGCTGGCAAGGACTGTGCGCAGGACAAGCCGACCTACGTGTCACTGCTGGGGATTGAACAGGCCAGGGATCTGGCGGCTGCGCTGCATGTTCAGGCTCTTTCCAGTCTGCAAGCGCTGGATGAGCGAGCCGACCGGCTGCGAATGCTGGCTGATTTCATCGTCGAGCGCCTGCACTGATACCACACCACAAGAGCATCGTCACAGAGCCATGATCAAAGACGCTAAGTCCCGGACAGATGAGTTGTTGTCCCGCATCGACAGCCCGGCCGATTTGCGTGCGCTGGCGCGCGAACAATTGCCTGGCCTGGCCGATGAGCTGCGCCAGTTCATCGTACAGTCCGTATCCAGGACAGGAGGACATCTGTCTTCCAACCTGGGAACGGTGGAGCTGGCGATCGCGCTGCATTATGTATTTGATACGCCGCGCGACCGGCTGGTGTGGGATGTTGGTCACCAGTCCTATCCGCACAAGATCCTGACCGGTCGGCGTGATCAGATGGGGACGCTGCGCCAGTATCAGGGCCTGTCTGGCTTTCCCCGGCGCAGCGAGAGCGAGTACGACACATTCGGTACGGCACATTCGTCGACTTCGATTGCTGCGGCCCTGGGTATGGCTGTGGCTTCGCGCAATCTGGGTGAAAATCAGGGGGCGGAGCGACGGCGCCATGTGGCGGTGATCGGTGATGGTGCTATGAGTGCCGGCATGGCCTTCGAGGCAATGAATAATGCCGGGGTGATGCGTGATGTCGATCTGCTGGTGGTTCTGAACGACAACGACATGTCGATCTCTCCGGCAGTGGGGGCGATGAACCGCTATCTGGCCCGGGTGCTGTCGGCACGCTCGCTGGTCAAGGCGCGCGATGTGGCCCGGCAGATGCTGTCGGTGATGCCCCCGGTCTATGAGCTGGCGCGGCGCCTGGAAGAGCATGCCAAGGGCATGCTGGTGCCGGCCACGCTTTTCGAGGAGCTGGGGTTCACCTATTTCGGCCCCATTGACGGGCATGATCTTGATGCCCTGGTGCCTACGTTGCAGAACCTGCGCGAGATGCGCGGCCCGCTGTTTCTGCATGTGATTACCCGCAAGGGCCAGGGCTACAAGCTGGCCGAGGCCGATCCGGTGCTCTACCATGGCCCGGGCAGTTTCGATCCGGCCGAGGGCATCAAGCAGCCGGCCGCACCGTCCCGGACACCGACCTATACACAGGTATTTTCGGACTGGATCTGTGACATGGCCGAGATCGAGCCCAGACTGGTGGCGGTCACGCCGGCCATGCGTGAGGGCTCGGGGCTGGTGGCCTTTGAGCAGCGCTATCCGCAGCGTTATTTCGATGTGGGGATTGCCGAGCAGCATGCCGTGACCTTTGCAGCCGGGATGGCCTGTGATGGGCTCCTGCCGGTCGTGGCCATCTATTCGACCTTCCTGCAGCGTGCTTATGATCAACTGCTGCATGATGTGGCGCTGCAGAACCTGCCGGTCGTCTTTGCACTGGATCGCAGTGGACTGGTTGGGGCAGACGGGGCGACACATGCTGGCGTATACGACTACGCCTTTCTGAGATGCGTGCCCAATATGGTGTTGATGGCCCCGGCAGACGAGAACGAATGCCGGCAGATGCTCTACTCGGCGGTGCGTTATCAGGTGCCGGTGGCGGTGCGCTATCCGCGAGGCAGCGGCCCTGGGGTGCCAGTGCAGTCCGAGTTGACCGAGCTCCCGCTCGGCAAGGCTGAGATTCGTCGGCAGGGCCGCAGGCTGGCCATTCTTGCCTTTGGGTCGATGGTGGTACCTGCTATGGCTGCCGGCGAGTCGTTACAGGCAACCGTGGTCAATATGCGCTTTGTCAAGCCGATTGATGCCGATCTGATCCGTGCCCTGGCTGACACGCACGATGCTTTTGTGACGGTGGAAGAGCATGTACTGATGGGGGGGGCGGGCAGTGCCTGTCAGGAAGTACTGGCTGAGGCGGGTATTCAGAAGCCGGTGCTGATGCTGGGGTTGCCTGACCGCTATATTGACCATGGCGATCATGCGCTGCTGCTGCGTCAGGAAGGTCTGGACGGGTCAGGCATCGAGTGGCGGATTAGCGAGCGTTTCCCTGATCTGGTGCCGGCCCGGCCGCAGTCTGCTGGCGTGTCGTGAGAGGTGGGCCGGCGCTGGGAAAGTAGCAGTCTGGGCCTGCCGCCCGCCCGTCAAAAAAGCACCCTGGAAGCCGAGGTGACAACTCCCAGGGTGAAGAGAGGAGATTTAGGAGATTGAGGCAATTGATACGCCGGTTTGCGCGTCTGTTACATAACCGGAGAAAGATCGCTTGCGTCTGTGAGGATTTTCTCACATGTGACGCAGCTTCTCCATGACCGTTTGTCTGCCGCTGACCGCCGTTCGGACGCTGTACCCCCGTGATGGGTTGCATGTATCACGCTTGACACATCCGATAAATACCGGGAATTGTGTCGCGACTAGCGCAGACGCAGGGTGCCACGGTGGTAGCGATGGATCAGATTGATACTGGCCCAGGCCCCTTCGCGGCTCCACTGACCCTGTTGCACCTGAACAAGCACCTGGGTGAGTGGCTGCAGACAGGCACTTTCAGTTTCTCCGTCCGGGTGGACAGGCTGGAACTCCTCGGGCACCCGGACGTCGAAGACGTGCATACGTTCCCGGTGCAGAACAGTATGTTCGTCATCCTGACCAAGGCTTGTGGAATTCATGACGCTGACGGGGGTTGCCTGTCGCGCGTAATGGGCAGGCAGTCCGGCCTCTTCGGCGGCTTCGCGCAGCAGGGTGACTAACGGGGTTTCTCCACAGCCGATGCCCCCTGAGACCAGGGAGTCGAGCAGACCTGGGTCGACGGCCTTGTGTGCGGCCCGCCGTGCGCACCATATCCAGGGCTGGCCCTGGCGGATGGTGTAGACGTTGAGCTGCACCGTGCGCAACAGCAGTCCCAGTGGGCGCAGCAGGGCCCGTTCAATGGAAAACAGGGGCTCCTGCGGATCGGGCCCGAAGATTTCGATGGCCTCGTTGCGCCAGCCGGGCAGGGCACCCCGCGCATGGAGGCTCTCGGCCCAGCGGTGCAGCGGCTGGGCATCGGCCCGGACCAGACGGATGTGCAGCTGGCCCTGTTCTTCCCTGACGTCGAAGAAACGGGCATCCAGCCGGGGCTGCCAGCCGGGTGAGACGGCGCCCAGCCGGTGTTTCCGGTACCACAGGGGAATGAAGCCCTCGGGCACCTCGGCCAGGGAGGCGTCCAGCAATGTGGATGCGGGGGTGATGGAAGGTTGCATGGAACCCCTGCCCGTTGGGCATGTGGCGGGAATGGGGGTCAGTCCCGGAAGTTGTTCATGGCCAGGGGCAGATCGGGGATGCCGCTGCGGATGAGGGCGATGGCCGTTTGCAGATCATCACGCTTGTTGCCGGTGACGCGAACGGTGTCGCCCTGGATGGAGGCACTGACCTTCATTTTGGCGTCCTTGAGCAGGCGGACGATTTTTTTGGCGGTGTCGGTGGGGACGCCGTGGCGGACGGTGATGGCCTGTTTCAGTTTGTCGCCGCTGATTTTTTCCGGCTTGGCTTCGTCAAGATAGCGCACATCGACATTGCGCTTGGCGAGCTTGGCCACCAGGACGTCGCGCACCTGGCCGAGCTTGAAATCATCGTCGGCAAAGGCGGTCATCTCCCGGTCTTTGAGTTCGATGCGGGCATCGGAGCCCTTGAAATCGAAGCGGTTGCCGATTTCCTTGTTGGCCTGCTCGACGGCATTGCGGATTTCGACCATATCGGCTTCACAGACGACATCGAATGAGGGCATGTCTGACAGGCTCCAGTTTTCGTAAAAAAATTCATTTTATTGTGCCTGTCCGGTGATGGGCTGTCACGGAGCGCATGTCTGTATGGTTTTACCGGCCCGTTGCCGGTGTAGGATAGGCCGGCAGTACAGGTCGCGGTTGCATGATTTTTCCGGGAGGTGATTGGGAATGGCAAATGCTGACAGGCAGACGGGCAGTCTGGTGGCGGATGAGGCTGCTGCTCTGGAAGGGACTTCGGCGCTGGAGCAGCTGAGACAGTTTTCGACGGTCGTGGCTGATACGGGCGACTTTCACGGCTTGCAGCAGTTTCGCCCCCAGGATGCCACGACCAATCCGACGCTCATCCTGAAGGCGGTACAGAAGCCGGCATACGCGGCGATGCTGTCTTCTGTAGTGTCATCTGCGCCGACAGCGTCACCGGACGAACTTGCTGATCGCCTGCTGGTGGCGTTTGGCAAGGCCATTCTGGCGCTCATTCCGGGTCGCGTCTCGACCGAGGTAGATGCGCGCCTGTCATTTTCGACCGCAGCGACAGTGGCCCGGGCGGAACGCCTGATAGGCTACTATGAAGAGGCTGGCATCGGACGCGAGCGGGTGCTGATCAAGATCGCCGCTACCTGGGAGGGGATCGAAGCGGCACGCTGTCTGGAGCGTACCGGTATTCACTGCAATCTGACGCTGATCTTCGGCCTGACCCAGGCGGTGGCCTGCGCCGATGCCGGGGTGACGCTGATCAGTCCCTTTGTGGGGCGGATCCTGGACTGGTACCGCAGCCGCCAGGGCGAAGAACTGGTGGGTCAGGGGGATCCGGGTGTACAGTCAGTACGGCGTATCTACACATACTACAAGCGCTTCGGCTATGCTTGCGAAGTGATGGGTGCCAGTTTTCGCAGTGTGGAGCAGGTGTTGGCTCTGGCCGGCTGTGATCTGTTGACCATCAGCCCCGCGCTGTTGGCGGCATTGGCACAGGATCACTCGTCTGTGCAGCGGCATCTGGATCCGCTCGTGGCGCGCCAGGCGCCGCTGGCGCGAATGGAGCTGGATGAAGCGCGGTTTCGCTTCGATATGAACGAGGATGCGATGGTGGTTGAGAAACTGTCAGAAGGGATCAGGGCCTTCGTGAGCGATGCCCGGGCATTGGACGGTCTGCTGGCAGGCGCCCGGTGAGGGGGCGCATGTTGCGAGATACAGGGGGGAGCGGCTGTCAGCATGGCGGCAGTGACGCCGGCAGGCATTCCTTGCACCTGGCTGCGGTGCTGCGGCTGGTCTGGCTGGCCTGGGTGCTGGGCGGTTGTTCATGGCTGTCCGGCCCGCATGCTCCGGTGGTTTCGGCCACTGAAGGCGGTATTTCGGTCGCGGCAGCACCCGGGGAGATACCCGTGGCGGCAGAAGCCGGGCCTGCAACGCAGGTACCATTCGAAACGCTGGAGGCCGCCGAGGAGGCAGGGGGGTCAGGTTCTGCGCCGGGCCTGGATTATTGTCGCAACCTGTATGATGCACTGGAGGATCAGTCCCGCAGCCGGCAAGTCATGGACGGGGGTGAACGGCGTTTGCCACAGTATCCCTTTTTGAGGACTGACCGCTTCCTGGCCTCCTTTGGCGCAGACTTTTTGGATGCGCTGGATCGCACTGGCTTTGCCGATCGGGAGGCTGCTGCGGCCCGGATGTTGCAGACACCGGCATTTCACGCCTGGTTGACCCAGATGCAGCGTCTGGATGTCCGCGTGCGGCGACTGGAAGTCTCACGTCTGGCGGCACCGTCTTTTCCGTTGTATCACCAGCCCGATCAGGCAGCATTGATGACGGGGTTGCTTCGCTGCGGCCCGGTACTGGTAAATGCGCTAACGCCGTCGGATGTGCCAAAGTTGCTGGCCCAGGCACAGGTGCCGGATGAGTATCAGCGTTCGCTGCGAGCCATGGGTTTATATCCCCTGACGGGTATTGGGGTCGCGCAGTCGATACGTAACTGGGAGGAGCATCAGCGGCAGGTGTTTCGCGCGCAGCAGCACGCCCGTCTGCCGGCGCGGGCAACGTATCAGCGTTATCGGCCGGCCAGAACGCTGGACGGGGCAAGTGCCTGGCGCGCGGCTGCTGGCGTGATGCGCGCAGTACCCCGCGATGCGTTGGGTATTCCACAGTTCAGTGCCGCACAGCGCGAGACGCTATTTGCCGCGTTTGCCCCCTCACTGGAGATTGTGACGGCCAGTGACTCGGACCGGATTGGGCTGCTTCAATGGATTGACCTGGCCGGTCTGGTTCGCCATCCGGATGAACGTTTCTGGCTGGATGTGGATACCACCGTGCCAGCGGTCTATCAACGTCTGTCGTTTACCCGATTTGGCCAGGCCGTGCTGCCACAGCTGGTTTATACCGTCTGGTTCAGCGAGCGGCCGGCCGCATATGCTGGAGACCTGCAGGCGGGCCGGCTGGACGGGCTGGTCTGGCGTGTGACGCTGGATCAGGACGGGGCACCGCTGGTGTATGACACGATTCAGCCGAGCGGACGGTTTGCCATGTTTTTTCCTACCCGTCGTCTGGTGCCTGCTGGATCGGCGCCGCAGTCCGTAGAGCGTCTGGCTGAGTGGGTGTATTCACCAATCGACGTAGCGGTGGAAGACTGGGTTGGACAGACGTGGGTGGGCCCGCTATCACTGCACGTGAGTAGTCGTACTCACCAGCTTGTCGGCATCGGCCGGCCAGAAAAAGCCTGGGGACGTCCGGAATACGATAATCCGCCCTATCGGCAGGTGAGTGAAGATGTGCTGCGTGCCCTGCCGGTGCCGGGCATGGGGCGGCGCAGCATCTACAACCAGGAAGGGATCGTTGCCGGCACCGAGCGGCTGGGGCGCTGGCTGTTCTGGTCGATGGGGGTCAGTGACATGGGGTCAGTTCGTCAGCCGGGTCGCCAGCCCACCGCGCTGGTGGGGCGCCGTCATTTCGATGATGCCCATCTGTTCGAACAGCGTTACCAGCGGGTGCCGGTGCCGGGGCACTAGTCAGACAGCCCGCGGTTCATGCCCGGCTGGCCGGAGCGGCCGTGCCGGGTATCGGCGCGATCCCCGGCTGGCGATGCTGCAGCAGTACGCCACACTCGGTATGGGGCGTGAAGGGGAACTGGTCAAACAGCGCCAGGCGCCGGATGCGATGTGTCCGGTACAGGGTGGACAGATTGGCGCGCAGCGTGGTCGGGTTGCAGGAGATGTAGAGGATCGTCGGGAATTGCTGCAGCAGCGCCAGCGTGGCATCGTCCACGCCGGCCCGCGGCGGGTCAACGAGGACCGTGGCAAAGCGGTAGTCTGCCAGCGAGATGGTCTGGCGCTGCAGGCGCCGGAAGGTGCGCGTTGCCTGCATGGCCTGGGTTAATTCCTCGGCAGACAGGCGGGCGATGCGCACGTTGTGACAGGCATTGGCTGTGATGTTCCACTGCGCGGCCTGCACGGCTGTTTTGGATACTTCAGTGGCGAGGACCCGCCGGAAGTAGCGGGACAGGGGCAGGGTGAAGGTACCGTTTCCGCAGTACAGCTCCAGCAGGTCATGGCTGGCGGCGGGTGCAGGCTCGGCCCGGATCCAGGCGGCGGCCCGACAGGCCCAGCCGATCATGTGCTGGCACATCAGTGCGTTGGGCTGGGTGAAGGCGCCCTCGGGCTGTCGGTACAGGAAGGGGGTATCTGGTGCACCGTCGGCCGGAATGTACAGCCGTTCGGTGACGAAATCCTGTGCGAGTACGCGCTTCTGGCCCCGACTGCGTCCGATGATACTGATGCCAAGCTGGCTCTGCAGACGCCGGGCTGCGGCCTCCCAGGTGTCATCCAGTGGACGGTGATAGATCATCGTCACCAGCATGTCGCCGCTGAGCGTGGCGAGAAACTCCACCTGATAGTAGCGCTGGCGCAGGACGGGATCAGCGGCTACCCTGGCTATCAGCCTGGGCATCAGGTCGTTGATGGCCTTGCAGGCCGGAGGAAATTGTTCGATGCGCTGCAACGTGGCGCTGCTGGCCTTCTGGCCAGGGGTGAACATGGCGTAGCAAAGCGTGTCACCGTCGTGCCAGATGCGGAATTCCGCACGCATCCGGTAGTGGCAGGCTGGCGAGGTGAATATGTCGGGCGCAGGCGTCTCCAGTCCGTCAAACAGCCTGAGCAGAGCGGCCTGCTTGCTTGCCAGCTGACGGGCATAGCCATCACGGCCATCATCGGTCGCCCCGTTCATGGGGTGTGCTGGCAGATGGGGAGGAGGGGCAGGAGCAGTCATACCGGGGGGTCCGTTAATGAGCAGTCAGTGCATGCCTGTGCTGCCAAAGCCCCCGGTTCCCCGTGAGGAGGTGCTGAATTCTGAGACGATGCGAAACTGGGCATGCACGATCGGTACGATGACGAGCTGGGCCAGGCGTTCCAGGGGTTGCAGCGTATAGGGCTGGTTGCCCCGGTTCCAGCACGAGACCATCAGGGGGCCCTGGTAATCGGAGTCGATCAGGCCGACCAGGTTGCCCAGCACCAGGCCGTGTTTGTGTCCCAGACCGGAACGGGGGAGGATGACCGCCGCCAGGCCGGGATCGGCGATGTGCAGGGCCAGGCCGGTGGGGATGAGATGGGTGCTGCCTGGTTCGATGACGCAGGGGGCATCCAGACAGGCGCGCAGATCCAGCCCGGCGCTGCCGGGGGTGGCGTAGGCAGGGATATGCCCGGAGATGCGTTCGTCAAGGATTTTCAGATCGATCAGGTGGTGGGCAGGGGAGGCCATGTGAGCAGGGACGGGTCAGGGGTTGGGCGAAATGGACGGTCGCAGGGAGGGCGTTCAACGGGGCAGGCGGTGCGCCAGTTCGGCGACCAGTGCCCGTGACAGGGCATGTTTGCTGCCGCTGGGCAGGGCATGCTGTCCGGCGCTGTCGATCAGGACGAGGGTGTTGTGGTCTTGATCAAAGGTGTCGGGGCCGATGTTGGCCACCAGGAGCGGGATGCCTTTGCGCAGGCGTTTTTCGGTGGCGTGCCGTATCAGATCCTCCGTTTCGGCGGCAAAGCCCACGCAGTAGGGGGCATCTGGCCGCCGTGCGACGGTTGCCAGGATATCCGGATTCTCGACCAGCTCGATGTGGGAGGATGAGGGGCGGGCGGATGGTTCGGTGGGGGGCGCAGTGTACCGGGCGGGGCTGGCCACGGGGTCCGGCCCGGATTCAGGCGTTTGGGGGGCCGGAGACGGCACACGCTTGATTTTTTGTGCAGCGGGATTGGCCGGGCGCCAGTCGGCAACGGCGGCCACACTGATGAAACAGTCGATGCGGATGGTGGAGGCGGCCAGATCCAGCTCGGCCGTGACGGCGTCGAGCATCTGCTGCGCGCTTTGCACGCCGATGAAGCGCACGCCCCCTGGCCTAGGCAGCGCTGTCGGGCCGCTGATCAGGGTGACCGAGGCGCCGGCACGTCGGCAGGCCAGGGCCAGCGCGTAGCCCATCTTGCCGGAGGAACGGTTGGTGATGCCTCGCACGGGGTCGATGGCTTCGTAGGTTGGGCCGGCAGTGAGCAGGATGCGCTTGCCTTGAAGCTCTTTGGGCGTGAAAAAGGACTGGAGTTCTTCAATCAGTTCCAGTGGATCCAGCATGCGGCCAGCGCCGACCTCGCCACATGCCTGATCCCCGGCATCCGGGCCCAGGACGCCGATGCCATCGGCGCGCAGCTGGTTGATGTTGCGCTGGGTTGCGGGGTTGTGCCACATCTGCCGGTTCATGGCTGGTGCGACCAGCAAAGGAATATGGCGGGCCAGGCACAGGGTGGAGAGCAGATCGCCACCCAGGCCATGGGCCAGTTTGGCAAGAAAATCCGCCGTGGCAGGTGCGATCAGGATGGCGTCGGCTTGCCGGCTCAGTTCGATGTGCGGCATGACATCGTCGATGCGGCTGTCGAAAGGGTCGGTGTAGACCGGTTTGCCCGACAGCGCCTGGAAGGTGGCAGGGCCAACGAATTGGGCGGCGGCCGTGGTCATGACCACCTGAACCTGGGCTTCGGCACGGCGCAGCTCCCGTACCAGCTGAGCCGCCTTGTAGGCCGCGACCCCGCCGGTGACACCCAGAATCAGGCGCCGCCCGGCCAGGGGTGCCGGTGAAAGGGTAAGGCCGGTGTCAGGCGTGGGGTGAGGCGGAGGCCAGGTCGTACCACTCGACATATGCGGAGGAAGAGCGCTCATGGATAAGAGACAGGGGGTATCAGGTACGTGAGGTGCGTGAACGTAGCCAGGGCACCAGTTCGTGGCCGATTAGCAGCGCTGCGCCCAGGGTGATGGCGCAATCGGCCAGATTGAAGGCCGGAAAGTACCAGGCGTCGTGATAGAAGAGTAAGAAATCCGTGACGTGGCCCATGACGAGGCGGTCGATCAGATTGCCAATGGCACCGCCCAGGATCAGAGCCAGTGCGCAACAGAACATTCGCTGCTGGCGCTGGGAAAACAGCAGCGAGAGAATGACGGCCGAGGCTGCCATGGCTATGCCGGCAAAAAACCAGCGTTGCCAGCCACTGTGGCCTGCCAGAAAGCTGAAGGCGGCGCCAGGGTTGTACAGCAGCGTGAGGTCGAAAAAACCTGACGCCACCGGCACACGTTCGCCGTAGCGCAGATGCTGGATGATCTGGTGCTTGCTGACCTGATCCAGCAGGATGACCGCCAGGGCCAGGAGCAGCCATGGCCAGACGGGGAGCGGTCGGGATGGCGTGGGGACGTCGGGGTTGGTCATGGCAGGGCGGTCATGAGTGGGGGGCGTGCTCAGGCGTGCCGGCGGGTTTCGCCTGGCCCGTAAAGATTGCTTTCGCAGCGGCCACAAAGTCCGGGATGCGCCGGGTTGCTGCCGACATCGGCACGCCAGTGCCAGCACCGTTCACATTTCTGGTGCGGGCTGGCCCAGGCGCGGATGTCCAGTGCCGAGTCGGGTGCTCCCCGGGAGAGGCTGGCCGCTGAGGTGATCAGCACGAAACGCAGATCGTCTTCCAGACTGGCCAGTGCGTCGTACAGGGGGCCGGCCGGGGCGGTCAGCGCCACTTCGGCCTGCAGGGACGAGCCGATTTCGCCACGCTCGCGCAGCTGGGACTCCAGATGCTGCTGAACCTGGGCACGCGCCTGGCGGATCAGGGTCCAGCGCGCATCGAGTGCCTGGGCGTCAGGCTGCTCGGGAAAGACGTGAAACAGTTCTTCCTGGATGCTGGCGCCGGGTTCCTGGCAACGCTCAGGTGCAAAGATGGGCCATGCCTCGTCCGCAGTGAAGGAGAGGATGGGGGCCATCAGCTTGAGCAGGGCGTCCGTGATGTGCCAGAGCGCAGTCTGGGCGCTGCGCCGCGGCAGGCCCTTCTCGGCGGTGGTATAGAGCCTGTCCTTCAGGATGTCGAGATAGAAGGCTCCCAGTTCCTCCGAGCAGAAGGTCTGCAGCAGTGACACGATGGGGTGAAACTCATAGGCGAGATAGTGCGCAATGATGCGCTGCTGTACCTGTCCGGCCATGACCAGGGCATAGCGGTCGATATCGAGCATCTGTTCGAGCGGCACGGCATCGCGGCTGATGTCGAAGTCAGAGACGTTGGCCAGCAGAAAGCGCAGGGTATTGCGGATGCGGCGATAGGATTCCACCACCCGCTTCAGGATCTCATCGGAGACGGAGATCTCGCCCGAGTAGTCGCTGCTGGCTGTCCACAGCCGCAGGATCTCGGCCCCCAGGCGCCCGGAGACTTCTTCGGGCTCGACGCCGTTGCCCAGGGACTTGCTCATCTTGCGGCCCTGGCCGTCGACGACCATGCCATGCGTCAGCAGCGCCTTGTAGGGCGGTGCGTCGTTCATCATGCAGGAAGTGAGCAGGGAGGAGTGGAACCAGCCGCGGTGCTGGTCAGAGCCTTCCAGGTAGAGATCGGCGGGAAATGCCGAGTCTTCCCGGTGGGAGCCACGCAGTACGGTCTGGTGGGTGGTGCCGGAATCGAACCAGACGTCCAGTGTGTCCTTGCCCTTTTCGTACTGGTCGGCTTCGTCACCCAGCAGATCACGGGGGTCAAGGGTCTGCCATACCTCGATGCCGTGCTGCTCGACGAGATCGGCCACCTGGTCCATCAGCCGGGGGGTATCGGGATGCAGCTGGCCGGTTTCCCTGTGCAGGAAGAAGGCCATGGGCACGCCCCACTGGCGCTGGCGCGACAGGGTCCAGTCCGGCCGGTTGGCGATCATGGCGTGCAGTCGTGCCTTGCCCCAGGCCGGGTAGAAACGGGTCTGTTCAATGCAGCGCAGCGCACGTTCGCGCAGGGTGTCACCCTCGTGGGGCTTCAGATCCATGCCGGCAAACCACTGGCTGGTGGCCCTCAGGATGAGTGGCGTTTTATGGCGCCAGCAATGCATGTAGCTGTGGGAAACCCGTTCGCTGGCGAACAGGGTGCCATTCTCGCGCAGGTGTTCGATGATCTTCGGATTGGCCTTCCAGATGGAGAGGCCGCCGAACAGGGGCAGCGTGGGAACGTACTGACCGTTGCCCATGACGACATTGATGATTTCATCGTCCTTCATGCCATGGGCACGGCAGGTCTGGAAGTCCTCCACGCCGTGGGCTGGCGCGGAATGTACCAGGCCGGTGCCGGTCTCGGTGGTGACGTAGTCGGCCACGTAGACAGGTGCTGTCCGGTCATAGAAGGGATGGCGAAAGTGCAGGCCGTTCAGTGCCTGGCCGGGGGCGGTGGCGAGGATCCGGCCCTGCAGGCCATAGCGTTCGAGCTGGGCCGTCACCCGCTCCCGGGCCAGGATCAGCAGGGTGGGCTGGTCATTGCGCCGGGTTTCAACCAGGGCGTAGTCGATTTCGGGATTGAGGTTCAACGCCTGGTTGGCTGGCAGTGTCCAGGGGGTGGTGGTCCAGATGATGGCGTAGCCCTGGGCGGTGGGCAGCGAGGTCAGTCCAAAGGCACGTGCCACGGCCTGGGGATCGTCAAATGGGAAGCCGACATCAACGGTGGGATCGGTGCGTTCGGCATACTCCACTTCTGCCTCGGCCAGTGCCGAGCCACAGTCAAAGCACCAGTTGACGGGCTTGAGTCCACGAAACACGAAGCCGGCGCGCATGATCCGGGCCAGTGAGCGGATCTCCTCGGCTTCACTGGCGGGACGCATGGTCAGGTAAGGGTGATCCCAGTCGCCCAGCACGCCCAGGCGCATGAACCCCGCTTTCTGGTTTTCTACCTGTTCGGTGGCATAGGCGCGGCAGAGGGCCTGAACCTCGGTGGTGGGCAGGTCCTTGCCGTATTTCTTTTCGATCTGATGCTCGATCGGCATGCCGTGACAGTCCCAGCCGGGAACGTAGCGGGCATCATAGCCCGCCAGGTTGTGGGACTTGACGATGATATCCTTCAGGATCTTGTTAATGGCATGACCCATGTGGATCGGCCCGTTGGCATAGGGGGGGCCGTCGTGCAGGACGAAGATGGGGCGTCCTTTGGCTGCGTTACGGATTCGCCGGTAGACGCCATGCTCCTCCCATTGCTGCACCCGGCCAGGCTCCTGCCGGGGCAGATTACCGCGCATGGGAAAGGGCGTATCGGGCAGGTTCAGGGTGTGCCGGTAGCCCGGGGCTGCATCGTTGCCGGCAGAGTCAGTCGGTTTGGTCATCGGAGTCGGTTGCAGTTTTGAAGTGGGCCCGTGCCTGTTGGGCATCGCGGGCGATTTGCCGGCGCAGGGCTTCCAGGTCCGGAAAGGACTGTTCGTCGCGCAGTTTTTTCAGAAACTCCACACAGATCAGCCTGCCATACGCATTGCCCTGCCAGTTCAGCAGATGGACTTCCAGCAGCCATTGGCCATGGGCTTCAATAGCCGGGCGCGTCCCGAAACTGGCGACACCGGGTTCGATCAGGGCAGGATCATCATGCAGGCCACCCACCTGCACAACGAAGATGCCCTGCAGTGCAGGCTGTCCGCGGGCAAAACGCAGGTTCAGGGTGGGAAAACCCAGTTGGGAGCCCAGCCGGCGACCATGGACGACGTGGCCAGACAGGGTGTAGGGGCGTCCCAGCATTTGCTGTGCCCAGTCAAAATCGGCCTGGGCCAGCGCCTCCCGGATCAGGGAACTGGAGACACGTACGCCGCCTTCCTCCACCATGGGCATGGCCTGCACCTGGATGCCGCTGGCCTGGCCAAGGGATTTCAGCATCGCAAAATCACCCTGACGCTGGGCACCGAAGCAGAAATCGGTACCGATGCGGATATGTCGCGCCTGCAGCCGTCTGGCCAGACAGTCCTGCACGAATTCGGAGGCTGGACATTGGGCAAGGCGGCGATCGAAGGGCACCAGATAGACCTGCTGCACGCCCAGGCGTGCCAGCATGGTCAGCCGGTCACGCAGTGTGGCGATACGTACCGGCGGCGGTGTGTATTGCTCCCGCTGCCGGGCCAGCTGGTGGAAGTATTCGCGCGGATGCGGCTCGAAGGTGAGCACGGTGGCGGGCAGACCGGCGGTGCGTGCGTCATCAACCAGGGTGCGGATCAGGGCCTGATGGCCAAGATGCACACCGTCAAAATTGCCGATGGTCAGGGCACAGGGTTGGCCCGTGGCGGCAGAGGGCAGGGAGCGAAGGATTTTCACCGGCCTGATTATAAGGATATCGTTCATCGCCATCCGGACGGACAGGGCCGGACTGGGCGCGGGATGTGGGCGCAGGCCACGGTGGGGCAAAAGGCTACCACTGCTAACATGCGGGATCAAGCATGTTTGACCCGGCCTGTCCGGGATGCCTCTCCGGCTCCCTTGCGGGCCGCCTGTGGCCAGAATCTTATTGGATCATCCACCATGAGCGCCATTGCCTGCTCCACCCCACTCCGTTCTCCTGCCCGTGTGGTCATCCTGATTTCCGGCAGAGGTTCCAACATGATGGCGCTTGTCGAGGCCATTGCCCGGCAGCAACTGCCGGTCGAGGTGGCGGGTGTGGTGAGCAACCGTCCTGATGCCGCCGGGCTGGCCTGGGCGCAGACGCGCGGTATCGCCTGCCGGGCGCTGGATCATCGTCAGTATGCCGATCGCGCCGCCTTCGATGCGGCGCTGGCCGAGGCCGTGGACGCGCTGGCCCCTCCCGCCGAACAGCCCTGGGTATTGCTGGCGGGCTTCATGCGGGTGCTGTCGGCGGATTTTGTCAGCCGGTATGCTGGCCGGCTGGTCAATATCCATCCGGCGCTGCTGCCGGCGCACCCGGGCCTGCATACCCACCGCCAGGCGCTGGCGGCCGGGGCGCTGTTACATGGCGCGACCGTGCATTTTGTGACTCCGGCGGTCGATGTCGGGCCGATCATTGCCCAGGCGGTGGTGCCGGTGCTCGCCGGCGATACGGAGGCAAGCCTCGGGGAACGGGTTCTGGCGATGGAGCATCAGCTGTTTCCGCGGGTGCTGGGCTGGCTGGCCGAAGGGCGTGTCAGCGTCACCGCGCAGGGTCAGGTGCTGCTGGCGGGGGAGGATCAGCTGACCGAGCGGGTGTTGCTGCACCCGTTGCTGACGGGCGAGCTACCGCAGGGCAGGGCGGGGCTGCCTGTCAAAGGGGCGGCAGCATGACCGGTCTGCCGGCATCATCACGGCGCGCCGCCACGGGCGGGCTGAGGATATCGGAGAGGGTGCGCCTGATCGGCTTGACGACCGAGGCACTGGTCGCTGTGCTGCCGGGGGATGCCATGGCGGCGACGGAGCTGTTCGCGAGGCCGGCTGAAGGGGGGCGTCTGCCTGACTGGGCCGGGGCCGCCCCGGTGGATCAGCAGCTCTCGGCCTGGCTGCGCCGCCATCCGGCCATTGGGGCGCGCGAGCGACGATGGCTCTCGGATCGGGTCTACGACGTGCTTCGCCATGGCCGGGCCTTCGAGGCGTTTGTGTGTGGGCCGGGCCAGGAATTTGCGGCGCTGGGTGCGGATGATGCCGGTGGGGCACGGGATATGCGGGAACGGCTGCAGGCCATGGTGTGCCTGTCGGCGGCGCTGAGTGCCCGGACAGGGCGGGATGCCGCAGCGAGTACCGATCCCGAAGCCGGGATGCCGGACACGGGGGGGGCGGGTCATGGCGCTGGTCAGGCAGTCGTGGATCGCTATCATCAGTGGCTGGCTGAACAGCCAGAGGCGGTACGCTATAGCCTGCCGGACTGGTTCTGGGCGGAGCTGCAGGCCAGTCATGGCGCCGCGGGCGCGGCGAAGCTGGCGGGCACGCTGCTGTTACCGGCGGCGATCGAGATTCGCTGCAATCTGCTGCGCGGCAAGGCTGCTGTGCTGCAGAAGCGTTTGGCCGAGGCGGGTATCGCTGCCGAGCAGGTGGCAACGCTGCCTGCGGCATTGCGCATTTCCGGACGACCGGCGTTGACCCGGTTGCCGCTGTTCGAGCAGGGCTGGTTCGAATTGCAGGATGCCGGCAGTCAGGCGATTGCCGAGCACGCCGCTGCCCGTCGGGGTGAGCGGGTGATTGACTTCTGTGCAGGCGCTGGTGGCAAGACGCTGGCGCTGGCGGCCCGCATGCGCAATCAGGGCCAGATTCTGGCGTTTGACACCGAGGATGCCCGTCTGGCACGGCTGGGCCCGCGCCTGCGCCGTGCGGGGGTCGATGTGGTGACGCCCATGCGATTGAGTGGCTGTGATGACCGGCGCCTGGGTCGTTATGCGGGGTGGTCGGATCTGGTGCTGCTGGATGCTCCCTGCAGCGGCAGTGGCACACTGCGCCGTCACCCCGATCTGAAATGGCGTCTGCAGCCTGGGGATGTCCAGAAGAGTCAACAGCTGCAGCAGCAGATTCTGATGTCTGCCGTGCATCTGCTGCGGCCTGGCGGCCGGCTGGTGTACGCCACCTGCAGTCTGCTGGCGCAGGAAAACGAGGCACAGATGCGCTGGCTGGCCGGACAGTTCGGACGGTCAGGATCCGGGGAGGAGGCTGATCGCGGCCGGACAGGGAACGCTCCGGAGCGGGCGATCACGCTGGTTGCGGGGCCGGTGCGTCACTGGCTGCCCGAGCCGGCTGGCGGAGATGCCTTTTTCATGGCGAGCTGGCAGCGCGGTCAGGCGTAGGCGGGTCAGCGCGCCGGGACGACAGTGCGTCTGGCCAGACTGGACGCAACAAAGCCGGCCATGCATCTGCGACGCGTGGCCGGCCTGAAGACCGGGTGACCGGGCTGGCGACCATCCGGCCACCAGCGGCAGATCACTTGATCTTGGTTTCCTTGTAAGCGACGTGTTTGCGGGCAACCGGATCGTACTTCTTGATTTCCATCTTTTCCGGCTGGGTACGTTTGTTTTTGGTGGTGGTATAGAAATGACCGGTACCAGCGGTCGATTCCAGTTTGATCTTGTCACGCATGTCGGTTCTCCCGGGGGATGATGTCTGGGCAGTCCTGCCCGGTGATTCAGACCTTGCTGGCGCTGAGTTTGCCGGCGCTGATCTCGGCCAGGACGGCTTCAACGCCCAGTTTGTCGATTTTGCGCAGGCCAGCCGCCGTCACGCGCAGACGGACATAGCGTTGCTCGCTTTCCAGCCACAGGCGACGCTGCTGCAGGTTGGGCAGGAAACGACGTTTGGTCTTGTTGTTTGCGTGGGACACATTGTTCCCGACCATTGGGCCTTTGCCCGTGACTTGGCAGACTTTTGCCATGATGCTGTTCCTGTCCTGTTGCGACGTGAGCTGTTCTGGCGCTGGAAAAGGGTGTCTTGGGAACCTGCGCACCGGGTGGATGATGGCCTTTGGCCGTACCCGCCTGCAGTGGCAACCTTCTTCTGGCCAGGCGCCCCAGGCCACGTGAATGTCTGTAGAGGTTGACGGATGCCCGTGTGTACATGATGTCCGATCAAGGACTGACCATCACGCACGCACATGGCCCACTAAAGCCGAGAATTATAGCCCGATATGCCGACGGGAACAAGTTGGCGTGCGCTATTCCGCTTCGGGGCCGGTTGCCATCTCCGGTGCCGCCCTGGCCCAGTCCGGCCCTACAGCATGTTATGCAGGGCAAAGGAATACTGTCGCTCGCCTGCCACGATGATGTGATCCAGCACCCGGATATCGACCTGGGCCAGGGCATCGCGTAACGTCCGGGTGAGTCTGATATCGGCCTGACTGGGTTCGGGCTGTCCGGAAGGATGGTTGTGGGCCAGGATCACCGCTGCCGCGTTCAGGTCCAGGGCACGCTTGAGTACTTCACGTGGATAGACGGCCGTCTGGTTCAGCGTGCCACTGAACAGGGTGTCGGTCTCGATGAGCCGATGCTGGGTATTGACAAAGAGCACGAGGAAAACCTCCCGGCTCAGGCCACGTAGTCGCAGACCGAGATAGTCCTGTACGATGGCGGGCTGATTGAGCAGTATCTGGGTTTGCATCTGTTCGCGCAGTGCCCGGTGAGCCAGTTCAATGACGACTGCCAGGGTCGTGGCCCGGGCCGGGCCGAGTCCGTCCATGCGCATCAGCCGTGCCGGATCGGTTGACAGCAGGCGGCTCAGCGAGTCCTGGCTGTTGGCCAGCAGCTGCAGGCCCAGGGTGACCGCGGAGTGTCCACGGGTGCCCGAGCGCAGCAGAATGGCCAGCAGTTCGGCATTGGAGAGCGCCGCGGCACCATGGCGCAGCAGTCGTTCGCGGGGACGCTCGGTCTGTGGCCAGCTGCTCAGGGGGCTGCTGCCGGCCAGTGGCCGAGGGCCGGATGATGGGCCGGCAGGCAGCAGGTGTTCCCCCGTTGATCCAGTGCTGTCCTCTTCTACAATGGAGGCGGTGTATCCTTGTCGACCTCCCGTTTCCTTCCGGGCGGATCCGCCCGCTGCCCATGACCGAGTCTGTTTCATCCGAGTCTGTGTCCCTGTCGCCAGATGCGTCGTCCGGTACAGCACCCGCGCCGGTGCGCGTCGGGCCCCATTCGTTTCTGACGCTGCACTATCGCCTGAGCCTGCCGGAAACCGGCACTGATGTCATCAATACCTTTGAGGGTAAGCCGGCGACCCTGCAGCTGGGTATCGGCCAGATGTCCGAGGGGCTGGAGAATTGCCTCGTCGGCATGGCCGATGGTGAACACCGGGTATTCGAGCTGCCGGCGGGTGAGGGCTTTGGCCAGCGCCATCCCGAGCTGGTGCAGCGGGTATCCCGCGCGTTGCTGGATCGTGACAGCCTGGCGGATGATGTGGGTACCTATCAGCCAGGCGATGTGGTCGAGTTTCCGGCACCGGATGGTGGGCATTTTGCCGGCGTGCTGAAGTCGCAGGACGCTTCCGGTGCACTGTTTGATTTCAATCATCCCCTGGCGGGCAAGGCCGTGCGCTTCGAAGTGCAGCTGCTGGGAGTGCTCTGAATGGGAATGCTCAAGGAAACGGATCTGACCGCGGTTGATCTCCACCGCCGGCCAGGCGGGGCGGGTGGCCCCGTCGAGGGGCAGGGCGATGTTCAGGCCCTGCTGGCGGCTGAACTGCCTGGCGACGGGGAGGGGGTGCTGCTGGCGCAGCCCCGCGGTTTCTGCGCCGGCGTGGATCGCGCCATCACCATCGTCGAGCGGGCGCTGGCCCTGCACGGCGCGCCGATTTATGTGCGCCACGAAATCGTGCACAACGATTATGTGGTGGCCACCCTGCGGGAGAAGGGGGCGATTTTTGTGGATGAGCTGGACGAGGTGCCGGACGGGGCCACGGTCATTTTTTCCGCTCATGGTGTGTCCCGTGCCGTGCGTGCCGAGGCGGCCGGCCGCGGGCTGCAGGTGTTTGACGCCACCTGCCCGCTGGTCACCAAGGTGCATGTGGAAGTGACCAAGATGCGCCGCGAGGGGCATCATGTGATCATGATCGGGCATGCGGGCCACCCCGAGGTGCAGGGCACGATGGGGCAGGCGGATGATGGCATCTATCTGGTTGAAACCGAGGCGGATGTGGCCACCCTGCAGGTGCCGGACGGGGCCACGCTGGCCTATGTGACGCAGACCACGCTCTCGGTGGATGATTGCCGGGCAGTGATCGACGCCCTGCGCAGGCGCTTTCCTGACATCGCCGAGCCCAAGAAGCAGGATATCTGCTATGCCACGCAGAACCGCCAGGATGCGGTGAAGTTCATGGCACCGCAGTGCGATCTGGTCCTCATCATCGGCAGCCCTTCCAGCTCCAACAGCAATCGCCTGCGCGAAGTGGCTGAGCGTCATGGTTGCGCCGCCTACCTGATCGGCAATGCGGCAGAGCTGGATCCGGCCTGGCTGGAAGGGCGACGGCGGGTAGGGGTCAGCGCGGGGGCCTCGGCGCCGGAAATCCTGGTCGATGAGCTGGTGGCCCGGTTGCGGGAACTCGGTGTGAAGTCTGTCAGACCGCTGGATGGTGTGCAGGAGAATATGGCCTTTCCGTTGCCCAAGGGGCTCTCGACCAAGCGTCAGACGGACGCCGTGCAGGCGGCGGGTCAGGAGCAGGTATCGTGATGGAAAGGCTGTTTGTGTACGGTACTCTGGCGCCCGGGCGCGCCAATGCGCATATGCTGGCTGATGTGCCGGGCAAGTGGCAGCCCGCTACGATACGCGGCTTTCTGTGTGTGGCAGGTTGGGGGGCTGCAGCGGGCTACCCGGGTATTCAGCCTGATGAGCAGGGTGAGCCTGTGCAGGGGCTGGTGTTCAGCGCCCCGGGGCTGGCCGCGCACTGGCCACGACTGGATGCCTTTGAGGGAGGAGACTACCGTCGCGTGGCGGTTATGGCCACACTTAATGACGGTACACAGGTGCAGGTGCAGGTGTATGCGCTGGCCGAAGGCTGTAGCGGCAGCAGATGAAGCTGTCGCTGCTGTCTCGCCGTTACTGCAGCCTCTGTCAGAAGATGCTTGCTGAGCTGAGGCCCTGGTGCGAGGCCCACGGCGTGGCTGTGGTGGTGATCGATGTGGATGAGGATCCCGCCCTGGTGGCCCGCTACAACGACCTGGTGCCGGTGCTGCTGGCTGGCGAGCAGGAAATCTGTCACTGGCATCTGGATAAACCTGCGCTGCAGGACTGGCTGCGGAATCGCCGGATGGCGTGAGCAGCTGTAATTTTTCCTACGGCACGATGTCTTTCGCTACACTTGCGGATCTCCTCCCCTCCATCTCTACATATAAAAAGGAGTTTTGCATGGATCGTCGTTCCTTCATGGGCAGCACCGCTGCCGTTTCGCTGGCGTCGCTGCCGCTGGTAGCTTCTGCCGCAGGAAAAACGGCAGCGGCGCATGGCGAGCATGCTGCGCATGTCAAACACACCATGGCTGGCATGGAGGTGGGCGCACAGCCCAACCCGTACCAGGAGGTGCTGGAGACTGCCGGCCACTGCGTGACGCGCGCCGAAGCCTGCCTGGCACACTGCATCCGCGCACTCTCTGAAGGTGATCAGAGCATGGCCGACTGTGCCCGCGCCGTCAATCAGATGCTGGCCTTGTGTCAGGCGCTGCAGCGCCTGGCGGCCCAGCGCTCGGCCCTGACCTCTGTCGTGGCAAAGACCTGCATTGAAGCCTGCCGGCAGTGCGCTGACGCCTGCCAGCCGCATATTGACCATCATGTCGAATGCCGGGATTGCCACGACGCCTGCCTGACGTGCATCAAAGCCTGCGAGAAGGTATCCGTCAAGTAAGGCAGCGGCAGGTTTTGAGAATGCCCGGCGCAGATGATCAGGTCTGCGGCCGGGTTTTTTTATTCTGGAGTGAGACATGATGCCCTGTGCCGACAGCACCGATGGGTATGCCCGTCGGGTATTGCGTTGCATTTTCGAGGCAGCCGTCCGCAGCGCCGACCCGGCCGAGGCTGTGCGGCAACATCTGCCGGCCCCGCCACGGGGACGCTGTGTTGTCGTGGGGGCTGGCAAGGCGGCCGCCGTGATGGCTGCCGCGCTGGATCAGGCCTGGGCAGATGTGCCGCTGTCCGGGGTGGTGGTGACGCGCTATGGCCATGCCGTGCCGGCGGGGCGCGTGACGGTGCTGGAGGCAGCCCATCCGGTGCCGGATGAAAACAGCGTGCATGCTGCCGAGCGCATCCTGGCGGCAGTACAGGGACTGCAGCCTGATGATCTGGTGGTGGCCCTGATCTCGGGCGGAGGCTCGTCGCTGTTGGCCCTGCCGGGGCCAGGCATGACGCTGGCTGACAAGCAGGCCGTGAATCGTGCGTTGCTGGCCAGTGGCGCCACGATCCGCGAGATGAATGTACTGCGTCGGCAGCTGTCCGGCATCAAGGGAGGGCGGCTGGCGCAGGCGGCGCTGCCGGCACGGTTGTGCACGCTGATTGTGTCGGATGTGCCGGGAGATGACCCGGCGGCGGTCGCTTCCGGGCCGACGGTGGCAGATCCGGCCAGTCGGGAGGAGGCACGTGCCATCGTCGAACGTTACCGGATGAGGTTGCCGGCCGCGGCCCAGGCGATTCTGGCCTCGCCGATGCCGGTGGTTGCGCCACACCCGGCTCACACGCTCAGCATCATTGCGACGCCCATGACTGCGTTGCAGGCGGCCGCCAGGCATGCCAGCACGCTGGGGGTGGCGCCCCTGATTCTGGGCGATGCGTTGCAGGGAGAGGCGGCCCAGATGGGTACGGTACTGGCGGGCATTGGCCGCTCGGTTGCCTGTCACGGCCTGCCATTGGCGGCCCCAGCGGTTCTGCTGGCTGGCGGGGAGGCGACTGTCACGATGGCCGGCGCTGGCAGCGGTCGTGGCGGACGCAATCAGGAGAGCCTGCTGGCGATGGCGGTTGCCCTGGAGGGGCAGCCGAACCTGTGGGCGCTGGCGGCCGACAGTGACGGCATTGATGGCTCAGGCGACGCCGCCGGGGCCATCATCGCACCGGATACCCTGATCCGGGCCAGGGCGCTGGGTCTGGATGCACGGGCGTCGCTGGCCGCCCATGACAGCTACCATTTTTTCTCGGCCCTGGGGGATCTGCTGGTGACCGGCCCGACGGGAACCAATGTCAACGATATCCGGTTGATGCTGGTGACTGGCTGAACATCAGTCGCGCTGTGAGCGGTTGAGTATGGCGTTCAGGATGATGGCGCCGAAAGTGGCCGTTCCGATGCCCCCGAGCTGGAAATTGCCAAAGTGCAGGCTGAAATCCCCGGCGCCGAGAATCAGCGTGACGGCGGCGACGATCAGGTTGCCGTTCTGGCTGAAATCCACCTGATGGTCCACCCAGAAGCGGGCGCCGGCGACGGTGATCAGCCCAAACACCACGATGGAGACGCCGCCGATGACGGCAGGGGGAATGGTTGCGATCACGGCGCCGAATTTGGGGGAGAAGCCCAGGATGATGGCAGCGAGGGCGGCAATGACAAACACCAGTGTGGAGTACACCCGGGTGACGGCCATGACCCCGATGTTTTCGGCATAGGTGGTGACGCCGGTACCGCCGGCCGAGCCGGAGACGATGGTGGCGATGCCATCCCCGATGAAGGCCCGGCCAATGGCACTGTCGAGGTTGCGGCCCGTCATGGCGGAGACGGCCTTGATATGGCCGAGATTCTCTGCCACCAGCACCAGGGCGACCGGGGCGATCAGCAGGATGGCTTCCGCCCGGAACACGGGCGTGTTGAAGGCGGGCAGACCCAGCCAGGCGGCCTGGGCCACGGGGCTGAAGTCGATGGGCGTGCCCAGATGCAGCAGGTTGGTGAGAATGGCGTACAGGATGTAGGCGCCGATCAGCCCGACCAGGATCAGCAGTTTCTGGACGGCGCCGCGGGCAAACACGGCCACGGCACCCACGCACATTACGGTCGCCAGCGCCATCCAGCGATCGAACTCGCTGGCGCTGACGCCCTTGATGACCATCGGTGCTAGATTGAGACCAATCACGGACACCACGGCGCCGGTGACGACCGGCGGCATCAGGCGCTCTATCCAGCGTGTGCCGACAGCGCTGACCAGCAGCCCGATCAGGGCGTAGAGCACACCGCAGGCGATGATGCCGCCCAGCGCTACGGGCAGATTGGCATTGGGGCCGCTGCCGGTATAGCCCGTGGCAGCGATCACCACGCTGATGAAGGCGAAGCTGGAACCAAGATAGCTGGGTACCCGACCCTGAACCAGCACAAAGAACAGCAGGGTACCCACGCCGGACATCAGGATGGCGATGTTGGGATCAAAGCCCATCAGCAGCGGTGCCAGTACGGTGGCGCCAAACATGGCCACGACGTGCTGCAGCCCCATGGCCACCATCTGCGGCCAGGGCAGACGTTCATCGGGGGCGATCACCCCCTGTGTCCTGAGTGTCCAGTGAAAGGGGCGCACTGCAGGTGTCTCGACAGGTCCGGGACGGCCGGACGGGCGGTGTGGGGCATGGGTATCGGGAGCGGGCATGGCAGTTCAGTCACCGGTTTAAAGGGATTGCCTGAATTCTGCATCAATCCCCCGCCGTCATGCAGCGACCCTGCCTGGCCAGCGTGGCAAAACCATCGGCCAGCCCTTCCAGAATCCGGCGCACTGCCGGGCGCATGTGACGGCGCGTGGCAAAAACGGCCTGAATGTGTCCTGGGGCGACCTGCCAGCCGGGCAGCAGCATGTGCAGGCGGCCCTGCTCCAGATCGTCATGTATCAGCAACCGGGGCAGGATGGCACATCCTACGCCAGCCAGCGCGGCACAGCGCAGTACGGCCATGTCGTCGATGAAGAGGCGTGGACGGTGGGCCACCTGAACGGGCTGGCCTTCCTGCTGCAGGCTGGATAGTGTCCAGATATTCTCGTCCTGTCGCTGGGCCAGGGTGGGCAATTTCGCCAGTGTCTGGGGCGAGTCTGGTGTGCCGGCACTGGCCAGCAGACCTGGCGCGGCCACGAGCAGGTGGTGGCTGATCGCCAGAACACGGACGGTTTCTTCTGCTGGCAGCGGTGTGTCGGGTGAGCGGACCCGCAAGGCCAGGTCCACGCCGCCTTCCCACACATCCACTGGCTGGTTGGTGGCTTTTACCCGCAGCACGATCTGTGGCCAGGCCGCCATCAGTGTGGTCAGCATCGGACCGACTGCGGCCTGCAGCAGTGCCGGCGGACAGGACAGAATCACCTCTCCACGGGGGGAACGGGCCTGTTCAGCGACCAGGGCCTCGGCGGCTTCGGCTTCAGCCAGCATGGCGTGACAGTGCTGCAGAAATGCATGGCCAGTCTCGGTCACGGCAAAGCGTCGGGTGGTGCGCTGCAGCAGCCTAGTACCCAGACGTGTCTCCAGTGCACTGATGCGACGGCTCAACCTTGACTTGGGAATGCCCAGTGCCCGGCTGGCGGCCGCAAAACCGCGATGGTCAGCCACCGAGGCGAAGTAGGCAAGGTCGTTGAGGTCATGCATGAAGGTGTTCTTCCGACGGACAAGGCAAGATGACCGATTGTTCCATATCTGGAACGCTGTGGGTGATTTGCAGGGGCTTACTCAATGATTGGCCATTCGATAAGATGCAATCCAGCCTGTTACTTCAGACAGGCTTGGACGAACGGATGAATGAATCCAAGGAGCTCCAGATGAATGCATTTGCTGCCACGAATGTCCGGAACATGGCCGTTGTCGACGGTGCGACCACGCCGGCGGAATCGGTACCCAAAGCGGTCTTGACGGTCACCAGCCCGTCCGAACGGCACTGGGTCGGTGATGGTTTCCCCGTATACACTATGTTCTCTTACCAGGATGATGCTGCCGGGCGCAGTCCTTTCCTGATGCTGGATTACGTTGCGCCAACCCGGTTTGAGCCGAATGCCGGTCGCCGGCGGGGGGTCGGGGGCCATCCGCATCGGGGATTTGAAACGGTCACCATCGTCTATTCCGGAGAGGTCGAGCACCGGGATTCGACTGGCGCCGGTGGTGTCATCGGTTCAGGGGATGTGCAGTGGATGACCGCAGGTGCGGGCATCCTGCACGAGGAATTCCATTCCGAGGCATTCAGTCGCACGGGTGGCCCTTTTGAAATGGTTCAGCTGTGGGTCAACCTGCCGTCCAGGGACAAATTGACGCCGGCCCACTACCAGAGTATTGAAGCCGCCCGTATTCCTGCCCTAGAGTTGCCTGGTGGGGCGGGCTGGAACCGGGTCATCGCTGGTCAGTATGGCGCCGACCATGGGCCGGCAAGGACATATACACCGATGAATGTCTGGGACGTCCGGATTTTTGCCGGAAAATCTGCCGATTTGCCTCAACCCGCGGGTTGGACTACCCTCATACTGGTTCAGCAGGGCAGCGTCATGCTCAATGGCCGGCAGGTGGCGGCCGGACAGCTGGTCACGCTTGGGCGTGATGGCAGCGGGCTTGATCTGGTGGCGCAGGCGGAGGATGTGCGGCTGCTGCTGCTGGCGGGGCAGCCTATTGATGAGCCAGTCGTTGGTTATGGCCCTTTCGTGATGAACGATTTACGTGAAATCCGTCAGGCCGTGGAAGACTTCAGGCAGGGCAGGTTCGCTGCACACGAGGCCCGGCCGGGGTCGCTTCCATCTTGATGAAGGAGAATACGCATGAAACTTTTCTATATGCCTGGTGCCTGCTCGCTGGTACCTCACACCGCCCTGCAGTGGATTGGCAAGCCCTATGAAGCCGTGGGGATGAGCCGGGAAGGTATCAAGGAGCCTGCCTATCTGGCCATGAATCCGCAGGGTGCGGTTCCCCTGCTGGTCGATGGCGAGCTGGTGCTGTCGCAGAATGTGGCCATTCTGGCCTATCTGGATGCCCGCTTCCCCGAGGCCAACATTTTTGGCAGCAGCACCATCGAGGGCAAGGCCCAGAGCTGGCGCTGGCTGGCTTTCCTGAACGGTGATGTTCACAAGACGTTCACGCCGCTCTTCGGCGTGCCGCCGTGGGTCAAGGATGACGCCACCCGTGATGCCATGCAGCAGGCCAGCCGCGAGAAGATCGTGGGGATGCTCAAGCAGGCGGATGACCGCCTGGCCGGGCAAACCTGGCTGGGAGGCCATGACATTTCCGTGGCAGATGTTTACCTGTTCACCATCATGCGCTGGGCCGCTGCCCTGTCCATCGACCTGAGCGCCCTGGGGCACCTGAAAGACCTGTTTGCGCGCGTGGCACAGAATGCCGGCGTGCGTGAGGTATGTGCCCAGGAAGGAATCAAGCTATGACATCGTTTCTCGCCATTTCCGGCAGCCTGCGGGCAGGCTCCTTCAACACGGCACTGGCCAACGCGGCCGCGGAACTGGTGCCGGAGGGTGTGCAGGTTGAAGTGGCCACGCTGCACGGCATCCCGCTGTACGATGGGGACATCGAAGCCAGCGAAGGCATTCCCAACGGCGTGCTGCGGCTCAAGGAAAAGGTCATGGCCCATGATGGCCTGCTGCTGGTCACGCCCGAGTACAACCGGGGTGTGCCGGCTGCACTGAAAAACGCCATTGACTGGCTCTCCCGGGCCGACAGCAAGGCCGTGTTCGGTGGCCGTCCGGTGGCCCTGATGGGGGCCTCGCCAGGCGGCTTTGGCACCCAGGTCGGCCAGATAGCCTGGTTGCCGACCCTCAAGCACCTGGGCACCCGGATCTACAGCGGAGCAGACATGCTGGTCTCCCGGGTTCAGGATCAGGTGGATGGTCAGGGACGCTTGACGGACGAGCGGACGCGCCAGGCGCTGGCTGATTTTCTGGCCGGATTCGCCGCGTTTGTGGCCCAGCAAAAAGGCTGAGTCAAGGAGCTGGCCCATGTGCCTGCCCGGTTGCGTGTCGATCGGGCAGGTACCTTGCGGTTGTCTGTGACAGTGATCTGCGAGGCGCAGGCACGCCGGGATACGAAGCAGGCAGTCAGCAGGCACGGCGATTCGCGCCCTGCATCCTCAGGAGAGGATGGGCTGCCAACATAAACGGGCGGCTGATGCATGCCCAAGCAAGGGCATGGTGCCGGTGAGAGGAGTCGAACCCCCGACCTTCGCATTACGAATGCGCTGCTCTACCAACTGAGCTACACCGGCATCTGATGATGAGCAGAGGATTCTAACCTGAAAACCGGGTATTGTGGCAAGTTATGTCCTTGCCAAGCGCATCGGGCGTGCGACGGTGAGCCGTGAGGTGTTCAGTCCGCTGTGTTGGGCGGGGACGGCATCCGGGCCAGAAAGCGCTGGACGGTGGGCCAGCGCAGGGCAACGCGCAGTTCCTGTTTCAGGCGCCGGTTGTGCAGGCGACGCGACTCGCGCATGAAGCTCATGCGCACCGGCGAGAGTGTGGCCTGCAGGCTGGCGCGGGACTGGCGGGGCGGGCGGGGCAGACCCAGCCGGTCGGCCACCAGATCCAGATAATCACCCAGATGGAGCTGGCTGTCGTCCACCGCATTGATGGTGCGTGGATGGGGGCCGCGCAGCAGTGCGGTGCGGGCGATGCGGGCGAGGTCGTCCGCATGGATGTGGTTGGTCACGACATCGTCCGCGGCGCTCAGGGCCGGAATGCGCTGTTGCAGGCGCGTCACGGGCAGGCGATCGGCGGCATAGATGCCGGGCGTCCGCAGAATGATGGGGGCGATCAGGCCGGTGCGGGCCGCCTGCCGGATCTGCTGTTCTGCATTGACCCGTCGGCGGGCACGCTCGGTCAGGGGCCGGGGAGGATCCGTTTCGGCCGTCCAGGCGCCGCCCCGGTCACCGTAGACACCCGTGGTGGAGAGGTAGACCAGTCGCCGTGCAGGGCGCCTGGTCACCCGGCTGGCCCGGGCGCCGGCCAGCGCCCTCAGCCAGCACCGGGTCAGCAGATCGGTGATATCACCGTCATGGCTGGTGGGTGGGGCAGCATGCAGAATGTGGGTGGCCCAGCCGGCGAGGCGCCTGGGCAGGGTGTGGTGCCGGCGGCCAGGTCTGGCCGTAGGGTGTCGTGAATCGTGGTCGTCGGCCCGCAGTGCCCGCGCGCCGCTGGCCCGGATGCTTTGCAAGGTGTCGTCATGCTGAGCCAGTCCAATGATTTGCCAGCCATGGGGCAAATGTCGCACCGTGCGCTGGCCGATGTCGCCACAGCCGATAATCAGCAGGCGGGGACGACGAAAACAACGGGGAAGTGCGCGATAATGGCGGGCTTGGCGTGTCTGGATCATGATGGCCGGATTGTCGGGTCAGTCTGTTCTTATCGGAGAGGGAGTCACTGACATGACTTACAACGTGACGATTTCGCCCAGCGGCAACCAGTTTCCTGTGGATGAGACTTCCTCTGTGCTGGATGCGGCGCTGGATCAGGGTATTGTGCTGCCCTATGGCTGCAAGGATGGTGCCTGCGGTACCTGCAAGGCGCTGGTGCTTGATGGTAGCGTAGAGCAGGGGCGCCATCAGGCGGCCGCCCTGTCCACCTCGGAGATCACCCAGGGCTATGCGCTGCTGTGTACTGCCACGGCCCGCTCCGATCTGGTTCTGGAGGCCAGGGTGGTTGCCGGGGCTGGCGAGATTGCCGTCCGCCGGATGCCCTGTCGGGTGCGCAGTCTGGAAAGGCTGGCACCGGATGTGTGTCGCATCCAGCTGCAGTTGCCGTTTTCGGAACGGTTGCAATATCTGGCCGGCCAGTATATTGACCTGATCTTCCCGGATGGTGTGCGTCGTAGCTACTCAATGGCCACCGCCCCGGGTACTCAGGCCGATGTGGAGTTGCATATCCGGCATTTGCCGGGAGGGCATTTCACCGACCGGGTGTTTGGCTGCGGTACCCGCCCGGCCTTGCGCGAGCGGGAGATTTTCCGGCTGGAAGGGCCATTCGGAACCTTTTTCCTCCGAGAAGACAGCGAGCGAGCCGTGGTGCTGCTCGCCAGCGGCACGGGTTTTGCGCCGATCAAGGCGATTGTGGAACGGATGATTGCCCTGCAGGCGGCCGGCAAATTCGACCGGCCGGTACGACTGTACTGGGGAGGCCGCCGTCCGGCCGATCTTTATCTCGATGCCTTATGCCGTCAATGGGCCGAGGGCGAGCTGCGCCAGTTCAGCTACATCCCGGTGCTGTCGGCGGCCCAGCCGGACGATGCATGGCAGGGGCGCTGCGGCCTGGTTCACCGGGCGGTCATGGCCGACCTGCCCGACATGAGCGGTCACGAGGTATACGCCTGCGGCGTGCCCGCGATGGTGGCCGCTGCCCGCGAGGAGTTTGTCAGCCGATGTGGGCTGGATCTCGCCGATTTCCATGCAGATGCCTTTACGTCGGAGGCAGACCGGCAGGCCGCAGCCTGAATCGGGGATGTGCTGTAATCTTGGTAGCGGGTGGAACGACTAAGGAGACATCGGGCCACCGCTGGGGTGGTTCTGCTTCCAAGAGGGGTGAGGTTCATGAAACGATTGTTCATGCCCAGGAACCTGCTGCTGCTGTTGCTGCTGCTGGTGATGTTCCTGGTTTTCCACAGCGGTCTGCCTAGTGCGGGCAGTGCGCCGCTATCTTCGGCTGGACAGGGTAGTCCGGACGGTGCCCCCGAGCAGCCCGTGGCTTCCCCGCTGGCCTATTTGGCCGGACTGAAGGATGTCAAGGGGCAGCCGGGAAGCAGCCACCTGAGCAGGGGCAAGCCCACGCTGGTGAAGTTCTGGGCCAGCTGGTGCCCCCTGTGCCTGTCGGAACTGGCCGACACCAATGCCTGGGCAGCCGACAGCCGCTTTGCAGGTGTCAATCTGGTGACCCTGGCCTCGCCTGGCTTCCTGCGCGAGAAGCCGCAGGAGGATTTCATCACCTGGTATAGCGGGCTGGATTACCCGTCCATGCCGGTGCTGCTGGATGCCGGTGGCACACTGGCCCGACAGCTTGGCGTGCGGGTCTACCCGTCATGGGTACTGCTGGATGCCCAGGGCGGGGTTGCCCGGGTCATCCGTGGCCGCATCACGGAGGCGCAGGCGCTCGCCCTCATGAAGAACCCGGATGCTGATCTTGCCCGTCTTGCCAGGGCAGAGCAGACTTTTTACAAACCTGATTCCAGGAAGTCGTCGAACGTCATGAATACAAAGACAATCTACCTTGCAGGAGGCTGTTTCTGGGGGGTGGAAGCCTATTTCCAGCGGATCCCCGGTGTCGTGGATGCGGTGTCGGGCTACGCCAATGGCCAGACCAGCAACCCTAGCTATGAGGACGTGATTCGTGGCGCTGGCCATGCGGAAACCGTGAAAGTGACCTACGATGCCGACCGGCTGAGTCTGGACGACATCCTGCAGTACTACTTCCGCATCATTGATCCGACCAGCCTGAACAAGCAGGGCAATGACCGTGGCGCCCAGTACCGTACCGGGATCTACTACACCGATCCGGCCGAGCGCGAGGTGATCCAGCATGCGCTGGACGGACTGCAGAAGAAATACAGCCGTCCCGTGGTGGTAGAAAACCAGCCGCTGAAAAACTTCTACGATGCTGAGGAGTACCACCAGGACTATCTGGCCAAACACCCCAATGGCTATTGCCATATCGACGTCAGCAAGGCGGATGAGCCGCTGCCCGGCAAGGCAGCCGGTAACGCACCCACAACCAAGGGGTTTGATGCCAGCACCTATCACAAGCCTTCGGACGCCGAGCTCCGGGCCACGTTGACGGACGAGCAGTATCGCGTCACCCAGAAAAGTGCCACGGAACGGGCTTTCACGCACGATTACGACCACCTGTTTGCACCAGGCATCTATGTGGATGTGGTCAGCGGACAGCCGTTGTTCAGCTCCCGGGACAAATTCGACTCCGGCTGTGGCTGGCCCAGCTTTACCCGTCCCATCAGCCGTACCGCGCTGACCGAGCATGAGGACGACAGCTTCAACATGAAGCGTATCGAGGTGCGCAGCCAGGCTGCCGATTCCCATCTGGGGCATGTGTTTCCGGATGGTCCGCGTGATAAGGGTGGTTTGCGCTACTGCATCAATGGTGCCAGCCTGCGTTTTATTCCCCTGGACAAGATGGCTGAGGAAGGCTACGGCGATCTGGTGGACGCCGTGAAATAACGTCGCCCGGTCTTCCCGGGTAAAGGTGGTATATGGCCTGAGCGGCCACGATGTGTCCCTGCCAGCGTATGGCGTCATGCTGTACGCTGGTTTTTTGTCTGTACCTGAAAAAAAACCCGGACCGAAGTCCGGGTAAAACCAACCAGGGAGAAATTCAGCACACGATCAAGATAGGATCACTGTTGCTGAACAACAACATTTTAAGTATACGTGTGGTTTATGTTGTATATAAGCGTCATTCGGAGCATCTGGGCCGACCGATGGCGTCAAACAGGCTCTGTCTGAATAATCCGCTGGTTTGCAGGATGGCCGGGCTGTGCGTACACGTCCTCTAGTCTTTCCCTGGTAACCGCCTGCCACCTGCCGGCTGTCAAGGCGGGACGGGATGGCTATGCTGTCCGTGCCCGCTGCTGACGCGTCGGGCCGAGTCAGTGGAAATGCTGGATGCCATGGGGTATCGCTTATGTGGATGGTCTGGATAGGTACGCTGCTGATCCTGATGAAGTGTTGCGAGGTTGGCGTGGTTGCGGGCTGGAGCTGGTGGTGGGTGCTACTGCCCTGGGGGTTGGCGCTGCTCTGGTTCGAATTCTTCGAGCACCTGTTTGGTCGGGACCGACGTCAGCTTGAGATGGCCGCACATGAAAAACGGGCACGCGAGCGGGTAGCCGAAACCTTCAAATAGCTGTCCGCAGGCCATGGGCAAAGCATGTCAGAATCTCCCTCTCTCCATTGTCTGGCTTTTATCCCATGTTCGTCCATCCTCAGTTTGACCCGGTTGCCCTGCAGATTGGCCCGCTGGCAGTGCGCTGGTATGGCTTGATGTATTTGCTGGCCTTTGTGCAGTTTCTATATCTGGGACGTCGGAGAATCAGGCAGCGTGAGCCCGGTCAGCCGCTGGCCGGCATGACGGGCAAGGACATCGAAGATCTGATGTTCTATGGGGTGCTCGGGGTGGTCATTGGTGGCCGCCTTGGCCACGTGCTGTTCTATGGGCTGCCTTATTATGCGATGCATCCACTGCGCATTCTGGCAGTCTGGGAAGGCGGCATGGCCTTCCACGGGGGCCTGATCGGGGTCTTGCTGGCCTGTGCATTATTTGCACGTCGCAAGCATCTCCGCTACCTGGATTTGATGGATTTCGTTGCGCCATTGGTGCCCCTGGGCCTGGCGGCTGGGCGTCTGGGCAACTTCATCAATGGCGAGCTCTGGGGGCGGGTGACCGATCTGCCCTGGGGCATGGTTTTTCCCCAGTCGGGCAGCACGCTGCCGCGTCATCCATCACAGCTTTACGAGCTGGTTCTGGAAGGCGGGCTGCTGTTCGTGGTGCTGTGGTGCTACTCCGCCCGTCCCCGCCCGCGGGGAGCGACCAGTGGCCTGTTCCTGATGGGTTATGGTCTGTGCCGTTTCCTGGTGGAATACGTGCGTGAACCGGGAGATGGCTTCTGGGGGCCGCTGACGGCCGGTCAGGCGTTGACGCTGCCCATGCTGCTGGCGGGCGGCTGGCTGATGTGGCGGGCCCGTGCTGCAGCGTCTCCGGTGGCTGGAGACTGATACGCCGGATGCGACGGGCCACAGCAATGGCGCGTTCAGATATCTGACACGGAAAAGGAAAGGGCCCGGATGGGTGATCCGGGCCCTTTCAGGGATGAGGTAACCCCGCCTGTGCCGGTTGGCCGGCATCCTGAACCGTGATCTAGTTCAGGTCGGCAAGAAAAGCGGCCACATCAGGTTCATCCGGCAAGGGACGATCACAACAGTAGCAGACAGGTTTTTTCTCGCCTCATGCATCGCATTGGTTCAAGGAATATATGGCCTGAACGAACACTGCAGGGTCGAAGCGATTATACGCCGCTGCCAGGCATTGCAGACAACCGCGACAAGGCTTTTTTGCCTAGTCTGCCCGACGGATGGTCGCTGCCTGTGGTATCGCGATACATGGGCCGGTGGATCAGCGAACCCCCTCGTGGCGACGGATTTCCTCGTCCAGCTCATGATTGAGCTGGCTGACCAGCGTCTGCACCTGTTCGGAGGAGGCGGCACCCGTGTCGGCAGGCTGTCCGAGAAATTCGTAGGTGATCTGCAGGGCAGCATTGACAGCGATGCGTTCGGTGCCGTGTGCCAGGCTGGCATTGCGGATCTCGCGCATCTTCTGGTCAACGATGCGGACAGCGTTCATCAGACGCGGCTTTTCATTGGGTGGCACCTGCAGTTTGAAGGTGCGGTCGAGAATCTTGACCTCGATCTGTTCCATCGCCATGGCGGACTCCCCGGGCAATCAGTCTTTGTCGGCCTGCGGCAGCGGCAGGCGGGCCAGGGCAGATTCTACGCGCGCCCGGGCCTCGGCCAGGCGCTGTTGCATGTCTGCCTGGGTCATGGCCGCCTCACCCAGACGACCGCGCAGAAGCTGGTTCTCGTCAGAGAGGTGCCGGGAAATTTCAAGCAGGCGCCGCACGCGCTCGGCCAAAAGCTGGAGATCAGTTTCCATGCCGCGGGATGGTAGGGATTTGTGAAAGGGGGGTCAAGCGCAACACCGTGGCCGTCGGGGTCTGTGCACGCCGGGGTTGCTGACCCGGCACTGTGCACATCCGGTGCTGATGTACGGCTGCGCGCAAAGCACCGCTGCTACCCGGCATTTTGCCATGTCCCGCGCGGCACTGTCCGATAGGCATTCAATAGGTCTTCCGCCAGAACGGAGGATCTGTTGCCGATGTGATGAAGTGGTCGTGCTCCAGCGCGATGCGTTACCCCGGTTTCGTCGGGTACGCACGAGGAAGTGTAATCTCTGGCCCGCATGTAACGACTATCGGTCTGGATGTCATAGTAAAGGCGCGGTGCTGGCTTTACCATCTTGGAAGCCAGCGCCGGTTGTCTCTGTCGCTTCTTCAACAATTTTTACTTTTCTCAAGGCAAGATGATGCGCCACGTATTTTCCCGTTGGCAGACACTGCTGTCTTCCCTGTTGTTCGGTGCGGTGCTGCTGGCGCCCGCGCATGCTGTCCTGGCTAATGATGCCGGCGGGGGCGGCCCGACCGGACAGCAGACGGCTGATGCTGTGGCCCAACCCCGTGCGGAAGGTGACTGGAAAACCGGAGAGCAGCGGGTCGGTTCGGTGGCGGTATCGCTGGTGTCAGACGCCCGGCAGGTGGTACCAGGGGAAACCTTTCGCATTGGTCTGCAGCTGCGCCATGATCCGCACTGGCATACCTACTGGCGCAATCCTGGAGACACAGGCTATCCGACCCGGTTCGAGATTGAAGGGCCGGCAGGATCCCGCTATTCCGATATTCATTGGCCAGCACCCGAACGGCTCGCCATTGGCCCTCTGGCCAATTATGGCTATGAAGGAGACACCCTCATCTACCGCGATGTGACGCTTCCCGCGGATTTCAAGGGCAGGGTGGCCCGGTTTCGGGTCAACGCCGAGTGGCTGAGCTGCAAGGAGGTCTGTGTACCGGGGGATGCGCCGCTGCAACTGGATCTGCCCGTCGGTGGTGTGACCGAGCCGGATCGGGGCGAGGCAGCCAATTTCGACGTGGCCCGTCGGCATTCTCCCGCCGATGGCCAGCCCCGGCAGGCAGTGGGCTGGTGGCAGCGGGGCAATCAGGCGGTGGCGGTACTGCCTGAGACGCTGACGCACGGACAGGCACCGCATTCCGCGGTGTTTTTGCCCTACTTTGCTGGTGTGGTCAAGCCGGTTGCACCTCAGAAGCTGATCGAAATATCGGGCGAGGATGGCCGTTACGGAATCGCGCTGGAGCTGGATGAGCAGGGCATGCGCACGGCCGAGCAGGGATGGGAGAAGGCAGGCGGCATGGTGGTGATTGATGGTGCCCAGCCAGTCGAGGTCGACCTGCAACGGCGGACCGTGGTTCCGGTTGCGGCGCGGACCGTTGCCATTGACCGGCCCACTGCGGTCGATCTGGATGCGCCGGACAGCGAGAACCAGGGCAGCTTCCAGCAGGGCGGTGGTCTGCTGAACCAGATGAAGCTGGATCAAGAGACAGTGCCCCCCACATCTGATCGTCCGAACGCCGATGCCGCCGCAACGGCTGGTGCTGATCAGCCCGCGGCAGCTGGCCAGAAAGGTGTGGTAGCTCAGGTGGAGGCGGTGGTGGCCCAGGCACCGGGCGCGATGGCGGATCTCGCTGCCGGCAAGAAGATGGAATGGCTGACGCTGGCTGGCGCCTTGCTGGGGGCATTCGTGGGGGGGCTGATTCTGAATCTCATGCCCTGCGTCTTTCCGGTCATCGGGCTGAAGATTCTCTCGTTCACCGAAGCGGCTGCCGGTCGGCCGGGCCAGGCACGGCGCCATGCCGTGGTCTTTGGCCTGGGCGTCGTCGCCAGCTTTCTGGCGCTGGCCGGGATCCTGCTGGGCCTGCGGGCGATTGGCCAGGCCGCGGGCTGGGGATTCCAGCTGCAGTCCCCGGTATTTGTTGCGGTGCTGGCACTGTTGTTTGTGGTCATTGGGCTGAACCTGTTCGGTGTTTTTGAAACCGGTACCCGTCTGACCCAGCTGGGGGGTATAGGTGCGTCCGAGCGCCAGCACGGTTACTGGGGTAGCTTCATGACCGGGGTCATGGCCGTGGTGGTAGCGACCCCCTGTACCGCACCCTTCATGGGCGGCGCAGTCGGCTTTACGCTCAGCAGTTCACCGCTGCTGGTTCTCGCCGTGTTTGTCACCATTGGCATCGGCATGGCGCTGCCCTATCTGGTGCTGGCCAGCAGCGAACGCCTGCTGGGCCTGCTGCCCCGGCCCGGAGTCTGGTTGCAGACACTCAAGCAGTTCCTTGCATTTCCGATGTTCATCACATCGGCATGGCTGGTATGGGTATTGGCGCTGCAGTCGGATGCGGAAGGCGTTCTGTTGCTGCTGCTGGCAGCCATCTTTCTGGCGTTCAGCTGCTGGGTCTATGGCCGCTGGCAGTTCGAGCTGCGGCCGCGCAGTGCGCGCAGTACCCCGGCCTGGGTGCTGGCCGCGCTGGTCTCGGTGGGCGCCTGCGTCTGGCTGGTCAGTCGTCTGCCTGTGGTGGCCGAGACAGCCCAGGTTCAGTCCGCTGCGCCCACGGTGGCGGGCAACGCCGTGGCCAATGGCCCGGCCGCTCTGCTGCCGATGACCTGCCGGCTGGGGGCCGATGGTCACTTGCCGGCAGCCTGCCGGGGCTGGCTGCCATGGTCGGCAGAGCGGCAGGCAGCAGCCCGCGCTGCGGGCATGCCGGTGTTCGTCGATTTCACGGCCGCCTGGTGCCTGAGCTGTCAGGTCAATCAGAAAGTGGCACTGGATCGTGATGAGGTGCAGGCGGGCTTTCGTGAACGGAATGTGCTGCTGCTCAAGGCCGACTGGACGCGACGCGATCCGGCCATTTCTGCCGAGCTGGCCAAATTCGGCCGTAACAGTGTGCCCCTGTATCTGTACTACAGCGGGCGGGACCCCAAGGCTGCACCGGTGCAGCTGCCAGAGCTGCTGACCGTCGATACGGTTCTGAAGGCACTGGGGACGGCCCGCTGAAGCGGGTGGAATGCACGGCGCGGGGGCTGCCCCGCGCAGCCGGCGCGGTACCCCCGATGGCGCATCACTTGTGCCGGTGATGCGCCGCCTCACCGTGGTGGGCGGCCTCGATCATGCCTGTGGGTCGCGCCGGCCAGGGGTGCGCGGCTTGGTGGGGCTGTCCTCGACGTCCTGGGCGGCGATGCTGCTGGCGTAGTCGCGCGGGCCGCACGACTGGCGCAGCGCATTCCAGGCGGCGGCCGCGTCCTTCAGCGTCTTGCCGTGGTTGCGCGCCTTGTCGCGCATATAGTCTCTGACGAAACGGTTGTACTCCCAGGTGTGCATCAGCGTGGGCTTGTAGTTCTTGTCCTTGCGCCGTTCGTGCTCGGCGATCCATTCGGTCGCCAGGTCGCCATAGGTGAGTTGTCGGTGCGTGTTGGCACGGCGAAACCGCTGCAGGTGCGCGGTGAAGTGAAAGTGCGGGCCGATGACTGACTCGAAGAAGGCCCGGGTTTTGGCATCGCACTTGTAGTCGGGGCCGACCCGTGTTTCGAGCGTGATCGTATGATCGTCGGTCACTGCCCGAGTCGCCCTGGCACGGGCAGGCGCCTGCAGCGTCATGATCCGCCGGCCGCGGAGGTGATCGCGAACCCTCTCCAGCACTTCGTGCTTGTGCCCGTGGGTTGACAGACCCTGCTCGCGGCAATAAGTCACCAGCTCCTGCATGTACCAGTAGTACGCATCGAGCGCCTCCACTGCCATGCCGGGTGCCAGCGACGGGCGATCAGGATGTACCTTCCGCATGGTGACTTTCATTTTCGGTGGCCTGCGCAACTGTCTCGTTCCGGTCACTTCACCGCAATATACACGTCGGCACCGTGTGCGCCAATCAGCTCGAAGTCGCAAGCGTAGCGACGATTCAAGTCGGTACGGCTCCAAATGTGTTTCCAGACATCACGGATACCATTGGGATCGGCAGTGTGAAACTTGGCATAACGGCCTTTTTCAACATGGTGCGTCACCAGACCTTCGCTCACGGGATGCGTATGCGGATCAAGCGCTGCCCCCAGGAGAATGGTGTAGGAACCGCTGGCATCGCTGTCATAATCAAAATATGCCTCGCAGATGTCGGAATCGTCCTCAAGACCAAGCCTGCGCTTGATGTCCTGTTCAAAAAACGCCTTCCATAGAAGCTCGATTTTCCTGAAACCAGCCTCGCTGTTGTCCACTCTGGAAGAGATGCCGGCAATGGTCATGCCGTCATGATCCACAATTTCATATTCCATCAAGGTCTCCTGGTTCAGATTCATGGAGTTGCATTGACCAGTTTTTCGAGACTGGTCGGGCGCTGATTTAATTTTTTTATGCGCCCTGGAGTTATCCCTCCCACCGCCTTGTGAGGCGAATGCTACAGGGTTAATGGCCAGATTGGCCACCTGCCGGACTCTCAGCATCGGAAATTGCCCATGCGGAGTCGCCCTCCGGTGACAAAGCGGATCTGGCCAACAGGGAGCCGACCAGGTGCTCATGCGCAGGCCCGGCGTCGGCAGCGCGCACCGGATGACGAACGCCGGCCTCAGGGCTGCCGGCTGTCGGGCAGGCCGAGCACGGCGCGCATGTCGTACAGGCCCTGGGTCTTGTCGGCCAGAAAACGGCAGGCGCGCAGGCTGCCGTCGGCATAATGTTCCCGGCTGGTGGCGCGATGACGGATTTCGATCTGTTCGCCCTGGCCGGCAAATAGCACGGTGTGATCGCCCACGATGTCACCCCCCCGGATCGTGGAAAAACCAATGCTGCCGGGCTGGCGAGGGCCGGTGTGCCCTTCACGGGCAAAGACGCCGATCTCGCCAAGGGGCCGTCCCAGCTGTCTGGCAATGGTTTCGCCGATCGCCAGGGCCGTGCCCGACGGCGCATCCACCTTGTGCCGGTGATGCGCCTCAATGACCTCGATATCAGTATCGGCCAGCATCCGGGTTGCCTGTTCGATCAGGAACAGGGCGATATTGACGCCGGGGCTCATGTTGGCAGCATGAACAATGGCGATTGTCCGGGCGGCGTCCGCGATCAGCTGCCGCTCCTGGGCAGAGAAACCGGTGGTGCCAATGACCATCTTGACGCCAGATTGCTGACACAGTGACAGATAGTGCAGACTGGCTGGGGGACGGGAGAAGTCGATCAGCACGTCCGCATCCGTCAGTGCCTGGGTAGCCTGGGCGGTGATTTGCACCCCGCTGTGCCTGCCCATGAAAGCAGCGGCATCGTTACCCAGAACAGGGCTGTCATCGCGGTCCAGTGCCGCCGTCAGTGTCAGATCGGAGGCGGCCAGTACCGCGTCGATCAGAATGTGTCCCATGCGGCCGGAGGCACCGGCAATGGCAATCTTCATGAACGGGGGCTCTCCTGGGGAGGCTGATAGCCGGGCAGCGCCGGATCGCTGGGATCATCGCGGGCTGGCAGGGGATCGTGCCTGATGTCGTTGACCTTGCCATCGGCAAAGAATATGGTCACTCGGCGCAGTTCGGCGTCACCATTCGGGTACTGGAAACGAAAGACATATTCCCAGCGGTTGGGATGAAAGACATCAGCCAGCAGAGGCGTGCCCAGGCGCAGGCGCACTTCGTCTGGCGTCATGCCGTGATGGACTTCATCCAGCATCTGCTGGTTGATGTAGTTGCCCTGTGCAATGGCAAAGCGGTAGGGCTCCAGAAAACCGCTGTGCGAACGGTCGCTGGCGCAGCCGGTCAGGGCGGCGGTTGCGGCAAGCATCAGCAGCATGCCGGTGATGCGGAAAGAGCAGTGGGGCATCGGGCGAATCGGCTCCTGAGGTGGAAAGGCTGCACAGCAGGCCGTGCTGTGTAAAGTTTGTGCAAAGTTGCGGACGTTCCATAGGGACTGCCCACAGCACCCCCGTATGATACGGTCTTCCCGTTTCTGCGGTTTTTTGCATCATGTCTTTTCTGTCTCAGCGAGTCTCCAGGCGTATTGCCTTGCTGCTGTTGACGTTCGTACTGCTGCTGGCGCTGGGCATAGGTCTCTGGTTTGGTCTGCTACAGTCCGTGCCCTCTGGAGGGCATGGCCACGCTGGCCCGCCTGGCCACCCGCCGGCAGGAGACGGACCCGGTGATGGTCCCGGCGGCGGGCAGCTGGCCGTGGTCAGCGTGGCGCCGGTGCGCCAGGGGGGCTTTCCGGTACAGATCCGGGCGGTGGGTACGGTGACGCCGTACAACACGGTCAGTGTGGTGCCGCAGGTGCAGGGCCGGCTGCTGCGGGTGCACGTGCAGGAGGGGGGGTATGTCCGCGCCGGTGAGTTGCTGGCCGAGCTGGATCCGCGGGCGCTAGAGGCCAGTCTGCAGGAGGCGCAGGGAACGCAGGCACAGAATGGAGCCGAGCTGGCACACGCCCGCTCCGACCTGGTACGTGACGAGCGTCTTTTCCGGCAGGATTCGATTGCCCGCCAGCAACTGGAGACCCAGCGGGCCCTGGTCAGGCAATTGACCGCACGCGCGGCAGCCGATCAGGCGAGGGTGGAGAATGCACGGGTTCAGCTGGGATATGCCCGTATTCACGCACCGATTGCCGGGCGGCTGGGACTGCTCACATCCGGTATCGGCACCCTGATTGGCCCGAGCACAACCGAGGGGTTGGTCAGTATCGTGCAGACCGATCCGATATCGGTGCTCTTTGGTGTGCCCGCCCTGCAATTGCAGGCACTGCGCGATGCGCTGGCTGATGCTGGCCGGGAAGGGCTGGCAGTGCAGGTGTGGGACCGGGCGGAGCAGGCATTGCTGGCGACCGGCCGGCTGGGTAGTCTGGACAACCGCATTGACCCGGCGACCGGGACGGTGAAGGTGCGTGCCCGGTTCGACAATCCCGAAGAAGTGCTGTTTCCCAACCAGTTCGTGAATGTCCGGCTGTCCCTGCGGACACTGCCGCAGGCACTTAGTGTGCCGGTCGATGCGGTGCAGTTCGGCAATCAGGGCAATTATGTTTATGTCATCCGGGACGGTCGGGCGCATGTGCAGACAGTCACACTCGGTGCTACTACGGCTGACCGGATACAGGTGCTCCGTGGCTTGCGTGCGGGCGAGCAGGTCGTGCTGGAGGGCATTGACCGCCTGCGCGAGGGGTCGGCCGTGAAAATCGTCGGGGCGACCGGGACAGCGGCCTCGCCGGCCTCTCAGCCCTGAACGGCCCCATGGTCATGCATGTTTCGCGCCCCTTCATTCTGCGGCCCATCGCGACATCGTTACTGATGCTGGCGGTGCTGCTGGCCGGGATACTGGCCTGGCGACTGCTGCCGGTCGCGGCATTGCCACAGGTCGAGTATCCGGTAATCCAGGTTCAGGCAGCGTTACCGGGCGCAAGTGCCGACACGGTGGCGCGACTGGTGACGGCACCGCTGGAGCGGAATCTGGGGCAGATTGCCGGATTGCGGCAGATGTCTTCGGCCAGCGGGGTCGGCATGTCGGTCATCACCCTGCAGTTTTCGCTGGACAGCAACCTGGGGGTGGTGGAGCAGGATGTGCAGGCCGCGCTGGATAATACGGCCAGTCTGCTGCCGTCGAGCATGCCTGCGCCACCGGCCTATCACAAGGTCAACCCGGCCGACACGCCAATCCTCACGCTGGCGGTCACTTCGAAGACCTTGCCGCTGCCGCAGGTGCACGATCTGGTCGATACCCGCATGGCGCAGAAACTTGCCCAGGTACAGGGCGTGGGACAGGTGACGCTGGCGGGGGGGCAGCGCCCGGCCATTCGCATCCAGGCCGATTCCGCAGCCCTCAAGGCCGTGGGCCTGACGCTGGCTGATGTGCAGAAGGTGATCACATCGGCCAATGCCAACCTGCCCAAGGGCAGTTTTGATGGTCCTCTGCGCAGTACCGTGCTGGATGCCAATGACCAGTTGACCACCGCGGCCCAGTATGAGTCCCTGGTTGTGACCTGGAAAAATGGCATGCCATTGCGCCTGGGCGATGTGGCCCGGGTGCGGCAGGGGGCGCAGGATCGCTTTCTGGCCGCCTGGGCCGATGGTGAGCGGGCTATCCTGATCAATATCCAGCGGCAGCCTGACGCCAACGTCATGGCGGTGGCTGACCGCATCCGTCAATTGCTGCCACGGTTGACGGCCACGCTGCCGGCCAGTGTCGAGGTGCGTGTGCTGACCGATCGGACGGACAGCATCCGCAGCTCGGTGCAGGATGTGCAGATCGAACTGGTGCTGGCCATCGGGCTGGTGGTCCTGGTGACGTGGCTGTTCCTGCGCTCGGTGCGCATGACGCTCATCCCGGCGGTTGCGGTGCCGATTTCTCTCGTCGGTACCTTCGCGGTGATGTATCTGGCCGGCTATTCACTGAACAACCTCAGCCTGATGGCCTTGACCATGGCAACGGGCTTCGTGGTGGACGATGCCATTGTCATGATGGAGAACATCGTCCGTCATCGCGAGGCGGGTAAATCGGCGTTGCAGGCGGCGCTCGATGGCTCCCGGGAAATCGGTTTTACGCTGGTGTCGCTGACCGTCTCGCTGGTGGCCGTCCTGATTCCGCTGCTGTTCATGCGCGATGTCGTGGGGCGGCTGTTTCACGAGTTTGCAGTGACACTGGCGGTGGCCATCGGCATGTCGCTGCTGGTGTCGCTGACGCTGACGCCGATGATGTCGGCGCGCCTGCTGAACCAGACCTCCATGCCAGTCCAGGTGCAGACCGGCGCGGGCCGATGGAGCGAACGGGTACTGACAGCCTATGGCCGTACGCTGTCGGTGGTTCTCGACAATCGTGGCCTGATGCTGGTGGTGATGGGGGCGCTGCTCTGCCTGACCGCTGGCCTGTATCTGCTGGTACCCAAAGGCTTCTTTCCGGTACAGGACAGTGGGCTGATCCAGGTGGTGACCCAGGCGCCGGGCAACGTTTCCTATGCAGCCATGCAGCGCCGGCAGGAGGCGGTAGCCCGTCAGTTGCTGCAGGATCCTGAGGTGGCGAGCCTGTCCTCGTTCATCGGGGTCGATGGCAGCAATACCGCGCTCAGTACCGGCCGCATGCTGCTCAACCTGCGGGCGCACGAAGTGCGCCACGAGGACGCGCTGCAGGTCATCGCACGTCTGCGGCAGCGGATGGCAGCGCGTCAGCCTGCCGAGCGGCAGGCCATGGCCGTGTGGTTTCAGCCGGTGCAGGAACTGTCGATCGAAGACCGCATCAGCCGTGCCCGTTACCAGATGACGGTGAGCACACCGGACAGCGCCTTGCTGGCAACCTGGGTGCCCCGTCTGCAGGCAGCGCTGGCGCAGCGCCCCGAACTCGCCGATATCGGCAGCGACTTCCAGAATGACGGCTGGCAGCTCCATGTGGAGATCGACCGTGTGGCCGCAGCCCGGTTGGGTCTGGAGATTCAGCATATCAGTGAGGCACTGCAGAATGCGTTTGCCCAGCGGCAGATTTCCACCTTGTTTACCCAGTCCAACCAGTACCGTGTGGTGCTGGAGCAGGATCCGTCCCGCATCGACGGTCCGTCCGCGCTGGATCATGTCTTCGTGGCAGCCGCCGACGGCACGCCGGTGGCACTGTCGGCAGTGGCGCACTGGCACAGCCAGCGCGTGCCGGTCGTGGTCAATCACCAGTCGCAGTTTCCGGCTGCAACACTGTCCTTCAATCTGGGGGCTCATGCCTCGCTGGGCGACGCGGTGGCTGCGGTAGAAACGGTGCAGCAGCAGCTGGGTTGGCCGGCTGCCATCGAAAGCCATTTTCTGGGGGCGGCCGAGGCGTTCCGGGCGTCACTGTCCAACACGCTGTGGCTGATTCTGGCCGCCGTGACGGTGATGTATCTGGTGCTGGGCATGCTCTACGAGAGCGCGATCCATCCCATTACCATACTGTCGACCTTGCCCGCCGCGACCGTGGGGGCGCTGCTGGCGCTGCTGGTGACGGGCCATGCCCTGGACATGGTGGCCGTCATTGGCATTGTGCTGCTGATCGGACTGGTCAAGAAAAACGGCATCATGATGGTGGATTTTGCGCTGGCAGCCCGGCGCCACCAGAAGCTGTCCGCCCGCGATGCCATCCATCAGGCGGCCCTGCAGCGTTTTCGTCCCATTCTGATGACAACCCTTGCAGCCTTGCTCGGAGCACTGCCGTTGATGCTGGCCAGCGGGTCGGGGGCCGAGCTGCGTCGTCCATTGGGGCTGGTCATGGTCGGGGGGCTGCTGGTCAGCCAGATCCTGACGCTGTACACCACCCCGGTGATTTATCTGCTGCTTGAGCGGCTGACGCGTCGCCCATGACGATAGCCCGACTTTCCATCCGGCACCCCGTCGGCAGCATTCTGCTGGCCCTGGCCGTCGTGCTGGCCGGTTGTCTGGCCTGGTGGCAACTGCCGGTGTCGCCGCTGCCCCAGGTCGACATTCCCATGGTGCTGGTCACGGCGAACCTGCCCGGCGCCAGCCCCGGCAGCATGGCGGCCACGGTGGCCGGGCCGCTGGAGCGTGCGTTGGGCGCCATCCCTGGCCTGTCCGCCATTTCGTCCGTGAGCAGCACCGGCAGCGCCGAGGTGCGCCTTATCTTTGATATCGGACGACCGCTGGATGATGCGGCACGTGATGTTCAGGCGGCTATCAATGGCGCGATTGCATCGTTGCCAGCCGGCATGCCCGCCCGACCCACGTTTCGCAAGATCAACCCGTCGACAGCGCCCATGATGGCCCTGGCGATTTCTTCCGATACGCAGTCGCCGGGGGAGCTCTACGAGCTGGCGGACAGCCTGGTGCTGCCCGCCCTGGCCCGGGTGTCGGGAGTCGGCGAGGTATCGCTCGGCGGTGCTTCCCTGCCGGCGGTGCGGATCCGTTTCGAACCGGTCGCCCTGGCAGCGATCGGGATGTCGCTGGAGCAGGCGCGTCAGGCACTGGCGGCCGCCGGCGCTGAGACGGCACAGGGTGCCGTGGAGGATCCGGAGCATCGCTGGCTGCTGGCCAGTGGCCCGCGGCTGAAGACGGCGGCTGATTTTTCGGCCCTGGTGCTGCGCTGGAAAAACGGTCAGGCCGTCCGGCTGGCCGATGTGGCCGAGGTGAGTGATTCGGTGGAAAACCGTTATCGCAGCGGTTTTCACAATCACCGGCCGGCGGTCATTGTGCTGGTGCGTCGTCAGCCAAGTGCCAACGTGGTGGCCACCATTGAGGCCATCCGCGCGACGCTGCCGACGCTGCAGGTGCAGTTGCCGCCGCAGGCGGATCTGAGTGTGGTGATGGACCGCTCGCTGGGCATCAGATCCAGTCTGGCCGAGGCCCAGCGTACGCTGCTGCTGTCCTGTCTGATCGTGGCGCTCGTGGCATGGCTGTTCATGGCACGACTGCGCACGGCCTTGATGTCCGCCGTGATCATTCCGGTATCCCTGCTGGGAACGATCGCGGCCATCTGGCTGGCGGGATTTTCCCTGAACAACTTCAGCATCATGGCGCTGGTGGCCGCATCTGGTCTGGTGGTTGATGATGCGATCGTGGTACTGGAAAACATCAGCCGTCACATCGAGCGCGGGCTGTCACCCTGGCGGGCGGCCATGCGGGGCACAGAAGAGGTGGGCTTTACGCTGCTGGCCCTGAATCTGGCCCTGGTGGTGGTTTTTGTGGCGGTACTCTGCATGGGCGGCATGATGGCGCGACTGTTTCGCGAGTTTTCCATCACGCTGGCCGTCGCGGTTCTGATCTCGCTGGTGCTGTCCATCAGTCTGATTCCGGCACTGTCCGCCCGTCTGCTGCCGCGTGCGGGAGAGGGCAGCAAACATAGAGCCGATCCCCGCATGGCAGCTGACGATGGCGTACCAGACAGATGCTCGCGTTTCTCCCACTGGGGGACACGGCTGCGTGCCCTGAATGCCGCCTGTCTGGGAAGTCTGCAGGCCCGCTATGCGGTGACGCTGCACTATGTGCTGCGTCACGCGTGGAGCGGGGTGGTGGTGCTGTTCGGGCTGCTGGGCATCAGTCTCTGGCTGTTTGCCAGCCTGCCGCGAGCGGACATGCCCGAGCAGGATACCGGGGTCATCGCAGCCTTCATCCGTGGCGATGATGCCTTTTCCTTCCAGGCCATGCAGCCACGCATCCAGCGTTACCGGCAGTGGATTCTGTCTGACCCGGCCGTCCAGGATGTCGTGGGTGTCAGCGGCGGCAATGCCGGTACCAGCAACGCCCAGCTGGTCATCACGCTGAAGCCGCGGGCGCTGCGCGGTGTGTCTGCCCGTCAGGTGCTGGACAGGTTGCGTCGTGATGCACCCCTGATGGCGGGTACGGCGATGTTTGGCATGGTGCTGCAGGACTTGCAGATCTCGCCCCCCCGTTTCGGAGATGATGCCAGCCATCAGGTTGTGCTGAAGTCCGGTGACCTGTCCTTGTTGCGTACTTGGACGCAGCGGCTGGGAGATGCGCTGAGCCGGCAGCCGACTCTGGCGGATGTGCATTACAGCAAGGGGGGAGACACGCGCCAGATTGTGCTGGAGATCGACCGAGAGGAGGCTGGCCGTCTCGGTGTGACACTGGCGGATGTGTCCGCCACGCTGGCCAATGCGTTCTCCCAGCGTCAGGTGGCGGTGCGCTACGAGGAGCGGCAGCAGTATCGGGTGGTCATGGAGGTTTCAGCCCGCTTTACCGAAAACCCGCTGGTACTGGATCAGATGCAGATTGTCACGGCCCAGGGCAGCGTGGTGCCGCTGTCGCAGGTTGCCCGATGGCATTTTGACGCTGTACGTGATCGCGAGCGCCATGTCGACCAGTTTGCGGCCAGTACCGTCAGTTTTTCCGCTGCGCCGGGAGTGACGGATCAGGCGGTATTGCAGACGGTGCGGCAGGTGGTAATTGACGAACGAATGCCGGCTGCAGTCATCGCAGACATCGACGGCGATGATGGCCGTCCGAGGTCACTGGTTGATGTTTCGGGTCAGGGATGGCTGATACTTGGCGTGGTGGCGGCCGTCTATCTGGTGCTGGGCGTGCTGTATGAAAGTCTGCTGCATCCGGTCACGGTGCTGTCGGCTGTGCCGGCGGCTGGTGTGGGGGCGTTGCTGGCGCTGAAGATCAGCGGCACGCCGTTCAGCCTGATCGTGTTGCTTGGACTGTTTCTGCTCATCGGCATCGTGATGAAGAATGGCATTCTGATGATTGATGTGGCCCTCAGAAAACAGCGTTCTGAGGGGCTGCCGCCGGCGCAGGCCATGCTGCTGGCCGCCAGCCAGCGGTTGCGCCCCATCCTGATGACCAATCTGGCGGCCCTGGCCGGTGCCCTGCCGCTGGTATGGGGTCTGGGCGATGGGGGCGAGTTGCGTCAGCCGCTGGGGATCGTCGTAATGGGTGGGCTGGCCGTCAGCCAGATCATCACCCTTTATACGATTCCAGCACTTTATCTGCTGCTGGAGCGGGCAAAGCAGCACATGCGCCGCAAAGCGTTGCCATCATGGCGCTGACTACTGTCCGTTGGCAGTGTGCCGCGCGGACTGTGCGACTGGTGCGCGGCAGCGGTGCTCTCCCTTATCATCAGGCTACAGGACAGATGCCTTCCATTCGTTTATCCCTATTGCAGTTGATGCAATGACCGGAGCCCGCCCGATGGATACCCTCTTGAGAATAGCCCGTTTCACCAACAAGACCTTTGCCTTGTGGGTGCTCCTCTTTGGCGCCCTGGGGTTTGTCTGCCCAGCCCTGTTTGAGGGGTTGCGCAGCTGGATTCCCTATCTGTTGGCTGCCGTGATGCTGGGCATGGGGATGACGCTTTCCATCCGGGATTTCACGGGCGTATTGCGCTATCCCAAGGCGGTGTTGATCGGCGTCTGTGCGCAGTTTCTGATCATGCCCGGACTCGCCTGGCTGCTGTGCCGACTCTTCAGTCTGCCGGCCGATCTCGCCGCCGGTGTCATTTTGGTGGGCGCCTGCCCGGGGGGTACGGCTTCCAACGTCATGACTTATCTGGCGCGGGGAAACACGGCGCTGTCGGTCGCCTGTACCACGGTGACTACGCTGCTGGCGCCGCTGCTGACCCCGCTGGTGTTCTGGCTGTTTGCCTCCCAGTGGCTGCAGGTGGACGCCTCGGGCATGTTTCTGTCGGTTCTGCAGGTTGTGCTGCTGCCCATTGTGGTTGGCCTCGTGATCAAGTCCCTGGCCGGGCACCGGGTTGATCGTGTGGCCGAAAGCATGCCACTGGTATCGGTGGTGGCCATTGTGCTCATCGTCGGCGCTGTGGTGGCAGGCAGCCGGGCGCGCATGGTGGACACGGGTCTGCTGATCTTTGGCGTGGTGGTGTTGCACAACGGCCTGGGCTATCTGGGCGGGCTGCTGGCGGCCCGCCTGTTTGGTCTGCCGTTCTATGACGGCAAGGCCATTGCGATCGAGGTGGGCATGCAGAATTCCGGTCTTGGCGCCACGCTGGCTGGCCTGCATTTCGCCAGCCAGCCCATTGTGGCCGTACCCAGTGCCATCTTCAGTTTCTGGCACAACGTCTCTGGCCCCATTCTGGCGACCTGGTTTGCCAGTCGCCCCGATGGTCATGGCGAAGAGAGAAAGAGCGGGGATTCTTCGTCGCGGTGATCAAAACAGCGGGCTCACCCCCGGCAGGTTCTGCCGGGTGGGGGCCGGGTGGGGGTATCGCAAATTGGGTGGCCTGGGCAACATCGTCCGGACACGGTCTGATGCGGCCTGTTCCATTTTTGTGGCAGTGCATGTCCTTCGGTGTTTTTCCTTCGTTTCCACGTCCGTTTCCATGTCTGAAAAAATCATTGCTGGCCCGATGGATATAAAGATTCTCTGCCGACAGTCCGTGCTTGCGGTCGGCCTGCTGCTGGCACTGGGGGGCTGCAGTGTCACGACACCCTACCGGATCCCGGCCGCGGCGCTGGCGGTGCCGCTGGAAGAGCACGCGGGCTGGCATCTGGCCTCCGGTGCTGAACGGGAGGGAACCGCCGCGGGGCAGGGGGATGATGCCGCTTCGGCTGCGTTCAAGGGCTTTTCGTCGCAGGACGCCGCTGGGGCGGGGCGCACACGCGGTACCGCGTCATCGGCTGTCACGGCCGGCATGCCCGGCGAGCCCCTGGAGGGGCGCTTTGCCTCTGTCAGTCTGGTGGATGGTGCCGCGTTTCGGGATCCGCTGCTGCAAGGGCTGCTGCAGCGGCAACGCAGTGGGAACCTGAGTCTGTTGCAGGCCGAGGCGCGCCTGCGACAGGCCCAGGCGGTGCTTGCCGGTGCCGGCGCATCCCGTCTGCCCCAGGTCGGCATCAGTTCCGGGGCGGTCCGCTCGGGCAGCGCAGGAAGGGAGGGGGCTGGTCGCGGCGCAGCTGCTGTGGGTGGCAGCGCCGGTGCGGGGGATGCATGGAGTGGTTTGGATCAGAGCTCGCTTGCCAGTCTGATGGGCAAGACGGGTCCGAGCAACAGCGTGCAGGCAGGCACCTCGATCAGCTGGGTGCCCGACCTGTGGGGCAAGATTGCTGCCCAGATCGAGTCGGGGCGGGCCTCGCTGCAGGCTGCCGAGGCAGAGCGTCGGGCGGTTGAGCTCCAGATGCAGGTCAGTCTTATCCAGTCCTATTGGCGCATGCGTCTGGCCGAGGCGAGGCTTCTCCTGCTGGCCCGTTCGGTGGCGACTGCCGAGCGTTCGCTGCGGCTGATTCGCAACCAGTATCACGCGGGTCTGGTAGCCCGCGCCGATGTGGTGCAGGCAGAGACCCGCCTGCAATTGGTGATGACCCAGCGCCATGAGATGGAGCGCAGCCGTGGCACTGAACGTCATGCCATGGCGGTTCTGCTGGGGTTGCCGCCATCCGCGCTGGGTGAGGTCGCATTCAGCTCTGGGTCGGACGCAGGACATGCATCGGCGGGGCTGGATGCGTCGGCACCGCCGGTCATGCTGCCGTCTGTGCCGCCGGTTCCTGATACGCTGTCCATCGACCTGTTGCGCCGTCGCCCCAATGTGAGCGCCGCCGAGCGTCAGGTGGCCAGCGCCAATGCCGAGCTGGGGCTGGCCCGGGGGGCCTGGCTGCCGGACATCACCCTCAGCGCAGCGGGCTCGCTGAGTGCCAGTACGGTGGCCAGTTTGCTGTCCGCGCCACTGCGTTCGTGGTCTCTGGGCGCTCAGCTGGCTTCCTATGCGCTGTTCGATGGCGGGGCTCGCAGGGCTGCGCTGCAGAAGCAGGAAGCCGCCTATGATGAAAAGGTGGCGGCTTATCGTCTGCAGGTGCTTACGGCCTTGCAGGAGATTGAGGATGGTCTGCTGGCCCGTCGCACTTTGGCCCGGCAGGAGACAGACCAGAAACGGCTGGTGGCACTCGCCCAGGAGGCCGAGCAGGTGGTGCGCAACCGGTATCAGGGCGGGCTGGTGAGCTACACCGAGCTTTCCACTGCCGAAAGCAGCAGTATCAGCGCCCAGGATCAGCTGTTGGCCCTGCAGGCCGAGCGGCTGAACAACTACATCACACTGCTTGCAGCCATTGGTGGTTCGTGGCAGACGCCATGAACGTTCTTCGCTAGCGCCGGCTGGTCTTCAGCAATTCGGCGGCGTGGGCCCGGGTGGTGCCGGTGATTTTCTTTCCGCCCAGCATGCGTGCAATCTCTTCCTGCCGGGCGGCGGCGTCAAGAGGATCAACCCGGCTGGATACCGAATGGGAAGAGCGGGTTTTCATGACCTTCAGATGGTGGTCAGCCCGAGCGGCCACCTGGGGCAGGTGGGTGACGCAGAGAACCTGCGAATCGGTGGCCAGGCGTTGCATCAGCTCGCCGATCACAGCAGCCACGGCGCCGCCGACGCCCGTGTCGGCTTCATCGAAGATCAGGATGGATACCGGTGCAGAGCGGGCGGCCAGCACGGCAATGGCCAGCCCGATGCGGGAGAGTTCGCCGCCGGAAGCGACCCGGGCGATCGGGCGGGGCGTGGCCCCCTCGTGCGCGGCGATCTGGAACTCCACCGTATCAATGCCCGAAGGGCCGGGTGAGGCGGCTGAGCAGGCGATCAGCAGACGGGTGCCGGGCATGCCCAGGCGCTCAATCTGCGCGGTGACGTCTGCAGCCAGTGTGCCAGCTGTCTTGCGGCGGGCTGCCGAGACTTGCCGGGCGAGCCGGTCATAGGCGGCTTCGGCAGTCGCGAACGCCGTTTCCAGTTTGCTGATGTCGGCGGCATCGCTCAGGCGCTCCAGCTCGGCCTGCAGCCTGTCGAGGTGGGTGGCGAGATCCTGGGGCTGCAGTCGCAGTTTGCGGGCCGTATTGAAGATGCTGGCCACGCGCTGTTCCACTTCGGCAAAACGCTCTGGATCTAGATCCAGCCGGCCAGCATAGGCTGCCAGTTCACCGGCTGCTTCATCAATCTGGATGGCAGCGGAATCGACCAGCTCGGCAGCATTCTTCAGCGAGGGATCAATCTCTGCCAGGGTACGCAGGCGCCCCTGCAGGCTGCCCAGCCGGTCTGCGATGGCGTCTTCGTCGCGTCCCAGGGCGTTAGCCAGCGCGTCGGCGCCGGCGAGCAGGTCGTGTGCATGGGCCAGCCGCTGCTGTTCGGCCGACAGGGCTTCCCACTCGCCCGGTGCCAGCCGCAGCTGGGTCAGCTCGTCAATTTCCCATTGCAGCCGCTCAGTGCGGATGGCCGCTTCGCGCGAGCCGTTTCTGGCGGCTTCCAGGGCCTGTGTGGCCTTTTGCCAGCGCTGCCAGGCTTGATTCAGTTCCGTCAGCAACTTGTCTTGCCCGGCGAGCCGGTCCAGCAGCTCCCGTTGCGCGCCTGGGCGCAGCAGGTGCTGGGATTCATGCTGGCCATGGATATCGACCAGGTGTTCACCCAGCTCCCGCAGACGGGCAACGGTGCTGGGGTGGCCATTGATCTGCGCCCGGGAGCGTCCGTCACGGTCGACGATGCGCCGCAGCAGAACCTGGCCTGGATCGCCGCTGAGATCGTGTTCGGCCAGCCAGGCGCTCAGCGCAGTGTCGATGTCAAAGAGCGCCGAGATATCCGCACGCTCTGCCCCCTCGCGGACCAGGGTGGCGTCTCCCCGGCCACCTAACACCAGGCCCATGGCGTCAAGCAGAATGGATTTTCCGGCGCCAGTTTCGCCGGTCAGTACCGTAAAGCCTGGGCCGAAGTTGATTTCGGCGGCTTCGACAATGACAAAATCATTCAGTCGTAACCAATGCAGCATGATGAAAGGCTCCTGGTGTTGTCCGGTTCCGATGGTGACTGGCAGCCTGACTGGCCGCATCATTCTCGCCGTGGTTCCAGTCCGGGAATTTCGTGCCAGTTGAGTTTTGAGCGCAAGGTGGCGTAATAGCTATAGCCGGGTGGATGCAGAAAGCGGCTGGCGTCGGCTGAGCGACGCAGGACGACCCGGTCACCAAGATGTAGTTCGGAAAACGATTGCATGTCGCAGTTGAGTCGGGCGTGCTGTCCGTGGCGGATCGTCAGTTCCACAACGCAATGGTCGGGCAGAATGATGGGACGCGCCGACAGTGACTGTGGTGCAACCGGCGCCAGGATGAAACCGTGCAGGGAGGGGTGCATCAATGGTCCGCCTACCGACAGGGCATAGGCGGTCGATCCGGTCGGTGTGGCCACGATCAGGCCGTCGGCCCGCGGACCATACATATAGCGTCCGTTAACGCAGACCTCAATCTCGATCATGCCAGCGCGGGAGCTGCGGCTGATGACCACATCATTGAGCGCACGGGCCTGGAAAAGCTGTCGCTCATCCCGAAAGACCTGGGCTTCGATCAGTGCGCGCTCCTCGATGTCGTATTCACCCGCCAGGATGGCCGTCAGAGAATTCTGCCAGTCTGACATGGGGATGTCGGTGATGAACCCCAGGCGTCCTCGGTTGATACCGACAATGGGCACTTTGAGCGGTGCCATGGTTCGGGCGATACCCAGCATGGTGCCATCCCCGCCCACCACAAGGGCAAGATCTGCCTTGCGACCGACTGACTGGATGGCGCGGACACCGGCCGAGGTCGGCGTCAGCACCGTGATGCCACGATCCAGCAACCAGATAGAAATTTCTTCCAGGACGCGTTCAGGCAGTCCATCGGACTGAGGACGGCCGAACAGCGCAATAGTCTTGAAAGGAGCATTCATGCGGCGAATTGAACCATAATTCCTGATAATTGCGTCATGGTCACTCACATCTGCCGGGGCATACCGGTTAAGCCGAATGGATGAGCGCGCCCGAATTCTTCTCAAATCTCTCATCGAACACTATATTGTCGACGGTCAGCCGGTTGGTTCACGCACACTGTCGCAGTATTCACGACTGGATCTGTCGCCCGCCACCATCCGCAACGTCATGGCGGAGCTGGAGGAACACGGCCTGATTGCCCATCGTCATACTTCCAGCGGACGAGTTCCCACGCCACGCGGCTATCGGCTGTTTGTCGATTCGCTGCTGACAGTTCAGCCATTGGAGGCTGGTGAGACGAGCCAGATGCAGGGGTCTCTAGTGGCAGTCAAGGAACCACGCCAGGTGCTGGCGAAGGCGGCCGGACTGTTGTCCAGCCTGTCCTCCTTTGCCGGTGTGGTATCCGTACAGCGCAGGGCGGGCACATTCCGACACATCGAGTTTTTGCGCCTGTCGGCACGACGGGTACTGTTGATTCTGGTTTCCCCGGACGGGGAAGTGCACAATCGGATGCTTCAGGTCGATCATGACTACGGGCCGGCTACCCTCAACGAGGCAGCCAATTACATCAATACTCATTATGCAGGTGTAGGCTTCGAGGAAATCAAGCATCGCCTGGGGGGAGAACTGGCGGACCTGCGTCGGGACATCAGCGTGTTGATGCAGCGTGCGGTCGATGCCGGCCGCGAGGCCGTCGAGGATGACGGGGACAAGATGCTCATCGCCGGCAGCAGTAATTTTGTCGGCATTCCGGATTTTGCTGATGATATGGCACGCCTCAAGCAGCTGTTTGGGCTGTTCGAGCAGAGATCCGAACTGTTGCAGCTCATGGACGCGTCGGCCCGGGCGGGAGGGGTGCAGATCTATATCGGTGGAGAATCCGAGATGGTGCCCATGGAGGAGCTGTCCATCGTGATTGCCCCTTATAAGGCCGACGGCAAGATCGTGGGCACCCTGGGCGTCATTGGCCCTACGCGCATGGCTTATCAGCGGATGATCCCGATGGTCGACATCACGGCGCGGCTGGTGTCGTCGGCGCTGGATGACGGGCGCGAGGAATAGCAGCGCCTGCAACGGGCAGCACGGTGTCCGCATTCTGCACCCTACAATCGTGGGACCGATACCCACCGAGGCGACAGGCAGTCTCAGATTGCCTGGATCGCACCCACTTAACCCGTCACTATGACCGATACCAAACGATCCCCCCGTGCTGCTGTTCTGCTGGTTCAGCTGGGCACTCCCGACAAACCGGAGGTGCCGGAAGTACGGCGCTATCTGCGTGAATTTCTGACCGACCGGCGCGTGGTTGAACAGTCGCCGTGGCTCTGGTGGCCCATTCTGCATACGATGGTGCTGACCCGGCGTCCGAAGGAATCGGCGGAGAAGTACCGTTCCATCTGGGCATCTGAGGGGTCTCCACTGCTCATCAACACCCGGCTCCAGGCCCAGGCGCTGCAGGACGAGCTCAACAAGCGGGGGCGTCTGGTGGAGGTGGTATGGGCGATGCGTTATGGCAGCCCTTCCATGGTGCAGGCGCTTCGGGATCTGCGCGACCGGGGCTTCAGCCGGATCCTGGTCATGCCGATGTATCCACAGTACTCGGCCTCCACCAGTGCCACAGTCTTTGATGTGATTGCCCGGGAGTTCCTGACATGGCGCAGCATTCCGGCATTGCGCTTTGTGCAGGATTTCCACGATGATCCGGGCTACATCGCTGCCGTGGCCGAGAGCATCCGCCAGTCCTGGCGCCAGTCGGAACAGGGCAAGCCCGAGAAGCTGGTGTTCAGCTTCCATGGGCTGCCGCAGGACTGTGTGGAGCAGGGTGATCCTTACCAGAAGCAGTGCCAGGCCAGTGCGGTGCTCATCGCCGAGGCCCTGGGGTTGACCCGGGAAGACTGGCTGGTGACCTTTCAGTCCCGCTTTGGTAGGGCCGAGTGGCTCAAACCCTACACCCAGCCCACGGTGGAGGCCCTGGCCCGCAAGGGGATCCGCACTGTCGACGTGGTGTGCCCCGGCTTCCTGTCCGACTGTATCGAGACGCTTGAAGAGATCAACATGGAAGTCCACAACGCCTTCCTGGGGGCGGGCGGCAAGCGGTTTCGCTACATTCACTGTCTCAACGACGCGCCCTTGTGGATCCATGCTCTGGCTGACATTGTCGGCAGTGAGCTGTCGGGCTGGAAGACGCGCGAGGTCGATCAGGTGCGTCGCCGGGGCTGATTCCGTCAGGACATTTTCAGGCTTTAGGTCATGAAGGGTCGCTCGATGAAGGCTGGCTGTTTACCAATGATGCCCGCCAGCCTCCGCCAAGAGCCTTGTAGAGGGCGATCCGGTTGAGTTCGCGTTGCAGGTGAAGGCGTATGAGCTCCTGCTGTGCCGACATGAGTTCACGGCGTGTTCCCAGATACTCGAAGGCACTGGATCCACCATTTACCCAACGTTCCCTGGCAATTCTGTCCGTTGCTTGCAGGGCGGCGACTTTTTGTTCTCCCTGTCGATAGGCATTCTGCAATACTGGGCTTGATGCCAACGCCTCCGATACTTCATGGAACGCCGTTCGAATGGATTTTTGATACTGCGTAACAGCCATGTCCCGTACTGTCTCGGAAAACAGCCAGTGCCGCCTTGTTACTGCCGAAGTCAAACAATGGCATCGTCAGTTGCGGTATTGGAGCTTCAGGCTTTGGTCGTGGTATCAAAGAGCTTGGACAGGCTTGTGCTGGCTCGACCGAATGAGGCCGTCAGTGCAATTCGAGGAAAAAAGGCCGCCCGGGCAGCGCCAATGCTGGCGTTGGCTGCGATCAGCCGCTGTTCTGCTGCAACGATATCCGGCTGATGTTGCAGTAATTCAGATGGCAGTCCAGGAGGAATGTCAGGCAAGCTTGGCAGCTCGTAAGTTCACTGTGCTGATGAAGCCTGATTCCCGGCTGTTGCGGGGTTATCCATATCTGCAGGAAGTTCATCTACACCCAGAAACAGCAGCAACGCTGTACGGTCGCGTATCCGTTGCTGCTCCAATGATGCAGTCGTGTTTGCTATGTCGGCCAGTATGGCATCCTGACGATACAGGTCCTCGATGGTTGCTGTCTGTTCAGCCAATCGGTTTTTCAACAATTGACGAATATGCTGCTGATCGAAATACATCGACTTTGAAAGTGCCAATGCCTGAACATAAGCCTTGTAATTGAGCTCGGCAGCTGCCACTGTGGAAATGAGGCTTATATATGCGGCATCACATGCGACCATGCTTGAGAGATAGTCGGCAAGTGCTACCTGTTTCAAGCTTCTCACCCTGCCGAACAGGTCGAGCTCGTAACTGGTTATTCCGATGCCCGCCGTAGCAACGTCACCCGACGTATCGGGACGTTGTCTGGACTCACCAACAAGAACATCAAGATGTGGCACAAGAGCTGCGCGACTGATGAGATATTGGGACTGAACCCTTTGCACATTGAGTATCGCCAAATGGAGATCAGAATTATTGAGCAGGGCCAGCTCAATGAGTTTAACGGCGCTGGGCGCCGTATAGAACTCCTTCCATTCATGTAAAGGACGTCCTGATAGATAAGATGTGTTTCCGGACATTCCGCAGTTGAGTAATGTCCAGACCAGTCGTGCTGCACCTCAGATGGAATCGTGCCTCGCCAGGACGATGCAGCGAGATTAGGTGTTAATACTGCGGATATTGGTGATACTGTGCGCGTCGCGACCAACGGTGCTACAGATTCGGAGTCTGCACATTTCAAGTCTGACCGCCAGCAGCTTGTCGTTCGTGTTTGTCTCCCAGAGGGAAGACTCTTGGATCTGGATACTATCCGGAATCTGCGTGTCAGCAATATCAGGCAGGATTCAACCGTCCCGATCGGTGCAGTGGCCGATGTCGACTATGGTGAAGGCGATGCTCGCATTGAACGGCATGACAGGCTGCGCCGTATTAGTGTGGAGGCTAATTTACGGTATGGGTCTCTTGGGCAGGCGTTGGATGCAATAGATCAATTGCCTGTCCTGTCGGCGCTTCCCGATGGTGTGCGTCGTGAGATATATGGTGACTCAGAGTACATGGCAGAGATGTTCGAGAATTTCTCGATTGCCATGGCGGCAGGAATTCTGGCGATGTATGCAGTGCTGGTGCTGCTTTTCAAGGGGTTCTTGCATCCATGGACCATACTTTGCACAGTGCCGCTGTCATTGGTGGGCGCAGTTCCTGCGTTGTGGATGATTGGCGCTGCAATTGATTTGCCTGCCATTATCGGCATGTTGATGCTCATGGGTATCGTCACCAAGAATGCCATACTTCTCGTTGACTTTACCCTGAAGGAGATGGAAAACGGCAATGATCGTCAGGAGGCGGTCAAGATCGCCTGTGCTACTCGGGCTCGCCCCATCGTCATGACGACCATGGCAATGGTCGCCGGGATGGCTGCCGGCAGCACTGGGTTTCGGTGCTGATTCAGGGTTCCGTATACCGATGGCAGTCGCTGTCATCGGTGGGTTGCTCAGTTCAACCGCTCTGAGCCTGTTGTGCGTACCTGTGGCGTTTGTCTATATGGATCGCTTTCAGGCTTGGGTTCTGCGTCACTTGTCTCGCCTGACCACGGTTACTGGAGAGGATGTTCTGGGCAGGGAACGCTAGTTTTAGGTTCCATGAGGGAAACCATGGAACTATGCGCAGATGATTTGTAAGGGGGAGATACAGGGCAATGCAATGGGGTCTTGGCAAGCGCGACGCATTGATTCTGGATCGTTCAGGATGATGAATGGAGTTTCGCAGTTGCTGCTGGATCAGGACCATTTTTGCCCTGAGCCTTCTCGCGGGCATGGGTGATGAATCCGCACAGTACCACGATGGCGGCAGCGGTGCCCGTGGCCAGCACCATGCTGCGGTATTCGTCAATGAACATCATGATGGCCAGTGCGCCGATGATGAAGGCGATGACGGCGTAGGTGAGCCATGGGAAGAGCCACATGCGCAGCTGGATCTCCTGTCCGGCGGCTTCAAGCTTACGGCGCATCTTGAGTTGTGACCAGGCGATGACCAGGTAGACCAGCATGGCGATCATGCCGGTGGTGTTCATCAGCTGTTCCAGCACATCCTTGGGGCGCAAGAATTCGAAGAAATGGCATATGGCGACCAGGATGGCGATCGAGCAGGAGGCAATGACGGCGAACACGGGGATGCCCCGGGCGGTGGTCTTGCCGAAGAGGGCGTGTGCATCACCGCGCTGCGCCAGCGAATACAGCATGCGGGAGGCGGTGTAGTGGGCCGATATCAGGCAGCTGCTGACGGAGGTGAGCACGACGAAGTTCATCAGATACTGTGCGTGCGGCAGGTTCAGCAGCTCCAGTGTGCGGCGGAATGAACCGTAGCCGGACTGGCCGAGGTTCGGGTCGTTCCATGGAACCAGGCACACGATCAGGAAGATGGAGCCAATGTAGAAGAGGCAGATCCGCCACACTACGGAATTGGTGGCCTTGACGATCTGTGTGGCCGGGTTGATGGATTCGGTGGCGGCGATGGTGACAATTTCGGTACCAAGGAATGCAAACATCACGCCCAGCATGGCCACCACCACGGATGACCAGCCATTGGGCATGAAACCCCCATGGGCGGTGAGATTGGTGATGCCGTGCAGGCGGCTCAGCGGCCACAGGTTGAAGACCGCCAGCGTGCAGATGATGATGAAGCAGATGATGGCGGTGACCTTGATCAGTGCGAACCAGAACTCAAACTCGCCATAGTTGCGCACGTTCATGAAGTTGATGCTGCTCAACAGCAGGGTGGCCACCAAGGTGAAGATGGCGATTGGCAGACCGGGAAACCAGGTGTGCAGGATGATGCCAGCCACATAGGCTTCCCAGGCCATGAGCAGAGTCCAGAACCACCAGTACAGCCAGCCGATGGTGAAACCGGCCCAGCGGCCGATGGCCTTGTCGGCATAGCTTGAAAAGGAGCCGGTGTCGGGTGATGAGCAGGCCATTTCGCCAAGCATGCGCATGACGAGCATGACGATGATGCCGCCGGCCAGATAGGCCAGCACCACCGCGGGGCCGGTGGTGTAGATCACCTTGCCGGATCCCACGAACAGGCCAGCGCCGATCACGCCGGCAATCGACATCATGGTGAGATGACGTGTTTTGAGGGCAGTCTGCAGCTGTCCACTGTGTCCCCGGTGATCCTGCGGGCTGCGGCTATGGAGGGGCGTGGTGTCTTTCATGCGGTGATCCTGGCGTTGACGGGAAGCAGCGCGGTCGGCCGACGCGTTTCAGATCACGGCATGGCGCGGACGGGGCATCACGCCGGATCTGCGAGCTTTAACGCTATCACACAACTATGCGGGCAGACGGTGCCCCGGCTGGCGGGGCTTGGTAATCCCTGATGGCTTGTCGGGGCGGCTGCAGATGTAGGGGGCGATTGCCTCACAATGTGCAGAAAATGCCGCTAAAAATGGATCAAAAGTGATGCTTTCGAGAAAAAAAAGAAAAATGACCGGGGGCGGAGCATGGTTTTCGGAGGGCGAGCGGGTACTGGGGAGGCTCTGCCGGTGCCATGCAGCCTGTGGGCAGGGGGGCATGAAAAATGGCCATGTCGGTTACGGCATGGCCATCGGGGAACAGGCGCACGTATCTGGTGGGTGCGTGTAGCCTGTCCGGTTCAGACGGGAGGAGGGTTACTGAGGCGGGATGCGCAGCGTCTGGCCTGGGTAGATTTTGTCCGGGTGCGAGAGCATGGGCCGGTTGGCCTCGAAGATCTTGTTGTAGAGGTTGGCATTGCCGTAGAAATCCTTGGCAATCTTTGAGAGGGTGTCGCCCTTGACGACGGTGTAGTAGCGTGCCTCGGGTGCGGAGGAGGCCACTGTCAGCTCGTCGTTGACCTTGTCCACGCCGGCGACGTTGCCGCAGCAGAGCAGGATTTTCTCGCGCGTCTCCTGATCGGGCGCTTGGCCGGACACGGTGACGGCGCTGGAGGCACCGTCGAACTTCACGCTGAGGTTGTCGGCGTTCAGGTTCTGGGCGCGGATGTAGGTGAGGATGGCATCGGATGCTGCCTGGTTGGCGGCTTCAGGGTTGCTGGCGGGTGTGGCGGCCTGGGCGGAGGCGCCGCCAAACAGTTTTTCACCGGCTTCCTTCATGAAGGACATCAGACTCATGCAGTTTCTCCTGTCGGGAATGGGAGGGATGGGAAAATGGGCTGTGCTATTGGCCATGCTCTGCCACGGACAATGCCCACATACCCTATTGTGAACCATGTTGATGGCGGGATGACCCACGATTAGTTTGAGTAATCATTTTTCACCTCCTTTCTGTGGGCAGGGCGGGGATGTGGTCAAATTCGGGTTGTGAACCTTTGTTGTATCCCTATATACGGAAAATGTTCACGCCCGCGGCGGGCACTGCTCGGTCCGCCTTGCCGGGCAGGCGGCAGAACTTCTGTCGTAGGATTTGACTGTTTTTTCAAGAGAATGGGGTATTCCAAGCCATGAAGGATTCCAGAAAGCACGGCTATCAGCACCACCCCGGGCAGCACCCGAGGTCATCCCAGGATGGTTTCGGTGAGGCGCGCCCGATGTTTGCCAACGATCCACGGGATCATGTGCAAGCAGGAGGCGGGCAGTACAGTCGACCCGAGACGCAGCTCCACGGTGAGGATCTGGCTGCTGACGGAGGCGGTCCCCGGTATGACCCGCTATTCCAGCAGCCCGAGCGTACCCCTATGCAAGGGGACGCCGGTTCTGTGCCGTTTCAGGAGGAGCACGCACAGGAACAGGCTGCTCTCCAGGCAGAAATTGAGGAGTTGAAGGCGCAATTGGCTGCTGCCGAGCAGAAGGCTGGCGAGAACCACGAGCATTTTGTACGCGCCAGTGCGGAGATGGAAAATATCCGCCGCCGGAGCAGGGAAGAGATTGACAAGGCCCGAAAATTTGCAATTGAGGGGTTTGCAGAATCCCTGTTGCCAGTTTGTGACAGTCTGGAAATGGCGTTGACGGTCGAGGCGCCGACCGTCGAGAGTATCCGGGAAGGGGCGCAGGCTACGCTCCGGCAGCTTCAGCAGGCACTTGAGCGCAACAAGGTTCAGATCGTCGACCCGCTCGGACAGCGCTTTGATCCGAACAGCCAGCAGGCGATCTCGATGCAGCCAACGCCGGGTGTTCCGGCCAACCATGTCGCTGCCGTACTGCAGAAGGGCTATCTTATCAATGACCGGGTTCTTCGCCCGGCTATGGTGGTTGTCAGCCAGGGGGGCTAAAGGTTCACGAAGATTTTACGGGTATTCCCTAGCATGGAAGCCGCCGGCATTGGAAAGTGCATGATATGTATGGCTTCGGGAGGCATGGGCGCAGCAAGGTACTGAGAGAACCAAGTTTTTGCGACTGCCCCTTGAAAGCTGGGATACAACCCCCAACTGCTGGAACATCTTTGAAACATTCACTGCTTGCAGATGTGTGTTTTTGGCCGGTTCTGAGCGTTTGCTGGTAGTCCGGGCGAACATGCATCCGACACACAAAGGAAGAAACGAAAATGGGAAAAATCATCGGTATTGATTTGGGTACGACTAACTCCTGCGTGTCCGTACTTGAAGGGACGACCTCCAAGGTGATTGAGAATGCAGAAGGTACGCGGACAACGCCGTCAATTGTCGCCTACATGGATGATGGCGAGGTCCTGGTAGGTGCCCCTGCCAAGCGGCAGGCCGTCACCAATCCGGCTAATACCCTGTTCGCGATCAAGCGCCTGATTGGCCGCAAGTTCAGCGAGGATGCCGTTCAAAAGGATATTGGCCTGATGCCCTACAAGATTGTCAAGGCAGACAATGGCGATGCCTGGGTAGAAGTGCGCGACAAAAAACTGGCCCCGCCGCAGATTTCGGCCGAAGTGCTGCGCAAGATGAAAAAGACCGCAGAGGATTATCTGGGCGAGGAAGTCACCGAGGCTGTTATCACGGTACCAGCCTACTTCAATGACAGCCAGCGCCAGGCCACCAAGGATGCCGGTAAGATCGCGGGTCTGGAAGTCAAGCGGATCATCAATGAGCCGACTGCAGCTGCGCTGGCCTTCGGCATGGACAAAGGGGGCAACAAGGACCGTAAGGTCGTCGTCTATGACCTCGGGGGCGGAACCTTTGACGTCTCGATTATCGATCTGGCTGACGTGGATGGCGAGAAACAGTTTGAGGTGCTGTCGACCAACGGAGATACTTTCCTGGGCGGAGAGGACTTCGACCAGCGCATCATCGATCACATTATCTCCGAGTTCAAGAAGGAGCGTGGCGTCGATCTGTCCAAGGATGTGCTTGCCCTGCAGCGCCTGAAGGAAGCTGCCGAAAAGGCCAAGATCGAGCTGTCGTCCAGCAGCCAGACCGAGATCAATCTGCCCTACATCACGATGGGGGCAGCCGGGCCTGAGCACCTGAACATGAAGATCACTCGCGCCAAGCTGGAGGCGCTGGTTGAGGATCTGATCGAGCGCACCATCGCACCGTGCCGCACCGCGATCAAGGATGCGGGCATCAAGGTGTCCGACATTGATGATGTGATTCTGGTAGGCGGGATGACCCGTATGCCCAAGGTGCAGGAGAAAGTCAAGGAGTTCTTTGGCAAGGAGCCGCGCCGTGACGTCAACCCCGATGAAGCTGTAGCTGTCGGCGCAGCGATCCAGGGGTCGGTGCTGGCGGGCGACCGCAAGGATGTGCTGCTGCTGGACGTCACCCCACTGTCCCTGGGCATTGAAACCCTGGGCGGCGTGATGACCAAGATGATCAAAAAGAATACGACCATCCCGACCAAGTTCAGTCAGGTCTTTTCCACGGCCGACGACAACCAGCCTGCCGTGACCATCAAGGTGTTCCAGGGCGAGCGTGAAATTGCCTCGGCAAACAAGGCGCTGGGCGAGTTCAATCTGGAAGGTATTCCGCCGGCACCGCGTGGTCTGCCACAGATCGAGGTGACCTTCGACATTGACGCAAACGGTATCCTGCACGTTTCGGCCAAGGACAAGGCCACGGGCAAGGAGAACAAGATCACCATCAAGGCGAACTCGGGTCTGTCCGATGCCGAGATCGACAAGATGGTGCGCGATGCCGAAGAGCATGCTGATGAGGACAAGCAGCGTGTTGAACTGACCCAGTCACGCAACACGGCGGATGCGCTGATTCACTCGGTCGAGAAATCGCTGAAGGAGCATGGCGACAAGGTCGGTGCGGATGAGAAGGCCAAGATCGAGGCCGCGCTTGAAGCCGTGCGCGAGGCGGTCAAGGGTGATGACAAGGCCCGGATTGACGAAACCAGCAATGCGCTGACCGAAGCGGCGCAGAAACTGGGTGAGAAGGTCTACGCCGATGCGCAGGCCGCAGCTGGTGCAGCAGCCGGAGAGGCAGACCATGCATCGGCTGGATCTGCCCAGTCTGCCGAGCAGGCAGGCGATGATGTGGTCGATGCTGACTTCAAGGAAGTCAAGCGCGACTGATCTCTGTCCGGCTCGCGGGCAATAGTGCCGGAGCCGGCAGACATCTGGCCAGCCTGACGATAGGTCGGGCTGGTCGTCCCTTTTCTGTACCCGGCCTGCCGGGTTTCTTTCTATCTTCCTCCTTTTTCCAGGAAGGTGCCTGAACGGGCCTTCGCTCAACGCTTGTCTGTCATGGCCAAACGCGACTACTACAATGTGCTCGGGGTGGGTAAAAACGCCACCGACGAAGAAATCAAGAAAGCCTATCGCAAGATGGCAATGAAATATCACCCGGACCGTAATCCGGGCGACAAGCAGGCGGAGGAGAAGTTCAAGGAAGTTGGCGAAGCCTATGATGTGCTGAGTGACCGCGGCAAGCGTGATGCTTATGACCGCTATGGTCATGCCGGTGTGGATGGTATGGCCGGTGGCGGTGCGGGCGCTGGTGCCGGTGGTTTTGGCGGCTTTGCCGAAGCCTTTGGCGATATCTTTGGCGACATTTTCGGTGGCGGCTCGGGTCGGGGCGGCGCCAATCAGGCGTATCGCGGGGCTGACCTGCGCTACGCCATGGAGATTACCCTGGAGCAGGCGGCCAACGGCTACGAAACTGAAATCCGCATTCCGTCCTGGGAAAACTGCACTACCTGCAAGGGCTCCGGGGCCAAGCCCGGCACCAAGCCCCAGACCTGTGGAACCTGTCACGGACAAGGGCAGGTGCGGATGCAGCAGGGGTTTTTCTCTGTCCAGCAGACCTGTCCGACCTGTCATGGCAGTGGCAAGATCGTCCAGGATCCCTGTGAATCCTGTGAGGGTCTGGGGCGCATCAAGAAGACCAAGACATTGCAGGTCAAGGTACCGGCTGGCATTGATGATGGCATGCGTATCCGCTCGGCTGGTAATGGTGAGCCGGGCACCAATGGCGGCTCTGCGGGTGATCTCTATGTAGAGATCCGTATCAAGGAACATCCTGTCTTCAGGCGCGATGGCGACGATCTGCACTGTGATGTGCCGATCAGCATGGTGACTGCCGCGCTGGGAGGTACCATTCAGGTGCCCACCCTGGGCGGGAGCGCTGAAATCGAGCTGCCGGAGGGAGTCCAACCCGGCAAGGTTTTTCGCCTGCGGAACAAGGGGATCAAGGGTATCCGCTCTCAGATGAATGGCGATCTGTATGCGCACATCTCGGTCGAGGTGCCGGTGCGCCTGACTGACAAGCAGAAGCAGATGTTGCGTGAGCTGGAGCAGAGCCTCTCGGATGCCCGTCACAGTCCGCAGACGCGTAGCTGGAAGGATCGCCTGAAGGAGTTCTTCCAGTAGCAGGGGTTTTGCCGCGACCGATGTGCCTGGCTGCACAATCGGGGTATTCCGTCAGATGAAGGGGGCCGACGCTGGCCTCCGAGGTTAATCACCATGAGTCAGCATACCTCCAACCAGCAGGAATTCGATCGCGCCAGTCAGGCGCTGGTGGGCGGCGTCAATTCTGCCGTCCGGGCCTTCCGGGCCGTGGGCGGTACACCGCGCTTCATTCAGCGTGCCGAAGGGGCCTGGATGTGGGATGTGGAGGGGCGCCGCTACATCGACTATGTTGGCTCCTGGGGGCCGGCGATCGTCGGCCATGCCCATCCCGAAGTGATCAATGCCGTCCAGACGGCCGCGGCTGATGGCCTCTCCTTTGGCGCGCCTAATGTGCGGGAAACGCTGCTGGCAGAGAAGATCTGTGAGCTGTTCCCGCAGGTCGAGCGGGTGCGCTTCACCAGTTCGGGTACCGAGTCAACGATGTCCGCCCTGCGACTGGCCAGGGGCTATACCGGTCGCAACCGGATCATCAAGTTCGAAGGGTGCTATCACGGCACGGCAGACAGTCTGCTGGTCAAGGCAGGGAGCGGTGCGCTGGCCTTTGGCCATCCCAGTTCGGCCGGTGTGCCTGAGGATGTCGTCAAGCACACGCTGATTGCCCGCTACAACGATCTGGACAGCGTGCGGCAACTGTTTGAGCAGTATCCGGATGAGGTGGCCTGTCTGATCGTCGAGCCGATTCCGGGCAATATGAATCTGATGGTGCCGCTGCCGGGCTTTCTGGAAGGGCTGCGTGAGCTGTGCACCCAGCACGGCGCGCTGCTGATTTTCGATGAGGTCATGTCCGGCTTTCGGGTGACGCTGACCGGTGCGCAGGGGTGGTGTGGCATCACGCCGGACATCTCCACCTTCGGCAAGGTGATTGGCGGCGGCATGCCGGTGGGCGCAGTGGGTGGGCCCGCGCACATCATGGAATGTTTTGCACCGCTGGGCAATGTCTATCAGGCAGGAACGCTGTCGGGCAATCCCATTGCCATGGCGGCCGGCATTGCAACCCTTGATCTGATCTCCCGGCCAGGGTTTCATGACGCGCTTGCCCGCCAGATGAGCCGTCTGGTGGAGGGACTCAACGAGGCGGCGGAGAAGACCGGCGTGCCATTCTGTGCTCGCGCGCTGGGGGGGCTGGGCGGGTTCTATTTCCGTGCCACACCTCCCACGTATTTTGAGCAGGCCACCGACCAGAATCTGGAGCAGTATCGGCGCTTCTATCACCTCATGCTGGATGGCGGTGTTTATCTGCCGCCCTCACCCGTGGAGGCGTTCTTCCTGTCATCGGCACACTCGGAGGATGACATCGACCAGACCATTGCTCTGGCGCAAAGAAGCCTGGCCGCGCTGGCGGACACCTGACCTGCAGCAGCAGGCGGCAGGGCTATGTTTCGGGCCGCCTGTCGATGATCGAGAGGCCGATCCATATGCCCAGGCCAACGCCAATCAGATCCGGGATGATGAATGCGGGTCTTCCCCACGCCAGGGAAATCAGGACACCGATGGCGCTGCCTGTCCAGAGACCAGGCTTTGAGCGGGTGGTGGCTGCGCCGATGATGGGAGGCAGTGCGTGGGCGGCGCTGATGGCCAGGACAATGAAGCTCATGGATCGGTTCGCTCCCTGTGAAGGAACGCGCAGAAAATGCTGTTCCGGGTGTTCGGGCTGCACGCTGGCCTGCTGATGGATGCAGCGCCTATCGGAGCGGATGATATCTTTCTGTCGTGTTTCCTCGCTTCAGGATGGCCGGGTTTTTCTGAAAAACCGGGATATCGTTCATCCTGATGCGACAGTTACGTTGGTTTTCGCCATCTTGCACATAGACGGGGTGAAAAGGCCGGTCACAGGATGAGGCTCGGATATGGACGGCATGGACAGTCTGGATGGAGCCGGTTTGTGGATATTTATTTTCTGGGGAAATGGTCTTGGGTAAAACCGACTGCCCAGTAACGCCTGCTGTGCGTTTTCTGCGGAATCATCATGTCGACTTTGTGCCCCATCTTTATCCCTATGTTGACCATGGGGGAACGGCCCATTCGGCGCAGTGTCTGGGGGTGCCGGAGCATCAGGTCATCAAGACCATTGTGCTGGTGGATGATCGCGGACAGGGGATGATTGTGCTCATGCATGGCGACCGCCAGATTTCGACCCGAAATCTGGCCCGGGCGCTGGGTGCCAGACATATTGCCGCGGCAGATCCGAAGCAGGCGAACCGCTGGACGGGCTATCTGGTGGGGGGCACCAGCCCCTTTGGCACCCGAACCCTTTTGCCTGTGTACGTGGAGGGTTCGGTGCTCGCACTGCCTGTCATCTACATCAATGGGGGCAAGCGCGGTTTTCTGGTGGAAATGGCGCCGGCCGGGCTGGCGCCTCTGAAGGCCCAGCCAGTACAGGTGGCAACAGGAAGCTGATCGCGTAGCCGGCTCATTCCTGTAGATGGGTCGTGATTTGGAGCCGGCCAGTCAGGGTTTTGTGGATCGGGCAGCGATCGGCAATTTCCAGGAGTCGCTGCCGTTGGGCCTGGCTGAGCGGGCCGGTGAGCGTGATGTACCGCTCCAGGACTTCTTCTGGAGATGCCTGTTCACCTGCTGAGTCGGTGGCTGCCTGTTTAGTACGACGATGCTGGAGGGTGACCTGCACATCTTCCAGTGCCAGTCCCTTGTGGTTGGCGTACATGCGAATGGTCATGGACGTGCAGGTACCAAGAGCCGAGAGCAGCAGCGCATAGGGGCTGGGGCCCTGATCATCTCCACCGACACGTCGGGGTTCATCGGCGAGCAGTGTGTGTGGGCCAGCCTGTACACCACGCAGGAAGGCATGGTTTAGCTCGGTGACGCGCACCTGGTCATCTGGTAGTGCCGGATCCACGACGATGGTGGAAGAGGCGGCTACCGCCGGGCCTCTTATGGACGGGGCGGGGTGGGGAGCAGTTTCAGACGCTGTGGCGTTAAGGTAGCGGCTGGCCCAGGCTACGATGCAGGTGGCCACGTATTCGGCGTCGCTGGCCTGACTTAGCAGGTGATCGGCAGTGTCCAGTGAAATGAAGCTCTTGGGGTGGTGCGCTGCTTCGTAAATTTTCTGGGCCTGGTCAATGGAGACGACCGTGTCACGGGGCGAGTGAAAGACCAGCAGTGCTTTATCCAGTTGGCTGATCCGGCCGGTCTGGTCATGTTTGGCAACATCGTCAATGAACTGCCGCCGGATGGTAAATGGCCGGCCGGCCAGCGATACGGTAGCTTCTCCTTGCTGACAGATGGTTTCCAGATCGGCCTGAAACTGGCGCAGGATGTGATCGGCTTCAGCGGGTGCGGCAATGGTGATGACGGCTCGAGCGTCCGGAATGTGATGTGCCGCGGCAAGTATGGCGGCACCACCCAGACTGTGTCCGATGAGCAGCGCAGGAGCCTGGTGGCGCCGCCGCAGGAAATCTGCGGCTGCCAGCAGGTCGGTAATATTGGAAGAAAAGTTGCTGTTGGCGAAGTCGCCTTCGCTATGGCCCAAGCCCGTGAAGTCGAAACGCAGCACTGCCACGCCACGGGCCTGTAACGCGCGGCTGATGTGGGCGGCCGCCTTGATGTCTTTGCCGCAGGTGAAGCAGTGGGCAAACAGTGCAAAGGCAATGGGATTGTCAGGCAGATCTAGCAGACCCGCCAGCTCGACGCCCTGAGCATTGGGGAAGGTGATTCGATGGGTGGCCATGGTGTGTTGAGTGAGTTTGTGACGAAACGGAGGAAATCGGAGCGCGGCGAAAGGGGGTCAGCGTTTGTCCAGGGGAGGCGGGTAGGGGCCGCCAGAATAGTTGGGAGCCATAGGTGGCAGGCAGGCCCGTTTGCGCAGCGCGTTGACATAGGACAGGCCATCCAGCGGGCGACCGTGTCGCTGAGATTGCCACAGTGCCTCGACCAGGCATTCCTGGGCGACATGGGCTGCATCGTGGGCATTGCCCAGCTGCTGCTCCAGGAGATCCATGGCCTGGCGTATGCCGCGTGGCTGGTCAATGGCCCGCTGTTCGCTGATGGCCAGATGCAGTGACAGGTGCAGAAAGGGATTGCTGCGGCCGGCCTGCGGACTGTAGTCGGTTTCCAGGGCGCGTTCGAGGTCGGAAAGCTCGTCGTGATACTCCGGGTGCTGGCCAATCCACTGCAGGGCGACCATTTCCAGTGGCTCCAGGGGCGTACCCTGCTGGTGTTTTTTCCAGACGCCGCAGAAATAGCGACGCACGTCGGCAACGGAGGGGTTGAACAGCATGGCAGGCTTCGGTGGCGGGGCAGGCAGGTAAAGAGAATCGGTAGTCAGCCTAGACAGTGTGGTCAAGTACGGAATGTTGGGGCGGTGGCAGGCTTTTGGGCTGAAAGGCGCAGAGATCGGCAATGGGGCAGTGCCAGCATTCCGGCCGGCGTGCCTTGCAGACATAACGGCCGTGCAGGATCAGCCAGTGATGTGCATGCTGGCGGTATTCCTTCGGGACCACTTTCATGAGTTTGTGTTCGACGTCCTCCACAGTCTTGCCCGGTGCCAGGCCGGTACGGTTGGCCACCCGGAAGATGTGGGTGTCTACCGCAATAGTGGGGTGTCCGAAGGCAATATTCAAGACAACATTTGCAGTCTTTCGTCCTACGCCGGGAAGGGCTTCCAGTGCAGCGCGGTCGTTGGGTACTTCGCCGCCATGGTAGGCCAGCAGCAGTTCGCTCATGGCCAGCAGGTTGCGGGCCTTGTTGCGAAAGAGGCCGATGGTGCGGATGGTCTCCGTGATTTCCTCCAGCCCCAGCTCAACCATGGCCTGAGGTGTCGGGGCCCGCGGAAAAAGACGGCGGGTGACCAGGTTGACGCTTTTGTCGGTTGCCTGTGCGGACATGAGGACAGCGGCCAGCAGCTGGTAGGGGCTGCCATACTCCAGTTCCGTTTCGGGGTTCGGATTGGCAGCAGCCAGGCGTCGGAACATCTCTTGCCGGTTTCTGGGGCTCATTCGGAAACGGTCTGTGGGCTGGCGGGTTTCAGGCGGGCCCGGATGGCAGCCAGGCGGCGTGCTTTTTCGTCCATACTGGCCAGCGCGATGTTGGGATCCCGGAGTGGGCGCGGACTGCCCCCAGGGTCTGCAGCGGCGTGTACGGGTTGGGAGGGGGTCTGGGCTGCGTTGCGACTGGCCTGCAGACGCTGGTCCCGGCGCTGATGGTTGCGCCGGCCATGGCGGGCATCGCTGTCCTGCCATGCGCTGGCCAGGGCCACCAGCGAAATGCAGTCGGTCGGGCAGGGGGGCAGGCACAGTTCACAGCCGGTGCAGCGCTCGGTCAGTATCTGGTGCTGAAAGCGCGGTGCGCCCACGATGGCATCGACTGGACAGGCCAGAATACATTTGGTGCAGCCAATGCAGTGTGCCGGGTCGATGCGTACAACATGTCTGACGGGCATGGGCTGAAGATCGTTGGCCAGCGCCACTGGCGGCTGGTCAAGCAGTCTGGCCAGGGCCTGGATGGTGGCATCGGCACCGGGCGGACAGCGGTTGATCCCTGTCTCGCCCCGGGCAATGGCCTGGGCGTAGGCGCGACAGTCGTCATAGCCGCAGCGTCGGCACTGCGTCTGGGGCAGCAGGTGGTCGATGGCATCGACCAGGGTCACAGTCGGCGGGGGGGGCGAAACCATGGCGCGATTGTAACGGTGCCGGACAGGGGGCTCGGCGCGTCAGCCTTCCAGGTATTTCAGCTTGTCCGGGGTACCGTTCCAGTCATCGGCATCGTCCAGTGGCGATTTGCTGCGGGTAATGGCCGGCCAACCGGGCGCTTTCTCGGCGTTAAGTGCGATGAAGTTCTCCTGATCGCCGGGAACATCCTCTTCGGCCACGATGGCCTCGGCGGGGCATTCCGGCACACAGACGGCGCAGTCGATACACTCGTCCGGGTCAATGACGAGCATGTTCGGGCCTTCACGAAAGCAATCCACCGGGCATACATCGACGCAGTCGGTATATTTGCAGCGGATACAATTATCAAGCACGATGTGAGCCATTGCAGTGGAACGGTAGAGTACAGAGAGGAGAAGGGGCCAATATCTTATCCTCTTGCATGGCGGTCTGGCGACATGAATCCACGGTGATACCAATGATCATTACTTCTTTACTGGATACCGACCTCTACAAGTTCACGATGATGCAGGTTGTTTTGCATCACTTTCCTGGTGCACAGGTCGAGTATCGCTTCAAGTGTCGTAATCAAGGCATTGATCTGGTTCCGCTGATCGGCGAGATTGAGCGCGAGATCGGGCATCTGTGCTCGTTGCGTTTCTCGGACGGAGAGCTGGATTACCTGCGGCAGTTCCGCTTCCTCAAGAGCGATTTCATCGATTTTCTGGGGCTTTTCCAGATGAACCGCAAATACATCTCGATCAGTCCTGCCCAGGAGGGCGAGGGGGAGATCGACATTGTCATCCGCGGTCCATGGCTGCATACCATCCTGTTCGAGATCCCGGTACTGGCGATCGTCAACGAACTGTATTTCCGGCGGATTGCCCCCCATCCGGATTATGCCGAGGGCTACCGGCGGCTGGAAGAGAAAATTGCCACAATCGTCGATGATCCGGAGATGCGGGACATCCGTATCGCGGACTATGGCACACGGCGCCGCTTTTCAGGCCATTGGCAGAATGAGGTGCTGCAGGTCTGCAAAGAACGCCTGGGTGACGTACTGACCGGCACGTCCAATGTCCTGTTGGCCATGCGCTATGGTCTGCGACCCCTGGGCACCATGGCGCACGAGTATCTGCAGGCGTGCCAGGCGCTTGGGCCCCGTCTGCGCGATTCGCAGATTTATGCCTTTGAGACCTGGGCGCGCGAATACCGGGGGGATCTGGGCATTGCGTTGTCCGATGTGTACGGACTGGACGCCTTTTTGCGTGATTTCGACATGTATTTCTGCAAGCTCTTCGATGGCGCCCGGCATGATTCGGGCGATCCTTTCGAATGGGGCGAGCGGATGATCCGTCATTACATTGCCAATCGCGTTGATCCTGCCTCCAAGACACTGGTTTTTTCGGATTCGCTGACCTTCGACCTGATGAAGGCGCTCTATCGGCGCTTCCACGGGCGGGTGGTGGTGCGCTTTGGCATCGGTACCAATCTGACCAATGATTTGGGCTATATCCCGTTGCAGATTGTGATCAAAATTACTCGTTGCAACGGGCAGCCTGTGGCCAAACTGTCCGATAACCCGGGCAAGAACATGGTGACCGATCAGGATTATCTGCAGTATCTGCGCAAGGTCTTCGAGATCCCCGATCCCGGGACTCTGTCAACGCCTCCTGAGCCGGGTAGTCTGGCCGAGACGGCGGGTGGTGAATGAGTACACCCCTGTCAGTGAATCGAGCCACCGGGGGTACTGAAGGCGCGTCAGGCCACCGTCCCCGGTTGCTGATTACGCGGCGCATTGACCCCCGGGTACGGGCACATCTGGCCGAGGTTTTCGCAATTGAGGACAATCCGCAGGATGATGTCTGGTCACTGTGCGGGCTGCATGCCCGACTAGCAGACAAGGATGCGGCGCTGGTGGTGGCATCCGACCAGGTTGACAGGCGCTTCCTGGCGGCAGCGCCGCATTTGCGGATGGTTGCCACGGGATCGGTGGGCACCAATCACATTGATCTGACAGCCTGCCGGGCACGTGGTGTGCAGGTGACCCACACGCCCGGTGTCCTGGACGAGGCGACAGCGGACATGGCATGGGCATTGCTGATGGCGGCGGCCCGGCGGATCAGTGAGGCTGAGCGGTGGCTGCGGGATGGCCATTGGCAGCGCTGGGCCTGGGATCAGTTTCTGGGGGCGGATGTACATGGCACTACGCTAGGGCTGATCGGCATGGGGCGGATTGGCTGCGCCATTGCCCGCCGGGCGCGTGGCTTCGGCATGGAAATCCTGTATGCCAATCGCCGGCCTTCGCCGCATGAGGCGGAGCTGGGGGCGCATCGGGTGGCTATGTCCGAGCTGCTGGCCAGGGCCGATCATGTGATATTGGCCGTGCCCTATTCGCCAGAGACCCACCATCTGATCGACGCAGCCGCCCTGGCGCGGATGAAACCGACGGCGACGCTGGTCAACATTGCCCGGGGCGGTGTCGTCGATGACGCAGCGCTTGCGGCCGCGTTGCAGGCGGGCCAGCTGGCCGCAGCCGGGCTGGATGTCTATGAAGGAGAGCCGGACATATTGCCGGCGCTACTGGCCTGTCGTCAGGTGGTGCTGACACCGCATATTGGCAGCGCCACCCGTGACTGCCGGCTGGCGATGGCCATGCTGGCTGCCCGCAACCTGACGGCCGTGTTTTCCGGCAGACCCGCGCTGACGCCGGTGTGAGGGCTGCCAGGCCGGGCCGCCGGATCAGAAAAACAGGCGAACACCCAGGAGCAGCAGGCTTTCCGGCGAGGCACTGCCGGATTCGGCTGCATAGCGGCTTTCCGCAAAGGTGGCCATGTCGTGCGACAGGCGCGAGGTCAGACCCAGACCGATCATGCCATGGGTTTTGTAGCGCTCCTTGATGTGTCCGTTCCCGTCAGTCACCTGATGTTGCAGTTCTACCTGCAGGCGGGGCTGAACCGGCCCCAGCAGGCCACCCAGCCCATCGGCCTCGATGACGCTGCCGAATGACAGACTGGCCCGGGAGCGGTTCGCGTGCCAGCCCCGGGCGTCCAGCGGCGATGCATCCAACCGGGTACTCATCAGGTCATAGCGGCTGTAGGGCGAAAAGCTCCAGCCATAAAAAACTTCCGGCTGGTGATTGAGCTCCAGACTGATCGCCTGTGACATGCCGGCAATGCCGAGGCCGTGATCGCCGTAACCGAGCAGAAATGCCCGGCGCGCTCGGTGCATGCCCAGTGAAAAGCTCATGTCGAGCATCAATGCCTGCGCCGGTTGCAGCGATAGATAGGCCGACAGGACGGTGCCGGAAGCCTTGCGGGTAGCGATGCGTCCGGCTGCGAAACCGATGGCGACTTCTTCATTGACCTGTTGATCGCTGCCGATGACGGTGCCCGGGGTAGTCAACCCCAGACCGCTGCTGTTGTTGATGCTGTACAGGGTTCCCCGGACATAGACATTGGTCTTTCCTGGTGCGCTGTTGGCCAGACGGACAGATCCGGATTTCAGCACCGGGCTGCTGGCCAGCGGAATATTGCCGCCGGTCCGGTCCGACAGCTGGAGCTGGTTCTGGAAGCGCGGCACGTCACGGCTGTAGGCGCGGGACAGATGTTTCTGGCGCGTGCGGATCTGCGCCATGTGGGTCTGCAGGCCGCCTTGGGCCTGATCCAGGAATGACCATGATGCCTGCCGGCAAATGCCGGCAATATCATCGGTATCGGCGCGGGCCAGGCCCGGTATGATCAACGCAGCCGCCAGGCACAGGGTGAGGAGTTGCCCCGGTCGTCCGGTAAACTGTGCCCGGCGAGCAGCGGGAGCCGGCAGACGACGCAGGGAGGTAACAGGCGACAACATGATGGCTGCACGCGAAAGGACATGACAACGGTGTTTCAGTGGACGATCACTGCCGGACATGTGCCCTGTGCGGCGGGAGTGGCCGGAAGGGAAAATGCCCAAGAGCATGATTTTTCTGGAAAGCATCGCCTGATCCATCCCCGGGCGGATGAGCGGTCGTGAGCAGCTTGATGGCTGGTTCATCCGGGCCGGAATCACCATGACATTGTTATTCTTTTGTGTCCCAAAATCACTTGTTGTATCAAAATGGAAACAAAAAAGCCTGAGTACGATGATGGGCGTGCAGCCCCCGGGGGAACGGCTCCGGCGGTTCGCCGGGTGGGCCTGATTCCGGCGGCAGGGCGGGGCACGCGGCTGGCGCCACTGCCTTTCAGCAAGGAGCTGATGCCGGTGGGTTTTCAGCATGCCCGCGAAGGCGCTGACCGCAAGCCCAAGCCGGTATCGCAGTACCTGCTGGAACGCATGCGCCGGGCAGGGACACAGCAGGTGTTTTTCATCACCCGCCCGGGCAAGGGAGACATCGCCGACTACTATGGGGATGGCCGCCGGCTGGGCATGGACTTTGCCTATCTGCAGGCGGGGCTGCCGTGGGGGCCGCCCTTTTCGCTTGCCCAGGCCGTGCCGTTTATTGGCGATGCCGAGGTCGTGTTCGGTTTCCCGGACATCCTGATTGATCCGGTTGATTCATTCACACCATTGCTGGCCCGTCAGGTGGCAACGGGGGCTGATGTCGTGCTGGGGCTGTTCAATGCGACGGCCCGCGAACCGGGCGATGTGATCACCTGGGATCGTGACAGCGGCCAGGTGCTGAATCTGGAGACCAAGGAGGAACGTCCCCAGCGGCCGGCGCATTACATCTGCTGGATGTTTGCTGTCTGGAACGGGCGTTTTTCCGCATTTCTGAAAGCGGAGTGTGAACGGCTGGCCGGGGTGGCACGGCAACGTCTGGCCGCCGCACCGCAGGCGCCTGCGCCGGAGTGGCCGGTCGGTGCCGTGATCTCGGCAGCCATCCGGGCTGGTCTGCAGGTCAACAGCGTCTATTTCCCACAGGGACGCTTTCTGGACATTGGCGAGCCGGATGGCATTACGGCAGCGGCGGCCTTTCCGGGCGTCTGGGATGGGCGCAGCCCATATCCGGACGAAGCCGGATCCGCCACATGATGGCCGCTGCAGACTGGCCCTGCGCATGGTGGCTGGTTCCGGCCGAGCCGCAGCGCGCCCTGTTGCAGCAATGGATAGACCGGCTGGCCATTCAGGGGCCAGGCCCGTCGTTTGAGCCCCATCTGACGCTGGCACTGTCAACCTTGCCCGCCCGGATTGTGCCGGCCGATTTGCCTGCCCAGGCCGTGGCGGCAGGGGTGGCCAGCGTGTGCCGTCCGGATGGTCTGTCGCTGACGGCAGATGGTCTTGGTCACGAACCGGCGTATTTCAGAGCCTTGTATCTGCGTCTGGCAACGCGGCGGTCGGAGCGTATGTGGCTGGCCGATATCGTGCGGGCCGTGGCGGCAGGGCTGGCCGGCGCGGTGGAAAGTACCGGTATCCAGACGGCCGCTACTCAGTTTGTTCCACATCTGAGCCTGGCCTATGGCGCATGGACGGCGGCGGAGCGCCAGCGGCTGGCGCAGCAGGTACCCGTGTGTGAATTGCCGGACAGCATCCGCTTCGATACGCTGGTGGGGGTCTGTCCACGCCCGGGAGCGGCCAGTCTGTCCCGGGTGGAGGACTGGCAGGTATCTCTGCGTCTGCCGCTGGTGGGCTTGGATGGGCAGGGCGAACGTCGCCTGGAAAAGACAGACGGTCTGTAAAGAGGGATATCCCTAATCGGCAGCGCTGGAGCAGGATCGTAGGATGAAAGGTCAGGCTATCTCCTATGTCCGTTGGGCCTGTTTTCAGGTTCAGGAGGCAGCATGAGCAGTCCTATGGCAACACAGGTAGCGGACATCGCATGGCTGGAGGGGTTTCGTCATGTCCCACCTGGAAGACGATTTTCGTAAAGCGCAGCAGCAGGTGCAGGCGCTTGGAGAACAGCAGGGGCGCATTGTCCAGCTCAGGCTGCATGCGTTGTTCATGCAGGCCACCCACGGTAATGTGTCCGGGCCACGTCCGGGATTTTCCGATTTCGAGGGGCGTTCACGCTGGGACGCCTGGCAGGCGCTGGGCGGCATGACGCATGAAGACGCCATGGCTGAATACATTGCAGAGGCGGCCCGTCTGACCTATCGCCAGATGCTGGGTACGGTGTAGCGGGCATCCGAATTTGGGGTTTGCGCGGATACCGGATATCATTACTGGCTCCTTGCCACACGGTCTTGGCTGTCCGCCGGCCGGTGGCTTTCTTCCTAGGGAAATCCAGAAGGGTAATCCATGCGACATTATGAAATCGTCTTCATGGTCCATCCGGACCAGAGCGAACAGGTGCCTGCGATGATCGAGCGATACAAGCAGATGGTCGAAGGCGCCAGCGGCAAGATGCACCGGGTCGAGGATTGGGGACGGCTGCAGTTGGCCTATCCCATCCAGAAAATTGGCAAGGCACACTATGTGCTGATGAACGTCGAGTGTGACCAGCATACGCTGGGCGAGATCGAAAATGCCTTCCGCTTTAACGATGCCGTCCTGCGCCATCTGGTGGTGCGGATGGACAAGGCCGAGACCGGTCCCTCGGTGATGAGCAAGCGCCTGCAGAAGGAAGAGTCCCGCAAGACATCCAGCGCTGATGCAACGGCTGCGTCGACTGACAGCAGCGCGGCCGAGTAATCGGCACGTCAGCGTGTCAGATGCAGCCTATGGGCCCGCCGGGATCGCAGGCCAGTGAAGGGAAGCCGGCTGTTATTCAGTCGGCACTGAACGAGCTTGCATTGACGGCAGAGCTGACAGAACGTGGCATACCGCGCTACAACCTGTCGGGACTGCCCGTGACGGAAGGGGTGCTGACGCACACATCACGTCGTCCCGAGGCTGGCATAGAACGCGAGGTCCATCTGCAGATCCAGGCGATTGCCATGGGTGAGGTTGCCAGCCGGCTGGGCAGCATCGCACCCGGTACCCAGGTGAGCGTGCGGGGGTTTCTCACGCAGGCCCGCAGGAGCACCCGCCTGATCTGTCTGCACCTGACACACATCGATCCGTACTGAACACACATACAAGAGGTTTCATCATGGTTGGTTTCCGTCGCGGCAGCAAAGACCGCAAACCCAAACGTCCCGCCCAGTCCGCACTGTTCAAGCGCAAAAAGTTCTGCCGCTTCACGGCTGAAAAGGTGGAGTGGATTGACTACAAGGATGTGGACACACTGAAAGACTTTGTGACCGAACAGGGCAAGATCATTCCGGCCCGCCTGACCGGTACCTCGGCTCACTACCAGCGCCAGCTGGGCGTTGCCATCCGGCGCGCCCGCTTCCTTGCCCTGATGCCCTACACCGACAACCACTGATACCCCATTGCCGGGGTGGAACAGCTGCCATCGTGGTCTGATGATGGCCCAGTACATCCCCGCAGGAGCGCATGATGCAGATTATTTTGCTTGAGAAAGTCGTCAATCTTGGTCAGTTGGGTGATGTCGTCCGTGTACGGGACGGCTATGCCCGCAATTTTCTGATTCCGAAAGGCAAAGCCCGCCGCGCCACCCAGGCGGCAGTTGCCGAGTTCGAGGCCCGTCGTGCCGAACTGGAGCGGATCCAGGCTGAAAAACTGGCCGCGGCCCAGGCCGAAGGTAACAAACTGGCCGGCCGTCAGATTTCACTGACCGAGAAGGCTGGTGTGGATGGACGCCTGTTCGGCTCCGTGACCAACGCCAACATCGCTGATGCCCTGCACAAGGCCGGTTTTGCCGGTGTTCAGAAGCAGATGGTTCGCATGCCGCAGGGGCATATCAAGACCATTGGAGAGCATCCCGTTCAGGTAGCGCTGCATACCGATGTGCTGGTCGACATCACAGTGAATGTGGTGGGCGAAACGGCCTGACGTTTTCCGGGCGGCACGTCCAGACAGTTTCAGTGTGCAGGCGTTTTCGCGCGTGTGATGTTTGTGTCACGACGGCGCCTGGCATGCCTTGATGGACTGTCCGGTTGAAAACCGGTGTCCTACTGTCTGGTTCCTGCTTCCGGATGAACAGCGGGGCGTCCCTTATGGGATGCCCCTTTTTTGTTTTTGCCAGTGTCTGGCCCTAGCCAGAGAGTCCTCATGGATAGCGAAATTGCACAGTTACGGGTGCCGCCCCACTCGATCGAAGCCGAACAATCCGTCCTGGGGGGATTACTGTTAAATAACACGACCTGGGAAGATATTGCCGATATCATTTCTGATGATGATTTTTATCGACAAGATCACCGTTTGATATGGCAAAGCATCAGCCAGCTGTTACGTGCCGGGCGTCCGGCGGATGCCTTGACCGTCAAGGATGCGCTACAACAATCCGGAAGGCTGGACGATGCGGGAGGGGAGCAGTATCTGGCCACGCTTTCCAATGCGGTGATTTCTGCCACGAATATTCGCCATTACGCCGAGATGGTGCGTGACCGGGCGGTTCTGCGCCGGCTGATCGCCGTCTCCGATCAGATTGCGACCGAGGCGTTCAGTGCACAGGGGCGCCCGGTGAACGAGGTGCTGGATGCGGCAGAAGCGGAAATGTTCAGAATTGCCGAAGACAACGGCAAGAAGCGCAACGATTTCCAGCATATCGGCCCTCTGTCGGGCAAAGTCTTTCAGCGTATTGACGAGCTCTACAACCGTGACAATCCCAGCGAGATTACGGGCATTGCGACCGGCTTTGTTGATCTTGACCGGATGACGTCAGGCATGCAGCCAGGTGATCTGATCATTGTCGCTGCCCGACCATCGGTAGGTAAAACGGCCTTTGCGCTGAACATTGGCGAACACGTGTCTGTGCATGAGAAGTTGCCGGTGGCGGTGTTCAGCATGGAGATGGGAGCCGAGCAGCTCGCGATGCGCCTTATCGGCTCGGCGGGGCGCATCGACCAGCAACGGCTGCGTACTGGCCGTCTGACCGAGGATGATTTCATCCGTCTGACTGATGCCATGGGCAAGATGCAGGACGCACCATTATTTATTGACGAAACGCCAGCGCTCAATCCGTTTGAGCTGCGGGCCAGGGCAAGACGTCTGGCCCGGCAGTATGGCCATCTGGGTCTGATTGTGATTGACTATTTGCAGCTGATGAGCGGCGGAAACCCGAACAGCCGGGAGAACCGGGCCACGGAAGTCGGGGAAATTTCCCGAGCGCTCAAATCACTGGCCAAGGAGCTGAAATGCCCGGTCATTGCGCTGTCACAGCTCTCGCGTGAAGTGGAAAAGCGTCAGGACAAGAAGCCGATCATGAGTGATCTGCGTGAGTCGGGTTCGATTGAGCAGGATGCCGACGTGATTTTCTTTATTCATCGGGATGACCGCTATGATCCGGATGCCGAGACCAAGGGGATGGCCGAGATTATCATCGGCAAACAGCGTAATGGTCCGATTGGCTCGGTGACGCTGGCGTTTCAGGGACAGTATACGAAGTTCGAGAACTTTGCAGCCGGTGTCTGAGGCCAGCGCCTGGAGAATCTACCCCCCGGTGCCGATGTGGGTGGCAGGAGACAGCGGCAGGGCATTCTGGGGAGGATGCCCGTCCTTGCCCTTTTTGCGCAGCAGGTGCTGGCTGAGCAGCTTGCGTATGGGTTGTTCATACAGCAGATAGACGGCCGAGGCGACACCCAGGGTCGCAGCAAATACGATGACCGAGTAGACGGGCAGGCTGCTGCCCAGGGCACCCAGGCGCTTCATAGCCCCCATCACATAGATGTGGAAGATGTAGATGGGATAGGAGAGTTCACCCAGGAAGTTGACGACGGATTTGCTGCGTGGACTGAAGGCGCGGAAGGATTGTTCGCAGGCGAGTGTCAGGATGATGAGCGCTGTGCTGGGCAGGCCGATGACCACGATGCGCAGCCATTTGTCCAGGGCCATCTGTGGGGTGACCAGTCCCGTATCAGGCAGCAGGGCCCAGGTGTAGAGCGCGAGACCGGCAAGACAGGCTGCTAGCGGCAGATGAATGCGATCGGTGAATCGTGTGACGCCCAGGACCTGCGCGAGTACCATGCCATAGATGAATTCCACAATGTAGGCATCGCTCCAGAAGGCCAGCGCAGATTCGGTGGCGACATAGGGATGCAGTGATGTCAGCGCGAGCAGCAGCAGGGCGCTGATGGCCAGCCGGTGCTGGTGGGAGATCTTCATGGCGATGAAGAACACCAGGTAGAACAGGATCTCGTAGTTGAGCGACCAGCCCAGCGTCAGCAGCGGCATGTGGTACTGGACGGTATCGTTCCAGACAGGAATGAAGAACAGGGAAGCCAGCAGCGTGGGCAGGTCGACGCTGGTCTGGTGAAGCAGGCTGGGCGCCTTGATGGCGACTGCAGCCAGTGCCAGTGTACCCAGCCAGTAGAGGGGAACAATGCGGATGAGCCGGCGCACAAAGAACTGGGGCGCACCGTCACGGGTTACATAGTGGATGATGAAGCCGGAGATGACAAAGAAAATGTCTACGCCGCTGCTGCCGAAGGGGCTAAGGCCATATTCGTTACGGATGTGGCTGACCAGAACCAGGGCGGCGGCAATGAAACGCAGGGCCTGTAGTGAATAGAGTGTTTTGCTGCTGGAGGTTGGCCGTGCAGCCTGGCAGGCAGGGTCGCAGGCAGGTGATGGCGAGAGACTGTCCATGAGTCGGCTCCGGATGGATGCCGAGCATCTTAAGAAAGCGTTGGTTTCATGTCATGGAAGAATTCCCATGTTCTGTGAAAATTTTCGACATGGACGATGGTTGAAAAGCCGATCAAATGCAGTATTTATCGATTTTCAGCGCATTATTTTTCAGAAAAATCACATAACCTCGTCCAATTTTGTTTCGTAAACAACGTGTTTTTTCTGAAACCAATTGTGCTTAAGCGTTGTGTGTCGTCATGAAACAACGCTAAAAGAGGGCCTGTGGGCTCTGTTACTTGAGTGATCGGCAGCGCTTTTGGGGCCCGGCCAGACAGCCGGGCCTGCGATTACAGAATAACGGCAGAAAAATCGGCCAGGCGCGAGCGTTCGCCACGCTGCAGTGTGAGGTGGCCGCCGTGTTTCCAGCCCTTGAAGCGTTCCACGACATAGGTCAGGCCGGAAGATGCCTCCGTGAGATAGGGGGTGTCGATCTGGGCGATGTTGCCCAGGCAGACCACCTTGGTGCCAGGGCCGGCCCGGGTAGCCAGCGTTTTCATCTGTTTGGGGGTCAGGTTCTGGGCCTCGTCGATGATCAGGTATTTGTTATTGAACGTGCGCCCTCGCATGAAGGACATGGATTTGACGCGAATCCGGGAACGGATGAGATCTGCAGCGGCCGTCCGGCCCCATTCACCGCCGGCGCTGCCCCGGTTGAGGACTTCCAGGTTGTCTTCCAGTGCGCCCATCCATGGCTGCATCTTTTCCTCTTCGGTGCCGGGCAGGTAGCCGATGTCGTCACCGACCGGTACGGTGGCCCGCGTCATGATGATTTCGGAAAAGCGTTTCTGATCCAGTGTCTGAGCCAGACCGGCGGTGAGGGCAAGCAGGGTCTTGCCCGTACCGGCCTGGCCCAGCAGGGTGACAAAATCAATGTCGGGATCCAGCAGCAGGTTGAGCGCGAAATTCTGTTCGAGGTTGCGGGCTGTGATCCCCCAGATGGCATGGCGGGTCTGGGTATAGTCGCGGACTACCCGCAGAACGGCCTGATCGCCGCTGACTTCACGCACCTGGGCATGGAGTGGCGTGTCGCCGTCCAGATGGACAAACTGGTTGACCAGCATGGAGGCCACCAGCGGGCCGCGGATGCGATAGTAGTGCACGCCGCTGTCCTGCCAGGACTCCAGCCCCTGGCCATGGCTCTGCCAGAAGTCGTCGGGCAGGGCGAGTGAGCCACTGTAGAGCAGATCCAGGTCATCGGTGACCTGGTCGTTGAAATAGTCTTCGGAAAGCAGGCCCAGCGAACGGGCCTTGATGCGCATGTTGATGTCCTTGGACACCAGGATGACCTGCTGTCCGGGGCGCTCCTGCTGCAGTGCGGCGGTGACGGCAAGGATGCGGTTGTCGGCCTTGCCCGGGGGCAGGCTCTCGGGCAGGCTGGTCTCCAGGATGCGGGTCTGCAGGAATAGCCGGCCGGTGGCGTCCGGACTGCCGCCGGCCAGCGCGATGCCCTGAGCGATGCTGCCATCAATACCAGCCAGCAGTGCATCAAGGCTGCGGCTGACCTGTCGGGCATGGCGGGAGACTTCGCTCATGCCGCGCTTGTGATCATCCAGTTCTTCCAGGGTGATCATGGGCAGGAACACATCATGTTCCTTGAAGCGAAAGAGCGCGGTGGGGTCGTGCATCAGCACGTTGGTGTCGAGGACGAACAGCTTGTGACTCTCCAGGCTGGACGTCTGGTGGCGGCTGTCCCGGCGTGCTGGGCTGGCGGGCCGAGGAGACTGCTGGTAGTGGTCTGGCGGTGTGTCCTGCGGGATCAGGTTCTCCTGTGGGGCACTGAGCAGGGCAGCAGTCTGAGCGCCGCCCGCAGGGATGCCGGGACGCGGGGTCGCGCCCGGCAGACTGCCGGATGATGGCGCTGCCGCTGCCGGCGTGGTGGCCTGGGGCGGGACGGGAGGAGATGCCGTCGTGACCTGGGGGGACGGGTTAGGCACGGCAGCGGCAGCGAGGGCAGGGTCGATACCGGTGCCAGCCGCAGATGGGCGTTTGCGGCGGCGGCTGGCTGGCAGGCGAGCCTTGTCCCTGGCAGCGGTTTTGATGTCGAGACGTTCGCCGCGGGTGCTGGGGGGCTTGGGTAGGGGCATGGTGCGTCGGTGTCGGGGGGCTCAGGAGGCTGGCCGGGCAGCGCTGCGCACAGCATCCAGAACGGCGGCGGTGTGACCAGGAACCTTGACTTTGCGCCATGCCTGCAGCAGCACACCATCGCGGCCGATGAGAAAAGTTGAACGTTCGATGCCACGTACCTGGCGACCGTACATGTTTTTCATCCGGATCACGCCAAAGCGTGTACAGAGGATTTCGTCCGGATCACTGACCAGAACGAAGGGCAGGTCGAATTTTTGATGGAATAGCTGGTGGCTGTGCAGGCTGTCGCGCGAGACGCCAAGGACCTCGGCTCCGGCATCCCGGAATGCCTGCCAGTGTTCGGCAAAGTCGGCAGCTTCATTGCTGCAGCCCGGGGTATTGTCCTTGGGATAGAAGTACAGGACGAGCAGGCGCCCACGCAGATCGCTGAGGCGCATCGGCCCGCCAGTGGTTTCCAGGGGGATGTCAGGGACGGTCTGGCCGGTCTGTAGGGGGGCAGATGCAGGGCTGGGGGAAGATTCCATGGAGTGCTCGGGATGGGCGTTCAGGGCGGACGTTGATGGGAGCAGGGCCAGAAGAATCAGGGCGCTGCCACGAGTGCGGCCAGTACCTGACGTCCTTCGGCCATGAGGATGTTGTAGGTACGGCACGCTGCCACCGTGTCCATGGCCTCGATTCCGATGCCTGCCTGCAACAGTGGACGGGTCAGTGTCGGGGACGGGAACTGCAGTTGGGCACCCGTGCCCAGCAGGATGATCTCTGGTCGCGGTTCCGTGAGGGACTGCAGATCCGGTGCAGTGAGCGAGTCCAGGCCCGCGACCGGCCAGGCGCTGACGGGCCCGTGGGGGCGGATCAGCAGCGGGCCGCAATGGCGGACCCCGTTGACTTCCACCCAGCCAGTGCCGTAGGCGGTGATGGCGTTAAGGTCATCGTGACTGTCAGGATGCAGTTTCATGAAGGCGTAGAAATAATGGCCAGTCCCGCGGACAAGGATGTTGCAGGTGCGGGAAAGGTCGCAGCCGGTGTACATTATGCGGTCATCCAACCTCATGGTACCGCCCTTTTCCGGTGCCTGCAGCCATCATGAAGAGCATTCACAAGTCCGCAAAGCTGGCCAATGTCTGCTATGACATCCGGGGACCCGTGCTCCAGCGTGCCCGGCAAATGGAGGAGGACGGCCAGCGCATCATCAAGCTCAACATCGGCAACATGGCGCCTTTTGGCTTTGACGCTCCTGATGAGGTGCGTCAGGACATCATGGCCAACCTGGCTGATGCGTCGGGCTATTCGGATTCCAAGGGGCTTTTTTCGGCGCGCAAGGCCGTGATGCACTACTCGCAGATCAAGGGCATCTGCGGAGTGGGCATCGACGACATCTACATTGGTAACGGGGTAAGTGAGCTGATTGTGATGTCGCTCAACGCGCTGCTGGACGCGGGCGATGAAGTCCTGGTGCCTACGCCTGACTATCCGCTGTGGACGGCGGCTGTGAGTCTGTCCGGAGGGACAGCCGTCCATTATATGTGTGATGAAGAGGCGGGCTGGTTGCCGGATCTGGATGATATCCGGGCCAGGGTCACGCCCAGTACCCGGGCTATTGTCGTCATCAATCCCAACAATCCAACGGGTGCGCTGTATCCGGACGATCTGCTCAGAGAGATTCTGGAGGTCGCGCGCCAGCATGATCTCATTGTTTTTGCTGACGAAATCTATGACAAGATTTTGTACGATGGTGCGACGCATACGTCCATCGCTTCACTGGCCGATGACGTGCTGTGCATCACCATGAATGGTCTTTCCAAGAACTACCGCGCCTGTGGGTATCGTGCGGGCTGGATGATTATCTCGGGAGACAAACGTGGTGCGGCCGATTATCTGGAAGGGCTCAACATGCTGGCGTCGATGCGGTTATGCGCCAATGTACCTGGCCAGCTGGGCATACAGACCGCGCTGGGGGGGTTCCAGAGTATTCAGTCACTGGTGCAGCCAGGCGGCCGGCTGGCACGGCAGCGTGACCTGGCCTGGGACATGATGACCAGTATCCCGGGGGTGAGCTGTTACAAGCCCAAGGCCGCGCTGTATCTGTTCCCGAAGCTGGATGCCAGGCTCTATCCCATCGAGGATGACCAGCGATTTATCCTGCAGCTGCTGGAGCGTGAACGCGTGCTGCTGGTGCAGGGAAGCGGCTTCAACTGGCCAGCCCATGACCATTTCCGGATGGTGTTTTTGCCTAACTCGGATGATCTGACCGAAGCATGCCGGCGGATTGGCAGTTTTCTGGGCGACTATCGCTCAAGGTATGGCCGGGCAGATTGAGACAGCGGCGGGCCAGGTCTGGTGAGACCTGTCACGCAAGAATCAGGAGTTTTTCCAGCGTATGAAAGTGATCAAGATCGGACTGCTCGGACTGGGAACAGTAGGCAGTGGTGTATTCGAGGTGCTGCGCAACAATGCGGCCGATATTAGCCGGCGGGTTGGATGCCGGATCCAGGTCGGTCGTGTGGTAGTGCGTGACCCGGCGCCGGCCCGGGCCGTCGTCGGCCCCGATATTCCCGTGGGTCAGGATCCGTTCGAGATCATCAATGATCCGGATATTGATGTGCTCGTGGAGGTTATGGGGGGTACCACGATTGCCCGGGATGTCGTACTGGCTGCCATCGGCAGGGGCAAGCATGTTGTGACGGCCAACAAGGCACTGCTTGCGGTACATGGCAACGAGATTTTTGAACGGGCCCAGGCTGCGGGCGTGATGGTGGCATTCGAGGCGGCGGTGGCGGGGGGCATCCCGATCGTCAAGGCGCTGCGTGAGGGGCTGTCCGCCAACCGCGTGACGATGGTAGCGGGCATCATCAACGGCACCACCAATTTCATCCTGTCCGAAATGCGCGACCGGGGGCTGACCTTTGATGCGGCGTTGGCCGATGCGCAGCGTCTGGGCTATGCCGAGGCCGATCCCACGTTTGACATTGAGGGGGTCGATGCGGCCCACAAGGTGACCTTGCTCGCCTCGATCGCTTTCGGCGTGCCAGTGCAGTTCGAGGGGGCCTACATCGAGGGCATCAGCCGGCTCGCGGCGGAGGATTTCGCTTACGCCGACCGGCTGGGCTATCGCATCAAGCTGCTGGGCATTGCCCGTCATCGCGCCGAGGGCATTGAGCTGCGCGTGCATCCCACGCTGATCCCGGCGCACCGCCTGCTGGCCAATGTCGAGGGGGCCATGAACGCGGTCTGGGTCAAGGGAGACGCTGTCGGCGAGACACTGTACTATGGCCCGGGCGCTGGCAAGTTGCCGACCGCCAGTGCAGTAGTGGCTGACCTGGTAGATGTAGTCCGTCAGATGGATGTGGCACCCCAGAACCGCGTGCCTTATCTGGCTTTCCGTCAGGATCAGCTGCAGCAGGTACCGGTGCTGCCCGCCAGCGAGATGGAGACGGCCTACTATCTGCGCATCCAGGTGGTTGACGAGCCGGGGGTACTGGCCGACATCACCCGCATCATGGCCGACGAAGGTGTCTCCATCGACGCCATGTTGCAGCGCCAGCCGGATGAGGGTGAGCAGACAACCGATATCATTCTGATGACCCACCGGACAGTCGAGCGATGCATCGACGCAGCCATCGCACGCATCGAGGCACTGCCGTCGGTGCAGGCGGCGCCGGTGCGGCTGCGGGTTGAAGCGCTCGACTGATGGTTATGGTCTGGGCCAGGCCGGATCGGCTGTCCTGAAGCCGACCAATTCTTTCATTCTGACGATCATGCAATATCTGTCCACCCGGGGCGGCATGCCCCCGCAGCGCTTCAGTGAGATCCTGCTAGGCGGCCTGGCCCCCGATGGCGGGCTGGTCATGCCGGCCAGCATTCCGCAGGTCGACGCCGATACGTTGCAGTCGTGGCGCAGCCTGTCCTATGCCCAGCTGGCCTTTGAGGTGCTGCGCCGCTACTGTGACGACATTCCCGAAGATGATCTGCGGCGTCTGGTGGAGGATACCTATACCCCGGAAATCTTTGGCACCCGGGCCATCACGCCTCTGACGGAGCTGGAGGCGGCCAGTGCCGAGCGCGGTGCATTGTTGATTGAGCATCTTTCCAATGGCCCGACGCTGGCTTTCAAGGACATGGCCATGCAGCTGCTGGGGCGGCTCTTCGAGTACACGTTACTCCGCCAGGATCGTTGGCTCAACATCATCGGGGCCACGTCCGGAGATACGGGCAGTGCCGCCGAATACGCCATGCGCGGCCGGCAGCGACTGCGTGTCTTCATGCTGTCACCTGCCGGGCGGATGAGTGCCTTCCAGCGTGCCCAGATGTACAGCCTGATGGATGAGAACATCTACAACATTGCCATCGACGGGGTATTCGACGACTGTCAGGATCTCGTCAAGGCGCTCTCCGCCGATCTGGGCTTCAAGACACGTCATCACATCGGCAGCGTCAACTCCATCAACTGGGCCCGTGTCGTGGCCCAGGTGGTTTATTACTTCCGGGGCTATCTGCAGGCCACCGCCGCCAGCCCGCTCGACGTCAACGGCCGGCCTGCGCTGGTTTCCTTTGCTGTGCCCAGTGGTAACTTCGGTAACGTACTGGCCGGCCACATCGCCCGGCGTATGGGCTTGCCCATCCGGCGCCTGGTCGTGGCGACCAACGAGAACGACGTACTGGACGAATTTTTCCGCACCGGCCGCTACCGGGTGCGCCGTGCGCGCGAGACACAGGCGACTTCCAGCCCGTCGATGGACATTTCCAAGGCATCCAATTTCGAGCGCTTTGTCTTTGACCTGCTGGAGGGTGATGGCGAGCGTGTCCGGGCACTATGGCAGCGGCTGGGCCAGGATGGCGAATTCGATCTGGCCGGTACCGACGCTTTCGCTCGTGCAGCCCGGTGGGGCTTTGTGTCAGGCCGAAGTACCCATGCGGACCGGATGCATACTATCCGCCGGTGGCATGAGGAGCGTGGCGTGCTGGTGGATACGCATACCGCCGATGGGCTGAAAGTTGCCCAGCCGTACCGCGAACCTGGTGTGCCGATGATTTGCCTGGAGACGGCATTGCCGGCCAAGTTTGCCGACAGCATCGTCGAAGCCACCGGTATCCGGCCGCCCGTACCCGAGTCGATGCTTGACCTGCCGTATCGGGTGCAGCGCTATGTGTCCATGCCCGCCGATGCCGCCCAGCTCAGGGCCTACGTGGCGGCCCGAACCTGATGGTGCGGCGACATCGTCTGGTCATGGGTTTTGCTGGCTACTCGGGAGCCGGCAAGACCACGCTGATCGAGCAGGTCATTCCCCGCCTGATGGCGGCCGGTTGCCGTGTTTCGGTCATCAAGCATGCACATCATCGGGTTGACGTCGATACGCCGGGCAAGGACTCCTGGCGCCATCGTCAGGCCGGGGCCACCGAGGTGCTGCTCGCTACCGATCAGCGCTGGGTGCTGATGCACGAACTGCGCGGTGAACCCGAACCGGGACTGGATGCGCAGCTTGCCCTCATGGCGCCTTGCGATGTGGTGTTGGTCGAGGGGTTCAAGCATGCCCCGATTCCCAAAGTCGAGGTTTACCGGCCCGCCGTAGGCAAGCCGCCGCTGTACCCGGATGATCCGGAGATCGTGGCCGTGGCCACCGATGGCCCGTTGGACATCGCCCTGCCTGTGCTTGATCTGAATGATCCGGGCGCCGTGACATCTTTTATCCTGGCACGACTTGATGGACAATAGGCCCATGCCTGCATTGCTTGCCGTTGAAGATGCCTTGGCCCGCCTGCTGGCCAGTGCGCATGTCCTGCCCGCGACGGAGTGTATCGACACCATGACCGCAGATGGTCGTGTGCTGGCCGAGACCCTGCTGTCCTCCCTGGACGTGCCGCCCTGGGATAATGCCCAGATGGATGGCTATGCCGTTCGCGTTGCCGAGCTGCAGGCCGAGCCGGGGCGGGTGTTTCCTGTTTCACAGCGGATTCCGGCCGGACATCAGGGGCAGCCGCTGCAGCCCGGCACCGTCGCACGCATATTCACCGGGGCGGCCCTGCCGCCCGGGGCAGATGCCGTGGTGATGCAGGAAGATGCCGAGGTGTTGCCAGGCCAGGTGGATATCCCGGCACGGCCTGCCGGGCCAGACCATAATCCACAGTGGTTGCCGGACAGGGCGGATCAGGTGCGGGGGGCAGGGGTGCGCTTTCGGGGGCAACCTGTCGCAGGTGCCTGGGTGCGACGGCGCGCCGAAGACATTGCATCCGGTGGCACCGTGCTGTCGGCTGGCACCCGCCTGGTGCCGCAGGCGCTTGGTCTGGCTGCTTCCGTTGGCGCTGCCACGTTGCGGGTACGTGCCCGTCCCCGGGTGGCCTGTTTCTTCACGGGAGACGAGCTGGTGATGCCGGGGCAGCCGCTGCCAGCCGGCGGCATCTACAACTCCAACCGCTTCGTGCTCAATGCGCTGCTGCGTCGCCTGGGCTGCGAGGTCATGGACCTTGGGATTGTCCCTGATTCACGGGATGCCACCCGTCAGGCCCTGCGTCAGGCGGCCCGGTCAGCAGACCTGATTGTCAGCGCCGGTGGTGTTTCCGTCGGTGAGGAGGATCATGTCCGTCCAGCGGTTGAGGCCGAAGGAGTGATCGATCTGTGGCGGGTCGCCATGAAACCAGGTCGGCCGCTGGCCTATGGACGGGTCGGACGGGATGATCCGGTGGACGCCCGGGCCGGGGTTCCGGGCAGTTTTGCGCATTTTATCGGATTGCCTGGTAACCCGGTTTCGGCTTTGGTGGCCTGTCTGGTGTTTGTGCGGCCCTTCCTGCTGCGTCTGCAGGGGGTTCAGGCGGTCGAGCCTCTGGTCATGACCATGACGAGCGATTTTGACTGGACGGCGCCCGACCATCGTCGCGAGTTCCTGCGGGTGGTGTTGCAACCTGGCGGCGAGCGTCTGGGGCTCTTCTGCCGGCAGGGCTCGGCGGTGCTCACTTCGGTCGTCGAAGGTGATGGCCTGATCGACAATCCGCCTGGCCAGGTTATTCGCCGGGGCGATGCCGTGCGTTTTCTGCCCTTTGCGGGGCTGCTGGGTTAATTCCTATGAACATCGAATTGCTGCTCTTTGCGAGTTTGCGTGAACGACTTGGCCTGCGGGGCGAACGGATTAGTTTGCCCGCGGACGTTGATACTGTTGCCACATTGCGTCAGTATCTGGCAGGACGCGGTGGGGCGTGGGCTGAGGCATTCCTGCCACCGCACACGGGTCGGGATATGTTGCGTGTTGCGGTTGACCAGCAGCTGGCCTGCCCGGAGACGCCATTACGCGAGGGCGCCGAAGTCGCCTTTTTTCCGCCGGTCACGGGGGGCTAGACGGATGCAGCCTGTTGCCGAACCCTGTATCCGTGTCCAGAGCGGGGACTTTGATGTCGGCCATGAGCTTGCCTGCTTGCAGCAGCGGGCTGGCGATGCCGGTGCGGTGGCTTCATTTGTCGGCTATGTGCGTCGGGATGCCGCCGGACACCGCGATGCCGTCAGCGGTCTGACACTGGAGCACTATCCCGGTATGACCGAACGGGCGCTGGCTGACATCTGTCAACGTGCGATGCTACGCTGGCCGCTGCTGGGCACCACGGTTATCCATCGGGTCGGACCCCTGGCCAGTGGAGCGCAGATTGTGCTGGTCGCGGTGGCTGCACGCCATCGCGACGCCGCCTTTGAAGCCTGCCGTTTCATCATGGATTTCCTCAAGACAGACGCTCCTTTTTGGAAGAAGGAGGTGCTTGCCAGCGGCGAAGAACGCTGGGTCGACGCCCGCGAGAGCGACGAGATGGCCCGCGAACGCTGGTGCTGAGGACTTGGGGCCCGGCCCTCGCATTCCTATTCCGCGGGTATCGTCCTGGACACACACGGCATAGTGGATAGCTTCTGGATACCTGGCATACCCGGGGAGGCGGGCAGACCCGCGCGGATTTGTTCGGATGCGCCTCAGAGCAGCGGTGCTGCCAGGCGGGCCAGACTCGCCACCATCCGCTGGCTGAAGCTGCCCGGTTGGAAATCGGCATGTAGCTGCGTAGCCGACTCCAGATCCTTCAGGAACTGGCGTGCCATGACCGAGGTAGTCTTCTTGTCGTAGATTGCTGCCATGACTTCGAAATTGAGCCGGAAGCTGCGGTTATCCATATTGGCGGTGCCGATAGCCGAGAGCTCGTCATCAACCACCAGTGTCTTGGCATGAATGAAGCGTGGTACGTAGGCATAAACTTTCACCCGTCGGGTCAGCACCTCTTCCACGAAAGTCGAGGCGGCCAGTCCGGTCAGCAGCTGATCTGATTCCATCGGTACTAGCAGCCGGATGTCTACACCGCGCACGGCTGCAGTGGTCAGTGCGGTCATGATGGCTTCATCGGGGATGAAATAGGGCGTTGTGATCCAGACACGATGGCGTGCCGAAGAGATCGCCGCGAAGAAGAAGCGATAGATTGCAGATTCGCCGCGATCTGGTCCGGAGTCGATGATCTGCACCCACGGCTGCAGGCCATCGCCCGCTTCCTCATGGTGAAACGGAAACCAGGCCTGAATGTCCTGCGGTGTGGTCAGCGCTTTGTCCAGACGAGCCAGATTGCCTGAACGTGTGCCGGCATACAGCCAGTCTTCCAGGAAAAGACGTTGCAGGTCAAGCGCGGCATTGCCCCTGAGGGCCAGATGCGTATCCCGCCATGCGGTGACACCCGTGCAGCTGGCGGATTCGATGCGGTCAACGTTGATACCGCCCGTAAATCCGTAGAAAGCGTCGATGACCACGATCTTGCGGTGGGTACGGAAGTTCACCATGCTGGGCCGGAACGGTACCAGGCGCGGGGGGTTAAAGACGCGGACTTCGCCGCCCGCTTGGCGCAGGGGCTGCCAGAAATCGTGATGGCAGCGCCCTGAGCCGACGGCATCAACCAGTATCCGTACCTTGACACCGGCGCGCGCCTTGTCCGTCAGCAGATCGCGCCAGCGGGTGCCGATCTCGTCTGGCTTGAAAATATAGTATTCCACATGGATCTGGCGTACAGCCTGTTGCATGGCTGTTTCGATGGCCGCATAGGCGGCATCACCATCGATCAGGATCTCAAGGCCCTGCACCTGACGGGGTGAGGCACTGCCACATTCGGTAGCCACCCGGGCCTGGGCCAGCAGCCAGTGGCGTGACGCCAGCGTCTCGGGCAGTTGCTGGTGGCGGCGTGGGCCATGATGGGCTGCCAGATGGCGGGCCAGCTCGCGACGTATGTTACGTCGTTTGAGTTTGCGCGGGCCAAACACAAAATAGAAACCCAGGCTCAGTACTGGCAGACCTAAAGAGGCGAGGATCCACGACAGGGTGGCCAGTGGTGGCCGGCGCTGGCCTAACAGGAAAAGAATGCTACCGATCTCCCAGGTGGCATAGAGCAGTACCCGGTGCGACACAGAGATGCTCTGCCATAGGAGGTTGAGCTCGGTGAGCAGGTGGTTAATGAATGGCATCGTAAGGCATGAAGAAGTACCTGCCAGGCGAAATTATCACAAGAATATTTTCTGAGCCTGACAACCCGTTATATGACAGTTATTGACAAAAATGACTCGATCTTGAATTCTGACTGAACAATCCCAATTTTCAGGCCGTTCGGACATTCAAGAGAAGGGAAAAGCCTTGTTCATGGCGGGATTTCATGCTCAGAATGTCGCCTCATATACCCGCTCAGATTATCAGGCCAGGCCGGATGGTGTGTGCGGGTTTGGTCAGCTGCCAAGGTCGGGGCTGATCTGAAAGAATGCCATTGTTGCCTGGAAATTACGTCGATCAATAAGAGAAACTAAATAGAGAGAGATCCATGCGAATAGAAAAACTTACCACACAGTTTCAGGAGGCTCTGTCTGATGCACAGAGCCTGGCCGTCTCGGCCGACAATCCGTACATTGAACCGCTGCACGTTCTGTCTGCGGTGATCTCGCAGCCGGATGGTTCCGGGCGGGCGCTGCTCGAACGTGCCGGGGTACGCATTTCGTCCCTGCGGGCATCAGTCGATGCCGCGCTGAAAAACCTGCCCCAGGTCAGCGGTCAGTCGGGACAGCCTTCGGTCAGCCGTGAGCTGCTCAAGCTGCTGAACCAGGCGGAAAAGGATGCCGAGAAACGTGGCGACCAGTTCGTTGCCATTGAAATGTTCCTGCTGGCGCTGACCGACGGTGATGGACGTCACGCCGGAGAGGCAGGCCGCCTGCTGGTGCAGGCCGGATTGACACACAAATCGCTACAGGCGGCGGTTGATGCCGTGCGCGGGGGCCAGTCCGTTGAATCTCAGGATGCCGAGGGACAGCGCGAGGCGCTCAAAAAATATACGCTTGACCTGACCGAGCGGGCACGACAGGGCAAGCTGGATCCGGTCATCGGCCGGGATGACGAAATCCGCCGTACTATCCAGATTCTGCAGCGTCGTTCCAAGAACAATCCGGTGCTGATCGGTGAGCCGGGCGTGGGCAAGACCGCCATTGTCGAGGGACTGGCCCAGCGGATTGTCAACGGCGAAGTGCCGGACTCCCTGAAGGACAAGCGCGTACTGGCGCTGGACATGGCGGCACTGCTGGCTGGTGCCAAGTACCGGGGCGAATTCGAGGAACGTCTGAAAGCCGTCCTTAAAGACATCGCAGCTGACGAGGGCCGGACCATCGTTTTCATCGACGAGATTCACACCATGGTTGGTGCCGGCAAGAGCGATGGTGCCATGGATGCCGGCAACATGCTCAAGCCTGCGCTGGCGCGGGGTGAGCTGCACTGCGTGGGTGCCACCACACTGGACGAATACCGCAAGTACATCGAAAAGGATGCAGCGCTTGAGCGCCGTTTCCAGAAAGTGCTGGTCGGCGAGCCGTCGGTGGAATCCACCATCGCCATCCTGCGCGGTCTGCAGGAGCGCTACGAGATCCACCATGGCGTCGAGATCACCGATCCGGCCATCGTGGCGGCAGCCGAGCTGTCCAACCGCTACATCACCGACCGCTTCCTGCCAGACAAGGCTATCGACCTGATCGACGAGGCCGCCTCGCGCATCAAGATGGAGATTGACTCCAAGCCCGAGGTCATGGACCGCCTCGATCGCCGGCTGATCCAGCTCAAGATCGAGCGCGAAGCCGTGCGCAAGGAAACCGATGATGCGTCGAAGAAACGCCTTGAACTGATCGAACAGGAAATTACCCGTATCAGCAAGGAATACGCTGATTATGAGGAGATCCTCAAGGCCGAGAAAGCTGCCGTGCAGGGCAGCGCCCAGATCAAGGCCGAGATCGATCAGCTGCGGGCGCAGATGGCGGAGCTGCAGCGCAAGGGCCAGTACGAGAAGCTGGCCGAGATTCAGTACGGCAAGCTGCCCGAGCTGGAGAAGCGTCTGGCCGAAGTCAACGCTGCCGAGAGCAACCTGAAGGCCGATGAGGCCGCTGTCTCTGGCAAGCCCAAGCTGCTGCGTACCGTAGTGGGCGCCGAGGAAATAGCCGAAGTGGTTTCGCGGGCTACGGGTATTCCGGTCTCCAAGATGATGGAAGGCGAGCGCGAGAAGCTGCTCAAGATGGAAGAGGAGCTGCACAAGCGCGTGGTGGGACAAGACGAGGCCGTCACTCTGGTGTCCGATGCCATCCGCCGCTCGCGTGCCGGTCTGGCCGACCCGAACCGGCCGTGGGGCTCCTTCCTGTTCCTGGGCCCTACCGGCGTGGGCAAGACCGAATTGTGCAAGGCACTGGCCCGCTTCATGTTCGATTCCGAAGATCACCTGATCCGCATCGACATGAGCGAGTTCATGGAGAAACACTCGGTGGCCCGCCTGATTGGTGCGCCCCCGGGATATGTCGGCTACGAGGAAGGCGGTTACCTGACCGAGGCGGTGCGGCGCAATCCGTACAGTGTGATCCTGCTCGACGAGATCGAGAAGGCACATCCCGATGTCTTCAACATCCTGCTGCAGGTGCTCGACGATGGCCGCCTGACCGACGGGCAGGGCCGTACCGTTGATTTTCGCAATACCGTGGTGGTCATGACCAGCAACATCGGTTCCGCGGAGATCCAGCGCCTGTCTGCCGACAAGACCCTGAACGATCCGGATGTGATCAAGGAAGCGGTCATGGGCGAGCTGCGCCAGCACTTCCGTCCCGAGTTCATCAACCGGATCGATGAAGTGGTGGTCTTCCACGGTCTGGACGCCAAGCATATCCGCGACATCTCCGCCATCCAGCTGAAAAGCCTGGAAAAACGCCTGGCTGAACGTGATTTGCGGCTCTCGGTCAGTGAAGCTGCTCTCGATGAGCTGGCCAAGGTCGGCTTCGACCCCCTTTACGGCGCCCGGCCGCTCAAGCGGGCCATCCAGCAGAAACTGGAGAACCCCATCGCCAAGCGTGTACTGGAGGGTCGCTACGCCCCGGACGAGACCATTCCGGTCGACTTCCAGGATGGGGCGTTTACCTTTGAGCGTAGCGGTGGATAGACTCCCCCGACGGCGGGATGTCGCGAGCGTGTGTTAGAAAGACGCGCGTGACGGATGCGTCCGGAAGAACACCCCGGTGTAACGCCAGTGCTGTGGCGGCCGGGGTGTTCTGCTTTCTTATATCCATCAGTGTACTTGCTGGCGCGTGATGGTCATCTGCGCTTCACTTGCGCCGGTTGCAGACGGATGCCATATGGCGATTCGCGATGCCTTGTCTTCCGATGAAAATGGCGTCCCGGACTGCATCCTCTACGCGACACCGGTCGGAAAGAACGCGTGTGCGGGCCCGACTTGCGGTATCGTGCCTCGATCTGCGTTCTTTCGCGGATTTCCTCCCTTTTTACTGTCATGCAGGAGACGTCATGAGTGCATGGTTCGAACTGAGCAAGAGCAAGGACGGGCAGTTCCGTTTCGTCCTGAAGGCCGGCAATGCCGAGACCATTCTCACCAGCGAGTTGTATAAGGCCAGGGATTCGGCCCAGAACGGCATCAGGTCGGTGCAGACGCACAGCGGCAACGATGCCCGCTATGAGCTCAAAACTGCAGCCAATGGCAAGTTCCATTTCAACCTGAAGTCAAGCAACGGTCAGGTGATTGGCACCAGCCAGCTTTATGCCACCGAAGCCAGCCGGGCCAAGGGCATTGCCAGCGTCAAGGCCAATGGCGCCACCACGCAGATCAAGGATCTGACGGCCTGATTGATCGGCGCTGCATCTGTTCTGACGGATCTGTTGTTCCCCGGCGGGCATGGCCGGACCATGCCCGCCGGAGAGCGCTGACTGGCGGATGGCCAGCCAGCGCGGGGCGCCGGCCTCAGCGTGCCCGCTTGAGCACGCGCCATGCCAGGACCAGCGCGCCAGCGGCAAATGCCAGCAGCCCGAGGCGGGCCGCATTGTCGTCCCAGTTCTGCAGGGGCAGCGCAAGCGGGGCATCGGACCCCCCATTGGTCACCGAGAAGCCAACCACGAAGGCGAGGACCACGCCGACCAGGCTCTCGCCGACGATCAGGCCGGCAGCAAACAGGGTGCCGGTGCGATCGGCCTGTTTTTGGGCCGAGCTGGCCTCACCGTGCCGTGCGCGGATGCGGCGGCGCAGCAGGGCCGACAGCAGGGCACCCAGGACAATCGGCATGTTGACTGCAGGTGGCAGATAGATGCCCATGCCGACGGCAAGGATCGGCAGGCTCAGGGAGACCTTGCGACCACGGCTGAACCGCTTGAGCAGCAGGTCGATGGCGATCAGGATCACCCCAATGATGATGCCGGTGCAGATGTAGTTCCACTGCAGGCTATGCGAGAAGATGCCTTCGGCGATGGTGGTCATCAGGGTGGCCTGGGGGGCGGCGAGGGCCTGACTCATGTCCATGCCGGGACGTGGCAGGGTACCCGTGAAGCCATAGGCTTGATAGAGCATTTCCAGGACGGGGGCAATCACCACGGCGCCGATCAGGCAGCCGATGATCAGGGCCACCTGCTGGCGCCAGGGGGTGGCCTTGACCAGGTGCCCGGTCTTGAGATCCTGCAGGTTGTCGTTCGAGATGGAGGCGACCGAGATGATGGCTGAGCCGCAGAACAGGGTCAGGGCCAGCATCAGGCGGCGGTTGGCTTCATCGGCGAACAGGTGGGCGGATTCGGCCATCGCCAGCAGCACCAGCGAGATGATGATGACGGAGACGATGCCGACGCTGGAGATCGGGCTGGATGATGAGCCGACCAGGCCAGCCATGTAGCCGCAGGAGGCGGCCACCAGGAAGCCGATGACGAAGGTGAGCAGGGTACACAGACCGACCAGTGTCCAGGCAATGCCGCTGGAGATGTGGGCCCCGTCGATGAAATGATGAAAGGATAGCCCCAGCAGCAGCAGGGCGCCGAGCGTCCAGAGGATCATCGCGCGTGGAGACAGATCCTGTTCGATGCGCTGGCTGGGGGGCAGGTCGGCCGAGCCGAAGTTGCGAAAGGACAGCCGCACGCCTTCGATCATGGGTTTGAGCAGGGTCAGCAGTGTCCAGATGGCGGCAATGCCGATGGTGCCGGCACCGATGAAGCGCACCTGATCCTTCCAGATCTTGAGCGCGAAGGTGGCCATATCCATATCGGCGGGCTGGGGCATATGGGAGGAGAACCAGGGAACGGCACCGCCCCACGCAATGGCGATGCCGACCAGGATGGCGATACCGCCAGAGAGCTCCACCAGATAGCCCGCTCCCAGCAGCGCCAGTGAAAAGCCCATGGGCAGCTGGAAGATGGCCTGGCCGGCCTTGAACCAGTAGCCGGCGCTATCGGACAGAATACGCAGGCCGTTGGTGCAGAAGCTGATCACGCCGGCGAGCAGGCCACCGACGGCGATTTCACGGATGCCGGTTTCGGCCGTGCGGCTGGCTCCGGGCTGGGCTGTGGTGGATGGCGGGGCACCCTCCTCATCGGGGTGTTCGCCGCTGCCGGCCTTGAGAATCTCGGCGGCAGCCACCCCTTCCGGATAGGGCAGGGAGCTCTTGACCACCATGGCATAGCGCAGGGGTACCGTGAAAATGACACCAAGGATGCCGCCTGCCAGGCAGATCAACACGGTCTGCCAGAAGGGGAAGCCATGCCAGTAGCCGGCCATCAGCAGGCCGGGAATGACGAAGATGACGGAAGACAGCGTGCCGGCGGCAGAAGCCTGCGTCTGCACCATGTTGTTTTCCAGAATGTTGCTGCCGCGGGCAAAGCGCAGCAAGGCCATGGAAATCACGGCAGCAGGAATGGAGGACGCAAAGGTCAGGCCGACTTTCAGGCCGAGATAGACGTTGGAGGCCGTAAATACCACGGTGATCAGGGCACCCAGCAGCATGCCGCGCAGGGTCAGCTCGCGATAGTGGGCGTAGGGGTCCTGCGAGGCGGGCGTATCGGTGAAAGTGGTAGACATGATGTGAAAAGGTTCTCCCAGGTGTATCGGATGCAGGCGGCTGTGTCACCGACAGGATCTGTCAGGCGTCATTTTTCCTGTCGGAAGCCGAGATGGGGCAAGGCGTTGTCTCAGGAGCCGGCAGGGGCTGAGCCGCCCTCCGGCTTAGCACCCTCCGGGCCGGCCAGACCCGGCCAGTAGTGGCTGTCGGGCAGGGCCCGCGCGCCGAAGATGGCCTGTCCGACCCGCACCACGGTCGCACCTTCCTCGATGGCGATTTCGTAGTCTCCGGACATGCCCATCGACAGCTCGTCGAACTGCAGCCCGGCGGGCGCATCCTGGCGCAGGCGGTCACGCAGTGAGCGCAGCCGGATGAAGCATTTGCGCACCGCTTCCGCCTCGCTGGAAAAGAGCGCCAGTGTCATGAGGCCCCGCACACGCAGCGCGGAGAAACCGGGCAGCGCCTTGACGAAATCGCTGACGTTTTCAGGGTCCAGACCGAACTTGCTCGGTTCGCCCGAGGTATTGACCTGCACAAATACATCCAGTGCCCGTCCCTCGGCCTGCAGGCGCCGGTCCAGGGCCTCAGCCACCCGCAGACTGTCCAGTGCCTGGAATTCGGCTGCGAATCTGGCCACCACCCGGGCCTTGTTGGTCTGCAGATGGCCGATCACCGACCACTGCAGATCCGCCAGATCCTGCATGGCCTGCCACTTGCCATAGGCTTCCTGAACCTTGTTTTCCCCCAGCATGCGACAGCCGGCCGCATAGGCCAGGCGGATGCTGTCTTCGCCCTTGGTCTTGCTGACCGGCAGCAGCCGCACCGTGGCGGGATCCCGCCCGACACGCTGGCAGGCGGCGGCAATGCGGGCGTGCACGGCGGCCAGGTTGTGACGGAAATCTTCCAGGCTGGTCGCTTGCTGGTAGCGACCATGGCGGTCATGCGAAGTCTGTGTCTCGGGGGTCTGGGAAGACATCGGATTGCTTTCGTAACGCAGGAGAGGCCCATTCTATCCCCGTTGCATTCCATTCTATGACTATATAGATATGATGATTTCCCTAGTCGGGATGTAAGGTGTTGGCTGGGATGTGTCTATCCTGCTGCTGGCGGGTTCCGGATGCCGCTGATGACATGACCGGCCGGGGTCTGGGCGCTGTGGGCCGAGTCACAGTGGCCGGTCTGGTCGTCAAAGAAGAAATCGGGCTGGAATTCGCGCAGGAAGGGGCCCTTTTTCAGGCCGCCCAGAAACAGGGCTTCATCCACTTCGACCTGCCAGTCCATCAGGGTACGGATGGCGCGCTCATGCGCAGGGGCGCTGCGCGCCGTGACCAGCGCGGTGCGGATGCGCATGTGTGCAGTGGTGCTCTGGCGCAGACGGTGCAGCGCCTCCAGAAAGGGTTTGAAGGGGCCGGGCGGCAGCGGGGTGGTGGCGCGGCTGACTTCATGATCCTGAAACGCGGTCAGGCCCTGGCTGGCATAGATCTGCTCGGCTTCATCGGAAAACAGCACGGCATCACCGTCAAAGGCGATGCGGACTTCGTCCGGGTGGGATTCGGCGCGCTGTGCGGACTGGGGGTAGACCCGGGCGGCGGGGCAGCCGGCCTGCAGCGCACCACGCACATCCTCGGCATTGGCGGACAGGAACAGATGGGCGCCCAATGGCTTCAGATAGGCGTAGGGCGGGCGGCCGCGTGTGAAGACACCGCGCTCCAGCGGGACGCAGTGCAGAGCGGCAGAGCGGAAGGCACGCATGCCGCTGGTCGGGTCATTGCGGGAGAGCAGCACCACATCCACCCGCCGTTCGCTGCTGTCGTTGAAGGCCAGCAGCTTTTTCACCAGCGGCATGGCCACACCGCCCTTGGCAGGCTCGTCCAGCAACTTGAGCTGATGCGCCATATAAGCGCGATCGTCTCCGGTTTCGAACAACCGGTTCTCTTCTTCGAAGTCCAGCAGGGCCCGGGAGGAGATTGCAACGATCAATTGGTTGGATGCAGGGCGGTTTGCCATGGTTCGGGCGCAGGGAAGGCAGAGTTGGGTCAGGGTAGCGCCCCGAGGCTCCTGCCTGGGCCTGGGTCGCGGTCTTCGGGTGATGTCTGGTTGATGAGGCGAGGACCGCCGGGCGGGCAGACGTTGTCCGAAGCAGACGGTCGCCGGGTCCCAGGGGATCCGTGCTGGCGTCGCTGGCCTCCGGGGGTATTATGCGTGCCAATCTTCCATTCTTCAGTGGGTACTGACATGAAATTCCGCTTCCCTGTCGTCATCATTGACGAAGACTGGCGCGCTGATTCTGCCAGCGGGCTGGGTATCCGGGCGCTGGCCAAGGCGATCGAGGACCAGGGTATTGAGGTCGTGGGGGGCTTTACCTACTATGACGTGGCCATGGTCGCCAATCAGGCTGCCCGGGCATCGGCATTCATCGTGTCGATCGACGATGAGGAGATCAATGAGGAAGGCCCCGAGAGCATGGCCGTGCAGGACCTGCGCGCGTTCATCCGGGAAACACGCCGTCGCAACGCCGATATTCCGATTTTCCTGTTTGGTGAGACGCGCACGTCCCAGCATATTCCGAACGAGATCCTGAAGGAGCTGCATGGCTTCATCCATATGTTCGAGGATACGCCGGAGTTTGTGGCCCGCTACATCATCCGGGAAGCGACGCACTACATGAACTCCCTGGCTCCGCCGTTCTTCAAGGCACTGGTGCACTACGCCAATGACGGGTCGTACTCCTGGCACTGCCCCGGGCATTCGGGCGGCGTGGCTTTTCTGAAGAGTCCGGTGGGGCAGATGTTTCACCAGTTCTTCGGGGAAAACATGCTGCGCGCCGATGTCTGCAACTCGGTCGACGAGCTCGGGCAGCTTCTGGATCATACCGGCCCGGTTGCCGCCTCGGAAACTAACGCGGCCCGCATTTTCAATGCGGATCACCTCTTTTTCGTGACGAATGGCACGTCTACCTCCAACAAGATCGTCTGGCATTCCGAAGTGGCCAATGACGATGTGGTGCTGGTGGACCGCAACTGCCACAAGAGTATCCTGCATGCCATCATGATGAGTGGTACCGTGCCGGTGTTTTTGCAGCCCACGCGCAATCACCTGGGGATTATCGGTCCAATCCCGCTGGAAGAGTTCCGCCAGGAGAGCATTGCCCGCAAGATTGCTGCCAATCCCCTGATCAAGGACAAGTCGGCACGGCCACGGGTCATGACCATTACCCAGTCGACCTACGACGGGATTCTCTATAACGTGGAGATGATCAAGGCGCGTCTGCAGGACTATGTGGAAAACCTGCACTTCGATGAAGCATGGCTGCCGCACGCCACCTTCCACCCGATCTATCACGAGATGCACGCGATCGGCCCCAATCGGCCACGTTCGACGAATGCCATGGTTTTCGCAACGCAGTCGACCCACAAGCTGCTGGCGGGGCTGTCGCAGGCATCACAGATTCTGGTGCAGGAATCAGAAACACGTCGCCTGGATCGCTATCGCTTTAATGAAAGCTATCTGATGCACACCTCGACCTCGCCACAGTACTCCATCATCGCTTCCTGCGACGTGGCGGCTTCCATGATGGAGGCGCCGGGCGGCACGGCACTGGTGCAGGAGTCGCTGCAGGAGGCGAGAGACTTCCGGCGTGCCATGCGCAAGGTGGAGCAGGAGTATGACGGTGCCTGGTGGTTCCGGGTCTGGGGACCGGACAGCCTGGGAACGGGCAAGGAGATGCGGCAGGACGAATGGGTGCTGCGGGCGCAGGACAGATGGCATGGTTTCGGCACCGTTCAGACCGGCTTCAATATGCTGGACCCGATCAAGGCAACCATCATCACACCGGGCCTGGACATTGATGGTGAATTTGCCGAGACCGGTATCCCTGCCGCTGTGGTAACCAAGTACCTGGCTGAACATGGAGTGGTGGTTGAAAAAACCGGTCTGTACTCATTCTTCGTCATGTTTACCATCGGCATTACCAAAGGCCGCTGGAATACGCTGGTGACCGAGCTGCAGCAGTTCAAGGCCGACTATGACGAGAACCAGCCGCTGTGGCGGGTCATGCCAGAGTTTGTGGCTGCCCATCCCATGTATGACCGGATGGGGCTGCGCGATCTCTCCACGCGCATTCACGATGCGTACTGCAAATACGATGTGGCGCGTGTGACGACGGATATGTATCTGTCGGACATGCTGCCTGTGATGAAGCCTTCGGATGCCTATGAATGTCTGACGCACCGCAATGTCGAGCGCGTGCCAATTGACGAGCTGGAAGGACGCATCACCACCATGCTGGTGACGCCCTATCCGCCGGGTATCCCGCTATTGATCCCGGGAGAGTGTTTCAACCGCACGATCGTGGCGTATCTGAAGTTCGTGCGTGAATTCAATCAGCAGTTCCCGGGCTTCCACACCGACGTGCACGGGCTGGTGGCTGAAAAAGATGCCAACGGTCAGGTGGCCTACTATGTGGACTGCGTGGATCGTGCGCATGAACCGCCACGGGACTGATGGCGGCATGGCTGGCGCTGCGCCAGATCGGTGATCAGGCCTGGGCGGCGCGGCGGGCCTCCTGGCCCTCCTGCCGGATCAGCAGGGTGCCCGCCAGGATGTCGTAGAGTGTGCGGCGCCGGTGATCGAATAGTGACCAAAAAAACGGCAGCAGCCAGAGCAGCAGCGCCAGAGCTGGCACGCGGGCCGGAGCGGGCCGCAGGAGCAGCGCCAGCCCGCCCCAGAAAAACAGGGAGGCCAGCACATAGCGCCATAGCGCTCTGCCCAGGCTGAGTGGGCTGTAGCGGCCGTCATCGCGAACCAGTTTCACGCCCATGGTCTTCATGGGCAGAGTCCAGCGGTCATGGCTCCATAGCCAGCCAAAATAGGCACCCAGAATGCAGAACAGATAGATCTGGAATCCGGTGCGCAGCGTGCTTGACGCACCATCGAAGTGAAGCAGAGCGGAATAGGCGTAGCCAAAAAAGAACACGACGCCAAACAGGATCACGCCTTCGTAGACACATGTCATGAAACGGCGCCAGCAGGAGGCGAATGCTATCGGTGGCGAAGTGGCGGGCAAAGGACGCTCTGGCATGTGCTAGCGGGGCATGGACGGCTGGTGATCTGGATCAACCTCGGGAATGGCCATGGTCGGGGTCAGGTCGCTGCCGGACAACGCGGGAGGGGGCTGATCATTGACGGGTACCGCGTCAAGTGGTTCCGGAACGCTGCCCGGCGGCAGGCAGGACAGAAAGCGGGAGGGGGAAGGTGGGTGGCGGCCGTCATCGGGCAGCTGGTCGCCGGAGAAGATTCCGTGCAGGGCAACGGGCAGCAGGGGAAGGGGATCGACAGAGCCGAACATCCCGCCGTTGCCGGTTGCTACGGGGACGGTCTCTTCTCCGGCAGTCCCGGCCAGTGTCGCGATGCTGGGGTCGGATCCCTCTGTCGGGGGAGGGGGTAGCAGCCCTGGTGCAGGATGGCCACCATCCCGGTGCAGGACAATCACCAGGACATCGGCATCAGGCATAGCAGGTGCCTGTGCTGGCGGTGGGGGTACGCCTAATGCCCGTGCACGCTGGGCAGCCGCAATGCGGCTGGCCTGTTCGGAATGGCGGAGTTGCTCCCGCTCGGCATCGGTCAATGCCTGGTAGTGTGTCCAGGCCCGGACCCGCTCGGGCATGGGACGGCGGCGGCTGTTCTGGTAGTTCAGGCGCGCAATACGCCGTTCTTCCGGGGAGAGATTGGCCCATTCCCGAATGCGCTGGCGCGCGCGCAGGCGCTGCTCCTCGGGCAGGGCCTTCATGCGCTCGGCAAAGGCCAGCCAGGACCGTTTTTCAGCAGCGGGCCAGCTGTCCCATTCTGGCGCAAAGGGAGCCAGCACTTTTTGTTGCTGTTTGTCCAGACTTTCCCACCCGGGCTGGAACAGGGAAGCGATGATGTCGGGCAGATCCAGTGTACCGTTTGCAGCCACTTGTAGCAGGTATCCGGGCCGGGCAGACATATGCAGTCCCGCCAGCTGATCTGGTGGGCAGGGCGGCGGAGGGTGTACAGCCTGCGTAGCGGAGGCGGAAGAGGTGGCGCAGCCCAGCATGATGCCGAGCAGCAGCGTACGGGACAGGGTGGACATGCCTGGACGCATGATGACGGGACCTTAGCGTGCAGATGCCGCGGCTGTGCGCAGCATGCCATCTTGGAGATGTGCGGCAAAGCCGTTGTCAGTGTATGCTGATAGCGGTACATCGGCCGTCAGCATTTCGGTATAGGCATCTGCTTGCTGGATGGCGGCGCGCTCTTGGTTGAACAGACTGCCGGCCAGAGCAGTCAGAACCAGGAAAATGGCGGGAATGGCGGCCAGCGCTAGCCGTGACCAGGGGGCATGCGGCCACCAGGTTCGTTGCGGGCGTGGCCGGCAGCCGGAGAGCGTCAGTTCGTCAAGACGCAGCAGGGCCCGGTGTCGCGCGGCAGCCAGGCATGACTGGATGCGCGGCGACAGGTCATCTGTCGCAGAATCGAGTAACCGGCACAACCGGTGTGCTACGGGATCCTGAAGCGGGTTCATAGGGTGAAGCCTTTGGCACGCAGAGCTTGCGATAAGGTATGGATGGCCCGGGAACAGTGGGTTTTGACACTGCCTTCGGAGCAGCCCATCGCCTGCGCCGTTTCAGCCACATCCATCTCTTCCCAATAACGGAGGATGAACGCTTCGCGTTGACGTCGGGGCAGGCGGGCAATTTCCTGTTCAAGCAGCTGCAGCGTCTGGGCACGGCTGGCCTGATCAGCAGCATCTTCGGCACGCCGGTCGTCACGCTGGGCAAGGAGACTGTCCAGTGGGTCGATCTCCTCGCCATCCGGGCTGTTGCTGCCAGGCAGGGCGGACAGTGGCGTCACCCAGGTGCGCCGTACCTTCTGGCGCCGGAAATGATCATGGGTAGCGTTCTGGAGAATACGCTGAAAGAGGGGCCCCAGCTCCGTCACCGGGCGGTCTGCATACTTTTCGACGAGCTTGAGCATGGCATCCTGGACAATGTCCAATGCAATGTCATCGTCGCGCACGGCAAAGACCGCCTGCTTGAAGGCCCGGCGCTCGACCGCGGCGAGAAATTCCGATATTTCCGGTCGAGTCGCCATAGGGCAGAAATGGTAGCATGCTGACAGGGCGTGGCCAGTGGCCACGCATCGACGGTGCCTGGGCAGCTCACAAGGCCGCGGCGGCACCGGAACAGTGTCCGGATATGCCATACCGGAAGGCTGACGGATACGCGAACAGGCGGTCGACCGTTGTCAGGGTCTGTCTCGGGGTGGAGGTATGAGCTGCACTGGGGCCGGCGGACGGTAGATTAATCTGACAAGAGGAAAAAAAACATGGACATGACCGGTGCAGAGATCGTTGTCCGCTGTCTGGAAGAAGAAGGCGTGGAGCATGTCTTCGGCTATCCTGGTGGTGCGCTTCTCTATATTTATGACGCAATTCTCGGCGCCCGCAAGCTCAAGCATGTGCTGGTGCGTCACGAACAGGCAGCTGTGCACGCGGCCGATGCCTACTCCCGATGCACGGAGGAGGTAGGGGTCGCCCTGGTGACATCAGGCCCGGGCCTGACCAATGCGGTCACGGGGATTGCCACCGCTTACATGGACTCTATCCCTCTGGTGGTCATCAGCGGACAGGTTCCCTCGGCTGCCATCGGTGAGGATGCCTTTCAGGAATGTGATGCCGTGGGCATTACGCGCCCCTGCGTCAAACACAATTTTCTCGTCAAGGACGTGCGGGATCTTGCCAAGACCATCAAGAAGGCTTTCTATATTGCCCGTACGGGCCGCCCTGGCCCGGTGCTGATCGACATTCCCAAGGACATCTCGCGCGACAGATGCGGCTTCGAGTATCCAAAATCGGTGGCAATCCGCTCCTATAATCCCGTGGTCAAAGGGCATCAGGGGCAGATCAAGAAGGCGCTGCAGCTGATTCTGTCGGCTGAGCGGCCGCTGATCTACGTCGGAGGCGGCGTTATCCTCGGCAATGCCGCTCCGGTTCTTAACGAGCTGGTTGATCGTCTCAGTTTCCCGTGTACCACGACCTTGATGGCGCTGGGTGCCTATCGCGCCAGTGATGCGAAATGGCTGGGGATGCCGGGAATGCACGGCACGTATGAAGCCAACATGGCCATGCAGCACTGCGATGTGCTGATTGCCATTGGCAGCCGTTTTGATGACCGTGTGATTGGTAATCCCAAGCACTTCGCGCAGATTGCCCGAAAAGTAATTCATATCGACATTGATCCATCCTCAATCTCCAAACGGGTGGCCGTGGATGTTCCCGTGGTGGGCGATGTTGGCGAGTGCATGACTTCCCTGCTGGCCTTGCTGGAAACCGCCTTCAATGCCGGTGAAAGCACCAATGCACGCGCCCTGAAGGGATGGTGGGAGCGGATCAACGAGTGGCGCGGACGCGACTGCCTGGCCTATGACCGCAACAGCCCGCTCATCAAGCCCCAATTCGTCGTCGAAAAGCTATGGCAGGTCACGCACGGCGATGCCTACATCACCTCCGATGTAGGGCAGCACCAGATGTTTGCCGCCCAGTTCTACCGCTTTGACAAACCACGTCGCTGGCTGAATTCTGGCGGCCTGGGTACGATGGGGGTCGGGCTGCCTTATGCCATGGGGGTACTGATGGCCCACCCGGGGGCGCAGGTGGCCTGCATTACCGGCGAAGGCTCCATTCAGATGTGCATTCAGGAACTGTCGACCTGCAAGCAGTACCACCTGCCGGTCAAGATCGTGAACCTCAACAACGGTTCCCTGGGGATGGTGCGCCAGTGGCAGGAAATCGAGTACGAAGGACGCTATTCGGAATCCTATCTCAAGGCGTTGCCGGACTTCGTGGCATTGGCCGAAGCCTACGGGCATGTCGGGATCCGGGTGGAAAGACCGGAAGACGTGGAAGGCGCCCTGCGTGATGCCTTTGGTAAGTATAAGGATCGCACGGTCTTTCTGGATATCCGGGTAGATCCGGCCGAAAATGTCTGGCCCATGGTCCAGAGTGGCAAGGGGCTGACCGAGATGCTGCTCGGCGCTGAAGAGATCTGAACAGGGGACAACGCCATGAAACACATTATTTCCGTGTTGCTGGAAAATGAGTCTGGCGCGCTGTCGCGAGTAGTCGGACTCTTTTCGGCGCGGGGTTACAACATCGAGTCGCTGACCGTCGCGCCTACCCAGGATGGGTCGTTGTCACGCATGACGATCGTGACCATGGGCTCTGCCGAGACGCTGGAACAGATCACCAAGCATCTCAACCGCCTCATTGATGTGGTCAGGGTGCTGGAGTTGACCGAGGCACCCCATATTGAACGTGAGCTGATGCTCGTCAAGGTGCGGGCGGCGGCTGGCAAGGATCGTGATGAGATGAAGCGGATGGCCGACATCTTCCGGGGCCGCATCATCGACGTGACGGACAAGGCTTATACCATCGAGATCACCGGAAACTCTGCCAAGCTCGACAGTTTCATTTCGGCACTGGGTGATGCCGTCATTCTGGAAACCGTACGGACCGGCGGCTGCGGCATTGCCCGTGGTGAGCGGGTGCTCAGGCTGTAGCACACGGTTTCTGCCAGCCACTCATCGCCTTCGCAGTGTGCCTGCAAGGCATTTTCATGTTTCCTGCTTTCAGTTCGGCCGTTCAGCCAGGTAGGCAGGGAATACTCAGCACCAGACCCTGATCAAGGATGTCATACTCATGAAAGTTTTTTACGATAAGGATACCGACCTCAAACTCATTAAAGGTCGTAAGGTGGCGATCATCGGCTATGGCTCCCAGGGTCATGCTCATGCTCTCAACCTGAAGGACTCAGGGGTCGATATCACCGTGGGTGTGCGTATGGGTGGCCCATCCGAAGGCAAGGCACGTGGTGCTGGCCTGAAGGTGGCCTCCGTTGCCGATGCTGTCAAGGATGCAGACTTTGTCATGATCCTGATGCCTGATGAGCACATCGCTGCCGCCTACAAAGCCGATATCGAACCGAATCTGAAGCAGGGCGCCGTGCTGGCCTTTGCGCATGGCTTCAATGTTCACTACGGTCAGGTGCAGCCGCGCGCTGATCTGGACGTGGTGATGGTGGCGCCCAAGGCACCGGGCCACACCGTCCGTGGCACCTATGCAGCAGGCGGTGGCGTGCCTATGCTCATCGCGGTGCACCAGAACACCTCTGGCGCTGCTCGCGATCTGGCGCTGTCCTATGCGGCAGCCATTGGCGGAGGTCGGGCCGGCATCATCGAAACCAACTTCCGCGAAGAAACGGAAACAGACTTGTTTGGTGAGCAGGCCGTACTGTGCGGAGGGGTTGTCGAGCTGATCAAGGCAGGCTTTGAGACGCTGACCCAGGCAGGCTATGCCCCTGAAATGGCTTATTTCGAGTGCCTGCACGAGCTCAAGCTGATTGTCGACCTTATTTATGAGGGTGGCATCGCCAACATGAACTACTCCATCTCCAACAACGCCGAATATGGTGAGTACGTCACGGGACCCCGGGTCATCACGGATGCCACCAAGGCCGAGATGGCCCGGGTGCTCAAGGACATCCAGACGGGTGAATACGCCAAGTCTTTCATTCTGGAGACCCGTGCAGGAAGCCCGGTGCTGGAGTCGCGTCGCCGCCTGAACGCTGAGCACCCGATTGAGGTAGTCGGTGAAAAGCTGAGGGCCATGATGCCCTGGATCAAGGCCAACAAGCTGGTGGATCGCAGCAAAAACTGATTCATTCCCGGCGACCGTTCCGCCTGTCTGTCCGGAGACAGGCGGCCCGTTTTCCCCTGTCGTCCTGGACGGGGTTGGCATGCTGATGCCCGTCCTCCGGATGGGCTGCCCATTTCCGGATCATGGAATGCTTGCGCTGCCCGTCATCCAGCGCTCTAATGAAGGCTATGAGCCAGAATACCTCCTCTTCCCGATCGGCTGCCGGTAATCTGTCGGCTGGCGGCCATACACACCTGCCCGCCAGCTGGCAGGACTGGATCACCTCCAACGTGCTGCGAGGGTGTGATCGCGCCAGCATGCAGGCCATCATGGTCGAGAATGGTTTCGATCCTGTCTTTGCTGCCCATGCCGTTGCCATCATCGGGGGGATCGGTGAGCGGATCAAGGACATCCCTGGTCAGGATCGTGAGGCGATATTGCAGGGGCAGGGGCAGGGGCAGTACCAGGCATCGCCCAGCCGGCTCGTTTCGCAGTTGCCGCGCTTTACGGTGGCCGATCGTGAGATCGAGCTGGTTGCCGTGATGTCGAATCCTAATATTGCCGTGATCCGCGGGCTGCTGTCGGATACGGAGTGTGACGAAATCATCCGTTTGTCACAAGGCAAAATGAAGACATCGCTGGTAGTGGATCGTGACAGCGGTGACAGTTACGAGAGCAGTGTACGAAAAAGCGAGGGCAGTCATTTCGAACGGGGCGAGAACGCCTTGGTAGAACGTATCGAGGCCCGTTTGGCAGCATTGCTGAATCTGCCCGTCAATCGTGGCGAGCCGTTACAGATCCTGCATTATGGTGTGGGCGGCGAATATCAGGCGCATCAGGATTTTTTTGAGCCATCTGATCCGGGATCGGCCGTGCTGACCCGGGTGGGAGGGCAGCGCATCGGCACGGTCGTCATGTATTTGAATGATGTGCCGGAAGGGGGGGAAACCGCCTTTCCGGAAGTGGGTTTTTTGGCCAAACCCATCAAGGGATCCGCCGTCTATTTCGAATACCAGAATGCTGATGGCCAGCTGGATTATCGCTGCCTGCATGCCGGTATGCCGGTACGTCGCGGCGACAAGTGGATCATGACCAAATGGCTGCGAGAGAGGGCCTACGAGCAGTGAAGAATGTCAGGTCTGCCGGGAGCAGAGCGCGCCCGGTGAATGTCAAGCGTTTCCGTCTGCGACGGCACAGCCATATGAACAGCGGCGTGTCGTTTCAGGACAACGGACGCCATGCCGCTCCGACTATGCCTTCAATCGGTGCAGGGTTGCCACCGTCCCGGCACCGGCGAGGTATTTACCTGTTACCCAACGCATTTACGACTGGCAACTTGTTCGCCGGTTTTTATGCCATTGTGATGGCCATGAATGGTGAATTCCAGTGGGCGGCCATTGCCATTTTCCTGGCTATGTTCCTTGACAGCCTCGATGGCCGGGTGGCACGACTGACCAACAGCCAAAGTACCTTTGGTGAACAGTACGATTCGCTGGCCGACATGATTTCCTTCGGGGCAGCACCGGCGCTGGTCATTTATTCCTGGGCGCTGACCGGCCTGGGGAAATGGGGGTGGCTGGCCGCTTTCATCTACGTAGCGGGCGCTGCCCTGCGGCTGGCCCGCTTCAATACGAATATCCAGGTAGTCGATCGCCGCTATTTTCAGGGCCTGCCCAGTCCTGCTGCTGCAGCCTTGGTAGCTGGACTGGTCTGGCTGGCCACTGACTGGCACAACGCACACTGGATTGCGGCGACGGGCGCCGATCTGGGCGGGCTGGCATGGCTGATGACCGTCTATGCGGGGCTGACCATGGTTTCCAATTCGCCCTTCTATTCATTCAAAGACTTCAACCTGCGTCGCAGTGTGCCGTTTGTGGTGCTGATCCTCCTGATGCTGGCGCTGGTACTGGTGTCTTCTGATCCGCCGAGCATCCTGTTTCTGCTGTTCATGGGTTATGGCATCTCCGGTCACGTGCTCAAGATCCTGCGTTACATGCGGCGGCGGCGCCGCAAAGCCGCCGGACTGCATACGCTGGTTCGTGCCAGCGTCGCCGATGATGACGCGGCGCCCGATGCCGAGGCTTCATCAGGTAGCGAGGCACCGGCTACAACCGCTACAGTACCCCGACAGACGGGCGAACGCCCGCCTGCTACTCCCTGACCCTGAGCGGCCTGCAACTGATGGCCTGTTGCAGCAGCGACCGTACCGGGTGGTCGTGTTTGACCCCGCTTTTTGCGTGGCGATACAATTGCCTGGTTCATCCCGCTGTACGGGAGTCCGTCTGCCCGTCATGCGCGTGCAGCCCGGTGTCAATCTTCATTCTCTAGGTACATCATGCCAGATTCCAAAAACACCCATGGCACACGTCGCCCCCTGGTGATGGGCAACTGGAAAATGAATGGCAGGCAGGCCAGTAACGAGGCACTACTGACGGCGCTGAAGCCAGCCGTGTCAGATGCTTTCGCTGGTATCGAGCTGGCTGTTTGCCCTCCATTTCCCTATCTTTCTCAGGTGAATGCACTGCTCAGGGGTAGCGCCATCACGTATGGCGCACAGAACCTGTCGGCTCAGCATGACGGGGCCTATACGGGTGAAGTGTCTGCCGAGATGCTGCTGGATCTTGGGGTGCGCTGGGTGCTTGTCGGGCACTCCGAGCGGCGTGCGCTATATGGTGAAACGGATGCGCTGGTTGCCGACAAGACACGCGTAGCGCTGGCCGCTGGCCTGGTGCCGGTGATCTGCATCGGTGAAACCCTGGCGGAGCGTAAGGCCGAGCAAACAGAGGCCGTGCTGGCCCGTCAGCTTGATGCCGTGCTGCCGGTGATCAAGGACCAGTCGCCGCAATCCTTTGTGCTGGCTTATGAACCGGTCTGGGCCATTGGTACCGGACTCACGGCGACCCCGGAGCAGGCTCAGGCAGTGCATGCCTTCCTGCGTCAGCGTCTGCGTGATCATGGCTATGCCGCCGCTGACAGTCTGCGGATTCTCTACGGTGGGTCCGTCAAGGCAGCCAACGCAGGGGAGCTCTTCGCTCAGCCTGATGTGGATGGCGGGCTGGTTGGTGGGGCGTCGCTAGTTGCAAATGAATTCATCGGCATTGCTAAAGCGGCCGTTGCGAGTCTGGGGGTCTGAGTCCGTCGATGAGCAATCTTTTTCATACGATCGCGCTGATTTTGCTTATTATCTCGGCGTTGGGTGTCGTGTTGCTGGTGCTTCTGCAGCACGGCAAGGGGGCTGACATGGGGGCTGCCTTTGGTTCCGGCTCCTCGGGCAGCCTGTTCGGCGCCAGCGGCTCGGCCAATTTTCTGTCGCGCATGACCGGCATCTGTGCAACTGTCTTTTTTGCAAGTACATTGGCCCTGGCATTTCTGGCCCATCCTGGACATCGCCATGGTGCTGCTTCCGGTGGTGACAGCAGCGTAATGGAGGGTGTACAGTTACCGCCCGAATCCTCCGTGCCGTCAGCGCCTTCCGGGCATCCCTCTGTGGCGCCTCAGCAACGTAGTGACGCTGTTCCGGAAGGCCCGACGGCAGGTCAGGCCACGGCTGTTTCCGGTACCGGGCAGGATGTGCCGCCGGCGGGTGATGTTCACGTCAAAAAGTAGTAGACAGCGGACAGACGGCGAAAGCCTTTGCCCATTTCACCCGGATTCCATGGATAATCTGACCTGGATCAATGTGGTGCGGGCATGGTGTTGCATCATGGGAGGTGTTGTGATGCGGATGGGTGCTCGTCGTGGGTTTATGGAGTCGCAGGAGATACCAGACGGATATTGATGATCTGTTTGGACGTATCACGAAATCGAAGTAGAATGACCCGATTGCCGACGTGGTGAAATTGGTAGACACGCTATCTTGAGGGGGTAGTGGCGCAAGCTGTGCGAGTTCGAGTCTCGCCGTCGGCACCAGGATTGCTTCATGAGTCGGGTTGTTCCAGTGAATATTTCCGGTTCATACAAGGGCTGCCAGTCTTATCGGTCCTAGAGGTTATTTCGTGGATTTGAACAACTATTTACCAGTCTTGCTTTTTCTTGCTGTTGGCGCCCTGGTGGGTGTTGGCCCCATGGCAATCGGCAAGCTGCTTGGCCCCTCACGTCCTGACCCCGAAAAACTGTCCGCATATGAATGCGGCTTCGAGGCATTTGGTGACGCCCGGATGCAGGTTGACATCCGTTATTACCTAGTTGCCATCCTGTTCATTCTGTTTGATCTGGAAATCGCCTTTCTGTTTCCGTGGGCGGTTTCGCTGGGCACCATTGGTTTCATCGGTTTCATGTCGATGATGGTTTTTCTTGGCATTCTCGTCATTGGCTTCATTTATGAATGGGGCAAGGGTGCGCTTGACTGGGAATAGGGCCTGGGTGCTGCCTGCCTATCACGTGGTGTAGTTGTCTGTATTTTGCGCCTGGTGCGGGTGCTGTTTTCCTGAGTATTACCTGAACAACCTGCTATTTCTTTCTGAGACGGTCCATGAGTATCGAAGGTGTACTGAATGAAGGCTTTGTCACGACCAATCTTGACAAGCTGATCAACTGGACTCGTACCGGTTCACTCTGGGCCATGACTTTTGGTCTGGCCTGTTGCGCCGTCGAGATGATTCATGCCGGTTGTTCGCGCTATGATCTTGACCGTTTCGGCGTCATTTTTCGGCCCAGCCCCCGACATTCGGACGTGATGATCGTGGCCGGCACCCTGTGCAACAAGATGGCCCCGGCGCTGCGAAAGGTTTATGACCAGATGCCCGAGCCGCGGTGGGTCATTTCCATGGGTTCCTGTGCCAATGGTGGCGGCTACTACCACTATTCCTATTCCGTGGTCCGTGGCTGTGATCGTATCGTGCCTGTGGACATTTATGTGCCAGGCTGTCCGCCGACGGCCGAGGCGCTGATCTACGGCATCATTCAGCTTCAGCGCAAAATCCGTGAAACCTACACTATCGCGCGTGCCTGATCATGAGTACCGATGCACTGGTAGCCGCTCTGCATGATGCCCTCGGGGAACGGATTCTTGGTCTTTCAACCGCGTTTGATCAGGTTACGGTCGAGATCAGTGCCGATTGTCATCACATTGTCTGTGAACGGCTGAGGGACGATCCGCGGCTTGGTTTCGAGATGATGGTCGATCTGTGCGGCATTGATTACTCTACCTATGGCAACTCGGAATGGGATGCTCCGCGTTTTGCGGTCGTGATGCATCTTCTTAGCATCCGGAACAATCAGCGTCTGCGCCTGCGCTCTTTCTGTATGGACGACGACGCGCCGATCATCGAGACGGTGACCGATCTGTGGCCCTGTGCCAACTGGTTCGAGCGGGAAGCCTTTGATCTGTTTGGCATCGTCTTTTCAGGACATCCCGACCTTCGCCGGATATTGACGGACTATGGTTTTATCGGCCATCCGTTTCGCAAGGATTTCCCTATCTCGGGCTATACCGAGATGCGTTATGACGACAAGCAGCGTCGTGTTGTCTATCAGCCCGTCACCATTGAGCCGCGTGAGAATGTCCCGCGCATTGTTCGTGAAGAGCAGTACGCATCTGGTGTGACACGCAACGATCAGTGAGACGAACATGGCGGAGATCAAGAATTACACCCTGAATTTCGGGCCGCAGCACCCGGCTGCGCACGGCGTGTTGCGTCTGGTGCTCGAAATGGACGGCGAGGTGGTGCAGCGTGCAGACCCGCATATCGGTCTGTTGCACCGCGCAACCGAAAAACTGGCAGAGCAGCGTACCTATCTGCAGGCGTTGCCTTATATGGATCGTCTTGATTACGTATCCATGATGTGCAATGAGCATGCTTATGTCATGGCCGTCGAGCGTATGCTGGGGATCGAAGCACCGGTGCGTGCCCGCTATATCCGGGTCATGTTTGACGAGATCACGCGGATTCTCAACCACCTGATGTGGATTGGTTCCCATGCGCTGGACGTCGGGGCGATGGCCGTGATCCTCTATGCGTTCCGGGAACGTGAAGCGCTCTTTGATTGTTATGAGGCGGTTTCAGGTGCCCGCATGCACGCGGCCTATTATCGGCCAGGCGGGCTGGACGGTGATCTTCCGGGAACCATGAGCAAGTATCGGGCCAGCAAAGGCGGGATTTCCGAAAGCCGGGCCAAGGCACTCAACCTGGATCGTGAAGGTTCTCTGCTTGATTTCATCGAGTCCTTCACGGATGTATTTCCTACCTGCGTGGATGAGTATGAAACGCTTCTGACCGACAACCGGATCTGGAAACAGCGTCTGGTCGGGATCGGCATCGTTGATCCTGAACGGGCAAAGGCCCTGGGGCTTACCGGACCCATGCTGCGTGGCTCTGGCGTGGTCTGGGATCTGCGCAAGCACCAGCCCTATGCGGTGTATGACCAGATGGATTTCGATATTCCGGTTGGGGTAAACGGTGACTCTTATGACCGGTATCTGGTGCGTGTCAATGAGATGCGCCAGAGCAACCGGATCATTCGCCAGTGCGTTCAGTGGTTGCGGGCCAACCCCGGGCCTGTCATGGTGAGCGATTATAAGGTCGCGCCGCCTGCCCGTGTCGCGATGAAAAGCAACATGGAAGAGCTGATTCACCACTTCAAGTATTTCACCGAAGGTATGCATGTACCTGAATCCGAGGTGTATGCGGCAGTGGAACATCCCAAAGGTGAATTCGGCATTTATCTGGTGTCCGACGGTGCTAATAAACCCTATCGCATGAAGATCCGTCCACCGGGTTTTGTGCATCTGCAGGCGCTGGACGAGATGTCGCGTGGCCACATGCTGGCTGACGTTGTGACAATCATCGGCAGCCAGGACATCGTTTTCGGAGAGATCGATCGATGACGGCGACCAAAGCCATTCCAGTAAAACGTCTGATGTCGGATGGGGCCTATCAGCTCATCGACCGCGAGATCGCCAAATATCCTCCCGAGCAGAAGCAGTCAGCCGTGATGGCTTCCTTGACGATCGCACAGGATGAGGTCGGCTGGATCTCGCCAGCCGTCATTGAGGACATTGCTGATTACCTGTCCATGCCCCCCATCGCCGTCTATGAAGTGGCCTCTTTCTACAATATGTATAACCTTGAAGAGGTTGGCACCTGGAAGATCGGGGTCTGTACTTGCTTGCCTTGCGCATTGCGCGAGGGGGACAAGGCGGGCGAATATCTGAAGCAGAAACTTGGTATTGATTTCGGCGAAACCACCCCGGATGGGCGCTTTACGCTGATCGAAACCGAATGTCTCGGCTCATGTGCTGATGCACCCATCTGTCTGATCAACGACAAGCGGGTCGAAAGTTTCATGGACAATGCGAAGCTGGATGCATTGATTGATGAATTGCGTCAGAAGGACCGTAACTGACCATGGACAGGAAACTTCAGATTGATGCCCGTGTCCAGGAGACCTGTTTTCATGGACGGCATATCAATCCCCAGATTTTTGCTGGACTGAATTCCCCCGACGACTGGGCGCTTGAGCGTTATCTGGAGAGGGGGGGGTATCAGGCTCTGCGACGCATTCTCCTGGGGAGTGATGGCAAGCCACCGATGACGCCTGAAGAGGTCATAGCCGAAGTCAAGGCGTCTGGATTGCGTGGACGGGGCGGTGCCGGTTTTCCGACGGGGCTGAAATGGAGTTTCATGCCTCGCCAGTTTCCCGGCCAGAAATATCTGGTCTGTAATTCCGATGAAGGTGAGCCCGGCACTTTCAAGGATCGGGACATCCTGCGCTATAACCCGCACATCGTCATTGAGGGGATGGCCATCGCAGGTTACGCGATGGGCATCAGTGCCGGTTACAACTACATCCATGGCGAGATTTTCCGGGTCTACGAGCGCTTTCAGGCTGCGCTGGAGCAGGCAAGGGCGGCTGGATATCTCGGTGACAACATCCTGGGATCAGGATTTTCCTTCCAGCTGAATGCTCACCATGGTTTCGGTGCCTATATTTGCGGTGAAGAGACAGCGTTGCTCGAATCGCTGGAAGGAAAAAAAGGTCAACCACGCTTCAAACCGCCGTTTCCAGCCAGTTTCGGCCTGTATGGCAAGCCTACGACCATCAACAATACCGAGACTTTTGCTGCCGTACCCTGGATCATCCGGAATGGGGGGGCCGCTTTTTTGGAGGCTGGCAAACCAAACAATGGGGGGACCAAGATTTTTTCCATTGGTGGTGATGTCGAACGACCGGGTAATTACGAAATACCGTTAGGCACACCTTTTGCCAAACTGCTTGAGTTGGCGGGGGGCGTACGTTATGGACGCAAGCTGAAAATGGTTATCCCTGGCGGCTCGTCAGCACCTGTTATCCCCGCTGAGATGATGATGGATCTGACAATGGATTACGATGCCATCGCCAAGGCGGGTTCGATGCTGGGGTCTGGGGCCGTTATCGTAATGGATGAGACGCGGTGTGCAGTGCGCAGTCTGGAGCGGCTTTCCTATTTCTATGCGCATGAAAGCTGTGGGCAATGTACGCCCTGTCGTGAGGGAACCGGCTGGCTGTACCGTCTGGTACACCGCATTGAGCATGGTCAGGGCCGCCCCGAGGACATTGATGAGCTGGACCGTGTAGCCGGGAACATTCAGGGACGTACCATCTGCGCGTTGGGAGATGCTGCCGCGATGCCGGTACGCGGTTTTATCAAGCACTATCGTGATGAATTCGTTCATCACGTCGAACACAAGACCTGTCTTGTGCCGACTTCCCTTTAAGTTAATCTGACGGGACAGTTATGGTCGAAGTCGAAATTGATGGGCAGAAAGTATCGGTTGCTGAAGGTAGCATGGTAATGCATGCCGCCGATGTGGCGGGTATATATGTGCCGCACTTTTGCTATCACAAAAAGCTTTCTCTGGCGGCTAGTTGTCGTATGTGTCTGGTAGAGGTGGAAAAGGCGCCCAAGGCGTTGCCTGCCTGTGCTACACCCGTCACTGCCGGTATGAAGGTGCATACGCACTCCAAGAAGGCGGTAGATGCACAGCGTGCGGTCATGGAGTTTCTCCTGATCAATCATCCACTGGATTGTCCGATCTGTGATCAGGGTGGAGAATGTCAGCTCCAGGATCTGGCAGTTGGTTACGGTAAGTCGACCTCAAATTATCGCGAAGAAAAGCGGGTTGTGTTCCACAAAAGCATGGGACCGCTAATTTCCGCCGAGGAAATGTCCCGTTGCATTCACTGTACACGCTGCGTACGTTTTGGGCAGGAAATTGCCGGCATCATGGAACTTGGCATGGGTGGCCGGGGTGAGCATGCGCAGATTCTCAGTTTTCTGGGGCATTCCGTTGATTCGGAAATCTCTGGAAACATGATTGACATCTGTCCGGTGGGCGCGCTCACCAGCAAGCCCTTCCGTTATTCAGCCCGTACCTGGGAATTGACTCGCCGTCGTTCAGTGGCACCTCATGATTCGTTGGGCTCCAATATTGTGGTGCAGGTCAAGCATGATCAGGTCAAACGCGTGCTGCCCTTCGAAAATGAGCAGATCAATGAATGCTGGATTTCTGACCGGGACCGTTTCTCCTACGAAGGTGTGGCTGCATCAGATCGTCTGCTGGTGCCGATGATCAAGCAGGACAATGAATGGCATGAAGTGTCCTGGGAGTCTGCGCTGGATTATGTGACTCATGCTCTGGCTGACGTCGCCCGACAGCATGGTCCGGAGTCCATCGGGATGCTGGCTTCTCCAACCGCCACGCTGGAGGAGCTTTATCTGGGTGGCACGCTGATGCGTGGTCTGGGCAGCGAAAACATTGATTTTCGCCTGCGTCAGACCGATTTTTCGATGGATGCGCAGCGTGCAGGAGTGCCTTGGCTAGGGCATGCCATACATGATGTAGACAGCTTTGATACCCTTTTGATCATCGGGTCATTCCTGCGCAAGGATCATCCGCTGCTGGCCGCCCGCGTGCGTCATGCGGCCAAAAATGGTACGGCCGTTCATGCTGTCCATGGCGTGGCGGAAGACTGGCTCATGCCCCTGGCCGGACGGCACATATTGCCGCCTCATCAATGGCTTGATCATTTGATCGAGGTGCTGGTGGCTGGTTGTCGTCAGGCGGGCAAGCCTGTGCCATCACCTTATGCCGATATCGAACCTTCCAGTGGGGCTGTGGAACTGGCGACCGCTCTGGCCGGGGGCGAGCGACGGACCATCTGGCTGGGCAACGCAGTAGTTCAGCATCCTGAGCATGGTGCCATCCTGCAGGTGGTTCAGGCCATCGCCGAGCAGACCGGCGCGCATTTCGGCGTGGTTGGTGAGGCTGCCAATTCGGTCGGTGGATACCTTGCAACGGCCTTGCCGGTAGTGGGCAGTAAGGGGCTCAACGCTGTGCAGATGATGACGGAACCGCGTCGTGCCTACGTGCTGCATGGCATCGAGCCTGGTTTCGATATGGCTGATGGCGTGACCGCGCGTGCTGCATTGAGCCAGGCAGACACAGTTATTGCTCTTACAGCTTATGCATCTGCGGATTTGCTGGAAGTGGCTGACTGCTTGCTGCCGATTACGCCGTTCACCGAAACGGGCGGCTCCTATGTCAATTGCGAAGGTCGCCTGCAGAGCTTTAACGGTGCCGTCCGCCCCGCCGGTCAGGCTCGTCCAGGCTGGAAGGTACTGCGCGTCATTGGTTCTCTGATGGGTATTCCCGGTTTCGATTTTGAGAGTGTCGAGCAGGTTCGGCAGCGTGCCCTGGGCGGGGTGATCGGATCCGATTCGATGACGCCGCCCATGCCAGTGAACAAGACCGCGTCATCTGCTCGTCCTGGTGCAGGGCTGCGTCGGCATCTGGTTCGGCAGGAGTCTTTAGTATCACAGCACGTGCCTGATGGTTTGCTTTTCGGCCGTCTATTGAACAATCATTTAACGTCGGGGCAGTTACCAGCCTATCGCGCCAACCCCTGGTCGGGGGTGTTGCAGCGAATGGCCAATGTGCCGATTTATGCCGTTGACCCGCTGGTTCGACGGGGCGTGGCACTACAAAAAACACGCGATGCACGCCCTCCCGTGGTTCGGATCAGCGGTGAAATGATGAACCGGCTGGGTTTGGAAGGCGTTGACACCGTGCGCGTCACCCAGATGGGGCAGGAAGCAGTGCTTCCCCTGGTGCGGGATGACCGGGTGGTTGATGGTGTGGCGTGGATTCCAGCCGCGCAACCCGCGGTCATGGCATTACCCGATATGTTCGGCCCGGTCACGCTGGAGGCTGCCAAGTGAATTTTGTCGATGTGATCGCTCAGACCGGCCAGCAGTGGCTGGGGTTTGCATGGCCGCTGGTCTGGACACTCATCAAGATCATCGCCCTGGTGGCACCGCTGATGATCTGTGTGGCCTATCTGACGCTCTGGGAGCGCAAGATGATCGGCTATATGCATATCCGGATCGGCCCCAACCGAACGGGTCCGTTCGGCTTGTTGCAGCCCATGGCGGACGGCATCAAGCTGATGCTCAAGGAAATCCTGCTGCCAGCCCAGGCTAGCCCAATGCTCTTTCTGGTCGCGCCCGTCATGGCCATCATGCCTTCACTGGCAGCCTGGTCGGTCATACCGTTCGGGCCGGATCGGGCGCTCTCCAATGTCAATGCTGGCATTCTGCTGCTGCTGGCGCTGACTTCTCTGGAGGTCTACGGAGTCATCCTGGCCGGCTGGGCCTCCAACTCCAAGTACGCATTTCTTGGCGCACTGCGGGCTGCGGCGCAGATGGTGTCCTATGAGCTGGCCATTGGCTTTTGCATGGTGATGGTGCTGATGGTGTCCGGCAGCATGAACATTTCCGACATCGTGCAAGCTCAGGGGCGCGGCATGTTCGCCGGCCATGGCCTCAACTTTCTGTCCTGGAACTGGTTGCCGCTGCTGCCCGCCCTTGTGGTGTATTTCGTGTCGGGTGTGGCCGAAACCAACCGTCATCCCTTCGACGTGGTCGAAGGTGAGTCGGAAATCGTGGCCGGGCACATGGTTGAATACGCGGGCATGAGTTTTGCGGTGTTCTTCCTGGCTGAATACGCCAACATGATTCTGGTGTCGGCCATGGCAGCCATCATGTTCTTTGGTGGTTGGCAGCCTTTCTTCACACTGGGTCTCGACATTGGGCCGCAATGGTTCTGGGACTGGTTTTGGCTGTTCATCAAGACCTTTTTCCTGGTCAGTCTGTTCATCTGGTTCCGGGCCAGTTTTCCCCGCTATCGGTATGACCAGATCATGCGCCTGGGCTGGAAAGTATTCATTCCGCTGACACTGGTCTGGCTGCTGCTGATTGCCGTCTGGATGCAGACGCCCTTCAACATCTGGAAGAGCTGAACGATGCGAGCGATCAAGGATTTTTTTTCGAGTTTCCTGCTCTTGGAACTGCTCAAGGGCATGCGATTGACCGGGCGCTACATGTTCGCCCGCAAGATCACGGTTCAGTATCCTGAACAGAAGACGCCGCTGTCACCCCGATTCCGGGGTCTGCACGCGCTGCGCCGCTATGCCAACGGCGAGGAGCGCTGCATTGCCTGCAAACTGTGTGAGGCAGTTTGCCCCGCCATGGCCATCACGATCGAATCCGCTGTGCGGGCGGACGGTCAGCGCCGGACCACGCGGTACGACATCGACCTGACAAAATGCATTTTCTGTGGACTCTGTGAGGAGTCCTGTCCAGTCGATTCGATCGTCGAGACTCACATTTTCGAATATCACGGTGAGAAACGCGGCGATCTTTATTTCACCAAGGACATGCTGCTGGCCGTAGGGGACCGCTACGAAAGCGAGATCGCCGCGGCCCGTGAAGCCGATGCTCCTTTTCGTTGAGCAGGGGCGGTTGGCACATGGATCTCATCACAGTCTTGTTTTTCCTGTTTTCGCTGGTGACGGTATTTTCTGCGCTGCGAGTTATTACCGCGCGTAATCCGGTTCACAGCGCGTTGTTCCTGGTTCTGACATTTGTCTCTTCGGCTGCCATCTGGTTACTGATGAAGGCCGAATTCCTGGCCATTGTGCTGGTACTGGTCTACGTAGGCGCAGTGATGGTGCTTTTCCTGTTCGTGGTGATGATGCTCGATATCGACCTTGATCATCTGCGGGCTGGATTCTGGCGCTCGCTACCTGTCGGACTGTTTGTGGCACTGGTCATCGTTGTCGAGCTGTCTCTGGTGCTGTGGGCCCATTTCGGTGGTGTTCAGGAGAGTGATCTGATGCCGCCAGGAGCCGATTACGACAACGCCAAGGCATTGGGTGAGGCGCTCTATACCGGGTATATCTATCCGCTTGAAATTGCCGGCATGATCCTGTTGGTTGCGATGGTGGCTGCCATTTCGCTGACCATCCGTCGACGCAAGGATCACAAGTCGCAAAAACCGGGTCTGCAGGTGCGCGCGCGCGCTGCGGACCGTGTGCGGCTGGTCAGTATGGCGCCGGTTCTGCCCGAGCCTGCCCCTGCTGCCGGTGATGAGGGGGCTTCTGGCTCGGATGCCGCCTCCGCGCAACCGACCGGTGCGGTGGCAACCAAATCGTGAAAAGGGTGCAACGATGACCGCTGATTTATTGAAACTGGGCCTTGGGCACTATCTGACACTGGGAGCGGTGCTGTTTTCGATCGGCGTGGTGGGAATCTTTCTTAACCGCCGTAATCTGATCGTGGTGCTGATGTCCATTGAGCTGATGCTGTTGGCCGTCAACATGAACTTTGTCGCCTTTTCCCATTTCATGGGTGATCTGGCCGGCCAGATTTTTGTTTTCTTCATTCTGACGGTGGCAGCAGCCGAGTCCGCCATCGGCCTGGCCATTCTGGTTGTGCTGTTCCGTCAGTTCCATTCTGTCAATGTCGAAGATCTCGACCATCTGAGGGGCTAGCAGATGAAAACAGCGTATCTGCTGGTGCCTTTTGCACCGCTGGTCGGTGCCATGGTGGCCGGTTTTGCCGGTCGGGCCATTGGACGGAAGGCGACGCATCGTGTTGCCATCCTTGGCGTTCTGGTGTCGTTGCTGGCATCACTCTGGGTGATGCGCGACGTATCCCAGGGGCATACGTTCAACGGGATGCTGTATCAGTGGGCCGTGATCGGCAAGATCCGGCTGGAAGTCGGCTTCCTGGTGGATCAGCTTACCGCGATGATGATGGTCGTCGTCACCTTTGTATCCCTGATGGTGCATATCTACACCATTGGCTACATGGAAGAGGATGACGGCTATCAGCGATTCTTCTCCTACATCAGCCTTTTCACCTTCTCGATGCTGATGTTGGTCATGTCGAACAATCTGCTGCAGCTATTCTTCGGCTGGGAGGCTGTCGGGCTGGTGTCGTACCTGCTGATCGGTTTCTGGTACACCAAGCCTTCTGCCATCTACGCCAATCTGAAAGCCTTCATGGTCAACAGGGTAGGGGATTTTGGCTTTGTGCTGGGTATTGGCCTGCTGGTGGCCTGGACCGGTACGCTGGACTATGCCGAGATTTTCAAGGCTGCACCGCAGTTGCGGGATGTGACAGTGTCGCTGATTGGCGATACTCCCTGGTCTCTGGTGACCGTCACCTGCATCTGTCTGTTCGTGGGTGCCATGGGGAAATCAGCGCAGTTCCCCCTGCATGTCTGGTTGCCTGACTCCATGGAAGGCCCGACACCCATTTCCGCACTGATCCACGCCGCTACGATGGTTACGGCCGGCATTTTCATGGTCAGCCGCATGTCACCGCTTTACGAAATGTCGGATGTGGCGCTGTCGTTCGTGATGATCATCGGCGCTATCACCGCCTTCTTCATGGGTCTGATGGGCATTATCCAGAACGACATCAAGCGGGTGGTTGCCTATTCCACACTTTCCCAGCTGGGATACATGACGGTCTCTCTCGGTGCATCCGCCTATAGCGTGGCGGTGTTTCACCTGATGACCCATGCCTTTTTCAAGGCATTGCTCTTTCTGGGCGCGGGCTCGGTCATCATCGGTATGCATCACGACCAGGATATCCGTCACATGGGCGGGCTGCGCAAATACATGCCGATCACCTGGATCACCTCCCTGATCGGTTCGCTGGCGCTGGTGGGGACGCCATTTTTCTCCGGCTTCTATTCCAAGGAATCCATCATCGAAGCGGTGCACCACGCCAATGTGCCCGGTGCCGGCATTGCCTACTGGGCGCTGCTGTTGGGCGTATTTGTCACCGCCTTCTATTCTTTCCGGATGTATTTCTTGGTGTTTCACGGCAAGCCACGCTTTGACCAGGCGGACGCCCATCACGGGCATGCGGCACATGGTCACGGTGATCATCATGGCCATGGTCCGCACGTCCCGCATGAATCGCCCTGGGTGGTGACCGTGCCGCTGGTGCTGCTGGCCATTCCTTCGATCGTGATCGGTGCGATGGCAGCGGACTCCATGATCACGGGTGAGTATTTTAGAGGGGCTATTACGGTTTTTGCCGATCGTCATCCGGCCATGGCAGCACTGGGTCATCACTGGCATAGCTGGACTGCCATGGCATTGCATGGTTTCACGTCCCTGCCGTTCTGGCTGATGATTGCCGGCGTTGTGACGGCCTGGTATTTCTATCTGGTCAACCCCGCCATTCCGGCAAGGCTGAAAGAGGTGTTCCGTGGCATCTATGCCCTGCTGGAAAACAAGTATTACCTCGACCGTTTCAATGAATGGTTCTTCGCTGGCGGGGCCAGACGGCTGGGAACAGATCTCTGGAAGTGGGGTGATCGCGGTCTGATCGACGGGCTAGTGGTCAATGGCAGCGCCCGGCTGGTCGGGCGACTATCCGGCATCCTCCGCCATGGTCAGACCGGGTTTCTCAATCATTACGCCATCGCCATGATCATCGGGCTAGCCTTCCTGCTGTTCTGGTTCCTTCCTTTCCTGGCCAGCGTGCAATAGATCGACCATGGAACAGACGACTGAGACAATACGTATTGGCTGGCTGAGTGCCGCCATCTGGGTACCGATCATTAGCGGCATCATCGTGCTGGCCGCGGGCAACGCCCAACGCGCCGCGCTGTCACGCTGGCTGTCCTTGCTAGGTTCGCTGGCCGGTTTTGCCGTAACCATTCCGCTCTATACCGGCTTTGACCGTACGACGGCAGCACTGCAGTTTGTTGAACAACATCCATGGATTGAGCGTTTCGGCATTGACTACGCACTGGGCGTCGATGGCCTGTCGATCTGGATGGTGTTGCTGACCGCCTTCATCACCATCGTGGTGGTCATTGCCGGCTGGGAGGTCATCAAGGATCGGGCCCACCAGTACCTGGGCGCTTTCCTGATTCTTTCCGGCCTGATGGTGGGGGTGTTTTGCGCCACGGACGGCATGCTGTTCTACGTGTTTTTCGAAGCCACCCTCATCCCGATGTACATCATCATCGGGGTCTGGGGCGGGCCGAACCGGGTATATGCCGCTTTCAAGTTCTTTCTGTACACCTTGCTGGGGTCGCTCCTCACGCTGGTGGCAATCATCTATCTGTATCTGCAGTCTGGGAGTTTCGAGATCCATGCCTGGCATCAGCTGCCACTGAGCATGCATGAGCAGGTGCTGATTTTCATCGCCTTCATGCTGGCATTCGCCGTCAAGATCCCCATGTGGCCCGTGCATACCTGGCTGCCGGATGCCCACGTCGAGGCGCCGACCGGCGGTTCGGTGGTACTGGCCGCCATCATGCTGAAACTCGGTGCCTACGCTTTTCTGCGCTTTTCGCTGCCCATCGCGCCGGATGCGAGCCGCGCACTGGCAGGGCTGATGATTACGCTGTCCCTGATCGCCGTCATCTACATTGGCCTGGTCGCGCTGGTGCAGACCGACATGAAGAAGCTGGTCGCTTATTCGTCGATCGCTCACATGGGGTTCGTCACCCTGGGTTTTTTCATGTTCAATGAAACCGGGATGCAGGGCGCCGTTGTGCAGATGATTTCTCACGGCTTTGTTGCGGGTGCCATGTTCCTGTGCATCGGGGTGCTCTATGATCGCCTGCATACCCGCAACATCGCGGACTATGGTGGCGTCATCAACCGCATGCCAAAGTTTGCAGCGCTTTTCCTGCTGTTTTCGATGGCAAATGCCGGTTTGCCGGCCACCTCGGGCTTTGTCGGCGAGTTTCTGGTGATCCTCGGCGCAGTGCAGTTCCAGTTCTGGATTGGCCTTCTCGCGGCAACCGCGCTGATCTGGGGGGCCGGCTATTCATTGTGGATGTACAAGCGGGTGGTTTTCGGTGCCGTGGCCAATCCCAATGTAGACAAAATGGAAGATGTTAACCGGCGTGAGTTCTGGTTGTTGATGCTGATGGCTGCCCTTGTGCTGTTCATGGGTATCTATCCCAAGTTTTTCACCGATATGATCCAGGTGTCAGTGGATTCGCTGCTCACCCATCTTTCTCAAACCAAGCTCAAGTAGAACATTGGAGAGGCATGGCCGTGTCACTGACCCTGCATGAACTCAATCTGGCCGCGCTCGCCCCAGAGATACTGCTGATGCTTGGCATCTGTGTATTTCTGGTTATAGAGGCCCTGACTGGCAAATCTGAAAAACCGGTGCGGGCTGACCGCGTGGCACTGTCCATCCTGGTGCTCCCCCTCTTGGCTGTACTCTGGCAGTTCAGCCATGGTCCGCAGCAAGCATTTGGCCAGATGTATGTGGCTGATGATCTGGGTTATGTGCTCAAGGTCTGCGGAATCATCTGTACTGGCAGCGTTATTATTTACTCCCGTCGGTATGTCGTAGCCCGCGGCATGCGTCCGAGTGATCTGTATGCGCTCTCCCTGTTTTCATTGCTGGGTCAGATGGTGATGATCTCGGGTGGCAATCTGCTGGTGCTCTATCTCGGTCTGGAGCTGATGTCGCTGTCCCTGTATGCCGCCATTGGTCTGCGTCGCGACTGGATGAAAGGCAGTGAGGCGGCCATGAAGTATTTTGTCCTGGGAGCACTGGCCTCGGGCTTTCTGCTTTATGGCATGTCGATGGTTTATGGTGCAACCGGCTCACTGGACATTTCAGAGATCATGGGGCGTGTCTACAGCGGGATGGCATCTCCACAGGTACTGGCATTTGGCATGGTGTTCCTGGTGGCGGGGATTGCCTTCAAGCTGGGAGCGGTGCCGTTTCATATGTGGGTTCCCGATGTCTATCAGGGCGCTCCCACGGTGGCTACGCTGCTGGTAGCGGCTGGTCCGAAGCTAGGCGCCTTTGCACTGCTATTCCGCATTCTTGGCGAGGCCGTTGTGGAGATGGCCGGTCTCTGGCAGCAAATGCTGATCATTCTGGCGGTGCTCTCCCTGGGCATTGGCAATATCGTGGCTGTCGCCCAGACCAATCTGAAGCGGATGTTGGCCTATTCCACCATCTCACAGGTGGGTTTTGTGTTGCTTGGGCTGGTCGGGGTCTATGGTGGCGAGGGTTTTCCACCGTCGGACGAAGCATTCGGCAACGCGCTCTTCTACATGATCAACTATGTGCTGACGACATTGGGCACCTTCGGCATGATCCAGTTGATTGCCCGGGAAGGATTCGAGGCCGAGGAGATCACGGATTTTGCTGGTCTGGCGCGGCGCAGTCCCTGGATGGCCGGGGTCATGATGCTGCTGATGTTCTCCCTGGCCGGCATTCCACCGCTGGTCGGGTTCTATGCCAAACTGGCTGTCCTCAAGTCGGTGGTGGCCGCAGGATATACCTCACTGGCAGTTTATGCTGTGCTGATGTCATTGATAGGCGCCTTCTACTACATCCGTGTCATCAAAGTCATGGTTTTTGACAAGTCTGACGATACGACAGATATCACGGTGGATGGTCAGGCACGCACACTGATGGCGATCAATGGCCTGGCAGTGCTGGTGCTGGGTATATTGCCAGGCCCGCTGATGTCGTTGTGCATCTCCGCTGTGCGCAGTGCCTGGCACTTGGGCTGACATCAGAGGAGGTTCCCATGTCCCATGACGCAGGTCCGGTCAACGATCCCGTGCCTGAACTGGCAGATCATGTCGATCCGTCGGCAGCGAAGCAATATCCTTCCCTGGCCGAGCAGACCCTGTCACGCGAATTGGTCTATCAGGGACGTTTCCTGAAGGTGCGCAAGGACGTGGCACGCCTGCCGAATGGCACGACCTCCACGCGCGAATTCATTATGCACCCCGGCGCGGCCGCGATGGTGGCTCTGGATGATGATGGTCGGGTGCTTATTGAACGTCAGTTCCGTTACGCACCCGGTCGGGTGTATGTGGAAATTCCGGCTGGCAAGCGTGATGCTGGTGAGACGACTTTTGATACGGCCCGACGGGAACTGATTGAGGAGACAGGCTATCGTGCCCGACAGTGGGCACATCTAACCACGATTCATCCTGCCATCGGTTTTGCCGATGAAGTCATGGATATCTACTTGGCACGTGAGCTGGAGCAGGTTGAACGCCATCTGGATGAGGAAGAATTTGTCGAGATCGAGTGGGTGACGCTGGGTTGGCTTTGTGATGAGCTGCGCGCGCATCGTCTAGTCGACGTCAAAACTCAGATTGCCGTCCATTGGTTGCAAGGCATCTGCGATGGTCGTCTTCCCTGGCCAGACTTTTCGCTGGCTTGAACCGTGTGTGCACGACATCAGGGGGGCGGTATTTTTCTGTCCTTTTAAGGGGTTCGGGTTCTCCCAAACGCGTCATGGTTTGCTGATCAGGCGGTGGCTCTTTTCTCGGTGTAGTGCCCGTTTAGACGCAGTGGCAGCGCTTGCCAGGCATTGACCACTTCCCGTGTCTGGATGGCGCTGATATGGGCCTGCCCCTGGTGTTCTCCGCGGAGTACCCGTATTGGTGTAACGCCCCCCCGGGGGCTGATCCGTACGGGATCGGCAATACCGAACAATACGACCAATGGGCAGCCAACCGCGGCAGCTGTGTGAGCCGGACCCGTGTCGACAGAGATCATGCCAGCTGCTCGTGCCTGCAGGGCGATAAGACGTGGGATGGGTAAGTCTCCCGCCACATTAAAGGCGTTATCGACTTGCGCCTGTCGCAGCAGCTCTTCATTGAGATCTACTTCAGGAGGGGCACCCACCAGCAGAATGACGGCTTGTGGATGCAGGCTGGCCAGCATGCGGATAATGACGGCCCAACGCTCCTCGGGCCACCACTTGGTATTAGTTGCCATCCGACGGCGCAGGCCGGTGCGCATCGTGCGCCGGTTGCCAGCCTGCAGCAGCAGTAAGGGGCGGTTAGTCCATCCACGGGCAGCCAGCCAGTTGGTGAGATCAGCTTGCATGGGATCGCTGACCTGCAGGGTTGGATCCTGGAAGGCCGGGGTGGGCTGTCCTTTCCCGGTTTGGGGGGGCGTGTCGGGTTTGCTTCCGGGGTGTTCACACCAAGCGGAGGGCAGCGTCGAGGCCAGCCGCTGTGACCAGTCAACCAGGTGCTCGTTATCGAGAATCGGCAGCTGACGTGCCCGAAGCAGATGCTGGTCATCCAGTCCAGCGCGGGCCAACAGTGGCAGCAGGCGCTCGTCCGAATCACAGTACCACACGGGTCGCGGTCCCTGTGCCCGCAGGTAGGCTACCAGCGCCTGTTTCTCGGCGCTCAGCCAGAAAGGCAGCTTGCGCCGGCGTAACACCAAGATCTCGCCTACGCCAGGTTGCCCCTGGTAGAGCGGACGTACCCATCCCCCTGATGCCAGAATGTCCACTGGCGTGCCAAAGCGTGTAGATAGTAACCGTATCATTGGTTGAATCAGAACCAGGTCTCCCATGGCTCCGAAACGGACCAGTAGGGGCCGGGGATTCGTGTGCTTCTGCGCGGCAGAGGGCTGGATGGCTGGGCGAAGGTCTGATGAAGGGGTGAGGGGCTCGGACATGGGGGGCACGTGATGATCGGGCTGTGTCGGGCCGGTTCAGCGATAGGCTCGCCATGAATGATAGCCTGTCACCTGTCTGCCTGCGGGATGCAACATGCTAGCGGCGGGCTTGGCTCCTGTTGAATGCTCAACACAGGGGTGTTGGCCTCAAGAGGGGATGATAGGGTAGAATCCGGAGCTATTGCAGTTGCCGGGGCCAGCCGCTGAGGAATCCTCCTGTCCCTGTTCTGACAGATGCGGGTGTTGTGCTGGTCGGGTAGATTATTTAAGAAGTAGTCCGCTATTGTTGTAATGACGATCGCTGCAGCGCAGTTTTGTGGAAGATCCTCGGAAAATTGTGAACGTGGTGGGTTGGCAGAGCGGTTGAATGCACTAGTCTTGAAAACTAGCAAGGATGCAAGTCCTTCCAGGGTTCGAATCCCTGACCCACCGCCACTTGTGAAAATTTCCGGAAATGCTCCTTGTGATGGGCAGCGATGCAAAAAAATGCCTGGCGCCGCTATCTAGATAGTGCGTATAAAAAAGCATCATCTCGCGCGAAGCCAATCTTGTCATCCGGCTGATGAGCTGGGTTCTTGCAGAAATTCATCGGCTTGGGTAGATCTGGCGCGCGTTTAGTGCCTGGAGCGTTGCTGACGCTCAAACTGGTTTCAGGTGAAAGCCGCGTTTCGGCCAGATTTTTAGCTATGTAATGCACCAAGTTTTGACCTGGATCATAGTCTATGCCCATGAAAGCATTATTGTTATCCTTAGGCACGGGTATCGGCCGCTGTTGATGGGTCGTCTGCATTGGGTTCTGGCTAAGCCGGACGGGCTGGCTTACCTTCAGCTTTGACTGCTGTTTCAGTTGCTTGATGTGTATTAACAGTTGCCTTCGGCTATGGCCGGACAACGCATTCAGCCAACAGGAAACCGTGCCGGCTAGTTAATTTCTTAATGGAATCTCTCGATATGGATCGTTTTGTAGTCATGGTGGATGCTGGCTATCTGCTGCATCAGTCTGCAGAAATTGTTAGTGAACGCGCCTCCACCAAGCGGCATCATCTAGAAGTCATGAATCCGGCGGCATTAGTCAATCTTCTGCTGGAAAAAACCCGTACGGCATTAGGGCTTACTTCGCGGGAACTTTTGCGCGTGTACTGGTACGATGGAGTGATGGCCAGTGGCCTATCCCCCCAGCAGCGAGCCATTGCCGAGTTGCCGGATGTACATTTTCGGTCGGGCATTGTGAATGCAGCAGGTCAGCAGCGTGGTGTTGACTCCCTGATTGTGACGGATCTTATCGAGCTAGCCAGTAACAGTGCCATTTCTGATGCTGCGTTGGTCACTGGTGACGGTGATTTTGCCATTGGTATCGAAATGGCGCAGAAGAAAGGGGTGCGGATTGCCGTTATTGGTGTGGAAGATGTGGAGTTAGGTGTTTCGCACCGTCAGAGTTTCGAGATCACCAGTCGGGCTGATCGCGTGGCTCGTTTGAATGTTTATGATTTATCGGCCGTGATGCGCTACGCGCCGCCTACCAGTTCCAGCGCTGCCGCAGGAGACTATGAATATAGTCAGCCGCTATCGTATGCCAGTGGGTTGGCCGGTGCGGCCGCGCCTCAGACAGGCTATTCGGTCCCGCCTTCTGCTGCCGTCTATCCAGGTGTGCGCAATGAACACACGCCACTTGATGAAGAAAGTCGCCTGCAGATTATTGAGTCTGTCAAAGTCTTTGTGGAAGAGCAGGCCGGACTATGTTCTGAAATTGATCCAACCAGCAGGCGCATTGATGCAGCGCTGGATCGGTTGTTGATCCATCATATTTATGCCGATCTGGGGCACGGTAAGCTGACGAACGCAGAGAAGAACTTTGCGCGTGATCGCCTGCGTGCCGAATTGCTCAATAGTGATGATTGAACCAAGCGCTAGGCGGGGACTCTGCTTGGCGGGCAACTTCAGATACGGCTATCACTGAAAACGCCCCGGCCAAATGATTTTGTTGGGCTCGGGGCGATGATTCCGATTAGGGGAACCGATTCCGTACGAACACAGGCTCCCCTCAGTGGATCGGGTTGAGCTAGCGTCAGGTCTGGCTGTCGACTGGCTGGGCCTGGACAGCAGGGGCAGGTGTTTGTGCCTGGTTTTCCAATATTTCACCACGGGGTGCCGACGGACCATCGCTGATATCAATGCGCCGCGGTTTCATGGTTTCCGGTATCTCCCGAACCAGATCGATATCCAGCAGACCATTGTTGAGTGAAGCACCAACAACCCGAACATGCTCGGCTAGCTGGAAACGGTGAGCAAAGTCCCGTGCAGCAATACCGCGATGCAGATAGGTCGGCTGAGGCTGAACGGGGCGTTTGTGGCCGGTGATTTTCAGCCCATCCTGCTCCACCTCGATGTCGATTTCCGAGCGCTCGAAGCCTGCGACGGCCATAGTGATCCGGTAGGCGTTTTCACCGGACACTTCGATGTTGTAGGGGGGATAGCTAGGCTGGCTGTCATTGCGCAGCGAGCTGTCAAGCATGCGTGCCAGGCGGTCAAAGCCAATGGCAGAACGGTACAGGGGGGCAAAATCGAATTGGTTCATAGTTTTTCCTTATCCTCGTTTATCAAGCGATGGAATGTCACGGGCCCGGCAGATCAGCGCCCGTGCTTATCAGATAAAGGTGGGTCAGATTATTTTCAAGGGGTCAAATGCCTTTTCTCTCACAGCCCCCAATTCAGTGCAGCGGGCCGCCGCGTGTCACCAGAAAGCGCTCGATGACCATTCGGGCACCTTCATAACCAGCGTGCCGGGAAAAGAAATGAGTGTCCAGCCATGATAGGTGGTGTTGTAGTTCACTCATCGTGGCGCTGTTGAGCTGTTCCAGATATTCCTCGAAGTATTCGCGGGCTATCTCATACCAGCGCTCTTCCCCAAGACGGCAGGAGGCCCCGGTGCCCGCACAGGCAGCTGCGTAGGCTTCATCAATGACCATGCTGGCGCGTTCAGCAAAGGTGGTGAAGGTCAGCAAGGTTGCAAAGGTTTCCACTTCACGGCCGGCTTCAATTGGGCCTATGAAAGTGAGCCGTGTGCCGTCGACATCTAGGGATGGGGTGAGGAACTGGTTGGCCTCCATGGGAGTATTCGCTGTAAGAGAGAGCCCATGATCATCCGGGTTGTACAGTTGCTTGTCTGTCGAATCCATCACGGTTTGGATGTCGGCGAAAAACGACGTTGTCGCCGATCTGTCGCTTTGGCACAGCACGGCTCTGTCCAGCCGGTTATCGCGGCTGGATGGACGTATCCGCACAGGCTGCTTCTATAATGGAGGACGTGTTACCCTGACCGGTATTGTTCCGGCCCCCGCACTGGCCTTCCGTTGTCACTCTTCCTGATACATGTCCGAGTCATCGTTGCTGATACATCGTCCCGCCGGGGGGGCCGTCGAGACGATGGTGGCCTGTCTGTGCGCAGACTGGTGCAGTACCTGCCGTGATTATCACGCCATGTTGCAGGATCAGGCAGCCCGGCATGCCGGCACGGCGTTTGCCTGGGTGGATGTGGAAGAGGAGGGTGAGCTGACCGCCGATCTCGACATCGAGACCTTTCCGACCCTGCTGGTCACGGTCCGGGGAGATCTGCGGTTTTTTGGCCCGGTTCTGCCGGGGCCGGAAACGCTGGGCCGGTTGCTGAGAGCGTTGCGCGATTCAGCCGGCCAGCCTCCCATCCCGGTGGAGGCAGGCATTGCTGCGCTTGCCGGATATCTGAATTCGCTGATTGGAGTCCAATCATGATCAAGAGGTTGTCGATCGCCATTGGTGTGCTGCTGGGCCTGCTGGTCATAGCCGCCGTGGCGGTCAGTTTTGTTGATGTGAATTATTTCAAGCCGCAGATAGCCCGTTTCGTGGAAACCCGCTATCACCGCACGCTGTCTTTTGACGGCAACCTGAAGCTGTCGATTTTCCCCAGTGTGGGGGTGACACTGCCGGTGGTTCGTCTGTCGGAGCCCGGGCATGCCGATCGTGAGGCGGCGAGTCTGAAGGGGGCACGCGTCAGCGTCGCGCTCCTGCCGTTGCTGAAAGGTCAGGTACAGGCGGATTCTGTCACGCTGGACGGTTTGAAGGCGAAAGTGGTGCGGCTGCCCGATGGTCACCTCAGCATTGATGATCTGCTGGGTGGACAGCCGGAGGCCGGCGCTCAGCCGGCCCCCGAGGAGGGAAAGTCGGCTGCCACTCCGGTCTTTCATGTCAACGGCGTGACATTGACCAACGCACAGATCGTGTTTGATGACCGTCAGGCAGCGCAGACCTATACGCTGGAGCGGGTCAATCTGGAAACCGGCCCGCTGGCCAATGTCATCGAAACGCCGTTGACAATGTCGCTGGGATTCGCCGCGACCACTCCGGAGGCACGAGGTGATTTCACTCTCAAGGGACAGCTCAGCATCGACCTTGAGCATAACCGCTTTGGGGTCAGCGACATGACGGCTGGCATGAAGGGAGCTATCGACACGTTGCAGCTGCAGCAGTTTGCCTTCAAGCTCAAAGGATTTTCGCTGGATCCGGCCGGGCCGGTCATTCAAGTCAGTGACATGGCACTGGATGCGCAGGGGCGGATGGGGGCAGACAGTTTCCGCAGCACGCTGGCTGTGCCAAAGTTGGCCATTACTCAGGATAAGGCGTCGGGTGATGCTGTTCAGGCGCACTGGAGCATGGGGGACAAGGAGTGGTTGACTGCAGCCTTGACCATGACTGGTGTGGGCGGTACAGCGGACAATCTGCAGATTGGCCGTCTTGGTCTGGATGCCACGCTGAAACAGGACGGACGCAAGGTGCTGGCCAAACTGGTCTCGCCCGTGCAGGCGAGCTTGGCGGGAGGCCGCTATCAGCTCAGCGCGCTTGATGGCCAGGTCGATATTGAAGATCCCGCGCTGCCCAAGGCTGCTTCATCGCTCAAACTGTCGGGGAAAGTGGCTGCTGACCTGAAGAAGGAAAAAGCCTCGGCTGATCTGTCAGCCTTGCTGGATCAGGCAAAGATGGTCTTGAAAGCGGCGGTCAACGGTTTCAAGACCCCTCGGATCGCTCTGGCACTGGATGCTGATGCTCTCAACGTGGATCGCCTCTTTCCACCAGCGAAGGCATCATCCGCAACGGCACCGGCTGCGACACCGACGGCCGCACCGGGTAATGCCGCAGAAACGCCTGTTGATTTGTCGGCACTGAAAAACCTTGCACTGGATGCTCGGGTTAGCATTGACCATCTGATTGCCCGCGGCTTGGAAGCACGGCAGTTGCGGGCGAGTGCCAAGATTGCTAACGGTCAGCTGGTACTTTCTCCAGTCACAGCCGCTCTATATCAAGGTCACCTCAACGCGGCTGCCCAGGTCGCCACGGGTTCGTCGCCAGCTGCCAACAAGGTGGCTCTGAAGGCTGATTTGAGTGGTATCGAGATCGAGCCGTTGCTCAAGGGCTTGCTGAAGCAGGACATGCTGGAAGGCAGTGGCAATGTGACACTTGATGTCAATACTGGCGGTGGGACGGTTGAGGCGCTGAAGCGCTCGCTGGGCGGCAGCGCAGCGCTTTCCCTGAAGAACGGCGCCCTCAAGGGGATCAATCTGGGCGAGAAGCTGCGTGAGGCACGCAACATGTTCAGGGCCAGTGCCGGTACACAGCGTCAGGTTGCAGACAGCCGCCAGAAGACGGATTTCACCGAACTGGGTGTCAGTTTCCAGCTACAGAATGGCGTGGCGCGCAGCAATGACCTGAGCCTGAAGTCCCCGTTGCTTCGGGTCGGGGGTGACGGATCCATCGACATCGGCCGAAGTGTGCTGGACTACACGGTTCGTGCATCGGTGGTGGGCACCAGCAGCGGCCAGGGGGGCAGGGATCTGGCGGATCTGCACGGCGTGACGATCCCTGTCCGGTTGACCGGGCCGTTCGATGCGCCGGCCTGGCAGATTGACTGGGCTGCCGCAGGCAAAGAGGCCCTGAAATCGAAGGTGGGTAACGAAGTCAAGGAGAAAGCTGAAAGTGCACTCAAGAAAACGCTCGAAAAAAATGGCCTGAGTGACAAGCTGAAAGACAAGGTGGATACGAAGAAAGCCAAGGATCTACTGAAGGGCTTTCTGAGTCACTAACCGATCTGGATGGATTTTCGTCACTCTGGACGGCCCGCTGCCCTGCATCGGGCCGTTCGCTTTGGTGACTCAGAAAGGTCTGGTCTTTCCTTCGGCCATCTGTTTTAGCGGGGTGGTTTCGCACAACTGCCAGTGGCGGCGCGAGCCACTGATCCATCCCCGGTTTTGCCAGTCGGCCAGCAGGCGGTTCAGGGTTTCGGGCCTGATGCCGAGCTGGGCAGCTACATGCCGTTGGCTGTAAGGGAATGACAGGTCACTGCCCTGATTTTGGCTGAGCGACATGAAATATGCGGCCAGCCGCTGCTGTGCCGTGCTGCTGGTCAGCCACTCGACTTCGTTCACGCGGTGATAGAGCCGCAGGCTCAGGCGTTCGAGCATGCGCATGGCCAATGGGGGATGGCTTTCACAGCCGGCGCGCAGACTACTCCCGGAGAGGCGCCACAGTGCGACGGGGCCGCCACTTGCCTGCGAGCTCATAGGATAGCGTCCGTGGGGCATGAACATGGCTGCATCGGCGACCAGTGAACGGGGGCCGAACGATTGAAAAACATGTTCATCACCGTCCTGGCTGAAGCGCACCATCTCCAGCTGGCCACTTTCGATCAGCAGGTAGTGAGTGGCATGATCGCCTTCGTGAAAGGCGGATTCACCACTGTCCAGTTTCTGGTACTGTGCATGCTCGGCCAGGCGCCGCAAGACATCCGGCGCCAGGCCCGAAAAGAGAGGATGCTGCTCCAGCAGACCAGTGAGACGGATGGTGGCCGGTGAAGGGTCAAGCGGCAGCTGGTTCATGGGGGGCAGGAGAAAGTGGCGGGGCCGTTGCGTTGGCGTCGTGACCTCAATCCGACATTTTGCCACGTACCGCCTGACCTGACCGTGATCGCCACAGCATTCGGATCGTCAGGCAGGCCAGCACCAGCAGCAGAACGGCCAGCGCCGCGCTCCACAGGGAATAGGGCAGGTTCATCAAGGACTGGTCTGCCTCGGCGCACGAGGCACGGGGTTCGAAGATTTCCGGCTGCCAGTCAGACAATCCGGTATACATCAGAAACCGGTCGACTGCCGTGATGGCGCAGCTGCCGGTGGCGGCTGCGACCAGATGCTGGTAGAGCGCGGTCACCACCGTTGCCAGTGCAGACAGGGCGGTCAGGGCCAGAAACAGGCTGGCGACCAAACGTCCCGCGTATGAACGGGAAGAGGGCCAGGCGGCTAGCAGAGCCATGGCACCGCAAAGCAGATAGAGCAGGCGCTGGGCTATGCACCAGGGACACGGCTCCATGCCCAGCCGGTGTTGCGTGAACAGTGCCACGCCGACACTGCCCCAGGAGAGAAGGACGATGGCGAGTGACAGGCGGCGGTGTGTTATACTATTCATTCTCATCGTGTTTCGTGAATTTGCTCTAGCAAGGGTTCTGTTGTCATGCGGCAACGCAGCCTTCCTGCCAATGGCAAGAAGCACGCCTTTCATTCTTAGCTTAACGGGACTCAGGGATGAAATCGACTCGTAAACCTAATTCAGCTATGACCGCGCATCATCATAGCGCCATCGTCACGGCAAGGCACGCCGCCCGTATGCGTGCTGGTCGTGTCGAATCGCGCCCGGAAGATTATGCAGATATCGCTGTCACCGAGCAGGCCAAGCGTCTGCGTGAGGCGCGTCGGGCTATCGAAGAGCGTAACATGCTCCGTGAGCTTGGTCTGGGCTGACTCATCTATCGATCTTATTAGTATTTATCTGGAGCGCCGTATCGGTTGATGAACTGGTACGGCGTTTCGGTTTCTGGCTCCCCCATTGCCTCCGATGACACGAATCCTGATCATCAAGATGTCCTCGATGGGGGATATCGTCCACGCGCAGCCGCTGGCCACTGATTTGCGTCGGCAGTTTCCCCAGGCCCGTATCGATTGGGTTGTCGAGGCGGCATTCAGTGCATTACCGGCCATGAATCCGGCAGTCGATGAAGTCATTCCGATAGCTTGGCGTCGCTGGCGCAAATCATGGATGAATCCCGCTACACGAACCGCCATGGCAGCGTTCTGGCGGCTTCTACGTCGTCGGCAGTATGACTGGGTCCTTGATTGTCAGGGTCTGATCAAGAGTGCAATCGTAACGCGCATGGCCCGTGGCAACGTGCGTGCGGGACCAGATCGTGCCTCCGCCCGGGAGGCATTGGCCACATTGGCATATGATCGACGGATCTGCGTTCCACGTCACTGGCATGTCGTGCAACGAAATCGCGCCATCGGTGCAGGTGCATTGGGATATACGCTGGATAGTCCTGCCCGTTTTGGCCTGGCTGCTGCACCGTTCAGTGCCAACGAAGCGCCCTGGCTGCCCATGAACCGGCCCTTTGCATTGCTGGTGACCGGGGCCAGCCGTGATGAAAAACTCTGGCCGGAAGCACAGTGGCTGGCCGTGGCTGCCCACCTGCAGAGATTGGGCCTTGACCTGTTGTGGTTCTGGGGGTCGGCTGCAGAAGAGGCGCGGGCCCATCGGCTGGCGGGGGCGGCGCATGCAGCTGCAGGTGCGGAAGCTACTCAGGCTATCGTACCGCCATTTCTGACCGTGCAGGACGCGGCGCGGGTCATACAGCAGGCCAGCATCGTGGTCGGACTAGATACCGGATTCACACACCTGGCCGGAGCACTTGGGCGCCCGACAGTTGGGATCTATACAGACTTTGACGCTGTGCAGTGCGCCGTATCCGGGGACAGTTTCTGTGCCAGTTTCGGTGGGGTTGGCGTGATCCCGGCTACGACGGACATCCTGGGTGCCATCGACAAAGGCTTGCTGCATACTGGCATGCACGCCCCGGAAAGCTCTCCAGCGTTTTCATCCGATCACTGAAAGGACGGGTGACTCATGCCGCCGGTCATCACATCCCGCCAGTCTGCCTGGCGTCTGGCAGCGCTCTTTCTGTGGCGAGACGCCCGCGCCCGGGAACTCAATCTGCTGTTTCTGTCGGTGCTGGTCGCCATAGCCGCCATCACAACGGTCGGATTTTTTGTTGATCGACTGAACCGCGCATGGGATGCCGAGGCGTCCCATCTTTTGGGGGCTGATTTGGTGATCCGCGCAGACCGACCATTGCCGGCTTCCTGGTCTTCTCAGGCCCGGGCCAGAGGGCTGCAGATTGCTAGCAGTGTGGCATTTCCCAGTATGGTCATGGCTGCGCCCGAGCGGCAGAATGTGGATGTTTCCGAGGACGGATCTGCCGAGGATGATTCGTTGCCCTCCACCCGACTTGCCGCCGTTCTGGCCGTCAGCCATGCATATCCCCTGCGTGGCAGTCTGACCGTAACCGCAGATATACATGCTGCTGAAGCACCCGGCGCCCCGGTTTCCCTGAACACGGGGCCCGCTCCGGGCACCGTGTTCATTGACGAAACGCTGGCTGGACAACTGGGGGTGAAACCGGGAGGCCGGTTGATCCTGGGCCATGCAGACTTTCTTGTCAGCCGTCTCATCCGGCTGGAACCCGGCCGTGGTGCAGCATTCACCCGTTTCGCTCCCCGGCTCATGCTTTCGCTGGATGACCTGGCCCGCACCGGGCTGGTGCGCCCGGGTAGCCGGCTGACCTACAGTCTGCTGCTTGCGGGACAGGCGCCCGGTGTTGCGGCGTTCCGGCAATGGCTGACCCCGCAGCTGAGCCGTGGCCAGCATCTGGAAAACCTGGGCAGTGGTCGTCCTGATGTCCAGCGTACCCTCATGCGGGCGCAGCAGTTTCTCGCTTTAGTTTCGTTATTGACGGCAGTGATCGCCGCCGTGGCAATTGGTTTGGGGGCCCGCTCTTTTGCTGAGCGGCATCTGCAAGGGTTTGCCGTTCTCAAGGCGATGGGAATACCGCAGACCCTGCTGCTTCACAGTCTGACGCTGGAAATGTTTGGCCTGGCGCTCATCAGCGGTGCCGCCGGTGTGGTGCTGGGGTGGCTGGGGCATCATGCTCTGACTGGTTTGGCCGGCCTGGTGCTGGATACGGCATTGCCCGGTGTGTCCTGGCAGCCTGCTGCCCAGGCAATGCTGCTGGCCATCGTGCTCGTACTGGGATTCGCCTTGCTACCTGTCCTGCGGCTGGCGGGTATTCCGCCGTTGCGGGCCATGCGCCAGGATCTGGATGCTCCACAACTGTCCGTCTGGCTGCTGTGGGGCGTTGCGCTGCTGGCCTTCGGCGTGCTGATGTTCTGGCTAGTTGGTGACATCCGCCTGTTGCTGTATGCCCTGGGCGGCTTTGCGCAGACGATTCTGATATTCATGTTGTTGACCATGTTCAGCATCTGGCTGGCAAGGTTTCTGGCATCACACCATATACGCGGCGGTGGCGGACAGATCCTGCGTCTGGCTATCCTTGGCTGGTCGCGTCATCCCTCGATCACCGCAGTTCAGGTCATTGCTCTGAGCAGTGCGCTGATGGCGCTGCTTTTGTTGACCGTGGTGCGCCATGATTTGGTAGGTGCCTGGGAGCAGAGCATTCCGGTGAATGCGCCTGATCATTTCATGATCAATATTCAGCCCGAACAGCGTGACGCGGTACAACAGGCCCTGGGTGATGCGGGACTGGGGCGTCCAGTGCTCTATCCGGTCGTGCGAGCCCGTCTGGTGGCGATCAATAACCGGCCGGTCCAGCCGCAGGCGTATCCGAGTGAACAGGCGCGGCGACTGCTTGATCGTGAGTTCAACCTCTCCTATACAGAGGCCCTGCCCGAGCACAATCGACTGGAAACAGGGCGCTGGATCCGGCCCGAGGCAGCAGAGGTTTCGGTTGAGGCGGGCATCATGAAAACGCTGAACCTTAAACTGGGGGATGAGGTGCAATTTGACATAGGTGGCCAGTCGGTCACCTTGAAACTGGTTGGCAGTCGCCGCCTGCGGTGGGACTCCATGCGGGTCAATTTTTTCATGATTGGCTCTCCATCCGCCCTGGCCAGCATGCCGCAGAGCCTGATTACCTCCTTTCGAGTGCCTGTTGACAGAGCTTCGGCTTTAGTCCGGCTCAACACCCGGATGCCCAACCTGACCATCATAGATATTGGAATGATGGTTGGCCAGGTACGTGCCTTGATTGATCAGCTTGTTCAGGCCGTTCGGCTGCTGTTTTTATTCACCCTGCTTGCCGGATGTGTGGTGCTTCACGGCGCGTTGGGGCGTGTGCGCGATGAGCGTATGGCAGACACGGCGCTGATGAGGGTTCTTGGCGCATCCCGTCGGCAGTTGATCATGATCCAGATCGTTGAGCTTGGACTCACTGCTTTGCTTGCGGCCACCATGGGAACTGTCGGTGCTACGCTGCTGGGCTGGCTGCTGGCCTACGCAGTATTTGATTTCCCGTATTACCCGGATATCTGGCTGTTGTTGAGTGGCCTTTTGGCCAGTGCCACGTTCATCCTGGTGGTGGGGACTTGGAACACCTGGCGTCTGTTCGACATTCCGCCGTTGCGGATCTTGCAGCAAAGATGACGGCCAACTTGGGGTATCGCTAGCCAATTGCTGTTTTGCAGCCGTGTGAGGTGGATTTCAGAAACCTTCAGGTATTTTTATATTATGAGACAAACCCGGGCTAGAGGGTCGAGTGATATTTCGTATTATGGTAAATTTATTTCACATCAAGAAATTTTGATTTTATCCTGCTGATTTATAAGAACAAATATTTCATCCCTTTTCTCTCTTGTCACCTTGTACAGAAGGTGTCGCTGTCTATCATCTATACCCATGTTCAGGGTCAGATATGAGGTGCTTCACAGGATGGCCCGGGACATGGCAATGGTAGCCAGATATCGCGTGTGATGTGGTCAGACCACTATTGCACACATGGCCCATTTGCCCCCAACTCAATACGACAGGAGACAACTCGAATGACGACACGAGAGCAGCAGGCTCAGGCCCTCCAGAAAGAATGGTCGGAAAACCCGAGATGGCGGAGTATTCGGCGCAGTTACAGCGCCGATACTGTCGTGCGTCTGCGCGGATCCAGAAACATCCAGCACACATTGGCCTCGCAGGGTGCAGAGAAACTGTGGCAGCTTCTCCATCAGGAGCCATTTATTCATGCGCTGGGAGCCCTGACCGGAAATCAGGCCATGCAGCAGGTGAAGGCTGGGCTCAAGGCCATCTATCTGTCCGGTTGGCAAGTTGCGGGAGACAACAATGATGCCGGTGAGATGTACCCTGATCAGTCTCTTTATCCCGCCAACTCGGCCCCACAACTGGTTCGGCGAATTAACAATACCCTGACCCGAGCCGACCAGATCCAGTGGGCTGAAGGCAAAAACCCTGGCGATGATGGCTACCTGGACTATTTTGCACCAATTGTTGCCGATGCTGAGGCCGGGTTTGGCGGCGTCCTCAATGCCTTCGAATTGATGAAGGCAATGATCAATGCCGGTGCATCGGGCGTGCATTTTGAAGATCAGCTGGCTTCGGTCAAAAAATGTGGCCACATGGGCGGCAAGGTACTGGTTCCGACCCGTGAAGCGATCGCCAAACTGACAGCTGCGCGCCTGGCTGCGGATGTTTGCGGCGTCCCGACGGTGCTGGTAGCACGCACTGATGCTGAAGCAGCTGATCTGATCACCTCGGACGTGGATGACAATGACAGACCATTCCTGACGGGCGAGCGAACGGTCGAAGGGTTTTTCCGCACCCGTCCAGGTCTTCAGCAGGCCATTGCGCGTGGATTGGCCTATGCACCGTACGCCGATCTGATCTGGTGCGAGACAGCCAGACCTGATCTGGAGTATGCCCGGCAATTTGCCCAGGCCATACACAAACAGTTTCCGGGAAAACTGCTGGCGTACAACTGTTCACCGAGTTTCAACTGGAAACAGAATATCGATGACGCCACGATTGCCGGATTTCAGGCGTCATTGGGTGAAATGGGCTATAAATTCCAGTTTATTACGCTGGCAGGCTTTCACGCACTCAACTACTCGATGTTCAATCTGGCGCATGGATATGCAAGAAAGAACATGTCCGCGTTTGTTGAGCTTCAGCAGGCCGAGTTTGCCGCCGCAGATATGGGCTTCACTGCCGTCCGGCATCAGCGTGAGGTGGGAACCGGGTATTTTGATGCGGTTACCACGGCCATTGAGGGAAGTGAAAGCTCCACCACCGCCTTGATAGGGTCAACGGAAGATGCCCAGTTTACCGAGGCGGAAAGGAAATAGTGCAGGAACGGCATTCGGAGACATCGAATGCTGAAGCAGCGGAAAGGGCCGTCAGTGTCCTTTCCGTTTTTTTTCAGGACCCGGTTTGAAGGGCAGGGACATGTTGGTATGCTGGCTGGCCTAACCTATCTCATCCATGCGACCGATCGTCACTGCATGTTTTATCCAGCAAGATGGAGCCTCCTTGAACAAGCCAAACGGAGCGTTCCATCATGGCACACACATTTAAGTCCCCAAGAGCATCATCCAAGAAAAAATCCCTCGGTCAGGGCATGACTGAATACATCGTCATCGTCGCACTCGTTGGGGTGGCTGCGATCGGTGTCTATTCCTTCCTGGGGCAGTCGGTAAGAGGGGCTACTTCCAGTATTGCCATGGAAATTGCAGGTGAGAATGGCAATGACGGTATTAAAGCAGCCAAGGATGCCAGCGACAAGGCACTGAATGCTGCCAAGACAAAAGCAACACTCAAAAACTATAACAGCAACAACCATTGATCGTCACCGTCGTGATCACGGTCGCAGGTATCAACGGCATCTGGTACAGCAGCGCCTGGACGCTAGCCAAGCACGTTGCGAACCAGCTGTATTGAACGAGAGCCTGCGACCGGATCGACCGCGGACAGTTGAGCGACATTCGTACCGTTTTCTGGAGAACAGGATGACTGGGCACAGGCACGTATCCGGAACCCAGCGTGGCAAGAAAAAGGATTGGCCATGCCGCTATGGTGATTGGCGTGTGCGTCAACAGGGGCAGGCGCTGATCATGAGCCTGTTTCTGTTGGTCATCATTGCCATGATGACCTTCTATCAGTTCTCTACGGGCCAGATCACGACGGCTCGCATGCGGCTGGAAAATGCGACGGACGCTGCAGCCTACAGTGCTGCAATCATGCGTGCCCGGGTATTCAATTACTACGCCTACAGCAACCGGGCGATTCTGTTCAATGAAGTTGCCATTGCCCAGACAGCTACCTTGACGTCCTATGCGGGATTTCTGGCTCAGGGGATACACAACATCAAGAAGTATGGTCAGTATATACCGTATATCCGCAATGTCATTGTTCAGATTGATGCGATTGCGAGCGCAATGAATCGCGCGCTTCGTGTGCTTAGCGCTGTCGAGGTAGGCAGCCGCAGTGCCTATGCACATGCGCTGGCTGCGAGTCAGGAGGCGATGTGGTTGACCACCAGTGGTTACTTTTTAAGTCAGGTGACCAATGAAGTCATGAGAAAAAGTGACGAGCATTTTCATGCCTATCTGCTGAGGGGAACGACGGCAGAAAGGCTCAGCAGACGATATGAAGGAAAAGGACGCAGCCGTCTGCAGGATATGGTCAATCGATCCTTGGATGGATATTCAAAGAATCGCTCATTCGATCTGAAGCTGCCTGGATTGCGAACCTGGATTTCAATGCGCGGCCAGACCGAGATGATACGCGACCATGACACCAGCGAACTTGAACGATGGCAGGCGTACGACACGATGTCAATACATCACAAGAGACTTTTTCGAAAAAGAAGACATGAAATGCCCCTTGCCTGGAGTGGTGTTGAATTGGCACGCAGGTCTGAGGGAGGCATGGATCGATTGAATAATCGGGCAGACCACAACAAGACAGACAACGCCAAAGCCTATCAGAACATACACGACAGATCGTTTTGGTCGACGATCGCCTATCTTGGCCTGCCCACGGTCAGGGATCTGGATGAGGGAAGCACCGCGTTCCGACAGAATCATCGATTCCCGGCGGATCGGATCACTGTGGTTGGCGTGGTCAAGAAAAGAAATGACATCAACACTGCCCGTCAGATCGGGTTGGGCTCTGGTCGACTCATGCTTGAAGATAGTCTGCCGGACTTCAGGCAGGATGCGGTGATGATGGCCATGTCCGCAGCAGAGATCTATTTCCGCCACCCACCTGGAGCGGATGAGCGGATCGAGTATGCCAGCATGTATAGCCCGTATTGGCAAGTCAGGCTGGCCGGTGTCCAGGCACAAGAACGTCTGTTGGCGGGCGCATCCGCCTCACTTGGGAGATCGTCGTGACCCTATCAGGTGATACGGCGACTGAAGGGATCCCCATGAAGGTGATGGGGCAATCCTTGCAGGGCGGGCAGGCACTGGTTGAAACCTGCGTAGTGTGTCTATTTGTCCTGGTGCCATTCTTTGTGTTGTTGCCACTGTTGGCGAAGTATCAGGACATCCGCCAGGTGACCGTGGCAGCGTCCAGAACAGCTGCTTTTGAGTGTGCTGTCTATGCGGATGAATGTTCGAATGAACAGACCGCCAGGCGTGTCGCGGAGCAGTTGCGGAGTCGTCATTTCAGTCAGGGTCATATTGCCCTGCGCTCGGATAACGTTTCCCTGAATGAGCGGCCCGGTCAGGAAGGTAATCCCTTTTGGGTGGGAAACAATGGGGATCCCCTGATAAAGGGCGATCAGCAAGTGTCATTAAAGCTGGCGCATGAGCGATTTGATGCGATCAAGGCCGGGCACGGTCTGATTGATCGGCTCGCTGGTGCAGCAGGCGACATTGCAGGTCCTTCACGATTTGGGCTGTCGTTCAGAAACAGTATTTTCTCAGCGCAAGTGCAGAGCAGGGTGCCGATGGATATATCGTTTCGCCAGAAAGCAGATGTGAAACAGGACGGTGGGGTATCTGAGCGTCCTGTGCATGAGTTGACGTTCAACAGTCAGGTTGGAATTCTGGCAGATGCGTGGAATGCATCCAGTGCCAAGGGTCAGGAGGGACGCAGCATGCAAAGTCGGGTGGATCGGGGACGGCGCCTGCCTTCAGCTGGGGATCTTGCGCAGGCGACGAGGGATGCACTCCATTTTATGCCTGCTGCAGTGGCAAACCATTTTCCTGATCTTGATCCTGACCGGATGATTGAATTTGTGCACAAACCATTGGTGGATCTCATTCATGCACAGCGCCCGCTTGCCAGAGGAAAACTGCCCAGATTTGAGTATCACAAAGTTGATGTAGAAATTGTTCCTGCAGATCGTCTTCCTGGTGACAGGGGCGTGGATGATCTATCGAAAAACCGGTAGATGCGACGGCCCAGCCAAACCGTGGTTGACAGATTTCAGTTCTCTCGACTATCGCACGAATCATCGGTTCATTGAAACAGGTTGCCTCATGAGTGCACTCAATCCATTTTCATTCAGGCGTCCGGATGGGTCGACGTTGTCGAATGCAACGGCCTGGCTGTTATGTCATCTGACGCTCGCCAGTATGTTGGCAAGTGTTCCTGCTCATGGCGCATCCGGCGGGCATTTTGTACCCCATGAACAAGTCATCATGAAAGATACGCTGGTGCCTGGCGGTCGGGTCAGCATCAGCCAGTTTGAATCCAGTCTGTCAGTTGATGACGCATTGCGCATGATTGAGGATGACTGGTCATCGACGCTACTTCCGCCAATGCGCAGTCATCACGATGGATGGCAGGTCATTACCCATCTGGATGGCAGCGTTGTGGAATCAATAGAGCTCCACACAGATGGTGGCGGGCTGTACGGAAGACGTGTTCGCTGGTCTGTTGACTCACACGATGCTGCCTCCCTGGATGCGGATGCCCAATGGTTTCAGAGGCTCTTGCCGGGTACGGCACGGCCGATGCCTGTCATTTCGCATCTGGACGGGGGGCGCCGGGCGAGCACGTTGGTGGCCTGCGCGGATGACAGTGTGGTGCGTCTGGATCATTGGGTCGGCCACAGATTGCTCAGACTTGGCTACCAGATGATCAGCGAGGGAGGTGGAGAGTCGAGTCAGTCTCCTGTTGTATCGCTGTACTCGCGTGATGGTGAGGAGATTGCCTTGTCTGTATCCAGAGAGGGCGCCAGGCAATTTCTGGTGATGCACTGGAGACGCTGATGAGATCGGCCAATACGAGCATGAGCAGGAAATGTCGACGCCTGAGCTGCATCGTCTGGATTAGGCTGCATGCGTATTACGGGTTGTTTTGCAAGGCGGATCGATTCCAGATGCTGGATCATTTTCCATACGCGGTACGCATCTGCAATAGGCAGAGGGGACAGGCATCTGTCGAATACCTCCTGATGACCATCGTTATGTGCCTGGTGCTGTTTCATGGTCAACCCAGTCTGCTGAGCAGGGTGTTGCGGGCAATACAGCAGAGCTATTCTTTTTTTTCCTATGGAATGTCATTGCCATGAAGCCCATCGTTAATAGATTGCTCACTCGTCATCGCCAGGTAGTATTGATGCTGGCCGCGGTCTTATGTGGTGGCGTTGCCGTTTACGCCGGATCCCATTATCTGCACGACCAGATTCAGGCAGAGCGGCTGCGGCTTACACCGCCACCGCAGGAAATGGTGGATGTGGTGGTTGCCAAAGAGTCTCTTGACAAAGGAGATGAAGTCAGCACCGAGACGATGGCAATCCGCTCGATGCCGGCACAATATGTGCCTGTTTCCGCTGTTACCCCATCTCAATTTGAGTCTTTGGTTGGTCAACGTCTGCTGCAGCCATTGCAGGCAGGTGAAATGCTTGTGGCATCAGAGGTGTCGTCGGCAGACCTGAAGTTGTTTTCCTCACGTGTCCGGCCAGGCATAAGGGCCATGACTATTGCGGTGGACGAAATCAATTCATTGTCAGGCATGTTGCAGCCTGGCGATCACATTGATCTGCTCATGACAGCCCGTCCGCCAACCGGCCCAGGGCAACGTGAAGCGGACCACGAGGTGACGGTACCGCTTCTGCAAAATTTGCTGGTGATGGCGACTGGGCGTCGTGTTCGTGCGGCGACTGATGACGGGGGAGATCCATCGGGGTATTCCGCAGTAACCGTGGAAGTCTCTCCTGCACAGGCAGCCCGCCTGGTGGTCGCCCAGCGAGCAGGGCGTTTAACGGCAGTGCTGAGAAATCCAGATGATGGATTGCCAGTAGTGGCTGATGCAGTTGATTTGAGCAGTCTGTTTCCTGTTGCGCCACCACCAGCTTCAGCCCCTGCGCGCAGACGTTTCGCTGGCACTGACCGGCGACCCCAGATGATTGTCGGTGGGCTTGGCAAGGTGCTGGTTGGACGATTGCCGACATACAACCTGCACCACTCATCAGGGATCGCCCCTCAACCGCCGGCCCGTGACAAGGCACCTGACGGGGACGTGGCGTCGACTGATGCAGATGAGTCTATCGTAGCCGATGGCAAATACGGGGATCACATCGATCGCAAGCACATGTGATCAAGCGAGACCACATTTCCGCAGGAAAGCGGTTCCGCACGATCGATTTTCGATGAATTCATTTTTCAGACGAGAACAATTATGTCTGTTAGCGTGAAGTTACAGCATGTCCGTCATATGGCTGAATCTCTTCAACCATGCCATCGTCCCCTCATGCGAGGGACGTCATTGATCTGGATGGCTTGTGTTGCCCTGATGGGGGGTGCCTCAGCTGGCACAGCCTGTGCAGCCATGCCCGTTACGGGCTCATCGCTGTCCAGTCAGACATTATTGATTAACCAGATAAAACCGACTGAGCCAGCAAAAGCGCCTAAGCCAGCAAAACAGTCTGTCCACGGTATGGGTCGCCAGCGGCCCGGCGCTCAGGAGAGGGGGGGACATCTGCCGTCCGGGCTGCATGTCAACCGCCAGCAGGCAGCAGCGATGTCCCCCGATATCCAGAAGATGACGCTTGCTGTTGGTCAGGCACACCTCTTGGAGGTTGGTGACGTGCTGCGTGTGGCGCTCGGTTCCGGGCGGGTTCTCCAGGCAAACTGGCTGGATGACCGGCAGATTCTGTTGATTCCCGAGGCGCCAGGCGAGACGACACTGCATTTCTGGCTCAAGCGCGGTGGCATGAAAACCTATCAGATTCTGGTGACCGAATCCAATGGATCCCGCCTGGTTGATGAAATGAATGATTTGTTAGGGACAAACAGTGGTGTGCGAGCGCGGCTGATGGGCGATCGAATTCTGCTGGAGGGACAGCATCCGACCGAGGAGGGAGCATGGCGGGCGGCAGAGCTGGTCAAGCGAAACCCGCAAATCATCAATCTGGTCAGTCGCCATGGCTACGAGCAGATGATCAGTCTCGATGTGAAGATGATAGAAATAGGTCGCAATGCCTTAAAGCAATTAGGTGTTCGCTGGCAAGGTGGGCCTGCGGGTGACTGGGCTGTTGTGGGACCGAGTTTTGGGGTGATCGGTGATTTTCATCGCAGCGCCGCTTTTACGCCGGTGGATGGTTCCGCCGCTGCAAGAGGGTTTGCGGTTGCCCCCGTTTTGCACCCGCTGGCTACCAGTGCTTCCTTGGTTTCCTCGCTGAGCAGCATGATTGATCTGATGGTTCAACAAGGGGATGCGGCGGTTTTAGCAGAGCCGAGGCTCTCGACCCGATCAGGTGGCAAGGCCCGTTTTGTTGCCGGGGGGGAATTGCCCATTCCGGTCATCAACGCGAATGGCGCTGCCAATGTGGACTTCAAGGAATATGGTGTGCGATTTGAAATTGAACCGGTGCTCAATGCGCAAGGGGTTATCTCTGCAAGTCTGCATACGGAGGTGTCCAGCATTGATGAGGAGGTGAGCGTCAAGGGGGTTCCGGGTCTGCGCAAGCAAAGCTCCAATACGGATGTGAATTTGCGTCCAGGTGAAACCCTTGTTATTGCCGGTATGGTTCGAAACGAGATGTCGAATGTCGTGACCAAGATTCCGGGTCTGGGAAATCTTCCAATTTTGGGAAATCTGTTTCGATCCAAACGATTCCGGCGTCACGAGTCGGAAATGGTGGTTCTCATTACCCCTCATCTGAGTGGCCAGGGAGAGTCCCAGGCAGAAGATGAGCGCGCCCGCGCCATTCAGACGCGTTTTTCGGACATGAAGAAGCGCTTTGAAATGCTGGAATGATTGATCGTGCAATAACGATGTCAGCGAATGGCGTATCGCAGATTGCAATTCAGGCAGATGCGATACATCTGGATGTGTATGAGCATGGCGACGGAGATGAATGGAATGTTGGCGATTCTGATCGAGGAAGAGGGAAGAGATAGTCGGCTGGTCCGAGTGCCAAAGCTGCCCTGTCGCCTGGGGCGGGGCAGGGAGGCGGACGTGCAGTTGCCTGGCTGGCGGGTGGCCAAGGTTCATGCCGAATTGCAGCCGATGGGCCGGGGAATAAAGCTGGTGGATATGGGCACCATCGCGGGAACCAGGGTGAATGGTGAGCGGGTGGTTGAATACGGCCCCTTGCTGGAACAGGATGAAATCCGTTTGCCTGGTTATCGGATCATGGTCCAGGGGGAGGCGCTTCGGCATGGTCGGATGATGGCTGGCTTTTCGGAGACAGATGAGCATGCGAATGCACGGGTTTGCGACGCTCGTACGGGTTCCGGAATGGTGATGTCAAGCGATACGCCCGGTACGGTATCGACCGGGCCGGCGCAGCAGGATGATTTCTTCGTGGCTGACAAGGTGAATCCGGACGGCGGCAGTCATGCGCCCGAATGCAGCCATTCACGCTCTGGCAAGGATCACGCTGCTGCCGAATATATGATGTCGCAGCGTGTGGGGGAGCCATCCACGTTGACGGATGAAGCGGAAAATACGCGTGTGCTGCCGGAAATTCGCCCAGACCATTCTTTGCATCAGAAACCGGATTTCGCCCGGATGGCGCAGGCACAGTTGCAGGCGCTGGGCTGGCGTCGTCGCGTGCATCGTCAGCTGCTGGAAGTGATTGACTTGCAACGCAGCAATCTGACGCAGTTTTCTGCAGACGAGGTCCGGGCAGAAGTGTATGCGGCAGTGAAGCGGATTGTTGCTGAGATGGATGCCTTGCCGTCGGAAATAGACCGGGAACTGCTCATACAGGATACGGTGGATGAAGCCGTTGGGCTGGGCCCGCTGGAGCGCTTGATGGATGATCCACTGATCAGTGAGATCATGGTGAATGGTGTCTCGGATATTTTCATAGAACGCCAGGGCGTACTGCAGAAAGTTCCTCTGGCATTTTCTGATGATGAGGCCATCCGAAATGTCATCGAACGCATCGTTGCGCCCCTGGGACGACGTATCGACGAGTCCTGCCCGCTGGTCGATGCGCGGCTTTCAGACGGTTCCCGTGTGAATGCGATCATTCCGCCAGTTGCACTCAAGGGGCCGACAGTCACGATTCGACGTTTCAATCGAACGGTCATGACTCCGGAGACTTTGCTGTCCGGTCAGAGCGCCTCTGCCGCCATGATGGCATTCCTGCGCATCTGCGTGGAACAGCGAAAAAGCATCATTGTGTCCGGGGGGACCGGATCAGGAAAGACGACGTTGCTGAATGTGCTGTCCAACCTGATCCCTGCGGGGGAGCGCTTGATCACGATCGAGGATGCCGCTGAGCTGAAACTCGCGCACGCACATCTGGTTTCCCTGGAGGCGCGTCCGCCGAATGCAGAAGGCAGGGGAGCCATTTCAATTCGTGACCTGGTTAGAAATGCGTTGCGCATGCGTCCTGACCGGATCATCGTGGGTGAGTGCCGAGGTGCGGAGGCTTTGGATATGCTCCAGGCCATGAACACGGGGCATGAAGGATCAATGACGACCGTTCATGCCAATACACCCAGGGATGTGCTGTCACGCCTGGAAGTACTGATGCTGATGGCCGGCATTGAGTTACCGCTGACAGCATTGCGAGAGCAAATTGCCAGTGCGGTCGATCTGATCATTCATCAGGCCCGATTTTCGGATGGTGCACGGCGTATCACGTCCATTACGGAGGTTTGTGGGGTGGAAAGCGGAAAAATTCAGCTTCAGGAGATCTTCCGGTATGAGCAGACGGGCATGAAAGGTGGACGGATTCAAGGTCGGTTCCGCGCATGTAACGCAGTTCCTTCCTTTTACGAAGCCTTGAGAGCCCGAGGTGTTGCGGTGGATCTCGACATTTTTGAAGATGCGATGGTCCAGGCTTGATTTTGGATCAGTACATGGTTTGGCAGGAGGCGCGAAATGATCGTCTTGGGCGGTTTTGATCCATGGTTCTGGCTGGGCATGATGGCGGCAGGCCTGGCGGTTGCAATGGCTGCACTGGTGCTGTTACCCAGATCTGTGCAGGGACTTGCGGGCTATCGACGTCATTTTAAAGGCCGCGTGGGCCTTGGCATGAAAGACTTGCTTCTGTTCGTCGATGTGGATCGGCTGTTCCGGGCAAATCTGCTTGTCTGTATGGCGGCGAGTGCTCTCGTCTGGCTGGTGAGCGGATCGTTGTTTCTGGTGTTTCTGGTGATCGTGGTGGGAGGGGCATTGCCAGGCATGGTTGTATCCCGTTTGAATGAACGGCGGCGTTATCAGTTTGCACGACAGTTGCCTGATGCCATGATGCTGATCGCGGGTGCCGTTCGTGCGGGTGCTGGCATGACCCTCGCTTTGGGACAGATGGCTAGTGAGTTGCCTGCGCCGGGTGGGCAGGAGTTTGATCTCATGCTGCGTGAGCTGAGACTGGGGGTGACGCTGGAGAATGCCTTGATGAGTCTGGAGCGCCGGATGAACTGTGAAGATCTCAGGCTGTTCGGAGCGGCGGTGCGCATAGCGCATGAAAGCGGGGGAAATCTTGCAGAAACCCTGGAGCGCCTGGCGAATACGATTCGCAAAAAGATGGCGCTGGAGGACAAGATTGTGGCGCTGACTGCACAGGGGCGAATGCAGGGCTGGGTCATGGTGCTTTTGCCGATCGGTGTTGGGATTGCGCTGTTTGCCATCGAGCCAGACAGCATGGCGCCTCTCCTTCACAGCTGGCAGGGATGGATCGTCTGCTCGGTAATCGCTGTTCTGGAGGTGGTGGGCTTGATGTTGATTCGCCGCGTTATGGCGATTGATATTTAGGTGTATGAACATGTCTGAATTTATGGCTTCTATATGGTTTTGGGGTGCGGCCGTTGCCTTGTTGCTGTGTGTATGGTTATTCATGTTGCTCGGACATCAGCTGGTGGGCGCGGTGCCCGCTCGTCAGGTGAACGAATATCATGATGCTCCTCCCCGTTACTGGGCGATGCTTGGATGGGTGGGGCATGCACTGGCGTACTGGGTGAAGTCATGGATGCCGGCATCGTGGAGATCGCATTTGCAGGATAAGCTGCGCGTTGCCGGACTTGAATATTCACTGGTGCCAGAGTTGTTTGTAGCGGGTCAGATCGCGGCGGGTGTGGTTTCAGGTCTAGTGCTGCTGCTGATATGGTTCCCACGTGGGTGGTCAGGGGTTCTGGTGCTTATCCTGGTGTCGGGGTTTTCGGCTGCTTTACCTGTCAGTTGGTTGCGTGATCAGGGCTTGCGACGCAAGCGGCAGATTTCAAAAGCATTTCCCTTCTATCTGGATATCATCACGCTGGCAATTGAGGCGGGCTCCAATATGACAGGTTCCTTTCAGCATGCCGTTGACAAGGGACCAGGAGGCCCCCTGGCAGATGAGCTGCGGCGTGTTTTACGTGATATTCGGGCGGGAAGAAGTCGCGCCGAAGCTGTCAGGGCGCTTGCGGATAGGCTGAATATTCCGGCTGTTTCGAATTGGGTTGCTGCAATTTTGACCGCTGAAAAGCAGGGGGCAAGCCTTGGCCCGATTTTGCGGGCGCAGGCAGATCAGCGTCGCAATGAGCGATTCATGCAGGCAGAGGCCATGGCGCTGAAGGCGCCAGTCAAAATGCTCTTTCCATTAATTACATGCATTTTCCCCTGTACTTTCATCATCGTATTCTTTCCGATCGCCATCCGGATTATGGGAGGTGGCCTATTGTGATGATCGACAGGGATGAGTTCCGCACAGATTGCATTGGCATTGAGGTGCATCATGCCAACACATGGTGGTGTCGCGCCCGAGGTCTGATTGGCCGCCCTCGACCTGGAAGGGGGGCCGGTATGTATTTCCCCCGGACATTTGCCGTGCACGGCATTGGCATGTTCAGGGCGTTGGATGTGCTATTTGTGGACCGGAACAACCATGTCCTGAGTTGCCGCAGGCTCTTGCCTTTCGGGATGTGTTTTTGTTGGTCTGCCAGTGCCGTGCTGGAAATGCGTGCGGGAGAGATCGCGCGCCTGGGCATTCGCCCTGGAGACCGGCTGCGATTAATGAGGACGGAGAACATGTTCGTTGATGTCTCCTAGGCAATCTGATGGATAGTTGTTGATTTGGCTTGTTGATAGGTGATCGTATCGATTTAAGGAGTATTTCATGCAATCAAGGACTGTGTGTTCGATGCGGTTTACACGGCGTGTCTGGTGTCTGTCTGGAGGGGTTGCGTTTGCGATGATGGCATTGCCGGCTGCGCACGCCGCTTATGGTGACAGGGATGTTCATTCCGCTCCCGTATCTGCCCAGGTGCCGATGCAGTTATCCAGACCAGCGCTTGTCATGCCAGCGACTGCGCCATCCAGTCAGGCGCTGCGTCAGTATTTTGATGAGGCGGAGCGCTGTTATGGGAAAAGAGATGACGTGACGGCGCTGAGAATTTTTTCATCCCTGGTCGAGTTGGCTCCTGATTATCGACAGCAGTCCTGGTTCAGGTTGGGCAATATCCATCAGCGGATGGGGTCTGTTGGCCAGGCGCTGGACGCGTATCGGCATCTTTTGCCGACCGGCAGTGACGGTGATCTGGCCACCCCGGCTCATCCCGATTCGCGTCCGGCCTTGCGTTCATTTGGCACTGATCGAAATGCGGCCGGTATGCGGCGAAAAACGGATACCCTTGATGTGCATAAGAAAGCAGTGGCGCTAAAAGGCATGGTCAATCTGATCATGCTGTCTATGCAGCAGACGCAGTCGGCGATGGATTATTTGTCTGCGTTGCTGAGTGATCCGTCGGTGGCTCAGGCTGCGGGCTTTGGTGAGGCGGAAAAGGGTGCGTTATGGAGTGGCATTCATTCTCAGCTTCGGGAGCTGCAGCGCGTGTCCTCGCATGCGACAGCCCGCGTGGCTGTGGCGGATAGAACCAGATCCACGTTGACGTCTGCGCTCAATGCAGACGCGTCCGGGCAGAATGTGCCGCGGTCAGTGGCGGCCACGTTGCCGGATCATTCTGTCATGCCATCAGGGCACTTCTCATCGACACGCCGTCCAAAGATCGAATACCTGGCAAATGCGCCGGGTGGTGTCAAGAAATCTGTAGAGATCCGCTGATCGCTTGATGGTTGTTGCGGTACGGATCCAGGGGGCCCATGAATGTGTGAGCCAGATACTTTCAAGGGGTGTTGTGAGGGGGGAGCAAATATGTCCTTTCGGTCGTGGTACATGACAGCGCCTGTAAAAGCTTGCAGCGTGATGGCTGGCGCAGATCCTGATCATGGCGCTCACGCCGTCTGTCGTGGCGTGGGGCGAGGCAGTGCAGGCAGGTCAGTCCAGAAAGGTGTTTCCCTGGTGGAAATGATTGTGGCAGTGCCGGTGTTGCTGCTGCTGGGTATGGCTGTCATTCAGATGATCCTGATTTTTCATGCGCGCCAATCAGTGACTTATGCGCTGCAGGAGGCCGTCCGTCAGGGCGCTGTTGAGCATGCGGATGAGCACGCCATTACGCAGGGATTTGCCCGAGGACTGGTGCCGTGGCTGTATGGGGCAAACAGTTTGAGTGATAAGATGCTGAAGGAAAAGGAGGCGATGCTGCATGTTGCGAAGGCACGAGTGCAGCGCTGGCTGGTCTTGGAGCAGTTGTCCCCTACCCGTGAAAGTTTTGAGGACTGGTCTGTACCGGCACGAGATCCGTTTGGTGAGATCATCGCGGGTCAACGAGAGATTCCCAATGATAATCTGGACAGTCGTCGGGAGAGGTCTGTGCCTGCGACGGGTATCGTGGGATACGCTGGATCGGCGCCGATCGGTCGTCAATCGGGTCAGACGCTGGCTGATGCGAATTTGTTGCGTGTCGAAGCTACCTACGGCGTGCCGCTGGTGGTGCCGGGCATATCGCGGCTGTTTCTGAAGGCTATGCGTGCCTGGTACGGTTGTGAGTCGACGGCAGGCGCGCTTGCCAATGCGGCTGCGGGCGACAGGCAGTGTCTGTATTATTTGCAGGGAAGGATTCCCATCAGGGTCGTGGCCATGACCAGGATGATGTCACCAGCCCGACCTTCTCCACTGTTGAGTGCCACTGTGTCATCACATGTGTCCCCTGGACAGGTGGCCACTAGCCAGGGCTCAGGTGAGATACGTCCGCTGCCGGTACGTGAAGCGTATATCAGCCATACCGGGCCAGCCCCACATCGTTCTGATTCCGCTGATTTTCATTCTGTCGATGAAGGGCCGGTCCGCTGGGGGTCAACGACACCGGTCAGTGTGTCGGGGGGCGTCCTGGCTGCAGGGCTATCCCGGCAGGAGGATATCCCTGGCGAGTCCTTCGCGACGCCAGTGTCCGTAGACCAGGCCGATCAGGTGGCAGGCGAGATGCTAAAACCCGATCATCCGTCCATTTGTCTTGATGGAACATAAACGTAGCCGGGATGCCGTGGTCAGGACAATGGCAATGCAAGGGATGTGTCTTGTATGGTCCAGAGGTGGAGTGGACAGCAAGAGGTATGCCCTGTATGTCAGCCGTCGTGGCCGCCCCGCGATGCGGGCTGGCTGGAGGATACGGTTGTATCTGAAGATTTGCCAGGGTTTCTGTTGAAAATGCCGCTGCTGGTGGTTGCAGACGGATCATAGGGATGAAAATCAAAGGGGTAAGCGGCCCGGATGCGCTGGACATAGGCGAGTGTTTCGGCATAGGGCGGAACGCCGTTATATCGGTCCACGGCACCTTCACCGGCGTTATAGGCTGCGAGTACCAGGCTGACATCACCCCGGTAGTAGTTGAGCAGCCAGCGGAGATAAGCCATTCCACCACGAATGTTCTGCACTGGATCCATGATGTCCTTGATACCAAAGCGCTCAGCGGTTTCTGGAAGAATTTGCATAAGTCCAAAGGCATTGCGATCCGAGCGGGCGTTAGGATTGAATGCGGATTCGGTGGACATGACGGCCAGGACGAGGCGGGGGTCGAGTTTGTAGTTTTTGGCTTCTGCGATGACGTGGTTAACAATTTTGGTTCGGGCGGCGCCTGCTACCGGATTGCGGCTGAAGGCTGTGTGTTTACTGAGTGCTGCAAGTTCGGCGACGCTGGCTGACCGCTCAGCGGAGCCTTTTTCGACAACACTACCTTTTACGCAGCCGGGTAGGATCTCTTTGCCTGTTTTGTAGCGCTGAGATAGATCCTGCGCAATGTCACTGCCAAATTGAGCGGCTCGCTGAAAGAGGGTGGCGGCGATGTCATGGTTACGCGACACCCCCTTGCCTTCTTCGTAGATCCAGCCCAAGCGTACCATGGCATCAGGATATCCACCCCGGGCAGCTTCGCAGTACAGGGACTGGGCACGATCGTAATCAGGTTTTCCAGAGAATCCGGATTCAGACAACATGCCTTGCTGGACTAGATCGCGGTAATGTTCAATGGGATTGATGTCCTTACGCACCACTTTCTGGGTAAAAGATGGCAGTTTGACGGTATCTCTAATATGGCGTGTGTTGGCCTTGGTATTTCCAGCTAGTGGCCAGGCGTCGTCTTTGCCTGGACGGATTTTTTTCTGTAGTGCGGCACTAGGTTGAGCTTGTCCAGGAATTGCTACGTTGCTAGATCGGCTATTGAATCCGGATGCTCGATAGCTATTGTAAGACTGATTGCGCCTATCCATTTCGTAGGTGCCACGTCCAGCCCGTCCGGACGACCAGTTACCGCTAGGTGCGGCAAGTGCACCACGGCTACCCTGGTAGTAGGTACTACCCGTGGCGCCATTTGCGCCAGTCGGGGAACCGACGGGACCTCCGATGGGACCTCCCGTCTGTGCAGCTGTATAGTGGCAGAGGAGCAGGAGAGTGGAGCCCAGCAAGAAATTGGGGCGCAGGGGAACCCATGCGGAGATCATTGCCAAGAGACCACCTCTAGTGTGGGATCTGCCCGAAGGAAGGTCACCCGGGCTCGGAGACGGCGAAACAGCGCATTCAATAGGGCGTACCGTCTGTTGATGATAAAGTCGGCCCGCCCCACTCTCCTATTTTAGCGCATGTGCTGGCAAGGGGGTATGAGTGCAAGCCTTGCTTTAGCGCATGTGGTGTTTGGCCAGAAGATCATAGAGTGTTGGGCGGCTTACACCAAGCGTGAGCGCAGCCTTGGCAATATTGTCGTTGGCATCTTTCAGCGCCCTGATGATGGCGTCGCGTTCGGCTTCATCACGGGCATGTTTGATGGTGACTGGCGGCAGGGTTTCGTTGGCCGGCAGGCCCAGGTCACTGGCCTGGATGACGACGCTGTCGGTGGTCAGTATGGCCTGCTGGATAATGTTGCGCAGTTCGGTGACGTTGCCATGCCAAGAGTAGCGGCTGATGGCTACTAATGCATCGTCAGAGAGCACCATGCGGGCTGTATCCGGCTGCTGTGTGTGGGCCTGATTGAGCAGCCACTGGGCCAGCTCGCGGGCGTCATCCCCCCTCTGGCGCAGGGGGGGAAGACACAGGTGAACCTGGCCGAGCCGGTCGTAGAGGTCCCGACGGAACTGGCCTTCCACGATCCGGTTGCCCAAGGCGGGACTGGCGATGCTGATGATTTGGGGCAGGGTATTGACGTCTTTCCAGCGGGTTTCGCTGTTGTGGATCAGGTAAAGGAGCTCCGTCTGGATGGTGGGATCGAGTTGTTCGATGTTTTCCAGGATGATGATCGGCTGGCCCGCCCCCTGATATTCGGTGGAGGCTTGACGGAATGCGACTTCGATATCTATACCGCGGGTGTAGCGGCTGCAGCTGATGATGGGGGGCATCGGTACGGGGGGCAGTTGCGTGCTGTCGGTGCCAGGGCGATGGCCGTTGTATTGGGCAAAATAATGTGCCAAGGTCTTTCGGCCGGTGCCGGGTTCGCCCTGGATCAGGATCCGCAGATTGTGGCCGAGCAGGCGACGTGCGCGTTTGACTACTCGGCGCATGGCGGCATCACTGCTCATTAAACCGGGAATCAGCTCGTTGAGCGGGCGAACTTTGGTCAGGCTGATATTGTGCAAGCGGATTTGCTGCAGTCGTCGGGCGCGCTGGACTGCGTAAGCAAGCATCTGGGTATCGGAGGGATAGGCGAGAACATCGTAGATATTGGGCAGCAGGAGTTGTCCGGCCAGATAGTCATCTGTTGCGCCAATGGCAATGATCTTGGCGTTGGGGCGGGCCGCCGTAAGCTGGCGGCAGGCATCGACCGGGGAACTGGCTTGCGGGCCGCCGTGGGTACCAAAGTCGAGCACAATGACGTCGACATCCGCTGTATGCAGTTTGACAATTGCCTTCTTGATCCCCTGAATAAACAGGGCGTCTCTGGCCAGAGGTGTGTGCTGCAGGCCGATGGCATGTTCAGGTGAAAGTTCTACGATCATCAGCTGCTTGTTGCTCATGGACAGAATGTGTAGTCGTCTAGGTGTCGGGTATTCCATCAGAAAGGAAATTTCGGCCGAAGGACATACTGCACGCTTCAGTCATGGTCAATATTGGCAGAATGATATTTGTTGCATTGTGTTGTTAGCGTTGCGCGAGTGATGGCGTACTTTTGTCAGCCAATGTGAGAACTATTGTGAAATGTATGAATTTCTCAGTCGCCTGCTTTGAGAGATAGGCTCTTTATTTGGGGTCATCACGCGGTGGCCATTTATAGGAGGTGACGGCTATTGTGTAGATTCCTGCGCGATGGTGTGTAACATCGAATGGATGACGGTAGGTGAGGGAGAGCCATGATGCCGGGGTGCAGACGAAAGGGAGGGGCGCATGATTGGGGGGCGCATGATCGGCACGCTGTGACGACGACGGATGGCCGTGTTGGCGCGGCCTCTGGCGATCGCTGGGCTGATAATGGGGCGAGGGAGTCGGGGACTCTGGTCGAAGGGGGTGAGGGGGAGGTCATTCCCGGAGGTGTCGATGACATGTTGGCTTGGGCTTCTGCCTGGCTGGCCAAGCATGGGCATGGTCCGTGGCCGGTCAGTGGCTGTGCCTCGCTGGGAGAGGAGCGTCTGGTACATGGACAGGGGATGGCGCAGGTGCTGGCGTTGCAGGGGGCGGATCCCATTACCCGCATGTTGGGGCTGCTCGTGTGCAGCGAGCCATGGCCGGATCAGAATGAGCTGGATGCCCGCCTAGGTGATGATATGGGGGCGTATCTGGGGACATTGCTGGCGAATTGTCAGCGGCTGCTGGATCTGCCTTTCGGCGCACTGGTTGGCAGCGCCGAGGCACCCGGACAGTCGCAGCCGGAAGTGTTGCGACGTATGACGCTGGCCATGGCCAGGGATGTGCGGGTGGTGATGGTGCATTTGGCATCGGCCCTGCAGTCATTGCGTCATGTGGCGGCCGGACAATCTGCGGGTGGCGCGGAGCAGGCTCGGGATAGCACGCTACCGGTGGCTGGCATCCGGGCGCAGGATGAGGCGGTATCGGTGCAGGATGCGTCACGGCTGGCACGGGAGGTTTTGCAGGTGTTGGCACCCCTGGCAAATCGTCTCGGACTGTATCGGATCAAGTGGGAGATGGAGGATCTGGCATTTCGGTGCCTGGAGCCGGTTCGCTATCGGGAACTGGCCCGGGCGCTGGACAGCAAGAAGCTGGAGCGGGATGCCTTTGTGGCCAATGCAGGGGCTGAATTGGCGGCTTTGCTGAATCAGAACGGGATTCAGGCGGAGGTTAAGGGACGATCCAAGCATATTTACAGTATTCATAACAAGCTGCGGGCGAAGAATCTCAGTATTGAGAAGCTGCATGATCTGCGTGCGTTGCGGGTGATGGTGGAATCGCTGGCGGATTGCTACGCAACGCTGGATCTGGTGCACCAGCGCTGGGTGCCTCAGATGGATGAGCTGGACGATTACATTGCCGATCCGAAACCGAATGGCTATCAATCGCTTCATACGGTGGTGATGGCTGATGATGGACGACCCATGGAGGTTCAGATCCGAACAAGGGCCATGCATGATGCGGCCGAGTACGGACTGGCTGCTCACTGGCGCTACAAGGAACGGGGGACAGCGACAGGAGGCAAGGTGGTGGTGCCGTCACTGGACGGTGAGGCAAGGATTTCGTGGTTGCGGCAGTTGCTCGCCTGGCAGCAGGATCTGGGCGGAACCAGACTGCCAGGGAAGGAGACCAGTACGGCGGATGATTCGGTGATTTTCGCGATGACGCCACAGGGCCGGGTGATCGAGCTGCCGATGGGATCGACTGCAGTGGATTTTGCCTATCACGTGCACACGTCGCTGGGCCATCGGTGCCGTGGGGCGAGGGTGGATGGACGGATGTTACCGTTGAATACGCCGTTGACCAATGGTCAGGTCGTGGAGATTGTGCAGGCACGAGCTGGTATGGATGAGCCGGGGCCTTCGCGGGACTGGCTCAATCCGGTGTTGGGTTTTGTGCGCAGTACGCGGGCACGTCAGAAGGTACGGCAGTGGTTTAATGCGCAGGCCCGCGGGCAGGAGCAGGCAGAAGGCAGGGAGCGGGTGGAGCGGGCACTGGCGCGCGAGGGGTGCAGTGGCCTGTCGCTGGAGGTTCTGGCTGAGCGTCTGAAGTATGAGTCTACGCAGGAGCTGTTTGCGGCTGTGGCTCGTGAAGTGGTTGGTGCCCGTACGCTGGAAGCCGCTATTCGCAATGAGCCGCTGGTGCCGCTTTTGGCAGCTACTGCTCCAGAACCTGCACCCGAGGCGCGCCGTGCTGCACATCCGGGGGGAAATCCGGTATTGGTGATGGGGGTGGATTTTCTGATGACCCATCTGGCGGGGTGCTGTCATCCAGTGCCACCGGATGAGATCAGCGGGTTTGTGACCCGGGGGCGTGGTGTATCGGTGCACCGTAAGGGATGCCCGGCACTGGCCGCGTTGCGGGCGCGGGCGCCGGAGCGTGAGCTGGCGGTGTCCTGGGGGGACGACTGGCAAAGGCCTGTGAAGGGGAAAGGGGGGCAGATCCGGGCGCGGCGCTATTCAGCGGGGGTGACGGTGACGGCCGAAGACCGGACCGGGATTTTGCGGGACATTCTGGATATGTTGGCGCGCGAGCAGTGCCCGCTGCTGTCGGTGCGCACTCAGACGGTCAGGGAAGTGGCGCGTTTCACGCTCGTGCTGGACGTGTCCTCCGGACAGGTGCTGGATCGACTGCTGCAGTCCATTCGCCAGATTGCTGGCGTGGTGGGTTGCCATCGCGCATGAGACTGCCCGGCCTGCCGGGCAGGTCGAGGGATGGCGGCGGTTAACCGAGGCCCGGCAGATCGGTATCCGGGATGGGTTGATCGGGGATGAAGATGTCGTCCTCGTCGTTTTCCGCCACGGGGGGTTCGGCGGCCGGCTTGGCCGGCAGCCGTGGCGGGACACGGGGAAGGGTGGCAGCCGGTTGCTGCTCGGCTGGCCCGGTCATGGTTGTGGCGCCGGGGGTGGGCGGGGCTGGTGCTTCCTCCGGCAGGAGCAGGACGGGAGACGGCTCAGGTGCCGGTGATGTGCTGATGTCGGGGAGCAGGGCAGGCGCGGAGGAGTCCTGGGCGTGGAGCGGTACAGGATCGACGGGTGTCTGCGCGCTGGTCATGGGGTCTTCCCTGTCGGCATACATCAGCAGCTGTCCGGCGGCGGGGACAAGACTGTGAGGGGAAGGCAGGGAAGGCTCTGCGGTGGGCAGGGAGGCAAGGCCGTCGGTATCGTCTGTCCGGGCAGGTGGGGCGACGGGGGCAGGCTGGGCGATGGAGCGGGGGCGGAAGGCGGGACAGATGTCCGGGTTGGTTTCGATATAGGGAGCGCCGATCAGATCCAGGCAGTATGGTACGGCGGCGAAGATGCCGGGTATCCGCAGTGTGCCGGTCTCGGGGTCGCGAACCCCTTCCAGAATTTCCCGGATGGATTTTGGCTGGCCGGGCAGGTTGATGATGAGCGTGTGGCCACGAATGACTGCCGTTTGTCGGGACAGGATGGCGGTGGGCACAAAGTTAAGGCTGATGGCGCGCATTTGTTCGCCAAAGCCAGGCAGTTCGCGTTCTGCCACTGCACGGGTGGCCTCAGGTGTGACATCCCGCGGTGCAGGGCCGGTGCCACCGGTGGTCAGAATCAGGTGGCAGCCGATCTCGTCAGCCAGGTGGCACAGCGTCCGGCTAATGGTTTCGGCATCATCCGGGATGACACAGCTGTTGCCCAGCCAGGGGGATGTCAGCGCGGTGTCCAGCCAGTCGGCCATCGCCGGGATACCGAGATCCTGGTAGGTGCCGTTGCTGGCTCGGTCGCTGATTGAGACCAGACCAATCTGAAGGGGGGCGGTATCCTGGAGCGAGGTGGACATGGCGTGAGAAAGCGCAAGATAAACAGGCGGGCCGATGATAGCGCGTACGGGGCAAACGACACGTTGTGTGCATGCATCATTGAGGCTATCTGTGGGTGCTGACGGAGTGCCGGGTCGATGGCGGGAGATGAACGGCCGGCAGGGGCTTTCAGGCGAGCGGGGCGCTGCCTTCGACGCTGCTAGCGCTGGTCCGCCAGGCTTCAACCATCGTGCTATGTAGTAGCCGGTAGAGCTGGCGTTGCTGCCGTGGAGGTTTGGCGGCCGCTTTTTCGCGTCTGGCCTGAGCCAGGAGCGCGGGCAGGCCAAGCTGCGCGGCGGCCGGGTGCTCATCGATGAAGGTGGTCAGCGAGAGCGAGCCATCCAGCAGACCGTCACGCCAGTATTCGGCACGGTGCATCAGGTGGATGGCACCCTGGTGGCGCTCTTCGTCCACGATCAGCGCCTGGGCGATGGCCTGGGCATCCACGCTTCGCATCAGTTTACCGACGTATTGAAGCTGGCGGCGCAGTCCCTCGTGGCTCCTTGTGCGCCGGGCTTCATGGACGGCCTGGGCCAGATCGTCTGGCATGGGCACTCTGGCGAGTTGCTGCTCAGGCAGCTTGACCAGCCGTTCACCCAATGCCTGCAATGCATGCATCTGCTGTTTCCGACGGGTCTTGCTGAGCGGGGCATCCGGTTCAGGGGGCTGGTCGGTGAGGGGGGATGTACCGTTGTTCATGGGCAGATGGGTGGAACAGGGCTGTACGAGTGCTATATGATAATTGCGGCAGTTTTCATCTGGACGCCGGAATGTGTCGTTCGGCTGCGCAGTTGCGGACTTTTCTGTTCATTTCCATTTCACATAGTCTATTGCCCATGAGCAAGTCTTCCAAAGCCTTGGCGCGCCAGCCGGTGCGTCGTCTTCGTGCCCGAGCGGGCCATCTGCCGGCTCATTATCTGGAAGGGCAGGCTGATGCCGGGCGACCTCTGTTCGATTATCGGCGGGAGGATTTTGCCGAACTGGTCGACGAGGCGCTGCGACAGGCGCGGGGGCTAGGGGCAACAGCGGCCTCTGTCGAGGTGTCCGAGTCTTCCGGTCTGGCCGTCAGTGTGCGCCGTGGCAAGGTTGAAACCATTGAGCAGACCAGGGACAAGGGTCTGGGCATTTCCGTGTACGTAGGACAGCAGCGCGGGCATGCCAGCACGAGTGATTTTTCGCCGCAGGCATTGCGCCGGACGGTCCAGGCCGCGTATGACATCGCGTCGATCACCGGCGAAGATCCCTTTGCCGGATTGCCTGACAAGGCACGCCTGTCGCGGGGCGAGCAGGATGTGTCGGGGCTTGCGCTGTTTCAGCCCTGGCATCTTGCCGTCGATCGGGCCATTGAGCTGGCACAGGAGACGGAGTCGGCCAGTTTTGCGGTCAGTCCGCAGATTGCCAATAGCAATGGCGCATCCGTCTCGGTGGGGCATGGGCATTTCCTGTCGGCCAACTCGCTTGGTTTTTGTGACGGATTCTGTTTCAGCCGGCACACGCTGTCCGTCGGGCCGATCGCCCGGAAGGGGCGTGACATGCAAAGTGATGGCTGGTATTGTTCGGCCCGTTCCCCAGCCGATCTGCCTTCGCCTGACGCGCTGGGCCGCTACGCGGCGCAGCGGGCGCTTTCCCGCCTCGGAGCCCGCAAGCTGAGTACGCGCAAGGTACCCGTGCTCTTTGAGGCGCCGCTTGCCCTGGGGCTGCTTGGCAGTTTTGTCCAGGCGGTCAGCGGTTCGGCACTCTACCGCCGTGCCTCTTTTTTGGTGGACTCGCTGGGCACTCGGGTTTTCCCTGACCATATTGACGTTGTGGAAGACCCGTTCATTCCAGGCGCGATGGGGTCTGGGCCCTTCGATGACGAGGGCGTGGCTACATCTGCGCGGGATGTCGTGACCGGGGGGGTATTGCAGGGGTATTTCCTGTCAAGCTACAGTGCGCGCAAATTGGGCATGAAAACCACCGGCAATGCGGGTGGATCTCACAATCTGCGCCTGTCCAGCCGTCTGACGAAGCGGGGCGATGATTTTGCACGCATGCTGAAGAAGCTCGGTACCGGTTTGTTGGTCACCGAGGTGATGGGGCAGGGGGTGAATTACGTGACCGGTGACTATTCGCGTGGGGCTAGCGGCTTCTGGGTGGAAAATGGGGTGATTCAGTATCCGGTGGAAGAAATTACCATTGCGGGAAATCTGGCAGACATGTTTCGCGGTATCGTGGCCGTGGGCAGGGATGAGCTGACACGGGGCACCAAAACCAGTGGTTCGATTCTGATCGAGGAAATGGCAGTGGCCGGTTAGGGTTAGGGGTCCCATGAACAAGGCATTTGTGCGTGAGTCGGATGATGCTCCGGACGAGGAAGACGGTGCACAGGCACAGCTGGAAACGCCTGGGGGCAAGAACTACATCACGCCCGCTGGCTATCAGGCATTGCGTCAGGAATTGACCCATTTACTCGATGAGGAGCGGCCGGCGGTTGTCCAGGTGGTGTCCTGGGCCGCCTCCAACGGAGATCGATCGGAAAATGGGGACTATATCTACGGCAAGAAGCGCCTGCGCGAGATTGATCGGCGTATCCGTTTCCTGATCCGGAGAATAGACCTGGCGGAGGTTGTTGATGCATCGGTGCACCATGGCAACGACCAGGTGTTTTTTGGTGCGACGGTAACGTACAGCGAACCGGACGGCACAGTGCGACAGGTGCAGATTGTCGGTGTGGACGAAACGGACCCCCTGGGTGGTCGGATCAGTTGGGTCTCGCCGGTTGCCCGGGCGCTGATAAAGGCCCGGGAGGGGGATGAGGTCTCCCTCATGACGCCTCAGGGGCCTACGGAATTGCTGATCGAGTCCGTTCACTACCCTGAGCCGGACTGACGGAACTGGCTAGTACCGGAAGGTATACCGGATGATGTGGCAGTAGGTATCGCCTGGTTGCAAAATGGCTCTGCCATGATGCGGGCTATCGGGTGGATATTGGCTCTCCAGGGCAATGCCGGCCAGATTCGCGTAGGCTGAGCCGTCACGTTTTTCTGTGTTCTGCAGATATTGGCCCGTGTAGAGATGAATCGCTGGCTGATTGGTGTGGATCTCGACGGTGACGCGGCCGTCGGCGGAGCGCAGGCTCGCTGCCGGCTGCAGTGTGACCGAAGTGATGTCCCCGGTGGTGATGGGGGGCATGGTGGCCGATGGATCTGCCGATGACTGTCCTGAGGCACCTGAGAGCAGAAAGCTGTGGTCATAGCCGCCCACGAGGCGCTGGTCGGGATCACGCAGAAAATCCTTGTCCAGCCATTTGCCCTGTCGAAAATCAAAACCGGTACCGTCGACTGGACGTGGCGACATGAGGGGAATGCCATCGGCGCCGACAGGCTGATAGTGATGGGCGGGGATAGTCAGGAATTGCGCGAGCCCGTTATCCCCATCACCGCCGTTCAGGTTGAAATAGGCATGGTTGGTGAAGTTGCAAGGGGTGGGGGCATCGCTGGTGGTTGCCGTGTAGAGAATGGTCAGGCTGTCATCGTCAGCCAACAGATAATGGACACGGGCCAGAAGATGTCCTGGGAAGCCCTGATCGCCAGCGGGACTGTTGATCTGCAAGGTCATGCCACGGCAGCCCAGGTCTGGGGTCAGCCTGGGCAGGCTGGCAGGGGCGATGTCCGTCAGCCCGTCGCAACAGCTGATGGCCTGTATCTGCCACAACCGTCGGGATAGCCCATGTCGTCCTCCATGAAGCGTATTGGGGGGCTGGTTGGCATCCAGCGCGTGCCCGCTGAACTCTGCTCCTGCAATTCGCCCAGCATAACGGCCGATGCTGGCGCCAAGATAACTGCTGCCAGCCAGCATAGCTGCAATATCCCGGCTGCCGAGCAGCAGTTCGCGCATCTGGCCATTGACTGGTACCTGGCAGCTAGTCCAGGTGGCTCCCAGGAGATGGACGCTCACACAAACGCCGTTTTTGTTTTGAAATGTGAATTCGGCTGGTTGTTGGGACAGGTGGTTCATGGTGGGGCCGGCAGATTGGTCGGCCTGGCTGGTGCGTCAGCAGAAGCATTACCCATGGCTATCAAACAGTATGGGCTCCCTGACGGGCATGGCACAGGTGGATCTGTGCCTGAAGCCCGCTACGCGCAGGATACTGCTGGTTCACGGCATCTGCTACCGGCTCGACTAGTGCGGTCGGCACCAATGCCACGACGCACCCGCCAAAGCCGCCGCCGGTCATGCGTACGCCCCCCTGATGGCCGATAACCCCGGAAATAATGTCTACCAGCGAATCAATGGGATCAACCGTGATGGCAAAATTGTCGCGCATGGATGCATGACTTTCGGCCATCAATGTGCTGAGCCGGGCGACATCCCGGGCCTGTAGTGCCTCGGCAGCGGCCAGCGTCCGGGCATTTTCGGTGACGACATGAAGCGCCCGACGATAGACGGTCGGGTCAAGGCTGGCGCGGGCGGCCTGGAGAGCCGTCAGGGAAACATCCCGCAATGCCTTTGCACCCAGGTGGCTGGCCGCTGCCTCACACTGAGCTCGTCGGGTGTTGTATTCGCTGCCGACCAGGCCGCGCTGAACCTTGGAATCAACGATCATGACGCAGAGGTCTGGCGGCAGGGGCACACTGCGGGTCTCCAGACTGCGGCAATCAATGAGCAGCGCGTGACCGTCTTCCCCGAGGGCAGAGATGAACTGATCCATGATGCCGCAGCGACAGCCGACAAATTCATTCTCGGCCTGCTGACCCAGCAGCGCGAGGTCACGCGGCAAAGCGTCAAGCCCGTACAGCACCTGCAATGCCTTGCCAGTGGCCACCTCCAGCGATGCGGACGAGCTCAGTCCTGCGCCCTGGGGGACATTGCCACTGACAACCATGTCAAGCCCGTGTGGCAGCGGGCCGAAACGCTGAATGAAGACATCGACGACCCCGCGAATATAGTTGCACCACGCCCGCTCACTGCGTGCCGGGCGCTGATGGGACTGAAATTGATCCTGCTCCATTTCATAGTCGGCTGCTACGACGCGAATCAGCTGGTCAGAACGTGGTGCCAGTGCAATTTCGGTAGCGAAGTCGATGGCGCAGGGCAGTACAAAACCATCGTTGTAGTCGGTATGTTCGCCGATCAGATTGACCCGGCCGGGAGCGCGAACTTTCAGACAGGCCGGTACGCCGAGGATGCTTTCCAGCAGCGCGCGGGTATCCTGGATGATTCGTCGGGGGGGGATGGTGGTCTTCATGGAAGGGAAAGGCGTGGTATGGGCTGCACTGCGCGTGATGTCGCACTCGTATATTTATTGCCGGTAATGAGTGTCGGGCAAGGTGCGTAAACGCTCAGCAGCCTGTTCTGCGGTCAGGTCGCGCTGTGCTTCGGCCAGCAATTCATAGCCAACCATGAATTTTTTGACGGTGGCCGAGCGCAGCAATGGGGGATAGAAATGAGCATGGCATTGCCAGTGCTGGATGCTGTCTTGAGCGAATGGCGCGCCATGCCAGCCCATCGAATAGGGAAAGCTGGTGTGGAAAAGATTGTCATAGCGGCAGGTGAGCCTTTTGAGAAGCACGGCCAGATCCTGCTGCTGTTCCGTGTTGGCGTCAACGAGCCGGGCCAGGGGAGCACGGGGTAGTACCAGCGTCTCGAAGGGCCAGACGGCCCAGTACGGGACTACCGCCAGCCAGTGTTTTTCTTCGACGACTATCCGGCAGCGTTCGCTCAGTTCACGCTCGACGTAATCCATCAGAAGATTTCGGCCGTGCTGCTCGAAATAGCGACGCTGACATTGATCCTCCCGCTGAACCTCGTTGGGCAGGAAATCACTTGCCCAGATCTGGCCATGCGGATGGGGATTGGAACAGCCCATGGCCGCGCCCTTGTTTTCAAAAATCTGGACCCAGCGCCAGCGGCTGCCCAATTCGCGATACTGCTGGATCCAGGTGGCAATGATGGCCTCGATCTCAGCAGGTGACAGCTCGGGCAATGTCTTGCCGTGATCGGGCGAAAAGCAGATCACCCGGGCGGTACCACGAACGGACATGCTTCGCAGCAAGGGGTCTTCCGACTGATAGCCAGGCGTGTCGCTCAGCAGCGCTGGAAAATCATTCGGAAAAACAAAAGGCTGGATATAGTCAGGATTCGTTTCACCGCCGATCCGGGTGTTTCCGGGGCATAGATAGCATTGTGGGTCGTGGGATGGGCGAGGAGCATCATCCAACGTTTCCTGCTGCCCCTGCCAGGGGCGCTTGGCCCGGTGAGGGGAGACTAATACCCAATTGTCAAGTAGTGGGTTATAACGACGGTGAGGTTGTTCGGTGGCGTCGAACATGGTGTGCGAGGAAAGACGGCATGCAGAACCGGAGGGTGCGGCGCTATTCCGGCATGGCCTGCCTGATGAGAGTCAGACAGTCTGTCTGAATATTGGGGTAATCCCTAATCATCAGGCGAGTGTGCATTGAATGTTCTGTTGTTTCATGATGACAGTTTTGCCCACTCTATCACAGGGTACAGCTGAAGGGTATACTCGCGTCGCGACAAAGATGAAAAAATTAATCTGGTAGACAGAATATGATTCTGTCTCAAAGGATTTCGAAACGGATGTAGGGGATAGCTATCCCTGTTCCGGTCAGCGCATGCCGGCGGCATGTAGACAAAATACCGGTGTGTGCTTGATCGAAATGTTTGGGTGGATTGAGTCGGTAATGTTGACATTGGCTGAATGCCATCTTCCTGATCGCCTACACTTGCCTGTATCGTGTAGGCGAACGCTGCGACAGTCGGCCCAGTGCCCCTGACAATATTTTCCTATTACGGAGATGATGGAAATGAAAAAGACTGTACTGGCCATTATGCTGTCGGCACTCACGATTGCCTCGGCACAGGCTGCTGACCGGGTGGGCGTCACGATTTACAAGTATGACGACAATTTCATGTCGACCATGCGCAAGTCGCTGGAAAATGAGGCCAGCCGCCATAAAGATATTTCACTTCTGATGAATGATTCACAGAATAACCAGTCGGTGCAGAATGACCAGGTCGATATTCTGACGGCCAAGGGCGTGAAGGCTCTGGCCATCAATCTGGTTGATCCGGCCGCGGGCCCGACGGTTATCGACAAAGCCATGTCGGCAGATATTCCGGTGATCTTTTTCAACAAGGATCCTGGACAGAAAGCCATTGATTCTTATCCGAAAGCCTACTATATCGGTACCGATCCCGTGCAGTCTGGCGTCATTCAGGGCGATCTGATTGCGAAGGGGTGGAAAGCTCATCCGGAATGGGATCTGAACAAAGATGGCAAGCTGCAGTTTGCACTGATCAAGGGTGAGCCAGGTCATCCGGACGCCGAGGCTCGCACTGAATGGGTAGTCAAGGAACTGGCCGAGAAAGGTATCCAGGCCGAGCGTTTGTATCTGGATGCCGCGCTGTGGGATGCCGCCAAGGCCAAGGATATCGTTCAGGCGTGGCTGTCTGGGCCGAATGCCAGCAAAATCGAGGTGATCATTTCCAATAACGATTCAATGGCGATGGGGGCCGTCGAGGCTGCCAAGGCGCAGGGCAAGAAGCTGCCGATCTTCGGTGTGGACGCTTTGCCCGAGGCGCTGCAGCTGGTGAAGAAGGGCGACTTGGCCGGTACCGTGCTGAATGATGGCGCCGCCCAGGCCAAGGCGATTGTGACTGTGTTGCCCAACCTGATTGCCGGCAAGGATGCAGCCGATGGCACCCAATATGCATTCAAGCAGCATTACCTGCGGCTGCCCTATATCGGGGTGGACAAAGATAACCTGGGCAAATTCCTGAAATAACGCATCCATGGACGGAAACGGGTGGTAGCGCCCGTTTCTGCCGTGAGCCGATTGAGGTATCTATGTCCTCCCCGATCACGGATGTCACGCCTACAGGTGATTATTTGCTGGAGATGCGTGGCATTTGCAAAAATTTTCCAGGCGTCAAGGCGCTGGATCATGCGCAGTTGCAGGTCAGACCGCATTCCGTTCACGCCCTGATGGGCGAGAATGGCGCGGGCAAATCAACTCTACTGAAATGCCTGTTCGGCATCTATCACGCCGATGCCGGCGAAATCCTGTTTTGTGGCCGGCCGGTATCCTTCCGGAATTCAAAAGAGGCGCTGGAAAACGGTATTTCCATGGTTCATCAGGAGCTTAACCTGGTGCCGCAGGTTTCCGTCATGGATAACATCTGGCTGGGTCGATATCCCCAGAAGGGGCCTTTTATTGATCATGGACGGATGTATCGCGAGACCCAGGCCATTTTCGATGAGCTTGATATCGACATCGATCCGCGCCAGAAGGTCGCGTCGCTGAGCGTGTCGCAGATGCAGATGATCGAGATTGCCAAGGCATTCTCGTATAACGCCAAGATCGTCATCATGGATGAGCCGACATCGTCGCTGTCCGAGAAAGAAGTGAACCATCTGTTTGGCATCATCGAGAAGCTCAAAGCGCGCGGATGCGGGATTATCTACATTTCGCACAAAATGGATGAGATCTTTCGCATATGCGACGAGATCACTATCCTGCGCGACGGAAAGTGGATTGACACCAGGCCAGTCAAGGGCTTGTTGTTCGATGATGTGATCAGAATGATGGTTGGCCGTGATCTGGGCGAGCGCTTTCCAGAAAAGACTAATACGCCAGGTGAGGTTATTCTGGAGGTCAGGGGGCTGACTGCCAAGAATCAGCCATCCATTCAGGATGTCTCGTTCGATCTGCGCCGCGGTGAGGTACTGGGGATCGCCGGACTCGTGGGCGCCAAGCGTACCGACATCGTTGAAACGCTGTTCGGCATTCGGGTAGCCAGTGCCGGTGAGGTTCGGGTCCGGGGCAAGGCTATTCACAATACCAGCAGCATCAAGGCCATTCGCAATGGTTTTGCCCTTGTCACCGAGGAGCGACGTGCCACAGGCATTTTTGCCGGACTGGGGGTGGACTTCAATTCGCTCATCGCCAATATGCCCCAGTATGAGCATGCAGGTCTGTTGAAGAAAAAGGGTATGCAGGGCGACACGGATTGGGTCGTCAGGTCGATGAACGTGAAAACACCCCACCAGCGAACATTGATCGGTTCATTGTCCGGGGGAAACCAGCAGAAGGTAGTGATCGGCCGCTGGCTGCTGACCAAGCCCGATATCCTGATGCTGGATGAACCCACCCGCGGTATCGATGTGGGGGCCAAGTTCGAGATCTATCAGCTGATCAATGATCTGGCTGTCCAGGGCAAAAGCATCATCATGATCTCGTCTGAAATGCCGGAGCTGCTTGGCGTTTCAGATCGCATCATGGTCATGAGCAATGGGCGGGTGGCCGGTATTGTCAATTCCCGTGAAACCAGCCAGGAAGAAATCCTGCAGCTGGCCGCCAAGTATCTGTAGAAAGGAAACCATCGTGAGCTTCTCCCGCACCCCCCTGCAGATGGCCGGGGAATTCTTTAAGGAATACGCGCTGTATTTTGTGTTCGTGATCCTGCTGGCTGTCATCATCGTCAAGGACAGCAGTTTCCTGAACATCATCAACCTGTCCAATATCCTGACCCAGTCATCCGTGCGGATGATCATCGCATTGGGTGTGGCTGGCGTGATCGTGACCCGAGGCACTGATCTGTCGGTTGGACGTCAGGTCGGCCTGGCGGCCGTGGTGGCGGCTACCATGCTGCAGGCTGTTGACAACGTCAACAAGGTGTTCCCGGAATTGGGGGTCGTGCCCATCCCTCTGGTCATCCTGCTGGTCTGTGCGATCGGGGCGCTCATTGGCCTGCTTAACGGGCTGATTGTGGCCATTTTGAATGTGACGCCGTTCATTGCCACCCTCGGCACGATGCTGATCGCTTATGGCGTGAATTCACTGTACTACGACGCGGTGGGCTCTGCTCCCATTGCTGGCTTCGACAGTGCGTTCCGCGGTTTTACGCAGGGCTATTTCCTGATACCGCTGGCTGGTCTGGGGAAATTCCGCCTGAGCTACATCACGATCTATGCCCTGATCGCGATCATCTTCACCTGGGTGCTCTGGAACAAGACCCGTTTCGGCAAAAATCTTTTTGCCATCGGCGGCAACCCCGAGGCAGCGGCGGTGTCGGGGGTGAATGTCACGCTGAACCTGATTGGCATCTATGTCATGTCGGGCGTGTTCTACGCCTTTGGCGGCATGCTGGAGGCTGGCAGGATCGGTTCAGCCACCAATAACCTGGGCTTCATGTATGAGCTGGACGCCATCGCTGCCTGCGTGATCGGCGGGGTCTCATTCAGCGGTGGTGTAGGTACGGTAGCCGGGGTGGTGATGGGGGTGATCATCTTCCAGCTACTGAATTACGGCCTGAGTTATATCGGGGTCAATCCGTACTGGCAGTACATTATTAAAGGCAGCATCATTGTGCTGGCCGTAGCTATGGATTCCATGAAGAACGCTCGCCGTAAATGAGCTAGCCAGATTGCTGTCCTCAGGTACGCGTGATTGTCCGGGTCTGAGGCAGCTTGCGCAGGCGCCTGAAGACTTCGGCAAGATGGTCCCGATCCTGTATCTGAAGGGTAAAACGGATAATTGCTACCTGTTCGGACTCCGTATCCATGGCCACCTGCAGGATGTCGGCGTTACTTGCAGTGATTTCGGTAGCAATGCGACCCAGAATACCGCGTTCATCATCGGCCGTGATTTCGATGAGGGTCCGGAACATGCCACTGACTTCATCACCCCATTCCACATCGATCCACCTTTCTGCATCACGACTGATCTGCTTGCGGGCTGTTTCACAATCAAGACGGTGAATGGCCAGACCATGGCCACCGCGCATCTGACCGATGATGCGATCACCTGGTACCGGGTGACAGCAGTTGGCAGCCTGCAGCGAAATATCATCAATGGACTGGATGATGATGGGTGCAGCATGGGGGGCGAGGGTGGACGTGGCGGTGTTGCTACCACCACTGATATTCAGTGAGATGGCCCGGGCCACGACCGGTGCCAGTTTCAAGCCGAGACCGACGTCTGCGTATAGATCGGTGATGGATTTGGCCGCAGTGTCCCGCGCGGCCTTTTCCAGTACGGCCGGGTTTAGGTCGTCCATGTTGATGCGCAGGCAGGCCAGCGACTGGCCGATGAGCCGGTGCCCCAGTTCAACCGACTCGTTATATTTCATTCGTCTCAGGAAATGCCGGATTTCGGCACGGGCTTTACCCGTGCGGGCAAAGCTGAGCCAGGAGGGACTGGGCCGTGCGTTGGGGTCGGCGATGACTTCGACGATGTCGCCATGTGAGAGTTCGGTACGCAGGGGTACCGGATCCCCGTTGATGCGTGCCGCGACGCACTGGTTGCCTAGATCCGTATGTACGCTATAGGCAAAATCTATGACCGTAGCTCCCCGAGGCAATCCCCGGATCTGGCCCTTGGGTGTGAAAACGTAGACCGCATCAGGATAGAGATCGACTTTGACGTGGTCGATGAATTCCAGTGAATCGCCAGTCTGCTGTTGGATATCGAGCAGGGATTTCAGCCAGTCGAGTGTCTTGACCTGCTGGTTACCGCTATTATCACCTTCAGTTTTGTACAGCCAGTGGGCAGCAACGCCCGCTTCCGCCATACGATGCATCTGTGGGGTACGGATCTGGAATTCAATACCTCCCCCATGAGGGCCGACGACGGTGGTGTGCAGGGACTGGTAACCGTTCTTCTTGGGAATGGCGATGAAATCCTTGAAGCGGCTGGTATTGGGCCTGAAGGCACTGTGGATGGCGCCCAGGGCAAGATAGCAGGAGGCGAGGTCGGGTACGATCAGCCGCACGCCGAACAGGTCGTAGACTTCAGAAAAGGAAATGTGCTTGTCCACCATCTTGTGATAGATGGAGTAGAGCGATTTTTCCCGTGTGCTGATCTCTGCCTTGACGCCCAGACGGGCGAGAGATTTTTCAATGGTGCTGGTGACCCGACCAAAGGCATCCCTACGTGTGCGGGCCGCAACCTGCATGGCTTTGGCCAAGGTACGGTACCGCAGTGGATGCTGGTAGCGGAAGGCAAGATCTTGGAGTTCCCGAAAGAGGCAGTGCAGCCCCAGCCGGTTGGCGATAGGGGCGTAGATTTCGATAGTTTCGCCTGCGATGCGTATCTGTCGATGGCGACTGACGGCGTCCAGCGTACGCATGTTGTGCAGGCGGTCAGCCAGTTTGACGAGGATGACCCGGACGTCCCGGGCCATGGCCAGCAGCATTTTGCGAAAGCTTTCTGCCTGGGCCGTTTCCCGGCTGCCGAACTCCATTTTGTCCAGTTTGGACAGGCCATCAACCATGTCGGCTACGGCGCGGCCGAATTGCTGGGTCAGCTCTGCCTGACTGACGGCCGTGTCTTCCAGCGTATCGTGCAACAGGGCGGCGCACAGCGCATCGCCATCAAGTTGCCAGCTTGCACAGATCAGGGCTACCGAGATGGGGTGCGTGACATATGGCTCACCACTGGAGCGTTTCTGTCCGCTGTGTGCCTGTTCAGCGAGTCGAAAGGCATGGCGGATGCGCTGCAGGTCAGTCTCGGACAGATAGGTGCGTGCCTCGGCAAGCAGGGGCTCGATGGAGACGTGTTCTGACCAGCCTGGATCGTTCGTTAAGGAGGCGCTGAGGTGGGCAGCCGGTGCAAAGGTGGTGATGGAGGCCGTGGCGGGTGGGGATGAAAATTCGTCGTCGGCCGGGCGGCTGCTGTCAGGCGAGGGGACAGCAGCTGGGGCAGGGCCAGGCCGGGGGAAATCTTCCTGCTGAACACTGGGGGCTGGTGCACCGGATACCGGGGGCATCATGGAGGTCGGCATATCGGCAGCAGGGCCGCTCGGTGAAGACATGATGGGCTGTTCTGGCAAGAAAACCGGGGAAGAGCCTGCCGGGTCAGGGCAGTGCAGTCTCAGGTGGGCACGCGACGCAGCATTTCACGACCAATCTGGCCACTGGCGACTTCCCGCAGGGCGGTCACGGTGGGTTTATTGCGGCTTTCAACCTTCGGCGTATGGCCCTGTGCCAGCATGCGGGCGCGATAGGTGGCAATCAGGGTCAGTTCGAACCGGTTAGGAATCTGTTTCAGGGAGTCTTCAACAGTGATGCGGGCCATGGGGGAGTCCTTGCGTCAGATAGAGGTCATGCCAAGGGAAAAAAAGAGCGGGCCATGCCGGGCAGCCTGCTGCTGGAAGCGGCATCTTGCTGCGTCTGCGATGCTGATGAGTTGCTGGGTAGCCCGGTCAAAGTCCTGATTGACAATGATATATTGAAACTGGTCCGCGTGTGCCAGTTCGCTGCGCGCCGCCGCCAGGCGGCGTTCGATGGTGGCGGCGCTGTCTTTGCCCCGTTGCAGGAGGCGCTGTTGCAGCTCTGGCAGCGAGGGGGGGGCGATGAAGACGGACACTGACTCCGGGTAGCGGGCCTGAACCTGGGCTGCCCCCTGCCAGTCTATTTCAAGGGCAATATCCGTGCCGGCTGCAATCTGCTGGTCGATCCATAGACGGGAAGTGGCATAGAAGTTGCCGTGCACCTCGGCCCATTCCAGGAATTCACCAGCATCGCGCCGGGCGATGAAATCGGTTTCATCTGTGAAAAAGTAGTCGACGCCGTGCCGCTCGCCGGTCCGGGGTGCCCGGGTGGTGAAGGAGACGGAGTGACGGATGTGGGGACGCGCTTGCTGCAATGCGCGCACCAGCGAGGTTTTTCCGGCCCCGGACGGAGCTGCGATGATCAGAATGGTGCCAGCGGAAGACGACATGGAGACGGCCAGGAAAAAGGCAGGAAAGAGAGACGTTGTCCTGCATTTTATCCCTGCCTGTTACGGTATCCGTGCGGTTTGATGGTTTTTTGTGCTCTGGCTGACGCCAGCTGCCCCGCTGCCGGGGTCACGCTGGGAGCGGATTATTGTTTTATTTTGTGAGATATCAGTTGCTCCGGGCCGGACTTTGTTTTTGTGTTCTTTATCGTTACAGTCTGGTGGCGTGGACAGGCGCCGGGGTGCTGTCAACTGGTGTATCTTGCCCGTGTCATCGTTTTCATCATGTCAGACGTTTCTTCGACATTCGTTCAGGGTGTTTGTCATGTCTGGAAATTCCATCCGCTATTCTTCATTCGCCATTGGATTGCACTGGCTGATCGCATTGATGCTGTTCGGTATGTTGGGTCTGGGCTTTTACATGACGGGCCTGTCGATATCGCCGGCCAAGCTCAGATATTTTTCATATCACAAATGGGTCGGGGTGACGGTGTTCCTGATGGCGCTGATTCGTCTGGCATGGCGTTTTATGAATCCGCCGCCGCCGTTGCCGGCACATATGTCCGCATTACTTCGGCTGGCAGCCCATGGTGGACATCTGATGCTCTATGGTCTGATGTTCTGCATTCCGCTATCCGGCTGGCTGATGAGTTCGGCCAAGGGCTTTCAGACCGTATGGTTTGGTGTACTGCCCTTGCCCGATTTGCTCGGGCGGGATCCCGTATTGGGAAAGCAGTTGACGACCGTGCATCTTGCACTAAACGTTGTTCTGATCGTAGCCGTCGTGGGTCATGCACTGGCCGCGCTATTTCACCAGTTTGTGCATAAAGACGGCACGCTCTACCGCATGTTGCCGCTGATGCGGCTACAGCCGAAGGTGGCGAGCGACTGACTCTTTCTGCTTTTATCTGACGCTAAAAAAGAAAAAGGAGCGACATGATGCGTATTTTTCGTTTGCCGGTGGCCATGGCCGCTGCTCTGACGCTGGCGGCGCTGCCGATGGTGGCCTCCGCCGCAGGGTATACCAGACTGGTCCCAGCCGACAGCAAGGTGACTTTCCAGTACCAGCAGCTGGGGGTCAAGCTTGATGGCCATTTCAAACAGTTTTCGGGTGATATCCAGTTTGACCCTGCCAATCCCGGCGCGGGCCGGGCGGCACTGGATGTCGCGCTGGCCAGTGTGGATGCCGGGTCGCCGGATGCTGATTCTGAGGTGGTGACCGCGCCCTGGTTCAATGTTGAAAAGTTTCCGAAGGCGCATTTTGAGTCCACCAGCATCAAGTCTCAGGGGGCTGGCCAGATCGAGGTTGCGGGCAAGCTGAGCATCAAGGGCGTGACCCGGGATGTCAGTTTTCCGGCCACCTTCAAGGGGGATGGCCAGTCAGGCACCTTCACAGGAACACTGACCATCAAGCGGGGAGACTTCTCGATCGGTGAAGGTGAATGGGCGTCAACCGAAATTGTCGCCGCTGATGTGAACATTCATTTCGAGCTGCACGTTGCTGCCAAGTGAAAGCGTGCGCGAGGGCCGTCATTCGTAGTGCCTGAGCGCGTGATGCATCTGGCTGGATTGTTGCCTGGCGGACAGGTTTGCCGGGCGTGCTCTGGCCGTCCAACAAATCATCCAAATGACTAAAGGAGCTGGTGATGATGAACAAACTGGGCAAACTGTCCGCGATTTCCCTGCTGGCCATGGTGTGTTCGGCCCCTGCGCTGGCAGCCCCAAAAACGTATGTGATTGACCCGAGCCATTCGTTTGCAAATTTTTCGTACAGTCATATGGGGCTGTCCGAACAGGAAAGCCGCTTTGTCAAGACGGCAGGTACGATTGTGTATGATGCAGCAGCCAAGACTGGGGCGGTTGATGTTGAAATTGACACCTCGTCGGTTGATACAGGCTCCAGCGCGCTGGATACGCATCTGAAGGGCCCTGATTTTTTTGATGTGGCGAAGTATCCAAAAGCTGTCTACAAATCGACTCGCGTGATCTTCAAAGGGGGAAAACCTGTCGCTGCAGAAGGTAATCTGACCATCAAGGATGTGACGAAGCCCGTGACGATGAAGATTGATCTGTTCAATGCGAAGGAGCATCCGATGAAACATAAGGATGCCCTGGGCGCAAAGGCACATCTGACCATCAAGCGTTCTGATTTTGGTTTGAGCAAGTTTATTCCGGCCGTGGGCGATGAAGTGACCATTACGGTTCGGGTCGAGGCCGCTGCCAGTTGAGTCTCGTCTTGCTCATCTGAGCGGGGCTCAGCGCGGCGTTTGATGCCATGACCGGCCCGGGTCAGGGTGGCCTTGGGCGGGCGCGTACTGGAACAGGCCAGGTGCAGCAATGCTCTGGCCTGTTTTATCTGATGGCGTCAGTTCGCCTGTGGCTGACTGCTGGCGTCGAGAAGGGGTTGATCGGTGCAGCCTTCCCGCACCCGACTGGGTAGCCCCATGTTTTCCTGCAGGGTGAGTAGCGGCAGTGCCGGCAGCTCTTCCACATTGACCATGCGATGCACGTCCCAGGTACCGTTGGCGATTAACAGGGCGGCTGCGGCAGCAGGTACGCCGGCGGTATATGAAATGGCCTGACTGCCTACCTCGGCGTAAGTGTCGGCGTGGTCGCAAATGTTGTAGAAAAATACTTCACGAGGTTTTCCGCGGTGGATGCCTTTGATGAGGGTGCCAATGCAGGTCTTTCCCGTGTAGTCGGGTGCGAGCGAGGCGGGGTCGGGCAAAACGGCTTTGACCACCTGCAGGGGGACGACTTCCTGGCCATTGTCCAGCCTGACGGGTTGCTCCGACAGCAGGTTTAACGACTTGAGTACCGAAAATACATTGATGTAATGTTCGCCAAAGCCCATCCAGAAGCGGATGGTGGGAATTTTCAGGGTCTGCGACAGAGAGTGGATTTCATCGTGTCCGGTGAGGTAGGTGCTCTGTTGGCCTACGACGGGAAGGTTGTCTGTACGGCGGACTTCAAACATCTGGTTAGCGATCCACTGGCCTTGCTGCCAGCTCCAGACCTGCCCGGTGAACTCACGGAAGTTGATTTCGGGGTTGAAGTTGGTGGCGAAGTAGCGGCCGTGGCTCCCGGCGTTGACGTCTATGATGTCGAGTGAGTCGATCTGGTCAAACCAGTGCTGCTGGGCGAGTGCGGCGTAGGCATTGACTGTACCGGGGTCAAAGCCGATGCCAAGAATGGCGGTAATTCCTTTTTGCTGGCATTCGTCGCGCAGTTTCCATTCATGGTTGGCATACCAGGGCGGGGTTTCGCAAATCTTGTCTGGATCTTCGTGAATGGCCGTGTCCAGATAGGCTGCGCCGGTATCAATGCAGGCGCGCAGAATGCTCTTGTTCAGAAAGGCAGTGCCGACGTTGATGACGATGTCGGCCTTCGTCTGGCGAATCAGGGCGCGGGTGGCTTCGATGTCCAGGGCATTCAGTGCATGGGCCTGCAGTGTGCCAGGGCCTTGAAGGTTACCGTGGGCATGGATGCTGTCGATGATCTGTTGACACTTGACCAGGCGGCGGGAGGCCAGGTGGATGGCGCCAAAGTGCTGGTTGTGCTGGGCGCATTTGTGCGCCACGACATGACCGACACCACCTGCGCCAATGATCAGGACATTTTTTTTCATGCCAGAATGACTCCGCATGTAGAAGAAAGGGTTGAAAGAGGCCGACATCGGGTGGGGGCCCGTTTCCGGTTCGCTGACGGGAGAGCGGGGCGGCCAGGCTCAGGACAGACTGTTGCGATAGTCTTCGTAGCCAAAGCGGCGCCGGAGCTCGATGCGTCCATCCAGGCGCCGTACCGCAATCGCAGGCATGGACACCCCGTTGAACCAGTTTTTCTTGACCATGGTGTAACCGGCCGCATCCTGTATCGAGAGCCGGTCACCGGGTTGAAGGGGATGCGGGAAGGAGAATTCGCCAAAAATATCACCTGCCAGGCAGGTATTGCCAGTGACCTGGTAACGCCAGGGGCCTTCATCGGGCAGTATCCGTGCCGGAAGCTGGTAGGTGAGCAGATCCAGCATGTGTGCTTCGGTGGACGCATCGATGACCGCGATCGGGGTCGCCCGATCCGCCAGCACATCCAGGACGCTGACTTCGAGCGTGGCCGCGCCGGCCACGGCGGCTTCGCCCGGCTCCAGATACACCTGTACCTGCATGCGATCGGCAAAGGCCCGCAGACGGTCGGCCAGCTTTTGAAGTGGGTAATCCGGGGCGGTGAAATGAATGCCTCCACCCAGGCTGACCCAGGTCAGACGGCGCAGCAGCGAGCCGAAATGTTGTTCGATCCGGTCAAGCATGTCCGAAAACTGGGCGAAATCACGATTTTCACAGTTATTGTGGATCATGACGCCGCTGATGCGGTGCTGCACCAGTTCGATCCGGGCCAGATCGCTTTCTCCCAGGCGGCTGTTTGGGCGTGCCGGGTCTGCCAGCAGATAGGGAGAGTTGCTGATGCCCGGGTTCAGACGCAGACCGAGGGGGGTGTCGTTGCACTGGTCGCCCAGCCGTTCCAGCTGGCTGATGGAATTGAAAATCAGCTTGTCGGCCAGACGGGCGGCCTCGCCGATGTCCTGTGCTGACCAGGCGACACTGTAGCCATGGGTTTCGCCACCGAACTCGTCATGGCCCAGGCGGACCTCGTTCAGTGAGGATGATGTGGTGCCATCGAGATACGCCCGCATCAGTGGAAAGACGGACCAGCTGGCAAAGCACTTGAGGGCAAGCAGCGCTCGTGCCCCGGAATGTTCTCTCAGCCAGGCAATGGTTTCCAGATTGGCGCGCAACCGCGATTCGTCGATCAGGTAGCAGGGCGTCGGCAGGGTCATTCCGCGAAAGGCTCCAGGCAGCGGGGGATGAATTGGGAACAGGGGAAAGATCCGGACACTGTCGTTCCCGGATACGGCAGCATGCTGGCGGTGGCGGTTGCAAGTTGGTGTCTGCCCTGATGAAGGTGGTCAGGGCGCTGCGTTCGGCACGTGTGCAGCAGGGGCCACACTGCGCGCGAAATATACCGCCTGTGGCATTTTTGTCAATTTTAACGGGGGAAGACGGCGGCTTGCGCGCGCAGTCACCTCAGGGCATGCCTGAGCTGGCTGGATGCTGATGGGTGAATCCGGGTGTACTGAACGCTTTCATTCGGGTGAATTCAAAGACTTCGTCAGCGACAAGCTGGCAGGCCCGCAGGGCGGCAGGGTCACTTTCCTGGCCGTCCCCACCGAAAGGATGGCCGGTATTGAGGATGGAAGCGGCATAGGGGGTGGGCCAGCCCCGAAGTGCATGAATGATGTCGCGCAGTGAGCTGATGGTCGAGCCGATAGCCTGCAGGCCGTCGGCGCAGACGATGATGCCCACTGCACGCCCTTCAAGATAGGGGCGCTCGTCGTTGCGCAGATCTTCGATGAAATCGATGGCGTTCTTGATGAGGCCGGAGACCCCGCAATGATAGGAGGGTGTGGCAATAATCAGCCCATCAGCCTGGCGCAGGCTGTCGACCAGGTGGTGTGCCCGTTCGGAACGTTCCCGGGTGGCAGGATCAAAGAGCTCAAGGGGCATCTCGGCGTGACCGAGCAGCTGTGTGCGGCAGCCACGGCGGGCAACATGTTCGAGCGCTATGCTGATGGCCCGCTCGCTCATGGCGTTCGGGCGTATGGATCCGCCCAGGCCAACGATCAGGGGGCGTTTGCTGTGCATGATAGGTCGGTCTCCTGCGCAGGAATCCGCATTCGGGATTCCGTCTGTCCACATTCTACCGTGCCTCCCCGGTGCAGGGGGCACGGTACCGATCAGTGACGGTATCGACCGGGACTGCAGGCACGGGCAGAACGGGTCATTTCCAGCCGCCGCCGAGCGCCTTGTAGAGTGTGACCAGATTCTGCCGCTGGGCAGTCCGGGTGTTGATCAGTTCCTGCTGGGCGGCGAAGTGCGAGCGTTGCGCATCGAGTACGTCAAAATAGCTGGCCACGCCGTTCTTGTAGCGTAGGTTGGCTAGCGCTAGCCGTTCGCCTTCGGTCTTGACCAGCCCTTGCTGGGCATCGAGCTGCTCAAGCAGACCTTTCCGGTTGGCCAGAGCATCCGAGACTTCCGCGAAGGCCGTCTGGATGGCCTTTTCATAGTTGGCAATGGCAATTTTCTGATCGACTTTGGCGACGTCCAGATTCGCACGGTTGCGACCATAGTCGAAGATGGGCAGCAACGCCTGTGGATTCAGGGTCCAGATGAATTTGCCATGGTCAAACAGATCATCCAGTGCACTGCTGCTGACGCCCGCGGTGGCCGTGAGCGAGATGCGCGGGAAGAAAGCGGCTCGTGCAGCACCGATGTTGGCTTCTGACGCCCGCAGCTGCTGTTCGGCCTGACGGATGTCGGGGCGGCGTATCAGCGTTTCGGAGGGCAGTCCTGCCGGGACCTCCTGCAGTTCGACAGGATCATCGTGCGTATCGCCGCTGATCAGATCGGCAGGCGGTTGCTGTCCCAGCAGCGTGATCAGCGCATCATAGGCAACATCACGCTGACGCTGCAGGGATGCGAGGGTGGTGCGGGCGGTATAGACCAGTGAGTCAGCCTGTTTGGTGTCGATTTCCGAGGCGGCGCCGTTTTTGAACTGCAACTGGGTGAGTTTGCGGGATTCTTCACGGGTACGAAGCGTGGCACGGGTCAGGGCCAGCTGCTCATCAAGCGATTGCAGGCCAAGATAGGCATTGGCGACCCCGGCCACCAGTGAGATCTGGGCGGTGCGCTGGGCCTCCATCGTTTCCAGGTAGCTGGCCAGTGCGGCTTTGCTGAGTTCGCGCACCCGGCCAAAGAAATCCAGCTCGAATGCGGTGATACCCAGGCCGACACTATAGGCACTGCTTTGCTGGCCAGTGAGCAGACTCGGCTGGCGCTGCAACCCGGCCGTACCGCTGATCCCCGGCAGCCGGTCGGCACGCTGAATGCGGTACCTGGCCTGGGCCCGTTCGACATTCAGTGCGGCGACCCGCAGGTCGCGGTTATTGTCCAGCGCAATCTGGATCAGCTGCTGGAGTGCCGGGCTGGCGAAAAACGTTTTCCAGCTGATGTCGGCTGCCATGCTCTCGGTGGCGCCAGCCTTCGCTCCCGGAGTCTGTTGGCCGTGACTGACACTGTCCATCACAGGAGACGCATGGGCATACTGGCCAGGCACGGGGGCATTGGGGGTCATCGGCGCGGGAGCCAGTGAGCCGCAGCCCGCCAGCACCAGCAGCAGAGTCATGCCCGTGCAGGGAACCGCCGCATGGCGGGCTGCGTGCAAGCTCATACGAGAGGACAGGGGCTGGCGATCAGCGGTCATTGCCATGGGCGTGGTTCTCCAGGGAGGGAGCCGCCTGCGCGGCACGTTGCTTGCGTCCGAAAATTTTCATGACGATCACATAGAACAGGGGTACCAGCAGCAGACCGAGAATGGTGGCCGAGATCATGCCGCCGGCAACAGCGATGCCGATGGCGCGCTGGCTGGCCGAGCTGGCGCCTGTGGCCAGGGCAAGCGGGATGACGCCGAGCGTAAAGGCCATCGATGTCATCAGGATCGGCCGGAAGCGCAGGTGGGCTGCTTCCAGTGCTGCTGCCACCAGGGATTTGCCCTCTTTTTCATGGAGATCCTTGGCGAACTCGATGATCAGGATCGCGTTCTTTGCGGACAGACCGATGATGGTGATCATGCCGATTTTGAAGTAGACATCGTTGAGCTGTCCTCCCCAGGTCGAGGCGAGAATGACGCCCAGCAGTCCCAGCGGAACAACCAGCAGCACCGACAGCGGAATCGACCAGCTTTCATACAGGGCGGCCAGGCACAGGAAGATGGCCAGCAGCGAGAAGGCGTACAGAACGTAGACCTGCGAGCCAGAGCGCTGTTCCTCGTACGAAATGCCTGTCCACTCATGTCCGAAGCCTGCTGGCAGCTGGGCGCTGAGCCGTTCCAGCTCGGCCATGGCCTGCCCGGAGCTGTAGCCCGGCGCAGGCACGGCTTCGAGTTTCATGGCGGGATAGCCGTTGTAGCGCACGGTCTGCATCGGGCCCACGACCCAGCGGGTTGTGGCAAACGAGGAGAAGGGCACGGATGCTCCGGCCGTGTTGAGGACGTTCAGCTTCAGGATATCCTCGGGTTGCATACGTGCCGGTGCGTCTGCCTGAACGATGACGCGCTGCATCCGGCCTTCGTTGGGGAAGTCGTTCACGTAGCTCGAGCCCAGCATGGTGGAAATGGTGTTGCCAATGGAGGCGAACGGAACACCCAGGGCGTTGGCCTTTTCCCGGTCGATCTCGATCTCCAGTTGCGGGGCATCTTCCAGCCCATCGGGCCGTACCGATGCGAAGACCTTACTCTTGAGTGCCATGCCCAGAAGCTGGTTGCGGGCCTGGAGCAGTGCCGCATGGCCTTTGTTGGAACGGTCCTGCAGGCGGAAGGTGACCCCGTTGGCATTACCCAGTTCCTGAATTGGCGGGGGACTGAGCGGATAGATGAAGGCATCGCGGATGTGGGCAAGCTGCTGGAAGGCACGGCCTGCCAGCGCCTGGGCCGAGTGCTCCGCACCGATGCGTTCGCTCCAGGGCTTGAGGGTCACGAATGCTATGGCGGCGTTCTGGCCCCGGCCACTGAAGGAGAAACCCAGTACGCCAACCGTATGGTCAACTTCAGGCTGCTTTTTCATGTAGTCATTGATCTGCATCATCGTCGCTTCCGTCCGTTCCTGGGAGGCGCCGGAGGGAAGCTGGATATTGACGACGATCACGCCCTGATCTTCGTTGGGCAGGAAGGAACTGGGCAGGCGCAGGAAGAAGTAGGCCGTGACACCGATGATGGCAGCGTACAGCAGCATCCACCAGCCGGCGCGACGAACCATTTTCGCCATGCCCCCTTCATACCGCTTGGCCGAAGCGGTAAACCCGCGGTTGAACCAGCCAAAGAAGCCGCGTTTGGCGTGATGGTGCCCGGCCTGGACAGGTTTGAGCAGTGTGGCACATAGTGCTGGGGTGAGCGTCAGCGCCATCAGGGCGGAAAAGCCGATGGAGCCGACCATGACTGCCGAGAACTGGCGGTAGATGTTGCCGACGGCGCCCCCAAAGAAGGCGAGCGGGATGAAGACGGAAATGAGGACCACAGTCACGCCGATGATGGCCCCGGAGATCTGGCCCATGGCCTTGACGGTGGCCTTGAGTGGCGAAAGACCTTCTTCGCTCATGATCCGTTCAACGTTTTCAACCACGATGATGGCATCGTCAACGACAATCCCGATGACCAGCACCATGCCAAACATGGTCAGCACGTTGATCGACATGCCCAGTGTCAGCAGTACGCCGAAGGTGGCCAGCAGCGAGACGGGTACGACGATGGTGGGGATAAGGGTGTAACGGACATTCTGCAGAAACAGGAACATCACCACGAACACCAGCACCATCGCCTCCAGCAGCGTGTGCACGACCTGTTCGATCGACAGCCTGACAAAGCCTGATGAATCATAGGGAACCGTGATTTTCACGCCCTGGGGCAGGAATGCCTTGATGTCTTCCAGGCGCTGACGTGTTTCCTTGATGGTGGCCAGGGCATTGCCGCTGGAGGACAACTGTATGCCGATCCCGACTGATGCACGGCCATCAAGCTGCATCGAGGTGGCGTAACTCTGTGCGCCCTGCTCGATCCGGGCCACATCCCGCAGGCGCACGGCCGAACCGTCCCGATTGCTGCGCAGTACAACGTTGCCGAATTCCTCGGGGGTTTTCAGCTGTCCTTTGACGGTCACGCTGGCGGACATGGATTGCCCCGCCACGGCTGGTAGCGCGCCAATGGCGCCGGCGGAAATCTGGATGTTCTGGCCCTGCAGGGCCGAGATGACATCGGAAGAGGACAGGCGATAGCTCTCCAGCTTACTAGGGTCCAGCCAGACGCGAACCGCCTGCTCAGCGCCGAAGAGCTGTGCCTTGCCTACGCCATGGATCCGCTGGATTTCCGGCAGGACATTGCGGGAGGCGTAATCACCCAGCGTCGTCGTGTCATAGGCCGGGTTGTCAGACGACAGTATGGCAAAGGCGAGGAAATTCGAACGGGCCCGGTCTACCGTGACCCCCTGCTGTGTCACGGATGAGGGCAGACGTGGTGTGGCACGCGATAGCCGGTTCTGGACATCGACCTGGGCGAGCGCCTCATCGGTACCAGTTTCGAAGGTGAGGGTCAGTGATCCGGTGCCGTCGGCCTGCGAGGCAGCCTCCATGTACATCAGGCCGGGCGAGCCGTTCATTTCGCGCTCGATGACGCTGAGCACCGAATCTTCCAGCGTCTGGGCTGAGGCCCCCGGATAGGCAACGCTGAGCTGGATGGTGGGCGGAGCGACCTGCGGATATTGGGCAATGGGCAGCTGGGTGGTGGCAGTCAGCCCCAGCACCATGAGAAACAGGGCAACGACCCAGGCAAAAATGGGTCGGTGAATGAAAAAATTGGCCATGGGTTGCTATATCTCCCTTACTGCTGCCCAGCGGGCTTGGCGCCAGGCGCGGGCTGGGCGGTCCGGGAATCGGCGCCCGGTTTCCAGGGAACGGGAATGACTTTGTTGACCCGCATCATCTGGACCAGCTGAAAGCCATCGACCATGACTTTTTCGCCGTTTTTCAGGCCATCGGTCACGACCCAGTTCTGGCCGTTGGAGCCCGAGATCTTTACTGCGCGCTGTGACATGGCGCCCTGCTCATCGACCACCGTCAGAGTGTCACCGGCAGCAGTACGGGTGACGGCTTGCTGGGGAACGAGGATGGCTTCGGGGATGGCGGCCTGTTCCAGCTCGGCCCGAACATACATGCCGGGCAGCAGCTCCCCGTTCGGATTGGGCACTTCAGCGCGCAGCGTAACCTGTCCGGTGCTTTCGTCGACCGTCAGATCCGTGAACAGCAAGGATCCTTTCTGGGGATACTCGCTGCCGTCATCGTAGCGGATGCGCACACTGGCTGCTTCTCCTGCCTGCTGACTGGCAGGCTTGAGGCGGCCACTGTCCAGGCCACTTTTCAGCTTCATGACGGTTGAGGCCGGTTGTGTGATGTTGACGTAGACAGGGTCGATCTGCTGTACGGTGGCCAGCACCGTGGCATCGCCCTGGCCCACCAACGCGCCTTCTGTGACCAGCGCACGGCCAATACGGCCACTGATGGGGGAGGTGACCGATGCATAGGACAGGTTGATCTGGGCCGTTTTGACGGCCGCCCGGGCCACGGCCACATCGGCAGCTGCCTGTTTCTGGGCAGAAACGGCATTGTCATAGTTCTGGCGGCTGATGGCATTGGCTTTCAGCAGCGGAGTGTACCTGGCAACGGTCTGGGCAGAGAGCCGCTCGTTGGTCTGGGCGCGGGCAAGTGAGGCATTGGCACTGTTGAGCGCTGCGCGAAGCGGGGCGGGATCAATCAGAAAAAGGGGTTGCCCTGCCTTGACATCGCTGCCTTCTTTGAAGAGCCGTTTTTCAAGAATACCGGCAGCGCGGGCACGGATCTGCGCCACACGGGAGGCTTCCACCCGCCCGGGCAAATTCTGGGATATGCCGACAGGCTTGCGTTCGGCAATCACCACGCCGACTGGCAGTGCCTGGGGCTTGCTGTTGGCCGCTGCCTGCTGTTGGGAGGTTTCTCCCTGATGGCAGGCAGCAAGCGTAGCCAGCAGCATGCTGATGGTCAGTGTTTTGACAGCAAAAGCGAGCTGGCGCGAGTCGCCTGCCGGCCGGGAATAAGGTGTCTGCATCATGAAAAACGTAAGGTTGTGTCGGTGAACGACGAGCAAAGGGGAGGCGTGATGAACAGCTGGCGTCCTGCTGCAGCATGCTGCGGACGGCAGATGCGGCAGACAGACGCCTTTTCTGGGCCGAGGGCTTTGTCGGGGTTAGGGCAGCGGGCCCGGGCTGCCGGTCGGGGAAACGTCAGGGAGGCAAGGGAGCCGTGCTGCGAGAAGGTGAATCAGCCATGAGAGCTTCCCGAAGCGTTGTCAGCTGATCGGGCGGCCGGAGTGTCATCGGAATTGCCGTCCGGTTTGAGGCGCGGGGTATGCCGGATCTGGCGTCGCGGGCGCCGTAGGCCGGATGGTGACGATTCGTCCAGTACGACAGGTTCGCCGGGACGTCCGGAAACTGGATGCAGCAGGGGGACCAGTGCTGAAAATATCTTGGGATTGGCCGCCATAATCTGGCCAGCCTCCAGATAATCGCCATCACCACTGAAATCTCCCACTAGGCCGCCAGCCTCGGTGACCAGCAGACTGCCGGCAGCCACATCCCAGGGCTTCAGCCCCACCTCGAAGCAACCGTCATAGCGACCACTGGCCGCGTAGGCCAGGTCAAGGGCGGCGGAACCCGAGCGACGCATGATGGCGCCCTTGTCCAGCAGGGGACGCAGGACAGTCAGATAGGCATCCTGGTCATGATGCGCGCGGAAAGGGAATCCAGTGCCGATCAGGGCGTCTTCCAGTCGAAAACGCCGGTTGACGCGGATGCGGCGGTCATTCAGGAAAGCACCACGCCCTCGCGTAGCCGTGAACAGTTCGTTGCGATTTGGATCAAAAATCAGCGCCTGGGTGATCACACCATATTGCATCAGGGCGATGGAGATGCAGTAGTGCGGCAGGCCATGAATGAAGTTGGTGGTGCCATCCAGAGGATCGATGATCCAGACATGTTCGATTTTTCGCAGCGGGAGATCGGGTGGTGAGTCCTTGCCTGGTTTGAACCCGGATTCCTCCGCTAAGATTGCATGGCCAGGATAGGCTGCCAGCAGCGTTTCAACGATGGCAGCCTCGGATGCCTTGTCTACCTCGGTGACGAAGTCGTTGCGATCCTTGCGGGTGATTTGCACCGTTTCGATGTCGAGACTGGCTCGGTTGATCAATCGGCCAGCTTGCCGGGCGGCGCGCACGGCGACATTGAGCATCGGATGCATGATGGTATGTTCAAAAGAGGAATTGCTGGATTCTACAACAAATGACCGGGCGTTCAGAAACTCATCGACCCCTGGCTGTCGGATATCAGCGCCTGCTGGATGCCTGCCGCATCGTGCTGATGGCACCCAGTCTGTCGGCCAATATCGGCTCGGCCATTCGGGCCATGACCACCATGGGGCTGCGGGATTTGGTGGTGGTGGCACCCCGGGATCCGGATTTTCAGACAGACAGTGCCGCGCTGGCACGTGCCGGGGGCGCCCGCCACCGGCTGGCGGATGTTGCCAGCGCGCCCACGCTGGATGCTGCATTGCACGATTGCCAGTTGGCGGTGGCCGTGAGCGCCGAAGGGCGGGCGTTCGGCCCCGCCCCCGAGTATCCCGGCCCATTGTGTGCTGATGTGCTGGCGGCGCTGGCCGGCGGGCAGCTGCAGCGGGTTGCCTTTGTATTCGGAACAGAGCGCAGTGGCCTGCAGTCCTGCGAGATGGCCCGTTGCCAGCGCTGGCTGACTATCCCGGCCGATGCAGAGTACAGCTCCCTGAATGTGGCGCAGGCCGTTCAGATCGTAGCGTTTTCGTTGCGGCAGGCCGTTCTGGCGGGCGTGGCCGAGGACATGGCCGCTGCTGCCCGGATGCAGCCCCCATTGGCCCGTCTAGGACACATCGAGGCGTTGTACCGGCATGTAGAACGCAGTCTGGTGGCGTTGGGAACCTTGAATCCGGCCCGGCCGCGCCGGCTCATGGCCCGGCTGCGCCATCTGTTTGGTCGTACACAGTTGACGCCTGACGAGCTGGATATGCTGCATGGCATTTGCCGAGACATCGAGCGGCGTGTACCGACCGCCGTGTCCGCCGCTCGGCAGGGCCCGGCCGTGGCGGGCAGGGAGGACGCTGCCGAGTCGGAGCAGAGCCCGTGATCCGCATGCTTAAACCGGTGGCATGGCCATGCCCTGGCGGAATGACAGGATGTGTCCCTTCGGTTGCCCGCCCTGTTCGCCCGGCGTCCCGTTTTCGCCGGATACCGCTGTTTCCGTCCAGTCGGACAGCACCCAGCGGCGGCGCTGGCCGCCCGGATGTGACCATTGATGCAACGCCGGTCGATGGGTATGGCCATGGACCAGGATCCGGCAGTGATGTGCATCCATCAGCGCATCGACCGCTGCCTGATTGACATCGGCCAGCATGACGGCGCCTTGCTGTTCCGCATGACTCTGCTGTCGCAGTGACTGGGCGAGGGCGATGCGCTCGGGCACACTGCGGGCCAGCAGTGCCTGCTGCCATGCCGGCTGCCGGCATTGGGCGCGCCAGCGCTGATAGGGATGGTCGTCCGTGCACAGCAGATCTCCATGCGACAGCAGGATCCGTTCCCCCTGGATTTCCACCAGCGTCGGATCAGGCAGCAATGTTGCCCGACAGTGCTGGCTGTAACGGCGCAGCTCTGGCTGGCCGGGAATGGGTGCGTCCATCAGGAAATCGCGATTGCCATGCATGAGAAAGCTTTGTCCGCCCCTGGCGGCAAAGTCACGCAGGAGCGTGGCTAGCCGCCAGGCGGCCTGGCCAGGGGCATCATCGCCAATCCAGTACTCGAACAGGTCGCCGAGCAGAAAGAGCGTGCTGCCAGCGGCAGAGGAGCCCTGCAGGCGTGCAGCCAGTTCATCCAGAAAACGCCCGACCAGCACCGGGTGGCGGTCATCCAGATGCATGTCCGCTGCAAACAGAACCTGGTCCGGGTCGGGCAGGCACAGCACGGCTTACTTGATCCGTTCGACGGTTTCGATGATGACGGCATCGCGTGGCACGTCGGCATGCATGCCGGAGCGGGTGGTCTGAACCTTGGCGATTTTTTCCACGGTCTCCATGCCCTGAATGACTTTGCCAAAGACGGCATAGCCATTGCCGTCGGGTTGCGGATAGTTCAGGCCGTTGTTGTTGACCGTATTGATGAAGAACTGCGAAGTGGCCGAATCCGGAACGCTGGTACGGGCCATGGCAATGGTGCCGACATCGTTTTTCAGGCCGTTGCGTGATTCCAGAGGAATGGGATCGCGGGTTGCCTTCTGCTGCATGCGGGCGTCGAAGCCACCGCCCTGAATCATGAAATTACCGATGACGCGGTGAAAGATGGTGCCTTTGTAGAAGCCGTCATCGACATATTTCAGGAAGTTTTCGACCGTTTTGGGCGCTTTTTCGGGATACAGCTCGATCACCAGATCACCCATCGAGGTTTTCATCAGCACTTTCGGGGCTGCTTCGGCGGCCGCACCATCGGCCGGGCCGGACATCAGCAGCGCACCGGTCAACAGCGCCAGAACAGGCGAGAACAGGGAGTGAGGACGGGTGAAACGTGACATAAGGGTATTGCTCCTGTGGTTGAAGGTAGGGACTGAAGGTATCGAATGGAGGATTCTTTCGGGCAATCTCAGGGTTTGCCGGATGATTTGGCCGCTGGCGTGGCCGCTTTGCCGGAGGCCAACAGGGCATCCAGCGTCTTCAGGCGGCCTGCTCGGGTCGTATTAGATGAAATAGCCTGGGCCTGTCGCCAGCGCTGAGCGGCTAGCTGCAGATACAGATCCCCCAGATTCTGATAGGCAACTTCGTAGTCTGGCACCGCATGAATGGCCGCTTCCAGCGTATCGCGGGCAGCTTCCAGCCTTCCCTGGGCGGCCTGGGTGACGGCAAGGTTGTTATAAGGTTCGGGCAGCTCGGGGAAATCCTCAATCAGGGTACTGAATTCGTGCTCTGCATCCGTCAGGCGCCTGAGCTGAAAGAGGGCGAGACCTTTCAGAAAACGCAGACGGGCATCATCCGGCATTGCCCGCAGCGCTTCCTGTGCGGTGAGCAGGGCGCGTTCCGGATCATGCCGGTTCAGGGCCGCCTGTGCCTGACGACGTTTGTACTCCAGCCCGGTCTGGGCATCGGCGGCGGGTTGCTGGCCGTCCTGATCCAGCAGCTGACTGTCGCTCAACCCATCATGGTTTGACGTGCGATTTGCCGGGATGCCGCCCGTGGCGGCCCGTGATGCCTGCGCCGAGGCGGAATCGCCCTGTGGGCCAGCGTCGCCGTGCAGATCATGATCGGCGGTAATGGTGCTGTCTAGGCGTTCGGAAGATGCACCGGCGCTGGCTGTCAGGGCAGGACTGCCCCACAGCAGCATGGCGGACAGCAAAAGCGCTGGACTCAGCGTGGACGGAAAACGGGGAGTGTCTGGCATGAACAGAAAAACGGGTTGCCGGCAAAAGAGAGGGAGATGCCTGGGACACGCAGGGAGAAAACCGCCCAAATCCTGTCAGGCAGATATCTGCAGTCGGTTACACTCTGGCCTGGATGCGGCTCCATGGCTCCATTCTAGAGCCTGTGGCGCGGAAGATGTGCATTTGTCCTTCCGGGCCGACAGATCCCCAGGGCATGGGCCGGGCGTGCTGCGCCGCCGATGGCCGGACCGGAGTGTTCGCGAACCGTGCCGTGGTCTTCTTTCATGTCGCCTTTTCCCGTCAATCTTCTATGACCCAGACGTTGAAGCTCTACAACACCCTGACCCGTCGCAAAGAAGTCTTTCAGCCCCTTGAAGCGGGCAAGGTGGGGTTGTATGTCTGTGGCATGACGGTTTATGACTACTGCCACATCGGCCACGCCCGCATGTTGCTTGCCTTTGACGTGGTGCAGCGCTGGCTGCGGGCCCGTGGTTTTCAGGTGACGTATGTCCGGAACATCACGGATATTGATGACAAGATCATCCGCCGGGCCGTTGAAAACGGGGAAAGTCTGTCCAGCCTGACTAACCGTTTCATCGCGGCGATGCACGAAGATGAAGCGGCCCTCGGTATCCAGCGTCCCGATATCGAGCCGCGAGCCACCGCCTATGTGCCGCAGATGCTTGATTTGGTGGGCCTGTTGCAGCAGAACGGCTATGCCTATCGGGCCGAAGACGGCGATACCTTGTTCAGGGTGCGCCGTTTTGCCGGCTATGGCAGGCTGGGTGGCAAGAGTCTCGACGATCTGCGGGCAGGCGAGCGTGTCGCTGTCTCCACTGCCAAGGAGGACCCCCTCGATTTTGTGCTCTGGAAGTCTGCCAAGCCCGAAGAGCCAGCCGAAGCCTGCTGGGACGGGCCGTTTGGCCCGGGGCGTCCAGGGTGGCATCTGGAATGTTCGGCCATGTCCACCTGCCTGCTGGGGCACCAGTTTGATATTCATGGCGGTGGTGCAGATCTGCAGTTTCCACACCACGAAAACGAAATAGCGCAAAGTGATGGTGCCTATTTCCCGGAAGGGGGGCGCAGCTTTGTCCGCTATTGGCTGCACAACGGCTTCGTTCAGGTCGATGGTGAAAAAATGTCCAAGTCGCTGGGCAATTTTTTTACCATTCGCGACGTTTTGGCGCAGTTTGATGGCGAGGTCATCCGCTATTTTGTTGTCCGGTCGCACTATCGCAGTCAGGTGAACTATTCTGTCGCTGGTCTGGAGGATGCCCGGGACTCCCTGCTGCGACTCTACAACGCACTCTCGACCGACTGGCCAGAGGAACCGGCAGCGCCTGTCGTGGACTGGCAAGAGCCGCGGGCAAGGGCTTTTGCCCAGGCCATGGACGATGATTTCAACACCCCGATGGCCATTGCGACCCTGTTTGAACTGGCCACCGAGCTGAACCGGACACGGGCGCCTGCCGTCGAGCGACAGTTGCGGGGGCTGGCTGCGATTCTGGGGTTGCTGGGGCAGGACCCTGCCGCGGTGCGGCGTAGTGGCCTTAAGGGAACAGCTGTTCAATCGGGCGATCTCGACGATAATGCCATCCAGACCATGGTGGATGCCCGTCTCGCAGCACGCAAGGCGCGGCGCTTTGACGAGGCGGATGCCATACGCGAGCAGCTGGCACAGGCCGGCATCACCCTGGAGGATGGTCCCGCCGGGACAACCTGGCGGCGTTGACATCTGGAGTGTTGCGCCTGTCAGCTGAAACAGAAAGTAGGAGGAGAGCGTGCATCAGGAGATGCTTTGCGCTCGACAATACAGAACAGAACCCGCCGCGCAAGATGGGTATGGATGGCCATGAAGACAACTTATCTGGATTTTGAACAACCGGTTGCCGAGCTTGAAAGCAAGATCGAGCAACTGCGGTATGTGCAGGGCGAATCGGCCGTTGACATTGCTGAGGAAATTGACCGTCTGCGCACCAAGTGCGACTCCAAGCTGAAAGACATCTACGAAAAGCTGACCCCATGGCAGACCGCCCTAGTGGCCCGGCATCCGCAGCGTCCCTATACACTGGACTATATTCAGGCGTTGATGACCGATTTCCATGAACTGCACGGTGATCGTGCCTTTGCCGACGATCCGGCCATTGTGGGAGGAGTCGCCCGCTTCGAAGGCCAGAGTGTTGTTGTCATTGGTCACCAGAAGGGACGGGATGCCAAGGAGCGCACCTTCCGGAACTTCGGCATGCCCCGTCCGGAAGGGTATCGGAAGGCGTTACGCTTGATGAAGCTGGCCGAAAAATTTGGCATGCCCTTGATTACTTTTATCGATACACCGGGCGCTTTCCCCGGTATGGGGGCCGAGGAACGGGGGCAGTCGGAAGCCATCGGCCGGAACCTCATCGAGATGGCAGCGCTTGAAGTGCCCATCATCAGTGTGGTGATCGGTGAGGGTGGCTCAGGCGGAGCGCTGGCACTGGGTATTTCCGACGCTTTGATGATGCTCCAGTACAGCGTCTATTCCGTAATTTCTCCCGAGGGCTGTGCGGCTATTCTCTGGAAGAGTGCAGACAAGGCATCGGAAGCCGCCGAGATCATGGGTATTACTGCGCCGCGACTGAAAGGGCTGGGTCTTATAGATGACATCATTGACGAACCCGTGGGCGGTGCCCATCGTGATCTGCCCGCTATGGCCGAGCGGCTTCGACCTGCCCTGGCCGAGGCGCTGCGGCGGCTCGCTGGTATGAGACGCGCTGACCTGGTACGTCAGCGGCAGGCCAGGATCGCGGCTTTTGGCAAATTCCGGGAAGTGACAGCCTGAGATTGAATATGAGCGCACCGGATCAGATGCCATTGCCTTCTCTCCCCTGATGCCATCCCGGCCGTGAAGAAAGCGTGTGGCTCACCGGTTGATTGCCTCGCCAGCTGCCTGCAGCAGGCTGAGGCCGGATCCGAGGAGCCGGTGCTGCTCGCCTGTTCTGGAGGCCGTGATTCACAGGTTCTTTTGCACGCCGCGGCGGCCCTGCAGCCAGAAGTCAAGGTCGTCGTTGCACATGTGCATCATGGCCTGCAGTCCGATGCGGACGCATGGCTGGATTTCTGCGCAGCCGAGGCTGCTGCTTTGAGACTACCTTTCCTGTCGCGACGGCTGAATCGGGATGCCACCGGGTTTGGCCCCGCGGGGCTGGAAGCATGGGCAAGGGCAGGGCGCTACCGGGCACTGGCGGAGATGGCGATCGCTGCCGGAGCCCGTTATGTCCTGACCGCACACCATGCCAATGACCAGCTGGAAACGGTGGAGCTGCGCCGTCGTCGGGGGAGCGGCATTCTGGGGCTGTCTGGTATGCGGGTATCGTCGTCTTTGCCCTACGCGCCGTCTGGTATGCGATTGCTGCGCCCCTTTCTGGGCCTGTCCCGTCTGCAGCTTGCTGCCTGGGCAAAGGCGCATGGAGTCTCCTGGGTAGAAGACCCGTCCAACCAGGATCTGCGTTTGGCTCGAAACCGGGTGCGTCGCAACATAGATGCGCGCCTGCAGGCAGAGACGCTGTCAATGCCCGACGAACTGCTCTCTATCGGATTGCTGCAGCAAGCATCGGACCGCGTGCAGCGGCAGGCAGAAGCCGATGTCGCCTCCTGCACCGTACACCTGTCTGAATCTGCCGCCAGCCTTCCGCAGGATGGCCGGGACTCAGGGGCATTGCGCCAGCAGGCTGTTATGCTTTCCAGGGCTGCCTTCATGCGCCTTCCCGGGCCGCGCCGGGCGCATGCGCTGCGCTGGTGGCTGGGGTATCTCGGTTGCCGCATGCCATCACGCCACAAACTGCAGGAAATTGAAAGACAGCTGCTGATGGCCACTGCAAGCCAGGCGATGGTACGCCATGATGGGGTTACCCTATTGCGTTATCGGGATCGCCTGGGTGTCTGGCCAACGCTTCCTGCGCTGGTGCCTGTTGTGCTGCGTTGGCAGGGAGAAAGCCTGATTGAACTGCCAGCTGGACGTCTCTACATCATCCCGGTGCCCGTCGCGGAGGAACAACAGGCGTCTTCGCCTGTCATGAGCCTCGATGCCCATTGGCTGCGTCATGTCGAGCTCCTGATCGACCAGGGCCGTGGCGGAGAGCGCCTGCGGCTGAGCGCCGATGGCCCCAGCCGGAGCCTGAAGAAGCTGATGCAGGCGCGTGGCATACCAACCTGCCTGCGTGAAAGCCTGCCGGTATTGCGCCTGAATGGGGTGCCGATATTTGCAGCCCCGTTTGGGCTGCTGGTCAGTGACGCGCTTGCTGATGCCCGGTCTTCCGGAGAGCGTGTGCGCCTGTCATGGTCGTCCCGCCCGGTGCTTTCAGGATGGATCTGAGGCTGCTGCCCGGGCAGAAATGCCGTGATGTGTGGCGATCAGGCTCATTAACCATTTATAACTATATAATCGTGGCCCGATCATCGGAAGGCTGGGCACTGGTGGGGGCGGTTTGGATGTGTCTTTGGCGCCGACCTGCTTGCACTGCTGCCGGGCCTTCTCTTTCTTTTTTCGAATCCTGGGCGTCTGCACAGTGTTACGGCACGGACGGACACCTCCAAGACACAGTTGGATCCACATCAATGGCGCTCATCGTACATAAATATGGCGGAACCTCGATGGGTTCGATCGAACGCATTCAGAACGTGGCACGGCGGGTTGCCAAATGGCATCGTGCCGGTCACCGGATGGTTGTCGTTCCTTCGGCCATGGCTGGGGAAACAAACCGTCTGATTGACCTGGCCAAGGCCATTCAGGCAGAGCCAGACCGTCGCGAACTCGACATGCTGGCATCCACTGGTGAGCAGGTATCGGTTGCTCTGCTGGCGATGGCGCTCAAGAGTATGGGGGTTGACGCCATCAGCTTCACCGGCTGGCAGGTGCCGATTCAGACGGATAATGCCTACACCAAGGCCCGAATCGAGACGATCGACGACCGGCGTATCCGCGAGAATCTGGATCGGGATCGGGTGGTCATCATCACCGGCTTTCAGGGAGTTGACCGGGACGGCAACATCACTACCCTTGGTCGGGGCGGATCTGACACATCGGCCGTTGCAGTGGCCGCTGCCATCACGGCTGACGAGTGTCTGATCTACACCGACGTCGACGGTGTGTATACCACCGACCCCCGCATTGTTTCCAGCGCCCGTCGACTGGATTGCATCACCTTCGAGGAGATGCTCGAAATGGCCAGTATGGGGAGCAAGGTTCTGCAGACCCGTTCAGTCGAGTTTGCAGGCAAATACAAGGTCAAGACCCGTGTTCTTTCCAGCCTCACGCCGCCGGATATGCCGCTGGAAGAAGAAATGGTTTCGGGCACTTTGATCACCTTTGAAGAAGAAATGGATGGAACCAATATGGAGCAAGCAGTCATCTCTGGGATCGCCTTTCAGCGCGATGAAGCCAAGATCACACTGAACCGGGTGCCGGATGTGCCGGGTATTGCTTCGCGCATCCTTGGACCAGTTGCTCGGGCCAACATTGATGTTGACATGATCGTGCAAAATCAGGCGGTTAACGGTACAACCGATTTTTCTTTCACCGTCAACCAGAACGACTTCAAGCGCACCCTGAAGGTGCTGGAAGAGGAGGTGGTTCCTGGCCTGGGAGGAGGGGAAGTCAACGGCGATGCGTTGATCGCCAAGGTTTCCATCGTCGGTTTGGGCATGAAAAGTCACGCTGGCATTGCAGCACGCATGTTCGAATGTCTGGCCAGAGAGGGGATCAACATCCGCATGATCTCTACCAGCGAGATCAAGACATCCGTGGTCATCGAGGACAAGTACCTGGAACTGGCCGTGCGTGCGCTGCACAAGGCATTTGGCCTGGAAGGTGAGGCTGTTGAAGAACGGGTTGTTTGATGGTGCCCGCTGCTTCCGGGTTGGGAATACTTGAAAAACGTTCAGTTTTCTGTCATCATCAATCCTTTGAGGGGGCTTGATATCAGGCTCCCTGTCAATGGATCCCTGCACTATCCCTTTGGGGTGGTTCCGGGGTCTTATCGGAGACGTGACCGAGAGGCCGAAGGTGCTCCCCTGCTAAGGGAGTGTTTGCTCAAAAAGCGAACCGTGGGTTCGAATCCCACCGTCTCCGCCATATACAGCCCGGATGGCCCTGTGCCTTCCGGGCTTTTTTCATGCCCAGTTCCTGATGCATCTTCCATTCCCGGAGAATAAGGCTGCTATGCTTTCCGATATAGAAATTGCGCAACGGGCTCACCTCATGCGCATTGATTGTTTAGCTGCTCAAGCAGGCATTGCTGAAGAGGCGTTGGAACCTTACGGTCACTACAAGGGGAAACTTTCCCTGGATTGGCTGGACAGTCTGCCGGAGCGTTTCGATAGCCGTTTGATACTGGTCACCGGCATAAGTCCCACCCCGGCAGGGGAAGGCAAAACCACCCTGAGCATAGGCTTGGGAGACGCCCTGAACCGGATAGGCAAAAAAGCCATGATTTGCCTGCGTGAGCCTTCCATGGGTCCCGTGTTCGGCATCAAGGGCGGAGCGGCTGGTGGTGGTTATGCCCAGGTTGTGCCCATGGAGGAGATTAACCTTCATTTCACGGGTGATTTTGCCGCCATCGCACAGGCGCACAACTTGCTCTCCGCTGCCATTGATAACCATATTCATCATGGCAATGCGCTTGATATTGATCCTGCCCGCATCAGCTGGAAGCGGGTCATCGACATGAATGACCGTGCGCTGCGCAGTACCGTGATCGGTCTTGGTGGTGCCATCAATGGACAGCCACGCGAGGATGGTTTCGACATTGTGGTCGCCAGTGAAGTCATGGCCATTTTTTGCCTGGCGACTTCCTTGATGGATTTGCGCGAGCGTCTGGGACAGATCGTTTTCGGTCTTGATCGCCAGGGCAGACCGTTGCGTGCTCATCAGCTACAGGTGCATGGCGCCATGACGGTACTGTTGCGTGATGCAATCAAGCCCAACTTGGTGCAGACATTGGAAAACCATCCCGCCCTGATACATGGCGGGCCGTTTGCCAATATTGCTCACGGATGCAGTTCCGTCATTGCTACTCGGGCCGGACTCAAGCTGGCGGACTATGTTGTGACGGAAGCGGGCTTCGGGGCAGACCTGGGGGCCGAGAAATTTCTGGATATCAAGTGCCGCAAGGCGGGTCTGTGGCCAGATGCATGTGTCATCGTCGCGACCATCCGTGCGCTGAAGTACAACGGCGGTTTGGCGATTGGGGCGCTGGGCAGCGAGCATCTGGAGGCATTGGCGAAAGGGCTGGCGAACCTGGAGCGTCATGCCGAGAACATGGCTGTGCAGTTTGGTCTTCCCACCCTGGTGGCTGTCAATCGTTTCGAGGCGGACACCGAAGCGGAAATCGAGCTCGTCAGACAGGCCATGCAGCGCCGGGGCATAGAGGTGGTGCTGGCTGAGCAATGGGCGCATGGTGGATCTGGTGCCGAGACACTCGCGCATGCCGTTGTGCGGGTGGTCGAATCCCGGCAAGCAGAAACAGCTCGGGATGCGACTGTCCCCCGGAAAGTGGCAGAGGCCGGGACGACTGTCAGTCGTGATGCCGGATATCACGGACTCTACCCTGACGACATGCCGCTCTGGGAAAAGTTCAGAACAGTTGCCACCCGCATCTACGGCGCCAGCGATGTCAGCGCACCGACCAAGGTGCGTCGTCAGATCGAGGAGTGGCAGACGCAGGGCTATGGCCACCTTCCTGTATGCATTGCCAAAACATCTGCCAGTTTTTCAACAGATCCCTCCCTGTTGGGTGCGCCCACTGGTCATGTCGTCAATGTCCGTGAGGCGCGTCTGGCGGCAGGGGCTGGTTTTGTCGTGATGATCTGTGGCGATCTGATGACCATGCCAGGGCTGCCGAGGAGCCCGGCAGCACAGCAAATAGATATCGGGTCAGACGGAAGGATCAAGGGCCTCTTTTGAGTGGCTCAAGCCCGCATGGTCAGACGGGATGGCGGAACCGCTCGATTTCCTCAGCCGAAATCTGTGGCGTCGGGCCAATGTGAGTCGCCACCAGCGCGCCCAGGGCGCAGGCGAAGTCCAGTGATTCGTCGGGCGAGGCACCATTGAGTTGCTTGTAAAGCAGGCCGGCCAGGAAACTGTCGCCCGATCCGACCGTATCGGCGACTTCCACACGGAAACCGGTATGGAAATACATTTCGTCATGGGCAAAATAGAGTGCACCATGAGGACCCAGCGTCACACATACCTGATTGACCCCGGCATACTTGGCCAGAAACCGTACATTCTGGTCAATGGAGCGGTGCCGGGAGCCCAGGGAAACGGCTAATTCATACAGCTCATCGTCATTGAGCTTGACAAGATCTGCCCGCTTCATGAGCGACACGATGCGTTCATGGGTATAGTGCGGCGGTCGCATATTGACATCAAAGACCCGGAAGGTGTTCGCAGCCGTTGCCTTGTCGAGCACGGTTTCCAGGGTATGGCGTGTGACCGGATCCCTGGCACACAGGCTGCCATAGACAAATGCATCTGATTCCGCTACACGCTCCAGTGCATTGGCCTGAATCTCGATCCGATCCCAGGCGCAAGGATAAACAATGTCATAACTAGCGACACCGCAGTTATTGATCGAGACTTCCACCAGGCTGGTGGGTTGATCGGGACAGATCTGCAGGAAACGGGTGGCAACGTCCTTTTCCTGAATTTGCTCAAGCAGGGCTTCACCATTGGCATCATTTCCACGGCTGCTGATGATGGCGCAGTCAGCACCAAGTGCACGCAGTCGAACCAGTACGTTGAGTGGTGCACCGCCCAGAACTTTGCCACTAGGCAAGTTGTCCCACAGCACTTCTCCAAAGCTGGTGATCTTCATGACGGATATTTCCGGTTGGGGATATGGTCATGAATCTACCCGAATTTTCGTGTACCGATATGAAAAACCCGGGATCCACAGCGCAAGCCGCCAGATTATGCCGCAATATTCTGTGAAGTAGTCCGACCTCCCGGAAGAGACTGGTGAGCGTATGCACTAGATGCCGCCAATACCTGGCAGGCAGATCGTACCCCATCTATGACCCGCAGTACTTGTTGATCCGAGAGTGTTGGGCCCATCGGCAGGCTCAGAACCTCGCGCGCATACTGTTCGGCCAGAGGGTAATCCTGCTGACTAACCGGATGCTGCCGATAAGCACCCTGTCGATGTACCGGCGTCGGATAGTGGATCAATGTCTGGATCCCTTGCTCGGAAAGGTATGCCGCCAGACGGTCGCGCTGCGGATGCCTGATTACGAAAAGGTGCCAGGCAGATTGGCAGACCGGAGTGTCCTGCGGTGGCAGTGTCAGGCCGGATAGATCCTGCAGCCCCAGTCGATAGGTTGTCGCTATATCCATTCTCCGCCGATTGTCTCGATCCAGGGTCTTGAGTTTTTCGTGTAAAAAAGCAGCCTGCAGTTCGTCCATCCGTGAATTGAATCCGGCGAGTTCATGGACATACTTTTTCTGGGAACCATAGTTACGCAGCAGACGTACCCGGTAGGCCAGCTCATCGTCGTTGGTTGTGACGGCTCCTGCATCACCCAATGCGCCCAGATTTTTACCGGGATAGAAACTGAATCCTGCTGCATGACCAAGGCTTCCGCATGCATTGCCATGATAGTGTGCCCCGTGTGCCTGCGCAGCGTCCTCCAGAACCTTCAGCCCGTACCGGTCTGCCAGCGTCATGATGGGTGTCATATCAACCGGGCGACCATACAGATGCACTACGAGAATGGCACGGGTTCGCGGAGTAATGGCTGCTTCGATCCGCGACGGATCAATCCCAAAGTCGCCTGGTGCGGGTTCGACCGGAACAGGGGTGGCTCCTGTGGCGCTGATGGCCAGCCAGGTAGCAATATAAGTATGGCTTGGTACGATGACTTCATCTCCATCACCAATACGCCAGCCACGTAGTGCCAGATGCAGTGCATCAAGTCCGTTTGCAACCGAAATGCAATGCCGGGTGCCACAATACTCGGCATATGCGGTTTCAAACGCAGTGGTTTCTTCTCCCAGCAAGACCCAGCCGCTGTCCAGAACACGATCGAATGCTTCACGGAATGCCAGACGGTGACGGTCATTAATGCCTTTCAGATCGAGAAAGGGAATAGGTGATTTCGTATCCATGTGAGCGTCGTGATGGGAGCGTGGAAAACTGTCGCATGAGAGACGCATATATTGGGTTGACAGCTGCCAGCTTGTGAGGAGAGCACAACTACCCCCGCCATTTGTTGCAGAGGGGATGAACGGCCTGATGCCGGGACAGCCGGTTCATCGGTCTGCAGCTTTGTGGCGAATTTTGTCAGACCAGCTACCGGTGCCGCCTGGCGTCTCATTCACTGGATGTTGAGAACTAGCTCTTCGTTGAAAGAATGTCCCTCTCTATGGGCATCCAGTGCTGGCGTGGCCAATGGCACGGTGTCCCCAGGGGGGGCCGCGACGACAGCATGTGTCAGAGCGTGCTGCTGATTCTGTGCGCGGTGACGGCTATGCACATCCAGCATGAAATCACTGTAATTACGAATGTAGTCGGCTTCATCGTAGCATTCGGATGCAAGTACCATGCATACACTTCCGGATGAAAAATTGTCGAGCTCCCGCCAGGTCATGGGAGGAATATAGAGCCCTTCATAGGAGCGGTTCAGGTGGAATCTTTTTCGGTCAAATCCGTCGTCCAGCACAATGTCGAAACTGCCGGAAATAGCAATGATGAACTCATGCAAAGCGCGATGGGAATGCCCTCCGCGCTCGGAACCACCCGGTACGTCGTACAGATAGTAGACGCGCCGGATATCAAACGGAACCTGCCGTCCACCCTCCACAAAGGTCAGGTTGCCGCGCGGATCATGAATCTTGGGGAGCTGCAGTGTCACGCAATCGACCAACATAATTTTTTACCTTGCAGTGGTAGTTACTGGAAAAGAGAGTGTGCTGCTGCACAGGGCGTAGAAGTCGCCGGGACAGCGAGCAGTTCGCCCTGATCCAGCATGCTGTGCTTGCTGGCGCGTTGCGCCAATTGGAGTCCCTGCACAATCTGGTCAGACAGACCAAATGCAAATGGGCCGGCCGAGGCAGCAAGCAGCTCGACACCAGTCAATACCGACTGCAGCCGGGCACGGTTTTCAAGAAAAGCTGTGACAGATCGGGAAGTTGGCAGAGGCAAGGCGCCTGAAAATCGCTTGACCTCAAAGTTCTTTACCCGCACATGTGCATTGATCACGCCCGTAAGGCTCAGGTCATGCAACATCGCTGCCATGACCGCTGCGTCATCATGCAGGTTGATGTCCGGGTGCTGGATGGAAAAACGGTTCGGATTGGCTTCGATCACCAGATGCATGACACCGGGATCAGTTGGTGCGCCACAGGCTGTGCTGTTGGTGACACGGTAAATGCCGGTATCACCGGATACCATATGCAGCACGCTGATGACATTTCGAACCTGATCGGTGGGAATGCTGCAGAAACCGATCAGCAGTGGCAGTCTGTCGCCTGATTCGGGCGCGGCAAACTGTGCCGTAACCCGCAATCCGTGGGCGGGAGTCAGTGCCCAGCCAAGCCGTTCTGTATGAATATCTCCGTGTTGCGCGGTTCGAATGATGAATTCATCCGGAGTGCGCTGAATGTGATGAATCTGGTCATCGATCAGGCAGATTCGATGATCGGATCGCACCATCAGGGCAAGTTGCTGACAGAGCGCCGATATCGTTCCGTGCACGGGATAATTAAAGACTGTTGCGGGTAACTGACTAGTGTTGTGATGGTCAGACAGGATATCCAGCAGCGTCTGAGGCCAATACAATGGCAGCCATGGCAGTCGGTGGTATAGCGCGAGGATGTCGCTGGCATCGCGGTTCAGAACCTGATGAGCAAACGGTGCAAACAGTGTGTTGTGCAGGGTTTGGCCATGAATATTTCTGGACAGTGTGTCGGCGTCAAAGGCAGCATGCGGCTGGGTCAGATGCCAGTCAGGCGCAGGGGATCCATCCAGCGGCCACGCGCGTTTGTTGGCGGGATGCCAGATGGCAGTATCGGGTCTGATCGCCTGGCTGATGACGGACAGCTCACGATGGATGGCGGCTGAATTTGATAGATGATGCAAGGCCGACATACCGTTGGCGAGCATCATGTCGGGCAGAATTTTTCCATCAACCCACATACGCGGGGAACTGATCGGTCTGGTGGCCTGCATGCCATGTATGTAACGTCGAATGACACTACAAAATCGGCCCACGTCATTGCGTACCATTGGATCGTAGCTGTCGAGCCGCGGAGACTGCGATGGCTCGGAAAATGAGCTGAATTCATACAGCACCATGCCGCAGTCAACGCGCCGCCCTTGTACAGATGCACCGGCAAAATAGCCGCCCAAAGGCCCTCCGGGATTGATGATGGTGGTTGGCAACCCCCGATGAGCACGTTCTGTTGCGGCAATCAGCACCGATAGTGCATTGCCGACCAGGGTCAGAGACGAGGAATGGCGACATGTGGCGGAGGTCATTTTGGTTCGCAATGAAGGGCGATCGTGGAAATGGCAGGGCGATGGATGGTGATGTCTGGAGTTGAGAGTTAGCGTAATTCAGGTGCCAGATTCAGGTATATCTCGGAACCTAGACCGGGCATGTATTTTTCGATCCCCATGAGTCCCTCCAGTATCTGTTCATTGATCAGACCCTGGTTCATAAGTGTTTGCATCTGATCATGAGTAAATGGTTTGATGAAATAGGATCCCTGGCCGATTACCTGGTATCCACACGCCTGGCACAGGCTGACCAGTTGCTCGATGTCAAAAGTAGCGTGCTGATGCAACAGTTGCTGGCGGTCTGATAGACGATAGATATCGTCGATCAATCCCATTTCCAGTGCCAGAAGGCGGTGCACGGAACGTGCATTGGGAACATTGATGTGCAGTCGCGTCTGGGAATCGCAGAGCTCATGCAAGTTCATGAGCACATCTTGAGGGTTGGGAATCTCGTGCAGCAGCCCGGATACCACGATGGCATCAAAGGTGCCTGCCGACAATTCTCCTGCCGCACAGGCGTGTTCAAGATAGTCCGTAATGATTGTGATGCGGGAATCATCTTTCGACAGGTTGCGTGCATTCCGAGAGAATTGTGAGCCTGGCTCAACAATGACGAAATGCTCGAAGTCGGTATATTCCGTAAAAAGAGGCACCATGCCACAGCCAACTTCCAATACCCGTTTTGCCTGCCAGGATTTGAGCTGTGCAACTACAATGCGCTTGCGGAGGGCTGCCTGTATGGGTTCGAACGAAGCCTGTTGATAGGCAGCTTCATAGTGCGCTATGTCCCGGTTGGTCGCGGTAGTCGTACGATTGGCAGTCAACATATGGTGTTTGCCTGTGTCAGGACTCTGTCCAGTTCTGAAGCTTTCAGGAAGTGGTTCGACGAACTGAATGGTGCATGATGAAAAATCCTCTTTGTAAACGGGGAGATTCAGTGGTCCTTGATCCTGTCTGGACGGAGCCAATTGCTGCAACAATCAGACATTCGCAATCAGGACAGATCAAGAACCAGTGTCTGCAGGATAGTGCTACGGGCCCCAAACATTTCCTTGTGTCGAAGTAGTCCTTCGTTAAGTACGCGTCCTTCATCCTCTGTTGAGGTCCCGAAGCTGAACCAACGCTGCCCGCGCGCTCTTGCCATGTTTATGCAGTGCTCCAGAATGGCGTGTTGAGCGCGCGTCTCGAAGCCTGCAGGACTCGACGCAAGGTATTGCGTGTGCGTGACGCCTGCATAGTGGAACAGGACGACACCCGCCTGAATCTTGGACGATGTCACTGGAAGCTGCTCACGAACAGGTGGTGCTTCCGCAGGGGGCCTGTGTTCACTGATCTGGTCCATGGCGGTCGACTGTGTCTGCCAGGCACCTATCATTTCCAGTTCTGGAAAATTCTGGGCGAGATATTCGATTTCAGATAGAGAGTGAACCGGGTTCACGCTATGACGACTTCGCAGGGTTTCCGTCAATAGTGGCCAATAGGTGGACCAATGTACGGTGCCAACCGTGATACCGGCCCGCCGGGCCAGATTCAGCGCGTGATTTTTCTGACTGGACGTTGGTGCAGCGCGGCCCAGATCCAGGGTGCTGGATACCAGTGTCTGGTCGACGCGCGCGCCCAGACGGTGCAGCGCGTACAGATCATCTTCACTGGGCAAGCGATGGTATATGTGAGGAATGGCTTTGTAACGCAGTTGTGTGAACCCCTGGTGGGGGAGCCATTCCGCCAGCGCCTGAAAGATGGCCAGCACCTGGGCGCAGCCTATTTTCTCCGCCATGACCATGCCACCAAAGGTTAACCCGCCATGACTGATGCACAGGTCGCCGCTCGGCGTGCGCACCCGATTTGCCGGAATAACGGCCAGGATGGCTGCCTTGCTGTCTGTCGCTCGAACAATGATGGATGCATCCTCAAAGCGATCTGCGTGATAGTCCATGTATTTCCGCTGGAACAGAAATACGCCATTTCGGCTGCGTTGCACGAAAGCATCCCATTCGGACTGCTCAGTGGGGGTGTAGAACCGGATATTGAACATGGCAGACAAATCCAGAATGTGCCTTGCACCAAACCCTTTCGGGACTCAGAAGGGTGCCAGAAAACAAGCGTATTCAGGCACAGCGGATCAGGCCGGTGTGCAGATTTCTGGTGGTCGGGTTATGTGGTTGTGCATTCCACTGGCCTGATGAACAATGTCGCCCAGTTTTTGACAGAAGATATCCCGGCTGAAACGTTGCTCATAGAAATGTCTTGCTTCGGTGCAGAGCGCTTCGTAGCGGTGAGGTATGTCAGTCAGAATTCGAGCCAATGATTCCGGGTCTTTCCAGGCCAGTGACAGATTGGCATAGGATGAGTAGTCCGCCAGCATCGAACCGTGTTCGAACCCGCAGAAGGGCAAAACCGGATAGCCGCAGCCCTGTGCTTCAAGAGCCCCCCGGGCTCCTGATACGGGTGCGGATCCCACATAGACATGTGCATCCAGAGAATGAAGTGTTTGCCAGAGGGAGCTCACCTCACCATGGCAAACGAAGCGCGCAGGGTCTATACCGAATGATTGCAGATGATCCCGGATTATTCTGATTGCCTGGTCATTCAATGGACCAATGTGATGGAATCGTCCTGCTATTGAAGTGAGAACTGAACGGACAACAGTCTGCAGCGCAACGGGCCCGGTGAGAATGAATTTTGACTCCCGACCCGCGGTGACGACCGAAAAGGGATATTTTTTGGAAATCGGTTGCACTTTTCTTGCGCCTTCATCCTTGACGTACAGTGGCAACCAGCTCACCTCGCGACGCAAGTGCTGACGACAGGTTTTCATCAGTGATTCGGTCAGATCGACATGATGAATACCTGCCAGGGTACATCCCAGGCTGGGGTTGTGATCGCCGTGGTGCACATATATTCGGGCACAGGCTGGCGCATAGAGTGTGCCAACGAACGGGATCGGATCTTGATGATGCTGCAGGTACCAGATCTGTTCCGGCCTGGCCGTCTGGCACAGCGTGTGCAGTTCCTTGGCTTTTTCCCAGAGACTGTCTCCCTTGAGGATGATGATGTCTGCCGCTGGAAAACGCTGATGGATCCAGGCCGTTTTTTCCAGGGAAGGTTGGTCGAAGTTTCCCCATGGATTGGTGATTACGAGCGTGACAGAGCTACGGTTGTTGGATAACTCTTCCAGTACACGTGTATGACCACCAATTTCATAAATTTCGCTGGCGATCAGCAGGGTTTTGCGAAGCTGGCGTCTTTCGCTGACCGCATCGCAGGATTTTGATGAAGTCGACTCGTCCCGCATGATTGCTGCCAGCGCAAGCAGCTTTCTGTCCAGATCAGGATAGTACAGTGCATGCTCCGCGATACCGGGTTGATAGAAATGATTGTTAACCCGCAGGAGTATCATGAGCATGGCCAGATCGAAACGTTTGGCGTCGATCAGCTGATCCACTTCGTGGCAGACATCCGGTAGCGTCTGAAAGATCGGTGCAGGATGCCCCGCATCCTGGGTAATGATGGCGCTACCCGATGAATCCTGCTCTCGAGGTGATAACGGTATGCCAGGAATGAGTGCTCGCGCAGAGACTTCTGGGCAAGAAGGAAGCGGCATACGTGGGCCGATATAGTTATCATCATCGACTAGCGACAAAACGGATTGATGCGCCTGCCATACCCCGCTGGCAAAGGCCACCAGGTCCGCATATTCAGCGACCGGATCTACGGTTTCGAAGAGGGTCAACTGTTGCTGTGCAACTTCGTAAAACGTCTGGCTGCCGAAGTCCTGGTGGAACAGACCTTCTAACTGGTCGTTGTTGAACCACGTTACGCAGGTGTCGAAAGCCAGGCCGGCACTGGTATTGGCATGGCGTTCCGATAGGACAGGCGTGGCAAGTGACAGGCCAACAAAAGCTCTGACCTGTTCGAAGCGGGCTGTTTCGTAGAAGTGGAGGTTGAGCAGGGCTTTCGCCTGGAGGATGATGCTGTTGCGGGTATTGCCATAGACAGGAAAAGCCAGGGCACTCACCCGGCGGCCAGTTGATTCGATGCGCCGGATCAGCTTTTGGCGCCGCTCATTCATGCTGCCGATAAAAATCAGGTCCAGTGGTCGTTTGGCCAGCGGGAGTGCTTGACTTGGCGTGGGTTTGAGCCATTCAGCGTGGCCAAAGGAAATGATGGGGATATCGTCGGGCTGTGCCGAGTAGGCAGCTGGATTGTTGGCATCGTAATCAATGACAACCGCCTGTTTTAAGAGACTCAGGTATTCGCCGGGCAGCGGCGCGCCGCGTTGACCAATCTGTTCCAGATTGACGATGATGCAGCTGTAGATCTGCAGCAGTTTGGTGTCGAATCCGAGATGGGCGCCAAACACGAAATTGATTGCGTCGTGGCGGAGCAGGTTGCGGGCCAGGCTGACGCGCTGACCAAGACGTCTGAACTGCCAATAGAAGTATTGCGCTGGATCCAGCAGGGCGTCGGCGTGAATGTAGCCGGGAGGATTGATCAGACAAATGTGAAAGTCCGGCAGGTGGGCCATGCGCGTCGCCTTGTCAGGAACGGAAATGGCTAACTTTAGAGTGCCGGGTCAGGGATGGATGTGTGAATAAGGCGGGCTATGGCCGTCCAGTTCCGAAGCTCTGGCGAGGCGGGTAAAAACAAAGCGCCCTGTCCAGTATGGAAAGCGGGGCGCCTTGTTTTCGCTCAGGTTGTGCCGGTCATTCCCGGCACGGAATGGGATCAGCCTTTGAGGACTTCGATAGGGCCGTGATTGTCGCAATGATCGCCATGGGGATGATGGAGATGACCATCAACCAGGTAATCAATGTGATCGCCGTGCGGGACGGCCTCGTGACCGCAACCGGGGCCATGGACGTGGCCAGGTTCATGGCCATTGCAATGGTGCTCAGGCGTGCAACGGTCGGGATTTGTGTCAGATACGGCGATTACATGTTCGTCCACGTGGTTTTCATGTGGATGATGAAGATGACCATCGTGCAGATAGTCGATATGCCCTTCGTGACGGATGGCGGTATGGCCGCAGTTGGATCCATGAACATGGTCATGATTGGCGTGGTGAGGGAGGTTGCATGTGCTCATGGCATTTTCCTTATGGAGAGGGGAGTGGGGCTAAGTGCGGTTGTGACTCGCTGGCATGTTGAAGAACGTTCAGAAGTAACGTTCTGACGTGCTCGTCTGACAGTGAGTAATAGATATGCTTCGCTTGGCGTCGTCGGGTGACTAGACGAGCGGCGTGTAACTGCTGCAGACGGGCCGATATGCTGCTCAACTTCGCGTTTTCCAAGTGCACTAGTTCGGAGACGCACACTTCACGCTGCGCTAGCCATAGCAGTAAGCGCAGGCGAGAAGGATCACTCATGGCCTGACACATTTGAGCCGCAGCGTCCAGTTGGGCAGTATTGAAGCCAATTGGGTCTAACCGGATTTCCTGATGGGCATCATGATCACAACCAGTTATTTCTACAGAATGGGAAGGTAGCTGAGTGTGATTCATGCAGGTTGCGGACGGATTCAAACAAATCTTCAATCCATGGATTGATGGAATGAATTCTATTCCCTGCGTAATTTCCTGTCAACCCGGTTTGAAATAGAGAAAAGGCACATGCCGGACATCTTCGGTATACGTGACAGATGTCTGCTCAACGCCCGCTCAAAATTATAGGTGGTAGTCTGAATGAAAAGGAACAAGGGATTGCCAGAAATAGATGGCGCAGAGGGTGAATTGAAACTGGATACGGATCAGTATGTTATAACTTTCGTATTGTTGTAAATTGATATTTTATATCCACGATTTTTATGTCTGGCCAGATATTATGCTGAATATGCTTTCCGTTATTTATGTTGTACGGGGAAACCCTTCTTTCAATTTTCTTTGAAAAGATAAAGACTTTTATCACGCGGGTGTTCTATTCATTAATTAATTTCATGAATACGCTCGCTATATGTCTCTTGCTTTTTTTTCAGTTGTCGATCAGACAGGGGGAAGGTGTTTCGGCGATTCGTGTTCATGCCGATTGACAATAAACCCGTGCCAGAATTGTTTGAATTCTTTGATCGGATGTCTGATGAGCATTGATTTACAATATAAGGAGTATTCAATGAACAAAAAAATGAAAGCGGCTATGGTTTATGAATTTGGCAAGCCTCTAGTCATTGAAGATGTTGAAGTCCCTATACCTAATGATGATCAGATTCTAGTTAAGATTGAAGCATCTGGAGTTTGTCACACTGATCTTCACGCAGCAGAAGGTGATTGGCCGGTGAAGCCGAATCTACCTTTTATTCCTGGTCATGAAGGGGTCGGCTTTGTCGCTGGTGTTGGCAAGAACGTCAAGCACGTGAAAGAGGGGGATCGTGTAGGAATCCCGTGGCTTTATTCCGCTTGCGGATATTGTACCCACTGCCTTGGCGGATGGGAGACTCTGTGCGAACAGCAGAAAAATACTGGTTATTCGGTCAATGGTGGGTTTGCAGATTATGCACTTGCAGACCCGAATTATGTGGGCCACCTTCCGAAAAACGCGCTTTTTACGGACATCGCACCGGTTTTATGTGCAGGCGTGACAGTATATAAGGGTTTGAAAATGACCCATGCCAAGCCTGGCGATTGGGTGGTAATCTCGGGCGTTGGTGGTTTGGGGCACATGGCTGTCCAATATGCCAAGGCAATGGGTTTCAATGTGGCCGCAGTGGATGTATCGCAGGATAAATTGGCACTGGCTGAGCGCTTGGGCGCGACAGTGACTGTCAATGCGGCCCAAACAGATCCCGCGATTTATTTGCAGCAACAGATTGGCGGCGCTCACGCTGTTCTGGTGACAGCAGTTTCACCCAAGGCTTTTGAGCAGGCGCTGGGTATGGTACGGCGTGGCGGAACTATTGCGCTCAATGGCCTGCCACCGGGCGAATTTCCGCTACCAATCTTTTCAATGGTGCTTAATGGCATTACAGTGAGAGGGTCAATTGTTGGTACCCGCCTGGATTTGCAGGAGTCGCTTGAGTATGCGGCTGAGGGCAAGGTGAAGGCGACGATTAAGACCGAGAGGCTTGAGGCCATTAATGATGTCTTCGCCCGTATGCACAAAGGTCAGATTGAAGGCCGTATTGTCATCGATATGGCCGCCTGATTGCGATTGAAGAACTATCAGAGATTAACCCCCGACATCCAGCGGGATTGTTCGGGGGGGCGATAGTCATGCATGGCAGATAGTAGTGTGCCCGCTTGGCTCTTTACAATCAGCGTATTCCTGTACTGGGGTTTAATGAAACCTTCGGTGGTGACATGGTCTAGGAATCCGGTCAGTCTGTCGTAGAAGCCATTAATATTAAGCAGGGCACAGGGTTTTTGATGCTGGCCAAGTTGTGCCCATGTCCAGATTTCAAATAGTTCTTCCAGGGTACCGATACCGCCGGGTAATGCGATGAAGCCGTTGGCAAGGCCCGCCATCATAGCTTTTCGTTGGTGCATGGAACCAACGACATGTAGCCGAGTCAGTTTTTTGTGGGCTAGTTCCTTGTCGGCCAGAAACCGGGGGATAACCCCGATGACTTCGCCACCACGAGCCAGGGCAGCGTTTGCCACGATTCCCATCAAGCCGACAGAGGAACCGCCATAGACGAGACCTATGCCGGCGTCGGCCATGGCATGGCCCAGTTCAGTCGCAGCCTGCTGATAAGCCGGTGAGTTGCCGGGGGAGGCGCCACAGAAGACGCAGAATTTCATACGAGTTCCTGTTGAGATGGGATAGGAGAAGAGACCGGACGGTAAGTTGCTGGTTTGAGAAAAGAGGAATCGAACCACTGTGGAATGGGGCCGGATTGATCCTGTTCACTCAAGATTTTGCACCTGTTCACGCAGCTGTTCTATGTGGAGTTTTAATGCCAGGGCGGTGTCCGTGATGAATATGGCCATGCTTTTGGATGCGATGGTGTTGGCTTCCCGGTTGAGCTCCTGCATGAGAAAATCGAGCTGTTTGCCGACGGCGCCACCGTTGGTCAGAATGTCCTCAATTGCCTGCAGATGGACTGATAATCGGTCCAGTTCTTCGGTGATGTCGTCCTTCAGGCTGAGCAGGCTGATTTCCTGGCGGATTCGGGCCGAGGTTTCTTCCACGGGGATCTGGACGGGCAACCCCTGGATGGCGTTGTGCAGTCGTTCTCGCAGCTTAGCCTCGGCGGCCGCGTGCAGTTCAGGCAGGCGGAGATGCAATTGCTCGGCCAGCAAACGCATCTGATGGCTTTGTTGCCGGATGACCTGTCCCAGTTGTTGTCCCTCCCGGGTGCGCGTTTCTTGAAAAGTAATCAGACAGTTTTTCAATAAGGGTTCGACATGTTGCCAGAGCATGTCGGGATCAGGTGGGCTCCTGTGCGGGTCGTCCATGATTTCCGCAGATTCGGAGGATTGCAGCCACCGGAGATAGTCGGCTATTGAGGGGGGCGCGGCGTCGGGCACTTGAGTCTGGATCTGTTGTACCAGCGTGAGCAGCCCCGCAAGACGGTTATTGTCCAGTGGAGGGGGGGTAGCGCCATGGAGGCGTTGCAGACTCAGCCGGCACTCTACCTTGCCACGCTTGACACATGCTGTAATCGCCTTGCGTAAGCGCGGCTCCAGCGGACGACACTCCTCGGTCAGGCGGAAATGCAGATCACTGAATCGGCTGTTGACTGCCCGGATTTCGATTTCCAGCCTGCCTAACGGGATCTGGGCGCACTGGTGGACATAGCCCGTCATGCTGCGGATGGTCTTGGTTGATGCCGTCCCATCTGGAAGGGAGGGGCCGTCAAGGGGAACGGGGTTCATGGTTTTGTAACGGTGAATTATTTGTCGACAGGGAAAGTCAGGCAGAAAGGGAGGGGGTGAATGTCCCGGAATAGCTGATCGTTAGCGGTTTTTGCCGGTAAAGCAGGGAGGGAACGTCGTTCGTGGGTTGTGCCTGTCCGTCCGGCGCGTCGTAACACGGAAATACAGAGTTTTTCAGTCAGCACTTCTACAATAGCGGCCATGGCAAACGAGCAGAACGCACCATTGCCGGAGGGCTTCGAGGCAGGTGGCTACCGGATTGTAAGAAAAATCGCTAGTGGCGGTTTCTCGATGGTCTATCTTGCACAGGATCAAGATGGGCATCCGGTGGCCATCAAAGAGTATTTGCCAAGTTCTCTGGTTCGTCGATCACCTGGGCAATTGGTGCCCGAGGTGGTGGGCAGCAACCTGCCCACTTACCGTAACGGGTTGAAATGTTTCTTCGAAGAAGGACGAGCGCTGTCTCGGGTGATTCACCCGAATGTGGTGCGTGTAGTCAATTTCTTTCGGGCGAACGAGACGGTTTATATGGTGATGGCCTACGAGAGTGGGCGGAGTCTGCAGGAGTTGGTGATTCACAACCGGAACCGGCCGGGTAAGCGGGTGCTGCCTGAGCGGCATATCCGCAAGATATTTGCCCAGGTCATGAATGGCCTGCGTGAGGTGCATGCTAATCGTCTGCTGCATCTGGATCTGAAGCCGGCAAATATTTACCTGAAAAAGGGCGGGCTGCCCATGCTGCTGGATTTTGGAGCAGCGCGCCAGACGTTGACGCAGGATGCCCCCAAGCTGTTTCCCATGTATACCCCAGGGTTTGCTGCGCCGGAGCTCTACAAGAAGAACCAGCAGTTGGGCCCCTGGACGGATATTTATGGACTGGGCGCCAGCATGTATGCCTGCATGGTGGGGGCGCCGCCCCAGGCTGCCGATCAGCGGATGAAACAGGATAAGGTAGATGCGGCATTGGCCGATCTGGGTGACATCTATTCGCAGCAGTTGCTGGATCTGGTGCATTGGTGCATGAAGCTCAATCCGCTTGAGCGACCACAAAGTGTATTCGCCTTGCAACGTGCGCTGCGTGAACCTTTTATGCGCGAAGGGGTGGAAACGCGAAGTTTCTTGCCGTTGCGCTGGCTGGAGGACATCATTTCACCTTTCAAGCGCAGGCGTGACTTACGGGGAGCGCATTCCAGACGGGCGCAAGCGCAGGTTAGCGCGTCTGCCGCTCCTGAGGCACATGCCGAGTCCACGCTATTGACGGCCCGCAAGGGGAACTGATGCCCTGAGTTTTCTGCTGTTCAGTCTACAGGCTGGAACCGGGAGTCTGCGGGCAGCAGGCTCGTGCACCACCAAACACTTCAACTCGCTTTCGATCCATGCGTTTTTCCATTTTTCAGGATACTGATGTCGGTGGTCGTTCGATCAACCAGGATCGGATGGGATATTGCTTCTCTCGTGAGTCGCTGCTGATGGTGCTGGCAGATGGCATGGGGGGGCATCTGCGAGGAGAGATTGCGGCACAGATTGCCATGCAGACTGTGGCATCCATGTTCCAGCAGCAGGCCGTACCCAGGTTGCGTGATCCTGTCGCTTTTATTGAACAGGCTTTTCATGCCAGCCACCGCGAGCTACACCGCTACCGTGAGATGCATGGCATGAGTGAGTGTCCCCGCACGACTATCGTGTCGTGTGTGGTTCAGGATGGTCATGCCTGGTGGGGGCACGCAGGGGATTCAAGACTGTACCTGCTGCGCAATTCAGACGTGCTATTCCGGACACTGGATCATTCCAAGGTCCAGAGTCTGATCAGCCTTGGGTTGATTACCGAGGCTGAGAGCGAGGTGCATCCGGAGCGGAACAAGGTTCTGAATTGCCTGGGGTCGCCCTTCGTTCCTCCTGTGGAAATTCATGCCGCTTTCCCATTGAAGGCTGGTGATGTGGTCATGCTGTGCTCGGACGGCCTTTGGAGCGGTGTCCGACGTGATGATCTGATCAGGGAGTTCCGTGACGAACCGCTGGAGCTGGCGGTACCGCGCCTGATTCAGGCTGCGCTCAATCACAATGGCGTGGGTGCCGATAATACAACGGTGCTGGCGATGAAATGGGATACCGAGAGTGCAGATAACGATGGTTTGCCGACGCTATCGTCCATGGGACTGCCCGATGGCGCAGTGACAACGACGATCGCAATCGCCAATAATCTTGAGGCCGAGTCTGACGATCTGACCGAGGACGAGATTGACAAGACAATTGCGGAGATTCAGGAAGCGATTCAACGCTCGAACAAGGAGTGTCCCTGACCCGAGGCGTATAGAATGGTAGGCTGATGCCGATTTTCAGGACAGCCTTGTTGATGAGCCATTCGATTTCCCGGTCCAGACACGACGGCCGATCGCCGGATAGTCTGCGAACGGTGCGCTTTGAGCGCCATTTCACCCGCTACGCAGAGGGGTCTGTGCTGGTGTGTTTTGGTCAGACGCAGGTATTGTGTACTGCCAGCGTGCAGGAAAGTGTCCCGCCTTTTCTGCGCGGTTGCGGCCAGGGATGGGTGACGGCGGAATATGGGATGTTGCCACGCGCCACACACACCCGAGGTGAACGGGAGGCGGTTCGCGGCAAACAGTCCGGTCGTACCCAGGAGATTCAACGGTTGATTGGCCGCAGCCTGCGTGCGGTCACTGATTTGAAACGGCTGGGTGAGCGGAGCATTCATCTGGATTGTGATGTGTTGCAGGCTGATGGCGGCACCCGGACGGCAGCTATTACCGGAGCCTGGGTAGCGTTGCGCGACGCTGTCAATAGGCTGCTGGCTAACGGTGTGTTGCAGCAGGATCCATTGAGGGAGGCGGTGGCCGCGGTATCGGTGGGTATCGTGCGCACATCATCGGATGTGCTTGCGCAGGATCAGTCGCCAGGTGCAGCAGAGGCACCTGGCATATGCGTGCTTGATCTGGATTACCGGGAGGATTCCGCATGCGAAACCGACATGAATGTGGTCATGACCGCTTCAGGCGGCCTGGTGGAGATTCAGGGTACGGCAGAAGGTATACCTTTTTCCAGGTTGCAGGCTGACGCCTTGCTGGATCTGGCTGCCGGCGGCATCGGTAAATTGATAGCCCTTCAACGGCAGGCATTGCAGCAGGAAGGAGGCTGCCAGGATGGATCGGCGTGATGTGCTGATGAGGTCACCGCGGCAGCTGTCAGGGCAGCGTTGGCTGCTGGCATCAGGGAATCCGGGGAAACTGCGGGAGTTTGAGGCGCTTCTGGCACCCCGCGGCGTTTCGCTGTGCAGTCAGAAGGCGCTCGGGATTGCTGATGCCGAGGAGCCATGGCCCGGGTTTGTGGAGAATGCACTGGCTAAGGCCCGTCATGGTGCAAGACACAGCGGGTTACCCACCCTGGCGGATGACTCTGGTCTGTGCGTGCCTGCTCTGGGCGGTGCGCCGGGCGTACGTTCCGCCCGCTTTGCACTGGACTGCGAGCCGGATCCTGCCCTACAGGCCGCCTGGCAGGCCGAAGGCCGGGCCCGTCTGGATGCCGAAAATATCCGGGCGCTTCTGGCTCGCTGCAAGCCGCTCCAGCAGCCGGTCAGGGCTTATTTCTGCAGTGTGATCGTGTGGGTGGCCAGCGCGGATGATCCCCGTCCGCTGATTGCGGAAGGGCTGTGGTGGGGCATGCTGCTTGCGCAGCCGCGGGGTGAGGGCGGGTTTGGTTATGATCCCGTATTCCAGCCAGACGGTTTTGACTGTTCGGCCGCGGAGCTCTCCAGTGCCCAAAAGAACGCCGTGAGTCATCGTCAGCAGGCGCTGCGCCGCCTGAATGCATTGCTCGACGAGATGTTGGGTGAGGGGGGCGGTTCGCAGGGCCGCTCCTGAAATGGGCACTGCCCGTTACTGACGGTCCATTGACCGGGAATTTTTCATCACGCTTCCGTGTCTGCCACAGTCTTTCCCATTCGTCTTCATTCTGCCCGCCGGGTGCAGCTGGATGCCCTGCCGCCGCTATCGCTCTACATTCATATCCCATGGTGTCTGAAAAAGTGCCCTTACTGTGATTTCAATTCACACAACCAGCCCTCGGAAGGGCTGGATGAGGATGGCTATCTGCGAGCCCTGGAGGCAGATCTTGATGCCAGTCTGCCGCTGATCTGGGGGCGTCGGGTCGTGACGGTGTTCATTGGCGGCGGGACACCGAGTCTGTTCTCGGGCGAGGGGATTGACCGGTTGCTGGCCAGTGTGCGTGCGCGTCTGCCGCTGCTGGCGGATGTCGAAGTCACGATGGAGGCCAATCCCGGCACGTTCGAGCGGGCACGTTTTGCTGATTACCGTCAGGCGGGTGTGAATCGTCTGTCGTTGGGCATCCAGAGCTTTTCCGATCAGAAGCTGGCGGCGCTGGGCCGGGTGCACGACGCTGCCCAGGCATGTGCAGCGGCCGAAGCCGCTGCCGAGCTGTTCGATACCTTCAATCTAGATCTGATGTATGCCTTGCCGATGCAGACTCTGGCCGAGCTGCGTGCCGATCTGACGCAAGCACTGGCTTTTGCGCCGCCGCATTTGTCCTGTTATCACCTGACGCTGGAGCCGAACACGCTTTTTGCGCGTTTTCCACCCCCGGTGCCGGATGATGATCTGGCTGCCGCGATGCAGGATCTGATTGCCGACATGTTGTCAGCCGAGTATCAGAACTATGAAGTATCCGCCTGGGCAAGGCCGGGGCATCGTGCGCAGCACAATCTGAATTATTGGATGTTTGGCGATTATCTGGGGATTGGCGCTGGTGCCCACGGCAAGATTTCCTTTCCGGACCGGATCGTCAGGCAGGCCCGCTTCCGGCATCCCCGCCGTTATATGGAGGCGGCGCTTGCCGGTAATGCCTGTGAGATCGATCGGCAGGTCGGTGTAGCGGATCTGCCTTTCGAATTCATGCTGAATGCGCTGCGGCTGCGTGAAGGGGTCGATCTGTCACTGTTTGAGGCGCGCACAGGACTGTCGGCCGCGGTGATCCGGGTCAAATTGCGCCAGGCGATTGAGCGGGGGTTGTTGGCTGACCGGGTGGATCGTCTGTTACCGACGCCGCTTGGTGCCCGTTTCCTGAATGATCTGTTAGAGATATTTTTGCCTGAAACAGAAGGTGTTTGAGGAAATAGATCTCATCGAAGTGTGCAAAATGCACTATGATGGTGCAACGATGTCGATCAAGTCGCGCCTTGATGCACAGATTTGGTGCATTGAAAGGCCGGTCAGGAGGATGGCTGCTGGCGAGCAATGCTGCTCTTGGGTAAAGATAGGGGGTAGAAGAGCACGGGTGGCAAATGGAATTGTCCAGTTTTGTGGGTTTTTGCATAGATTTCGGGGGAAATACCACTCGATATCCGCTACCTTGCTGGAGAAATGGCCAGAATAGTCGCCGGTTGGGAGATTTTTCTGCGGGAAGTGGATAGTTGGCATGTTTCCTGCTTGATAATCGGACAAGGGTGATGCAGACAGGTATCACCAGCCCTTGGGGCCGTCATCCGGTCTATGACCAGTGAACAGGAGCAGTGCAACATGGCAAGTGCCAAAGAAGTGATGAAAAAGATTGCAGATAACGAAGTGAAATTCGTTGATCTGCGTTTTACAGATACGCGCGGCAAAGAGCAGCATATTACGGTGCCTGTCTCGCATTTCGATGAAGATCGCTTCACCGATGGCCAGGCGTTCGACGGCTCGTCGCTGGCTGGCTGGAAAGGCATTCAGGCTTCGGACATGCTGCTGATCCCGGATGCTGATACAGCGGTCATGGATCCGTTTCGTGAAGAGGCAACCCTTATTCTGACCTGCGATGTGGTGGAACCAGGAGAGGGTAAGGGTTACGATCGTGATCCGCGCTCGATTGCCCGACGTGCCGAAGCCTATCTCAAGGCGTCCGGTGTGGGTGATACGGCGTTTTTTGGCCCCGAACCGGAGTTCTTCATTTTTGACTCGGTGACCTGGCAGCAGGACATGTCTGGCAGCTGTGTCCGTATCGACTCGGAGGAGGCATCGTGGTCGACCGACAAGAAGTTCAACGGTTTCAACAGCGGTCACCGTCCAGCGGTGAAAGGGGGATATCTGCCGGTGCCGCCGGTAGACTCGTTCCAGGATATCCGCTCGGAAATGGTGCTGTTGCTGGAGCAGATGGGGGTACCAGTCGAGGTTCATCACCACGAAGTGGCCGGTGCTGGCCAATGTGAAATCGGAACCAAGTTTGCTCCGCTGGTTCAGCGGGCTGACTGGTTGCAGCGGATGAAGTACGTTATCCACAATGTTGCGCACGCCTATGGAAAAACCGCAACGTTCATGCCCAAGCCCCTGGTGGGTGACAATGGATCGGGCATGCATGTTCACATGTCGATCTGGAAGGACAACAGCAACCTGTTTGCAGGGGACAAGTACGCGGGTCTGTCGGACTTTGCGCTCTATTACATTGGTGGCATCATCAAGCATGCCCGTGCGCTGAACGCCTTGACCAATCCAAGTACCAATTCATACAAACGGCTGGTGCCGCATTACGAGGCGCCGGTCAAGCTAGCCTATTCGGCACGTAACCGTTCGGCTTCGATCCGGATTCCGTTTGTTTCCAGCGTCAAGGCTCGCCGCATCGAGGCCCGCTTTCCTGACCCGGCGGCCAATCCCTATCTCGCGTTTGCTGCGCTCCTGATGGCTGGGCTGGATGGTGTGCAGAATCGTATTCATCCAGGTGATCCCGCCGAGAAAAACCTGTATGACCTGCCGCCGGAAGAAGACGCGAAGATTCCCACGGTCTGCCACTCGCTTGATATGGCGCTGGAATCGCTCGACCGTGACCGCGAGTTTCTGACGCGGGGTGGCGTCTTCAGCAACGATATGATTGATGCATTCATTGCATTGAAAATGGAAGAGGTGACCCGTTTGCGGATGGTGCCGCATCCGGTTGAGTTCGATATGTATTACTCCAGTTGAGTCCAGCCGGAGGGCCGACGCGATCCTGTACCGTCTGTCCGTCCGGCGCCTGTTCCAGACAGGCGCAGCATTTCATCCGATGCCTGGTGTCAGCGTTGTGCCGCTGCCCAGGACAGGCGCCCGGACGTGCCCTTTACCGCTAGACTGACAGTATCTGCACTTTTACGGATAATGTTGTATGAACAGAATTCATGGCCTGGATCTGTCCGGGCGTAGGATCGGCGGAAACGGACGTGTACGGGAGTTGCTGGCGCAGGTGGGTCGGGTCAATCAGGTGCCAGGGGCGATGGCTCATGTCCTGGGCCGCTGGTTTGTGCTGGGTGGTTTGTGTCTGGCGGTATTCAGCCAGGGTGCAATGGCGCAGTCTGCGACGGCGGTTTATCGTTGTGAGGGACGGGACGGCACGCCACTTTATCAGAATGTACCTGGCAAAGGGTGCCGTCAGCTAGATCTGCCGCCCATCAACAGCGTGCCTGCTGCAAAATTGCCCTTGTCAAGCACTTCCCGTACACCGGATGCCCGGCAGGAAAATCGGGATTCTGATCGGCGTCGCATTCTGGAGCAGGAGCTGACGCGCGAACAGGCCCGTTTGGATGAAGTACGCAGGGAATACAACGATGGTGCACCAGAACGGCAGGGTGATGAGCGTAACTATCAGAAGTACCTGGATCGTGTAGCGCATCTGAAGGATCAGTTGAACCAGGCCCAGCAGAATGTCAGTTCGTTGAGACGGGAGATCGACTCGCTGCACTGACATTCTGCATGGGAGGGCAGTTGTCCTGGTACCTTTCCTGATGTTGTTTGTCTTGTACCGGTGCGCGATGCGTGCGTCGGCCAGCGCATCGAGGTACGCGGGGGAAAGCAGATAGATGGCCGGGATCGGAATGGTTCAGGAGCGCTTTTCCGGACTTGACCTCTTGGGGTCAGGTGTGGTGGTGCTGGATGGACGAGGATGTGCGCGTTTTATCAACCTGGCTGCCTGTCAGCTGTTGGGGCTGACACCCCGGCGAGTGTTGGGACAGCACTTTGTATCGCTGTTTTTAAATTCGCAGCCACTGGCTGGCTGGCTGGAGCAGGTTGCCACCCGTGCATTTGGTCAGCAGGGTCTGGATATTTCGCTGACCCTGCCGGGTCATGAGGCGGTGTCGGTACATTGTCTGGCCGTGGTCCTGGAGGAGCCTTGGCTGGTCGGCTCCGCGGATGCTGGCAAGGGGGAGGGCGGACATTCGGCATTGCTGCTGGAGCTACATGAAACGGATCGGCGGCGGCGGCTTGAGCGGGAGCAGTACCTGCATGAAGCGGCTCGGGGGCAGCGCGAGATGTTGCGCAATCTGGCCCATGAGATCCGGAACCCGCTGGGAGGCATTCGCGGAGCGGCACAGCTGCTGGAATCTGATCCGGAGCCTGGTGAATTGCGTGAATACACGAGTGTCATCATCAAGGAAGCCGACCGGCTGCAAATGCTGCTGGACCGGTTACTGGTGAGCGATCAGTCCAAACCGCGTCCGATGGCGCCGACCAATATTCATGAGATATGTGAACGGGTCAGGCTGCTTGTGCAGGCCGAATATACCGATGGATTGACTATCGAACGTGATTTTGATACTAGCCTGCCCGAACTTCAGGCGGATAAAGAGCAGTTAATTCAGGCACTGTTGAACCTGGTGCGCAATGCGGCCCAGGCAATGCGGGGGGATGGTCATATTCTGCTGAAAACCCGTATTGCCCGACAGGTGGTGATTAATCGTGTTGGCTATCGTCTGGCACTGGTGCTGCATGTCATTGACGACGGCCCGGGGGTGCCTCCGGAACTGATGGATCGCATTTTCCTGCCGCTGGTCAGCCATCGTGAGGGAGGAAGCGGGCTGGGTCTGTCGCTGGCACAGGCATTCGTTGAACGTCATGGAGGCAGTATCGAATGCGAGAGCCGGGTCGGGCGGACGGATTTTCGGATATTGCTACCCCTGTTGTGAGGGATGTGGTGATGGTGGGTGAGACACAGGCCAGTGTGTGGGTGGTGGATGATGATCAATCGATCCGGTGGGTGCTGACGCGCGCGCTGAGCCGGGTTGGCTTTCAGGTGCGCAGCTTCCCGGTAGCCGCCGAGGCACTGGCCGCGTTGGAGGAGGGTGGGCCGGATGTGGTGGTGTCGGATATCCGGATGCCCGGTGCTAGTGGTATTGAATTGCTGTACCAGTTGCGTCAGTGGCGGCGGAGTCTGCCTGTGATCATTATGACCGCTTACTCCGATCTGGATAGTGCGGTGTCAACCTTCCAGGCTGGTGCATTCGATTATTTGCCAAAGCCTTTCGATCTGGTACAGGCTGTGGAGATGGTCAGGCGTGCTGCGCAGGTGAGTACGCTGGCGCGAGGGCCACGGGGAGACGTGGCGGATTCTGCCGTTGCCGTTGGCAAAGACAGCGGCATTCTGGGGCGGGCACCATCCATGCAGGCCGTATTCCGGGCCATAGGTCGCTTGTCGCAGTCCGCGGCTACGGTACTCGTGACGGGTGAATCGGGTAGTGGCAAGGAGCTGGTTGCGCGTGCACTGCACCGGCACAGTGCTCGTGCGGATCGACCTTTTGTGGCACTGAATATGGCAGCCATTCCCCGAGATCTGCTGGAATCGGAGCTGTTCGGTCATGAGCGGGGGGCCTTTACGGGAGCTCAGTCGATGCGCCGCGGACGGTTTGAGCAGGCGGAGGGAGGGACGCTTTTTCTGGACGAGATCGGTGATATGCCGGCTGAGCTGCAGACCCGCCTGTTGCGGGTTCTGTCGGAGGGCAGTTTCTATCGGGTCGGGGGCAGTGAGCCGGTGCAGAGCAGCGTGCGGGTTATCGCGGCGACTCACCAGGATCTGGAAACACGGGTGTCTGCCGGGCTATTTCGGGGGGATCTTTTTCATCGCCTCAATGTGATTCGGCTGCGATTGCCCCCACTGCGTGAGCGGGTTGAGGATATTCCGGTGCTGGCCAGACATTTTCTGGGAGTGAGCGCACGGTCAATGGGGATGGAGAGCAAGCAGCTGAGTGTGCCGGCGTTACAGGCATTGGCTGCTTATTCATGGCCGGGCAATGTGCGTCAGCTGGAGAATGTGTGTCACTGGTTGACCGTGATGACGGCGGCACCAGTCATCATGCCAGATGATCTGCCACCTGAGATCAGCGAAGGGATTGGTCTGGGCGAGCATGTGGATGTTATCCAGGCAAAGGAGGATGTTGCGCTAGTCGGAGAATTGGAGCGGGAGCGGCAATCTGCTGTCCATCTGTCCGGTGACGTGAGTCTGGTGCAGATGACGGACTGGACGCGGGCACTGGCGCAGACGGTTCGACAGTTATTGGCTGATGCAACGGTGCAGGATGTGATGCCTCGTCTGGGCCAGATATTTGAGCGCACACTGATGCAGGAGGCTTTGCAGCATACCGGCGGTCAACGCGCCGAGGCGGCACGTCGGTTAGGGATTGGCCGCAATACCATGACACGCAAAATTCGCGACCTGGGGTTGGATGACGTTATCTGAGCCAGATCGTCGTCAAGGGGAATGAGCGGGCAGTGACGGGTGTTGCAGGCGGGTATCGGGCTTGCGGTAATATTGCTTGGTTTGGGCACCCCACGCTGAGTGCGGGTGATCGTCTGGGTAGCCCGGCCAGGGGTGTGACCGCCGGCATCGGGGCGTGACTGGTGTGAGGTGGGATCATGGTGTCAGAACGGGGGGCGCCCGATGTACAGCGGCAAGCTGGTGCAAGACCGTTGATCCGGCTGGAACGGCTGTGCAAGTCATTCTCGCTGGCGGACGGGGAGCGATTTGATGCCGTGCGTGATGTTTCCCTGCAGGTCAATCAGGGGGATGCGCTGGGACTGATTGGGCGCAGTGGTGCTGGTAAATCGACTCTCTTGCGACTTATCAATCTGCTGGAGCGTCCAGATAGCGGTAGGGTGTTTGTAGCGGAACAGGAGCTGACAGCACTGCGTAAACAGCAGCTGAGGGCGGCCCGACAGCGGATCGGCATGATTTTTCAGCAGTTCAATCTGTTGCAGAACGCTTCTGTATTTGACAATATCGCTTTCCCTTTGCGCATTCACGGCTCACACAACCGGCAGCAGATCCAAGATCGGGTCCGGGAATGTGTGGAGGTGGTTGGCCTTGCAGACCGGCTGGATCATTATCCGGCGCAGTTGTCGGGTGGGCAGAAGCAGCGTGTGGCGATTGCCCGGGCTCTGGCACCGTCTCCCAGGGTGTTACTGTGTGATGAACCCACCTCGGCGCTGGATGCGGAGACCACGCGTTCCGTGCTAGCCACGCTGAAAGAAATCAATCAGCGGCTGGGGGTGACGATTGTGATCGTGACACATGAGCTATCGGTTGTGAAGACGCTTTGCCGGCAGGTGGCTGTGATTGAACAGGGCCTGCTGGTTGAGGAGATGAATCTGAACGCAGGCCAGCCGCTAAAGCCGGTATCTGCGCTTGGTCGCGAGCTGGCGCAGATGCTGAATGATGCGGCTGGACGGACCGATGCGCAGGTGGAGTCGGTACAGCACAATCCCGTACGGGGGCAGAACGATGGTTGATTCGATACTGGCGCTGTTGCCGCCCACTATTGTTGATGTGTTGCCTGAGCTCTGGACTGCCATTGGTGAAACCCTGGTCATGCTGGGTATTGGTCTGTCGGCTGCCGTATTGCTAGGTGGGCCGTTGGGCATCTGGCTGTTCCTGCTCAGTCCCGGGCAGTCCATGCAGAATCGTCTGCTGTTTGCCGTGGTGGGCTGGCTGGTCAATATGGTGCGCTCTTTCCCGTTCATTATCCTGCTGGTAGCGCTCGTGCCATTCACCCGCTTGCTGGTCGGGACATCGATCGGGCCGATGGCCGCGTCTGTTCCACTGGCCTGCGCCGCTATTCCCTATTTTGCCCGCCTGGTGGAGCAGAGCCTGCGGGAGGTGCCGCGTGGCGTCATCGAGGCAGCTCATGCGATGGGGGCCAGTGAGCGTCAGATCATCTGGCGGGTGCTGCTGGTTGAGGCGCGCTCCGGCATTGTGCAGTCGCTGGTCGTGCTGTCGATCAGCTTTCTATCCTACACGGCGATTGCTGGCGTGGTGGGCGGCGGCGGGGTGGGTGACCTGGCTATCCGGTATGGTTATCAGCGTTTCCAGACGGATGTCATGCTGCTGACTGTAGCCATACTGGTGGTGATGGTGCAGTTGATACAGATCATCGGTAACCGGGTTGCGCGGCGCCTGGACAGACGCTGAGCACGTGCAAGGCGTGTGGGATGGGTAGCACAGCAGGCCCCCTTGATTCATGGCCGGGCTGGGCTGCAGGGGCAGGAAATCTTTCAGTTCCGGGCTATGACCTTGGGGTGGATGATGGGGCGTCGTCCGGGGACGGCGCGTATTCGCGGACGGATCAGCATAGGGACGAAACGCCACAGATATAGGGCAAATGCCAGGATCCAGGCCAGGGCGGCGGTGTGCAGAAACGGGATGGTGAGCGGTGGTTGTACGGCCAGGGCCATCAGGCGTAATGCGGCAGCTACCAACACCAGGATATAGCTGCATACCATGCTGCGGTCAGTCTGTAGCGCCCTGCCCAGATGGCCTAGGGCGGTTCGGGTCACCATGCCGATGATCAGAACCGAAAAACCGGCAATACCGATGATATGCACAGCCCAGACGGGGTGTGCGGTCAGACCGGAACGCTGTGTGGCTGCGACGAGCAGGCCGACGCCCAAACCGAAATACCCCGCATACAGAACCCACAGAAGAGGTTGAGCGCGAATGCGCCAAGGTTTCCAGCTGAGCAGTTGCCAGAGCGCGATGAGGCCGGCCAGCGCCAGTGTGATGGCCGACAGGATTGTCCATTGAAGCAGACCGCAGACTATGGCCGCTACCCCGGCAGCCACTTGCCATTGACCGCTTTTGACCTGCATCGGAATTTTCAGTCCGGGAGTGGCCCGCATGGCAAAAAATGGGGTGACCCGTCGTGCAACCAGCAGGGCGATTACGGCCATCCCGAGCATGGCGGCCTGGAAATGTGCCATGATGCGCTCATATTCTCCATCCCAGGCGGCCAGCAGGAACAGAAGATTGCTGATGCTCAGTAGCAGGATTAGCGGAGGAATGCCATAGTTGCGGCGACTGCGGGACCGGTAGATGGCGTATGCGAGTGCCAGGGCTGCCCAGGTGAAAAAAAGTGTTTCGCAAGTTGCGGCAATCCAGAAGGCGATATCCGAAGGCAGCAGATAGCAAAGCCGTGCTACCAGCCACAACAGGCATGCCGCGCCCAGGGCGGGGCCTTTCAGTGGTGTTATGCCTGTCCAGGTGGCACCAGCCGTGAGGAGAAAACCTACGGCGATCGTGATGATGAAGCCCCACAGCATTTCATGGGCATGCCACAGTACACCACCTAATGGGCCGCCAAGCACTTGCGGGAAGTAGACCCACAGGAAGATGGTTATGGCGGCCCAGCCACACCCGAGCAGATAGAGCGGTCGAAAGCCCAGTTCAAGGAATGCCTGCCACTGGGGCGCCGTTGATTCTGGGGAGGGTTCTTCGATGGAAATCAGCATGGCGGTCGGAAGAGTGGCCGGTCTTGGCCGTGCCTGATCTATTAATGTCGTCGATGTTAGCGGTTTGTGTTTTAAGCTGGCTTGACAAATGTCGTTCGGGATTCTGATAGGCTGTCAGAGTGTGGTGGACGAACCATCAAAAGGAGGGCAGTCATGCATGTCATTGTCATGGGGGCAGGAGTGGTGGGCGTGGCCACTGCCTGGTATTTGCAACAAGATGGCCATGAAGTGACCGTGCTGGAACGCAATGCCATGGCAGCATGCGAAACCAGTTTTGGCAATGGGGGACAGATCTCTGTCAGTCACGCTGAGCCATGGGCAAATCCGTCCGCGCCGCTGAAGGTGTTGAAGTGGCTGGGGCGGGAGGATGCACCGTTATTGTTCCGGATGCGGGCGGATCCCGATCAATGGCGCTGGTGCCTGAAGTTTCTGCTGGAATGCCGTGCTGCACGCACCCGTCACAATATGATCCAGATCATCAACCTGGGTACCTACAGCCGGAGTTGCCTGCAGGCGCTGCGTGCTCAGACCGGGTTGCAGTATGACCATTTGTGTCGTGGCATCATGCATTTCTATACCAGTGCACGGGATTTCGATGCATCCCGTGAGGCGGCGGGAATCATGCAGGATATGGGGATGAATCGTCGTACGCTCACACCGGATCAAGTCGTTGAGATTGAGCCAGCATTGGCAGCGGCGAGCCGGCAACTGGTTGGCGCGACCTATACGCCGGAAGATGAATCGGGCGATGTGAACCTGTTCACAACCGGATTGGCACGACTGGCGGCTGAACAAGGGGTGAAGTTTCGTTATGGTGTCCGTATCCAGCGATTGAGGGTAGCTGGTGGGGATATGCTGGGCGTGGAAATCGCCAGTGAGAATGGGCGCTATGAGGTGTTGACGGCAGATGCATACGTGCTGGCAATGGGCAGTTTCAGTGCCCGGCTGGCACGAGAAATAGGGGTTCGGCTAGATATCTATCCTGCCAAAGGGTACTCCGTGACCCTGCCGGTGCAGGACGAGGCCAAGGCGCCCTACGTGAGTCTTACGGATGATGAATTCAAACTGGTGTATTCCCGTCTGGGTGATCGCTTGCGCGTGGCTGGAACTGCCGAATTAAACGGTTTTGATCTGGCATTGAACCCGGTGCGCTGTGAGGCGCTTGTCAAGCGTACCATGATGCTCTTTCCGGAGATGAGTGATCCGAAGCAAGCCAGCTTCTGGACAGGACTGCGGCCCGCCACGCCCGGTAATGTGCCTTATATAGGCCGCAGCCGTGTGGGACGGCTTTACCTGAATACCGGGCACGGTACCTTAGGCTGGACCCATGGCTGTGGTTCCGGCAGAGCCCTGGCAGACCTGATCTCGGGTAGACGGCCGGAGGTGGATTTCCAGTTTATCTAGATGGTGGCCTGAGCGGGAAGAACGCTCAGGACGGAGGGGGCGTCCTGGAGGAGGTGCGCTGGTTCTGGCGGGTGATCAGGGCGATAGCCAGGATGAACATTGCGCCAAGGACTTCTGCGCCCCAGTGAGCCAGGGGCATCCAGGGGGCTGCATAGATTTCGATGGCGGGATCCGTGATCAGCATGCCACCTGCGATCCAGCCCAGCAGCATCCCGCCCAAGGTAACAAGTACCGGAAAGCGGTCCATTAGCCGGATGACAAGCTGGCTTCCCCAGATGATGATCGGTACGCTCACCAGTAGCCCAAAAATTACGAGGGGCACTTCGTGTTGACCGCCGGCACTCTGGGCTGCTCCGGCGATGGCGATGACGTTGTCAATGCTCATGACCAGGTCGGCGATGATGACGGTACGGACAGCGACCCAGAGCCGCTCTGATCCCGCAATGTTTCCATGGTCATCTTCGTCGCCCGGGATCACCAGCTTGATGCCGATCCAGAACAGTAGCAGCGCCCCCACGACTTTCAGATAGGGGATCGACAGGAGTGACAAGGCAAAGATGATCAGGACGACCCGCAGACCGATGGCGCCGATCGTGCCCCAGACAATGCCGAGCCGGCGTTTGGCCGGGTCGAGTTTGCGTACAGCCAAGGCAATGACGACAGCGTTGTCGCCGCCCAGCAGAACGTCGATCATCACGATCTGACCAACTGCGACCCAGAAGGCGGGCGAGGTGAAGTCCATGCCAGGTGCTCCAGAGAAAGGATGGCCGAAACGATTGCCATCGGGGACAACGGAAGGGTGAAGTTTACCCCGCGGTGCGCACACCATGTGGGTCTGTGCGGTTGTTCACGTGTTCGGACGCTGCCCGGCGGGCGGACGGGGCTATTTTCAGGGCAGGTGTTGTGTGGCGCTGACGCGGTGTTCCAGCCAGGTTTTGAGGATCAGCGTCAGGATGGCCATCAGGGCCAGTATGGCGGCGGCGGTAAAAGCCGCTGCCGTTTTGTAATCATTGTTCAGCTGCTCGACCAGTAGCGACAGGGTCATGGTCTGGTTGAGCATGGCGCCGGAGACGACCGAGACGGCACCGAACTCGCCGATGGCGCGGGCATTGGTCATCATGACCCCGTAGAGCAGCGCCCAGCGGATACGCGGCAGGCTGACTTTCCAGAATATTTGCCAGCCACTGGCTCCCAGCAGCAGCGCGGCCTGCTCGACCTCATCGCCCTGGGTCTGCATCAGCGGGATGAGCAGCCGGGCGACATAGGGGGAGGTCACGAAAATAGTGACCATGATGATGCCGGGCCATGCAAACATCAGCTGGATATCGTGTTCGGAGAGCCACTGCCCCAGGAAGGATTCCGCACCGTACAGCAGGAGATAGCAGAGCCCGGCCACCACAGGCGAGGTGGCATAGGGAATGTCAATCAGCGCAAGCAGCAGGCGCCGGCCACGGAAGCGATAGTGGGTAATGCACCAGGCGAAGGCCAGTCCGAAGATCAGATTAATGGGAATGGTGGCCAGGGTGGCCGCCAGGGTCAGTCCCAGGGCATGGTGCAGATAGTCGGCGCCGAGGTTGGCTATCAACAGGGACCAGCCGCCGGCTGCGACCTTTGCAAAGATCATGGCCAATGGCACCACCAGCATCAGCAGGGCGGCGGCGACGGCCAGTAGAACCAGCAGCCATTGTCCGGCGTGGGCAGGTGGGCGCCGGGATTGCGTGCGTGATGGGGCGGCCATGACTTATCCTCCCCGATGCCAGCGCAGCAGCCGGTTCTGCAGTGACTGCAGGGCAAAGAGCAGCAGCAGGGAGGAGAGCAGCACGACTGATGCAATGGCCGCGGCGGCGGCGTAATCGAATTCCTGCAGGCGCACGAAGATCATCAGCGAGGTGATTTCAGTCTGGAAGGGGATGTTGCCGGCAATCATCACGACGGCGCCGAATTCACCCAGGCTCCGGATGAATGCCTGCCCGGCCCCTGCCAGTACGGCGGGCATCAGGGCCGGCAGGGTGATCCGCCAGAAGATCTGGGCGGGTCGGGCGCCCAGTGTTCGGGCTGCCTCCTCAATGTCGCTGCTCAGTGCTTCGATGACGGGCTGGACGGTGCGGACGATGAACGGGAGGCTGGTGAAGGTCATGGCGATCACCAGCCCGGGAAAGGCATAGGCGATGCGGATGCCATGTGGAGCGAACAGCTGTCCGATCCAGCCGTTGGGCGAGAGCAGGGTAGCCAGCGTCAGGCCGGCTACGGCGGTGGGCAGCGCGAAGGGCAGGTCGATCAGCGCGTCAATGAGGCGGCGGCCAGGAAATTCGTAGCGAGACAGAACCCAGGCCAGCAGCAGGCCCACCAGCGTCACGATCAGCGTGGACAGCGAGGCACCCAGCAGCGTTACCCGGTAGCTGGCCACCACCCGTGGGTCGGTGATGGCAGCCAGATAGGCTGTCCAGCCAAGCCCTGCTGCATACCAGAACAGTCCCAGCAGCGGGATGAGGATCACGACACTCAGATAAAGTACGCTGAGTCCGAAGCTGGGGCCAAAACCGGGTAAACGGGGCGGGCTGGTAAAAAAACGCGGACGGATGCCCATGGGCGGTCAGGTTCAGTGGCGCCCGGCAGCCAGCAGCTGGTCAAGCAGGCCACCGTGCGCGAAATGTGTTTGATGCACACCGTTCCAGCCCCCGGGGAAGGTGGCTGGATCCACCAGTTTGACTCGTGCGAACTTTTTGGCCGTGGTGGCGACAACTTCGGAATCATGCACCCGCAGGTTGTGTCTGGCCAGCAGCTGCTGGATCTCCCGGGTGTACTGGAAGGCCAGATAGTCCTGGGCAACGTCTTCGGTACCGCGCGCACGGGCGGTTTTGCTGACAATGGCCACCGGGAAGGAAGCCATGACGCTGGTGGGTGGCACGACCAGTTCGAAACCCTGGGCCTTGAATTCCGGATTGGCCAGGATATTCATGATTTCGGATTCGAAAGTGAGCAGCACATCACCCTGTCCGTTCTGGGCAAAGGCGACAGTGGCGCCACGTCCGCCGGTGGGAAAGCTCTCGACATTACCCAGAAAGGCCGTCATGAATCGTTTGATGGCATCATCGTTGTGGTTGAACTTTTCCTGGGCATGGGCCCAGGCACCCAGATAGGTATAGCGTGCGTTACCGGATGTTTTAGGATTGGGAAAAACCAGTTTCACATCCGGGCGGGCCAGATCACTCCAGTCGTGGATATGTTTGGGGTTGCCCTTGCGCACCATGAAGGCGATGGTGCTGTAGTAAGGGGAGCTTCCGTTGGGGAAGCGGCTTGCCCAATCCGGGCTGACCAGGCCCCGCCTGACCAGAATGTCGATGTCAGTGACCTGATTGAAGGTCACCACATCAGCTTTTTTGCCCTGGATGATGTCCTGGGCCTGGCGCGTGGTGCCGCCATAGGACTGGTCGATCCGGAAGGGGCCAGGGTGTGCCTTTTGCCAGTGTGCGACGAACAGCGGATTGATTTCCGCGAACAGTTCCCGGGCGACATCGTAGCTGGCATTCAGCAGGCTGTCGGGCTGGGCGGTCGAACCGGGGTTGTCCGCGTTCGCGTGTGTAGGCAGCAGCAAGGCGGTGGCACTGGCTGAGAGCAGGGCCAGCAGACTGCGGCGAAAAGGGGATGCAAGGTTCATGGTCGACAGATGCCTGGTGTGATGACTCAGCTGGAGATCATGCCAGTCTGGGTGCTGGCGCTCAAATGTATTCGCGCGCTCTGAAGCAAAAAACGGATATGGAAGTGCACCGTGCGCATGACGGAAGATACTGACAGCCGGATATCGGGTCATCACCAGCACAACGTGCCAGGCGGTCAACCCATGCTCTATGCATCAGGATCCGGCTGGGATATCGGCTGAAGTGTGGTGGTTACGTCGGGCCTGCGCCTGGGCCAATGTCAACGGACTGGCAGCAGACCAGGCCAGTATGCATTCGATTGCCATCAGCACGACCAGAAATGCCAGGCTGTCCGTCCATGATACGAACAGGTCATAGAGTATGCCGCTGCCGAGGGGGCCGAGCATGGCGATGGTGTAGCCCACCGCCTGGGCCATGCCCGACAGGGCGACCGCCTGCTGCGGATCATCGGTACGTTCGGCAAACAGCAGCATGCAGAGTGAAAAGATCGCTGCCGTGCCATTGCCCAGCAGGACGATCCACAGCCACATGGTCTGGAGCGATCCCTGCCATGCCCCCAGTGCGCCCAGAACCAGCATGGCGCTGCTTGCGGCGCTCAGGGGTTGTCGATAATGCTGCAGACGGCCAAAAAGTGCGGACGTGAGCAGGGCGCCGATCAGGGAGCTTCCCTGAAACAGGGAAATGTAGTGACCGGCCGCAACGGCGGAGAGCCCCTTTTCAACCAGGACCGCCGGCATGAAACTGGCAACGACGTAGTAGGCCAGCGATTGCAGTCCCATGGTCAGGCTGATGACCCAGGCAGCCGGGCTGCGCCAGACGTTGAGTGCGCCGGGGACGGCGGATGCTGCCGCTGTCTCCGGGCTGGGTGTGCCCTGCGGGCTGGAGGCTGGCCAGGGGCGGCGCAATGGCCACCAGATGGCGAGGGCGAGTAGCGCGGTGAGCAGCCAGACGCCCAGTGACCAGCGCCAGCCATGCCACTGGGCCACGGGAACCGCCATGGCCGTCGACAGCGCCGATGAAATTGTCATGACAGCAGACATCAGGCCAATGGCCAGGCTGGAGCGGTCGGGCAGGCTGCGTTTGATGAGGGCGGGCAACAGGACATTGGCCATGGCAATACCCACGGACATAATGGCGGTTCCGGCCAGCAGGGTGGTAAGCGAGGGGATGGCACTGCGCAGTCCGACCCCAAGTATTAACAGCAGCGTGGTAATGAGCAGGATGTTTTCCAGCCCTGCCCGACGTGCCAGCGGCGCAGCGAACGCAGAGCAGAGCGCAAAAACCAGAACGGGCATGGCAGCTACCAGACCGATGGCACTGCCGGACAGATTCAGCTCGGTGCGGATGGTGTCAGCCAGCGGGCCCACCGCCACGATGGGCGCACGCAGATTGATGGCAAGTGCTGCGATGGCAGCCAGGAGCAGAATGGGACGTGCCGCAGCAGGGATTGTCATGGTGTAGCCAAGGCGACAGACAATAGTCAGTATCTGAAATTTAGCACTGTTGCCTGGAGCCCTCCGCCTCTGTCCGACCCCTGTCAGGTCAGGCTGCCTGTTCAGCCACCTTCAACTGATTCTTGTCTGTCAAAGTTTTCGTCATGTTCAGAGGTGGTCTCAGCGCTGTCCTTGGGCCAGGTAATGGCCTGATCGTGCAGAAGCTGACGGATCATTCGTTCGGTTTCGGCCATTTCCATGCGCATGATGTCGATCAGGGCCTTGTTTTCGAAGATACCAATGCTGGGATCATAAGCCTTGGCAGCGATGGCCATGCCATGCCGGTTCCGGTGGAAGTACAGATTGCCCACACCCTCGGCCTTCTGTTTGGGCATCCCCAGACATTCCAGCGCGCGCTTGCCACAACGGACGGCCGAGTCAAAGGTTTCGCGAACGATTTCATTGGCACCGGCATGGTATAGCTCGTGGGTCTGTTGGCCATCATAGGATCGTGCAACGATCTTGATGCCAGGGTTGGTCTTGCGGGCAAATTCCGTGATCTGCATGGCCTGTTCATGGTTGTCGATGGCTACAACCAGCAGCTTGGCCTGGGCAAGACCGGCGATTAACAGCAGTTCCTGGCGCGAGGCGTCACCGAAATAGGTTTCCACACCGAAGCGCTTGAAGCCTGCTACGGTGGTGGCATTGTGATCAATCACGGTCGTCTTGTAGCCGCAGGCGGTCACCATCGCGTTGATCACTCGTCCGAAGCGGCCGTGCCCGGCAATGATGACCGGATGCTTTTGCTCGATCATGTCGGTACGGTCTGGCTCCGTTGATTTGGCACGTGCGTAGGCGCGGGGGACCATGACCTTGTCATAGAGAATGAACAGCAGCGGCGTAAAGAGCATGGACAGGGCGACTGCCAGCAGGAGCTGCTTGGCGATGTGCGTGGGCATCACCCCGTCGCTTTCGACCAGCGACAGCAGCACGAAACCGAATTCGCCAGCCTGCGCCAGGGCCAGAGCGAAGAGTTGCTGATCCAGCTTCTTCAGGCGGAACGCCTTGCCGAGTACCAGCAGAACCAGGCCCTTGACGACAATGACGCACAGGGTAATGGCCAGAATCTTGACGCCGCTGTGTGTGAGCAGATTGAAGTCGATGCCCGCGCCCACAGTGATAAAGAACAGTCCTAGCAACAGGCCCTTGAATGGTTCGATGTTGCTTTCAAGTTCGTGGCGGTATTCGCTGTTGGCCAGCACGACGCCAGCCAGGAAGGTGCCGAGTGCAGGCGAGAGTCCGATCAGTGACATCAGTACCGCGATGCCAATGACCAGGGCTAGCGAGACAACGGTGAAAATCTCGCGCAACCGCGCAGCGGCGATATAACGAAAGATTGGCCCTGCGAGGAAATGCCCGCCCACGACGATCAGGGAAATGACACCGAAGGTGACGGCTGCTTTTTGATAGCCCGGCAGGTCGGCCAGCAGGTTGATGCTGTCGGTGTGGTGGGCGGCTTCACTGGCCTGCCCGGCGAGCTCGGGCAGCGCCAGTAACGGCAGCAGGGCGAGCATAGGGATGACGGCAATGTCCTGAAACAGGAGCACCGAGAAGCTTGCCTGTCCCCCCTGGCTGGCCAGCAGGTTCTTTTCGCCCAGGGTTTGAAGGACAATCGCAGTCGAAGACATGGACAGCACGCAGCCCGCGGCAATCCCGACTGTCCAGGGCAGTCCGGTCAGATAGGCGATACCCGTGATGGCGGCGATCGTGAGCAGCACCTGCAGCCCGCCCAGACCCAACAGTTGCCAGCGTAACTGCCACAGTTTATGCGGTTCCAGTTCCAGACCGACCAGAAAGAGCATCATCACTACGCCAAATTCGGCGACATGCTGGATACTTTCCGTTTCCTGACCTACAAGACCGAAGACCGGGCCGATAAGTATGCCGGCGATCAGATACCCCAGCACTGAGCCCAGGCCCAGACGCTTGGACAGTGGCACGGCGACGGCAGCTGAGGCCAGATAGATGAAGGCGCTGAGCAGCAGAGATGTCATGCTGGAGGATCCTATGGGCGGAGGTGACAGAATGCAGGGCAGGGCCGGCGCCCGTATTCGTCCCTGCCGGTCGATTTTAGCGGTTGATGATGCCACTGAACTGACCGGCTGCGACTACCGGACAATTGGCCGGGACCACTGGTGTGGTGGATCATCCTGATCGTGTGGTGACAGTGCTGCAACGGCGGCGGTATATTCGACCAGATTACGGATTGGGAGGTGTGCAATGGATTGTGACGGGCAGGGCAAGATGTTGTTTGGCGTGGACGATGTGGTGGCGCAGTTGCGTGATCGACGTGAAAGCGCACTGCGGGCCCGGCAAAATGGCAGTGGCAAGCCGCCATCGCTGCCATCGCGCCCCGTCCTGGGCGAAGTAGTCAACGGCCTGGCTGCGGCCCTGTTTCCGCATCGTTTAGGCCGGCCCGATCTGTGCTCGGAAAACATTGATCACTATGTAGGCTACACGCTTGACCTTGCTCTGTCAGCACTGCATCAGCAGGTTCGGCGTGAACTGATGTTCCGCATGCAGAGTCAGACGCTGAGTGGAGCGGAGGGAGCCCAGGCGATCGAGATCGTCCGTCGCTTTAGCCAGAGCCTGCCCAGAGTGCGGGAACTGATCGACAGCGATGTCACCGCAGCCTTCCAGGGTGATCCGGCTGCATCGGGCAAGGATGAGGTGCTCATCTGCTATCCGGGCATATGGGCCATGATTCACCATCGGCTGGCGCACCTGCTTTATGCGGAGGGTATGACGCTCACCGCCCGGGTGATGGCCGAGCTGGCCCATTCATCGACCGGTATCGATATTCATCCGGGGGCCCAGATTGGCGATCATTTTTTCATTGACCATGGTACAGGCGTCGTCATAGGGGAGACGGCCATCATCGGCCGGCGCGTCCGGCTCTACCAGGCCGTGACGCTGGGCGCAAAGCGCTTTACGCAGGGTGAGGGAGGGGTTCTGGTCAAGGGGGAATCCCGTCATCCTATTGTCGAAGACGAGGTGGTGATCTATGCCGGCGCGACGGTGCTGGGGCGGGTGACCATTGGGCGGGGGTCGATCATTGGGGGCAATGTCTGGCTGACCCGCAGTGTGCCACCCGGTAGCCTGGTGTCGCAGGCAGGGGTGGTGACTGCACCGGAAGTCGCGGAGGGGCGTATTCCCGATGATGCCGATCTGTGGCGTGCTTTTGGAATCTAGACATGGGTATACGGGTCGAACATCTGTACAAGCGGTTTGGCCAGACGGTGGTCTGCGATGATGTGTCACTGAATATCCCATCTGGCTCGCTGGTGGCGCTGCTGGGACCGTCCGGATCAGGCAAGACGTCGCTGTTGCGGATTCTGGCTGGTCTGGAGACCCCGGACAGGGGGCGGGTGCTCATAGATGGTCGGGATACCACGCTGGCCGATCCCCGCTCGCGGGGCGTGGGCTTTGTGTTTCAGCATTACGCGCTCTTCAATCACATGACGGTGTTCGAGAATGTAGCGTTCGGGCTGCGGGTGATGCCCCTTCGTCAGCGTCCAGCAGCAAGTGAGGTGGAGCGTCGTGTCCAGGATCTGCTGCAGCTTGTGCAGCTGGAATATCTGGCCGGACGCTATCCGTCGCAGCTCTCGGGGGGGCAGCGACAGCGCGTGGCGCTGGCACGGGCACTGGCTGTGCAGCCGCGCATGTTGCTGCTGGATGAGCCGTTTGGGGCACTGGATGCCCAAGTGCGCAAGGACCTGCGCCGCTGGCTGCGGCGAATGCACGATGACATGCACGTCACCAGCGTCTTTGTGACCCATGACCAGGAGGAGGCGATGGAAGTGGCCGATCAGGTGGTGGTGCTGCACCGGGGACGGGTGGAACAGATGGGGCCTCCGGACGAAGTGTATGACCGGCCAGCTACGCCATTCGTTTTGAAATTTCTGGGTGATGTGAACCTGTTCAGGGGGCATTTCGACGCTGTACAGACAGAGGGTGATCCGGAGCGTACAGGCACTGTCCAACGTGATGACCGTGATGTCGCGGTATATGTACGGCCCCATGAAATCGATGTGGTCGATGGGCCGGGTGAAGGCACACTGGCGGTCGCGTTTTCGCAGGCACTGACGGTAGGCCCGCGTACCCGACTGGAATTGCGTCGCCCGGATGATGGTACGTTCATTGATGTCGAGCTGCCGCGCGAGGCGTGGCTGCAGCTCAGGCAGCGTCAGCATATTGTGCGGGGAAGCATTCTCCATGTGCGTGCCCGCCAGCAGACCCGTTTTGAGGCGGGTGCCCAATGGACGCGCGATGAGGCTTGCCTGCCAGTCGATCCAGCCGTGATGATCTAGATCTGGAAATCAATACCCGGTATCTGGCTGGCCGCCTGTTCGACTACATCACGTGTCAGTGGCGAAGCAAATGTTTCAATGAAGTCATATACATAGCTGCGTAAAAAGGTACCGCGTCGAAAGGCCAGGCGTGTGACGTTGACGGGAAACAGATGACCGGCGTCAATGGCGTGTAGCTGTGTGTCGCGTTCCTCGTCATAGGCTATCGAGGCAATAATGCCAATACCGAGTCCAAGTTCAACATAGGTTTTGATGACATCGGCATCCATGGCGGTCAGGACGACATTGGGCTCAAGTGCATGTTTGTGAAATGCCTCGTCAATATGGATGCGGCCGGTGTAGCCTGGACTGTAGGTGATCACAGGGAAAGCTGCCAGCCGGTCCAGCGTCAGTTCAGGATCGCTCAGTAATGGATGTCCGGGCGGAACGATTACGCTGTGCGTCCAGCGATAGCAGGACAGGGTGACCAGTCCGTCGTAGTCGGTCAGCGATTCGGTGGCAATCCCGATATCAGCCTCGCCATTGAGCAGCATCTCTGCCACCTGTTGAGGAGAACCCTGATGCAGATTGAGCTGGACATCAGGGTAGCGGTGTCGAAAATCGTGCACAGCCTCGGGCAAGGCGTAGCGGGCCTGGGAGTGCGTGGCTGAAATCGACAGTTTTCCGACGGATTGCTGGGCGTACTCCTCACCCACCCGCAGCAGGTTTTCGGCACCGGCGAGAATGCTGTCAATGATGGGTGCGGCAACTGTACCGGCATGGGTCATGGAGGTCAGGCGTTTGCCGGAACGGACAAAGAGCTCGAATCCAAGCTCCTGTTCCAGCTCACGGATCTGGCGGCTGACACCGGGCTGTGACGTGTGTAGGGCCCGGGCAACCTCGGTCAGATTGAAGCCACGCCGGACGGCTTCTCGAACCGAACGTAATTGCTGGAGATTCATGGTGTCGTATCAGGCAAATCAACGACAGCGATGATAGTCTGCAACCACCGTGGGGTGTTTTTAATCTCATCCAGCCTGGTCGCTACGGTATGCACCCAACATATGTTGTCATGCGGAAATGACATAAAGTGTCGGTGCGGCCAGGCCAGGCCAGGCCAGGCGTGTGCGTTGCTTCCGTCCGAGGTACGGTCAAGCTTCAGAAGCGGAATGAGTCCTGAGCCATACCCGGATCGCGTGGTGCGCTGCCAGGATCCAGGCGCTGGCCACCAGCAGGTAGTACCTCGCTTGCGTCCAGAACCTTGGCCGGCCCGTTAAAGGATGTTGCGCCCTGAATGGGCACCTCAGGCGACAGGTTGCTGATGGCGGGATAACGGTACGTGGCCGGAAGCTGTGGCTCGTCCGGGTAGTGGGCAGCCTCCAGCATCTTGTGCCAGGCATTGATTTCGAAGCCGATGCTGCGCTCGCTGCCAATGCTGATGGCAGGGAACCCGTGGCTGGAGAAACCCAGTTCCTTCAGGCGGGCAAAATCGGCGTTGCTGCTGACTTTCCAGGTCTGGAAGGGAATGCCACGCTGACGGAGGTATTGTTCTGCCATCTGGCAGGGCTGACAGTCGTTGGAGACATACAAGGCCACAGGGCTGGCCTGCGCGGCCTGGCGCAGGGCCAGCGGAAAATGCAGTGTCGGATCCTCCGCCGGGTGAGGCTGGGCCGAGGTGCTGGCGCCTCCCCCGGAGCGGCGCAGGGGGATGGCCCCCTCTGCCGGGGGGTGGTCACCGTAGACAATATTGCCGTTCTGATCAGTCCATTTGTACTCAGCGGCCACGCCCGGCTGGGCTGACAGGCCACCAACCGCTACCAGGAGCAGAGATGCCGCAAGAGTCTTCATGGAAATCCTCGTTGTCCAGAATCTAGGCTTCGACCATGCCATTATGTCGGAGCAGGGCATCCAGCGAGGGCTCGCGTCCCCTGAACGACTTGAATGAGTCGATGGCCGGTCGGCTGCCGCCCACAGAGAGGATTTCTTTCAGGAAGCGCTGGCCAACAGCAGGTTCAAACAAACCTTCTTCCTCGAAAGCGGCATAGCAATCGGCGGACAGCACTTCGGCCCATGTGTAACTATAGTAGCCGGCCGCGTAGGCGCCAGCGAAGATATGGCTGAAGCTGTTCTGGAAACGGCTGAAGGCAGGTGGGTGCAGCATCGCCACTTCTTCACGCACGTCGTCGAGGATGCGCTGGACGGGATCGGTTTCGCCATGGGCAAGTGCACTGGCAGCCTGCTGGTGCAGAACCATGTCGAAGAGTGAGAATTCGATCTGCCGCAGAGTTGACAGCCCGGCCTGGAAGTTGCGTGCCGCCAGCATGCGGTCAAAGAGGGCGCGAGGCATGGGCTCGCCCGTCTGGACGTGGCGGGTCATCGACTCGACGATCTCCCATTCCCAGGCCCAGTTTTCCATGAACTGGCTGGGCAGCTCCACCGCGTCCCATTCCACGCCGGAGATGCCGGAGACGGAAAGGGTGTCGACCTGGGTCAGCATGTGATGCAGGCCGTGACCGAATTCGTGGAACAGGGTCGTGACATCGTCATGCGTGAGCAGGGCAGGCTGGCCATTGACGGGGGCCTGGAAGTTGCAGACCAGGAAGGCGATGGGGGTCTGGAGGGGCTGGCCTGCCTCGTGGTGACGTCCACGGCAGTTATCCATCCAGGCACCGGGCTGTTTGGCCTCACGGGCGTACAGATCCAGATAGAACTGACCGACCAGACGTTCACCAGCACTGATCCGGTAGAAGCGGACATCGGGGTGCCAGCCTTCGGCCTGATCCTCGGTAATCGACACGCCAAACAGTCGCTCGACCAGTCCGAACAGACCACTCAGCACGCGTGGTAGCGGGAAATACTGCTTGACCTCGTTGTCGGAAAACGCGTAGCGTGCCTGCTTCAGGGCTTCGCTTGCGTAGGTCAGATCCCAGGCCTGCGGGTCGGGCAGATCAAGCTTTTCGGCGGCGAAAGCGCGCAGCTCGGCCAGGTCACGCTCGGCAAAGGGGCGAGCCCGTCTGGCCAGATCCCGCAGGAATCTCTCGACCTGGGCGGGTGAGTCTGCCATTTTGGACACCAGCGAGAGCTCGGCATAGCTGTTTAAACCAAGCAGTCTGGATTTCTCGTCACGCAAGGTCAGGATGCGCTGTATCAGCGTCGAGTTGTCATGCGGGTTGTCTTTGCCGGATGCCCGGGTAACGAAGGCACGATACAGTGTTTCGCGCAGGCTGCGGTCATGGGCATACTGAATGACCGGTAAATAGGACGGGATCTGCAAGGTGAAGCGCCAGCCGCTCTGATCATGCCGCTCGGCATCGGCACGGGCTGCCGCAATAGCATCGTCGGGCAGGCCCGCCAGCCGTGCCCGGCCTTCCTCAGTATCCGGTATCACCAGTTCATAGGCGTTGGTGGCATCCAGTACATTTTCAGAGAATTTTTGTTGCAGCGCCGCCAGCTCTTCCTGGATGGCTGCAAACCGTTCCCGGGCCGGCGAGACCAGTTTTGCGCCGCCCAGCGTGAAGTCTCGCACCTCGTGGTCGATGGTTCTTTGCCGGGCCGAGTCCAGCGCTCTGTAGGCAGGGCTTGCCTGGAAGGACTGGTATTTTTCGAATAGGCCCCGGTTCTGTCCCAGCTGCGTCCAGAACTCCACGACCCGGGGCAGGTTCTGGTTGAAGGTATCGCGCAGTTCAGGCGTGTCCATCACCGCATTCAGGTGTTGAACGAGGGCCCAGGCGTGTGCCAGGCGCTCCGTCTCATGCTGAAGGGGCAGGACGAAGTCATTCCATGTCAGCGGTGTATCAGCGGCGGTTGCATGTTCGACCGCCTGCCGCGCCCGCTCCAGCAGGACATCCAGGGCCGGACTGACATGGGTTGGCCGGATTTCGCTGAAACGGGGCAGCACAGCCGGGTCATCCAGCAGCGGGTTGCCTCCAGCTGAAGGGGAAGATGGATGCGAAATGGACGTTGTCATAGATTACGAAAAAGGAACAGGGAATGAGACATAGGGGCCAGATACGTGCGGGATCAGCGGGCGAATGTTCGGTAAACAGAAGAATGGAACAATAAGCGGGTCGGATCTGACCACACGGCTATTTCTGAGCACGCGGTTATCTACCAGCGGACAAGCATACCAGCACCGTGATTTATCGGGCAGCTGTCAGTGATTTCCATGAGGACAGGCAATCAGACGGCTGGCAGCAGCTGTTGCCTGGCTGCCGTGATGGTGTTCTGCAAAAGCATGGCGATGGTCATGGGGCCGACGCCCCCGGGAACGGGGGTGATCCAGCCGGCAACGGTACGGGCATGATCGAAATCAACGTCCCCAGTCAGTTTGCCGTCTGGAAGACGGTTGATGCCGACATCAATCACCACGGCCCCAGGCCGGATCATATCTGCCGTGATCATGCGCGGACGTCCGGTTGCAACCACCAGAATCTCGGCGCGCCGTGTATGCGCTCCGAGATCCCTTGTCTTGCTGTTGCACAGGGTCACCGTGGCGCCCGCCTGAAGCAATAGATGCAACTGTGGTTTACCGACCAGATTGCTGGCCCCGACAACGACGGCCTCAGCACCCCGCAGCGGAACACCGGTGCTGGCCAGTAGCCGCATCACACCAAGGGGTGTGCAAGGTACCAGACGGGGGTGGCCTGTCATCAGTGCACCAGCGTTGGACACATGAAAACCGTCCACGTCCTTATCCGGGGAAATGGCGGCAATGACCCGGCGGGGATCGATATGCGCAGGTAATGGAAGCTGTACCAGGATACCGTGGACCGCAGGGTCACGGTTCAGTGTATCCAGTCGCGCCAGTAGTTCAGCTTCGGTCGTATCGGCTGGCAAATGATCGCTGACGGAATGAAAGCCAGCCGCTTCGCAGGCACGGATCTTGTTTCGGACATAGACCTGAGATGCAGCGGCATCCCCGACCAGGATGACCGCCAGCCCGGGCCGCTGGCCGGTACGGTCCAGAATTGTTTGGGCGGCCACGCGAACCTCTTCTCGAACCTGTGCAGAAATGGCAACGCCATCAATGATTTGTGCAGTCATGGACATGGAGCAGTTGGACGGAGAAAGTGGAATCGTACCCGTAAGTGGGGGGCAGGCCCGGAAATTCAGGAAAATAAGTGGAAATTTGTTAAATTAAATCCGGTGTGCCGGGTGTTTTGGAAAACTGGCTTGCGTTTTCTGAAAAGCCGGGCTAATATTCTGTTTCTCGATTGCCGGGGGTATAGCTCAGCTGGGAGAGCGCTTGCATGGCATGCAAGAGGTCAGCGGTTCGATCCCGCTTACCTCCACCATTTTGGTTCTGGGTGTATTGGAATCAAGATGACGGCGGGAAACGGGTACTAGTGTTCGTGTTTTTGGTTCCTGTTATCGAGTGGTGTTTCAAGTATTTGATTGGCTTGAACATCTGGTTTATACTGAAGAGCTTCAGTATTGTTTGGCAAGCAGGTCCCGTTCGTCTAGAGGCCTAGGACATCACCCTTTCACGGTGAGTACAGGGGTTCGAATCCCCTACGGGACGCCATACATTATCTTTCCCAGGCGCTTGCATATTTCCGGGTTGAGATTGCTCGGATCGATTGATCCAGCAGCGCTGGTGATGCCAGGCTGTTGCGTCCCTGCGCCAGCCTTCAATTTTTCCACTGACAGTTCCGGCTTGTGCCCCTGAAAATCCGGCCGCACAGATACTGTCTGCTTCATGGCCGGAAGTCAGTCTGATCTTCACGAGACAGGCGGATTGTCCTGTGTGTTCCGTGTCGTCAGGATCTTTCTGCTGTCCGGCGATGACCGGCATGGATGTTTTTCATTTCTTCAATCCGTTCTGATGACGGCGCCGCTTTCCAGGCGTCGCGGACTTGCCGGGTCATGCGCGTAGAGCGTGACAACGGGATGACGTTCGCACAGTGCCCGTATCTGGCGGGTGGACTCCCGATGCAGTCTGGCGTTCTGTGCCACGCCGTCGACCATCCCGGCGAGCATGCTGTCTTCACTGTAGCTGGCATCTCCAGCGATCAGCACGATGTCGTGGTCACGTTCGATGGCCACGCTCAAGTGGCCCAGGGTATGGCCGGGGGTTGGCACCAGCCGCACGCGTCCATCGCGTGTGAGTCGCGTGCTCGCTGGGAAACTCTCCCACGGACCATCCTCAAAGTCGATGACATCTGGCCAGAGCCAGTCGGGATAGTGCATATTCAGGTATCCCTGCAGAGGGCCGCGCCGGGAAAGGCTGGCCTGTGCTTCATGACGGGACATGATGATCCGGCTCTTAGGGAAGTGCGACAGGCCGCCAGCGTGGTCGCCATGCATGTGGGTCATCACCACCCAGCGGACATCATCCGTCGACAGGCCCATGGCCTGCAACCGCGGTCCGATTTCCTCGTCGTGCTGTACCCAGCGACGTTCGCAAAAGCGCATGAAGGGACGCCACCACGGTTGGTAGCCAGGGTCGTTGGCATGGGCGCTCTCGCCGGTATCCACGACAATCAGTCCCTCCGGATGCTCGATCAGGGTGCAGAAAATGGGCAGTCTTGGCGACCAGTGCCGGTCGAGCATGACATGGGCGGCACGTGCCGCACGGCTTTCGCCGTGTCCGGCCTGGTGGGCCGACTTGATCTGGACGCTCCCGGTCTGGATGATGCGGACTTTCATGGTGATGCTGTTAATGCAATTAATGTTGCATTAATTGTAGGCAGGAGATCCGTGCTGTCAAGATTTGATCTCTGCTGTTTCATATCGTTCTAGGCTTCGACATTCATTTTGGTCAGATTGCAATGGTTTCTTCTTCTCATCCTCCTGCTGGCTCAGGATCCATGATGTCTCCGACCGTTGGCACGGTGGCGCTTGACGGTGTCCGGCGACGCACCGGGGGGCGTAGTGCACGGGTGCGGGCCAGCGTCATGCAGGCCCTGCAGGCGGAGTTGGCCGAAAACGGTCTGGCAAACCTGTCGCATCGGGTTGTTGCCGAGCGTGCCGGGGTGGATCCGGCGACGGTTTATCGGCGCTGGCCGACGCGCCGCCGCCTGCTGGCAGATCTGTTGCTGACACAGGCGGTATCGCTGGCGCCGCTGCCTGATACGGGCAGTTTGGCTGGGGATTTGTCGGCGTTGCTGGACAGTCTCCTGGCCAATCTGTCCGATCCGGCGCAGTGTCGGCTCTGGCGTCACTATGTCGGTCTGAGCCTGGATGAGGATCCAGAGGCCAGGGCCGCGCTGGCGGAGCTGTGGCAGGGGCGTTATGAAGGCATGGCCATGGTGCTGACACGCGCGATGGCCAGGGGGGAGCTGCTGGCAGGACTGGATCCGCAGGATGCCGGGCTGCTCGATGCAGTCGTCGAGGCGCTGGTGGCACCGGTCTGGTTTCATGCGCTGCTGACGCGCAGGCCGTTCGATGCCGGGCTGAGGCAGCGTTGCCTGTCGGCAGCGCTGGCGATCCTTCACGGGGTCAGGCGGTGATGGGTCTATGGCGAGCGCCAAAAAAAAATCCCGCATGGGCGGGATCTTTTGCCGAGCCAGGCCGTGCAACACGACCTGTATCGAATAACTGGTGCCCAGAAGAGGACTCGAACCTCCACACCATTGCTGGCGCTAGGACCTGAACCTAGTGCGTCTACCAATTCCGCCATCTGGGCAATCAATAAAGTGTATTCTAAGTCTTTTTATGAGCTTGTCAAATCCATGACGGATCCATCCAACCCTCCCAGCCGGCAGGCTATCCTGGATACGCTGGCCGAAGCGGGCGCTCCGCTTGGCATTGAGCAACTGATAGCGCGTATGCAGGTGTCACCTGAAGCGCTTGTTGGCATGCGGCGACGGGTTGCAGCCATGCAGCGTGATGGCCAGATTCTCGCCGGACGCAAGGGTGACCTGATGCTGGTCAGCCGCATTGATCTCATTGCGGGGCGGGTCTCAGGTCATCGGGATGGTTTCGGTTTTCTGCTGCCCGATGGCGAGGGGGAGGATCTCTTCCTGCCGCCGCGTGAGATGCAGAAGGTTATGCATGGTGACCGGGTGCTGGTGCGGCGGGTCGGCACTGACCATCGCGGCCGACCCGAGGGCAAGGTGGTTGAGGTGATCGCGCGCAATCCGCGGCCGGTGGTCGGACGCCTGGTTCAGGAACGGGGCGTACTGATGCTTGCACCCGAAGATCCACGCATCAAGCATGACATTCTGGTCGAGCCGGAAGGCACCCTGGGGGCGCAGCCCGGCCAGGTGGTGTCGGCCGAGGTCAGTTGGCCGCCTGGCTGGGGCTCGCCGCCGATTGCCCGCATAACCGAAGTCCTGGGCAGTATAGATGACGCCGGCATGGAAATTGAGATCGCCGTGCGCAAGTTTGATGTGCCGCACCGTTTTAGTGAGGCTGTGCTGGCGGAGGCGGCGGCGCTGCCTGATGCGCTGCGCCCGACGGATTATCGCCATCGGGTGGACCTGCGCGACGTGCCGCTGCTCACTATCGATGGCGAGGATGCGCGCGACTTCGATGATGCGGTGTACTGCGAGCCGATGCAGGGCATGGATGGCCGCAAGGCGAAGGGCTGGCGGCTGCTGGTGGCTATTGCGGATGTCAGCCACTACGTCCGGCCGGGAACGCCATTGGATGCCGAGGCGCAGAACCGTACGACGTCGGTGTACTTCCCTCGTCGGGTGATTCCGATGTTGCCCGAGAAGCTCTCCAACGGGCTCTGTTCGATCAACCCTGAGGTCGATCGTCTCGTGCTGGTGGCCGACATGGTGGTCGATGGGGGGGGGGAAATCATCGCCTATCAGTTTTATCCGGCGGTGATGCATTCGGCGGCGCGCCTGACCTATAACGAGGTCTGGGCCATCCTGGCTGGCAGTGATGCTGAGGCCCTGGCGCGGCGCAGGCCCCTGCTCGGGCAGTTGCGTGACTTGCACGCCCTTTATGAAGCATTACAGAATGCCCGGGCTGACCGGGGGGCCATTGAGTTCGAGACGCCTGAAACCAAGATGTTGTGTGACGCCACGGGACGCATCACCGAGATCGTTGCACAACAGCGTAATGATGCCCATCGCCTGATCGAGGAATGCATGCTCGCGGCCAATACCTGCGCCGCTGACTTTCTGGCACGCAATCATCATCCAGGTCTGTACAGGGTTCACGAGGGACCCAGCGCCGACCGGCTGGCCAAGCTGCGGGAGTTTCTGGCCGGCACCGGACTGGTGCTTGGCAATGCCGCTGCCGAGGTCCGTGAGAAGCGGGGGCCACGTCCGCAGGACTATCAGGTGCTCTCGCAGCAGATTGCGGGGCGCCCCGATGCCGCGCTGCTGCAGACGATGATGCTGCGTTCGATGCAGCAGGCCGTCTACACGCCAGAAAACCAGGGCCACTTCGGTCTGGCCTATGACGCCTATGCGCATTTCACTTCACCGATCCGGCGTTATCCCGACCTGCTCAATCACCGCGCCATCAAGGCGCTGCTGGAGAATCGCCGCTATGCGCCGGTCATCGAGGCCCAAGAGAACCAGCCTGCCGAGGATGCCGACATCGACGAGCGGGCAGGCCGGAGCAAGGGGATCGGACGGACTGGTAGCCTGGCAGCCGGTGCCGCCGTTGCCGATGTCCGGCAGGGTGACACACCAGCCGATGCCGTGCCCGGCAAGGGGCGCGGCCGTCGTCGGCGACAGCCGGCAACGGTTGAGTCGATGGCAGTCTGGGAGTCGCTCGGCACGTTGTGCTCGGCCAACGAGCGTCGTGCCGACGAGGCTTCCCGGGACGTGCAATCCTGGCTCAAGTGCGTCTACATGCGTGACCGGGTGGGCGAGCGTTATCGGGGGCATATCACCGGTGTGGCACCCTTTGGCATCTTCGTCACGCTCGATGACCTGTATGTCGAGGGGCTGGTGCACGTTTCCGAGCTGGGCAATGAGTATTTCCGTTTTGATGAAGGCAGCCACATGATGCAGGGCGAGCGCACCGGGCGCCGCTATGCCCTGACCGATGCCGTGATGGTCGAGGTGTCAGCCGTCAACCTGGAGGGGCGTCGAATCGATTTTCGTCTGCTGGAGAGCGATGGTGCGGCGATGCGCGGCCGTCATGACAGCGTGGGGGCTTCCGGACGCACGCGGGGAGCAGGTGCCGTCGCGCCCGGGCCGGGGGCAGATGTCGATGAGGAGCTTGAGGATGCCCGGCTGGTTGGACAGCAGGGGCGGTCGTCGGCCGCCAAGTCCCGGCAACGCAAGGCACGGACTGCCGCCAGGGCCGCTGCCCCTGTGGCCGTCGACCCGGCAGCCAAGGGCAGGGCAGCTGCTGCTGCCACCCGGGGCGGCGCGTCGCGCAAATCATCCTCGTCCCAGGCCGCCCCTGGCACCGCAAGCCGTCGCAGCGGGGGCAGCGGCCGCGGGCGTCGCGGCAGCTGAAAAAGTCCGTGCAGGACGGAACGCAGGAACCCGAAAAGGATTTCTTTCATGCAGATCTATGGTTTTCATGCCGTCATGGCGCGCCTGCGGCAGGCGCCTGGCAGTTTCAAGTCCCTTTATGTGGAGCGTACACGTGATGACAGTCGCGTGCGCGACCTGCTGAAGCTGGCCGCGCAGCAGGGGGTGCAGGTCGTGCGGGCCGAGCCGGGACGGCTGGATCGCATGGCCGGCGGTCGCCGTCACCAGGGCGTCGTTGCCCAGGTCGAGACCCGGCAGCTCAATATGGATCTGCCGGCGCTGCTGGATCAGCTGCACGACGGTGGGCGTCCCCCCTTTTTGCTGTTGCTGGACGGGGTGACTGATCCGCGTAACCTCGGTGCCTGTTTACGGGCGGCGGACGGTGCCGGGGTCGACGCCGTCATTGCGCCGAAGGATCATGCCGCACCGCTCACGGACATCGCCATGCACACTGCCAGCGGTGCCGGTGAGTCTGTTCCCTATATTCTTGTCACCAACCTGGTGCGCACGATCGAGAAGTTGCAGGACGAAGGCTTCATCGTCTATGGGCTGGCTGATGAAGCCAGTGCACCGCTCTACCAGACGGCATTTTCCGGCCCGATTGCCATTGTCATGGGGGCAGAGGACAAGGGCATGCGTCGCCTGGTTCGGGAGCAGTGCGATGCGCTGATCTCCATCCCGATGCAGGGCGATGTCTCCAGTCTCAATGTCTCGGTGGCGACCGGGGTCGTCCTTTATGAGGTGGTGCGGCAGCGACTGGCGACTGCAGCAGCCCCAGCCTTGCCGGGCTGAGGAGCTGACCGGTCAGCCTGCTGACGGGATATCCTGTGCCGGACCTTCAGGCCCAGACGGCGTCCAGATCCTTGGCGGCCAGCAATTTGTCCCGCAACGCATAGCGCGACGACTGCATGCTGACGTCACTGTGCGGCGGGCGAAGGATCGGATCAATTGCCCTGGCCGGTTCCTTGAACTGGATCATGTACTTGCCGGTGCCGTCGTAGGGGACGATGCGCGAGATCTCGGCCAGGTGAGTGATCGCAGCGACCGGGGCGACCTGATAGCCGGCGATGAATTTCAGCTTTGCAATGTGCTTGGCATTGATCCTGATGGCAAACCAGCAGTGCTCGCCGAGAAAGCGCGCCTTGAAGCCCTCGGCTCTGGCGGGTACTACGATGGTATCGAAATCACCATTTTTCGAATCTACCGGCTGGACTGTTTCATGTGGCAGTGTCTGCCGGGCGGCGCTGAAGGCATTGATTCCGAGCATGGGCAGGGCCAGCAGCATGTCGGCAAGAAAGGCCCGGGCCGTTGCCCGGGCCACGGGTGACATGCTCGGTTCAGTGGGAGTGTTCCGGTTGAGCAAGGTGACGCGTTCATGGCGTTTGGCAAGGGAGATCAGCGCGGATTCCAGATACTGGATCTCGGTCTTGCCGATCTTGTGGTTGCGATCGAAGAAGTAGACGCCCCATGTCCAGCCTTCCTTGTTGGCGACATGGTTCTTCAGTCGGTCTCCGACAGGGTCTGCTTCACCAATGTAGATCGTTTCCTCCGCGGCGTTGCCCACGAGGATATAGACGCCCGCCTGGGAAAAACCGGGTTCGTGCTTGAGCCGATGAAATAGCTCCTTGCTGAAAACGATGCCATAACCTGACCAGTTTGATTTGTCGACATGCCGGATACCTTCCGGATCGCCGCTTGTGGCAAAGATCGTGATCGAAAAAGGCTGGCGCGCGCCGTGTTCCTGGTTTTGTACTGGCATCTGGGCATGGTTCATGAGGATCTTCCGCTAGTGCCGCTGCGGTGGACGATCGTAAGCGCATCGGCGCCCGGGCAGGTTTGCCGGATAGGCGCCCGGTTTGTGCTGGCTGATGGATGAACCGGCAGGGTGCCGCCCGGCCGGATCGTGGGTTTCTCCGGGCGGCGGGCTCCGGTGCGGGGGCGGTCGGTCTTGCTGAACGGGCCGGGATCAGTGGTGATAGGCTGCCTCGCCGTGCGAGCTCAGATCAAGTCCTTCACGTTCTGCATCGGTGCTGACCCGCAGGCCAACGGTGAGGCGGGCGATGGTGTAGGCCATGCTTGCGATCACGGCCGAGAGCACCATGGTGATCAATACCCCCTTGATCTGTACCCAGACCTGATGCGGCATGCTGTAGTTGTCCAGACCGACGCCGCCAAGGGCAGGAGAAACGAAGATGCCGGTGAGCACGGCCCCGATGATGCCGCCCAGGCCGTGGATGCCGAAGACATCGAAGGCGTCGTCGATCCTGAGCAGGCGCTTCAGGCCGCTGACACCCCAGACGCATGCTGCGCCGGTCAGGGCCCCGATGACAATGGCGCCCACCGGGCCAACGAACCCGGCAGCGGGGGTGACGCCTACCAGGCCGGCTACGGCTCCGGAGGCGGCGCCCAGCAGTGAGGCTTTGCCCTTGACGGCGGACTCCACCACCAGCCAGCCGACGACTGCGGCACTGGTGGCAACGATCGTGTTGATGAAGGCCAGGCCGGCGACGCCGTTGGCAGCACCGGCAGAGCCAGCATTAAATCCGAACCAGCCGACCCACAGCAGTGAGGCGCCGACCATGGTGAGGGTCAGGCTGTGTGGCGCGAACAGTTCGCGTCCCAGGCCAATGCGTTTGCCGATCATGGCTGCCCCTACCAGGCCCGCCACGCCGGCGTTGATGTGGATGACAGTGCCGCCGGCAAAGTCCAGTGCACCGTCCTCGGCCAGCAGGCCACCGCCCCAGATCATGTGGGCGACGGGGATGTAGCTGAAGGTGAACCACAGCACCGCAAAGATCATCACGGCGGAAAACCGGATGCGTTCCGCGAACGAGCCCACCACCAGCGCCACGGTGATGGCGGCAAAGGCCGCCTGGAAGCTCACAAATACATATTCCGGGATCGATGTCAGGACGGCGGACAGGGTGTCCGGATGGATGTCTCTCAGGAACAGGTGCTTCAGGCTGCCGAAGATCCGGCCGCTGCCGCCGAATGTGAGCGAGTAGCCGTAGATCGCCCAGAGCAGCGTGATGACCGAGAAGATGACGAATACTTGCATCAGCACTGACACCATGTTCTTGCTGCGCGCCAGCCCGCCGTAAAAGAGGGCTAGGCCGGGTAGGCTCATCAGAATGACCAGCAGCGTCGATGTCATCATCCAGGCCGTGTCGCCGGAGTCTGGCATAGGAGTGGCCCCGGCAGCAGTTGCCATGCCGGGCAGCAGCAGGACGAATCCGGGGGAAAGCGCAGGTTTGATCCGTGATTTCATGGTTCTGTTGCTCCTTCGGCGATGGGGTCAGATAGCGTCTTCGCCGGTTTCCCCAGTCCGTATCCGGATGACCTGCTCAATGCGCTGCGAGAAAATCTTGCCGTCTCCGATCTTGCCGGTTCGCGCGGTCCGTTCGATGGCCTCGACGGCAGCTTCCCGTTGTGCATCGCTGACCATTGCTTCCACCCTGATTTTGGGAAGGAAGTCCACGACGTACTCTGCGCCGCGGTACAGCTCGGTATGACCCTTCTGGCGCCCGAAGCCCTTCACTTCAGTAACGGTGATGCCCTGGATACCGATGCCTGACAATGCATCTCTGACTTCGTCCAGCCTGAACGGTTTGATGATGGCGGTAAGCAAGTGCATGGATGATCACTCCTGAGTGGGGCAGGGATCCCGGGGATCCCCTTCGGTTGTTGGCCAGTCTTTGTCCGGCCTGTCATGCGGATAATCATCTTCAAAGCACGAACCGTGCCAGCCATGGTGCATGACAGCTGGTGGGTGAAAATCCGGCTGCGGCGCACGCATATGGTTCGCCGTCACGATGCGGATGCACGCTCATGGTGCACATCGCAGCCCCACGAGATGGCATGTTGCCGGGAGCGGCGGTGCTACCGCAGGCATCGTGGCGGAATGTCCCGGCAATGTTTTGCCTGCCGTGATCGCTGCTGGGGGCGCTCCGGTGGAGGGTTGTTTAGGGTAGACAGACGGGTGTGCTGCCGAGTCGGATGTGCTAGAATCGCGGGCCACCCTAATCGCGCGTTTTTGCGGTTATAAAAAATCTTTTCATCGTTTCAGACGTGCCCATTATTTCCTTGCCGGACGGCTCCCAGCGCCGTTTCGATGATGCTGTCACGGTGGCGCAGATTGCCGCCGCCATTGGACCTGGACTTGCCAAGGCGGCGATTGCTGGCCGGGTGAACGGAAAGCTGCTCGATCTGTCCCGCACCGTCAGCGAGGACGCCGAGGTGGCCATCGTGACTGACAGGGATCCTGACGGGCTTCACATCATCCGCCATTCGACGGCCCATCTGATGGCCTACGCGGTGCAGGATCTGTTTCCCGAGGCGCAGGTCACGATCGGCCCGGTCATCGAGAACGGTTTTTACTATGACTTTGCCTACAAGCGCCCGTTCACGCCGGAGGATCTTGCTGCCATCGAGAAGCGCATGCATGAGCTGGCTGCGCTGGATGAGGCCGTGGTGCGCGAGGAGTGGGACCGGCAGGAAGCGGTGAAGTATTTCGAGTCGGTCGGTGAAAAATACAAGGCCGAAATCATTGCCTCCATTCCACCGGAGGAGGAGATCACCTTCTATCGCGAGGGACGCTTCGTAGATCTCTGCCGGGGGCCGCATGTGCCGTCCACCGGCAAGCTGAAGGTCTTCAAGCTGATGAAAGTGGCTGGCGCCTACTGGCGCGGCGATGCCAGCAACGAAATGCTGCAGCGTATCTACGGCACGGCCTGGGCGAAGAAAGATGAACAGGACGCCTACCTGCACATGCTGGAGGAAGCCGAAAAGCGTGATCATCGCCGTCTGGGCAAGGAACTTGACTTGTTCCATACCCAGGCCGAGGCACCGGGCATGGTGTTCTGGCATCCGCGTGGCTGGGTGATCTGGCAGCGCATCGAGCAGTATATTCGGGATCTGTATCGCGAGAGCGGCTACCAGGAAGTACGCTGTCCGCAGATCCTTGATGTAGATCTCTGGAAGCGCTCCGGACACTGGGACAACTACAAGGAGAACATGTTCTTCTGCGAGTCTGAAAAGCGCGAGTATGCCGTCAAGCCCATGAACTGTCCGGGGCACGTGCAGCTCTTCAATGCCTCGCTGCGCAGCTACCGTGACCTGCCGCTGCGCTATGCGGAGTTCGGTTCCTGTCATCGCAACGAGCCGTCCGGTGCGCTCCACGGCATCATGCGTGTGCGCGGTTTTACCCAGGACGACGGACACATCTTCTGCACCGAGGATCAGGTTGCAGCGGAAGTGACCGCCTTTCATCGCCAGGCGATGGATGTTTACCGTGATTTCGGGTTCGGGCAGGTGGCAGTAAAGTTGGCTCTGCGCCCTGATCAGCGCCTTGGCACGGATGATGCGTGGGATCGTGCCGAGAATGCGCTGCGTGCTGCGCTGTCGGCCTGTGACGTGAAGTGGGAGGAGCTCCCGGGCGAGGGGGCCTTCTACGGCCCCAAGATCGAATACCATCTGAAAGACTCGATCGGCCGGGCCTGGCAGGTTGGCACCATCCAGTACGATCCGATGATGCCCGAAAGGCTCAATGCTGAGTATGTGGCCGAGGATAACAGCCGGCGGCGCCCGATCATGCTGCACCGGGCCATCGTGGGGTCGATGGAGCGTTTTATTGGCATTTTGATCGAAAACCATGCTGGCGCCATGCCACCCTGGCTGGCGCCTGTGCAGGTCAGCGTTCTCAGCGTGACCGATTCCGCGGCTGATTATGCCGAAGACATCCGTCAACGGCTGCTAAAACAAGGATTTAGGGTTATATCTGATTTGCGCAGTGACAAGATCGGCTATAAAATCCGAGAGCATAGCCTGCAGAAAATTCCTTATCTCGTTGTGGTCGGTGAAAGGGATCGGCAGGCCGGTACGTTAGCTGTCCGTGCTCGCGGTGGCAAGGATCTGGGCAGCATGCGTTTCGAAGATTTCGCCAGTCTGCTGGCCAGGCAGGTGGCAGAGAAGGCGCATTGAGGACCTGCTGGGGTTTTGGCAGGCAGCTTGTCGCCTGATTCCGTTCAGTTCATTCGGAGATTATCAGCATCGCTACCGAACGCAACCACCGTATTAACGGTGAAATTCATGCCCCCGAGGTTCGCCTGCTGGGCCAAGAAAATGAGCAATTGGGTGTATTTCGCCTCGGAGAGGCACGTCGCATGGCTGAGGACGCTGATGTCGACCTTGTCGAAATAGCGCCCACTGCGACGCCGCCGGTCTGTCGTCTGATGGATTACGGCAAGTTCCGTTATCAGGAACAGAAGCGGGCTGCCGAGGCCAAGGCCAAACAGAAGGTGGTCCAGATCAAGGAAGTGAAGTTTCGTCCGCAGACTGATGATGGTGACTACAACATCAAGCTGCGCAACATGATTGGCTTTTTGCAGGATGGTGACAAGGTCAAAATCACCTTGCGATTCCGTGGCCGTGAGATGGCGCATCAGGAATTTGGTGTCCGCCTGCTTGAACGGGTACGTCACGATATTGACGAGATCGCCCAGGTCGAATCCATGCCGCGTCTGGAAGGTCGTCAGATGGTGATGATGGTGGCGCCGAAGAAGAAGAAATAATTCATCCGCTACACACCTGCGGTGGGCCGGGCGTATGGCGGCCCACGCGACAAGTCAGCGCCAGCCCAGTGCGGGTGCTACATATTTGATCATTGCTTGCAGCAGGTGAGTGTTGTATTCGACGCCAAGCTGATTGGGAATAGTCAGCAGTAGGGTGTCTGCTTCCGCAATGCCCTCGTCTTCCGCCAGTTGGCGGGCCAGCACGTCTGGTTCCGCTGCATAGGCGCGTCCGAATACCGCCCGGAAGTCCTTGTCGATATAACCTACGCTGTCGCCGCGTTGCCCTTCATGTCCGAAGTAATAGCGATCCCGGTCGTCCATCAGCGGGAAGATCGAGCGGCTGACCGAGACACGCGGCGCATGTGCATGCCCTGCCTTTTTCCAGGCTTCACGGTAGAGGCGGATCTGTTCGGCCTGTTGGATATGGAAGGGTTTGCCATTTTCATCTTCCTTCAGGGTGGAGCTTTGCAGATTCATTCCCTGCTCGGCCGCCCAGATGGCTGTGGCATTTGAGGCTGCTCCCCACCATATCCGCTGACGCAGCCCCTCGGCATGGGGCTCCAAGCGCAACTTTCCGGGCGGGTTGGGGAACATGGGCTGCGGGTTGGGTTCCGCAAATCCTTTCCCGGCCAGCATCTCCAGGAACACCAGGGCGTGGCGGCGCGCCATGTCCGCCTCCGATTCGCCTTCAGCCGGCTGGTAGCCAAAGTATCGCCATCCGTCGATAACCTGCTCGGGTGACCCTCTGCTGATACCTAACTGTAGTCGCCCGCTGGCGATCAGATCGGCCGCGCCGGCATCTTCGACCATGTAGAGCGGATTCTCGTAGCGCATGTCGATCACTGCCGTACCGATTTCGATGCGGCTGGTACGGGTACCGATGGCAGCCAGCAGCGGAAAGGGGGAGGCCAGTTGCTGGGCAAAGTGATGGACGCGGAAATAGGCGCCATCCAGACCGATCTGTTCGGCCCGGACGGCGAGTTCTATGGATTGGTGCAGGGTGTCGTAGGCGGTCTGGGTCTGGGATCCCGCGCCGCTTGACCAGTGGCCAAAAGAGAGAAAGCCGAGTTTTTTCATGGAGGACAGGTAGAAGGGCCGGATGGGGCCCCCCATTATGACGCAGATCCGGAGGCGCGGACCGCAGCAGGGTACGGCCCCGCGTTTCTCCGTGCAGCAGTCTCTAGTGTCCGAAGAAGCTCAGCAGCCATTCATTGACCTGGGTCGCGTGATCCATGTGGCACATGTGGCCTGATGCTGGCACACGTTTCACCGTGCTTGAAGCCGGTGCCAGATCGGCATGTCTGACCGGGATGATCTGGTCTTCTTCGCCCCATAGCAACAGCAATGGATGGGTGTCGGCATCTATTGCGTGCGTGGGTCTGACGGGCTGTTTCCCCTCAGGAAACAGGGTGCTGCTCAGCCGCTCCAGCGCCTGGGTTACGCCATCCAGACGTTTGTATTGCAGCACGTCATCCACCATCTGGCGGTTCACCTCTTCGTCGTGCGCAAGCAGCAGCGCAAGAACCGGTTTCATTTCGCGTCGTGATTCGGCCTGGACAAAGCCGTCGATGTATTGACGATTGACTTCCTCACCCAATCCGGCGGGCGAGACAAGGGCAAGCTTGCCAACGCGTTCTGGGGCATTCAGCGACAGCTGTGCAGCGATGGCTCCGCCCATGGAGTGGGCCAGGATATCGACCTGCTGTAATCCGACAGCGTCCATAAAATGAAGGACGAATCGGGCCAGCGCCGGATAGTCGGGCGGCTCGGGTAGCCGGATTGCCGAGCCGCCGTGCGCCGGCAGATCCAGTGCTGTGACCTGATGTGTTGCGGCCAGGGCGTCAATGTTGAACAGGAAGTTGTTCAGATCTCCACCGAAGCCGTGAATTAGCAGTAGCGGTTTGCCCTGCCCCGTCTGGCGATAGCGGATGCGGATCCCATCGACCTCGATATGGCTGAAAACGGATTCAGTACTGTCCGCGTCGCCGTCCTGGTCGGGGGGTACTTCGTAGCTGGCAATGAAGGCGTCAATCTCTTCATCACTGACCGAGGCATCAGCCATGACACCCAGCAGTGCCTTGACAGGCAGAGTTTCGCCGGCCTGGGCACACTGGCGCCGCAGCAGACCGGCATCCGTGGCCTCCACTTCGTTGGCCAGCTTGTCGGTCTCAACGTCGAGGATGGGCATACCCACCTCGATCTGGGTACCAGGAGTAACCAGCCAGTCGTTGACGGTGCCCTCGCGCATGGAGAGTCCCCATTTGGGCATGACGATAGGAACGATTTTGCTCATGAATTCTCCTTCTGTCGGGTAGCGACGCTGTGCTGTCTCAAGCCGTGGCGTTTTGGGGCTTGCGCTGAGCAAGTGTTTTCCGGACAGCGCCGGCAATGGCGGTGGCACCGGGCAGATAGAGATCTTCCAGCGTGGGGGAAAAAGGGACGGGAGTGTGGGGAGGCGACACCATCTGGATGCCTGATTTCAGGGCACCAAAGATTTCCTGACAGACCTGGGCGGAAATATCGGCTGCAATGTTGCAACGGGGGCTGGCTTCGTCGACAACCACCAGACGCCCGGTTTTTTCGACGGACTCCAGTACGGTGTCGATATCCAGCGGCGAGAGCGTTCGCAGGTCGATGACCTCTGTGTCGACGCCTTCCTTGACCAGGGCGGTTGCAGCTTCCAGCGCCCGTGACACCATCAGGCCGTACGTGACGATGGTGGCATCCTTGCCATCCCGAACGATGTTGGCTTCGCCAAAGGGGATGGTGTAGCTGGTTTCGGGCACCTCGGCTTCACTGGCATAGAGGTTTTTGTGTTCGCAGAAGATGACGGGGTCGTTGTCCCGGATCGACTGGATCAGCAGCCCCTTGGCATCATAGGCGTTGGATGGACAGACTACTTTCAGGCCCGGGATATGGGTGAAGATCGGGGTGAGCATCTGACTATGCTGCGCCGCAGCCCGGAAGCCGGCACCGACCATGGCACGGATAACGACCGGGGTGGTTGCCTTGCCGCCAAACATGTAGCGGAATTTGGCAGCCTGGTTGAAGATCTGGTCAAAGCAGACGCCCATGAAGTCGATGAACATCAGCTCGGCGATCGGGCGCAATCCGCACGTGGCGGCCCCGACTGCTGCCCCGACGTAGGCCGATTCGGACAGCGGGGTATCGAGCAGGCGATCCCCGAGTTTTTCGTATAGCCCTTTGGTAACGCCGAGAACACCTCCCCAGGCGTCTTTCTCGCCGCCGGCGCCCATGCCGCCAACGATGTCCTCACCCATCATGATGACGGTGGGATCGCGCTGCATTTCCTGCAGGATGGCTTCGTTGACGGCGGTTTTCATGCTGATTCTGCGTGCCATGATGTCTGGTCTCCTGATGGTTCTGATTGGTATGTCCGCTCGCTCGGCTCAATCAATATTTCACATAGACGTCGGTCAGCAGCTCCGCTGGCCCCGGCTCGGCGGATGCCTTGGCTTCCTGGACAGACCGTTCGATCAGGGCGTCAACCTCCTGGTCAATGGCATCAAGCGTCTGGGCATCCAGCAGGGCCGAGTCGCTGACACGCCGGCGAAAGATTTTGAGACAGTCGCGGTTGGCGCGGATATCGTCAAGTTCGCCGGGGGCACGGTACGTCTGGGCATCACCTTCGAAGTGACCATAGAAACGTTCGGTCTTGCATTCCAGCAGAGCCGGTCCGCCGCCTTCGCGGGCGCGCTGGATCACTTCGCCAGCTGCTTCGTACACGGCAAAGAAGTCATTGCCATCAACGGTGACCCCCGGGATGCCAAAACCGACGCCCCGGTCGGCGAAACTGTGGGCCGCGGTGGCGTAGTTACGGGAAGTGGCTTCGGCGTAACCATTATTTTCCATGACAAAAATAACGGGCAGGTTCCAGACGGCGGCCAGATTCATGCTTTCGAGAACGGTGCCCTGGTTGGCCGCGCCGTCTCCGCAGAAGGTGACGGCAACTCCGCCCCGGCCATGGAAACGGGCAGCCAGGGCGGCGCCGCAGGCCAGCGGGGCGCCGGCGCCCAGAATACCGTTGGCGCCCATCATGCCTTTGGAGAGATCGGCGATGTGCATGGAGCCGCCCTTGCCGCGGCACACGCCGTCGTGCTTGCCGTAGATTTCCTTCATCATGCCGATGACATCGACGCCTTTGCCGATGCAATGACCATGGCCCCGGTGTGTGCTGGCGATGCGGTCTTCTTCGTTGAGATGTTGCAGAACGCCGACGCCGGTGGCTTCTTCGCCGGCGTACAGATGCACAAAGCCGGGAATGTCGCCGCGGGAGAAGTCGACATGCAGTCGCTCTTCGAAGGCACGGATGGTTTTCATTTTGCGATAGGCATCCAGCAGGGTCTCCCGGTTCAGGGGGCGAGGCTGGTTCTGGCTCATGGTGTCTCCTCCAGAGGTTGTGCGCTCAAGGCGCCGGGACATCGGTCAGGTCTGTGCCGATGGAAAGCTTTTTTGCTGTGCCCTGTGGCCATTGACAGGCGCTGGCACGGTGCCGGGCAGGGCAAAAATGGGTGGGCCTAGTCGGGATAGGGGTCGGGCTGTGCCGCCATGGATGTCAGGGGAGTGACGGTCAGGTGATGACGGGCGGCATGGCGCAGGACAGCGCCTACATCAAGGGTCTGAATGGCACGTTCTTTCAGGGCGATCTCGATGCGTTCATCAGGTAGGAAGAGCATCTCGCGCTCGCCATCCAGTGCCAACAGGCCGCTCTGATTTCGCAGGACATAGGGTTGTCCGGCATCAAGCGTCAGGAGATCGAGCACGGTAACGCTGGTCAGCAGGCCGGGCGCAAGGGCGGCCTGGAGCTGGAAAGGGGCTTCGGAAGGGGGGCCATCGGCACAGGGGATGGTGTGGTGGCGGACAGGCGCCCCCGGTCCCTCGGGCGGTGAGAGTTCCAGGATCCGCCCGCCGGGGGCATCGCTGGCCAGTGGTTCAAGCATGGCCACCAGTGCAGACAACCCGACGGACTCGACCGACGCCTGGGTGACCACCACCGTGCGCAGGGTATCGGCGCGGCCAATGGCCCGGGCGCCCAGCAGCCGTTCATTCAGGATCCCGACATCCACCAGGGCCAGATCCTGCTCGATGATTTCGCCCCCGGCAGTATAGCGGGTGACCTGCAGGCTCTTGCGGGGCTGCAGTGCCACGGCATGCGGTATGGCCCGGGTGGCGAATAGCCCGGCGGCAAAGGCGGTGGGGGTGACTTCCCGCATGGGGGGAAAGGCATTGTTGGTGCCGCTGGAGATGGCGACGATGGGCACGTTGCCACAGCCCTTGGCCACCGCCCGATGTGTCCCGTCGCCGCCCAGCACAATGATGCAGGCCACCTGTTCGTCCTGCATCAGGCGGGCGGCTCGCGTGCTGTCTCCGGTATTGGCCTGCACGGGCATCTCCAGCCAGCGAAGGCGCGGGACGGGCCGGCTGTGCAGCTGGCGCGCCAGCATGGCGCGTAGCCCTTCACGCTCCGGCATCAACAGGACTTCATCAACGCCGCAGGCGGCCAAGGTATGCAGAATGCGCAGCAGCATGCCAACACGCTCACCCAGGGTCAGGCCGGCCGCATGAGAGATGACGCGGCGAACATCACGGGCGGACACGGGGTTGGCAATGAGTCCGATGCGGGTCATGGGCATGAAGAATGGGCGCTGGGGATGTGACAAAATTTATTACACCCGCTGGAAAGTCGATGTCGCAATAGGGGAAAACGCCGAAGGGGTGGGGGCTGCAGGTGCGGTATGGCCGTCCTTGCGCCGGCTGAGGCTGTCCTTTCATCCTGAGTGGGCCATCAGGATGGTGCGGTTTGGGTTTAATGTGCCGATGATCTTCTGTGCACGGGAGCGGGATGCGGATGAATCAGGCCGTGATTCAGTCAAAGGCCGGGGGCAATCTGGCCGCCGCAGGTCATCGGCTGGCACCCGGTGATCCGGGTCAGCGTCTGTCGATCGAGCGTTTGCTGGGTCTGCTGGCAGATCAGGGGGTGATCAGCGAGGAGACCCGTCAGACGCTGGTGCGCGATGCGTTGCTGTCGTCGGCTGGCCGTCATCCGCTGGTGATGATCGCCGAACGCGGTCTGAAGGCGCTGGCGCCCCCTCATGCATTGCTGGATCTGGACTGGCTGTGCCAGTGGCTGGCGGAGCAGATCGGCTGGCGCTATGTGCGGATTGATCCGCTGAAGGTGGATTTTTCCCGCATTGCCGAGGTGATGAGCAAGGCGTATGCCAATCGCTTTCGGATCCTGCCGCTGGAGCTGGACACAGAGGCGGTGACGATTGCGACGGCTGAACCGTATCTGACCGCAGAGTGGTCTGCGGAGCTGGCACATACATTGCGCCGGCGGGTCGTACCCGTACTGGCCAGTCCGCTGGATCTGCAGCGCTATCTGGTCGAATTCTTTGATCTGGCAGGGACGATCCGCCATGCGCAGCGCACGGGCCAGGCGGCGCTGCAGCATAATTTCGAGCAGTTGGTGGAACTGGGCCGCAACGGCCGTCATTTTGATGCGAACGACCAGCATATTGTCACGCTGGTAGACTGGCTGTGGCAGTATGCGTTCGAGCAGCGCGCCAGTGACATCCACCTGGAGCCGCGCCGCGATCTCGGCGTGGTCCGTTTCCGCATCGATGGGCTGCTCAACAATGTCTATCAGGTTCCGCCAGGCGTGATGTCGGCGATGACCAGTCGCATCAAGCTGCTGGGCCGGATGGACGTGGTGGAAAAGCGCCGGCCGCAGGATGGCCGGATCAAGACGCGCGCCGGCGATGGGCATGAGATCGAGCTGCGCCTGTCCACCCTGCCCACGGCATTTGGCGAGAAGCTGGTGATGCGGGTCTTTGATCCTGATGTACTGTCGCGGGACTTTGGCCAGCTCGGCCTGCAGGGCGAAGATCTGGCGCGCTGGCAGGACATGACAACGCGTCCCAACGGCATCGTGCTGGTGACCGGCCCCACGGGGTCGGGCAAGACCACGACGCTCTACGCGACGCTGCGGGCACTGGCCACCGAGGAGGTGAATGTCTCCACCATCGAGGATCCCATCGAGATGGTGGAGAACAGCTTCAACCAGATGCAGGTGCAGCCTGCCATCGACCTGGGCTTTGCCGACGGGATCCGGGCGCTGATGCGCCAGGATCCGGACATCATCATGGTGGGCGAGATCCGTGACCTGGAGACGGCGGAGATGGCTGTGCAGGCGGCGCTGACCGGACATCTGGTGATCTCCACGCTGCACACCAACGATGCGCCCAGTGCCATCACCCGGCTGCTGGACCTGGGGGTGCCAGCTTATCTGCTGCAGTCGACGCTGATCGGCGTGATGGCGCAGCGCCTGGCCCGCACCCTGTGTCCGGTCTGTCGCCAGCCCGATGATTCACTCGCGGATGAGGCGTGGGCGAATCTGGTTAGTCCCTTCCGGAACATGCCGAAGCCTGCCCAGGTCTATCGGCCGGCGGGCTGTCCGGCATGCCGCATGTCGGGTTTCCGGGGCAGGACCGGGCTTTATGAGATTCTGGCCAGCAATGATGTAATCCGCCGCTACATCACGGAAAGGCCGGAGCTGCGCAAGCTGCGGCTGGCGTCCATCAAGTACGGCATGCGGCCGTTGCGCATCGCCGGGGCCGCCGCGGTGGCGGCGGGTCTCACGACGATCGAGGAGGCGCTTCGCCACACGCCGCCGGTGGAGCTGTAGCCGGCCGGAAGGTCAGATGGCCCAGCAGGGCCAGCGTGCCGCAGTAAAGGAGGCCGGGCAGGCTGAAGAGGCTCATCATGGCCAGCACCAGCAGGGTGGAGGCCATGCCCAGCAGGCGTGGGCCGGGCCGGGTCTGGAGGCGGGTGTAGCCGATGGTGGCCAGCAGATAGATGACGAAGAAGTTCTGCCCGGTCAGCTGCATCAGGGCGTCGACCCCCAGGCCGCCAGCCTGGGACAGGACGACGACGGTGACGAACACCGCCCAGGTGGCCAGCATGGCGTGCACAGGCAGGCCGCGATGGTCCGTCCGGGCCAGCGCCTGAGGCAGTCGCCCTTCGCGGCCAGCCGAGAAGACGGCCCGCGAGGCGGACAGGAAGGCTGCGGTGACGTTGGCAAAGATCAGCAGCGTGGCAATGAGGCTGGTGATCAGCAGGCCCGGCTGGCCAAGCCAGCTGCGGGCCAGCTGGGCAATGGGCGTCAGGCGCCAGGCGTCGCTGGGGGTGGCGGCGCTGGCCACGGTCCAGGCCACGAAGACGTAGAGCAGCGAGACGACGATGAAGCTGCCCCAGATCGAGCGGGGCAGGTTCCGGTGTGGGTCCTGCATGTCCTCGGCCAGAAAGGCTGTCATCTCCCAGCCGGTGTAGGCATAGAGAATGATCGGCACGGCCGACAGGACACCGGCTCCGGCGGCCCATGCGGACGTCGGCAGCGCGGCAGAGGCGGCCGACGCGTCGGCCTGCGGCGCCTGGAGCCAGTAGCCGGTGGAGAGCCCCGTCAGGCCAAGGATGATCAGCAGGGCAATGCCGGTCTGGACGGCGCCGGATACCTTCATGCCGGACAGGGAGAGCAGCAGGCTGGTCGTCAGTATGCCGAGGGCGGCGGCCATGGTTGGCAGGCCGGGCAGTATCTGGTGCAGGTGGATGGCACCGATCAGGACAATGGCAGGTATGCCCAGCGAGAATGTACCGAGGATGATCACCTGGCTGATGGCCGCCCAGCGGGGCCCCAGGCTGATGCCGATGTAACCGACCACGCCGCCGGCGGAGGGATTGCGCTGGGCGAAGAAGGAGAATATCGCCAGCAGCGGCAGCATCACGAATGTCATCAGCAGCCAGGGCAGGTAGCCCAGCCGGCCGGCATGTGCGTAGCTGAGTCCAGGCAACGCCAGCAGACCGGCACCGACCACGATGGTGACGGACATAGCCGTGGCGGAGACCAGCCCTAGCTTGTGTTGTTCGTCCTTGCTCATTATGCGCCTTTTCATGTTCGGTTCTGTGCGGCCTCAGCGTACCCGTGTGGGCAGCAGGGCAACGTGATGGGCCAGAGGTCACCCTGTTTACGGGTGGGGGGCGTTCAGCGGGGTACGCCCACGGTCACGGGTGGGACCCACGGGCATTCGGGCTTGAAGCGGGCCGACAGCAGCTGCTCCTTGTACTGCGCATAGCTGATGGGCTCTAAGGGAACCACGGCGTCCAGACGATAGATGGCCCATCCGGCGCTGGCCTTGACCGGGTGGGGATAGATCTGCCCGGGCTTGAGGCTGTCGAGCATCTGGATGGTGTCCTTGGCCCAGCGGCAGGTGGCAAAGGTGCCCAGCCGGCCATCTGCCCTGGCGCTGAGCTGGTGCTTGGAGTGTGTCCGGGCGGTGCGCTCGAAGGAGGCACCGCTTCTGAGCCGGGCAATCCATTGCTGGGCGTCCTGCTGATCGTCCAGCAGGATATAGCTGACCGTGTACATCTTCTGGCCTTTCACGCTCTGCCGGTAGGCATCGTATTCCTGGCCGATGACTTCGTCGCTGATCGGCTGGGGAGGCGGTACGTCCGTACCGGGCCGGATGGCGGCGGGGTCTGCTTTTTCGATGGGTCGGGTCGGGGCGGGGGGGGCTGCCAGCACGCTGGCACTTGAGCAGCCGAGCAGCAGGGCCAGGCTCAGGTGCTGCAGCGGAAAACGGGTATTCATGGGACAGAAGGGAGTAGGGTGGAAGCGGCCGTCACGGCTCAGGCTGCGGTCAGCAGGCCCCGCAAGGGCACCACATCGAGCCAGTCACCCACCGCCAGGGGGCCTTGCGCTTCGGGCAATATGGCAATGCCATCGGCTTCCACGAGGGATCGCAGCAGGGCCGAGCTCTGGCTGCTGGTCAGGGTGGCCTGCGGTACGGCCTGATGATCGCTGGTATGGTAGCAGAGCCGGACGCGGGGCAATTCCAGTCGTCCCGGGCGCTTGGGGATGGCGCAGGCAGCCTGGGCGCGGATGCGGGGCAGGGGCCGAGGGGTGCGCCCGGCCATTTTCTGGAGGGCGGCATCAATGACGAACAGCACACTCATGAGTGCGGCGACCGGATTGCCGGGCAGGCCAAACAGCGGGACGCCCCGAACGCGTCCGACTACCAGGGGGCGGCCGGGCCGAAGGCGCAGGCGCCAGGACTGGGCTTCGGTGTCTGGTCCCAGGTGGCCGGTTGTGGGGTGCTGGCCGTTCAGGACGGGCTGGAGCAGATCGGCATCGCCGCCGGCGGCCCCCCCCGTGCTGAGCAGGACATCGACCCGGTTGGCTGCGGACAGCAGTGTGCTGGCCAGCGCGTCAGGGTGATCGGGCACGCTGCCCAGATCGACTGGCTGGCTGCCCTGGTTGCGGATCAGCGCCAGCAGGGCGGGGCGGTTGCTGTCATGAATCTGACCCGGGGCCAGTGGCTGGCCATGCCGGGCCAGTTCGCTGCCGGTGGAAAAGACGCCGACCCGCAACGCTGGCCAGACGGTGACGTGATCCAGCCCCAGGGCGGCCGCCATGCCCAGTTCGACGGCACCCAGGGGGCTGCCGGCGGGCAGGGCAACATCGCCTTGCTGAAGATCTTCGCCCTGACGGCGTACATGCTGGCCGGCGCGCTGCCCGGTTGCGATGCGGATGGATGACGCGGTGTCGGCGGAGGATGCCGGAACGGCGCAGGTATCTTCCTGCATGACGACGGTGTCGGCACCGGTCGGCAAGGGCGCACCGGTCATGATGCGCCAGACATGGCCGGGCGGAAGCTGGCCCGGTGCGTCACCGGCCAGGCTGTGGCCGGCAACCGGCAGCACGGTTTCGCCGCCGGCGCGCAGGTCAGCATGACGCAGGGCGTAGCCATCCATGGCGGCACAGTCATGTGGGGGTTGATCGAAGGGTGCGATGAGATGCGTGGCCAGTGTATGTTGCAGTGCGTCGTACAGCGGCAGGACACGTGGCTGACCCGGGGAGGGGACCCAGGCAGACAGCAGCGCCCGGGCTTGGGCTACGGAAACCGACTGGGGATCGAAATCCGGGTTTCCGGCCAGCAGGGACCGCAGGGGCGGACAGGACAGGGCGGTCACGGGGCGTGATCTCCGGTGGGAAGGGCTGGCGCGCCGGTGGGGTCGAGGCAGTGTGCCACGTGTTGCCAGTCTTCCGGTGTGTTGAGGTTGAGAAAGGCAGCCGGGGTGTCAAAGTCCACGGCCAGGGCATGGTGCCGTTGGTACCACTGGCGAACCCGATGTGCCCCGGCCTGCAGACTGTCGTCAAGCGAGTTCAGGAGGCTGCGATGCAGAATGGCCACGAGGGGATGGGGCTGCTGGCCGGTGCGGGCATAGGCAATCAGGCCGGGGCGGCGAGCTAATGCGTCATGCAGCTGTCGTACCCAGTGGGGGGGAAGGAAAGGTGTATCGCAGGCGCTGACGGCCAGCCAGTCGGTCGTGCAGTGCCGCAGGCCGGCATGTATGCCGGCCAGTGGGCCGGGGCGATCGGGATAGTGATCGGGGATCACCTGGGCGGTGAAGCGGCGATAGTCGTTCAGGTGTCGGTTGGCGCTGATGAGGAGGGCCTGGGTCTGGGGCTGCAGGTTGTCGATGACCCAGCTGATCAGCGGCCGGCCGGCCAGGGGCAGCAATCCCTTGTCTGCGCCGGGGCAGGCGGTCTGCATCCGCTGAGCACGCCCGCCAGCCAGGATCAGGGCGGTGGTGGCGGGATCAGCCACCGATGTAGCTCATCTCCACCCGGCGTGGGCCCGGTGTGGATGGCTGGGTGGTGGAGAGCTGGTGGCGTTGCTCCGAGTAGTGGTCGCGGCGATTCTGCCAGAGATTGGTCAGCGCGGTGCGAATGTCGGCGTCGGGAAGCTGGCGGCGCAGCAGGCCGCGCAGGTCATGTCCCTGATGGGCGAACAGGCAGGTGTAGAGCTGGCCTTCGGTCGTCAGACGCAGGCGGGAGCAGTCGCCACAGAAGGGCTGGGTCACAGAGGAAATCAGGCCGATTTCTCCGCTGCCGTCGCAGAATTGCCAGCGCTGGGCGACTTCACCGCGGTACTGGGGATCGACGGGCTCGATGGGGTGGACCGCATGGATACGGGCAGCAATGTCACGGCTGGGCAGCACCTCTTCCAGGCGCCAGCCGTTGCTGCTGCCGACATCCATGTATTCAATGAAGCGGAGGATGTGACCTGTACCCCGGAAGTGCTCCACCATGGGCAGGATCTCGCCGTCATTCAGGCCACGGCGCACCACCATGTTGATCTTGATGCCGGTAAAGCCGGCTTGGGCAGCGGCGTCGATGCCCGCCAGGACTCGGGCTACCGGAAACTGGGCGTCGTTGAGCGCACGGAAACGGGCGTCGTCCAGGGCATCCAGGCTAACGGTAATACGGTTCAGGCCCGCTTCGCGCAGCGCGCGGGCTTTTTTCGCCAGCAACGAACCGTTGGTGGTCAGCGTCAGTTCGACGGGCTCTCCGTTCGGCTGCCGCAGACAGGTCAGCTGGGCAATCAGGGTTTCCAGGTCACGCCGCAGCAGGGGCTCGCCGCCGGTGAGACGGATTTTGCGGACGCCCAGACCTACCAGCAGGCGGGCCGTGCGGGTGATTTCCTCGAAACTGAGGAGTGAGCCGTGCGAGAGAAAGACGTGGTCTTTACCGAAGACTTCGCGCGGCATGCAGTAGGAGCACCGGAAATTGCAACGGTCTGTGACGGAAATGCGCAGATCATGCAGTGGCCGGTTGCGCGCGTCCAGCAATGCGCCGTTTGACGTGGCGCGCGGCGCGCTCACGGACTCGCCGGGCAACATGGGCACGATTCCGCGACTGCGTATGTCGGCAATGGGTATGACTCGTTCTGCCATGACGCGTACAGGAACATGCGCCGGCATGGTAACTGATGCTGCCATGCCGGCTGGGGATCACGACGGCTCCGCGGGCTTGTCAGCCTGGGTTTCAACCTGCTGTAGCGGCTCGACATCGACTGGTGCCCGCGGTTTGCGTTGCCGGCGGGGGCGCGGGGGCCGCGGAGCGGCCGGGGCAGGGTCGGGCGTGGCCGCCGCATTGGTCTGGACCCATTCCAGCCCGGCGGACTGTACCACGTCTTCTAGCGCCTGGGTGGGCACGGGCTGGGCGGCTGGCGCGGCGGGCCGAGGGGCAGGCGCCGTGGCCGGGCTGGCGTCACTGTCGGGCGAAGACGGGATCGGGCTGCTGCCAGCCGTGCTCCGGGCCGGCTGGCTATCGGCCTTGTCGGCCAGAGTACCGACTGCCGGCTGCCGGCTGGCCGAAGCGCGAGGCGTACGCCGCTCGCGTGGTTCGGGACGCTCGGCTGCCGGTGAGGCTACCGGACTGACGGACTCTGCGGGCACTTCAGCTGCTGGTGCCTGGGTGGCCACTTCCTCCGGTTCAGGCTGGCTGCCGGCGACTGCTGCAGTGCTGGCGGGAGCGTCCAGTGTGGAACGGCTGTCTGCATTGCCATCGTTACGGTCGCGCCGGCTGCTGCGACGCCGGCGGCGGCGCTCACCGTCTTCGGCAGCGGCCGCCGGAGCTGCCGACTGGTCGCTCTCGACAGCCGCTGGCTGCTCGGAGGCCACGGCAGGCCCGGGCGGCGTGGCCACGGCAGGCAGGCTGGCCTGTGGGCCATCGGCGATGGCCGGCCGGTCTGCTTCCGGCGGTGTGCGCGAGGCAGCAGGGCTGGCCACAGTACGCTCCGGCTGAGGTGTCGAGCTGGTGCCTTCGGAAGCTGGCGCACCGATATCGCCAGCTACGGTACTGCTCATGGCCGGATCGGTCTGACGCCGGCGACGCCCCCGTTCCGGACGGTTGCGTGTGCCGTTTTCGGTCGCACCTGATTCGCTGGCCGGGGTGTCAGGCCGTGCGGCACGTTCTGGCCGTGCTTCCAGGCGCTCCGGCTGTGCCGGCATGCTCTCGGCTGCTTCCGGCTGCAGGGGGCGATCGTTGCGGGCTGGCCGTTCCGTACGTTCGCCATTCTGGCGACGGGTGTTGCTGTCGCGGCCATGACGTGGTTCCCGGGATTCCCGCGTTGCTGCTGAATCGCGGGTTTCGCGACTGTCGCGCGCGCTGTCATCGCGCTGGCGACCATTGCCACGCTCGTTGCGGGTGCGTTTGTTGCCCTCCGGGAGCTCGGCACGTTCTCCCCGATCCGGGTTTTCGTTGCGGCGGGGGGGGCGGGTTGCGGCACTGTTGTCTGAGCGCTCGCCATGGCGCCGGTTGCCCCGTTCATGGCGGTTGCCCGTATGGCCGTTGCTCTGGCCCGGCGCGGCGCGATGAGCGCGCAGGCTGTCGGCCGGGCGCTCCAGGGGCGGGGGAGCCTCGCCGCTGGGTGTTGCAGCGCCCCAGCCAAAGAGGTTGAGGATGCGATCGAGCAGCCCGCCGTGGCTGCCTGTGGCGGATGCGGGTACTGGCTGGGCCGGACGGATACCAAGAGGTGGCGCTGGTGGCTGGTCCCGCGTGATGCCCTTGACCACCGCTTCCTGGCGGTTGGTCGGCTGTTTTGCCTTATTGGCGAGATAGGTGTCCTCTTCGGCACGCTGTTCGGCCATGGTGTAGCTGGCCCGATAGCTCAGCAGCCGTTCATCGTCGTGCTTGAGCCGCTCCAGGCTGTACAGGGGCGTTTCGATCGACTTATTCGGAATCAGCACGATCTCGACCTTGAGGCGTGCTTCAAGGGTGGCAATCTCGGTGCGTTTTTCGTTGAGTAGATAGGTGGCCACCTCGACCGGCACCTGAACGTGCACGGCCGCAGTGTTTTCCTTCATGGCTTCTTCCTGCAGGACACGCAGAACGTGCAGGGCAGAGGACTCGACATCGCGGATAACCCCGGTGCCGTTGCAGCGCGGGCAGGTGATGTGTGTGCCTTCGTTGAGTGCCGGGCGCAGACGCTGACGGGAGAGTTCCATCAGGCCAAAGCGCGAGATCTTGCCGGTCTGGACGCGTGCCCGGTCCAGGCTGAGTGCTTCTTTCAGGCACTGCTCGACTTCACGCTGGTTGCGGCTGCTTTCCATGTCGATGAAGTCGATGACGATCAGCCCGCCCAGATCGCGCAGGCGCATCTGGCGAGCCACTTCCTCGGCGGCTTCCATATTGGTGCGGAAGGCGGTTTCCTCGATGTCCGAGCCCCGGGTTGCGCGCGCGGAGTTGACGTCGATGGCGACCAGGGCCTCGGTATGGTCGATGACCACAGCGCCCCCGGAGGGCAGCGGCACAATGCGCGAGTAGGCGGTCTCGATCTGGTGCTCGATCTGGAAGCGCGAAAAGAGCGGGGTGGCGTCCTGGTAATGTTTGACACGCGCAACATAGTCAGGCATCACGTAGCTCATGAACTGCGTGGCCTGCTGGTGGATGTCTGCGGTGTCAATCAATACCTCACCGATGTCAGCGGTAAAGTAGTCGCGGATGGCGCGGATGACCAGGCTGGATTCCTGATAGATCAGGAATGCGCCCGGTGCGGAGCGGGCGGCGGTTTCAATGGCCTGCCACAGCTGCAGCAGGTAGTTCAGATCCCACTGCAGCTCCTCGACCGAGCGGCCGATGCCGGCCGTCCGCGCAATCAGGCTCATGCCGGAGGGAAGCTGCAGCTTGTCCATTGCCTCGCGCAGCTCCTGGCGGTCTTCTCCCTCGATGCGCCGGGAGACGCCACCGCCACGCGGGTTGTTAGGCATCAGCACGACGTAGCGGCCGGCCAGGGAGATCATCGTGGTCAGGGCTGCGCCCTTGTTGCCACGCTCTTCCTTCTCGACCTGGACGATCAGCTCCTGGCCTTCGCTGATCACATCCTGGATGCGCGGCGGCCGGCCAGGTTCGGTTTCACCCTTGAAGTAGGCGCGGGAAATTTCCTTGAAGGGCAGGAAACCATGACGTTCCTCGCCGTAATTGACGAAACAGGCCTCCAGGGAGGGTTCGACGCGGGTGACGACACCCTTGTAAATATTGCTCTTGCGACTCTCGCGTCCGGCGGACTCGATGTCAATGTCGATCAGGCGCTGGCCATCGACGATGGCAACCCGCAATTCTTCTGAATGGGTTGCGTTGAACAGCATGCGTTTCATGCCATGACTCCATGCACACGGTGGCGTGGTGTGTAGGTCCAGCGAGCATGGATCGACCCCCGAGCCTTGCCGGCAGGCAGGCGACACTACAACAGCCCCGGCGGAAAATCCGTGTCGGCACATCAGGGGCGCGCACGACCATGCGGCCCCATCCAGACTGGGTCTGGGGGCCAGCAAAACCGGCAGCAGGGCTGCGGGCAGAAAGTGTCGTGATCATCGGGCCGTGGTCTGACGTGAAGGGCTGTAGGGTTCCGTTGTTTTTGTCTCGATGCGCCATTGCGGGCTCATCGGGCCGAATCGTGCTCGCGCGCCGAACCTTTCGGCGCCGCGTTTTGAATCCAATGGTCATCGTCCGCCAGGGGTTCGCCGGGGAACCGGCACAAGCTTTCGCAGCGTGTCTGCATGATGCGCAAATGCCACAGTGGACAGATCGGGCACAAGGGCCAGCCTTCCCGGAGGAAAGCCGGATACGGGAAAAAGTCCAGCCCTTCTTTTACACTGTGGATTGTGCGAAAGCGTGCAGCCTGGCCTTGCCGTCCGGACCGTGGTTCCTGCCCCAACGCCGGATGGTTCGGCGTTTTCAGATGCAGGGTTGCGGGCCGACGTCATGCCTGCTCGATCGACAACCAGCTCGGATTATAGCCGGATGAAAGACGCCGATACAAAATTGCCGGCAGGTACGGCAACCCCGCCACAGCGCCTGATGGTGGACGTGGGCCATGAGGGCCAGCGTCTGGACAATTATTTGCTGGCCGTGCTTCGTGGCGTTCCCAAAACCCGCATTTACCGGATGATCCGCACGGGCGAAGTACGCATAGATGGCCGCCGGGCCCGGGCCGAGCAACGTGTGGCATTGGGGCAACAGATACGGGTGCCACCGCTGATGAACATGCCGGCCACCGCGCTGCGTCACGGGGCGGCACAGGGCGGAGCGCGTCTGGATGAACGCCATATCCGGATTCTCTTTGAGGATGAGCATCTGCTGGTGGTCGACAAGTCCGAAGGGCTGGCGGTGCATGGCGGTAGTGGCATTGCTGCTGGCCTCATTGAGCGCTTGCGCACCACCCGTTCGCCGGGACAGTTCCTTGAGCTGGCGCATCGGCTGGACCGGGATACGTCGGGTGTGCTGGTGATCGCAAAACGCCGCTCCACGCTGCTGGCGCTGCACCGGATGTTTGCGCAGGGGGCTGTCCGGAAACATTATCTGGCGATGGTGAAGGGCCATTGGGGTCGGCCCGGCGCTACCCTGGTGCAGCTGCCCCTGTTGCGCTTTTTGACGCCGGCGGGTGAACGTCGGGTGCGGGTCGATGCGCGTGGCCAGGCTGCTGCGACGCGACTGAAACGTCTGCAGACACTGGATTTCGCCGCCACGCCCGGTTTGCCACCCCATGGTGCCCTGATGGCCTGCGAGTTGCTCACCGGGCGGACGCATCAGATCCGGGTGCATCTGGCCCAGCATGGCCATCCCATTCTTGGTGACGAAAAATATGGAGATTTTACTTTAAATAAATCACTTGATGAAATGGGTTATAAGCGTATGTTTCTTCATGCATTTAGAATGGAAATGACCCATCCCAAAACCGGAGAAATCCTGCGCCTGGAAGCGCCACTGCCCGCTACGTTCCAGACGTTGATCGAGCGGTTTGGGGAGCCCCTGGGCATCACCTGGGAAGCGTGGGCGAACCGCTGATGTCGTTGCATTGGCGGGCATGATAGGGTGGGTCGCGGCGGAGCGCTGCTCTGGCCGACGCTCGCCAGGGTGACAGGCGCCCGCTAGCGTCCTGTGAATTGCGACACAGCTATGGGTATCCATGCAACAATGGCTGCACTCGAATTTCGCATTGCGCAAAACTAGGGGCGTGAACGCATGACAGCAGCTGCCGTGAGAAACGTGTTCGATCACTGTGAGGTCGTTGTCTTTGACTGGGATGGCACCGTGGCGGATTCGGTGGCGCAGGTGGTGCAGGCCATTCAGCAGGCGGGTGCTGCACTGGCCCTGACCCTGCCTGCTGCCGATGTGATCCGGCCGCTGGTCGGGCTTGGTCTTGACGAGATGCTGCAACGTTTGCTGCCGGCATCGGCTGCGGCCATTCGCGATGATTTTCTGAATGCTTACCGTCGCTGCTATTTTGGCCGGCGTCAACGGACGGACATCCTCTTTGCCGGGATGTCCGAGTTGCTGAGTGCGTTGCGGGGTCAGGGGCGTCGCCTGGCAGTTGCCACCGGTAAGTCGCGTGCCGGTCTGGACCGGGCGCTGCTGGACAATGGGCTGAACCGGTGCTTCGAGGCAACCCGCTGTGCGGAAGAAGGGTTACCCAAGCCGGATCCCTGGATGCTGCAAAGCCTGGCGAGCGAGATGCAGGTGTCAGCCGGCCAGATGGTCATGGTCGGGGATTCCGTGTATGACCTGCAGATGGCACAGGCTTTTGGCTGCGCCTGCATCGGCGTGTACTACGACACGGGTTCTGTACTGCCCCTGCAACATGGTGATGCGGATGCTCTGGCGGCCTCCGTGGCTGATCTGGCTGCCTTACTGGGGTGTTGCTGAATGATCCGATAGACTTGTAATTCTTCAAAGGGTAACGTTATTCAATTTCAGGGGAATGCCGTCTGTTCCCTACCGGAGGCATTGCATGGCCGAGCAGTCCGAGAAAACGGTTTTGGGTACAGCTGAATGGGGGCGCGGTTTCGTTGAGGAGCTGGCGCGCGAATCTCTCAAGGAACGACGTGCCAAACGGCGCTGGCGAATGGTGCAGTGGTTACTGTTTTTTGCGCTGTGTGCTTTCGGCATTTATCAGTGCACGACACTGAGTGAATCGGAGCCGGGTAAACAGCGCCCGGCCAGTTATGTCGCTTCCATCAATATCACGGGCGTCATTGCCGGTGGCGTGGGCGAAGAAGGTACCTCGGCAGAACGGGTCAACAAGGCGCTGCGTCGTGCATTTGACGACAGCCATGCCGTGGGGGTGATCCTGCGCATCAATAGCCCCGGCGGCAGCCCGGTTCAGGCCGGCATGATTGTCGACGAGATGCGCCGCCAGCGCCGGCTGCATCCTGAAAAGCCCTTGCACGCCGTGATCGAGGAAATCGGCGCCTCCGGCGGTTACTACATTGCGGCCGCTGCGGACAATATCTATGTCGACAAGGCCAGCATCGTCGGTTCGATTGGCGTGATCATGAGCAACTATGGTGTGCAGGACACGCTCCGGATGCTGGGTGTCGAGCGCCGGACGCAGACGGCTGGCAAGAACAAAGCCTTCCTGGATCCGACCGGCCCGATATCGCCTGAACAGAAAGCCCATGCACAGGCCATGCTGGATGCCATCCATCAGCAATTCATCGATGTGGTCAAGGAAGGGCGTGGCAAGCGGCTGAAGGAAACGCCGGATCTGTTCAGCGGCCTGTTCTGGACGGGCGAGCGCAGCATCCAGCTTGGTCTGGCGGATGGTCTTGGGTCGGTGGATTCCGTGGCCCGGGATGTGCTCAATACCGAAAGTGTGGTGGATGTCAGTGAATACTCCCGCTGGCAGCTGCTGGCCAGGCAGTTTGGTTCCTCGGCCTTTTCGGGCTTCTGGCGGAGTGTCATGGCGCAGATTGAGGGTTCGGCGCCCAGCCTGCGCTGATCTGCAATGGTCGCTGGCTTAGGCCAGCGGGTCTCGTTTTTGCCGCCGCCTTTTCGGTTCAGGCCAGAAACAGAAAGAGGGCAGGGCGTCTGGTTGGCAGCGTCGGTGGCCGTCGGCGCCAGTCACTGACGGCTCGGGTCTGGATGGACTGGGCGGGCCCGGTCAGATCGATGGCGATGCAGAGTTGGGCGCCGGCTGGCAGGTGGTTGATCAGCGCTTCTGCCATGGCCTGGTTGCGATAGGGCGTTTCAATGAGAAGCTGCGTTTCCTGATGCTGCCTGGCTCGCTGGGCGAGCTGGATGATGTGCTGTGCCCGAGCATCGGCAGCCGTGGGCAGATAGCCGCGAAAGGCAAATCGCTGGCCATTCAGG
>JAUNAC010000002.1:470443-898704 GCA_030527825.1 Lautropia sp.
TGGCCATCAGGCCCAGCAGCAGGGAAGAAGGGCCGACCAGTGGCATGACGGGCAGGTTCATCCGGTGAGCTGCGGCGATCAGCGCTGCGCCTGGGTCGGCGACACCGGGGCAGCCCGCGTCCGATAGCAGCCCCATGTCCCGGCCCTGCAGCAGCGGGGCCAGCCAGTCGTGCGGATCAAGACGGGCAGGGGCGGCGGCTGGCCGCTGGGGCAGGGCCCGCAGGTTCAGTGCCTGAATGGGGTGCTGCATGCCCAGCTGCCCGAGCCACCGGCGGGCCACCTTCGGGGTTTCCACCAGAAAGTCCGTGAGCGTAGCGACCTGCTGCCGGTCTGCTTCAAGCAGCCAGGGGCGTGATTCGTCCGGCTGCTGCAGCGGGGTGGGGATCAGCCACAGGCGCCCGGCTGGGGGGGCGGAGGTTGCCTGTCCGGGGGTAGCAGGGGTACTCATGATGGCATGTCTGGCACGGAAGCGGCGGGGGCGAGTGGATCAAGGCCGAGGTGCCGCAGGTGGCCGCAGAGGCGGATCAGTGGCAGGCCGATCAGGGCAGTTGGGTCGTCGGTTTCGATGGCGGACAGCAGGCGGATGCCCAGCCCTTCGCAGCGGGCGGATCCGGCACAGTCCAGAACGTTTTCCATGGCCAGGTAGCGCTCAATTTCGGCGGTCGTCAGCGCCCGGAAAGTGACCCGTACACAGACCCGTTCATCGATGGGAGGGTGTGCCCGGCTGCGGAGCGCCAGTGCCGTGTGAAACTGCATGGTGCGGCCAGAGGCCGCCATCAGCTGTGACCGGGCACGTTCCGGTGTGCCAGGTTTGCCAATGGGGGTCAGGCCATCCAGGGTGCCGACCTGGTCGCAGCCAATGACCAGGGCATCCGGATGCTGGGCCAGCACCGTCTCTGCCTTGAGGGCGGCCAGGCGGCTGGCCAGGGCAGGGATGGCTTCATCCTGGTGGGGCGTTTCGTCGACGTTGGCGGGGATGACCTCGAAGGGTAGCTGCAAGCGGCTGAGCAGCTCACGGCGATAGGAGGAAGCGGAAGCAAGGATAAGTTTCATGGGCTGCTATGATAAAGCTGCATCCCGGTTCAGGCTGCATGCCGGTAACTGGCGTGCTTGATGAGCGCGAGGATGATTTTTGCAGGATTCATACACTATGACGAGTCGTACGGCTTCTTCTTTTGATTCTTTGACCCGGCTATCTGCCGATGAGGGTGGGCCCGCATCTGAGGCAGCAGCCATGCCGCAAGGGCTGGCGCCGGCGATTGACCCGGAGCGTTTCGCGCGCGGTGGAGAAAGCCTGGCCGGGTGCACGGCGGTGTCACAGATGCCCCGGCTGTTGGCCAGTGGCTTGCTGGAGGAGACCGCGCTGGTGCACTGGCGGCTTGAGGGGGAGCTGGCACGGGATGCACTGGATCGCATCCGCCCTTTCCTGACATTGTCGTTACGGTTTGCGCCGGTGCTGGCCTGTGGCCGCTGTCTGGGGCCGCTCGCCCTTGATCCACTGGTGGTCAGGCGCCGTTTTCGCCTGGCTGCTTCGGAACGGCAGGCGGGCCTGGAAGATCCTGAGGCAGGCAGTGATGTCGATGTCATGGCGGCGGTGCCTCGCCTGGAGCTGGCGGATCTGATCGAAGATGAGGCCATGCTGGCCTTGCCGATGGCAGCGTTTCACGAGGTGTGCCCCCGTCCTGAGACACTCAATTGATGTGGACGACTTGTTCAACCTTTCCTTGACTCGCTATAATCCCGGATTGCCCGTCGTAGGGCAGGAGAGATACTTCAATGGCCGTTCAGCAAAACAAGAAAACGCCGTCCAAGCGCGGCATGCATCGTTCGCACGATCATCTGGAAAACCCGCCGGTTGCGGTGGAGCCCACCACAGGCGAGGTGCACCTGCGTCATCACATCAGCCCCAACGGGTATTACAGGGGCAAGAAAATCGTCAAGACCAAGTCGGACGATTGACTACTCTTCAACGCTTCACTGATGTCAGGCAGTCTTCGTCGCGTCTGCTGGCGAGAGGTGTCGCATCCCTGAAACTCTTCCATTTCGTAATGCCATGAGCATTCGCCTGGCTATCGATGCCATGGGGGGAGATCACGGGCTGGCCGTTACGGTACCGGCTGCGTTGTCCTTCCTGGCCGCTCATCCGGATGCCGAGTTGCTGCTGGTGGGGCGCCCTGACGAGCTTGCGGCTGCCCTGCGGGAGGCTGGCCATGCCCAGGAGGGTACGGCGGGCGCGCGCCTGCGCGTGGTGCCGGCCGAAGAAGTCATCCGTATGGATGACAACCCGGTGCAGGCGCTGCGTAACCGGCGCAATTCCTCCATGCGGATTGCGATTGAACAGGTCAAGGCCGGTGCGGCTGATGCCTGTGTCAGCGCCGGCAACACCGGGGCGCTGATGGCCATTTCGCGTTTTGTGCTCAAAACATTGCCCGGCATTGACCGGCCGGCGATTGCCACACAGCTTCCCACCCAGAAGGGTGGATACACCACGATGCTGGATCTGGGCGCAAACGTCGACTGCGAACCCGTTCACCTGATGCAGTTTGCCATCATGGGCAGTGCCCTGGCGTCAGTGCTTGATGGCACCGAACGTCCTACCGTAGGGCTGCTCAACATCGGGGAAGAGCTCATCAAGGGCAATGATGTCGTCAAGGAGGCCGCCCGTCTCATCCGGGAGACGCCGCTCAATTTTGTCGGCAATGTCGAGGGAAATGACGTCTATGCCGGCAAGGCGGACGTCGTTGTTTCCGATGGTTTTGTGGGCAATGTGGCACTCAAGACCTCCGAGGGTGTGGCCCAGATGATTGGTTCGTTCTTGAAGCAGGAGCTGTCACGCAACCTGCTGACCCGTCTCGGGGCTCTGTGCGTGCTGCCTGCTCTGAAACGTTTTCGGCAGCGTGTCGACCACCGGCGCTATAACGGCGCCTGTCTGATCGGTCTGCGTGGTATCGTGCTGAAAAGTCATGGTTCAGCCGACGTGCTCGCTTACGATGCGGCATTGCGCCGGGCCTATGATGCTGCCCGTCATGGCCTGCTGGGACGCATCGAAGCCGCGGTGGCGCAGGCCCGCGCAAGCACCGGCGGCCCGGACGGGCAGCCTGCCCTTTCCTGACCCTTTTGCGGATCCGGCATACATGTCCCACACCGATACAGCAGTTTTTGCCTCTTCCCAGTCGTTGCCAGATGGCGCGTCGTCGGGCGTTTCCCGTTTCTCGCGGGTTGTCGGTGTGGGATCGGCACTGCCGCAGCGATGTGTAACCAACGCTGAGCTGGTCGCAGACCTGGCCACGCGTGGCATAGAAACATCCGATGAGTGGATCGTGACGCGCACTGGTATCCGGCAGCGCTGGCTCGCCGGGCCTGGCGACAGCACTACGTCACTGGGGACCCGTGCAGCGCGCGCCGCCATGCAGATGGCAGGTCTGGAGCCGGATGACATCGACCTTGTGGTCTGTGCGACATCCACCCCTGACCAGATCTTTCCGAGCACGGCTTGCCTGATCCAGCAGGAACTGGGGATCCATCAGGGGGGGGCATTCGATGTACAGGCGGTCTGCAGTGGATTTGTCTACGCCATGGCCAACGCTGATGCATTGATCCGTGCGGGGGTTGCCCGATGCGCACTGGTGATTGGTGCCGATATTTTTTCCCGCATCATGGACTGGAACGACCGTTCCACCTGCGTTCTCTTCGGTGATGGCGCCGGAGCCGTCCTGCTGACAGCTGCCGATCGGCCAGGGGTGATGGTCTCGCGCCTGCATGCCGATGGCCGGCAGTCCGGTATTCTGTCCACACCTGGTAGCGTGCGTGCCGGAGCCGTCTGCGGGCATCCCTTCCTGAAAATGGATGGTCAGGCCGTGTTCAAGCTGGCGGTGCGGGTTCTGGCAGATCTTGCCCTGGAGACGCTGCAGGCGGCAGGGCGTTCGGTTGAGGACCTGGACTGGCTGGTTCCCCACCAGGCCAATATCCGGATCCTGGCGGCCACGGCCACCCGTCTGGGGATGCCACAGGACAAGGTGGTCTCCTGCGTTGCCGAGCATGCCAACACCTCGGCTGCCTCCGTGCCACTGGCGCTGACCCAGGCGGTGCAGGATGGCCGGATCAAGGCCGGTGATCTGGTTCTGTTGCAGGGCGTTGGTGGAGGATTCACATGGGCGGCCAATCTGATCGAATTCTGATGGTTTCTGGCAACCGGGGCATTGGACACATCAACATGGCATCTGGCCTGTCGCTCCGGCAGTTGCAGGAGGCGGACACGGTTTGGGCCATCACACCACACAGGCACAGGGAGTCCTGATTCCATGAGCGTAGCTTTTGTTTTTCCAGGGCAGGGGTCGCAGGCGGTTGGCATGCTCTCGTCGCTGGCCGGCCGCCCCGAGGTCGATGCGCTGATTGCCCGGGCCGACGCTGCGCTGGGCGAACCCGCCCTGTCCCGGATTATTGCCGAGGGCCCTGCGGAGACGCTGGCACTGACCACCTGGACCCAGCCTGCCATGCTGCTGGCCGGAATGGCCAATCTGGTTGCCTGGCAGGCGGCTGGCGGACCGGCTCCTGATTTCGTGGCTGGCCACAGTCTGGGGGAATATACGGCGCTGGTTGCGGCAGGCTCTCTCGCACTCGAGCCTGCCCTGAAGCTGGTCAGATTGCGGGCTCAGGCCATGCAGGAGGCCGTGCCGGTTGGAGTGGGTGGCATGGCGGCGATTCTCGGCCTGGCCGATGCTGATGTGCAGGCTGCCTGTGACGAGGCGCGTACCGTACCGGGCGGCAGACAGACCGAAGAAGTGGCGCCCGTAAATTTCAACGCACCGTCCCAGGTTGTCATCGCCGGCCATCTCGGGGCGGTCAAGCGTGCTTGCGAGGCGGCGCAGGCCAGAGGCGCACGCCGTGCCGTCATGCTGCCCGTTTCTGCCCCATTCCATTCCGTCCTGCTGCGCTCTGCCGGCGATGTACTGGCCCGTGCCCTGGCAGATGTCGTTGTTCAGACACCCGCCATTCCGCTCGTCAACAACGTTGATGTCGCCATCGAAACCGATCCGGCCCGTATCCGTGATGCGCTGGTGCGTCAGGCATGGCATCCGGTCCGCTGGGTGGAAGTCGTTCAGACCCTGGTTGATCGCGGCGTCGATCATTTCATCGAATTCGGCCCCGGCAAAGTGCTCACGGGCCTGATCAAGCGGATTGCTCCCCAGGCACGCCTGGACAATGTGGGCGATGCCGAGTCCCTCCAAACCACGCTGGCCAGACTTTCATGACAACAGACGCTTCCCAGACCGTTTTTTCTCCCGCCTGCCTTGAAGGGCAGGTGGCTCTGGTCACCGGCGCCTCGCGTGGCATCGGTCAGGCCATCGCCGTGCATCTGGCCAGGGCCGGCGCCACAGTGATCGGCACCGCTACGACGGAGAGTGGTGCACAGGCCATCGGCCAGCAGCTTGGCGCACCCCATCAGGGCATTGCCCTGAATGTCAACGACGCCAGCGCCTGCAGCGTATTGGTCGACGACATACTGGGCACCCATGGCAGACTTTCCATCTTGGTCAACAACGCCGGCATTACCCGCGACACGCTGGCCATGCGCATGAAGGATGAAGATTGGGATGCTGTCATCGACACCAACCTCAGTGCTGTCTTCAGACTGTCGCGTCTGGCGATCAAGCCGATGATGAAGGCCCGCAGCGGGCGCATCATCAACATCACCTCGGTTGTGGGTCAGATGGGCAATGCCGGACAGGCCAACTATGCAGCCGCCAAGGCCGGTGTCGCAGGCATGTCCCGCGCCCTGGCGCGTGAAGTTGCCAGTCGCGGTATCACCGTCAACTGTGTGGCACCCGGGTTCATCGAGACGGATATGACGCGTGCCCTGCCAGCTGAACAGGTCGAGGCGCTGCAGAAACAGATTCCCAGTGGTCAACTGGGACAGCCCGATGACATTGCGGCAGCCGTGCTGTACCTGGCTTCGCCGGCCGCATCGTATGTCACGGGCATCACCTTGCCGGTTAACGGCGGCATGTACATGGTTTGACGCTACAATCCTGTTCCGTCGCAGTAGCCGTGTAAGGGCTTTCCTTCGCGAAGGCCGTTCTGTCTGCAGGGGTTTTCCCCGGCAGGCATCAGGAAACCAGAAAAAGCCGGTAGCATGTATCGGCATCGTCACTCATCAGGAGAGTATTGAAATGTCGGATATCGAGGCGCGGGTCAAGAAGATTGTGGCCGAGCAGCTTGGCGTGAACGAAGCTGAGGTCAAGACCGCATCGTCCTTCGTGGACGATCTGGGCGCCGATTCACTGGACAACGTCGAGCTGGTTATGGCGCTGGAAGATGAATTCGGTACCGAAATCCCCGACGAAGAAGCAGAGAAGATCACCACGGTTCAGCAGGCGATCGATTTCGTCAAGGCCCATTCGAAGAGCTGATGAGCAAGCGTCGCGTCGTCATTACGGGCCTTGGGCTCATCTCGCCGGTTGGTAACGACGTCGAGACTGGCTGGGCCAATCTTCTGGCGGGGAAATCGGGGATTGGCCCGATTTCCCGCTTTGATGCTGCCCCTTTCCCCTCGCGCATTGCCGGGGAGGTCAGGGACTTTGACCCCGCTGACTGGATGAACTCGAAGGAGCTCCGGCATTTCGATACCTTCATCCATTATGGCGTGGCGGCCGGGCTACAGGCTTTTCGTGATAGCGGACTGGAGATCACCGAGGCCACCGCGGAGCGTTTCGGTGCCTTTGTGGGCTCCGGAATCGGTGGCCTTCCCCTGATCGAAAGCACACACACGGATTACCTTGAGCGCGGAGCGCGGCGTATTTCTCCGTTCTTTGTGCCAGGGTCGATCATCAATCTGGTGGCTGGTCAGCTATCCATCATGCTGGGTCTGCAAGGGCCCAGCTATGCCATTGTCAGTGCCTGTACCACTGGTTTGCATTGCGTCGGTGATGCCGGACGGCTTATTGCCTATGGTGATGCCGATGTCATGCTGGCTGGCGGGGCCGAATCCAATCTGTCTCCATTGGGCGTTGGTGGCTTTGCTTCCATGAAGGCACTGTCGACGCGCAACGACAATCCACAGGCCGCCAGCCGGCCATGGGATCGGGATCGGGATGGTTTTGTACTGGGCGAAGGCGCCGGGGTTCTGGTGCTTGAAGAGCTGGAACATGCGAAGAACCGGGGAGCCCGTATTTATGCCGAGCTGATTGGTTTCGGCATGAGTTCGGATGCACACCACATCACCGCACCGGATCTGCGTGGGCCAGCGCGAGGCATGACTAATGCCTTGCGGGATGCCCGGCTCAATACCGATCAGGTTCAGTATGTCAACGCCCACGGCACTTCCACGCCGCTGGGTGATCTGAACGAGACGAACGCAATCAAGCTGGCATTTGGCGAAGATGCCGCTAAACTTGTCGTCAATTCCACCAAATCCATGACGGGCCATCTGTTGGGTGCTGCTGGTGGTATTGAGGCAGTTTTCAGCGCGCTCGCGGTCTATCACCAGGTCTCTCCTCCAACGATCAATCTCGACCATCCGGATCCGGCATGCGATCTTGATTATTGCGCCCATCAGGCGCGTGATATGAAGATTGATGTTGCCTTGTCGAATTCCTTTGGTTTCGGTGGCACGAATGGTTCGCTGGTACTCAGGCGCATGAGCTGATTCCGGGCTGCTGCTAGCGTGATTGGTGTGCCATTTGCCTCATCGAGGGTGAAGAGGATACTTCACCCTGTCGTACGCCCGGTTACCTGGATTTTTGCTGGACGTTAGATAGTGCCCGCCTTACATCGCGCTTCTGGATATCATCTCCGGGTGTGCAACCCAGGTTTGGTGCCATGCCTGACGACGTGTTTGTCCCGCTGGGCCGTGTCGATATTGCTCGCCAGTATGATCGAGTTCTGCTCATGGCTGTGCTGATACTCGTACTTGCGGCCACCCTGATCCAGCCCGTCCGCCTGGCGCTGCAGTCAGTCATCATCCTGCTGCTTTTCCTGTCTTGGCTGGTGCCCAAGCTGCTCCAGCGCAGACATCGTGACCTCGCCCGCTCTGCCACCGTGGTTCAACCCGTTGCACTGCAGTTCCGCGGCAATGGCAGCCTGGGCATTCAGTGGGCGGTTGGAAATGCGTGCCAGCCTGTCGGGTCATATCGCGTGCTGTGGCTCGGGCCACTCCTGCAGATCACTCTCTATCCTTCCATCCCATCGCTCCATCCCGTTCCGTCTGCTGGGGCACCGCTCGTCAGGTCGGACACATCGTCCACCAGATCGTGCCCTGATCCGTTACTGGGTAGATCGGCATCGCCCGTCCTGACCACAGCTGGTGCGCGGCAGGGGCTGGCTCGTGGCCTTGCCCGCAGTCATCACTACCTGCTCTGGCTGCCTGCCCTGAACTCTGCCGACCGGGCTGCGTTGCGGCGCTGGCTGCTCTGGCTCAGGCGTGGCGGTCCGTCCTGAGCAGGGCGGTAACCATCGGTTGTGGACATCATTTCTTCCGATTTCTTTGGACTCCCTGATTGATGAACAAACTGCATTCTTCACATGCTTTCCCCCTGACGAAATCTGGCGACCGGGCGAAGCGGCCGCTGCGCATGACCCTGGCCGGCGCTGCACTGGCCGTGGGTGCGGTGCTGGGGCCGCTTGCATTGATCCAGCCCCTGCCCGTACAGGCTCAGGAACAGCTCGTGCGCCAGCTGCCAGACTTCACTGGTCTGGTTGAAAAGACTGGCGCAGCCGTCGTCAATATCCGTACTACCGAACACGCCGCGAATGTGCAGGCTCAGGAGGGCGAGGATCTGCTTGATCCTGATGATCCCTTCTTCGAGTTTTTCCGTCGCTTCTTTCCGCCTGGTACTGTTCCAGGTCAGCCCCAGGGCCGGCAGCGGCAGTTGCCACAACCCCAGGGCCGTGCGGGTGAGGAGGTGCCACGCGGGCTGGGCTCCGGATTCATTATTTCTGCGGACGGCTATGTGATGACCAATCATCACGTGGTTGACGGCGCCGACGAAATATACGTTACCTTGACCGACAAGCGGGAGTTCAAGGCAAAGTTGATCGGCTCTGACAAGAATACCGATGTGGCCTTGCTCAAAATCGACGCCAGCAACCTGCCGGTGCTCAGCATTGGCGACCCGAACAAACTGCGTGTCGGGGAATGGGTGGTAGCCATTGGCTCCCCCTTCGGGCTGGATAACACGGTCACGGCCGGCATTGTGTCGGCCAAGGCCCGGGAAACCGGTGATTACCTGCCTTTCATCCAGACCGATGTGGCGGTTAACCCGGGCAATTCGGGGGGGCCACTGATCAACATGAATGGTCAGGCGGTGGGTATCAACTCCCAGATTTACAGTCGGACCGGGGGGTTCATGGGGATTTCATTTGCCATTCCCATTGACGAGGCCATGCGGGTCAGCGAGCAGATCAAGGCAAGTGGCCACGTGGTACGGGGGCGGATCGGCGTCGCCATCACAGAGGTGACCAAGGATATCGCCGAGCCACTGGGCCTGTCCAAACCCTCGGGCGCGCAGGTCAGCAGCGTCGATGCCAAGGGACCGGCCTTCAAGGCAGGTGTTCAGCCTGGCGACATCATCTTGCGCTATCAGGGCCATGTCATCGAACGTTCGACGGATCTGCCCCGCCTGGTCGGTAACACCAGGCCCGGCACCAAGGCATCCCTGGAGGTCTGGCGAGCCGGAGCGGCCCGTACGCTGGAGGTCACGGTTGGTGAGGTCCCCAGCGAGCCAGGCCGGAACGCGGGACAGTCGTCGCCAGCGACCAAGTCTGCGCCAGCGCGGGCAAACTGGCTGGGCATCATGGCCGCCGATCTGAGTGCTGAACAGCGCAAACGCCTGGACCAGCCTCGCGAGGGTGTGGTGATCGTCGGCCTGGAGGCCAGCGGTGCTGCCGCCCAGGCCGGTCTGCGTCAGGGCGATGTCCTGCTTCAGGTCAATAGCCAGCCGATTACCTCGGCCGCTCAGTTTGAGGCACTGGTGAGCAAACTCGATCGCAAGCGCACCCTGGTGCTGCTGGTCAAGCGGGGAGGCGAGGCTTCCTACGTACCAGTACGACCATAAATCCCGCTGCGGCCCGGCGATATGGGATGCCTGCCGGGCGGTCGGGCCACGGTGTGCCCGACTGCCTGTCTGGCCCGATTGCTCCGCCGGTCGCACGCGTCCCTGACGGTACCCTCGCCTGGTATCAGATTAAGTTGTTGATAAACAATATATATCAGGCTGATCTTTCATCCTTCCAGGCATCTGGTCGCCGTCATTGTCGAACAAAATGGCATCGCGATGCCGAAAATACCGGGCGACCCTACTAGAATAAGCATCTTTGTGCGTCACGGCTGACTCTGCTGGTCGCGCCTCCCTCTTGCCGTCTTGCGTCTGGACATGCAGCACATACGTAATTTTTCCATTATCGCCCATATCGACCATGGCAAATCTACCTTGGCCGATCGTCTGATCCAGAGACTGGGGGGACTGTCCGAGCGGGAAATGGACAGCCAGGTGCTCGATTCGATGGATCTGGAGCGCGAGCGGGGCATTACCATCAAGGCCCAGACTGCGTCGCTGAGTTACCGGGCGGCGGATGGCGTCGAGTACCAGTTCAACCTGATTGACACACCGGGACACGTCGACTTTTCCTACGAGGTCAGCCGTTCGCTGTCGGCGTGCGAAGGTGCGCTGCTGGTTGTGGACGCCTCACAAGGGGTGGAGGCCCAGACGGTGGCAAACTGTTACACGGCCATTGATCTGGGGGTCGAGGTGGTTCCGGTACTCAACAAGATGGACCTTCCGTCGGCCGATCCGGACAATGCCCGTGCCGAAATCGAGGACGTGATTGGCATCGATGCCACGGATGCCATCCCGGCCAGTGCCAAGACCGGGCTGGGACTGGACGAGATCATCGCCGCCATCGTAAACCGCATTCCCCCGCCAAAGGGCGACCCGGATGCACCGCTGCAGGCGCTCATCATCGATTCATGGTTCGACAACTATGTCGGCGTGGTCATGCTGGTGCGGGTGGTTAACGGCACCCTGAAGACCCGGGAGCGCATCCGGATGATGGCTACCGATGCTCTGCACCAGTGTGACCAGCTGGGCGTCTTCACGCCACGTTCCTCCCCGCGTGATTCGCTGTCGGCCGGTCAGGTGGGCTTCATCATCACCGGCATGAAGGAGCTCAAGCACGCCAAGGTGGGGGACACCATCACCCACGCCTCGCCGGCTGCGAAGGAGCCGCTGCCGGGCTTCAAGGAGATCAAGCCCTCGGTCTTCGCCGGCCTCTATCCCGTCGAGGCCAGCGAGTACGACGCGCTGCGCGATGCGCTGGAGAAGCTCAGGCTCAACGATGCCTCGCTGCAGTTTGAGCCCGAGGTTTCCCAGGCACTGGGGTTCGGCTTCCGTTGCGGCTTCCTGGGCATGCTGCACATGGACATTGTGCAGGAGCGGCTGGAGCGCGAATACAACATGGACCTCATCACGACGGCACCCACCGTCATCTATGAGGTCGTCCTGACCGACGGGACCGTCGAGCGCATCGAAAATCCGTCGCGCATGCCCGAGCAGGCCCGCATTGCCGAGATCCGAGAACCGATCGTCAAGGTCGTCATCTTTGTTCCGCAGGAGTATGTCGGTCCGGTCATTACCCTGTGCACCGGAAAGCGGGGCCTGCAGCGTGACCTCACCTATCATGGCCGTGCCGTGCATCTATCCTACGAGCTACCCATGAGCGAGATTGTGCTCGACTTTTTTGATCGCCTTAAATCGGTATCCCGCGGCTATGCGTCGATGGACTACGAGTTCCTCGAATACCGTGCCTCCGATGTGGTCAAAATGGATCTGCTGATCAATGGAGACAAGGTCGATGCGCTGTCAGTCATCGTCCACCGATCGAACGCCATATCGCGCGGCCGCGAGGTGGCCAGCCGGATGCGGGAACTGATCCCCCGCCAGATGTTCGATGTGGCTGTCCAGGCGGCCATCGGCAGCAACATCATCGCCCGCGAAACCATCAAGGCACTGCGCAAAAATGTGCTGGCCAAGTGTTACGGAGGCGACATCACCCGCAAGCGCAAGCTGCTGGAAAAGCAGAAAGCCGGTAAAAAGCGCATGAAGCAGGTCGGATCGGTAGAAATACCGCAAGAGGCTTTCCTGGCGGTCTTGCAGGCCGAGGAGCGTTGAAGCACCGTCTGTCTCCGGGACGTACCGGCCATTTGTCGGCTACCATGGCGAACGGCACATTTTTTACCGCGGGCACCTGTTATTGTCTGCCCTTTTACCCAGCCGCCCGTTGTTGGGCATGATTCTCAAGCTGACATGAATTTACCGCTCATCCTTTTTCTGCTGACGGCCTTCACCCTGTGCATGTGGCTGCTGGATATTCTGGTGCTGGCTCCCGGGCGACGGCGACAGGCCGAGAAACGTCTGAAGGAATGGGAGCGTGAACAGCAGGCCAGAGGGGGCCGGGTCAGCCCCCAGGCCCGCCAGCAGCTCAGCAGCACACTTCGTCGGCGTCCGGCCTGGCTTGACTACACGGCAGGTCTGTTTCCTGTGCTGTTCGTCGTATTCATGGTGCGCTCCTTCCTCTTCGAGCCATTCAAGATTCCCTCCGGTTCGATGATTCCCACCCTGCTGGTTGGCGATCTCATCCTGGTCAACAAATACAGCTACGGCGTGCGCCTGCCGGTCTTTAACACCAAGATCCTGAATGTGGGCGAACCGCAACGGGGAGATACTGTTGTTTTCCGCTATCCGATGGATCCGTCGGTTGATTACATCAAACGTGTCATCGGCATCCCCGGAGACACCATTACCGTGCGCCAGGGTCATGTGCTGATCAATGGTGAGGAGGCCCCCCTGCGGCCCGCGGGTGAATATTTCGATTCTGAGCGGGGTCGCTACATGCAGCGATACTCTGAAACCATCGGCAACATCGCTCATAAACTCCTGATTGATATGGACAATCCGGCTGTGGTGCCTTTGCAGCGTACCCCTGAAACGGAAAAAAATTGCCATTTCAGCCCGGCAGAGCTGACCTGCAAGGTGCCCGAAAACAGCTATTTTGTCATGGGTGACAACCGGGACAACAGTCTGGACAGCCGCAGCTGGGGCTTTGTCCCGGAGAAGAACCTGGTTGGACGGGCGTTTTTCATCTGGATGAATTTCGACGATCTGCAGAGAATTGGGACATTTCATTGACAGACGAGGCCGACTGTCCGGCCCGTGCTGCAGATTCCTCCTGTTCGTCCATTGGTGACACTCCAAATCATGAATGCATCCTTCCTTGCTGGTCGCCGTGCAGGCCAGCGCGGTCTTACCCTGCTGAGCCTGTTGCTCGTGGCCATCATTGTGGCCTTTCTCTCGCTGGTTTTTATGCGGATCGTGCCAACGTTTCTTGAATACCAGAGCATCAAGAAGGCTCTGGTGCGGGCAGTCAGTGCTTCGGGCAATAGCAGTCCGGAGGCGATTCGCAGCGCTTTTGACCGCTCGCAGGCTATTGAGGATTTTCACGCCATCGACAGTAGCAAGTTGATTTTTACGAAGGGTCAGAGCGATCAGGTGACGGTCTCCTTCAAATACAGTAAAGACATTCCGCTGTTTGGGCCGGTCAGGCTGGTGATTGACTATGAGGGCGATGCGCGTGCGCGCTAGCGCGCCGCGGCTGTATCATCCATGACAGACCGCTTCCAGGACTCTGTACGGCGCCTGCTGCAGTCGCGTCTGGGCTACTCATTCCAGTCTGAAGCACTACTCACCCAGGCGTTGACGCACCGCAGCTGTGGGCCTGCGCACAATGAGCGCCTGGAGTTTCTGGGTGACAGTGTCCTGAACTGTGCCGTGGCCTCGCTGCTCTACAGTCGCTTTGCCAGCTCCTCCGAGGGTGATCTGTCACGTCTGCGTGCGAATCTGGTCAAGCAGGAACCGCTGCACGGCATCGCCTGCAGCCTGTCCCTGTCAGATGCCATGATCCTGGGCGAGGGCGAGCGGCGCAGCGGCGGCAGCCAGCGTCCTTCCATCATGGCCGATGCGGTCGAAGCCCTGCTGGGGGCCATTTTCATTGAATCCGGCTTTGAGGCCGCAGCCGCCGTGGTGGCCCGTCTCTATCAGCCCCTGCTGGATGGCATCGACCCGGCCGAACTGGGCAAGGACGCCAAAACCCGCCTGCAGGAACACCTCCAGGGACAGCATTTGCCATTGCCCAAATACCAGGTCGTCGCCACTCACGGCCAGGCACATCACCAGCATTTTGTGGTCAACTGTGTGCTCACCCGGCCCACTGGTGTATTTGAGGGCCGGGGAGAGAGTCGCCGCAAGGCCGAGCAGGCCGCCGCCCGCGCCGCTCTGATTCATCTTCAGCAGCTGTCACCGCCCTGACCGGGCGCGCGTCTGGCCCGCCACGCCAGTGCCTGAAGCAAGGCGTGGCGCTCTGCTGCGCGTATCATCGGGGCAGGCAGTCGCCTGCATTTTTCCGTGACCGCCTGAATTCCCGTCCAACCCATGCCAGGCAAACGGCCTGTTTTTCCGAACGCTCATGACAGCAGATGTCTCTCCCCTCGCCAGCAGGCATGCGCAACCCGAGGCGAATCATGACGGCAGCGCCTTTCGCTGTGGCTATGTCGCTCTGGTCGGGCGTCCCAATACGGGTAAGTCCACGCTGCTTAATCAGCTGCTGGGTCAGATGCTCTCCATTACGGCTGATCGTGCGCAGACCACACGCCATCGCATCCAGGGTGTCCTGTCGCGCCCGGCCGCCCAGTTGATTCTTGTCGATTCGCCTGGCTATCAGACCCGGCGCCTCAATCCGCTGAACCGGATCCTCAATCGTACGGCCCAGTCTGTCGGGCAGCAGGCCGATGTCGCTGTGCTCGTGACTGAGGCAGCGCATTGGCAGTCGCAGGATGATGAGATTCTGCGCTGGCTTGGGGGGCGTTTGCCAGTCATTGCCGCCATCAACAAGATCGACCGTCTGCCCAGCGTCAACGACGCATTGCCGCTGATTGCGCGGCTGCATGACACCCATCCTGGGCTGGCCGCCATCGTGCCACTCAGTGCCCGGACCGGGCAGGGCATCGAAGCGTTGCTGGATGCCATCGAACAGCAGCTGCCCGTCGCGCCACCCATTTACGGTGAGGACGAACTCACGGACCGTCCCGAGCGCTTCTTTGCAGCGGAAATCATTCGTGAAAAGCTCTTTCGCCTGCTGGGCGAAGAACTACCTTATGAAAGTACCGTCGTCATAGACCGCTTCGAAGAGGAGGGCGCGCTGCGGCGCATTGCGGCCACCATCATCGTCGAGCGGCGTGCCCAGAAGCCCATCGTGCTGGGTCGGGGTGGTGAGCGCATCAAGCGCATCGCCAGCGAAGCCCGTCAGGACATGGAACGCATGTTTGACGGCAAGGTGTTTCTTACCCTGTGGGTGCAGGTGCGCAGCGGCTGGGCCAAAGACGGGGCTCATCTGCGCAGCTACGGCTACGAATGAATACACGCTTTCCGTCCAGGGCTGGAATATGGTTGGCCCGTTGACCGACGAGGCAGGCTTCGTACTCCATAGCCGCCCTTATCGAGAAACCAGCCTGATTGTGGATCTGTTTCTGCGCGAGCGGGGGCGGGTGTCTGCCGTTGCCAAGGGGGCACGTCGTCCTACTTCGGCATTGCGTCCGGTACTGTTGCAGTTCCAGCCGATCGATTTTCGGCTCAGCGGCCGGCATGAACTGCGTACTCTGACCCGCGCCGAATGGCAGGGCGGCATGGCGGTACCGGGAGGGCGAGCGCTACTTTTTGCCTTCTACCTGAACGAGCTGGTGATACGTCTGCTGGCACGTGAAGATCCCCATCCCCAGCTGTTTGATGCCTATACCGAGGCGCTGCACCAGTTGGGCGAACGGGGTGCTGATGAGCGCATACTGCGGCGCTTTGAGTGGTTGCTGCTCGCCGAGATCGGCTATGCGCCCGATCTGCAATGTGATCACCAGGGAATACCACTGCATCCGGCACGAAACTACAGAATAAATGAGGGACAGTGGTTTGTGACCCAGGTTGAAGATTACGCCACCTTCAATGGCCAGATCCTGCAGCACATTGCGTCGGGGCGGTATGATGCGCCTGGTGTGCTTGCGCAGGCCAAACGGCTGTCGCGGCTGATGCTGGCGCTGCCTCTGGAAGGGGCCTCGCTGGACACCCGGCGGATTCTGATGGATCTGCAGCGGCTATGATGTGGCATCACCTGGATCCCTTCCATTTATTTCCCGCTTTTTTTTCATGATCGAACTTGGCGTTAACATCGACCACGTGGCCACCCTGCGGCAGGCGCGGCTCACCTATGAACCAGATCCCGTCTGGGCGGCCGTCGAGGCCCATCTGGGCGGCGCAGATGGCATCACGGTGCATTTGCGCGAGGATCGGAGGCACATTCAGGATGCCGACGTACGGCGCCTGCGCGAGCAGACGCAGATCAAGCTGAACCTTGAAATGGCCGCGACACCTGACATGCTGGCAGTGGCCATCGCCCTGAAGCCGGAAATGGCGATGCTGGTACCAGAAGGCCGCCATGAGGTGACCACCGAAGGCGGCCTGGACATCGTATCTCGGGAGACAGAAATCGCTGAGATCATCGCCCGTCTGGCCGGGCATGGCATGACCACCAGCGTCTTCATTGACGCTGAGCCTGCGCAGATCGAGGCCGCGGCCCGCGTCGGGGCGAGCGTATGCGAACTGCACACCGGCCCCTATTCACTGCGCTTTTACCAGGATGGCCGCGATATTGACCGCCCAGGCGTGCGCAGCGAACTGATGCGGCTGGCCGGGGCCGCCGCGCTCATCCAGCAGGCTGGCATGCGCTGCAATGCCGGCCATGGCCTGAATTACTTCAACGTACAGCCGGTGGCTGCGCTGCCAGGCATAAGGGAATTGCACATCGGGCATGCCATTGTGTCCCGTTCCGTGTTTGTCGGCATGCGTGAAGCCGTGGCCAGCATGAAGGCGCTGATCCGCGAAGCCGCCGCCACGGCCCGCCCCGTCTCTGGACGTTGACCGCCATTCCTTCCGGATGTTCCCATCATGCCTGCTCATTCCGTTCACAAGACGGCGCAACGTACCGTTCGTCGTTCCCGCCACCTGCCGGCCGGGCCAGTCATGGTCGACGTGGCCGGTCTGCAGCTAACGCCCGCCGAACGTCGGCGCCTGCGTCACCCGCTGGTGGGCGGGGTCATCCTGTTTGCCCGCAACTATCAGTCGCCAGGGCAGCTTCGCGCCCTCACGGATGAGATCCACGCCTGCCGTTCGCCCAGCCTCCTGGTGGCAGTCGACCATGAGGGAGGGCGGGTACAGCGTTTCCGGGAAGGTTTTTCACCAATTCCCGCCATGCGCTCGCTGGGCACGCTGTGGGACAGCGATGTCCTGCTCGCCTGCCGGGAAGCCACCGAAATCGGCCAGCGCATGGGCACCGAACTGCGGGCGGCCGGCGTGGACTTTAGCTTTGCTCCGGTGCTTGATCTGGACTATGGCCGCTCCAGCGTCATCGGCAACCGGGCCTTCCATGCGGATCCGCGGGTTGTCGCCATGCTGGCCCGCTGCCTGACCCACGGCCTGCTGTTGGCTGGCATGGCCAACTGTGCCAAGCATTTTCCTGGCCACGGTTACGCGGACGCAGACTCGCATGTCGCCATGCCCGTGGACGATCGCAGCCTGGAGACACTGCTGGCCGACGATATGGCACCCTATCGCTGGCTGGGGCCCGTCATTACGGCGGTGATGCCTGCCCACGTCATCTATTCCCAGGTCGATCGCAGGCCGGCCGGATTTTCCCGACGCTGGCTGCAGACCATCCTGCGCCGGCGTCTGGGCTTCGATGGCTTGATATTTTCGGATGATCTGACCATGGAAGCCGCGACCGTGGCCGGCGACATCACGGCCCGGGCCCAGGCGGCGCTGAAGGCGGGCTGTGACATGGTGCTGGTCTGCAATCGCCCCGATCTGGCCGACATCCTGCTGGACAGCCTGCAACCGCCCGACAATCCACACCTGCAGCGTCGTCTGGATGCCCTGCGACCCCGCTCTCCGGTCTGAGAGGACTGCGTCCTGAGATGCATATGCAACAACCGCTTTCCTGCCGGATATGAGCCGTCTGTCCCATGAAACGGATCTGACCCAGGAGGATGCCTCCCGGGATGATCCAGAAGCCCCCCGGCCGGGCGCGGAGCAGGCCGTGCCCCTGCTGGAGCGCCCCGATGTCCTGAAGCGCTTTCTGCGCACACTGCCCGCGCTGCCGGGGGTCTATCGCATGAAGGATGCCAGCGGCACCGTCCTGTACGTGGGCAAGGCCCGGGATCTGGGCAAGCGGGTCAGATCATATTTCCGCAAGAATCTGGCCAGTCCGCGCATTGCCCAGATGGTTGCCCGGGTTGTCGAGATCGACACCACCACCGTGGGCTCGGAGGCCGAGGCGCTGCTGCTGGAAAACAACCTGATCAAATCGCTCAGGCCCCGCTTCAATATCCTCTTTCGCGATGACAAGACCTATCCTTTCCTGAAGATCAGCGCACACGCCTTTCCACAGATTTCCTATTATCGTGGCGGCACCGACCGGCGAGCCCAGTATTTCGGCCCGTATCCCAGCTCCCATGCCGTGCGGGAAGGCATCCAGGTACTGCAGAAAATCTTCCGCCTGCGCACCTGTGAAGACAGTTACTTCTCGAATCGTTCGCGTCCCTGCCTGCTGCATCAGATCCAGCGCTGCAGTGCTCCCTGTGTCGGTCTCATCGACGAGGGCAGCTATCGTCATGATGTCAGCTCGGCAGTGACCTTCCTGAAAGGGGGGCACAAGGACATTCTCAGAGACATGGAAGCCGAGATGCAGGCAGCCGCCGAGGCGCTCCAGTTCGAGCGGGCTGTTGTGCTGCGCGACCGTATCAGTGCATTGTCGCGCGTGCTGCACCAGCAGTCGATGGAGATCAATGCGGATACCGATGCCGACATCATCGCGTTGGCCCAGGCCGACGGCCAGGTCTGTCTGAATCTGGCCATGGTGCGGGGGGGACGTCATTTGGGTGACAAGGCCCATTTCCCCCTCCACCTGGCTGGACTGGACGAACAGGAGAGCAGCGCTGCCGTGCTGGATGCCTTTCTCACGCAGCATTACGCAACCGGCAGCATACCCGGCATCATCATCTGCGCACTGAAACCACAGGATCCCGAGTTGCTGGATATCCTGAGAACCCAGGCCGGCCATCCCGTCCACTGGGTGCAGAATCCGCAGCAGGACAGACGCCGGTGGCTGATGCAGGCACAGACCAATGCGCAGATCGCATTGACCCGTCACCTGGCGCTGGACAGTTCACAACTGCAGCGCACACAGGATCTCCTCGATGTGCTGGGCCTATCCCTGGAAGATCCAGCGACACTGCGCATCGAGTGCTTCGACATCAGTCACACCATGGGAGAGGCCACCCAGGCATCCTGTGTGGTCTATGAAAACAACCGGATGGCTACCAGCCAGTACCGGCGCTTCAATATCCAGGACATCGAACCGGGCGACGACTATGCGGCCATGCGTCAGGTGCTCCTGCGCCGCTACGGCCGATGGGCACAGCAGGATGAGAGACACCGGGATGGCACGACACAGCAGGTCGTGGCGGATCGGCATGATTCAGCCCGTTTGCCGGATATCGTACTGGTGGACGGTGGCAAGGGCCAGATCAGCAGCGCCCGGGCAGTCTTCGAAACCCTGGGACTGGACATTGGTCTGCTGATTGGGGTGGCCAAGGGGGAAGGGCGCAAGGTGGGCCTCGAAACCCTGGTATTTGCCGATAGCCGGGCACCGCTGGTGCTGGGCCACACATCACCTGCGCTGATGCTGATCGCACAGATTCGTGACGAAGCCCACCGCTTTGCCATCACCGGCATGCGGGCGCGCCGTGCCAGAGCGCGCAAGGTATCCCGGCTGGAAGAAATCGACGGCGTAGGGGCACGTCGTCGCCAGCGCCTACTGTCCCGCTTTGGTGGCCTGCGGGGAATCCTTGCCGCCAGCATCGAGGATCTGGCCAGCGTAGAAGGTATTTCGCGTCCGCTGGCCGAGTCCATTTACCAGCAGTTGCACCAAAGCTGACGCTGCCTCCCCGACGGCTGGTCGCACACACACCTTTGTGACAGCTCGGCTCATCGCGCCTGTGGCAAGAACCGCGCTTTTTTTGAGGGGGCAGATGGTTGTGGTAGTCTTGAGGACGTTTGTTGCCCCCTGGTTTGCATGCCCGCTGGCTGCGGGTTGTGCCTGCCAGGCTGCTTCGCCTGAAAGAGCAGGCATGCAGTGGTCGTATTTCCTGGATGAGCTTTCCATGGCCTTCAATCTGCCCAACCTGCTGACCTGGCAGCGTATTCTTGCAATTCCCCTGCTGGTCTGCGTCTATCTGGTGCCGCTGGAAGCCTGGGGAGAGCCTAGCCGCAATCTCATCGCCACGATTCTGTTCGTGCTGGCTTCTATCACCGACTGGCTTGATGGCTGGCTGGCACGTCGTCTGGGCCAGCAGACCGAGCTTGGCGCTTTTCTCGATCCGGTGGCCGACAAGCTGCTGGTCTGTGTTGCCCTCGTCATGCTGCTGGATCTGAACCGTATCGGTGCCGGCATCGCCATCATCATCATCGGGCGGGAGATCACCATCTCGGCGCTTCGTGAATGGATGGCCAGTATCGGCGCGCGCAAGAGTGTGGCCGTCAACTGGATGGGCAAGGTCAAGACCGCTGTCCAGATGGTCGCCATCCCGATGCTGCTCTACCATGACCGACTGGGTGGTTTCGACTGCCAGTACTGGGGGAGCTGGATGATTACCCTGGCCGCTATCCAGACGTTTGTGTCGATGGTTTATTATCTGCGGCAGGCTTGGCCGCAGTTGCAGGGCGGGGCGGCGGCCCGCTGATTCTGGCGTCGGCTGGTCAAGAGCGCAATACGGTTGGCCAGTCTCCAGCAGTTGCTGAAGCACTTCCCCGGCGGAATCATTACCTGAAAAATTCCGGGCGGCTATGCGGTAGTACTATTGGGCTCCTGTCCACGCCCCATCAGGATCTAAAACGCAAAAAGCCAGTCCTCATGAGAAAACTGGCCTTGTGAGCACAAAAAAATCTGGAGGCGGGGGTCGGAATCGAACCGGCGTCCACGGCTTTGCAGGCCGCTGCATAACCACTCTGCCACCCCGCCCAAGTGATCCTCTGATTCTGCGTGAATTCCCACAGTCTGTCAAGGGTCTGCCCGTCCTGCTACCCGAGAGAGCGCCGTTCTACAGCGGCAATGTACCTTGCAGGGATTCCGGCATCGGCTCACGTGCGGGCGCATGATGGGGGTCATCGTCATAACACTCCAGAGCGGAAACGCGAATGCCCAGCAGCCGGAAACGCCGGCTCAGATCAACCCGCTTCAGGCACATACCGGCCCTTTGCCTGATCTGCGTCACATCCTGTGTGGCGGTTGAAAATGTCTGCTCCCGACTGACCGTCCGGAAGTCCGCATAGCGCAGTTTGATGCCTACCGTGCGCCCGGCATAGCCCTTGTTCTGGAGGGCGAGGGCTGCCTGCTCCGCCAGTCGGGAGAAGATGCTCGAGAGTTCGGCACGGTCATGCCTGGCATGCAGATCGCGCGCAAAAGTTGTTTCGCAACTGATGGTGACCGGGGTGCTGCGGCTGGTGACCGGGCTGTTGTCGCGCCCCCAGGCCGCTTCATGCAGCCATTGACCATGGCGCAGGCCGAAATGATCCATTAAGCAGGCTGGATCGCAGGCCGCCAGCTGCCCGATGCGTTCGATGCCCAGCGCCCGCAGCCGGGCGTCCGTTTTGGGGCCAATGCCGTTGATATACCGACAGGGCAGGGGCCATATCCGTGTCTGTACATCCTGGGGGAACAATATGGTGATACCTTGCGGCTTGTCCAGGTCACTGGCGATCTTGGCTAGCAGCCGGTTGGGCGCCACGCCGATCGAACAATGCAGGCCGGTCCCCTCTCTGATCATCCGCTGGATCCGTTCAGCCAGATCCCGGCCACCGTCATCTTCCACGCCGGGTATGTCCGTCACATCGATGAATATCTCATCAATGCCCCGATCCTCGACGATGGGCGTCACGGATCGGACGATGGATTTGAACGCATGTGAAAATTTCCGGTAGAGGTCCAGGTCGGGGGGCAGCAGAATGGCGTCAGGGCACAGGTGTGCGGAGCGGGTCAGACCCATGCCGGAACTCAGCCCGAAGCGCCGGGCGGCATAGGTTGCGGTGGTGCTTACACCGCGCCCACGGTAGTTGGCCAGCCGTGGAAAGTGCTCGGGCCGGATGGCATGCAGAGCATCGGCCTGGCAGCCCGCATCCGGATGGTGGGCATTGATTCGGGCTACCAGCGCTTCCGGGGTCAGTCGCTCTCCACCAATGACCACCGGTAGTGACTGAAGCTGCGGATACTGCAGCAGCGTGACCGAGGCAAAGAATGCGTCCATGTCCAGATGGGCAACGCGGCGGGGACGCCCGCCCGCCGGTGGACAGATCTTCATGACGTGGTAACCGCTGTGCAGTGTCTCACCGAGGCCATCGCCGTGGTTATGCAGCGCCAGAAAGACGCGTTCCTTGTGCTAGCATCGAACCCATGACCGGCCGAAGTCTTTTGGCTGCAGATCCACTTTTTGTTCCTTTTTCTTTGGAGATGAACCGTCATGTTTCCGGAATTTCGTGGATTGATTACCAAGCTCAAGACCGAGGATGCACATTTTGCCCGTCTGTTCGACAAGCATAACGACCTCGATCAAAAAATCAAAAATATGGAATCGGGCGTCGAACGAAGCGCTTCTCTGGAGATCGAGAACCTCAAGAAAGAAAAACTGCGTCTGAAGGATGAAATGTACGCCATTCTGCGCAAGGCGGACGGCAAAGTTTAAGCGGCAATCAGACCAGTGTTCTCCTCAAGGACGCCTTGGTGGCGTCCTTGTAACTGCAGCAGCGCGGCGCAGGTCGGTGCGATGCTGCCGCCACGCCTTAAAGCAGGGAGTCTGGACGTTCGCCACGCTCGTACACAACATGGGCTCGACCCACAATCAGGGGATCCAGTTTGCCGATTCGCTCGATCGACTTGTTGCTGTAGGGCAGCTTGTGCAGGATGTAGCGCATAGCATTTAACCGTGCCCGTTTTTTACAGTCGCTCTTGATGACGGTCCAGGGACTGTCAGCGGTATCGGTCTCGAAAAACATGGCTTCTTTGGCGCGGGTATAGTCATCCCACTTGTTCAGTGATGCCTTGTCGATCGGGCTTAGTTTCCACTGTTTGAGCGGATGTGCCTCGCGCTCGCGAAACCGGCGACGCTGCTCCTTGCGGCTGACGCTGAACCAGAATTTCACAAGATGAATGCCGCTGCGAACCAGGTGCCGTTCTAATTCCGGGGCCTGTTTCATGAACTCCTGATATTCGGCGTTGCTGCAAAAGCCCATGACTTTTTCGACCCCTGCCCGGTTGTACCAGCTGCGGTCGAACAGCACAATTTCCCCGTGTGTAGGCAGGTGGGCGATGTAGCGCTGAAAATACCATTGTCCACGCTCCGTATCGGTCGGTTTTTCCAGTGCAACCACCCGGGCACCACGAGGATTCAGGTGTTCCATGAAACGCTTGATGGTGCCGCCCTTGCCTGCCGCATCCCTGCCTTCGAACAGGATCACGATTCGCTGGCCAGTCTCTTTTGCCCATGCCTGCAACTTCAGTAGTTCCACCTGCAGCCGGAATTTTTCTTTTTCGTAAGTGGAGCGTCGCATCAGATTTTTATAGGGGTAGCTACCCTCGCGCCAGCCGTCAGCCAGCTCTTCATCTGGATTGATTTTTGCGTGTCTGGCCTTATGGGATAGCTTGCCCCGGAGCGCCCGACGGATCACATCCCGGTCTTCTTCCTCGGATTCTTCCAGAATGGCCCGTAGCGCCTTACCCCGGGCCTGTAGAGTTTTTTTGTCCATATTGTCCAGAATGGACGTCACCGCTTCAAGTTTCTGCTTCTGGGCGGCCTCGATTCGCTGCTCGGTCACAAATTTTTCCAGTGGCCGTTTCGCCAGGCTTGGCGGTGTGTCTCCCCCCGCCACGCGCCGGATTTCGGTGGGCAAGGGCGCGAGGGGGGCGGCTTTGCGCCGCCGGGGAGTCACTGCAGAGGGTGTCCGGCTGCCTCGGCGGGCAGGAGAGGGCAAGGGTGCCTGGGCGGCATTTGTCACATCGGATGTGCCGCTGGTTCCGGTGGGCGTGCTGTTAGTGACGGGTGCGGTCGCCGGTTTTGGGTCGTCGGGGTCGGAGTTGTTTGTCATAAACTGAAGTCCAGATGGGTTAGGGGATATTACAGCCAGAAAATGTGGGCGAACCAGGCTCCGTTATGCCGTAGATGCCGATTTCTCCAGCGTGGTCTTTTAGACTATAAGCCTAGCTTAAAAGCATCTCCTGATGCGGGTCAACGGCTATCCGGATTTTGCCTGTATCAGGGTTTGTCAATCCCCGTTTGTACACTATGAGCATGAATGGTCATGGTGCCTATTGCTGCTGTAAAACCCACCTGCTGAGTGCCTGAAGTTCGGCATCGCTGAGCTGCGGCTGGGGAGGCATCGGAATGGGTCCCCAGCGTCCTTTGCCCCCCTGACGGATATGTTCGCTAATCTGCGCCAGGGCGTCTGCCTTGCCAGCATAACGCTTTCCGACAGACTGGAAGGACGGGCCGACCAGTTTCTGTTCACGCCGATGGCACGACGTACAGTGATGGGTAGCCAGCAGTCGCGCGATGTTTTTTTCATCCAGGGATGACCCAGGCCGAGTCATGGCCGAAGACATTGTTTGTCCGGCCGGGGAGGAGGAACTTTTCGCGGGTAAGGTCGTGGTGAACTGCCTGTCGCTGCGAGCTGTGGCAGTGTTGCGGGCCGGCGGCGAGGCATGTTGCTCGCACCCCCCCAATGCCAGGGCAAATATAAGCAAGGAGGTTGTCGGCCTAGCGATGCAGGCCAAGTGATGCAGGATGGTTCGCGAACGGTCTGATGACACATTCCGGTAACTGGACCGCGCGATGGTGACGTCGGAACAGAGAAGGGTTGGGCGCAACATGAATGTGAATGTGCTTGCAGCAGTGACAGCAGCCAGTATATCGGTCCGAGTCATAGATAGATGGTGCCGATGGAAGGATGTTGAATCATCGGAACCATACCCGCGGTTGGATGACGTCCGATTGACATCCCGGAACAGGTGCAAAAAATCCCGGAAACAAGTTTTTAATGACAGAAACCGATGGTTTATTTGTGAAATTTTGTTATTGTTATCGGATTTATTGTCATGATTAATTAAAAAATTCCCTCGCAGTGTCGGCGTATTTCACAAACTACAAAAATGCCGTCGTCATGGGTTTTGTTTTGTAAACGCGGTAAAGAGATCTTGGTCCTCGTCGGTTGATGGGCATCAATATCGTTCGCTTAACTATATGATTAATTGAAATAATTTTCATGTTTCACGGTGTTTTCACCTGACCAGGGTGCCATGGTATGCGGGGTGATGTAAGGAGGGCTTACGTTCGCTGGTCTTTGTTAATTTTGTGAACAGGATAGTTTATTCACAGCATTTAAGCTTCGCCTGCCTTTGCTAAACAAGGCCTGAATGATCTCAGATACCGATGGTAATCAGTACAAGACGGGTTTGCCATCAGAGGGCGTCCTGCCAGTTCATTCAGACAACCCTCCTATCTGGCGGAGAAAAACATCGTGTCCAATATTTCCCTCGCACCGACACTGCGATCGCGTACCGTCCGGCAGACCGGGCCGGCGCTGGCTGCTCTGTCGGGGATCCTTCTTGGCTTTGTGACGCTGTCTGCACAGGCACAGGAAAATACCCTGTTCAGCACGGTTCAGAACCCTCCGGTCTTTGAGGCCGATGATGATGTCAATGCGGCTTCGGGTAGCTCATCCGTCCAGCCTCAGGGTAGCGTCAGTGATGCGCCCCTGCCGCCGGCCCGGCAGCGTAACGTGCGTCTGGACGTCGGGTATGTGGAATCCTATCTCTGGAACCCCAACAACAATCGTTACGAACGGGTACGGATGCGCAGCTATCACGGCCAGCCCAATCAGCCGCTGGTGGCTCCTGCCATCGAGATTCAGCCGGGAACCCAGCTCAATGTGCGTCTGACCAACAATCTGCCGGAGAAGGATCCGTCGTGCGCCAAGCCGGTTCTCAATGATCCCCAGTGTTTTAATTCCACCAATCTGCATACACATGGATTGTGGGTGGATCCCAACGGGGTATCGGACAATATTTTTCTAAGTGTTAAACCGGGTACGTCGCAGCTGTATCACATTCAGGTGCCCGCTGACCATCCGGCAGGCACATTCTGGTACCACAGCCATTTGCATGGATCCACTGCGTTGCAGGTGTCCAGTGGCATGGCAGGGGCACTGATCATCCGTGGCAACCGCTATCCCAGCGCCAATACCAATGGTGATCTGGATACGCTGCTCAAGTCCACGCCGGATACCCGTGTCCAGGAGCGGATCGTTATGCTCCAGCAAATCTCTTATGGCTGTCGTTGGCCGGATGGTTCGCTCAAGCGCCAGGGGCTGACAGGACGTGCGCCGGATCCAGCACCCGGCGTCACGTTGCCTCCTCTTGTATGTGACGAGGGAGATGTCGGTGATGTCGAAAGCTATGAAGCTTTTAATGGGCCTAACAGCTGGCGTCAAAGTGGCCGTTTCACCACGATCAACGGCCGGACGTTGCCCCGGTTCGTCGGTGCCGTTTCAGGCCGGATGGAGCGCTGGCGTGTCATTCATGGCGGCGTGCGTGACACGGTGACACTCGAATTCCGCAAAGCCATTCTGAACAACATGCCGGCGAGCGAGGTGCGCAAGCTCAGCGGCAAGTCGTTGCAGCGTTTCATTAACAACAATTGCACCGGTGCACCCCTGACTCATTATCAGGTGGCAGCGGATGGGTTGACCATGGCCAGCATGCAGCCTGCAACGCAGACGACGTTCCAGCCCGGCTACCGTTGGGATCTATTGACCGTCTTTCCGGAGTCGGGTTACTACTGTGTGCTGGATAAATCGGCGCCAGCTGCCGGTTCGGTGAACAATGAGCCCAGCATTCAGTCGTTGCTGGGTCTGGTGGAGGTTCGCCAGGGCATCAGCATGAATGTCACGGACATTCCTCGCTACGTGAAACAGCAGATGTTGCGCCTGGCTGATGTCAATACGCCGGAAGACATGCGTGCAACGGTGCGGGCTGATCTGGAAAATAATCTGCAACTTTCGCACTATACGCCGCATCCGACGATCAGCCAGTCCGAGGTCAATGAACCTGCTCAGACTCTGACTTTTGCCGTAGCGGTCAAGCCGGGGAGCAATCCCCCGCAATTGCAGTTCCAGATCAACGGCAAGGAGTATTCGCCGGGAGAGACGCTTAACCTCAAACTGGGTCGGGTACAGGACTGGGTGCTCAAGTCCCTTAATGGGGGGCATCCGTACCATATCCACGTCAATCCGTTCCAGATCGTCTCGATCATTGATCCTCAGGGAAGGGATGTGAGCGGTTTTGATGTACCTGATACCTATGGTGGCGATGGCCAGGTCGATACTCAGTTCCGTGGCCTGAAGGGTGTCTGGAAAGACACGATATTTGTGAAATCGATCAATGGTCAGGCGGAACGTGGGCAATACACCATCACGGTGCGCACCCGTTATCAACGCTACACAGGTGACTTCGTTTTGCATTGTCACATTCTTGATCATGAGGACGAAGGCATGATGCAGCACGTCCGCATCTATGATCCGACCAACATGGCAACGCTATATGCGCCAGTGCCGGTTTGCGGTCTGGATGGCGTGAGCACCATTCCATTCATGGCGAAGTTCAAGAGCCCCTATGGCGTGAAAAACCCGCTGGGCAGCAGCAAGATCCAGGCAAGCATCATGGCCATACCCCGCTAAGGTGGCGCAGGGCAGCCTCGACTGCCCTCCCGACAACCATAACTTCATGGTGTCGGGAGGGCATGGATAGCGGATTCTGGCGAGCTATCCGCAAGGAGGGTCAGAATCAGCGGCTGGATCAGAGGTCTTTTTCAACCAGTCTGAAGCTGTTCATGATGGCTTCAGCCGAGTTGCGCAGCTTGGATTTTTCATCGTCGCTCAGGGGCGTATCCAGAATCTGCTCCACGCCATTGGAGCCCAGTACGCTGGGCAGCGAGAGCGCGACATCATGAATGCCATATTGGCCATGCAGGATGCTGGAAACCGGTTGAACGGAATGCTCGTTCCGCAGGATGGCCTCGCAGATCCGCGAGGCGGACAGACCGATGGCAAAGTTGGTTGCACCTTTGCCGGCAATGACCTTGTAGGCACTGGTCATGACCTGATGTGCCAGATCGTCCAGCACCTCAGGGGGGAATACCTGATGTCCCTCTACCCGGTAGTCTGCGATAGGAACGGCGCCGATGCGCGCCACGGACCACATGGCGAATTCACTGTCGCCGTGCTCCCCAATGATTGATGCGTGTACGCTGGCTGTTGAAACGCGTGCCCGATCAGCAATCAGGCGGCGCAGCCGTGAGGAGTCCAGTACCGTGCCGCTAGAAATGACCCGGCCGCTAGGTAATCCTGAAATGCGCTGTGCCACCATCGTCAGGACATCGCAAGGATTGGTTACCAGGATGAAAATGGCTTCAGGTGATGCATCCACCAGTTTGGGCATCATGGCTTTCAGGATGCGTGCATTGTCCTTGACCAGCTCCAGACGGCTTTGGCCCGGATTTTGCTTAGCACCTGCGGTAATCACGACGATATCACTGGCATTGGTCACAGCGATATCGCTGCTGCCGTTTACATAAGGCCAGCCAGTGAAGTGTGAGCCGTGGGCAAGGTCGGCTGCTTCGGCTTCCACCTTGGTCGTATTGATGTCATAAAGTGCAATTTCATTGGCGACCTGGCGGATCAGCGCAGCGTAAGCAACCGCTGTACCGACGGCTCCAGCGCCAACGATCGAAATCTTTCTTCCTTTTGCCATGTGAATCTCCTGGGATTTTGCAAAGACCTGGCTCGTATAGCAGGCAGCCTGTACCTTTCGTGGCTGAGGCTGCCCTTGTGTGCTTCTGCCTGGGCCGGCAGATCGAGGCAGGGTTAATCTCTATTGTAGTTATCATTTAACTGTGTTTTATATTTTGCGGCAGAATGAAGGGAATTTATGGAAAAAGGGCTGCCCGCTGTGCTCGATGTACGACGTGACGGCCCCCAGGGCAGGGAACGATAGGTAATAATGCCGAGATGGCAACACGTTCGTCCCCTTCCCCCAAAAGCTCCGATGTCTACTCCGAGGCGTCTATCCGTGTATTGAAAGGGCTGGAGCCTGTCCGGCAGCGGCCAGGTATGTATACCCGGACGGAAAATCCGCTGCATATTATTCAGGAAGTCATTGATAACGCAGCAGATGAGGCTCTGGGAGGGCATGCAAGGCACATAAACGTTCGTCTGTGCCGGGATGGCAGCATTGAGGTCACTGATGATGGGCGGGGTATCCCGGTCGGCCTGCATCCCGATGAAGGACTACCAGTCATTGAAATCGTTTTTACCCGTTTGCATGCAGGCGGCAAGTTCGAAAAGTCGGCGGGCGGAGCCTATAGCTTTTCTGGCGGGCTGCACGGTGTGGGGGTATCCGTGACCAATGCACTGGCTACCCGTATGGAAGTGACCGTCTGGCGCAAAGGTGAGCGGGATGAGAAGGGGGGGCGCCTGGCCCACCGTATCGTTTTTGCTGGCGGTGAAGTGGCCGATCCGCTCGCAAGCCGGCCTGCCGGGCGGGATGAGCCCGCGTCGGGTACCCGCGTCCGGGTGAAGCCCGACCCAAAATATTTCGATAGCGCCACCATTCCACTGGGGGAGCTGGAGCGGCTGTTACGAAGCAAGGCCGTGCTGTTGCCGGGTGTGCAGGTCACGCTTTTTATTGAAAAAACTGCTGAGATGAGGCAGTGGCAATATGACGAAGGTCTGCGCAGTTATTTGCTGGAGGCGCTTGCTCATGAGTCATCCTCGGAACCGTTGCTGCTCTTTGAGGATCAGCAGTACATCGGGGCAGGCGACGACAGTTTTGTAGAGGGAGAAGGGGCACAGTGGGTCGTGGCTTTTACCGACAGCGGGCCATTGGTACGTGAATCGTATGTCAACCTGATCCCGACGCCGGCTGGCGGAACCCATGAGTCGGGCCTGCGTGAAGGGTTGTTTGTTGCCATTCGGCATTTCATTGAATTGCACAATTTGCAGCCCAAAGGTGTGCGTCTGATGGCGGAGGACGTTTTTGCACGGGCCAGCTTTGTGCTGTCGGCCCGGGTGCTGGATCCGCAGTTTCAGGGTCAGACCAAGGAACGTCTCAGTTCGCGGGATGCGGTTCGACTGGTGTCGGGTGCGGTGCGTACCCAGTTTGAGTTTTGGCTCAACCAGCATGTAGACCAGGCGCGGCGACTGGCTGATCTGGTGATTCGTCAGGCGCAGGCGCGTCTGCGTTCAGCGCAGCGCGTGGAAAAGCGCAAAGGCTCGGGGGTGGCCGTCCTGCCGGGCAAGCTCACGGATTGCGAGAGCACCGACATAGCCCGCAATGAGCTGTTTCTTGTCGAGGGCGATTCTGCCGGTGGATCTGCCAAGATGGGGCGTGACAAAGAAAGCCAGGCGGTATTGCCTCTGCGTGGCAAGTTGCTCAATACGTGGGAAACCGAGCCTGACCGGCTATTTGCCAATAACGAGATTCATGACGTGGCGGTGGCCATTGGGGTCGATCCGCACCGGCACGCCAGCAGCGCCGATCTCAGCGGACTGCGTTACGGTAAGATTTGCATTCTCTCGGATGCTGACGTCGATGGATCTCACATCCAGGTGTTGTTGCTCACCCTGTTTTTCCGTCATTTTCCTGCACTGATTGAGGCTGGGCATGTTTATGTGGCGCGCCCGCCGCTTTATCGGGTGGATGTATCGGCGCGGGGCAAACATCCGCTGCGCAAGATCTACTGTTTGGACAGTCGTGAACTGCAGCATCTTGAAGAGAGGCTGCACAAGGATGGGCTGAAGCCGGGGAGCTGGACCGTATCCCGCTTCAAGGGGTTAGGGGAGATGACGGCTGGACAGTTGTGGGAAACGACCCTTAACCCCGCTACCCGCAGCCTGTCCCAGGTGCGCTACGGGTCGATCAGCATGAAGGAAACCGAGGCGCAGTTCACGCTACTCATGGGAAAGGGTGAGGCGGCCGGACGGCGCAACTGGCTGGAGGAACATGGCGACCAGGCGCGCGCCGACGTGTAGTTTCGCCCGGACAGATGTACCGCCCGGGTGTTGTTGGACTATGCTTTTACCAGAAACTTGCCTCGCATGATGGTCAGCAGTGTCCAGAGCCACAGGAGTCCTATCAATGCACTGCCACCGATCCAGAGAATATATCCCAGAAGAGCCAAGTGCGGCGCCATGACAAGGATGTGCATCCCGCATCCGGCCATGGTCGCCAGTCCGAACGAGAAACCCCACAGGCCCATGGTGAAGCCGGCTTCAAGTATCCAGGGAAGCAGGCGCAGCAGGAAGAGCAGCTGCAATATGCCGTAGCCAATCAGCAGGAGCGCAATGGTGTCAAGCTGATGGCCGTTGATGGTGAAATAGGCGTTGCAGCCAACGAAGGCTGGTGCCAGCTGAATGCCTATGAGGCCACGCATGGGCGGAGCGAGCGGTGTATCGGTACGCAACCGGCTCAGGATGGCTGCTTCCAGACTGGTCCATGACAGCATCCCTGCACCGAAGAACATGATGGCCAGTTCGTGTTGATGCAGTGCGCTCATGGCGATGGTCGAAGCAAAGCTGCTGGCGACCGTTGGCAGATAGATGATGGGTGTGGTTGCCTTGATAGTGTGCAGGCCACGCCACAGGCCCGCCGCTCGGTACATGGAGAAGGCCAGTTGGCCAATGATCCCCAAGTAAATCAATATGTGTCCGATGGCAGATGTATAGGGGAGGATCGAGAGCCCTGTCAATATAGTCGTGATCGGGATGAGGCTGATATAACAGCACTGCATCAGGTCGTGCAGGTCTGCCGTGAAGGCGGGCCGGTAGTAGAGGATTTTGATCGCGTAGACCAGGATCAACAGGACCCATACCGCACTGGCCAGGGCGGCCAGGCTTTCACCTGGCCATGAGGGGGCCAGGTTGGCTGATGCAGCGTAACGCCATGCACTGCCAAGGGAGGCAGTCCCCAGTGCAATGCTGAAATAACTGATGGGAATCGGAAAGGGTTTCTGGCTGGAATCGGGCATAATATGGACGTGTGAAAATCATTTGCAGACCCAATGATTTTAGATCATCACGCTCTTTGTTCAGGTCGATTATGCAATCTGTCACAATGACAGGGCGTTCGGCGCATCTTCTTCATCAGCGGTAGAAGAGAACTGACGATAGGGTGCGAACGCCACGCAATCCTTCGCGGGTAGCGTGTTTCCGACGGATGATGACGAACGTGATGGAATGGGATGATCGAGTTGGATATAGAGGCTAATCTGGACGAGGAGGCCGACACGGACGGTCTGACATTGGCCCGTTACGCGGAGCGGGCCTATCTGGACTATGCCATTTCCACCATACGGAGCCGGGCCTTGCCTGATGTCTGTGATGGGCAGAAACCGGTGCAGCGGCGCATCCTCTACGCCATGCATGAGATGGGCCTGGGACCTGCGGCCAAGCCGGTCAAGTCAGCCCGGGTCGTTGGTGACGTGCTGGGCAAGTATCATCCGCATGGTGATTCCGCGGCTTATGATGCAATGGTGCGCATGGCGCAGGGATTCAGTCTGCGCTATCCGCTAGTTGACGGACAGGGAAATTTTGGTTCTCGTGATGGCGATGGTGCTGCGGCCATGCGATATACCGAAGCCCGGCTGACATTGTATGCCCGCCTCCTGCTTGACGAAATTGACCAGGGTACGGCGGATTTTCTGCCGAATTACGATGGATCGGCCACGGAACCGGAGCTCCTGCCCGCTCGCCTGCCGATGATCCTGCTCAATGGGGCCTCTGGCATTGCCGTGGCCATGGCGACGGAAATACCTTCGCATAATCTTGCTGAGGTTGCTCAGGCCGCCATTGCCCTGATTCGTGACCCGAACCTCTCGCATGAGGCGCTGATGACCATCATGCCGGGTCCTGATTTCCCTGGTGGGGGGCAGATCATCAGCCGTGCGGACGAGTTGTCCGATGCCTACCGAACTGGCAGAGGATCCATCCGGGTGCGGGCCCGTTATCACCTTGAGGAGCTGGCACGGGGCCAGTGGCAATGGGTCGTGGACGAGCTGCCGCATGGCGTGTCGGCCCAAAAAGTCATGGAGGAGATCGAGGAGCTCACCAATCCCAAGATTCGTCACGGGAAAAAGGCGCTGACTCCAGAGCAGCTGCAGGCCAAATCGCAGATTCTCGGCGTGATGGATGCGGTGCGTGACGAAAGCGGCCGGGAAGCTGCCGTGCGGCTGGTCTTTGAACCCAGGACATCCCGGGTGGAACAGTCCCTGCTGCTGAATACCTTGCTGGCAGTCACGAGCCTTGAAACATCGGTGTCCATCAATCTGGTCATGCTGGGGCAGGACAAACGCCCGCGCCAGAAGACGCTGATGGAGATCTTGCAGGAATGGATCGATTTTCGTCTGTTGACGGTGCGGCGACGCAGCATGTGCCGCCTGGCCAAGGTTGAGGACCGGATTCATATTCTCGAAGGTCGGCAACTGGTACTGCTCAATATCGATGAGGTCATCCGGATCATCCGGGAATCGGATGAACCGCGGGCCGCGTTGATGCAGGCATTTGGTTTGAGTGAACGCCAGGCAGACGACATCCTGGAAATCAGGCTGCGCCAGCTTGCCCGTCTGGAAGCGATCCGTATCGAGCAGGAGCTGGCGGCCCTGGCAGATGAACGTAAAAAATTGCAGGCATTGCTGGGCAGTGCCAGCACCCTGAAGAAGGCCGTCATTCGTGAGATCGAAGCGGACGTCAAGACCTATGGCGATGGGCGTCGAACCCTGATTGAAGCGGCGGACCGCGCCACGTTGGAAGTGCAGCAGGCCGAAGAGCCCGTGACAGTCATCATCTCCCGCAAAGGCTGGGTTCGTGCGCGGCAGGGGCACGGCCATGACGCGCGGCAATTCAGCTTTAAAACGGGTGACGGCCTGCAGGGCGCATTTGAGGTACTGACAACGGATCAGTTATATGCCATGGCCAGCAACGGCCGGGTGTATTCGATTCCGGTCATGGCGTTGCCATCCGCACGGGGTGATGGTGTACCGCTCACCAGCTTTGTCGAGCTGGCGGTCGGGTCACAGATTTTGCATGCCTTTGCCGCCCCTGCAGGGACAGGCGTGCTGCTGGCGACCGAAAAGGGCTATGGACTGACCTGTCAGGCAACTGACTGGCAAAGCCGCATGAAGGCCGGAAAGCAGTTTCTGACGCTGGATGATGGTGATGTGCCCCTGCCGCCCGTCCTCTTTCAGTCCGAACAGGCGCATGCTCAGCTCGCGTGTCTGAGTGACGGTCTGGGAGGGGGAGACAAGGGGAGGGTACTCATCTACCCCATGAGTGAGGTCAAGGCACTGCGCCGCGGCGGGAGAGGCGTCGTGTTGATGGCACTGGACAAAGCCGAGAAGCTGCGCCAGGTGATCGTGGCCGGTGAGGCTGGTCTGATGGTTCGGGGACTGGGACGAATGTCGAAGCCACAGCAACGAATCATGAACAATCGTGAAATGGCAGCTTACGCAGGCGCTCGCGGACGCAAGGGGCGCCCGCTTGACCCGCGCTGGAAGGAGGTCTGGCTGTCACTGCCTGACAATGAGTTGCGGACAGGCAATTCATGATCCCAGTCCAGACGGGTACATTGCAACTCGTACACTGGCTTTTGAGCGGTAGGCGGCCTTGAAATCCTTGCGGCCATGCCCATCTGAGCCCCATACGATATATGACTTGGGTTCGTTGGACCCCCATTGACTATGAGCGACACACAAAAAGAAACCTTGGGATTTCAGACAGAGATCAAGCAGTTGCTGGATCTGATGATTCACTCCCTCTACAGTAACCGCGACATTTTTCTGCGTGAGCTGATTTCTAACGCATCAGACGCCTGCGACAAACTGCGTTTTGAGGCGCTCGACAACGACAGCCTTTACGGCGGTGACAGTGACCTTGGCATCTGGATCGAGGTGGATCGCAAGGCGCGCACCATTGGCGTAACTGACAACGGCATCGGCATGAGCCGGGATGAGGCTGTCAAGAACCTCGGCACGATCGCCCGCTCCGGTACAAGAGAGTTCTTCAGCAAGCTCACGGGTGACCGCGCCAAGGATTCCAGCCTGATTGGTCAGTTCGGTGTGGGATTCTACTCATCCTTTATCGTGGCCAGTCAGGTGACGGTGGAAAGTCTGCGTGCCGGTGATCCGGTCGAGCAGGGGATTCGCTGGACTTCCAGTGGTGATGGTGAATTCAGCATTGAAACCATCACGCGCAAGCAGCGTGGTACCACGGTGACCCTGACGTTGCGGGCCAACGAGGGGGAAGGGGATCATGGGCACGAATATGATTCGCTGCTAGATACCCACAAGCTGCGCCAGTTGGTACGTAACTATTCCGACCATATTGCATTGCCTGTTCGGATGAAGGCTGAAAAATGGGATGCCGACAAGCAGGAGATGGTCGAGACAGGCGAATGGGAGGTGGTCAACCAGGCCAAGGCACTGTGGTTGCGGCCTCGCAGCGAGATCAGCGACCAAGAATACGAAGAGTTCTATCGCCACATCACCCATGATTTTGAGGGGCCGTTGGCCTACACCCATAACCGGGTAGAAGGACGCTCCGAATACACGCAACTACTCTATATTCCGCGGCACGCTCCCTTTGACCTGTGGGATCGCCAGCAGCGTCACGGCATACGTCTTTACGTTCGTCGTGTATTCATCATGGATGACGCCGAGCAGCTCATCCCTGCCTACCTGCGTTTTGTGCGCGGGGTGGTGGATTCTAGTGATTTACCTCTCAATGTCTCACGCGAAATTCTTCAGGAGAGCCGTGATATACGCCTGATCCGGGAAGGTAACATCCGTCGTGTATTGTCGTTGCTGGAAGACTTGGCGGAGAACCGCAAAGCCGACTACGTGCGTTTCTGGCGTACCTATGGACAGGTGCTCAAGGAAGGGATCGGAGAAGACAGCAAGAACCGTGAAAAGATTGCGGCACTGCTGCGATTCCGTACGACCGGTGAGCCTATACCGCTTGACAGTACGCCATCATCGACTGATCAGGCGAAGGCGCCCGATGTTTCTTCGGCAGCGGACGTCGAGGATGCTGTTATCAAGGGAGAGGCACCCACAGACAATAGCGACGACGATACGCGTACTGCAGATGGCATGATATCCTTGGCCCAGTACAAGGCACGGATGAAAGAGGGGCAGAAGGCGATCTACTACATCACTTCAGATAGCGAGGCCGGCGCGCGCCAGAGCCCACATCTGGAAATTTTCCGTAAGAAAGGCATTGAAGTCCTGTTGTTATCCGATCGTGTCGACGAATGGATGCTCAGCTTCATGCACGAGTTTGATGGCACGCCTCTGGAATCGATCGCCAGTGGTGCATTAGATCTGGGTAGCCTGGAGGATGAGGCGGAACGCCAGGCCAGCAAGGATGTGGAAACCGATTTCAAGGGTTTACTGCAGCGCCTGAAGGACGCCCTGGGAAGCCGTGTCAAAGATGTTCAGATCAGTCATCGTCTGACAGACTCCGCGGCCTGCCTGGTTTCAGGCAAGGGCGACATGAGTGCTACTCTGGAACGGATGTTGAAACAAGCCGGCCAACCTGTACCAGAACGCCAGCCGATTCTGGAGATCAATCCAGATCATCCTTTGGTCAAACGCCTGAAAGAAGAGGATGGTCATTTTGACGACTGGTCCAGGTTGTTGCTGGATCAGGCTACCCTGTCTGATGGTGGAAAACTGGACGATCCCGTTGGCTTTGTTCGTCGCATGAACACATTGCTGCTGGAACAGAGCCGCTAACGCCTGAAAAACGTGTCATAAGACTCCAGTATCCGTCCATGGGAGCTGGAGTCTGTTGCTGTATCGACGCTTGGTATTAATGTGAGAAGAACACGTACCGCTTATGTCGAGCCGGTCATCAGCTTCTCAGAGCTTGACGGCATCCGCTACCTGCACTTTGGTTCGCCTTGGGTGCAGGGCGCGATGGATATTGCCCGGCCTGAAATCCTGGTGCTGTCTTACGTACAGGATATGATGGCTTGGCTGCTGCTGATGGATCCGCCCGCCCGGCTGCTGCAACTGGGACTAGGGGCAGCAGCGCTCACCAAGTTTTGCCATCATCACTGCCGGCAGAGTACAACGACGGTTGTAGAAATCAGTCACCGCTTGCCCTGGGTGGTCAGACAGTGGTTTGGTTTGCCCACACCGGATCGGCGCCTGGAACTGGTGCAGGGGGATGCCTGCGACTATGTTTGCGACCTGTCCAGCCGGGGACAGTTCGGTGTCATTCAGGTAGATCTATACGATGAATCAGCCGCCGGCCCCGTGCATGACAGCAAACGTTTCTATACGGCCTGTTATCGTGCCCTGCAGGATCCTGGCATCATGGTGGTCAACCTGTTTGGCCGCCACGCTTCGTTCGAGCGCAGTGTGGCGCGTATCCGATCCCTTTTTCCACAGGTGTTTCTGCTCGACCCCCGGGAAGAAGGTAATCTGGTTCTCCTGGCCTTGAAGGGCCCATCGCTTGTCGTGAGTCGATCCCAGTTGCAGGAGCGCGCCAGCCAATTGGTTTCTCATTATGGCCTGCCGGCTGGGCGCTGGGCAGATGCTGTGGCCGATCAGCTGAACTTGCCATCCTGATTCTGACTCAGCTGGATGCCGTTTACTCCTTTAAGCATCAGGTCTGTCAGCAGGTCGGCGTATTCCGGCCGGCTGACAGACCCATTGGGACGAAACCACATATAGGCCCAGTTCAACATACCGAACAGTGACATGGTGACAGGCTTCAGCAGGGAACGCTCCTGTTCCAGATGGGGCGCAATGTCCCGGATGGCACTGGAGATATGCACAATGATCCGTCGCTCAAGGCTGTGAACCTTTTCGCGTTGTGTGTCGGTCAGCGCAGTATCCCGATCCAGCAGGACTTTGTGCCGATCGTCGGCGTTTCGATAGTTTTCAAGAATGGCGTGAATCAGACGCCTGAGCCGCCGTTCGGCAGGCTCGCCCTTCATCTCATTGGATACATGGGTCAGTGCTTCGTCCAAGGCCAGCAGATGAGAACAGATGATGTCGAAAATCAGTGCGTTTTTGCTGGGATAATAATGGTAGAGCAACGCTTTCGAAACACCGCTTCGTTCAGCGATATAGGCCATGGATGAATTCTTGATCCCCTGCGTGGCAAATACAGTTGCGGCATGTTCAAGAATGCCGAGTCGTTTCTCCTCGTAGTCTGCTGCGCGTGTACGGGCCATGTTGATGTTCGAAAATATCCGGTTGGTCGAGATCAGTTCTGAGATCGGTACCTCAATTTCCAGACAGCGCAGTTTCCGCCGTGTAATCGTTTTTTGAACGGAAACTTTACTGTCCGGTCCGATGGTCTGCGATTATCGCACTGGTCGATTGTCAAGGACGCGTTTGGCCTTGCCGACCGAGCGTATAACACCACCTGGTAACGTGACATCAACATTTGCTGTTACCCCCACGACACTCTTGATATGATGGGCCAGCTGGCGGGCCGCGCGTTCCCGCAGCCGCAGGTCGGTAGCATCCTCCGTACATTCCACATGGATCGTCATATTGTCCATCCGACCTGTTCGGGTCAGCTCGATCTGGAAATGCGGAGCGAGTCCTTCACATTTAAAGATCTGTTCTTCAATCTGGGAAGGGAATACATTGACGCCGCGCAGAATGATCATGTCATCGCTTCGCCCAGTAATACGTTCGATACGACGCATGGAGCGGGCGGTACCTGGCATCAGCCGGGTCAGATCCCGTGTCCGGTAACGAATCATCGGCAGCGCCTCCTTGGTGAGCGTGGTCAGCACCAGTTCCCCAACCTCGCCATCCGGAAGTACTTCTCCAGTTTCCGGGTCAATGATCTCCGGATAAAAATGATCTTCCCAGAGATGTAGGCCATCTTTGGTTTCCAGACATTCTTGACCCACGCCGGGGCCCATGACTTCAGAGAGTCCATAGATATCGACGGCATTCATATTGAATGCACGCTCGATTTCGCCGCGCATTGCGTTTGTCCAGGGTTCGGCACCGAAAATGCCGATTTCAAGAGATGATTCCCGCGGATCAAAACCCTGTCGATGAAACTCGTCCAGAATGGAGAGCATGTAAGAGGGCGTTACCATGATGATCCGCGGCTGAAAATCATGTATTAGCGTGACTTGACGTTCAGTCATACCCCCAGAGATCGGTACAACAGAACAGCCTAGCCGTTCGGCCCCATAATGTGCACCCAAGCCCCCGGTAAAGAGTCCATAACCATAGGCATTGTGCAGGATGTCGCCTGCACGTCCGCCCGCTGCTCTTATGGATCGGGCCATCAGGTTTGTCCACGTTTCTATGTCTGCCGCGGTATACCCTACCACAGTGGGTTTACCAGTCGTGCCGGAAGAACAGTGGATCCGTGCCAGTCGTTCACGTGGAACAGCCAGCATGCCAAATGGATAGGTGTCACGCAGGTTCTGTTTGGTTGTGAACGGAAAACGGGCCAGATCTTCCAGAGAGGACAGATCCTCGGGATGTAGACCTGTCTCTTTGAAGCGTGCCTGATAAAAGTGCGAATTATTGTAGGCGTGAGTAATCGTCTGCTTCAACCGTGCCAGCTGCAGTGCTGACAGTTCGTCCCGTGAAGCGGTCTCGATGGGCTCCAGGTGATTGCGTGTGGATGCGGCTGGTGCCATGTCAGGTCTCCTCCTTGAATGGCGGCGTGTTTACTGCCCAGTAAATATCGGGGAACGTTTGTCCAGGAAAGCGGCTACGCCTTCGGCATAGTCCAGGGTCTGCCCTGCCTTGCGCTGAAGGTCGCGTTCTAGGTCCAGCTGTTGGTCCAATGAGTTTTCCGACGCTGACTGAATGGCTGCTTTGGAGAGCGCCAGTCCGCGTGTCGGTCCATCTGCAAGACGTTGTGCCAGCGCAGCGGCCTCGCTGGCCAGCTGATCGTCATCGAAGACGCGCCAGATCAGCCCCCAGTCCGCAGCCTGTTCCGCAGAGATCGGCTCGGCGGTCATGATCAACCCCTTGGCGCGGGCCTCTCCAACCAATCGGGGCAATAGCCAGCTGCCGCCTGTATCCGGTACCAGCCCGATCCGCGAAAATGCCTGGATGAAGCGGGCCGATCGTGCCGCCAGCACGATGTCACAGGCAAGTGCAACGCTGGCTCCTGCTCCGGCGGCCACACCGTTGACGGCACAGACAACCGGTTTTTCAAGACTGCGCAGACGTCGAACCAGCGGGTTGTAATACGTTTCGAGGGTTTTGCCGAGATCATGCGTGAGGGTCGCGTTGCTGCCTGGCGAATTTTGGCGGGGGTCCCGCTCACTCAGATCCTGGCCAGCACAGAATGCGCGGCCCGCACCGGTCAGGAGGACTGCCCGAATGGCGGTACTGTCTGCCGCGGATTGCAGCGAATTGTGCAGCGCGCTGTGCATGGCGGGATTGAAAGCATTGAGTCGCGCGGGACGGTTAAGCGTGATCTGCAGGACAGCACCATGTTGCACGACCAACACCGGTTGGGTGTTTTCTGCATCAGGGTCGGAAGCCGATTTATGCACAGGAAGTCTCCTTGTTGGGCACCACCCGTATGTGGTACCGGAACGCAGGGTATTTTTTGACTATTCGGGTTGTCACTATTTCATAAACCGTCCAGACGGTCAATAATAGGGAAACTACTTCCTTAGTCTGTTTTCGGGGCGGGGCTTCAGGAGACTTTCATGCATACATCCGTTTCAAAGTCTGATTTGCATCATGGACCATCGAGTAACGGGACAGGCGACCCTTTGTTCCAGAAACATGAGAAGACCCTTCGTGAGGCCGTGGAGGCATTGCACAGTCGTGGTTACTGGTCTGCCTATCCAGAAATTCCCAGCGGGAAAATCTATGGGGAGAATGCCCGTGCCGAAGGCGCAGCAGCATATGAAGCGTTACTGGGAAAACCTTTTGTGCTGCCTTCGCATCCCGGCCATGGCACGGCCGGTCAAGAAGTCTCTCCTTATGGTGGCGCCTTGTCTGTTCGCTATCCGGCTGCAACGGCGGATGAGTTGCTTGTGTGTTCCCGGGCAGCGGCGGGAGCTTGGGCCTCCTGCAGTATCCGGCGGCGTGCGGGCATTTGCCTGGAAATTCTGGATCGTCTGAACCAGCGCAGCTTTTTGATGGCCAATGCGGTCATGAATACATCGGGTCAGGCATTTCCCATGGCATTTCAGGCAGGGGGGCCTCACGCACAGGACCGGGGGCTGGAGGCTGTTGCTCGTGCCTGGGTGGAAATGATGGCGGTACCGGCCCAGGTGCAGTGGCGAAAACCTGCGGGTCGTGGGCAGGAAATCGTGTTAGAAAAGCATTGGCGGGTGATTCCAAGGGGCGTTTCGCTGGTTGTTGGTTGCCAGACTTTTCCGACCTGGAATAGCTATTCTGGCCTGTTCTCCAGCCTCGTGACTGGCAACACCGTCATTGCCAAACCGCATCCCATGGCCATTTTACCCATGGCCATCACCGTGGCCGTCGCCCGCGAAGTACTGCAGGAAGCAGGGCTGCCGATGGACATAGTTTTGCTGGGTGCGGAAGACGAAGGCGGTACACTCGCCGCCCGGCTGGCCACGGACAGTCGTGTCGCGCTGATTGATTACACCGGTTCAACGGCATTCGGGCAGTGGTTGCGGGATCATGCTGCCACACCACTGGTTTTTACAGAAGAAACCGGCGTAAACACCATCGTTCTCGGTGCCACTGATGATTTTCAGGGCATGTGCGACAACATTGCGTTTTCACTTGCACTTTATAGCGGACAGATGTGCACGGCTCCGCAGAATGTATATCTGCCACGCAGTGGCATCGAGACTGATGTGGGGCATCGAACATTTGACGAGGTGGCCCAGGCGATTTCCTCCGCCATTGATGAAGTGCTGGGTGACCCGGGGCGTGCAGCGCAGATTGCCGGTGCGATTGCCAATCCCGCTACGCTAGAACGCATTGCTTCAGCTCGTTGCCTGGGTCGGGTCATACGTGAGTCTTCTCAGCTGGATGTTCAGGGAGCCCGTACGGCCACGCCATTGCTGCTTGCCGTTGATGGGGATACAGCCCCGTCGTCTGCTGGATCTGATGATGTGCCGCATGAACGGGAATGCTTTGGCCCCATTGCTTTCCTGATCGCGGCCGAGAATGCTGATGCGGCCATACGCGCGGCAAGTGAGCTGGCTAAACGCAAAGGGGCCATTACGGCGGCGTTGTATGACACAGACCATGATCGCATCGAGCGTGCCATCGCGGCATTCGCTGATGCAGGAGTCAATCTGTCCATCAACCTGACTGGCAATGTATACGTCAACCAGAGCGCTGCGTTCAGCGACTTTCATGGCACAGGTGCCAATCCGGCCGGCAATGCATCCTTAACGGATGGCGCCTTTGTGGCCAGCCGTTTCAGAACAGTGATGTGGCGACGGAGTGTGTCTGACGAACCCGAGGCGTCATCCTGAGCCTCAAGGAGGGGTGACCATGGTGCAGGGCGGTGTTGATTGCCAGGGAGAGTGGATAGATGAGAGTTCATGGAAAAGTGTCTGATTCAGGATCGCCCCAGTTGGATGAAAGTCAGACGGATCATGTGCTGTCGGTGGCAAAATCCGGTCGTATCGCGGTCTTAAACCTTGCGAATCCTCCGGTGAATGCCTTGTCACGGACGGTCAGACAGGCGTTGCTGCTCGCCGTGGCCCGCTGTGACGCTGATCCCGCTGTGGATGCAGCATTATTGATTTGCGATGGACGAACCTTCATCGCGGGTGCAGATGTTTCGGAGTTCGACCGTCCACCTGAGGAGCCACATCTGCCGGCGGTGGTTCAGACAATTGAAGGTGCCGCCAAGCCGTGGTTGGCGGCCATTCATGGATCTGCCTTGGGAGGAGGGCTGGAAGTGGCCATGGCCTGCCGATATCGCGTGGCACTGGAGTCGGCAAGATTTGGTCTTCCCGAGGTCAAGCTGGGCCTTTTACCGGGTGCGGGCGGTACAGTTCGCCTGCCGCGCCTTGTTGGCGGGGAAAGTGCTCAGGCGATGATAACCCTGGGCAGTACGATATCCGCCGCACAGGCTCTGGCTGATGGACTGGTGGACGCGGTGTTTTCTGTCGAAACGGTGACAGATCTGCAGAGCGAGGCCATAACGTTTCTGCAGAATGCACTCAAGCAGCCGTTGCCCCTGCCCGCATCGCAACGGTCGGTTGGGCCGGTTGATGAAGCCTGCTGGCAAAAGACAGAATCTTCATTGCGGAAAAGGCATCCACATGAACCCGCGCCACTGCTCGCTCTGCAGTGTGTACGCAGAGCCTGTACCTCCGAGCCCGTCGAATCCCTGCTGGCCGCAGAGCGGGAGGCTTTTTTGACATTGCGGGCATCACCTCAGGCAAAGGCTTTGCGCCATGTGTTTTTTGCAGAGCGAGCCGCAGCACGGCCTGCCGGCCTCAAGGGTGTCGGGGCGGCTGACATTCGTTCCGTGGCGGTGGTGGGGGCGGGTACGATGGGGGTGGGGATCGTGCAGGCATTGCGCGGCGCCAACATACCGGTCGTACTCATCGAAAAGGATGAAAAAGCATTGACCAATGGGCTGTCGAGAATTTCCTCCGCCCTGCAGGAACGTGTTCAACGAGGCCGGCTGGATGAATCGGCCATGGGTCGCTATCTGAGTGGCATTCGTGGGTCGAGTGATTGCTCAGCAGCCGCGACCGCTGACCTGGTCATTGAGGCCGTGTTTGAAGATCTTCAGGTGAAGCGGAAGCTCTTCGAAACATTGGCTGAACACTGTTCTTCACAGACGATTCTGGCCACCAACACATCCTATCTGGATCCGCGGGCGATTTTCGCCGGAATTCCTGAAGAGCAGCGCTGCATCGGACTGCATTTCTTCAGTCCGGCACAAGTCATGAAACTGATGGAAATCATCCCGTTGCCCGGTACATCAAAACAGACTCGTGCGACAGCGTTTGATTTGGCCCGGAAACTGAACAAGATACCTGTTCAGGCAGGGATATGCGATGGTTTTATCGGGAACCGGCTGGTGCGAATCATGCGTGCACAGGCCGAGCGAATGGTATTGGCAGGGGCCTCATTGCAGCAGGTGGATGCTGCCATGCGCGCCTGGGGAATGGCCATGGGGCCCTTTGAAGCACAGGATATGGGGGGGCTGGACATTGCAGCCTTTCAGCGGCGGGCCGCACGTGAGCGCGGCGAACCGGTATTTGCGCCGCTGGCCGACCAGTTATGTGAAATGGGGCGGCTGGGTCGCAAGACTGGCGGTGGCTGGTATGACTATCCGCCAGCCGATGCACGGGGGGCGGCAAGATCTGCCGGGGGGACTTCACTCGTGGCATCAGAGACCGTGGAGCGGCTTATCGCCTCATCGCGCAATAGCCAGGCTGCGAGCAATCTGTCTGCCTCCGAGTTGAGCGACGGATTGATTCTGCCCATGATAAATGAAGCGGCCATACTTCTGGCCGAGGGTATTGCCCGTCGCGCTTCGGATGTGGATCTTGTGGAGATTCACGGGTATGGCTTCCCCCGCTGGCGTGGTGGTCTGCTGCATGCCGCTGAATCCGTGGGTCTGCCGGAGGTGTTGAGACGTCTTGAGAATCTGGCGGAGCAGCAACTGGCACCGGCGCCCAGCTCTGCTCTGATGCGCATGGTCGAGGCGAATTCCGTGTCCTGCTTCGATGATTCCCCATTCTGAAAAACCCTAATACATGCCGGGGAAAAAGCGGTGTCTAATAATGACTAAATTCATTGACCAATTGGTCGATGAATAGTTCTCCGAACCAGGAGTCTGCATGCAACAAGCGTTCATCTGTGATGCCATACGAACACCTGTAGGCCGTTATGGTGGTGCCTTGTCATCTGTACGGGCAGATGATCTGGCCGCACTGCCAATTGCCGCCTTGTATGAACGTCATCCTGATCTGGATTGGTCGAGCCTGGACGATGTTTTGCTTGGCTGCGCCAATCAGGCAGGCGAAGACAATCGGAATGTGGCCAGAATGGCTGCCTTGCTTGCAGGTTTACCAGTAAGCGTGCCTGGTAGCACCATTAACCGTTTGTGCGGGTCAGGTCTTGATGCCGTGGGCATGGCGGCACGTGCGATTCGTGCACATGATGCCGATTTCATGCTGGCTGGTGGCGTCGAAAGCATGAGTCGTGCCCCGTTTGTGATGCCCAAGGCAGAAAGTGCATTTGCGCGTACTAATGCGGTGTATGACACCACCATCGGATGGCGGTTCATCAATTCGAACATGAAATCCCGGTACGGTGTGGATAGCATGCCTGAGACGGGAGACAATGTTGCGCAGGACTTTTCGATCAGCCGTGAAGATCAGGATGCATTCGCGCTGCGCAGTCAGCAGCGCTGGGCGCGCGCCAATGCTGCCGGTCTGCTGGCAGAGGAGATCATGCCGGTAGAGGTTCGGGATCGCAAGGGTAAGTCGACCATATTCGATCACGACGAACACCCACGAACCGATACCACAATGGAGCGGCTTGCCAGTCTGAGGCCCGTGAATGGTGAAGGTATGAGTGTGACGGCAGGGAATGCTTCAGGTATAAACGATGGTGCCTGTGCATTGTTGCTGACATCGGAAGAAACAGCATCCCGCCTGGGCCTCTCACCCATGGTGCGGGTAGTCACCATGGCAGCGGCTGGTGTTGAGCCGCGTATTATGGGCATCGGTCCGGTGGAAGCCTCCCGTAAGGCGCTGAAGCGGGCCGGACTATCTATCGACGATATAGACCTTATTGAGTTGAACGAGGCATTTGCGGCCCAGTCGCTGGCTGTACTGAGGCAGCTGGGTATTCCGGATGACGCCCCACATGTCAATCCCAACGGAGGCGCGATTGCCATTGGCCACCCCTTAGGCATGAGTGGTGCCCGTTTGGTGACAACTGCAGCTTATCAGTTGCGTCGTCAGCAGGGTCGATATGCACTCTGCACCATGTGTGTAGGCGTAGGGCAAGGGGTCGCGATGATTTTGGAGCGGGTCTGATTACCCGGTTCTTCTTGAGGAGTACGGCAATGTATGCACAGATGATCAGCACAGGCAAGACTCAGCTGCGTTCACATGAAGATATGGTGCCGGAGGAGCGCGAGTTCATGGAACGTATTGAACGGGGCGACAAGATTGAGCCGAAGGACTGGATGCCAGAAGATTATCGGAAAACATTGATTCGGCAAATCGGTCAGCATGCGCACTCCGAAATTGTTGGGCAGCTTCCGGAAGGAAACTGGATCACTCGGGCGCCAACGTTGGAGCGCAAGGCCATATTGCTGGCTAAGGTACAGGACGAGGCGGGTCATGGCTTGTATCTGTATTGTGCTGCGGAGACGCTTGGAGTCAGTCGGGATGAGCTAATTGATCGCCTGCACAGTGGTCAGATGAAATATTCGTCCATTTTCAACTATCCTACGCTGACCTGGGCGGACATGGGGGCCGTAGGCTGGCTAGTGGATGGGGCAGCCATCATGAATCAGGTTCCCTTGCAGCGGACATCCTATGGTCCTTATAGTCGTGCCATGATTCGAATCTGCAAGGAAGAAAGTTTTCATCAGCGTCAGGGTTACGACATCATGATGAAAATGTGTGCTGGAAGTGAGGCCCAGAAGGCTATGGCGCAAGACGCTTTGAACCGCTTCTGGTATCCCGCACTGATGATGTTCGGCCCCAGCGATGCTGATTCCGTTCACTCGGCTCAGTCGATGGCCTGGAAAATCAAAATGAACACCAATGATGAGTTGCGGCAAAAGTTTGTTGACCAGACGGTGCCGCAGGCCGAGTTTCTGGGTTTAAATATTCCCGATGAAGCACTTCGCTGGAATGGTGAACGCGGTTCCTATGATTTTACCCAGCCTGACTGGAATGAATTTTTTGCAGTGATCTCTGGTCATGGTCCCTGTAACCGCGAGCGGCTTGCTGCCCGTGTCCATGCTTGGAATGACGGCGCGTGGTTCCGGGATGGTCTGAGTGCTTATGCCAAGCGCCATCAAGAAGACCGGCGAAAGGCTGCCTGATATTGCCGCTAAACGCAGGCAGAATGCATCTTTCTCAGTATGAATGGAGCTGGACATGTCACATGAATGGCCTTTGTGGGAAATATTCATTCGCGGCCAGAACGGGCTCAATCATCGGCATGTGGGTAGTTTGCACGCTCCAGATGCTGAAATGGCGATACACAATGCGCGGGATGTATACACCCGTCGTAATGAGGGCGTCAGTATCTGGGTGGTTCGCTCGTCGGATATTGTCGCCAGCATGCCATCACGTAAGGGTCCAATGTTTGAGCCCGCTAAGGCGAAAGTCTATCGGCATCCGACTTTTTTCAAGATTCCTGATGAAGTGGGGCATATGTGATGCTGCGCGAATTCTGTTTGCGGATGGGCGATAACACGCTTGTTCTGGCTCAGCGAATTTCTGCCTGGTGTGGCCATGCACCAGTCCTGGAAGAAGACATCGCCATGGCCAATGTGGCACTTGACCTCATTGGCCAGACCCAATATTGGCTGGGACTGGCTGGGCGTCAGGATGGCTATGACCAGACGGCTGATCAGCTGGCCTATTTCAGGGATGTTTTTGATTTCCGGAATTTTCTTTTGGTGGAGCAGCCCGATACTGATTATGCCTGTACGCTGATGAGGCAGTTTTTGTTTGACGCTTGGCACGTGCCACAGTTGGAGGCGCTGTGTTTGTCTCGCCAGACCGAGGTAGCTGATATTGCGCTCAAGGCAGTTAAAGAGGCAAGCTACCATCTGGAACGTTCAAGCGATTTAGTCATGCGATTGGGTGATGGCAGTGAGGAAAGTCATCAGCGAATGCAGCGGGCCCTGAATTTGTTGTGGCCATATACTGGGGAATTTTTCTCTGCCGATTCGATTGATCGAAGTTGCGCTGAGCAGGGCATCGCGCCCGATCCGCTCAGTATTCAGACCCCCTGGTTGGAATGTGTGGAGTTAGTTCTGAAAGAGGGGGCACTGAACATTCCAGAGGATGGCTATATGCATAGCGGTGGAAAGGCCGGGAAACATACGGAACATCTTGGATATTTGCTGGCCGAGATGCAGTTTCTGCAGCGAGCCTATCCAGGGTGTGAGTGGTAGTGTCTGTCCTGTATCACCATGAACGCAGTCGATACATACAGTCTACCCGATCTGGATCAGGTATGGAGGTGGTTGGACCAGGTACCCGATCCGGAAATTCCTGTCATCTCTCTTGTGGATCTGGGAATTATTCGGGAGCTGCACTACGATGCTGGAACATTGGTTGTAACTGTTACCCCTACCTATTCAGGTTGTCCTGCTACTACCATAATAAACCGCGATATTGAAAGCGCTTTGCGTCGTCACGGAATTGTTGATCTGAGACTGGAGCGACGGCTTTCCCCTCCTTGGACGACGGAGTGGCTGAGTGAAAAGGGCCGGGCTCGCCTTCGTGAATATGGTATAGCCCCACCGGACGATTCGACGGCGAAGGTACCAGCAGAAACCGTGACCGCAATTCCGGGACAGCGAACAATCTGGCTGCGTCAAAGGGCGCTTGTGTCAACAAAAACGCCGACGGTTTCTTGCCCACGCTGCGGTTCGAATCACACCGAGTGTGTTAGTCAATTTGGTTCGACTCCTTGCAAGGCAAGCTATCGCTGCCTGAGGTGTCTGGAACCATTCGATTATTTCAAGTGCATCTGAACGGTTTCAATATGGAGATGCCATATGGCACGTTTTCATCCCCTACAGGTTGTGGATGTGCGCCATGAGACGCGTGACTCAGTAGTTGTTACGCTCAGGCCGCAGGAACAGCATGATGAAGATTTCCGGTTCATTCCGGGTCAGTATCTGACTTTCCGGCGACGTTTTGGTGATCTGGAACTGCGTCGTTCCTATTCCATCTGCTCCGGACTCGGTGATGGGACGTTACGTGTCGGAATCAAAAGAGTCGCGGGTGGAGTGTTTTCAACCTGGGCGAATGAGGCGTTGCGTCCTGGTGATGTTCTTGAGTCAATGCCTCCCATGGGCAATTTCCACATGCCGTCACCTTCATCGGAAGATCCGGTGAGTGAGCCGGCCAAGGGGGCACACTATCTGGGGTTCGCCGCAGGCAGCGGCATCACGCCATTGCTTTCCATCATCAAAAGTACACTGGCCAGCATGCCGCATGCGCAGTTTACGCTGGTGTACGCCAACCGTCAGATCAGTTCGGTGATGTTCCGGGAGGAACTGGAGGATCTCAAGAACATATATCTTGGGCGGCTGGCCATTATTTACATGTTCAACCGGGAAGGGCAGGAGATTGATCTGTTCTCAGGCAGGTTGGACAGTCAAAAATGCGAGGATCTGTTCAGGCACTGGATTGATCTGCCGTCAGTCAAGGAGACATTCATCTGTGGTCCGGAAGCAATGATGCTCACGATTGCCGATGTGCTGCGGGCGCACGGCAAGAGTAATGAACATATCCATTTTGAGCTTTTTGCAAGTGCCAGGCCCCCGCAGTCGGCACGGCTCGCAGCGGTCGGAACGGAGGATTCGGCCAGTGAACGCAAGTGCAATGCGTCGATCACCCTTGATGGGGTTACCCGCAGTTTTGATATGCCCATGACAACGGTGACAGTTCTGGATGCGGCACTAGACAACCATATGGATGTTCCTTACGCCTGCAAGGCGGGAATATGTTCCACCTGCAGGGCCCGAGTTCTGGAAGGTGAGGTGGACATGTTGGTTAACCACGCGCTGGAAGATGGGGAGGTTTCACAGGGGTATGTCCTGACATGCCAGTGCGTTGCGCTCAGCGAACGTGTGGTTCTGAGTTTCGATGAATAATCTTGGGCAACAGTGTCTGTCTGTTTGTCTGATAATGCAGGCATGGTGGATCAGATCGGGAGCAGATCATGGGTGGTATATATGCATATGGTGACCTTGTACCGGTAGTTGATCCGTCTGCCTACGTGCATCCATGTGCCGTGTTGTTGGGCGATGTCGTCATTGGGGCAGGATGTTATGTTGCTCCTGGGGCAGTATTGCGGGGAGATTTTGGTCGTATCGAGCTGAAGGCCGGTGCCAACATCCAGGACAATTGTGTGGCGCACAGCTTTCCAGGTCAGGATGTCATCGTTTCGGAAGACGGCCATGTTGGCCATGGTGCAGTGCTGCATGGCTGTCTGATTGGCCGCAATGTCATGGTTGGCATGAATGCTGTCGTCATGGATGAAGCAGTCATCGGGGAAAACAGTATTGTGGGGGCCATGGCATTTGTCAAAGCGGGCATGCAGGTGCCTGCGGCCTCCCTGGTGCTTGGTTCTCCCGCGCGGGTGATCCGTTCATTGACGGACCAGGAGATTGCGTGGAAGACAAAGGGGACAGGGGTCTATCAGCAGCTGGCCGCCTCGGCAGCTGGCCTGATTCGGCCGGTCACCCCTCTTTCTGCTCCTGAGCCGGATCGCCAGCGTCTTCATGGACCTGAGCATATTCCATTGCGGCGCCTGAAGGAACCGGGGTGATCGGATTGGCCGCTTCTACCCAAGGGCATCCCAGCCTGTTTTGATGATGAGCGTACAGACCAGACCGATAAAGACATGTCTTATGAAGCCCGTGCCATAACGCAGGGCAAGACGTGTTCCCACCAGGCTGCCCATGATATTGGCCAGCCCCATGCCCAGCGCAAAATTCCACATGATGTTTCCACGACTCGCAAATAGACTGATGGCAGCGAGATTTGTTGCGGCATTGAGAAATTTGGCGTTGGCTGATGCGTACAGGAAATCGTAGCGCAGCACTCGAACGAACAGAAAGACGAAGAAACTGCCGGTACCAGGTCCGAAAAATCCATCATAGAAACCCAAGGTTACCGCAATGGCCGCCATGAGCATTGTCTCGATGTGATGTGGGTGCGATATTTTGGATTTTTGACCAAAATCCTTGTGCCGCAGGGTATATAGAAGCACCACAAACAGAATGCCGGGTAATAGTTTTCTCAGAAAGCCGGGATCAACATGACTAACGCTCCAGGCGCCTGCGAGACTGCCCAGGAAGGCGAGGCCAATGGCGGGAAGCAATGTGGGCCATTTCAGCGGCACGCGACGGGCATATTGCCCTGCGGAAAACGCTGTTCCCCAAATGGCAGCTCCTTTGTTAGTGCCCAGAAGTGTCGCTGGGACTTCATGGGGAAAGGTCGTGAATAATGCCGGAATCAACAGAAGCCCACCGCCACCGACAATGGCATCAACCAGGCCGGCGGCGAACGAGGCAAGAGGGGCGATGAACCATTCCATGATGCAGAAATTTCGTGCCGGAGAGGTAATGAGATCCAGAAATTACAAAGGAGCTGTTGATCGATGGCAAAGGTTATCATGATCAATCGTGATAACGGCTGGCGTTTTTTTATTTAGCCTATTGATCCCGTCAAGAAACTGCACACGAATTTAATTTGGCAGCCTTATGGAAGAGAAGGAAGGGCCATGATTACCCTAAGGGAAGATGTCATGAGCGCTTCTCAACCGTATAATCCCAGCTTCAGATAGCCAGTCGGAGGAAATGGTTCATGCGTGATGATACTGATGTACGGCGTCGCCCATGCCTGAAATTACTGTTTGGTGCGATGATCGCCACATATGGTGTTTTGTTGACGCATAGCACCATGGCACATGAGCGACGCCCTAGGGTGGACGTTGTGACTATTGTTGACCATCCGGTCCTGGACGCTTTTCGTCATGGCGCAGAAGATGCTCTGAAGGCGTCTGGCTATGAACCAGGTGTAAAGATCGACTGGACATTTCAGAGCGCGCAAGGTAACAACGCAACTGCAGCGCAAATCGCCCGCAAATTTGTGGGTGAGCAGCCAGATGTTATTTTAGCCATCAGTACTCCGGCCGCTCAGGCCGTTGTAGCGGCTACCCGGAACATTCCGGTTGTTTATGGCGCCGTGACTGATCCGGTGGCGGCCCAGCTAGTGAAGTCTATGCAGACATCTGGCTCTAACGTCACCGGGGTTTCTGATCGGCTCGTCCCCGAGAAGCAGGCAGATTTGATCAAAAGACTATTGCCTTCAGTCAAAAAAGTTGGCATGATTTATAATCCGGCCGAGGCTAATTCAGTCGTGACTGTACGCGAAATGAAAGCGGCATTGTCCAAGATAGGTGTTGTGTTGATTGAAGCAGCTGCTCCCCGCTCGGTTGATGTTGGTCAGGCAGCACGGCGCCTTGTTGGTAAGGTTGATGTCATTTATACGGGCACCGATAATAATGTTGTTTCGGCCTACGAGGCTGTAGCCAAAGTTGGCAACGACGCAAAGATACCGCTGGTGGCAGCCGATACAGGTAGTATTAAACGTGGTGCGGTGGCTGCGCTAAGTGTCAATTACCGTGACTTGGGGTCTCAAGCAGGCCGGCAGATAGTCCGGATATTGAAGGGAGAGCATCCTGCCAATATATCCAGCGAGACGAGCGACAAGTTGCTACTGATTTTGAATATGGAAGCCGCCCGGAAACAAGGCGTAGAAATATCGGGGCAGCTTCAATCCGAAGCATCAGAAATTTTTGGGCGGTGATCGTGTCTTGGTACACCTTGTGGGGTGCGTTGGAAATTGGTCTGGTTTTCAGCCTTGTAGCGTTGGGCGTGTTCATCACTTTTCGGGTGTTGAATTTTCCAGATCTGACAGTGGATGGTTCATTTCCGCTTGGCGCTGCGGCGACGGCATCGCTGATTTCGGCTGGTCATAGTCCCATTCTGGCCACTTTTGCGGGGATGTTGGCTGGCGCTGCTGCCGGATTTGTTACCGGATGGCTCAATATCCGGTTACGAATCATGGATCTGTTAGCGGGTATTCTCGTGATGATCGCGCTTTATTCAATTAACTTGCGCGTTATGGGGGGGCCTAATGTCCCCTTGATCACCGAGCCAACGGTTTTTTCCCTTTTGCCTGGGCTGCTTCCGGATTACGTTGAACGACCCCTGGCCATGCTATTGCTGGTAGCGTTGCTCAAACTCATGCTTGATTATTTCTTCTCCACTACCCTGGGGTTGGCTTTACGGGCTACGGGAGCCAATGCACGCATGGCAAGTTCCCAGGGGGTTAATACCGGGAGGGCTGTTTTACTGGGTATGGCGATATCCAATGCACTAGTGGGGCTGGCTGGCGCTTTGTTTGCTCAAAGTCAGGGAGGTGCCGACATTTCCATGGGTATTGGCACCATCGTGATTGGTTTGGCAGCGGTGATCGTGGGAGAGGGCGTTTTGCCGGCGAGGCGGATCGGATGGACCACACTGGCGGTTACGCTGGGTGCGGTGTTGTACCGGCTCGTTATCGCCATTGCATTGAATAGCGATTTTATAGGATTGCAAGCCCAGGATCTCAATCTAGTTACAGCTGTACTGGTTGGTTTTGCCCTGGTGATACCGCGCTATCTGACACGGCTCAAGCTCGTGCGAAAACCCCTTAGAACAGGCTGAGCTATCATGCTTAAGGCACAGGATCTGCGTATCACATTCAATCCCGGGACACCCATCGAAAACAAGGCTTTAAGAGGGATGAGCCTGGCTATTCCAGAAGGTGAATTTGTATCGGTGATTGGCTCTAATGGCGCAGGAAAATCGACTTTCCTGAATGCAGTAGCTGGCGACCTGAGCGTGGATAGTGGCAACATTTGGGTTAATGGTATCGATGTTACTCATCAATCTACCTGGCAACGAGCGGGCCAGGTCGCTCGTGTTTTTCAAGATCCCATGGCAGGAACCTGTGAGGCGTTGAGCATTGAGGAAAACATGGCACTCGCTATGGCGCGAGGCCAGCCTAGAGGGCTGCGGCGCGCTATAGATCGGCAGATTCGGGAGGTTTTCAGGGAACGTCTTTCCATTTTAAAGCTGGGTCTGGAAAACCGATTATCGGATAGGATCGGATTGCTTTCTGGCGGGCAGCGTCAGGCTATCAGCCTGTTAATGGCTTCGTTGCAGCCTTCCAGCATTTTGTTACTAGATGAACACACTGCGGCACTGGATCCAAAGACGGCGGCGTTTGTTTTAGAGTTAACTGACCGCATTGTGAAGCAGGGGCATTTGACGACGCTGATGGTGACTCATAGCATGCGTCAGGCGCTTGACTATGGGATGCGTACCGTCATGCTGCATCAGGGACAGGTAGTTCTGGATGTTTCCGGTGAACAGCGGGCGCGCATGACGGTATCGGATTTATTGGCTATGTTCGAAAGGACTCGCGGTGAAGAAATTGCGGATGATTCATTGTTGCTGGATTAGCGAAGACCTCGAAGAATCGCTTTGTGCCTTGATTAGATTTTCCATAGGTAATACACCACGTACCGACAGAGCTCGTTTATCTATCTAATCAAGGATATTTCATGCAATCCAGTCAATGTCTGCGACGCCGGTTTGTGCGAGGCGCCATGTCGATGGGCCTTCTGAGCATCACAGTGCTGGAATCCGCGATGGCGGCAGCAAGTCCGGGCAAGCAGCGCGCAATTCCAGATGGGAAAGTGCCTGCTGCCGTTTCTGTGCTTTCCATCGTTGAACATCCCTCATTGGACGCATTGAGGGATGGTTTACATGATGCGTTGAAGGAAGCTGGCTACACAGACGGCAGTAGTCTGCATTGGGTATATCAAAGTGCCCAGGGTAGTCAGGGTACGGCTGCCCAGATCGCGCGAAAATTTGTAGGTGATAAGCCGGATGTCATTGTTCCGATTGCCACACCGGCCGCGCAGGCTGTGGTTGCGGCTACACATGATATTCCTGTGGTCTATAACGCGATTACAGATCCAGTGGCTGCCCAGCTTGTCAAATCCATGGGGCCGAGCGGTACCAATGTGACAGGGGTGTCTGATCACCTGGACGCTGCTAGACAAGTGGCTTTTATTAAGCGTGTTGTGCCGAAAGTCAAGCGGGTCGGTATTATTTATAGTCCGAGCGAAGCTAATTCGGTTAGTACAACTCAGGATATGAAAGTTGCGTTGGAAAAGGCGGGGATATCATTGCTTGAGATTCCCGCTCCACGTTCAGTGGATGTTGGACAGGCGGGCAGACGCATGGCGGGCAAGGTAGATGTGATTTATACCGGAAATGACAATGCGGTAATTTCTGCGTATGAAGCCCTTATTAAAGTGGTCAATGATGTCAAGATACCTCTGATTTGTGCGGATAAGTCCAGCGTACAACGAGGAGCAGCTGCAGCGCTGGCGATTGACTACTATAAAATGGGGCGGCAAACGGGCAGGATGGTGCTACGTATTTTGAACGGAGAAAGTCCGGGTGATATCGCCAGTGAAACTAGTGATCATCTTGTTATTACTCTAAATCTGGAGGCAGCACGCCGCCAAGGAATTGTATTGTCCCAGGAGTTGCGATCGGAAGCATACCAGGTATTTGGTCGTTAATGATCTGAAACAAGGAAGAGCCCGTTTCTGAGCGCACACAGAAAGACGAGCCTTCCTCATGATGACAGCTGTCCGATAAGCACCTTAAAGTGCTGCATCCTTGATTTTTTTTAGTGCACGTACTTTGATGCGAACTGTTGCAGGTTTTGCAGCGAATTCGCGCTCCTGACCAGTAAATGGGTCAATGCCGCGTCGCTTTTTCTTAGCCGGCACATCAATGACTCCAATTTTCAGCAGACCGGGCAGGGTAAATTCACGTGCCCCCTTTTTGTGCACGGAAGCCAGAATCGTGAGTTCCAATGCTGCCAACACGGCTTTGACGGCCTTTGTTTCAACCCCGGTCTGTTCTGACAGATGTTGAGCGAGACCTGCTTTGGTAAAGCTTTCCTTCAGGGGCTTTAAGGCTGGAGCAGCAGTTTTTGCCGATTTGGTTGTGGCTGGCTTGGCCGGAGCTGTTTTCTTCACCGGGCTGGTAGCGGAGCGGGCGGACTTCTTAGCAGTTGCCATGGTGTTTGGAATGGGATCCTCGGATCGGTCAGTTGTCGGATATTGAGCTACATGGATGCAACGGTGAACGAGGCAGACACCCCGCATTCACCGGTCTTTTGCATCAAGGCAGCTTTCCAATCTTAGCAATCGGCGCATCGTTCTGGCCACTTGCGCAACCAATTCGTTGGTTGTTGACAGCATTTTCTACGGATTGTTACGGCTTGATCCTTAAAAAAACACTGAAAATTATGCGTATTCCCACCTTCCTTGGGTGGAAGCGTCCAGAATAATCTATGAAATCCAGTGTTTTCCGATTCTGTCAAAGTCAGGGGCGCCCCACTTCAGAGGGGCTTACTGTTCGTTTTTCTTTTTCTGGTTGTAGGATTCCCCTAACGCGGCTCGTAGCTTGTCTGCCATTGCGGAATTGGTGATGAATGCCGGTTTACGGTTATTTCGCCCGCTGTTTCCTCCTGCCCCGTTGCGTCGAGTGTCATGATGTCGCTTGCCCCCCATAGGGTTACGAATCTGAGCTGGCGATTTTCCCGGGTTATCCATGTCCGAGGCTTGGGATGATTCACCTGCTCTGTGCGGCCGGCGTTGATGCAGTCTGTCCTCCTGGTTGGTCGATCGATAGCGTTCCGGCCTGCGCTCCGCAGCGGCTACAGTCGGGTTATGGTGGCGTGATACCGTCCCGGGTAGGGTGCCTTGAGCCGCAGTGTTTTGTCCATCGCTATGCACCGATGTGTCCAGACGATGCATTTTCTTTCCCTGTTGCTCGTTTTTCTGTGCGCCGGGTCGTTGCCTCGGCTGTTGGTCGCCCTTCCGGCTATTCTTATCAATCGGGTAGCCCGCAGGTTTTGATCGGCGTTTCTCGCTTGGTACGGGGTTTTGCTTTTGACGGAATGCTTCTGGAATCTCTACAACACCGTGCTCATCAAACAATACCGTAATGGTCTGTCCGTTATCAAATCCAAGAGTACACTGAATGGGGGTGTGCCAAAGGACGCGTTTGAGAGAGCCCAGAACTGCGCGGTGCAGTGCATGAATACGGGCAGCCATCGCCATGATGTCGGGGTCTGTCTCGGGGAACTCTGGCGCCAGTTCGATTTGAAGATGCAAGGGGGCTGCCGGAGCCAATGACATCATCGCCTTGCGCAGCGTCTGGCGCAGTTGATTGCTCCGCTCCCGGCTGAGCAGGGGCGTTTCTGCGGCTGGGGTCGCGGGTGATGGGGCAGAGGCAGGCGATGAGGCCAAGGGTTTTTCTGACTGTGGCGCATCGGACTCTTGGCTGTCAGTGACTGTGGTACCGGAGTCAAGTGCAGGTATGTCACTGGCGCTGGACTGTGCCTGCGGCTGGTAAAGCAGACTGCCAGCCAGGCGCTCCGCTTTGTGAAGCAGGGCCTGCAGCCCGAACACGAGTTCGTCCACACCATGTTCCTGGTTCTGGAAACGGGCCTTGAGCGCTTGGCGCTCATGGATCAAACGGGATTCGTCACGTTGCAAAAATGCAAAACGTATGTTCCCGGCAAGTCTGGATAAACGACGGATACCGTGTTTGACCATGACGAGTGCCGCATCAAGGCGCGCGTCAATTTCCTCCGCATTTGTCGGCAGAGGAGCGGCTTTTGCACTTGCTGCGGGATCGACCTGAGCTGTGGGTTGCTCATCATTGTGGCGAAGTTTTTCGCCGCCAGCGGAGGAGGACGTGGGAGCCGTGTTGGATGCGGTATCGTCTGGTGCTTCGGACGTTGGGGCCGCGGGGTCCGCAGGGGTTGTTGGGAAAGGCGTCTTGTCTGGGGCAGTGGGTGTTGCGTCAGTGCTCACGACGGGGCTCGGCAGGAAGAAGTGGTGTTCGGAATTGTGCTACAGATATGCATGGAGCGGCGGATTCATCGCGTGCGCGATACTATTGCCGCTCTGACTGTATCGAATCTGAGGAAGAAACTGTGCGTCTCTCGCTTGAAAGGAATAAGCTCAAGATCGTCCTGCTGGAGGGTATCCATCCATCCGCCGTCGAAGTGTTCAATGCGGATGGCTATACGCAGGTCGAGGTATACCCCAAGGCGCTTGAAGGGCAAGCCTTACTGGATGCGGTTGGGGATGCTCATTTTATCGGTTTGCGTTCCCGTACTCAGTTGACGGCTGACGTGTTGGCCCGGGTACCCAAACTCGTCGCCATTGGAGCATTCTGTATTGGAACCAACCAGATTGCACTGGAAATGGCTGCCCGCCGCGGGATTCCAGTCTTCAATGCGCCCTTTTCCAATACACGTAGCGTGGCCGAGCTGGTGATGGCGGAGATCATCATGCTGATGCGGGGTATTCCGGAAAAGAATGCCCGGCTGCATCGGGGTGGATGGATGAAAAGTGCCGCGAATTCATATGAGGTCAGAGGAAAGACACTGGGGATTATTGGCTATGGCCATATCGGTACCCAGATAGGCGTCCTGGCTGAGCAATTGGGTATGCGGGTAGTGTTTTATGATGTGGAAACCCAGCTGCCGTTGGGGAATGCCCGCCAGCTGAGTTCTTTGGATGAGTTGTTGGCTGCATCCGATGTCGTGAGCCTGCATGTGCCAGAGACAGCCGATACCAAGAATATGATGGGGGCGGCGCAGATCGGAAAAATGAAAAGAGGGTCTTACCTGATTAACGCCTCGCGAGGAACCGTTGTTGATATTGATGCTCTGGCTTCTGCTTTGTCATCAGAACATCTGTTGGGGGCAGCCATCGACGTATTCCCGGTTGAGCCTAAAGGTAATGAAGGCGTTTTTGAATCGCCGCTCATACCTTTCGAGAATGTACTGTTGACCCCGCATATCGGCGGTTCGACAGCGGAAGCGCAAGAAAGCATAGGGCGGGAGGTTTCCTCCAAGCTTATTCGCTACAGTAACAACGGCTCCACGCTGTCGGCGGTCAACTTTCCTGAAGTTTCGTTGCCTGCGCATCCCGGGCTATGCCGGCTGCTACATATTCACCGCAATGTGCCAGGCATGTTGACACGGATCAACGAGTGTCTGTCGCGTGCAGGGATTAACATTGCGTCCCAGTATCTTCAGACAAATCAGTATGTTGGATACGTCGTGCTGGATGTGGAGGCTGAAGGCAGTGCGGAGGCCCTCAGTGAGCTCTCGAGGCTGGAAGGCACCATTCGCGCCCGGGTGTTATATTGACCATATAGCTGTTTATGAGTGGGAATGTTGCCTGAGGCTCGGTGCTAGGATAGGGCGTCGTTCCATTCATCGGATTGAAGACATGAAAAAAAAATCATTTTCTCGCCTGATTGCTTGCTTTGGGGCCATGCTGGTGGGTGCTATGGGTATGGCCCTGGATTCCGGCAAGGTTATTGCCAAGGAACGCACGATTGGCATCGTAGATACGACATTCAAGTTGCTGACCCGCGATGACGATATCATCGTTGAAGCCTATGATGATCCGCTGGTCAAAGGAGTCACCTGTTATGTCTCAAGGGCTCGCACCGGGGGAATTAAAGGGTCGCTTGGCCTGGCTGAAGACAAGGCGGAGGCATCCATTTCATGTCACCAGGTTGGGCCCGTTCAGATTGAAAAACCCCTGAAAAAACAGCAGGATGTATTTACAGAGCGCTTGTCGATCCTGTTCAAGCGGCTGCGCGTTGTGCGTATGGTTGATACTGACCGTAACGTGCTCGTCTATATGACCTATTCGGATAAGTTAATCGATGGGTCACCCAAGAATAGTGTTTCGGCTGTCCCGGTGAATTTATCCATGCCCATTCCGGTAGCGAAGTGATCGAATCTTTCTGACGATCCATCAGAATCCAGAAAGCCCGTGTCATGACGGGTTTTTTGTCTGTTCTGTTGTCTCTGTGGATGCGGGAACGTACTTGGGTGACTGGTTGATTTTCGTCCAGGGTGCAGTGAAGGTAGCCGTAGTGTTCAATAACAGTTTTTAATAAAAACACTCTTTTCCTTTCAATCGATGTTGTTTCTGTTATCATCGGAACTTCTCAGACATCGATCTCTGGCCCCTGACGTATCCGGGACGCATCCTCTGTGTCCAGTTCGTCGTTGAAAGACATACACATTGTCTTTACCGGTTGGCGTCGATGCAGGTACGCACTTCGTCAACACACCGTCAGGATACGAGATCCTGACCTCGTCACTGCCAGATTCCCTCAGGGAAATTTCTTGTTCCGTTGCGGTTCACCTGCCATGTTGTGGCCATGGGGTTCGGCACGGCGCGCGTCCGTCTGCAGCGTACACGGATAGCAAAACCGGTGACGGCCTTAATGAGCCATGAACAACACAATGACAGAACAGAACACCGATATGCCGAATGCAACGGACGAACACCCGAGCCGCGCCGGCGGACAGGCGCCCAGTTGGGGCCTGGATCAGGCCGATCCCGTCTATGAAATACTAGAGGAATCTGGCTCAGCCCCTGAGCTGTGCTCGGACAAGGCAGTGGAGGTTGATTTTCCAGAAGATGATGAAGAGGCAGCAGCACCGTTGCATGCAGATCCCTTCGTCGAAGCCGCTGATGCCAGTTTCTCCGAATTGGGGCTGATAAACCCGCTGGTTCAGGCATTGCAGAGACTGGATATTCACCATCCATCCCCTGTGCAGGCCCAGGCCATTCCTGTCCTGTTGTCTGGTAGCGATCTGGTGGCATCGGCGCCGACCGGAACTGGAAAGACGGCGGCATTTCTGCTGCCTGCGCTGCAGGGCATTGCGCTGAGCGAGAAGCAGGCCGACACCGACCATTCGGTGTCCGCTGCAGCTGATGACGATGTGAGGGGAGGGCGACGCGGCAAGGGCAGGCGCCCGACACGGCCTGCATTTGGGCCAAGTGTTCTCGTATTGACGCCGACTCGGGAGCTGGCGCAGCAGGTGACCCGAACCAGTCATGCGCTTTCGCGATTGCTCACACGAACCAGTACAGTATGCATTACTGGTGGCGCCTCGTATTTCCAGCAGGCCAAGGCACTGTCGATGCCATATGAAGTGCTGGTGGCTACCCCCGGTCGACTGATTGACCAGCTGGACAGCGGGAAAATTGATCTCAGTCATGTACGGATGCTGGTACTTGACGAAGCGGATCGCATGCTGGACATGGGATTTTCCGATGATGTTTTCCGTATCGCCGACCTGTTGCCTGCATCCCGTCAGACGGTCTGTTTTACCGCCACCATTTCTCATGATGTTCGGCATCTGGCTGATCGCCTGCTGAAGGATCCTCAGTGGCTGACGGTCGAGCGCAGCGAAGAGGCCCTGACGCCGATTGATGATCACGTGGTTTATGTTGATAACCCTGGGCACCGAGGTCAATTGCTGCGGGCATGTCTGAATGACAGCGGTCTTGGCCAGGCAATTGTTTTCACCGCCACCAAGCGTCAGGCGGAAGAACTGGCGGAAGATCTGCTTGGTGAAGGCTTTGCCGTAGATGCCCTGCATGGTGACATGAACCAGCGAGAGCGCACGCGTGCATTGAATCGCCTGCGTCAGGGGGAATGCCAGATCCTGATTGCAACGGATGTTGCCGCTCGGGGCATTGATGTTTCCAGTCTTACACACGTCATCAATCATGAATTGCCGCGTGTTGCGGAGGATTATGTCCACCGTATTGGCCGAACCGGCAGGGCAGGCGCCAGTGGTCAGGCCATTTCATTTGTAGGTCGGGAGGATGTGATTCCCCTGCGCAAGATTGAGCATTTCCTTGGGCGTCACATTCAGGTGAGCGAATTTCCCGGGCTGGAGGCGCAATTCAAGCCGGCTCCCGCCAGGAAAAAGGGCAAAAAGAAAGAAGGTCGGCGCGACGGGCAGGGATGGTCACGCGGTGCGGGTAGTCGTGACAGCCGGGATCGGAGCCATCGGGCTGGCGGCCGACCCAGGCCAGATCAGGGGTATGCCCATGGCCATGGGGATCGCCGGCGTGGCGATGAGCATTCGGGCAGGCATGATCCGTCCCGTTTTGCCGCTGGTGCAGGCGAAAGCGCAGCGCGGCGTTCGTTCCACCATCGTGACGGAGCTCGTCATACAGGCCGTGATGACTGGAGTCCACGTATTCGACGTGATGAAGAGCGCAGTTTCAGGCGCGGTGGCGATGGATATGGCAGTGACAAGGGACGTCCCATGGGAGAGGGCACGCGACATGGCCACGAAGGCGCGCGTGCGCGCCCAACTCACCGGATGGATGAGCGCCGCCCATTTGATCGCGAGCGAAAAGCGGATCGTGGCTTTGATGAGCGGAATCGCGGTCATGAGCGTGGCAGCAGGCGTGCTGTCGGTGTAGCGGGTGACCGGGGGGAGCGGCGTGAGCGGGTTGCGGGCGACTGGAAACCGCGCCGTGATCGTTCCCAGGGCACCGATAGAAGTTCTGGCGATGCCCATTCCAGCCCCAGGGCGCGCAAGCCATGGTCGGAAGGTGCTCGCCCAGGCAGCTCGGGGCGGGGCGGTCCGCGCTTTGGCCAGCGCCATGACGGAGCCCCCTGGCAGGGACGGGATGCCCGTCGTGGGACAGCACGCCCTGACAACAGGGATGGACGTTTGGGTGATCGGAATGGCCGTATGATGGGGGGCCGTCGGGGCGGCACACCACTGGACCCGGACCGTGCCTTTCGTTCGTCGCCGGATGAGGGGCGCGGAGAGTAATACATAAGCTGTTGCTTTGTGCTGCCGGGTATTCATACACTGTCGGCAGCATCTTCAGGCGTCGCTACCTGGCGATGCCTGAAGACGGACGATCGTTATAATTTCGCGCATGGATTCTGCCATGCGGGGCGTCCCATGAGGGCATTGGCTAAAGGCATATCGCAGACAGTGGGTGGGCTCCCCACTGTGCTTGTTCCTGGCCTGTTGTGCACACCACAACTTTATGCTGCACAGTTATCCCTATTTTGGGCGGCAGGGCCGGTATTTCTGGCTGATACCACAAGACATCGAACACTGGGCGATCTGGCGCGTAACTTGCTGCACCAGGCACCGCCTGAATTCCGGCTGGTTGGCTTCTCCATGGGAGGCTATATTGCGTTCGAGGTCCTGCGTCTGGCGCCGTCGCGTGTCAAGGAGCTCATTTTGATAGACACCTCGGCGCGCAGCGATACACAGCAGATACGTGAACGTCGTCAGCAGATGATTCATCTTGCGCAGAATGGCCGGTTTGGGCGGATTCCGCTGATGTTTTCCAGGCTGGTCGCGCCGGGTCGTTCCCATGACACCCAGCTGGCCTCGGTCGTGGAAGCCATGCGCATGAGCATAGGCGCCGAAGCATTTGTTCGTCAGCAGCAGGCCATGCTTAACCGCCCGGACGCCCGGCCGGGTCTGCGCAATATTGCTTGCCGGACACTGATCATGGTTGGCGAAGAAGACAGGGTAACGCCAGTTTCTGCTGCACACGAGATGTACGGAGACATTTCCCAGGCAAGGCTGGTCACTATCCAGAATGCAGGTCACCTCGCCCCCATGGAACAGCCTGAAGCAGTCAACACCGCCCTGCAGCACTGGCTTATGGCAGGATAGTTCATGAATCAACACGATATATCGCCTGGATTCATCATCATCCACGGCAACCATTCTGAAACGCTGCGTGATCTGCTTGGTGAATGGATGCGGGCTTATCCCCTGGCGCCATTGGAAAATGAAGTGATTCTGGTCCAAAGCAATGGTATTGCGCAGTGGCTGACGCTGTCGCTGGCATCGGATCCATCGGCTGGTGAGGGAGGCCAGGGTATCGCTGCCGCGCTGGATATGCAGTTGCCATCCCGTTTCATTTGGCAGGTCTATCGCCAGGTACTCGGGGAGGTACAGGTACCGTTGCGTTCCCCGTTTGGTAAAGACCTGTTGCTGTGGCGTTTGATGCGTTTGCTGCCAGACGTGATTGAACAACCTGTTTTCGCGCCACTGGCGCGTTTTTTGAAGGATGATCCGCTGCTCCGTCGCCGTCATCAGCTGGCTGAACGGGTGGCGGATCTGTACGATCAATATCAGGTGTATCGTGCCGACTGGCTGGAGGATTGGGCCAGTGGAAAGGATCAACTGCGCCTGCAACGGCAGGGAACGGTTTCCATGGCTACAGACCAGAGCTTCGAGAACGTTCGCTGGCAGCCGGTGTTGTGGCGTCTGTTGCTGGAAGATGCAGGAGAAGAGGGGTGGCGCAACCGTGCTCATATCCACGCACGTTTCATGGAAGCTTGCCGAGATATGAATCGTCCCCGGCCTTCCAGTCTGGCCAGAAGGGTATTCGTCTTTGGTATATCTGCCATGCCTCGCCAGGCGCTGGACGTTCTGGCTGTTCTGGGGCGTTGGTCTCAAGTGCTGATATGCCTGCAGAATCCATGCCGGCATTATTGGGCTGACATCGTTCCTGAGCGTACCCTGCTGTCGGCGAGCAGTTTCCGCCACGCCCCCAAGGTTGTAGATGGCAAGGCCGTGCTGAAACGTTTGCCGGGTATCGACCATGGACATGCTCTACTGGCTGCCTGGGGGCGGCAAGGGCGTGATCTCATCGCGATGCTGGCAGAGCATGATGATCTGGAACAGTCGGAAAGTCGTCTGGGTGACATCAGTCGCCGCGCGGATGTCTTTGTCGATTTGCCGGCAGACACCCTGTTGTCCCAGATCCAGCAGGATATTCTGGATCTGGATCCCTTGACGGCCACAAGACAACGATGGCCAGCGGTGGATGCCCAGCAGGACATATCCATCCGTTTTCATGTCTGCCACAGTCCGCAGCGTGAGGTCGAAGTACTGCATGATCAGTTGTTGACGGCCTTTGCAGCAGACGCTTCTCTCCAGCCCGGAAACGTGCTGGTGATGGTGCCGGATATTCAGCGATTTGCACCACATATTGAAGCGGTATTTGGTCTTTATTCTGCGGATGACCCGCATTTCATCCCATTTTCCATTGCGGATCGCTCATCCCGCGCGCAAGAGCCGTTGTTGCGTGCGGTGGAATTTCTGCTGTCTTTGCCGATGGCAAGGATTACGGCCAGTGACGTGATGGACTTGCTGGATGTTTCTGCCGTCCAGCGCCGATTCGATATCGACATCACCGAACTGCCCACGTTGAAGCAATGGATCGAACGCAGTGGTATTCGCTGGGGATTGAACAAAGGGCAGCGCGCCAGTTTGGGTCTGGGAGAGTCTGTTGATGCCAACACCTGGCATTTTGGCATGCAGCGGATGTTGCTCGGTTATGCCGTTGGCGGTGGCGGCAGCTGGGCAGGCATTGAGCCCCTGGATGATGTGAGTGGACTGGATGCGCCATTGGTCGGAAAAATGATGGCATTGATTGATGCCCTGACTCATGCCTGGACTGTTCTTTCCAGACAGGCGACCCCTGCCGAGTGGGTGGTCAGTCTGCGGGCCATGCTATCCAGTTTCATGTTGCCTGCCAATGATCACGAGGCATGGCTATTGATGCAGCTGGAAGACGCACTTCATCAATGGCTGCAGGATTGTGAAGAAACCTGCATGCGGGCGCCCCTGCCGCTTTCGGTGGTCAGCGAGCACTGGTTGTCATCGCTGGATGATGACGGGCTGACGAAGCGTTTTTTCGCGGGTGCGGTCACCTTTGCGACACTGATGCCCATGCGTGCGATTCCATTCCGTCATGTGTGTTTGCTGGGGATGAATGACAAGGAATTCCCGCGCGAGAAGTCGGCAGCCGACTTTGATCTGATGTCGGCCGACTATCGGCCGGGCGATCGCTCCCGGCGGGAGGATGATCATTATTTGTTTTTGGAGGCATTACTGTCGGCACGGGAGAGGCTGTACATCAGTTGGGAGGGACGCAGTGCACTGGACAACGCCTATAAGCCACCCTCGGTGCTGGTTGCGCAGTTGCGCGATCATTTGCGCGCTGGCTGGCGACTTTCAGGTGCAGAACGGAGCGGACGGGATGCGTTGCTGGAGCGCTTGACCACCGTGCACCGACTGCAACCATTTTCACGGGCATATTATGAACAGCCGGCGGGGCAGCCAGATTTGCTGCTGCCGCCCGGTGACGGTTTGTTCAGTCATGTGCAGGCATGGCGTCGATCCTTGCAGGCGCTGGATTCGTCATGTGCAGAACCTGCCATGACTGAGCATAATGATCTGGCTGATATGCCAGCGAAAGGCATGACAGTGCAGTCGGAGGTCACTGCCAGCAACCTTTGCCTGTCGCCCATGCAGCCAGTATCGCTGCTTGATCTGGATACGCTTGGCAGTTTTATCGCCCATCCTGTGAGGAAATTTTTCCATTGCCAATTGAACATCAATCTTGGCACTGGAGACGAGGAGGCTGATGACAACGAGCCTTTTTCGGTTGGCGGTTTACAGAACTGGAAGATTCGCGACGAGCTCCTGGCATGCCAGAAACATGCGCTTCAGCAAGGCCGGTCTACAGGCGAGGCGCTGGAGGAAAGCCTGGCGGCTCTATTGCGTACAGGGTTGATGCCTGTCGGTGGGTTTGGTCAGTTGGCAGCCCAGAACCTGGGAGAGCCAGCGAGGAGCGTATTTGACGCCTATGTCAGGGACCTGGAAAACGCTCCCAGTGCTTTGCCTGACCAGATCGTCAGTCTGGACGAGGTGGTATTTAAGGATCAGCCCCTGATCCTGTTGCCGGCGGTCACTGGGCGCATCGACCAGCTGCGCCGAACTGCCGAGGGAGGGCGTCGTCGGGTGCTGCTGACCGCGAGCAACTTGATCAATAGACGGCCAAATAATCAGGGTAAATATCATTATGGAAAACTCTTGCCGCATTGGGTCATTCATGTGGCTGCGCATTTGACAGGGGAGTCGTTGACAACGGTAGTGCACAGCTTCAATGGCGTGGTGACGATTTCTCCAATAGCCGATGACATGGCAGGCGATATATGGCGCAATCTGCTATTGGCCTGGTATGAGGGCATGAGACGGCCTTTGCCCTTTGCGGTCCAGTCTGCCGCTGCATGGCATTTTGAACGAGCCCGGCTTGATGGGCAGGCAGAGGCCGATGCTTTTGCCCCGGCTGAATGGCACATCGTTGAATCAGGTGATACGCGTGGGGTCTATGAAGGCGACGGCTTTTGGGAAAAAGGGGAGCGGAGTGATGATCCGCATTTACAGCGCGCATTTGCCACCTTTCAGTCGCTGTGGTCAGAGGGGGAGTTCGATCTCTGGGTGAGCCGGCTGATGTCTCCCTTGATTCACCATGTAAAGCAGTCGAGTGCTGGCAGCGGTGAATGACAGCAGGCAACTATAGGCGATGTAAAGGATCAGTGGGGGTCAAGTTGCGAATGGGTGATGGTGTCGATGTTTCCATGATTTCCCGGATGTCTGAACCGGAGGCGGTGGAGCCACTTTCTTTTCCACTTTGGGGAAGTCGTCTGATTGAGGCCAGTGCAGGCACCGGCAAAACCTATACGATTGCTGCCTTATATCTGCGTTTGGTACTGGGCCATCATACGGAACGCGGTCAGGGAGGGGATGCCGCCAGAGGTCCACTGGATCCGCCGGAAATCCTTGTGGTGACCTTTACCGAGGCTGCTACGCTGGAGTTACGCGATCGTATCCGGGAACGTCTGGCGGAGGCAGCGGATTTTTTTCGTTCAGGTGCACTCGAAAATCTGGGGCATGCTGCCGATGACGCTTGCCACGCGACAGAGCCGGACAGGTATTTGGATGAGTTGCGCGCCAGTTATGCGCCCGAGAGCTGGCCGGATTGTGCGGTCCGTCTGCAATTGGCCGCTGAATGGATGGATGAGGCAGCGGTATCGACCATCCATGGCTGGTGCAGCAAAATGCTTCGTGAACATGCTTTTGACAGTGGTTCACTGTTCTCATTGAAAATGGTGGAGGATGATGAAGGGTTGCTGATTGAATCCATCCGGGATTATTGGCGAAGCCATGTCCAGCAGTTCAATCGGATGGAGGCAATGCTGTTCAGTAGCTACTGGGGAAATTTTTCGAATGTTTGCGAAACATTGAAAAATGATCTGCAAAAGCTTGTGGCCGTTGACTTTCCAGAGCCCTGTTCACCGCACGATGCGATGCGATCTGCTCTGGACCGCCTGGCGCAGCAGAAAGCAAAATGGCAGGGAAACAGACTGGGTCAGCTCAGGCAGGTATTGCTCACGGCCCGGGAAAAAAAGAGTGTAAATGGCAACAGATTGCGTCAAAAAACGCTGCTGGATAGATTTGATGAGCTGGAAAGGTGGGCAAAGGATGAGGATTCCTGCATTCCTATTGATAACAAAGGAACTGCATGGTCATTTGGGGATGGGAATAGCAGTCCATTCCGATGGATGCGCAATTGGTGTACACCAGAAGGGGCGCGCCGCAACTGGAAAACCTATCCGGAAGATGGCATTCGCTTATTTGAGGAAATGGACGAATTGCTGCAGGCATTTGAGTTTGTAAATGAACTGAAGTATCCCGTCATGCTGCATGCCGCCCATTGGGTCAGTAAATGGCATCGGCAGGAAAGGGAGCAGCGGGGAGAGCTCGGGTTTGATGATATGCTGGAAAAGCTTGACAGTGCGCTGCAATCCCCGTCGGGAAATGTGCTTGCCGCACGTATCAGGCGACAGTTTCCGGTTGCGATGATAGACGAGTTTCAGGATACAGATCCGCTGCAATACAGAATATTCAACCGTATATACAATATTTCTGACAATGATCCTGATACTGCGTTGATCCTGATCGGCGATCCGAAGCAGGCAATTTATGCGTTTCGGAATGCCGATATTTATACTTATCTTCGCGCGCGGGAAGCGACTGCTGGCCGACATTATACGCTCAACAGAAACTTCCGCTCGTCGTCAGGAATGGTTGAGGCAGTTAACCGTCTGTTTGATCGCGCTGAAAAGCGCGCGCATGCACGTGGTGCATTCAGATTCCGGAAAGCAGCCCCCGACAGTGGATCGGCAGCCGCTTCCAATGTGTTGCCATTTTATCCCGTCATTGCCCAGGGCCGCGAAGACATATGGCAGGACCCGCGCCATCAATCCGGGCAGACACCTGCTCTGACGATCTGGCGACCTGCTCCGGATGATCCTGGCAATCTGGATAAAAGCAGCTACCAAAATCGCTTTGCCCGCGCAACTGCCTGTGAGATCGCTTTTCTTCTTGGCGCCGAGATAGAGGGGAGCATGGGGGCAGGTGGTGTGGCACGCATGGGTGATCGTGGTCTGCGGCCTGCAGATATCGCAGTGCTGGTCAACAATGGACCACAGGCTGCGCTGGTGCGACAGGCACTGTCCCGGCACGGCGTGGCAAGCATTTATCTGTCAGACCGGGCATCGGTATATGCCAGTCCAGTGGTAGCTGATGTGGAACGATTTTTGAGGGCCTGTGCTGAACCCGCTCATGGTCCCACGCTTCGGGCAGCGTTGGGAAGTGATCTTGCCGGGCTATCAATGAATGACTTGAGCCGCCTTCAACACGATGAAGAGTTTTGGGAGGCTTGGCTGAGACGCTTTCAGAACTATCACCGAATCTGGCGCGGACAGGGTGTATTGCCTGCAATTCGTACGCTGCTTCAGGACTTTGGCATGACGGAGCGGCTGTTGAGAGAGGGCCGGGAGCGCGAGCTGACCGACTTGCTTCATGTGTCGGAGTTATTGCAGACCGCCTCAAAGGTTCTGGATGGTGAGCATGCGTTGATCCGTTTTTTAGTGGAGCAGCGTCATGATCCATCCGGTGGCTCGGATGAACGGCAACAGCGCCTGGAAAGTGATGAAGCACGGGTTCGGATCGTTACCGTTCACAAGTCAAAGGGCCTGGAATATCCGTTGGTATTCATTCCCTTTTTCTGCTCCGTCAAGACTGTCGATCCTGGATCTCTGCTGTTCTCATGGCACGATGAGGATGGAAACCTCCATCATACGTTGAATCGTGAATACAATCCGGGCGGATCTGACGAACAGAGTCCGGGACGGGATGGTGAAGATTTCCAGAGCAAGGCTGATGAAGATCGACTGGCCGAGGATTTGCGGAAATTGTATGTTGCGCTGACCCGAGCGCGTTATGCAACATGGGTCGGCATTGATACAGTGAACCAGTTTGAATCCAGCGCTGCCGCGTATTTATTGGGATATGACGCTTCACATTGCATGTTGGATGACGAGGAAAAGCCTTCAAAAAAAACAAAATCGGATTCGGCATCCAAAAAGCAGGAAAAGGATCGGAAAAAACAGCTGCAGCGCCAGGTACTGGATGATTGCCTCAAGCAGCTCATACTTGACGCACCTGCTGGGCAGATTGCGGTGACAGTGCCTCCCGAATGTGACGATCGTGGGGGCTGTCGTTCGAGGGCCACATGTTCCTCCCGGGGCGTTGTATGGAAAACACCGCCGGATCTGCCTGCCCGGCGCTGGCAAAAGTGGTGGATTGCCAGTTATTCGGCATTAGAAACAGCCTCCACCAATATCAGCTGGGCCAGTGGTCCCGTTATATCGCCGGCAGCTGCTGACGGAGATGCGATGGTGTCATCTGATCCCGTATGGTCAGCAGAGTCTGCGCGCGCAGATGACTGGCACGAATATATGCCTCTGGCCATTGCAGATGTCGATGATGCAGAGGATGATCCGGGCGGGTATACGCTGCCGGTGACTGCTGCTCCACAGCCTGATGGGCACAGTTTTCATGACTTTCCGCGTGGCCCACGTCCAGGAACTTTTTTGCATGGCATTTTGGAGTGGATAGGTGTACAGGGTTTTGCCACACTGGCACAGGCGCCCGAATTGTTGCGTGCGGAAATTGCACGGCGCCTGCTTCATCGCCCGGACTGGCGGGTCTGGCAGGGTGTGCTGAACAGTTCGTTGTCATATCTGCTCACAGTTCCGTTGCGGATCCGGGACGAGATAGATGACAGTTCATCTCCCGATCCGGTAGGGGGCAGGGGACGACGAAGTGCCGACATTGTGCTGTCCGATCTTCAGCAGTATCAGACGGAAATGAGTTTCATGTTGTCTGTCGAGCAGTTGGACGTAAAGCTGCTTGATGTTTGGGTTCACAAAAACATATATCCGGGGAAGCCCAGGCCGATGCTGCTGGCTGATCAGCTGAATGGAATGCTAAAGGGGTTTATTGACCTTGTTTTTGAATGGGAGGGGTGTTACTACGTATTGGATTACAAATCGAATTGGCTCGGAAGTAGCGTAGAGAGCTATTCTTATGAACGCATGCTGGATGCGGTTCTGGGACACCGCTACGATATTCAATACCTGTTCTATCTGCTGGCCTTGCATCGCCTGCTCAGGTCGCGTATCCCTGACTATGATTATGATCGTCATGTGGGGGGGGCAGTTTATATTTTCCTCCGTGGCGTTGTGGCGGATAAATCAGGGGTTTTTTACGCACGACCGCCCAGGAAGGTGATTGAGGCGCTTGATGCCGCTTTTCAGGGTGATGTGTCAGTATTGATGACATCGGGTGTGTCCGCTGAGCAACGTCAGCACGATCTGTCTGGGAATGTGGAATGAAACCGCCTGGCAGTGGGAGTCGGAAGCGTACTCATGGATCGAGCCGTCACTTGGCATCCGGCGAACAGCTGGATTTATTTGACGCTGCAGAGTCACTGCATAAACCGGATGGAGGCTCGTCTGAAACCGTGGTGAGGGAGGGGCATCGTGACCTGGTGTCCGGGGCCGCCAGCCCTCTTTCCGAGCCGCAGTTTGAAATACTGCCCTGGGAAAATACGGAAGCCATTTTGTCATGGCTGGCAGTTTTGGTTGAACAGGGCTGGCTCAGAAGAATTGATCTGGAGTTTGCACGTTTTCTGGTTGCACAGATCCGCCCGTCAGAGAGCGGTCATCATCATGGCGTTCTGGCAGCCCGTGATGTGTCGGCAGCAGCACCCGGCTCATTGGGTCTAGTATTGCTGGGTGCGGCACTGTGCAGCTGGCAGCTGGGGCGAGGTCACGTCTGTCTTGACATGGCATCTGTGGTTGCTACGCCCAGTCTGGCGTTGTCCTGGCCATCTGAGGTGTGCCACCCTTTGCGTGGCATGACCTTGCCGAAATGGATAGCCGCCGGCGCGGCTTGGCCCGTCCTGGTTGGCTGTGCGCAGGACACCGTGACTGTTGCAAATGATGGATCTGTCGTCACGCCCCTGGTTCAGGCGGGCTCAAGACTATATATGCGGCGATATTGGGCCTACGAGCAACAGCTGCAGGCCGCTATTTTGGAGCGCCTTCATCCGGATGAGCGACTGGATGATGCGGAGGTGCAGCATGTTATGGCTGCTGCACTGGATGCATTGTTCAGCCATGCCCAGGATCAGGAAGCGGCGCGTGGCGGCACGGTGGATTGGCAACAGATTGCCTGCGCTTTGGTGGCACGCCGTCGTTTTGGTCTGATCACGGGCGGCCCTGGTACGGGCAAGACGACGACGGTGGTGAAGCTTCTAGCGCTTTTGCAGGTTCTTTCTCATCAGCTGCAGGGGCGCTTTTTGCAGATTGGTTTGGCAGCCCCGACTGGTAAGGCCGCCGCCCGTCTTGGTAGTTCCATCAACGGTGCTATCAATCAGTTGCCATTTTCTGCTTTGCCGCAAGGGGAGGCGCTTCGACTGGCCATTCCATCCACTGTCCAGACATTGCATCGTCTGCTAGGGGCCCGTCAGGGAGGCAGGCATTTCCGGTATGGGCCACGGCTGACATTGCCACTGGATGTTCTGGTCATTGATGAAGCGTCCATGGTCGATCTGGAAATGATGGCCATGGTGGTCCAGGCACTGTCCCATGAGACCCGTCTGATTTTGCTTGGTGACAAGGATCAGTTGGCCTCGGTTGAAGCAGGAGCAATTCTGGGCGAGTTGTGCCTGAGAGCGCAGGCAGGCCATTATTGGCCGGAGACTGCAAGCTGGATTGAGGGGGTCACAAAGCAGCGAATCGAGCCCGAATTGCTTGATGCGGAAGGCGGACGCCTGTTGGATCAGGGTATCGCCATGCTACGTTACAGTTACCGCTTTGGCCAGGACAGTGGCATTGCGAAGCTGGCAGCCTATGTAAATCAGGGTGATGGTGCTTCGGTCACGCAGTTATGGCAGCAGACGGCAGACGGGGCGAATGTGGATATCCATCGGGTCATCGCGTCAGATAGCCAACGCAGTGCACTGGAGCAGCTGGTGGTTGATGGTTGGGGCGAGTCTGTCTTGAGCGGACGGGGGGCAGTGCATGATTCAATCGCAGCAGGGTTGCCGGCAAGGTGCAGCGCGCTGGGATATGCTCATTATCTCTCGCTGATGCATAAAACAGATCCGGGTACGGATGCCACACCAGGTGATCTGGATGCATGGGCGGCACACGTGTTGGCAGCGCATAGCAGCTTTCAGTTATTGGCAGCATTGCGGCAGGGGTTCTGGGGGGTTGATCAACTGAACCGTCAAATTGCCCAGTGGTTGCAAAGGCGGGGACTGGTGAATGCCAGTGATGGCTGGTATGCAGGCCGCCCGGTGATGGTGACACGTAATGACTATGAGCTGGGGCTGATGAACGGGGACGTTGGCATGACTTTGCTGCTGCCAGGGGGGCGTTTAAAGGTTGCTTTTGCCGGAGAGTCGGGAGAGCGGGCAATTCGCTGGGTCTTGCCTAGCCGCCTGCAGGCAGTGGAAACAGTATTTGCCATGACGGTTCACAAGGCACAGGGATCGGAGTTTGAACATGCGGCGCTGGTATTGCCGGCGGACAGTTCCCCGGTTCTGACCCGGGAGCTGATCTACACCGCTATCACCCGGGCCCGTCGCTTTTTTAGTTTATGTGGGCCTGCACAGGTGGACAGGCTGTTTGAGGAGAGTGTCCGGCGCAGGGTGCTACGGGCTAGTGGGCTGATGCAGGGCTGCTTGGCGGCTGAGCTAGAATCAGAACACTGATTTATGACGTAGCTGGCTATTGATGAGGGGAACGTAGATGTTGATATACGTTTGGGCGTTGCTATGTGTAATGGGTATGGCTGCGGGACAGATTATTTTCAAACTTGCTGCTAATTCGCTGGCAAAGACAGGGTCCTTTTTTGTTCCTCAAACATTCACGCTGCTGCTTTCGGCGCTGGCACTTTACGGGCTGATCACAATTGCCTGGATATGGGTGCTTCAGCGAGCTGATCTCGGAAAAACCTATCCAATGATGGCACTGGCATTTGTTTTGGTACCACTGGCCAGTCACTGGCTGTTTGGAGAACGCTTTACTCCACAGTATTTCATTGGAATTGCATTAATCATTGGTGGTATTGTGGTGGCTGTCCGATCCTGAAGTCGTTTGATTCCTGTCGTGGTTTCGATCCATTGATCCGGATCATACATGTCCAGGCGGTTCGTTCTCGGGGAGCTCAGATGGGAAGCGATGTGAAAGAAATACTGGAAACCGAGGTGCCGGCTGGCTGGAGTAAGGCACTGGCTGATTCATCATGGCTTGTGGTACCTCTTTTTAATGAAGCCAAGGTTATCCGTGCTGTCATGAAGGAGGCCAGGAAAACATTTCCTAATATCGTCTGTGTGGATGATGGAAGCACTGATCATTCGGCAAGGGAAGCGATTGCAGCCGGTGCGCATGTTGTGCAGCATCCCATCAACCTGGGGCAGGGGGCTGCGCTGCGGACCGGTCTGGATTATGCGCTGGCTCAATCTGGCTCAAAGTATTTTGTGACATTTGACAGCGATGGTCAGCACAGGGTTGAGGATGCCCAGCGGATGATATGTCGTTTGGCCGAGGATCCGACCATTGACATTGTTATCGGATCGCGCTTTCTTGATGCAAGAACCCGGGCTGGCTGGCTGAAGCGCCTGGTGCTCAGATGCGCGGTGGTATTCGAGCGGCTAAGAACCGGGATGATGCTGACGGATGCGCATAATGGTTTGCGGGCATTGAATCGCAAGGCGGCCATTGCAATTGAAATCAATCAGAACCGGATGGCCCACGCTAGCGAGATTACATCGGAAATTTCCAGAAACAAACTTTCCTATGTCGAGGAGCCTGTATATATACTCTATACAGACTATTCGCGCTCCAAGGGGCAGTCAGTGTGGAATCTTGTGAATATTTTGAGCGATCTGGTATTTAAATGAATTCGTTTCCATTTTCTGGATGGACATACACGTGAATCCTGATCAGATTGGTATCAAGCTCGCCCTGATTTCCGTTTTCACGGGGCTGGCGCTATTCATCGTGATTCCCGGCCGGGGCCAGAGGGGTAAGGCCGTGCAGCGTCTCGCGTGGCTGACGGTCATTCTTCTGGCAGTTGTAGCAGTCGCCTTTCCGGATCTGACCACCTGGGTAGCCCACATGACCGGGGTGGGTCGGGGTACTGATCTTCTGTTTTATGGGCTGGTTGTAGTCTTCATTGGTTTTACATTGCTGGCGACCAAGCGACAGAGTGAAACGGATCGGGCCTTGACGAAATTGGCACGAAAAGTGGCTCTGCTGGAGGCAGATTTGCGGGAATTTGGTTCAATTGCCGCGTTGCAAGATGAGGATGAAAAGTAGGCCGATCATTCCGGATGCATTTGTCCGGCCAGACACGCCCGTTTGGGCGGAAGGCCGGGGCGTTTGTGGATAATTGCGCCAACGTCGTGCAGGGCATTTCTGACCTGGCGCGCAACAGTCCAGGTGGCGAGTGTTGCTCCGGGTCGAAGGTGTCGGGCGACAGCCTGAAGAGTCTCGATCGACCACATGACCGGGTTGCAGCGCGGATCGAAGCCGTCCAGAAACAGACTGTCCGCCAGGATTGAGCCATGTCTTTCCGCCCAGGTCGTCAGGACATCTGGGGCGTTTCCCAGCAGGAGATGAAGTTCAACCCGTTCTCCAGGCCGGACACCTGAAAAGGTTGCCGGAATAGCTGCATCTGCCTGTGCCAGGATGCCAGGCCATTTCTGCGCCAGTTGATGTCCTAGTGGTTGCAGCAGGGGATCTTCTTCAGCGGCGCGCTTGATGTCGGCTGAGCAGACAGGATGGGCTTCGACGGAGAAGAATTTCAGGCAATGCGGGCCCTGCGGGTCTGCCTGCCAGGCCGCCCAGGTCGTCAGGAAGGACAGTCCCAGGCCGAAGCCGGTTTCCAGTATGGTCCAGCTTTTCTGGCCCTGCCAGGCTTGTGGCAGACCGCACCCACCCAGGAAGACATGTTCCGTTTGGGCCCGGGCACCGCTGGTGGTGTGGTATCGGTCACCATAGCGCTGGCTGAAGGGTACGGTTTCGGTCTGCCAATCGACAGGCTCGGTCATGAGACCGGTCTGGGGCTGGTCTGCATCCATGTTATGTATTTTATGAATTTTTGCGATTTGTCCGCCTGTTGCCGCTGTTCAGGGATGCGCAGTGGCAGGGATGGGAGGCTGGCCGGTAGATGAGCAATGGCTGTGTTCCTGTTATATATATGATGGCCTGTTTTTGTCCTTGTTGCACCTATGAATGAAATTTCTGGCCTGACGGCCTGTCCTATGTGCGATACGCTGTACCTGCGTGCGCGATTGAAGCATGGTCAGCGAGCGCGTTGTCGGGTCTGTTCTGCCGAGCTGGACCGGCATTCCCGTCTCGACCGGCGGCAGTTAACTTCGCTGGTGTTGAGTTGTCTGCTGTTTTTCATCATCGCCAACGTTTTTCCTATTGTGGCGATTGAAATGCAGGGGGGCGTCTACCAGCTGACATTATCCGGAACACTGCTTCATTTATTGAAGGAGGGGATGCTGCCTGTCGCGGTCATGGTGTTTTTACCGACACTGCTGCTGCCTGGTCTGTATCTTTCTCTGCTATTCGTACTGCTGGTCAGTGGACGCTCGGTGCTTTCATCAAGACGAGTGAACCGCTTGGTACGGTTCCTGCAGCAGATTTACCCATGGAGCATGGTCGAGGTGTTTCTGCTGGGCGTGCTGGTGGCCATTATCAAGCTTTCGAGTATCTCCAGCATTATTGTTGGTCCTGCGCTGTGGGCATGGATGGCAACCACCATGACGTTGACGCTGGTGCTGACATTTGATCTGCGTCTGCTGGTGCAGTGGCCGACGACAGGGAGGCGTGCGGACGGATTGCGCAGTCTGGGGGCCCGATACCACGCGAGCAGGCCGGCTGTGCCCAGGGAAGAGGAGGGACATCGGCAGGGACTGTCCAATGATGCTCACAGGTTGGTGACTGGGCAGGACGGACATTTGCTGACCACTGCAGGCTCAGTCGGGTTCTGTGCCCGTCGCCTGGGCGTCATCACCTGTCATCACTGTGATTCAACATGGGCTGAGGCCAGGGAAGGGGGGCGCTGTGGGCATTGTGGAGCGTCGTTGAGGCGGCGCAAGCCAGGCGGCCTGGGGGTGACCTGGGCGTTGCTGATTACCGCCATGATCCTTTATATACCGGCCAATTTGATGCCAGTCATGACAACGAGTACGCTGTTCGGCAGTTCGGATTCGACCATTTTGTCCGGCGTTGTGTATTTTTGGCAGGACGGTGAATGGGTGTTGGCAGCCGTGATCTTCATCGCCAGCTTTCTGATTCCGCTGTTCAAGCTCGGCGCGCTGGTGTTACTGACTGCCTTGACACAGGCACGCAGCCTGTGGCGTTTGCGCGAGCGTACGCATTTATACGACATTGTGGAATGGGTGGGACGCTGGTCCATGCTGGATGTGTTTGTTGTGGCAGTCACCAGCTCGCTGGTGCAGGTACCGGGTGTGGCTGTCATCAGGGCAGGCCCGGGAATTGCTGCCTTTGGTGCCGTCGTGGTTCTTACCATGCTGGCAACGATGAGTTTCGATCCCCGACGTGCCTGGGATGCACGTTTCAGTACTGCCTATGAAAGCAGGCGGCGGGGCCAACATGGGCGCTGGACTCAGAACGCATGAATACGGATGACAGGATGCTTGACGAAGGAGAGGTGGGACAGAGGCGCAACGGGGATGCGGCATCAGGGAGCAGGGCATCATCGGCTCATTTGCCTGATGCCATTGTGGAGGATCGACGCTACCGCTGGCTGCCATCCCTGATTTGGCTGTTGCCGCTGCTGGCGGCTTTGATTGGTGCGATTTTGACCTATCGCGAGCTGACCCGGCATGGGCCTGTCATCATGGTCAGCTTCAAGACAGCCGAGGGCCTGGAGGCCGGCAAGACAAAGCTTCGTTACAAGGATGTGGAGATAGGTACGGTTAAGTCCATTCAGCTTGCTGAGGATCGTTCCCATGTCCAGGTGTCGATACAGCTGGGCAAGGAGTCTGCCGGCTTTCAGGCGAAGGACTCCCGATACTGGGTGGTACGCCCGAGGGCGGATGTTTCTGGTGTGTCGGGGCTGTCCACGTTGTTGTCCGGAGCCTATATCGGCGTCGATGCAGGCAAGTCTGAGGAAATCAGCAGCTATTTTGAAGGGCTGGAGACGCCGCCGCAGTTCAAATATGACGAGGCAGGCACGCAGTTTACGCTGCATGCCCGCGATATCGGATCGCTGGATATAGGGTCTCCGGTTCTTTATAGAAGGGTGACGGTTGGCAGGGTCACGCGCTATGCGCTGGATGACGATGGCGAAGGGGTGACATTGGGTATCTTCATCAACAAGCCATATGACCGTTTTGTAGGCGTCAACACCCGTTTTTGGGAAGCCAGTGGTTTGGAGGCACAGTTCGATGCCAGTGGTGTCAAGCTCAATACTCAGTCCTTGATGACCGTGGTCCTGGGGGGGATTGCATTTGCGTCGCCAATTGAGGGAAAGGGGGAGCCCGCGAGCGCCGGAACGCCTTTTGTGCTGGCCGCGGATCAGGCCAGTGCACTTAAGCGGACCGATGGCCCGTCACAGATGATTGAATTGAATTTCGATCAGTCCCTGCGCGGACTCCAGGTCGGTGCGAGTGTTGATTTTCGTGGTGTCGAGCTGGGTCAGGTTCGAGCGATCGATGTGATGTTCGACCGCAGGACCGGTGAGCTGCATATGCCGGTTCTTATAGAGATTTTTCCGTATCGACTGCTTCATGAAGGCAGGCAGCCCGGCATGACAATGTCCGGGTCTTTGCAGGAACGCCAGCAGGCAGAAGAGCAGCGTAACGAATTGATCCGCTTGATGGTCGAGCGTGGGCTGCGGGCGCAGCTGCGCACGGGCAATCTGCTGTCTGGCCAGCTTTATGTGGCACTCGATTTCTTCCCGCAGGCCAAGCCGGCTCGATTGAAGCAACGTGGCAACATGTTGGAGTTGCCGACTGTTCCCAATTCGCTTGATGAGTTTCAGTCCCAGATTACGGATATTCTGAAACGGCTCAAAAAAGTTCCGTTTGAACAGATCGGTCGGGAGTTGCGGCAGACCATCAGCGGGATGCGTCGTACGGTCAGTGGTCTGGAAAAGACGATTCAGGGGTTGAATCGTGATCTGGCTCCGCAATTGTTGCAAACAGTACAGAGTTTGAAGAAGACGCTCGATACGGCAGATCGGACGTTGTCGTCAGCAAACAGGACACTGGCCAGCGACTCTCCGGCACAGGAGGGCTTGCAGCAGACACTACGTTCGGTTTCCAAGGCAGCAGATTCTTTGAGGCGGCTGACTGATTATCTGGAGCGGCATCCGGAAAGTTTGATTCGTGGCAAGACTGGAAACTGATTTCTTTCTCAAGGAGCGCTTGGATACCATGCGTACTGTCATCTTCCTGGCCCTTTCTGCACTGTGTCTGGCTGGATGTGCAACTTCGCCTCAAGTGCATTTTCATACGTTATCTGAAGCTGCTTCATCAGATGCAGTGACGCGCGTGCAGCCCGATCTGCAGTATCAGATCGCAGCAGTGAACGTGCCGGAACGACTTGACCGGGCCGATATGGTAGTCCAGGGAGGTAAGATTGGTGAGGCGGGCGTTTTGGTGGCTGAGCCCGAGACATCAGTGGTTTTGCTGGAGAATGAGCGCTGGGATGCGTCCTTTGCCGATGCGCTCCGGGATGCGCTGAGCACCAGACTGGCGCTGGCGGCTGCGGCAACCGTGACCGATATGCGGAAACAGCCACTATCGTTGCGATTGACGTTACAGATATATCGCTTCGATGCACACCGTGCCGGCTATGTGGATGTGCTGGCGGATTGGCGGTTGCGGCGATTGGATGACGAAAGCGGAGATGGAGAAAGATCTCGCATCTTTGGTGGGTGTAGAGCGGTACTGAATGGTCGCTATCAGGGGCGGGCAGATGTTCGGGCGGGTGATATCGATGCGTTGGTTGCGGGTATGCAACAGCAGGTGGCTCGGATGGCGGGCGATATCGTGGCCAGTACCCGGGCATGGCTGGGCAATACGGCACGGCGTGGATGCGTGTCGGGGGCGGATACATGGTGAGTGAGGAGGACGGTGCATTGCCTGTGAATCCTAGAGGTGCAGATATGCCCACCGGGCGGGAATCTGTTACGCGCTTTGATGCACAGGATCACGCCATGATGCGGCGGGCCATTGATCAGGCACTGAATGCATCACTGCATGCTGAAGTGCCGGTCGGCGCTGTGTTGGTCAAGGATGGGTGTGTCATTGCGACCGGTTACAACCATCCGATCGGCAGTCATGATCCCACCGCTCACGCAGAGATCCGCGCCCTGCGGATGGCGGCAGAACAGTTGTCCAATTACCGGATTGGGGCGGCAACGCTGTATGTGACCCTGGAGCCGTGCGCCATGTGCATGGGGGCAATACTCCATGCAAGACTGTCGCGGGTGGTGTTCGGCGCGCCGGATCCGAAGACCGGAGCCTGCGGCAGCGTGCTGGATTTGCCGGCACAACGCCTGCTCAATCACCAGACGCAGGTTCAGGGTGGCCTGCTGGCTGATGAGTGTGCCAGGCTATTGAAGGATTTTTTTGCAGAAAAACGAGCGCAGCGACGCCGGCTGCGTGCAGCCGAGGAGCCTGGTCATTTGTTGGGCGAGGGGGGCTTATGGTCTTCCTCTTCACATGCCTGGGAATGACGGCAGCCAACATCCTTTTCCGGAAATACGGGCCCTTTTTCGCAATAAAGTGCAAAATAGCGGCGGACTGGCCACATAAGGCAGGGATTTAGCATTCCTGCATGTGGTTGTGCAGCTGAAAGCTGCTCGCGCATGGCCGTGTGGCATAGCCTGTGGCTGAAATCACTGGAGAATCAGGGGTATATACGTATGGCGGGACAAGGGATTTGTGGGGTGTGGCGGCGGCTGAGTTTGGTGTCCCGCATTGCAATCGGACTGGTGCTGGCCGTTTTAGTGGCATGGGTGACCCGACAGCTGGGGGATGATGGACATGCCGGGTGGGCTGGGAATGTCCATACAGTAGCCCAGATATTTGGCGACCTTTTTGTCGGAGCATTGAAGGCGGTGGCACCTGTTCTGGTGTTTGTGCTAGTCATGGCTGCAATTTCACAGCATCGCCAGGGGACATCGACCAACATGCGACCTGTTCTGGTGCTCTATCTGCTGGGACGTTCGCTGCTGCACTTGTGGCAGTGACGGCGAGTTTCCTGTTTCCCTCTACACTGACGCTGAGTGGCGTGGAAATCTCTCAAGAGGCAGCACCGGGCGGAATTGGTACCGTGTTGCGTGATCTGCTGATGAAGCTGGTGTCCAACCCTATCCAAGCACTGGCTAACGCCAACTACATTGGCATTCTGGCCTGGGCTCTGGTACTGGGGGCGTCATTCCGTCACGCAGGGGACAAGACGCGTGCTGTACTGGACGACACTGCAGAGGCCGTTTCCAAGGTCGTGCGATTTGTTATCGGATTTGCACCATTGGGTATTTTTGGTCTGCTGTTGGGAACTTTGCTCACTGATGACGGGTTTTCACGGATCCTGCAGTATCTGCAGCTCCTGCTGGTACTGGTCGGCTCCATGCTGGTGGTGGCGTTGGTGATCAATCCTCTGATCGTATATACGCAGATCAGACGTAATCCTTATCCGCTGGTATTGACCTGCCTTCTGGAGAGTGGCATTCCCGCATTTTTCACGCGGAGTTCGGCTGCCAATATTCCTGTGAACATGGCACTTGCCAAAAAATTGGGGCTACACGAGGATACTTACTCGATCTCGATTCCCCTGGGGGCGACCATCAATATGGCCGGAGCCGCGATCACCATAACGGTTTTGACGCTTGCTGCAGTCAATACGCTAGGAATCCATGTGGATTTTCCCACTGCGTTGCTGCTGAGCGTAGTTGCGACCATTGGGGCATGTGGCGCCTCTGGGGTTGCGGGCGGCTCGTTGTTGCTCATTCCAATGGCCTGCAGCCTGTTTAGCATTGATAACGATATAGCGATGCAGGTGGCCGGAGTAGGCTTCATTATCAGCGTCATCCAGGATTCGGCCGAGACGGCATTAAATTCTTCGACGGATGTGCTGTTTACAGCTGCGGTTGATCAGTCGCAAAAAGCTGAGTGAAGGACCTCTGTCATGTCGTATCAAGGGGCCTTCTGTACTGAAGGTCGCAGCTGCCCCGCTATTTAGCAGGGCGGCATGCTCTTTGGCAGGCCGGAGATAGCAGTCAAGGCCATTTCCGGCACCATGGGCGCAAAGAGAAAGTTACTGGATCTTGGCGGCAGCACGCAGTTTTTCCTGCAGAGCTTGGACTTTCTGACGTTCCAGCTGCTGCTTCAGCTGCGGCTTGACCTGGTCGAGTGACGGCGGTTCGGCCGCCCGGACGTCGTCCAGTTTGATGATGTGATAGCCAAACTGAGTTTTGACCGGGATGACGGTGTATTCGCCCTTCTTGAGGTGGGTCATGGCCTCGGAGAACTCCTTCACGAAGGTATCCGGTGTGTTCCAGCCCAGATCCCCTCCCTGGGCGCCTGATCCAGGATCTTTGGACAGTTTGGCCAGGGCTTCAAAGCCCTCACCTTTCTGCAGACGTTCGATGATCTGTTTGGCCTCGGCTTCACTTTCGACCAGGATGTGGCGGGCCTTGTACTCCTGTGCGCCGCTTTGAGCCGAGTCCTTGACCAACTTGTCGTATTCGGCCTTGATATCGGCGTCGGTGATGGGGGATTTTTTGAGCTCGTTAGCAATCAGGGCACGGATCAGCACGTCCTGACGAATCTGCTCCAGTTGCTGTTTGACCTCTGGCGTTTTTTCCAGACCGCGCTTTCCTGCTTCCTGGACAAACAGCTCGCGGGTGATGAGCTCATCACGGATCATTTTGCGGGTTTCTGGCGTGTCGGGCCTGCCCTGCTGGGCCAGTACCTTGACAAATTCGTCTACCCGGGCGGAAGGAATGGCCTTGCCGTTAACGATGGCGGCATTTTGAGCCATAACTGGCGTCCCCAGCAGCAGACCTGCAGACAGCAGAGCCGTGGCACCAAGGGCACGTTTGGAAAGAAGTCCGGGGGAGAAGTGGGGCATATCGGTTCCAGAAAGAGTCGGGTTGAAAGAATGAAGCATGATCAGTCCTTCCCTAACGGGGGCAGGGCCGATACGTTGACATGTACTGGCTGTAAAGGCCAGCACATGCTTCCCGGTCAGGTGCTGGGCACCTCGGCTCGGATGCTGAGTGCATGGATGCGCTGTGGCATCCAGTCGGCGACGGCATCATACACCAGGCGATGTCGTCGCAAGGTTGGCAGGCCCGCAAAGACCGGGGAGATGATTGTTACAGCGAAATGGCCCGCACCGCCGCTCGCCCCCGCATGGCCCATGTGATGATGACTGTCGTCCTGCACATTAATGTGCGCTCCAGGAAAATGTTGTTTCAGCCGTTGTAATAATGCTTCAGGAGTCGGTTTCATGGGATTGATCCTCCTGAATGTGGGGGCCGAGATAAAGGCCCTGGGCCAGAATGAACAATAGCAATGCACCGCTGGTACCAAAAAGTTTGAAGTTGACCCAAGTGTCAGTGCTGGTGTGATAGGCCATCCACAGATTGACGCCACCCATCAGGCTGAAAAACAGACACCATAGCCAGTCGAGACGCTGCCAGACCGGGTCAGGCAGGCGTATCTGTTTTCCCATGAACTGGCGCAAGGGGGCTTTGCCTAGCCAGGATGAAATGGCCAGGCCAGCGGCCATGCACCAGTAAAGGATGGTGGGTTTCCATTTGATAAAAGATTCATCGTGAAGCAGCAGCGTCATGCTGCCGAATATCACGATGATGGCCAGGCTGATCCATTGCATGGTATCCACACTGCGTCTGCGCCATAGCAGCCAGCCTATTTGCCCGATGCTGGTAATGATGGCGATGGTGGTGGCAGTGTAGATGTTGGCCAGTTTGAAGGCAATGAAGAACAGGATGACCGGCAAGAGGTCGAACAACCACTTATTTTTCATAGATGGCAGGGGGTGCGTAGGAAAACAGATGATAAAACGGCTGTTGTAGGTTGGTGTGCAGGACACGGATGTTTGTCGTTCGCCGCGGAAAACTGTAACCATAAAAGTTTAATTTATGCAATAAAGTAAATTTTTATGTGTAAATGCAACGATTATTGTTTATTTGGGCAGTAGACTGGCCACATGAAAGAGACCATGCTTGCCAATCGGGAGATTGGTTTTTTACTGAATGAATGGCTCGATATCCAGGCTTTATGCCGGCGGCCACGATTTGCGGCGCTCCGCCGGGAGAAGTTCGAGGCAGCGCTGGTGCGCGCTGCTCAATTGTCAAGAGATGTTCTTGCGCCGGCCAATCGGCAGCTGGATGAGCAGGAGTTGCAGCTACTCGGCGAGAAGGTATGGGCCCCCTCATTATTGGCAGAGGTGCTGAAGGCGGTGCAGAACTCTGCTTTGCTGAGCGTCGCCCATGATCGGGAATATGGAGGGATGCAGTTACCGATCCTGCTGGAAAAAGCAGTGACGGCCTGTTTGTTCGCAGGCAGTGCATCGGTTATGGCTTATCTGCATCCTATACAGGCTGCGAGTCGTTTGTTATTGCGTCATGCCAGCCGGGCATTCGCGGCATATTGGGTTCCTCTGTTGCTTGGTGGCAAGGCGACGTGCACATTCTGCACGTCCGAGCCACAGGCGGGATCTTCGTTGTCGGATATCCGGACGCGGGCCGTCCGACAGGAAAATGGCAGTTTTCGCCTTTATGGTAACAAGATGTGGGTTGTGGGTGGTGACCACGAGTTGGCGGACAACATTGTGCATCTGGTTCTGGCCAAAATTGAAAGTGAGCAGGGGAGCATAGAGCCTGGGGCAGAGTCGTTATCACTGTTTTTGGTACCCAAGTATCTGCCCGAGGGTTTCGCGGCGGGGATAGATGAACTGTGGCCAATGGATGGCGCTCGGCCACCTGCGCAAGGCCAGGCTAGTGTGCTTTCTGCGGGGGGGAAAGATCCCGGGAATCACAATGATGTTGCTGCCGTAGGGATCTACCCGCAGATGGGGCAGCGTGGTGCAACCAGCTGTCTGATGAGTTTCGGGGAAGGTTACCATCTGCCAAGTGGTCAGGCAGGAGCTGTAGCCTGGCTGGTGGGTGATGAGAACGCTGGCATGGCTTTGATTAATGAGGCGGCACCCGACATCCAGATCAATATTGCGCTATCGGCCGCTGCATTGGGGTATGTGGGTTATGCGAATGCGCTGCTCTATGCGCGTGAGCGTCACCAAGGACGTTTTCCAGGAGTGAACAGTCATCTGGGTGGGCAGGTTCCCATCATCGAGCATGCGGATATCCGTCGCATGCTACTGGTGCAGAAGAGTTTTGTGGAAGGTAGCCTGGCGCTTGGGTTGTGGTGTGCCCGATTGATGGATGAGGCCGAGACGGCTGAGACACCCATGGACCGTTTGCGCGCACGAGACTTGCTGTGTTTGCTGGCGCCTGTGGCCAAGAGCTGTTCGGCCCGAAATTGCCTGAGGGCCAATGCGTTGGCCATTCAGGTATTGGGGTGCTACGGCTATACCCGTGATTATTTGGTTGAACAGATTTATCGTGACAACCGGATTAATCCGATCTTGGAAGGGACGAGCGGGATTCTGTCGCTGGAAATGATGCGTGACCGGCTCCTCACGGATGATTTCATGGGGTTTCAGCGTTTTGCCTATGAGGTAGAGCAGACACTGGGGCGGGCTGCTGCCCGTTGTGGGGATATTCGCCATATGGCGATTCAGCTGCAGAAATATGCCGAGCGTTTTGGCTGGCTGATCAATCGGTTGCGCCAGGAGCCGGACATTGGGTGCCGCTTGGCTAATGCCAGCATTTTCATGGAGGCATTTGGCTATTACGTCATTGCCTGGATATGGTTGGAACAGGTGCTGGTGGCGGAGGTAGCCAATCTGTCCGCCTATGGCTCGGAGCGCAGTTTCTATGCCGGGAAATGTCAGACAGCGCGTTTTTTCTATCAGCATGAACTACCTAAAATCGATTCTCAGCTGACGTTGCTGGAGCAGATGGATATGTGCGCTATGGACATGCAACCGGCCTGGTTCTGAACGGGGTGCAGAAGCCCAGCAAGGGGCGTCGGGCGTGCGCCCTGTTCACTACCATGTCTCTGTCATCTTGACAGATCAGTTTTCAGGAATGTCGTAAGGGAGTCTTAGCAGGCCGATGGCGGCGTTGCCAATGCGCAGGCTGGTGGCAATCATGCCAGCAGAGCGTGGTTGGGCGCCGACGGAGTCGATTCGGGCTTCGAACAGCAGCAGAAAACGACGCCCAACCAATACAATTGGCAGTTCTTCCTGCTCTGGATCCATCACGATGTCGTGCCCTGCCATGACCTCTTCGTCTGTATCCAGGGACAGGCTGGCAACGCTGATCACCTTGCCAATGGGGCTTGCATCCCAGGCAAGGACATCGGTTCCAGGTGGGGGCAGGGGTCCACTGCACATGCCGGCAAACATGCGGCGCTTGACCTTGCCTCTATATTCACTGCGAGCTACGACCTCCTGACCGGGATAGCATCCTTTCTTGAAGCTGACGCCCCCGACCAGTTCCAGGTTGAGCATTTGGGGGATGAAGGTTTCAGCGGTCGCCGCATGGATCCAGGGAATACCACTAGAAACATCGAGTTGCAACCAGTCACTGGCAGACATTTTGAAGCGGATGCCTTGGGGCGAAGTCTGTCTGTCCATGTCTTGAGCCGCCTGGCCGCCGCCTGGGAGGACATTGGGATCTGGCGATGTTTCCGGGCCTGCCGGCGAGGAGGGGGACTGCGGTATATCGATACTGGTTGCAGATTCGGCAGAGCTATTTTCAGAGGCTGCAATGGCCGATGGTGTTGTGGGGTTTGCCGGTGTGACGAGGCTGCTTAGCTGGGTAGCGGACAGAATCAGCATGCTACGGGCCAGTATGCGCTCGCTGCCGAGCAGACGTCTGACCGGAGTTGTAAGCATGTCGGCTGTAGTCTGTGTCAGTGCGACAGTCGGTAAGGCGGCGCTGATGACATCTCTTACGCCAGCTTCCTGCAGGGCCTGAGTGGCATGCCTAGCCGGGCCGATGTAGCCCAGTACATGATGATCATTGCTGAGGTCATGCACCTTGCACTTGGCGCGGAGAACATACATGGCCAGACGACGGGCCACAGTGGCTGCAACGTCCCGTGCACAGACTAGCCAGAAAGTGGGTGAGCTGTCGGTCTTCTGCTTATCCTCGGGTACTGGGTCATGACGGATAACCCAGAGGGTGGCTATCAGTCTGCCATTGGGCGTCAGATAGCCTGCCAGCCGGGCATGGCCGGGCATGAGGGTCAGGATATCGTTGCTGAGTTGGCCGTGTAGAAACGAAGGAGCATCGTTGCCCTGTACTCTGAGAACCCCCAGATGATTCAGAGGGGCGTAGGGCAGCGATGGTTGATGCTCGGTGGGGGGAACGGTAGAAGGCGCTGTGTCGTTCATGGGAAGGACAGATTCGGGGCCGGCGGCAAGGACGGATCACGACAGGGGAGAAAGCCAGCCGGTATTCTCTGTATATCATAGCGTGTACTGTTGCTTTCTCTGGCGCATAAAGTCGCTGGGTGACTCACATCATGCGCATGTTTGGTCGAATTTTTCTCTTGGTCTTGCTGTTTTGTCTGGCAGCGGCTGGCTGGCAGTGGCACGCCTATTCCCACCAGCCACTGGTGGCATCAGGGCATGAGGTGGTTTTCGAGGTTCCGAAGGGACTGTCCGGAACGCGTCTGGCCGATGCATTGCAGCAGTCGGGGGTGCCGGTGTCTGGGTGGCAGATGGTGCTGGCGCTGCGCCTTCGGGGTGATGCGGCGCGGATCAAGGCCGGAAATTACCAGATTGCCGGACCGGTCACGTTGCAGCGTCTCCTGGATGAAATGGTGAGCGGGCAGCAGGAGAAAGGCAAGCTGCTTACCCTGCTGGAAGGCTGGAACATGCGTGATCTGCGGGCGGCGCTGAAGAAGGCTCCCGATCTGAAGGATACGTTGTCCGGCCTGTCGGACGAGGCATTGATGTCGCGTTTGCAGATGCCGGGGGTGAGCCCGGAGGGGCGCTTTGCGCCGGATACATATGCCTATCGGCCCGGGAGCGACGATATCAGTGTGCTGCGGCGGGCACTGGCCTTGCAGCAGCGCCGGCTGGAAGCGGCCTGGGCGGAGCGGGCCGGGGATTCGCCTCTCAGGACACCTGATGAGCTGTTGACATTGGCCTCCATCGTCGAGAAGGAAACGGGGCACGATCTGGACCGGGACATGGTGGCGTCAGTGTTCAGCAACCGGCTTCGCAAGGGCATGCCCCTGCAGAGTGATCCAACCACCATCTACGGGCTGGGGGAGCGTTTTGACGGCAATCTGCGCAAGCATGATCTGCGGGATCCCTCGCTGTATAACACCTATGTACGCAAAGGGCTTCCGCCTACGCCGATTTCGATGCCAGGCTTGCGGGCACTGCAGGCGAGTGCACGTCCGGCGCAGTCCGACAATCTGTATTTTGTTGCCAGAGGTGACGGGCGTTCAGAGTTTTCGGCAGATCTGGCCAGCCATAACCGGGCTGTCAGCCGTTTTCAGCGCAGGGCCGTTGCCCGCTCGACACGCAAAGACAAAGGCGTAGCGGATGAGGCCAGTTCGTCAGGTTTATCCGAATGGCCGGCTGCTACTGGACAGGTGCATGATGACGGGAAGCGGCCATGAGTGATGGAAAAGGCGCGAGACGGGGGGGGTTCATCAGTTTTGAGGGGATTGATGGTGCTGGCAAGAGTACGCATGTGGGAGCCTGTGTGGCCTGGTTACGCACACGGGGTGAGCAGGTCGTGCTGAGCAGGGAACCCGGCGGCAGTCCGTTGGCCGAAATGTTGCGCCAGTTGCTGCTGAAGGAGGAGATGCAGCCCCAAACCGAGACATTATTGGCATTTGCAGCGCGCAGCGATCATCTGCATCGTGTGATAAGGCCCGCTTTGCTGGCAGGCCAATGGGTGGTATGTGACCGCTTTACGGATTCCACGTTTGCTTACCAGGGCGGTGGTTCGGGGGTTGATCCGACCTGGCTGGGGAAACTGGAAGCGGAGGTTCAGGCCGGTTTGAATCCTGATAGAACCTATCTTTTTGATTTGCCAGTCGAAACAGCTGAAAGACGGCGTGCGGCGGTTCGGGTGGCAGATCGTTTCGAGGGTCGGGACGCAGACTACTTTGACCGGGTTCGCCAGGCTTATCTGTCCAGGGTTGCGGCTGATCCGTCGCGTTTTCGGGTCCTGGATGCCACCGCATCACCGGAGCAGATTACCGAGTGGCTGATGCAGGATCTGGAGGAGTTTTACACTTCCCGGGAACAGGGGGGGGCGGCAGGTGCAGTACATGGGGTGCCCCGCTAGTGGCTGCAGAGACGCTCCTGCCACTTTTCGAAAGCCAGCGCACCCTGCTGCGTCAATTGTTGGGTGAAGGCAGACATCTGCATCATGCACTGCTGTTGTCCGGTTTGCCTGGCATCGGCAAGGGGGCGTTTGCTCGGGCGCTTGCCCAGGGGCTGCTGTGTGAGCGCTTGTCGGTAATGCGTCCACCCCTGAATGCCTGCGGCCACTGTGCTGCCTGCAAATGGTTTGTTTCTGGGATTCATCCGGATTTCCGGCTGCTGGATTTGCCCATCAGCGAGTCGCGCACTGCACGTGTCAGGGATAGCAGTTTAGCCGCGGGTCGCGCCTGGGAAATTTCCATTGATCAGGTTCGAGAGCTCGAACCATTCATTACCACAACCAGTGCCCGTGGCCATGCCCGGGTGGTGCTGATTGATCCGGCCCAGCTACTGTCGATGCCGGCAGCCAATGCCTTGTTGAAAATGCTTGAGGAACCGGGTGAGAACACCTGGTTTTTGCTGGTCACCCACATGCCGTCCGCGGTGCCGCCTACGGTGCGTTCCCGCTGCCGCTCAGTCACGATAGCGTCGCCATCCCTTGAAGAAGCACGGATCTGGCTACAACAGGAGACCCGGACGGATGATGAGCAGGCACGGCAGCTCCTGGCCTGGTCGGGTATGGCGCCATTACATGCCCGTACACTCGCCGACCCAGCTCTCCTGACCGTCTATCGGGCCCTGCTTTCGTCGCTCTCAGCTTTGCCCGACACTGAACTCGATACGGTGGCGGATAAGGCGACATCAATGCCGGCTGCAATCTGGTATTACCTGCTATTACGCTGGATCAGTGATCTGATGAGGGCTCATGCGGGCGCCGCGCCCCGTTTTTTTCCGGAGTCTGCGTCCCGGCTGGCCAGTCTCGCGCGGCGCTGTTCAACGCATGGACTGGCCGAGGTATCGGCGGCGTTGCAGCGACAGGCCGGGCTAGTCAACCACCCGCTCAATCCGCGCCTGTTTATGGAATCAGCGCTGTCAACTTACCTGACGGTATTCACCCATCATTCTTCATCATCATTACGCGCACATTAGCGATGAGCACATTGAACCAAGGCCAGGCAGGCGGCGCTGCCACCAGTAGACCAGCCACCCGGCCCGGCGTCATCCCCTTGTCGATCAAGGAAAAATCGGCCCTGCTGGCTGCCTATATGCCGTTTCTGGAAAATGGCGGCCTCTTCGTCCCGACGGACAAGAGCGCCCAGTTGGGGGATGAGCTCTATATCATCCTGACGTTGATGGATGACAATACCAAGACGGCCATTCCGGGCCGGGTAGCATGGGTGACTCCGGCTGGCGCCACGAATCGCCGCCAGGGAATCGGCATCCAGTTCAGCAAGACCGATGCCAGTGTTATTGCCCGGGAAAAGATCGAAACTTTGCTGGGGCCTGCACTAAAATCCCCTCCATCCTCCTATACGATCTAATCTGGCTGCATGTTTGTCGATTCCCACTGTCATCTGGATTTTTCCGAACTCCATACCCGATTACCGGATATTCTGGCCAACATGCAGGCCGCTGGCGTTGAACATGCACTCTGCATCTCGGTTACCTTGGAGACTTGGCCTCAGGTGATGGCGATTGTGCGGGAGCATCCTGGGTGTTTGTCTGCATCGGTGGGTGTACATCCAGATTACCTGGATGCCGCAGAGCCAACCGTCGCTCAGCTGGTGCAGGCGGCCATGCAGCCCGAGGTTGTCGGGATCGGGGAGACCGGTCTGGATTACTACCGGATACCGGGCGAGGAGCTTGACTGGCAGCGGGAACGTTTTCGGGTGCACATCCGTGCCGCTCGTCAGGTTGGCAAGCCGCTCATTATCCATACCCGTTCGGCAGCACAGGATACGCTGCGGGTGCTGCGGGAGGAAGGGGCAGAGAGCGTCGGTGGTGTCATGCACTGCTTTACTGAAGACTGGGAGATCGCCCGACAGGCATTGGATCTGGGTTTTTACATCTCTTTGTCGGGTATTGTCAGCTTTAAGAATGCGGGAACCGTTCATGAAGTCGCTCGACGTGTGCCTGCGGATCGCCTGCTGATTGAGACAGATTCCCCATTTCTTGCGCCCGTTCCGTATCGGGGTAAACCCAATGAGCCGGCTTGGGTCGTGCATGTGGCCGAAGCTGTTGCAAAATTAAGACAAATCTCCGTAGAGGCGGTAGGCCAGATGACAACAGAAAACTACGATCGGCTGTTTGGTCGTGGCGGGTTTGCCGCCCGGCAGCTTCACCCGGCCGGATTGCAACATCAAGAATCGTTCCGCCGGCCCGAAGATGCCGCTCATAACTGATTTGACGTAGTCTGACTGCCATCCGAAGATACTTTCAGGCACGTATTGAGACTCCGGCCACTGCGACATGAACAGCGCCTATTCACAGCCTTCCCGTTCTATTTCCTTAACCGACGACGGTCATGCGGAGGACAGCAGACCGGCCAGGCCGCAGCGTGGCAGTGCTGCTGAAGCAACCGGCAATATCGGTACCCGTCCACTGCTGGCTATCGCGGTTGCTTCAGTATTGACAGCCTGCGGTACACCCTCGACCTCCGGGCCCAGTGCTGACTACAGTAGCAATTCTTCGCTGGCCGCTGGTGGCAGCGTCAATAGTCCCGCCGCCGAACGGGTTGTAGACGGTGTGGTTGAGCTTGCGCTGACAGATGCACTGCTGCCGGACTTTGATGCTGCACGTGCCCGGGCGCGGCGTCTGGGCACGGTACATGATGGCCAGGATCTCTATCTGTATCTGCGCTCGACACGTCCATTGGGTGAAATTGCCCATCCAGTAGATCCGAACGGCAAGAATTCCTTTTCGGGATACCCGCATCTATTTGTCCAGATTGGGGACAATCAGAGCCTCAGGATCATCAATACCTGCTATGTGACGCTGACGCCAGCGGAGGCCAAGGCCACCCAGCTGATTGTGCCTCTGGCGCCGTTGACCAATCGGGTGGGGGATCTTCCTACGGACTGCTGGCTGGAAACCGTGACGCATGCTGACTCGGTTCGACAAACCATGGAAGTGCGGTTGGCAGGATTCCCTGGAAAGTTCGAGAGCTGGTTACCGGTACCTGATCTGTTAGGTGTGGTGGAGGTTGATACCGATCTTTCCAAAGGTAGCGGTGCTTGGGCACGCATGTTGCGCGCGAAGCCAGGCCGGTCGCCCGATATCCCCGCCGCTGGAATTTCCCGCGACGGGAGTAGGCATGCCGGGCAGGGATCTTCACAGACCCTGATCGAGACGTCCTCCGGCAGGAACATGGCTGCGGAGCGGGCAGGGCAACCAGATGAGCAGCAGCAAAAATTTACAGCTTCGCCCGCCGGAGCGTCGCAGGTGGCGAATGATGTCAAGACCTTGACGACCCGGGATCAGCGCCGGGCTGATCAGAGGGAGACCATAGATGCACCGGCCGCTGCGACGATTGTGAGCGCCACGCCGTCGATAGGGACAGGGCGGCCGTCGCAGGCACCTACCCCTGACATCAACCCCAGCCAACAGATTTTCCGGAATGAGATTGTGCCCATCAATCGGCATGATCCTGACGCAGTCGTGCCGGCTGATAACCAGCAATCATCCGGAGGGGCTGCTGTGTCCGGGCAGCGCGCCGCTGTTGATGCGGTTTCCCATAACTCTGCAAGTAAGTTGGCCCCAACAGGGGCACAGACATCTGCCAGAGCGCCATCCCAGGTTTCTGGCGTGGCTGGGTACAAGGCCACGCCCGCGTTAGTTGCTGCGTTGCCGGCCGGCGCACATCTCATGGCCGTGACCCCGCTGAGGCCCGCACCACGGCAGGCTGTGGGCACCCAGAAAATGGCACAGCAGTTGCAGAGTCTGAGCAGTACGTTGTTGGGCCGGGAGCCGAGTGAAACCTATTTCATTGATCGTCGCTGGCATACGCAGCGTGAACGGGGCACGACGCGAGTCAGATCCATTCAAACCATTCGGGCGCTGGCCATTTTCCGTGGCGAGGAATGCAGCTGGCAGTCCCTGCTGGTGACCCGGCGGCCTGGTTCGGCCACGTTGACTGAAGTGGCCGCAGATGGGGATGAAGTCCGGATTGCCTGCCCCGAGCTGAAATCGGCCCCTTGAAGACTGGCGGTGTGTCGATGACTGTCAACGGATGGTGAACACGCCGTCACCCAAGTCTGCCGATTCGGCTGCTGACCGGCAGCCCGTTGCATCGCCGCGTTCGCCGCTTGCCATTCCCAACTATCGTCTGCTCTATCTTGGAGCGGTCAGCACGTCCATGGCCTATACCATGCAGTCGGCCATGGCGGGCTGGCTGATGACGCATCTGAGCGCTTCATCGCTGTTGCTGGGGCTGGTACAGGCTTCCAGCACCTTGCCGTTTTTGCTGTTCGGCCTGATCTCGGGATCAATATCGGATCTATTGAGCAGGCGGCATATTCTGGTGATGACCCATCTGGTGATGGGCATGGCCACTGCCGCCGTTGCGGTGATGAGCTGGTCGGGCTGGCTGGCTCCCTGGTCGCTGGTGCTTTGCACGATGTTGTGTGGCCTGGGTTACACCTTTTATCAACCTGCCCAGCAGGCATCAATCAATGGCCTGATTCCGAGAGTGCTTCTGCCCAAGGCGATTGCGCTGGGCTCGATCGCGTTCAACGCCGCCCGTTCGGTTGGCCCCGCCCTGGCCGGCCTGATCAGCGCAGCATTGGGGGAGGGGCCGGCGGTACTGGTATCTGCGCTGTTTTTCGTGCCGATGCTGCCTTCGGCCTGGCGGGCACTTCGTTCACAACCGGAGGAACGGCCGGGCCGGGATGAACCCCTGCGTGCGGCGTTAATGAGTGGATTGAGTTATTCATGTCATGCCCGGGTAGCGCGGGCCGCCCTGATCATGAACTTCTGTTTTTGCTTCTGTGCGGCGGCTCTCTGGGCGATGTTCCCTCTGGTGGCACAACAGCGCCTCGGTCTGGCGGCGGGTGGATATGGCTTTCTATACAGCACTTTTGGCCTGGGGGCAGTGGTCTCGGCCCTCGGCCTGCCGCATCTGTTGAGTCAGGGCCAGGACACAGGCTGTGTTGTGCGTCTGGCATCGGGTCTGTGGTGCCTTGCGGTGGTGATCCTTGGGTTGGCCAGATGGATCCCGATGGCCGTGCTGGGTACTTTTATGGGAGGCATGGCCTGGGTGGGTGTATTGGCCAGTCTGTCGACGGTTGCCCAGAGCATTGCTCCTGACTGGGTACGGGCACGGGCGGTGGCCAACAATCAGATTCCGGTGCAGGCCGGGCTGGCACTGGGTAGTCTCTTCTGGGGGGCGGTGGTCAGCCGTCTCGGGTTGCAGTCTGCATTGATTCTCTCCGGCAGCCTGCTGGCGGTCGCAGCCGTGGCCAGTCTCCGCCTGTCTATCCGTCTGGGTCACGCAACAGATGTGACACCAGACCCGAGTCCCGGGGACATGTTTGCAGGGCAGGGCATTTGTCATGATGCGCAAAAACCGTCCACCGGGTTGGCGTTCCGGTTTTGTTACTGCCCAATGCCTGATCGGCTGCGCGATTTCATGCCGGCCATGGATGCATTGCGCGAAAGTCGCCGGCGCAATGGCGCGGTGCGCTGGCGGCTCCAGCCGGATCCGGAAAAAGAGGGCGTCTGGCAGGAAACATTCGAATTGCCGTCGCTGGTGCACTGGCAGCGTTTCATCGCCCGCATGATGCAGGCTGACCGGATCGTCTGGGAGCGCGTTCGTTCTTTACAGGTGCCTGATTGTCAGGCTGGAGGAGCCGGCGCACGTGGCGGATGACGTGTCTGGAGCGCAGGGGGCTATGCAGACTCGATATACTAGGGGGAAGGATAACCACTGAGCCATTCAGGGATGAAGAATCTGTCCTTATGAAAAGACAGACCCGACAACGTACAGAAATTCTGCGGGTGATTGCCGACGCCAGGCGACCACTCAGTCCCATGGAAATTCTTGAGGCAGGGCGCCGGACCATCTCTACGCTCAGCCTGGCCACTGTGTATCGTAGCCTACGGGATCTGCAACGTGACGGCATGATTCATGCCGTGGCACTTCCAGGTGAAAACTGCCGATATGAAACACGCCATGCACATGCCCATCACCATCATCATTTCCAGTGTGATCGCTGTCAACGGGTATTCGACATTCAGGGCTGTCCGGCCGGGTTGGTTGGGATGCAGATTCCAGTCGGTTTCCAGGTAAAGCGTCATGAGGTGACGCTCTATGGTATCTGTGCGGAATGTGGCCTGATGATGACCGAAGGCGAAACGGAGTTGCCCCCGCAGTGATGACCGTGCCGTCCCGCCCTGACCTGTATATATACCCAGCCCGGTGGCGGATCCGGTACGGTTTGGACTGGCGGGCAGGGGACTTAAAGAACGTGCTCCAGAAATGCCCTGGCCCGTTCATGTACGGGGTTTTCAAAGAATGCCTGGGCAGGGCCTTCCTCGACGATCTGGCCCTGATTCATAAAACAGACGCGATGCGCAACCTCCCGAGCAAAGGCCATTTCATGGGTGACGACCAGCATGGTCATGTGTTCCTGGGCGAGTTGGCGCATGGTGCGCAGTACTTCTCCAGTCAACTCTGGATCCAGCGCAGAAGTTGGCTCATCAAAGAGCATGATGTCGGGCTCCATGGCCAGCGCGCGCGCGATGGCAACGCGCTGTTTCTGGCCACCAGATAATCGATTGGGATAGGCGTCACGTTTTTCAAACAACCCGACCTTGCGCAATAGTGACTCGGCCCGTGGAACGATCTGCTCTTTGGGCATACGTTTGACGGTCATCGGTGCCTCAATCAGATTTTCCAGAACAGTCAGGTGAGGAAACAGGTTGAAATGCTGGAACACCATGCCCATGCGCCGACAGATACGGCGTATTTCCGGGTCGCTGACATAACGCGCACGTCCGTGCGTATCATTACGGACCAGGATTTCACCCGCGATCTGGATTTCTCCACAATCGATGAGCTCAAGGTGATTGAGACAGCGTAGCAGGGTACTTTTCCCTGATCCGGACGGGCCAATGAGGGCGACGACTTCACCTCGGTCGATACGCAGTGAGACACCGCCCAGGACAGGCAGCTGACCGAAACGTTTTTGGAGATCGTGTGCGATGATCATCGCCTGAGGTTTCGGGGCATGGGAAGCTTCAGCTGGCTGTTCGCCAGAAGACGGGAAGGCGTGGGTGTCAGGCATCGTGGCTGGCATAGTGTTTTTCTAGGAACCGGAACATCCAGGTCAGCAAGAGCGTCATCAACAGATAAAACACTGCTGCGACGATGAAGGGCGTGATGGTGAAATCGCGTTGAACAATGCCACGGGCAGCACGCAGCAGATCGTTGAGGGCCAGAACATAGATAAGAGACGTGTCCTTGACGAGGGTGATGAATTCGTTGGACAACGGTGGGAGGATGGTTCGGATGACCTGCGGCAGAACAATGCGGCGCATGGTCTGTGGGTAGGTCATGCCCAGTACCTTTGCGCCCTCATACTGCCCGGGGTCAATGGCCTGGATGCCTGAGCGGAATATTTCAGCAAAGTAGGCCGCATAGTTCAGGACAAATGCGACAACAGCGGCCGGAAAGTCGGGCAGCTGGATGCCTCCGCCTGGTAGCAGTGGCAGAGCATAGTAGATGAACAGCAGCTGCAGCATCAGCGGCGTACCCCGGATCAACCAAAGATAGGCGCTGACCAGCATCCCCAGCCAGCGCAGACGCGACAGTCGCATGAGTGCAAGTGCCATGCCCAGCGGAATGGACAGCAGCAGGGTGATGCCGAAGAGTTCCAGGGAAACCAGCGAGCCGTCGAACAACGGCCCAAGGATGCTCAGAATATAGTCCAAGGCCGCGAGTCTCATGAATGGAAGCGGGGCGCCGTACGTAGACAGAGGATTTGGGGGAGCAGCTCAGGTCACGGCAGTATCAGGCATGTATGGGGTGCGCTGATCCGACGTGGGGGCGCAGATCAAGTCAGTGGATGATGTCCTGACCGAACCATTTCAGCGCGATTTCCCCGGCCTTGCCATCTTTTTTCATGCTCTCAATGGCCTGTTCCAGATGTTTCTGAAGAGTGGTGTCTTCCTTGCGGAGGCCAACGCCGTAATCTTCGCTGCCGAAATTCTCCTTCAGTACCGTATAGGCGCCTGGTTTCTTGGCAATGTAGTAGCGTCCGACCACTTCGTCCAGCACGGCGGCATCCAGGCGGCCGGCATCCAGATCCAGAAGCACGGTCACGTTGTCGCCGTATTTTTTGATCTGCTTGATGGATTTAGAGGTTTCTTCATCCTTTTCGATGGCGTCCACCGCACTGCTGCCATCTTGGGCACCTACAACCTTGCCGCTCAGGCCCTGCTTGTTGCTGATGGGAGAATCCTTCCTGACGATGATGATCTGGTGATTCTGCATGTAGGGGGCCGTGAAACTGATATTTTGTTTACGCCGCTCAGTGATGGTCAGACCATTCCAGAGGGCATCCACCCGATGACCGATCAGCTCGGCCTCCTTGGCATTCCAGTCAATCGGCTTGAAATCAACCGCGATACCCATACGTCGGGCAGCTTCCCGAGCCAGGTCAATATCGAAGCCGACCAGTTCGTTTTTGTCATCGCGAAAGCCCATTGGTGGAAAATTGTCATCCAGACCAATGGTGATTTTTGCTGCTGAATTCTTGGCGTTGCTGGCTGGCTGGTCTGTCGGATGTTGATCGCAGCCTGCGAGGACGATGGTTGCGGACAGTGCCAGCAAGAATTGACGACGCATTGAAGTGTTCATGGCAGGAAACCTGATCGGACAGATGAAAAAGGCAGGGCAATACCGTGAAGCAGAAGGCGGCGAGCAACCAGTGCGGTTGTCGATATGGGCTCATATGGAGGATATTAAACGATCAATTACGAATCTGTAGCGTGTGCAAGCTACGGATTTGCCCGGATGGTTTGCCGGAGCAGCGTGCGACAATAGATTCGCATAATGTATATTATGTCAAATTATAGAAATAACGACCGACCCTGATGTCTGGTGAACTGGTCTGTGATGTTCACGGGTATCACTATCCGAGATGATCCATATAGGAATTTGACGTTTGTTGTGATGACCGTATCATCGGCTCCCCGGATTGTTCATGGATATGCAATCCGGGGAAACCAGAGGAAACTACTGAACATCATGAAAAAGACATCCTTCTCGACAACTCGACTGACTATCGCCCTGACTGCAGCCTTTCTGTCTCTGCCTGCGCTGGCGCATGAAGGACATGCGCACCAAGTAGAAAAGCATGCTGCCCATCATGTGAATCATCATCATGCTCACGCCAAGAGCAAGGCTCACCAAGCCATGGCCCCCCGGCATGCGGTGGCAAACATGAAACCGACGGCTGGTTCGACGACTGAAGGTCATATCCAATTTGATCTGCTCAAAAAGGAACGGATCCATATCCATGGTCTGATTACGGGGCTGGCACCGAATTCATTGCACGGTTTTCATGTTCATGAAAAAGGTGATTGCAGTGCACCCGATGCAAGCAGCGCCGGCGGGCATTTCCATTTGCCGGGTCAGCAGCATGGTGACCCGAGCAACCCGCACGATCACCATCATGCTGGCGATATGGGAAATGTCAAGGCTGACGCCCATGGTGTTGCCAAGGTGGACCTGATGTTGTCTCAGCATCAGATGACGCTGGGCCATGCGCCACAGAACATCGTTGGGCGCGCTGTGGTCGTACACAAGGGCGCGGATGACCTGCACTCCCAGCCTGCCGGCGATTCCGGCGGCCGGGCTGCCTGCGGTGTTATTGAACTGACCCGCTGAGTCGTACGGGTATCAGCCAGCCTGCAGTGCGTTGATCGCGGCACCGATGTGGGCTGGCCTGCGCAGTACCCGAACTTGCCGATCGCGGATCAGCTCGTGCAGCTGGCGCCGGTTGACGGTCCAGTGTTCGCGCGGATAGCGCGAAAAAATGTAAACCGTTGCCGAAGGGCTGATCCATCCTAGTTTATAGCGGCGGACTTCGCCTTCCAGGTGGCGCTCGATCTCATCGCCGTTGGAGAGTCCGCTGCGGGTTACTTCATCCCAGGCGGGGTCATCTTCCGGATGATTGACCGCTATTGCATCATCAGATGTCAGACCCAGGGGCTGCTTGACTGCTGTGGTGACGGGTATGGCGGCTACATCTGCGGATGGGGATGCTGGCGCTGGCGCCGTGGTCTGGGCAGCAGGGCCTGTTGCGGAGGGCAGTAGCTCTGGCGATGGGGGCGGTGTGATATCGATAGCGTGTTTACGCTGTTTGCTCTGTTCAATCACTTCGCTGTGGCACTGCATCAGGGCCTTCAGAAAGCTTTCGCGCTCACCGGAGGACAGCGCAATGAATGCCATGCCGCGCGACAGATCGGCAATCAGCTGTGGCAAAGAGCGCGCCAGCTCACCGATTTCCGAGGCTTTTTTGGGTTGTACACTCCACAGCAGGGTTTCCAGAACGCGTTGGGCCCGTGCCTCGTCAAACGGTAGATCCTCACTGCCATCGCGCAGGCGCACAATGACCTCAATCCAGGAATGTTCGACAAAGTGCTGGACAGGCTCTGGGATATTGCCGCTTCGCAGGCGTTGCTGCATGCTTTCCCGGATCTCCTGGCGCATCAGGTCGATCCGCTCTGCCCGGCTGGCTGCCTCTGCGATTTTTTCCAGTCTGCTGTCGCGGCGGGCCGTTTCATCGGCAATGATCCGTTCTGCCCGATCAAGTGCCTCACCGATGATGACCAGTTCGCGTTCGAAATTGTTCAATACCCAGGTAACGAGTTCTTCGACATCGTTGACCAGTGGTGAGCCTGGCTCGGTTTCGAAGTCCGGGTCGGAGCCCATGATGGCCAGGCGATCCACGAAGCGTCGCATCGGATGATCTGGCCGGGCAAAGAAGCTGGCATCCAGCAAGGCGGCTTTAAAGGCAGGCACCTGCAAGCGCAGCAGTTGCTGCTTGATGGCGTTAGCGATGGCATCATCTTCGTAGACAAGCTGGAATACTTGGGCAACCGTTTCGATAATCAGCCGGTCCAGCGGTGAGCCGTGTGTCTGCGCCGCAACAGAAGACTGCTGGCGCATTTCCTGCATCAGTACGCTGGCGTCCTCGGGGCTGTTCGCTTCTTCGGTACGGGCCTGCAGCTCACTCAGTACCGCCATTAACTGATTGGAGGTTGCCTCCTTGTGAGCGGCTGTCTGCGCATCGTTGCCAAACCGCTGGGGGTCGGCCAGGTAGCGGGTGGCCTGTGCCAGCATGGCAGCTCGCTCAGGCGCATGGGTGTCAATCTGTTGCGCCCAGCGGTTCAGTTCGTCTTCCGATACGTCGGCGGATTCGCCTGATGTACGCCCCCCCCTGCCCTGTCCGCGTTCGCCACTGTGTTCTGTCTGCTGTTCCCCTTCTGCTGCGCCCGAGTAGGATTGGGATACTTTGGATTTCGCAATGCTGTAGCGCAGCTCCGGCAAAATGCCATAGGCAATCAGTCGCCGATTGATTTCCTGATAGAGTTCGATGAGCTCGACGGTCAGCTTCGGCTCGAACAGATCCAGCAGGAAGGATGCGGTATCTCCTCCCTGTATTCCCTGATGCTGGCTCAGAATGCTTCGAAGAATGTCAAAAATGATGTCAGGTGCAATGGGGTATTCATTTTCGGCAAACCAGTCTTGTCCAAGCAATGCCCCGAAGCGGGCCCGTAGTCCGTCAGCCAGCTCTTCGTCCATGCGTCGACGAGCCCGGGCAGAGATCCGGGCTACCAGTAACTGATCGCGAACGGTGTCATCATCGACCAGGCGCAGTGTGGGTGGTTCGTCATCCGGTGTCTGCTGTGTGGGTGTACGGTAGGTTCCGTCGGCAGCTACGCCCGTGCGGGAGGTCCAGTTTTGGAGGCAGGCTGCTTCGAATTGCTGCTCGATAGTCGCCTTGCCATTGCGCAACAGATCCAGGGCGGTGTTGAGTTGATCTTGTCGCTCCCAGGAGGTCTCTTGCACGATCTGTTCGATCAACATGTCGACCACGTCCACATATGCTTTACGGAAGCACCGGTTCAACGCAAACAGGATCGGTTGACGGATCTCGTGCAGGATTTCCAGATGGCTGGTATCAGTGGCGGTACCGGTAATTTGCACAGGGGGCTCCGGGCATGCAGTCGCGGTCTATGTGGCCGAGAGAATGCCAGTATGTGCGCAAAAATCCTTTATTCACCGTCCAGTCGACCGACAGTGGCCGACTGCCGGTCGGTGCAGCGTGTACGCGCGGGAATGAGGCTTTCCCGGAATGGCCCCCTCCTTGCCTTAGAGGTGGACAGGTGCCTGGATATGGCGCGTGGCAGGTGTGCGCATGGTGACCAGTTCTTCGGCGCTGCTGGGATGCAGGGGCATGGTCTGGTCAAGATCGCGTTTGGTGACACCCATGCGTAACAGTGTAGCCATAACCTGAATGGTTTCAGCAGCATCGGGTCCGAGGATCTGTACGCCGAGCACCTTGTCGCTGCTGGCATCGACCAGAATTTTCTGATGAACCCTTTCAGGGCTGCCGGATAGCGTGGCCTTGAGCGTGCGGAAGCTGCTCCGGTAGACATCTACCAGCGGGTATTGTTCGCACGCCTGCTCTTCGCTCAGGCCGACCGTGCCGAGTTCAGGCGTCGAGAAAATCGCCGTCGGGATGAAATCAAGATCGGCGACCCAGGGCCGCTGGCCGAACCGGCTGTCGGCAAAGGCATGTCCTTGCCGGATGGCGACGGGGGTAAGACTGGCCTGCCCGGTTACGTCACCCACCGCGTAGATATGGTCGATGGCAGTGCGCGAAAGGGCATCGACAGGAATTTCACCGGATTTCCCGGTGGCCAGGCCAATGGCGTCCAGGCCCAGCTGACGGGTTGCCGGCCGTCGACCGGTGGCGATCAGTACCTGATCCACGTCCAGGTGCTCACCATCGCTCAGCGTGATGCGGATGCTGCCGTCATCCAGGCGGGTCAGCGCCTGGGGGGTGGTGTTCATCCGCATGTCGATGCCGCGTTCCCGGTAACTCTGGACGATCAGATCGGCCATTTGCACGTCAAAACCTCGCAGGACGCGGGGACCCCGGTGAATCTGGGTGACGTTGGCTCCCAGGCCATGGAATATGCCGGCAAACTCAACGCCGATGTACCCTCCGCCGACGATGGCGATCCGCCTGGGAAAAATCGGCAGGTCGAAGACTTCATTGGAGCTGATCGCCAGCTCCACACCGGGCAGGTCGGAGGGCATGGTCGGTTCGCCGCCCGTGGCGATCAGGATCTCCCGGGCAGTGACGGTCTGGGGGCCTGTGGGCGAGTCGATCCGAAGCTGGTGAGGCCCAAGAAATTGGGCATGTCCGGTCAATCGGCTGACACCAGCTTTGTCCAGATTGGCGGCGTAAATGCCTTCCAGACGGCTTACTTCAGCATTCTTTGCAGCGACGAGCCGGCCCCAGTCAAAGGAGGTCGTGGAAATCTGCCAGCCGAATCCCTGACTATCGTGGAATTCTTGTGGAAAGCGGGATGCGTATACCAGCAACTTTTTGGGGACACAGCCTCGAATGACGCATGTGCCCCCATAGCGGAACCCTTCTGCTATGGCGACCCGTGCGCCGTACTGGGAAGCAATGCGGGCGGCCCGGACGCCGCCGGAGCCGCCGCCAATGACAAAAAGATCAAAATCGAAGGAGGATTGGGACATGGATTGCAGGAGGATTGGTCGTGGAAACAGTATAAATACGCCTGAACATAGGCGGGTTCATGATCGGGCTCATTGGGTGCCGAAAATACGGTCACCAGCATCACCCAGGCCAGGAAGGATATAACCGTGATCGTTCAGGCAGCGATCAATGGCAGCAGTGTAAATGGGAATGTCCGGATGAGCGTTTCTCATTGTGTCGACACCTTCGGGGGCCGCCAGCAGGCAGACGAATTTGATGGAACGCGGCCGAGTGTTTTTGATCCGGTCGAGTGCGGCAACAGCTGAATGTCCGGTCGCCAGCATGGGATCCATGACAATCACGTCACGCTGTTCCATCTCGGGGGGCATTTTGAAGAAGTATTCGACGGCCTGTAGCGTGACAGGGTCACGGTACAGGCCGATATGACCGACCCTTGCCCCGGGAACAACGTTCAGGAAACCATCCAGAAAACCGTTTCCTGCCCTGAGAATGGGCACGAGGCACAGTTTTTTTCCATCGATCAGTCTAGACTTCATGCTTTCAAGCGGGGTCTGGATAGTGATCTCGTGCATTGGCATATCGCGCAGCACCTCATAGGCTAGCAACGAGCTTAATTCGGTCAGCAGATGCCGGAAGTTGTTGGTGCTGGTTTCCGCCCTGCGCATCAAGGTCAGCTTATGCTGAACCAGGGGGTGTTCGACAACGGTTGTATGGGCACGATCCATGGTGAGAGAAGTGTCTGAAACCAAAGGGGAGAGATCCCGGTCCTGTCATGATCAGATGACTGGATGCCGGCATGAGCCGAGGTGGCGATGCATCCATGCCAGACGCTTAGGCTATCTGAATAAACTTTGTCAGACTAGCACGGATTATGCTGGTATGTAGGCTGTCAGGTCGGTTTTTGATGTATGGCCTGGCAGGGGATGCTAGGCCCAGGTGAATCGGGGGTATGTGAAATCGCATATGGAGCGCAGAGTAATCATTATTGGAGGGGGAGTGGCAGGCTGCGCCAGTGCGGAGGCGTTTTCGCGTCGAGGCTGGCAGGTATTGGTACTTGAGGCGGAAAACCGTCTGGGCGGTGCGGTGGCCTGCATTCCACTCATTGCCCAGCACCCTGCCCTGACGCCGGACTTTGATCTCCGCAGCCGTCTTCTGGTTCAGGCACTGCAGATGCATCACCGGTTGCGTGCGGGGCCGGCAGCGGACATTGCCGGGGCATTTGAAGTTTGTGGGCGGTTGCAGCCAATGGATGCAGCCCGGGCAGCGCGCTGTGCAGCGTTTGTCTCACCTGCTCTGGCCAGGGTGGCCAGTGGGCGGGATGGTCCGGGTATCTGGTTCGCCGACTGCGCAGCCCTGTCGCCAGCGCGCTGGTGGCAGGCGCTGCAGAAGCGGGCGGGGATTTCTATCCGGCGGGCAGTGACGGTGGATCGGCTGGTGCGCCTGCCGTCAGCCTCTCGTGAAAGCTCAGTACCCTCTTGGCATGTGTACGATCAGAGGGGAGCGTGTCTGGCAGCGGCTGAAGTGGTTGTGCTGGCCTGCCGCGAAGACAGCTTTCGGCTGGCTGGCATGCAGGCAGATGACCATGGCCGTTTGCGGCTGAGCGCATCGCGGGTATGGACAGCACGGGCAGATGGTGGCAGGCCGGATGAAGATCCAGGGGCCCCGGCGTTGTTGCCTGTCACTGGAAATCAGGGACTGGCCTTGACCCGTCCGGGCAGGTTCTGGCTGCGTGCAGAACAGGCATATCAATATGGCCGGCTGAACCCGGCATCGGGCCCGGAGGATCAGCCTATGCGCGAGTTTCTGGCACGCCCGTCCTCCTGGCACCCTGGCCCGCGCGGGGTACGTCTCCAATTGCGTGACAATCTGCCCATGATGGGGGCTGCTCCGGATCTTGAGCGCATTGCCGAGCATGCCGATGAGTTGGCACGCAATGATCGTTTGCCGCTCCCCCGTCGTGCAGGACTGTACCTGCTCACCGGTCTGGCGGGGCGGGGAGCACTCTATTCCGTGATGGGTGCCGAAATGATCGCCGCCCAGGCGAACGGGGAGCCGGATTTTCTCCCGCCATCATTAACCCGTGCGGTAGATCCGGCCCGTTTCATCAAACGCCGTCTGCAACGTGCCTGGAGCAATGGCTGGAAAGGGGAATGCGAAAAACGCCACAATTAACCAGGACAGACGGGTGTCGACCTCAGGAAAGGCTGCCGCCGGCGCAACTGGTGCGGCAGATGTTTCACCCGCCGCGAAGCTGGCGCTGCTCACTGGAACTGCTGCCGGGCATTGTGCCAGAGGCGCATCCAGGGAGAATGGTCGATGTTGGCCTCCAGCAATGTCCGGGGCTTCCATGACCATTGGGCCAGACGGAATACCCGCTCGGGATGCGGCATCATGATAGTGGCACGGCCGTCTGCACTGGCAAATCCGGTGACGCCCTGGGGCGAGCCATTGGGATTGAGCGGGTACTGTTCGGTCGCTTCCCCCCTGCCGTTGATGTAGCGCATGACCGGGTGGGCGGCAGCCAGATGCTTGGCCAACATGGCCGGGTTGCCGGCGATTGCGCTCCCGTCCGGGCCTCTGTTGCTGAAGTCGGCCCTGCCTTCACCATGGGAGACCACGATGGGCATCCGGTCACCGGCCATGCCTTCCAGCCAGCGGGAGGGGGATGGCAGAATTTCGACGCAGGAGAGGCGTCCTTCGTACTGTTCGGAGCGGTTGCGCACAAAACGCGGCCAGTGCTCGGCACCGGGGATCAGCGTTTTCAGATGCGACAGCATCTGACATCCGTTGCAGATACCCAGCGTCAGGGTGTCGGGGCGACTGAAGAAGTTTGCGAAGGCTTCCGATAGCCCGGCATTGAACAGAATGCTTCGGGCCCAGCCTGCACCGGCTCCCAGGACATCACCATAGGAGAAGCCACCGCAGGCCACCAGGGCCTGAAAGTCTGTCAGGGCATGGCGGCCATTCATCAGATCACTCATATGGACGTCCACGGCCTCAAAGCCAGCCATATCAAAGGCGGCCGCCATTTCCCGCTGACTGTTGACCCCCTGTTCCCGTAGGATGGCAACCCTGGGGCGTTGTGTCAGGATGGCTGGCGCGGTGGGTGAGGCGTGGCATGGCATGTTGCGCCAGCTCTCAATGGAGCGGGCCGACAGGAGGATGGACAATGGCGGTGGCTCATCCTGTCCTGTGCCTTCCAGCGCAAATGCCTGTGCTGTGCATTCAGGGTTGTCGCGCAGGCTGGCGATGCGGTGGCTGGTTTCTGCCCAGGTCTGCTGCAATACCGTTCTTGGCAGGCTGAAGAGGCATTTGCTGTCGTTGAAGATTTCGATGGCATCCTTGTCGTTCGGAGTGCCGATGACATGGGAGTTGACCGACAGTCCATGTGTCCGCAGCAACCCAAGCAGTCGATCCCGGTTGGCACGGCTTGTCTGCAGCACAACGCCGGGCTCTTCATTGAAAAGCGCTCGCAGCACGCGCTCCTGACGCAGTTCGCTGACCTGTTCCGGGCGGATCTTGAAGTCCCCGGCATCGGCTGTGAACGGATCAATGGTCAGCATGTCCAGTTGCAGGGTCACGCCGCAGTGGCCAGCGAAAGCCATCTCACAGGCGGTGGCGTAGAGCCCCCCATCGGAACGGTCGTGATAGGCCAGCAGCAAACCTTCTGCCCGCGCTTTGCGGACTGCTTCCCAGAATCTGACCAACAGGGCGGGATCATCCAGATCGGGAACAGGATCGCCCTGTCTTCCGGTGATTTGCGCCAGTGCTGAACCGCCCAGCCGTTGTCGGCCGGCGGCCAGATCGACCAGGATCAGACAGGTCTGCATGTCAGGGCTGATTTCCGGTGTCAAGGCCCGCCGGACGTCGCTGACCGGTGCATGTGCTGTCACGATCAGGGAGACGGGAGAGCCGACTTCAATGGTTTTTCCTGCAGGGTCCTGCCAGCGGGCGCGCATCGAGAGGGAGTCTTTGCCGACCGGGATGCTGATACCCAGACTGATGCAGAGCTGGCTGGCCGCTTCAACGGCAGCGTAAAGTGCCGCATCCTGCCCAGCCCGGCCGGCATTGGCCATCCAGTTGGCAGACAGCTTGGTCTGTGACAGGTCGTCAGGGATGGCCGAGAGCAGGTTGGTCAATGATTCGGCAATGGCCAGGCGCGAGGCGGCAGCGGCATCCTGCACAGCGACCGGTGAGCGCTCGCCCATGGCGAGCGCATCACCATGATGATGGCGGTAGTCCAACAGGCCGACAGCGCAGTCGGCCACCGGTATCTGCCAGGGGCCGACCATGGGATCGCGTGCTGACAGACCGCCGACGGTACGGTCGGCAATGGTGATCAGGAAGCTCTTGCTGGCAACAGCGGGCAGCTGCAGGATCTGTTTGGCCAGACTGTCCAGATTGAGATCGCTCAGATCCATGCCTGGCGTGTCAGCGATGTCGGGATGATGATCCTGCCGCAGCAGTCTGGGGGATTTTCCAAACAATACGCTCATAGGAAGATCGACGGCGGGCACTGCATCGGTGTCAGCCAGGCGCAGGTGTTCCTCATCGGTGATGGTGCCAATGATGGCAATGGGGCAGCGCTCCCTGGTGCACAACGTTTGAATGTCGGACAGACGCTCCGGAGCGATACCCAGGACATAACGCTCCTGGGACTCATTGCACCAGGTTTCGGCAGGCGACATGCCGCTTTCTGCAACCGGGATGCTAGCCAGATCGAAGACTGCGCCTTTGCCGGCATCGTGTGCCAGTTCGGGGAATGCATTGGAAAGTCCCCCTGCCCCGACATCATGGATGGACAGGATCGGATTATCGTCGCCCATGGCCCGACAGGCATTGATAACCTCCTGTACACGGCGCTCCATTTCGGGATTGGCGCGCTGTACCGAGGCGAAATCCAGATCAGCGCTATTACTGCCGACCCCCATGCTGGAGGCGGCGCCACCGCCCAGACCAATGCGCATGCCAGGGCCGCCAAGCTGCAGCAGCAGGGTGCCGGCTGGCAGCGGGCGCTTGTGCTGGTGACGGGCATCGACCGAACCTACGCCACCGGCAATCATGATCGGCTTGTGATAACCCCAGCCGCTCAGGGTGGCGGCGTCTTGCGTGGTTTGCAGCGGTGTTTCGAATGTCCGGAAGTACCCCAGCAGGCTGGGACGGCCAAATTCATTGTTGAAGGCAGCGCCGCCCAATGGACCTTCGATCATGATGGCCAGGGGGGTCGCCAGGTTGGGAGGGCGATCATTGTCCGCCTCCCACGGGTGCTGCCAGCCGGGCAGATGCAGGTTTCCGACCGTGAAACCGGTCAGGCCGTAACGGGGACTGCCGCCCCGGCCGGTGGCTCCCTCGTCACGGATTTCACCACCACTGCCGGTTGCAGCTCCGGGATGGGGGGCGATGGCCGTGGGATGATTGTGCGTCTCCACTTTCAGAAGCCGGTGCACAGGCTGTTCGGACCAGCGGTACTGGCCTGTCGCCGGGTCGGCATTCCAGGCCAGCAGCGTGGTGCCTTCCAGGATGGCGGCATTGTCGGAGTAGGCCACCACGGTTCCCTGTGGATGAGCCGTGTGGGTTTCGCGGATCAGATCGAACAGGGAAGCACTGCGGGGTTGCCCGTCAATGACGAAACGTGCGTTGAAGATTTTGTGGCGGCAGTGTTCCGAGTTGGCCTGGGCGAACATCATCAGTTCGACATCGGTGGGGTCGCGCTGCAGGTCGCGATAGACCTTCGCCAGATAGTCGATTTCATCGTCCGACAGCGCCAGGCCAAGCTGGCTGTTTGCACTGCGCAAGGCAGCCGCCGCATCATGACCGAGAGGGACGCTGGCCAGTGCAACCGGAGCATGCGGACGGAAGAGCTCGTCAGGCCTGGGGGGGGCGGCGAACCAGCTTTCCGTCATGGGATCGTGCAGACAGGCAGCCAATGCCGCCAGCTGGCTGTCCGAGCACTCCTTCGCCTTGCTGCCACCCAGCAGACCGTGGCGAAAGCCCAGCCGCCAGCGGATGCCCCGTTCGATGCGGGTGACGTTGGCAAAGCCGGCATGCTGGAGAATCTCCGTGGCTTTGGACGACCAGGCCGAGAGAGTGCCCTGTCGGGCTGTGACCCAGATGGAGCGCTGATGGCGGTCATCGGCGGAATCCGGCAGCGGATGCTCGTCTACCAGAAGCTGCAGGCGGGCGAGTCGATCGCCGGCAAGGGGCGCACTGCCGTGTTCATCGGGAGGGAAACATTCCAGCAGGTAGAACCACTGGGCGTCGAGGGTCCCGACGGACGCGTCAATGGCCTGCAGCTTCTGCAGTAGTGCCTGTGCCCGGAAAGGGCTGAGGGCCTGCCCGCCTGGCAGGGTCTGATAGGTTGTCGAACTCATGGGGGCTAGGGCAAAGGGGCGTGTTGGACAGGGTCGTCAGGGCGTTGTCTCGGTCTGCGCATCCGTGACACAGGCTGCTGGCAGGTGATAGGGGTAATTATAGGGAAGCTGTGCCGACGATATGGCATCGCCCGAATAACCGATAACTGTCGTTCCATGGCGCTGTCAGACCTGTGGCAGGTGCTTCCCAGGCGAGACAGCGGTAGTATCAATACTCTGCAACTTCAAGGAGACATTATTCATGTCCAACCTGTCGTATCTCAAGCCGCAGCCCGGCAGTCCCTGGGATACCTACCTGGCGCAGGTGGATCAGGTCACCCCTCATCTTGGCCCGCTAGCCAAATGGGTGGAGACATTGAAAACGCCCAAGCGTGCCCTGATCGTCGATATTCCTATTGAGCTGGATAACGGTACTATCGCCCACTTCGAGGGCTACCGTGTGCAGCACAATCTGTCGCGTGGGCCCGGCAAGGGCGGCGTCCGCTATCACCCGGATGTGACCCTGGAAGAAGTGATGGCACTGGCTGCATGGATGACCATCAAAAATGCAGCCGTTAATATCCCTTACGGTGGTGCGAAGGGGGGGGTTCGCGTTGATCCCAAAAAACTCTCGATCAACGAGCTTGAAAAGCTGACCCGTCGCTATACCAGCGAAATCGGGCTGATTATCGGGCCGACCAAAGACATTCCCGCACCTGACGTCAATACTAATGGCCAGATCATGGCCTGGATGATGGACACTTATTCAGCCAACCAGGGGGCAACCATCACGGGGGTTGTGACGGGCAAGCCGGTTGAGCTGGGGGGCTCTCTGGGACGTGTAAAGGCTACTGGCCGTGGCGTTTTTCTGACGGCACGAGAAGCTGCCCGCTCCCTTGGGCTGGCCCTGGATGGCGCTCGGATTGCTGTGCAGGGTTTTGGCAACGTGGGGGGGATTGCCGCCGAGCTGCTGGCCCAGGCAGGCGCCCGCGTGGTGGCGGTTCAGGACCACACCGGAGCCATATTCAGTGGCGACGGGCTGAATATTCCCGCCTTGCTGGAGCACGCCCGGGCAACGGGTGGCGTGCGCGGCTTCGCGCAGGGTGAGTCACTGGGGGTCGAGGATTTCTGGGGCATGGACTGCGATATCCTCATCCCGGCGGCGCTGGAAGGTCAGATTGATGATCGGCGGGCCAAGCAGGTCAAAGCACGTCTGGTGGTGGAAGGCGCCAATGGCCCCGTGACCCGTTCAGGCGATCAGGTCTTTGCCGAGCGCGGCATCACGGTTGTGCCGGACGTCATTGCCAACTCAGGCGGTGTAATTGTCTCTTACTTCGAATGGGTGCAGGACTTCTCCAGTTTCTTCTGGGGTGAAGAAGAAATCAACCTGCGACTTGAAGCCATTCAGCTGAGTGCATTCCGCGACATTCAGAAACTGGCCGGGGAAAAGAATGTCTCGCTGCGTACGGCGGCATACATTATTTCCTGCCAGCGGGTGCTGCAGGCACGGGCCGAGCGCGGTCTGTATCCATGAGTCCTGCAGGCGCAAGCCAAGCGGCTGGCCGGTATTCACGAATCCGACCAGTCATTGACCGGTGACATGCAGCACCCGGTGCAGCGGTTGCAGCTCCCCGGGGCGACGCGGTTTGGTTGCCATGGTGCAGCCAGCCGGAAGGCGTGGCTGGCAACGGCCTGGCTCTGACGGTTGCAGGCCAGGCTCTCAGGCGGCAGAGGGATGCTCAGGGTGTGTGGCGGCGAGCTGCTTCTCCAGAAGGTCTTTCAGCCTGTCGATCTCCTGTTCCAGTCCCTCGACCCGCAGCTGCAGCGCGTCCAGTTTCCTGGCAATTTCCAGGGATTGCGCCGGGCCAGCGGCTTCGGCCGGGATGCCGTCAGTCCCGGTTTCGGCTGGCGATGCCGTGCTGGTTGAGGACATCGCCGACATGCGGATGGGGGCAGTGTCCGACAGGCAGTGGCACCAGCGGGCCTCGCGTTCGCCTGGCTGGCGTGGCATGAGCTGCACAAGCGCACCTGCCGGGCGTTCGGCCATCTGCTGAAGGTAGCCTTCAACCGATGAAGTATCAGCAAAGCGCACCTGTCGTTCCACATGAGCCCGCAGTCCGGCGGCTGTCTGCGGGCCACGCAGCATCAGGATGGACAGCAATGCCGCAGCTTCGCCAGAAATGTCCAGCACCCGCGGTAAGTTCTGTTCGTAACGGGTTACCCGACCACCGCTGCTTTCGATGATCAGGGACTGGCTGCGCAGTGCTTCCAGTGCCTGCAGCAGTTCGGACTCGTCCAGGTTCATGACCGGGTCACGGTTGCTGCGCTGGTTGCAGCCAGCCAGCAGGCCGTTGAGCGACATCGGATAGCTGTCCGGTACGGTTCTTTCTTTCTCCAGCAGGACCGCCAGGGCGCGGACTGCATGTTCATCCAGCTGTGGCAATGCATGGGCATCCGTCATGAGGACTCCTTGTCTCGTGCAGCGGGGCTGGCTTTTCTTGAGCCAGAGCGGTGCCATGATAACCGGGCAAGGCTCCTATACCGGCTGCCGTGCCGCGGGCTGGCCGATGGCCACTTCGCCGGGATGGCATACTGACGTGATATGGCAATGATTGGTCCCTTGATGATGATGACCCGCTCGATCACCGCAACGACATACCCTGCTCTTTCACACGTTCCAGCATGCCTGCTTGATTTGGCAAGTATCCGGCGGCTGGAGACGGCCTGGCTTGAGGAGACCGTGCCTGGTGAGCTGATGGCGGCAGCGGGCGCAGCTGTTGCCCGGGTGGCATTGTCGATGTGGCGGGATCTGCCGGCCCAGGCCCCCGTTATCCTGCTGGTCGGGCCAGGTAACAACGGTGGTGACGCCCTGGTGGCGGGGCGTATCCTGCGTGCTGCCGGTCTGAAGGTTCTTGCTGCCGGCATGCCGGCTCTGCTCATGCACCCCCCGATTGCCGAGGATGCCCGTGCCGCCTGGGAAGCATGGCATGCCGATGGACAGATCATTCATGATATTGACAGCGTAGCCCAGTGGCTCTGGCCCCAGGGTGCGCCTCGTCCTGAAGATGAACCCCTGCCACTTGCGGAACACCTGCCGCCGGCTGCGGCGGAGCCGTCGCCTTGGGGGGCCAGGGCGGTTGAGCTGGCTGATCCGGCCGCTGTCCGCCCTGCCCTGATCGTTGATGGCCTGTTTGGTATCGGTCTGAAAGGGCCGCTCTCGGGAGAGGTGGAACGGCTGGCCGGTCTGGTCAATCGTGCCGGGTTGCCGGTGCTGGCCATTGACGTGCCGAGTGGCCTGGATGCCGACCGCGGCTCACCGATCGGCGCCCAGGATGCTGCCGTCATCACTGCCCGGCAGACGGTGACCATGATCGCCGACAAGCCCGGGCTGCATACCGGTGCGGGGCTGCGGCACGCCGGACGTGTCTGGGTAGCTCCCCTGTCGAGCCTGCCGCTCGAAGATGAATGGGATCGACTCGTCGATGAATCAACCGACAGCGCACCTGGGGTACTGCTCACCGCACCTTTGGTTGCCGTTCTGCTGCCTCGCCGCGAGCATGATGCCCACAAGGGTCAGGGAGGCGACGTTCTCGTCATCGGTGGCCGCCTGGGTATGGCTGGCGCGGCGCGGTTGGCTGCTCAAGGGGCCGCTGGTGCAGGCGCGGGCCGGGTCTGGCTTGTGGTGCAGGCTGATGATCCCCTGATTCAGGAAACCGGTACTTCACCTGTCTCCGGTTTGGCTGCTGATGGCAGTGGGCAGGCACCGGTTGATCCCCGTCATCCAGAGATCATGCGCCATTCCTGGCCAGCCATGTCTGATGGTCATGGTGCTTCGGGAGAAACTGGTGAAGACTGCTCCACCCTGCCCGGTGTTCAGCCCGTACTGGTGATTGGCTGCGGCCTGGGGCGGGATGGGACAGCGCAGCAGTGGCTGGCACGAGCGCTGAACAGCCAAGCCCCTCTGGTTATTGACGCGGATGCCCTGGGGTTGCTTGATGAAGTCCCGGAAGCATCCCAGGCGCCTTGTTGTGTCCTGACGCCTCACCCGCTCGAAGCAGCCCGTCTCCTGGATCTGCCGGTCAACGAGGTGCTGGCCGACCGGATCGGCTGCGCCCGCAGGCTGGCAACGCAGCATGAGGCGGTCGTGGTTCTCAAAGGTGCCGGTACCGTGGTGGCAGCACCGGATGGACGCTATGCCATCAACACCAGTGGTCACCCGGTGCTGGCCACGGCAGGAACGGGGGATGTGCTGGCCGGAACCATCGCCGCCCTGCTGGCTGGGCTGCTGCGTCTCGGTTGCCCTCCGGATGAGGCGGCCTGGCAGGCGGCATGCGCAGGCACCTGGTTGCATGGACGGGCTGGCGAATGCCTGGCTGAGCACTGGGGGCCTCGCGGTGTGCCGGCCAGCGCCCTGGTGGCGCAATATCCAGCCATCATCCGGATGCTGCTGCGCTGTGCTCGTGCAACATGTTGAAGAGGTAGCATTAAGGAAATCTGGAACTTGGCAGGGACGGACAACCATGGACGACTTTCAGCGCATCTACCACCAGTGGCATGAATATGCCAGGGATCGTGACACGGAAAGGCTGATTGCACTCTATGCAGAGGATGCCGTGTTCGAAAGCCCCCTGGTACCCGTGCTGATGGGCACGGCCAATGGTGTTCTGCGTGGCAGGCGACAGATCCTTGCCTTTCTGGAAGAAGGGACGCGGCGACGACCGAATGAACTGGTTCGCTGGTATCGAAGCGGCCAGTATCTTGTGTCCGGAGATACCCTGGTCTGGGAATATCCGCGACAGACACCCGATAGGGATCAGGTGGACATCCTGGAGCTGATGCAGGTGAGCGACGGTCAGATCCGCTGCCACCGGATCTACTGGGGCTGGTTCGGTACCCAGATGCTCCTGGAGAATGCCAGACGCCAGGAACGTGACCGATCTGGCCGGCCCTGATCCAGAAACGCTTTGATTTTCAGCCCCCGGTCTTGAGTCGCCCGCGTTCGATGTCCAGCTGGCGGCTGCAGCGGGCAGCCAGGCTTGCATCGTGGGTGACCAGCAGCAGCGTGGCATTTGCGTCGCGGTTCATTTCGAACAGGAGTTCGGTGATCCGCTCGCCCGTGGCGTGGTCCAGGCTGCCGGTGGGTTCGTCGGCGAACAGCAGGCGCGGTGAGGCAGCAAAGGCACGGGCGAGCGCTACACGCTGCTGTTCCCCGCCCGACAGGGTGCGTGGATAGTGTCTGGCCCGCTCGGCCAGCCCCACACGGGCCAGCAGGTTCGTTGCGATAGAGCGGGCATCCGGATGGGCTGCCAGATCCAGTGGCAGCATGACGTTCTCCAGGGCTGTCATGGCGGGTAAAAGCTGGAAGGACTGAAAGACGAAGCCAACCTGTTCGGCACGCCAGCGGGCTCGCTGTTCCTCGTTCCATGCAAGGAGTGACTGCCCGTCCACGAGCACGTCGCCGCTGCTGGGCAGATCCAGGCCAGCCAGCAGCCCCAGCAGTGTCGACTTGCCCGAGCCGGATGCGCCGGTGATTGCCACGGTTTCGCCAGCATGTACATCGAAGCTTACGTTATCCAGGATCGTCAGCAGGCGTCCGCTATCTGGTACGCTCTTGCTCAGTTGTCGCACTTGGATCAGGGGAATGGGCATATCAGTGTTTCGGCCTGCTGGCCGGGTGAAAGGAAGCGTGGCAGCGCCGCAGTGCATGGGATGGCGTGCAGCAATGGTAACGGCTAATCTGCGGCGGCGACTGCTGCTGTCCCGCGGGGCTGGCCTGCTGGCCGGGGTTGCCGCGTTCTCGTGGCGCATTGCTGGCGCCTCCGATCAACAGGGGACGGACACAAGCCCTGATGCCGTGCCTGGCAGCCCGGTTCTGCTGGTTCTGGGTGACAGTCTGTCGGCCGAATATGGCCTGGCCCGGGGTCAGGGCTGGGTGGCGCTCTTGCAGCAGCGACTGGCTGGGGATGCCTCGCTGCGGCGCTGGCACGTTGTCAATGCAAGCATCAGCGGCGAAACCTCGGCGGGCGGCCTGGCCCGGCTGCCGCAGTTGCTGCAGCAGTACCGGCCGGACGTGGTGCTCATCGAGTTGGGAGGCAATGATGCCTTGCAGGGGTTATCGCTGAAAGCGCTTGCCACCAACCTGCAGGAGATGGCGGACAAGGCGAAGGCAGCCGGCAGCCGGGTCATTCTGGTGGGCATGCAGGTACCGCCCAACTACGGACCGGCCTACGCACAGAAGTTCGAGCGCCTTTTTGCCAAGGTGGCTGGCCAGGCCGATGCCCCCCTGGTGCCCTTCCTGATGGACGGATTCGGCGATGATCCCACCTGGTTTCAGGCAGATGGCATCCATCCGCTGGCACGCGCCCATCCCCGCATGCTTGACAATGTCTGGCCCGTGCTCCGGAAGATGCTGCGGCCATAGCGCTGCCATGACTGGCAGGTCGGTGTGGTGCCCGAGGCCGGAATCGAACCGGCACGACCGAAGTCGAGGGATTTTCCTGCCACTATGGCTTTCGCCACCTGTCCGATGGACAGTTTGGGGTCTGGAGCACGCCTTCACCATACCCCGCAGGGGCGCAGGTGCCCGCCGTCTGCTCTCTACACCTTCCCGGAAAGTCTCCGGGCTTGGCTCGGCGTTGGCTCGGAGATCATCCAGGGCTTTCGCCGAATTTGACGGGTTCCATTCCGCAGGTTTCCCCACGGACGCTCAAAATTTTCAAGTCCCTTGTGTCTACCAGTTTCACCACTCGGGCGACACATCCCGCATTACACCACACTATGGGCAGGTCAGCGAAATGTTTGTTTCTACAATCACCCTTCCCCTGTCGCACTGCCCTCCCCTGGCGACAGTCTCCGGCAACAAATACGATGGCCGCACTGGCCGACGATTGGCTCCGCACCCCCACTTGTTTTGAATACTCGTTGTCTGTGACGTACTCCGCATACATTGATTTTGCCGACCCGGATGGTGTGGCTCCCCGTTTGCGTCATGCCTTTGGCGCAGCACGTTCACACCTGATTGCCTGGCGTCATCAGGATGTTCGGGCAATACTGGACACTGTTCAGGAGCAGGCTGAGTCCGGGCGCTGGTGCCTGGGCTATGTTCGCTATGAAGCGGCGCCGGCGTTTGACCCGGCATTTCTCACACAGGATGCCGACGGGCCACTCGTCTGGTTTGCTGTCTATGATGAGGCGCATCCGTGGCCGGCGGCCGTGGCGGAGGCTCCCTCATCGTCACCCTGGCAGATGATCTGGGATGAAGGACTGTCCCGCGCGGGCTTTGACCGGGCCTGTGAGCGGGTATCGCGGGCTATTGCTGCGGGAGATCTGTATCAGATCAATTTCACGGCCCCACTCAGGGGGCGCTGGCGAGGTCTGGCAGCACCTGAGGCACTCTTTGCTGCGCTGCAGCGTGCCCAGCCAGGGGGTTATACGCTCTATCTCGATACCGGGCCGGAGAAAATCCTCTCGGTATCACCAGAACTCTTTTTTGACTGGCATGCTCCCAGGCTTCTCACTCGTCCCATGAAGGGAACAGCCGCCCGGGGTGCTACGCTGGCTGAGGATGAAGCCCACCGAGTCGCGCTGGCGTCGTCCCCCAAGGAACGGGCGGAAAATCTCATGATCGTGGATCTGCTGCGCAACGATTTATCGCGTCTTGCCGAACCATTTTCGGTGCAGGTGCCGCATTTGTTCCAGACGCAGCGGCTGGCTACGGTCTGGCAGATGACGTCCGACATCCAGGCACGTACGCGTCAAGGATGTACGCTATACGATGTTTTTTCCGCGCTCTTCCCTTGCGGATCGGTCACAGGCGCGCCAAAGGTCAGTGCCATGCGCATGATCCGTGCACTGGAAGCTCATCCCAGAGGCATTTATTGTGGGGCATTGGGTGTGGTGCAGCCCGGTGGGCGGGCTACCTTCAACGTACCAATACGGACAGTGGTCCTGGGGGATCGACAGGCATGTTGCGGCATCGGCAGTGGCTTGGTGGCGGATTCCGTCCCTGATGCCGAATGGAATGAATGGCGCAACAAGCGGACATTTCTGGAACGCGCCTGTCAGCCCTTCGATCTGTTGGAAACATTTGGGCTGTATGATGGGCAGTCCCCTTTGCTGCCGAATCATCTGCGCAGATTGGGTGCCGCCGCCGAGCATTTCGCCTATCCTTTTGATCTCCCAAAAATCAGGTCATGTCTTGCCCGGCTGTTTGAGCAGCATCCCTGGGGTCAATGGCGGATACGTCTGAGTCTGAACGCGTACGGTCAGCCTCATGCCAGTGCCCTGCCCCTGCAGACCGAACAATCCGTCGGCCCTGTAGCGCTGAAGCTGGCTGATGAGGCTTTTGCCGCGGCTGCCAGTGAGTTTGTTCGTTTCAAAACCACCCGGCGTGAACATTACGCTTCCTTTGCTCCGGCTGCAGGCGTGTTTGACACACTGCTTTGGAATGCTGCTGGCGAAGTGACGGAGGGGACCCGGTGCAATGTAGCCTTCAGGCGCCACGGTCAGTGGTGGACGCCACCGTTGCGATGCGGCCTGCTGCCAGGCATCGGGCGTGAGCACTGGCTGCAAAATGGCCGCATCAGGGAGGCTGTTCTACACGTCAAGGATCTTTCGGATGTTGAAGATTTTGCCGTGTTCAACAGCCTGCGGGGTTGGCTGCCAGCAAGGCTGTTGAGCCACTGATGTGGCCGTCTTGATTCCCCTGTCAGTACAGGTAAGTTGCCGTCAATCCAATTGTTCTGCCCGTTGCCACTTGAGCCAGATTACCGGTTGTTCCATAAGAGAAAGCATAAGTACGGTAATCCTTGTCAGTCAGGTTCTGGGCGTAGAGCATCAATTCCAGGTTGGTGGTCGGACTCCAGGACAGTCCCGCATCTACCACCGTATAGGCATTCTGGCGCAGGGTGTTGGCACTGTCGAAGTAATGTGCTCCGGTACGACGCACTGAGAGTTGTGGTCGCATGACCGTATTCGCCACGCGCAGATTCCCTTTGGCAGCCAGGGTCAGGCCATGGCGAGGCGCCATGGGCACATCATTGTTCGTACATCCGGTGCAGGCGCGGGAATTCTCGAAGCGGCGGAATGTCGCTTCATTTACGAAGCCGCCGGCACTGAGCGTCCACTGCCGGCTGACATCCCACTCGGTATTGAACTCCATGCCTATGGAACGGCTGTTCCCTATGTTTCTCAGCGTCTGGTTGCCCACATCTCCGTCGCCATAGAGCTGTACATCCTTGTTGTCCACCCGGTAGAGGGCAACGCTGGCATGCAAATCACGGCCTGAGTAGCGCACACCTGTCTCGTAGCTGATTGATCGTTCGCGGCCATAGCCCTTGCTCTCGTCCACACTGCTAGGTGCCAGGTTGTAGCCCAAAGGCTTGTATCCCTGCGCCACGTTGATATAGCCACGCCATTGTTGCGTGAACTGATACCCTGCGGCACCGTGCCCCAGCCAGGTGTTTTGGCGCAATGCCGCCTGACCCTGGAAGCCATTGCCCAGCTGTTCACCATTGAATCGGGTTCTGGCGTCGTCCCTGGTGAAGCGCAGTCCGGTGGTGATATCCGCCCTGGCGCTCAGATGCCAGGTTACATCCCCATAAGCCGCCAGGGACTCGATACGGTTGGTCGATGTGGAGTCAATGACACGATAAAGACTGGGTACCACCATGTCGAATTGATAGCCCCGTGACATATCCACGGCCTGGCGGTACAGGCCGAACACGGCATCCCAGCTTTGTGAGGCGGCACCACCAGCCTGCCCGGGCCGGGTTGACAGACGCACTTCCTGGGTATTTTGCTTCCAGTGCTCGGAGAACTGAGGGAAATAAACGTCGATCGGCCAGCGGCGCGCGGTATGGGCGTGCTGGCTGCCGGCAATCACATTCAGGCGCCATGGGCCGAAGTCGTATTGTCCATTGGCAGCGAAATTGTTGGCACAGCGCTTCTGATAGTAATTCCGGTAGCTCGCTGGCAGGTTGGGTGACACATAAGCCCTGTGGGACTTATAGTCATCAAACAGCGTATAGACTTCCTGATCGCCCGTTGCGCAATCACGCCCTCCACTCAGTCCCACTTCCCACGGGCTACCGTCCGGTGCCAGACGCACCTTCATGTTGCCAGCCCTGGAACGCACGCCACCCAGCGTGTCACTGCCGATGACATCGCTACGGATATCGCCATTGACATCATTGCCTGATAACGAAACCGAGCCATACAGCAGATCCTTGATCAGTGGGCCGGAACCCTCGGCCTGCACTTGATAGCCCTTGCGGCTTGATATGCCGGCACGGGTCTCGAACTGCGCTATGTTGTTTGGCTTGCGGAAAACGATGTTGAGTACACCACCCTGGGCGCTCTTGCCATACAGTGTACCCTGCGGACCTTTGAGGAGTTCCACTTGTTCCAACCCCGAGCAGGGACTGAGCTGCAAAGGTCGATAGTTGCGGTACACCGTCTACATAGACTGTCAATGCGGGGTTGTAGAAGTCCTGAGCAGATGTCACGCCGCGCAGTGTGATGATGGGAAACAGAAATGTCGCGCTATGAGACATGTAAAGATCTGGAAAGACCCGATCCAGATCCAGGCTTGAATTGACCTGCGCATCATCCAGGGTCAATCGGTGGGCCACATTGGCTGCGCCATTGATCTGTTCCAGGGTTTCATCACGTTTGCTGGCGGAGACCACCACCGGGGCAAGTGACTAAATATTCAGTCTCGTATCTGGTGCAACATCTTGTGTGCGTGCAGTTGCCACGCCGGACAGAGAATGGAGGGAAATCAGCGTCAGGCTGAGCAGACGCAGTTTGGAAGGCGGCATGCTTCAATCTCCTGATGAACCCATATCGGGTTGTGTGTTGCGGTTGATATGCCAACGCTTGACACGTTGTTGGGCTTTCCACATGCTGGCATAGCGTCCCAGCTTGCTCAGCAGATCGTCATGCCGACCGGATTCGGCAACCTGTCCATCCCCGATCACCAGAATTTGATCGGCACCGGCAATGCTGGACAGGCGGTGGGCAATCACAATCACCGTACGCTCATGTACCAGCGCATCAATGGCGAGCTGAACCGCTACTTCGCTCTCGGTATCCAGCGCAGCGGTTGGTTCGTCGAGGATGATGATGGGCGAATTTTTGAGTATGGCGCGCGCGATGCTGATGCGCTGACGCTCACCGCCCGAGAGCCGCCCGCCAATGTCGCCCACGCGCGTGGCGTAGCCCTCGGGCAGGCGCGTGACGAAGTCATGACAATGGGCTGCACGTGCAGCGGCTTCGACCTCTGCATCGCTGGCATCGGGCCGGGCCATGCGGATGTTGGCCAGTATGGTGTCGTCGAACAGGTATACGTCCTGGAACACCACGGAAATCAGTGCATTGAGCTTTTCCGGTGCGATCGCGCGAATATCGACGCCACCGATGGTAATGCTCCCGGACTGCGGATCGGCATGGCGCATCAGCAGACGCGTCACCGTGGTTTTGCCACTTCCCGAAGGGCCCACCAGGGCCGTCAGGCTGCGGGCTGGCAGATATGCATCCAGATTGCGCAAGGTAGGTTCCTTCGCACTCGCATAACGAAAACACACCCCATGGAAGGCGACGTCAAAGGCGTCTGGCATGCGTTCCGGCGACAGTTGCGGCAAGGGGCTGATCGACAGCAAGGCATTGATCTTGCCCAGTGCGGCCTCGATCATGTCGATCATCTTGGTGTACAGCACAAAGTTCGCCAGCTGCTCGGCAAAACGGACCACGATCACCATCAAGGCGGTCAGAATGGCAATGTCCAGGGAGCCGTGTACCACCAGAAAGGTGCCGGCGAACACCACCAGCAGGATCCCCACCTCCATGACAGTGGCCAGGATCAGGTTGGGCTTGGCCCCTTTTTTCTGGCCGATGGTCTGGATCATTTCCAGGTGCTTGAAACTGGCCTGCAAGGCCGCAGCGTGTTCACCCACACAACATGCCGAGCGAAGTACCGGCAGTCCCTGGGTGTATTCCAGAATATCGCTGCTGGTGCGTTCATTGGCATCGGCCAGCATGCGCATGCCACGACCAAAGGCGGGGCGCCGCCAGCGGTATAGCGGAATCAGCAGCGGAAACACCAGCAGCAGAATCAGCCCCATGCGCCAGTCGAACCACAGGGCCGCCATCGCCACCACCACCGGCGTAATCAAGGCGTTTGCCATCATATTGGCAATGGTCAGGACATAGCTCAGGGTTTCGTCCACATTGCCCAGCAACGTGGCATTTACCGCGCCAGTGCGCTTGTCCTGCAAGATTTCCAGCGGGATCCGTCGTAATTGCTCGCCCAGTTCGGTGCGCAGGTCATGGGTGTTATGTACCATGTCGCCCCGGTAGTCGAATCCCTGCGCCCACCATCTGACCGCTGTGCTCGCCAGCATCAGCGCCGTCATCGCCAGCAGCCATGGCCAGGCAGCAGCCCAGTTCGCGAGCGGAATCAGCACCTGGAACACAGGCATCAGGCATGCCAATGCCAATCCCTGCAGAACAGCCGCCAGGCCCAGCCCGAGCAGGCTGGCGCGCAATTGGGGCGCGCGGCTGCGGGCACTGCTCATCAATTGTTTCCAGGTCTCGCGCAGCGGCGTGACCTGAGGTGCGGATTTCGATTCAGTCTGGTGGAGACTCATGCCTGCGCTCCTGTCAGCGACCAGTGCTGCGCCGTTTCATAGCTGTGCCATAGCCGTGCGTATACCCCGTTTTGTGCGACCAGTGCATCGTGCTGGCCTTTCTCGGTCAGGCGCCCCTGGTCAAACACCAGAATCTGATCGGCATCACGGATCGTCGACAGGCGGTGCGCCACCATCAGCACCGTCTTTCCGCGTATCAGATTCGACAGTGCAGCCACCAGTGCAGCTTCGTTTTCCGGATCGGCAAAGGCAGTCGCTTCGTCCAGCACCAGAATGGGCCGATTCTGCAAAATGGCCCGGGCAATGCTGATGCGTTGGCGTTGTCCGCCGGAGAGGAATACGCCCCGCTCGCCCGCTGGCGTGTCATAGCCTTGTGGCAATGCCATGATGAATTCATGGGCCTGGGCGGCCTTGGCGGCGGCGATCACCTCATCCATGGTGGCTTCGCCCAGTCCCAGACGGATATTGTTGGCGATCGTGTCGGCAAACAGAAAGGTATCCTGGAACACGAAAGCCACCTGCTGCATCAGAACCTCAGGCAGCATTTCGCGTACATCCACGCCACCTATCCGGACACAGCCACCACTCACATCCCAGAAGCGTGGAATCAACCGCGCCACGGTCGTCTTGCCTGCACCCGAAGGGCCGACCAGCGCAGTGACACTGCCTTGCGCCACTTCAAAGCTCACGTCCTGCAACACCCGCTCACCATCGGCTGTGTAGCGAAAGTCCACATGCTCAAAGCGCACGTTGGCATCCTGCGGCGTCTTGGCTTGTGCGATATCCACTACCGGAAGTTCTGGTTCGGCCATCACTTCATGGATGCGGTGGATGCTCATCTGCGTTTTGGAAATCAGGTGCTTGAGTGACACCAGTGGCAGCAGCGATTCGGCCATGCCCGTACCCACCAGCAGCACTGCCAACCAGGTCGAAGCCGCCAACACGTCACGGCTGATCAGCCAGCCGCCCAGCCAGACCAGCACCGCCAGCGTGGGCAGCGGATTGAGGATGGCCATCGACAGGCGCGATGACACACCGGCCATCCGGTACCACTGCAACACCACCTCGACGAAGGCATTGAGTGCCTGCTGGTAACGCTGGAATGTGGTTGTGCCGGTGTCGAAGGTACGCACCACCGGCATGGCCTGCACATACTCCACCACAGCCTTGCTGACGTTCTCGCCGGCGGCGTTGTAACGTTGCATCATCTCGCCGCTGCCGCGCATGGCCAGTGACACCGTCACCGTGCCGACAGCCAGTACCGCCGTAGCCGCCAGTCCAGCCACCACAGCAGCGCGAAGGTCAACACCGGGGATACATAGGCCCGTGCATACAAAGGCGTGCTGTCGGCCACGAATACATGCAGCGCCTTGACGTCATCCATCATCACCTTGGTCAAGGCACCGGCGCCGGTCTGCTGCACATAGCCTAATGGCGCCCGTGCCAGGTGTTTGGAAAGATCGGTGCGCAAACGGGTTTCCAGCTGGAACGCGGCGAGATGAGAACAGTTGAATGCGCTCAGGCGCAGCACGTAAGCCAGTACCGTCAGCAGGATGGCCAGCAACAGGATTGTCCACGGCCACTGGTCGGGCACGGTCAGCAAGGCATGCACCTCCCGCGCCAGGGCGCACAGGCTTCCCATGGAACAGGCAGCGGCCAGAGCCGCCAGCGCCATGGCCAGGCGAATCCGGCCCTGTACGGGCCGCATGATGGACCAGACACCTGGAACTGTCTGCGATTTGTCATCGTGCATGCCATAGTCCCCTTCACCATATTGTTCTAGCTAGTCATAACTAGGAGTATTCTTACTCCAAGAGAAAACCATGCTTGCGGTTTACGGAAAAAAACTTGATGTTTTCAGAAAATTTTTGCGGTGGGAAATGCAATGACAGCACCCGATCAACCAGTCCTTAATCCAGGCAAACTGTCTGTAGACGGGTTAGGTTGCATACACGCCGATTGGCGACATGCGGTGCACGTATATCAGCCCTGTGAAGGGCTGTGCGTCAATTGCATCAGTGGTCGCCCAGGCAGCAAATGGGCATTTCAGGCAGAAGGGCCAGCGGCCTTCAGCGTGAACATTTTGCTAGAAGGACGCATGCAGACCGCTTTTGACGATGGAGCCGTGTTCGATGTCAAAGCAGGATCAACCATCATGATGATGAGCGGCTCGCACGCCAGGGGCTGGAATGTGTTCGATGGGCAGACTGAAGAGGCATTTCGCATGGTCAGCGTTTATATGCCTCAAACTGCTATCGCTGGTTTGACCGGATTGCACATGGATGATGTGCGTACATACGTTTGTACCGAGACCGGCGATCAATCACACACTGATGCCTTCCTGGGTGTCGTACCAGTTTCCAGCGGACTGCGGCGCATTGCGTGTGATTTGCTGGGTGCCGAGAGCATTTACCCTGAGCCCGATATCTCCTGCGACCTGTATCTGCGTGCCAAGGCGTTTGAGGCCATCGCCTGCTTCTTGCGAGACAGTTTTTCTGCTCCGCAGCCTGTATTGCCGGTGCCAGCCGACAGACCGCGCTTGATTGATGCCCGTGCACTCCTGGCGGAAAGCTACGATCAGGACTGGACGGTGCCAACGCTGGCCCGCGCTGTTGGACTCAACGAAAAGCGTTTGCAATCGGGATTTCGTGCATTGTACGGCTGCTCGGTTCATGTCTTCCTGACTCGCATCCGGCTCGACGCCGCCATCACGTTGCTGCAACGCGGCACCAGCGTCACCGAAACTGCCATCAGCTGCGGTTTTGCCAGCCTCAGCCACTTCAGCCGGATGTTTCGCCGCTATAGCGGCGTGTCTCCCCGGAAGTATGCGATGGGCACTGTCGACAGAAAATAATGAACATCGACAGGCAGATTTTGGGCGATTTTATTGGCTATAGAATTAAACGTTCAGATAGGACATAAAGAACTGTATTACAAACAGAGTTTCTATAACCTGTTAATTAAGGTCTATACGGTTCTCTGCGCGCTTCTGTCAAGTAGCGCGTTCACTGATCATGAGCAGTTTCTGCATCCGATGTGATACTTCGGTCATGCCGCTGTGTGGCCGCAGACGGAGGAACTCCTGGTGCCAACTGAGTCGTGTTCCGGATAGTACTGGCCGGCAATGACAGCAAGCTGCCTGTTGGCAGCGCTGGATGCCGCTGAATGTGGCGAACACAATGCATGAAAACAGGGACGATTGGCCCTGTTTTCAATGGCCCCCAGACTGAGGTGATGGTCTGCGGAGCGGATGATCTGGAGCGGGAAACGAGTCTCGAACTCGCGACCTCAACCTTGGCAAGGTTGCGCTCTACCAACTGAGCTATTCCCGCATTGGTAAGGAGAGGATTATAAGAATATTTGGAGCTGCTGCAAATATCAAATGTTAATCAATGTGTCTTCAAGGTTGCTGCTGCGCTCTTGGGTCCCCTGCCCTGCTGCGTTGAGAATGGATTCCGCTCAACGGGCAGCAGCGCAGTCGCCTGCTCGTCGGCCGTGGTATCGGTTGGCGAGCCACCCCTGGACGGCATGGAAGGCGTATGGGCAATTGGAGTCAAGGTCGGTTATGTTTGTGATGTGTGTTTCCTATATTATGGATCTCGAACTCGCTGCGGAGGCAAGGGACGCTGGGCCTTTAACCGGCCGGATGGTTGTCTAGGCTGCCTGTGCGACCGAACCGGCCTTTGTCAGCACAGGCGCTCTTTTTACTCGGTCGGGTCAAGCTGGCGGGGTGTGGTGTGCTGTCCCTGATTGCGGAAATCAGCCTGACCAATATAAATAGGTGTCCGTACCTGGCGATAATACGAAACCATCCGTGTCCGGTGTCGGTACTGATGAATTAAAAAGTTTTGAATGCGGACGGCTTCCGCAAAGGTCACGGACATGAAAAAAGGGCCTGTCGGCCCTGTTTTCAATGACTCCCAGACTGAGGTGATGGTCTGCGGAGCGGATGATCTGGAGCGGGAAACGAGTCTCGAACTCGCGACCTCAACCTTGGCAAGGTTGCGCTCTACCAACTGAGCTATTCCCGCATTGGTGAAGGGAGGATTATAAGAATATTTGGAGCTGCTGCAAACATCAAGTGTTAACTAGTGTGTATTTAGAGGTACTGCTGCGCTCTGAGGCCCCTGCCCTGCTGCGTTGATGACCGATCCCCGGCCCAGGGGCGTGTCACGCCGGGTGATCCGCATCAGTATCCGTCTGTGGCCCGTTCCAGGATGGCAAGGGACAGTCATGAGCAATATAGGCCCAGGCATGCCCCCCGCCGAGCAGTGGAACCCGTTCACGCCGATAGTCGCTGACTTCATAGCGATCGGCATGCGCAAGTTCTTCCGGGGTGACAAGAAAGACGGTACCAGACACAGTATCGGCGACGTTACCTGAGGGCAACAAAATGGGATGATGCGTTTTGCCACTCAGAGCGACAACATCCGGGTCCCTGATTGTCAGGAGTTCCTGGCGAAAACCGACAATACTGTCGGGCCGTCCCTCCAGCAGGCGTCCAAAGGTCGCGGCCTGTACCTCGGTCTGCTGCAGCGTACCGTAAGAGAAAAGTCTTTCCATGGGATATACCTGTTTGCTGGCAGATGTTGTAATGGATTCAATGGACTGGTGCAGTTACGCTGACTATAGCTGCTTTGGTTGGACAAAGAGCGCGAGGGAATGCTGATTCCGGGGGGGGCAGACCGGCTGATGCCGACCGGTCTGATCTGATTTTTACGCCATCGGTCAGTTGGTGTGATGTTGCCTGTACCGACGAAGGATGAGGGAGATTAACCACAGAGCAAAGATCACTGCTACCCCCATTCCTATCCTGGCTGCCAGCAGCAGGTTGATGGGGTGAGCATGGGTGGGCTGCCCATTTCTCAGTTTGCTGACCTGCTCCAGGGTTACCCTGGCTTGTGGATTCCCGAAGGTCGTGAGCAGATAGTTGCTGAGGGTTGTGATCTGTTGATCGCTCATGATGTTTGCAAAGCCCGGCATTATGGTGCCGCTATTCTGTGAGCGCAGATGGATGCCTGTGAGTATGGTCAGAACCAGATTATTGGTCTGGAGACGGCCGGTGGCGGCATTTCCAAACAGTGCCGGCAGACCGCCCTCAAAGCTGCCCTGCCCCCGAGCCTGGTGGCAGGTTGCACAGTGGGCGTCATAAAGCTGGGGGCCGGTCAATTGGTCAGGGTTCGCTGGCCAGGGAGTGCCACGTACTTGATCCTGGGCGTCAGGTGCCTTGCCCCATTCATGAGCCGGGCGCGAATCAGCCGGATCGTGCACAGCTGGAATGGTTTTCAGGTAGGTAGCGATGGCCTGCAGATCATCGTGATTCAGGTGACGGAGGCTGATGTCGATGGCCTCCATCATTGGCCCTGCCGCTTGAGCTTTGCGATTGTGGCCACTGCTTAAATATTGAACGATTTCCGCGACGCTCCAGCTGCCAATGCCGCTGTCGACGTCGGAGGTTATGTTTGGTGCATACCATGGACCGATATAGGCACCTCCCAGGAAGCGAGTGCTGTCCTCTGCCATCATGAGGTTGCGCGGTGTATGGCAGGTGGAGCAGTGCGCCAATCCATTGACCAGATAGGCTCCCCGGTTCCATTGCGGACTTTTATCCGCGGCTGTGTGGTAGGGGGTTGCGTCCAGAAAAAGCAGGTTCCAGGCTGCCATTGCCAAGCGGATATTGAATGGGAATGGCAGAGATGTCCTGGGAGCTGGTGTGTCTACCGCCTTGACGCCGTGCATGAAATAGGCATACATGGCCCTGATGTCGTCATCGCTGATTTTAGCGTAACTGGTATACGGCATGGCTGGATACAGGTTCTGGCCGTCAGCACGGACGCCTCGACGAAGGACCTGGGTAAATTGCTCCAGTGTGTAATTGCCGATGCCAGCAGTTCGGGACGGGGTAATGTTCGTGGAAACGACAGGGCCAACGGGTGTGTCTATGGCGAGGCCGCCTGCGAAGGGACTGCCGCCAGGTGTCGTATGACAGGCCATACAGTCAGCTGCTGTGCTCAGGTAGCGGCCCTTTTCGATGAGTTGGGCTTCTTCCGTATTATTGGAGGTGCTGGCTGGTGCGCAGGCGCTATAACAGAGCACAACGGTCGCGAGAAATACGGAGAGAATGGTTTTTCGGTGTGTCCGTGTTTTCATGCCACCCCTCGGTTTATGCTGTCTGGGATGCACTGGCCTGCCGCTCCGGTTGGGCTGGCGCATCAAGGGAGGCGCCTCCCAGCAGGTGGGACACGGTGTGCAGCGCAAGGGCAAGGCCATTTTCGGTGGAATTGCAGGTACCGGCGGTAGGGATGACCCCCGTTCCCACGAGATACAGATTTTCATGATCATGTGCTCTGCCCCATTTATCGACGACGGAGTGTGCGGGATCCTTGCCCATCATGACCGTGCCGCAGATATGCTGGTTGTTTGCGTATTCGCCGTCAGCGGTGAAACGCAGATTGGTACCGCCCATCAGTTCGGCGATGCGACGGAAATCTTCCTGGGCGCGCATGGCACCGCGGTGGGTATAACTGTCAATGGCATAGTGGACTTTGGGTTTTGGTATGCCCATACTGTCCTTTTCTGTACTCAGCGTGATCCGGTTGTCGGGATGTGGCAATACTTCTAGAACGCTTTTGACATTGAGCTCCCTGGCTGCGCTGTGACGCAGGCGGCGTTCGAATTCCACGCCATAGACGCCATCCGCCAGCAGTGAGCGGGTGGCACCGTCTACCCGTGAGATATTGGTAAAGTCCAGGCGATAGGGAGCATGTTCACGCCGGAAGTCGCCATCGCGCATAGTATTAATGGAGCTGGGGCTTTGCGGGCCACGGCCTAGCCAGAGATCCTCATCAGCGTCGAAGGTCAGCGATGTGCTGGGGTGATCCATCAGGTGGCGGCCAACCATGTCCCGGGCATTGGCCAGGCCATTCGGGAATCGGTCACTGACTGACAGCAGCAGCAGTCTGGGGCTTTCGATGCCATTGGCAGCCACGATAAACGTTTTTCCTGTCACCCGGTGAGAGACGCGATCACGATCATAGTAGTGCGCGGCTGTCACTCGACCCCTGTCATCACTTTCTAGACGGTACACATTGGCGTTAGCGAGGAGTTTTGCACCAGCCTGCTCAGCCTTTTCCACGGCTTTGCCTCCCGTGAACTGTGCGCCGATCGGACAGATGGGCTGACAGCTATTGTTACCAATGCATGCCGGTCGTCCGTCATAGGGACGACTGTTGCGGGCGGTGGTGTTGGTTACAACCTTGTAGACAGGATCGAGGCGTTCACGTATACGCCGCATGGCATAGGGTTCGGCGACCGGTTCTAATGGAAAGGGTTTACTTCTTGGTGAACCGGTGTTTGGTGCACCGGAAACACCTATGATTTCCTCGACTTCCTGATAGAACGGCTCCAGTTCGTTATAAGAAACGGGCCAGTCAAAGCCAACGCCATAAAGCGATTGGATCTGGTGATCATTGGGGACGTTACGCCAGGCATGTGCTGCCCAGTGCCAGGTAGTTCCGCCCACCATGCGAATGTATTCGGCCGGATAGGGATAGGGGCCCGCCTGGACGAGATAGTTGTTGCTTGTCGGTTTATAGATGGGATGCGGTGCCCAGGGAACGGATGGGTAGGGAGACATCCAGTCGCTGCGCCGTGGTGAATTGCGAAAACTGGCGACAATTTCATCACGGCTGCGGCGCGGGCCGGCCTCCAGAATCAGAACGGATGCTCCCGCTTGTGCCAATTTCATCGCTGTCAGGGAGCCGATGATGCCAGAGCCGATGATGATAAAGTCTGCACTGAGTGAATCGGTCATGGAATTTCCTTACAGGGGCTTGCGTGTCCAGCTGCCATAGGGGCCGTAGCCGTAGGTAGGTGGTTTGAGAACATCGGCAACCATTTGAGCATTGAGTGCCTCTGCATAAGCAATCACATGAGCATCACTACCGGTTCCGACAATGCCCTGGAACCATGCCGTAGCAATCTGGCGAGGTAGCGGAGCCAACGGCGATTTTTCGTCATCAAGGATCTTTTGCAGGTGCAACGGGTCAATTTTTCGTTGCCCGATCATATGAAGGAGGTTTCTGACGTTTTGGGTAAATTCGGGATGACCTTCGCTCAGTGCCCGGAAGATCCGGTCGGCCATGAGGGTGTCAAGAGATTTGCGCCCGGCAATGATGGCGGAGAGCGCAAGAAACTCGGCCTGATGTGGATCATTGACCGGTTGTGCCATGGCCCAAGGCACCAGAGATGCAGTATAGGCGCTGACAAATCCGGCCAGTAGATGTCGGCGTACTGGAGAGTTTGGTCCAGACTGTTTAGTGATTGGAGATTTGTGCACAGATGATTCCTTGTACAAACACTACGGAACGCCATCATCGATGTGAGTCGTGGTGGATAGACACACGGGACATCGTGACGTAGGCTGGGTACCGGGTCGGACAGCGCGGAATATCGCCTGAACCTGGGGTGCCCGAAACGGAATCCAGCTCCGGTTATGACAGCGCGCGACGAAAGATCACAGGACTTGCGATGGCATAGTCTGCGTTGAAGAGATCCGTCACGTTAACGGATACAGGCAGCGCCCGCCCCCTGTCGATGCAGGAGTGGTGTCATTAGGAAGTGAGGCGGTGGATGGCGCCTTGACGGTTATGAAAGCACCGTCTGGGCCGATTCAGACGCAGTCGGCTGCGTGGGCTGCGTTCTCGGCACTCAGGGAACTGATGGCGAGCGCAAGCACGGATTGTCAGGACTTCTGACAATGGCATGACCGGTGCCCATGGCGATCCACCTATCTACATCGTTCCGAATGCTTTTTAGACGTGGGCCATGACAGGAATGAACCGGTGTGGTTGTTCATGCTTAAGTCTCCTGAACATACGGTAGTGACTATACAGGATCCATTTATTTTTGACTAGCTGGATGATGGCCGTAGTCACGCGTTCAGGGGGTTTTCCAGGGTTCATATTGGTTGACGGTATCAGCGTTTTCGACCCTCAGGCTGCACTGATAAACCGCCAGTTTAATCTCATTCAGTACGGAAGCCTCTGCACTTCAGACAGGATAAAGAACCGGAAAATCCAGTCAATGCCTGTACGGAAAACGTAGAAATGGGGGTTCGAATCCCGACACACAAGAGTCAATTTATAAGGTTCGGGATGATGTTTTTTCCCCTGTCGAACCGTTTGCTGAGCACCGTTACCGATCAACGGAACGACGTACCATCACACGCACTCTGTGTCGTCAGAATAGATCATTGATTACAGACATTTCCAATGTATATGTTCAAAATTTCCTGAAAATTGGTTTGTTGATGAAATTGTTCATGACAATTATGTTGACATTGCCCGGCATTGACCGACGAGGAGTGGTTAATCCAAATATATTTATTCTTATTGTCAAGCATTTCAGGCTGATCAATCCTGTCGGTTATCGGAATAGCCAAGGAAAGTTGTCCCCAGACCCAGACCCAGACCCAGAGGCAGAGGCAGAGGCAGACGGCGTGGACAGGGAGTGTTGAGGAATATAGCGGTCGATCTGACGATTGATAGCTTTGGAACGGGCTATGCCTGTCTCGGCCTTCTGTGGTACTTGCCGGCAGGGCAGCTGCAGATTGATTGCAGTTCGTGACGGATATTGAGTTGAGGTATATCCGGGCGAATGCGTCATTGTGGAGACGCTTATAAAGCCGGTCTGGCAGTTGGAGTTGAAGGAGGTGGCCGAAGGCGGGGAAGAGGTGACAGCCGCTGAGTATTGGTGTAATAATTTACACCATGAAGCTCACATCTCGCCAGCAAGAGGTGCTGGATTATCTGCGACGGCGTATTCAGGATGAAGGAATGCCCCCTACCCTGCATGAGCTCATGGCAGCCTTTGGCTGGGCCAGCCCTGCCGGGGCGGCCAAGCACCTGCAGGCGCTGGCGGCACGGGGGCTCATTGCACTGACGCCCGGCAAGGCACGGGGTATCCGCCTGCTGGGCATTCATGAAGGAATGGGGGTGGGACATGACACCGTCCTTCCGGAACCCGATGGGACAGCTCAGGGCGAAGCTGGCCTGACATTGCCCCTGGTGGGACGGGTGGCGGCGGGTGAGCCGTTGCTGGCGGAGGCGCGCATCGAACGTCATCTGGTGCTGGATCGCTGGCTGTTCAGGCCAGAACCTGATTTTTTGCTGCGGGTGCAGGGAGATTCCATGATTGATGACGGGATTCTCGATGGCGATCTGGTGGCATGCCGGCGTACGCCTCATGCGCTGCACGGACAGATTGTCATTGCTCGGGTGGATGGCGGCATCACCATCAAGCGACTTTGGCATCGGGCAGGCCAGGTGCGCCTCATGCCCCGCAACGACCGTCATGCGCCGATTGAGCCCATACCCTGGGAAGATTTCGCCATTGAGGGTATTTATTGCGGCCTGTTGCGCCGTCCTTGAGGGGCCGTGCTATGGAAGAGCATATTGTTTCATCTCCGTCCACAGAGAGCCCTGTTCCGGGGGATGGTGCGTCTCTGTCGTCCATGACGCTTGCCGGGCTGATGGCGCGCCGGGTGCTGTGGCGTTGCCAGTCGCAATCGGTTTGGGGCTCCGGAGGGGTGGCCACGGGCATTGCCGCGCTGGACGCGGTGCTGCCCCTGCGGGGGTGGCCGGCCAGTGCGCTGTCCGAGGTACTGCTGCCGGCACCGGGAATGCTTGAGCTGCAATTACTTTGGCCGCTATTGGCGCGTCTGACCCAGGCAGGTGCGCGGGTGGTGCTGATTGCACCGCCTTTTGTGCCCTGTGCCACGGCCTGGCAGCAGGCTGGTGTGGTGCTGTCGCGGCTGGAGATCGTTGAGGCGGATGCTTCCGGGCAGGCTGTGTGGGCCTTTGAGCAGTGTCTGCGCTCGGGCAGTTGTGCCGCTGTCGTGGGTTGGCCGGCGATTCGGGGAGAATTGACACTGCGGCGTCTGCAGGTAGCGGCTCATCACGGCCAGTCGCTGGGGGTGGCCCTGCGTGCCGCCTGTCATGCTGCGGAGCCTTCACCGGCCGCACTGCGGCTGCAGATCCTGTCTGATGGCCGTCTGAAGGTGCTGAAGTGTCGTGGGGGAGCAGTGCCAGGACAATGCGTTTCCCTGCCTCCGGCAATCTGAACATGCTCTGGGCCTGTATTACCTTTCCCCGGCTAGCACTGGATATGGCCTTGCGCAGCGTGCCCGATCCTGCCGCGCCACTGGCACTGGTGGATGGCCCGGCAAGCTGTCGCAGTCTGGTTGCGGTGAACGGCCCGGCTGCCCGGCTGGGTTTGCGGGTTGGGCAGAAGCTGGTGGTCGCGCGTGCGATCCATGGAGATTTCACCGCCCTGCCCTATGAAGCCGAGGCTGTACAACGATGCCAGCAATGGTTGGCAGGCTGGGCTTATCGTTACAGCGATCAGGTTTGTAGCGTCTGGCCACAGGCGATTGTGCTGGAAGTGGGCAGCAGCCTGCGCTTGATGGGGGGCTGGCAGGCACTGCTGGCCCGGTTGCGGGATGAGCTTGCCGCACTGCAGTTTCAGTATCGGATGGCGGTGGCGCCTTTCGCCCGGACGGCACATGTGCTGGCCTGGTTGCGGGATGGCCTGGTACTGCGCGATCCCGCCAGGGTGGCCGAGGTTCTGGCCCGGGTGCCGGTACGGCGGGCGGGACTGTCGGCGCATGCGGGTGAACGCCTGTATCGTCTGGGCATCCGCCATCTGGGGCAGGTGTTCGCGTTACCGCGCGACGGCTTGCGCCGCCGGTTCGGTGTGCAGCTATTGCAGGATCTGGACGAGCTGCGTGGTGAACGCCAGCCCCCCCTGCCCCTGTTTCGGGTGCCGCCGCATGTCGATATGTGTCTGTCTCTGGACGATGGGGTGACTGACTGTCAGAGACTGATGTTTCCGGTGCGTCGTCTCGTGGTGGATCTGGCAGCTTATTTAGGGCAGCGCATGCTGGGTGTGCAGCAGGTACTGCTTATACTGCAGCATGATCATTGCAGAGCCGGCACGCCTGAGACCTGTCTGGTACTGAGGTTACTGGCACCGGTCCGGGACGGGGCCACACTCTTCATGTTGTTGAAGATTCGCCTGGAGTCCACGCGGCTGCCACGGCCAGTGGTAGCCGTCCGTCTGGTGGTGAGTGATCTGCAGCGGTTGGCACCTGTTGAGGAGGAGCTGTTTAGACAGACAGCGCCGTCCGAGTCTTGGGAGGTGTTGTGCGAGCGGCTGCGGGTGAGACTGGGAGAAGAGGCGGTGTACCGCCTTGAGGGGGTGGCAGATCCGCGTCCCGAGCGCGCCTGGCAGAAACGGATTGACGCTTCCCTGTCTGCAGGTGCCGTTATGTCAGCAGCGGGGCAGCCAGCGGCAGGCGATGGCCGGCTGCTTCGGCCGGGCTGGCTGCTGCCGCAGCCCCGACCGCTGGCTCGTCCGGTGAGTGCCATTGTCCGCGGCCCCGAGCGTCTGGAGTCTGGCTGGTGGGATGGTGATGATCTCAGGCGTGACTATTATGTGCTGCGCCTGGCCAACGGTCAGTTGGCCTGGGCCTTCTCTGCGATCGGACAGCATGGCCCCTGGACTTTGCATGGCTGGTTTGCCTGATGTTGCCTTCCTATGCCGAGCTGCATTGTCTATCTGATTTCACTTTTTTGCGGGGGGCTGCCAGTGCCGCGCAACTCTTTGAGCGCGCCCGCGTCTGTGGGTACGAGGCGCTGGCCATCACGGATGAGTGTTCGCTAGCCGGTATTGTGCGTGCCTTTGAAGCAAGTCGGGCCAGTGGTGTGGCGCTGATTGTTGGCAGCGAGTTCTGTCTGACTGATGGCACCCGTTTTGTGCTGCTGGTGGAAAACCAGGCCGGCTACGAGGCGCTATGCGCACTGATTAGTACGGCACGGCGGGCGGCTGGCAAAGGGCGTTATCGCCTGGCGCGAGATGATATTAGTGTACGGATACCGGGGCTGCTCTGTGTGTGGTTGCCCATGGGCCATCCTGACGAGGGAGATGACAGAAGCTGGCCGGATCGGCAGGTGGCCAGAGAGCGGGCTGCATGGATCCGTCAGACTTTTGGGGCGGCCTGGCTGGCAGTCGAGTTGCATCACGACCGGGATGATGCTGCCGTATTGCAGGAATGCCTGCTTCTCGCTCAGGAAAGCGGTCTGGTGCCAGTGGCCTGCGGTGATGTGCATATGGACGTGAGGCGTTGTCGGGTGCTGCAGGATACGCTCACGGCGCTGCGCCATCGTGTGCCACTGGCCCAGGCTGCTGGCAAGCTGTTTCGCAATGGTGAGCGCCATCTTCGGCGGCGGGAGCAGCTGGCCAGCATCTATCCGCCCGCCCTGCTGGCCGAGACGCTGCAGATTGCGCGACGCTGTCGGTTCCGTCTGGACAGTCTGCGCTACAGTTATCCGCGAGAGCTGGTACCGGCTGGCCACACGCCCACGAGCTGGCTGCGTTGTCTGACCGAGCAGGGTATGCACTGGCGCTGGCCACAAGGGGTGCCTGAGCGGGTGCGCGCCCAGATTGAACATGAGCTTGGACTGATTGCGGCACTGGGCTATGAGCCCTACTTTCTGACGGTACATGACATCGTGCACTTTGCCCGGCGTCGGGGCATTTTGTGCCAGGGTCGCGGGTCGGCGGCCAATTCTTCCGTCTGTTTTGCCCTTGGGATCGTTGAGGTGGATCCGGGCAGGATGCAGATGCTGGTCGAGCGTTTCATCAGTCGGGAACGCAACGAACCGCCGGATATTGACGTTGATTTCGAGCACGAGCGCCGCGAGGAGGTGTTTCGGTACATCTACGATAAGTATGGGCGGGCACGAGCTGCGCTGACGGCCAACGTGGTCTGCTACCGGGGGCGCAGTGCAGCGCGGGATGTGGCTCGTGCGCTTGGTTTTCCACCGGAACAGTGTACGGCCATCAGTGCCTGTTTTGGACGTGGCAGCTATCAGGAGCGTCTTGAGGAGCGCTTGCGCGAGGCAGGTTTCGATCCGGAGCAGCCCACCATGCAACGCCTGTGTTATCTGGTGCAGGCGCTGCAGGGGCATCCGCGTCATCTGTCACAGCATGTGGGAGGTTTTGTCATCTCCGATACGCCACTGGTGGAGCTGGTGCCGATCGAGAATACGGCGATGCCGGCGCGCACAATCATCCAGTGGAACAAGGATGATCTGGACGTGATGGGCATGCTGAAAGTGGATTGTCTGGCACTGGGCATGCTGAGCTGCGTGCGCAAGGCACTGGCGCTGCTGGCGCAGCACCGGGGACGGCATCTGACGCCGGCGGATATTCCTGCAGATGATCCCGCCACGTACGAGATGATCTGCGCGGCTGACACCATTGGTGTTTTCCAGATTGAGTCGCGGGCGCAGATGTCCATGCTGCCGCGCCTGCGTCCCCGGTGCTTCTATGATCTGGTCATTCAGGTGGCCATTGTCCGGCCCGGGCCCATCCAGGGCAACATGGTGCATCCGTACCTGCGTCGCCGGCAGGGGCTGGAGCCGGTGAGTTATCCCTCGGAGGCACTGCGTGATGTATTCGAGCGCACCCTGGGCGTGCCGCTTTTTCAGGAGCAGGCCATGCGGCTGGCCATTGTGGCAGCCGGTTATACACCGGGTGAGGCCGACCGGTTGCGCCGGGCTATGGCTGCCTGGCGGCGGCATGGCGACCTGGAATCACACCGCCAGCGTCTGGTGGGCGGTATGCGCGCACGGGGGTATAGCGAGACGTTTGCTGAGCAGATGTTTGAACAGCTCAAAGGATTTGCCAGTTATGGTTTTCCGGAAAGTCATGCCTGTGCGTTCGCGCTGATTACCTATGTGAGCTGCTGGCTGAAATGTCATGAACCGGCTGCCTTTGTTTGTGCCCTGCTTAATGCGCAGCCGATGGGCTTCTATTCGGTCAGTCTGCTGCTGCAGGACGTCCGCCGTCATGGCGTCAAGGTGCTACCGGTGGATGTCTGTCACAGTCAGTGGGATAACACGCTGGAGGGGGGGCAGCCTGGCGGTGAGCAGCCTGCACTCCGTTTGGGGTTTCGGCAGATACATGGCTTGAGCGAAGGGACGGCGCATCGGGTGGTGGCTGCCCGTCTGTCATGCCAGCGGCAGGCGGCACTGCTGGAGGAGGGAGAGGTGCAGACCTCACCGCTGTCCGGGGCGAGTGGACATGGGGAGGAAAGCCGGCCTGGTCCGGTCTGGTTTCGGGATGTGGCTGATCTGTGCCATCGAGCCAGGCTGAATCAGCATGAGGCGAGGCTGCTGGCGGAGGCCGGTGCCCTGCGTGCTCTGAGTCCACATCGCCACGCGGCGTATTGGGCGGCAGCCGGGGTACAGGATCCAACGCCTTTACTGGGTGAGTCTCCTGACGAGCCGGTGGCAGCTCTGCCGGCGCCCTCGACTGTCCAGGATCTGATGGCGGATTACCGCGTGCAGGGTTTCAGTCTGGGCCCGCATCCACTGGCACTGTTGCGGATGCGCCTGCAGGAGCTGCGCTGTCTGGCGAGTCGGACATTGCGGGATTGTCCTCATGGCCGTAAGGTACGGGTGGCCGGGCTGGTCATTATGCGACAGCGTCCGCCGACGGCCAGTGGTGTGACTTTTGTCACGCTGGAGGATGAATGGGGGACAGTGAATGTCGTCATCTGGCAAGGGGTGGCCGTACGTTACCGGCGGGCACTGGTTGGTAGCCGGCTGCTGGCTGTGAATGGACGTTGGGAAGTGGCTGATGGCGTCCAGCACCTGATTGCCGAGCGGCTTGAGGACTTGAGTGCACTGCTTGGTGCGCTGGCTACCGGTACCTCACGAGATTACCGATGAGAGGGGCAGCTGGCAGATGGGGGCTGGCTGTGTACGTACCGGGCCGGATTGCGGTTGCCCCTCAGTCTGCTCATGCGGATTTGGGCAGCAGCAATTCACCGCTGCCGGCATCACGGGTGTTTTCCAGTGCCTGGACCACTGTGTGGGCTGCCGTGTGTACCGCATCGGTCAGTGCCTGTCCGGCCAGCAGGCGCTCACACAGGATGGCACTGAACAGATCCCCGGTGCCCTTGACGGCGCTGTCGATGTTGCGGTGCCGGAAGCACTTTGCCTGTTCGTGGGTGACGATCATCACCTGACGCTGGTCTGGGGGGCAGTCGCCGGGAGCGGCGCTGGTCACCACCACCCACCGGGTGTGATCATTCAGCAGGGTGCGGGCTGCCTTGCAGACATCAGCCTGGGTGTCGACCGGCATATCGGTCAGGCACCGCAGTTCGAAACCGTTGGGTGTCAGACCGCTGGCCTGGGCAAGCAGATGTGCTCGATAGCCCTCCAGCATTCCCTGAGCCACATACATGCCGCTGTCTTCATCTCCCATGACCGGATCAATGATGATCTGCAGTTCAGGCAGTTGTGCTCGCAGCCTCTTCAGCCAGGTCGACAGCCGAGCCGTCTGCGTGGGACTGCCCAGATAGCCGATGAGTACGGCGCGAAGGCGATCCAATGCCTGCCGGGCCTGAAGGTCGTCGAGATAGCCGGAAAACCATTCATCCGGGATGCTGCCACCATGAATGCTGGGATAGTGCGGCGTGTTGCTGAACACAACGGTCGGCACGATGGCCACTTCCAGTCCTGCACGCATCAATACAGGGCCGGCCACATTGTTGCCGACTCGCCCATAGACAACCTGGGACTGGATCGAGACGATGTCCAGCGGCAGCGGTTTCAGGGATTCATGGTAGAAGTGCCCGCCTTCGCGGGCTTGCAGCGGATTCATGGCAGGAGGCACCTCAGATCTGGGGACAAATGGGATCTTAGAATATTTTCCTGATTTTCAGTCACGCTGTCGGATTGACGGACGTCTTTTCTGGAATAGAGAAAACAGTGCAGCCACGACCAGAAGGCCGGACAGCAGAAGCCAGAGATGCGCAAAAGTCTGGGGATTCTGTGTCAGAAAGCCCAGCAGCAGCGGGCCGGCGGCGGCACCGAGAAAATGGGCCGCCAGTAACTGGGGAATGGCAGGACTGACGATAACGGATTCAGGTTCGGCGCTGGTGGTGGCCGGCGGAGGCGTTTGAGGGATAGTGGGCAGCGCGGGCAGAGCCTCAGGAACATGAAGCGCCATGGCAGCCGGGGCTGTCTCACTCGGTAAAACCGCGTCATGGCTGGCCAGGGCGTCATCGGTGCCGCCGTTCCAGTTGCCCAGATCTGCATCGGCGTCATCGGCGGGCTGGGAAACAACTTCTTCAGTCAGGGAGTCGCCACTCAGGGTTGCCGGAAAGGTGCCAGTCAGACCACTTCTCCGGGAGCTGACAGCGGTTGGATCTGTCAGAGTGGATGTCTGAGCAGCCTCGGGGCCACTGGGTGTAAAGATCGGCTCGGGAAAGACCAGCGTACTGCCTTCGTTACCCTTCCCGGCAGACAGGGTGTCAGTCGTCAGCCTGTCCTCTTCGGGGAGAAACAGGATGGCGAGCAGTTCATGGCCGGAAAATAGGGTAAAACCGATACCAGCCACGGCCAGCCACAAGGGCCAGCGCTGCGACTGGTTAGCCATGGTCAATAGGGCAAGTGACAGCGCGGCACCAAACAGCGTGATGGCGAGTATCAGACCTGGTCGTGTGACGGAAGATCCCAACCAGGCCAGCAGGGCCAGCGACAGCAGGCTGGTGGCGCCCAGGCTCACCATCAAGGGAGTTATGCCATTGGCTGGCATGGCCAGCAGATGGGCGTACATGCCTAACCAGATGATGCAACAGGAAAGTGTCAGTCCGATCATGCCATCAATCAGGGCAGCCAGCCACGGCGGGCGCTGCCGCGGGGGGAAGGTGGCCCATGCAGCTGTTGTGTGGTAGCGCTTGTCAGCGGGCACCCAGACCCGAACCAGCAGGGCCAGGAACAGGGTTACGGGAATCCAGAACGGTAACGCTGCCTGCCAGCCGCGATAGCCGGCCTGGGGGGGCAAAACGACCCCGGCCAGAATGGCAGCAGCGGGCAAGCCGGCCTGTGCAATGAACAGGATCAGAGGCCGGATGGAGGTGTCCGTGTTCCGGATGGTGGACAACTGTGTAGCGGGTTGTGTCAGGGCCAGCGCAACGCCGCCGAGGGCCATGCCCAGACAGGCCCCCCAAAGACCGGGTAGTGCAGAGGTCAGCAGCAACGCCAGCGCAGTGAGCAGAAATACGCCCAGCAGGCTGTGCTGAATCCCGCGTTTCATGACAAACAGGGCCGATGGGCGGGAAAAAAGTGCGGCAGGTAGGAAATAACTGCTGGCCAGCCAGCCCAGACGGGCAGGCGTGGGATGTATGGTGTCCGGGAGCGTGGACCCCAGAGTTGCAACGGCAAAAAGAACCAGCCACGGCATGACCCGGGCCAGTAACAGCAGCAGCGCCAGGCCGCTGAATGATTGGGCTTTGAGCGGCTGAAAACCCACTTCCCCCTGATTCATGTTGCTCCTTGTTGTCAACGGTGCTGATACATCCACTGCTTCGTTCGGCACCGTAGTGCGCTCACCGGGGCGCTGCCGGTGAGCCGATGTTCGTTGTATAGATTATGTCAATGGAGACATAGATATATGTCCAATTTTTAACAATATACTTACTCTGAGACATTGCCTGAATGGAAATTGCGCGAAAAATTGTCTTTATTTCACATTTGGAATCCACGCGTGCTTCGAGTCGGATGTATCGTTCATGCAACGTATGACCGTGCTGCTGGCCTATGGGAATGATAGGAAAAAGGGAGAGCCCCAGGTGTCGTCATCCCGTTTCTGTCCGGCGATCCTTTTTGTTGTTTTTGTTATAAAAACAAAGAAAACATTACAAAATAGTGGGTGTGATAACCGTATCCGGTCATTCGCGGACCCAGGCGTGATTCCTGATTGATGGCCTGCGTTTCAAAATTCAGCGCAGCCACAAGGGATCGTCGCTTTCTTCATGATCCTTGGATGGGTGGAACGGGTTGAGCTGCTCAGGAAAGCGGCGTCAGTGCTCGATGGGCAGGCTATGCCCAGCTGGATGCTGGGGCGACATTTCAACTGGCGGCTGCAACAGGTGGTGCAGCTACCCCTCCATAAGCTCACAGACTGGCGTTACCATGACCATCTGAGTGAAGGCATCACGGGGCGGGTACGGCCGGATCCAGGACGCAATCGGCTGTTGCCCTGGCAGGACCGTATCTGAGATGCCGGCTATGCAAGGAACCGAGCGAGGAAAAACATGAACCGGAAACCTTCCCGCCGTCTGCTGCTGCGCGGTACGGCAGCCCTGATGGCGGGCTCTGCCCTGCCCGGCTGGGCAGGCTCGAATCCAGCCTCGGGCGCTGCTGATTCCGCGCCGGCTGTTATTGGCACAAAGAAAATCCCCCGCTTGCTGCTGGCTGGACCGTTTGCCAGCGTCTCCAATCCTCTGATCCGGATTGTGGAGGCAGGGCTGCTCAGAGACGTGGCGGAACAGGTGGATTTTGTGAGCTGGCGCACGCCCGACCAGTTGCGGGCCATGGCGCTCAAGGGTGAAGCAGATTTTCTGGCGATGCCCAGTAATCTACCGGCGAATCTTTACAACCGGGGTGTCAGGTTGCAGCTGATAAACGTCGGGATCTGGGGAATTCTCTGGATGATGGCCCGCCGGGATGGTCTGAAGACGCTGGCTGACTTCAAGGGTGAGGAAGTGGTGATGCCCTTCCGGGGCGACATGCCGGATGTCGTGTTCCAGCTGCTGTGCCGCAAGCAGGGCATTGATCCGGCCAGGGACATGACGCTGCGCTATGTGGCTTCCCCTCTGGATGCCATGCAGCTGTTGATCACCCGTCGCGCCGACAATGCGCTGCTGGCAGATCCAGCTATCGCCGTGGGGCTGCGAAAAAGCCGATCTTTTCCTGTGAGTGCGATTGCGCCCACGCTCTACCGCAGTGTCAGCCTGCAGGATGAGTGGGGACGACTTTTTGGCCGGGCGCCCCGTATTCCGCAGGCAGGGATCGTGATGCTTGGCAAGCAGCTGGGCAATGTTGCCCTGGCCCGCCGTTTCGAGCAAGCCTGTGAGGAAGCTCTGCAATGGTGTGAAGCCCATCCCGATGAATGTGGAGAGATCGTTGCTCGCCGCATCGAGATGCTGACGCCAGAGGGTATTGCGGATGCGATCCGGGCTGACAACGCCGACATGGTGGTGGCCAGCAAGGCCAGGCCCGAGCTGGAGTTCTTCTACAGGCAGCTGATGAGCATGCAGCCGGGGCTGGTGGGCGGGAAGCTCCCGGATGACGGATTTTATTTCGGCGCGTGATGCAGCAGAACGGCGCCTGACAACCGCGGGTGCCGTTCGTTGAGCCCCAGGGGTTGCAGCCTGGATGTCATGAAAAAACGCCCGGGGATGTCCCCGGGCGTTTTTGTATGGGCTTGCCGGGCACGGTAGCCCGGATTTCACGTCAGCACATCACAGCGTACTGCTCAGCGTCACGTAGAACGTGCGTCCCGGTTCGTTGTAAGTGGCCGCGCCCGCACCATAGATGGTCCGTGGGTTGTTGACGCCGATGGCATTGCCGCGGCGGAACAGACGTTTGTCGAAGATGTTGTCCACACCCAGGCCGATCTTGAGGTTGCGGTTGATCGCGTAGTTGCCACCCAGGCCGATCAGTGTGTAGGGCGACAGGTTCTGGGCTTCTTCACCCTGGGCAGGCAAGCCCTGGTAGTCGAGCTTGTTGGCTTTCTGTTTGCCATAGAAGGTGGCGGTGCCGAAGACGGTGGCATCGTCCGTAGCCTTCCATTCGAGGCGTGAGTTCAGCGTGTACTTCGGAATGATCGAGAGCTGTTCGCCCGTGGACTTGTTCTCGCTCTTGATCATGTAGGTGAGGTTGTTGCTCCATTCAAGCCGCGGGATGACATGGAAATTGAATGTACCTTCCAGGCCCGTGACCAAGGCCTTGGGAACGTTGTCCCACTGGAAGATGTTGGCATTGGCGAAGTTGCCGCTTCCGCCGGTGGCCTTGCCGATGCTCGTGCGCCCTGCCTCGATCTTGTCGCGGTAGTCGTTGTGGAAGTAGGTCAGCCCCGTCACTACGGTGTTGTTGGCGAACTCGATGCCCAGTTCCTTGTTGATGCTGGTCTCGGCTTTGAGGTTGCTGTTGCCCATCAGGTAGCAGGCACCGCCACCGCCCCAGCAGCCGATGCCGCGGCTGTAGAGCAGGTAGTTCGGGTTGAGCTGGTATAGGTTGGGGGCTTTGTAGGCGCGAGCCACGCCAGCCTTCAGGGTGATTTCACGCGTCAGGCTGTGCGACAGGTTGAGCGAGGGGCTCCAGTTGTTGCCGGCCTTGCTGTGGTGGTCGAAGCGCACACCGGGGGTCAGGATGGTGTCCGGGGTCAGCTCGATGTTGTCCTCGACGAAGATCGAGTAGATCTTCGCGTTGATCTTGCTGCTGCGGCCGGTGCTAGCCAGGCCCGCGATGGTGCCGCCTTCGGTGGTGGCCTGGCTCACCGAGTTGGGGTCGTCGAATTTCTGGCTGACGGCCTCGGCACCCAGGGTGATCACATGATCAAGGTCGCCCCACTTGCCTGGCTGGTTGTATTCGCCGTGCACGGTGGCAGTGTCGAGCTTGGCCGTGCCAAAAGTGTTGCCAGAGAACAGCCCTTCGGTACCGCCGGCCAGACCCTCGTCAAGTCGTGTATTGCGGGTGGCTTCGTACTGGATGTAGGCCGTCGATGATGCTCCACCCCCATACTTGCCGGTGTGGGTCAGCGCATAGTTGCTGCGGTACATCCGGTTGGTTTCGCTGCCCAGGGCATCCTGCACGCGTTGGGCTGTCGGGCTGAGCCGGCCCCCCTGTGTGACGTAGTTGTTGGTGTTCTGTGTGTCGCCCGTGTAGATGTTGCCCTGGCGGCTGAAGCCGGCATCAAGGTCGATGCGGTGCTGGGCGTTGGGCTTGAGGCTGAGCCGTGCATCGAGATCGCGGTTGCGCACGCCCTCGCGGCCTGCCGGGAAGGTGCCGGCGAAGGGGCCGGTACGGGTGGAGGCATGGCCCTTGTTGATGTCCCAGGCGTCAGCGTCGGTCTTGGCGATGTTGCCGGTCAGCCTGAAGCCGAGCATATCGGAGAGCGGGCCGCCCAGACTGAAGCTGGCGCGGCGGGCACCGCCCTCTTCCTTGTGCTGCGGATGGCTGTAGTAGAGCGTTGCGCTGCCGCTGAACTGCTCGGGTGTGCCTTTGGTGATGATGTTGACCACGCCGCCGGCGGCGCCATTGCCGTAACGGGCGGCGGCAGGGCCGCGCAGAACTTCGATGTGGTCGATGGCCTCGGTCGGCATCCAGTTCATGTCACCGCGAGTGTCACGCTCACCGCGCCAGCCGTAGCGGACGGCCTTGCGACTGTTGACCGGCTTGCCGTCGATCAGGATCAGGGTGTTTTCGGGGCCCATGCCGCGCAGGTCGATCTGGCGGTTGTTGCCACGCTGCCCACTGGTGGAGTTGCCGGTGAGGTTGACGCCGGGCTGCTTGCGCAGCACCGTGTCCAGGTCATTGCCGGGCTGGGTGGCGAGGTCGTTCTGCGTAACGACCGAAGAGCCAGGAGCCTGTTTCCAGGCTTGCTCGGCTGTGCCCAGCACTTCGACTTCCGGCAGCTGGGTGATGTTGCCGGATTGCTGGGCGAATGCTGCAGGCATGGCAAGCGGCATCACCGAGGCCGCCAGCCACTGCAGCTGGCGGCGGGTACGACGTCTTTGTCTCTGCTTACTCATTGTTTTCTCGTTGGCGTGTTGGCAAGGGAAGCAATGTTTGTGGATCCGGGCTGTACAGCCCTGAATATGTCTATCAGCCTGTGAATGGTTATCCGCGCCATCATGGCGGGTCGCGATCCACTGACATGATTCTCAATGAGAATGATAAACCCTTAATCAGTTGCGGATGATAACGATCGGCACAAAGACCTGATAATCATGAGGGAAACAGGGGGTAATAAGGTTGTTGCATTTTGGGTCCGATGTCCAACTTGCCGACTATCGGGACGCTGAATGATGCCCGTCTCAGGCCATGGGCCCCACTGGTGCGACAATAGCCCCATGAGCGATGGGGAAGCCTGACGATGAAACTGTTGCGCGCCTGGCTGGTGGCCCTGCCAGGTTATTTGTGGAGCGGCTGGGGAGCGATTGCCAGTCTGCTGCTGGGTATGGCACTCTGGGAGGCGCTGGCAGCCTGGTACGGGCCACTGGTACTGCCGGCGCCGCTGGAGACGGCGGGCACGCTCTGGCAGCTGATGCAGGGGCATGGCAATGAGGCGCTGTGGCCGCAGCTGGCGGTGACTGCCCGGCGCGCCTTTGCGGGACTGGCGCTGGCGCTGGTGCTGGGCAGTTGTCTGGGGGTGGCGGCCGGCATGTCAATGACCGCGGCCATGATGGCCCGTCCGTGGGTCACGGTGCTGCTGGGTACACCGCCGATTGCCTGGCTGGTGCTCGCGATGTTGTGGTTCGGCACGGGTGATGGTACGCCGGTGTTTACGGTGTTCATTGCCGGCTTTCCGATCGTATTTGCGGGTGGGCTGCAGGGAGCTCGCACACTGGAGCGGCGCTGGCGGGATCTGGCCGATGCCTACCGGCTGCCGTGGCACATGCGCATTCTGGATCTTTACCTGCCCCATGTTCTCTCTTATCTGTTTCCGGTCTGGATCGTGGCGCTGGGCAGTGCCTGGAAGGTGGTGGTGATGGCTGAACTGCTGTCGGTGAGTGATGGCGTGGGGGCAGCGCTGGCGGTGAGCCGGGCGCAGCTTGACATGTCGGGCACGCTGGCCTGGATCAGTGCCGTGGTGCTGCTGCTTCTGGGGCTCGAATATCTGGTGCTGGAGCCACTCAAGCGTGAGATCGAGTCCTGGCGCGATGCAGGGGGAGAGGCCAGATGAGCCATCCCATGTTGATGCCGGCAGCAGGCCATGCTACGACGCCCTGCCCTGCTGGCGGGGAACGTGTCCTTCCAGCCCTGACGGTCAGTCGGCTGACGCATGCTTTTGCCAACCGCACTGTGCTTGAGGGGATTTCCCTGGAGCTGGCCGCAGGACAGACACTGGCGCTGGTGGGCCCATCAGGCTGCGGCAAGAGCACGCTGCTGCACCTGTGTGCCGGTCTGCTGGCGGTTCAGGAGGGCGAGATCCACAACGGCTTTGCCCGCCCGGCGGTGTTGTTCCAGCAACCCTGCCTGTTGCCCTGGAAGACGACACTGGACAACATCGCACTGGGCCTGAAGGCGCGTGGTGTGTCCCGTCCAGCGCGTCTGGCGGAGGCGACAGGCATGGCTCACCGGCTGGGCCTGGATGAGGTGGCGCTGCGTCAGTTTCCCCATCAGCTGTCCGGTGGCATGCAGAGTCGGGCCGCTCTGGCACGGGCCCTGGTGCTGTCACCCGATCTGCTGCTGCTGGATGAGCCTTTCGCTGCGCTGGACATTGGTCTGAAGGCACAGATGCACCGCCTGTTGCTGCAGGCGCAGCACACGCGGGGACTGGCGGCCGTGTTGATCACGCACGATGTTTCCGAGGCGATCACGCTGGCTGATCGGGTTCTGGTGATGGCGGGCAGCCCTGGACGCGTTGTCTGGCAGCTGGATCTGCCGGTGCCGGCCATGCAGCGCGATGATGCCTGGGTGCTTCGCCATACCGCTGCGCTGCTTTCCTGTGCACCGGTGCGCGCGGCTTTTCATCTGCCGCCAGTGGATGTGCGGGCTGCCGCCGCTTCTGATGTCGCCGCCAGTCCGTCCCCGGACGCCGTGGTCGGGTCGGGCTTTGCTGTGCCGCCGGCCCGCCTGCCCAGCCATCGGGCGGGATGCTGAATGGTGTCCAGCCCCCTGCTCCTGAGTGTTCCGCGGCGCCCGATACTGCTTCTGCGACGGGCAGGACGGCCGCCCCATTGCATCGTTCCGAATTTCATTTCTGCTCCACCATGCCGCCTGCCTTGAAATCTGCCTTTGTTCCAAACCGGCGCCGAGGTGTCATGCCCTGGCAACTGGCACACCCACTCTGGCAATGCGGATTCCGTCCCTTCTTTGCTGTGACCTTGCTCTTTGCGATCGGGCTTATGGGGCTTTGGCTGCTCGTTCTGGGGGCGGGTTGGCCACTGCCGGCGGTGCCCGGCGGGGTGCTGGTCTGGCATGTTCACGAGCTGCTGCTGGGGGTTTCACTGGCCGCCGTGGCCGGTTTTGCGTTGACGGCCGTGCCGGAATTCACGGACACCCCCGGTTTCGAGGCACGTCAGGTACGCCAGCTTCTGGTGTGGTGGCTGGCCGGGCGTGTGACCTTCTGGCTGAGTGGATGGTGGACGCCAGGTATGCTGGTGCTGGCTGGTATCGCCCACACAGGCTTTGTGTTCATGCTGACCTTGATGGTCGGCCCGCGCCTCTGGCGTGATCGTGGCCGCCGGCAACAGGGGTTCTGGTGGTCTCTGCTGGCACTGCTGGTCACGGTTGCCGGTTTCTATGGGGATGCCGTGCAGGGCAATGACCCGATGCGCTGGCTGCTGGCGACGCTGGGTGTGCTGATGAGCCTCATTGTGGTGGCCATGAGCCGGATTTCGATGGCGATCGTCAACGCCAGCATTGATGAGGTGAATGCCCGTCGGTCGATATCTGACTTGGAACGGATTCGATCGGCCGAGGTGGCTGCGGCTGGAACAGAGGTCACGCGGCTGGCCCCCGTCCTGCCGGATGAGCCGTCTGCTTACCTGGCCCGGCCGCCCCGCCGCCATCTGGCGGTCATTTGCATCATGCTGTTTACGGTCATGCAGTGGTTTGATCCTGAGGGGCGTATCACGGCCTGGCTGGCGCTGGCGACCTCGGCCAGTATGCTGAATCTGCTCAACGATTGGCACATTGGCCGTCCCCTGTTCTTGCGCTGGCCGCTGATGCTGTATGGGGTTTACCTCTTCATGGCGAGCGGTTACGGGCTGATTGGATTGATGTTGCTCTCCGGCCAGGGAAGCAGCAGCCCCGGCATTCATCTGCTGACGGCAGGTGCGCTGGGCCTGGCGATTTATGCGGTGATCTGCATTGCCGGCTACACGCACAGTGGACTGTCCAAGGAAGGACGCTCATGGGTGCCGGCTGGCGCACTGCTGTTGGCTGCGAGTGGTGTGCTGCGTGCGCTGGCCTATTGGTTTGAACCCGCAACGTTGCTGCAACTGGCCGGGCTGGCATGGTGTCTGGCCTTTGCATGGCAAGGCTGGCAGATGTTGCCGGTTTTCATGCGCTCACGGGCGGATGGCGCATGGGGGTGTGATGCGCCCCGGGACTGAAGTGGCGTGCAGTGGCGAGTGACCGCATCACCGTCTCTTTTATAGGAACAATTAGTTCAATAATCCTGGATTTTATGTCTGTTTGAGGGACATACAATCCATGCAGTGCTACCGGATCCGTTCGTTGTCCATGGCGACGGCTGTTTTCCATGGACCGGCCTGCCTTCCATTACTCCCCTGCTCTGTGGAGTCCTTATCATGATGACCAGTTTTCTGTCACGTTTGCAGCCCCTCCTGTTGTCGATTCTGCGCATTGTCACCGCCTACCTGTATATCTGGCACGGTACCTCCAAGGTCTTTGGCTTTCCTGCGTCGCTGGGGGATATCTCGGGTAATCCGATGATGATTGCCGCCGCTGCGCTGGAGCTGGTGGGCAGCACGCTGCTGATCCTGGGGCTCTTCACCCGCCCGGTGGCTTTCCTGTTGTCCGGACAGATGGCAGTGGCCTATTTCATGGTGCATGCCGCACAGGGTAATGCGCTGCTGCCATTGGCCAATGGCGGCGAGTCCGCTGTGCTGTTCTGCTTCATCTATCTTTACCTTGCCGTTGCAGGTGGGGGGCCGCTGGCGCTGGACAGCGTGTTCCGGCGTCGTCCTCCGGTTAACGCCTAGGTCTCGGCGTTTTTCCTTTCCCGTTCACTTGTCCAGGAGTTCCCCATGTCACTTTCGCATTTTCAGCAGGCTGCTGAAAAGCGCCGTTCCGTCTACACCCTCAACCGGAAGCTGCCCGTGTCTGTGGCCGAGGTGGTAAGGGTCGTCGAGCATGCCATTCGGCATACGCCGTCGTCATTCAACTCGCAGTCCACTCGTCTGGTGATTCTGCTGGGCTCCGAGCACGAAAAGCTCTGGAACCTGGCCGAACAGGCCCTAGCGGCGATCGTCCCGGCAGATAAGTTCCAGCCGACCCGTGAGAAGCTGGCGGGATTTGCCGCAGCGGCCGGTACGGTACTGTTTTTCGAGGATCAGCTGGTGGTGAAGAGCCTGCAGGAGCAGTTTGCGCAATATGCGGACAACTTTCCGGTCTGGGCCGAACATGCCGATGCCATGCATCAGTACGCCATCTGGACGGCGTTGGCCAGCATCGACGTGGGGGCCAGTCTGCAGCACTACAACCCGGTCATCGACGAGCCGGTAGCCAAAGCCTGGAATGTGCCGGCCTCCTGGAAGCTGCGGGCCCAGCTGGTATTCGGAGGCATCGTGACCCCGGCCGGCGAAAAGTCCTTCGCGCCGGTCGAGGACCGGCTGAAGGTCTATGGGCTGTAGGACGTCGGGAAGATCCCTGCAGGAGGCGGCCGTTCCGGGCAAAAGGCCCGGGGCACGGCATGCGTCGTATTTTGTCTGTCAGACCTTCAGATAGCGGGCGCTCAATGCCACGCCGAGCATCAGGACGGTCACGACGAGAAAGGCGATCGGCAGGCTGCTGTGATGGGCGATGAAGCCGATGCCGGCGGGGCCGGCCAGCACGCCCGCATAGCCAAGGGTGGTGAGGGCCGGTATGGCCACCGCCTGCGGCATGCTGTTCTGGCGGCCGACGGCGCTGAACAGCACTGGCACGATGTTCGAACAGCCGAGTCCGACCAGAGCGTAGCCCAGTAGCGCTGCCTGCCAATACGGCAGGTGTGTGGCCATCAGGATACCGGCGGCACCCAACAGGGCGCCGGTGACGATGACGGCTCGCCGCCCTGCCCGGGCTACGACACGGTCGCCGCAGAGACGCCCGAGCGTCATGGCAAGCGAGAATGCACCAAAGCCATAGCCGGATTGCGAAATCGGTATGTGGTGCTTTTCGGTCAGAAGCAGCCCGCTCCAGTCCATCATCGAGCCTTCCACCAGGAAGACGATGAAGCACAGCACGCCCAGCAGGAGGACTTCACCATGTGGCACGGCAAAGGCTGGCCCCTCGGCAGGAATGCCGTAAGGCAGGATCCAGCGCCAGGTGACTGAGAGCATCAGCAGTCCCGTCAAGGCTATGAGGCTGACACTGGTTAGCGGGCTTGCGCCGAGATTCATGATGCCGCTGGCTGTGACTGCCCCGAGCAGTCCGCCCAGGCTGTAGAAACCGTGGAAACCCGACATCAGGGGGCGATTGCTGTGGCGTTCGACGATGACCGCCTGGATGTTCATCACACAGTCGAATGCGCCCGTCATGGCGCCGAATATAAAAAGCGCAATGGCTAGTGCAGTGACGGACGTGATGGAGGCAAGGAGTGGCAGGCACAGGCAGAGAATGAGGCCGCTGCAGGTCAGCACGCTGCGGCAGCCATAGCGGGTGCAGAGCGCGCCGGACAGTGGCATGGTGATCATTGAGCCGACACCCAGACACAGCAGAACCATGCCCAGCTCGCCCTCGTCAACGCCGGTGGCGGCCTTGAGTGTCGGCACCAGGGAGGCCCAGGCTGCTATCAGGAAACCCACCAGCAGAAACAGCAGTCTGGTGCTGTGCTGCCATGGCCGCCCTGTGCCCAGAGATGCTGCGCTGGCAGCGGTCGATGCGGTCATGATGCCTGTCTGGCAGGGGCTTAGCCTGTTCGTTGCCCAGGCATGGCTAGCCGATTACGGGTAGAGAGTAGCCACATCAATGCGGCACAGGCAAGGGCCGCAAAGTGGGTGATGGCCATGGCTTGGGCACTGTGGAAGATGTGCGGGGCAACAAAGGCGGAGACCAGCGCGAATATACCCATCTGGATAAAGCTCTGCAGTGAAGCAGCCAGCCCCCGCATGCTAGGGAACAGGCTGAGCACTTCCACGGTCATGCCGGGTATGGCCACCGTCATGCCCATCGTATAGACGCCCAGTGGGATGACAGCCCAGGGTACCCGCGGCTGATAAAGTGAGGTGTAGAGGAGGCTGCCGGTCGTGGCCAGCAGCATCAGGCAGAAGCCAGCGAAAATGAGGCGCCCGGATGCCACCTTACGGGCCAGACGCCGAGAAATGCTGGAGCCCGCCAGCATGCCGATGGTCAGGGGAATGAACATCCAGCCGAAGTCTGTTTCAGAAAGGCCCAGAATCTTGATGATGTAAGGTGCTGCGGAGCTGATGTACAGTGCTACGCCGGAGAAGCAGAGCGCGATACTGAAGGCGCGCAGAATGAACGTCTGATGGCGCAGGACAATCCCATAGTTGGTGAGAATGGTGCCCAGTCTAGGCGTAGTGCGCTGTTCCGGTGCAAGGGTCTCCGGGATGCCCCGGTACCAGATGGCATACAGGACAAGACCGTAGAGCATCAGCATGATAAAGACGGAATGCCAGCCAGTCGTGGCCTGCAGCCAGCCGCCAATGACTGGGGCAAAGGAAGGGGCGATCGAAAATACCATCATGATCAGGGCCATGACGCGCTGGGCCTCGGCGCCTGAGAAGCGATCCTGAACGATGGCACGCGGCAGTACGGCGGTGAAGCCAGCTGCGGTTCCCTGCAGGCTGCGGGCCAGCAGAAGCATGTGAATATTGTTCGAAAAGATGGCGAGAATGGAGCCACCGCTGAAAAGTAGTAACGCCAGCATGACCGTGGGGCGGCGGCCCAGGCTGTCGGAGATCGTTCCGGCAAACAGTGTGGTGATCGCCATCATGCCGATGTAGATACTCAGGGTTTGCTGGACGGCCAGCGGCGTGGCCTGGAAGTCGGCGATGATGGCGGGAAAGGATGGCAGGTAGGCGTCGATGCCCAGCGCACCGACCATGGCCAGCATGGCGAGGGCGACGGTGATACCGGTGTTTTTCAGCATAGAGACAGACAGGCGTTGGGATGGAATGGCAGATGAGGGATGGCGAAGGATCAGGCTGGGGCAGCCGTCATCCGGGGGCAGTCGGATGATTGTGACCTGCCCCTGTTGACGGGGACAGGGAACCCTGTCTGGCGGACAGGTAGGTCTCTCCCCAGGCCCGGAGGGCCTCGATGACCGGGGCCAGTGTCTGGCCCTGTGTGCTAAGGCGATATTCAACCCGCGGCGGAACCTCGGGATAGATGGTGCGAGCCACCAGCCCGTCGTGTTCCAGTTCGCGCAGCTGGTTGGTGAGCATGCGCTGGGTGATGTTGGGCAGGCTGCGCCGCAGGGCATTGAAGCGCATGACTTTCTGTGTCAGCAGGTGGTAGAGGATGACGCTCTTCCACTTGCCGCCGATCAGGCCAAGGGTGGCCTCGACCGGGCAGCCAACGGTGCAGTCGACGCGTGAATGGGAGGTACTGGGCATGCCGGCGCCATCGGGATGCCCCGGTTCATGCAGGGCGATACGGGTGAGTCGGAAGGATAAGATGCTGAAGTATAGCGGTCTCTGCCGGTTGACAGTATATTTTTCGTCACTACTGATGACTGATGCGGGTAGTGCGACACGGCCGGGTCGTGATGACTGGGCTGTCGGTCAGGTATGGCGGTGTGCGCCTTGCTGGCCAAGCGACAGGTGCCAGGTTGCGTCGGACCATGGAAAAACCACCTGCCCGTGGCCGGGTTGCGACGATTCGCAGAACCCAGCCACGCGCGAGGTGGTTTTTCGGGTATGGCGTCCGGATCATCCTGATCCGCCCTTCCCCCGGTTGGACGGATCAGGCCGGTGGCCGTTGGCTCAGTTCAGGCCGAACATGCCGCGCAGCTTGGAGAGATCCTCCGCCAGGGTGTTAACCCGGCCGGACAGAATCTTGCGATCCGCTTCGGACAGTTTGTCATAGGAGACGAAGCCACCGTCCTTGGTTTTGTATTTTTTCAGGATCGTGAATACGGTGCTGAAGTTTTTCTCGGTCTTGGTCAGGAACGCCTTGTCTTCGCGGGCGATCAGCGGTTTGACGAGTTCAACGATCTTGTAGGCGCCCTCGAAGTTGGCCTGGAAGTCCCACAGGTCCGTGTGGCTGTAGCGGTCTTCTTCGCCGGAGATCTTGGTGGCGGCCACTTCTTCCATCAGGGCGGCAGCGCCACCAACCACTTTCTCGGGCGGGAAAGTCAGGTCGGTCAGGCGTTTATGCAGCTCCTCAACGTTGGCCAGCAGTTCGTCGGCAAACTTGGTGACCTGCTTGGTGTCCTTCTGGTGCCACAGGGCATACTCGATGCGGTGGAAGCCGCCGAAACCGGGATCCTCCTCACGTTTTTCGTGGTCGTCAGCCCGGGAATCGATGGCGGCGTCCATGTCGCTGAAGAGTTCGGCAACCGGCTCGACGCGCTCATAGTGGGTGCGCACCGGGGCGAACAGTTTCTTGGCTTTTTCGATCTGGCCGGCCTTGACAGCGGCAACAAAGACCTTGGTGTCCTTCACCAGGGAAGCGACGTTCTTGTCAACGAAAATCTTGTATTCGGCAATCGGGCCGACAAGTTCGCTGGGCTGAACGGCAGCCTGGGCACTGATGGCGCCAAAGGCGGCTGCATTGGCAACCATGGCGGAGATGATGGTACGGCGAATGGTCATGTCGTTACGCTCCTTGTTGCGTTGTGACAGGGACAGGGACAGGGACAGAATCTGATGGCAAATCAGAAAGAAAATGTTTTAAAACTCCGGTCATTCTAGGGCCAGTTGCAAAGACCGCACACATATCGGGGGATCGTGCCTGGGGGAATCAGCTGCGGGTAGTGCTGGCTTCCAGCAGGCTGCGCCCCAGCCAGTCATTTTTGTCCCGGATGCCGGGCAATGTGTAAAAGTAGCCGCCGCCGACCGGTTTGATGTATTCCTCCAGGGGTTCGCCATCCAGACGCTTTTGCACGGTGATGAAACCTTTTTCCAGGTTGGTCTGGTAGCAGATGAACAGCAGCCCCATGTCGAGCTGCCCGGATTTGGTGACCCCGTTGGAATAGTTGAATGGCCGGCGCAGGATCAGGTTCTCCACGGATTTCGGAGTACGCGGGTTGGCCAGACGGATGTGGGCATCAAGCGGAATTTTTTTGCCCTTGGGGTCGGCGGCATAGTCAGGTGTGTGGAATTCCGTGGCCGTGACGTTGTCCAGAGGGGCACCATTGTCCTTGGCACGGCCGAAAATGGACTCCTGCTCCTGTAGCGGGGTCCGATCCCAGCGCTCGACAAAGTTGCGGATGATGCGTACGGCCTGGTAAGTGCCGCCGACCGCCCAGGCTGGCTCCTTTGCAGTTTTCCCGACCCAGACGACCTGATCCATCAGGGCGGAGCTGGAAGAATCGGGATTGGCGGATCCGTCACGAAAGCCGAGGAAATTGCGCGCACTTTCCGCAGGCTGCCCGGGACGGGCAGCAATGGGGGGGACATTGCCTTCCTGCTTCCAGTGCAGCACCAGTAGGTCGGGCAGGTTCTTGATGATGTCGCGCAATGCGTTGATGATGGTGTCCGGCGTGTTGGCGCAGAACTGGATGGAGAGGTCACCGTGGCAGAGCGCCGGGTCAAGGGCGTCGTTGGGGAAACCCTTCATCTGTTGCAGGAATCTGGGCTTGAGCGCGGCCAGACCAAAGCGTTCATCGAACAGGGAGTGGCCGACCGATACCGTAATGGTGAGGGCGTCAGGGGGCAGCACCGGCCCGAGCAGCCCGGAGCTGACCGGCGGCAGCTTGGGATCTACCTGCCTTTCCCGGCCACCCTGAGTGAGGAAGGCGATCCGGCTCGTGAGCGTGCGAAACAGGCGCTCCAGCTCTTCACGATCCTGGGCCAGCACAAAGAACGAAGCGACCATGCCCGCATTGGGGCGTGGGGTGACGATGCCCGCCTGGTGCTCGCCCAGGTAGGACACGCGTTCCTGAAAATGCGTACTGGTGGATGCATCGGTGACCTGGCCAGCATCGTGGTTACTGCGCTCGGCGGGCGTGGCTGCGTCTGCTGCGCGCTGACCCACCATGCTGGCCAGCCCAAGGCTGGCCGCACCCAGGCCGCCGAGCAGGTGTCGGCGATGTGATGAAGCGGGTTGCCCGGCCAGGGGGGCTGGACAGGTAGGTTGGGTCAGGGAATCGGGAGATTCAGGCTTCTGGTTCATGAGGCAGGAGAGTTTCTGTTCGGTACAGTTCCGGGAAAAGGGATGGTTCGATCTATTCCAGGCCGAGCGCGGCATTGGCTTTGCCCATGGTGTCCGCCAGCTGGTTGATCGGCATAGCGACGGCCTTGCGCTCACTGTCGCTCAGGATTTCTGCGCGAAAGCCCTCCCCCTGTTCGCCTTTCAGCCGATAGGGATCCAGCGCACGATTGAAAGCGGCATATCCGCTGTCGATGGCCTGTCGGAGGGCAGGTGCGGGACGTGCCAGCAGCGGCGCAACCAGCATGGCCAGCTTGCGGGTGCCGTCCAGCGTGCCCTGCAGGTCAGATGCTTCAGTGTGGCTCCAGCGTTCTTCGCCGCCCGCGGGCAGATTGTCAGCGGTACGGCGCAGCAGTTTTGCGGCGGAACTGCTCAGGCGCTCGGGCGGGATATCCAGTGCATTGAGCCGCTCACGCAGCGTACCCAGATCACTCAGGAGCTGTTCAGCGATCGGCAGCAGCGCCCGGAGATCATTCCCTTGCTGGCCAAAGAGGCCATATTCAAGCCGATGAAATCCCCGGAAAGCTGGGTCTGCCTGACGTTTTTCGAAGTATTCGGCCCGGCCGTTGATACGCTGGTCGAGATCCGAGAACATTTCTGCCATGGGTTCGATGCGCTTGTATAGCTGATGGGCCGGGGCATAGCGGTTGCGGGCTTCAGCAAGGGAGCCGGTGCGTATCGCATTGACCAGTTCTTCGGTAGCCTCCTGCAGCTGACTGCTCTGGGAGACCAGGTAAAAGCGGTATTCGGCCAGGGCACCCAAAAAATTCACGGCGGAGGGTCGGGCAGCTTCTGTCTCTGTTGAGGCAGTGACGTGTAATTTGCCACGGGGATTGCTCAGCAGGCCACAGGTGATGTCGTAATCGCCGGGACGCAGCCGGACTTTCATGGACTGGGTGAAACCGGGCGCAATGTTCTCGCGTTCCTCGACCACCATGATGCCGTCGAGGATTTCCCATTCTAGGGCACGATCCGAATGGTTCACGATGCGAAACGTATGCGGGCCCGCGGGGACGGTGATTTCGTTGGGGGTGCAGCTTCGGCCCTGGATGGTGACCGTGATGGCGTCCGCATCTTCCTTCGCGGTGCCATGCTGCGCCTTGTTCGAGGCATACCAGAAGGCGGCAAACCCGGCAAGAACGAGAATGACTGAGCTGGCCATGGCGGCGCGCATCAGCGCGGAACGGGGCTTGGGTTGGTCTGGCATGATGGCTTAGGTGGGCGGAACTGGGCGGTGGGGAGGTGACGGGAGCGGAGGTTAACGGGGCGAGGTGGCTGGCATGGCTGTCGTGACGGCAGGACGCAGAAAGAGCACGAGTGTGGTCGCCAGAAAGGCGACGTAGAGAAGTATTTCGCCCACGACCGGTGCAGACTGATAGCCGAGCAGTCCGGAAAGTACAGTTCCCAGCGGGCTGTCCATCGGCAGGGTGTCATCCATGTTGAAGACAACCTGCTGGAGCTGGTTCCAGATGCCGGCCTCATGGAACTTGCGCAGCACACCAGCCAGCAGACCTGCTGCTACCAGCAGGATGAATACACCAGTGAAACGGAAAAAACGTCGCAGGTTCAGGCGTATGCCGCCAGAATAAAGGCCGTAGCCAATGGCGATGGAAACGGCGATGCCGCCGAGCGCGCCGACGGGAGCCTCCCAGCCATGGCTTTGCTGAAAGATGGCCAGCAGGAAAAAGACCGATTCAAGCCCTTCGCGTGCCACGGCCAGAAAAACCATGCAAATCAGCGCCCAGCCGGCCGCATCGCTGCCCTGCCCCAGCGCACGGTCGATGGATGCCTGCAGATCGCCCTTGATGCTGCGTGCGGTCTTGCGCATCCAGAAAACCATGGAGGTCAGCATGCCGACTGCGATGAGTCCTACAATACCTTCGAAGAGCTCCTGTTCTTTCTGGGGAAATTCAGCAGCCATCAGTTGCAGGCCGGCGCCGGCGAACAGGGAGAGCGCGCTGGCCAGCATGACACCGACCCAGACGGCAGGCATCAGCCCTGCTCGCCCGCTTTGTTTCAGATAGCTGGCGACAATACCGACGATGAGGGCTGCTTCGATGCCCTCGCGCAACATGATGAGAAAGGGAACGAGCATCTGGATTAGCCAATAGGAGGAAGTCATGGAAGGAGAAAGCCGGCTCAATGATAATCATTATTTGCAATCTGTGGCGATTATCACAACAAGACGTTCAGGGAATAATGGTCGCGCTGCGTGCTTGATCAGCCAGGATTCCCGCTAATTTTTGATAGCAGCGGCAGTCTAGGAAACGATAGAGACAGAGAGTATAGATAGAGGTAGCTTTGGGGCTGTGCCAGACATGCAGGCCGGTGGCAGTCGTCAGGCAAAAGGAAGGGGGATGCGGACGAAAAAAAACCACCCTAAGGGTGGCCTTTTTTTAAGACAAGTGAACTGGCGGAGCGGACGGGGCTCGAACCCGCGACCCCCGGCGTGACAGGCCGGTATTCTAACCAACTGAACTACCGCTCCAGCACTTGATTGACTTCAGCTAACTGCTGAAGCTGACATTATAGTCTGTTGATTTGTTCTGTCAACTGCCCTGGAAAAATCTGGACTACTCTGTCTTTTTGAACCAAGCATCTGCACAAACGCACAGAAAACTCGCAATAGGCTACCTGGTTGGTATGGTGGTGGGTGCTGAGAGTCTCGAACTCCCGACCTACGCCTTGTAAGGGCGCCGCTCTACCAACTGAGCTAAGCACCCATACCAACGCTGCAAGCCAATAATAATAACCGGCATTGCAGGTAATTTGCAAGTGCCGGCCGAAACGTCAATGGGCTACGATACCCCCCGCCGGTTTATCCGTGGTTGCCGGTGGGGCAGCCGATGCGGTGCTGCCCTCCTCGCCAGCTTCAGATAGCGGCTGTGGCTGGTGAACCAGCGCCAGCTCCAGCACCTTATCGATCCATTTCACGGGCACGATCTCCAGGCTGTTTTTCACGGTATCCGGGATTTCAGCCAGATCCTTGACGTTTTCCTCAGGGATCAGGGCCATTTTGATACCAGCCCGCTGGGCTGCCAGCAGTTTTTCCTTCAGTCCGCCGATGGCCAGGACTTCACCCCGCAGCGTGATCTCTCCCGTCATCGCCACATCTGCCCTGACCGGAATGCCGGTCAGGATGGAGACCAGGGCAGTCGTCATCGCAATGCCGGCACTGGGCCCGTCCTTTGGCGTGGCGCCTTCAGGAACGTGGACGTGAATGTCCTGTTTTTCGTAGAAATCGGGCCGGATGCCAAGCTGCGCAGCCCGGCGACGGACAACCGTCATGGCGGCCTTGATCGACTCCTGCATCACGTCGCCGAGTTTGCCGGTGGTGAGGTTTTTGCCTTTGCCGGGTACGGCAATGGCTTCGATTGTCAGCAGCTCACCGCCCACCTCGGTCCAAGCCAGGCCATTGACCTGTCCGACCTGATTGTTTTTCTCGGCAATGCCATAGTTGTAGCGGCGGACACCCAGGAAAGTATCCAGGTTTTCGGGCGTGACGGTAATGCTCTTGATGCTCTTGTCGAGCAGCAGTGCCTTGACCGCCTTGCGGCAGACCTTGGAGAGTTCCCGTTCAAGCGAGCGCACGCCGGCTTCCCGCGTGTAGTAGCGCAGGATGTCACGGAGCACAGGCTCGTCAATCAGGAGCTCGCTCTCCTTGAGGCCATTGTTTTTGCGCTGCTTGGGCAGCAGATAGCGCTGCGCGATCGAGACCTTTTCGTCCTCGGTGTAGCCAGCCAGCCGGATGACTTCCATCCGGTCCAGCAGCGGCGCCGGGATATTGAAGGAATTGGCCGTGGCGACGAACATGACATCGGACAGATCGTAATCGACCTCGACATAATGATCGGCAAAGGTATCGTTCTGCTCCGGATCGAGCACCTCCAGGAGCGCAGACGATGGATCGCCACGGAAATCCTGCCCCATCTTGTCGACCTCGTCGAGCAGGAAGAGAGGATTGCGCACGCCTGCTTTGGTCAGGTTTTGCAAGATCTTGCCGGGCATTGAACCGATGTAGGTACGACGGTGGCCGCGGATTTCGGCCTCGTCACGCATGCCGCCCAGTGCCATGCGCACGAACTTGCGGTTGGTGGCACGCGCGATGGATTGCCCGAGCGAAGTCTTGCCCACCCCCGGCGGGCCTACCAGGCACAGAATCGGTGCCTTGACCTTGTCGACGCGCTGCTGGACAGCGAGGTACTCCAGGATGCGTTCCTTGACCTTGTCCAGCCCGTAATGATCCTCATTGAGAACCTTCTCGGCATGGGAGAGGTCATTGTTGACCTTGCTTTTTTTCTTCCAGGGCAACGCCAGCAATACGTCGATATAGTTGCGCACCACGGTAGCTTCCGCAGACATCGGCGACATCAGGCGCAGTTTGCGGAATTCGGATTCGGCTTTCTTGCGGGCCTCCTCAGGCATGCGGGCAGCCTTGATCTTTTTCTCGATATCCTCGAAGTCGGCGCCGTCCTCGCCCTCGCCCAGCTCTTTCTGGATGGCTTTGACCTGCTCGTTCAGATAGTACTCACGCTGGCTCTTTTCCATCTGGCGCTTGACGCGGCCCCGGATGCGCTTTTCGACCTGCAGGATGTCGAGCTCGTTTTCGATCTGGGCCAGCAGTTTTTCCAGCCGTTCGGCGGTCGGGAGGGTCTCCAGAACTTCCTGCTTCTGCTCGATCCGGATAGGCAGATGGGCCGCAATGGTATCGGCCAGCCGGCCTGGATCCTCGATGCCAGTCAGGGTGGTGAGGATTTCGGAGGGAACCTTTTTGTTGAGCTTTACGTAGTGCTCGAACTGCGAGAGGATGGTCCGTCGCAGTGCCTCGACTTCGGGCGAAATCGGCTCTTCGTCCTGGACGGCTTCCAGCTCGCAGGAAAAGTGCTCACCTTCGGTATCAACATGCAGAATCCGGGCACGCCCTACCCCTTCAATGAGTACCTTAACAGTACCGTCTGGCAGTTTGAGCAGCTGCAGGATATTGGAGACACAGCCGATGCCATAGATGTCACTGGCTGAAGGATCATCCTTTGAGCCATTTTTCTGGGCGACCAGCATGATGCTCTTGCCCGCTTCCATAGCGGTTTCAAGCGCCTTGATGGAACGTTGGCGCCCCACGAAGAGTGGGATCACCATATGGGGAAAGACCACCACGTCGCGCAGGGGGAGCAACGGCAGGGTCTGTTGGAGAATTGGGTTGTCTTTCATCGGTGTCCCGGAAGTGTGCTGACCGCTGTGCCCTGGCCGCTCCTGGGCCACAGGGGTCAGCATATTCGACAATCTGGGGGTGATTCCTGAAGATTACAAGGTTATGTGGTTATGTGAGCAAGTTTCCCTGTATGAGAACGGTTTATTGCCACTGCGAAAGCGGCGGCGGGATGGACGGACAGCACAGGCAGCCGGATGGTGGATGTCCAGAACCGCTGGGTTGGCTGAAAAGTACGTCAGCCGGCACGCCCGTGTCGACGGGAGGCCGGCTGGAAGGGAGGCCCGCCCTGCCGGACGGGCTGGAGAGTTCTCTTGCTGATCAGCCCTCGCCACCCGAGACACGGGATGTTTCACTGTAGATCATGATGGGTTTGCCGCTACCCTCGATGACCTGTTCATCGACGACGACCTTCTCGACATTTTTGAGGCCGGGGAGATCGTACATGATGTCGATGAGCGCATGTTCGAGAATGGAGCGCAGTCCCCGGGCGCCAGCCTTACGCTTGAGAGATTCGCGGGCGATAGCGGTGAGTGCACCAGGGCGGATGTCCAGTTCGACCCCTTCCATCGAAAACAGTTTCTGGTATTGCTTGACCAGCGCATTCTTGGGCTCGGTGAGGATGCGCACCAGCGACGCCTCGTCCAGCTCATCCAGCGTGGCCAGCACTGGCAGACGCCCGACCAGCTCCGGAATCAGCCCGAATTTGATCAGGTCGTCTGGTTCGATATCCCTGAACAGTTCCGAGAGGCTGCGCTCGGAGGCACCCTTGACATCGGCACCGAAACCGATGCCGGAGCGTTCGGAACGGTCGCGAATGACTTTGTCCATGCCGTCGAAGGCACCGCCGCAGATGAAAAGAATATTGGTGGTGTCGACCTGAACGAAATCCTGATTGGGGTGCTTGCGTCCACCCTGCGGGGGGATGGATGCTACCGTGCCTTCGATGAGTTTAAGCAACGCCTGCTGGACGCCCTCGCCGGACACATCACGCGTGATGGACGGGTTGTCGGCCTTGCGGGAAATCTTGTCGATTTCGTCAATGTAGACGATACCGGTCTGAGCCTTGTCGATGTCGTAGTTGCAGGCGGCGAGCAGCTTCTGGATGATGCTCTCGACATCCTCACCGACATAACCGGCTTCGGTGAGTGTGGTGGCATCGGCCATGACGAAGGGGACATTGAGAAGTCGCGCCAGGGTCTGGGCCAGCAGCGTCTTCCCGGAACCGGTCGGGCCAACGAGCAGGATATTGCTTTTGGTGAGTTCGACATCATCCTTGGCACCCTTGTAGCGCAGGCGTTTGTAATGGTTGTAGACCGCTACTGCCAGGGTACGTTTGGCTTTGTGCTGCCCGATGACATACTGGTCAAGAATGGCCGCAATGGCCGAGGGGATCGGCAGTTCGTCGCCCGCGTGCTCCGGTGTATCGCTTCCGACCTCGTCTCGGATGATCTCGTTGCAGAGATCGATACATTCGTCGCAGATGTAGACCGACGGGCCTGCGATCAGTTTGCGGGTTTCGTGCTGACTCTTGCCGCAGAACGAACAGTAGAGGGGCTTGTCGGAGGAACCGGTATTTTCGGGCATGGCGTCTCTCTGCGTGCTTACTTGCCGCTGGCCTCGGGTTTTGCAGAAATGTCGGTACGGGAAGTCATGACCCGGTCGATCAGGCCATAATCAAGGGCTTCTTCCGCAGACATGAAATTGTCGCGTTCGGTATCCCGTTCGACCCGCTCCAGGGGTTGACCGGTCCGGTCCGCCAGTATCTGGTTCAGATGCTTTCTCAGATAGATGATTTCCTTGGCATGAATCTCGATATCCGAAGCCTGTCCCTGGGCACCGCCGGAGGGCTGATGAATCATGATCCGCGAGTTGGGGAGTGAGTAGCGCTTGCCCTTTGCACCGGCCGCCAGCAGGAAGGCGCCCATGCTGGCGGCAAAGCCAATACACAGCGTCGAAACATCGGGTTTGACAAACTGCATCGTGTCAAAGATGCCCAGACCTGCGGATACAGAGCCACCGGGAGAATTGATGTAGAAATGGATGTCCTTTTCGGGGTTTTCACTTTCCAGGTAGAGCATCTGGGCAACGGCCAGGTTGGCCGACTGATCCATGACCGGCCCAACCAGGAAAACGACCCGTTCGCGCAGCAGGCGGGAATAAATGTCATAAGCCCGCTCGCCCCGACCGCTCTGCTCGATGACGATAGGCACCATGCCCAGGCCCTGGGGTGTCTGGGCGACGGACTGTGGGGCGAATGGATCGACGGCCTGTGCCAGGTGCAGGTTCACCTGATCCTCGACCAAGCTGTTGAAGGTCATGAAAGCTTCCTCGATGGTGGGGCGATGCTGCCGAACCGCAGCAGGGCGGTCATGGATAACGGGTCAGTCGGACAGGGCCAGCGCAGGCACTGCAATGGCCCGGGCGTGATCAGGCTACGCCCTTCATCAGCTCGTCAAAACCGACTTCGTGATGGGTGACCTTGGCCTTGGAGAGCAGCCAGTCGACGACGTTCTGCTCCACGACCAGCGCTTCCACCTCGGCCAGACGATCGCGATCGCTGAAATACCAGCGCACCACTTCGGCCGGGTTTTCGTATGTGGAGGCAAATTCTTCGATCTGCTTGCGGATCTGTTCGGGCTTGGCCTGCAGAGCATTTTCCCGGACGACCTCGGAGACGATCAGCCCCAGACGGACCCGCCGGGCAGCCTGCTCGCTGAAGGCATCGGTTGGCATGGGGGGAGCATTTTTCAGATCCACACCACGGGCCTTGAGATCCTCGCGCATGCGGGCAGCCAGCGATTCGGCTTCCTGGGCGACCAGGGCCTTCGGCAGCTCGATCTCGGCCAGGCTGACGATTTTGTCCATGACAGCACTTTTGGTGCGCGACTGCACGCGCTGGCGTACCTCACGCTCCAGATTTTCACGCACGTCGGCACGGAATTTCTCGACATCACCGTCTTCCTGTCCCATCTGGCGGGCGAAGTCGGCGTCGATCTCGGGCAGCTCGGGCGCTTCGACCTTGCGTACAGTGACTTCAAACTGGGCCGTCTTGCCGGCGAGATGGCTGGCGTTGTAATCCTCGGGAAAGCTGACATCGAAGGTGACCGTTTCGCCGGCTTTTTTGCCCAGCACACCAGCCTCGAAATCAGGCAGCATGCGCCCTTCGCCCAGGACCATCGGGAAGCCGTCAGCCGAGCCACCGGGGAAAGCCTCACCATCAAGGCGGCCGATGAAATCGATGGTGGCGCGGTCACCGTTCTGGCCGGCACGATCGACCTCGTTCCAGCGGGTGCGCTGTTTGCGCAGCACATCCAGCGTAGCGTCCAGTGCCTTGTCATCGACCCTGGCATCGTAGCGGTCAACTTCCAGTGTGGCCGGGTCACCCAGGCTGATCTCGGGATAGACCTCGAAAGTGGCTACGAATTCAGTGCCATCAGCGCCCTGCCCGGCTTCTTTCGGGGCGATGTCGGGCTGTCCCGCCACGCGCAGGTTCTCGGCCTGCACGGCATCGCCAAAGGCGCGTGTGATGGCGTCACCGAGCACTTCGGCGTGCACCTGCGGGCCATAGCTCTGCTCGATCAGCCTGACCGGTACTTTGCCAGGCCGAAAGCCAGGCATACGGGTGGTCTTGGCCATTGAACGCAAGCGCTCCTGGACCTTGGAGGAAATATCGGCCGGGTTTACCGAAAGCGTCAGCCGGCGCTCCAGAGTGCCGGTTGTTTCAAGCTGGGAAGCCATCCGTCGTCGAATTCCGTTGGGTTGATGATCAAAAAACGGGGTGGTGCGGCTGAAAGGACTCGAACCTTCACACCTTGCGGCGCCAGAACCTAAATCTGGTGCGTCTACCAATTTCGCCACAGCCGCAGAACCAAAGAATCTGCTCAGGCGCCACGTCCGACCGGGTACTGCACCGGCATGACCAGTCATACTGCCTGGCCGTACCATGTGCGTTTCCATGTCAGGCCGGAACGTCAATGACGCCTTAATCCCGGTGATTCTAGCCGAAACCGGGACGACGATGCGGCCTCCCCCGCTTCGCAAGGGTAGATTGCCCTGTTGTGGGGTATTTTGCCTTCCCGCACTGGGTTTGCATCTGGCCGGCGTTGTTTGTCGGGTACATGACTAGTGCGGTGGGCCGATGCGGTACCAGGTGACGTACAGAGCTGGCACCAGTAGCAGCGTCAGCGCGGTGGCGACGACCAACCCCCCCATGATCGAGACGGCCATGGGGCCCCAGAAGACATCACGGGACAGCGGGATCATGGCCAGGATTGCGGCAGCGGCCGTCAGCGTAATGGGCCGGAAGCGCCGTACGGTGGCTTCTCGCACCGCTTCCCAGGGGGTATGACCATCATCGATGTCCTGTCGGATCTGATCGACCAGAATGACCGTATTGCGCATGATGATGCCTGCCAGGGCAATGGTGCCCAGCATGGCGACAAAGCCAAATGGACGTCCGGAGAGCAGGAGTGCCGCAACGACGCCGATGATGCCCAGCGGCGCGGTCAGGAGCACCATGAACACGAGCGAAAACCGTCGGAGCTGCAGCATCAGCAGCGTCAGTATCAACCCGAGCATCAGGGGCATTCCCTTCATGATGGACGCCTGGGCGCTGCCGCTCTCCTCCTCGGGGCCGGCGGCTTCGATCCGGTAGCCCTCGGGCAGCTGGGTAAGCAGTGGCTTGAGGTGCGGCCGGATCTGGTGCATGACGTCCGGGCCCTGCATGCCATCGACGACATCGGCCCCGATATCCAGGGTGGGTACCCGGTTGCGACGCCAGATGATGGGTTCCTCCATGACCATGCGCAGTGTGGCGACCTGCGAGAGGGGCACGGTGTCCCCCCGTGATGTGGGAATCTGGGTGGAAGCGAGGGCACCCAGATCTTTGCGCTGCGCCGGTGGCGCCCCGATCAGCACGGGAATCAGCTGGTCCTCTTCGTGCAGGGTGCCAATGGGAATGCCATCGATGATTCCACCCAGGGCGCGGCTGATCTGTCCGCTGGAGAGGCCCACTGCGCGGGCTCGATCCTGATCGACGTCTATCTGCAGGCTTGGGGTGCGGTCGCCCCAGTTCATGCGGGGGTCGATGGTATAGGGGTTGGCCCGCACGATCTGGAGCAGCTGGTCGCCGATGTGTTTGATCGTGGCAATGTCCGGGCCCGATACCCGGAACTGGACAGGAAAGGCAACGGGAGGCCCCAGGGGTGTCAGGTAGGCGCGGGCGCGCAGGCCCGGGAAGTGTTCGGCCAGCTCGGGCTTGAGGTGCTGCATGAAGCGGTTGCGGGCAGCCAGGTCATGGGTGAGCACCACGAACTGGGCATAGTTGCTGTGGTAGAGCTGCTGATCGAGCGACAGGAAGAAACGGGGGCTGCCGTTACCGACGTAGGCGACGAAGCTCTGGACATCCGGCTCGGTCTTCAGCCATGTTTCAAGGCGCTCGCTTTGCAGACGGGTGGCGGCCAGGCTAGCGCCTTCAGGCAGCCACAAATCAACGAGAACTTCGGCGCGATCCGATGATGGGAAGAACTGTTTGGTAGTGAGCTGGAGGCCGCCAATGCCGGCAACCGTCAACAGTACCGTCACCAGCAGGGTCGGCCAGCGATGTCGCATGGCGCCTTCGATCAGTGCCCGCAGGCGGCGGTAGAAGCGGGTGTCGAACAGGTCATGGGCCGCTGCCGGCGCGTCCGGGGTGCGCGCAGGGGGCTTGAGCAGGTAACGGCCGATAAAGGGCACGGCCCCGACGGCCATGACCCATGAGATCAGCAGCGTCAGTGTGACCACCGCAAAGATGGCAAAGGTGTATTCACCGGTCGAAGAGCGGGCGGTGGCAATCGGCAAAAAGCCAAGGGCAGTGATGAGCGTGCCGGTCAGCATGGGAAAGGCCGTGCTGTCGTAGGCGAACGTGGCGGCATGGAAAGTGTCCAGCCCTTCTTCCAGTTTGCGTGCCATCATTTCAATGGCGATCATGGCATCGTCGACCAGCAGGCCCAGGGCAATGACCAGTGCCCCGCTGGAAACACGGTGCAGGTCGATGCCGAAAACCTTCATGCCCAGAAAGGTCGTGGCCAGTACTAGGGGGATGGTCAGCGCGACGACCATGCCAGCCCGCAGCCCCAGGCTGAGCAGACTTACGGCCAGCACAATGATGACAGCTTCCATCAATGAGCGGGTGAAGACGCCAATGGCATTTTCGACCACTTTGGGCTGATCCGAGACCTTGCCGAATTCGAGGCCCACCGGCAGATTGGCCCACAGCTCATGCATGCGTTTGTCCAGATGGCGACCGAGTTGCAGTACATCGCCATTGCTGACCATCGACACGGCAATGCCGATGGCTTCCCGGCCGCGATATCGCATCAGCTCGGTGGGCGGGGTCTGGTAGCCCCGCTGGATGCTGGCGATATTGCCCAGCCGGATGATGCGGTTGCCAACACTTAGTCGCAGCTCTTCGATGGCTTTGACACTGTCAAACTGGCCGCTGACATTGAGGCGGACATCCAGGCTGTCAGTGTGAATGGTGCCGGCTGGCGAGATCGCATTCTGCGCCTGTAGCTGCTGGGCGATCATGTCGGGTGTCAGCCCGAGCTTGGCCAGACGGGCAGCCGAGAGCTGGATGTGGATCTGCTCGGGCTGCACCCCCACCAGCTCGACCTTGGCCACATCGGGTACCCGCAGCAGCTGGGCGCGGATATCTTCCGCATAGTGGCGCAAGCGTGCCATGCTGATGCCGTCACCGGTCAGCGCGTAGATGGTGCCAAAGACGTCGCCGAATTCATCGTTGAAAAACGGCCCCTGGATGTTGCCGGGAAGCTGGTAGCGGATATCGGCAATCTTCTTGCGGGCCTGATACCAGTAATGCTTGACGTCATGGGCCGGAGAATCATCTGTCAGGTTGAGGATGACAAGGGATTCGCCGGGTTTGGAATAGCTGGCCGTGAACTTGAAGTACGGCACTTCCTGCAGGGTTTTTTCGATACGGTCGGTGACCAGCTCGTCGACCTGATGGGCGGTGGCACCGGGCCAGAGCGTGCGCACGACCATGGCGCGAAACGTGAACTCGGGGTCTTCGCGCTGCCCGAGGCTGAAGAAGGCCAGTGTGCCGCCGATACCGAAGACCAGCAGAAAAAAGAGGGTGACCTGCCGATAGCGCAGGGCAAGGGCCGAGAGGTTAAAGCCAGTGCCAGGGGCCGGAGATGGCCGGGGATCAGGGCTATGCATCTCAATCGCCCTCCCCTGTGCTGTGTTGGCCAGGTTGGTCCTTCATCGCGGCGATACCGGCGCCATCCTGCACCGGCGGTGTCGGCGGCGCTGTCAGGCGGATTTTCTGGCCCTGACGCAGCAGGTTCGCACCTGCGATGACAACCTGATCGCCGGCAGCGAGACCCCGGGTAACCTGGATCCGACGGGCATCGGCGGCACCGAGCGAGACGGATCGGGCTGTGACGGTGTGCGTCGCCGGATCGATCACCCAGACATGCGGTGCGCTGTCCTGACTGAACAGGGCGCTCAGCGGAACGGTCAGGACACGGCTCTGGCCATCTCCGGCCTGGGCAACGGCGCTCATGCCGAGCGCGATCTCATGGGTGTCTCCCTGCAGGGCCAGCCGTGCGGCATAGGTGCGAGATGCGGGGTCGGCGGACGGTGAGAGCTCGCGCAACAAGGCCGTCCAGGTGCGTCCGGGCAGACCCGGGAAATGCACTTCCCAGGCGGTAATGGCACGACTGCGTGCCAGTTCTGCTTCAGGAATGGCTACAGCCACCTCCACATCCCCCTGTTTGGCCACCCGTATGACCGGGGTTCCGGCTGCAACGACCTGACCTGGTTCCATCTGCAGGGCAGTGACGACACCGTTGATCTTGCTGACGAGATTTCGGTAACTGAACGCGTTGTCGGCCTGCCGGAGTTGGGCGCTGGCTGATTTCAGGCGCGCCTGCGCGACCGCGACCGCTGCGCGGGCACGATCGACGTTGGCGCTACTGACGAAGTTCTGGGCATGCAGACGCTCGGCACGGGCCAGGTCAGCTTTGGCCAGTCGCAATTCACTGTTTGCCGCGACCTGCTCTGCACGCCGGGCATGAACCAGCGGTGTGAGATCGGCCGGGTCGATACGAGCCAGTACTTCACCTGTCCGGACAGTATCTCCTACTTCCACCAGACGCTCCAGCACCCGCCCCCCGGTCTGAAATGCGTAGCCGGTTTCTGTGCGCGCACGGACATCGCCGGCCAGCGACCAGGCATCCTGCAGGGCATGCGGGGTTACCGGCTCGGAAAGGACAGGTCGGGGGGGCTCCTGGTAGGGCTGGGGTTTCTGTCCACAGCCAGATGCCAGTACAAGACAGGTGATACCGAGAAAGTATTTGTGAACAGGCGCGGCAGGGGCAATCAGCCACAGCAAGGAAGGACGCATCATGGCGAATGGATTTTAATGACTATTAAGTCATATATTAGCCTATCGCTGAACGGTTCGGGGATATGGTGCGCCGACTGGCTACAATCTGACGCTATGAATGTAATGCCGCCAGCTTATGAAGCCACACCGTGGCACGGGGTCGATCATCCGGAGAACTTCCCGGTGGCCTCCTGGCTCGTCCCGGCACGGTTGCGGCCGGCGGTGCGGGCGATCTACCGCTTTGCCCGCCATGCAGACGATCTGGCCGATGAGGGAGAGGCCCCCCTGGCAGAGCGACAGGCGGCCCTGCAGGCGCTGGCTGTCGCTCTGCGCTTGGCCCAAGATGGGCAGGTCAGCGGGGTGGCGCCGGTAGATGGCTTGATAGGCCCGGTGACGACATTTGGCCTGGAGTGGCAGCATTTCCATGATCTGCTTGATGCCTTCTCTCAGGATCTGCGGGTCAATCGCTACGCCAGCGAGACCGAGGTGCTGGCGTACTGCCGGCGCTCGGCCAATCCGGTGGGGCGGCTGATGTTGCAGCTCTATGGCGTAGCGTCGCCGGTGGCGCTGGTGCAATCGGATGCTGTATGCAGTGCGTTGCAACGGATCAATTTTTTGCAGGATGTCGGTATTGATGCTGCCCGTGACAGGGTTTATCTGCCGGCATCGACGCTGGCTGCCGCCGGTTGCAGTGCGGAGCAGCTGCTGGAGGAAGCACGGGCAGGCCAGCTCGGGCCGGCCTGCCGGCGTGCCATCCATATGGAATGGGTCTCTGTCCAGGCACAGTTGCTGTCTGGTAACCCGCTGTCTGGCCTGCTTCCTGGGCGGCTGGCTGCGGAACTGCGCTTCATTCTGGCTGGCGGGCAGCGCATCCTGGATCGGATCGCACAGGCCGGTTACGATTCGGTGGCCAGTCGCCCGGCGCTGGGCTGGCATGATGCGCCTGCGCTGTTGTGGCTGGCCCTGTTCCCGCGCCGGCACGCCCGGTTTTGAACCTTTTTCCTTCCCGTCGACAATCTCCAGACATGACACCGGACGAATACTGTCAGGACAAGGCTGTGCAGAGTGGTTCCAGCTTTTATTACAGCTTTCTGTTTCTGCCGGCCGAACGGCGGCGAGCTATTACGGCACTGTATGCGTATTGCCGTGAAATTGACGATATCGTTGATTCACAGGGCGATCATCAGGTGGCGCGACGCAAGCTGGCCTGGTGGGAGCAGGAGATCGATGCGTTGTTTACGGGTGAACCGACGCATCCGGTGAGCCGCGCGCTTGCCCCCTGTCTGGCACCCTATGGCTTGAAGCGCCGGCAGTTGCTGGAGGTCATTGATGGCATGCGCATGGATCTGGACGGCGAACGTTATCTGGACTTTGAGGGACTGAAACTCTATTGCCGCCGGGTAGCTGGCGTGGTTGGCGAAATGTCTGCCGCCATTTTTGGCTATGAGGATCCCGCTACTCTGCAGTATGCCGATCGGCTGGGGCTGGCCTTTCAGTTGACCAATATCGTTCGTGATGTGGGCGAGGATGCCCGTATGGGCCGCGTGTATTTGCCCCAGCAGGATCTGATCCGGCACGGGATGAGCCGACAGCAGATTCTGTCGGCCTCGCCGGAGGTTGAGAAGAATCCTTCGTTTCAGGCTTTGATGGGCGAGCAGGTCGAGCGGGCCCGCCAGGCGTACCGGGAGGCGTTTGCGCTGTTGCCCGCGGCGGATCGGGGCCGGCAGCGGCCCGGCCTGATCATGGCGACCATTTACGTCAAGCTGCTCGACGAGATTGCGCGCAGCGGCTATCCGGTCATCTCCCAGCGCATTGCGCTAACGCCCCTGCGCAAGTTCTGGCTGGCGCTGCGCACGCGGGTACGGGGGCGCCCTCCCCGCATTCAGGCGATGTCGGCGGCAGAGGTGGCCCGGGATGCCGGCTGACACCGCGAACCCGTCTCGGCGGACAGAGCCGGTTGTGGTGGTAGGTGCTGGCTGGGCCGGCCTGTCGGCGGCGCTGCATCTGTGCCGCGCGGGTGTGGCTGTCCGGGTGCTGGAGGCAGCACCGCAGGCGGGTGGCCGTGCACGGCGCCAGGTGTTGCCCTGGCCCGATACAGAGGGTGTGATGCTGGACAACGGCCAGCATCTGATGCTGGGTGCCTATCGGGATACGCTGTCGCTGATAGCGTGGCTGGGGGCTGGCGGACTGCGACGGCTGCCGCTGTATTGGGAAAATGCCGCAGGTCTGCGGATACAGCGCCACCAGCACCGGCTGGCTGGCAGCCGTCCGGATGCTCTCAGTCGCCAGCTGGCCGTCTCGCTCTCCCTGCCAGGCGCCCTGCTCTCGGCACGGGGGCTGACGCTGGGCCAGCGCTGGCATGTGCTTTATACGCTGGGCATGGCGCGGCTGGCCGGCTGGCGCCCTGCCCGGGGGGTGCGATGTGTGACGGACTGGTATCGCCAGACCCGACAGCCTGAGGCACTGATTCGCCAGTTTTGGGATCCGTTGGTCATCAGCGCTATGAATACACCACCGGCGACTGCCTCGGCGCAGGTGCTGTTGCGAATCTTGCAGGACAGCCTGGGCAAGGCACCGGAAGCCAGCGATTTTGTGCTGAATGAGTCGGATCTTGGGGCTGTTTTCGTGGATCCTGCGCTGGCCTGGCTCAAGGCGCAGGGCAATCCGGTTGAGCTGCGCACACCCGTACATGATATTCAGATTGATGATACGGGCCGACGTCAGGATGGTGCCGGCCAGCGCTACCGCCTGCGCATTGGTGGCGCTGCCAGGGAATCTGGTTCAGGCTGGCTGGATACCGAACGGATGGTGCTGGCCTGCCCGGCGCCGGTCAGTGCCCGGCTGCTGGAAGATCTGGCCCCTGCCTCCTTTCTGGCCCCGCTCCAGGGTTTTTCCTACCCGTCGATCACCACGGCGTATGTAGGCTGGCGGCAGACCAACCCGGCCCTGCCGGCCCGGCTGCCCGATATATTCTCCCTCGCCGTGACCGCCGATGGCAGCCCTGGCGGGCCGGCCCACTGGTTTTTCAGCCGCGGCGAACAGCAGGGCTGGCGCCTGGGCGCGCTGGTTGTCAGCGACAGTGCCCAGGCCCGTGACGCAGGTGATGCGGTGCTTGTCCGGGCACTGCAGCAGCAGCTCCACGACACCATGGGCCTGCCGACAGCCGAGCACCTGGTCCTTGTACACGAAAAACGAGCAACATTTGCCTGCACGGACCGCCGGCCGGTCGTGCCTCCAGGTTATTTGCTGCCGCAGCTGCCTGGCGTGCTACTGGCAGGCGACTATAGTTATGGCGCTTATCCTGCCACGCTGGAGAGCGCGGTACGTAGTGGCCGGATGGCTGCCGAGATCCTGCTGGCTGATCAGGACTGAGCCGGAACGCTTGGGGTGACTCAGGTTTGGCGGCCGGGCCCTGGTGCACCCGTCTGGTTTTCTCCCGCTGTGATCAGTCCCAGGCGTGGGCGATAGCCTGATCAATACGGTCAACAGCGATGACTTCCAGCCCTGTCAACGGCCGGCGCGGGGCATTGGCTTTGGGGCAGATGACGCGGGAAAAGCCCAGTTTGAGCGCTTCACGCAGCCGTTCCTGACCGCGGGGAGAGGGTCGAACTTCTCCGGCGAGACCCAGCTCCCCGAAAACGGCCAGCCGGCCAGGTAGCGAGCGGTTCTTGAGCGATGACAGAACCGCCAGAACGACGGCCAGATCCGCCGCCGGTTCGGTGATGCGGACTCCCCCTACAGCGTTCAGAAAGACATCCTGGTCGTGGTAATGGATGCCGGCGTGACGGTTGAGCACCGCCAATAGCAGGGAGAGGCGCATCGGATCCAGTCCTACGCACAATCGTCGGGGAGCCTGACCGGCCGAGGTGTCGACCAGTGCCTGAATTTCGACCAAGAGTGGCCGGGTGCCTTCCTGGGTAATCAGTACGCAGGTGCCTGGCACCGGTTCAGTGTGCTGTGACAGAAAGAGAGCCGACGGGTTGGTCACCGTCTTGAGCCCGCGGTCGGTCATGCCGAAGACGCCCAGCTCGTTGACAGCGCCGAAACGGTTCTTGATGGCGCGGATCAGCCGATAAGTAGAATGGGTATCGCCTTCAAAGTAGAGCACGGTATCAACCATGTGCTCCAGAATGCGCGGGCCGGCCAGGGCGCCTTCCTTGGTGACATGGCCAATCATCACGACCGTGATGCCCTTCGATTTGGCCAGGCGGGTCAGCTGTGCGGCGCAGTCGCGCACCTGGGAGACGCTGCCCGGTGCCGAGGGCAGCTCGTCACTCATCATGGTCTGGATGGAGTCGATGACGACCACGGCCGGTTGCACCTGTTCGATGGCCTGGACGATGTGGGCCAGAGATACCTCGGCCAGAACCGGCAGCGTGGTGCCATCAATGCCCAGGCGGGCACCGCGCAGCGCGATCTGGGCAAGCGACTCCTCGCCGCTGACATAGAGCACGGACTGGGCCTGTGACATCAGCGCCAGTGCCTGCAGCAGCAGCGTCGATTTGCCGATGCCGGGATCGCCACCAATCAGGACCACCGAGCCGGGCACCATGCCGCCGCCCAGCACCCGGTCGAATTCCGACAGACCGGTCGGCAGGCGCGGGACGGTATCGACCGGCACCGCCGACAGCAGCGACACCGCGGACGACTCGGCCAGGATGCTGCCTGCCGGACGCGGGCTGCCGGCGCTCTGCCTGGGCAGGCGAAACACCTCCAGCGTGTTCCATGCCTGGCAGGCCGGGCACTGACCCATCCATTTGGCGCTGGTATTGCCGCAGTCGCGGCAGACATATTGGGTTCGGGAAGTGGCCATGACGCTAGACCACCCGCCGCTGCACTCGGGCGCTGGGTGCGCACAGCAGTTCATAACCGAGGGTGCCGGCTGAGCGTGCCACCGCATCGACCGGGATGGTTTCCCCCCAGAGCTCTACCGGTGCGCCTGGGCCCGCCTCTGGAACGGGTGATAGATCGACAGCCAGCATGTCCATGGAAACCCGGCCCAATGTCCGGGTGCGTACCCCCTGCACCAGGACGGGGGTACCGGTCGGTGCCACCCGTGGATAGCCGTCAGCGTAGCCGCAGTCCACGATCCCGATACGTATGGGCTGACGGGCCACAAAGTTGCTGCCGTAGCCGGTAGCCTCTCCCTCAGCAAGCGTCTGTGTCGCCAGCAGGCTGCCGCTCAGGGTCATGGCTGGACGCAGTCCCAGTGCCGCAGCATCCTGATCGTCGAACGGGCTGGCTCCATACAGGGCAATACCGGGCCGGACCCAGTGACGATGGCTGTTGGGCAGTGCAAACAGGGCTGCCGAGTTGGCCACGGACTGTTCCAGCACCTGCCCGGCGGGTAGCCAGCTCTGGACTGCCTGCACAACAGTGTCAAAGGTTGCCAGGGCATCGCTGGCGCCGCCGGGGACATCGGCATTGGCAAAATGGGTCATGATGCCACGTAGTCGCGCGCCCGGCGTCTTCAGAAGTTGTCTGACAAAGGCGTCCAGTTCTCCAGGCCGCAGGCCAAGCCGGTTCATGCCAGTGTTCAGCTTGAGATAGACATCCACCGGGGGGCCTTGGTGGGCGGCCAGCCATTGCAGGTGCCGGGGCTGGTGAATGGCAAGGATCAGATGCTGGCTGGCCGCCTGGCTTACCTCGGCAGCATCGAATGCACCCTCCAGCATCAGGATGGGACGGCTCCAGCCCTGCTGGCGTAGCCAGCTTGCTCCCTCGAATTCGAGCAGGGCCATGCCGTCAGCCTGGGCGAAGCCCCGCAGAGCATTGGCCAGGCCATGTCCATAGGCATTTGCCTTGACCACTGCCCACAGGCGGGTTGAATTTGGCCGGGTAGCGGATCCATCATCCAGCAACCGGCGGACCCGGGCCAGGTTATGGGCCATCGCTGAGGGTGATACGCTTGCAGTCAGTGTTCTGGGCATAGTGATGTGATGATAGCGGCATGCCGCGCCTGAAGGTGTTGATCGCCGGGTTGCGAGTATCATCGGCACCCATGCCGTGGTGAATGTGAGAAACATCACATTCCCTCCCCTGCAACCCGGCCTGGCCAACGCCAGGTCAGATGACTGGAATGGAAACGCCCGGATGAAACCCGGTTTCTACACCATCATGGCGGCACAGTTTCTGTCGTCATTGGCAGACAACGCGCTGCTGATCGCCGCTATTGCGCTGTTGCGCGAGGCCCATTCAGCCGACTGGCTCATTCCCTTTCTCAAGCTGGTTTTTGTTGTTTCCTATGTCCTGCTCGCGCCCTTTGTCGGGGCGTTTGCCGACGCCCTGCCCAAAGGGCGGGTGATGTTTCTGACCAACGCGGTCAAGCTGCTGGGCTGCCTGCTGCTGCTGGGTGCACTGCCGCCGCTGCTGGCATATGCGCTGGTTGGCTTTGGTGCGGCGGCTTATTCGCCCGCCAAGTATGGCATTCTCACCGAGCTGCTGCCGGCCGAGCGGCTGGTGGCTGCCAACGGCTGGATCGAGGGAACGACAGTGGCCTCCATCATTCTGGGTACGGTGCTGGGCGGCGTGCTGATTTCCCCACATGTGGCGCCCTGGCTGCTTTCCTTTGACCTGCCGTTTGTGGATACGCCCATTGATACGCCGGCCGAGGCAGCAATCGTGGTCACCACGGGGATCTATGCGCTGGCCGCCCTCTTCAATTTGTGCATACCCGATACGGGTGCCCGTTATCCAGAACGGACCTCCAATCCTCTGGCGCTGCTGCGGGTATTCTGGCACTGCAACCTGACGCTCTGGCGAGACCCGCTGGGACAGATTGCGCTGGCAGTCACCACCCTGTTCTGGGGAGCGGGTGCGTCGCTGCAGTTTCTTGTCCTGAAATGGGCCGAGCATCAGCTGGACATGCGTCTGGATCAGGCCACCCGCCTGCAGGGCGTTGTGGCGCTGGGGGTGGCGCTGGGCGCCGTGCTGGCAGCCGGCTGGGTACCCTTGCGGCGGTCACTGCGGGTGCTGCCGCTGGGCGTGGCCATGGGCCTGGCCATTTTGCTGATGACCATTGTCCATCACGAATTCATGGCCATGGCTGTGTTGCTGGTAATCGGGGTGCTGTCGGGCTTTTTTGTGGTGCCAATGAACGCCCTGCTCCAGCATCGCGGCTATGTCATCATGAGTGCCGGCAATTCCATTGCTGTGCAGAATTTCAATGAAAATCTGAACATTCTGGTCATGCTGTCGTTCTATGCGCTGATGCTGTGGCTGGATCTGCCCATCAACACGGTGGCCGTGCTGTTTGGCCTGACTGTGGCGGCTGTGATGGCGCTGGTCATTTTGTGGCATCATCGCAATCAGCGTCGCAGCAATACCGAAAGCCTGATCGGGGAGACCCCACGGCATGCCAGCCCCCCTGCCGCGCACTAGCAAGCACCCGGCCAATCCGTGGTCTCAGCCCGGCTCAGGCGTGCCGGCGCCGGCCACGGCCGAGAGTGCCAGGCAGAGATCTTCCCAGCTCTTGATTTTGTCCTTCGGATTGCGCAGCAGATAAGCCGGGTGATAGGTCACCACCACCGGTACGGAACGCCCGTCCAGCGTGATGTGGTGCACCTTGTTGCGCAGTCGGCCGATCTGCAGATCGGAGTGCAAGACGCTCTGTGCGGCAAATCGGCCCAGCAGCAGGATACAGTCTGGATGTACCAGCCGTATCTGGGCATGCAGAAAATCTGTACAGGCGGCCACTTCATCGGCCTGCGGATCGCGGTTGTCAGGCGGCCGGCACTTGAGCACATTGGCGATAAATACATCGGCATCCGGGTTGATTCCGGCGGCATCCAGCATAGCATCGAGCAGTTTGCCAGCCTGACCGACAAAGGCTTCCCCCTGCCGGTCTTCCTCCGCACCAGGGGCCTCACCGATCAGCAGCCAGCGGGCGTGCCGTGAGGCGCCACGACCGAAGACCGTATGGGTTCGGGTACTGGCCAGCCGACAGCGCTGGCATTCAGCCACATCCTGTCGCAGCTGAATCCAGCGCTGGGCCGCCGGCATGTCCGGTGCATCAGCCGTGACCTCCCCTCCGGAGGGGAAGGCTTCCGGCGCCGGCATGGAGATCTCCCCGGATGCCGGCTGCACGGGCAAACCCTCGGGCGATGTGCTGCTGGCGCTTTCGTCGCCAGGGGGCTGAGGGGCCATCCGGGGCACCCACAGCGGCCCCAGATCCAGCGTCGCCCAGGCATGACGACGGCGCATCCTGCCGAGCAGGTCGCGGGAATTTTCCGGCGGCGGGCTTGTCCCGTCAGGTGTCTCATGCATGTCTGTGCCCTTCGTCTGGCAGGGGCACCGCCTCGGCGGAGGGGGCGCTCAGTGCCAGACGCATGACCCATGCATCGTCGGTTTGCCCATCGGGGGTCCGGTAATAGTCACGCCGGCGGCCGATCTTCTCGAAGCCCATGCCGGTATACAGCCCCAGGGCCGGTGCATTGTGCGTGGCCACCTCCAGAAACAGACTGCGCGCGCCCTGGCGCCAGGCCAGTGTCTGCAGCCAGCGAAGGCAGTGACGTCCCAGGCCGCGGCCCTGGTGGCTGTGTGCCAGCGCCAGCGTCAGCAGCTCCATTTCATCCAGGACTCCCAGCAGCATGGCATAGCCAAAGGGTTGACCATCGTCCAGAAAAAGCCATCCCAGACAACCACTCCGGAGACTGTCGGCAAACTGGCCAGGTCGCCAGGGATAGCGCTGCACCGTCTGTTCAATGCTTTGTACCAGGGTCAGGTCGGCCATTGTCATGGGTCTAAAGCCAATGCGCGACTCTGCTGACTCGCTCATGATCCCCGCCTGCGCGGCGCCCCGGACTGACGGGTAGCTGCCAGCATGCGCTGCTGGTCGCGGTCCAGCGCCACCTGCTGACGAACGTACTCGGGTCGAAGATCCCGGGCTGGCAGCAGCGCTGGCGCCCCCAGCGTATCGGCTAGCGCAAGCACCGCGCTGGCCGTAGGGCGGCGCTGGGCTGCCAGGATCGCATCCTGACCGACTTCCATGGCCCAGGCTCGCAGTGCTTCAAAGGGCTCGGCAAACCCGTTACCGGCCAGATGGATGGCGCACGGCGCTGAATCGGCCTGTTGTTGCTGGCGCAGTGCCTCAAAGGCCGTGGCGGCCTGGGTTGCCGGCCCTACCGAAACCGGAAGAACGGTGCGGGGCCAATGCCCAGCCTGGCAGAGGAAGGCACCGTAATAGCATTCTCCCAGTCGGGCATCCAGTGCACTGCAGAGCAGCCAGGGCGCCTGCCCGGTTTTTGTATCGTCAGCCTGCGCGGGGTGAGCGGGGGCATGGCGGACCTCGTCTAGCGGGAAGCGCCAGTCGGGAACAGTGGCAGCAAGCGCCTGCAGTGAGCCGACGGCGCCAACTGGTCGTGCGCGAGGCAGTGCCAGCCCCTGAATCAAGCCCACGGCAACCCGCAGCGAGGTAAAGGCGCCGGGACCAACGTTGACATAGAAGCGCTCCACCGCTGCCAGCGATTGGCCTGCCTGCTCAAGCGCCTGATGCAGCAATGTCAGAGCGTGACGGGACGCCTGTGCTCCCCCGTCACTGCCAAGCAGTATCCGGGCGCTCGATTCCAGGGGTGGGTATGCCGATCCAGTTAAAGGGTGTTCACCTGCCAGCGCCACGGTGCAGTCATCCCATTCAATGGACAGAGCCAGACTCAAGGGTTTCATGAAGCTGATTTTAGAGCGTACATCGCCCGTCGGCGACTGCGGATCAACGTGCCTGCCCCTGATAGAGACAGGTGGCCGATGCGTCTTGCAAAAACACACGGGGATATCGTCCGGAAATTCTTGCGGAAATGTCAATCAAAGCGGCACCCGGGCAGGGTGAAACGATTACACTTTTCGGCATATCTGGTGAGAAGCTGATGCATCCGGCGAGACAGCCCGGTGCCAAATTCATCGAAAAGTTTTCTTTTATGAAAACAATGGCGACAGTTTTGGCAAACAGCGCAAATTGTGGCCAAAATCGACAAGGCTTGCTTCACTGGTGGACTTTTGAAACAAATTCAACAACCCATTCCTCTTCCGGCGGGAGGTGGCCAGATTTTTTTAGGTGGCTGGCGAGCATACAGCGTGCCCAAGAGGCCCTGTTTCCGTGTGTTAGCGGCTTACGCCGCTTTTACGCAAACTAACGCTGTTTTAGAATCGTCATGATCGAAGATTTTACATTTCATGTAACTGTCGGTAAAACTTTGCCGTCTGGACACGCCTCATTACAGTCGGATGCCTCTACACTGATCGGCGGCTAATGGAACCCGATATCATCGGAAAATGAACACCAGCGTCAGGAAACTCGTTGTCGTTGATGACGACGCAAAATTGCGGGATTTGCTCAACCGGTATCTCACCGAGCAGCAGTTCGAGGTCACCCTTGCGGCCGATTCGGCATCGCTGAACCGGCTCATGCAGCGGGAAAGCTTTGATCTGATCATCCTGGACCAGATGCTCCCCGGCGAAGATGGTCTGTCGATCATTCGCCGTCTGCGAGCGGCCAATGACCGAACTCCCATCATCATGCTTACCGCCAAGGGAGATGATGTCGATCGCATCATCGGTCTGGAAATGGGGGCGGATGATTACATGCAAAAGCCCTTCAATCCCCGGGAGCTGGTGGCACGGGTACATGCCGTGCTACGGCGTCAGATTCCCAGTGACACCCCGGGTGGCGCCATGCACGATATTGGTGCCGTATCGTTCGGGCCTTTCGTCTTTGACCTGGGCACGCGTACGCTGTCGCGGGATGGGGTACGCCTGAATCTGACCACCGGGGAGTTTTCCGTACTCAAGGTCTTGGTACGTCATCCACGGATCCCCCTGTCACGCGAAAAGCTCATGCTGCTGGCGCGCGGGCGCGAATACGGTGCTTTTGACCGTAGCCTGGATGTGCAGATCTCCCGGCTGCGCCGGCTCATTGAGCCCGATCCGCAGAACCCGCGTTTCATTCAGACGGTCTGGGGTGTAGGCTATGTGTTCGTGCCGGCCTGAAGGTTAGCAGCCGGATCATCTTGCTGAAAGGATCATTGCTTGAGACTCAGCCTGTTCTGGCGCACTTTTGCGCTGATCAGCCTGCTGCTGGCCATCAGTCTGGGCGTCTGGTATCAGCTTTACCGCACGTTCGAACAGCCACCTCAGGCAAACCGTTTTGCCTGGGAGACGGCTTCGGCCATCAACCTCGCACGAACTGCATTGATGCAGACGCAGGGAAAAGCGCGTGAGGCGCTTCTGCACAAACTCGCCAGAAACCGTGGCCTTCGAGTCTATCCCCGGTATGAAAATGACCATGTCGAGCCCTGGCTCAACCATGCCCTCGGGCAGGAGGTAGAGAATCAGCTGGGGCGACGTCTGGGGCGTCCTACCACGTTGGCTAGCCGGGTCAATGGGGTGTATGCGCTGTGGGTCAGCTTCGACATTGATCAGGAGCACTACTGGCTGATTGCCGAGCCGGAGCGGCTGGATATTCCCATTGCCGGGAGCTGGACCGAGATGGTTGCCTCGGCTATTGGTGTGCTGCTGGCCATGATCGGCGGCCTGCTGATCAGCCGTCTCGTGAACCGGCCCCTGGCCAATCTGGCGCGCTCCATCGACCGACTGTCCCGGGGAGAGCCACCTCCGCGACTGCGTGAAAGCGGCCCGCCCGAGATTGCCATGCTCAACCGTCGCTTCAATGAGCTGGCCGGAGATCTGCAGGCGATGGATGCTGACCGGGCCATTGTGCTGGCCGGTGTCTCACACGATGTTCGCACCCCTTTGACCCGCTTGCGTCTGGAGGTGGAAATGAGTGCGCTGTCCGAATCCACCCAGGCATCCATGATTGAAGAGATCGAGCGGATTGATTCGATCGTCCATCAGTTTGTTGAATTTGCCAGTCCGCTGGAGCGCAGCGTGGAGCAGGTCGACATCAATGATCTTTTCTCCCAGTTCCTGCGGCTCTACAGTCGTGAGCGTGCGGCGGGGCTGCTTTCAGTGTTCAAGCGGATCGAGCATGGGCTGAGCTGGCAGGGGAATCCCGTGTTGCTGGAGCGTATTCTCAGCAATGTCTTCGAGAATGCCATCAAATACGCGGCCACGCCGGGTGAGCGCAATGTGCGTATCGACATTATTGGCCGGCGGCATGAAAAGGGGGTCGAGCTGATTTTCCGCGATCATGGCCCAGGAGTGCCGGAGGCGTCTCTCTCCCGGCTGGCCCGCCCTTTTGCTCGCCTGGATACGGAACGAAGCTCGATCGGGGGCTCGGGTCTGGGGCTGGCCATCGTGGCCCGGCTGGCCAGGCGCACCCGTGGCGGCATGATCATCGAAAATGCCCCAGGTGGCGGCCTGCGGATTCGCGTCGTGCTGCGCGACCTGGATTCTGCCAAGGCCGCTGCACGGGAAACCTTCATTGATACGCTGGATCCGGTCAGCGCACCAGCAGAGCTGATGCAAGGGCAGCAATCGACTCGCAACGGCCGACGCTCCCGACCCGCTCGTTCGTCTTCGCCTTCAGGTTGATCTGATTAGGGGCACAGCCGATAGCGTTGGCCAGCGCCGTGATCATACCCGGGAGCCAGGGCTTCATTTTTGGTTGCTGGGCGATGATCGTGGCATCAATATTGCCCAGCTGCCAGCCGGCCTGACGCACGGCGGCCATGGCTTCCCGCAGCAGCACCAGACTGTCAGCATCTTTGAAGGCCGGGTCGGTATCAGGGAAGTGATGGCCGATATCCCCCAGACCTGCCGCGCCAAGCAGGGCATCTGTAATGGCATGCGCCAGGACATCGGCATCTGAATGCCCGGCCAGGCCCAGCGGATGGGTGACATGAACGCCGCCAATGATCAGTGGCCGACCTTCGACGAGGACGTGCAGGTCATAACCCTGGCCAATCCGGAAGGGTATCGCCGGCGATGCCTCCGGTGAGGCCGAAGACGCTGCTGCAGAGGTGATGACGGCAGGCTGATTGCCCAACTGGTTGCTGGTTTGATCGAAAGACATGGCTATTGGTGTGGTTTTCATCTATCCGGCGTCTGCCGGCTGCATACCCATCAGGATCCGCAGCATGATCAGATCCTCAGGCGTGGTGATCTTCAGGTTGCGTCGCGTGCCCGTGATCATCCGAGGCCGCCCACCCTGTGCTTCGATGGCGCCGGCTTCGTCTGTTACGTTGGGGTGGGCCTCCAGGGCCTTGCGTAGCGCGGCAAAGCGAAAGCTCTGAGGGGTCTGTGCCAGCCACAGACGGCTGCGATCCATGGTGCCGCCAGAACGGAATTCGTGAGTGGCAGCCAATGAAGCGCGACTGTCGATGCGTTTGACGGTATCGGTGACGGGAACGCATAGCAAAGCGCCGCAGGGTTCATGGACAAGATAGTCCCGTAGCCGTTGCAGACTGGCCGAATCAATTCCCGGACGGGCTGCATCGTGAACGTGCACCCAGTCATGCACCTCCACCATGCCTCGCTGCGCCAGCGCGGTCAGGCCGTTGAGCACCGTATCTCGGCGGGTCTGACCGCCGCGCCGGATCAGCAGGACTTTGGGGTGACGCAGGCCCGGCAGGCGCATGGCCAGCGGATCATCCGCCTGCACAACCACCGCCACCCGAGTGATCCAGGGTTCGGCCAGAAAAACAGCCACGGTGCATTCCAGTACGGTGCGCCCGCCGCCCAGTTCCAGGTACTGCTTGGGAACCCGGGCACCAAAACGGCTGCCGCTGCCGGCTGCCGGGATCAGCACAAAGTGACGCGGACTGGCAGGCGCCTGTGGGTCAGACGTCTTCATGAGCCCAGTCCCTGAGGGGCAGGATCAGTCGCTAAAATAGCAGGCAGTTTAGCCATTTCCTCTCTTCTTTCCATCAGACCGCGACAACAGGTTCGCCATTTTGCACGCATCCATTCATCGTCTTCCTGCCGGCTTCGGCTCGTCGGACGCCCTGTTACTGGCCCGGCATCTGCACCCGGCGGCCAGCCATCCTGTTACTCCACCCGCCGGGCCGAACGATGCTGCCCCGGGGCAACCCGTTACGGGTAAAACCTGCGTCATTGTATGCGCGCAGCCGGCGGACTGCAGCCGGCTGGCTGCTGAAATTGCCTGGTTCGCCCCCGAGCTGGCCATGGCTGTGCTGCCTGACTGGGAAACCTTGCCGTATGATCACCTGTCCCCGCATCAGGATCTGGTGTCCGAGCGCCTCTCCGCCCTTTACCGGCTCCAGAACCGTCAGCTTGATGTCCTGCTGACAGCGGCCAGCACGGCCGCCCACCGTCTCGCACCACCCGCGTGGCTGGCTTCACGCACCTTTTCCTTCACGCAGGGCATGAGGCTGGACGAGGCGGGACTGAAGGCCCAGTTGAGCCTGGCCGGCTACGAACATGTCGAACAGGTGCTGCGGCCCGGAGAGTACACGGTACGGGGCGGCCTGATCGACCTGTTTCCCATGGGCTCGCCCCTGCCCTATCGGCTCGATCTCTTTGATACCGAGCTGGACAGTCTGCGCACCTTCGACCCCGATACCCAGCGCAGTCTCTATCCGGTCAAATCGGTACGGCTGCTGCCGGGCCGGGAGTTTCCGCTGGACGAAGCAGCCCGCTCGGCCTTTCGGGGGCGCTGGCGGGAACGCTTCGATGGTGATCCGTCCCGCGTGGCCCTCTACCGCGACATCGGCAACGGCGTGGCAGCCAGCGGCATCGAATACTATCTGCCGCTTTTTTTCGACGAGACGGCCACGCTGTTCGATTATTTACCGCAGGAGACCAGCCTGGTTCTGCACGGTGATGTCGAGGCCCAGCTCCAGGCATTTTTCCAGGATGCCCGGCAGCGTCACACGTTTATCGGCCATGATGTGGAACGCCCTGCCCTGGCACCGGACGAGATCTTTCTGACGCCTGAGCAGTTTTTCGTGCGTAGTCACGCTTTTAAGCGATACGCCTTGCCGGCACCTTCTGCGCAGGCCCACAACGCGCCGTCTGGGTCCGGCACACAGCGCCCGCCCCAGGCGGCCGCTGTGCCCGATGTGGCGGTCAACCGCCGGCAGGAAGATCCGCTGCAGGCACTGCGCACTCTGCTCGATAGCTCCTCGCCGGTAAGCGGTGTCACCGAGCGGCGGATCATCGTTGCGGAATCCCTGGGGCGTCGGGAGACACTGCAGGAGCGTTTCGCAGAATCCGGCCTGAAACTGGCCACCGCCGAGGACTGGCACGCCGCACTGGCCAGTGATGCCCCCGCCGTACTCACGGTGGGGCCACTGCAGCGAGGCTTTCGCCTGACCGATGGCAGCCTGATGCTGATCACCGAAAGCGAGCTGTTTCCCGCTTTCGTGCGTCAGGGCAAACGAACCCGGGGCCTGGCCACACAGGTCGATACCCTGATCCGGGATCTGTCGGAACTCAAGCCCGGTGATCCGGTCGTGCATGCCCAGCATGGCATCGGCCGTTATCAGGGGCTGGTCAACATTGATCTGGGCGATGGTGCCGCAGAGTTTCTCCACCTGAGCTATGCCAATGACGCTACCCTGTACGTCCCGGTGGCCATGTTGCATCTCATTGGCCGTTATTCAGGGGCTGCCGCGGACAACGCCCCGCTGCATACGCTCGGTTCCGGACAGTGGGACAAGGCCCGGCGCCGGGCGGCAGAAAAGGCACGTGACACGGCTGTTGAGCTGCTGGATCTGTACGCCCGTCGCGCCGCCCGGCCAGGCCATGCCTTCGGCTTTGATCCCGCAGGCTACGCCGCGTTTGCCGAAGGCTTCGGCTTTGAGGAAACGCCCGATCAGCAGGCCGCCATCCATGCCGTGGTTCAGGATCTGATCGCGCCACGACCGATGGACCGGCTGGTATGTGGTGATGTTGGCTTTGGCAAGACCGAAGTGGCATTGCGAGCGGCCTATGTGGCGGCCAGCACCGGGCGCCAGGTGGCTGTGCTCACCCCGACCACCCTGCTGGCCGAGCAACACTTCCAGACCTTCAGTGACCGTTTTTCCAGCTTCCCGCTGCAGGTGGCCGAGCTTTCCCGCTTCGGGACGGCCAAAAGTACCCGTGCGACCCTGGAAGGGCTTGAGAGCGGCCGGATCGACATTGTCATCGGAACTCATAAGCTGCTCTCGAAGGAGGTCAAGTTCCGCGATCTCGGACTGGTGATCATCGACGAGGAACATCGCTTCGGTGTCCGCCAGAAGGAGGCGCTCAAGAACCTGCGTGCCGAGATCGATGTGCTCACCCTCACCGCGACGCCGATTCCCCGGACCCTGGCCATGAGCCTGGAGGGCATCCGCGATTTTTCCGTCATTGCGACAGCTCCCCAGAAACGGCTGGCCATCCGCACCTTCGTGCGCAAGGAGACCCCGGGAACCATCCGCGAGGCGATGTTGCGGGAGCTCAAGCGCGGCGGTCAGGTTTATTTTCTGCACAATGAAGTCGGCACCATCGAGAACCGCCGCCAGATGCTCGCCGAGCTGGTTCCCGAGGCGCGCATCGAAATCGCCCATGGCCAGATGCCCGAGCGGGAGCTGGAGCGGGTGATGCGGGATTTTCACCAGCAGCGCTTCAACGTGCTGTTGTGCACCACCATCATCGAGACGGGCATCGACGTGCCGACGGCGAACACCATCATCATGCATCGGGCAGACAAGTTCGGCCTGGCGCAGTTGCATCAGCTCCGGGGCCGGGTTGGACGCTCCCATCACCAGGCATACGCCTACCTGCTGATTCCGGATGAGGAGGCGATCACGCGCGATGCCGGCAAGCGGCTGGAGGCGATCCAGATGATGGAAGAGCTGGGCGCCGGCTTTTACCTGTCCATGCATGATCTGGAAATCCGGGGCGCAGGTGAGGTACTGGGGGATTCCCAGTCTGGCGAAATGCAGGAAGTTGGCTTTACGCTCTACACTGACATGCTGCAGCAGGCCGTCGAGGCCCTGAAATCCGGGCGCGAACCTGATCTGGCCGCCACCCTGGCCCATGTGCCGGAGATCAAATTGCACGCACCGGCCCTGCTGCCGGACGACTATTGTCCCGATGTGCATGAGCGGCTGATGCTCTACAAGCGACTGGCCAATGCCAGCGATGCGGACGGGCTGGCGCAGCTTCGCGAAGAGCTGGTGGACCGCTTTGGCAAGCTGCCCGAGGCTGCCCAGACGCTGATCGAAAGCCACCGCCTGCGGCTGATGGCCACTGCAATCGGTCTGGCCAAGGTTGATGCCGATAATGAAGGCGTCCTGCTCCAGTTCGATCCAGAGCCGAAGACGCCGCCCACCCAGATTCTGGCCTTTGCGCAGGGCCGGCGTGACACCAGCTTTGCCGGACAGGACCGCCTGCGCATTCGGGCAGGCAGCCGCGATGTCGCCGAGCGCATCCAGTTGCTGCGCACCCTGCTGCAGGCGCTGATGCCGCTTCCCGCGTCTGGTGCTGCGGAGAGCACCGCCACGGCCCCCGCGGGCGGTAGCCAGCGGAAAAAAAAGCGGCAAACCCAGTCATGAGCAGTCCCCGCTGCGTCGTTTCCCATCTTCTGCAGAGTTTCCAGCCATGAATCCCCCCCGCCAGCAGCTCATCGTTCAGCACCGGATGCCGTTGACCGAGCAGACTATCGCTCGCCTGAGCGCCCAGCTGAACCGTCCGCCCGTGCGATACCCTCGCCCGGAGATCGCCTGCTGGCAGGCGCCTGCCCAGCCTGCCGAGGTCTTTGATGCGTGGGCGGCGCAGTACGATGTGGATGCTGCCAATGTAGCGGAGGGGTTGAGATTGACGGACTTCCGGCTGCTGGCCATTGACATGGATTCCACGCTGGTCACGATGGAAACGCTAGATGAAATCGCGGACATGGCTGGCTGCAAGGCCGAGGTTGCCGCCATCACCGAAGCCGCCATGCGGGGCGAGATTTCAAGCTTTGCCGAAAGTCTGCGCCGGCGCCTGGCACTGCTTGCGGGGATCAGCGAAAGTCTGATCGAGCGTGTCTATCAGGAGCGGCTGCATCTGTCGCCCGGTGCCGAGACCCTGCTGGCAGCGGCCCGGCAGGCGGGCCTGAAAACCATGCTAGTTTCTGGCGGTTTCACCCATTTCACGGATCGCCTGCGAAGCCAGCTGAGTTTTGACTATGCCCACGCCAACCGCTTCGAGATTGTTGATGGACGCCTGACTGGCCGTGTGCTGGGACCAATCGTCGATGCCGCCTTCAAGGCCGAGGCCGTCCGGGCCGCCTGCCGGGAACTGGGCTGCAGCCCCCGACAGGCCATTGCCGTCGGAGACGGAGCCAACGATCTTGACATGATGGCGGTCGCCGGCCTGTCGGTCGGTTATCACGCCAAGCCCGTCGTCCGTGAGCGCGCGACCTGGTCAGTCCGCCGGGGGGGGCTGGACGTGATCCCGCGCTGGTTCCTGTGAAACCGCCGCCATCTTCGGCCAGGGCGGCTGCCATCCACCGTCCAGAGGTGCTACACGATTCTGGCCGGTATCGGCCATGCTGATCGTCATCATCGCCTGGCTCTATGTGGTCGTGCTGATGGCCGTCGCAGAACATTCGGTCACAGCTGGCATCATGACCTTCCTGTGCTACGGCGTATTGCCCCTTGCCATTGTGCTTTATCTGCTCAATACCCCGGCCAGGCGGGCGCGACAGCAGAAGCGCCACACCCCGGCTGCCCGGTCTGCCGGACATTCGCCATCCCCCCGGGACGATGATCCATCATCCGGCGTCAGCGACTGAGCCAGATCAGCGCAGCCATCCGGCCGCAGCGCTGGTCACGGCGGTAACTCCAGAAGCGCTGCGGATCTGACCAGGTGCAATGCGCGTCCCCCACAATCCGGGTCACGCCCAGCGCTTCAAGATGCAGGCGGGCCAGTTGTGACAGATTCGCCAGCCATTTGCCTGGCTGTGCGCCGGCAGTGAATGCGTGCGCCACCTGCACCTCTGCCTGTGGCAGCGCCGCCAGAAAGGCAGCACGCACCTCATCGCCCACTTCAAAAGCGCCTGGGCCAATACATGGCCCCAGCCACGCCGTCAGCACGGCCTGCGGCACCTTCTGGCGCATGGCCTGGACCGTCGCCTGGAGAATACCACCCGCCAGACTGCGCCAGCCTGCATGGGCCGCCCCGACCACCCTGCCCTGCTGGTCCGCCAGCAGTACAGGCAGACAGTCCGCAACCTGAATGCCGAGCGCCACATCTCTGCGGGTCGTCAGCTGGGCATCGGCCTCGGCCTCCTCCCCTGCCGGGTTCTCGCCGCACAAATCCTGGTCCACAACCGTCGTGCCGTGAATCTGCCGCAACCAGACAATGGGCCGCCCGATCGCTGCCGCCAGACGTTGACGGTTACATCGCACGGCGGACGCTTCATCGCCACAATACAGCCCAAGGTTGAGCCCGTCCCCTTTGTCGCCGCCGCCATCCCAGGGGCTCTGGCTGACACCACCTGTGCGCAGGGTGAAGGCCCATTCGACCGAGGGGGCGGGTGCCGGCGGCATGGCCAGGAAGCTGCGGGGATCATCCCGCTGTAATCGGCGGCACTGTGCATCCAATGGGTGATCTGTGGACGTGCCGGGGTGGGAAGCGGGCAAGTGATTCATGGACAGAATGACAAAAAGGAAGATCAGGCGGGTGGATGTTCGGCAAGTGGCAGCTGAAGCTGCCTGGCCAGTGTGCAAAGATCATCTGGCAGCGGCGCGACGAACGTGTGACGCTCGCCGCTGGCCGGATGGATCAGGCTCAGTTGCCAGGCGTGCAGCGCCTGTCGGGAAAAATCACCCACCGCCCGCCCGCCATATAGGGCGTCGCCCAGCAACGGATGGCCCGTGCTGGCCAGATGTACCCGGATCTGATGGGTGCGACCGGTTTCCAGGCGACACAGCAGTGCGCTCACAGTCTGCTCAGGGTTGATCGCCAGACGCTGAAAATGGGTGCGGGCCGGTTTTCCGGCCGGGGCCGCCAGCACCGCCATGCGCAGCCGGTGCTGCGGATCACGGCCAATATTGCCTTCGATCGTGCCCTGCTCGGCCGTCAGACCCGTCGCCAGGGCCAGGTAACGGCGCCCCATTTCCCGGCTGGCCAGTTGCCCGGTCAGGCTGGCAAAGGCCCGCTCACTGCGGGCACAGACCAGGAGGCCGCTGGTATCCCGATCAAGACGGTGCACGATGCCGGCGCGTGGCAGCCGCGCCGCCCTGGGATCGGCATACAGTAACCCATTCATCAGCGTATAGCGCCAGTTGCCAGGCGCAGGATGCGTCACCAGACCGGCCGGTTTGTTGATAATGCTGATATCGGCATCCTGATACAGCACCTGCAACGGTACCGGGTCCGGTGCGAAGGCCGTGTCGCTCTCCAGCGGCTGGGGAACAACCTCCACATGCTCTACCCCCTTGAGGCGCAGTGACGGCAGCCGTACCTGCTGGTCGACGTGCACGGCACCCAGTGCGATCCAGCGCTGGATTCGCGTGCGAGACACCCCCTCGATCTGATCCTGCAGGTACCGGGCGAGAAACTGATCCAGTCGCTGGCCACGGCCACCACGGGCATCAATCATGAGGCTGCTGGCACCGTCGGCCGACGCTTCATCATCTTGGATAATCTTCATGGTGCCGTCTAGTGTAGAGCCTGATGGGGCGTTTTGCCCGCAAGATCGTGGGGGTGTCTATAATCGCCGGCTCTAGGGAGGGATGTGATGCGGATCTGGCAAGGCAGCAAGCCATTAACCCGGCAGCAGACAGACAGAACGATGCGCATGGGCGGAGAACTGCCCGTACACCCATGTCCCGGGCAGCGGGCAACAGCGCTGCAGCGACTCGCGGGTGGGCTGTTGCTTGCTTCTTTGGTCGGGGTATTGTATGGCTGCGCCGCTACCGAGAAGGATCCGACCGTGAACTGGTCAGCGGCTCAACTCTACGCCGATGCCAAGGCAGAACTTGATGCCGGTAACTGGAGCAGCGCCATCAAGGGAATGGAACGCCTGGAGTCGCGCTATCCGTTTGGCAGCTACGCCCAGCAGGCGCAGCTGGACATTGCCTGGGCTCATTACAAGGATGGCGAACGCGCGGAAGCCCTGTCAGCCATTGACCGCTTCATCCGGCTGCATCCGACGCACGAACGGATGGACTATGCCTATTATCTGAAGGGACTCATCAATTTCAGCAATGGCGGCGGCCTGATTGCCCAGTGGGCCGGTCAGGACAGCTCCGAACGTGATCTTGCTGCCGGACGCGAAGCCTATGATGCCTTCCAGCAAGTGGTCAACCGCTTTCCCCAGAGTCGCTACCGCGAAGACTCCCTTGCCCGGATGCGCTCGCTGGTCAACAGCATGGCTGCCGGTGAAGTCCACGTGGCCCGCTTTTATCTGGGGCGTGGCGCTTATGTCGCTTCGGCCAACCGCGCACAGGGCGTCCTGTCTTCCTATCAGGGAACACCTGCCACCGAGGAGGCACTGGAAGTTCTGGCCAGTTCCTATGACCGTCTGCGGCTGACCGATCTGCGTGATGACACCGTGCGGGTGCTGGCCCGAACCTGGCCACAGAGCCGCTATCTGAAAAAATTTCCGAAACCGAAAGAACCTGATCCTCGTGCGGCACGTCCAGCTGATGCCCATATGCCCGCGCTGCAGACTGCACCGCTGATTCCCGATTTGCCGGCGGCGCTGCGTGACAACCCGGATCTGGGCGGTGATGATTCAGGTGCATCTGGCGCAGGAGGTGGTGCACCGCAGCCTAGCCCGATTGATTCCATGCCCTGAACCGGCAGCACGCTCAGTCATCGTCGGCCGCAGACGCCTGCCCATCGCCATCGCCATCTCGGATAGGCGCTTGCAGCGTTCCCAGAAAGTCCAGGGCGGCCTCAACACTTTCCAGAAGCTGAAAAGGCGGCAGGTTGGCCAGAATGTCGCGCCCGTAGCTGCGGCTGCGCAGCCGGGGGTCGCAGATCACCAGCAAGCCGCGATCGCTTTCCGTGCGTATCAGCCGGCCGGCTCCCTGCTTGAGCGCCAGGGCTGCCTGCGGCAAGGCCAGCATCTGAAAAGGATGCTGGCTGGCGCGTGCTAATGCCTGGCTACGTGCGTGAAAAATGGGATCATCTGGTGGGGCAAACGGCAATTTGTCGATGATGACCAGCGACAGTTGCTGGCCAGCAATGTCGACTCCCTCCCAGAATCCCATGGAGCCCACCAGCAACGCGGCAGATGCCTGCCGAAAACGGGTCATCAGTACATGACGGGGCGCATCTCCCTGCATCAGAACCTCGATATCCGCATCTGCCAGTTCGCGGAGCCGGCCGGCGATAGCTCGTGTTGCCCGCAGCGTGGTGCACAGCACAAAGGCCCGCCCACGATTGCGCCGTATCAGTGGCCAGACCTGTTCTGCCACCTGCAGTGGAAAATCCGCATGATTCGGATTACCGAGAGTCGCTGGAATCCACAGCGCCGCCTGACGGGGGTAGTCAAAGGGGCTGTCTACCTGCAGCTGGCGGGCCGCCGGCATACCCATCTGCTGCGCAAAATGCGTCATGCTGCCGCCGACCGCCAGGGTGGCCGAAACAAATATCCAGGCGCCCCCCAGCTTTTCCCGCTGTTCGGCAAAGCGTTCGGCAACCGAGAGCGGTGTGATGCGCAACTGGGCATGGTTGTCCGTCGTCTGTGCCCAGAGAATCAGCTGCTGTGCCGCTGCCATGCCGCTGAGGGTGGTTGCGGGCTGCTGATGCTGAAGATAGGCTCGCTGCCATTGCCGGGCACGCTCCAGCAGTAGCAGGGTCCGCTCGTGCAACAGGGCCAGATCAACTGAGGTCTCTGCCAGCGGCTGAAGCTGTTCCGCATGTTGAACCAGCACCTGTTCGATATCAGGCAGCACCTCCCCAAGCTGCTCATCAACCCCTGCGCTATCGTTTGAGAGTAGTGCCTCCAGCCCCAGACGCAAGACCCCCGGCGGCATGGCGAGCCGTAGTCTGGCTGCGACCTGCTCCAGACGCCGGTAGCAGTCAGCCCAGTCCACCAGTCCGGCGGCTGCCTGCGCACCCATCCGCATGCTTTCCCGACCGAGATCGATCAGCTGTCGGGTGGAAAGTGTGGTGCCGAAAAACTCGGTGGCGATGTCGGGCAGCTGGTGAGCCTCATCAAAGACCAGAATGTCCGCCTTCGGCAGAAAGTCGCCCATCGCGTCGTCCTGCAGCGCGATATCGGCGCAAAACAGGTGATGATTGACAATCAGCAGGTCCGCCTTTTGCGCCTGCTGACGTGCTTTCATCAGAGGACATTGCCGTAGTTGCGGACATGCCTGACCCAGGCAGTTATCGCGGGTGGAGGTCGCAAATGTCCAGGCCACATCATCCTCGGACAGGGAGCCGCAATCGGCGCGGTCGCCGCTGTCGCTGATGGCCGCAAAACGCTCGATGATGCGCAGTCGGGCTGGAATCTGAGGATCCCGGAAGCGTCCATCGCGCAGGGCACGCTCAAGGTGCACCGGACAGACATAATTGGCCCGCCCTTTGAGAATGGCAACGGCCACGTCACAGCCAAGCGCCTGGCGAATGCGGGGCACATCCTGCCGGAACAGCTGATCCTGAAGCTGACGTGTCGCAGTAGAAATCAGCGTCCGCCGCCCACTCAATAAAGCCGGCACCAGATAGGCGAAAGTCTTGCCGATGCCGGTACCGGCGTCAACCATCAGGGTCTGGCGGGCCTCGATGGCCTCCGCAATTGCGAATGCCATGCTCCGCTGACCAGGCCGTTGCTGATAGGAAGGATCCAGCTGGGCGAGTATCCCTCCTTCGGCAAAAACAGCCTCGACGGTATCCGTCAGCGTCCTGTCAGGCTGCTCGGCCAGTTCCTCAGGGGTGGGTGGCATCAGCGGGAAGGATCCAGATGGCCAGGGCGGACACGAAAGCGCTCAGCTCAGGCGGCTCGCCTGAGCCCGGCGCATCTCCTGACGGTAGACGTCAGACTGCATCTCGTGAAGACGGCTGGCCGTGCGAACGAATTCATGCGCCATGGGGCCAGTCGTGTAGAGCTGGTCAGGGCCGACGGCTGCCGACATCACCAAATTGACTTTCTGGTCATAAAGTACATCTATCAGCCAGGTAAAGCGGCGGGCTTCTGACGCCATGCGGGCATCCATCTGGGGCACTTCCGAAAGCATGACCGTCTCGAAACGCTCCGCTATGGCCAGATAGTCATTCTGCGAACGGGCGCTGCGGCACAGGGTGTCAAAATCGAACCAGACCACCCGGTCCGCGCAGCGCAGCGCACGCACGGAACGGTTTTCGATAACGAGATCTACCGGGTGTTCCTGGCCTTCTGAAAGCTGTCGAAAAGCAGCCTCCATGCCAGCCTGGGCCGCATCATCGAGCGGTGTCAGATAGGCGGGTACCCCCTGAATGCTCAGCTGTCGGTAATCAGTGCCCACATCGACAGACAATACGTCAAGATGCTGATTCAACAGTGCAATAGCCGGTATGATGGCATCCCGGTGCAACCCGTCGGGATAGAGCGCATCGGGCACGTAGTTGCTGGTCATCACGAAGACCAGCTGATGCCGGAAAAGTGCCTGAAGCAGGCGCTCCAGGATCATGGCATCGGCGATATCTGAAATATGGAATTCGTCAAAGCAGATGATCGCGTAGCGCTCGGCAGCCCGTCGTGCCACCTCATCAAGCGGATTGGCCACGGCGCTGAGCGTTTTCAGCTCCTGGTGCACCGCCCGCATGAAGGCATGAAAGTGCAGGCGGGTTTTGCGTTCGATGGGCAACGCTTCATAGAAAGTGTCCATCAGAAAGCTCTTGCCCCGCCCGACGCCGCCGTACATCCATACTCCCCTGGGGGCAGGCGGACGGCCACGCGACAGCAGGCGCTGCAACAGTCCGGTGCGCCGGTTGTCAAAGCCCTGCATCTGATCGGCCAGGACCTGCAGGCGCTCGATGGCAGCCATCTGAGCCGCATCAGCAGTGTAACCTCGCTCTGCTAGCCTGGCTTGATATCGCTCGATAACGATGGGCATGACGTCCGTAACAGGGAGCCCGCGCTACATGTTGAGTGCACGCTTCTCGACTGCGAGGGCAGCTTCACGGACAGCTTCAGACAGGGAGGGATGGGGATGGCAAATCCGGGCAATATCTTCCGAAGACGCCTTGAATTCCATGGCAACCACTGCCTCGGCAATCAGGTCGGAAGCGTTGCTGCCAATGATGTGCACGCCCAGAATCTCGTCGGTCTCCTTGTCGGCCAATATCTTGACGAAACCATCCGAGGCCATCATGCCGAGCGCCCGGCCATTGGCCATGAACGGAAACTGCCCGACCTGGTAGTTGCGTCCCTCCGCCTTGAGCTGAGCCTCGTTCTTGCCCACCCAGGCGATCTCGGGCGATGTATAGATGACATAGGGAATGCAGTTGTAGTCTATATGCGGTTTCTGACCGACGATGCGCTCGGCCACGGCAACCCCCTCTTCTTCGCCCTTGTGTGCCAGCATTGGCCCCCGCACCACATCACCAATGGCATAAATATTGGGCACGCTGGTGCGGCAGTTGTCATCTACCGGAATGAAGCCCCGCTCGTCCACGCCAAGACCCACGGTCTCCAGCGTCAACCCATCGGTGTTGGGAATGCGTCCGATCGATACGATCAACCGGTCGGAGTCCAGACTGTGCGCCTTACCTTTTGCATCCTCATAGTGCACGGTCACACTACCATTCTTGCCGCCCTTCCCGGGGGACGTCTTGACCTCACCTATCTTGACGCCCAGCTCAAGTTGGATGCCCTGCTTCCGGAAGATCTTCTCAGCCTCCTTGGAGACTGCCGGATCACACCCGCCCAGGAAAGTGGGTGCCATTTCAAGCACGGTCACATCGGCCCCCAGACGTCGCCACACCGAACCCAGCTCCAACCCAATCACGCCGCCGCCAATGACCGTGAGCTTTTTGGGCACGCTATTAAAGGAAAGGGCGCCCTCGTTGTCGCAGACCAGCACATTGTCCACAGGTACCTGAGGCAAATGTCGAGCCTTGGAACCGGTTGCAATGATGACGTGGCGGCTCTGAATGAGCTGGGAATCACCGGCTTCGGGCTGTACCTCCAGGCGTACAGCATCTCCTTCCAGGCCAATGAAACGCCCGTGCCCCTTGAGCCAGGTGATTTTGTTCTTACGAAACAGGAATTCGATCCCCTGCGTCATCTTGGCGACAATGACGTCCTTGCGCGCCAGCATCTTTCCAATATCGATGGAAACGTTCCCAACTGAAATGCCATGACCCTCCAGACCATGTCGTGCATGTTCGAAGGACTCGCTGGATGCCAGCAGCGCCTTGGAGGGAATGCAGCCTACGTTCAGGCAGGTACCGCCCAAAACATTCTTTCCGGCTCCGTTCTTCCACTTTTCGATGCAGGCAACTTTCAGGCCAAGCTGTGCTGCCCGGATGGCAGCAACATAACCACCGGGCCCAGCACCGATCACGACAACGTCAAATTCCTGTGACATATGATCTTTTCCCCTTCGCTTACAGATCGAGCAGCAGACGCGACGGATCTTCCAGCGCGTCCTTGATAGCCACCAGGAACAGGACAGCCTCCCGGCCATCGATGATGCGGTGGTCATACGACAGCGCCAGATAGTTGATCGGCCGGATGACCACCTGACCGTTTTCAACCACTGGCCGCTCCCGGGTAGCATGCACACCGAGAATGGCAGACTGCGGTGGGTTGATGATGGGTGTGGAAAGCATGGATCCGAAGACACCACCATTGGAGATGGAGAAGGTGCCGCCGCTAAGTTCTTCGATGGTGATCTTGCCGGCCTGGGCCCGTTTTCCAAAATCTGCAATGGTCTGCTCGATCTGATGGAACGAGAGCTGATCGGCATTGCGAATCACGGGTACCACCAGACCCCGCGGTGATCCTACGGCTACCCCGACATCAAAATAGCCATGGTAGACAATGTCATTGCCGTCGATGGACGCATTGACGATCGGAAATTTCTTCAGGGCATGAACGGCTGCCTTGACGAAGAAGCTCATGAAGCCCAGCCGGACACCGTGTTCCTTCTCGAATTTTTCCTGATACTTTTTGCGCAGCGACATGACGGGCTGCATGTTGACCTCATTGAAGGTCGTCAGAATGGCATTGGTCTGCTGTGACTGCAGCAGACGCTCGGCGACCCGCTGGCGCAGACGCGACATGGGCACGCGCTGTTCCGGGCGGCCTTCCAGCACGCGGTTCAGGTCAACAGGTGTACGGGCAACCGGCAGTGCTGATGCTGTCGGGGTGGTGGCTGGCAGGGCTGCGGGTACCGAGGCCGGCGGAGTTGCCGTAGCGGCCAGTGCATCGGCCTTGGTAATTCGACCATCACGCCCACTGCCACTGACCGTTGCTGTACTGATCCCCTTTTCGGCCAGAATCTTGGCTGCAGCCGGCATGGCCAGATGGGTGCTTCCTGTCCCTGTCTGGGCAACGGGGGACGCAGCCTGAGGCGCAGCGGAGGCTGCTGGTGTGGCCGGGGCCGCCGCTGTGGCATTTGCATCTGTATCGATGATGGCAATCAGTTCATCGGCCACTACGGTGGCGCCATCACCTTTTTTTATGTCAGTCAACACACCAGCTGATGGCGCCGGCAGTTCCAACACGACCTTGTCGGTTTCAATATCGACCAGATTCTCGTCCCGGGAAACGGATTCGCCAATTTTCTTGTGCCATTGCAGCAGGGTTGCCTCAGCCACCGATTCGGATAGCTGCGGCACTTTGACTTCGATCTGAGCCATTTAGGAGGAACTCCGAATAACTTTGAAAAATGGATGATTCATGGAACACCCTGTTCCGGGCAGCTGCCAGAAGCCGGATGTTCCCGACGAATGTTGATCAGGCGTGCTTGTCCTTGGCACCGCGGGAGCGGCCATGACCACCGAACGCATGGTCCAGAAGCTCCTTCTGCTGGGCAAAATGCTTGTCATAGTAGCCAACGGCCGGAGACGCCGAGGCAGGCCGACCGGCATAGGAGAGCTTCTGGCTGTCCAGGAGCACATCTTCCAGGTGATGCTGGAGGAAGAACCACGCTCCCTGGTTCTGCGGTTCGTCCTGACACCAGACAACCTGGGTCGCGTTCGGATAGCGTTTGAATTCGGTTTCGAACGCTTTATGAGGAAATGGATAAAGCTGCTCGATGCGTACCAGGGCAACTTCGCTTTCCAGCTCGCGGACACGGCGCTCAGCCAGCAAATCGTAATAGACACGGCCACTGCAAAAGATCACCCGCTTAACTTTGGCAGGGTCTGTGTTAGGGTCAGGGAGAATCGTCTGGAAGTGGCCGTGGGCCAGATCTTTCAGCGATGAGATCGCTTCCTTATGACGTAGCAATGACTTGGGAGTCATCAGAACCAGTGGTTTTCGGAATGGCCGGATGAGCTGGCGACGAAGCGCGTGAAAGATCTGGGCAGGCGTCGTGGGCTGCAGCACCTGCATATTATTTTCGGCACATAACTGCAGAAAGCGTTCCAGACGGGCAGACGAGTGTTCCGGTCCTTGCCCTTCATAGCCGTGGGGGAGCATCAAGGTCAAGCCGCAAGCGCGTCCCCACTTGGTTTCGCCCGAAGAAATAAACTGGTCAATGACGACCTGGGCACCATTGACAAAGTCGCCAAACTGCGCTTCCCAGATGACCAGACTGTTTGGCTCGGCACTGGCATAACCATATTCGAATGCCAATACGGCTTCTTCGGAAAGCACGGAATCGATGACGATAAACTGTGCCTGGTCTTCCGTGACGTGCTGGAGAGGAATGTAACTGCCCTGATCATATCGTTCCCGGTTCTGGTCATGGAGCACAGCATGACGATGCGAGAAGGTGCCCCGTCCCGAATCCTGTCCAGACAGGCGCACCGGATAGCCCGCGGCCACCAGGGAGGCGAATGCCAGGTGTTCGGCCATGCCCCAGTCCAGCGGCTGCTCGCCCAGCGCCATGGCACGCCGGTCTGCAATCACTTTCTGTACCAGCGGGTGCAGCTTGAAGCCTTCAGGGACTTCGCTGATTTTTTCTCCCAGGCGCTTGAGTTCACTAAGCGGGAGACCGGTATCACCGGCATCTGTCCATTTCCGGTTCAGGAAATGGCTCCAGTCAGAAGCAAAACGGCGATGATTGGTGATAACCGGATCAACCGTATGCTTGCCGGCGTCCATCGCGTCACGGTATGCCGTGACCAGCTGGTCAGCGTATCCCGCCACAATAGTGCCCTGGGCTTCCAGGCGGTCGGCATAAAGTCTACGCGTGCCAGGATGTGCGGCAATCCGCTTGTACATCAAAGGTTGAGTAACCGACGGGGTATCCTGTTCATTGTGACCCAGCTTGCGGAAGCAGACAATGTCGACCACAACGTCCTTGCGGAAACGCATCCGGTAGTCAAGAGCCAGGTGAGTCACAAAAACCACGGCCTCAGGATCATCGCCATTAACATGAAAGACCGGCGCTTCGATGGATTTCACGACGTCGGTGCAATACAGCGTTGAGCGTGCATCGCGTGCGTCAGATGTCGTAAAACCGATCTGGTTATTAATGACAATGTGCAGCGTGCCACGCGTGCCATAGCCACGAGTTTCGGTCAGATTCAGCGTTTCCATTACGACCCCTTGCCCGGCAAAGGCTGCATCTCCGTGCACCAGGACCGAGGCAACGTCGGAGCCATCACGGTCACCACGGCGTACCTGCCGCGCCTTGGTGGAGCCTTCAACGACTGGGTCGACGATTTCAAGATGGGACGGGTTAAAGGCCAACGACAGATGTATTGGCCCCCCAGGGGTCGATACGTCGCTCGAAAAGCCCTGATGGTATTTGACGTCCCCGCTTGGCAGATCAGCGGCATGTTTACCTTCAAATTCGGCAAACAGATCACGAGGCATTTTGCCCAGGACATTGACCAGCAAATTGAGTCGGCCACGGTGCGCCGAGCCGATAACCAGCTCCTGCAACCCCTGTTTGCCTGCCTCGCGCACCAGCTCGTCCATGGCAGCGATGAAACTCTCCCCCCCTTCCAGCGAAAAGCGTTTCTGTCCGACGTAGCGGGTATGCAGATAGCGTTCCAGCCCTTCAGCGGCAGTCAGGCGTTCGAGAATGCGTTTTTTCTGTTCGGCATCATAACCAAACCGTCCCCGTACTGACTCCAGTCGCTCCTGGATCCAGCGCTTGGCGGTTGGATCAGAAATATGCATGAATTCAGCGCCGATGGTTCCACAGTACGTATCGCGCAGCGCCTGAAGAATGTCCCGCAGTGGCGCATTATCAAAACCGAAGAACGTATTGGCTGCTGAATAAATGTGGGCGTGATCACCTTCGGAAAACCCATAGAAACCAGGAGAGAGTTCTGGAATCTCAGGGCGCTCCTGTCGCTTGAGCGGATCCAGGTCGGCATGCCGCGCACCCAGCCAGCGATAGGCTGCAATCAGCTGAGCAACGTGAATCTGTTTGCGGGCAGATTCGCTGTCGCTGCCTCCCATCTGCTGTGGCTGGAGACCGCCATTCCGGGCACGTTCCGCAAAGGACTGCACGATAGGGGCGTGTGCAATATCGCGCGTCTCAGGATTACCATCCGAGGCAGGCAATGATTGCAGGTTGTCAAAATACACACGCCAGGACTCGTCGACCGAGGCGGGATTCTGGAGGTAGCTTTCGTACAGTTCTTCGACGAAAGGGGCATTGCCGCCGAACAAATAAGAGTTCTGGCGATAGGCGCTCATCATATTTGCTTCACCTGTCAAACGAGTTTCTCGTTGAAGCTGTGCCGGGATGACCTCCCGGATCACATGCAGACCCTGGTTTTCAGGATCTACATGCAGCAACCGGCCGATCCTTCCGTCCGGCCCAGCGAGACTGAAATTGCCAGCCCGCATAATAGCATCGCACTGCCAGCCGTTCAGCGTGCCGATTGCATCATACGGGGTTAACCCCAAGAAGGTACAGCAACAGCGCCTATCGCTAAACGGCGTTACGCTCTAAAGGGGTTCAGCGTAGTATGCGCAACAACGTACGCAGCTGCTGTACTTCCTCCAGCAGATCCGCCGTCATGGCCGCCAGTTGGGGGTCTGCGTCAAAGATGCGCTCCAGATCTGCAATGCGACGAGTTCGCATGATGCCGTGACCGGGAAAACGCCACGCACGAACGTCACTGTTTTCGGGCGCCAGCTGCTCAGTCAGCGGCACAACCCCACTACGTACGTGGTCTGTGACCCAGGTTTCACTGACATTGCAGGCATGGGCAAACTGGGTAATGCTGAGCGTGTGATGTTCGAGTAGCTCGTAGCCGTCCATATTTTCTTGAATGCTATCGTTTTTCATGCAGCCCCCTCCCCCGGTTGCGTTGCCTGCCCAAAGGCTTTTGCGAGAGTCCTATAGGCATCGCGCTGAGCCTCGTTATCAGGCACGGGAATGCTGATATCTAACAACAGATATAGGTCGCCAGGCTCGCGGGCCGGCAATCCTTTACCCCGGATACGTAATTTTCGATCAGCCTGGCTGCCAGCCGGTACATTGATCTCAAAAGTGCCCGCCAGCGTACTAAACGATACGGGCCCACCTAGCGCCGCCTGCCAGGGTGTGACCTGGACATGCTGATACACATCCTTTCCAACGGTATACCAGCGTTTGTCCTGTACGAACTGTACCTGCAGGAGTAGATCTCCCGCTTCTCCCTTGCCTATGCCAGGCTGTCCCTTGCCAGCCAGGCGAATCAGCTGGCCTTCGCGCACCCCTTTGGGAATGTTGACCTGTAGTTCACGCACGCGCTCATGGGCGTGGCCCTGCTTATCCAGCTCGACTGTTTGGAGCGCAAGCGTACGCTGAGTACCGCTATAGCTTTCCGGGACACTCATTTCGATAGTGGCGTGCTGATCACTGCCCCGCTGATCGTGTGAAGGTCCACCACGCCGAAATGACTGACCACGGCCAAAAAGTTCTTCAAAGAAACTGCTATAGCCAGCACCGGCCTGTGCACCATTGCCAAAACCACTGAAATCGCCATAGCCGCCGTGCGGTGACCCGCCCTGCCAGTCTGGCGGTGCCCGGAATCCACCCTGGCTAAATTGACTGGCATCTCCTAACTGGTCATAGGCAGCCCTACGCTCCGGATCAGATAGCACTGTATTGGCTTCATTGATTTCCGACATTCGGCTAGCCGCGTCCGGTTCTTTGCTGACGTCTGGGTGATATTTTCTGGCCAGTCGACGATAGGATTTCTTGATCTCGTCGGCACTTGCGTTTTTCTTGACCCCGAGAATTTTGTAGTAATCCTTGTAATCCAAGCGAACTCCCTGAAAAATGGGGAAACAGTCTCTATTGTGACGCAAATGGACATCATTGACACTGCCCAATAGCACGGGCTAGGGGCTTGGTGCCTAGCGGTCTAGGTCGCCTCCCTCCGGATGGGCGTTGTATTAATTCCCCTTTCTTTTTCCGGCTTCATCCAACGCCAGTTTGAAATCGTTCACAATGGCAGCATACAAGCCCGCCATTGAGGAACTTTCATGTCAGAATTGGCGAATTTCCTGTCGAACCAACCCATGCTGGCCTTGTTTGCTACGATTGCATTAGGGCACACGGCCGGTGCTATTAGCGTGGGCGGATTCTCTCTGGGATCTGGAGCAGTTCTCTTTGTTGGCCTTGCAATTGGTGCCTTTGCTCCAGGATCTGCCATGCCTGCTAGCCTGGGGGCACTCGGGCTATTGCTATTTCTCTATGGCGTGGGACTGGCCTACGGTAAACAATTCTTCGATGGCCTGACCAGCCCGCTCGGACTACGCGCTAACCTGGCTTCTATCATCGGGGTTCTGGTCATGACGTTGATGACCGTCCTCTCCGTCTGGCTCTTTCCACAGACTTCGTTACCCGAGGTACTGGGTGTCTTTGCAGGTGCCGGTACCAGTACGTCTGCCCTGCAGGCGGCGATGGCTCTGACCGAAAACAATTTGCCTGCTACGGGATATTCAGTGGCGTATCCATTCGGTGTAGCGATTCCCATTCTTGTAATTGGACTTTATAACCTGCTGGCGCGTCCCCAGATCGCCCCGCAGGAGCGTATCTCACTGAAAATGTATGCGGTACGGCTCGAAAATGCTTATGTGGCTGGCAAGACCTTGATTGAGCTGGCAGGCTGGCTACCTGATGGCGTAGCCGCTTCCACGGTCTACCGGAACGGCCAGGCACATTCAGCCGAAGTTCATGGCCCGTTGCAGATAGGCGATGTCATTTTGATTACAGGTATCGACATAGAGCGGATGGGTGAAGCCGAAAAGATGCTTGGCAAGCATGTAGGAGACACCTTTCGGCGCAGTCACGGTGAGCTGGATTATCTGCGTCTGTTTGTCTCAAACCCCAAGCTGGCAGGTAAAAGCATTCGAGAGGTCAAGCAGATGCTGAATTTTGAGGCCAGTTTTCTGCATGTGCGCCGTGTCGATGAAGATATCAGCGTTAACCAGGATCTGTTGCTGGAGGTCGGTGATCAGATTGGTGTTTTGGCCAACATCAACCATATAGCTGATTTGCGGCGGGTCTTTGGTGATTCCGTCCGGGCTAGCGGAGATATTAGTTTCATCGGTATTGGTCTGGGTGCAGCCATGGGTCTGGGGTTGGGGAGCATCCCGATTTCGGTGCCCGGCATGGGGCGTTTCACACTGGGTTTTGCCGGACTGCTGCTCATGGCCCTTTTTTTAGGCAAGCTGCGCAAAAGCGGACCGATCACCTGGACAATGCCTGTACCGGCCAACCTGGCGTTGCGGAACTTCGGACTGTCACTTTTTCTCGCTCAGGTTGGTATGTCTTCAGGCCAGAATTTTGTGCAGACTGTTATTCACAGCGGTATCTATCTGGCAATGGGGATTGGCTGTGTAGCAGTTCTGAGCCTGACCGTGTTGCTGATTTGTCTGCATGTTTTCAAAATGCCCTTCGACCTGGCCGTGGGCACCATGGCTGGCGCTACGGGTAATCCAGCCATCATCGCCTTTGCTAGTCGCACGCTTGGCACTGACAAGCCCGATATTGGCTATGCCATGATCTTTCCATCCATGACGATTTTGAAAATTATCATCGTACATATACTTGGGGCCATCCTCGGGGGGTAGGAAACAAAACCGGACCGCAGCGACTGCACGCCGTTCCAGTTAGCTGATGTGATGGGGGATGGGCTGTGGAGAGTGATAAAATGCCTCACAAGACTGTGCCCGCCTCGCTTCCATGGCTATCCTCTGCCTGGTGCCCGCTACCGGATCAGTAGCCCGTCTCTCCGATATGGGCCTCTCACCAGCATACGGTGGAATTGTGATCAGTAACACGTGCAACAAGCTAACGGACCATGATGATCACGAACATGGGCTATCGTTGCTTCCATTTGCACCCGATGGCAGTTGCTGGCCATTTGTCTTACAATGCCCGATTGAACTGAAAGGGTACGCATGCCTCCCTCGACGCTTGTGCTGATTGTTGACCCGCAGAATGATTTCTGCGATTTACCTGCCAACAAGGACAACATATCCGGACAACTGGTATTTCCATCATTGCCCGTATTTGGAGCACATGCCGATATGATGCGTCTAGCTGGCTGGCTGGATAATAATGTCAGTCGCATTGACGAAGTGGTCATCACTCTCGACTCTCATCAATATTTCGATATTGCCCATCCCGACTGCTGGCGTACAGGCAACGGAGGAATGATTGCCCCGTTCACCCCAATTTCATCGGCGAGCGTGCGTGCTGGTCAATTCCGCACCGCAGATCCAGCATTTCAGGATGACGCGCTGAAATACCTGGAAGCTTTGGAATTACGAGGCCGTTATACTCACATGGTCTGGCCTGTCCATTGTCAATTGGGTAGTTGGGGGCATGGCATTCATTATGCTGTCCTTGGATCTTTGGAGCGATGGCAGCGGCAGAGACTGCGAGCCGTCACTTCAGTCATCAAGGGAACCAATCCCTATACGGAACACTATAGTGCCTTGCAGGCCGAAATACCCGATCCGGCAGATCCTAGTACCCAGCTGAATACTCACCTCATTGATCGGATCTCGGCCGCCGAACGCGTGATAATCGCCGGCGAGGCGAGCAGCCATTGTGTAGCTTACACGGTACGGGATCTTTTTTTACATTTGCCAGCGAAAAATCTTGAAAGCTTTGTGCTGTTGACGGACTGCATGAGCCCTGTCTCGGGGTTTGAAATTCAGCATGCTGAATTCCTGGAGGAAGCACGTTCTCGTGGTGTTTCGCTGCGCAGTAGCCAGAATTTCAGCCTCTGACGCCGGCGGGGTCACCACAGCCAGAGGTGGTGGCACATCGGGCCAGCTACCTTGGGTCTGGCCGCGCTGAGATCAAGACATGAAAGGGGGCGTCTAGCCAACCTGTAGCAGACTGGCCCCGTATCCATCCGGTGTGGTTGGCGCATCATCTGACGGATGAAAACACCCGGGTTATCCGAGGGCAGACAAATAATCTCCGTCTGCCCTGGAACCTTCCACCCGTTTAGTGCGGTGACGATTCCCAACTGTACGTGGACAGCTTGGTGGATGGCGTCGTGATTTTGCGTTTGGTCTGGCCGACATAAAGCTGGCGTGGGCGACCAATCTTCTGCTCAGGATCACCCAACATTTCACTCCATTGCGCAATCCAGCCTACCGTCCGAGCTAATGCAAAGATGCAGGTAAACATGCTAGTGGGTATACCCATGGCGCGCTGTACGATGCCCGAATAGAAGTCCACATTCGGATACAGTTTGCGCGAGACGAAATATTCATCTTCCAGCGCAATCTTTTCAAGCGTACGTGCCAGTTTGAAGAGCGGGTCATTCTCCAATCCAAGCTCAGCAAGCACTTCGGAACATGTCTGCTGCATCAGTTTTGCCCTCGGATCATAGTTCTTGTAGACACGATGTCCGAAACCCATCAATTTAACCCCAGACTCCTTGTCTTTGACCTTGTTGATGAATTCTCCAATCTTCTCAACCCCTCCTTGGGCAAGGATGTCCTCCAGCATGAGCAGGGCTGCTTCATTAGCCCCGCCGTGCGCAGGTCCCCAGAGCGTCGCAATACCCGCTGCGATACAGGCAAAAGGATTGGCCCCCGACGATCCCGCCAAACGTACGGTTGACGTCGACGCATTCTGTTCATGGTCGGCGTGCAAAATCAGGATCCGGTCCAGCGCACGAACCAGCACCTCGTTCGGCATGTATTCGTCACACGGTGTCGAAAACATCAGATGCATGAAATTGGCCGTGTAGCTGAGCTTGTTGCGCGGATAGGCAAAAGGCTGGCCAATAGAGTATTTGTAAGCCATGGCAACCAGAGTCGGCATTTTGGCGATGAGCCGTATGGATGCAACCTGGCGATGTTCTTCCTTGGAGATGTCAAGCGAGTCATGGTAAAAGGCCGAGAGCGCCCCCACACAGGCGACCAGAATGGACATGGGGTGTGCATCCCGTCGAAAGCCGGTGAAAAAACGCGACATCTGTTCGTGAAGCATCGTGTGATGGGTCACGACATAGTCAAAGCTGGCTTTTTCCTGAGGGGACGGGAGCTCTCCCTTGAGCAGCAAATGGCAGACGTCCAGATAGTCGCAATGTTCGGCCAGATCTTGAATGGGATAGCCACGATAGAGCAGTTCGCCCTTGTCGCCATCAATGTAGGTGATGGCTGATTCGCAGGCCCCTGTCGACATAAAACCTGGGTCAAAGGTGAATTTCCCGGTATTGGCATAAAGCTTGCGGATATCAATGACGTCCGGCCCAAGCGTCCCTTTGTAGACGGGGAATTCGGCACTGGCAGAACCATCCGAGAACGACAGTGAGGCGGTATAGGCAGGTTTGTTGGTTGTCATTGTGTTCCTTCCTGAATTGATAATGACAGAACAGCAGCTTGCTACAGCAGACGGATCTCCGCTAGCAGTGCGATGACTGCCGGTGTTGCCAGCTCACCTTCCGGCTGTCGCCGCCCCAGCACAAGATCCAGCAGATCAGGATCCGTCAAATCCAGCAGGCGGTCGAGGGCCTCAATCTCGGATTCGAGAAAACCCCGCTCGGCACGCCGCTCCAGCAGGCGATTGAGCAGAATGTCGTTTTCGAGCAGGCCACGTCTGATCCGCCAGCGCAGCCGCCGGAAACGGGCTGCACATTCGTCGCTTCCCTCTAACAACGCATTCTTACCGATACTGGACATTAACGGTTTCCCTAGCTTGCGTATCTAGACGGTTCTCCGGACCATCAGCTCCTTGATCTTGCCGATGGCACGGGTCGGATTCAGCCCTTTCGGACAGACATCAACGCAATTCATAATGGTGTGGCACCGGAACAGGCGGTACGGATCCTCCAGATTGTCCAGACGCTCGTTGGTTGCCTGATCCCGAGTATCAGCAATGAAACGGTAAGCCGCCAGCAACCCAGCCGGACCCACGAACTTGTCGGGGTTCCACCAGAAGGACGGACAGGACGTCGAGCAGCAGGCGCATAGGATGCATTCATAGAGCCCATCAAGCTCCTCGCGATCCACAGGAGACTGCAGGCGTTCCTTCTCAGGCGGCTGGGTATCGTTGATCAGATACGGCTTGATGGATTCGTACTGCTTGAAGAACTGTGTCATATCCACGATCAGGTCGCGGATCACTGGTAACCCTGGCAGGGGCTTGAGTACCACCGGTTCCTTGAGCGTTTTCAGGTTGGTGATACAGGCCAGACTATTCTTGCCATTGATGTTCATGGCATCCGAACCACAGACACCCTCCCGGCAGGAACGACGAAAGGCAAAGCTGTCGTCCACATCGGATTTGATACGCATCAAGGCATCAAGCAACATCTTGTCAGTTGGCAGCAGCTCAACCTCGATGTTCTGCATATGGGGTTTCTGGTCGCGATCGGGATCGAATCGGTAAATGGAGAATTTCATTCTCCGGCGGTTTGTGTTGGCCATGTTGTGCCTTTGTCGATCAGTGCCCGCAGCTGAATGGCTATCGGGCACCCAATGCTCGATGAGAAGAATTCAGAATCAGAACGTGCGGGGTTTCGGCTTGAAGTACTCGACCGTCAGGGGCTTGAGCACAACGGGCTTGTAGGTAAGACTGTTGTCCTCCGAATGCCACAGCGTATGCCGCATCCAGTTTTCATCGTCACGCTGCGGATAGTCGCTGTGGGCGTGTGCCCCCCGGCTTTCCTTGCGCGCTTCCGCCGAGATGATGGTGGCCTTGGCCACTTCGATCAGGTTGGCCAGTTCCAGAGCCTCCACCCTGGCGGTATTAAACACCTGGGATTTATCACGCAGGTGAATATCCTCTGCCCGTTTGACATGGCTGAGAATCTTGCCAACGCCCTCGGCCAGCAGCGCTGATGTGCGGAATACGCCGCAGTGCGACTGCATATCCCGCCGAATGTCACCAGCTACGTCCTGTGTGCGTTCGCCAGATGTCGAACCGTCCAGACGCGCCACACGGGCCAGGGAGAAATCCCCGGCATCGCCGGGCAGCGGCTGGTGTTTCTCGTTCTTGAAACCGGATTCAACGATGTGGTTGCCAGCCGCACGTCCAAACACCACCAGATCAAGCAGTGAGTTGGTACCCAGACGGTTGGCGCCGTGGACGGAAACGCAGGCACATTCCCCGATGGCATAGAGCCCTCGAACCACGCTGGAGGGGTTATCGCCCTTGGGCACGACGACCTGACCATAGTAGTTTGTGGGAATACCCCCCATCTGGTAATGAATGGTCGGCACGACCGGGATCGGCTCCTTGATGGGATCTACGTTGGCAAACTTGATAGCGATCTCGCGGATGGAAGGCAGGCGCTTGAGAATTTTATCTGCGCCCAGGTGATCCAGCTTGAGCAGCACATAATCACCATGGGGACCACATCCACGCCCTTCCTTGATTTCCTGGTCCATGGAACGGGAAACAAAGTCGCGCGGCGCCAGATCCTTCAGCGTCGGGGCATAGCGCTCCATGAAGCGCTCACCGTCCTTATTGAGCAATATGCCCCCCTCGCCGCGGACACCTTCAGTAATCAGCACCCCGGCATTGGCGACACCTGTGGGGTGAAACTGCCAGAACTCCATGTCCTGCAGCGGGATACCGGCACGGGCACACATGCCGAGTCCGTCGCCCGTGTTGATGTACGCATTAGTAGAAGCCTGCCAGATGCGCCCTGCACCACCGGTAGCGAATACGGTGACCTTGGCTTCCAGGATCATGACCTCGCCAGTTTCCATTTCCAGTGCGACCACGCCCAGTACATCGCCTTCGGCGTTGCGGATCAGATCCAGGGCCATCCATTCCACAAAGAAGGTGGTGCGGGCACGGACATTGCGCTGGTAGAGCGTGTGCAATAGTGCATGTCCGGTACGGTCAGCCGCTGCGCAGGCCCGGGGTACCGGCTTTTCGCCCAGATTGGCCGAATGGCCGCCGAACGGACGCTGATAGATGGTTCCGTCGGCATTACGGTCAAACGGCATGCCGAAATGTTCCAGCTCATAGACGACCTGGGGCGCCTGGCGGCACATGAACTCAATGGCATCCTGGTCACCCAGGTAGTCAGACCCCTTGACGGTGTCGAACATATGCCAGTACCAGTTATCCTCGCTCATGTTTCCGAGTGAGGCTCCGATGCCGCCCTGGGCAGCTACGGTATGAGAGCGGGTGGGAAAGACCTTGGACAGGACCGCCACGTTGTAGCCAGCTTCGGCCAGTTGCAGCGAACAGCGCATGCCGGCGCCTCCAGCACCGACAATCACAGCATCGAACTTGCGACGGGGAAGGCTGTTGGAGAGCTTGTTCAGATAGTCGACCATGATCCTCAGGCTCTCCACAGGATGAAAGCCGCCCAAATGGCGTAGCCAGCCAGCAGGACAATAGTGCCCACTTCAAGGAGCAGACGCACCAGCGCGTTTTTCAGATAGTCCATGTAGACATCACGGATGCCGACCCAGGCATGATAGATAAGCGAGAGCACAACCACCATCGTGGCCACTTTCATAAACTGGCCGCTGAAAAGGTGGGACCAGGCGTAATAGTCGAGCTGGGGCAATGTACAGATACTGCACAAAAGAAAAATTGTGTAAAGCGCCATGATCACGCCGGTGACACGCTGAGCCAGCCAGTCACGCAGGCCATAGTGGGCGCCAGACACGATTCTTTGAATGGTCATGTCAAACCTTGCAGACGGAAAGATGGGGGAAATTGGATGCGGAAAGCAGCTCAGGAAAACAGCAGCATGGAACCGAAAATAACCGTCATGACAAGGCTGGCAGCCAGTACAACTTTCGCACTGAGCATAGCCTTGGATTTCTCGGTCAGGAAATGCATGTCGAGAACAATGAAACGTATTCCCGCAATAAAGTGATGACAGAATGCCCATATCAGCGCCAGAAGAACAAGTTTGCCAAGCCAGGAATGCACCACCATCGAGTAGGTTTCGAAGCTAGTTTCAGATGTGATGCTCTGCGACAGCAGATAAAGCATGAACGGGATGCCGACCAGAAACATCAGCACCCCGCTGGCTCGGTGGAGAATGGATACTTGCCCGGCTGCCGCCATGGCAGGCAGATAGCCCTTCAGGAGATCAGGAAGCCCTACATTGGTGGGCTTGGGGACGGCCGCCCGCCGTGCCCGTCGGGCCTCAGGGTCCTCTCCCGGATGTCCGGGGGCCATCGAGACGCCCAGGTTTGTTCGCACAGTGCCGCTGCCGGCATCGCTGTCTGCCATGTCTATCCTCCAGTCCAAAACTGCCAGAAAAGCCTTCCACATAAAACCCCGATACAGGCCACAATGGCTGGCACCGTGGCTGCAGCGTTCCCGGTACTGGAATCCGGTCCGGCAGGAATGCCCGGACGGCGCTTGATGATCGCCCATGGCGACTGCCCGACAAAAGATCCATGGAACCTCCAGCCGGAATCCTGTAAACGGGTGCATGACCTGAACAGTCAGGACAACCCGACAGGTCATAGGGATAATGATCTATTGTTGCGCATTTTTTGCCACCGAACAACGCAGACCGCTACACAAAGTGCCGCGTTTTTTCTGGATGTGGAATCTGCGCACAGTCCCCGACCTGGTTCCGCCACCAGCACCAGAAAATTCACTTTCTGGAACAACCATTTTGCCGCTCCAGCGCACAGTACGCCGAATTTTTGCAGAAGTGCAAAATGGATTGAGCTGTGGGGCTGAAGCCACCATACGGGCTGACCAGTGGTATCAACCGTGTCCGGCAGCGGGGATGTCAAGAGGGTTACAGCTCATTGGCGTAGTAATGACGATCGGTGCGGCACAGGCCGCGGCGCAGCTCCACGCGCCGGCCATTGAAGGTAGAGGTGGTGCGCTCGACCAATAGTAAAGGCGTTCGTGGCTCGATCTGCAACAGGCTGGCCTCCTCATTGCTGGCGGATACGGCGCGAATGCGCTCACGGGCATGGAGCATCTTGGTGCCCAGTTCCGTTTCGAAGATCGAATAGAGGCGGCTCGAATGATTTTCCAGACGCTGCGCCGTGAGCTGCCGGAACTCCTCGCCAGCCAGCCAGATATCGTCGAGCACGACGGGTGCGCTCTCGAATACCAGAAGGCGTCGTATGTAAAGCACGGTGTCGGCAGAGCGCAGTGCCAGCGCGCGCTGTACATCGCCCGGGGCCCGGACCCGCCGACACTGCAGGATGCTGCTGACGGGCTGGATGGCAGGCCCATTATCAGGGCGAAGTCTCAGGAAGCGGAACTGAGCCCGGCTCTCATCATGCGAAACAACATAGGTCCCCTTTCCCTGACGACGCATCAGAACGCCTTCGGCAGCCAGTACTTCGACTGCCTTTCGCACGGTTCCCTGACTGACACCAAATCGCTGGGCCAGCGCGAATTCACTGGGGATCAGCCCGCCGGGCGCCCATTCTCCGGTCTGTAAGGCATCCAGGATAGCCTGGCGGATCTGGCGATAAAGGGGTTGAAAGCGTGGCCCGGTTACCTGATGTGGAACGGACATATCGCCTGAAGGCTGGACGACGTGCGATACGTCGAGCCCAGTGTCAGGTGCCTGCTGGGCTATAGCGGATGGGCTCGTCAGAACCTCAGGGTCCGGCTCGGCCGGCACAGGCTCGGTGTGCATGCGGGGGAAATCCGTATAGGTTGCAGACATGAGTATCCGAACGCAGGACAGGGAAAAGAGGGGTGGAGCGCTTCCTTGCTCTTATATCTTATATAAGATATCTGATATCTTGACCTTCAACAAGCAACGTCCTAATATCGCACCCAATACAGTTTCCCAATTCCCTGTCAACTTTGACTCAGGATTCCGACATGAAAACACCCAAACGTGTTGCAGTGACCGGTGCAGCCGGCCAGATCGCTTACTCTTTGCTGTTTCGCATTGCGAATGGTGACATGCTGGGCAAGGATCAGCCCGTTATCCTGCAATTGCTGGATATTCCTGCCGCTATGCCCGCTGTCAAGGGTGTGGTGATGGAGCTGGATGACTGTGCGTTTCCGCTGCTGGCCGGCATCGTGGTCACGGATGATCCCAATGTCGCTTTCAAGGACGCTGACTATGCTCTGCTTGTTGGTGCCCGTCCGCGCAGCAAAGGCATGGAGCGCAAGGATCTGCTGGAAGCCAATGGCGCCATTTTCACAGTACAGGGCAAGGCACTCAACGACCACGCCAGCCGCGACGTGAAGGTGCTGGTTGTCGGCAATCCGGCCAATACCAATGCGCTGATCGCCATGAAGTCCGCGCCGGACCTTCCCAAGAAAAACTTTACCGCCATGCTGCGGCTGGATCACAACCGGGCACTTTCCCAACTGGCGGCCAAGACCGGGCGTCCGGTCTCCTCAATCGAAAAGCTGGTGGTCTGGGGCAATCATTCGCCGACCATGTATCCGGACATCCGCTTTGCCAGCAGCGATGGCAAATCAATGCTGGAACTGGTCAACGATGATGCCTGGATCAAGGACGTGTTCATCCCGACGGTGGGCAAGCGGGGGGCCGCCATCATCGAGGCCCGGGGGCTTTCATCCGCGGCCTCCGCGGCCAGTGCCGCCATCGACCATATGCGTGACTGGGCGTTGGGCACACAAGGCAAGTGGGTCACCATGGGGATTCCGTCGCGAGGTGAATACGGTATTCCCGAAGACATTATCTGCGGCATGCCGGTGACCTGTGCAAATGGCGAATATACCCTGGTCGAAGGGCTTGCGATCGACGACTTCAGCCGGCAACGGATTCAGGCATCGCTGGATGAGCTGCAGGGCGAGCGCAACGGCATCAAGCACTTGCTGGGTTGATTGGCCGAATGGGCAACCCCGCAGAGATTCCCCTTCCCGAGTCAGTTCTGTTCCATGAAAGGGACAGGGGGTCGGTGTTGCCGGTTTGTGACCATTATTGTGGCAGCCCCGAGCTGCTGCATAAATCGCTGACCATTCAGGCCCGGCTTGGCCCGCTATTTGATATCACCGCAGATGGCGAAGACGGTGCTCCGGAAGGGGATGCGTCCGGACATGCCGCGCGTATGGCACAGGTGCTGGGTGGGCCGGACAACCGTCATGGCCGGGTCGGTGCCCGCACCCATCCGGTGCATCACCCCTGTTTTCAGGCGGAACTGGCCCAATGGATGTCCTATGCCGGCTGTCGGCTTGCCTATCTCACGCTCCCCAAGGTAAGCAGCGTGGCAGATATCATGGAAGCGGAGGCGCACTGTCTTCGACATGAACAGCGGGTCGGGCGGATGGTGCCCCTGCCCTTTCATGTCCTGATTGAAAGCCCCACTGTCCTGGCCAGGCTGGATGAGATTGCGGCGCATCCTCGCGTAGAGGCGCTCTGCTTTGGCATGATGGACTACGTCAGCAGTTTTTGCGGTGCAGTCTCTGCCCAGGCCATGCAAGGCGCCCGTCAATTCGAGCATCCACTCATGGCGCGGGCACTGGTGGACATTTCTCTGGCCGCCCATGCGCATGGCAAAGTCGCTGTTCATGGCGTGACCCAGGCCATGGATGATGGAGGTCAGGCGGCAGGAGAGGATGCCCGACGGGCAGCCCGTGATTTCGGCTATCAGCGCAAGTGGAGCATCCATCCTTGCCAGATCGAGCCGATCGTGTCCGCTTTCAGACCAGCGTCGGGAGACGTGCAGACAGCCATCGATATTCTGCTGGCTGCCCGCGCTGTCTGCTGGGGCCCGATCCAGTATCAGGGTCATCTGCAGGACCGGGCCAGCTATCGGTACTGGTGGCAGGTTCTGAAACAGGGGCGTGCGACAGGGATGGCCCTGCCTGCTGCAGCGGAGCCGCTGTTTGGCAGCGCAGGCAACGATCAATGTCCAGCGCGGATTTGATGTGCTACACCATTGCCAGCGCATGCAATGCAGTCAACAGGGCAGAAGTATGGCGCTTTTCCGGGGAATCGTTTGTCTGGAATGTGTTCAATATCGCGGTGAGCCTGGAACAACCTTGTCCTTTCAAGAACGCATCCGTGAAGACGCCCCCAGGCCCGTCGGAACGGACCCCTTGGACCCTTCGCTGCCGACTGCAGCCTGAACCCTGTCAGGAATGATCCGCCATGGACATGCACCTTCTTCCTTCCTCCAGCAGCCAGCATCGCCGCAACAACTTCCTGTCGCGCTGGCTAGTACTGCCTGCGGTGCTGTTGACCGCGTCGACCTTGCTCACCCCGGTCCAGGCAACCCAGGCGAGCGCTTCGCATTCCGTTGCTACAGCAAAAAAAAATGCCACGTCAAAGATCCAGGAGCATGGCAACAAAAAGATTAAACACACGAGGCGCCATGCCCGCGCGGCCGAGACCACATCTGGCGCAGCAGTCCCAGCCAGCATTCCACCGATCGCCGTACCAGCGGCTGACGCCCAGCAGCTGGCGGCCTTCGACCGGATCAATCTGGGTATCAGTCATTGCGAGTTCAATCAGCAGGTCAGCGTCCAGCAAAGTGCCCAGCATCCGGGTTATGTTGAACTGGGTTACAAGACCCATCATTGGCTGATGAAGCCCGTTCTGTCGTCAACCGGGGCATTGCGTCTGGAGGATGTCAACGCCGAGACACTCTTTATCCAGATTCGCAACAAGTCGATGCTGATGAACCAGAAAACGGGCCAGCGTCTGGTCGATGGCTGCGTTCACCCGAACCAGCAGGCCATGCAGACACCTTGAGGACACGATTCAATGGGCCTGCGGCCCTCTTTTCAAACCATCCCGTATATTCGTCTGCAGGTGCGGGTTGGCTGATCCGAGACAATGAGGGATTGATGCAGGAAACAGACGGCAGCATTGCAGATCGCCGCGCAACGTCGGTGGCGAAACAGATACCATCCCGCTCGCCAGCTCCGTCAATGCGCGCCTTGCGGGCTGGATGGCTGGTGCTGATGCTGTCCCTGCTGTCAGCCGGCCAGGGCGTACTGGCAAGGGATCTGCTTTCTGCGACGCCAGCTCCTGCGAAAGGCGCAGCCAGCAGCCTGCCTACCTCCCCTGGCAGTCTGGACTATCCACGACGTAAACCCGGGCTCTGGGAAATACGCAATAGTGCCGGACAGCAGCTTGGACTTGCACCGGTTCATTTCTGCGTGGGCGCCCAGACAGATACGCCAGAGCAGCACCTGGACCGGAAAGTCGGCAAGCGGGGGGCCTGCCGACTCGGGGCATTCCGGCGGGTTGGTCTTACCTGGGTGGCTGACTCCGTCTGCCGGGACAGTCACACGACAGTCGTCAGCCAATCTACTGTCACTGGTGATTTTCAGACACACTATCGCATTGACACTGTCGTGCTCTATTCTCCGCCCTTGGCCAATAACCGGCGTGAGGATCATGAATTCATTGAAGCACGCTGGCTGCGCGCCTGTCCAGCCGGCCAGAAACCCGCAGATCTCACCATTCCCGGCATGGGCGTTCTGAACATGCTTGATGGGGATCTGCGCCCGGAATCATCCAGCCCACATGGAACACCATGACACACGAGCGATGTTGACCGCCACTCCGTTTCTTCACGTGCATCGGCAGCCGCCTGGCCACCTGGCCAGTCCCTGTCGAACGCACATTCTGTCACTAGCGCGCTGAAGCCGTTTCAGCGTGCATCTGCCCGCATACGAGGATCCGAGATGGCTCACAATATATTCGATACCCTACAGACCTACACCCTTGCCTCAGGCAAACAAGCTTCTTTCTATTCGCTGCCAGCGCTTGCCAAGCATTTTCCCAATGTCAGCCGTCTGCCGGTATCCATTCGGATCGTGCTGGAATCCGTGCTTCGCAACTGTGATGGCAAAAAGGTTTTAGAAGAACATATCGTCCAGTTAGCCAACTGGGCCCCCAACGCTCACCGGGTCGAGGAAATTCCATTCATCGTCGCTCGCGTGGTATTGCAGGACTTTACCGGTGTCCCGCTACTGGCAGACCTGGCTGCCATGCGCAATGTAGCCGCCTCTCATGGAAAGAACCCAAAGCGGATTGAACCGAAGGTACCGGTGGACCTGGTAGTCGATCATTCTGTCATGATCGATCACTATGGTGACAATACTGCGCTTGACCTGAATATGAAACTGGAGTTCTCTCGCAACAAGGAGCGCTATCAGTTCATGAAGTGGGGCATGCAGGCATTTGATACGTTCAAGGTCGTTCCTCCGGGCGTAGGTATCGTGCACCAGGTTAACCTGGAATACCTGGCCCGCGGGGTACACCAGAAAATGGATGGTGACCACACCATTTACTACCCCGATTCGCTGGTCGGTACTGACAGCCACACCACCATGATCAATGGCATTGGCGTGGTGGGCTGGGGCGTAGGTGGTATCGAAGCCGAGGCTGGCATGCTAGGTCAGCCCGTCTATTTCCTGACGCCGGATGTCGTCGGCGTACACCTAAAAGGGAAGTTGCGTGAGGGCGTCACAGCGACTGACCTGGTGCTGCGTGTCACTCAGCTGTTGCGTGAAACCAAGGTGGTGGGTAAGTTCGTCGAATTTTTTGGTGAAGGTACCCGGTCGCTGGCTGTGCCCGATCGCGCCACTATCGGAAACATGGCACCGGAATATGGTGCAACCATGGGCTTTTTCCCCGTGGATGAAAAAACGGTCGACTATTTCCGTGGATCGGGCCGTACTCCGGAAGAAATTGACGCCTTCGAACAGTATTTCAAGGCACAGGAACTCTTTGGCATTCCTGCTGACGGGGATCTGCAATATTCTCAGATCGTTGAGTTGGATCTGGATTCCATCGTGCCATCATTGGCCGGGCCAAAGCGACCTCAGGACCGCATTGACCTGACCGACATGGCTGCTACGTTCCGCTATCTTTTTTCGGCTCCGGTCAAGGAAAACGGTTTCAACAAAAAGGCGGTGGATCTGCAGGAAGAGGTCCCCGCGGGCGACGTGAAGCTGCACAACGGCGACGTTTTGATTGCTGCAATCACCTCCTGTACAAACACCTCTAACCCGGGAGTATTGCTGGCGGCAGGTTTGCTGGCCAAAAAGGCCGTGGAAGCCGGACTCTCGGTAGCACAGCACATCAAAACTTCATTGGCTCCAGGATCACGGGTTGTCAGTGAATACCTGGCCAAAACGGGTCTGCTGCCGTATCTGGAAGCGCTCGGTTTCGCGGTGGCCGCTTATGGTTGCACAACCTGTATTGGCAACGCGGGCGACCTTCGGCCGGAGTTTAACGAAGCCATCGTCAAAAATGATCTGGTCTGTGCAGCCGTTCTTTCGGGAAACCGGAACTTTGAGGCGCGCATCCATCCCAACATCCGTGCCAATTTCCTGGCCTCACCACCGTTGGTAGTGGCCTATGCCATCGCCGGTACCGTTCTGAAGGATCTGACTCGGGAGCCGCTTGGAAAGAACCGGGAAGGACAGGAAATCTGGCTACGTGATATCTGGCCTAGCAGTCAGGAAGTACATGACCTGATGCGCTTTGCGATGGACGCCGAAACATTCAGGCGTCTATATGCTGATCTCACCAAGAACCATCCTCTCTGGAATGCCGTACCGACGGCCGAAGGGCAGGTCTATGACTGGCCTCCCTCCACTTACATCGCCCAGCCGCCGTTCTTTGCCAACTTTGCCATGCAGCCTTCTCCCCTGCCTGCGATTCGGAATGCCCGCATCATGGCGCTGTTCGGCGACAGCATCACAACCGACCACATTTCGCCGGCCGGTTCCATCAAGGATACGTCACCAGCCGGCCGCTATCTGCAGGAAAACAAGGTGGGCAAGTCCGACTTCAATAGTTATGGATCTCGGCGGGGTAACCATAACGTGATGATTCGGGGGACCTTTGCCAACGTGCGCATCAAGAACCTGATGCTGCCGCCCAAAGCGGACGGTTCACGCGAAGAAGGCGGCATGACGTTGCATCAACCAGACGGTGAGCGTCTCTCAATCTACGATGCAGCCATGAAATACATCGCAGATGGTGTGCCAACGGTTATCCTTGCAGGTGAGGAATACGGCACCGGCAGCTCCCGTGACTGGGCCGCCAAAGGGACTCAGCTATTGGGGATCAAGGCGGTGGTCGCACGCAGTTTCGAACGGATTCACCGTTCGAATCTCGTAGGTATGGGGGTTTTGCCGTTGCAATTTCGCAACAACGACTCCTGGGATTCGCTGAGCATCAGGGGGGATGAGCTGATCGACATTGAAGTACCCGACCAGCTGGTGCCACAGCAGGAGATCAAGATGAAGGTTCGTCGTGCTGACGGTTCTTCTTTCGAGGTCAGTCTGCTGTCTCGCATCGATACCGCGATTGAGGTGGATTACTACCTGCATGGCGGTATCTTGCCCTTTGTGCTGCGCGAGTTGATGGCGGCTTGATTGGCCTTTGCCCAAGCCGGCTCCTGTCCAACCAGGACGTTCATGAGAGGAGCCGGTTTGAAGCGTTTTGCCCAATTTGAGCATCTACCCCTGGCCATACGGTGCATACTGGCCGCTGGCCTGGCGCTTTTACTGTGCGTGGTGGCACAGCTCATATCTGCCGGATCAGCCTGGCGTTTGCTGCTCTGGCCCTGTTCGGCGGTGGGCTTCGCCTTTGCCTGGTACTATGGCCTGCGGTGGTTGCCAGTCGTCGCCCTCGGGGCGGGAGCCTGGGCTCTGGCCGCCACTCACGATCCCCGCTATGCGCTGATTCTTGCCACGGCCTCGATGATTGGCCCATGGCAGGCTATCCGTCTGCTGCAGCGGGTTGCTGACTGGAAGCCGCCAGAATACCGTCTGGATCTTGTCAGTCGCCTGCTGACGGTAAGCCTGCTGGTATCTGCGCCAATCAATGCGCTCATCTTCACCAGCCTGATCTGCACGCTCCGGATCCCGCCTCTCTTCCAGTTTGGCCCAGGCCAGCTCCTTCTGGCGGCCTGGCTGGCAGATGCCCTGGGCATGCTGCTGGTCTGTCCGGCCCTGCTGGCTCTGGTGCGCCCTGCCCGTCTGCTGGACGCAGACGACATGGGCCATGAAGGAAACCCTACCCGCTTCAGCATTCCCACTGTTCTGATCGTTCTGGGAATTGCAGCCCTGGCTTACGTCCTGCATCGCCTGGGCCAGAGCCACTACGCAGGCCTGGTGCTGTTTGCCATCTTTATTCCGTTGATCTGGGCGGCAGCCTCCCAGGCCACTGGCCGGGCTGATGCTTATACGCTGCTACTGGCTGGCTTGCCGCTATTGGCCAGTCGCGCTTATGCCGTGACCGATGCGCAAGGCGGCGGTTTTGGCAACACGGTCAGTGTTTCCTTGTTGCTGTGTTGTGCTGTGCTCGCCGCCCAGCTACTCCAGGCCCTGGCCGCTGACCGCAGTCTTGCGCTGACCCGCATGTCTCGCCAGGCCCGTCAGGACATGAGCACCGGTCTGCTGAACGATCGCGGTCTGATGGCCGAACTGACCGACCGCCTGGCCTCACCCCAGCGTCCCTGCTATGGGCTTATTGGTCTGTATATCAATAACTATGATGCTATTCATGACCTGTGTGGCACGGTAGAGGCCATGCAGCTGGAACAGGCCACCGCACAGCTGTTGATCCAGCAAAACAGCACGCAACTGGCCTCGCGCCTGTCTGCTGGCCGTTATGCAATGCTGATTTATGCAGAGACGGTGGCACAAGTTCGTTCTGTGGCCAGGGAGCTCTACACGCAGCTCAGTGGCCAGGTCTTTCAGACCGAGCATGGCAGTATCCGGCTGCAATGTCACATCGGCGGGCTGCTGCTCGATCCCAACTCGCACATCAGTAGTGAGGATTGCCTGTCCGCACTCTCCGACGCCCAGGCCATCGCTGCCAGCGTGCGCGATCCACAGCTCTTTGTCGAGCCGTTATCGCAAACCATGATTGATGCCCGGCGCTCCCACCAAAAAAAGATCGAACACATTAGGGACGCTATCCGTAATGACCGGATCGAACTCTATGCACAACCTCTGATTGATCCCGAAGCGCCCTCCCAGATGCGTTCCTATGAAGTACTGACGCGTTTGCGGGATAAAGATGGCCAGTTGATTCGTCCGCCGGAATTTCTTACCCTGGCCTCACAGGCCCAGATGTCTGTGCCCCTGGATCGCGCAGTGATCCGTCTGGCTTTCGAATGGCTGGCCGCCAACCCGGAGGCACTGGCGCTGACGTGGAAGTGCTCCATTAATCTGGCTGGCGCGACCATGAGTGACGACAGCATTGCCGATTTCATCCGGGAACAGCGTGCCAACTACGCCATCCCAGCCGCCAAGATCGTTTTTGAAATTACCGAAAGTGAGGCCATCCGCAATCCGGCGGCTGCGTCCCGTCTGGTGGATGATCTGAAAGCCCAGGGCTTTGGCATTGCTCTGGACGATTTTGGCACCGGACTGGCCACCTTTGAATATCTGAAACGTTTCCCCCTGGACTATCTGAAAATTGATGGCTCCTTTGTCCGCAATCTGATGTCCAACCCGATCGACGAAGAAATCATTCTTTCCACTGTCCGAGTAGCGCGCCGTCTGAAACTGCGCACGGTTGCCGAGCATGTCCACAATGCCGCCATCTATGAACGGCTCACGGACCTGGGCATTTCGTACCTTCAGGGGGATTTTTTTGGCAAGGCCATGCCGCTCGGAGAAATGTTTGAACGCCAGGCTCCCAGCGTAGCCCATTTACGCCAATTACCCGCAAACCGCCTGTCGGATCCTGCTCCCCAGCCTTCGCCCGCTCCGGTCAGTCCATCGCTGAGTAATACCGTGGGCGGGACATCCTTACTTCACTGATGCGGCGTGTTGGCAAAGGATCTGGCATTTTTCTGAAAGGCTGTTATACTGGCTGTCTGTCGGGGCGTAGCGCAGTCTGGTAGCGTACTTGCATGGGGTGCAAGGGGTCGAGTGTTCGAATCACTCCGTCCCGACCAAGGGTTTCAGAGAACCGGCTGTCCAGTCCATATTTTTGGACTGGGCAGCCGGTTTTTCTTTTGCTGTCATAAAAAAACCGGAGACATCAAAGCAAAGATGCCAGCGAATGATCCTCTACCCCGGTCGGGGTTGACAGGTGTCATATTTTGAATGAGTGTCATTATTATCTGAGATGAATGGGGCCACGACCTATTCCGTTTCACGGAGGTATTTCGCGATGAGCACAGACCGGATATCCAGCGCGCATCTGGATGCCCTATCCGAGACCATGTTGATCACGCTATGGGCCAAGGTACTTGAACAGGCTCGCTCAATTCCTCTGTTGATTGATACCGATGCGCCTCGCATCGCCGAACGGCTCGATTATGACTTCGGGCGCCTGAAGGGAATGGGTCGAATGTCCCTGGCGGGCTGCTGCGGTCGTGCATCGATCTTTGATGATGACGTGCGCGTTTTCCTGGGCGCCCACCCCGATGCCGTCGTGATGAATGTGGGCGCCGGTCTGGACGCCCGCTATGAACGACTGGGCCGGCCGGCATTGACCGCCTGGTTTGATATGGATCTGCCGGATGTCATGGCGCTGCGGCGGCAGTTACTCCCCCCTTCCGGAGTCCAGCAGTATCTGGACGACTCGCTGCTGGAGGATGGCTGGATTGAAACCCTCGTCCGGTTTGACAAGCCCATCCTGCTGGTTTTCGAAGGCGTCCTGATGTACTTTGAAGAAGCCGAGGTACAGTCACTGATGGCCCGGCTGCAACAGCGACTGCCGGGTGTCCATATCATTTTTGACCTCCTGCCCCTGATGTTCCAGAAGCGTAGCCGGCGACACGATGCCCTGCGTCATCTGGGTACGCAGCCGCCCGAATTCAAATGGGCCATGGGCAATCCCCAAGATATGGAGACATGGCAGAAGGGATTGAAGGTGCTTAAAGTCCAGCAGCTACATGAGCGTTGCGCAAGCCGTTATCCCTGGTTTGCCCGCCTGCTTTACCTTACCCGCTGGGCCCAGGACAACATGGATCAGCGCGTCGTGCAAATCAGTCTGGACGCTGGCTGATCCGTCAGGTTGGCGCGTCGCGCAGCAGATCCAGCGCCACCATCAGATCCTCACGAATGGCCTCTACATCCGACTGGCGCAAATTCAGGGTCATGTCCACCGGCTGCATGAGTTCGCTTTCCCTGCGACGGCCGGGTTGGGCTGTCTCGGCCAGGCGATTGCGGGCGCCACTGATGGTGAATCCATGCTCATAAAGCAGCTCACGGATCCGCCGAATCAGCAGGACTTCATGGTGCTGATAATAGCGACGATTGCCACGCCGCTTCATGGGCCGCAGCTGGGTGAATTCCTGCTCCCAATAGCGCAGCACGTGGGGTTTGACCCCACATAACTCGCTGACCTCACCAATGGTGAAATAGCGTTTGGCCGGAATGGGCGGCAGGGGTGTACGACTTTCAGCGGCCCTGGTAGCAGCAGATGCACTCATGATTCAGTGTGCCCAGGAAGAATGGTCGCCGCCGGTAAAACTGAGCCGCCAGCAAATCGGGAAGCGTCAATCTGCGCCTTCAGTTTCTGAGAGGCATGGAAAGTCACCACTCGCCTGGCCGATATGGGAATTTCCTCTCCTGTCTTCGGATTTCGACCCGGGCGTTGCTGCTTGTCACGCAGCTGGAAATTACCAAAGCCGGAAAGCTTGACACTTTCACCCCGAATCAGGGCGGCGCTGATTTCGTCGAAGAAAGTCTCGACCATATCCTTGGCTTCACGCTTGTTCAGCCCGACACGCTCGAAGAGCATATCGGCCAGAGCCGCTTTCGTCAGCGTGGCGGTGTGCTTGCCCGGCCGCTCTCCGGACGGGTAAACAACCGTGTCGCCTGTAACCGGTTCCATCACATTCCGCATCATTGTTGATATAGCTCAGCGCAGCCGTGCACCGACGTGCGACTGCAACTGCCCCAGCACCAGAGCCAGGACGGTTTCGGTTTCCTCATCACTCATCGTTCGGTCAGTATGTTGCATCCAGAAGCGGAAGGCAAGACTTTTTTCCTTATTTTCCAATCCCTTACCACGATATTGATCAAACAGGTGTACATGCCGTATGCAGGCGGCGACGGGCTCTTCCCGCTGGATACGGTAAATCTGCTCCATCACATCGGCGGCTGGAACCTGCTCATCAACCACGATCGCGAGGTCACGAATGACGGGCGGGAAACGACTTTCCCGACGATATGCCACAACCGGGCGAATCTGCAAAACCGACCAGTCCAGTTCCGCCAGATAGACTGGGCCGGGCAGATCGAGCTGTTCGATCAACGCCGGGTGCAAAGCGCCCATCCATCCTGCCGCCTGGCCGTCGGGCAACTGGATGCGTGCCGATTGACCTGGATGCAGACCGGGATACTCGGCAGCAACGAACTGCAACCGTGCTTCGGGATGGGCAGCCTGAAGATCTCCCTTCAGATCGAAGAAATCCACGTCGCGGGTCGAAGTGCCCCATTGCGGCTCAAATGCAGTGCCATGGCAGAGCACGGCGAGTCGCTCGGGCTGCGCTATGCCGGCCAGGGCTAGCGGGCCTGCCGGCTGTCCCGGGGCAGGCAGGTACACGCGGCCGACCTCGAAAAGACGCACGCGCTCCGCCTTGCGATTCAGATTGTGCTGCAAATTGGCCAGCAAACCGCTCCAGAGCGTCGTGCGCATCACATCCATGTGGCCTGCGATCGGATTCTGCACCCGGATGACGGCACCGTCAGCCCGGAAACGACTATCGTCAGCACTGGCCACAAAACTGAAATTGATCACCTCCTGATAATCGCGCATGGCCCAACGGCGCTTAAGCGTAAAGACATCCAGGCGCGCCTCCGGTACCGGGCGCATAACAACCTGCGCGATCGGTGGACGGACCGGAATGCGATCGTAGCCATACAGACGGATGACCTCTTCGATGAGATCCTCTTCAATAGCGATATCAAAGCGACGGGACGGAGGCCTTACCTCAAAAATGGTGTCAGCTGCTGCGGCGCCATTCACAACGCCAAATGCAAAACCCAGACGGCGGAATGCAGCCCGGCAATCGTCGGCCGTCAGCGGCAGACCGCTGACCCGCTGCAGACGGCTCAAACGCAGCCGGACAGACGGCCGCTCCGGCAGGCTCGTGACCTGATCATCCAGTGGGCCTGGCTGGCCACCACAGATCTCCACCACCAGCCTGCTCAGGTACTCTAGCTGATCTACGACCGCCTCAGCATCTACACCGCGCTCAAAACGCTGGGCAGCATCTGTGGTGAAGTTATAGCGGCGGGGACGTCCCATGACGGCCGCAGGCCACCAGAACGCCGATTCGAGATAAACATCTGTCGTACTTTGAGGGTCCACGGCGCTGTGCTGGCCGCCCATAATGCCAGCCAGACTCACCGGGCCATGGTCATCACAGATGACACCTACGGGTAAGCCCCGTGCATCTGGCTCAAGGGATACCGTCTGTCCATTAAGCAGGGTCAACGTTTCCCCCGCCCTCCCCCAGCGTAAGTGCAGGCTCCCTTTGAGACGGTTGAGATCAAAAATGTGGGTGGGCTGCCCGCTTTCGATCAATACATAGTTAGAAATATCCACCAGTGCCGACACGGGACGCTGTCCGGCCCGCAGCAATCGCTGCCGCATCCACTCAGGCGTTGTCGCGGCGGCGTTGACGCCCCGGATCACCCGTCCGGCAAAGCGCCCGCACAGCGCCGGCTCCTCAATCCGAACCGGCAGTCGCGTATCCGTACTAGCCGGCAGGGGTGTAACGTGAGGCTCCTGCACCGGTACATCAGCCAGGGCCGCCACTTCGCGCGCAACGCCCAGCACGGACATCGCATGCGCCAGATTAGGAGTCACCTTGAGCGTGAGCACGGCTTCATCCAGATCCAGGGCCTGCCGCAGATCTACACCAGGCGCTAGCGTCGGTGGCAGCTCCAGAATGCCATCCTGGGCACTCTCCATGCGCAGCTCCTGGGCCGAGCACAGCATACCGGCGCTCTCCACGCCGCGCATCCTGGTCTTGCGGATGCGAAAATCACCAGGCAGCACAGCACCGGGCAAAGCGCAGGCGGTCACCAGACCAGCGCGGGCATTGGGTGCACCGCAAACGATCTGCACCGGAGCTGACTGGCCAACCTCCACCTGACAAACCTGCAGGCGGTCGGCATTTGGATGCTTCTCGGCACGGATGATGCGGGCTGCCACGACCCCGGAAAACGGCGCGGCTACCGGCTCGCGGGCCTCGACCTCCACGCCCCCCATAGTCAGCAGATGTTCCAGCTCATCTCCGTCCAGCGGCGGATTGCAATATTGGCGCAACCATTTTTCGGGAATTCTCATGATCGGATCGACATCGGGTTCAGGGGTTGGACACGCAGCGGAGCAGGATCAGGCAAACTGACGCAAAAAGCGCAGATCATTCTCGTAAAAGAGACGAAGATCGTCCACGCCATGGCGCAGCATCGCAAGCCGTTCAATCCCAGAACCGAAGGCGAAACCGATATGTTGCTCCGGATCCAAACCCAGATTCCGGATGACCTGTGGATGGACTTGGCCAGAGCCAGACACTTCCAGCCATCGTCCCTGCAACGGGCCGTCAGGAAAGCGGATATCAATTTCAGCCGATGGTTCAGTAAACGGAAAATATGAAGCCCGAAAACGCACATCCAGATCCGTGCGTTCGAAAAACTGGTGCAAAAAATCGGTGTAGACGCTCTTCAGATCCGAGAAGCTGATATTGTCGTCGACCCAGAGACCCTCGATCTGATGGAACATTGGGGAATGGGTCGCATCGGAATCCACCCGGTAGGTCTTACCTGGCACAATCACTCGTATCGGAAGCTGATTCATGCGTGCGTAACGCACCTGCATGGAACTGGTGTGCGTACGCAATACCAGTGGCTCTGCCTGCCCGGTGAGCACAGCATCAGAGTCAGAAACAGGGCGTTCAATATAAAAGGTATCGGCCATGGAGCGGGCCGGATGATTGGGGGGGATACCCAGGGCAGTAAAATTGAAGAAATCTTCCTCAATTTCCGGGCCATCAGCCACATCGAAACCGATTGAGCGGAAAATCTGCACGACACGTTCGATCGTCAGCGTAATCGGGTGCAGACCGCCCGTTGCAGCGCATCGACCCGGCAGGGAAACATCCAGCCGCTCACTGGCCAGACGCCGGGCCAGGCGCTCGGCGCGGATCGCTTCCATCCGCTCGGTGACCAGCCCCTCAATGCGTTGCTTGACCAGGTTGAGCGCCTTGCCCCGCTCGGCTTTTTCCGCGCCACTCAACGAGGCAAGACCCTTGAGCAACGTGGTCAACGCACCGCTTCTGCCCAGAAAGGCGGCCTTGACATCTGCCAGGGCTGCCTCATCGGTCACGGCGGCAAAACGGCCGCGGGCGTCCTCGACCAATATCTCCAAATCCTTCGTCATTGCGCCTGCATCCTGTGTCGATCATGATGGACGGCAGGTAAAGTGACCTGCCAAAACAAACGGGGATCGACAACCGGACACCACACCTGGTGCCGCTGTCGATCCCCATGGGAGACCTGGCTACAACCTGACGGTCAGAACACTGGCCGTCAGACAGCCGTCAGTATCGGCCTCCGCTGATGCCCTCAGGCCGCAGCTGCACCCAGCGTCGATTTCACCTGCTCGACAATGGCGCTGAACGCAGGCTTGTCATTGACTGCCATCTCGGCCAACACCTTGCGATCCAGCGCGATCTCGGCCTTGAGCAGACCATTCATGAAGACGCTGTAGGTCAGGCCATGCTCGCGCACAGCCGCATTGATACGGGTGATCCACAATGCACGAAAGACACGCTTGCGGTTGCGACGGTCGCGGTAGGCATACTGCCCTGCCCGCATGACCGCTTCCTTGGCAATGCGATATACATTCTTGCGACGGCCGCGGTATCCCTTGGCCTGGTCGATGACTTTCTTGTGACGGGCCCTGGCGGTAACCCCTCTCTTGACTCGTGGCATGCTGTTTGGACTCCGGTTCGGTCAGTGTTTCAAGCGTAGGGCATCATGGCCCGGATACTGCGGGTATCGGACTCATGAACATCCACCGCGCCACGCAGATGACGCTTGTTCTTGGTGGTTTTCTTCGTGAGAATGTGCCGCTTGTAGGCTTGCCCGCGCTTGACGGTACCGCCGGGACGAACGCGAAACCGCTTGGACGCGCCCTTCTTGGTTTTCATCTTGGACATGGTCTGTCTTTCTCAAGATAGCCCCTGCGCCCGATCGAGGTGACCACCTGCTGCAGTGGTGCTTCCATGACCCGCCCGACGTTCAGAGGTAAGACCGAGATGATAGCACAGCGTCTGCGAAGCACCTGTACGGAAATGAAGCGCCCCGCCAGCTTCTGCTGATACCTGTTTTCGTCATCAGCCCAGCTCCTTGCCGTTTTCGTTTTCGGCTGTTTTTGCTTTCCGCCGTTTTTCGTCTTCAAGGCAGGGATCCCATGAATTTTTTGATGTACCCTCACCGCCTTCCACCGGGCCATCGCACACAGCACAGCCGCCTGGCGGTTACAGGACGATAAAATAAAAACGGGCTGAAGCCCAAAGGCTACAACCCGTTTCAGAATTCTGGTAGGCGCGATTGGATTCGAACCAACGACCCCCACCATGTCAAGGTGGTGCTCTAACCAACTGAGCTACGCGCCTGCATACTGCCCGCAGTGAAGCGATGATTATAGAAGGTATTTTTGCAAATGCAACCCGGGACTAAGATTTTCAGACCGCGTGCATCAAGACCCCTCCTTCCGAAAGCCCCGGGTTCATCAAGGAGATCACCAGACAAAGTACAGCCGTCCCTGCCGCGCACGCCTGACCAGCGAATCTATGTTGCGTGTCATGATGCGCTTGCCCGGTGCCAGCAGCAGCAGAACCATGGTGCGCCGATCGTTCAGCCAGACGACCTTGGCATAATCGACGCGGCCGCTACGGCTGATGAGTTCCATCCAGCGTCCCGGCTGCATGGCAGCCGAAAAACGTTCGGTAGGCAGATTGAAACGACGTGGAGCATTGGGAAGATCATCCATCCGGGTGTTCCGGATCAGCGCCTGGAGTTTCTCACGCGAAGCGGCAACGCTCAGAGGGTCCAGGGGAGCCATGGATCCCTGCCCGGCTGGCGGCAGCCGCTCAGACAAAGAAGCAGGATGGGGGATGGCTGGTGAGGCGTGGTCATCCACCGGGACGCCAATAGTCTCACCGTCCGGGAACTGATCCAGGGGAACCGGGCGCGGTGGCTGGCGCCAGGCATCCGGTGATGCCTTGTCAAAGGCAGGGCGGGGCGCGTGCCGGTGTGTTAGCTGTGCGCTGTGCTGGACTGAATGGCATTCGCCACGCCCAGCCCGGCTTTCAGATACGCCAGACATCGGGTCAGATGGGGGCGCCTGCGTCCCCTGATGAACGGCTTCTGCTTCCTCGCAGGTCTTGACCAGTGTCTGATTGGCTTCCGTTCGAGGCTCTGATTCCGTCATCTCCCGGGTAATGATCGTGGCAGCCGATCCTTCTTCACCCTGCATGCGACGCAGATGAACAATGAAAATTTCGTCAAAGAAGGTACGAAAGTTCTCCGGGCGGGCGCCGACTTCACGAATGCCAACCGTCAGCATGTTCAACATGGGGGGAATGCTCTGCACCAGTTCCGTACGCGCCCGTGGATCGGCCCCCTCCTGACCCAAGGTCCAGAGCAGATCGTCAACCACCTTCAGTGCCAGCCGATAGGACTGGCTGTCCGCACCATCACGCAGCACTGCGGTACGCAGGTGACGAAGCCATACGTCATACAGAAATGTACGAACGGAAGCCGGTATCCGGTTGCCGCCCAGACGGTGATCCAGCAGCCGGCGAATGTCTTCGGAGACGGTTCTTTCCCTTGCGGCAGAGGGGCGATGATCAAAATCACGCCGATTGCGGCGCTGACGCGGCTCCCGCCCACTACAGCGCCGGCTGCGGGACAGGCTGGAGAGCAGGCGCCGCATGCCGTTGGTTGCCCGCTGATATTCGTGATCTACCTGAGCGGTCAGCACCTGGCTACGCACATGGAAGGCATGCGCGACGATCTCCACGGCTCGGACAATGGTCTGCAGACGCTGATAGAGCGCCTTGTCAGGGCGCATTTCATCCGGATAGCTGACGGAGATGGCCACGAGCTGCTCAATGAGCCGTCTGACCGAGCGCGAGTCATCACTCAGATATCCTGCGTCCAGGCTGGCCAGGGTAATGACGGGTACCTGTAGCCGCCAAAGCAGGATGCGGGCCCCCTCGGGCAGGCGACGATCCCCGGTAGCGTAGTCAAAGAGGGTACTGACCAGGTCAATGACCGCCAAGACGGCGGTATCCCCACCGGCTGCAACGATTTGTTGCCTTATCTGCTGAAAGAAACGGATGCGGGCAGCCTGGCTGAAGGGCACCATGTGGTGTTGTTGCGCGAACGCGACGGCATCACGCTCTATCTCCTCGACCTGAGGTAGGCGTGTGGCATTGCGATGGGCAGACAGGCGGGAGTGCCTAGTCGACAGGGGATTGGCGGCCATGACGGCAGATGCACGAATATCGTTCAGTACCTGGTGAGAGGCGTGCTGGAGGAAACTGCTCTGGAGCTCTTCGGTTGGAAAGATACCAGTATAGGCTTCATCCTGCGGGGAAAGTGCCGCGGCCTCGCCGGGAGACTGAATGCGGCCGTCCGACGTCAGCATCAGGCTGGCAGCGGGATCCTGTGGCAGGATACCGGCCTCTCGCAGGCTGTGATCACAGTCCTGCAGCAATTGTCCAAGAGGCAGCGGTGCCTGTGCGAGAAGAATCGGTCGCAGATGAAGTGAAATAGGTTGAAGGTGGGTAAACGGCTCCAGTGACAGAATCAAGGCCAGGGAAACGGCACGGGCTCCCAGCGGATGCTGATCATCACGCAGCGATGCCCCAGACAGGGTCTCCAGCCGACGCAGATAGTGAAGATACCCGCCCCCGAAAGCCGAGCGTATGGCGTTGGCCAGCTCCCGCGCCAGAATCTGCTCCAGCAAGCCAATTTCGCTGCCCGGCTCCGGAGCACCAAGATCAGTGATGGTAACAGGCAGGGAATGCTCTTCTTGCAGGGTATTCAGGTCGAGGCCGACGAAGCGCTCCAGGGCAATTTCTGCCCGGACGGAAGCCTCTTCCCGAAGCCGCCGTGCGGTGTCGGAGAGTTTGGCCACCACGTTGGCCTCAAGGCCGTCGGATGCATGCATAAGCAGCGCGTCTGCAATGGCGGACAACAGGGTGAGAACCACGCCGCCGAAGCGATCGGCCAGCTGTTCATGCAGCCGTGGATACAGGGATGGGTCGATGCTTGAGGACACGAAGTTGACTCTGAAGAACTGCGGTCAGGGAAAGGCCGGCACGGCACCAGGGCCGTTAGTGGTGTCTGGAGACATTTTTCAGACACAGACCGGTCGCGTTATCAAGCGCCATCTTATGAGCGGCAGGGAAAAGCGGCTGTGACGAAAGTAACAGTGTTTTTTCGCACATTTCCGACGATTTCCGAACGGTGACAGCCTATGTCTTCCCGTCACAGCTTGCCGGGCGGTTGGCCGCAGGCCCACGCGGGTTCTGCTGCACGGCTGCGTACGTCCCTGAAAGAAAAGAAGAATTCTTGACGGGCGCCGACTATGGACGCATGCGCTGATCGTCCCTTTGCAGCGCAGGCAGTACCTGGCGGGCGTTATGGGTGGTCAGTTCAATCAGTGCGTCTCTGGACAGTGACCGCAACTCCGCCAGTACCTGGGCGATACGGGGAAGTTCTCCAGGCTGGTTGCGGCCGGAATGGCACCAGTCAGGTGGAATATCCGGCGCATCTGTTTCAAGAACCAGGCTGGCCGCAGGCAAGCTGGCGGCCAGGCGCCGGATGTTTCGGGCACGTGTGAAGGTCATCGCCCCGCCGAAGCCAAGAGCCATGCCAAGCGTGATCAGGTGATGTGCCTGCTGCGGGCTGCCATTGAAGGCATGCGCGATGCCACTGGGGGGACGAAAACGCCGGATCTGGCAGGTGACAGCGTCCACCGCCCGGCGAGTATGCAAAATGACCGGCAGCCCCAGGTCGGCAGCCAGCCGCATCTGGGCCTCAAAGACGTGTTGCTGTGCAAGCCGATCAAGACCGGGCACAAAGTGATCCAGGCCGATTTCTCCCAGGCCGACCAGACGGGGATGATCCCTGAGAGCTGTCACACGCTGGCGCAGCCGGTCAAGATCGTCGCCACTATTTCTGTCCACATAGAGTGGGTGAATGCCCAGGGCAAACCAGACATCAGGCTCCTCTTCTGCCAGGCGCTGGACGGTATCCCAGTTTTGTGGGGATACCGCCGGCACCACGATGGCACCCAGGCCCGCCTGGCGGGCCGCGGACAGGACGGTCAGGCGATCCTGATCAAATTCGGCAGCATCCAGATGACAATGTGTATCGATCAGCAAGCCCATTCCTCAGAGGCCGTGCGCAAACAGCCGGCCGTCCCGCAGAACGAGACGGCGGTCGGCGCGGCCGGCCAGTTCAAGATCATGCGTAACGATGACAACAGCGGTACCCAGGCGGCGGGCGAGATCCTGCAGCAGGCCAAAAACGCTGGCCGCGGTCTGGGCATCCAGGTTGCCGGTAGGCTCGTCTGCGAGGATACAGCAGGGACGGGTCACCAGCGCGCGGGCCAGAGCGACACGCTGGCGCTCCCCGCCTGAAAGCTCCCCGGGACGATGCTCTCCCCGCTCGGCCAGTCCGACCAGAGCGAGTATCTGTGCGGCGGCCTGCTGGGCAGCTGCACGGGACTCGCCCCGGATGCGCAGCGGCATGGCAACATTTTCGAGGGCGGAGAATTCTCCCAGCAGGTGATGAAACTGATATACAAAACCCAGACGCTGGTTGCGCAGCCTGCCGCGTGCTGTTTCAGACAGGCCATCCAGCCGCTGACCCGCTACGGCAACCCAGCCACCATCCGGCTGATCCAGCCCGCCCAGCAGATGCAGCAGCGTGCTCTTGCCCGACCCCGACGCTCCCAGGATAGCGACCAGTTCGCCGGCAGCCACACAAAAATCGACGTGTCGCAGAATGGCCAGCTGGCGCCCGCCCTGGTCATAGTGTTTCTGCAGCCCGTTGCACTGCAGGACCGAGGCGGCGTCGTGGGAGGGATCGGCTGCACGCCCGTCAGCCAGGAAGGATGTACTGGAGATCATTCGTAGCGCAGTGCCTCGGCAGGTCGGACGGCAGCCGCCCGCAGACTGGGGTAAATGGTAGCCAGCAAGGCCAGCACGCACGAGATCAGCGCCACCCAGCTGACATCGGCCAGCCGCAGGTCGCTGGGCAGCTCGGAAATGACGTAGATACCCGGTGGCAGCAGCCGCACACCAAGCATTTTTTCGAAGGCCCCCACGATCGGACCGATGTTGAGAGAGACCAGTACACCGAGCGCCACGCCCGTGAATGTGCCAATCAGTCCCACCAGGGAACCCTGAACCATGAAAATGGACAGAATTGAGCGTGAGGAGGCCCCCAGGGTGCGCAGGATGGCGATATCGGCGCGTTTGTCCGTCACTGTCATGACAAGCATGGACACCAGATTAAAGGCGGCCACGGCAATGATGAGCGCCAGAATGATGAACATCATCCTTTTCTCCACCTGCACGGCCGTAAACCAGACCCGGTTTTCCTGTGACCAGTCGCGCACCTGGTAGGCATCGCCCAGGGAAGCGCCCAGTACGCGGCTCACCTCGGGAGCGCGCTGCATGTCATCCAGCCTCAGGCGCAGCCCCATCGGCCCGCCGGTCCGGAAAAAAGTGGCGGCATCGGCGAGGTGCATCAGGATGAGGGTGCTGTCGTATTCATAGTGTCCGGATTCGAATATGCCCTGGACGGTGAATTGCTTCATTCGGGGGACAACACCAGCCGGGCTGACCGTACCCTGCGGGGCAATCAGCGCCAGACGGTCCCCTTCCGTGAGCCCGAGCTGGTCGGCCAGCACACGCCCGATGACGATGCCAAAGCTGCCGGGCTTCAGGTCGGCGAGCCTGCCTGAAACAATCTGTCCGGCCATGTCGGACACCTGGGACTCCCGGTCGGGCAGGATGCCGCGCACCAGTGCACCACGCACGGTCTGGTTGCGGGAAATCACAACCTGGCCAGTCACAAAAGGCGCCAGTCCCGTGACATGCTCTTGATGACGCAGACGCCCGGCCAGTGGCTGCCAGTCCAGCGGGCCATCAATATGGTAGATCTCCACATGTGACAGCACCGACAGCATCCGTTCACGCACTTCTTTCTGGAAGCCGTTCATGACGGACATGACGATAATCAGTGCAGCAACACCCAGCGCAATGCCAGCGACCGACAGCGCTGAAATGAAGGAAATAAACCCGTTCTTCTTGCCCGCGCGCTTGCCACTGCGGGTATAGCGCAAACCGACAAACCATTCAAAGGACGAAAGCAATGCGTAGACTCCGCTCAGGCAGGGTAGAAGGCGACAACGTCCGTCCACGCGGGCGTTGCGCGACTGGCAGTGTGCCACAGCTCAGCGGGCTGCGTGCACCTGGCTCTCTGTCAGGAGCTCAGTCTGCAGTATTTTAATGCGTTAAATCAATCAATGTCCGCAAGTAGACTGTCAATCACTATCAGCAATCCCTTTACAATACCCGCGTGAACATCCTCACTGTCCGCGGCGCTCCTGATCATCCAGCCGCCACTGCCCTGGCAGCGTCAACTTCTGCGCCCCGTGCCAGCCTGCGTCTGCTACCCGGCACGTTGTTACCGGCTGCCTGGCTGTCAGGCGATCCTCTGCGACCGCATTTGCCGGGACTTCGTCAGGCACTGGCCGAGGGGCGGCTACAGTACCAGGCGCTGCCTTTTTCAGCGCCGGCTGGATGCGACTGGGCTCACGCGCGCTGGCTGCGCGGACATCCGGCTCTGGCGGCGCTTCTGCCTGAGGGCGGTTTTTCGGCCCTTCAGAGTGCTGCCAGTACATCCGCACTCTCTTTTCAGACCGATGAGGCGCCGCTCTGGCTGATGCAGCCCGTGACTTTCCGTCTGACGACTGACCGGATCATGCTGGACCCGGTACCAGGTGCCGCCGTGACCCAGGCACTGGCCCAGCGCCTGACCCAATCCATCGCCCCGCTGCTGGCTGACAGCGGCCTGACGATCCATGTCCTGGCACCCGACCGCTGGCTGCTGCGCCCTGCTGCAGAAAACCGCCCAAGCTGGCAACTGACGTGCACCCCGCTGGAGGCCGTGGGTGAACAGCATATCGACGAGCTGCTGCCGCAGGGGCCAGATGCACGGCTTTTCCGGCAGTTACTCAACGAAATCCAGATGACCTGGCATCAGCTGACGCTGAATGATGCACAGGATCTGCCGGTTAACGCCGTCTGGCTGAGTGGCCCAGTCTATCCGGCCGCCATTCAGGCACTGCGCACACTGCAACAACAGGGGCTGATCCTGGATGAACGCTGCCTGATCCCCCGCCTGACACAGGATCTGACAGACTGGCTGGCGCAGCTGAGCGTACTGGATACCTGGTTCCAGGCCGATCCGGACGGCTTTTCCTGTCTGCTGGCAGGGGAGCACGCACTGCACTGGCTATACGCGCCAGGTGCTGCGGAGGCAACCCGTCCGCTGCTGGGCCTGCCTACTTCCGCGCTGTCCTCCCCGACTTCCCGACGATCCCGACCGGAGTGGCTGGACTGGCTGGGACGCCACCTGGCTCGCCGCCGCCCTGCATCGCGCGGAAAGGCGGTACAGCCCGAGGCAGACCCCCTGACTGCCCTGTTCTGCGACAAAGACTCATGACGTCACCATCTTTCCGCCCGATTCCAATACGACTGCATACCCGGCCAGTCGATCTGCGTGCCCGGCAGATGCTGGTGCAGGCGGGAGTCGACCCGCTGTTGGCACGGTTGCTGGCGGCGCGGGGCATCCATCACCCCGATGACATCCGCCTTGATCTGCATGAACTGCTGCCGCCGGACACGATGCTAGGGCTGCCGCAGGCCGTGGCCCGGCTCAGCCAGGCCATTGACAGTCATGAGCCAGTCCTCGTGGTAGGCGACTATGACTGCGATGGTGCAACAGCCATTGCCATCGCCGTGGAGGGGCTGCGGATGATGGGGGCAGTTGTCGACTATCTGGTCCCCAACCGCTTCGAAAATGGCTATGGCTTGACCCCGGAAGTGGTGGATGCCGCCCTGTCTCACCCGCGCCTGGGCCGACCAGCCTTGCTTCTGACCGTCGATAATGGCATTGCGTCGGTGGCCGGTGTCGAGCATGCCAGCCACCATAATCTGCCTGTGATCGTAACCGACCATCACCTGCCGGCCGATACGTTGCCGGCCGCGCTGGCCATCGTGAATCCGAATCAGCCGGGCTGTCCGTTTCCGGACAAAAATCTGGCTGGCGTAGGCGTGATGCTCTATGTCCTGATCGCGCTGCGCAGCCACCGGCGCCAGCAGGGGCGGTTTGCCAGTGCCCCCCCTTCCCTGTCTCCACTCCTGGATCTGGCCGCCCTGGGTACGGTAGCCGATGTCGTCCCGCTCTCCCGAAACAACCGGGTCATCGTCAACGCCGGCCTGGCGCGGATTCGCGCCGGTCGGGCGCGCCCAGGCATTGCCGCCCTTTTGCAGGTCGCCCGACGTCAGGCCCATTCCCTGGCAGCAGCCGACCTGGGCTTTGCCGTCAGCCCCCGCATCAACGCCGCCGGGCGTCTGTCGGACATGGCCATTGGGGTCGAGTGTCTGCTGGCCGGGGATCTGCCGAAGGCGACGGCCCTGGCCCATGAACTGGACCAGATCAATCAACAACGCCGTGAGCTGGAAAGCAGTATGCGGGACGAGGCACTGGCGCAGATCGGCGAGCCGGAGCCGGATCTCCGTTCACTGGTGATCCACGATGAACGCTGGCACCATGGCATCATCGGCCTGGTCGCTTCACGGATCAAGGAACGTCACCACCGCCCCAGCATTGCGCTGGCACCGGACCAGGACGGGCTGCTGCGGGGCTCGGGCCGCTCCATTCCCGGTGTCCATTTGCGCGATGTCCTTGACCTGGTCGACAAACGCCATCCCGGACTGCTGCTCAGGTTCGGCGGTCATGCCATGGCAGCCGGTCTGACACTTCCAGCCCATCGCCTGGAAGACTTTCGCAGTGCCTTTGAAGAAGCTGTCCGCACCCTCGCTCAGGACGAATGCTTCGAGCGGGACGTCACCACCGATGGCCCGTTGCCGGCCGAAGCCCTGCACATCGGCACGCTGGAGCTGCTGGATACCCAGGTCTGGGGACAGGGCTTTCCCCCACCACTCTTTTCGGGCCGCTTCAATATCCGAAGTCAGCGGCTGATCAACAATCGTCACATGAAACTGGAAATCAGCCCGACCGAGGATCCCGCGGTACGCATGCCGGCCATCTTCTTCGGCCATACTGACGCCCTGCCCTCCGAGGCCCTACTCTCTTACCGCATTCAACGTGACGATTATCGGGGACGCCAGGCCGTTTCGCTCCAGATCGACCAGATCCTGCAGGAGCCCGACCGCCCATCTTCCTCTCACGGCTGAACAACCCTTTCGATGGATGCTTCCATGTCTAGAGATTCCATTGTCGCGCAACCGATATTGAACCTCCACGCTCCTGCCCGCTGGGCTGGCAAACGGCTGCCGCTACTCACTGCACTGCTGCTGGCCTGTCATCTGCCGCTCGCCTCGGCGCAACTGGTAGCTGATCCCGGGCTGAGTGGCACTGCCCTGCCCAAGGAAGTCATCCCGTACCGCCTGGACCAGGAAGGCTCCTCTGCGCCCCGCCAAAGCCCGGCCGACCGCGATGGCTTTGTCACCCTGACATTTGGCGCCGGCAAGACAGAGCAGCCGCCAAGCTGGCTGATCATCCGTCCGCAGAACGGCAGCTGGAACTGGCAGGCGGTCAAGAGCCTGCGCATGCACCTGCAAAACATCATGCCCTGGGCCGTAACACTGCTGGTGCAGGTGACCGATACCCAGGGCCATAGTCTGCAGAGCACATTGGCACTGCCGCCCGGCCCTCCCTTTGCGCTGGCTATGCCCCTGAGCGCACTCCAACCCCTGCAGATGGGTATGCGATCCGGCCCACCCATACCCTGGACAACGGGGGGGGCAATCAGTGGCCTGGCGGAAAGCGTCACCGGTACGCTGGATGTCCAGCATGTCAATGAAATCCGCATCGGCATGCCCGTTCCGGATGCCGAGCAGAAAATCCGGCTGGGCAAGATCTTCCTGCCCCCCATCGGCAGCGACGATGTTCAGCTGGCCTACACCGGCATTGTGGATGGCTACGGCCAATACAGCCGGCTGGACTGGCCCGGCAAATATCATGCGCCACGCAGGCTTGTACAGGCACTGGCAGAATTCGCGCCCTCCGGAATGCATGCCACTGCAACGCACCGCCACGCTCATGGCAATACCAGCCCGCGGCTGCAAGCCCGCCGTACCCAGGCTTATCGGGATGCAGAAGATGCAGTGCGTGCCGATTTTGCGCAGTTCGTCCACCGGGCTGACCAAAAGCTTGAACATGATCTCAAGGCACTGCGTGACGAGCAGACACCGGCGCCCGGTGCAACCGATAGCAGCCCTGGCCAGGTGCCTGCCGCCAGCCAGGACCGCTATGGTGGCCTCAGCGGCATCCCCGGTGGCGGCAAGGGCACGGGCTGGTTCACTACGGGTCGCCTGATCCTGCGCGATGGTAGCCGGCGACACATTCTGCTCACCCCGGAAGGCAACCCCTTTTTCTCGCTGGGTGTCAACGCCATCCAGCGTGACAACAGTGAAACTTTTGTCAGCGGACGTGAATTCCAGTTCACGGATCTGCCGAACGCCAGCAGCCCGGAACACCGCTTCTTCAAGCAACGCGACAGCACCGACGAGCTGCCGGCCGACAGCGGTGCCCAGGCGGGGCGCAACTTTCTCAAGGGACAAACATTCGACTTCTATCAGGCCAACCTCTTTCGGCGCGACGGCAAGGACTGGCCACAGCGCTGGGTCACCCGGACCGGCAAGCGTCTGAAAGGCTGGGGCTTCAACACCGTCGGCGCGTGGAGCGACACCAGCATGGATCATGTCCGGCTGCCCTACACACGCATTGCCCACATCATCGGCCCTTTTGCCCGCCTCAGTGACGGCAACAACTGGTGGCAGGGTATCCCGGATGCCTTCGATCCCGCCTTTGCCCGGGCCGTCGACCAGACGCTGCAGAAGGAAACCGCCGGCAGCCACGATGATCCCTGGCTCATCGGCTGGTTTGTCGACAACGAGCTGGGCTGGGGCAATGGTTCCTCTGCCGACCCGCATCAGCGCTACGCACTGGCCTACTCCGCCCTGGCCATGGATGCCGCCCAGCCCCAGGCCCACGCCAAGCGTGCGCTGGTCGCCCTGCTGCGCGACCGTTACAACAACAACCTGCCGGAGCTGGCCCGTGTCTGGCAGCGGCCCCTGGCCAGCTGGCAGGCAGTCGAGGCCGCCTGGACCCCCGCCCAGCTGCCTGACGGCAACAACCCGCAGGTCGCTGCCGACCTGTCGGCCTTCCTGCGTCTGCACGCCAATGCCTATTACTCGCGCGTGGCCAGCGCCCTGAAAAAGTACGCGCCGCACCATCTCTATCTCGGCAGCCGGCTGGCCGGTCGCACCCCGGAAGCGGTGGCGGCCTGCGCCCGCTGGTGTGACGTGATCAGCTTCAACCTTTATATTCCGTCACTGCAAGAGGGCTTTGAAGCCGAGGAATTTGCCCGCCTGGACAAGCCTGCCCTGCTGACGGAATTCCATTTCGGGTCGGCCGACCGCGGCCCCTTCTGGCCAGGGGTCATGAGCGTCAACACGGAGGCCGAGCGCAGCCCGGCCTATCGCCGGATGCTCGAATCCGTGCTGGCCAGCCACCAGTTCGTGGGGGCGCACTGGTTTCAGTACCTGGATCAGCCGGTGACAGGGCGTTGGCTGGATGGTGAGAACGGCCATCTCGGCCTGGTGGGTATCACAGACATCCCCTGGCATGATTTCGTCCTGTCTGTCGCCCGCACCCATGCCAACATTCTCACGGCGCTCCGGGCGCAAAGCAGCCGCGTTCAGGAAGCCTCCGCCACCCCGCCCCCATCGGCTGACTAAAAGGCGGCGCGGAGAGTGGGAAACGGCAGCCCGCCGCCCTGCACACAGGGCAGGCGGGGTGGGACAGTTACCACCAGCCCAGCAAATTATGGCCTGCCAGGGCCAGCCAGCCCAGCCCGGCCAGCAGCAGGCTGAGCAACACCGCCGCAGACCCCAGATCCTTGGCCCGCCCGGACAGTTCATGCTGTTCGGGGCCGATGCGATCCACGACCGCCTCAACAGCCGAATTCAGCAGCTCGACTACCATGACCTGCCAGCTCAACGCCAGGAGTAGCAGAATCTGTGTCACCCCCTGACCGACCCAGAAAGCCAGGGGCGTCAATACAACAACCAGCAGCAACTCCTGACGAAAAGCGGCCTCACCGCGCCAGGCTGCCTGCAGACCCTGCAGACTGTAGCCCGTAGCGTGCCTGATGCGGGTCAGGCCGGTTGCACCGGGTTTGGCCATGGCTGCTTCTCCTTCTTTTCATTGACCAGCACAACAAGAGCCCCACCCAGAGCGGCGAGGCCGCCATGCCCGCCCCTCAATGCGAACGGCAGGGCGCGAAAACGTCGAGGTGCTCGTCATAGACCGTTGTCTGGACATTCCAGAGTCCCAGCATCGACGGAAAGATGTTGTCATGCGAGTAATCATGTCCCTGTTCACCGGCACGCTGGCGCAGACACGCCAGATCCAGATGACGCGATGCCGCCATACCGGGAGAGATCCAGATCTGCATCGGTACCCGACGCTGCTGGATGGGTGCAAAGCGATAGGGGATGCCGTGCAGGTACAGGCCGTTCTCGCCCAGAGATTCGCCATGATCGGAGGCATAGAGCAACGCGGTATCGTAATCCTTCGAATAACGCCGAAGGGTCTCGATCATCTGGGCCAGGACATAGTCCGTATAGCGGATGGTGTTGTCGTAGGCGTTCACCAGCTGCTCGTGATCGCAGTTCTCGATGTCGGCCCGTGCGCAGTCCGGCACGAAATGACGGTGCTCTGGCGGATAGCGCTTGAAGTAGGTTGGCCCGTGGCTGCCAAACAGATGAAATACCAGCAGCTTGTCGCCTGACATACCGGCAATGCGCTCATCCACATGCTCGAGCATTGCCATGTCCACGCATACCTCACCATCACAATACTTCGGGAAGTCCTTGGGCTGGATGATACGGTTGGGGACACGCAGGCATGTTCCCTTGCAGCCGTCATCATTGTCGCTCCAGTCCACGGCGACCCCGGTGCGTTTGAGAATATCCAGCAGACTGTCACTGTTGCGGGCCCGCGCCTGGTCATAGTGATCCTGGGTCTGATTGGACAGCATGCACGGTAGCGACTGGGCCGTAGCCGTGCCACATGAACGCACATCGACGAAGTTCACCATGTTGGGATCGCCGGCCGTGAAGGGTGTGGTCTCGCGGCCATAACCGTTGAAGGGATAGTTCATGGCCCGCGCCGTCTCACCTACCACCAGGAACACGAGTGAAGGCTTCTGGTCAGTCGGAACCACCCGCTTCGCGTCGGTGCCAACCAGCTGGAAGGGCTCCGGCGTACTCAAATAGAACTTGCGGACATACTTGTAGCTGTTGAGGACGAAGTTGATCGGCATGATCTCGTCCTTGAGCTGGGGATTGTTGCGGCCCACCGAGGCATAGTCCTGATAGTAGAGCGCCGCGACCAGTAACAGAACCGCCACCGAGGCCAGCATGGATCCCAGGCGATAGAACATGCCCCGCCACCAGCTGGCGGGATACTCGATGTGCACCAGAAACAGCAGGATGGCTGGCAGCAATCCGGTCAGCAGCACCCAGATGACGGGGCCCGCCGTGACGAACGACATCACCTCGGCGGTATGTGTCTCCAGGATATTCTGCACCTGTTCACGATCAAACACGATTCCGTAACGCCAGGCTCCCCAGCTGGCCATCGCGCCCAATACCAGCAGCACGGCAAAGAAAGGTTTGAGCAGAAAGCGGATCGAAAACGGCACGAACACCAGGTTCAGGGCAGCCAGCAGAAACAGGGGAATGCTGATGGCAAAGCCGATACGGAAATGCTCAAGCGCCTGCAGGATGCGCTTCATGTGGAGCAGCAGCGGCAGGTTCTGAACCAGCAGGAAGAAAACGGCAAGCAGCAATACCAGCGGAATAAGCCGGATCTTGAATCGAGAGCGCATGGATCGGAGGAGAAAAGGAAAAGACGGGGGCGCCACCGTAGCGTGCTGGCACAGGCCCGTCTTCGGGAAAGTGCAGGCTATATAATCGCATGCTAACCTCACTTGACCCACCCTTTTCAACACAACTGCACAGATGGACGCCGAGCGATTGAATCAGCTTGAAGCCCGCCTGGAGAACCTCGGCCAGCGGCTGGAGGATCTCAGGGGGTATCTTTGACTTCGACGAGAAGAAAAACCGCCTGACCGAGGTCAATTCCGCCCTGGAGGCCCCCGATATCTGGAACGATGCCACCGCAGCGCTTGAGCTCGGCAAGGAAAAGCGTGCCCTGGACAACGTCGTGGGCACCATCGAACAGCTCACCGGCACGCTCTCCGACACACGCGACCTTTACGGGATGGCCGTGGCCGAGAACGACGACCCCACACTGGAGGAGCTTGAGCGCGACTCGCTCGGCATCCAGGAAGGCGTGGAGGCGCTGGAATTCCGGCGGATGTTTTCCAACCCGGCCGACCCAAGCCCCTGCTTTCTTGAAATCCAGGCGGGCGCGGGCGGCACCGAGGCGTGCGACTGGGCGGCCATGCTGCTGCGCCAGTACCTTCGCTATTGCGAACGCCGGGGCTTCACAACCACGCTGCTGGAAGAAAGCGAAGGAGACGTGGCGGGCATCAAGGGCGCCACGCTGAAGGTCGAGGGCGAATACGCCTACGGCTACCTGCGCACCGAAACCGGCATCCACCGCCTGGTGCGCAAGTCCCCCTTCGATTCAAGTGGCGGTCGGCACACCTCGTTTGCCTCGGTTTATGTCTACCCGGAAGTGGATGACTCGATCGAGATCGACATCAACCCGGCCGACCTGCGCATCGACGTCTACCGGGCATCGGGCGCCGGCGGCCAGCACGTGAACAAGACGGAATCCGCCGTCCGGATTACCCACCTGCCCACCAACACGGTCGTGCAGTGCCAGAATGACCGCTCGCAGCACCGCAACCGCGACGAGGCCATGAAAATGCTGCGGGCGCGTCTGTTCGAGCTGGAGATGCGCAAGCGCCGGGCCGAACAGGACAAGGTCGAGGCCGCCAAGACCGACATCGGCTGGGGACACCAGATCCGCTCCTACGTGCTGGACCAGTCACGCATCAAGGATCTGCGCACCAACTACGAAACCAGCAACACCCGTGCCGTGCTCGATGGCGATCTCGACGACTTCATCGCCGAAAGCCTCAAGCAGGGCGTCTGAAACGCCCGCCCTCTCTCCGCTGCGGGCCCCCACCCGCAGCATCCATCCGGATTCCCTCTTCCACACCATGTCCGATCATCACGAAGCCCCTGCATCCGCTTCCGGCAGCGACCCTGAGCTGCCCATTGACGAGAATCAGATCATTGCCGAGCGGCGTGCCAAGCTGGCCGCCCTGCGCGAGACATCGGCCGTCCCCTTTCCCAATGACTTCGTGCCAGCCGACCGGGCCGCAGCCCTGTTTGCCGCCCACGATGCCAAGGACCGCGACACGCTGGAAGGCGAGGCCCTTTCCGTTTCCGTGGCCGGCCGCATGGTGCTCAAGCGTGTGCAGGGCAAGGCAAGCTTTGCCACCCTGCAGGACGCCACCGGCCGCATTCAGCTCTGGATGAACGACGATGGCATTGGTGCTGCTGCCCATGAGGCGTTCAAGCACTGGGATCTGGGAGACATCATCGCAGCCGAAGGGACGCTTTTCAAGACCAAAAAGGGCGAACTCTCGATCCGCTGCCGGACTGTACGCCTGCTGACCAAGTCGCTGCGGCCGCTGCCGGACAAATTCCATGGCCTGGCCGATCAGGAAATGCGCTATCGCCAGCGCTACGTGGATCTGATGAGCAACGAGTCCACCCGCCAGACCTTCATGGTGCGCAGCCGGGCCATCTCTGCCATCCGGCAGTTCATGGTGGACCACGGCTTCCTGGAGGTCGAGACACCGATGCTGCAGCCGATCCCCGGCGGTGCATCAGCACGCCCGTTCGAGACGCATCACAATGCACTCGATCAGGCCATGTTCCTGCGGATCGCGCCAGAGCTCTATCTGAAACGGCTGATCGTCGGTGGCTTCGAACGGGTCTTCGAGATCAATCGCAACTTCCGCAACGAGGGACTGAGTCCGCGACACAATCCCGAGTTCACCATGATGGAGTTCTACGCGGCCTATACCGACTACCGCTGGATGATGGACTTCACCGAGCAGGTGATCCGCCATGCCGCCCAGGAGGCCCGCGGCAGCACGGTCATCAGCTACCAGGGCCGCGAGGTGGATCTCTCGAAACCCTTTGCGCGGCTGACCATCGTCGAGGCCATCCGCACCCATGCGCCCGAGCTGCCGGCCGATCGGCTCGATGATGTTGCCTGGCTGCGCGCCGAGCTGGCCCGGCATGGGGTCGAGCCGCCGGCCACGGCCGGCGTGGGTGCCCTGCAGCTTGCCCTCTTTGAGGAAGTCGCCGAGGCCAAGCTCTGGGATCCGACCTTCATCATCGACTATCCGGCCGAGGTGTCGCCGCTGGCCCGTGCCGCCGACAGTGACCCTGCCCTGACCGATCGCTTCGAACTCTTCATCACCGGTCGCGAATTCGCCAATGCCTTCTCGGAGCTCAACGATCCGGAGGACCAGGCCGAACGCTTCCGCCGTCAGGTCGAAGCCAAGGAGGCTGGCGATGATGAAGCGATGTACTACGATGCCGACTACGTCCGGGCGCTCGAATATGGCATGCCACCCACGGGGGGCTGCGGTATTGGCATTGATCGCCTGATGATGCTGCTGACTGACAGCCCGACCATCCGGGACGTAATCCTCTTTCCGGCACTCAAGCGGGAAGGCTGATCCAGGAGACCGCCTCTGAGCAAGGCGTGAGTGTTAAGATTCCTCGCCCCCTCCACAGAACAGGAATCTTCCCATGTTCAGGCAATGGAAACTCACCCACTGGATCATGCTGAGCATGGTGTTTGGAATCGTTGTCGGCTATATCTGCCATCGCAACGCTGCCAGCCCCGAAGATGCCAAAGCGATCGCCGCCAACTTCAAGGTCATGACCGAGATCTTTCTGCGGCTGATCAAGATGCTCATCGCACCGCTCATTCTGTCCACCCTGATATCAGGCATCGCCAGCATGGACAGTGGCAGCGCCATTGGCCGCATCGGCCTGCGCGCCCTGGCCTGGTTCGTCATCGCGGCCATTCTCTCCTTCAGCATCGGCCTCTTCTTTGTCAATCTGACCCATCCCGGCACCGGCCTTGACCTGGCCCTGCCCGCTGCCGGTGCCAGCACCGATCTCCACACCAGCACCCTGAACCTGAAAGACTTCCTGACGCACCTCTTTCCAAAGAGCGTGGCCGATGCCATGGCCACCAACCAGATTATGCAAATTCTGGTCTTCTCGCTTTTCTTCGGGGTTGCCCTCAGCCGGATCGCGAGCGACCAGGGGCGTTACCTGAAAGGAGCCATTGATGGGCTACAGGAAGTCATGATGCGCATGACCAACATGGTGATGATGTTCGCGCCGCTGGGCATCTTTGCCGCACTGGCCGCAGCCGTCACCATCCAGGGTGCAGAAGTCCTGAGTACTTACGGCAAGCTCATCGGCTGGTTCTTTGTTGCCATGCTGGTGCTCTGGGGCGCACTGATCGCGGCCGGCTGGCTCGTGCTGGGTGGACGAATGAAAACCTTGCTTGCCTCCGTTCGCGAGCCGCTGATGATCGCCTTCTCTACTGCCAGCAGTGAAGCCGCCTATCCCCGTCTTATCGAAGGGTTGCAGGATTTCGGTATCCGGCGGCGCCTGGTCGGCTTCGTCCTGCCACTAGGGTATTCCTTCAACCTGGATGGCTCCATGATTTACCAGGCATTTGCCGCGGTCTTCATCGCCCAGGCCTATGGCGTGCACATGTCGCTGGCCCAGCAGCTGTCCATGATGCTGGTACTGATGGTCAGCAGCAAGGGGACTGCCGCCGTGCCGCGGGGGTCACTGGTGGTCGTGGCCGCCGTGCTGCCCATGTACGGCCTGCCTGAGGCCGGGCTGCTGCTGGTCATGGGCATTGACCAGATCCTCGATATGGGTCGAACAGCGACCAACGTCCTGGGCAACAGTATTGCAACCGCAGTCATTGCAAAATGGGAAGGCGAACTGGCCACCAGCGCTACCACCAAAACAGCTACCTGACAAACTCCACGCTGCCAGTTGCTGCCGCCCTTCTCATCCATACCCCGGCTTCCCGGGGTTTTCCCTTATCTAAAAGACGCGGCTTTTATTTTTTTATTTTACAAATCAATCTGTTAAGAAATATCCTAAATCTGCCAATGCCCAATCTCCAGAAATCTCAGGCATCAGATTGTCATTTAATCTCCCCATTTCTGATAGATTTCCGACCATTCTGCATAGCTGGTCCTTCATCACGCCAGCCTTTTTTACTCAGGAGTATCCTGCCCATGACACGTGCGCTGATCAAACCCCTGCTGGCCGCGGCGGCCCTGACTTGTGCCGTCAGTAGCCAGGCCGCCCAGAATGACGTGGTTCGCATTGGCATTGAAGGTGCCTATCCTCCGTTCAGCTCGGTGGACTCCAAAGGCAACCTATATGGCTTTGATGTCGATATCGCCAAAGCGCTGTGCAATCAAATGAAGGCAAAATGCCAATTTGTCTCACAGGAATGGGACGGCATCATCCCGGCATTGATCGCCCGTAAATTCGACGCGATCATTTCGTCCATGGCCGACACTGAAGAGCGTCGTAAACAGGTCGATTTCTCCAATGCCTACTATCACACAACCATTGCCGTGGCCGTCTCCAAGGACGCCGACATCAAAGACATCTCACCTGAGTCCATGAAAGGCCACGCTATCGGTGCGCAGTCTTCATCCACCCAGGGCATGTATGCCGAAGATGTCTATGGCAAGGCCGGTGCCGACGTGCACCTGTATCCCACCCCTGATGAAGCCGGGGCGGATCTGATTGCGGGACGCCTGGATGCCATCGTGCATGACAAATTCCCCCTGCGGGAATGGATGGAAAAACACAGCGAAGACTGCTGCCGGATGCTGGGTGAAATCAAGGAAACGGAATCGCCCATCAGCGTAGCCGTCCGCAAAGGCGACAAAAAACTGGCCGAACGCTTTAACAAGGCCATTGACGCCATCCGGGCCGACGGCACCTATCAGAAGATTTCCATCAAATACTTCGGTACCGACATCTACTGATCTCCGCAGATATCCCCCTGGGCCCGGCCGCATGATGCGTTTTTCAATGATCCCAGACCTTCTCCACCATGCCTGATCTATCTCTGCTCGGCTTCGGCGAACACGGCTGGGGTGCGGTTCTGTTGACAGGCGCTGGCGTCACCATCGCGCTGGCGCTGGCCTGTCTGCCGTTCGGCCTGCCCCTGGGCCTGCTGGTTGCAGTGGCCAACCGTTCAAAACATTGGCTGCCTCGCCTTTGGGCTACCGTGTTTTCCACCTTCTTCCGGGGGTTGCCCGAACTGCTGACCCTGCTGGTGGTCTACTACGGCGTCCAGATCCTCGTTCAGAAGATCTTTGCCCATTTCGGCATCCAGCAGGAATTCCGCATCAATGCCTTTATGGCGGCGGTCACTGCGTTCAGCCTGGTGCTGGCTGCCTTTTCTGCAGAAGTCTGGCAGGCGGCCTTCAAAACCATTCCCAAGGGGCAGTGGGAAGCAGCGCAGTCTCTGGGCCTGCCGCGACGGACCACCTTTCTGAAGGTCATTCTGCCGCAGCTCATGCGCGTGGCACTGCCCGGGCTGTCCAATAACTGGCTCACCCTGCTCAAGGACTCATCCCTGGTTTCCACCATTTCCCTGGTCGAGCTGATGCGCCAGACTACCCTGGCCGTGGCCGCCACAAAACAGCCCTTGCTGTTCTATTTCGTGGCCTGTCTGCTTTATCTGGTGCTCTCGGCCCTCTCTGGACTGGTCTTTTCCTGGGCTGAAAATCACTTCAACCGTCATCACCAGGAGGCCCACTGATGGGCAATACCCTGAACGCAATTCTGGGTGCGGTCCTGGATCCCGACCTGCTGCAACGCTATGGCCCCCGTATGATTGACGGGCTGCTGGTTACCCTCAAACTGGTCAGCGTCTCGTTCTTTCTGGGGATGGTGCTCGCCCAGCTGCTCGCCCTCGGCAGACTCAGCAAACTCAGGCCCCTGAATGTCGTCTGCCGGGCTTACATCTACTTTTTCCGTGGATCCCCCCTGTTGGCGCAGCTCTTTCTGCTCTATTACGGTATCGCGTCCCCGGCCTTCCGGCACTTTTGGCAGAATATCGGCCTTTGGGGCTTTTTCCGTGATCCATGGAACTGTGCCCTGCTGGCCTTTACGCTCAACACGGCCGCCTATCAGGCGGAAATCTTTCGCGGCAGCCTGCTGGCCATTCCCAAGGGACAATGGGAAGCCTGTCAGTCCCTGGGTCTCTCACGTCTCACGACCCTTCGGAAAGTCATCATGCCACAGGCCATGCTGGTCGCCATTGGCCCGTTGGGTAATGAGCTGATTCTCATGATTAAGGCCAGTGCCATCGCGTCGCTGGTGACCGTCTACGATGTGATGGGGGTAACGCGCCTGGCCTTCTCCCGCAGCTTCAACTTCGAAGTCTATCTGTGGGCAGCAGTCCTCTACCTGCTGATCGTGGAAATCATCCGGCGGCTGCTGCGTCGCATCGAAGGCTATCTGTCGCGGCACATGCTGCATACCTGACCGACCGGCCATGGCCACATACGTCTGGATGCGTACCAACGTCCGCCACCGATTTCCTTCCCATTCCACCGATGGACTCTCGCCTGCACGCAGGCGAGAGTCACAGACACCGAGAACCTGGCCCATGGGCCCCACCTGGAACCCTTGCGCATGAGTACCGATCCTCGCCCCGTCGTCATTTCCATCCGCGGCCTGAACAAGTGGTATGGCAAATACCATGCCCTGAAAAACATCGACCTGGATGTTCATCTGGGCGAGCGCATTGTGCTGTGCGGCCCCTCCGGTTCAGGCAAATCAACCCTGACCCGCTGTATCAATCGGCTCGAAATTGCCGAGGAAGGTCAAATCGACATCCATGGGGTCAACGTCTGCCGACCTGGCGCCGAAGCAGCCCAGGCGTTACGCGACGTTGGCATGGTCTTTCAGCACTTCAACCTCTTTCCCCACATGTCTGTGCTGCACAACTGCACACTCGCACCGATCAGTGCCAAGGGTGAGAGCCGCGGCAAGGCAGAAGCACGGGCCCGGGAGCTGCTTGAGCGCGTTGGCATGGCAGATCATGCCAATAAGTATCCCACCCAGCTTTCCGGCGGTCAGCAGCAGCGTGTTGCCATTGCCAGAACGCTCTGCATGGATCCTCAGGTCATCCTGTTTGATGAACCTACCGCTGCCCTTGACCCTGAAATGGTCAAGGAAGTGCTTGATGTCATGGTCAAACTGGCTGACAGCGGTATCACCATGCTCTGTGTCACCCACGAGATGGGCTTTGCCCGACAAATGGCGCAACGGGTTCTGTTCATGGACCATGGCACAGTCCTCGAAGACAGCCATCCTGAAAACTTCTTTGCAGCCCCTAAAACCGAGCGGGCACAAAATTTCCTGAAACAGATCCTCTGACAGGCCCGCGTCTGGCGACCGGGTAGCACACTTTCCTGGGCAGACTTGCCTTCCTTTCGCACGACATCAGCTCTCCGCAGACATTCTGAAAGAGCCGCCGTCCAGATGTCGGCACTATCACTGCCCATGCCTTCTTTTTCTCCGCCTGTTACTTTCCCTCCAGCTTCCTCACCCAGAATATCCGGATCGTGACGGTCACGTTCCACCTTTCAGATGGGCTTCCCTGGGACCATACTGGTCATAGGCGCCAGCGCGGAGGGCTATTAATTAGCCTATTTCAATCCATGCATTGAAATAGATAAAAATATTTTCGAAACATCGCTGTAATAAGGCAAAGGGTTGAAGCGACCATAGGGATAACGAAACAACGACATGCTGTTTCGTCATTTCCCCTTCTTTCATTCTGGAGTCACTCATGAACAATAAATTCGCTACCCTGCTGTCCGGCGCGATTGCCACCGGCGCCGTCCTGTCCGCCCCTGCCTTTGCTGCCAGCACCCAGGCCAATGGCTACCAGGTTTCAGCTACCGACAAAATGCCCGAAGGCTCCTGTGGCGCTGACCATGCAGGCAAAGGCAAGGAAGGCTCCTGCGGCGCTGACAAAACCGGCAAAGGTAAAGAATCCTCCTGCGGTGCTGACAAAGCCGGTAAAGGTAAGGAAGGCTCCTGCGGTGCTGACGATCAGGACATGAAAAAAACTTCCAAAGGCAAGGAAGGCAAATGCGGCGAAGGCAAATGCGGTGCCGGTAAAAAGAAAAAGTAAGTCGTTGCAATGATGGGCTTCACCCGGCGTTTTCCGCTGTCCGGGTGAAGGGGATCAGAAGATAGGTGGGCCGACGGGCGGCACATTTCCTTGCCGGCAGTTGGCCTCCCTATCGCTGCCTCGATCCCGCTTTTGTTTTCCACTTTTCGCTCTCACGCTTCTGGAGGTTCACCAACATGATGACTGCTGACGTCAAGCCCCTGCGGCGTGCCGGTCTTGGGCTGCGCCGAGATCTTCTGCCTGGCACGCTGGAGATGCTGAAATCGGGAAAAATGGACGTGGTCAGCTTCTTTGAGGTGGCTCCCGAAAACTGGAGTCGCCTGGGCGGACGTTTCTCACGCGATCTTCGGGCCATCAGTGAAGCGCGGCCACTGGCCTGCCATGGTCTGTCTCTCAACCTCGGCGGCAGCGATACGCTCGATATGCAGCTGTTGTCCGAAGTCAAGGCGTTCATGCGCACTTACCGGATCGCACTGTATACCGAGCATCTGTCCTGGTGTGGGGATGACGGACAGCTCTATGACCTGCTGCCGCTGCCCGCAACTTACGAGACCGTTCGCTATGTCGCTACCCGGATTGCCCAGGTACAGGACTTCATGGGTGAACAGATCGGCATAGAAAATGCCAGCTATTACGCAGCACCCGCCGGCGCCGAGATGGATGATGCCGCCTTTGTCAACGCCGTCGTTCAGGAAGCGGGCTGCCTGCTGCATCTGGACGTGAACAATGTCTATGTCAACAGCTGCAATCATCAGTTTGACCCCTATGAATATATGCGCCGTCTGCCGCTGGACAAAACCTGCTACATCCATGTCGCCGGCCACCACGTGGAGGATGACGGACTCATCATCGACACCCATGGCATGCCGGTCGTGGATCCCGTCTGGGATCTGCTGCAGTACACCTACGGAAAGCTGAGCGAGGCGGGGCTTGATCCCCTGGAAATTCCCAGCTGTCTGGAGCGGGACTTCAACTTTCCGCCACTGCAGGAGCTTGTCGATGAAGTCCACATCATTGAACGCATGCAGAATGAAGCTTCGGCGAGACATCGGCAGCAACACACAACCCATGCGACGATCTCCACTCGCCATGGCGACACAGCGGGCAATCTGCAACCGCACAGCGTCTTGGTCTCATGAATACCAGTGCGCCGAACCTGGCCCGGCTGCAGCGCAGCTGGTCACGCTATTTCCGCTCGCCGCGTTCTGTTGATCGACCCGCTGATACTGAACCCCGTCGCATTGATGTCTATCCACAGCTGCTACGCGGCAATATTGGCGGCTTCATTCATCAGTGCTTTCCGATTTGTCGTGCCAGCATGCCTCCGGAGCGCTGGGAAGCGTTGATCGACCAGTTTTTTGCGGAAGGGAAATGGCACAACACCCCTTTCTTTCATGAAATTCCAAAGGGCTTCGTCACGTTCCTGCAAGCGACCGAGGAAGCCCCGGCATCCGGCCCGGATGAACGTTCAGCACTTCCACCCTGGTTCGCCGAACTGGCCCACTACGAGTGGCTGGAACTCGCCGTGGAGACAGCGCCGGACATCCCCCCACACGTCGGCCCGCAGGGGCTGGCCCTGGGGGCTGCCCTGCAACTGGCAGCTTACGCCTGGCCTGTGCAGCAGATCGGCCCGGAAGATGTCGAGGTCACACCCGCCACTACCTTTGTAGCAGTTTTTCGCAACCGCAAACATCAGGTCCGCTTCAGCACCCTCACGGCAGGAGCCGCCCAGCTGCTCTCCATCCTGCAAGAGAACGGCTGCGACTGGCAGAACGCCACCGAACAGCTGGCCAGCGCCTGGGGGCTGGATGTGCCAGCCATGGCTGCCCATATCCAGCCCTTGCAGAAGCAGTGGGTCGCTGACGACCTGCTGATACAACGCCCGGGTCATTCGGAAGCTGCCTGATCCAGTGCCGTGCATCCGCCCTGCTTTCCACGACCGATTTCATCATGACACCCCATACCACCTCCCCCTCCACAGCTTCGTGCCGTCCTTCCGCCTGCCTGGCCAAACTGCTCTGCCGCACGACGGGCATATTGCGCAGTCTGGCGCCCTGGATCGGTCTGCTGTTCCTGCGGGTTCTGATCGGCTGGGAATTTCTCGATTCCGGTCTGGAAAAACTGAATGGGGAAAACTGGTTCACCGACATTCAGGATCAGTTCCCGTTTCCCTTCAATCTCCTGCCCGCGAATGTCAACTGGCTGCTGTCAATGGGTTTCGAAATCGTCGGCGGCATCGCACTCATTCTGGGCTTGGGCACCCGTTTCTTCGCACTCAGCCTGCTGATCGTCACCGCAGTCGCCACCGCTGCAGTGCATTGGCCATCGGAATGGCATTCACTGGCCGAACTCTGGCAAGGCTACGTCATCACCGATGACGGGCATGGCAACTTCAAGTTGCCACTGATCTTCATGACCATGCTCTGGCCACTGATCTTCTACGGCGCGGGCAAAATCAGCCTGGATGCGTTGTCCTGCCGCATCCTGGGCAAAGGATGCCAGCGAAACGCCGTATCGGACTCGATCCCGCCTCAATAAAGCCGGATCCAGAGCCATTCACCGCATCATCGCCCTGCTCCGGCAAACACACCGTGCGGTACCTCAGAGTGCAAAAAATGTAAATTAGTCGATCATGCTCGACGTGGTGTTATCGTTACAGAATGACACCCGCACGTACATTCATCACGGTAACCGGACGGTTCGGCTACACCCATTGGACACAGGTGGCCGCCGGTTCCTATCGCCCGGCCGTTATCACCGGGTGGATCATCTGCCTGGCGGCACTCAGCCTGGCCGGCTGTGCTGCGGACAGACCAGCCAGCCGCCCTCTTCCGACCCGGCAGACCCAGGCACTTACCCAGTCTGCTCAGCAGGTCAAGCGACATTTGCCCCAGACTGCCGACTGCGCATTTACCCCTAGCCACGGTACCGTCGATGGCCAGACAGTACCACCTTCCTACGCCTGCATCCGGCTCACGCCCAGGCAATATGCGCTGGGACAGTGCCGTGAGGTCAGCGGCTATGAGCGAGATGACGGCATTTTCATGCCTGGGCACACACGCTGTCTGATCGACCCGCTGTCTCCAGAATTTGCCGTCCATGCCATGCCACAGCCTGCCTCTTCTGGCCCGCCCGCTACACCGGCCCCCCGGCCCGTCAGCTCTGCCCGGGCTGTCCGGCAACCGGAGCCTGGCAATGAACTGATCCTGCCCACGGACGTACCCCATGGCATTGACCAGGGGCACGATACCTTTGTCAGCCCGATCGGCAACCCCGCACGTCTGGAAAACATCCCCCGGCGATAAAAAAGCCCCAAATCCGGGGCCGGGCGGGAACGGTGTCATGCAGCAGATAACCCGCTGCAACACCATTCAGTGATCTTCCTTGGCGTGGTTGATCGTGTATTTGGGAATCTCGATGACCAGATCCGTCTCACCATCCAGCTCCACCTGGCAAGAGAGACGCGATTCCGGCTCCAGGCCCCACGCCATGTCAAGCAGATCTTCCTCAATATCGGAAGGATCATTGACTTCGTCATAACCCTGGCGCACGACAACATGACATGTTGTGCAGGCACATGACATGGCGCAGGCATGATCAATCTCCACTCCATGATCAAGCAGCGCCTGGCACAAAGAGAGCCCTGGGGTGGACTCAAACGTCACGCCTTGCGGACACAGCTCTTCGTGCGGCAAGACCTTGATAGTGGCCAAATCATTCTCCTGGAAAAATCAGTCGGGACAGCCCGCAGACACCATGCCTGTCAGGCCCCCAGATCATCAATCGACCTGCCGGCCAGCGCCTGCTGGATCGCCTGATCCATGCGCAAGGCCGCAAAATGCTCTGTTGCCTTCTGCAAAACGCTGTTGACTCCCTGCAGGCGGTCACGCGCATCCAGCAGTGTGGCTTCATCCACCTGCTGCGGTAGCCCCTGCAGTTCGGCCAGCAAGCTGCCTACCTGCTCCATCGCCTCGTCGATACGGTCACGGTCGGCGCTGGACAATAACGCACCATCCGATGCCAGCGCCTGACGGGTAACGGCCAGCAACTGTTCGGCATCGACCTGCTGCTCACGCAAGGCACGCCACTGCATGTCTTCGCGGGCACAAGAGAAAGAGTCCTGAATCAGCCGCTCGATCTCGCTGTCTTCCAGACCATAGCTGGGCTTGACCGCCACGGACGCCTGCACGCCGGTACTCTGTTCGACAGCTGAAACGGACAGCAGACCATCTGCATCGACCTGAAAACTGACCCGGATACGCGCGGCGCCAGCCACCATCGGTGGAATGCCCCGCAATTCGAAACGGGCCAGGGAACGACAGTCAGACACCCGCTCACGCTCGCCCTGCACCACATGAATAGCCATGGCCGACTGGCCATCCTTGAAAGTGGTGAAGTCCTGGGCGCGAGTCAGCGGAATGGAGGAATTGCGGGGGATGATCTTTTCGACCATGCCTCCCATAGTTTCCAGTCCGAGCGACAGCGGTGTCACATCCAGCAGCAGCCATTCATCCTGACCGTGGCCACGATCGCCAATCAGCTGAGCCGCCTGCATGGCGGCTCCCAGGGCGACGACCTGATCCGGATCCAGCCCGGTATAGGGCTCCTTGCCAAAATGTCGACTGACCGCGTCACGGATCAGGGGCATTCGGGTGGCCCCGCCCACCAGCACCACCCCATCCAGGGTATCCGCACTCAAACCAGCGTCAACCAGTGCTGTACTGGCAATCGCCAGCGTACGCTGCACCAGACTGTCGGCCATCTCGGCAAAGGACTGGCGTGTCAGCGTGAATGTCCTGGTGCTGCCCTCTGCAAGGCTCAACGTTACGTCCGTACTGTCGACGCTGCTGAGTGCCTCGCGCGCCTGACGGGCCTGCCAGAGCAGTTCGCGCCAGCGGCCAGGATCTGATTCGCGCAGCGCATCGCCATCTCCCAGACCGGCACTGCTGGCCAGGCGTCTGGCGACAAGCACATCAAAATCATCCCCACCCAATGCGACATCACCAGCCGTCGACAGTACTTCAAAAACGCCTCGGGTCAATTTCAGGACGGATACGTCAAACGTACCCCCGCCGAGATCATAGATGGCAAAACAGCCTTCATCACCCTGATCCAGCCCATAGGAAACCGCAGCAGCCGTCGGCTCATTGATCAGGCGCAAGACGTTCAGACCTGCCAGCCGGGCAGCGTCCTTCGTCGCCTGCCGCTGCGCATCGTCAAAATAGGCGGGCACGGTAATGACAGCGCCAGCCAGCTCTTGCGGCGAGCATCCGAGAAAAGCCAGGGCACGCTCCCGCAGCTCCCGAAGGATTGCGGCCGATACCTCAACCGGTGTCACGGCCCCTGCGATGGTCTGTAATGCCACGGCCCGGTCAACCGGGGCGGTTTCCGGCTGCACCGCAGAGGCAGCGGCCTCTGCCGCGTCCAGGCTGGTCAGGGACTGGGGCACGCCCAATCGAAGGGCATCAGCCAGTCCTCGGCCCATCAGGCGTTTGACCGAGCTGATCACATTGTCTGAATCCTCCAGCATGGCACTCTGGGCTGCCCGTCCGACCAGCGGTGGCCGATCCGCCTGATAGTGCACCACAGACGGCAGCAGGACATGGCCTGCTGCGTCCGGGAGCGCTTCGGCCACACCCGACCGGCAGACGGCCACCAGCGAATTGGAGGTGCCCAGATCAATGCCAATCGCAAAACGCCGCTGATGGGGATCCGGGCTCATGCCGGGTTCAGAAATCTGCAATAACGCCATGAAAATGAATACAACCGCAATAGAGAAACAAACACGGAAAGGCAGGCACAGCGGGCGGGATGTCAGCGGGGCGTGCGGCCCGACAATGCGCCCTGGCAACCCCTGCCCCGCCAGCGAAAGAGAAGGAAGGTACTGTGAGCGCTGGAATCTGCCGACCGCCCGGCCCACCAGACACTACCCACGCTGGGAGCACATGCAACAACGGACCCGATGAACAGAACGGCGCCCTGTCTGGCCATTCCCTGGCCCCGGTGGTACACGAACAAACCGGGCAGAGAACTTCAGGATGCCCCCATCTGCCGGATCACATCGGATAGACTGCTGCGCAGGCGGTCGAAAAACATCAGCTGACGCACCTGCAAAGCGGCAGCGGGATAATCCGCCTGCTGGTCCAGCAGATCCGTCAACGTGTCAATGATACGGGTACGTTCTCCCTCCAGACGGCCCTGGAGATGCTGGGCCGCACCGGAATCAGCCATCTCCCGGACTTCGTCAATATCTTCCCGCCACGCCATCTGTTCGACCAGAAACGCCGAAGGCATGGCGGTATTGCGCTCGGCATCGACCGATGCACCATGCCGCTCGCATAGGTAGGCTGCCCGCTGGCAGGGATCAGACAGTACGCGGAACGCTTCGTTACCCTGTGCAGCCAACTGCAGCGCCAAGCGGCGGTCGTGGGCAGAACCTGAAATATGTCGATCCGGATGCACAACAGCTTGAAAACGGTGATGGCGGCTCTCCAGCTCGTTCTGATCGAGTGCAAACCGCTCCGGTAACCCGAGCAAGGCAAACAGTGAGCGATCCAGCGGCGAAGCAGCGGTCATGAGGGAATCCTGCTGAAATGGATGTGCATGGTGCGTCAGACCTGGAAAGACTCGCCGCAGCCGCACTCGCCCCGCACGTTCGGGTTGTTAAAGCGAAAACCTTCGTTGAGCCCCTCGCGCACGAAATCAAGCTCGGTGCCATCAACATAGGCCAGACTTTTGGGATCAATGAAAACCCGTACCCCGTGGCTTTCGAACACCACGTCGGTATCCTGCTGGTCATCGGCGTATTCCAGTTTGTAGGCCAGTCCGGAACAACCCGAAGTTTTCACGCCAAGCCGCAGGCCAATGCCTTTGCCCCGACGGGCGATGTATCGGTCGATATGACGGGCGGCTGCCTCGGTCAATGTCACGGCCATGATCTCAGTCCTTCAGAATAAGTCACGAACAAGGTGGTTTTCCCTGCTGCTTCAAAGCGCCTGCGCCTGCGCCCACGCCAACACCACCCCGACGCACCCGGGGCATATGACGGGCACGGAGACGGGGCCTGACAGCTCAGCCCTGGGTCGCCGCGGCCTGCTGCAACTCAGGATGCTTGCTGCGATAGTCATCCACAGCAGCCTTGATGGCATCCTCAGCCAGGATGGAACAGTGGATCTTGACAGGCGGCAGCGCCAGTTCCTCGGCAATGGCCTTGTTGCGGATAGCCAACGCCTCATCCAGTGACTTGCCTTTGACCCATTCCGTGACCAGGGAAGAAGATGCAATGGCAGAGCCGCAACCATAAGTCTTGAACTTGGCATCTTCAATCACGCCATTCGGACCTACCTTGATCTGCAGTTTCATCACGTCGCCGCAGGCAGGTGCACCAACCATGCCCGTACCAACCGACGCGTCGTTCTTGTCCAGGGATCCGACGTTGCGGGGATTTTCGTAGTGATCAACGACCTTGTCGCTATAAGCCATTTCAATTTTCTCCGGGACATGCCGGCCTGCAGGCCGGCCAAGAATAATAAATATCTCGCAAGACGCTCACGCTCAGTGGGCGGCCCACTTGACGGAATTCAGATCAATGCCTTCCTGCACCATTTCCCACAATGGCGACATATCACGCAGCTTGCCGATCTGAGCCTTCAGCAATTCGATGGTGAAGTCTATTTCCTGCTCGGTCGTAAAACGCCCGATGGAGAAGCGAATCGAGCTGTGCGCCAGCTCGTCATTCCGTCCCAGGGCACGAAGTACGTACGATGGCTCCAGGCTGGCCGAGGTGCAGGCCGACCCGGAGGAAACGGCAATCTCCTTGATGGCCATGATCAGCGATTCTCCCTCAACATAGTTGAAACTGATGTTAAGGTTCTGGGCTACCCGATGCTCCATGCTGCCATTGATGTACGTATCGGGAATGGTCATCAAGCCCTCCAGCAGCCGGGTACGCAGTGCCAGCGCATGGGCGTTGTCCTTGTCCATTTCCAGGCGGGCAATCCTGAAGGCTTCACCCATGCCGACGATCTGGTGGGTTGGCAAAGTGCCCGAGCGCATGCCCCGCTCGTGGCCGCCCCCATGCATCTGCGCCTCAATGCGGACACGGGGCTTGCGACGCACGAACAGTGCCCCCACCCCTTTCGGACCATAAGTCTTGTGAGCTGAAAAGCTCATGAGATCCACCTTGAGCGCCTGCAGATCGACCTTGACCTTGCCGGTAGCCTGGGCACTGTCAACATGGAAAAGAATCTTTCGCGCACGCAGCATCTCGCCGATCTGTGCAATGTCCTGAATGACGCCGATTTCATTGTTGACGAACATGACCGACACCAGAATGGTGTCGGGGCGAATGGCCGCCTCCAGCGTCTTCATATCTATCAGGCCATCCTCCTGAACGTCCAGCAGGGTCACTTCAAACCCCTGACGCTCCAGTTCGCGCAGCGTATCCAGCGTGGCCTTGTGCTCAGTCTTGACCGAGATCAGGTGCCGGCCACGCTGTTGATAAAAATGGGCTGCCCCTTTCAAGGCCAAGTTGATGGACTCGGTTGCCCCGGAGGTCCACACCAGTTCACGCGGATCACAGTTCACCAGGGCAGCGATTTCGGCACGGGCATCTTCCACCGCCTTTTCTGCTTCCCAACCATACGCATGACTGCGCGACGCCGGATTGCCAAAGTGTTCGCACAGATAGGACATCATCTTCTCCGCAACACGCGGATCGACGGGGGTGGTGGCGGAATAATCGAGATAGACAGGTCGGTTCATCGAAGTCGGACAGCGCTGCTGTTCCATGAGGTCTTTGGGAATCAGGGGTGAATTCAAGGTATGGATACCAGAACGTCAAGGAAATTCGTGTGGAACCAGATACCTGGAGGTAGCCGGCAAAAGCCTGCTGTCCGGCCAATATTACAAGCATCTGGTTATCGGATCAGTACATATGATAGCGAAAAGAGATCAGGTCAGGCGCGTGTCCCATCACTGTCAATAATTTGCAGTGACGAAGTTGGCAACTCAAGCGCCGCCCGGTGCTCTCTCGCGATGGAAATCTGACGCGTGGTAGGCTGCTGTTCGCGCAGTCGCTGCTGCTCCACCAGATCCTGCAGACTGACAGAATCGAGATAGTCGATCATGCGCTTATTGAGCGAGCTCCAGAGCTCGTGTGTCATGCACGGACCATCTTCGAAGCAGTCCTGCTTGCCACCACACTGGGTGGCATCCAGCGGTTCGTCCACCGCGAAGATGATCGAAGAAACGTTGATGTCCTGGCTGGGGCGGGCCAGTGAATAACCACCGCCAGGGCCACGCGTACTCTCAACCAGTTGATGACGGCGTAATTTGCCAAACAGCTGCTCCAGATAGGACAGCGAAATCTTCTGGCGCTGGCTGATACCAGCCAGTGTGACCGGTCCATTATGCTCGCGCAAGGCCAAATCGATCATGGCCGTCACGGCAAAGCGGCCCTTCGTGGTCAATCTCATGACAACACTCCGATGTCAGGAATCCTGAGTACGGAGTATACCCGATTACCCGAGTTTATTAGTCGAGAAAATGACGGCGCGGCTGAGATCAATCATTCAAGGTGTGAATGATCTTATCTGTCCGCGCCACGGCACCGATCAGGCCGCCGCAACCTGGGTCGCACGACGCCTGACAATCTCCAACAGCCCGGAGCAGGCATCTTCTACATAATCAAGAGCCTGCTCGAATGCCTGATTGCCGCCCTGATAAGGATCAGGTACGGTAGCCGACTCGTGATCACTGGCAAAGCGCATCAACATCTGCAGCTTGTGATGGAAACGCTTTGGTGCCTGGTTCTGCAACAGACTGAGGTTTTCCCAGTCCATGACGAGGATCATGTCATATTTCTCAAAATCCTCCAGGGTGACCTGCCTCGCCCGCAGATCGGATATGTCATAGCCCCGCCGCAGCATGGCCATCTGGGCGCGCGGATCGGGCGGTTCGGACTGATGGAATGCATGCGTCCCGGCAGACCCGACGCCGACGATGGCTTCCAGACCGGCCTGCCGGATCTGGTGTCGGAACACCCCGTGCGCCATGGGAGAGCGACAGATATTCCCCATACAGACGAACAATACCCGTGTGACCATTGTCATGGCCAGTGGTTCTCTTTTTGCCATTTCTGCTACCTGATATCACGAAGTGTTTGAAATACCATCGTCCTGCCTGGCTGACGGTCCCGCCCCCCAAGCCCTGAATCCTTGCTGGTCCTGATCATGAACTGTGGCCGGGCGGGCCAAACAGCAACTGCCGGAGTGCAGCCAGTTCGTCACGCACCTTTGCCGCCTTCTCAAAATCAAGATTGCGGGCATGTGTTGCCATCTGCTTTTCCAGACGGCGGATCTCGCGCGAAACCTGCGCCTCGTTGCGTGTATCCATACCCTGGAGTTTCTCGGCCATACGCTCCAGCGTAGCGACATCTGTCCCGGCACTCCCTTCTGATGCCGCTTCCGCCGTGGACGGACGACTTTCTGCACCCGACAGATCATAGACACCGTCGATCAATTCGCGCACCTGCTTGACGACACCACGCGGCACAATGCCATGCACTGCATTGAAGTCCAGCTGCTTCTGGCGCCGCCTGGCCGTTTCGTCCATGGCCCGACGCATCGAACGGGTGATCTGATCCGCATAGAGGATGGCCTTGCCCTCCAGATTGCGTGCCGCGCGTCCAATGGTCTGGATCAGGCTGCGCTCGGAACGCAAAAACCCTTCCTTGTCAGCGTCCAGAATGGCCACGAGCGACACTTCAGGAATATCCAACCCCTCACGTAGCAGGTTGATGCCAACCAGGACATCAAAGACTCCCAACCGCAGATCCCGGATGATCTCCACACGCTCAACGGTGTCAATATCCGAATGCAGGTATCTGACCCGCACCTGATGATCCGCCAGGAAATCAGTCAGATCCTCCGCCATGCGCTTGGTCAGTGTCGTAACCAGTACCCGCTGCCCTTTCCTGACCCGCAGAGAAATTTCGGACAGCACATCGTCAACCTGCGTAGTAGCCGGCCTGACCTCGACTTCAGGATCCACCAGTCCGGTGGGACGTACAACCTGCTCCACCACCTGACCCGCATGGCCCGCTTCATAGTCCGACGGCGTTGCCGAGACAAAAATGCACTGGCGTACCTTGGATTCGAATTCTTCGAAGGTCAGTGGCCGGTTATCCAGCGCCGAGGGCAAGCGGAAACCATATTGGACCAGCGTCTCCTTGCGCGCCCGGTCCCCACGATACATGCCGCCCAGCTGACCGATGGTGACGTGGCTCTCGTCAATGAAGATCAGGGCATCGGCTGGCAGGTAATCGATGAGCGTCGGGGGTGGATCTCCGGCCTTGGCTCCCGAGAGGTGCCGGGAGTAATTTTCAATACCCTTGCAGAAACCCAGTTCCTGCAGCATTTCCAGATCAAATAGTGTGCGCTGCTCCAGGCGCTGCGCCTCCACCAGCTTGCCATCAGCATGAAAGGCGGCCAATCTTTCCTTCAGTTCATCCTTGATACGGTCTACCGCACGCAAAACGGTGGCCCGGGGCGTGACATAATGCGAGGCGGCATAGACCACAAAGCGCGGCAGCTGCTGCCGGATGCGCCCGGTGAGCGGATCAAAGAGTTGCAGTAGCTCGACTTCGTCATCGAACATGTCGATTCGCAGCGCCAGTTCCGCATTTTCGGAAGGGAACACGTCAATAGTATCTCCCCGGACCCGGAAGGTGCCTCGGGAAAAATCGGTGTCATTGCGCTTGTACTGCATCGCCACCAGCTGTTTGAGCAGATCGCGCTGGGAAATGCGGTCACCTTTGCGAAGCACCATTCGCATCTCGAAATAGTCATCTGGATGACCAATGCCGTAAATGCATGAAACGCTGCCCACAATGACCGTATCGCGCCGCTCCAGAAGCGACTTGGTCGCCGATAGCCTCAATTGCTCAATGTGTTCATTGATCGCAGAATCCTTTTCAATGAAAAGATCCCGCTGGGGTACATAGGCTTCTGGCTGATAGTAGTCGTAGTACGAAACAAAGTACTCAACGGCATTTTCAGGAAAAAAATCGCGCATCTCGGCGTAGAGCTGCGCAGCCAGCGTCTTGTTGGGTGCCAATACCAGCGCGGGACGACCCAGCCGGGCAATGACATTGGCCATGGTGTAGGTCTTGCCTGAACCGGTGACGCCTAGCAAAGTCTGAAAGGACAGGCCATCCTGCACCCCCTCGACCAGTGCATCAATGGCTGCCGGCTGGTCTCCGGCCGGCGGAAACGGCTGCTGGAGCCGGTAAGGGCTGTCTCCAAAGGTCACGACCCGGGCATCAGGTGCTGTCTTGGCTGATACCTCCGCATCCGCCGTCACCACAGCCGAGACAGCACCTGCCTGCTGCTGTCCTGGCGTCTTCGCTGACCTGCGCTGATCCTGACCGGTCTGTGACAACATGCCCTCCGCCCAAATCCCCACTCTGCCAGGCGAACCCTGCCGGGACGCCGTCCTGCCCCTGTGCTTACATGCAACGCCCCCATCAGGGTGATGGCTGACGAAGGCATACAACAAATCTTTAAAATGCGTAACAGGACCTGCCGGCCACAGGCAACGGCATCTGCGCGTGCTAGCGACCCGGATGACGGTGGCGGATATGACACCCGACAAACCCCTGTCAGCGTCGCCTTGCCTGCGTCCGAAAGCATGCGGACGGGAAGCAGCGGCTTACGCAAGTCGGCCATTATGGACCGTTCATCACGAAAAAACCAGACTTTTCGGCATCATCCGATAACGCAGCTGGCAGCCGGACAACATGTCATTGCCTGTGCAGAAAAGCAGTCTCTTTCGCCTGCGGCAGAACTTGCGGCCTGTTCCTGATACCTGGATCCATCCCAGCATGCCCGGGGACAGAGCAGCCGCTGTCCGGAAAAAAGTAAATAATTGAAACATCGCTGGCTGACAACGATCCGTCAGCCACAGCAGCATATTTGCCCTGCGTCGTTCGCCCCATTCTGACCCTGACAACATCTAAAGCGCTAGAATTTCCAGATCTGTCGTCGGGCACGCCGGCCCGACAGGGACTACCGCAGCCATGCCGGCCGGTCGTCCACTGTGCCCAACCGCTTCCGGCCACGGCGTATCAATGCCGGAATGCCCTCCAGGAGTGTCGCGCCGTGGCCCGTTCGCCGTTTTCTGCCGTTCCTCTTGCTCCCCGGGATCCGATTCTTGGGGTCACCGAGGCGTTCAATGCCGATTCCCGCCCGACCAAGGTCAATCTTGGTGTCGGTGTGTATTACGACGAGAATGGCAAACTCCCCCTGCTCGACTGCGTGCGACAGGCGGAAGACCAGATCAATGCGGCGCATGCACCCCGCGGCTACCTGCCCATTGACGGGCTACCTGCCTATGACCAGGCCGTCCAGCGCCTTTTGCTGGGCAACGACGCACGCGCCATTGCCGACCGGCGCGTCATCACGGCCCAGGCCCTGGGGGGTACCGGCGGCCTGAAAATCGGTGCCGACCTGCTGCGCCGCTTCACATCAGCCGACACCCGCGTCTACATCAGCGACCCCAGCTGGGAAAACCATCGTGCCATTTTCGAGGGGGCCGGTTTCACGGTGCAGACCTATCCTTATTACGATGCCAGCACGCATGGCGTCAGATTCGAGGAGATGCTGGCCTGCATCCGGCAGGCTGCGGCTGGTTCAATCTTCGTATTGCATGCCTGCTGCCACAATCCGACCGGCGTCGACCTGGATGCAGGCCAGTGGTCACAGGTACTGGCTGCGCTGCAGGCCGGCGAGCACATTCCGTTCCTGGACATCGCCTATCAGGGCTTTGGTGACGGTATTGCAGAGGATGGCGCTGTTATCCGCGCCTTTGCTGACGCAGGAATACCCTTCCTGGTTTCCAGTTCGTTTTCAAAATCCTTTTCCCTGTACGGCGAGCGCGTGGGGGCGCTAACCGCGGTGCTGAGCAGCGCCGATGAGGCCAGCCGCGTGCAGAGTCAGCTCAAACGCGTCATCCGGGCCAACTATTCCAATCCACCAACACATGGTGGCCAGGTGGTACAGCACGTCTTGAATGACGCCACGCTGCGCCAGCGCTGGGAATCCGAACTGGCCGCGATGCGCACCCGCATCAAGGCCATGCGCAGAGCCCTGGTAGCCGGTCTGGCCGCTGCGGGACTGCAGCGTGACTTTTCCTTCATCGAGCAGCAGCGCGGCATGTTCTCCTATTCCGGTCTCAGCGCAGACCAGGTGGAGCACCTCAAAACCGATCGCGGCATCTACGCGGTTAGCAGTGGCCGTATCTGCGTCGCGGCACTCAACCAGAAAAACGTCGAGCGCGTGGCCAATGCCATCGCCGAGGTTCTGAAAAAAGGAGCCTGATCCCTGCCACGCCCCCCGGGTTGTCGCCATGGCAACAATGGATTCAGGGAAAACGTGAAGAACTTGCTTTTTCTGGAACAGCAGATATAATGGCGTTCTTTCCCCGATAGCTCAGTCGGTAGAGCGACGGACTGTTAATCCGCAGGTCCCTGGTTCGAGCCCAGGTCGGGGAGCCATATCCGAAAGGAGCCCATGATGACATGGGCTCCTTTTTTTATTTTCCCGGGAACGCTTTCACTGCCCGCACGGATTTTGCGTAACATGATGGACAAGACAACGAATCTATCTTTCCGGAGAGAAAGTCATGTCCATCCATCCCCGCGCCGGGCAGCCCGCGCAACCCGGCGATCTGATTGACATCAGCAGTCTGGTCACTGCTTATTATGTCTGCAAGCCCGATCCTGCCATCATTGAACAGCAGGTCACATTCGGCACCTCTGGCCATCGTGGCAGCAGCCTCAGGCATACCTTCAACGAGGATCACATCCTCGCCACCACTCAGGCTATCTGCGACTATCGCAAAGCCCAGGGCTTTGACGGCCCGCTGTTCATTGGCCGGGACACCCATGCGCTCTCAGAACCCGCCTGGGCCAGCGCACTGGAAGTGCTTCTGGCCAACGATGTTCCTGTTTTTGTAGATGCAGCCGATCGCTACACGCCCACGCCGGCTGTCTCCCACGCCATTCTGAAAGCAAACCGGGGCAAGATCGGTGGTGTCAACAATCTGCCGGCCAATCATGGCCTGGCTGATGGCATCGTGGTGACCCCCTCCCACAACCCGCCTCCCGATGGCGGCTTCAAATACAACCCGCCTCATGGCGGGCCCGCCGATACAGATGCCACCAAGTGGATTGCCGCTCGGGCCAATGAATATATGGCCCAGGGCATGACAGGCGTTCGCCGTATCCCGTTTGAACGTGCCCGCAAGGCAGCCCAAGCTTATGACTACCTGTCTCACTATGTCGATGACCTGCCCAGCGTGCTGGATCTGGATGCAATTCGCGCCGCGGGCATCCGCATCGGCGCCGATCCGCTCGGTGGCGCCTCGGTCGATTACTGGGCAGCCATCGCCGAACGCCATCGCCTCGACCTGACGGTCGTCAACCCGCTGGTTGATGCCACCTGGCGTTTCATGACCCTGGACTGGGATGGCAAGATCCGCATGGACTGCAGCTCACCCAGTGCCATGGCCAGTCTGGTTGCCCAGAAGGATCAATACGACATCGCGACCGGCAACGACGCAGATGCTGACCGGCACGGCATTGTCACCCCGGATGCCGGCCTCATGAACCCCAACCACTATCTGGCAGTCGCCATTCAATACCTCTATGGCGCCCGCCAACAATGGCCTGTTGATGGATTCATCGGCAAGACACTGGTCAGCAGCTCCATGATTGACCGCGTGGCCAGCGCCCTGGGACGACGTCTGGTTGAGGTGCCGGTCGGCTTCAAGTGGTTTGTGCCCGGCCTGCTCGATGGCAGCGGTCCCTTTGGAGGTGAAGAATCCGCCGGCGCGTCCTTTCTCCGCAAGGACGCTACCGTCTGGAGCACGGACAAAGATGGAATCATTCTGGCCCTTCTGGCTGCTGAAATTCTGGCCAGTACCGGCAAAACACCCAGTCAGCATTATGGTGAATTAACGGCACGCTTCGGCAGCCCGGCCTATGCCCGCGTAGATGCCCCCGCCAGTCGCGAGCAGAAAGCCCGCCTGGCCGCCCTGTCGCCCTCAGATGTCAAGGCGGATTCACTGGCGGGCGAGGCCATTGTGGCCAAACTCACCGCCGCACCCGGTAATGGCGCCCGCATTGGGGGTCTGAAAGTCACGACTGAACACGCCTGGTTTGCCGCACGCCCCTCCGGCACCGAGGATGTCTACAAGATCTATGCCGAATCCTTCAAGGGCACAGATCACCTGGCCCAGGTGCAGGCCGAGGCGCGGGAAGTGGTTTCTGCCGCCCTGCGGGGATAAGTGCCATTTGCCCCTGGGCTGAGCGTACCGGGGGATTCACGAGGAGCGGATAGCTCCTCGCCCCCGATGCGGTAGCTTTCCCTGTTTTTCGTCCTTTGCCCACCATCATGTCTGATGATCTGATCGTCTATAAACGTATGCCTGTCTGGCGGCATGACAGCATCCCGAACGGCTTTCTCGAACGCCACAATACCCGGGAAGGCACCTGGGCGCAGCTTCACATTCTGCAAGGCTCACTGGACTTCGCTCTGCTGGACGTGGATGGCCAGATCACCCAGCGCTTTACCTTCGATACGGCCCACCAGCCTCCGCTCATCCTGCCTCAGCAATGGCATCAGATACTGTCCACCAGTCCCGATCTTCAGTGCCAGCTGGATTTTCTCTGCGAGCCAGCTGATTATTTCAGCAAAAAATACGGCCTCACCCGGGTACACTCGGAAGTGCTCGCCGCCCGTCCGGCACTGACCACGGGCCGGGCCCTGGACGTCGGCTGCGGCAACGGCCGCAACACCCTGTATCTGGCCCGTCAGGGATTTGCCGTCGATGGCTGGGACCACGACAGCGCCCGCCTCGCCAATCTGCAGCAGATTGCGGATGCAGAGGGGTTGAGCGACATCTATCTCAGTGAAGCAGACCTCAATGTCCCGGCGACGCTGCCGTTTGATGGCCCCTACGATTTCATCCTGTCCACTGTTGTGCTGATGTTCCTGCAACCGGAAGCCATCGGCCCGCTCATTCGCCAAATGCAGGCGCAGACCAGCGTCGGCGGCTGCCATTTGATCGTCAGCGCCATGGACAGCGATGACTACCCCTGCAGGCTGCCCTTCCCCTTCAGATTCCAGCCGGGTGAACTGCGCCAGTACTATCAGGAGGTCGGCTGGGAAATCCTCACCTACAACGAAAATCCCGGCAAGCTCCATCGCACCGATGAAAACGGCCAGCGCATCGAAATGCGTTTTGCCACGCTGCTGGCCCGCTGTCCACACTGAAAGGACAGCGCGCAAACCAGGCCGTCAAAACCGGTCGCGCAGGCTGTCCCGAGGAGCCGGGTGGTACGCATCCAGTGCCCGCCAGAGTGCCATCTGACTCTGTGGGCTGCGCACCCCGAAGCGCACATGACCCGGCAGCCCGAACGAGGTCGCATCGCGCACCTTGATGCCGTGGTGGCGCAGTGCGGGCAGCAGCGCCGACACGTCCTCGACCGACATGGGTGCCCGTGCACAGCAGAAATTCGTCACCCCCGGCAGCACCTGCCAGCCTCGCTGCCGCAGCCCGTCGAGCAGCATGCCCTTCCAGGGCGACAGCTGCTGCCGGGCCTGCGCCAGCCACTGCTGCACGTCCGCTTCCGGCCAGGCCATCAACATGGCGGCACCATATGATCCCAGAGGCCACGAGGGCGCCAGCTGTGCCAGACGCGCTCCCCAGGCATCAGCCCCGGATGGCGCACGGGCTTGAGCAGACTCGGCGACCGATGCGGGCAACACCAGGTAGCCCCCCCTCACCCCCGTCATCCCCAACGCCTTATTGGGCGAAAACAGGCGGCACACCCGGCTGGCATCCCCAATGACACGCCCGGTCGGCTCCAGGCACAGGGGTGCATAGGCACAGTCCACCACCAGCACATCACCCGGCTGCACCGCTTCCTGCAACAGCGCCAGTGCCGGTGAAAGATCACCCTGCGGGCTCCCCGGCGCTGTTACCCAGATCAGACGGGGAGCACGTGCAGAGAGAAAATCGCTCGACAGCGCCGTTCGCGACGCATCCTCCCAGCGCTGCACAGTCAGTCCCCAGGCCAGCGCAGCCCGCCGGTAATCGCCATACGCATGCCGCGGTATCCAGACAGACACCGCAGCTGGCACCAGCGCGGCAGTGACGCGGACGATCAACTCGCTGGCGCTGGCCCCCATCACGATCTGGCGGGCCGAGACACCATGCCAGCTCGCCAGTCGCTCACGCAACGCCACATAGGCAGGATCCGGATAGGTATCCGGCACCGTTCGCCTGAGACGGTCCAGCACGGGCGGACAAGGGCCGAGCGCATTGGCGTTGGTGGAAAAATCATGCAGCGGGACACCATCTGCATCTGGTCCGCCGTGCATATGGTCAGCGCAACTGTCCATGGCGGAAGATAAGGCCCGGGGCCCAGGGAAGGCAGCCATTGTCATGAGCAGCATCCTCTGACCTGGCTGCGGGAGTATCGCGGCTCCGGCCGGCGGTAGATGCCACTGAGCGAACAGTTCCGGTTCACAGTCCCCCCCTGAGCCAAACGCCCGCCCCGGCACACAGCACGACGGCGAGGCAGGCAACGTGTTGCGCCCGGCACAGCGCCTGCGCAATGTGCACGGCCTGGGGCGGTGGCGCCGATGGATTGAGGCGGTATACACCGGGCTTGCCCAGTGATACCCCCAGGCGCAGCGCCATGGCTGCCATGGGCCAGCCGCCATTGGGCGAAGGTGTGCGGCGGGCCTCACGCATCAACCGGCCTCCGTCGGCCAGGCTTGCCCCACACATCAACAGGGCCGCCGTCAGCCTGGCTGGCAGCCAGTTCAGCACATCATCTGCGCGGGCAGCCCATTTGCCAGCCCACTGCCAATAGCGGCCGGCGTGCCAGCCCGGGTAACCCCACATGGCATCTGCCGTATTCGCAAATCGGTACAGGGCGCACCCCGGCAACCCCAGCAGCACGAACCAGAACAGCGGCGCCACAAGGGAATCACTGAGATTCTCGGCCAGTGTTTCAATGGATGATTCACGTATGGCGGTGGCGTCCAGAGACTGCACATCACGGCTGACCAGATGGGCCAGCCGCTCACGGCCGGCAACCTCCCCCATCTCAAGTGCCGCCTCGACCTGAGCCACCATATCGGCAAGCATCGACCAGGCAAACAGCGGTTTAAGGCAGAACGCAAGCACAGGAACCGCCAGCCAGACCGGCAACATCAGACATGCTTTTTCGATCCCGAAAGCGAGACAGCCCACTCCCAATGCCCCCATGCTCCAGGCCAGTGTCCCCAGAAAAAACGATCTGGCCACCCCGCCAGGGGCAGACCTGGCGTCAGGCGCCATGCGGCGTCCGGCCCATTCCAGATAACAGCCCATGCCCACCACGGGATGCAGCCGTGCCGGTGGTTCCCCCCAGAGCAGATCCGCGGCAAACGCCAACAGCGGAACCAGCACCGGATAGAGCGCCGCACTGCCGTCGATCATGTCGAGGACGAGGCATCATCTGGATTCATGGGCTTTTTCCGGGTCTTGGGCACTTCTGCCGCCGGCAAGGGCTCCTCAAGTTTGGTCTGCACATAATCCAGCGGCAGCCGGTACCGCCGGGCCAGCAGCTCGGCGCTGTCACCGGCGGCATGTTCTGCATGCAGGGTCTGCAGCCAGCCATGCAGGCCGGTGGAGAGCGAACGCCCGGAGCGCTCGCCGCCCTTCAGGGCGTGATCGCCTGAAACATCGTATTTGTTGGCATAGCCACGCGGCGTAATCATCAGGCCATGACGCATGAACGTATTGCTGTTGCCGATCAGCACGGTGGACAGCATGCCAATCTCGGCATCGGCCATCTGGTCGAGCGTCGTGAAAACGATATTCTGGCGCCGCCGATAGGCACTTTTCACAATGGCGACCGGCGTCTGCGCTGCCCGGTGACGCAGAAAAATCTGTTGCGCCTCAATGATCTGGCGGGTGCGGCGGCCACTCTTCGGGTTGTAGAGCGCCACCACAAAATCAGCCGACGCCGCAGCATCCAGGCGACGGGCAATCGTCGGCCATGGCGTCAGCAAATCAGAGAGCGAAATCGAGCAGAAGTCATGGGTCAGCGGCGCCCCCACCAGCGCGGCACAGCTGTTGATTGCCGATGCGCCTGGAATGATCTCCACCTCGATGCCATCGCCCACCACCCGCTGTTCAAGCCCCTCGGCATCCGTCTCCACCGTGACCTCCGGCGGGGTCCAGCCCGCCTGGAGCAGCACCTCGAAGGTTGGCCCTGCCATGCCGTACACGCCAGCATCACCCGATGAAATCAGGGCCACCTTTTTCCCGGCCCGGGCCCGGGCCAGGGCCTCGACCGCCCGATCGAGCTCCTCGGTCATGCTCTTGCGGATGATTTCCTTGCCCTCAAGCAATTCCGCGACCAGCTTGATGTAGGTCACGTAGCCAATAACGGTATCGGCTTCGGCGATGGCCGCGCGTGCCCTGGCGGTCATGTGATCGGCACTGCCCGGGCCAATGCCGACCAGCATGATTTTTCCGTGAGACATGGGATTTTCCCCTCTTGGGCTATCTGATGAATTCAACAATGAACGGAACAGGCCGCGTCGCTCAGCACATGGCAGCCACCGACACCGTGGCATTGCGGCCATCCGCCCCGCGCAGCTTGTGCTTTTCCAGGAGCAGCGCCGACACGGGCGCCGCTTGCCCCCCGCCCGCGGCCAGCAAGGCTGCTGCCTCGCTGACGGAAGGGGTTCCCGTATACCGGCGCACCGTCTCGCTCGGATTCGGTACCGGCACCGGTGCCAGCTGCGCCGCACTGTAGAACTGGATGACGCAGCCACGCCGCTGCATGAGCGCCTGCATGGCCGCTTCGTCGGCCTTGAGATCGATGCTGGCCACGGCCTGCACCGCGTGCCAGTCAACCCCCACCTGCTGGAGCGCCTCGTCGATCGCCTGTGCCAGGGTGGCATAGGGCGTATGGCGATCACAGCCGATGCCCAGCGCCACCATCCGTGATGGCGCCGCACTCATGCGCCGTCTCCCACCGGTGCGCAGCGCTGCGCCACCGGCGTATCGGCCGGCAGGTCATCGGGCTGCTGCCCCTCTGGCGGGCGATAGATGATCAGCCGCTCCGGCCACGCCCGCCACAGCGCCTCTTCCACCGGCTGGTGCGTAATCCACAGCAAGGCCCGATGATGCCCCGGCCGCACCGCGGCCATGTCGGCCAGTACCTCGATATTTGCAGGCAGCGGCGTACGCCGTGTCCACCAGTGACGGCTGCCGGCATCCTGCACAACAGCAATGCGCTCACCATTGACCACTGCGGCCGCCACACGGGTGAGATTGACCTTGGGTGCCTGCACCGTCCAGCCCAGTGCACGCCCCAGAATGTCCACCGCAATCGTCGCCCCGGCATCGGATGCGGTGGTCAGAACGGGTTGTGCATCCAGCAGGCTGGCAACACGCTCGGCCCAGGCATTGGCGCCACCGACATGGCCCGACAGCATCGGGATGACGTAACGTGCCGCATCATCCACGACGACGACGCCTGGATCCACCTCCTTGCCTTTCAGGTGAGGCGCCACCAGCCGGACCACGGCACCAAGGGAGACAAAACAGACAAACTGGTCAAATGAGCCGAACAGATCGCCCAGCTCCTCTCTCAGGGTCTTGCGACAGATGTACTTGGGATTGGGCAGATGCGCAATGGCATCGGCAAACTTGTCCAGGGTACACAGCACGGCATTGGGCAGCATCTGTGCCAGACGCGTGGCCTTGGCGATCCCGCCCTTGGTGATGGCCAGCAGACAGACCCGTTCGGGCGCCTCCAGCGATGCGGCGCGGCCCGGCGCGGCCGACGGCGCAGCAACCGGCGGTGCAGGCACGGGCATGGGTGCAGGTTCCGGCGCTGCCGTTGCCGATGGTTTTTTCAGGCAGCCACGAACCCGTTCGCCCCGCACCCGGTGCTGATGCCGCACGATCAGCAGCGACAGATAACTGACCTTCTGTCCCCGCAGACCCAGAATGTCCTGACCGCTCAGACAGCGCTCGTCGACAGCCCCCACCCGTTCAATGAAATGGGCATCGGCGAGCAATTGACGGGATGAGAGCCAGTCCAGCAGGTCATCCAGCACTGGCTTGACCTTCATGAGTACCAGGGTATCGAAATCCGTCAGCAGACGCTCAAGCATCTGCACGCCATAGGCTGCCGGCACCACGGCCAGCGTATCGTCCTGCTCGGCCAGCGGCAGACCCAGTCGGGCACCGGCGGCGGTAAAGGCATTGACACCGGCGAGGACCTGCGTCTGGATCCGGTCGTCCAGCCCCTGCACTGTGCGCGCCAGATGGCTGAAAGTGGCGTAGGTACTGGCATCCCCCTCCACCAGAAACAGCACGTCCTGGCCAGCCTGCAGCTTGGGCAGGACTGTCTGGGCCGCCTTCAGCCAGGCCCGCGCCAGCTTCTGCGCATCGTAGGTCATCGGAAAGACCAGCGGCTGATGATCGTCCACCGGTGAGATGCCGCTGCGCTGCACGATGCCAAAGGCATGGCTTTCGTGACGGCCGCTGCGCACCGGGTAGACCCAGCAGGTATCGCGGCGCTGCAGCGCCTCCCAGGCCGCCCGCGTCACCAGTTGGGGATCACCCGGGCCCAGCGAGACGCCCATCAGCCGACCAGTTGATGTTTGCATGATGTCAAAAAAGTTGTTCTGTATGAAATAGGAAAACAGGAAGGCGCCATCGGTTCAGTCGCGACCGTCGTCATCAGCCGGCGCGTCTGCCACAGGCCGCCAGGCAGCCGACAGCAACCATACCGGATTTTCGGCGGCCAGCCGGTTCATCTGCAAAATGGGCCGGCTGCGGGCTGCCTGCAACTGGAGGACATCCCAATGCAATGCCCGCGCAGGCGCGGTCGTGCCGGCAGCCTGCGATGATCCGTCCGGGTCTGAAGATGGTGGCCCGCTCATGGCCAGTGCCGGCTCCTGCTGCAGCCGCTTGAGCGTCTCCAGTGCGGTGGCGATGTTTTCCAGTGTGACGAAATTCATGACCAGCCGGCCGCCAGGCTTCAGGCGCCGCAATGCACGCTCGATCAATTCCGCCAGTTCCCCGCCGCTGCCGCCGATGAAAACCGCATCCGGATCAGGCCAGTCCGCCATGCCGGATGGCGCTCGATCATGCACCAGTGTGTAGTTGGCCACCCCGAACGCGGCATGATTCTGGCGAATGATGTCGATATCGTGCGCATTCTTTTCAATTGCCCAGACGTGGCCGCGCCAGCACAGGCGTGCGGCCTCCAGACCCACCGAACCACTGCCGGCACCGATGTCCCACACCACGCTGTCGGCACGCAGCTGCAATCTGGCCAGCGACACTGCCCGCACCTCCTGCTTGGTGATCAGCCCGCCGCTGCCGTCACCCCGCGGGCGACGCTGACAATAGTCCTCGTCGTCCAGCCCCATGAGCACCGGGTTGCCTCGGGGGGCGACGCGCCAGATCGCAACAACATTGAGCGCGGCAAAGGTCATGGTGGCCGCCTGCGCCACCGTCAGCTGCGGATAAATACGCTCATCGGGCTGGAGCAGGTTTTCGGCAACGGCCATTTCCACCTGGTCGGCCAGTCCTTCGATCTCCAGCAACTGGGCGATGCGTGCCGGCGTATTGGCCGGACTGGTCAGCACCAGCAGACGATCGTGTGCGTGCACGGCCTGCGCCAGGGCGTACAGACCATGGGCAGGTCCGGCACCCTGCTGCCAGGGCCCTGCATCCTGGGCGTGCACCGACATCAGCCGGGCATTCTGCCAGGCCATGCCCAGCCGGGCACAGGCAAGCTGCAGCGTGGATACGTTGGGCAGCACTTCCAGTGCATCGCTGCACAGTCTGGCCGCGAGAAAGGGCGCGATACCGAAGCACAAGGGGTCACCGGTGGCCAGCACCACGCAACTGAGCTGCTGCTCGCGAGCCTGGCGCACCCAGTCCGGCACCGCCCTGAGCTGTCCGCCCAGGTCGTGAGTCTGCGCCTGCGCCTTGAATTCGCCACCTAACAGGGCCAGGGTCCGTGCTGCGCCGATAACGACATCAGCCTGTCTGATATAGGCAAGCGCCGCAGGCGTCAGGCTGGCCACACCATCATCCAGGACCCCGATGATGCGGCAAGGGTTGGGATCATTCATGGTTATACAGGGATACAAAGAGGTTCGGAAACACGATCAGGTGGTGTGCTGTGGCAGCGCCGGAAAGTCTTCATCGGTGTCAAAGTCCGCCGAATGGGTATGGGCAATGCCCGTCCGGCCGGCCGTCTCGGGACGGGGGCGTTCCTCCGCAGGCCCGGACCAGACGTCGGCCAGCGCCTGTCCCTCACCATCGCACACCAGGATCCTGATCTGAAACGCCCGTCCATATCGCGAGGGATCCTGCAGCGTGGTGATGGCGGCTTGCGCAAGCGCCTGGTGGAATGCGTCACCCAGCCCTCGCTCAGTCATCAGTTCGGCACCAAACCGTGCCGTCTTGGCCGCGCGGATCGCCTCACAATCCGCAGGCGCCGCGCCAATGCGCTGGGCAATCCCGGCCACCAGATCCGTGTCGACGACATTGCGATTGGCGTGAGTGATGGTTTCACCCTGGGCAATTTTTGTCAGTTTTCCAACCATTAGTCCAAAGACCACCAGCCGGATGCCCTGTGCGACGACTTCATCCAGCGCATAGCGCAGGAAGTCGCCCATCTGTACAAAGCAGGCGTTGGGCAGCTCCGGTCGCTCCTGGCGCAACGCCTTCATACTGAAGGCTTCACTGCGCCCCCCGGTGGTCAGCACGACAATGTCGTGCCCCGTTAACGCAGCCACCTGAATACCTTGAACCACGCTGGCCCGCCAGGCACTGGTCGAATACGGCCGCACAATGCCACTGGTGCCCAGGATGCTGATGCCGCCCAGTATGCCCAGTCGGGCATTGGTGGTCTTGCGTGCCATCTCCTCGCCGCCGGGCACACTGATCGTGACCTCCAGCCCGTGTCGGGCCAGCAGGGAGTCCGCAACCTCCTGCAGGTTCTGGATGATGTTGGCCCTTGGCACCGGATTGATCGCCGGGCCACCGATTTCCAGGCCCAGCCCGGACAGGGTGACGGTACCTACACCCGACCCGGCCCGAAACTGCACCTCACCTGCGCGGCCTGGCAGAATGCGCAGATCAACGGTCAAATGCGCGCCATCCGTGCAGTCCGGGTCATCACCCGCGAACTTCTGCACATACGCATGCGCCACGCGCTCCAGGCCCTGACCAAGCAAATGCCCGTCGTGTATGGCAAACCCGACCCGCTGGCCATTGGGCAGCAGACTCTCGACACGGTCCGGCACCTGACCCTGCACCAGCCCCAGTGCACACGCGCGCGCTGCGGCGGCCGAACAGGCTCCGGTTGAGAAGCCGGTCCGGGTACCCCGTTCGGGACGCTCGGGCCGTGCGGCGCGGGGGGGACGACGGCTGCTGTCGGCGGATGGCTGCTCGGTCATGATCTTCAGGCCGCACCGGCTGCTGCACCCTTCTGGCGTGCTTCGGCCAGGGCCAGCAGCGCATGCAGCGCGGCCACCACCAGCGTGGAGCCACCCTTTCGCCCCTGAATGGCAATCCACGGCACATCCTGAACCGTCATCAGCAGTGCCTTGCTTTCCGCCGCTGAGACAAACCCCACCGGCATGCCGATGATCAGTGCCGGCCGGGCGTTTTCTTCCCGGATCAGCCGGACGATCTCGATCAGGGCAGTGGGTGCATTGCCGACCGCAACGATCTGGTCCGTGAGCAGCCCCAGCCGATGCGCCTTGCGCATGGCCTGTACGGCCCGGGTGCTGTCTTCGGCACGGGCCTGCGCAATCACATCCTCGTCACTGATGAACTGGTGGGTTTTCACCCCGAAATGCGCCAGCCGGGGAGCCGACAGACCGACGCAGATCATTTCGACATCCGCCACAATGTGTCCCCCGCCACGGCTGGCTGCCTGAAGCAGAAAATCCAGCCCGGCAGGCACCGCATCCGGGTGAAAGCGCGTCAGGCCATTGAAATCGAAATCGGCGTTGGCATGGATCATCCGCCGCACAATGGGCCATTGCCCGGGGGTATAGTCATGCGGCCCGGCTTCCCGGTCGATGATGGCGAAACTGTCATGTTCGATGACCTGACCGGCGCGGGTCAGCTGTTCGGTAACGGTGTTGATGGTACTCATGATATCCCGATCACAGGAACTGAAAGCCGGACAGGGGCGGATGACCCACAGCCGGCGGCGTGTGGCATCTGGCCGGATCAGTGGCCATGGGGATGCGCGTGATGGCCATGCCTGGACGCCGGATGCCCGTCATGGTCATGGTCATGGTTATGGTTATGGTCATCATGATGATGCGCATGGTCATCGTGGTGATGGTGGTGGTGCCCCGCTGGCTCGCGAAACGGATCAGGCTGCCTCAGGGTGTCCAGTGCGACACCCGCCCCGCCCTGCTGGAAGTGCTGCACCCGTTCATCCAGCATCTGGGCGATTTCAGGCTCAAAGCCGAAATAACCGGTATGCGTGAAACGGATCTGCGGATACTGGGCCGCGAGATGCTCCATCTGCCGCCCGATGCGCTTGATCAACGTTCCGGTGAACAGGTAATAAGGCATGACGACGATCTGCATCATGCCAAGAGTCACCTGCTGGCGCACGACCTGCTCAAGTCGTGGATAGGTCACGCCCGTAAATGCCAGATCAACCCGCTCGTGGTCGCTGATCTCCCAGAGCCAGCGGGCCATCCGGGCAACATCCCCATTGGCCAGACGGTCACTGGAGCCCCGGCCCAGCAGAATCACCCCGGTCGTATGGGGGTCGGGGGCATCGAGCTGCAGCATGGCATGGCGCAGGAAACGCTTCAGGATGTTGAGCAGCGGATCGCTGACCGCCAGATGGGGCGCATACAGGATCTCGGTGTCGGGATGTCGCTGGCGGGCCCGCATGATGGCCTCTGGCACATCGTGCCGGACGTGGCCGGCGGCATTGAGAATGAGGGGCAGCACCAGGACGCGCCGGCTGCTCCTGGCACATTCGGCCAGTGCAACATCCAGCGAGGGCTTGGCAAATTCGATGAAGCCAACCTCAATGCGCCAGTCGGGATGGCTCTGTCGCCAGTTCTGGGCAAACTGCATGATCTCGGCGTTGCCGCGGGCCTCGCGCGAACCATGGCCAACCAGCAGGATGGTGTCATTCATGGGGGGTGTCCTTGTTTCCGGATTCTTCGTTTGGGGCTTTTGGGGCTGACGGATCTCCGGCAGCCGTTGCCGCAGGCCCGCCGGAGGTCGTCGGCGCATGCAGTTTGTTGATGGCCATGTCAACCAGCCGGGCGTGATGGTTTGGCTCCGCGGGCGGCGCTGCATGGCCGCTCACCGGCGTTTCATCACGGGCTGGCCTGCTGGCCCGGCGAAAGCGGTGGGTAAAGCTTGCATCATAAAGACGGGAATGCGTCAGGCTGCGCCAGTGACGTGCTCCCGTGGTGGGGCTGGCAATGATCATCGCCTGACTGACAATCCGCGCCTGACGGCACGCCTCCTTGATATCGGCCAGTGTGGCCCGCACGATTTTTTCTTCGCCTGGCCAGCTCGCCTTGTGCACCACCAGGATCGGGGCATCCTCCGGCCAGCCAGCCGCCCGCAGGTCGCGCTGAATGTGGCCCAGCAGGGTAATGGACAGAAAAATGCACAGGGTGCAGCGGTGGCGGGCGAGCGAAACCAGGTCTTCACCGTCCGGCATCGGCGTGCGGCCGGCAACCCGCGTGAAGATGACGCTCTGGCTGACTTCCGGCAGGGTGAGACTCTCCACCGCCGTGGCGGCCGCGGCAAAGGCAGAGCTCACCCCGGGCACCACCCTGACCTCGATGCCAGCCTCATCCAGCGGCTGAACCATTTCGATCAGGGCACCGTACAGGGAAGGGTCGCCGGTCTGCAGCCGTATGACGGTCTGATGACGCAGCGCCCGGCTGCTCAGCCAGTGGCAGATCTCTTCCAGCGTCATGCCTTTGCTGTCGGCGATCTCGCAGCCCGCCGGCGCCCAGCGCGTGGCAGCCTCGCTCACCAGCGATCCGGCAAACAGGATGGCACCAGCCCGGGCAATCAGATCACGCCCCTTGACCGTCAGCAGCTCAGGATCGCCGGGGCCGGCCCCCACAAACCAGACGGTTCCCGGTCTGACGTCTCCGGTCAGCGGCTCCAGTGATGTCGTCGAGACGTCATGCGGTGCGGATGCGGGCCCGGCATCGGCCGAGGCAACAGGTGACAGGGGGGCTGATGGCAGATCGGTCATACGGGGAACGGTGGCGCCAGGTGCGGCCAGCAGGGCGTTAACCAGATGGGGAATGGTTTCAAAAGGCGCGGTAATCTGCGCTGATGACAATGTTGGCAGCGGGGGCGACGGCGAGCGCAGGTGCAGCGGCTGCCCCGCCACCATCAGGCAGACGTTCGTGCAGCGTTGCGCAACCTGCTGGTTCAGCCAGCCGAGCGCATCGACATAGGCGCGCACCCCTTCTCCCAGCGGGACAACGCCCAGGCCAATTTCATTGCTGACGAAGACCAGCGGTCCCGGACATGTTTCGATGGCACGCAGGAGCGCCTGCAGCGCCGGATGAGCCTCACACCAGACAGATGCGTCGCTGATCGGCACGCCAGCAGCCTGCAGAAACTCACCGTGCAGGTTGTTCAGCCAGAGGGTCAGACAGTCGATGACGAGCAGGCAGTCAGAACGACCATGCTGGAGGATGGCGTCTGCCAGCGCCAGTGGCTCTTCGATGGTCAGCATCTCCGGCAGGCGCTGACGGCGCGTGGCCTGATGATGCTGGATACGCTGCGCCATTTCCGGGTCACGAGCCTGGGCCGTGGCAATGAACACCGCCCCATGCCCGGGCTCAGCCTGTAACCACTGTCGGGCAAGCGTTTCCGCACGGGCGGACTTGCCGCTGCGCTGCCCCCCCAGGATCAGCTCATGACAGGCAGCAGATGCAGACCCGGACGACGGGTCATCCTGGGTGGCCGCGTGTGGCCGCTTCCTGACGAGTGCTGCGTCGGTCTGCATTTGCCCGCGCCTGTGCCGTTTGTTCCGGGTGCGCTGGCCACGGCGAGCGGCCGGCGAAGACTTTTCCGCTGCAACCGTTGAAGGATCTGCCTCCCGATCTGTCGCTCCCGCGTATTTCAGGCTCATCATGGTGCTGTCTCCGGCAGAAATAGTGCAGCGGCACACAGCGGCGCACTCGCAAACCAGGCATGAAAATAACTGGCGTGCAAGCAGCGATGGCGATATACCGCTTCGCCCTGCGAAGTATCCACCGGCTGATGCGGGCGACTGGTGCGGGCGATGACCGGCAGCGGGGTGGTACAGCGGGAGTAATGGAAGGTGTGCCCGCGCAGCAATCCGTCGTCCGGCTGGCCGGACTCATGCTGCGCTGGCGCGGCCCCCGTGCCCGCTGGCGGCCACACGAGTTGCTGCATGCCCAGACCGGCGGTGCGTTTGCCAAAGGTGACCTCGCCGGGCAACAGCCCCCACATCGGCCAGGTTCGATCTTCATACTGCATCTGGTCAAAGAGCGGCAACATGCCACCACATTCAGCCCAGAGCGGCCGATCTGCCGCAATATGCTCGCCCAATGTTGCCACGACGTTCCTGCACCCGGCAAGCCGCCCGGCATGCAGCTCCGGATAGCCGCCCGGGAGCCAGACGGCATCGCACGGCGGCAGGGGTTCGTCGGCCAGGGGAGAGAAGAAGCACAGCCGGGCCCCGAGAGCCTGGAGCGTTTCCAGATTGGCGGGATAAATGAAGCTGAACGCCGCATCCCGGGCAATGGCGATTGTCCGGCCAGCCAGGGGGGCTACGGTGCTGGCATCTCCGGCCGCCCCGGTCGTGGTCAGCAGGCCCGGTACCTGCTCGGGCGGCAGAAAGGTCGTCTGCCAGCGCTGCAGGGCGGTGCGGTCAAGTTCACCCAGCAGGGTACTGCTCAGTGCGTCGGCCGCGGCATCCAGTCGCTGCAGGGCATCCGGCAGCTCGCTGGCCGGGGTCAGGCCGAGATGGCGGGCTGGCAGGCCGATCTCCGCCTGGCGTGCCAGACTGCCCAGATAGATGTCATCGTCACCAACTCTGCCTCGCGTCTGACTGCCTGTCTGCTGCATCGGGGGCGTTGGTGGGCCTGGCCGCTGGCAGGCGGTGGCCAGCAGCTGGGCGTGGCGGGGGCTGGCCACCCGATTGGCGAGGGCGCCTGCCCAGCGAAGTCCGGGCATCCAGGTGCGCAGCCCGTAGGCCAGGGCACCAAAGGTACCCGTCATGGACGAGGCATCAATGACTGCCAGTACAGGCAGATCCAGACGTCGTGCCATCTCGGCAGCGGAAGGCTCGCCATCATACAGCCCCATGACGCCTTCGATGAGGATCAGATCGGCGCTGGCGGCCGCCTGATAAAGGCGCTGGCGAATATCTGCCTCCCCGGTCATCCACAGGTCGAGCGTGTGCACAACATGGCCGCTGGCGACGGTATGCCAGGCCGGATCCAGGAAATCAGGCCCCACCTTGAAAACATGCACCACCAGTCCGGCACGGGTAAGCCGGCGGGCCAGGGCAGCGACAACCGTGGTCTTGCCATGGCCCGAGGCAGGGGCGCTGACGAGCACGGCAGGCGCCTGGCGGGGTGGACGGTGACAACCACTCACCGGGGAAAGGGCATTGGATGAGGACATCGCCTGAGACAGGGTTTGCATGAGCACAGCGCGCAATGACACGGACAGGGACACCCGCCGGACCTCCCCGCCCGGCAGTATGTGATGCACAGGCCACCTCCAGCACGGAGATGACCTGGGTGTTGGCCGGTATCCGGGCTGACGGCATGACCCGGTAGTCACCTTCCCAGCCGGTGGGTGTTCAGCCCGCGCGGACGGCCCCCATCGAGGCGACAGCCAGTACGCGGCAGACACCGCACCGGCCAGTGGCTGTCTGAACCACCGGGGCAGACAGCGGCCTGAGCCGCTGTCCAGCCGCACGACCGTTGCGGGGGCAGCGCAGGTCAGGACAGGCAGCACGATACTGCCTCCACCTGCCTTCGTCCGTTACCAGACCGATGCGCAGGCGCCCTCCTGCTTCCCGTTGAACTGCCAGACATAGACCTGCCCGGCGAGCACCAACCCGGCTATTCTACGGGGTACAAGGAATTTTTTATGCTCTTCCAATGCCCAACACCTCTCCTCCCCCTGAAGGCCGTACTGATTCCAGCCTGAATATCGCGCCATTCCATGACAGTCCAGCCGCCGCTGGCACGGCTACGCCCGCACGCCCAGTCTGGCAGCGCCTTCTCTGGATTGTGATTTTCACAGGCGTACTCATCTGCCTTGCCGGCCTGCTGATGTTCACCATCAGGCTTTTTCAGGAAATTGTATTGGGGTAGGTCAGCGCCGCTCAGCCACCGCGTAGGCGGCCTGAACCGGCGAGCCATGTTCCAGCCCTTCAATGTCACAGCCTTCGTAAAGCTCGAATGGCTGGTGGATCCACGGACTGTCCTGCAGGTTGCAGACGCAGTAATCCGGGGTATAGCAGGAAATAGATTTTTTCCAGAGCACGGCCGTACGCAACTCGGTAATGGCAGGATAGCGGCTTCTGAGCACGGTCAGCAGCCTTTCCAGCGTTACGCCGGTATCCACCAGATCATCAGCTATCAGGACCCGGCCATGCGTGACATCCTCGGCTGAGCTGATGGTCGAGCCTATCTTGAGCTCCCCCTGCTGAACCACATTACCCGTGTGGCGATAGGAACTGGTGGTCAGGACGCCCAACGGCCTGTCGAAGATGCGCGAAAGCAGATCTCCCACCCGCAGGCCACCACGGGCTAGTGCGATCACCGCATCGAACTGCCATCCCGAACGGTGAATGGACAGGGCCAGCCGCTCAATGAGACGATGGTATTCAGACCAGTCAACGTACAGATGCTGCATGGATCAGCCCGCCTTCTTGCAGGGGTGACGCAGGACGATGGTTTCCTCGCGATCTGGCCCGGTAGAAATAATGTCGATCGGCATGGCGCAGACCTCTGCCAGACGGGCCACGTAGCGCTGCGCATTCAGTGGCAGATCCGCCAGGCGGCGGACACCACGGGTATCTTCCTGCCAGCCCGGCAGCTCCTCATAGATAGCACGGCAGCGCGCCACTGCGCCGGCTCCGGTCGGCAGACGTTCAAGGCGCTTGAGGTTACCGCTGGGCGTTGTCATTTCATAATGCGTGCAGATACGCACGGTCGGCAGGCCATCCAGTACATCGAGTTTGGTCAGGCACAGGGCATTCAGGCCATTCAGCTCGATCGAACGCCGCATGGCCACGGCATCGAACCATCCGCAGCGCCTTGGACGACCGGTGACCGAGCCGAATTCATGACCCCGTTCGGCCAGATGCCTGCCGATATCATCACTTAGCTCGGTAGGAAACGGACCACTGCCCACACGGGTGGTGTAGGCTTTGGCAATGCCCAGCACGAAATCGAGATGGCCCGGCCCGATGCCGGCACCCGCGGCGGCGGCACCCGAGACGCAGTTGCTGCTGGTGACGTAGGGATAGGTGCCGTGGTCAATGTCGAGCAGCGCCCCCTGGGCACCTTCGAACATCAGCGATTCGCCACGGCTCAGCGCATCGGCCAGCAGGCCGGCAACATCATGCACCATGGGCCTGATCTGCTCGCCCTGGGCCTGCAGCTCGTCCAGCATCTTCGCCACGTCGATACGCGGTGCGTGATAGTAGTTTTCCAGCACGAAATTGTGCAGGTCCGCAGCCTCGCGCACACGCTCGGCCAGCTTGTCAGGCACATAGAGGTCTTCCAGACGCAGACCGCGGCGCGCAACCTTGTCCTCGTAGGCCGGGCCGATGCCCCGTCCGGTGGTCCCGATGCGTGCGTCGCCACGCTGCTGCTCCCGCGCCTGATCCAGCGCAATGTGATAGGGCAGGATGAGCGAACACGCATAACTGATGCGCAGGCGGCTGCGAACATCGACACCGGCTCTTTCCAGCTCCGCAATCTCATCCAGCAGTGCCTTCGGCGACAGCACCACACCATTGCCGATATAGCAGGTGACATCCTGCCGCAGGATGCCCGAGGGAATCAGGCGCAGCACCTGCTTGCGTCCGTCAATGACCAGCGTATGACCGGCATTGTGCCCCCCCTGAAAACGCACGACTCCCTTGACTTCGTCAGTCAGCAGGTCAACGACCTTGCCTTTGCCTTCGTCACCCCACTGGGTGCCGACCACCACCAGATTCCTGCTCATGATTCGTTTCCCGCAAGTCGCCATTGGCCGTGGACATACCGGATTGTCCGATCAGAAGAAGCGCCGGACAGACACCGGGTATCCTGACCGGGTAAAAGTTGCACCACTGTCTCGCCCTGCTCACGCAGGACCTCGATGAGCGCCAGCAAGGCCGGATCATCCGACCAGGGCGCGACGATGATCTCTGGCGCGCTGTACTGCGCACGCCTCAGCTCCACCAGATCACGCAGATCCAGCGAAAAGCCCGTCGCGGGCCGGGCACGACCAAAAGCGGCACCAATACCATCATACCGCCCTCCCCGTCCAACCGCCTGGGCATGGCCACCGACACAGGCCGCGAAACTCAGGCCAGTGTGATAGCGGAATCCCTGCACATCCGCCAGATCCACGGCGAACGACACCTGAGCATCATGGCGGGCCAGACGCCTTGCACCCAGCACTGCGTCCAGCGCATCCAGCAATGGACGCGCCTGTGGCCAGGGTGCCAGAACCGTTCGGGTACGGGCCATGACGCTGTCGGCCGGGCCCAGACACCCGGGCAAGGCCATCAACGCACTTGCCGCTGGCTGATCGCGCCAGGGCTCCAGGAGCGCCTGCAGATCCGGCAGGTCACGTGCCTGCAACAGCTGCAAAACCCGCTCCTCGTCGATCCCGTCCAGCTCGTCCAGTAGCAGACTGGCCAGACCCAGGTGACAGATGTCCAGACGTACTGGCCCCAGTCCGGCCAGAGCCAGCGACTGCAGCATCAGATCGATCACCTCGATATCGGCCTCAATGCCCGCATGACCATAGATTTCGGCGCCAATCTGGATAGGCTCTCTTGATCCTGCCAGACCGTCGGGCCGGGTCCGCAGCACAGAAGCAGCGTAGCACAGCCGATTAATGTCACGGCGTTGCAGCAGGTGTGCGTCGATGCGAGATACCTGCGGCGTGATGTCGGCCCGAACCCCCAGGCTCTGGCCAGAAAACTGATCCACCAGCTTGAAGGTTTTCAGGTCAAGGTCACTTCCCCGGCCAATGAGCAGCGAATCCAGATATTCGATGAGTGGCGGCTGCACCAGCTCGAACCCATGACGGCGATAGCAGTCCAGCAAAAGACGGCGCAGCCATTCAAGATCCTGCGCTGTCTCGGGCAACAGATCGGAAATTCCTTCGGGAAGGAGCCAGCGATTATTCATTCATGCCAGAAAAAGGAGTACAAGCCCAACCAGCAACAGCATCAGTCCGACAAAACGCAACTGCCCGTCACGCAGGGCAGCCATCTGCAGCACGCTACGACGCCAGCCCCCCGGCGTGAGAAAGGGCATCAACCCTTCCAGGATCAGCACCAGGCCAACGGCCAGCAGCCACGGGGAAACCGGAGAATCATTCATGGTTACAACAGGCAATGAAGAAGTTCAGATCCATCTTGTGCCGACGGCAAAAAAACGCAGGACCGAACCGGTTTTTCGGCTGATTCTAACGGCTTTTCAGGAGAATTCCGCCCTGTCTTCATGGCCCGGCAGGCGCTCCCCTGAAAGGTGGGGCTGGCGAATGGCTGTCATTGGCTGCAGCAGGGGTGGCACTCTGGAAATAGCGGAAAAATTCAGACTGCGGATTGAGCACAAGCAGGTCGGCTCGGTCAGCAAATGAAGCCCGGTAAGCCTCCAGGCTACGATAGAAACTGGCAAATTCCGGATTTTTGCCAAATGCCTGGGCATACAGGCGACTGGCTTCAGCGTCACCCGCGCCCCGTTCTTTCTGCGCATCACGATAAGCACCCGCAATCGCGATCTCGCGCTGGCGGTCGGCGTCGGCCCGGATCCGCTCACCTTCGGCAGCGCCTTTGGCACGCCGGGCATTGGCAACCCGGGTACGTTCGGAACGCATCCGCTCGTAGACACGTTCGGCCACTTCAGGGGCAAAATCTACCCGCTTGAGGCGCACATCCACCACGCTGACACCGATTTTTTCCAGCTCAACCGACATGACCCGCATGACCTGGCTCACCAGCGTCTCACGTGCCGAGGAGATGACATCAGCCACAGACAGGCGGGCGATCTCGTTGTTGAGCGCAGAGCGTAACTGGCGGCCGATCCGGTCGTCAGCCGCCTGCGGACTATATCCAACCGACACATAGAACTGGCGCGGATCGGCAATGCGCCATTTCACGAAGGAATCCACCTGAATGTTGATCTTTTCGGCCGTGATGAAACGGTCAATTTCATCGCTGTCATAGGTCAGTGTCCGCCTGTCGAAATAGCGCACATCCTGCAGCGGCGATGGCAACTTGGCATAGAGACCAGGCTCAGTGATGACCCGCCTGATTTCGCCAAAGGCGAAGACCACCGCCGACTGGCGCTGATCCACCACAAACAGACAGGAAAAAGCGAGAACGATCAGCACCCCCAGGGCGATGATCAGCGCGAGCAGACGGTTCATCAGACAAGGCTCCCGTCAATGGCATGGACAGAATGGGTGGAAAAGGGAGGGTTGAGCGGCAACCGGTTCTTCAGGCTCATCGGGCATGCCCCCGTTCACGGCTGCGCAGGGCATCCAGGCCGCTGCCGCGGCCAGACAGATCGGCTGCGCCACCACCATTCGCTGGCTGCGGCGTCTGTACACTGACCGGCGCCTGCTCAACCGCCTTGTCGGCGCGCTCGCCATGCAGCGTGGCCGGCCCGGGCGCCTGGGGTTTCCGGGAAGGCGGATTGCCTAGCAGACGCTCCAGAGGCAAGTAGACAAGGCTGCCGTTTTTCTGGGTATCCAGGTAGACTTTAGAGGTGCTCGACAGCACCTGCTGCATGGTCTCCAGATACATCCGCTCGCGCGTGACCTGGGGCGCGCGGGCATACTGCTCGTGAATCTGCTCAAAGCGCTGCGCATCCCCCTCTGCCTGGGCCGTCACGCGCGCCCGGTAGCCCTGCGCCTGCAGAACAATCCGGGCCGCCTCACCGCGGGCACGCGGGATGACGTCATTGGCATAGGCTTGCCCCTCATTGATCAGACGCTGACGATCCTGATCCGCCTTGTTGGCATCTTCAAAAGCAGCCTGAACCTGCTCCGGCGGCTGGGCCTGCTGGATGGTGAAATCGACAATGCCAATTCCGAGCTTATAGCGATCAAGGATGGCCTGGCTGAGTTTCTGTGCATCCTCGGCCACCTGGGCCTTGTCTTCGTACAAGACCTGGTCGGTGGTGCGCTGCCCCACAATTTCACGCATGGCAGATTCCGCCACCTGCCGGATCAAGGCTTCAGAGCCACTGACCAGATTGTTCTGAAAGAGAAAATCGCCTGGATTATCGATCCGATATTGCACAGCATACTGCAGATCGACAATGCTTTGATCTCCGGTCAGGATCAATGACTCAGCGGGTACTTTGGCGCGCACCGAGTGGCGATAGCCCACTTCGATCTGGCGAAGCCGTGAGCGATCAATAATCTCATGCGTCTCGATCGGATAGGGCAGATTCCACTGGATACCGGCTTCGTGAGTCAGGTAACGAAACTGGCCAAAACGCAGTACGGCAGCCGCCTGTCCTTCCTGCACAATATAGAAACCGCTGAGCAGCCAAAGCAGCGCTACGACCACGATCCCCAGGACAGCCATCACGACCATGGTTCGGCCAGCGGGTACGGGAGGGCGCCGACCGTGGCCACCCTGCCCGCCGGATCCTTGCCTGCGACCGAGGAGACGCTGAACCCGGTTGTTCAGCTCCTGCCAGAATTCATCGAGGTCGGGAGGTCCTTCTGGGGGACGCTGCTGGGGCAAACGGTCTGCCGGACGCTTCCCGGCGGCCGAGGGTTCATCAGACGATGGCACAATGCCGCCTCCACCAGCCTCAGGGATGGAAGGTGACTGTCCGGTGGGCTCCCGGGTGTCGGGTGCCGATGGCGTATGGCCCTGGCCGGATCCGCTGCTGCGGCCCCAGCCCGAATCATCAGGAGTGGACATGGTTTGACTGCACGATGAGAAGGAGACAGAAGACGGCCACGCGACGCGTGATATCACGGTTAATGATCTGACGCCTGTGGATCGGGGGCATGGGAAAAGCTGTCGGCCATGGTGTCGACTCCATCGACAGCGTGAACACCAGCCGCCACACGCTGACGCAACAAGTCCCGCAAAGCATCAACGCCTGCACCGGTGACGGCACTCAGCGACAGGCCGGCGATCCTACCATAGCCATCCAGACGCACGCCTGGCGAGGTGCCCGTCTGATCGATCTTGTTGTAGACCATCAGCTGCTCAACATGGCCTGCACCAATCTCGGCGATGACTTGATTGACCGCTTCCACCTGACGGTCGCGATCCGGCGAGCCGGCATCGACAACATGCAGCAGCAGATCGGCTTCGGCCGTTTCCTCCAGTGTGGCCCGAAACGCGGCCACCAGACCATGCGGCAGATTGCGGATAAAGCCAACGGTGTCAGACAGAACCACCTCCAGGCCATCGCCCAGTCCCCAGCGGCGTGTCAAAGGATCAAGCGTGGCAAACAACTGATCAGCCGCCAGAGCACCGGCACGGGTCAGACGATTAAACAGGGTGGATTTCCCGGCATTGGTGTAGCCGATCAGTGACACGCGCAGCGCATCACCCCGCTGTCTGGCCCGGCGGCGAGTGCGACGCTGGCGATCAACTTTCTGCAGACGCGTACGCAGGCGGCGAATCCGGTCATCCAGCATCCGGCGATCCAGCTCCAGCTGGGTTTCCCCGGGGCCGCCTCGCACACCAATACCGCCGCGCTGACGCTCCAGGTGCGACCACATCCGTACCAGTCGGGATGCCTGGTGCTGCAGTCGCGCCAGTTCTACCTGCAGCTTGCCTTCGGTGCTGCGTGCCCGTTGTGAAAAGATCTCGATGATCAGCTCGGTCCGGTCAGCTACCTGCACCTTCCAGAGCCGTTCCAGGTTGCGCTGCTGAATGGCACTGATCGTGTGGTCAAAGACCACCAGGCCAATGCGTTCCGCCAGCAACTGCGCGCCTATGCGCTCGGCTGCCCCCGAGCCCAGATACAGCGCCGGGTCAGGTCGGCCACGACGCAGGATTTCGCGGAACACAGGCGTCAGACCGGCAGACCGTGCCAGGGCATCCAGCTCATCCAGATCCTGGATCTGGAGGCGATCTCCCTGGGTGGCGACCGCAAGCAGCGCCACCCGGGCCGGGTCGGGCGCCTGCGGATCCTTTTCGCGGGCGACGTACTGGTGTTTCAGTGGGCACCGCCTTCAGGCTGGAATTCAATGGCACGGCCAGGCACGACGGTAGAAATGGCGTGCTTGTAGACCATCTGGGTCACGGTGTTGCGCAGCAACACCACATATTGATCAAAGGATTCAATCTGACCCTGCAGTTTGATGCCGTTGACCAGATAGATAGAGACCGGTACATGCTCCTTGCGCAACTGGTTCAGAAATGGATCTTGTAATTGTTGGCCTTTGTTGCTCATGCTTGTTCTTTGGAAAGAGAGTTCTCGCGGCGCACTGGACACATCACGGACTGCAGCCCGGTCGCAGTCCATCAAGCTACCCCGCATGGCCGCACTTTACCTTATATGGGCATTTTACGCATTTCCCAGCCCTTCAAAATCCCTTCTGACTAACGCCGGCCGCGTTCTGCGTAAGGATTTGTGCTGCTGCGAAACTCGATGCGCAGGGGAGTACCCTGCAGGGCCAGGCGTTCACGGAACCATCCCTCCAGGAAGCGTCGGTAGCTGTCGCTGATCCGGTCAAGCGAACTGCCGTGGATGACGATGACCGGTGGATTCTGTCCCCCCTGGTGGGCGTAGCGCAATTTGGGGCGGAAAGGCCCATGGCGTGGCGGCTGCTGGTGAAGCACGGCGGCGTGCAGCATCCGGGTCAGCTTTGGGGTGGAGAGCTTGCGAACGGCTGCCGCCCGCGCCTCATCCACCGCCTTCATCAATTTGTCCAGCGCCCGGTGCTTCAATGCCGAAATGGTCAGCAACGGAGCCCAATCCAGAAAGTACAACCGCTGGCGACACATCTGCAACACATCGCGCCGCTCTTCAGCCGGAACGGCATCCCACTTGTTGAGCGCGATGACGAGTGCCCTGCCCGCCTCCAGGATATAGCCAGCAATGGCGCTGTCCTGCTCGGAAACACCCTGCAGGGCATCGATCATCAGGACGGCCACGTTGCAGTCTTCAATGGCCTGCAAGGTCTTGACAACCGAAAATTTCTCAACCGTATCATGGACTTTGCCACGACGGCGCAGGCCGGCGGTATCGACCAGCTGATAGTCGCGCTGGCGGTAACGGAAATCGACCGTGATCGAATCGCGGGTTGTACCAGGCTGATCGAAAGCGATCAGACGCTCCTCGCCAAGCAAGGCATTGATGAGGGTGGATTTCCCCCCGTTAGGGCGGCCAACCACGGCCACCCGCACGGGCTTGCGTGCCCGCGCCTCATCGCGCTCACGGGCCTCATCCGGATGCCTCTCCTGCACCGCCTCATCCTCGATGGACAGCTCGGATGCAGAAGGATCGTCTACAGGATCCACAGCGTCTGACGCATATGGGGTATCCTCGGTGGATGGAAGTGGTGGCTGGCGCGCGCGCCAGTCTGCCAGACAGCATTCCATCAGCGCATGAACACCATCACCATGTGTGGCTGAAATGGGCAACGGCATTCCCAGACCCAGCGCATGAAATTCGGCCGCCGCCACCGCGCGGGCCATGCCTTCCGCCTTGTTCACGGCGAGAAACACCCGACGGGCCGTACGGCGCAGCTCTGCAGCGATTTCCTCATCGCGGGCCAGCAGCCCCTGACGGCCATCGACCACCAGCACCACAATATCAGCTTCGATAACGGCCTGCCGGGTCTGGCGCGCCATCTGGGCTGCCACTCCCGTCGCCGCAACCGGCTCAAAGCCCCCGGTGTCGATCAGCACAACACGCTGCCCATCCAGCGTTGTCGAGCCATAGTGACGATCACGGGTCAAACCCGCAATGTTGGCCACTAGCGCATCCCGTGAACGGGTCAGGCGGTTGAAGAGCGTGGACTTGCCCACATTGGGCCGTCCCACCAGTGCAACAACCGGTACGGATGCATTCATGATCAGTTCAGTGCAATGGCGGCGATAGTCCCATCCTGGGTCTGCACATAGGCGGCATCGCCGGCAGCCAGAGGGGGGGTAGCGAATGGCGAACCATCAATCTCGACACGGGCCAGCGTCTGCCCGTCATTCATCGACAGCATTGACAGGGTCCCGAAACGATCCCCGAACAGGAGACGACGGCCAGACACAATGACAGGTGCGGTGAGCCCCCGGCGCACATAGCCATCCTGGCGCCAGACAGTACCCCCTCCCGGACGCAGCAACTGGATGACGTCCGAGGTGTCAACGATGACCAGATCTTCGCCATGAGCAGCAATGCCACTGGTTGAGCTGAGATTGCGACTCCAGACCAGGTCCCCATCGGTGGTACTCACACAGGCCACACGCCCCTGATAGGCCACAGCGCACAGACTGGTACCCATGATGACCGGCGCACCCACAATGTCGATCAGGCGCTCCAGCTCGGTCGCCCCCAGCGAGGAAGCAATGGTGACGTCCCAGCGGGGAACCCCAAAACGCAGATCCAGGGCTACCAGCCGGGCATTCGGCAGCCCCAGATAGACGGTATCGGCGTCCACGACCATGGGAGAGCTCTGCCAGAGGTTGAGCAGCGCCGACGGCGCCTTCCAGCTCCAGCGAATGGCGCCGTCGGAACGCTCCAACGCAAGGACCCGCCCCTCGATGGTACGCACAAGCACAGCCGAATCAGTCAACACCGGTGCGGTGGCTACCTCGCTCTCCAGGCGCAGCTGCCAGCGCGGCTGTCCCTGGGAAGACAATCCCTGCACCGTGCCATCGCGATCGACCAGCACAACCAGTTCACTGTCCGCTGCCAGTCCGGCAACGGCCCTGCCTGGGGCCTTGAAGGTCTGTCGGATCTGTCCATCATGGGGAGAAAGCTGACGTACCTGTCCCTGCTGATCAACCACCCAGAGCGCGTCACCACTGAGCACGGGCTGAAATCCCACCAGCGCCTTCCCTCCATGGCTATCTTTCCAGCGCAGATGCATCCCCTTTTCAGGGCCTGGGCGCGGTACAGGATAAGGTGGCGGAGCAGCCGCATCCTCACCAAAGACAGAGCATCCTCCCAGGGGCAACAGGCAAACGCCCAGCGCCATGGGAACCAGCAGACGTCGACGGGCGGGTATGTGTGGTCTGCGCATCAGTTTGTCACCGCATCAAGCTTGAACTGCACCAGCACGCGCAGGGGGGCCTGTGCAGGGAGCAGCTTCAATGCTTCCTGCCAGGCACTGCGCGCCTCGGCGGCCTTACCCTGGGCCGAGAGCACATCGCCACGACGGTCGGCCACACTGCCGGCCATCGCCCCGGAGACAGGGCCCGTATTGCCTGAATCCAGAGCACGCAGGGCTTCATCATATTTTTTCTGGTCCAGCAGTATCCCGGCCAGACGCACACCGGCAATCGGTCTGAAACCCGGTTCACGGCTATTCTTCATGACTTCCTGCAAGGCTGCCGCCGCTTCATCGGCCTTACCCCCCTTCAGGAAAACGCTGGCAGCCCGCAACCCGGCCATTCCGGCATACACGCTGCTGTCGTCATGACGAACAATCGCGCTGTAGCGCTCACGTACCTGATCGACCCGGTCTGCCTGCGCAGCAGACAGCAACCCGGCGTATTCGCGGGCGGCCTCCTGGGCCTGGCTGTCCTGATACCAGTTCCAGGCGCGCCAGCCTGCGAACGCCGCCAGCGCTATGATCGCCAGCCACATCAGGCGGTTGCCATTACGGGACCAGAATGCCTTCAGCTCCTCGATCTGTTCCTGGTCCTGGAGGTTGTATGCCATGACGTATTCCTGCCTCAATTCAAATCAGTGTCATCAGGCTGGCCCAGCAGGGCATGCCCAACCGTCTCGGGTGCCTGCGCCAGGCGGATACGGGTCTGCTGACCCGGCTGCCCGCCATCGGCCCCCCGCAGCCATTTCAGGGTGGCCTCGCCAGCCTTCAGCTCATCTTCGCCGATAACCAGCGCCAGTGCGGCGCCACTGGCCCCTGCCCGGCGAAATTGTGACTTGAAACTGCCCCCGCCAGCGTGCATGACCACGTTGATGCCCCGGGCCCGCAACGCTTCGGCGGTATGCAGGGCTGCAGCCATGGTCCCTTCACCGCTACTGACCAGGTAGACATCCGGTGGCTCCTCTTCACCCAGGCCACCGGCCTGTTCCACCAGGTCCAGCAGGCGCTCCACACCAATGGCGAATCCGCAGGCAGGCGCAGGCTTGCCGCCCAGCATCTCCACCAGCGTGTCATAACGCCCGCCTCCACATACAGTCGCCTGTGCACCAAGCCGGTCGGTCACCCATTCAAAAACCGTGCGGTTGTAGTAATCCAGCCCCCGGACCAGCCTGGGGTTGAGCGTAGCCGGCACGCCGAGGTTGGCCAGATAGCTTTGCAGCGTCTCGAAATGTGTACGGGATGGCGCCTCCAGATAGTCTATCAGGCGAGGCGCAGCATCAATCATCTCCTGCATGGACGGATTCTTGCTATCAAGAATCCGCAGAGGGTTGGATGTCAGACGGCGCCGGGCCTCGCCATCCAGAAGGTCGATGTGGTTTTCGAAGTGGCGGATCAGGTCCTGGCGGTGCCGTGCCCGCTCCGCAGGGTCGCCAATCGAATTGATCTGCAGCTGCAGGCCGCTCAGGCCCAGGTCATCCCACAGGCGCTGGCCCATGGCAATCACTTCGGCATCAATCTCCGGATCAGCATAGCCCAATGCTTCCACACCAACCTGATGAAACTGACGATAGCGCCCACGCTGGGGGCGCTCATGCCGGAACATGGGTCCCATATACCAGAGCCGACATGGGCCATCATAAAGCAGATTGTGCTCGATGACGGCGCGCACGACCCCTGCCGTTCCCTCCGGACGCAGCGTGAGATCCTCCTGGCTGAGCGTGTCGCGAAAGGAATACATTTCCTTTTCGACCACATCCGTCACCGCCCCCAGACCTCGGGTGAAAAGCTGGGTGCGCTCAACGATAGGCGTTCTGATCTGACGGTAACCGTACCCCTGTGCCCAGGAAGCGACGATTTCTTCAAAGCGCTGTCTACGGCCCGCAGCCTGTGGCAAGAGGTCATTCATGCCCTTGACGCCGTCCAATCTGTTGCCTGCTGCCATATTCAATGCTTCTCCATCTTGAAAGACCCGACTCGCCCCCCAAGCTCAGACACACCACGTCCTGACCCGTCAGGACTGAAAATGTAAACAGCGCGGCAGGGCATACAGGCCGAGGCGCGCCGGTTAAACCGGCATTCTAGCCGAGAACAGGCCCGTATCTGCAGACAGATAACATCATCGCCCGAAAGCGATCAGAAACAGAGGCTGGCCGCCACAGGGCTCATTCGTCGCCGACGACAGCCACCTGCTGGGCGCCATAGCGGCGCTCCACGTAATTCTCGACAATTGTCTGGAATTCCTCGGCAATGCGATCCCCTTTCAGGGTGACGGTGCGCTCGCCATCAATGTAGACCGGCGCCACCGGTGATTCATCCGCCCCGGGCAGCGATATGCCGATGTCAGCATGCTTGGACTCTCCCGGGCCATTCACGATGCAACCCATCACGGCCACATTCATGTTTTCGACGCCCGGGTATCGCATGCTCCAGACCGGCATCTGCTCGCGCAGGTAACGCTGGATGCGGTCGGCCAGTTCCTGGAAGAAAGTGCTGCTGGTACGGCCACAACCCGGGCAGGCAACCACCATGGGTGCAAAGGAACGCAGCCCCAGCGATTGCAGGATCTCCTGCGCCACGACAACTTCCTTGCTCCGGTCGCCACCGGGTTCAGGAGTGAGCGAAATGCGGATCGTGTCGCCAATACCGCGTTGCAACAGTAATGAGAGTGCAGCGGATGACGCCACGATCCCCTTGCTCCCCATTCCTGCCTCGGTCAACCCCACATGCAGGGGATATTCGCAACGGCGGGCCAGCTCGGTATAGACCGCCACTACATCCTGTACATTGGAGACTTTAGCCGACAGCACGATAGCGTTACCGGGCAAACCAATGCGCTCAGCTTCCTCGGCACTTTCAATGGCCGAGGTGACCAAAGCCTCGCGCATGACGGCCTGGGCATCCCAGGGATTGGTGCGGGCCGAATTGGCATCCATCAGCCGCGCAAGTACCGCCTGATCAAGCGACCCCCAGTTCACCCCAATGCGGACCGGCTTGCCATAACGGCAGGCAATTTCGATCATCGCCCGGTAATTGTCATCACGGCGTGAACTGCTGCCGACATTACCGGGGTTGATGCGGTACTTGGACAGGGCCGCCGCACAGTCTGGAAAATCATGCAGCAGCTTGTGTCCGTTATAGTGAAAGTCCCCGACCAGGGGCACCTTGCAGCCCATCCGATCGAGCTGCTCCCGAATGGCAGGCACTTCAGCGGCAGCCGCCGGGGTATTGACCGTAATCCGCACCAGCTCCGAACCGGCCTTGGCCAGTGTGCGGGTCTGGATGGCCGTCGCGATGGCCTCGGCCGTGTCCGTATTGGTCATGGACTGCACAACAACCGGCCCGTCGCTGCCAATCAGCACCCGGTTGTCTTCCCAGGACACCACCACCTGGCGGGTGCGTCGGCGCCGGCCGGGCCCCACCGGCATGGGTTCAGGGGCTATTGTGGAGGCCAGGGGCCGATCTTCACCTGCCTGTGCAGTCATCATCCGATACAGTCATCATTGCTTCGGGCCTGTCGCTGTAGCGGCAGGTGCCTGCTCCGCAGGCGCCCAGCTCCAGGTAACCGGTTCCGTGACCTTGCCTGAAGCCCGACGTGCGGCAGGCGATGATTCTACCGGCTTGCCAGTCGTCATGAAGTCATCCAGCCACTGCCGTGGTTGCCATTGAGTGCTGCCGCCCGAGCCAAACCAGAAACCCAGGGCGAGAACAGCCAGCAGCCCCATCAGGCCCCAGAACCAGCGACTCGCCCGGCTCCGGGTTGCCGGCTCGTACTCAGCCCCCATATCCGCCTGCAGGGCGGCTTCGGAATAGCGCAACCGGATAGTCAGCGGTGCCGGCTCCGCATGCCCGCCGATACTCGCGAGCAGCGGCGTGACATCAACAGACAGTACTGCCCCGTAATTGCGCAATGCCGCCCGTACGAAGGCCCTGCCCGGAAGCTCCTCAAAACGCCCTTCCTCAAGAGCGGCGATCTGCCGGACCTGGAACTTCGTCAGACGGGCAACGTCCAGCCGACTCCAGCGCCGTGCCTCGCGGGCCTGCTGAAGATCAGCCGGCGCCGTCACACCGGGGAAGACGCCTTCGGTCGAAGCCAAGCCAGCCGTCAATTCAGCGGCCGGCATATCACTGCCCGCTTTCCAGCTGTTGTGTCGGATTCAATGCGGGCGCCTGGCCTTGATAGCGCTGGGGCTCATTGTCCCGGCCAACCTCCTCTTTCTGGCCAAGCCTTGCCGCCTCGGGTGACTGGGGATAACGGCTGCGCAACTGCTCGATCAGCTGACTGGCATAGACGGTGTTGTTGCCCAGTCTGGCCACCCGTATTCCTTGCCAGAGCGTCTCGGCTGTCGGCTGATAGGTAGCCAACAGACGATCAGAATAGAAACGGGCCCGGTCATAGGTACCCCGCTTCAGATAGAGCTCGGCAAGGTTATACATGGCCACGGCATTGGATGGATCCACCTTGAAAGCGCGCAGCAGATAGCCTTCGGCCGCACCGTCATCGCCCAACTGCATCAGACAGATACCGGCATTGTGCAGAGGCTTGGCAGGCGTTGCATAGGTATGATCGCTGGCAGCCACGTCGAAATAGCGGATGGCTTCACGCTGGCGACCCGTCTGGCACAGATACCAGCCGTAGTTGTTGTTCAGTTCCGCATCCCGGGGCGCTACCCGCAGCCCCTGACGGAAATTTTCATCGGCCTTGTCCGGTTCGTTCATGGCCGCAAAAACCAGCCCGCGCATGCCATATGCAGCGGCATAATCCGGATCAATCCGGATGGCCTGGTCGATTTCCTGCAGCGCCATCGGCATGTTGCCACCCTGATAGTGACCTACCGCCAGCTCAAGACGGATCCGGGCACGACGCCGCTTTTCCTCCGCCGGCGAAAGCTGGCTGCTGACCGACGAAACTCCGGCATCAGCAGCGGTGCCACCGGCCGGGCGGCTACCGCCCCTATGGCCTATGGTTTCGGTGGTGACACAACCTGCCAACGCCATGCCGATGCCCAGCGCCAGCATCAAGGCTGCTACCCGCCCCGGGCGGGCCCCCTGCATGCCGATACCTGCACGCCCATCCAGCGAAGCTTCACGTCCAATCATTTCTGCTTCCTTCATGGTCCTATCCGAGAAAAACCTCATTTCACCCTGCCTGCTCAATCCGCCATCGCCCACCGCCCCAGTGCTGCCCCGGTGCCGGTGCCTCGCGGACGGTGAAACTTGAGCGTCCGTTCGCGCAGTCTGGTCCGGTCGACGACCTCGCCAGCCAGTTGACCGCAGGCAGCGTCAATCTCGTCTCCGCGGGTTCGTCGCACGGTGGTGACGATACCAGCCCGCTGCAGCACCTCCCCAAACTGCCGGATCGTCCGGTCCGCCGAGCGATGCAAGCCAGAATCGGGAAACGGGTTGAACGGGATGAGATTGAACTTGCAGGGAAGATCAGCCACCAGCGCCACCAGCTCATGGGCATGCGTCACCGAATCGTTGATCCCCCGGAGCATCACGTATTCAAAGGTGATGAAATCACGCGGAGCCACCTTCAGATACCGCTGGCACGCTGCCAGCAACTCCTTAAGAGGATACTTGCGATTGAGCGGCACAAGCTCATCACGCAGCGTATCGTTGCTGGCGTGCAGCGAAACCGCCAGTGCCACCGGGCAATCTTCCGACAGACGGTCAATCAGGGGCACTACACCGGAGGTCGAAACCGTCACCCGGCGGCGCGACAGGCCATAACCGTGGTCATCCAGCAACAAACGCAGGGCAGGCAGGAGTGCCGCATAGTTGAGCAAGGGTTCACCCATGCCCATGAAAACGATGTTGCTGATCGGACGCTGGCCGGCTGCATCCTCAAGATCTTCATCCGCAACGGAAAGGTCATCCACACCGCCCCAGCGCGGCTGGGAGCCAGGTTGGCGCAGCAGGTGATTGGCCAGCCAGATCTGGCCGATAATCTCGGCCGTGGTCAGATTGCGGGAAAAACCCTGCTTGCCCGTGGAACAGAAACTGCAGTTGACCGCACATCCGGCCTGCGATGAGACGCACAAGGTACCGCGTCGTGCTTCAGGGATGAATACGGCCTCGACCGCATTGCCTGCTCCGACATCGAACAGCCACTTGCGGGTGGCATCCGCGGCCGTGTGATCCTTCAGAACCGCCGGCGGCAGAATCCTTGCCTGCCCCTGCAAACGCTCCCGGAAAGTCCGCGCCAAGTCTGTCATGGCAGCCCAGTCCGATACGCCGCGCTGATGCACCCAACGCATCAGTTGCTGGGCACGGAAGGGCTTTTCACCCAGGCGCGCGCAAAAATCCAGAAACCCCTGCCGATCCAGCCCCAGCAGGTTAGGAGGGTCATCTGTGCCACGGGCAGCGGCCCCAGCCGTTTTTGGGGCGACAGACAGAGGCCCGGATGGCGGGATAGAAGCACACGGGCCACCTTTCTCGCGCTGAGAAACAGGTGCTGTATCAGCGGCTGAGGAGGGGGGATCCTGACGGACAACCAGGACGGATTCCATGCGCTATCTCCAGACATCACACCGGTTCAGGGCCCGGCGCCGGACAGGGATACCAGCCCGGCCCGCCTGGCCGGACCAGCGGACAGTCAGCGTGAGCAGATCTGCATCGCCGGAAAGAAAAAGGCAATCTCGCTGGCCGCCGTCTCGGGGGCATCGGAACCGTGAACGGCATTAGCGTCAATACTGTCAGCAAAATCAGCCCGGATCGAGCCTTTTTCCGCTTTCTTCGGATCCGTTGCGCCCATCAGCTCACGATTGCGCAGAATGGCATTCTCTCCCTCCAGCACCTGCACCATCACCGGGCCGGACACCATGAATGCCACCAGATCCTTGAAGAAAGGACGTTCACGGTGAACCGCATAGAACGCCTCGGCTTCGGCCTTGGAAAGCTGCATCATGCGGGCAGCCACGATCTTCAGGCCGGCAGACTCGAAGCGGGCAATGATCTGGCCAATGACATTTTTGGCAACCGCATCCGGTTTGATGATCGAGAGGGTTCTTTCAACAGCCATAAATAGCTCCGTTGTGCCCATCCTGAATGACGGGCAAATGGGGGAAGCGACCAGCCCTGACCGGAACTGGCCGCGTGGTTAATCCGCTATTATAACGTGTCTGCCGGCCGCATTCCGGCTCAGGCGGGGCCTCGCCCCGAAACCGTGAACTTTTGCCGCCGCCCGACGGCCCCAGCAACCGCCAGACCGTCATCTCTGTCAACCGGATCAGCCACTTGGCCGTTTATAATGGACCTTGGGGTTCGTTGCCCTTTTTGTACTGGATCCCATCACTCTGGAGACCCTCCACTTATGGCCATTGACCAGATTTCCCCGCAATACCAGGCAGCCGGTGGCGTCGAAGCCCGCAACCGGGTATTGCGCAACACCTACGCCCTGCTCTCGCTGTCGATGATTCCCACCATTCTCGGCGCATGGGTCGGCATCGCGACACATTTCTCCCTGTTCGCCAGCAGTCCCGGCCTCAGTTTCGTGGCTTTTCTGGCCATTGCCTGGGCGTTCATGGCCGGTATCACCCGCTTCCGTAACAGCGGTACCGGCATTTTGCTGCTCCTGGGCTTCACTTTCTTCATGGGGCTCATGCTCTCGCGTCTGCTCGGGTTCGTACTGGGCATGCACAACGGCCCTCAGGTCGTCATGATGGCCTTTGGCAGCACAGCCATCATCTTTGGCGTCATGGCCAGCATTGCCAGTACCTCAAAGCGTGACTTCTCTGCGATGGGTCGCTGGCTCTCCGTCGGCGTGATCGTCATCCTGCTGGCGGCTGTTGCCAACATCTTTTTGCACCTGCCTGCCCTGATGCTGACCATCTCCCTGCTGGCCACCGTCGTCTTCTCGCTGTTCATCCTCTTCGACCTGAACCGCGTTGTGACTGGCGGTGAAACCAACTATGTGATGGCCACCCTCTCGGTCTACATCAACCTCTACAACGTCTTCAGCAACCTGCTTGCCCTCTTCGGCGTCGCCGGCGGCAACAGCAGCGACTGACCACTCGCGCCGCTGCGCCGCAAACAGACGGCGACACGCACGCGGAACAGCAAAACGGCCCATCCAGAAATGGGCCGTTTTTTTTCTTCTCGATCCAGCCCCCAGCCTTTACCCCTGCGGCTCCAGCAAAACAATGGACTCCACGTGAGCCGTGTGCGGAAACATGTTTGCAACCCCCGCCTGACTCACCCGCCATCCTCCCTCGTGAACCATGAGACCAAGGTCCCTGGCCAGGGTTGCCGGATTGCACGAAACATAAACCATGCGTGCCGGTCTCCGGGCAGGCGCAAGCGCGGCCAGAACCCGTGCCACCGCCAGTGCTCCATCACGCGGCGGATCAATCAGCAGCCGATCCACCCGGCCCAGCGCCTGCCAGGCATCCTGGTCAAAATGAAAGAGATTGGCCACCCGGAACTGCACGCCCTCCTTGCCCGGCGGGGCCAACAGTGCCTGACGGTTGGCCCGGGCGTTGCGCCGCCCCTGCTCGACCAGGGATGACAACCCCTCCACACCTGTCACGCGCCTGGCCCGGGTTGCCAGCGGCAGCGTGAAATTACCCAATCCACAAAAAAGATCGACCACCCGATGATCGGGCTCAAGCGCCAGCATCCGTATCGCCCGGCCAAGTAACTGACGGTTGACGCCGGCATTGACCTGCGTGAAATCTGTCGGACCAAAGGGAAGACGAATACCGAACTCCGGAAGGTCATAAGCCAGCGCCGATGAACCATCCACACGGCCCAGGCCATCACACAGTAGCCGAACACTGTCGGGCCCGGCCGGCTGCTGCCAGATTTCCAGTGAATGCTGTCTGCCAAAAGCCAGCAAAAGAGCATGATCCCGGGGGGACAGCGGCAGCAAGGTACGAAACACCAGCGCTGTCGGATGATGCGGTGGATGCTGACAGTCACCCACAGCCACCTCGATCTGGGGAATGCGATGCCGGATAGAAAGTGATTCGACCAGCGCCTTCAGCGCAGGCAGCATACCGGAAATCCGGACAGGCAAAATCTCACAGCCCTGCAAATCGGCAACATAGCTGGACTTTTTTTCGTGAAAGCCGATCAACACCCCGCCGCGTGACGGCACATCCCGAACAGCCAGGCGGGCACGAAAGCGATAGCCCCAGGCCCGCCCCTCGATCGGCGGCAGCATCTGGGCAGGGCGCACCCGCCCCAGGTGCCAGAGCGTATCTTCCAGCACCCGCTGTTTGAAGGCGAGCTGCGCCCGCACATCCGCATGCTGAAGATTGCAGCCACCACAGATCCCGTAATGGCGGCAGCGTGGTTGCACCCGATCCGGTGAAGCATGCAGAATATACTGGATCTCAGCGACATCGAAACGGGCCTTGCTGCGCACGGGGCGGGTCACAATGGTTTCGCCCGGTAACCCCCCTTGCACAAAAACGACCTTGCCGGCACGGTGAGCGATGCCCTGGCCATCCAGGTCGACCGATTCGATTCGGCATGCCTCACCTGCTCCCGGTCGCAACAAAGAGGAAGTAACTGTACTCACCGGGGCTGACTCAACAGGACAGAAATCTAACGTTTAGGCAGAACACCAACCGGATCCACCGGCTTGCCCGACTGGCGCACCTCGAAATGCAGCGTCGGACGCTGATTTCCGCCGCCGCCCAGCTCAGCAATCTTCTGGCCACGTGTGACCTGCTGACTTTCCTTCACATCCAGGCTGCGATTATGGGCATAGACCGACAGCATGGCGTTGCCATGTTTGATGATGATGAGCTTGCCATAGCCCCGCGGCCCTTCACCACTAAAGATCACCCGCCCGTCGGCAGCAGCCTGCACGGGGTCCCCTTCCTTGCCTGCCAGCAGCAACCCCTTGTTGGAGACGCCATCAAATGGCTGCACAACACTCCCTGCCAGCGGCCAGCTGAAACGCACCCCATCAAATGTCCGCGTCGCCGAGGGGACCGCCGGCGGCCGGTCCGCAGCCGCTGGCTTGCCGGCGCCCGGCGACGAATTCGCGCTGTTTGCACCCGCTGCACTGGCTGCCGGCGCCGCCCCGCGTGCACCGGCTGAACCAACCATAGCCGGCGCTGCCGGCAGCGGCGCCTGGGCCGTCAACGACGGGCGGGGGGTGCCATAAGGACGCTTCAAGCCCTGCGGCCCCACCTTCAGATTGGGATTGTCGGGAGACCCAAAGGCCCCCGGTGCATTGATGGCGCCCTGATAAACCGGTGTCACCTGGGCCGAGCCCGTCGTACCGCCCTCAGTCTGGGCCGCCTGATTGGCGTTCGCCCCCTGCCCATCCGGATGCGGTTCACCCTGTGGCAACGACATCCTGTTGTCGGTCTGGGCGGGGGCACTCCCCGCCGGAGCCCCCGGTGTGGTGCGATTGACCACTGGCGCGGGCCGGGACGCGGCACAACCAGCCATCAGCAGCACAACCGGAACCACCAGCCAAAGGGAAGACTGTTTCTCTGGCACAACGCTCTTCATTCAGAAAATTCCTCCGTCTACACGGTCTAGCGGGCGACACCAGCACGCAATGGCACAAATCGTACCGGATCCAGAATCGTCAGCGACCATTCATCGGGGCTCACCCGATCTACCACATGCAGCGTCTGCATCTGACTATCCGCTTGCTTGACCGGTGCCACCAGACGTCCGCCAACAGCCATTTGTCGCAACCAGTCCCGGGAAATGCCCTCGCTGGCGGCAGCACTGATCACCACATCATACGGTGCCCCGGCAGTGACCCCGGCCGTACCATCCCCAAAAATCAGCCGCAGATTAGGTAATCGGAACGGCCGCACATTGACCTTGGCCAATTCATGCAACCAATGTACACGCTCGACCGACACCACATCGGCAAACAGCCTGGCCATGACCGTCGCCTGGTAGCCGCACCCCGTCCCGATCTCTAGTGCCCGCAATCTGCCCACCTCCTGCGGACGCACCGATTCTGCCAGCAACCAGAGCATGCGCGCCACAGTAGATGGACGAGAGATCGTCTGGCCGTGCCCAATGGGCAGAGCCACATCCTCATATGCCCGACTGGCCAACCCCTGTTCCACGAACAGATGGCGGGGAACCTTCTTCATGGCCCCCAGCACCAGCTCCGAATCAATGCCATGATCCCGCAGCTGTTCCACCATCCGTAACCGGGCCCGCTCGGACACCAGCCCATCACGGTCAGAGCGCGGAATCAGGCCAGCCATTGACGGGTCTTGTCCAGCTGGGCGACAGCCGTCAGATCAATATGCAACGGGCTGATCGAGACCCGGTGATGCGCCACGGCATGGAAATCCGTGCCGGGCCCGTTATCAGCCTCCGGTCCGGCCCGACCAATCCAGTAGACCATCTCGCCCCGCGGATTACGCGCTGGAATCACCGGTTCACTATGGTGACGCCGACCCAGGCGGGTCGCTTCAAACCCCTGGAGCGCAGCGTAGGGCACTGCCGGAATATTCACATTGAGCAATACCGGCTCCTGCCATGGCGCAGCCAGCTGGAGCATCACCAGCTCACGCGCAACCCTGGCAGCACAATCCAGATGCTCATAGCCTCGACCGACCAGCGAAAACGCCAGCGCCGGCACCCCCAGCAGATATCCCTCGGTCGCTGCAGCCACCGTACCGGAGTAGATCGTGTCATCGCCCATATTGGCGCCATCATTGATGCCCGAAACGACCAGATCCGGCGGGCCGTCCAGCAACCCGCCGGTGACCGCCACGTGCACGCAGTCTGTCGGGGTGCCATCAACAAAGCGAAAACCATTCGGCGCCGTGCGCACCGTCAGCGGCCGGCTGAGGGTCAGCGAATTGGATGCACCTGAGCGATCCCGTTCCGGGGCACACACGAAAATCTCGCCCAGATCGGCCAATGCCAGCGCCAGAGCTTCAATCCCGGGCGCAAAATAGCCGTCGTCATTACTGATGAGTATACGCATTTGGCCATTCTATCAATGCCAGGCCAACGACGTCTCATGCAATGCCAGTAGCGTCGCATCCATGCTGCTGCATGCAGTGGCATGACAGACCGGGAGCACCGCTCAGTTACCTTCTGCCCCATCTGCTGGCACGGGCGCCGATGGCCAGTCACGGATGTATGCCTTGAGCATCTTGTTCTCGAAGCTCTGGGCTTCCAGCACAGAACGCGCCACATCATGAAACGAAAGAATGCCCAGCAACACTCCCTCCTCCATGACTGGCACATAGCGGGTATGCGTCGCCACCATCAACCGCCGCAGCTCATTGACATCGACCGATGGCGCCACCACCACCGGATCCACCACCATGACATCCCGCACACAGATTTCGGCCACCGGCCGGGTAGGGCCATTGCAATGTTCCTGCTGACGCCGCGCCAGCATCCGCACCACCTCACGGAAAGTCAGCATGCCCGCCAGCCGCCCCTGCTCCATAACCACCACCGACCCGATATCATGCTCGGCCATGGTCAGGACTGCATCGGACAACATCATGTCGGGCGTGACCGTAAACAGCGTACTGCCCTTCAGACTCAGAATATCGGCAACGATCACGACGACGAATCTCCTTTCGGGTTACGGGCACCGTCGCACCCGCGAACAGGGCCACAGTACGGCCCCAGGATCTAACTGTAACAAACTTCCCCCGCTCTGCCCGCCCCTTTCTAATGAAACTGCACTGTCGACCTAAGCAAATACCCTGAAAGACTGCTATCTTTCCGCGTACGACCTGTATCCCCGGGGTGAAACCGTACCCTCGCACCCACACTGACGCGCCATGGACCAGCTTAGCCCCCAATATCTCCCGTCAGCCCCTGACGAAGGGCTCAGCCTGGCCAGCCAACGCTGGCGCCAGCTGAGCGTACTGCTGATCGGCCTCCTGATCCTGCTCGACACCACCTGGGAGCTTTGGCTGGCGCCACTCCGGCCCGGTGGTTCCATGCTGACCCTGAAAGTCCTGCCCCTGGTCTTTGCACTGCCTGCGCTGAAGCGCGGCTGGATGCGAACCTACCAGCTATGGAGCATGCTGATCCTGCTTTATCTGTGCGAAGGTATCGTCCGAGGCATGAGCGATCATGGCCTCTCGGCCAGACTGGCCTGGCTGGAAGCGGCCCTGACAGCAGCCAGCTACCTCACGCTCATGCTCTATGTCCGCAGCCGTCGTACTTGTACGCCGCAGCGGGCATCTCGCTAGACGGCTGCTTACTCTCCGCCGTCCCTGGCCAGGGGCTCACCCTCAATCTGCAGCCTGGCTTCGGATTCAACCTCAGCGCAGACCTGCGCCAGCCAGCCTGGATCATTCGCAGCCAGCGCCCGGCTATCACTGAGCTGACGCCGCCAATGCTTTGCGCCTGGGCATCCCAGATAGAGGCCCAGCACGTGACGTGCCACATGCCGCAGCTCTACCCCTCGTCCGGCCCAGCGCAGCAAATATTCCACCAGCCTGGCCACGACCTCGGCCCTGGACAAGGGCCTGCCCTCCTCAGACGCTGCTATCGCACCATGCCGACTCAGCCAACTATCCACCCCTGCCAGCAACCATGGATTGTGATAGGCACGGCGCCCAAGCATCACCCCACCTAACGGATGGCCCGGAACAGGCACATCCAACAGCTCACCCGCTTGATCGCCCTGAACCACTGCCAGACCGTGGGCAAGATCCTGCACGCCACCATTGAGCTCAAAGGTACAGTTCGGGAAATCCTGTGCCAGACGATGCACGACCGCATAGCGCAATGGCGGCACCTCCCGGTTAGCCTTGGGATCCAGCCCGTCCAGCCACGCATTGCGGGCATGAACAATGAAACGGCGGCAGCCCGCCGCCGCAACAACCGCCACAAAACGGTGAACAAAATCATAATCTTCGCAGCGGTCAATGCCAATGCGGTGCTTGACAGTCACCGGCACATCCACAACGCCCTGCATGGCGGCCACACAGTCGGCCACCCGCTGGGGATCGGCCATCAGACAGGCACCGAATGCCCCCTCGCGCACCCGGTCACTGGGACAACCACAATTCAGATTGATCTCATCATAGCCATAGGCTGCCCCTTCACGTGCTGCGCGCGACAGCAGCCGGGGATCATTTCCGCCCAATTGCAGCACCACCCGGCCGCCCTCGTCTCCCCTGCCCAGCAAGCGATCGAGATCACCATGCGCAATGGCCTGGGCAGTCACCATTTCGGTATACAACCACGCCTGCCGGGAGAGCAGGCGATGAAAACTGCGGCAATGCCGATCCGTCCAGTCCATCATCGGTGCCACCGAAAACCGGAACCCGGGTGGCAAAAAAACGGAGGGAGCATCAGTGTGCAAGGCAATCGTCCATCGGGGCAGGCAATCCGCCGGATTCTACGCGTATCCGGCCCCTGCAGCGTTGCCCAGAATCAGTGCAGCTTCAGACGCCCGGACACCCGATTCTGGAAAATGCGTGCCAGCGCCAGTAACGCTGTCTTGCGGCAGCCAAGAATCACCTGATGGTGCATCAGGTGCAGCGACATGTACATGTACTTGGCGATTATCCCTTCGATAAAGAAATTGCGCCCCGCCAGACTACCCATCAAGTTGCCCACCCCCTGATTGTCCCCCAGCGACACCAGTGATCCTGAGTCCCGATAGCTAAACACTTCATCGAAGGAACGACCGTGATAGAGTGCCTTGAAGCGTCTGGCCAAATAGTGAGCCTGCTGGTGGGCGGCCTGTGCCCGGGCAGGTACAAATTTTCCGTCATGCCACAGGCAGGCCGCGCAGTCTCCTATGGCATAAATACCGTCTGCTGGCGTCTGCAGACACTCATTCACCTCAAACTGGTTGAGACGGTTCACCGGCAGCCCGAACGACTTGTTACGCTCAGCAGCCTTGATGCCGGCAGACCAGACAATGACATGCGCCGGAATCTCGCCACGGCTGGTTTCCACCCGATCGGCATGCAGGGCCAGCACCTTGGTATCGGTCAGCACCGTGATATGTTTGGCACGCAATGCATGCAACGCCTGCACTGAGACCTTTTCAGGCAGGCCCGGCAGCACCCGCGGTGCCCCTTCGATCAAGGTGATATGAATATGAAAATGCTGCTTGGTGCTGGTCGCGGCCTGGATTTCGTGATAAGCCTCCATTAGCTCCGCAGATAACTCCACCCCGGTCGCACCTGCGCCGACAATCGCCACATCCAGTTGACGATTGCTGGCATAGGTGGCTTTTGCAAACAGCGCCAGCAGTCGACGCTGAAAATGCTGGGCATCCTGTGCATTCTCCAGCACAAAAGCATGCTCGGCCGCACCGGGTGTGCCAAAAAAATTGGAGCCGCTTCCAATGGCCAGCACGCAATTCTCGAAGGTCAACGACCGCTCCGGAATAATCTCCTCCCCCTCTTCAACCAGCGCCTTCAATGTCAACCGTTTGCCAGCCGGGTCAAAAGCCGACAGTTCGCCCAGCATGAAACTGAAATGGTTGTTGCGACTCAAGATACTGTAAGAAAGCCCCTCCTGCTGAGGATTAAGCGTACCTGCGGCCACTTCGTGCAGTGTAGGCTTCCAGATATGAAAGATAGACCGGTCAATCAGCAGAACCCGTTCCGGCCCCACCCGTCGGCCAAACGCCCTGCCCAGACGCGAGGCCAGTTCCAGCCCTCCGGCACCGCCACCCACAATAATAATTTCGTAGTGCATAAACACCTCATCATGCCGACCCTCAGATGGGGTCGTCCTGGAAATCCCGACCGTGCAGCCCAACCGTCACGGCAGGTCATTCGGCCGCGGCAACCGCCATTCTGGGCACGCAATTGCTATCATCACGCCGAACAGCGCGACACCCTCACCCAGTCGCCCTGTCAGCCCTGCCACGCAGAACGCCTATACGCCCGCATTGGCCCTGCAACTGTCCACATTCTGTCAATACACACCGCTTCATCCCCGGGAAAACCCTTACCAAACCGGATGATAGCCGACATGTCCGCACCATGAGCCGAGCCCGCCGCACAGAAATCCTCAACGCCGACTTTATAGATGGCTATGCCCATGGCTGGTGCTTCGGCGTACATGAAGCATTTCGGGCAGCGCTGGACATCAGCCTTGATACGCGCATGGATACAGCGGCCAATCAGGCACTGGCACACCAGCTCGGCCGCAAGCTCCACAGCAGCGAACGTATTACCCGAACCGTCTGGACACAGGGACACCCGCCCGCCTATGCTTTCTCCCGTGGGCAGCTCATGCACGAGCCCGCTAGCGTACACGCCATGTCCTGGGCACAGGCCCTGCCACTCCTGCGGCGTTCCATTATGATCCTGGACGCCGCACCTGATGTGGGCGCGCAGCCTGACCCACTTCAAAATACGGCCGCTCTTCAGCCAGAAGACGAACGGGAAAACGGAGCTGCCCTGCCGCCGCCCACACCAGGGCTATCCATAGACGCGCCCACCGTCAGCGGTTGGGTTGATATCGAACTCTATTACTACGCGAATGGCCGGATCACGCGGCGCGACCGACACCGTCTTAGCCAGTCCGAACTGGTTCAGCTGCTCAGGGAAGGCGCTCTACCTCCTGACAAGCAGAATTGATCCTTCCCCCCGATGGCTTGGCATACGGATCACGGCCCACCACATCATTCGGCAGACACAACCCTCCCGGATCCTTGCCCTCAATGAGACTTGCCGATGGCGTTGACCCGGCCAGCGCCGGAGGCAAATCGGGCACCCCCGCCGCCCGTTGTCGAAACAGTGCCGCCCTGGCTAGCAGAATCACTGTCACAGGCACCGTCAGCGCCATAAACAATGCCACCAGACCTGCCCGCAATGCCAGCGTTTGGTCGGTCAGCGAAAAAAAAATCACTAACCCCGCTGCCGCGCACCACACCGCTAGCGTAGCACCCAGTGCCAACGGATGCAGGCGGGCAAAAAACCCTGGAATACGTACCAGGCCCAGCGCGCCACTCAAGGCCAGTATGCCACTGAGCACCAGCAATACCCCGATCAGCCCGTCTGCCCAAACCGGCAATGCCACTCCCCAGAAAGGTGCCCGGCCCATCATTCTATGACCTCGCCTCGCAATAAAAACTTGGCAATGGCCGCCGATGAAACAAAACCAAACAGGGACATCAGCAATGCCGACTCAAAATACACATCCGAAGCGTACAAAATACTGCTGATCAATACTATCAACATGCCACATATATAGAGATAATCAGCCGCCATCACCCGATCCTGGGCCGCAGGCCCCCGGAACAAACGGATCATCGCCAGTCCCATTGCTAGCAGATAACAGCCCAACGCAAAATATATGGTGCCGCGCAGCCATAGACTCACTCAAAAATCTCCAGTAACAAGGTTTCATACCGGGCCGTAAAACGGGCCGCAAAATCCTCATCCGGCGGTACATGAAACACGTGAAACAGCAGGCGGCTTCGATCCATCGACAGCTCGCACCAGACCGTACCAGGCGCCATCGAGGCAATAACCGCCAGAGTCGCCAGCGCAGCCGGCGCCCGCACCCGTAAAGGAATTACCACCCATTGACTCTGCGGCGGGCTGGCTTGAAAACACCACACCCGCCAGGCAATCTGTGCATTGGCATACAGCACATCTTTCAGGAGACGCCACAACAGCACCAGCAACAGGGCCGGCCGGCGAATACGTACCTTCGTCGGTCGAAGCGGTGCGGTCATCAAAGGCACCATAACGGCCACGCCAGCCCCGACGAGCAATGTAGGGGCGTTCAGCCTTCCCTGCAGCGTCAGCCACAGTATCAGCAGCATCAATGACAGCAGTGGTGCCGGCATCAACTTCATGGCTCCGACCTGCCTCTGTCTGCACCATGCCCGTATTGCCCTCCCTGACGCCGCATCTGTCGGGTCACTACGGGCGACGGCAGGGGCCGCGTACCCAGGACCGCCTTCACATAGGCCCTCGGATCTTTCAGACTGACAGCCGTTGCCTGCAGGTAACGTGTCAATGGAGCGGCCCTGACTACCATAAGAACCGACAGACCTAACAACAGCGCAATCGGCAGGCATTCCAGCACGGTCAGCCGGGCTGCTGGCCGATCACGTGGCGTCCAGAACATGCGAATCCCTGTCCTCGAATAGGCAATCAAAGCCGCCAGCCCGCTTAACAGTACCAGTGCCAATAATATCCAGGCCAGAATGCCCATCCACATATCCCCGGCTAACAGACCGTCTAGCTCAGATAACAGTCCCGATAGCATCATGAACTTTCCAATAAAACCGGAACCGGGCGGCATTCCTGTCAAAAGCAATGTACACAACATAAATGCCAATCCTAGAAAAGCTGTCTCGGCCGGGATCACCCTGCCTGTCAGCGCCTTCTGGTGTTCATCAAGATTCGTGTCGCGTGACAGCTCTACTTCGTCCACAAAAAAGGGAATGGGATCCGCATCATCCGGATGAGGAAACTCGCTCTCCAGCAACCGGCTACGATCAATGAGCTCAATCAGCAGAAACAGCGTGCCAGCTGCTAGCGTGGAGCTAAACAGATAATACAGAGCCCCGGACGTGACGGCCGGCTGGTCAAATCCAAGCACGGCCAGCAACGTCCCTGATGTCATCATCACACCGAAACCGTTCAGGCGCCGCAACTGACGGGCCTGTAGCAGCCCCAGCGTCCCAAAAACGATAGTGGCCAGACCGGCGACGATCAATCCGACACGCCCCCAGCGCAAAACTTCCGCCTGGCCGCCAAAGCCCAATGACCAGAGCCGAAAGAGCGCATAAATCCCTACCTTGGTCATCAGCGTAAACAGAGCCGCAACGGGAGCCCCGGCAGCCGAATACGCCGGAACCAGCCAAAACCCGATAGGCCAGATCGCCGCCTTGGTCAGAAAGGCCACCGCCAACAAGGCAACACCAGCATACAGCAGTGCCTGATCCGATGGTATTGCCCGAGACAGATGCACTGCCAGATCAGCCAGATTCAGCGTGCCCGTCACACCATACAACAACGCAGCACCCAGCAGGAAAAACGATGAAGCCACCAGATTAATAGCAATGTAATGCAACCCGGCGCTCACCCGGGCACGGCCAGGCGCATGCAGCAAAAGCGCATATGAGGCTGCAAGCAGCACCTCAAAAAAGACAAATAAGTTAAAGAGATCTCCGCTCAGGAAAGCACCATTCAGCCCCATCAGCTGCATCTGGAAAAGCGGATGAAAATGCACCCCGATCCGTTCCCAGCGAGCCACGGCAAATACGATAGCAGCGATGGCCATAATGGCGGTCAGCAGCAGCATGGCAGAGGAGAGACGATCCAGCACCAGAACGATGCCAAATGGTGCTGGCCAGTTGCCAGGCAAATAAACCCCCAGCCCCCCGATCGTCTCCGGCACCTGCCCGGGCGATGCAGGCCCCGCTTCATGATGCACGGCCCAGAACAGCATCAACGCCAGCATCAGCTCCAACAGACACACCCCGACGTTCATGCCAGCCAGCACATCCCATTTCTGCTTGCCCAACACTAACATCAAAACAGCACCCAGCATCGGCAATAACACAGGCGCTATGATCAGATGCGGCGATATCACGCCCAGCATGAGCAGCCTCTTCTCTTCTCAGGAAAACAGGGCACGAGCTGCCGTCTTACCATTCGAGATCTGGATTGCCATCCACGTGATCCGTGTCCGACAGACCACGCGATGCCAGCATCACCACGAGATACAGGGCGGTCATGGCAAAACCGATCACGATTGCCGTCAGCACCAGAGATTGTGGCACCGGATCGGCATAGTTCCTCAGATTGCCCGGCACGCCACGCACCAGTACTGGCGCCCCACCCATCGTCAGCCGTCCCGTACTGAATATAAACAGATTCACCGCACAGGAAATCAGCGAAAGTCCCATGATGACCTGAAAAGTGCGGGGACGCAGTACCAGCCAGACCCCCGAACCTGCCAGCACGCCAATCGCGCCGGCCAATACGAATTCCATGGATATTCCTCTCTAATTCAGCGTGCCGTCGTCGCTGCGCGCCTGCAGCCGACGGGCATCCGGCGCCGCAACAGCTGATGATGAGCGTCTGGTCTTTCGGATGGACTGGTGGGCCAGCGCCGTCAGAATCAGCATGGTCGAACCGACCACCACAGCAAAAACACCCACATCGTAGACGGCCGCACTGGGCAGATGCAGCCTCCCCAGTCCGATGATCTCCAGATGAACCAGGTGCGTGGTCAGGAAAGGATAACCAAACAGCCCGGCCCCCAGACCACAAGCCAGCGCTATCAGCAGACCATAAGCGATCCAGCGCTGGGGGCGCATCCTTATATTCGCCTCCACCCATTGGGTACCAGCCACCATATACTGCAAAATAAAGCCGATGGATACCACCAGTCCCGCCACAAAGCCCCCTCCGGGCTGATTGTGTCCCCGTATCAACAAATAGAGCGCCACCACCAGCGCCAGCGGCTGCAACAGACGCACCAGTACGGCCGGCACCATCATATAGCCCAGCGCCGTATCGGCAGCCACCTTCGGATTCACCAGATCCGTCACCACATCTGGAGGTAATTGCTGCTGGGAAGGCAAGTAGGCAGTTTCACGTGGTGGGCGGAATCGTCTTAACAAAGCGTATACCGCCAGCGCCGCGATCGCTATGACCGACACTTCCCCAAGAGTGTCGTAACCGCGGAAATCGACCAGCATCACATTAACCACGTTGCTACCACCGCCCTCTGCCAGGGATCGGGCTAGAAAAAACGGGGCAATACCCTGTGACATCGGCCGGCTCATGAGCGCCAGCGACAGTACCGCCATCCCACCGCCAACCGCCAGCGCCAGCACGACATCACGTGCACGCCGTAACCTCACACGCAGAGGCGGTGTCTGACGCCGCGAAGGCATATCCTCAATCCGGCGTGGCAGCCAGCGTAACCCCAACAGAAACAGAACTGCTGTCACTACCTCCACCGTCAGCTGCGTCAAAGCCAAATCGGGTGCCGAAAACCAGATAAAAGTCAGGCTGGTCATCAGCCCTGCCACGCTCATCATCATCAAAGCAGCCAGCCGATGATATTTCGCCTGCCAGGCCGCCCCCAATGCCCCCAGGCCACCCATCAGCCACATGCCAGAAAAAAAGGCAGAAAACTGTGACAGTCGTGGCTCCCCCACCCCGGGCCAGTGAACAGTCAGACCGGCAGCGACAACCAACACGGCCATCGCCATCATCAGAAATAGCTGCTGTTGCAGACGCTGGGTACCCAGCAGCCGTAACCCGTACATGCCCATTCGCCGCAACCACACCAGAGCCCCGGAAAAATATGCCGAGCCATCTGCCAAACGCCCCCACCGCCCCAGAAAAACCGGGATACGCCAGATTCGATTGCGCGTCAGCCGCCAAAGCAGCAAGCCGCCCATCATCGCCAGCATGCTCATCACCAGAGGACGATGCCAACCATGCCAGAGTGTCAGACTGTAATCCGGCAAGATACCGCCAACAACCGGGCGTGCCGCCGTATCCAGAACAGGCCCGATCAACTGGGCGGGCAACATACCCACCAGCAGACAGACCACCACCAGCAGCTCCACCGGTACCCTCATCCAGTGCACCGGCTCGTGCGGCGTGCGTGGCAACCGCTCTGCGGGCTGCCCCAGGAAAATACCGGCAGAAAAGCGCAACGCATACGTGACGCTGAACATTCCTGCTACGGTGGCCACCACCGGCAGCAGGCCGGACACCAGATGCGAAGACTTCAGACTGATGGTCGCTGCAAAAAACATCTCCTTGGACAAAAACCCGTTAAGCAGCGGCACACCTGCCATTGCCGCACTGGCCACAAAGGCCAGCGCCCCCGTCACGGGCATCCAGCGGATCAGGCCGGAAAGCTGGCGAATATCGCGCGTGCCGCACTCATGATCAATAATACCGGCCGCCATGAAAAGTGATGCCTTGAAAGTGGCGTGATTAATGACATGAAAAATGGCGGCCACCGCCGCAGTCTTGCTGTTCATACCGAGCAGCAAGGTGATCAGTCCCAGATGGCTGATGGAGGAATACGCCAGCAACCCCTTCAGATCGCGCTGAAAAGTCGCCAGCAGAGCCCCCAGCAGCAACGACACGGCCCCAGCCCCGCCCACTAGCAAGAACCACTCTCCGGTACCGGACAGAACATGCCAGAAGCGGGCCAGCAAAAACACCCCCAGCTTGACCATAGTGGCCGAATGCAGGTAGGCAGATACAGGTGTTGGCGCCGCCATCGCACGTGGCAGCCAAAAAAAGAAGGGAAACTGGGCACTCTTGGTCAGTGCTCCAAATACCAGAAGCACCATGATCGGCCGGTACAGGACATGCTGACGAATCAGATCCCCAGCGGCCAGCACGCGTTGCAATTCATAGCTACCCGTTACATGCCCGATCAGCAAAACCGCCGTCAGCAGACATAATCCGCCTGCCCCCGTAACGAGCAATGCCATTCGGGCGCCTTGACGGGCATCCTCCCGATGATGCCAATACCCGATAAGCAAAAAAGAGTAGATGCCCGTCAACTCCCAGAACAGTACCAGCTGCACCAGATTACCTGCCAAAATCACCCCGCTCATGGCCCCCATGAATGACATCAAAAAGGCAAAAAAGCGTGGCACAGGATCTGCCGGGGACATGTAATAGCGGGCATATAGCACCACCAGCGCTCCGATGCCCAGCACCAGCACCATAAATAGCCAGGCCAGGCCATCCAGCCTCAGCACAAAATCCAGTCCCAAGTCTGGCAGCCACATCAAACGTTGCACCAGGACCTCCCCTCTTGCCACGGCGGGGAAGTAAAACAGGGTCTGCAACAGCGCTACCAAGGCCACAAGCCCGGAGACCATCGACTCCACATTGCGAGCATTAGAAGGCAGCACAGCAGCCACAAGACTACCAAGCCAGGGTAGGACGAGCAGTAGAACAAGAGACATGAAAAATAGATCCAAGCCCATGTAAACTAGGGATCATTTGACGATTATGCGTCAAACATAGACAATCCATCGCCAAAGTGCACCTAAAATGCGGGAATTTCCTTTTCTTTGGAAAATCAGCCGCTATGCCTGCCCGGCAGATCTGCAGGCGCTGTTCTATTGAACTGCCGGGGATCGTACCGTCCGCATCCCGACAGGTCACACTATCCTTACCGGCTGTCACGTCGGTCACAGCAACCCGTGGGTACTTTCTGTAGACTTTATGCCAAACGGCATGAAGCCCCGCACTCTTCCGGAACTCCGGTCCGGGTGCCTGCCTACTTCGGAAACCCCCCCCCTTGACCCGGACCCAATTTCTTCCTAGCGATGGAAAACCCAGCCAGCCTGCTTGCCGCCTTGCAACATCGCCTCTACCAGCAGACCCCTGACCGGCATGGCCCAATCGGGCTACTCATCAAGACACTGGCGGTATTTCTGGCCGTGGTCCGCGATCTGGCATTCGGCCAGCTCCTGCTGCGAGCCACCAGCCTGGTCTACACCACGCTGCTCTCCATCGTGCCCATGCTGGCCCTCAGCTTTTCCGTCTCCAAGGCTTTTGGTGTCCACGGTCAGATCGAGCCCACACTGCAGCGCTTTCTGCAGCCCCTCGGCCCCAAAGGTGCGGAAATCAGCACCAACATCATGACCTTCATCGACAACATGCACGTGGGTGTGCTGGGCTCCGTCGGTCTGGGCATGCTGCTGTTCACCGCCATCTCCACCATTCTCAAAATCGAAAATGCCATCAATACGATATGGCACATCAAAACCATGCGGGCGCTGTCCCAGCGGCTGAGCTACTACCTGTGCATCATGCTGCTCGGCCCGATCCTCGTGGTGTCGGCACTTGGACTCAATGCCACCCTGGCCTCCTCCCATGTCGTACAGATGCTCATCAGCGTCGAACCCTTCGGACGCCTGGCCGTCCTGGCGGGCCGGCTTCTCCCCTATCTTCTGGTCATTGGGCTATTTCTGTTTCTCTACCTGTTCATGCCCAACACCAAGGTGCGATTCGTACCTGCCCTCACCAGCGCGCTGGTTGCCGGCATCTGTTGGCAAAGCGCAGGATGGGCGTTTGCCCGATTCGTGGCCGGCTCCACCCAGTACGCAGCCATCTACTCCAGTCTGGCCATCCTGATCATTTTCATGATCTGGCTGTATGTCAGCTGGACCGTTGTCTTGGTGGGTGCGAGTGTCGGGTTCTATATGCAGCACACCGAATGCCTGATGGCGACCCCGGGTGAAGAGCCCCGCCTGTCTGCCCAGAGCCAGGAGCAGCTGGCACTTGCCATGATGCAGGCCCTGGGAGAACGTTACCTGCAGGGGGCCGGGCCCTTGCATACGCAGGATCTGGCCCGCCGCTTCCACACCCCTGCTTATGCCATCGAAAACATCCTGAATGCACTAGCCTCACACGGCATCGTGGCCTCTCTGGACCGGGAAGACCCGAAAGCGTGGATTCCTGGTCGCGATCTGGGCAACATCACACCCTGGCAGGTTCTGGAAGCCGTACGCTATGCGGGTGACCTCTACCCCCCCGAACCAGCTGCCGACGGCATCATCCAGACATTTTTCTATGCACAAGACCAAATGTCTGCCGTTCTCTCCACCGTCAGTTTCCGCGAGCTGCTGATCCACCCCACACGTTCACCAGCTGCATTGCTCCAAAGCGGAAGCACCGCCCTTCACACCGCACCAGGAGGAACCTCCGTCGGACATTCACCCAAAGCCATCTCACCACCGACCGCGAACCATTCTGACCTCCTGAGCTCAGGATCCAGCGTGCGCAGTACGGCACAGCGCCGTGCCGCCCTGCAGCAGCTTGAGCGTCAGTCCCAGCGTGAAGCCACCAATACGCCACCACGCCCGCCCACACCGGCGGCGGCCGCGTCCACCCGACGTGACGAGCAGCCTGCCAAACCCGGCGCCCACCCCTGACCCCCCATCAACCAACCTGGCAGCGTTCGTGTCCTTCTCTCTTCAGCTGCCCTTACGACAAGACCGACCGTGCCTCCATTCATTCGTGCAGTCCTGCTGATCAACACCATCTTCTTTTTGCTGCAGCTCAACTTCTATGCACCCATGATGTACTGGTTTGCCCTGTGGCCCAGTCTCGACGACGTGCTGACAGCGCCCTGGCAACTCGTCACCTACAGCGTGCTGCACGGTGACTTCAGCCACCTGCTGTTCAACATGTTCGCTGTCTGGATGTTCGGCTCAAGCATCGAGCAGGTCTGGGGAGCACGGCGCACCGCCATCACTTACCTGGCCGCCGTTGTCTGTGGTGCGCTGACCCAGTGTCTGGTCGGTATCGCCATGCCGGAAGACGCAAGCCCTGTCATCGGTGCCTCGGCGGGCGTCTTCGGCATCCTGCTGACCTATGCCCTGCTCTTCCCGCGAAATCGGGTGATGCTTCTGATTCCGCCCATCCCTCTCCCTGCACCGGTATTCGTCGGACTGTACGCAATACTGGAGCTCTGGTTCGGCCTGACCGGCACGCAACTGGGCATCGCGCACTTTGCCCATCTAGGCGGCCTGCTGGGCGGCTGGATCGGGTATCGATATTGCCGGCGCTGAAAAACCAGAGCCCCGTTCACCCGTCGCAGCCTTCCGACTAAACCAGACGGTTGCGAAATAGCCATGCTGCGGCTGGCAGCGTCAGCAAAGTCAGCACCAGCAATGGCATGAACGATGCTGCCAGCGCATCCAGTCCAGCACCTTCCAGATAGATACGGCGCGCAATCTCCACCCCAAAACGCAAGGGATTGGCATAGGTCATCATCTGCAATATCCACGGCATATTGCGTATCGGCGTCACCAGTCCCGATAACAGCGTCATGGGCATGACCAACAGGAAGGCATACAACATGGCCTGTTGCATCGTCAGCGCCAATGCCGATATCGACAGCCCGACCCCAACGGCAGCCGTCGTGAACACCAGGAGGCCGACATACAGGGATCCGAGCGTACCAGCGAGCGGAATCTGGAACCAGTACCGTATGATCAAAAGAATAATCGTCGATTGCATCAGTCCCACCAGCACTGGTGCCACTGCCTTGCCCACCAGAATCTGCAATGGCGTCAACGGAGTCACCAGCAGCTGATCGAAGGTACCCTGCTCCCGCTCACGCGCCACTGACAGTGCAGCCAGGAGCAGCGTCTGCATCAGACTCAGGCTGGCAATCAGGCCCGGCATCAAGGTCCAGCGAGACATCAGATTCGGGTTATACCAGGCTCGCCGCTCAACACGTACCCCAGGACCGGCCGCCGCCGCACCAGCCGGATGCAACTGCGCCCACTGAGCATTGAAGGTTGACACGATACTGGCCAGATATCCGCTGGCCAGCCCGGCGCTCACCGGATTCCGCCCGTCCAGAATGACCTGAACAGGGGCCGTTCCTCCCTGCACCAGGCGATCCGCAAAATCCGGCGAAATAGTGAGCACGAACAATGCCTGACCGGTATCGATCATCTGCCTGATCTGCCCCGTCGAGGTGAGCGTCCCCACCCTCTGGAACTGCCCCCCGCCATCGAGGCCAGCCAACAGGCGCTCTGCCGCCACACTGTGGCTCTGGTCCAGCACAGCATAAGGCGCATGATTCAGATCATACGTAGCCACATAACCATACAGCATGGCCTGCAGCAGCGCAGGCACGAACAGGATGATCCGATTGGCCGGCTCCTTGAAAAGAACCAGCAGCTCCTTTCTGACCAGGGCCAGGATCATGCCAACAAGCTGAATCGACGAATCAATCATGGTTCTTGCCCAGTCGCGCACCACTATCTGTCCAATGTCTTTCTCAGGGTTCGACAGCTGGCCCAAAGCAAGACCAGCACATACACCACCAGAATCCCGAGATCACGACTGATCGTCGCGGCATCATTGCCCATCAGGAACAGACTCTTGGTCAGATCCATGAAATGGGTGGCCGGCAACAGATGCCCAATTCCCTGCACCAGCAGTGGCGCATTGCGTAGATCAAAAATGAAACCCGACAGCATCATCGACGGCAGAAAACTCGCCAGCATCGCCATCTGGCTCGCCTGAAACTGGTTGCGGGTACGTCCCGAAATCCACAACCCGATCAGCAGCGAAACAAGGAGATACAACAGCCCGCCCAGCAAAAGCAATCCCAGCGAACCACGCATGGGAACACCGAACAATAGCCTGGATGCCAGTAAACAGATCACCAGATCCAGCATGCCCACCACGATGAACGGCACCAGCTTTGCAAGCACCATCTCCAGCGGCTGGGCCGGCGTCACAAACAGCGCCTCCAGCGTCCCTCGCTCCCATTCGCGGGCAATCAGCAGTGATGTCAGAAAGGCCCCGATCAGCGTCAGTACCATCACAATCAGGCCCGGAACCAGAAACCAGTTGCTTTCACCGGTTTCGTTAAACCACATTCGCGGAATCAGCTGCACACTGCCACTTCCCGATGAGGAAGGCATGAAAGTGCCTGTCATCAACGGATTACGCCGCTCGGCCTGCTTCTGGAGCCAGACGGCCACGCTCCCATTCACATAGGACTCTACCGTAGCCGCGGATGTCGATTCCAGCCCATTGAGCACCAGCTGAAGGCGCCCCTCGCCCTGCCCCAGGCGACGGGAAAAGTCCATGGGCACCCGGACAATGGCATCTGCCTGATGCTTCGTCATCAACTCAACCGCGTCAGTCATGCTGTTGACACGCTGTGGCTGCAGGTAACCGCTGGCCCCCATCGCCTCCAGCAAACCATGGCTCTGCGCAGCATCATCTTCCAGAACAACTGCAAGCGGCACCGCTTTCACCTCGAAAGACATGCCATAGCCGAATAACAAAATCAGCGTAATCGGCAGCGCCAAACCCACACCGAGATTGCTGCGATCACGCAGCATCTGGCAAAACTCCTTGCGTGTCAGCGCCCACAGCCGCTTCACGAAGCCTGCCATCGCCATCATGCAGCCACCGCCTGAGCTTTGCGCCTTCCCTGCTCCACGATGGCAATGAAAGCCTGATTCATGTCCTGTCCTGCCCCCAGTCCCGCCTGGGCCCGCACCTCGGCCGGAGTACCCAACGCCAGCACACGCCCGGCATCCTGAATGACGATGCGATCACAATATTCGGCTTCTTCCATAAAATGCGTCGTCACGACGATGGTGACACCTCGATCCGCCACATCCGTTATCGTGTGCCAGAACTCCCGCCGAGCCAGCGGATCAATGCCGCTAGTAGGCTCATCCAGAAACAGGATTTCCGGAGAGTGCACCAGACCCGCTGCCATCGCCAGACGCTGCCGGTATCCCGCCGGCAGCAGCCCGCTGATGGCGTCGCCGTCCAGGTCGAAACGCGCGATCACGCCCTCAACCTGCTGGCGTCGCTTACCTCCCCGCAGCCCGTAAGCGGCACCGAAAAACATCAGGTTTTCACGCACCGTCAGATTGGCATACAGCGAAAATTTCTGTGCAACATAGCCGATCCGGGATCTGGCCTGTGCCCCGGCAGTCCGCAAATTGGCACCGGCAACCTGCAGCGTGCCGCTGGTCGCAGGCAACAGACCGCACAACATCCGGAAAGTGGTCGTCTTGCCTGCACCATTGGGCCCGAGCAGGCCAAAAATTTCACCCCGTCCCACCTCAAAAGACGTACTGGCCACCGCCGTGAAATTGCCAAACCTGCGCACCAGATCACGCACCACGATCATCGGCGCGTCCGCACCCCCGCGATCGGCAGCGGCTCCCCTTACGCTGTGCCCAACCTGTCCCTTCAGACCTGGGGACGGGCCATATCTCTGCCCTGGCTGACCGCTGCGCTGCCGAAGCAATAACATGAAGGTATCTTCCAGGCCCGCCGGCCGATCCCGTGCCTGGGCGGGCTTGATCAAATCCCGTACAGCCGTAACATCCGCGTCAGGATGGCATATAAAACGCACATCACCGCCACGCGGTACCGCATCCGCGATCATTGTTTCTGCTGCCAGCAATCGGGCCTGCAATGCCTTTGGCGACATACCCACGGCCGGGGTGACATCAAAACACAACCCGTCAGCCCGGTGCGCCAGTGCATCCGGTGTCCCACTGGCCATCACTTCGCCATCATTCATCACATAGACACAGGCGCAGCGTTCCGCCTCATCCATATAGGCTGTCGCAACAATCACCGCCAGCTGCTCGTGACGCACCAGTTGCTGCAAAACATCCCACAGATCACGTCTGGACAGCGGATCGACTCCCACACTGGGCTCATCCAGCAACAGCAAGTCCGGCGATCTGACCAGCGTGCAGATCAAACCAAGCTTCTGCTTCATTCCCCCAGAAAGGTTGCCGGCCAGACGGCTGCCAAACCTGGCGAGGTCAGTCATGTCCAATAACCGGTCGAAACGCCCGCGGCGCGCTGCAGCCGACACGCCATACAGGTCGGCATATAAATCCAGGTTTTCCCGGACGCTGAGATCCTCATACAGGCCAAATCGCTGTGGCATATAACTGATTCGACCGTGAACATCCTGCGCCATGCCAGCGATATCCGATCCGAACACCTGCAGACGCCCCTCATCCGGCGTCATCAGTCCGGCGACCATGCGCAGAAAGGTCGTCTTTCCGGCACCATCCGGCCCCACCAGTGCCGTCATCTCGGCGGACGATGCCCGCAGTGACACGTGCTTCAGCGCCGGCACGCTGTCTCCATGCGAGGTGACAAATCGTTTGACCAGCCCCTCGGAAACCACTACGTCATTCATGGCCACTCACTCCAGACGCACTGTCACCGGCTGACCCAGACGTAATAGCGCATCAGGATCGGCAAACCGGATGCGTACCTCGTACACAAGACTGGTGCGCAAGTCCTCCGTCTGAACCGATTTCGGCGTGAACTCCGCGACGGACGATATATACCCGACCGTCCCGCTCAGCCGGCGAGCCACGCCGTCCGCCTGAATCTCTGCCGCCATGCCCGGTTTTACCCTGCCAAGGCGCGACTCATCCACATACAGGCGAATCCACTTGGGATCATCGACAGATAATGTAATGATCGGACGCTGCGGCGTTGCTATCTCACCAGGCTCCATCAATCGTGAGCGTACCCGCGCGTTAACCGGTGCGCGTAACTGCCCCTGTCCAATCTGATATTGCAATAGCGCTACTTGAGCACGGGCGGCCCGCAACTGCGCCTCAGCAGCATCAATATCCTCTACGCGGCTGCCGTCATTCAGCAACTGCAATGCGTCCGCCCTTTCCCTGACACTTGCATCTGCCACCTGTGCCGCGCTACGTGCCAGGTCCAGATCCCGCGTACTGACCGCACCCTTGATACCAGCATCAATCCGCCTTAACCGCGCCAGTTCCCGGTATGCCCTCTCTGCGTCAGATCGCGCCGCCTGCAGACGATGACGGGCCTGCGATATCTCTGCTGGTCTGGCACCTTTGCGCAGGCGTTGCAACTCTTGCTGGTGGACAGCGACCTTTGCCACCGCCTGCTCCTGCTGCAGCATCAGTGCATGCGTATCTAGCGTGGCCACCACCTGACCCGCCCGCACTTGCTCGCCCTCTTCCACCAAAACCTCCGCCACCCGGCCGGCCGCCTCAAACGCCAGTGAGACCTGATGCTGTTCCACATTGCCATAAAGCATCAGTCGGGCGTGCTCATCGTGATGAAACAGCCGCCAGCCAAAACAGCCTGCGACCCCCAGCATGGCCACCAGCAGCCCGAACAGCACTTTTTTCATGACGACCCGCCATCAAGTGAATGATGAACAGCATCATATACTAAAATTAAATTAAATTTAAACAATACCGGACAGAGCGGTCTGATTTCGACGGCCAGCATACGCTCATAGCCATTCGACACCTGCTATCTTTAGGCTGGATCAAAGCATACGATTCGCAAAATCCGTACCGAGCAACCTTTCCATGGAGCCGTCCATGCGTCAGCGCAGCACTCGCCCCGACGGGGAAGCCACCCGCACCAAAATCATGGAATCCGCAGGTGAGCTCTTTGCCATCAACGGCTTTGCCGATACCACCAGCAAAGCCATTGCAGCCCGGGCTGGCGTGGATCTCGCCTCAATCAACTACCACTTCGGCAGCCGCGTCGGACTCTATCAGGCTACCCTGATTGAAGCGCACCGGCGCCTGATGAGCGTAAGCGATCTGACCCGTCTGGCCACCGCCCCTGTCCCGCCGTCCGACAAGCTGCGCCAGTTCATTGCATATTTTGTTGATCTGGCACGCGGACCTGACCCTGGCTGGCATCTGTCGCTGTTGGCCGGAGAGATATTTTCACCCTCATCACACATCCACGCCATGTTTCAGACAGAGTCGCAACCCAAAATCACGCTGCTCAAGACCATTCTGGCTGAAATCACCGACATCCCCGCCGGTGACCCGGCCATTACCTGCTGCATGGTCAGCATCGGCGCCCCCTGTGTCATGATGCTGCTCAGCCGCGACAAACTACCGGGCCCGATGCATGATATACATCAAATGTCTGCAGCTGAGCTGACCGAACACCTGCACCAGTTCGCCTTGGCCGGCCTGTCCAGCGTCGGTCAGCGATATGCAGCGAAAAGCAGGCAGCAAAATACCTGACTAAATACCTTCCCCTGACTCTGCCAGAACCCCTTCCAGGGCAGGAGCCACTTCCCTGGGATTTTCAGGCGCACGCCCCCCGGACAGCCAGCCTGCCCGCTCGACCAGAAAATCCACCAGGTGATTACGGATCGCATAAAAGCCTTGCTCGTGGTGCAATGTACTGCGACGCCGCTCGGTGGATAGCGTATTGCGGACGATTTCCGCCACCCGCGCAATGGGGCCGTTACTCATCAGTAGTATCCGGTCTGCCAGCAAAATCGCCTCGTCGACATCATGCGTGATCATGAATACCGTCTGACCGGTTTCACGACAGATACGCCTCAGTTCCTCCTGGATCGTGCCACGCGTCAGCGCATCCAGCGCACCAAAAGGCTCGTCCATGAGCAACATGTCGGGCTCGATCGCAAACGCCCGCGCGATCCCCACCCGCTGCTTCATTCCGCCTGACAGTTCGGCAGGCTTTCGATCAATCGCATGTGCCAGCCCAACCAACTCAACGTACTTCTGAACCTGTGCGTCGACCTGCATCGCCGACCATCCAGCCCACTTGCTACGTACCGCAAACGCGATATTCTGGCGCACGGACAGCCATGGCAGCAGCGCATGACCCTGAAAGACAACCCCGCGCTCCAGTCCCGGCCCGGTGACTGCCTGGCCATTCAGAACGACCTCGCCAGCGCTGGGTTTCTCCAGCCCGGCCAGCACGTTAAGTATCGTCGACTTGCCGCATCCCGAGTGCCCAATCACACAGATGAACTCTCCCGGAGCAATGCCGAAATTCACGCCATCGAAAACCGGAACATTCCCGCCCGGATATGTCTTGGACAGGTTCCTGACCCGCAGGTAGTCCGATGTCATGTCAGTCAACATAGGTCACGGCTCTCTGTGCCCAGGCGAATAGCGTATCCAGCAGCATGCCGACCACACCAATCACCACAATTGCAAAAATGACATTGCCGAGGTCAAAATTGTTCCATTCGTTCCAGACAAAATAACCAATGCCGGTGCCACCCACCAGCATTTCGGCAGCAACAATCACCAGCCAGGCGATTCCCATGCTGATGCGCATACCGGTCAGGATGGTTGGCGCGGCTGCCGGCAGAATGACATGAAACATCCGTCGCCAGACCCCAACCTCCAATGTCCGTGCAACATTCAGCCATTCCCGACGAACTCCGGCAACACCAAAGGCCGTATTTGCCAGCATCGGCCAGATGGAGCATATGAAAATCACGAAAATGGCGGATGCCGCGGCGTCCTTGATCGTGTAGAGGGCGATGGGCATCCAGGCCAGGGGAGAAATCGGCTTCAGTATCTGAATGAACGGGTTAAACACTCTGGCAGCAAACGCACTCATTCCAATCAGAAAGCCGAATGGCAGTGCCACCAGCATGGCCAGCGCAAAGCCTGCGCCAACACGCAGCAACGATGCACCGAGCTGCAGGGCAATGCCCCGGTCGTTGGGGCCATTGTCACGAAAAGGGTCGCGGATCTGCCTGAGAAAAGCGGCTGCAGTCTGAGCGGGCGTCGGAAAACTCCCACGTGTCTTTTGCCCTCCTTCGAAAGCCTGGCCCTCGGATAATATCTGCTGCAACTTCCCGGGATCCTCCGGGAGTTTACCCATCAGCTGAGCATACTCAATTTGCTGCGCACTCATCTCGGTCACACGCTGTAGATGTGGTCGAGTAAGCCATCCCCACCAGGCGATGAATAGCAGCAACACCAGCACCGAACACAGCGCTGCCTTCAGGCGCACTACTCCTTCAGCCATTCACCTTCTCCGCGCTGGTTGCATCACCGTGCCGACCAATCGAAAAACTGCGCAAATACGTATGGGGATCTGCAGAATCGAAGGGCTTGCCCATCACATCGAACCGATCATAGTTCCGTGACGGCCATGACTCGCCCAGCTGCTGCATGGCGCGATGCGCATCAGTCAGCAAAAAGACCTGTCTGGCCAATGCTGCGTAATCCACATCCGCTTTCACATAGCCCCAGCGCCGGAGCTGTGTCAACATCCAGACTGCCATACTCGGCCACGGGATCGGATTGAATTCGACACGATCCGGCATGCTGACGACATTGCCCAATCCATCTGCAAAACGACCGGTCAATGCCTGCCGTACAACCATTTCAGGCTGATTCAGATATTTCGGCACAGCCATGATCCGGGCAATTTCGCGCCTGTGCCGCTGCCCCCGAGACCATGCCGAACCTTTCAGAACAGCACGCAACAGCGCAGAAAAGGTGTCCGGATACTGCTCGATGAATGACGCCGACATCGTAAAGGCACAACAAGGATGTCCATTCCACAAGCTGCTCAAAGCCATATGAAAAAAACCAGCCTCCTCGTAGATAGCACGCTGGTTAAGCGGATCAGCCCCCAGGAAGGCATCAATATTTCCTGCCCGCAAATTCGAGACGAACTCGGTCGGCACCACGACACGGATCTGAACGTCCCGGTCCGGGTCAATTCCGGCTTCGGCCAGGTAGTATCGCAACATCAGATTCTGTACCGAATACTCCATCGGCACCGCAATGCGCATTCCGCGCCAATTGCGAGGATCCCGGTTGTTACGATGTTTGAGCGCCAGGATCATCGCAATACCATTGACATTTTCAATCATGGCAACCCGAAGCGGCACCGGTGGCGAGCCAAGCCCCATGGAAGCCGCCAGAGGCATTGTGGCGAGCATCAGCCCGGCATCCAGCTCGCCATTGATGATCTTGTCACGAACCAGACCAAAGGCAGTATTCTTCTGGAGATCAACCGCCAGCCCCTGCTCCTGATAGTAGCCAAGTACTTCTGCCATGATGAGCGGCGTTGCACAAGTGATGGGCAAAAATCCGACCTTCAGTGCCTTCCTCTCTGGAGGGCGCACTTCCTGAGCCATGGCTGATAGTGCCTCGATGGGTAGCACGCTGGCAATGGCGGCCATGGCCGCCCGTTTCCCAACGGCGCGCAGAAAGTTTCGCCTGAGATCATCAGCAGGAAACAGTGCCCTGACCAAGGCGGCTTCAAGAAACGCCTGCGCATGGTCATCCCGTGCTCCACTGAGCTGGGCATCACCATATTGAGGACAACTCGCATCCGGGGCGCTGCTCACACCATCAGTCACGTGAGCGTTTGTGATGGGATGATCTGCGCCACAGGAACACCGAAAACGCAAGGGGCGGTCAGCGTCGTAGGGAAAATAGTAACGATTGCCCAATATCTTGCTCATGAAATGGAAAGCGAGGCAGCCGCCGGAATATCATGCCGGCCAGCCCAGCGCCGGCGCGCGCAACAAGCCCTAACTACCGCGCCCGACACGCGGGCAGGCAGGTTCAGCATGACGGTGAAGGACAGAACCTGGAGCCCTTTCATGCTGGCAGCGATGCTAGTCGGGAGATTTCCTTTCGGATATGTTTGATAGCCGGTGTGACAATTGCCACGAAATGAGATTCACGAACCCGTCGCTGAACCGTGGAGCTCATCAAATAGCCACGGGCGCCTTGATGCAGCAGTGCGGCCTGTGCCGACCGGAGGGCCAACTCTGCCACCTCCGCCCTCACCTTCAGTACCTCGGCAAAAAAAGCATTGCGTGGGTCATAGGGGGTTGCCGCCAGCTCATTGATCCGTTTTTTCAGCACGTCCAGCTCACTCTGCAACGCATCAGGCTGATCGTCCAGAAATTCGTTGACATGGGCCAACTGAGTGCCTACCTCCCGCATGGAGTCGATCGCTCCCTGCGTTACCCCCCAACCCATTCCGCACTGCAAAAGGACAAAGGCAGCTCGCACACTGGCAATGAAAGGACGAGCAGGCGCTGCTACGATATTGCGTGCCGGAACTCGGTGCCCGGCGAACATCATACTGTACGTTGCTGTGCCTTCCATACCGGAGAATGCAGGACATGGACGCAGGGAAACACCAGCATCCGCACAGGAGGCAGTAAACATCACCTCCCGGGGAATACCCTCAGCACTCCCTCCGCCAGATTCATCCTCCAGCAGCGCCACCGCACAGAACTGATGATCGCCTCCCAGATTACTGACCCATGGCAACATGCCGTCAATCACATATCCATCCCCTTCGGAGCGAGCGCGCAACTGATTTTTCTCGATCCCGGTAATGCTCTTCATCGCATTGGACAAGCCGGTGCCCCCTAGGATCTCTCCGGTGACCAATCCCAGCAGCACATCGCCCTGCAACGCAGGATTTGTCGACCGCTCCAGATACAGGGCACAGGCCAGCTGGCACCAAACCAGAAAGCCCGTTGAACCACAGACCCGAGACACTTCCGCCAGCGCTTCAATGGCCGCAGGGTAATCATGCCCACCCGGAAACGCGTTGAGATGCGCCATATAGGCGCCAGCGCTGCCTAGCTGATGCAGGATATCTTCCGGGTAGGTACCACGATCAATATCTTCCGCCATCGCAGCCAGCGGTCCGGCGGAAATACGCCGCACACCGGCCAGCATTTCATCTGCCGAGGGACGTTCAATCTCTTCTGCAAGCACGAATGCTTTCGCACCTTGTTGCTGTGTCTGCGGTTCTACGGTTCGTTCAGGCGACGCCAAAACACTGGACATGGAGACCTCCGGATATAACCGGGCGCTAGATACAGCACCCGGACTGCATGTAAAAACGCCTTCAGGAGCTAATCCCCTCAGGCAAGCGCAATCTTGAAAGCCACCGGGTTGCGAATCGTATTCGCAACCGGGGAATAGAAGTTCGCGTGCTGCACGATCTCGTCCAGCGCCTCGCGGCTGGCGTCGCCTTCAATCACCACTTTGACCCGAACTTCCTGAAACCCCATCTCCTCCGGCTTCTTCTCAGCCCCACCTGCGCCCCATGCCGCCGGATTCCCTATGTCGCCTTCCAGAAACAGCTCCAACTTGCTGAGCCTGACCTCACGCAACGTGGCCACTGCCGTGATGCCAACAGCCAAGCAACCTCCCAGCGCCGAAAGAACAATTTCTCCAGGGGCTGGCGCCGTGTTCTGCCCAAAAAGATGCAGAGGCTCATCAACGACCACCGGTTGATGGTCACCTACGTATGAGAGGGAGCGATATTGGCCCTCCATCACGGTATGAACCTTGTTGGTACCCCGAGAATCAGGGTTGTTCCTCCCTTTCACGGCAAAGGCCAGCAGACCATCGCGATCAATGGGACGAAGGTAGGTCTTGACAGTTGTTGTGGTATCAGCCTGGCTCATCATGGCTCCCTGTTCAGAAAAATCTGGAAAGAAATTGCATGACGAAGATTCTGTCACCAGTCTGAAACGTATTTCGCATAACCTCATGCGAAAACATCATATACCGGACAATCCAGTCAGTCCGCTAACAGATCTTCGGCCTTGACCTTCTTGCCATAGACTGGCAGCAGCGTTTTTTCATATGCCGCCTTAAGCCGCCCATCTTTCTTCAACCTGGCAATTTCACCATTGAGCCAGTCCCGCAAGGAGACATCGCCTTTCTTCACGGCCGGCGCAATGAACTCAGGCTCGCCCAGGTGGTCAATCGCAACCACATACCCCGGGTTTTCCTTGGCCCACGCCCAGAGCAAGGCGTTGTCGTGTGCCAGTGCGACCCCGCGACCATCCTTCAGGGCATCGAAAGTTTCGGTGTTCTGGTCGTACTTCAGCAACGTCACATCAGGATGCTTCTTGCTGAAATAGGCATCGGCTGTCGTGCCCTTGTTGACCAGGAGTGTCTTGCCCGCCAGATCCGCCACACGGCTGACCGGGGCACGCTCCGGGGACACCACTCCGAGTGATACCTTCATGTAGGGAGCGGCGAAGTCCACAACCCTGGCGCGTTCCCGAGTCTGCGTAAAGTTGGCCAGAATGACATCCACCTTTCCTGATTTCAGGTATTCCACCCGATTGGCGGCCTCAGTGATGACATACTCGACCTTCTCCGGGCTACCAAGCAAATCCATAGCGAGATTCTTCGCAATCTCCACATCAAAGCCCTGACTATGCCCCTGGCTGTCAATATATCCAAACGGCGGCTTATCGCCAAAGACGCCGATGCGAATGCGATCATGTTCCTTGATCTGCGCAAGCCGATCATCTGCAGCGAGTGCCTGGGTGCTCACAACGGCACTCATCAACAGCCACGCTGCCATCAGAGTGGACCGGAATCCAGACTTTTTCATATTTCCTTCCTCGTTTTTACTGTTCAACCAACGCTCATTGATCTCTCAATATTAATAATCGAGACCACTCAAAAACACCTGTGCCCGTTCCGTCTGTGGGTGCGCGAAGAATCGTTCAGGATCACCCGTCTCCAGAATTTTTCCCTGATCCATGAATACAATCCTGTCCGCCACGCGCTGCGCGAAGCCCATCTCATGGGTCACGATCATCATGCTCATGCCATCGCGCGCCAGCTCCAGCACGACATCCAGCACCTCGCGCACCATCTCGGGGTCCAGCGCCGCGGTGATTTCGTCCAGCAGCATGATTTCTGGATTCATGCACAGCGCCCGGACAATGGCAATGCGCTGCTTCTGTCCACCGGACAGTTCGCGTGGCCAGGCCTGCTTCCGGTCAATCAGTCCCACGCGTGCCAGCAGGCGGTCAGCCTGTGATTCGACCTCGCTGCGCGCCCGTTTTTGAACTTTCATCGGCCCCAGCAGGATATTGTCGATGACATTCATGTGGGCAAACAGTTCATAGCTCTGAAACACCATGCCCACCTTCTGCCGGACACTGTTCCATGAAACATCCTGTCCAAATACCCCGGTACCGGTCATCCTGATCTCCCCGCCTTGAATGGGCTCCAGGCCATTGACGGTACGCAGCAATGTGCTCTTGCCGCACCCCGATGGCCCGAGAATGACCAGTACCTCCCCGCGGTGCAGGGTCAGATCAACATGATGGAGGGCAATCTTGTCCTGGTAACGCTTATGGACGCCCCGCATCTCCAGCAACACTGATTCACTGTCCTGGGGGGAGTCGCCATTTTCATTCCGGCAGCCATGCTGACCATCAGATGCCATATTGATTTTCTCCAGACTCATGATATCCAGCGACGCTCCAGTCGGGCTGCGTACCATGACAGGGGCCAGCACACCAGAAAATACAAAATGAAGATCAAGCCGTAAATCCAGAAGGAGGCAGAGGGCACCTTCGGCGCAATCATTTGTGAACGCTCGATGATCTGCTGCCCCACTTTCACCACTTCCATCACGCTGATGAGGGCTGCCAATGAAGTCGTCTTGAGCATCCGGGTAAAGAGATTGATGGCCCCCGGCAATACGCGTCGGAGCGCCTGTGGTGCCTCAATGTAGAAAAACACCTGAACATTGCTCAGTCCCAGGGCTATGGCAGATGTTCGCTGATGCAGCGGCAATGAAGAAAGCGCGCCCCGGACGAGATCTCCCATTTCCGCCGTGCCCCACAGAGAAAATACGACAATGCATACCCACAGCGCCTCGATATGCCAACCGGTCCATGTCGGCAACCCGAAATAAAACACGAACAGCCAGACCAAAATGGGCACAATCCGCACCGTTTCCAAATACAGGCGGCAAGCGCCTCGTACAAGCCAGTGTCGGCTGCGCATCAACAGTCCCAGACCCGTTCCCAGAAAGAACGAAATCACGACGGACACCATGGCAATGAGGAGCGTCAGGCCCAGGCCATGCAGCAGCCTCGGCAGGTTCTGTCCGGCGAGCAATATTTCAAGCGCCGCCATATTCCGCCCTCCGCAGCCGCTTTTCCATCCACCAGGCCAGCCATGACAACGGCAGGAGTATGACCAGATAAGACACCAGCAACATCAGCAAGGCTTCATTGGTCATATAGTCAGTACCAATGATGTCCTTGGTGACAAAGAGCAGTTCGGCCACCGATACCGCGTTGATCACGGATGTCTCTTTGACCAGAAACAGGGCGTTGGCAGTCAGCGCAGGCAAGGAAATAGCCAGTGCCTGCGGCAGTACGATGTAGCGGAATATCTGGCCGCGGACCAGGCCAATCGCCCGGGCCGATTCAATCTGCTCGCGTGGCACGGCCTCCAGCCCCGCGCGCAGGGCTTCTGCCATATAGCTGCCGCCCAGAAAGGTCAACGCAATCACACCGCAGGTAAATCCGTCCCAGTGGATGCCAACTTTGGGAAGACCGTAATAGAGAAAGAACAGCTGTATGAGCAGCGGTGTGTTGCGCGACAGTTCCACATAAGCCCGCGCCATGCCCCAAAAGGGGCGGACACGATAGGTAACGGCCATCGCCACCAATAGTCCAAGCAGCAAGGACAGACACACGCCCCAGACCGACAGTCTGAGCGTGAGCATCGCCGCCTGGATGAACCGCGGCATGATTTCCTGTATGTAGGCCCAATCCATGGGAGCGAATTCTAGGAGGCTGGACATGCGAAAACCGATGAAGCAAACGCCAAAATCATGCGATAAACGCATACACGCTCAAAACGTATTCACACAGGAAATAAGTATCGGTCGCCTGTTCGCTCTTTTGGCGAAAACACCACCTTTTGAACAGCACCATACCTATCTTTGCGCGACATTTTCCTCTCGGAACGCTATATTTGTTGCGCCTCCTCACAAAAACAGGCTACTCCCTCTTGGCAGGAAGATCGCCGCTTGACCTCCTCTTTCCTGGAATTCCTTGCATGCCATTGACTGACCGACAGACCCAGGTGCTTGCTACGATCGCCACCATCACGGCCGTCTCGATGTATGTTTCCTACATTCCCCAAATCCAGCTCAACCTGGCTGGTAACAAGGGCAGCCCGATTCAGCCGTTGGTCGCATCCATTAACTGCACGCTCTGGGTCTTCTATGCGTTGTTCAAACCGCAACGTGATATTCCTGTCGCACTCGCAAATGCCCCTGGCATTGTTCTTGGCCTCATTGCCTTCATCACTGCACTCTGAGGGTACGCACTGCTATGAAACTTTCCGCAAAAGCTGCCCGCAACCTGGGCGTCATCGCCACCATCACAGCCATCGGCATGTATGTCGCCTATCTTCCACAGATTCAGATGAATCTCGCCGGACAAAAAGGCACGCCTATTCAGCCGCTGGTCGCCTGTTTCAATGGCCTGCTCTGGGTCGCCTATGGCTTCCTTAAAAAAGGGCGTGACTGGCCCGTCACAATTGCCAATGCACCTGGATTTATCCTCGGGGGCATCACCTTTTTCACGGCAATTCTGTAAGTAATCCGCCATCCGGGCGCACCGCCAGACAGGGCGTCTGCTACTCAATAGACTTGCCGATCAGTGCCCTGTTCATGACGGCCTCTACAAATCAGAGGCCCCCAGCATCCAGTTCCCAGAACCGGCTCCATTCGGCTGATTGTGCATTGCGCACAAATCAACAAGCGATCGCCCGCACGTTGTTCCTGGCGTTCAAGGCCATTATTTATCACACAAGCGCTTCGCAGCGCTTATTTAGCGATCATCCATCCTTGCAAAACATTTTCAGTGTTTCAGACAGCGCTGGAAGAGACATGAAAACGCGAATGATTCCAAAAATGCGTTTACGTGAGAAATCGTGCATCATCAGCGTAAATTAACCAAAAAAGACAACAAGATCACTCATCTTCAGGCATAATGGCCTATCGATATCGAGCCACCTCCCTTCTGGGCAGATATCACATACCCCAAACGCCATGGCCTCCGTTACTCCTGTATCTTTTACGCCGCAAACACCCCCGGGCGTTGTGCTCGACCATTTTCGCCCCTGGCTCACCATCGCACATCAGGTGCCCGGTCGCCTGCGGCTCAAACTCGGCAAAGGGGCCCTTAACGGCGTGCAGTTCGATTCACTCAATGGCCGTGCAGATACCATCAATGCGGCGTTGCGCCGCATCCGCGGCGTGAGCAATATCAGCTGGAACCTGCTCGCACGTTCCTGCACCATCGAATATGACCCGGCCGTCATCCCGAATGCTGCCTGGCCCGACCTACTAGCCGGCACTAATACGCCAGCCGCACAGACCCTGCGAACCATTCTGGATGAAGCGCATGAACAACTTCGCCACGCAGCGCCCTGACCGACAATCTCCAAATCTTGTCCAGATTCTGCAGGCTGCTCTGCAGCAGGAGCAGGCTGCCTGGAGCTTCTACACAGCGGCCGTTGCCGCCTATGGCGGTCAACCACCACTGCAGATGCTGCTGGACAGCAGCGTCCAGCGCATCACGGTTCTAGGCAATCTCTGTCTGCAGCATGGCATTCCTCGCCCTGCCCTGCGTGCGCCCACCACTGAGCCACTAACCACCGGCTGGCGGGAAAGTCTTGAGCGTGCCATGCAAGGCACTATCAGCAGCCTTGGCATATACCAGCAACTCATCGCACTCACGGCCGCCCCCGCTCTAAGGCGCCAGCTCGAGCGCCTCCAGACAGAGCTGCTGACCCGTAATCTGCCTGCCCTGCAGAGAGCCTGGCAGGCTGCCATCGATCGGGAACGGTTACACGCAGCCCAGGGCATCGATCCCAGTCAGGCACACGTCAGTCACGGTATAGTCGGCGACACCATGGAAGCGCTCTTTGGCCTGCTCACCCGCCAGGGCGGCGTATTGGGACTAGCAGGCACACTGTTGCGCGCCGCCCACCCCATGCTGCTGGCCGGGGCCGCCATCGGTAGTCTGGCTGTTCAAGGCAGCAGGCACGCACACACATTGCGCTATTCGGTAACACCCCACGTGTCGGGCTCCACTACTGAGCGGGAAGGTTTCTTTCCACCATCATCTCACGCATCAGAGCAGGCTACATGGCGTTGCCCGCAAGACCAGGAGAATTGAATCATGCTGCCAAATTCCCCCCTCTGGCTGATCATTGGTGCCATCGCCGGGTCCAGTGCCGTACAGGCAAGCCGTCTTTCACAGGTACAACGAGGCTTGAAGCGCGCTGGCAAGACCATCAAGTCCGCCACCACTCAGGGCTTCCTCACGGCGCGGAAAACCGGTACCCAGCTTTGCCAAAACCTTTCTGGGTCACTACAGCAGCGCCACAGCACCAGTTCCGATGCGGACTGTTCTCGCAGCAGCCAATCCAGGCCGTCCCGGAACAGAAACATTGCCGATGCTCATGCGACTCCTGACCGAGGCCGGCCTGTACGCCGCATCCGGGCATGCACGGCCATACCTCAGGGGTGCAGACGGCGCACTCGCAGATCTAACAGGGCGAGCACTACCGATCAGCGCTGATTTTCCATGAAACCTCTGTCCAATTACCTGCCACAAACACCACCATCCATGGCCCGCCACAGCATCGGCAAACCACCCCTGTTTCTCGCCAATAACCTCGCCCCTCGCCCAACCGCGCATACTCAAGGACGCCCTCATGCCTTGACCTCTTCACGGCAGCACGAACGTGCGGCTCGCCGGACAGATAGCTCGGTTGTAGAAGACTTTTTCAAGGGCAGCGTCACAACCGGCCTGCTGCTTTTGTTTCAGAATCGGAACCGATCCTCCCGCCTCACTATGGACAGCACACAAACACGTGTATCTGGTCATCAGGCCATTGCCCGAATGACGCTGCAGGCAGGCGTGGCGCTTGCCGCTGGCACCGCAGCTGCACGTGCCCTGCGCCAGTCCCGCCCTGGTGTCGCTCTGCTCAGTGCGGCAGCAGGTGCAACGGCCATTCTTGCCACAGAGCGCTGGCTGACGAATCGATCCAACCCCATAAAGAGCGCAATTACAAAGAATGACGCTGTGTTGCTGATTGAAGCTCCCGACGGGAGCGATCCCAATCTGCCACAACCGCCCAGTATTCAGATGGAGCACACGCTTCCTTCTGGAAATTAGGCCACCTCACGCCATTTCCCTCATCGACATTGCACATCCTGTGCAATGTCATGACCAGATCTGATTCATATCCATCCATTCGTCACTGGCGGAGCACAGACATGTCCAAGAAGAAACACAAATATAAACACAACAATCAGTCCTTTCCCGGTTATGACAACACCTGGAATCCGAATACGGCCCAAGCATTCGACACGCCTGACGGTCAGGGCTATGGCAACGCCGGCATGGATAACGGCTATGGCCCTCAGGGATTTGGGCAGAACAATACACAGGCTCAATCCTTCAACGGTTATGCACAAAATCCTGCTGCATCCGGCAACGGCTTCCAGAATGGTGCCTTTCCAAACGCAGGTGCCCAGTCTGGCAGTCACAGCGCCTGGCAAAGCCTCGGTCTGTCCGGGCTCTTTGGCGGCAACCGACAGACAGAGCAATTCATTCTCGGCCTGCTGCTGGGGGGCGCTGCTGCCTACGTACTGGGCGATCCCGACAAACGTGCCCAGTTGATCCGCATGGGCATGAAACTCTATGCAGGCGTTGCCGGCAGCTTTGAAGAATTCAAAGAACAGATTGCCGATCTGAAAGCGGAAGTTGCGGCCGGGCAGGACAACCCCGAGGAGTAGTCCTCTGCACTCCCCGTCTCATCAGGAACCACTCCCTCATTCACCTGCCCTTCCGAGCTATGCCCCTGGATAAACAGCCGGACGCCAGTCAGCGCCCCTCCTCCCCATCCGCTACCTGCAGCACTCCGGTCGTCGAACGCTCGCACAGCGAGCGTTCGGTCCCGCTGTTCGAATCACTGAACTGCGCCCACCAGGGACGCAGCCGTGCGCGCTTCCGCTATCGGCTGCCTGCCAGCAGTGCACGTCTGGCGCCCCAGGCACTTGAGCACACACTGCGGGGTTTACCTGGTGTGACCGGTGTTCGTCTGAACACGGCGGCCCGATCCATCATTCTGAACTTTGATCCGGCACACACCGGGGTCGCCCAGCTGCAAAAGCTGCTCGTGTCACTGCCCGCTTCACGGGTGACGGAATCCGCTGGATCGGCCATGTCCGTCATCCAGCCGGACCGGCAGCACACCGCCAGCGAGCATGTCCTGTCGACGGGCGGTGACCTTCTGGCCAGCGCACTTTTGCTGCTCTCCACACGCAAGGTGCCGCAAAAACTGGCAAAACCCGCCACCCTGGCCGTATCACTGCCGCTCTACAAGGATGCGATCCAGGATTTGCTCAAGGAAGGTCTGAACAACCATGTGCTTGAGGCGCTGGCTGTGGCGATATCCACCGCCAGCGGTGATCAGATGGCAGCCAACGCCACTCTGTTCATGCTGGCGCTGGGCGAGTACCTTGAAGAATCCATTGCCCGACGTTCGGACGACCTGCTGCGCCACCTGCTCCACCCTGATGCCGACCGGGTCTGGGTGGAACGTGGCGGAGAGGAATTACAGATCAATGCGGCCGATGTACTGGTCGGTGATACCGTCATCTGTGCAGCGGGCGCCGTGATTCCCGTGGATGGCACTGTCCTCGGGGGCGAAGCCACCATCAATGAAGCCAGCATGACGGGTGAAAGCGTACCGGTGCCACGCCATCGAGGTGATTCCGTTCTCTGCGGTACCGTCATCGAAGAGGGGCGCATCCGGATTTACGCCGAGCATGTGGGTGCCGGTACCGCCAGCGCCCGCATAGCCAACTACGTCCAGCATGCGTTGCAGGTCAAAAGTGGGACGCAGCTTACGGCAGATCGGCTGGCAGACAAGCTGGTTCCCTGGATTCTTGGCCTTGCGGGCAGTACCTGGCTCTTCTCCCGGGACTGGAAACGGGCTGCCGCGGTTCTGCAGGCCGACTATGCCTGTGCGCTCAAGCTTTCCACCCCCGTGGCGTTCAAATCCGCCATGTACACCGCCGGTCGCGAAGGCGTTCTCTTCAAGGGCGGCAATGCGCTGGAGCGTCTCTCCGAAGCGGACACCTTCGTGTTCGACAAAACCGGGACGCTCACCACGGGCGCACTGGTCGTCACCGATGTTCTTGCCTTTGACCCCGAGTTTGATCCAACCGACGTCCTTGATCTCGCCGCCTCGGTTGAAGAGCATTATTTCCATCCATTGGCCCATGCCGTAGTCGAAGCTGCCCGACGGCACAGCAATCGCCATTTCCCGCACGAGAAAGTGGACTTCATCGCTGCGCACGGGGTTGCCAGCGTCATTCAGGGCAAACGTATCGTCGTAGGCTCCCGCCACTTCGTCGAAGAAGATGAAGGCATTTCCATGGGTGCCCATGAAGACGACATCAACCGCTTGCAGGCGGAAGGCAAGACACCACTCTATATTGGTTTGGGCGGCAAGCTGCTCGGTATCATCGCACTTAAGGACAGCCTGCGCACCAATACGGCACAGACACTGAAACGTCTGCGCAGTCTCGGTGTCAAACGCATCCTGATGCTGACGGGCGATCACGAAATCCGGGCCGCCGAACTTGCCCGTGAGCTCGGTCTTGATGCCTATCACGCCCAATTGCTTCCGGAAGACAAAGCCCACATCCTGCACGAACTGGCACGTGACGGTGCGAAAATTGCCTTCGTAGGCGATGGCATGAACGATGCACCGGCACTAGCCGGTGCCCACGTCGGCATCGCCATGGAACGCGGTGCCGATCTGGCCCGGCTGACCTCGGACATCACGCTGCTGGAAGACGATATCTCCCGGGTTGCTGATGCAAAGGCCCTGGCTAATCGGACGATGCAGCAGATCAACCGGAACTTCAAGCTGATCGTCGGCGCAAACACTGCCATTCTGGCGGGAGCGGCAACAGGCAGACTCAGCCCCATTGCAACCTCGGTTCTCCACAACGGCAGCACCATTGCCTTGCTGCTCAATGCACTACGTGGCGGCCTACAGACTATTCCTGGCACAACCCAACGAGCCCAAAAGCAGTCCGTTCCACGGAAAGCTCTCCTGCTGCCGCCCAACCACACGCGGGCCGGCACACTATAGACAAGACTGACAGCGCAAATACACTGCCAACGCGGAGGCAGCGCTCAGTCCGTTCTAAATGCGCCGCCCCCGTGAAACGATCTCAGCCTAACAATCTTTCAGCAGTGAGACACCAAATAGCTGAGGTTGACTTGTCCACTAAATGGGCATGATTGCCTCACCGATTTGGGCGCCCATATGGCTGGCATGGTCAGAATCTGCACGCCGGTTGCCCGCCTGAAGGGCAAAGATGCCGCCATACTATCATCCTCCCTCGCACTGCTATGCTGTATCTTCGCCTGGCTCAAGCCGACATTTATGCAAATATCGAAAACCAACCACCGTTACCATAAGACCATTTAAATAAAATGGTCTTATGGCGGAAAACCGGCAATATGGAAGCGCTTCACATAAAACGAAAATTGCTGCCATAAATTTTGATTTCCAGCAAACAATTCCGCATCAACGGAATGGATTTCCTTAAATAAATATTATCCATCACACACCTTTGTTCTGATAAACGGGTATACAATATGTCATGTTTTGTAAGAGTAGCGTCGCGGGAGTTGTCTAGATCGTGGCAACCGTCCAGCCAGGGTTGAGTGATATCACCCAGCTGTGCTCTACAGAACATTGCGGTGACTGGCCATTGCAGCCTTTCCCTGTGGCCTGACTAGTTCAGTCCCCCGCCGTGACATTTTTCTTCTGCACGATCGCGTTGCTGTTGTTTTACCAACCCTCGTATCTCGGAGACAGTTAATGAAAAAGCATCCTATTGGTATTTGCTCCTGCACTCAATTCAAAGGAACCGCCCTGGCTGTCGCACTGGCAGCCCTGTCTTTCAGCATTGGCGTACAGGCTCGCGGCCTGACCCATCCGGTTGACGCTGACTATTCTGGCAGTGTTTCGTTTAAAGAAACGGCCTATCCTGGTGGCTCCGTCGAAATTACCGGTAAAGGTTTCAAACCCGGCCAGGAGGTACAACTGCTTAGCGATGGTGCCACCATTACCACTGAAGCTGTCCTGCACGCTGACGCAGACGGCTCCTTCACCGGACAAGTCGACATCCCGCCCGAATCCCCCGTTGGCATACACCCCGTCGTCGTTCAATCGGTGAACCCCGGTTATGCTGAAATATTCGATTTCAAAATCTCTCCCAAAATCCCCTTCACGGCTGTCGACAGCTACCAAATTGGGCGTGCTCCGCTTAATCCCGGTGTTTACCAAGGGGCTTACAGCACCAGGAGCAACGCCATCTTTGTAACATCAGCGGTCGGTCGGTCTCCCATCAAGGAGTCCACCCTGATGAAGGTCAATCCCCAGACACTGGCAATCGAGCGCCAGATTATTCCGGCGGCAGACTCCACCGGCAAGCAGCTGGAGGCCGTCTATGGCATTGCCGTTGATGATGCTGCAGGCACGGTATGGACAGGCAACACCCGCACAGGTTCTGTAGCAGTCTACAAACAGGACGACCTCTCTCTGGTCAAGCAGTTCAAGGATGCAATTGCTCCGCATAACCGGGGAGTGGCCGTGGACAGTGCGCGTCATCGTGCATACGTGGCAGCTCATCGCAAAAACTACGTCAATGTCTTCAATACCGAAACACTTGAAGAAAAGACACGAGTCGAGCTGGAGTCGCCTACCCGCACCAAAATCACGCCTGCCGCTCTGGATTTCGCCATTGACCAGGAAGCCGGAAAGCTGTTTGTGGTGGCCACAACCGACCAGATCTATGTCATCGACGAGGCTTCGGAGAAAATCGAAAAGGTTTATGACCTGAAAGGCGCCAAGGGCGCAATCGGCATTGCCTATGCACCAGAAGAAAAACTGCTGTTCGTCGTGTCCCAGAGCACTGACAATCTGCAGATCCTGGATGCAACCGATGGCAAGGTCAAGGCCGATGTGAAAGTAGGCGCAGGCCCGCTCTCCGTTGTCTGGGAACCTGTCAAAAAACTGGCCTATGTGGCTAATCGTGCCAGCAACTCCGTGGCTGTCGTCGACCTCCACGGTAATCTGGTGGCCAACCTGCCAGGCGGCTCCTACACAAACCACGTGTTCACCGATGGCAAAGGCACCGTCTATGGTGTCAACAAATCGCGTGGTGCGACCGATCAGGAAGGTGATCAGATCAGTCGCTACGTGAGCCGCTAATATTCTGGATGCCGTATACCTGATGGTTACGGCTTCATTTTCAGGTTTCAGTCATGAAATTCTGATACAGAATCAGCAAGCAATACCCCTGACTATCAGCTTTCAAATGAAAGTTGGGGGTATTGTTAATCATTTCGAAACGAGCCAGGACAGGCAGATTCCAGACGCAGAAATACGTAAAATCAATATGCCTGATATAGAGGCAAGGCCGACCGTCCGGTCAAGGAAAAATACCCAGGATAAAGCGGCATAGTTGAGACGTGCGTCTTGCAGTTATTCCACTGATTTGGCCCATTGGAGACAATACATGAAAAAACATTCTGTTGATATTCGTTCACGCGCCTGTTTGAAGCGCAGTTGTCTGTTGATGACTCTTGTAGCCCTCTCCTTCAGTTCCGGTGCCCAGGCAGCTGGCCTGACTGATACAACTGATATCCATTACACTGGCAAAGTGTCGATTAATGATGCTGCATACTCGGGCGATTCGGTGGAGATCACAGGCAAAGGTTTCAAGCCCGACCAGAAAATCCAGCTCTCCAGCGACGGTACGACCATCACGACCCAGCCATTCATCCACGCCGACAACAAAGGGAATTTCAAGACCCGGGTCAATATCCCTGCCAAGGCACCGGAAGGAATCCATCCGGTTGTGGTCCAGTCGTTCGAGCCCAGCTATACCTCCGTGTTTGACTTCAAGATTTCCCCACGGATCCCGCTGAGCAATACAGAAAACTTCCAGATTACACGTGCTGCTGTTAACCCTGGGGTGTATCAAGGCGGCTATAGCGTCAAGAGCCATGCCATTTTCATCACCGCATCTGTCGGACATCCGCCCATCAAGGAATCCACCCTGACGAAGGTTAACCCCGAGACGCTGGCCATTGAGCATCAGGTCACTCCCCCCATGGCTCCCGACGGAAAACAGCTCGAAGCGGTCTATGGCATCGCCATTGATGATGTGGCAGGAACCGTCTGGACCGGCAGCACCCGGACAGGTGCAGTCACCGTCTACAAGCAGGATGATCTGTCCGTCGTCAAACAGTTCCCGGACAAGGTCTCTCCTCACAGTTTTGGTCTGGCAGTCAACGGCCCTCGCCACCGTGCCTATGTCGCGGCTCATGGCAAAGACTTTATCAGCGTATTCAACACCGAAACGCTTGAACCCAAAAGCCGCATCACGCTGGATTCACCCACCAAAACCAAAACACTGCCGGCCCCCCTCAGCCTGACGCTGGATCAGGAAGGCGGAAAACTCTACGCGGTGACCACCACTGACCAGGTCTACGTCATTGACGAAGCGTCTGAATCCGTTGAAAAGGTCTTCAATCTGAAAGGCGCAACGGGAGCCACCGGCATTGCCTATGCACCCGAAGAGAAGCTGCTCTTTGTTGCTGCTCAGGTCAGCGACAGGCTACAGATTCTGGATGCGCGTGATGGCACCTTGAAAGCAGAGGTGAAGGTAGGAGCGGGCCCGCTCTCCGTTGTCTGGGAGCCTGCCAAGAAACTGGCCTATGTCGCCTGCCGCGCCAGCAATTCCGTGGCCGTGGTCAATGCGCAAGGCAAGCTGGTAGCCAACCTGCCCGGTGGCTCCTATGCCAATCACCTCTTTACTGATGGCAAGGGCACCGTCTTCGGTCTGAACAAATCACATGGCGCCCATGACAAAGAAGGCGATCACATCAGCCGTTACATTGCCAAGTAAAAACCAGACCCTTGACAGGATGTGCAATCCTGACCAATAAGCGGTGATTCAGCATAAATATCGGCACGGGTCATATGAATCCGGGCCGATATTCTTTTTTCCGTCTTGTTCTACCAAACCGGCGGAGCGACCCTATGGGTTATAAAACCATAGTCAGCTTGCTAAAAATAAATGCGTCCGAGTCCCCCGCCATCGATTCGATTCCAAACAAAAATTCCCGGCGGACCGGATGAAGCGCAGGCCAGCCGGGAATCTCACGCGCAGCCCGTACCGCAATGGCCAGGCTGCGTACGCGAGAATATGATCAGTACTTGATCACCGCCACACTTTCTTTCGCGTCCGGAGAATCATCTCTAGAGTTCTTCACGGTCACATAGACCTCGCCAGTCTTCTGATTCAAGGCCATGCTGTTGGGATACCGGTGCAGATCCACCGTCTTCAGCACCGAACCCGTGCTGGCATCAATGATCGCGACATTGCCTGACTCGCGATTGCTCACAAAGAACCGGTTACGCTGAGCGTCCAGCAAAAGGGCCACTGGCTGCGTACCAGAGGTGAAAGTCTGAGTCACCTGACCGTTGGTCGGGTTGATGGCCACGACCTTGTTACCCTTGCCATGCGGCGTGTATTTGAACCCTTCGCGTTCGCGCTTGGCGTCGATCTTGTCAAAGCCCTCGTCAACAGCCAGCAGGCGGCCATTCGCGCTGTCGACCTTGATATCCAGAATCTGGTCGGCATCGACATCGAACTTCTTGCTGACTGTCAGCGTGCCAGCATCCACCACATTGACCTGACCGGCCAGATTGGAGACGTAAATCTTGCCGGCAGCGTCATCCAGGGCAATCCCGGTTGCACTGTAGCCCAGACCAGGCACCACCTTCTCGACCTGCAGCGTATCGGTATTCACCACGTGCAGAGCGCTGTCGTTGCTGTAAGCCAGGGCAGGCAGGTAGACACGGTGTCTGGCCTTGTCCAGCAGGACTTCACGATACTTGAATTTGGCGGCCTTGGCCGGATCCATGCTGCCTGCCGCTGCCTGCTGCGGATCGACCGTCACCGTACCAACCACCGAATCGTTGGCCACATCGACAACCGTCATGGAGCCGACCCGGGTATTGCTGATGTACAGACGATGTGCCTCGTCATCCAGCGCCAGACCAAAACCAGGCACCGGCAGGGCAATCTCTGCCTTCACGGCCAGGGTTTTCGGATCCAGGCGAAGCACCTTGGAAGGCGAAGTGTTCACATCAAAGCCACCAGCCGACACGACATAGAGCGCATCCTGACTGGGCGAGTAAGCCAATTCATACAGAGCCGGTGCCACAGCCTGACGGTTCACTTGTGGCTGACCTTCCATGGACTTGGCACTCTCCATGGCGGTCTCGGTCATGCCATGCGTGGCGGCACAACCTGACAGGGCAGCAGCGACCGCCAGCGCAACAAGGGAAGAAACACGGAATGATTTCATGAAAGACGTCTCCGAAAGGAAAGATAACAAGCAAAAACCTGCCAGCCTCCGACATTCCCAATTGACTGTGCACACATGGCTGAATACAGCCACATATCCTCCTTTAGGGAAGGCAGCAAGTGGAAACTGATATCCTGTTAATGATAGAGTAAAAATAAATAGGAATTCTTCCAAAGTCCCTATCGCGTACACGGGCTTGCCGGGGAGCCGCTGTCCCCTGCAGCACGTACCTGCCCTGGCGATCAGCCCATGTAGCGGGCGAGGAAGGCCTGCACCTTCTCCGGATGGCGGCCGAACCAGTTGTAGCCATCCCCGAAGCGCCGGGTCGTACCTTCGATCCAGTACAGCTCCTTGTCCGTACTGGCCAGCGCATCGAAGGTGCTCTGGGCATCGGCGGGGTTGTCGATGATGGCATCGTCCAGCACCTGCCACATGAAGACCGGCAGCCTGACGTTCGGTGCCCACAGCTTGCCGGACATGTCGGCAGCCACGAAGCCGCCCAGCTTCAGGAGCTCCAGGTCAATGAGCTCCTGATACTCCCCGATACCCTGCTGATGCGCGAGCTTGCCGAGTACCGACGTCATGTTCGGCACCAGCGGTCTGACCAGGCACTTGACGTTCTCGAACAATTCGGGGCGGTGGGTGATCGCCGCGTACTGCGAGATGCCTCCCAGGCACTGGCTGAACAGGGCAACATCCATCCTGCCCAGTCGTGGATGGGCGTCGACGAATGCCTTCACGCCCACGCAGTCGCGCCACTCCCACTGGCCAATGCCGCAGACACCACCATTGGCCGCGCCGCTCTGGCCGTGATTACGGAAGTCATAGGTCAATACGTTGTAGCCGGCATCCGTCAGATGCTTGTATTGCAGCACGAAGTCGATCTCGACTGCCTCGATGAAGTGCCCCACGGTGCGCCCAGGTGACCGGGATAGCCGGCCCGGCACATCGGCAGGGCATGGTTGAAGATGAAGCTGCGAGGCATCTTCACCATGCCGGCCAGCGCCCTGACCTTGGCGTGATCCTCCGGTGAAATGCGCTTTTCCTGCTGCAGCGCCTGCTGCATCCTTTCCGCTGACAATCCAGTCATGATGATGATCCCTCTCTCTTGCGGTTGTTGACGACATGCCGGCGACCGAGGCCACAGGACATTCAGGCACGCATCGTACAGGGCACATTCGTTTGAATAAACAGGCATCTGGAGACATCAGAGTCAAGTTAAAATGAACAATATGCCTCTTCAGCCTTCCCTGCTCCATTCATTGACCTGGTTTGCCCACATTGCCCGCCATCAGAGCTTCACCAGAGCGGCGACGGAGATGGGCGTCACGCGGGCCGCCCTGTCGCAGCACCTGAAGGGTCTGGAACAGTTGCTCGACGTTCGGCTGATGAACCGGACCACCCGGAACATGTCCCTCACGGAAGCGGGACAGCGCCTGCTGGACGTCATGCAGCCTGCCCTGAGCAACATCGAACAGGTGCTTGAGGAGCTGAACGATACCCAGCACGAACCTGCGGGCATGATCCGGCTGTCCACGTCCCGGGTCGCCGCGCGTACGCTGATCGAGCCGCACCTCCCAGAGCTCCTTGCCCGCTACCCAAAACTGCGGCTGGAACTGGTGACTGACGACGGGTTCTCCAATATCGTGCAGGAGGGGCTTGATGCCGGCATCCGGCTGGGCGAAAGTCTGGATGACCACATGGTCGCCGTTCCCATCACGCCACCGCTGGAGATGGCCATCGTGGGCTCACCCGCCTACCTCGCACGCCACGGAGTTCCCGAGACGCCCCAGGCGCTGCAGCATCACAACTGCCTGGCCTACCGCTTCACCACAAGCGGCACGATCGACAGCTGGTCGTTCAGGACGCCGGGCCAGACAGAGCACACCGTCATCTATGAACCCAAGGGCAACCTGGTCTTCAACGACGACGACAGCATGCTGCGGGCCGCGGTGCAAGGCATCGGCCTCGTGCAGCACATCGACCTGTGCGTGCGCCCCTATCTGGAAGACGGCTCCCTGGTGCGCGTCCTCAAGCCCTGGGCCCGGCCACGATCCCGGTTCTTTCTCTATATTCCGTCACGGGCCCAGATGCCTGCGAAGCTGCGGGCGTTGATGGGGTTTTTGGTTGAGAAGAGGGAGCAATTGAAGTCATTAGGGAAGTAGCTGAATCACTCCCGTGCAACTGTAATTATCCAAATTATATATATTCAATAATCCACAAATTGCATCCCAATGAATCCAACTAAAAATATCACACTAGTTTATTGGCCCTAACTATTGCTGCCAACCCGAGATCGATTTTCGGAGAGTTACTTTTTCTCCCGCCTCTTGACAGCAGTGAGTTATTGATCAATCATCGCTTACCTGGATAGATCGGTCGCTGCACAGTAAAATGAAAACTATATCCACCTAACCAATTCCCTCTATCCAAACAGATCGCCACGCATGATATAAAATTAATAATATCCTTATTATGATAAAAAGATAAACTTGATAAAAAGCAGTATGATTAATAACGCCAGCACTGCAGTAGCTAAGCGAAAGATGAACAACTTCTTCACTACAACTACATTGACCTCAGCAAGCTTTACTTTCTCTGCGTTTGTCTCACAAAGCTTTTGTCTATTTTCTCCTATCAAATCATTCAACCTTTTGACCTCACCTTGGTGCGCTTTATTGACTTGACGTTCAGCAATCAAATTTTTTCGCAATTCCAGGATATCGAGCTGAGCCTTCTCAAGTTCCATTTCAACGGAAGATTTCTCTGTCTTTACTCGATCGAGCGACCTAAAAAGCTCTTTATTCTCAATCAACAGATACTCCCTCGATTTTGGGTCGCTCAACATACGGCCTCCTATCCATTCTGAAAACAGCTTCTTGAGCCACTCCACATGTCGTTCCATCTCCCATTTGGTAGCACAATATTCGGCGACTTTGAACTGCAGCTTATCGGTAACCCGCATTTCGAATAACGCAAACCCAGCGCGAAAAAAGTTCTTCGATTTTGCTTCTTCTGTGGCGTGCGTGTGCCATACTTCCAAATGCAATACTCCATGCCATTTCAACTGATACTCGCTGTCTGATTCAAACCTAAAAGAAACATCGGGTCTGTAGCGATTCTCACCGATAATCACTTCTTTCTCAGATGAGCTCTCCAGGATACGTATCGGAATCTCACGCTTTCCTACTCTCAGCGTCGTGCCAGTAAGTTCCTTGATTGCGCGTTTGCACAATGCATGCGAAAGTGTTTCCCCCGCCCCAACCCTTAGGCGTGTTGAATCGTTGGATTGATAGTAAAAGTGTCCCCCATTGCCACCTCGGTTGGTACGCTGAAACATAATCTCCCTGTGACCAGGCTCCCCGTCGCTGTAATACTTTGGAGATTCCCATCGACCAATGAGGCCACGCTTGACTTTATCGGCCTCGATATCGGCCGCCAGTACAATTTCGTTGCAATACTGTGTTTTGTATGCCCAATATTTCATAACCCTATTGATTTTATATTAAACCCAGATTGAGAAAATTTAGAGATGCTTAGTCAGAGCAATACAAATGAACATAGCCCAAACCAGAAAAGCTACCTTAAGCAGCATTTTTTATACTTGAGACCGCTACCGCAGTGACACAGCTCATTCCTGCCGATCTTCATCTGGCCAACATCCCTTGAATATCGAGAAAGAGCATCGCCCACTTCTGAGACTGGTTTCATGTTGGCGGTCAGATGTTCCATCTCATCAGAAGCCTGCCATGGAAACTCCAATGTGACAGCAAACTGGATTTTCCCAAACGGGCTCACAGAGACACCAAACCACTGCTCCGCACGTTGTAGATACTTCCGTTTAACGCATTGAGTCTTCAACACGTCTATCGCTTCCGAAGATGACGTTGGATTGCAATGGATGCAAACCCCACAGGAAGATGTGCTCGATGCAATCGTAACGTCGTGTCGCTTACCGTCGATCAGCGTCTTATTGATGATGGTTCCAAGTAGATTATGGATATTCCTGCAGGAATATTCGTCCATTGAAAGTAAGAAAAAACCAAGTTCCAGAGTTGCTGGATCTTCTCTTGTTTCGATCTCCTTGATGAGGCTCTCGTAATGAGTACCGCGCATTTTCGTAAGGATACCCTCAGGCGTATCGTTACCAGGCTGTTTGCACCTGCGCACCATCATTGCTGTGTCTAGGTCTCGCGCGACGAAGTCTTCAAGTATAATTTGATGGTGCTTCTCATTCTCACCTAACCAGAGATTCTGCTTAAGGTGATACCCAAGCACGCTCAACTCGTGCAAGTTGAACAGCTTCTCCGAGACGGCCAGACGCAATTTTACATAGCTAAGCAACCGCAACGGAGTTTCCAACATTTCCGTGAGCGTGTCGAGAAAGAACACGTCCATCACAAACGGAGGTCGGATGACATCAGTTTTCTGAACCTTCAGTGACTGCCTTACCTGAAAGGCCAGTGCCGGATAATGTTCCGCCACGGGACTGAAGAGAAAGACCTCCTTGATGGCGGGTGGAAGCTTGATTTCTTTTTTTGTTTTGGCCCACCAATCGACATCCACTGACGAGTAGCTCGTTCGCGCATCTCCAGCCTTGATCATACGAATCTTGGATTGCAGCAGTGAAGTCCGCTTTAAGCTTGTTATCATTACCCTTGCGCGCAGCGATGGTCAACTTCTTAGCCTTAGCTTACAGAATGATAATCCGGTCTCCATAAATGACCATAACATCTGCCTCACCCACAATGTCATTACCACGATGCAGGTTTACATTGGCATGGACATGCTCATAGCCGAAGACCTTGGCCAAGCGGCGTTCAGCGAACTTTTCTGTAAAAGCACCACGATGCTTCGCGGCCGTCGGACTATAAGCCTTGTCGTCCAACATCCAAAAGAAAGGAGATTCGTATAAGGCCTCGAAAATTGCGTACTCTGAAAAAAGTAATACTGTCCCTCGATCGGTCTGTAACAGCGGACGAGCAGCGACTTCGTTGAAGTCACCTAATTCCTTGAACCCAGAATTCGTTCCCACAAAGAGGAATTCACGGAAGAAAGCTTCTACTATGTCTCTCCCAACACCGCTATGATCCGTCACTTCATCCAGCGAGAACTCAAATGCAGGCAGCCAAGTCACGGGATAAGAGCTGCTCGTCTGGGCACCCGCGAGGAGTCGAGTCGTCTTCTCCTGTATCAAGACGCACATCGTCTTTGCAATGACTCCCGCTTGGCCGGATGCAAAGCCTTTATTCTTGAGCATCCACTCGTCATCCGCCTCATATTTCTCTGGCACAAACTCCCTATACTGGAAAGTATAGGCTGACTCAGTACCATAAAAAATGGGCTCTCGCATCGCTAGCCCACGCCACAGACTTGACGGTGTAACATTCGCATTTTGCGCATTGAATATGGATACCCATATCGGGTAGGCTATCGAGTCGTGCAGTTCCTTCAAAAGAGCATCAGTGCACCTGACATACTCATCAATCATATCAGGCGACGGCTGAAACAGTTCTAGCGGCCCTTTTACCATCAAACCAATCAGCGTCGTCAATTCAGTTCGGATAAGGCGATCTTTATTGAATACCTGATCCAAGTCAGTCGGCTTCAGTTTGTCGATATAGTGAATGAAATTGTCTCGGTAGCAAATATATGCGAGCGCATGAGCATATCCAGGCGATGCTGTTAAATTGGTCAAATCTTCAATGATCAAAGATTCGTCACGCGGCTTTTTAATAAAACCATCTTTCATGACAGACCATTTTTCAGTGGCATTTCCTTGAAAGCCATAGCATCAAATTAAATATTCGGTGAGTTTCCTTACTAAGGCTATCGACTTTTCATCCACATTAGTCATTCCCACTCAATCGTAGCCGGCGGCTTGGAGGACACGTCGTAGGTCACGCGGTTGATGCCGCGGACTTCGTTGATGATCCGGCTGCTGGTCTTCTTGAGCAGTGAATAGGGGAGCTCGGCCCAGTCGGCTGTCATGAAGTCGCTGGTCTGTACGGCACGCAGGGCCACGACGTAGTCGTAGGTGCGGCCGTCGCCCATGACGCCCACGCTCTTGACCGGCAGGAAGACAGCAAATGCCTGGCTGGTGAGGTCGTACCAGCTTTTGCCGGTGTTGGGTTCGAGGGTGGAGCGCAGTTCCTCGATGAAGATGGCGTCGGCCTGGCGCAGCAGGTCGGCGTATTCCCTGCGCACCTCGCCCAGGATGCGGACGCCCAGGCCCGGGCCCGGGAAGGGGTGGCGGTAGACCATGTCATGGGGCAGGCCCAGGGCCACGCCGAGTTCGCGGACTTCGTCCTTGAAGAGGTCGCGCAGGGGTTCGAGCAGCTTCAGGCCGAGCTGTTCGGGCAGCCCACCGACATTGTGGTGGCTCTTGATGACGACGGCTTTCTTGCTTTTGGCGCCCCCAGATTCGATCACGTCTGGGTAGATGGTGCCCTGGGCCAGGAAGGTGGCGCCGCGGTGGCCGGTGCCGCTGGCCTTGAGCTTTTCGGCCTCGGCCTTGAAGACGTCCACGAACAGGCGGCCGATGATCTTGCGCTTTTGTTCCGGGTCGGATACGCCCTGGAGTTCGTTCAGGAACAGCTGGCTAGCGTCGACGCGCACCACCCGGGCGTGCAGTTTGCCAGCGAACATGTCCATGACCATGTCGCCTTCGTGGAGACGCAGCAGGCCGTGGTCAACGAAGACGCAGGTGAGCTGGTCACCGATGGCGCGGTGGATGAGTGCGGCGGCCACGCTGGAATCGACGCCGCCGGACAGGCCGAGGATGACTTCTTCATCACCCACCTGCTCGCGGATCGCAGCCACGGCCTCGTCGATGTGGTCACGCATGATCCAGTCCGGTCTTGCGCCGCAGACATCGAGAACGAAGCGCTCCAGCATGGCCCGGCCCTGCACCGTGTGGGTGACTTCCGGGTGGAACTGCACGCCATAGAAGCCGCGTTCCTCGTCCGCCATGCCGGCGATCGGGCAGCTGGGTGTGCTGGCCATCAGGCGAAAGCCGGGGGGCAGCTCCGTGACCTTGTCGCCGTGACTCATCCAGACCTTCAGCATGCCATGCCCCTCGGGGGTATGGAAATCCTGAATGCCGTCCAGCAGGCGGGTATGGCCACGTGCGCGGACTTCGGCATAGCCGAATTCCCGGGTATGGCCGCCCTCGACCCGGCCACCAAGCTGCTGGGCCATGGTCTGCATGCCATAGCAGATGCCCAGAACCGGCACCCCCAGTGCGAAGACGGCCTCGGGCGCCCGGTCATCGACTTCGTAGACACTGGCATGACTGCCGGACAGGATGACGCCTTTCAGCTGGCCATCGGCGGCGTGCTGCCGGATCCACTCGTCACTGACATCACATGGATGCACTTCGCAATAGACGTGTGCTTCACGGATGCGCCGGGCAATGAGCTGGGTCACCTGGGAGCCGAAATCCAGGATCAGGATCTTCTGATGGTTCATGGCAAGAAATAAAAAACAGGCTGCCGGGGCGGTCCGGACAGCCTGATGGACAGCGATGTCTTACTCGACGTGGTAGTTGGGGGCTTCCTTGACGATCTGCACGTCATGCACGTGAGATTCGCGGATACCGGCATTGCTGATTTCCACAAATTCGGCACGCTGGTGCATGGCGTCAATGGTGGCGCAGCCGCAGTATCCCATGCTGGCGCGCAGGCCACCACAGAGCTGGTAGGCAATGGCGGTCACCGTTCCCTTGTAGGGAACCCTGCCTTCGATGCCTTCGGGCACCATTTTCTCGGCCGATGCGGAAGCATCCTGGAAGTAGCGGTCGGCAGCGCCCTGCTGCATGGCACCCAGCGAACCCATGCCGCGGTAGAACTTGTATGAGCGTCCCTTGTAGAGGACGATCTCGCCGGGAGATTCTTCGGTGCCGGCAAAGAGCGAGCCCATCATGACGCTGGATGCGCCTGCCGCGACCGCCTTGGCCACGTCACCCGAGTAGCGGATGCCGCCATCGGCGATCAGCGGAACATCAGTGCCCTGCAGGGCCGCCGCGACGTCGCCAATGGCAGTCAGCTGCGGAACGCCCACGCCAGCGACAATGCGGGTCGTGCAGATGGAGCCGGGCCCGATGCCTACCTTGACGGCATCCGCACCGGCGTCGACCAGCATGCGGGCTGCATCGCCCGTGGCGATATTGCCGGCCACGACCTGAAGATCGGGGTAGTGCCGCTTGATTTCGTGCACCCGCTGGATGACGCCCCGGGAATGGCCGTGCGCGGTATCGACCACCACAACATCCGCACCGGCTGCGACCAGCAGCTCCAGGCGCTGATGGCTGTCCGGCCCGGTGCCGATGGCTGCACCAACCCGCAGTTTCCCGGCACTGTCCTTGGAGGATTCCGGGTGGGTGTCGGCCTTCAGGATATCCTTGACGGTCATGAGACCACGCAGCTCGAAGGCGTCGTTGACGACGAGTACACGCTCCAGACGGTGCTTGTGCATCAGCCGCTGGGCCTCTTCCAGACAGGCACCTTCGCGGACGGTAATCAGTCTTTCCCGCGGCGTCATGATGTTGCGTACGGGCTGGTCAAGCTCGGATTCAAATCGCAGATCCCGGTTGGTGACGATGCCGACGACCTTGCTGCCCTCGACTACCGGCAGGCCGGAGATGCGATGCTTGCGGGTCAGCGCAATCACTTCCCGCACGCTCATGTCGGGCGTGATGGTGATGGGATCGCCCACGACACCGGATTCGTAGCGCTTGACCGCCTGAACCTCGGCCGCCTGCTCTTCCGGGGAAAGATTCTTGTGAATAATGCCAATGCCGCCCAGCTGGGCCATCACGATGGCCATGCGGCTTTCGGTGACGGTGTCCATCGCTGCCGAGATGAGCGGGATGTTCAGACTGATCTGCCGGGTCAGACGGGTGCGCAGCGATGCGTCACGCGGGATAAAGTCTGAATAGGCGGGGACGAGCAGGACGTCGTCAAATGTCAGTGCCTTCTTGGCTATCCGCATTGCAGTTTTTCCGCAAAGGGGCATGATAGCAAATTATCCATCCGGCATGACAGCAACGGCGATCTGGCTGACAATTCGAAACACTGCGCCACCCGCCCGGCCGGGGCGTCAGCTGCGCGCGCGCCGGCGTGCTGCCCGGCTTTTGCTGACCCGCTCCAGGCGGGCAGCCTTCGCATCAAGCAGAATGGGACAGAGCACCTCGACCCGGTCATCCGCGCTGAGCGGATCATCCAGCCATGCCCGCCTGCCATGGCGTGACAGCCCCCGGGTACGGGCTTCCACGGCCTGGATCAGTGCGATACCATCCGGGGCCAGCAGCAGCAGCTGCCGGACCGTGCTACCCGCTGCGATACGGTGCTGGCTGCGAACCAGCCGATAGCTACCCGGCGTTTCCTGGTCGGGATATTGCAGGACAAGCTCGGCCAGAAGCCATTCACCCCCGTGGCATTGCGGGTTCATGAGGGGCATGTCTGTCCGGCCAGCAGCCGGTGGCGACGCTCGGCCTCCCTGACGAATGCGTCGACGAGGGTGTTGGCAATGTGGCCGAATACCGGGCCTAGTACCCGGGCGATCAGGCCCGAGCCGACCTCATAATCCAGTTCCAGGTCTATGCGACAGGCATCCTCGGCCAGGGCCTTGAATGTCCAGCCCCCCTGCAGACGGGAAAACGGGCCGTCCTTCAGGCGCAGCTGGATGCGGGAGGGGCGCTCATGGCGATTTTCCGTGGAAAATGTCTGTCGTATACCACGATAGCTAATGGTGATGGCGGCCGACATCCCCTCGGATGTCCGGGACAGGAGTGTTGTGCCCCCACACCAGGGCAGAAAATCAGGATAATTCTCCACCTGCTCGACCAGGTCAAACATGGTGTCGGCCGAATAGGGGACGAGAGCAGATTTGCGAATTATGGGCATGGCAGCCCCCCGCATGCGAGCGGGTTCCTTTCAACAGGCATAATACCGACCATGTCGACCATCACGGAAAACCGGAAAGCCGGGTTCAATTATTTCATCGAGGAACGGATCGAGGCCGGGCTGGCACTGGAGGGCTGGGAAGTGAAAGCCATCCGGGCCGGCCGTGTGCAGATCCAAGAAGCGTATGTGATTGTAAGGCGTGCAGAGCTGTTTCTGATAGGCGCGCACATCACGCCGCTCATCTCTGCCTCTTCCCACATCAGGCCGGATGTCACGCGCAACCGCAAGTTGCTGCTGCATGCCACCGAGATTTCCAGACTGATCGGCAAGGTGGAGCGCGCTGGCTATTCGCTGGTTCCCCTGAATCTGCATTACACGAAAGGCCGGATCAAACTGGCCCTGGGACTCGCCAAGGGCAAGAAACAGTTCGACAAACGGGCCACCGAACGTGAAAAGGACTGGCAGCGGGAGCGATCCCGCCTGATGAAAAACGACAACCGCTAGGTGGCTGGCGGTACGCATGTCTTTCGTCTCCGGCATCAGATCAATACATGCATCGTGAGTGCGGCTCTTGATGACTCAATGTGTCAATTTGGCTGACAATGCCTTGGGAAGCCCATGTCATGTGCATCTTTTTCTAAGCCAATACCGAGATGACCAACGAAAGCGAACTCACCCCTCGGTCGCCTGTTAACGCATCAGACGAAAGCAGCCCTACCGAGCAAACGGAAACGCAATCTGCCGTCTCCGAGGTCACAGACGAGACACCCTTACCCGCAGGGCAGCAAGCCGCATGCCCGCCAAAAGGCAAGAAATCCAAAAAACGCAAGATACAGCAGCAGCCGGATGCGCCAGGTGGCAACATTGGCACCTCGAAAGGGGTGGAAACGATGTTTCGCAGTGCTTTTCGCACTGAAATGGAGCTGCTGGCACTGGCAGCGACCAAAGCCAACATCATGATCTCGCTTAACGGTTTCATCGTGTCGGCACTGATGGTTTCCGGTGCATTTCTGTTTTCGTCGTCGCCGGAATTCCTCATCCCGGCAACGATTTTCATGGTCACTGCCGCGGCCTCCATCGTCTTTGCACTGCTGTCGGCATCTCCCGACCGGATCGGGCGGCTGCGGGAAACATGGAGCTGGCTGTGTGACGTCGTCCGGCGACGCGCAGCATGGCGCGATTTTGGAACCCGGGTTCTGAATAATCCCCGCAGCCGCTTTTTTGGCGACTCACCCAACATTCTCATTTATGAGGATCGGGCAAAGATTCCCAAAGAAAAATACTGGGAAATGATGCAGCACCTCATGGCGAACCGTGAGCAGGTCTATTACCGGATGAGCGAGGAACTATACTGGCTGGGCCTGATGGCAAACAAACAGTTCAAATATCTGAACATGTCCTATACCGCCTTTCGCTGGGGATTATTGACTTCTGTTGTTGCGTTCGTGAGCATCAAAACATTACCCGGACTATTGCCGGCGATGCAGGCTGAACAGCAGGCAGCACAACTTCAGCCACTGGGCATACATCTCTTCAAAGGCATCTATGAACCCTCTGCCGTCCAGCAGCTTCCCGATGGCCGGATCCTGATCGTTGAGGACGAACCCGCCCGCGCAGCCAACATCGTGACAGCCTCCTCTGATGGTGGCCTGTATGAAAACGATTCATTGGATGAACAAATCACACGTGGGCTGGGTCGCAAGCTGAGCGATCTGGAAGGATTGACCCGTGATCCTCACGGCAATATCTATGCCATTACTTCGCATTCTGTGAACCGAAGCGGGCAGCGCCGCCCAGACCGTGAGCATCTGCTGCGTTTCCGGATCACGGACAGCGAGGTACAGTCCTTGAAAGTGTATGACGGCCTGATCGACACCCTGCAACATAGTGCCGAATGGAAAAACCTCATCCGGGACAAGGCCGGCGAACCATTTGACGCCCGGAACACTAATATTGAAGGGTTGGCCTTCGACCCGCGCAACAATCTCCTGATGCTCGGCTTTCGTGCACCCAAATTCCATCATCAGGACCTGGTTGCCTATATCGACAATCCGGATGATGTATTCGAGAAAGGGATCCCACCTCATTTTATTTCGGTAGCCCTATTGGATCTCAAGGGAGGCGGTATTCGCTCCATGAATTATGATCCGGTACTGAAATCCATTGTGATTTCCAACGAATTCAAGGACAGCAGCGGGATCAAGCATTCCCAGTTATGGAAATGGAGCGGCCGGCCAACTGATCAGGCTCAGCGGATCGAGGTACCCAATCTTAATTACATCGCTAATGTGGAAGCCGTTGATTCCGTGTTGATCGATGGCAAACCCAGACTGCTGCTGATGGGTGACGAAGGCAACGTCAAGGAAAACCGGCCTGCCAAATACATGCTGGTTGACTATGACCATCTGGGAACGCCCCCTGCCCCGACACGGCACTGACCGGTTGCATATGCTCCTAGGGAAAGCGAGAGGATCGAACCGGGTGATCTCATACTAGACTGGAATACCGTGAACGGACGGATGGGCACCTGCGATCATGAAACAGACATGACATAAATGTCATTGTCCGCAAATTGTTCATGAACCGGGTATTCATATATGACCGGCCTTTCACCCGTTCAACCCAATGTATTCAATGGAGACACCGGCATGGATGCAGCCGAGCTGAAAAGAATGGGAATAGACCTGGAATTCCCTTTCCAGAAAAAATATGGAAATTATATTGGCGGGAAATGGGTTCCGCCCGTGTCCGGGCATTATTTTGAAAATATTTCCCCTATTACAGGTAAGGTGTTTTGCGAAGTACCCCGCTCCGATGCCGCAGATATCGAACTGGCGCTGGATGCCGCCCATGCAGCACAGGAGGGCTGGGCCCGAACCTCGGTCACAGAACGGTCAAATCTGCTCCTGCGCATTGCCGACCGGATGGAGGCAAACCTTTTCAGGTTAGCGGTCGCTGAAACCATTGACAATGGCAAGCCGCTGCGCGAAACCACAGCGGCCGATCTGCCGCTCGCCATCGACCATTTCCGCTATTTCGCCGGCTGCATCCGTGCCCAGGAAGGAGGCATCTCCGAAATTGACGCAGACACCGTCGCCTATCATTTTCACGAGCCTGTCGGGGTGGTCGGTCAAATCATTCCATGGAACTTTCCTATCCTGATGGCCGCCTGGAAAATTCCGGTGGCGCTGGCAGCCGGTTGCTGTGTGGTACTCAAGCCCGCGGAACAGACGCCTGCCTCCATTCTCGTTCTGCTGGAACTCATCGCCGATCTGCTCCCGCCGGGCGTGCTCAACGTGGTCAATGGCTACGGCAAAGAAGCCGGTGAAGCACTGGCCACCAGCAAGCGGATTGCAAAACTGGCGTTCACCGGATCGACACCGGTCGGCAAGCACATTCTGAAATGTGCTGCCGAGAATCTGATTCCCAGTACAGTCGAGCTGGGTGGCAAGAGCCCGAACATCTTTTTTGCCGACGTGATGGATCACGACGATGCCTTTTTCGACAAGGCCCTGGAAGGTTTCTCGATGTTTGCGCTGAACCAGGGAGAGATATGTACCTGCCCCTCCCGCGTACTAGTGCAGGAAACAATCTATGAGCGCTTCATTGAACGGGCTATTGCACGGGTAAAGGCCATGAAACAGGGCCATTCACTCGACAAAGGCATCATGTTGGGAGCCCAGGTATCGCAGGCCCAGATGGACCGCATCTTGAACTACATCGAGATTGGCAAGAAGGAAGGGGCACAGGTTCTGACCGGCGGCCAGCGCAACCGGCCTGGCAATGGGGCAGATGATGGTTTCTATATAGAGCCAACCCTGCTGTTTGGCAAGAACAGCATGCGCGTCTTCCAGGAGGAAATCTTCGGGCCGGTGGCTTCGGTCACCACCTTCAAGGACGAAGAGGAGGCGCTGGCCATTGCCAACGACACCTCCTATGGCCTGGGGGCCGGCGTATGGACACGTAATGGCACCCTTGCCTACAGGATGGGACGTGGTATACAGGCGGGCCGCGTCTGGACCAATTGCTACCACATTTATCCGGCACATGCCGCTTTTGGCGGTTACAAGCAATCGGGTATCGGCCGTGAAACCCATAGCATGGCCCTGCGACATTATCAGCAGACCAAGAACCTGCTGGTGAGCTACAACCCGAATGCGCTCGGCTTTTTCTAAGCCAGGGGGGCACCCCGTGTCTGACAGACGTCAGGTTCGGGCGGCTCCTTCCTGACGGGAGGGGCGCCTGCTGTTTTTTGTCAGTCCTGCGGCCACGAAAACTGCCCGCAGGATCTGGCCTGGAGCCCGTCGTCAGCGGCCTGTCCCTTCCCCATACGGCCTGGCCGTTGCCTTGACGGTATTCATTGCGGTCGCGATCATGCCGGCGACATCCGAGAGATTACCGGGCACAATCATCGTGTTGTTGGCCTTGGCCAGCCGGGCGAAAGCATCGACATACTGCTCGGCCACACGCAGGCTGACGGCACCCTGCCCGCCCGGCTGCTCGATGGCCTGGCCGACCCTGGCCAGAGCAGTGGCCGTCGCCTCGGCGATGGCCGTGATGGAGGCAGCCTCACCCTGGGCCCGATTGATCTGGGCCTGCTTCTCGCCCTCGGAACGCTGAATGGCGGCCTCACGCTCTCCGGAAGCCAGGTTGATCTGCTCCTGACGACGGCCTTCTGAAGCGGCGATGACAGCGCGTTTCTCGCGCTCGGCAGTGATCTGGGCCTGCATCGCCCGCAGGATTTCTGCCGGCGGGGTCAGATCCTTGATCTCATAGCGCAGCACCTTGACCCCCCAGTTGGTCGCCGCTTCATCCAGCACCCCAACCACGGCCAGGTTGATGGCGTCACGCTCCTCGAAGGTCTTGTCCAGCTCCATCCGCCCGATGACCGAACGCAGCGAGGTCTGGGCCAACTGGGTGATGGCATCGACATAGTTGCTGGATCCATACGAGGCCCGCATCGGATCGGTTACCTGGAAATACAGCACGCCGTCGACCTGCAGCTGGGTATTGTCGCGTGTGATGCAGACCTGACTAGGGACGTCGAGCGGGAATTCCTTCAGCTCGTGCCGGTAGGCCACCCGGTCGATGAAGGGCACGATGATGTTGAGCCCCGGCATCAGGATGCGGTCGAACTTGCCCAGCCGCTCGACGACCCAGGCATGCTGCTGGGGAACAATTTTCAGGGCACGGCTGACCAGGATGATGGCCAGGACAAGGACGGCTATGGGAACGGCGGAGATGTGCATGGACATGGCTCACGGTTGAGAAACACGGTAGGCTGGCCCCCAGGAAGGCCCTGGCGAGGGCGCCGGTAGGCGCCTACTCGACAGGGACCAAGATCAGCCGACTGCCAGTGATAGCATGGATGCGATGAAGCCCCGCGTGAGGTGTGCAGCCGGCCATCAGTTCTGCCTGCCAGATGCTGCCCCGATAACCAATCCGCGCCAGGCCCTGTGCCTCCCAGCGTTCGACGCTGACAGTCTGGCCAATATCCAGATTGAGATCCGGATTTGAATCAGGAGCTGTTGCTCGGGGGGCGGCAGGCCGGAAACGGTAGAGCAGCCAGGCGCCGCACACACTGGCCAGGGCGGCAAAAAACAACTGGACACCAAAACCGGCACCCAGCCAGGCAATGATGCCGGTCAAGAGGAGTGCCAGGGCGATGATGAGCAGATAGAACGTGCCCAGAAAAATCTCTGCGATGCTCAGCATGACAGCGAGCATCCACCATCCATACTGCGATGTCAGATCCAACATCTGCACCCTCCTCACTGTCTATGACTGTCCAATACACCCATTCTGTTTTTTTACGCTTTCTATTATGAAATATGAGAGCGGCGTGTCAAACATCAAGGAGACGCACGGCACACCGGGCGCACGGATGTCGGTGCAGCGCCCGGTATGGTGCTGCAGCGGCATCAGCGTCCGGTCTGACGGCCAAGACGCTGCCAGGTGGGCACAACGGTATCAGGGTTCAGGGACAGAGAAGATATGCCTTGGGAAACCAGCCATTCGGCCAGATCCGGATGGTCGGAAGGGCCCTGACCGCAGATGCCGACATATTTGCCCGCCTTGCGGCATGCTTCGATGGCCCTGGACAGCAGTGCCTTGACGGCTGGATCACGTTCATCGAACCCCTCAGCCACCAGACCGGAATCACGATCCAGCCCGAGGGTCAGCTGGGTCATGTCGTTGGAACCGATCGAGAAACCGTCGAAATGTTCCAGAAAGGCTTCTGCCAGAATGGCGTTGGACGGCAGTTCGCACATCATGATGATCTTGAGCGCGCCCTGCCCGTCAGCATCGCCCCCCTTGCCCCGCTGCAATCCGTGCTCACCCAGCAGGGCGATGACACGCTCGGCTTCCCGCACCGTGCGCACAAATGGAATCATCAGCTGGACGTTGGTCAGGCCCATCTCCTCGCGAACCCGTTTCAGCGCCCGGCATTCCATTTCGAAGCATTCGCTGAAGGTGCTCGCCAGATAGCGCGAGGCCCCCCGAAAACCCAGCATCGGGTTCTCCTCTTCGGGTTCGTACCGGGAGCCGCCGATGAGCTTGCGGTATTCGTTGCTCTTGAAATCGGACATGCGCACGATGACGGGCTTGGGCCAGAAGGCCGCGGCGATGGTCGCAACGCCTTCAGCCAGTTTGTCTATGTAGAAAGCACGGGGGCTGGCATAGCCGCGGGCGACACTTTCAACTGCCTGCTTGAGGTCGGCATCCACGGCGGGGTAATCAAGTATGGCGCGCGGGTGGATGCCGATGTTGTTGTTGATGACGAATTCGAGCCGGGCCAGACCGACGCCGTCATTGGGCAGGGCAGCAAATTCGAAGGCCAGCTGCGGGTTGCCGACGTTCATCATAATCTTGGTGCCGATGGCTGGCAGGGAACCGGTTTCGACATCGGTCACCTCGGTTTCCAGCTGACCATCGTAGACATAGCCGGTATCGCCCTGGGCGCACGAAACGGTGACCAGACGACCGTCAGCAAGCGCATCGGTAGCGTTGCCACAGCCCACCACGGCCGGGATGCCCAGCTCACGGGCAATAATGGCTGCATGGCAGGTACGCCCTCCCCGGTTGGTGACGATAGCGGCCGCACGCTTCATGACGGGCTCCCAGTTGGGATCGGTCATGTCAGTGACCAGCACGTCACCAGGCTGCACCCGATCCATCTCAGAGGCGTCCCCAACGATGCGAACCCGGCCAGCCCCGATTTTCTGGCCGATAGCCCGGCCAGAGGTCAGGACGTCAGAGCTGCTTTTGAGTACGAAACGCTGCTGCTTGCCGGCGTTCTGGGACTTGACGGTTTCCGGTCGGGCCTGCAGGATGAACAGCTGCCCGTCAATGCCATCCTTGCCCCATTCAATATCCATCGGACGGCCATAATGCGCTTCGATGATGGTGGCATAGCGGGCCAGTTCGAGCACATCCTCGTCGGTAATGGAAAAGCGTGCCCGCTGCTCGGCTGGCGTATCGACCGTGCGAACCGTGCGTCCTTCCGGGCCAGCATCGGCGAATTCCATGCGGATGAGCTTGGAGCCCAGGTGACGGTTGATGATGGGATACTTGCCCGCCTTGAGCATGGGCTTGTGGACATAGAATTCGTCCGGATTGACTGCGCCCTGCACTACCGTTTCGCCCAGACCCCAGGCGCTGGTGATGAAGACGACATCCTGGAATCCGGACTCGGTGTCGATGGTGAACATCACACCCGATGCCCCGAGATCGCTGCGGCACATGCGCTGGATGCCAGCCGACAGGGCGATGCCCTCATGCGCAAAGCCCTTGTGGACGCGATAGGAGATCGCCCGGTCGTTGTAGAGAGAAGCAAAGACTTCCCGGATATGCTTCAGGATGGCGTCGATGCCCACCACATTCAGCACGGTTTCCTGCTGTCCGGCAAAGGACGCATCGGGCAGATCTTCTGCAGTGGCACTGGAGCGTACGGCAAAGGAAATTCCTTCAGGCGCACCATCCGTCAGACGGGCATAATGTGTCCGGATGGCCTGCTCGAGGGCTGGCGGAAAGACGGCTTCGCAGACCCAGCCGCGGATCTCCGCACCCGCCTGCGCCAGTGCCTTGACGTCGTCGGTATTGAGGGTGGCCAGCCGTTCGTTGATGCGTTCGGTCAGGCGGTTGTGGGACAGGAAATCACGAAAGGCGGTGGCAGTGGTGGCAAAACCGCCGGGTACCTTGACCCCGGTTCTGGCCAGCTGGCTGATCATCTCGCCCAGCGAGGCGTTCTTGCCACCGACGACCTCGACGTCGGCCATGCGCAGGTTCTCGAACGGGATGACCAGATCGCCTTCATGCGTATTACTCATGGTTGAAAGTTCCAGGATGGTTGAGAATTTTATTGGTCTATATTCTAGAGCCGAGCCCTTTCCAAGATGTTTTTTCTTTCACAACCATTATGTCCACCGTTTCAACACCAGCCCCCCGCTCCTATGACCGCACGGCCTATTTCATTTCCGATGGCACCGGGATTACGGCAGAAACCTTCGCGATGTCGATGTTGACCCAGTTTGAGGATCTGAAGACCCGCAACGTGCGGCTGCCCTTCACGGACACCGAGGCCAAGGCACACGAGGCGGTGGCGCGCATCAATCTTGCCGCCGAGCACGACGGCTGCCGGCCACTGGTGTTCTCGACACTGGCCAATCCGGTCATCAGCCAAATTATCCGGGGTGCCCGGGCGCAGTATCTGGATCTGATCGGTACGTTCGTGGCCAGCCTGGAACAGGAGCTGGGGCGCAAGGCATCGCATGGCATGGGGCAGTTTCACCGGATCAAGAGCCCGGACGAATACCAGGCACGCATTGATGCCATCAATTTCTCCCTGTCGCATGATGACGGCCAGCAGCATACCGAGCTGGGGTCGGCCGATGTGATCCTGGTGGGCGTATCCCGGTGTGGCAAAACGCCAACCAGCCTTTATCTGTCGATCCAGCATGGCATCAAGGCCGCCAACTATCCGCTGATTCCCGAAGACTTCGAGCGCATGTGTCTGCCGCAGGAGCTCTACAAATACAAGGACAGACTGTTCGGCCTGACGATCACGCCCGAGCGCCTGCACGAGGTCCGCAGCGAACGCCGGCCGGACAGCCGCTATGCCTCCCTGGCCAACTGCCGCGATGAAGTGCGGCAGGCGGAGTCCATGATGCGGCGCGAGGGCATTGCGATGCTGTCGACAACGACCAAGTCCATCGAGGAAATTGCGGCAACCATCCTGACCGTCATCCAGCAGGACGAAGGAGCCAACAAGTAGGCACGACGACTATGGTCCGGACGCCGCTGACGCCAGACGCTGGCGGCGCTGTTCGAACAGACAAATGGCGGCACTGGCGGCCACATTGAGTGATTCAACGGCCGACGTCTGCGGTATGGTCAGCCGGCAGGCCAGCAGGGGTTGCAGAGTAGGATCGATTCCCTCCCCTTCGTTGCCGAAGACCCAGGCCAGCCGCTGGCGCAGGTCAGCCTGGTAGAGGGAGCTGCCTGCCTGCAGCACCGTGCCGGCCAGCGGCATGTGCCGGGCGAGCTGCTGAAGCGTGGCCAATTCGATACCTTCGTGAATGCTCAGTGCAAAGTGTCCACCCATGCCGGCACGCAGCACTTTGGGAGCCCAGCAGGCGGCGGTGCCAGCCGTGGCACGCACGCACGGGATACCCGCCGCGGCCGCCGTCCGCAGCAGGGCGCCAACATTTCCGGGATCCTGAATGCGGTCCAGGATGAGCAGATCCGACGCTGGCCTATCCGCCACTGTCTCGTTCAGCCACGCAGGCGGCGCCGGCCGGGGAATATCAACCACCGCCAGCAGCGGTGACGGCGAGGGCAGGATATCCAGCTGCCCGAACAGGCGATCTTCCAGAATCAGCCAGGGGGCGGCCAGCACGGCATCAGGAACAGAAACGTCAGGGGACAGAACGCGTTGTTCGAGATGTTGCCAGGTGCGTCGGGGCAGCACCAGCTGCCTGACGGGACGGCCGCTGTCCAGCCAGCTCCCGAGCAGATGCCAGCCTTCGAGCACGGTCTGGCCATGACGCCGCCGTTCGCGCGCGCAGGTCAGGAGTGCCTGCAGGTGACGATAACGCGGGTTGGCACTGGAGGCGATATCGACCGGTGAATGGTGCAGCGCCTGGCGGGCGGCAGCCAGCAGGAGGACAGGATCAGCCATGAGCAGATTGGTGGCGGCGCAAAAGGATCACAGAGCAATGCGGGCGGCAGTCATCCACCGCCTCCCAGGACGCGGGCAACCGGCGCAAAACTGCGGCGATGAATCTCGCAGGGCCCATGCGCCCGCAGCGCCGCCAGATGGGCAGCCGTTCCATAGCCGGCATGGCGATCGAAGCCATACGCGGGAAACTGGCTGGCGTATTGCGCCATGAGCTGGTCGCGCACCGTTTTGGCCAGAATGGATGCAGCGGCAATGGCGGCATCCTGGCGGTCCCCGCCAATGACAGTCTCGACCTGCATCGCCGCCAGGCGGGGTGCACGGTTGCCATCGATGCGAACACGGCGGGGCGGCGGCTGCAGGCCGTTGACGGCGCGTGTCATCGCCAGCATCGTGGCCTGCAGGATATTGAGGCGATCGATTTCCTCGACACTGGCACTGGCCACGGCAAAGGCCAGTGCCCGGTTGCGGATGATCTCAGCCAACATGGCCCGCCGGCGGGCCGTGAGCTTTTTGGAATCACGCAAGCCATCAATGGGCTGTTCAGGCGAGAGGATGACGGCGGCAGCAACCACTGGGCCGGCCAGCGGGCCACGCCCGGCCTCATCCACCCCCGCAGTGAAGGGATCAGCAAGAAACGGGAGATCCTGCACCATCGTCAGCCGCGCATGCCGTCAAGGACGACTTCGGCCACGCGACGGGCGCAATCACGGGCAAGCACGTGGTGCATATGGTCAAAACGGGCCCGCAGACGGTCACGACCGGTCATGTCATCGTACTGGCTCAGCATGGCGTCGGCAAGAGCACGGGGCGTGGCGGCGTCCTGAATGAATTCGGGCACCAGAAATTCGCCCGCCAGAATATTGGGCAAGCCGAACCAGGGTTGGTATGCCTTGTTTTTCATCAGACGATAAGACAGGGGGGCCATCCGATAGGCAATGACCATCGGGCGTTTAAAGAGTGCAGCTTCCAGGGTAGCGGTACCGCTGGCAATAAGCGTCTGATCACAGGCAGCCAGCGCGGTATGTGACTGCCCGTCCAGCAGGGTCAGGGGCAGTTCCTGCCAGGAAGGCTGGGTGGCGATCAGTGCCCGCAGCTGAGCTAGGCGCGCGGGGCCGGCAGCCGGCAGCACGAATTGCCAGTCGGGGCGGCGCTCGTGCATCTGCAGGACCGCCGCCAGAAAGACCGGCGCCAGGTGGCTGACCTCGGCCTGACGGCTGCCCGGCATGATGGCGATCACCGTCCGCTGGGGATCCAGTCCCAATTGCCGGCGCGCAGCGGCCGGATCCACGCTGAACGGAATCTGATCTGCCAGAGGATGGCCACAGTAGGTGGCAGGAATGCCGGCCGCCTGATAGATTTCTTCCTCAAAGGGGAATACCAGCAGCATGTGGTCCACAGCCTGACGGATTTTTTCGATCCGCTCGCGCCGCCAGGCCCAGATGGACGGGCTGACGAAATGGAAGGTGCGGACGCCGAGCTGACGCAGGCGAGCTTCCAGACCCAGGTTGAAATCGGGTGCATCCACGCCGACAAAAGCCTGCGCCGGCCAGCGCAACAGGCGATGACGGAGCTGGCGCCTGACCCAGAGCAGTCGCGGCAGCGCCTTGAAGGCTTCGGCGTAGCCATGCACGGCCAGCCAGTCGGCTGGCCACCAGTCCTGAAAACCGGCTGCCCGCATCCGGGTGCCGCCGATTCCGGCGGTCAGCGCACGCCCGTGCCAGTGGGTGAGTACCGATGCGGCCAGCAGGTCACCGGATGCCTCTCCAGCCACCAGACCAATGTGGGGCAAGGTCATGGGAGGGGTGAAAGCGGAACAGGCCGGCGGCTGGACATGGCTCGTGGCTCAGCGGGCGATGCCACGCGTGGCCTGGGCGAGAAAGTCCAGCATAGGCTGGAGGCACTTTTCATGTGCGGCATCGGTGGTCAGGCGCGCCTGCAGTTCAGCCCTCGCCTCGGCCAGGCTGAGTCCCTGCCGGTAGAGTGTTTTGTAGGCGCGCCGGATGATCATGATGTCCTCGGGCGTAAAACCGCGTCTGCGCAAGCCTTCGCTGTTGATGCCATGGGTGGCCAGCGGATTGCCGGAGGCCATGACATAGGGCGGAATATCCTGCAGCACGACGGAGCCGGTGCCCGTCATGGCATGCGCACCAATCTTGCAGAACTGGTGCACCTGCGAATTTCCGCCAAGGATGGCCCAGTCACCGATGTGGACATGGCCGCCCAGATTGGTGGTATTTGCAAAGATGGTGTGGTCGCCCACCACACAGTCATGCGCGATGTGGACGTAGGCCATGATCCAGTTGTCGTTGCCGACCCGGGTCACACCACCATCCTGAACCGTGCCCCGATTGATGGTCACGCACTCGCGGATCGTGTTGCCGCTGCCGATTTCCAGGGCGGTGTCCTCACCGGCATACTTCTTGTCCTGTGGCATGGCACCCAGACAGCAGAAGGGATGCAGATGATTGTTTTCACCCAACGTCAGACGCCCGGCCAGCACCACGTGCGGGCCGATGCGGGTTCCGGCCCCAATTCGCACCTGGGCACCGATGACAGAAAAGGGGCCAACCTCGACGCTACTGTCGAGTTCCGCATCCGGGTCTATAACGGCAGTGGGATGAATCAGCGGTTGCGTCATATGTGGTTCATGCCTTGCTGGTACCGATCTTCCCGCCAAAGGCGTTGCCAGTTGTGCCACGGCCCGGCGCACCCTCGTTGGCACTAGCCGGCCGCCCTGCTCCATGATCCGCAACGACGCCGGCCGCCTCTTCCTCACGGTTCAGTTCGCGCAGCGCGCACATCAGATCGGCCTCGGCGACCTTCTGGCCATCTACGGTGGCAACGCCATGAAACTTCCAGACCAGGCGCGACTTGCGGGCGATCCGTACATCCAGCATCAGCTGGTCACCAGGAGAGACGGGGCGCTTAAAGCGCGCCTCATCAATTCCGGCAAAGTAATACACGGAATTGGAATCGGAGTAACGGCCCATACTGGCAAAGGACAAAATACCTGCAGCCTGGGCCATCGCTTCCAGAACCAGTACCCCCGGCATGACAGGCAGATGCGGAAAATGCCCCTGGAAAAAAGGTTCGTTGATGGTGACGTTCTTAATGGCCACGATACGCTGGTCGTGCTCAATCTCGGTAACCCGGTCTATGAGCAGGAACGGGTAGCGGTGCGGCAAATAGCGAAGGATTTCTGAAATATCGATCGCCGGCTGTTTTTCATTCATGCTTGGACAAAATCTCTGGCTGCTTATTACTGAACGGCTCCGTCCGGCTGGGCGCCATCATGCGCGGGTGCCGCACCGCCCTCCCCGTCTTGGGCGACCTCCCGTACCTGCTGCTCCAACCGGCGCAAACGCCGGCGCATGTCGGGCAACTGCCGCACAACCGCTGCTGCCCGTTCCCAGTCAGCATTTTCCATGGAGGGGAATATGCCACTATAGAACGCGGGTTTGGTAATCGACTTGGAAATCAGCGTCATGGTGGAAACTGCGGCATCGTCACAGATGCTGATATGACCAAAAATGCCGGATGCGCCTCCGATCTGCACCCGCCTGCCAATGACCGCGCTACCCGCGATGCCGGCACAGGCGGCAATGGCCGTATCCGCACCAACCCGGACATTATGGGCGATTTGAACCAGATTATCGATCTTGCAGCCATCTTCGACGATCGTGTCGTCCAACGCGCCACGGTCAATGCAGGTGCAGGCACCGATTTCCACACGATTGCCAATGACGACTGCACCCAGTTGGGGGATTTTGGTCCAGCCTCCACCCTTTTTTGGCGCAAAGCCAAATCCATCGGCGCCAATGACGGCCCCTGAATGGATCAGCGAGTCGTTACCTATCCGGCAATCATCGCCCAGGGTGACATTGGCATGCAGCCGGGTACGCGCGCCGACGGCGGCGCCGGCGCCCACCACGGCGCCTGCACCAATCCACGCCTCTTCCCCCACCACCGCACCCGCCCCAATGATGGCGCCAGGTTCGATGATCGCCGTAGCCGCGATCCGGGCGTCGGGATGCACCTGTGTGCCTGGCGCAATGCCGGCCGCCGGCCGGGGATTGACCTGGGCATCAAACCACTGCGCGAGCCGTGCATAGGCATCGTAGGGATCCGGATCAATCAGCAGGTTCGCATGCGCAGGCAGATCATCAATCAGCGCAGGTGAGACAATGTAGGCCACCGCCTGACTGGCATGCGCTGCCTCACGCTGCTGCGGGCGCACCAGAAAACTGATGCTCTCGGCATCCGCCTGCGTCAGGCTCGCCAGGCGGCGTACGGTCGCATCCGGATCGCCACGCAGTCTGGCCCCCAGCAGACGGGCAATCTCCGCCAGAGAAACCGGTGTAGGAAGATTCCGTTTCATGCTCTGCCTTGCACTCCCCGAGGGCTTGATTTCGTAATATAAAACCCGGTGTGAGTCCTGATCCAGCACCGGAGCAGGCTTGTCAGCGGCTGCTGTTAAGCTGACGGATCACGGTATCGGTAATGTCCAGACGCGGGCTGACATAGACGGCATCCTGCAGGATCAGGTCGAATTTTTCATGTTCGGCGATCGACTTGATCGCCCGGTTGGCCTTGTCCAACACCCCGGTCAGTTCTTCGTTGCGGCGCTGGTTCAGATCTTCCCGGAACTCGCGCTGACGGCGCTGGAAATCCCTGTCCATGTCAGAGAGTTCACGCTGGCGGCGGCCACGTTCAGCATCCGCCATCACGGTACTGTCTTTTTCAAAACGTTCGGAGGCAGCGCGCAGCCGGGCCCCCAGATCCTGAATTTCTTTGTCCCGGCGTGAGAAATCTTTTTCGATCTTGGCCTGCGCTGCCTTGGCTGGCGCGGAATCCCGCATAATGCGCTCAATATTGACCACACCGATACGGGCGCCTGCGCTGCTGCTCTGGGCCACGGCTGACCCGGACACAGCGACCAGCCCGGCGCTCACCGCGCAGACCAGCATGGCCCGATGGAAGGAAGAAAAACGTAGGGTCTTCGGGAAAGAAAGGATCATGGAGTCCACTCTGGAAAGGTTCGGGAAAGGGACACAGGACATCGGCACCGGATGACAGCTTTGCTGCCATCAGCCGATGCTCGGGCCAGTGACCCACGCGATGGGTGATTCTTGCACACTTCAGCTTCCCGCATGGCGCAAGACCGCGCCATGTATGGCCAAATGTGAGGGACAATGCTGTCGGGCCCGTCGGCGCAGGCCCAGACTGCACCATCAGAAGGACGTACCCAACTGGAACTGAACCCGCTGGGTGTCATCACCCGGCTTGCGACGCAGTGGATAACCGAGCGACAGCTTGATATCTGCACCGATGGGAGCAAACCAGCTGATCCCGACTCCGGCCGAGTAGCGCAGGTCACCGAAATCATAGTGGTTATCAAAAACATTGCCCGCATCAGCAAAGAGAAAGGCACGGACCGTCTTGTCGTTGCCTGTCCCTGGTAACGGGAAAAGCAGCTCGGTACTGGCGACAAACGAGGCATTGCCACCCAGGGCGCTGTTGTCCTTGCTGTCCCTTGGCCCAAGGCTGTTGGATCCGAAACCACGCACAGACCCGATCCCGCCTGCATAGAAATTCTTGAATACCGGATAAGGTTTACCCTCTAGGCCACGGCCATAGCCGATATCGGTCGACAGCAGCCAGGTGTAGTCCTTGGTCACCGGGATATACCATGCCTGCTGATAGGTCGCCCGGTAATAGGACAGATCCTGCCCCGGGAAGGTCACGTCGAAGTTGAGGCGCTGCAGGCGTCCGCGCGTCGGCATGTAGCCACTGTCACGGGAATCGCGTGACCAGCCAAAAGAAAGCATCCAGGCATCACTGGTAGTCCCGAACTGGTCGACATAGTCAATGTATCGCTGTGGCAATCCGGTTGTCCCCGGCTTGATCTGGTTCTGTTCGAACGTCAGGCCAAAGCTGAGGCGGTCCAGCTCGGTGTAGGGGACGCCCAGGCGCAGTCCCGCACCCGACGAGCGGATGCGATAGTCACCCAGGCCAGAATTGGAAGCATTGAAGGTCCGGGAGTAGAGATCGGCCCCCAGACTCACGCCATCCTGCGTGAAATAAGGATCAACATACGACACCGAGGCTGTACGCTGCGTCTGTCCGGTATTGATCTCGACACCGAATGTGTTGCCGGTGCCCAGGAAGTTTGGCTCGTTCAAGGCCACCTGAAGCAGTAACTTGTCGGTGGAAGAATACCCGGCCCCAAAAGTCATGTTGCCGGTGGGACGCTCTGTAACCTTGACCAGCAGATCGACCTGATCCGGCACGCCGGGTACGGGCACGTTGGAGATCTGGACATCCTGGAAGTATCCCAGCCGCTCAACCCGGTCACGCGACAGCGCAATCTTCTCGGAGTCAAACCAGGCTCCTTCGAACTGACGCAGCTCACGGCGGATCACCTCGTCCCGAGTGCGCTGGTTGCCAGCAATCGTGATGCGCCGGACATAAGCCCGCCGGCCCGGATCAATATTGAGGGTGTAATCCACCTCGCGCCGGTCGCGATCAATGGTGGGCACCGGGTTAACGCTGGCAAAGGCGTAGCCGATGGCCCCCAGGTCATCCGTGATCTGCTTTTCGGTCTGCGTGAGCTTCTCGCCGGAAAACGTATCGCCGGCGCGCAGTGACAGCGCCTTCCGGAACTGCGCCTCGCGCCCCAGTGTGTTGCCACCGAAGCGGATATTGCGCACCCGGTAACGCTCGCCTTCCTTGATGGTGAGCGTGACGTAGACCTTTTCACGGGCCGGATCAATGGAAACCTGGGTGGACTCAATGCCAAACTCCAGATAGCCCCGATTCAGGTAAAACGAACGCAATGTCTCCAGATCCCCAGCCAGCTTCTCCCGTGAATACTGATCAGTCTTGGTGTACCAGGACAGCCAGTTGGGAGTGGTGAGCTTGATCTGATCAAGCAGCTCGGACTCCGGAAAAACCTTGTTACCCAGGATGCGGATCTGGGCAATGCGTGCACTGTTGCCTTCGTCGATGGCCAGTGACACGGCCACCCGGTTACGGGCCATCGGCGTCACCGCCGAGGTGATCCTGACCGAATACTTGCCCCGGGAGAGATACTGACGGCGGATTTCCTGCTCGGCACGATCCAGGACAGAACGGTCAAAAATACGTGCCTCGGCCAGACCGGCATGACGCATGGCCTTTTTGAGCGCCTCTGCATCAAACTCACGCGAGCCGCTGACATCGACCGAGGCGATGGCAGGACGCTCCACAACCCGCACGACCAGCACCTCACCATCGCGCGAAAGCTGGACATCCTTGAAAAAACCCGTGGCATACAAAGCCTTGATGGCCTCACTGGCACGGACCGGCGTCAGCTCATCGCCCGTGCGTACCGGCAGATAGCCAAAAACCGTACCTGCTTCGGTACGCTGCAGACCCAGTACCCGGATATCCCGGATGGTGAACGGCGTGAACGCAGCGGCTGGCGGCACATGGGCCAGAGCAGACGCTCCGGCCAGTGCAATCGCGGCATGACGAACCCAAGTGGGGAAGATCGCGTGTTTAATACCCGTTTCCTCGGCGCGAGACCAAGGCAGCCGGAATCGTCTAACGCGCAATCAGAAATGCTGAAAGGACAGTGGCCGGTACCTCATCCCAGGAGACGGGACAGATCGTTGAAGAGCGCAACGATCATCAGGCTGACCACCATGACAAGCCCCACCTGCATGGTGACCTGCCGGAAGCGCTCGGGGAACGGGCTGCCTTTGAGCGCTTCGAGCGCGTAATATACCAAACGACCGCCATCCAGCACGGGCACGGGCAGCAAATTGAGCACGCCAAGGCTGACACTGATCAGAGCCATGAAGCCCACGTAGGCAAACCAGCCGATGGCGATGGACTGTCCCGCATAATCCGCAATGGCCACAGGGCCGGAAAGGTTTTTCCAGGACAGACTGCCCACCACCATCTTGCCGAGCATGCGCAGGGAAAATACCGACATCTCCCAGGTCTTGGCTGCGCCGTAGCCCAGCGCCTGCAAAGGCCCCAGATCCACGGTGACCATGTCGAACTGCTGCACCAGACCGGCTCCGATGCGCCCCCGACGGTGCGGCGGTGCGGCCGCATCCTGTTCATCCCGCTCGAAAATGAGCTGTGGCCGCACGGGGACGGTCAGCGTCCGTCCGTCCCGCTGGATTTGCAGTGACAGCGCATGGGTATCATCCGTTGCGCGCACCAGCTCGATCAGCTGATGAGCCCGCGAGATCGACTGACCATCCACCTGCACGATCCGGTCGCCTGGCTGCAAACCGGCACGAGCAGCCGCACTGCCTTCCTCCACCGAAGCAACCTGCACCACCCCGGCCCTGAGCTCCACGCCCAGGGCATGGGTGAAATCACGCTCCAGCTCACCAGGGGGCAGGCCGGTAGTGTCAATGCTGCGCTGGAACTCACCATCGGCGCGCTGCACCTGCAGCACGATCGGGCGACGCTCGACGATCGAATCGATCATTCTCAGACGCATGTCATTGAAGGACTGCACGTTCTGGCCATCGACCCGGATCACCCGGTCGCCATCCTGGATGCCCGCAGCTGCGGCCGCGGTGCCAGCGGCCGGCGCGCCCAGCACCGGCGCCGGTTCCTGCAGTCCCGCCATGCCCAGTGCCGCATAGAGCACGATGGCCAGCAGAAAATTGGCAGCGGGCCCCGCCACGATAACGGCTGCACGCTTGAGCAGGGGCAGACGATTGAAGGCACGATGAACTTCAGCTGGATCGATCTCGGTACCCTCTTCCTCGTCCAGCATCCGTACATACCCTCCGAGCGGAATAGGCGAAAGGCTCCATTCGGTCCGATCCGGGCCGACTTTCCAGGTCAGCAGGGGCTTGCCAAAGCCAATGGAAAAACGCAGGATCTTCACCCCGCACCAGCGGGCGACCAGGTAATGTCCCAGCTCGTGCACAAAAACCAGTACACCCAGGGCGAACAGAAAGGCAATCAGGGTGGTCATCAGCTCAGGCTCCGGGAGCGGTCAACATGAGAACGAACAGGCCAGAATGGCCTAGACTACAAATAAGGGATCTGAACACAAAGTACAAGGCCCCGGCCGTGACCGGCCCCTGCGGGCTGACTGACTGCCGGATCCCCGGCCAGCGTACCGCCGGCGACAAGGTCTATGCCCCCAGCAACCCGGGCCGCGCGGCCATTTGGCGGGCTTCGGCATCCAGTGCCAGCGTATCCGCCAGCGACCCTGGCGCAGCCACACCGGCAAAGGCGGCCAGCACGGCCTCGTTGATCCGTGCAATATCGGTAAAACTCAGCCGGCCATCAAGGAAGTTCTGCACACTGACTTCATTCGCCGCATTCAGCACGCACGGTGCACCACCGTCGGCAGTCATGGCCTGGCGGGCCAGACGCAGACAGGGGAAGCGCTGCTCATCTGGCTGTTCAAACTGCAACGCGCCGGCGGCCACCAGATCCAGTGGGCGGGCGCCACTATCCATGCGCCCGGGATGAGCCAGTGCGTGAGCGATCGGTATCCTCATGTCAGGATTTCCCAGCTGGGCGAGTACAGAACCATCCACGTACTCGACCATGGAATGGACAATGCTCTGCGGATGAATGATGACATCCAGTTGATCGGGGGCAACCTCAAACAGGAAACGCGCCTCGATCAGCTCCAGTCCCTTGTTCATCAGCGTGGCGGAGTCCACTGAAATCTTGCGCCCCATCGACCACTTGGGGTGTCGGCAAGCCTGTGCCGGAGTGACTGCCGCCATCTGGGCCGTCGTCCAGGTCCGAAATGGACCACCAGACGCCGTCAGGATCAGCCGACGAATTGCCCGATGCGCATCATGGCCGGCTGCCTGGTCGGGCAGACACTGAAAAATGGCATTGTGCTCGCTGTCGACCGGCAGCAGTCTCACCCCGGACTGGCGGCATACCGACCCAAACAGAGCGCCTGCCATCACAATGGCCTCCTTGTTGGCCAGCAATACTGCGCGGGCATGACGCGCCGCAGCCAGTGTGGGCGCCAGGCCGGCTGCCCCGACAATCGCGGCCATGACGTAGTCGATGCCCGGTGTGCTGGCAACGCTCACCAGCTCATCCACACCAACGGCTAGGCGGGTATCCAGGCCCGCGGCCCGCAGCCGCGCCTCGAAACCGGCGGCCTGCGCCGGATCGGCCACTGCAACCACCTCGGGACGGTGCCGGCATGCCAGGGCCAGCAGTTTGTCGAGGTTGCGATGTGCCGACAGCAGGTAGACCCGGTAACGATCTGGATGGCGGGCTACCACATCCAGGGTACTGTCGCCGATCGAGCCGGTTGCCCCCAGAACGGAGATGGTTTTCATGACGGGGAACGAAATGGCATGGACGCTAGCGCCCCACCAGCAGGAGAATCAGCAGACATAGAGGCATGGTTGGAATCAGGGCGTCGATACGGTCAAACATACCCCCGTGGCCAGGCAGACAGCAGCCGCTGTCCTTGACACCAGCATGACGTTTGAGCAGGCTCTCGTACAGATCACCTGTCACGGACAGCATCACCAGCAACAACAGGACAACCACCATGCCAGCCAAACCTAGCCGCTGAGCGAGTAAAGTGGAAAACAGGGGACAGGCACTCTCCGCCTGACCGACCTGTGCAAGTGCCAGGCATAACGCAACTCCTACACTCAGTGCCGCGCCGCCCCAGACCCCTTCCCATGACTTGCCAGGCGATACCCGTGGCGCGAGCTTGTGTCGCCCCCAAGCCCGTCCCGTGAAATAGGCACCAATATCGGCCAGCCAGACAACGGCCATCGCCGAGAGCAGGACGCTTGCCCCCGCCTGCCGCAACTCGTAGAGCGAAATCCAGAGCAACAGAAGCGTCAGGCCCACCAGCCAGGATGAGCGTCCCACTGGATGCACAGACACCAGCGAACGGATGGCTAGGCCGCTCCAGAGCAGCAGGCCAAACAGCAAAAGGAGAATCAGCCAGAATGGAGCGGGAGCCTGGGCACTGCGCAAGACGGCATAGAGCACGGCAGCCAGCAGGGTGAACAGTACCGGCGGCCAGACGGCACGCTGCAGAAGCTGCGTCCATTCCTGAACCGCCAGCGCCATGACCGGCAACATCAAGACGCCCCAGGCCGCCGCCCCCCCCAGTCCCAGCACGGCAACAATGACGGCAAAAAGCACAAGTGCGGTGACAACGCGCTGTTTCAGCATGACGGAATGCCCGATTTCATCGGGAGTATCAGAAAAGGCCGTGACTATGAGGCGGAAGAGCCCTTGCGGGCCTGAACTCCAGTCCGGCCGAAACGGCGCTCCCGCTGGCCATACCACTGAATCGCCTCTTCCAGACGGTCATCCGTAAACTCAGGCCAGAAACAATCGCAGAAATACAGCTCGGTATAGGCCAGTTGCCACAACAGGAAATTGCTGATGCGCTGCTCGCCACCGGTACGGATAAACAGATCCGGCTCGGGTGCATAGGACATCGACAGGTGTCGGGAAAGATCCGATTCGGTGACGGGCTGATCAGGTGGAACACCGGCGTCCAGGCGCTCACGCAACAGAGCATTGCCGGCCTGCAGGATATCCCAGCGACCGCCGTAATTGGCAGCAATCGTCAGCGTCATCCGCGTGTTGTCCGCCGTACGGGCCTCCGCATCAGCAATCATTTTCTGCAATCGCGGCTCAAATCGCTCTCGGTCACCTATGATCTTCAGCTGAATGCCGTTGCGGTGCAACTGGGTCACTTCCCGCTGCAGCGCCGACAGAAAAAGTCGCATCAGCAGCGAGACTTCGTCGGCCGGACGGCGCCAGTTTTCGGAACTGAAAGCAAAGAGCGTCAAAAACTCGACCCCTCGTCGCACGCATCCTTCGACCGTGGAGCGCACGGCCTCGACACCCTTGCGGTGACCCGCGGCACGCGGCAGGTGCCGGCGGGTGGCCCAACGGCCATTACCGTCCAGAATGACAGCGATATGGCGCGGAACGGAACCGGCAACAGGGACAGACTGTGTCGAACTGGTGAAGCTCATGGTGGAAAAAAGGATCTGGCGAAGCGACAAGGACGACAACCGGTCAGACCGTCATGATTTCCTGTTCCTTGGCACTCAGGAGCTTGTCAATTTCCGCAATGAAACGGTCGGTGCTTTTCTGGATCTCCTCCTGGCCGCGGCGCTCGTCATCTTCGGAAATTTCCTTAGCCTTGGCAGCGGCCTTGAGCTCATCGTTGGCCTCACGCCGGACCCCTCGGATCAGAACCTTGGCATTCTCACCTTCGTGGCGGGTCAGCTTGACGATCTCCCGGCGGCGCTCTTCGGACAACGGCGGCATGGGCACACGGATAGCAGTACCCATCGATTGAGGATTGACGCCAAGATCGGAGTCTCGGATGGCTTTTTCCACCGTGATGGCCATGGATTTTTCCCAGACGCTGACCAGCAGTGTCCGGACGTCGGCCAGCGAAATGTTGGCTACCTGGTTGATCGGTGTCGACGTGCCGTAATAATCGACATGAATGTGATCCAGCATGCCCGGATGCGGGCGGCCGGTTCGAATCTTGGCCAGAACGTTGCGGAAGGATTCAATGCCCTTCTGCATCTTCTGTTCAGCGGTTTTCTTGATGTCTGCGGGTGTAGGCATGGGTCAAATGAGTGAAAGATGTCGGACGTGGAACAGCGCCTAGACGTGTACCAGTGTGCCCTCGTCCTCGCCGCAGACCACCCGGGTCAGCGCGCCGGTCTTGAAAATCGAGAACACCTTCAGGGGCAGCTTCTGGTCGCGGCACAGCGCAAAGGCGGCTGCATCCATCACCTTCAGGTTGCGCATGATCGCCTCATCAAAAGTGATCTCACGGTACCGGGTGGCGGAAGGATCCTTGACCGGATCGGCTGTGTAGACACCATCGACCTTGGTGGCCTTCAGGATAAGCTGTGCATTGATTTCGGCGCCACGCAGCGCTGCAGCCGTATCGGTGGTGAAAAAGGGATTGCCGGTTCCTGCGGCAAAAATGACCACCTTACCCTCTTCCAGGTAACGTAGCGCCTTGGGACGAATGTAGGGCTCGACAATCTGTTCGATATTGAGTGCGGACTGCACGCGGGCCTCGACCCCCGTCTGACGCAGGGCATCCTGCAGGGCCAGTGCGTTCATGACGGTTGCCAGCATCCCCATGTAGTCGGCCGTTGCCCGATCCATGCCTGCCGCGCCGGAAGATACCCCACGAAAGATGTTGCCACCACCGATCACGACAGCCAGTTCCACGCCCAGACGGTTGACCTCGGCAACCTGCTGGCACATCTGCTCGATCGTCTGGCGATTGATGCCATAGCTGTCACTGCCCATCAGGGCCTCGCCCGAGAGCTTGAGCAGGACACGGCGATAGGCCGCCTTGCCGTTTGCGGATACGGAAGATGTCGATGTGGAATCTGTCATGGGGTATGTGCTCCGTTACGTTGGACGGTCAGCGTGCGGCAGCGACCTGCGCGGCCACTTCAGCAGCAAAATCATCCTGTTTCTTCTCGATACCCTCGCCCACCACGTACAGGGTAAAGGATGCTACCTGGGCCTGGCGGCTCTTCAAGAGCTGCTCGACCGTGGTCTTGTCATCCTTGACGAAGGGCTGACCCAGCAGGGTCACTTCCTTCAGATATTTTTGCACGGCTCCATCGACCATCTTGGCAACGATTTCTGCTGGCTTGCCAGACTCGGCCGCTTTCTGCTCGGCAATGGAACGTTCCTTGGCGATCACTTCGGCAGGCACCTGCTCGCGGGACAGCGCAATCGGCTTGGTGGCAGCGATATGCATGGCCAGGTCACGTGCCAGCGTCTCGTCACCCCCTTCCAGGTCAATCAGCACGCCAATCCGGGCGCCGCCATGGATATAGCTGGCCAATCGGCCCTTGGCATCAACCCGCACAAAGCGGCGAATGCTCATGTTTTCACCGATCTTGCCCACCAGGGCGGTGCGGGTTTCCTCGACCGTGCGGCCATCCTCCAGCGTCAGGGCAGACAGGGCCGACACGTCGGCCGGACTGCGCTCGACCACCAGCCGTGCAAGGCTGGAGGCCAGAGCAAGAAAGTCTTCGTTTTTGGCCACGAAATCCGTTTCAGAGTTCATCTCGACAATGGCGCCGGTCTTGCCATCTGGCGAGATATGCACCGTCACCACGCCTTCGGCTGCCACGCGGGAAGCTGCTTTGCTGGCCTTGCTGCCCAGCTTGACGCGCAGGATTTCCTCGGCACGGTCCATGTCACCCTGCGCTTCGGTCAGGGCTTTCTTGCATTCCATCATGGGTGCGTCGGTCTTTTCACGCAATGTTTTGACCATACCTGCGGTAATGTCCGCCATCTTGCTCTCTCTTTCTGTTGTATTCAGTTCAGTACTGTCTGTCCGGATCCTGAGAACCGGATCACAAACTTGCAAACAGCCGGCCACCGTCTGCACGGTGCCGGCTGTTGACGGGCCGCCAGGCATGATGCAGCGCCACGCGGCCGGCGGCCCCGGTGGTCAGGCCTCTTCTTCGATACTGACTTCGACGAATTCGTCTTCTTCGGCGGCGGCCTTGACGGTATCCTGCAGCCGCGCTGCCTTGCCCTCCAGGATGGCATCGGCCACACCCCGCGCGTACAGACGCACCGCCCGGCCGGAGTCATCGTTGCCAGGAATCACGTAGTCGATGCCCTCGGGCGAATGGTTAGTATCCACCACGGCCACAATAGGCACACCCAGCTTGCGGGCTTCTGTCACGGCAATCTTGTGGTAACCGACGTCCACGATGAACAGTGCATCCGGCAGGCCGTTCAGATCCTTGATGCCACCCAGGCTGGAGGTCAGCTTCGCGAGCTCGCGCGAAAAGAGCAGCCCTTCCTTCTTGGTCATCTGGTCCAGTGCGCCATCCTCGACGGCCTGCTCCATGTCCTTCAGACGCTTGATAGAGCCCTTGACCGTCTTGAAGTTGGTCAACATGCCACCCAGCCAGCGCTCATCGACATAAGGCATGCCAGCGCGGGCAGCCTCCTCGGCGATAATTTCCCGGGACTGGCGCTTGGTACCCACGAACAGGATCGTTCCGCCATTGGCCGCGAGCTGGCGGAGATAGCGCGTGGCCTCCTGGTATTTGACCAGGGTTTTTTCCAGATTGATGATATGGATCTTGTTGCGATGGCCAAAAATATAGGGGGCCATACGCGGATTCCAGAACCGGGTCTGGTGCCCGAAGTGGACACCGGCTTCAAGCATCTGGCGAATGGTGACTGACATGAAAGGAAAAACTCCGATACAGGGTTGACCATACCCCGGAACCAGCGCGGAACCAACCCGAGCTGGCCAGTCATGACAACTGGCCAGACAGGGCACCCTTGTTCCGTGACAGAAAGACGACCTCCTGTGGGAGAACCGCCTGTCGCAGAAACTGCATTGATCCGGGGCCTTCTGAATGCAGCAGCACGCCCTCATGCCGGCATGGCTGCTGTAGCGCCCGAGATTCTACCACCCAAAGTGACGATGCGCCGTACCCGATCCGCAGCCCTTCATCTCCTCTACAACCGCCCGCCGAATCGGCAGCTCCCCGGTCCCGCCCATACTGGCCGGCGGCCTGAGTCAACCTGAATGGAGTACCATGGGGGGCTTAGCCCCTGGGCCGTCCTCCGATTCCGTTCCTGCCGACCATGACGATCAAGATCAAGACCCCGGAAGAAATCGAGAAAATGCGCATTGCTGGCCGGTTGGCTTCCGAGCTGCTGGACTATATTTCACCCTTTGTGGTGGCCGGTACCACTACGGACGAGCTGGACAGACTCTGCCACGACTACATGACCCAGATCCAGGGCAGCATCCCTGCGCCACTCAACTATGCTCCGCCGGGTCATCGCCCTTTTCCCAAGTCCATCTGCACCTCGATTAACCACCAGATCTGCCACGGCATCCCCGGTGATCGCAAGCTGAAGAATGGCGATATCCTCAATATTGATGTGACTATCATCAAGGATGGCTACCATGGCGATACCAGCCGGATGTTCATGGTGGGACAACCCTCAGTGCTGGCTCGCCGGCTGGTGGATGTCACCTGGGAATGCCTGTGGCTGGGTATCGAACAGGTCAGGCCCGGTGCCCACCTGGGCGACATTGGTCACGCGATCCAGACCCATGCCGAACAGCAGGGTTTTTCCGTCGTGCGCGAGTTCTGCGGCCATGGCATCGGCCGCAGCTTCCATGAGGAGCCGCAGGTCCTGCACTACGGTCGCCCAGGCACTGGCGCCGTGCTGGAGGCAGGCATGATCTTCACCATTGAGCCCATGCTGAACGCGGGCCGCCGTGAGATACGCCAGCTCGCCGATGGCTGGACGATCGTCACCAAGGACCACAGCCTGTCGGCACAATGGGAACACATGCTGTGTGTCACACCGACCGGCTACGAAATCCTGACGCTATCAGCTGGTGCTCCCCCCAGACCGAGTCTGTCCACCTGACTGCAAAGCTGCCCATGACGATAGCCTCGCTGTTGGGTGAAAGTATTGCTGCACTGGGCCAGCAGCGGGAAAAGATGCGCACCGCCCGCATTGAACGCTTCCGCTGCGATCAACGTATCGGCCTGCTCATGCACGGCCTGGCGCGTGACACCGACATGCTGCTGCGCAGTCTCTGGCAACTGTCGGCCATGCCCGCCAACTGGGCACTGTTCGCAGTAGGCGGCTACGGTCGCGGTGAGCTGCAGCCAGCCTCAGATGTGGATCTGCTGCTGCTGGCACCCGACGTACCCGGAAGCCATGGTGCACTGACTGAGGACACTGTCGCCTGCATCCAGCGCTTTATTGGCGCCTGCTGGGATATCGGCCTGGAAATTGGTCACAGTGTCCGCACACCGGCCCAGTGTGTCCAGGCGGCACACGCAGACATCACCGTCATGACCGCACTGCTGGAGCGTCGCCAGCTCGCCGGCCACCGCCGGGCTGCCCGCCTGCTCAGCGAAGCCATGGCCGGACAGCTGCAACTTCCTCTCTTTCTGCGTGACAAGCTGCTGGAAATGCGCCAGCGTCACCAGAAATATGAAGATACTCCCTATAGTCTGGAGCCCAACTGCAAGGAAAGTCCCGGCGCCTTGCGTGACCTGCAAGTTGTGGCCTGGATTAGCCGCGCTGCCGGCTTAGGACAGGCATGGGTCTCCCTGGTACGCGCCGGCGTCATTGAACCATTCGAAGCCAGCCAGCTGCAACGCTATGAACGGCTGCTCAAACGCATCCGGGCCTGGCTGCACATTCTGGCCGGCCGTCGCGAAGACCGGCTGATCTTCGAGCTGCAACCTGCCGTGGCACGGGCCATGAATCTGCCTGGCAGCGGCCCTCGCGCCCTGTCGGAAAAGCTGATGCAGCAGTACTACCTGGCCGCCAAGGGCATCAGCCAGCTCAGCACTCTGCTGGTTCAATCCCTGGAAATCCGCCTGCTGCATCTGGATCCCGGCCCGACAAGGCAACTGGACGAACATTTCGACCAGATCGGTGATCAGCTGGATCTGCGTGACCCGGAGGACTTCGAACACGACCCGCGGCTGATCCTGCGGGCATTCCGCGTATTGCAACAGAACCGCTCACTCAGCGGTATGACAGTCCGTACACTTCGCGCCCTCTGGCATGCGCGCTTTCGCATCGACGGCGCCTACCGGCATGATCCGCTCAACCGCGCCTGCTTCCTGAGTATTCTTCAGACCCCGCCAGGTGTCACGCATACGCTACGACTGATGAATCAGTGGTCGGTGCTAGGGCGCTACCTCGCGCCGTTCCGGCATATCGTCGGACGCATGCAGCACGACCTCCTGCATGTCTACACTGTCGACCAGCACATCCTGATGGTGGTCCGCAACCTGCGTCGCTTCATGATGGCTGAACACGCCCATGAATATCCATTCTGCAGCCAGCTGATGAGCGAATTCGAATCGCCCTGGCTGCTCATCGTAGCTGCCCTCTTTCACGATATCGCCAAGGGTCGCGGTGGCGACCACTCCCGGCTGGGTGAGCGCGATGTTCTGAGGTTTTGCCGGACCCACGGCATCCAGGGACAGGATCAGCATCTGCTGGGATTTCTGGTGCGAGAGCATCTGACCATGTCCATGACCGCCCAGAAACGCGACCTGGCCGACCCCGAGGTCATTGCCGAATTCGCCCGGGTAGTGGAGACCCCCCGCCAGCTCACCGCACTCTATCTGCTGACCGTCGCCGACATACGGGGAACCAGCGCCAGGGTCTGGAACGCCTGGAAAGGCAAACTGCTGGAAGACCTCTATCGCACCACCCTGGCACATCTCAATGGCGGGCCACTAGCGCGCCCCGCTATCCAGATGAATGCCCATCGACAGGCTGCAGCCGAGCTGCTGCGCAACCGGGGCATTGGTGAAAAATCTTATCTGCCCTTCTGGGAGACGCTGGACATTGGCTACTTCCTGCGTCATGGCCCCCGGGATCTGGCATGGCATACCGAGACACTCTACTCACACGCCGATAAGCGCTGCACCAGTGTCCACACCCGCCCCAGCGGCATCGGCGAAGGCATCGAATTTCTGATTTTTACCATTGACAAAGCCGCCCTGTTTGCCCGCATCTGCCGCTTCTTCGAACAGCAGCGTCTATCCATCCTAGAAGCACGTGTCCATACCACCCACCACGGCATGGCGCTCGACAGCTTTGAGGTCGTGCCGGCTGACCCGCACAACCTGACTTCCGAACAGCTCGGCACGCTGGCCTCATCTCTTGGCCGGCTGCTGGACGCTCCCCTGTCCCCCGAACAACTGACACCGGCCGGGCCGAGCCGGCTATCACGACGATCCCGAACCTTCCCGCTGCCCCCCCGTATCGATCTGCGTCCTGATGACGCCGGGCAGCGCTATCTGCTCTCAATCACCGCGACTGACCGGCCTGGCCTGCTCTACGACATGGCCCGCATTCTGGCCCAAAATGTCATAGCACTGTTCGGTGCACGCATCAGCACCCTGGGCGAGCGGGCCGAAGACTCTTTCACCATCGGTTCAGAAAATCTGAAGACAGAGTCCCAACGGCTGCGCCTGGAAAAAGAACTGCTCGGAATCCTGTAAGCCCCCTTCGCCCTATCAAGCCAGCGCGGTCACCGTCTGGGCAAGCACGCGAAGCAGACCTGGCATGGCCTCGGTCAACACGGCCGATACCTGAGCCGCTGGATCCCTTGCCTGCCCACGCGCCCCTGCCGTCAAGGGCTGACCAACGGCTGACAGCTCACCGGCCCGGTTGGCCACGATCGCCAGCATCGCATAGGAAAGCCCCAGCTCACGGGCCAATGCCGCCTCCGGCATGGCCGTCATTCCGAGCATGTCGCACCCGTCACGCTGATAGCGCCGGACCTCGGCCAGCGTCTCCAGCCTGGGTCCCTGCGTACAGCCATAACAGCCTGTCCGTGCCAGGGGCTGACCCACCGTATCGGCAGCTGTCATCAAACGCTGACGAAGTGGCTCATCATAGGGGTAGCTGACATCGACGTGCACCACAGGCTGGTCTTCGCCAGTGAAATAACTCACGGCCCTGCCCCAGGTGTAGTCAATGATCTGATCAGGCGTGACCAGGGCACCAGGCACCAGATCCTCACGGATTCCGCCAACCGCCGAGCACGCAATCAGGCTGCTGGCCCCGGCTTCCCGCAATGCCCAGATATTGGCGCGGTAGTTGATGTCATGCGGCGCAATCGTATGGCCATAGCCATGGCGTGCCAGAAAGACGACCGGCACCCCGGCCAGCCGGCCAAAGGACAACGCGCCGGATGGCTGTCCCCAGGGTGTACGCATCACCCGGCGCTGGACATCGGTCAAACCTGCCAGCTGCAGCAGGCCACTGCCGCCGATGATCCCCACCACCGGTGTGCCGGCAGGCGTTTCCGCATGCGCCAGTGCCGGCGCCATGCTGTCGTCGATACCGTCGATCACTTGACCAGTCCCAGTTCGGCTGCCTTGCTTTCCAGGAAAGTCCGGAACTCAGCCCCCACTTCCGGATGTTGCAGACCGAGTTCCACCGTGGCCTCCAGATAGCCGATCTTCGAGCCACAATCATACCGGTGTCCCTCGAACGCATAAGCCAGCACCGGCTGATCATGGATCAGCTGGGCCAAGGCATCGGTAAGCTGGATTTCCCCCCCTGCACCCGGTTTGACATTGGCCAGATGCTCAAAAATCAGCGGCGACAGCAGATAGCGCCCCACCACAGCCAGCGTCGAAGGAGCCTCTTCCGGCTTGGGTTTTTCAACCATGCCGGTAATGCGGCTGGTGCGTTCCGCCCACGGTGTGCTCGACACGATCCCATAGGCACGCGTCTCTTCGCGCGGCACCTCCTGCACGGCAAGCACGCTGGCGTGCTGACGATTGTGCAGATCAACCATCTGCTTCAGCACCGGCGCCCCACCCGGAGCGGGCTGCATCAGGTCATCCGCCAGCAGGATGGCGAACGGTTCATTACCGACCACGTCCCGGGCACACAGCACGGCATGACCCAGCCCCAGCGGCTCCGCCTGACGGATGTAAATGCAGTTGACGCCACTGGGAACCGCATCCTTGACGGTTTCCAGCAGCTTGTCCTTGCCCTTGGCCTGCAGCTCGGCTTCCAGCTCATAGGCTTTGTCGAAATGATCTTCGATACTGCGCTTGTTGCGCCCCGTGATGAAAATCATCTCGGTAATGCCGGCGGCGGCGGCCTCCTCAACGGCATACTGGATCAGCGGCCGGTCAACCACCGGCAGCATCTCTTTGGGTTGTGCCTTGGTGGCCGGCAGAAAGCGGGTACCCAGCCCCGCTACAGGAAATACAGCTTTGCGAACGCGGTTGTAAGCCATGATCAATTACCAAGTTTGTTGAAAAAATCTTCTTCAGTTAAAACAGGAATGCCCAGCGCATTCGCTTTGGCAAGCTTCGAACCTGCATGCTCCCCCGCCACGACAAATGCCGTCCGGCCCGACACCGACCCCGCCGGACGCCCACCCAGCGCACGGATCATCTCCTCGGCCTGCTCACGCGTGACATTGGCCAGCGTCCCCGTCACCACCACGGACTGACCCTGCAACGGCTGACGGGCCAGCGCTGCCGACCACTGCTCCACCCCCATGCCGGGGGGCATGGCGCCAGCGGGTGCAATCGCCTGCGCATTCACAGGTGGGACTGCAGCGGGCTCTCCCCCTGTCCCATCCGGAGCGGAAACGGCACCATCGGGCACGACAGACATGGCAGGCGCAGCGCCGGCCACGGGTTCCGGCACGACCCCGGCATCCCGCAGATGCCGGATCGAGTCGCGATTGTGCGCCTCGGCCAGAAAGGCCGAAACACTGCCGATGATCTCCGGCCCGATCCCATCGAGCGGCACCGGCACGAGCGGCTCACCCTGGCTGCGACGCCGCTCATTGTCCTTGATCACGGCAGCCTTCCGCTCCAGCCATGAGCTCCAGTCAGCTGCCAGAAAACCGTCGAGGCTGCCCGCCGTCCGGGCCAGCACGCGCGCGGCCTCCTCGCCCACGGCCCGCATCCCCAGGGCAAACAGGAAACGCTCAAGCGTGGGACGACGTGATCCAGCAATCGCGGCGAGCAGATTGGCTGCAGATTTCTCACCCATACGCGGCAGGGACGCCAACGTAGCTGCATCCAGTCGATAAAGATCGGCCGGCTCATGAACCAGGTCCCGGTCCACCAGCTGCTCGATCAGCACATCACCCAGGCCGTCGATGTCCATGGCCCTCCGGTGCGCAAAATGCCAGAGCGCGCGCTTGCGCTGCGCGCTGCAGAACAGCCCCCCCACACAGCGCCAGTTGGCCTCGTTCGGCAGACGCTGCACCGCCGAACCACAGACAGGACAGGCGTCAGGCATCTCGAAATAACGGGCATCCACCGGTCGCTGATCCAGCACTGCCCCAACCACCTCCGGAATCACGTCACCCGCACGGCGCACGATCACCCTATCGCCAATCAGAAGCTGCTTGCGGCGGATCTCATCCTCGTTATGCAGGGTTGCACTGGAGACATTAACCCCCCCCACAAATACGGGCGCCAGACGTGCAACCGGTGTGAGCACCCCTGTACGCCCGACCTGAACGAAAATATCCTCCAGTGTGGTGACAGCCTCCTCTGCCGCATATTTGTGGGCCAATGCATAACGGGGCGCCCGCGCCACAAAGCCAGCCCTGGCCTGCAGCTCCCGGTCATCCAGCTGATAGACCACTCCATCGATGGCAAAGGGCAGCAGCGCCCGCTCACTTCCGATGCGACGATAGTAGCCAAGCAACCCCGACACCCCCTGTACCCGTGCCATACCCGGCGGGGGGGTAAACCCCTGTTCGGCAAGCCAGGCCAGCATCTCTGACTGGGAACCCGGCACACAGTCCGGATCACTGACTTCTCCAATGCCGTAGGCAATGAATGTCAGGGGCCGGGTGGCGGTCACCCGGGCATCCAGCTGACGCAGGCTGCCGGCGGCCGCATTGCGGGGATTGGCGAACATTTTCTCACCCCGTGCCTGCTGGGCAGCATTCAGGGCCAGAAAATCGTCCTTGAACATCACCACCTCTCCCCGCACCTCCAGCACCTCGGGCACAGCATGGCCGGACAATTGCCCGGGCACGCCCCGCACGGTGCGCAGATTGGCTGTCACATTCTCGCCGGTAACCCCGTCACCGCGGGTAGCGCCCTGCACCAGGCGCCCCTGCTCATAGCGCAACGTGGCAGCCAGCCCGTCCAGCTTGGGCGTGGCACTGAAGCTGATCTCGCCCGTGATGTCCAGCAGCGTCCGCAGACGCCGCTCAAAGGCGGAGACATCGGCGTCGCTGAAGGCATTGGCCAGCGAACGCATCGGTACCCGGTGCGTAACCGGTCCAAAACCACCGGCCGGCTCCGCCCCTACTTTCTGCGTAGGCGAATCTGGCGTCTGCAGACCGGGCCACTGGCGCTCAAGCTGTTCCAGCGACAGGAACAGGCCATCATAGACGCTGTCTTCAACAACCGGGGCATCCTCGACATGATAGGCCCGGTTGTATTCCCGCAGAGCTGCTCGCAAAGACTCAGCGCGCACCCGAACCTCGTCGGGAACGTGGTCAGCCAGAGCGGCCGGGGGATTGGGCGGAGCAGATTCGGTACGCATCGCCCAAGTGTAACAAGGCCGGCGCGCTTACTCAGTGAAATACTCGTAACGCAGCCGCATTTCCTGCGGTCAGTCCGGCCTGGGCCAATTCCGCATAGCGGCGGGCCAACTGGCGTGACACGCTGCCTGTCATGCCTACCGACAGACCACGACCGCTGCTGTCCACCAGACGCCCGCCCAAAGTCTGTGCCATACGCTGGGCACAGGCAACCATGCCTTCCCAGGCTTCATATGATTCGGCGGTACGCGGAACATCCAGCACAAAATCAATCTGGTCACGAGACTTGTTCAGCACCAGCACAAACAGTGAATCGCCCGAATCAGCGAACGCTTCATAACGGCCATGCCCCCGGTCCGACAGTCCCAGCTGGCGAACCAGCTCCGCCATTTGGGCTCCCTCAACCGCCTCAGGCAGTTCCACCCGCACCTCAACCTGCGTATCCAGGCGGGCTGCCAGCATATCCAGATCCCGGGCATGACGCAGAATAGGCGCAATATCTGGAATAGTGACTGGAGCCTGCAACTTGCCAGCCAGCGACTCGATGGCAGCATTGAAGTCAGACAGCTCCACCGCATTGAGTGGCCCCTGCCGATTAGCGAGCAGCAGACTGAAGCGGATACGCACCGCCTTTTCTCCGGCAGTCAGCGGCGCCCAGTGCCCGCCCAGCCGCTCAACCTCAATACGTACCGGCTTGGTTCCCACATGCCGAAGAGAAGATGTCAGCGCGACCAGGCGGTCAGTGTTGACTGGCGACGGCGGTTCCAGCACCACCACATGCTCAACCTGGGCATCAGGCAAGCGGACATCCGCCTGCCCGCCTGCCTCATCGCCCTGTAGCACGGCCCCGGCGCTAGCCTGCTCCACGCCCTCCGCCTGGTGGTGCGTCGGTTCATCAACAGACAGTGCCTCATCGCCCTTCCCCGAACCGTCACCGGGAACAGGCCCGCCGTACACATCAGCCGTCCGCAACGGCACTTCATCACGGCTGACAGCGGCTGTATGGCTGATCGCAGCATCACCGGACGAATCCCCAGCGCCTGGCTCCCGGGGCAGGGCCGGAGACTGGGCATCATGACCATCTACCTGAAAGCGGTCAGTCGAGGCACCACGCCCAGGAAAAACAGCGCGGGAGCGCGCCGCGTCCGTGTGCGAGTGAGCAGTAGCAACCGGTGACGCCCGACGAACGGCCTCCAGTCGCGCCCGGCTCTCGCTGCTGCTCCAGGGACGCACCGCGGCAGGATTCTCAAAGGGCGTCTCGATATAGTCCTCGTCCTCCAGCACCAGCGCCGGGTGACGGTCTGCCCCCGTTCGAGCCGCCGGTGATCCATGCCGTGGCACAGCATGTCCAGCGGCCTGAAATGGCGCCGGACGCTCCGACAGACTAGCCGGCACCGGCGAATGTGCAGACTGAGCCGAATGCATCACCGGCTCTCGGCGGCCATATCCCCGTTCCTCCCCGCCCTTGTCGGCGATCAGGGTGTGGGGATCATCGTCAAAATACCCCTTGCGCAGGCCCAGGGTAGCGGCCCGGCGGGTACGTTGCCGTCCCTGCCACATGTTGTGAGCGATGACAATGACCAGCACCACAACAACCAGCGCGACGATGCTCCAAGTAAGCGTGCTCAAAAGTATTCCCCTGACTATTGACAACGACCGTCTGCCGAACCGGGCAGGATTGCCCGAAGATGGCGGGAGCGATTCCGCATCAGGCAGCCTCGGCGAGTTCGACGGCCGATGTGAGATCCACCGCCACCAGACGGGAGACGCCCTTTTCCTGCATGGTCACGCCGATCAGCTGATGGGCCATTTCCATGGCGATTTTGTTATGCGAGATGAACACAAACTGGGTTTCTTCCGACATGGCAGACACCATCTTTGCATAACGTTCCGTGTTGGCATCATCCAGCGGCGCATCCACCTCGTCCAGCAGACAAAAAGGTGCCGGATTCAGCTTGAAGATACCAAATACCAGCGCAATTGCGGTCAACGCTTTTTCACCACCTGAAAGCAAATGTATGGAAGCATTCTTTTTCCCAGGCGGCTGGGCAAATACCTGAACGCCCGCGTCCAGTATTTCTCCCCCGGTCAGTACCAGACGCGCCTCTCCGCCGCCAAAAAGCATGGGGAACAGCCGACCAAACTCCGCATTGACCGTATCGTAGGTGGACTGGAGCAACGCACGCGTCTCCTGGTCAATGGTTCGGATGGCATTTTCCAGCGTCGCCATCGCCTCCTGCAGGTCATTGGACTGCGTATTCAGAAAAGTTTCGCGCTCGCGCGCCGCGTTCAATTCATCCAGTGCGGCCAGATTGACGGGCCCCAGTCGCGCCACAGCCTGTGCCAGCCGGCTGACCTCCGCCTGTAGCCAGGAAGGCTTCGGGCGCTGGGGCAACGCCGCCAGCGACGCAGCAAGCGCGTCCAGATCTGCCGACACCTCCCGCAGCGACTCAGCCATCTGCTCTGCTGTCAGTCGGGCGGCCTGCTCCTTCATCCGCTGATCAGTCAGCTGCTGTCGCAACGGCTCCTGCCCCCGCTCCGCACGCAAACGCTCTTCATCCAGCCGACGCAACTCACCTGACTGCTCATCTGCCAGGCCGCGCGCCACCGAAAGCGCCTGCTCAGCAGCCAGGCGCTGCTCCAGCATCTCCTCAAGCTGATCCCGCAGGGCATCATCCGACAGCCCCTCCAGCTCGGCCATCAGCCGCTCACGCTGTCCGCTCGCCTGGGCGAGCTGCCCCTCCGCACGGGCAATGCGCTCCTGCAGATTCTCAATCTCCTGCTCCAGCGACCGTACCTCATACGTGCGCTCACGCACGGCCAGCTCACTTTCCCGGGCCTGCTCACGCCGTGCCGAAAGCGATGCATCCAGCATGTCAGCGGCCTCTCGCGCCGATGCGAGCCGCTCCCCGGCCTCTTCCGCCTGCACCTGCCGGTCCAGCAGCACATCACACAGCTGCTGCAGAGCCGACTCCCGTGCCGACAGCTTCAGCGTGAGATCCTCGATCTCCCCGGACAGGCGCTGCCGGTTTTCCTGACGACTTCTGACCGCCTGCGCCAGACGCTCATGCTCGATCGTTGCCGCCGATACCCGGCGTACCGCCCTGGCACTCGCATCACGTGCAACCCGCAACTGCTCAGCCAACTGCGCCGCCCCGGACTCAATTCGCTCGACCTGCTGCCGGGCCTCATCACCCAGCAACTGCTGTGCGCGCAGCTCACGTTCCAGATTCTGCAGCTCCTGCTGGCGCGCCAATACGCCATCACCTTCCGCATCTGGCGCATACATCGCCACATCAAAACGCCCGATTGCATGACCCTCGCGCACCACAAAACGCCCGCCCGGTGGCAACTGCGCACGGCCGGCAAAGGCTGCCTCGCCAGAGTCGGCACTGAAATACCCGTCCAGCCATTCGGTCAGCACCGGCTGCAGGCGCACATCCTGACACTTCACCAGTGACAGCAGTGGCCGCAACCGCCCAGCCGTCTTTGCCGGCGCAGACTCGGCACCGGCAGGCAATACGGGCAAAAACAGACCCAGCCTGCCCGGCGGCGGCTCCTTCAGGATCTCCGCAAGCTGCTGGGCCGTCCCGACTTCCAGCGCATGGACACGCTCACGCAACGCCACCTCCACAGCCGTTTCCCAGCCAGGCTCTATGCGAAGATACTGCCAGATACGCTCGGCATCCTCGGCAATACCATGTTCCGCCAGCCAGGGAGGCAACCAGTCCTCCCCCTGAAGGCGGGCCTGCAACTGCGCCAGAACCGCCGTACGTGCCTCAATGGCAGTGATGTTGCCCACCACCGCCTGCAGTGCCTCCTGAGCCGGCCCCCGCTCCGCCTGAACGCCGGCCAGGCGGGTCTCCAGCCCCTGCTGCTGCTCGGCCGTCAGAGTCTCCTCTTCCTGGGCAGCCGCCACCTCCAGCGCCAGCCGCTCCAGCTGCAGGGAAGCATCATCACCCAGCTCCGTCAACGCGCTCTGCAGGCGCTGCAGACGATCCTGCATCTGCTGAATCGCGTCTTCATGAGCCCGACGCTCCACCTGCCCCACCTGCACTGCCTGCTGGGCAGCCTGTGCCGCCTGACGTACCGTCTCCAGCACCTCCCGCCGCCCGCGCGTCTCGTCTTCGGAAGCTGCCAGCTGCTCCTGTGCTTCCACCATCGCCATTTCCGCCATGGCCTGCGCCTCGCGAGCCTCCTCCAGCTGCGCCTCAACCTCCTGACGGCGCTGCACCCCTTCCCGGGACAGTTCATCCGCCGACTGGATCTGCTCCTGCAGTGCCTTCAGCCGCGATTCCGCCTGCTGGCGACTTTGCGCCACCATCCTGATCTGCGACTCCAGCGTGGACACCCCGCTGTTCGCCTGATAATAGGATGCCTGACAGCGGCTCACCTCATCATTGGCCTGGTGCACCGCCTCGCGCAGGGTCTCCATCCGGCTCTCCGCCGAACGCAGCCCCGTCTGCAACCCCTCGATCTCCCGCGACAGACGCTCAGCCGTCTTTTCCCGCATCTGCTGCTCGGCCAGCGCGTCATCACGGCGAATCATCCAGAGCCACTGCTGCTTCTGGGTTCGCTCGGTCTCCATCTCACGATAGCGCCCCGCAACCTCAGCCTGCGCATCCAGCTTGCCAATCTGGCCCTGCAGCTCGCGCAGGATATCCTCAACCCGCGTCAGATTCTCCCGGGTATCCGCCAGACGGTTCTCGGTCTCGCGCCGGCGCTCCTTGTATTTCGAGACACCGGCCGCTTCCTCGAAGAACACCCGCAGCTCATCGGGCTTGGCCTCGATAATGCGGGAAATCGTTCCCTGGCCGATGATCGCATACGCACGCGGCCCCAGCCCCGTACCCAGGAAAATGTCATGCACGTCCTTGCGACGCACCGCCTGCTGATTGATGTAATAGGTAGACTGCCCCTCGCGCGTCAGCACCCGCTTGACCGAAATCTCGGCAAACCCGCCCCAGGCACCGCCGATGCGGCCCAGACTGTTGTCAAACACCAGCTCCACGCTGGCCCGGGACGAGGGCTTGCGTTCCAGCGAGCCATTGAAAATCACATCCTGCATCGACTCGCCGCGCAGCTCGGTCGCCCGTGACTCACCCAGCACCCAGCGCGTGGCATCGATGATGTTCGACTTGCCACAGCCATTGGGGCCAACAATGCCCACCAGCTGGCTGGGCAGCTCGAAGGTGGTCGGATCACAGAACGACTTGAAACCGGCGAGTTTGACTTGCTTGAGGCGCACGGAAACCCTTTGGAATGGACAGCGAAAAAAACGGCGGACACCCCTATTCGGGCAGTGCATCCCTGGATGCCCCATATAATAGCAATCCCCGGCCGTCCCGACGCCGGCATCACCGTCCGCTTTTCACAGAACCTCCCCGTGCCCCCCCGCCTGCCTGAAAACCCGCGTCTGGACACCCTCCAGCCCTACCCCTTTGAGCGCCTGCGTGGACTGCTCGCGACAAAAGCGTCATCCGCCAACCACAGCGAACGGCCGCTGATCGACCTCTCCATCGGCGAACCGCGCCACCCAACGCCACCGGTCGTGCTCAACGCCCTGCAGCAGCCTGCCGCGCTCGCCGGCCTGGCCAGCTACCCCGCCACAGCCGGCCAGCCGGCACTGCGCGAGGCCATCGCCCGCTGGATCGAGCAACGCCATCACACCACGCTTGACCCCACGACACAGGTTCTGCCCGTCAACGGCTCCCGCGAAGCGCTCTTTGCCTTTGCCCAGGCCATGCTGGATCCCGCCCCGGCCGGCGAACAGTACGTCATCGCCCCCAACCCCTTCTACCAGATCTACGAAGGCGCCGCCCTGCTGGCCGGCGCCCGCCTCTGGCTGCTGGACCAGCGCCCCGACAACGACTTCCGGATGGACTGGGGCAGCGTGCCCGAAACCGTTCTGGAGCGCACCCGCCTCGTCTACGTCTGCTCGCCCGGCAACCCCACCGGCCAGGTCATGAACCTTGACGAATGGGAACACCTCCTGGCCCTGTCCAAACGATACGGCTTCATCATTGCCTCGGACGAATGCTATTCCGAGATCTATCACAACGAATCAACCCCCCCGCTGGGCGCACTGGCCGCCAGCTACCTGCTCCGCCCCCAGGACGACTTCCCCCGGCTCGTCGTCTTCTCCAGCCTTTCCAAGCGATCCAACGTACCGGGCATGCGCAGCGGCTTCGTGGCCGGCAACGCCAACCTGATCGCCAGGTTCCTGCGCTACCGCACCTACCACGGCTGCGCCATGAGCCCGATGTTCCAGCAGGCATCCATCGCCGCCTGGAACGACGAAACCCACGTCAAGGACAACCGCCGCCTCTACCGCGAAAAATTCGCCGCAGTGCTGCGCATCCTGCAACCGCTGGTCCCCTCACTGCACATACCAGCCGGCGGATTCTATTTCTGGCTCCCCGTGCCGGCAGGCGACGACGAAGCCTTCGCCGCACGCCTCTTCCACGAAGCCCAGGTCAAGGTTCTCCCCGGCAGCTACCTCGGCCGCCCGTCCAGCCACTCACCGGACGATCCGCACAGCAACCCCGGCCGCGGCTTCGTACGTATCGCCCTCGTTCCCCCACTAGATGCGTGCGAGGAAGGAGCAAGGCGAATTGCCGCATATCTATGATATCCATTGACCCCCGGTCACAACGTCCACGCTTGGCACAGGTGTCTTCACCGCCCGCCGGATAGGCATCATCCATTGATCAGAATAGAAACCCCAGTCAGGATGACAGAAACATTGCCTGGTGAAAACATGGAAACATCACCCCTTGCGGCGCTTTAACGTATCCAGCAGAACCGCGATGATGATAATGCAGCCCTTCACGATCTGTTGCCAGTAGGGATCCACCCCGAGCAGATTCAGGCCCTTATTGGTCGTACCGATGATCAATGCGCCGATCACGCACATCGGCACCGAACCAATGCCGCCAGCCAGTGACGTGCCGCCAATGACCGAAGCAGCAATCGCGTCAAGCTCCCACATATTGCCGTAAGCAGGATTTCCGGCATAAGTGCGGGCCGTTAACATCGCACCAGCCAATCCCGCCAACGCCCCCGCAAAGGTATAGACCAGGATCAGCGTATTGCGCACATTAATTCCGGAAATTCGGGCAGCGTTTACATTGCCACCGATGGCATACACATGACGACCAAACTTTGAGCGACTGAGCAGAACATGCGAAGCCAACGCTACCACGATATAAATAGCGACCAGACCCGGAACGCCAAACATGGTGATGTCGGCAATCCATGTAAAGGCTTCTTCGCTTGCATCGATCGGTCTGCCCCCTGAGGCAATCTGCGCAGCCCCCCGCGCGATCGTCATCATGCCCAGCGTTGCAATGAAAGGCGGGATTCGGCCAATGGCACTGAATCCGCCATTGATCACTCCACACAGCGCACCCACAGCAATAGCGGATGCAAAACCGGCCATGGCAGCCACCACACCATGCGTGGCAGACACAATACTGGCAGCCACCACCGCTGTCAGCGCCACTACCGCACCAGATGACAGATCAATACCGCAAGTAATGATGGCAAAAGTGACTCCGATTGAAATGATGCCGAACATTGATACCTGTTCCATGATCGACAGCACGGTGCGCACTGACATAAAGCCATCCACCGTGGCTGACAAACCAAAAAACAAGGCCAGCAGGATGATCAGCATCCCGTAAGTATTGAACAGATGTTTAACAATCAGCGTATTGTCTTTCTTGGCGACAGCCTGCGCAGTCATGTCGGTCTCCAGTTCCTGAATCAGATCAGTTAGCTAGGGTCAAGCGGCAGCCTCTTCGGGCACTTGCGACGCAAGGTGCATAATTCTTTCCTGGGTTGCCTCCTGGCGATCAAGCATGCCATTGACCTTACCTTCTGCGATGACCATGATTCGATCACTCATTGCAAGCAGCTCTACCATGTCTGACGTAATCATGATGATGGCGCGCCCTGCCTTGGCAAGCTCCACCATCAGGCGGTAAATCTCTGCCTTGGCGCCCACATCGATTCCCTTGGTGGGCTCATCAAGAATCAGCACTTCTGGATTGAGCGTCAGCGCCCTGCCGATCAACACCTTCTGCTGATTTCCACCTGACAGATTTCCGGTAATCACGTCCACCGTGGGGGCCTTGATGCGCATCTCGCGCCTCTGCTTCTCTGCAGTGTCCTTGGCGAGATTGTTCGAAATCAGAAAATTCCGGATATATGGCCCCAGATCGGGCATGATGATGTTATCGGTGATGCTCATGTTCAGAAAGAGCCCCGTCAGCTTGCGATCCTCCGTCACCCAACCGATCCGGTGAACCTGGGCATCCTTCGGACTGCTGACCGAAATGGGCTTGCCCCGCATGAAGATCTCGCCGCTGTCAGCCGGCTTGTAGCCATAAAGACTTTCAGCAATGAAACTGCGCCCTGCCCCCACCAGTCCAGCCACCCCCAGAATTTCCCCCTTTCTCACCGCAAAGCTGATGTCCTGAAAACATCCGTCCCGACAGAGATTTTTCACTTCCAGAAGGGCTTCATCCCGAATGTCGACACACTCTTTCGCATACATGTCGCTCATGTTCCGGCCCACCATTTCCTCGATCAGCTTCTGCTTGGTGATGGCGGACTTTTCGTGCGTACTCACGTGGTGACCATCGCGCAGAACAGAAATACGATCGGAAACGCGGAACACCTCATCGAGCTTGTGGGAAATGAAGATCACGGCGATGTTGCGTGTCTTCAGCCGATCGACGATCTGATAGAGCTGTTCGACTTCGGATTCCGTCAGCGAGGTTGAAGGCTCATCCATCAGAATCACCTCTGCCTCGTTCGACACAGCCGCGGCGATGGCCACAAGCTGTGCTTGCGCCACTGAAACATCGGACATCTTCCGGGTAATGTCCATAGAAATGCCAAGATCGCTCAGGATACGACTGGTTTCGGCATTCATTGCCCGGTTATCCAACAAACCACCCTTTGTGATCTCCCTGCCCAGGAAGAAATTTTCGGCAACCGTCAGATTCGGCGCCGGACTGATTTCCTGTGGAACCATGATCAGCCCTCGCCTGATAGCCTCGATCGGCTGGGATGGACTGAACGGCTGGCCATCGAAGAACATACTGCCACCACTGTCAGGCATATAGATTCCGTACAGAACCTTCATAAGCGTCGACTTGCCTGCACCGTTCTCGCCCATCAGGGCATGAACCTCGCCACGGCGGATCTGAAGATTGACATCATCCAGGGCGCGTACGCCAGGAAATGTCTTGCTGATGTTCTTCAATTCGAGAATGTAATCTTCCTGAACCGACATTCTGCGCTCCTTAAACCGACTCCTTCACCAGACTTGCATGAAAGCCCCGGGCGAGCCCATGACTGACTCGCAACGCATGGCGAGCGCCCATGATGACACTGCAGGCATACGCGGCTCATCTCCTGTCTTCCGGAAATCATCGGCCGTCAGCAACAAATGACTCATCACGATCCCCGCCCATTGGCCGGCATTTCTGAAACCCAGACCGGAATCTGCCAGCCAGACCGTCAGCCTGGCTGAATGATGACGCAGCATAAGACGGTAGATCAGGCTGTCATGCAAACCTTTCTTGACGTACTCTAAAGGAAGCTTTCCTAACACGCGCGCAAGATTCAAGCCATCATGCACACCGGAAGGGCGTTCCCTGAACGATGATCACTTCTTCGGCATGAACTCCTGCTTGTTGGCAGGTGTAATCAACTTAAACGGCACCCACTGGACCCTTTCGATCTTTTCGCCCTTTGCAAGGTTGTAGGCAGCCTTGGCACCATCGTACCCCTGGGTGATGCCATCCTGAAAAACGGTAATGTCCAGCCCCTTACCCAGATAGTCCAGCGCATCAGGTGTTCCATCCAGGCCAACGATGATAAAGTCTTCATCCTTGAAGCCGGCCTTGCGGGTTGCCAGTACAGCACCAATCGCCATCTCGTCATTGTTTGAGACAATAACATTGAGATTTTTCTTGCCCTGCAGCCAGTCTTCGGTAATCTCCAGCCCTTTGGCTCGATCCCACTTGCCCTCCTGCTCAGCCAGTACTTTGATATTGTCGTGCTTGCTGAAGACCTCCTTGTTGCCCGCTGTCCGGTTGATCTGCCCTTCTAGACCCAGCAAACCCATCAGGATGCCGACACGACCCTCCTTGCCCTTCAGCAGATCAACCACCGCCTGGCCCTGCATCTGACCTCCCTTGATCTCATCCGAACCGACATAGGCGCTGACAGTTTCCATATCGTCGTCATTCGGGCGCCGGTTGACCACAACCAGCGGAATACCTGCCCGCTTTAGCTTGCGTGCAATCGGCCTGACCGTCTGACGATCGGTGGGATGAATGATGACCGCATCCACGCCTTGGTCGATGAAGTTTTCGACCTGGTTGACCATGCGTGCAGGGTCGTCATTGGCATCGGTCATGACGACCTTCACGTCATCATGCTCTTTGTCAAACTGATTGATCCCATCGATCAGGTAAGTCAGCCACTTGTCCGCAAACTTCGACATCGACGCACCGATGACAAGATCCTTGGCAGAGGCTGCGGTAGAAATACTACCCAGGCCCAAGCCAATGGCCACAGCGCTTATCAAAGCCAGTTTCTTCATGTCTCCAATCCCCTTCTGGGAAGCCACCGATGCATAAGGTGATCTGGCACCCTCGCGTACAGCAGGAAATCTTGTTCAGACCTTCCTAAGCGTGTCCGCTGGCAGGCCCCTCATGCTACGGCTCACCAAAAGCCCGTCTGTGACAGCGAGCTTTCAACGCTTCGTTGTTGTCAGATGTATATCAACGGGCTGTTTTCAGCACCGTCGAGGCACTGTATCAGTGAGGCCGGACAGTGTCAAACAGTATTTTCCATAATTGGTATTTGAAATTTTTTTTTCATCGCTATAAGATCGGATTCGTTCTTGATGCCGTAGGGCCGTCATGGCATCCACAAACAACTAGTATGGAGACCTGCGCATGGAGCAGCTTGCCTTTCCTGCCGATCGGCCAATCGACATTGCGTGCCTGGGCCGCCTGGCCGTCGATCTCTATGGCGAGACGCTAGGAGTCGGACTGGAACACACCACATCCTTTCGCAAGTATCTGGGCGGAAGCTCAGCCAACATTGCCTTTGGCACCGCACGACTTGGCCTGAAGAGTGCAATGATCTCCCGGGTAGGTGATGAGCAGATGGGTCACTTCTTGATCGAAACCCTACAAAGGGAAGGTTGCGACACAACCCAAGTGTCGACAGACCCCCATCGACTGACTGCTCTGGTCTTTCTGGCACTGAAGGATCAGGAAACCTTTCCGCTACTTTTCTATCGTCATGACTGCGCAGACATGGCCCTGTCCGAGGAGGATATAGACGAATCCTTTCTGGGACGCTGCAAAGCCCTGCTGGTGACAGGCACGCATCTCTCCGCCCCCACCGTACTCGGCGCCTCACACAAGGCCCTTCGGGCGGCTCGCGCCCAAAGCACCGTCACTATCCTGGACATTGATTACCGCCCCGTGCTGTGGGGGTTGACCCATATCGGTGACGGTGAAACCCGCTATGTCGCCAACGAGTCGGTCAGTACACACCTGCAGGCCCAGCTAGCCCTGTTCGATCTGATTATCGGTACAGAAGAAGAGTTCATGATTGCAGGAGGAGTGGCCGATGATGTGACTGCATCATTGCATGCCGTACGACAGCATACCAACGCCGTTCTTGTGCTCAAAAGAGGAGCCATGGGATGTCAGGTCTTTGAGGGCCCCATTCCTGAAGATCTGAATCAGATCGAGATCTTCGGTAGTGAACGGGTAGAGGTGCTGAACGTACTGGGAGCCGGTGATGCATTCGCGTCGGGTCTGCTGAGCGGCCTAATTCGAGGACAGAGCTATCGCGAGGCAGCACGCATCGCCAACATCTGCGGTGCCATCGTCGTCTCGCGTCACGGTTGCGCCCCGGCCATGCCCTCACCTGCTGAAGTGGCGTACTGGTTGAGCCAGCCCTCCGGACAACGTCCGGATCTGGACGAACACCTTCAGCACCTGCATCGTGTCAGCATCCATCGGCCTCAGTGGCCGCAGGTATATGCGCTGGCCTTCGACCATCGCAGTCAGTTCGAAACCCTGGTGACAGAACACGGTGTCCATTACAACCAGATCCCCCGACTCAAGCAACTGATCTTTGCCGCCTTGCAGGACATCGAACAAAGACGTCCTGATCTGTCTGGCAGACTGGGACTGCTGGCTGATGACACCTACGCTCGCCAGGTCCTTTCCCATGCCACCGAACGCCAACCCGAATGGTGGATCGGGCGACCCGTTGAGCAGCCCGGTTCGCGTCCGCTGATTTTTGATGGTACCGATAGTATTGCCAGTCGCCTGCGCAATATTCCCTTAGAGCATACGATCAAATGTCTGCTGTTCTATCACCCCGAGGACAGCGTAGCCATGCGTTTAGCCCAGGAGCGCAGAGTGCTGGAGCTATGGGAGGCCACGCGCCAGAGCGGACACGAGCTGCTGCTCGAACTGATCGTGCCTCGAGAGATGCCGGCCGGCGCCGTCGACCTTGATCCCGACAGCATCATCCTGCGCACAGTGGCTCGCTTCTATCATCTGGGTGTCAGACCACAGTGGTGGAAGCTGGCCGGGATGCGTTCCCAGTCATGGAAACATCTGGCCCAGCTGATCGACCAGCACGACCCCTGGTGTCGAGGCGCTGTGCTACTGGGCCTGAATCAGCCCGAGACCCAGTTGCTTGCACATTTCCAGGCCGCCTGCCATCCAATCGTCAAGGGCTTCATGATCGGCCGCACGGTCTGGCAAGACCCGCTCGCCTCCCTGCTGGCCGGCCACATCGACGAATCCGACTGCCGCGCCCGGATGGCCGGCAACTTTGAGCGACTGATCGACGGATGGCTGGCCAGCCGTCCGTGAACGGAGTCCAAATGAGCGCAACCACCATCCGCCTGACCATGGCTCAGGCGCTTGCCCGTTACCTGGCAGCCATTCGCATTGAAGACGATGATGGCAGCCTGCATTCGTTCGTTGGCGGCATCTGGGCCATCTTTGGCCACGGGAATGTCTGCGGCCTAGGTGAGGCGATGGCTGATCTACGCCAGCCAGACGCCAACCGATCATTCCGACCGGAAGGGCTGCCCGTCTATCGAGCCCATAATGAGCAGGGCATGGCACACGCAGCCATCGCCTATGGCAAGGCTCATATGCGCCGGCGAGTGATGGCCGCCACGTCATCCATTGGCCCCGGTGCCACCAACATGGTCACTGCCGCCGCACTGGCTTATGTCAATCGTCTGCCACTACTGCTGTTGCCTGGAGACATTTTCGCCAACCGTGGCCCCGATCCAGTCCTGCAGCAGAGTGAAGACTTCTCTGCTGGTGATACCAGCGTTAACGACTGCTTCCGGCCTGTCTCGCGCTATTTCGACCGGATCATGAAACCGGAACAACTGCTGGTAGCCCTGCCTCGCACCTTTGCCGTGTTGACCGACCCCGCACTGTGCGGCCCCGTCACGTTGGCCCTGCCCCAGGATGTGCAGGCTGAAGCCTATGACTATCCGCTCGATTTCTTTTCCCCCCGGCCACTGCGTATCCGTCGTCCAATACCAGATCCACGCGACATGCGTGATGCGATCCGGAGATTGCAGGACGCAAAACGCCCTCTGATCATCTCTGGCGGAGGCACACTCTACAGCGGTGCCGAACGCGACCTGGCCATCCTGGCCAGCCGATACAGCTTGCCCGTTGCCGAGACACAGGCAGGCAAAAGTGCACTCTCCTGGCAACATCCGTGCAACGCGGGCTCAATCGGCGTTCTAGGGTCTCCTGCGGCCAATGCACTTGCCAGGGAGGCCGATCTGATCATTGCCATCGGCACGCGCCTGCAGGACTTCACCAGCGGTTCAAATGCCCTTTTTCCCCAGGCAGACGTGCTGGCTATCAACGTCTCACCGTTGGATGCAACCCGCTGTCGGGCACAGATGGTACAGGGTGATGCACGCACCGTTCTGGACGGCTGGTTAAGCCATTCCGATCTCATGTCAGGACTGGATGCTAACTGGGTCAGTCGAACGAAGACATTAGTCAATCGCTGGCGGGATCGGGTCACCGAGCTGACAACCCGGCCCACTCCAGTAGGCATGCTTCCCTATGATGCGGAAGTGATAGGTGCCGTGCGCGACTCTGGCAATGATTCGCCATCAAATGATGTTGTGGTATGTGCGGCTGGAACATTACCAGCCGAACTGCATAAGCTCTGGCGATGCGAAGGCGCTGGTAACTATCACTTGGATTACGGATACTCCTGCATGGGCTACGAGATCGCGGGAGCCTTGGGCGTGAAGCAGGCGCGTCCGGATCAACACGTGATCGTCATGGTCGGTGACGGCTCTTACATGATGATGAACAGCGAAATCGCCACTGCCCGAATGCTCGGCCTGACGCTGATCATCGTCGTCCTGGATAATCGTGGCTTTGGCTGCATCAGTCGCCTGCAGATCAATAGTGGCAGCCCTGGCTACAACAACCTGCTGAATGATTGCGTGATGCCCGGTGGTCTGAATACGCCCATCGACTTCGCTGCTCATGCTGCGTCCCTCGGAGCGTATGCGGAGCACGTCGGCAACGTGTCCGAACTCAAGGCAGCCATGCAAACTGCACGCAATCGGTCTGGAGTCTCCGTATTGGTGATCAATACCACCCATGAACGTACCACGACCGATGGTGGCTGCTGGTGGGACGTTGGCATCCCTGAGGTCTCAACTCACACCGCCGTGAACCAAGCCCGCGACGACTGGCAAGCATCCAAACAGCAACAACGCCACTGAACTCAAGACAGGTGCCCCATGAGAAAACCAGACATCCGCATTGGGATCAACCCAATTGGCTGGAGCAATGATGACCTGCCCTCTCTGGGTATTGAAACTCCGCTAGAAACAGCATTGTCCGAAGGTGCAGAGATCGGCTATCAAGGGTTCGAGCTAGGAAACAAGTTTCCAAAAACAGGGCCGGAACTGAAACAAAAACTTGACGAATTTGGTGTGGTCTGCGTTTCGGGATGGTATTCAGCACAACTGGGACGCCTGGACGACTGGTCCTTATCCCAGGAAATCGAAGCAGCCAGACCCCACATGGAAAAGCTTCAGTACAACGACTGTCAGGTGGTTGTCTATGGTGAAGTGAGCAACAGTATCCAGGGGCAGATCACCACACCGTTGTCGAGGCGTCCGCGTTTCACGAACGATGACCAGTGGCAACGCTATGCCCAGCGGCTGAACGAATTCGGCAAGCACCTCAAGGAAAGCTATGGGCTGACACTAGCCTATCATCATCACATGGGGGCGTATGTCGAGCATCCTGATGACATTGGCCGCCTGATGCAACTGACGGATCCGAGCCTGGTCGGGTTGCTGTTCGATACGGGCCATTGCTGGTTCGGCAGCGCAACGAACAATCCCGATCAGGTCATTGATGTTAAGGAAACCCTTATCAGGCACATCGATCGGGTGGTGCACGTGCATTGCAAGGATGTTCGACCAGAGGTCATTCATGACATCCGGAACCGTGACGACTCTTTCCTCCATGCCGTACTCGCGGGAGCCTTCACCGTGCCGGGCGATGGTGCAATTGATTTCGAAACCGTACTGGGCATATTGTTGGGGCACGGTTACAAAGGCTGGCTGGTCGTAGAGGCAGAACAAGATCCGAAAATTGCCCCACCCTATCGTTACGGAAAGTTGGGGCACGATACCCTTCTCGGCATCATTGATCATCACGGAGACGGCTCACAACCCGTCGGTGTCCGCCCGCAGACAGCCTGACACATCCGGCATTCATCGTTCCTTCTTACCCTTACTCACCAGGAGGTCCCATGTCCCGCCTGCTCATCAAGCCCACACTCAAACAAACCATGCTGCAGGACATCACCGCGGCCCAAGCTGGCTGGACCTATATCGATTTCTCTGTAGCTCACCTCAACGCCGCAGAGCAACATACCTTTCAGGCATCCAAGAACCGGGAGTACTGTCTGACCTTACTGAAAGGTCATGCTGACATTCAGGTCGACACGAATCAATTCCTGAATATCGGTGACCGCAATAGCGTGTTTGAGGAAAAATCCCCTTATGCCGTCTATGTACCTCCCAATTGCCAAGTGACAATTCTGGCCCATGACGAAATCGAAGTGGCAATATCTTCAGCGCCTGCCAAGGGGCATTTCCCAACGAGGCTGATACATCCAGAACATATGAAGCGAAGTGTGCGAGGCACTGGTAGCAACACGCGATATGTGTGCGACATTCTGCCCGAATCTGCCAAAGCCGAAAGCCTGTTGGTGGTGGAGGTACTGACGCCAGCCGGCAATACCTCCAGCTACCCACCACACAAGCACGATCAGCAAAGTGATCAGGAAACACTGTTGGAGGAAACCTACTATCACCGGTTAAATCCCCCTCAGGGATTCGCCTTTCAGCGTGTCTATACCGAAGATCGCAGCCTCGATGAGACAATGACGGTCGAGAACCATGATGTCGTCCTGGTACCTAGGGGTTACCACCCCTGCGGGACGGTTTATGGCTACGACCTTTACTATCTCAACACCATGGCGGGGCCGAAGCGGCGTTGGCAGTTCTTTAACGATCCTGATCACGCCTGGTTGTTCCAGAAACTGTGATGGCGATGATGAACGGTGCTTTCCGGATCATGATCACCGACACATTGCGACACTCCCTGTTTCCAGGACCGCTGATCCGTCCCGGTTAGCCTACTCTTCGAAATCATGAGAAAAGCCAATATGCCTTATCGAAGCCCGGATGACTTCTTCCGCGCGATTGACCAGCGTTACAACGACCTGAGCAAGCGCCTTCAAACGATTGCCAGGAAGTTGCAACAGCATCGTGATCATATTGCGCTGATGAATGTGAACCAGCTGTGTCGGGCAATTGGTGTACCCCCATCGACGATCGTGCGCTTTGCTCAAAGCATGGGCTTCTCAGGCTACAGCGAGATGAAGGCACTGTTCCGACAGGATCTAGCTGAACAGATCTCAATCAATGACAACTATGCCGAACGCATTCACCGTATAGCGGAGGAGCAGCGTCAGGTCGCAGAAAGCATCCCGGGAAGCACGATTGTCAAGGAAGTGATTGGCAACAACATCAAGAGTCTGCAGCAAATGTTCAATCCGAAGCTGATGCGTTCCTTAGATAAGTCCGTGAACCTGATGATCGAAGCGCCAGCATTGTGGATCATGGCCGCCGGCCGATCCTTTGCCGCTGCTGCATACCTTACGTATCTGACTCGTCATGGAGACAAGCCCGTGCACTGGCTCAACGGTCTATGCTTCAACCTGGATGATCAGCTCAATGCGATCAGTCAAGATGATGTCATGATCGTCATCTCTTATGCGCCCTATGCCGAGAGTAGCTGCAAGGCCGTCAAGCTGGCTCATGACAGAGGAGCCAGAGTGATCGCCATCACCGACAGCCATCTTGGAGAAATAGCCCAATATACCACTGACCTGATCGAAATTCATGAGCACAGCAGTTTCGGATTTCGTTCTCTGGTCAACACTGTATGTGCAGTTCAGTCATTGTTCCTCATGTATGCAGCACGTACCGAGCTTACCCGAACGGAAGCACTGTATTAGTGCTTGCCATGCATGAACCCGGGAACGCTCGGAACATGGCTGTAGCACGTTCAGAACTACCATAGCCTCACCATAGTTCGATAACGCACGCTTCGAGCGTGAAAATGCAGGAGACATCATGAAAATAGCTGTTTTTGGTGCCGGACGAATTGGTCGAATTCACGCGGGGAACCTTCACGCCCTGCCCGATGCAGAGATCGGCTACATCTGCGATCCGGATTCAGGTCAGGCACGCAACCTCGCTGAACAGACCGGAGCAAAGGTTGCCTGCGTCGATCAGGTCTGTTCCGACAAGGAAATCGATGCCGTGATCATCGCCTCCAGCACAGATACTCACAGCGAGCTGATACTGAAAGCCGCCAGGGCTCGCAAGCATGTCTTTTGTGAAAAACCGATCGACCTGTCCTTGACTCGCGCCCAACAGTGTCAGGCGGCCATTGAAGAAAGCGGAATCACCTGCATGGTGGGATTTCAGCGTCGCTTCGATCCGACATTCTTTACAGCCAAACAGCGTATCGAATCTGGAGAAATCGGTTCTCCTGAAATCCTTGTCATCACGAGCAGGGACCCCAGCGCTCCTCCGATATCCTACCTGAAGGCATCAGGTGGCATCTTCCGGGACATGCTGATCCATGATTTCGATATCTGCCGTTGGATACTAGATGACGAGATTATCAGTGTGCACGCAACGGCATCATGCCTGATCGATCCTGCCATTTCTCAGGAAGCGGATGATTTTGACACCACGGCTGTCACCCTTCGCAGCCGTAAGGGCCGGCTCTGCCAGATTAACACTAGCCGGCGTACCGCCTACGGCTACGACCAACGTTTCGAGGTTCTGGGTGACCGGGGCATGCTGCAATGCGCTAATCTCCGCCCGACCGAGGTCATCTGTTGGAACCAGGAAAACATCAGTGCTGATCTGCCTGAACACTTCTTCCTGGAGCGCTATCGCGACGCTTACCGTCTGGAAATGCTGCATTTCCTGTCGGTGCTGAAGAACGGAGAACGGCCACGCACCTCGATTGCCGATGGTGTGGCAGCCCAACGTCTCGCAGACGCCGCAACCAAGTCGGCCCGAACGGGCCAGACCATCACACTCAATTAAGGAGAAAACAATGGAGCGGCGACTGAAAGTTGGCGTTGTCGGACTTGGACGAATGGGAAAACGCCACGCCAGGAATCTTCGTTATCGCCTGCCAGATGTTGAACTGGTAGCGGCGGCCAGTCCAGTATCTGCGGAACGCGAATTCGCCACCCATGACCTGCAGGTTCCCACCGTAGTGGACAGCCTGGACAAGCTGCTTCAGACTGAGGGTATTGATGCTGTTGTTCTGGTCACCCCAACGGAGCTGCACGCTTCCCAAAGCATACAGGTTTTGGAAGCAGGAAAACACCTCTTCATGGAGAAACCGCTGGCGCTCAACATAGAAGATTGTGAGCAAGTGGAAGCTGCTCACGAACATACCCGAAGGAAGTATCCTGGCCAGGTGGCAATGGTAGGCTTCGTTCGACGCTTTGATGCCAGTTATGCGCGTGCTCGCTCCTCTATCATCGCCGGTGATATTGGATACCCTTTCTTCCTTAGATCTCAGACCTGCGACAAGCTGGATCCTCAGGGATTCTTCATTCAGTTCTCGGCCAGCTCGGGCGGGATCATCATGGACTGCAACATTCATGACATCGACCTGGCGCGCTGGTTGCTGAGCGATGCAGAAGGAAATGCACCACGGGCGACGAAGGTGTATGCATCTGGCAGTTGCGCAATGCACCCAGAATTGGCCAAATATCACGACGTGGACAACGCTATCAGTACCATCGAGTTCTCCGATGGCAGATTCGCCACGCTTTATGCGTCACGCACATTTGCACATGGCCATGAAACCAGCACCGAAATAATCGCAACAGCAGGCAAACTCCTGATCGGTGCTGGTGCAGCACGGGATCGCATCATCAAAAGCGACGCCCATGGCGTTGGCCACCTCGCACTGGAAGACTACTTTGAACGCTTTGAAGACGCATTTCTCGCGGAGATGCAAGCATTCGCGGATGCCTGTGCGAACCTGAAACCAGCTCCGCTCAGCCTGAAGGATGCTACCGAAGCCACTCGCATCGGTCGCGCACTGACAACGGCACTGCGTACAGGGCAGCCCCAGACACTGTGAGCCTCCGCTCCAGCCGTGCATGTTTCATTCGCCTATCCCTTTCAGCATCATGTATCGCTAGGGTTCGCATGGGCGCATATTGAGTAGTACCCGGCCGGAGCCTGCAGTTTCTTGAAACCAAGAAATTTCCATTCATCAGGAGACACCTATGTCCAACATCATCAATCACTATCTTGATGGGCAACGCACAGATGGCAAATCCAGTCGTCGTCAGCCCGTATACAACCCCGCAACGGGACAGCAGACAGCCGAAGTGCTGCTCGCAGAGAAGGCCGATATCGATCAGGCCGTGGCAGCTGCCAGAGCCGCCTTCCCAGCCTGGGCAGCCATGCCATCGGTGCGCCGGACCCGTATCCTGATGCGCTTTCTGAATCTGTTGAATCAGCATCACGACGCACTGGCACTGGCCATTACCCGGGAACATGGCAAAGTGTTCACGGATGCCAAGGGCGAAGTCATGCGTGGTATCGAGATCGTCGAGTTTGCCTGTGGCGCACCGCAGCTGCTCAAGGGCGCCTACAGCGAGCGGGTCAGCAGCAACATCGACAACTGGACGATACGTCAGCCACTTGGCGTCGTGGCCGGCATTACGCCGTTCAACTTTCCTGTCATGGTGCCAATGTGGATGTTCCCGCTTGCCATCGCTTGTGGAAACACCTTTGTCCTGAAACCCAGTCCGAATGATCCGACCCCCAGCCTGATGATTGCCGACCTGCTGAAGGAAGCCGGCCTGCCCGACGGCGTATTCAACGTCGTTCAAGGCGACAAGGTTGCCGTGGATGCTCTTCTGAAGAACCCCGACGTGAAAGCGGTAAGTTTTGTCGGGTCCACGCCGATCGCCAATTACATCTACGAAACAGCCGCTCATGAGGGCAAGCGGGTTCAGGCGCTGGGCGGGGCCAAGAATCACATGATCATCATGCCTGACGCTGACATGAACAAGGCCGCGGATGCATTGATAGGTGCTGCTTATGGCAGCGCCGGCGAACGCTGCATGGCCATTTCGGTGGCTGTTCTGGTAGATGGCGCGGCCGAGCAGATCATTCCAGCGCTGAAGTCTCGTATTCAGAAGCTGCGCATCACTCAAGGAGAAAAACTCGATGCCGACATGGGCCCCATTATCAACCGCGCCGCACTGGAGCGGATCAAGGGGTATATCCAGATGGGCGTGGACGAAGGCGCCTCACTGCTTGTCGACGGACGCAGTTTTGACGCAGGTATCGCCGGGGAATGCTGCCGCGAAGGCTACTGGCTGGGAGCCACACTATTCGATCACGTCACGTCGAAGATGCGGATCTACCACGAAGAGATCTTTGGCCCCGTACTGGCCTGCGTACGAGTACCGGATTTCGACCAAGCACTTCAGCTGATCAACAACCACGAATTTGGCAATGGTGTCTCCTGCTTTACCAGCAATGGTTACATCGCCAACCGGTTTGCACATGAAGTCGAGGTTGGTATGGTCGGCATTAATGTGCCCATTCCCGTACCCATGGCCTGGCAGGGGTTTGGCGGCTGGAAGCGCAGTCTATTCGGCGACATGCATGCCTATGGCGAAGAAGGTGTACGCTTCTATACTCGTCAGAAATCAGTCATGCAGCGTTGGCCTGAAAGCATCAGCAGCGGCGCTGCCTTTGCCATGCCCACATCCAATGACGGCTGACCCGACACCCTACAGCAAGATGACTCGCTCACTCCGAGCGCCATGACACCCGTGGCAGAGAAGCAGCGGTTGCCCTGTGAATAAGCGCTTAAATTCTACAAAATCGGATCGCATGGGGATCACTTCTCGTTGATACTACCACCATCAGCTAGCTGGATGGAGATCGGCTGCGTTAAGATTTCCGTTTGCATGTCGGGCCCCTGGCAGTTCCGGAGGCTCGGCATCATGAAGTCCCAATGCCAGATCCTTCTTCTTGCCCTCTTGCGATGCACCCGACCGCCTTTTGCCTTCCTGACATTTTGCCGCTTAATCTGCCAAATCCCCCTTCCCCAAGCCAGTCTCATGTGCAGCGTCTGGCTGCCCATAGCCCGGGGTACGTGGGCCAGATCCGTCATGCCTTGGCACGCTGCGCCGTTCCTATGCTGCTGTTTGTACAGGCACTTCTGCCCACTCCTTCGATTGCGGCCTCGACGACATCAGCTGCTGCTTCAGCCTCCAGTCAAGTCACAACCACACACTGTCACAACCCCACCCTCAACCTCATTGTCCTCGGCTCCGGCGGTCCCGAGCTGAACGACCAGCGCGCGTCCACCGGATACCTGCTGCGGGAAGGCGAGCGCGCCCGGATCCTGATCGACTTCGGTGCAGGTAGCGCCAGCACCTTTGAAAAAGTCCGTGCCCAGATCAGTGACCTGAAAGCCGTTCTGCTCTCTCACCTACACGTTGACCACACTAATGACCTGCCTGCCCTGGTCAAGGCTTCCTTCTTCTCCAACCGCACCCATGACCTGCCCATTCTGGGACCAAGTGGCAACGATGTCGTCCCCGATACCACGACCTTTATCCAGCGCCTTTTTGGCGAACGGGGCGCCTGGTCCTATCTGTCCGACTTCCTGACAGGTGACGCGCGCTTCCAACTCAGGCCCCAGACCATCAACGCTCAACTGCCCAAAGGCATTCCGGAGCGCACCTTTGAACCATTTACCACCACGATTGATGGCTATACGCTGCGAGCCATCGGTGTCTCGCATGGTCTGATGCCTTCTCTGGCCTGGCGTATCGAAAAGGATGGCTGCAGCGTGGTCATTTCTGGAGACACCAGCAATATCGGCCATACCCTTGACCCGCTGGTCAGGGGCGCCGACCTTTTTATTGCCCACAATGCTGTCCCTGAGAAGACCCGTGACCCCATTGCGCTGCGCCTGCACATGCCCCCCTCGGAAATCGGCCGGATTGCCGCACAGGGTCAGCCGCACACGCTTGTCCTCTCTCACTTCATGCAACGCAGCCGGTTTGTTCAGCGTCAAACGCGTGCTTACATACAGCAGCATTACAATGGCCCCATCCTTTTTTCCTTCGATGGCGACCGTTATGATCTTGCCACCGGGAAACGGACGCCCATGAGCAAATTGGACATTTCCCCAGACAAACAGCGTTGACCACGGCCGACAAATTCGCGCAGGCCCTGCCTGTCGGCAGGGCCGCGGCCATCCGGGGCCAGGGACAGGCAATGTCCACCAGGGAAACATCCCTACCCGCCGGGTAATGACTCAGTATCCGTATTGTCCTTGAGCGCCACGCCGGACAATCTCAACTTTCGTGCCTGAGTCATCAGATACAAAAGTCGATGCACAGCCATCGGATAAGACAGACCCTGCGGCCGGATATTGGAGATGCAATTGCGCAAATCATCCGTCGTCCCCACCCGGGGTTGCCAGGTCATGTAGATACCCAGGCTGTCCGGAGAACTCAGACCCGGTCGCTCACCGATTAGCACCACCACCAGGGAAGCTCGCAACTTCGCCCCGACCTCGTCACCAACGGCGACCCGGGCATGCTTGACCAGTACCAGAGGGCCAACTCGCCAGTGCTGCTCATGTAGTGCGGGCAAAAGTACCTGCAACAACGGAACAGCATGGCTGTTAATCGCCCGAGAAGACAACCCATCCCCGATCACAATCACCACGTCAGGAGGCTGACCATCGCCATCCGCTCCCAGCTCCGCCAGCAACTCTGCGGACGCAGCATCCAGACGTCTTCCAAGATCGGGACGTTGCAGATAGACAGCCCGTGAATCAGCCGCACTACGCAGTAGCACGACCGACTCCCCGAGCGCCTGCAACTCAGAATCCAGTAGGCAGAAATCCGCGGGCTGCTGTACGGCCTGCCGCGCCTGGGCGTGAGCCAGTTGAAACTCAAGATGAGGTCGAGTGGGCAGACTAACCCCGGTCCGGCCCAGTGCGATACGTGCCGGAGTAAAACGGCGCAACTCTTGCCAGGGATTCGCTGTCACTACCCGTCCGTTGTCAGGTCGAACCAGATGATCGTCATGCCGTTTTTTGTCCATGCACACCTCTGGCATCTCGCTACCCTCCAGATCATATCGCGCCAGCCAATGCTGGCAGAAATGGCTGCGCCAGAGTACGCGAAAGCCTCAATCCCGGTCCTGGTTCGAGAATGCCCATCGCATACAGCCACGCCTCGAACTCCGGCGATGGCTTCAACCCGAGCACCTGCCGGAGATAGAGTGCATCATGAAACGACGTTGTCTGATAGTTCAGCATGATGTCATCTGATCCCGGAATACCCATGATGAAATTGATGCCCGCCACACCGAACAGCGTCAACAGAACATCCATGTCATTCTGGTCAGCCTCTGCATGATTGGTATAGCAGATATCGCATCCCATCGGCAGACCGAGCAACTTCCCGCAGAAATGGTCTTCCAGGCCGGCCCGGATGATCTGCTTGCCGTCATACAGGTACTCTGGTCCGATGAAACCCACCACGGTGTTAACAAGCAGGGGAGAAAAACGTCTTGCCACCGCATAGGCACGTGCCTCCAGTGTCTGCTGATCCACGCCATGATGGGCGCCTGCCGATAGCGCACTGCCTTGCCCAGTTTCAAAATACATCACGTTTTTCCCGACGCAGCCCCTCTGCAGGGCCAGAGCCGCCTGCTGTCCCTCCTCCAGGAGTGCCAGATTTATTCCAAAACTTCGATTGGCCGCCTCAGTCCCGGCAATCGACTGAAAAACCAGATCCACCGGCGCCCCCCGATTGATCGCTTCGATAGTTGTCGTAACATGCGTAAGTACGCAGGACTGAGTCGGAATGTCATATTTCCGGATAACCTTGTCCAGCATGCTCATAATCCGGATCACCGCACCGACATTGTCCGTGGCCGGATTAATGCCGATGACCGCATCTCCATTACCATACATCAGCCCGTCCACGATGCTTGCGGCGATTCCAACCGGATCATCGGTCGGATGATTCGGTTGCAAACGTGTCGACATTCTTCCGGCCATGCCTATCGTGTTCCGAAACGCAGTCACTACCCGGCATTTTCTGGCGATCAGAATGAGATCCTGATTGCGGCAGATTTTCGACACGGCCGCCACCATTTCAGGCGTCAACCCCGGAGCCAGTCGGGTCAGTGTGCCTGTATCGGCCTGCTCCGAAAGCAGCCAGTCACGCAAACCGCCCACCGTCATATGCGATATCGGCGCAAATGCGGTCGCATCATGCGTATCCAGTATCAGGCGTGTGACCTCGTCCTGCTCATACGGCACGACAGGCTCATTCAGAAAACGCTTCAGCGGCTGCTCTGCCAGCGCCATCTGTGCCCGCACGCGCTCCTCCTCTCCCTCGGCGGCAATGCCGGCCAGCCGGTCCCCCGAACGCTCTGGCGACGCTTTTGCCAGCAATGTTTTCAGTGCACCCGCTCCCTGATCTGTGTCCATCAGTCTCCCTCCCCCGGTGCCTCGGCCACCAGATGGTGGCGACTGTAGATGGCGAAATAGGCAACAAACACAGCGTAAACGATCACCGCTCCGGCAAGCACCCGGGTATCCACCAGAAAGCCCGCAACCACCGCCAGACAAGCCAGCAGCAGCGCCACACCTGATGTCCAGATGCCACCGGGCGTCCGGTACGGGCGGGCCAGATCCGGTTCGCTGATGCGCAGCCGAATATGGGCGGCCATCATCATGACATAGGATATGGTCGCGCCGAATACAGCCACCAGAATCAGCAGATCCCCCTGCCGGGTCAGGGACAGCACAAATCCGGTCAGGCCCGGCACAATCAGCGCCACCACAGGTGTTTTCCGTGCCGACGTCAACGACAGCACGCGCGGCAGATAGCCGGCGCGGGACATGGCAAACACCAGTCGGGAATAACCGTAGATGATCGAAAAAAAGCTGGCAATCAGTCCTGCGAGTCCGACCAGATTGACAAAACCGGCGACCCAGGCAGGTACACTCTGATTCCGCAACAGGCTCAGCGCAGCCACCAGCGGATTGCCCGCTGACGTCAGCTCGGCGGCACCGGCCGCTCCCACACAGACCACCAGAATCAGTGCGCAAAACAGGACCAGCAACAAAATGGCCCCGATCAGCCCCCGCGGCAGATCCCGTTTCGGATCATTCGCCTCCTCCGCTGCCAATGGCACCCCTTCCACAGCAAGAAAGAACCAGATGGCGTACGGAATCGCCGCCCAGATACCCATGTAGCCATAGGGAAGAAAAGCACTTGCGCCCAGCGCGTGCGTCGGCGGAATGTCAAAGAGATTGGTCAACCGTACATGCGCTGCCATCACCACCACAAACACCGCCAGCGCCACCACGGCCAGCGCCGTCACGGCAAAGATCAGGCGCAGTGCCTCACCGGCACCATAAACATGGATGCCCAGAAAAACGGCGTAAAACACCAGGTAGACCAACCAGCCGTCAATACCGAAAAGCGACTGACAATAGGCGCCGATAAACGTCACGATTGCCGCCGGTGCAATTGCATACTCCATGAGAATGGCCACACCGCACAAAAACCCTCCCCAGGGACCAAACGCCCGCCGTGCAAACCCATAACCGCCGCCGGCGGTCGGTGCAATGGTAGCCAGCTCGGCCAATGCAAAACACATGCAGGTATACATCGTGGCCATCAGCACGGAAGCCAGCGCCAGCCCGCCCCAGCCTCCCGTCTTCAGCCCGAAATTCCAGCCGGCGTAATCGCCCGAGATGACATAGGCCACCCCCAGTCCAACCAGCAGCAACCACCCGGCCGCCCCCTGACGCAACTGGCGGTGGGAAAAATAATCCGCATCAACATGATCATGGCCGATCCCACCCGGCTCCTTATGCGTGGGCAATGTCTGCGACAGCGAATCAGTCATGATGTTTCCTCCTTCACGCTGAGGAAACCAATCTAGCCCACCCCGTGAATCGCGGACTATCCACTTTCGGCAAAGTCCGGCCCTCCGGCTGATCCAGGCATCCGTATTTACCCGAGATCGGAAGGTCTGCGCCTCGCATGCCATCCGGATTAACCCATGCCTGTACCCCCAGCTCGGCCCTTAAATCGCACAATGTCCTGACAGGCAATCGACGCAAATATGTATGCGGAGACCACTATTCATGACATCACCTGCTGGCGCACGCATCCGGTGGCAACATTGCAAAGATATAGACCAACAGGCTGAAGTCCTGGGAGACTGGCAACGACGTTGCATACAGATTGGCACCGGGCCATTCCATGGTTCGTGGCTGGATATCTGGCTTGGCGGGACAGTACGTCTTCTACGCGAATTCACGACGGCAGCACTGCAACAGCACGGCCGTGTCGACACGGCCGTGCTTGCCATTGGGATTCCATACACGCCTTGCGAACATATACTGTTCTGTGATCAGCCCTGTTGCGGATACCCGCTACTCGTATTTTCCGGGCAGACATCATTTGCATTCCATTCACCGGCACAGATGGACATGCAGTTCATGACACTGTACCAGGCAGATATTGGCTACTGGCTTGATACTGACGAATATATGGCCCTGACACGCTGCCTGCAGACACCACGCGTGCTCCCGACCAGCCCGGCGGTCGTCCAACCGCTGCTGGTAGATCTATTGCTGATACAGCGACACTATCGTAACCATTATCGTGTTATGGAAACTGAACCGGCATGCGCAAACAGCATGGCGCGACACCTCACAAGACAGGTCAGCATGCTGCTGGCAGCATCGCTTGAGACACCCGCCGCCATCGGACGCAGCCAGCAGCACCACGCGCAACTGGTGGACAGGGTACGGCAACGGGCGGAATCTCTTGCCGCTGACACAGCACTGATGAACATCGGCGCATTGTGTCGCGAGCTGGGTACCAGCCGGCGCACCCTGCAATATGCCTTTCAGCAGACATTGGGTATCAGCCCGCAGCGCTACCTGCGGGCGCTACGCCTGGATGGCGCACGGCGGGCCATCAAACAGGGGCACAGCGTGGCCAGTGCGGCCGCTACCTGGGGCTTCTGGCATTTCGGCCGCTTTGCGCGGGAATACTGTCTGCATTTCGGAGAGCTGCCCTCGCAGGCTGCCGCGCGGCAGCGTGTCAAACCGATAGAATTGCTGGCTGAATAACCGATCAACCCCAACTCAACAAGACGCCGCGCCATGACAGATCCAAGACAAGCCCTCATCGAATCCGCCTGGGAAAACCGCCAGAAGCTTGATCCTGCCAGCACTTCCCCGGACATCCGCCAGGCCGTCGAATCCGTTCTGGCCGATCTGGACGCTGGTGCTCTCCGCGTTGCCACCCGTACAACTGATGCCGCCGCCAAGGGTGCTGCTCGCTGGCAAGTGCAGCAATGGATCAAAAAGGCCGTCCTGCTGTCATTCCGGCTGGCCGACAACTTACCGATGCAGGCCGGTATGCTGCAATTTTTTGACAAGGTCCCGACCAAGTTCGATGGCATGGACGCAGCTGACTTTGCAAGGGCAGGCTACCGGGTGGTGCCACCCGCCGTCGCTCGCCGCGGCTCGTTCATCGGCCGCAACGTGGTACTGATGCCCTCCTACGTCAACATCGGGGCCTATGTCGACGAAGGTACGATGGTTGACACTTGGGCCACTGTCGGGTCATGTGCGCAGATTGGCAGAAATGTCCATTTGTCTGGTGGAGTAGGCATTGGCGGGGTACTGGAACCGCTGCAGGCCAACCCCACCATCATTGAGGACAACTGTTTTATCGGCGCCCGCTCGGAAGTGGTCGAAGGTGTCGTCGTCGAGGAAAACTCGGTGCTGGCCATGGGTGTATATCTCAGCCAGTCCACCAAGATCTACGAACGCGAAACCGGCAAAGTGTACTACGGCCGGGTTCCGGCAGGGTCGGTGGTGGTACCGGGCAGCCTCCCGTCGAAGGATGGACGCGTCAGCCTGGCGTGTGCTGTCATTGTGAAGCGGGTCGATGCCCAGACACGGGCCAAGACCGCCATCAATGACCTGTTGCGCGGGGCTGATGCCTGACCCGGATCCCGGTTGATCCGGATCGGACACGTATAGCGGCCTTCGGGCCTCCTCCCTTCCGGATTCTCACTCAGACCATGACCGGCAACGCCTCACCCAGCAATCAAGCCTCCAGCGGCACTAACAATCCCTTTAACCAGTTGCTGGAAATCATGGCCCGCCACAAGGCCTCTGACCTGTTCATCTCGGTGGGCTCACCTGTCCAGATGAAGGTCAATGGCAACATGGTGGCCATCACACCGATCGAAAAACGATTGATGCCCCAGCAGTCAGAAGCAATCCTGCGCGCGGGGATCAACGATCAGCAATGGAAACGCTTTCAGGAAGAGAACGAGCTCAACATCGGTTATGGTCTGAAGGATGTTGGCAGTTTCCGGATCTCCCTGTTCCGGCAAAGGGGTACGGCTGCTGCAGTCGTGCGCTACATTCCAGGCGACATTCCCGCATTCGACACGCTGGGCATGCCTGCCGTACTGAAGGAGCTGATCTTGCAGCCACGCGGCCTCTTCCTGATGGTGGGAGCCACCGGCGTGGGCAAAACGACCACTCTGGCATCACTGATCGACTATCGCAATGCGAACCGCACGGGCCACATCCTCACGCTGGAGGACCCGATTGAATTCGTCTTTCGCAATCAGCTGTCCATCGTTAACCAACGTCAAATCGGCTCAGATACCAAAGATCTGCACACCGCACTCAAAAGCGCCCTGCGTCAAGCCCCCGATTGCATCCTGATCGGCGAAATCCGTGATATCGAAGCGATGGCTGCCGCCATCGCCTACGCCCAATCCGGTCACCTCGTCCTGGCCACCCTGCATGCCAACAATGCTGCCCACGCGCTCAACCGTATCCTGAGCTTTTATGCGCCGGAAAATCGTACCGCTTTGCTGGCAGATTTATCCACAACCCTGAAAGCCATTGTGTCGCAACGTCTGCTGCACAGCACAGATGGTGGCCGTGTACCAGCAGCCGAGGTCATGATCAATACTCATCATGTCGCCGAACTGATCGCCGGAGGGCGCCTCTCCGAAATATCGGATGCCATCAATAACAGCTTGACCGCTGGTTCGTTGTCGTTTGATCGTTCACTGACACGGCTATTGCGGGCGGGCCGCATCACGCGTGATGATGCACTGCAGTGCAGCGATTCACCCACAAACCTGCTCTGGCTGCTGGACAACCATGCCGAGGAACTCGACAAACACGCTCACAGCGTCAGCGGACACAGTCCTCAGCTGACCCTTCCTGACCAGTTACAGAAACAGGTCGCCAATTTTAGCCCTCGCAAATCTGCGTCAACCACGGATGCCGCGCTTTCATCACGTCGCACCCTGGCTGATATGGATGACGGGCAAGCGTCTGAGGAGTTCCCCTCCCCGGCGCACGCTCCACAGCAACGACACGCAGCCCCCGCCAACGGCTGGCCACGCACGATCCAGGAAACATCCGCCACTAGCCCGGCAGCCTCTGCCTCAACGACATCCGACCCAGACAAAGCAGATGCAAATCCGGGAGATCCCGTCGCCCTGCCGAAGCCGGCCGGTACGTCCTCTCCCGACACGCTCACCGGAATATTTACCACCGATCCTTCCCGCAATGCACCAAAACATGGCACACTGCCAGCCGAGCCCCCTACGGTTCCTGCGACAGAGCCGCCGTCTGGCGCTGCCGCACCTGCTCAAGGGGCTTCTTTCGCTGAATTTCTCATCAAGCTTGAATGACAGTTACCGTCTACGGAATCCACAACTGCGACCAGGTGCGGAAAACGCTGCGTTGGCTGACCCAGCATCATCTAACGCACCGATTCCATGACTTCCGCGCCGATGGCCTCACACGCGCTACACTGCGCGACTGGCAGGATCGGGTCGGCCTAGAAGCGCTGGTCAACCGACGCAGCCAGACCTGGCGCACCCTGAGCCCTGCACAACAGAGCAGCATCGCCACCGATCCAGACAAAGCTATCAGCCTGTTGCTTGAGCATCCGACACTGATCAAACGCCCAGTTATCGTCCAGGATGGTCCCTCACCCGGCGTACAGGTCGGATTTCAGGAAGATGCTCTGCGCAGTTTGCTCAAAGCAGACTGAGCAACCCTTGATTCATCATGAATTCCGACAAGCCCCCTTTTCCCCAGACCGCGCCATTCTCTCCCTACCGCGCCAATTACAGCCCTCAATCAAGCAGCCTGATTGACGCGCAGGAAGGTCTGTGCACACTGCGCGACTGGGTACGTTTCACGGTCAGCCGCCTGCAGGCGGCTGGTGCATCGTTTGGCCATGGAACGGACAACCCCTTCGATGAGGCCGTCTGGCTGGTCTGCTGGTGTCTGCACCTACCAGTCGAGCAATATGATGATCTTGCCGACGCTACGCTGCTGCCCAGTGAACGCCGAAAACTGCGCAATCTGATCGATGCCCGTAGTCAATGTGATCAGCCCCTGGCCTATATCACGGGCGAGGCCTGGCTCATGGGGTTCCGGTTCCGCGCTGATCCACGGGCACTGGTACCCCGCTCATTGCTGGCAGAAGCGCTGGTTCAGCATGCCTTCGACCCCTGGGTGAAACAGCAAACGCTGGCGCCTCATCTCATGATTGACATGACCCGGGAGCCGGAACAGGCGAACGCGCCACCCTATTCCGTACTGGATCTGTGTACGGGGGGTGGCAGCCTCGCCATCATCGCGGCATATTATCTTCCGTCTGAAGCCAGAATCGTAGCTAGCGACCTCTCTGAGCAGGCGTTGCAGCAGGCGGCCGAAAATATCGCCGATTACAGTCTTGAGAGTCGAATCGAACTGTTGCAGGGAGATCTGTTCGAACGCCTGGAGAATGAACGCTTCAATGTCATTCTCTGCAACCCGCCCTACGTCAATGCTGACTCCATGGCCATGCTGCCCTCCGAATACCGGGCAGAACCGGAAAAAGCCCTGGGTTCTGGTCAGGATGGGATGGATTTGATCAGCCGGCTGCTGGTTGAGGCACCAGAACATCTTCAGCAGGATGGCATTCTCATTCTGGAAATCGGCCATGAAATGCCCAATTTCCAGGCACGCTTCCCGACGCTTTCCTGGACAGCTATTCCAGTAACCCAGGGAGATGATCGCGTTGTCCTGATCACCTACGCAGACCTTCTGCAGTGGCGTAACAACCAGCAGGACGATCCATACTGAACCGCCTTGATACGCTGCAGCTACCGCCATCTTTCCTGTCCAGGATGGTGCGCATCCCTGGGGCCTGGATTTTGGGATAATCAGCAGATGGTTCACCAGCCAGTAGCGGCCAGCGGACCTCTGCTTACTCCCTTCCAGGGGCCATTCCCTTGATTCGCTTTGACAACCTCAGCCTCGCCCGCGCTGGGCGCCCCCTGTTTTCCAACGTCTCCCTGATCATCAATCCCGGCGAGCGCGTTGCCTTGATCGGTGCCAACGGCAGCGGCAAAAGTTCGCTGCTGGCGCTGTTACGGGGTGATCTCGCCCCGGAACAGGGCAATGTCGATCTGCCGCGGCTGCGCACGGCTTGGCTGGCCCAGCACGCCCCCCATTCCGGCCTAGATCCAGTTCGCTTTGTCATGAATGCCGATACTGCCCTGGTGGTAGCCGAACAGGCCATCAAGGATGCTGAAGGGCGTCAGGATGGTGAAGCACTGGGTAATGCCTACACTCAATGGATCGATGCGGGCGGCCCCTCGGCCGAGGCTCGCGCCGCCGAATTGCTGGATGGCCTTGGATTTGGCCAATCTCAACTGGGACGAACTGTCAACGAACTCTCAGGCGGCTGGAAAATGCGCCTGAATCTGGCCTGTGTGCTGATGGCCCCCAGTGACCTGCTGCTGCTGGACGAGCCGACCAACCACCTTGATCTGGACGCCGTACTCTGGCTGGAACGCCAGCTGCTGCGACACCCGGCCATTCAGCTCATCGTCTCGCACGACCGGGACTTCCTGGATCGGATTGCCAGTGCCAGCCTGATCATAGAGGGCGGGCAGATCAACCGTTACCCCGGAGGCTACAGCGCCAGCGAAAGCATCCGCGCAGAACGGGCTGCCCAACGGGAAAAGGCCCAGCGCGACCAGCAGGCCCACATCGACCACATCAATAGCTTCATTGCCCGCTTCCGTGCCAAGAAAAGCAAAGCGCGGCAGGCACAAAGCCGCCTGAAGGCACTGGAACGCATCCAGGTCATCGCTCCGTTGCGGGCAACCCGAGGCATCGACTTCGCCTTTGCCCAGCCTCCAGAAGGGCCTGATCCGTTGATCCGCGCACAGCATCTCTCCTGCGGTTATTCAGCAGAACGGACCGTTGTTACCCTACCGGAGCTGACCATCCGTCGCGGCGCCCGCATCGGCATTCTAGGCCGTAACGGCACTGGCAAAACTACCCTCATCCGTACCCTGATCGGTGATCTTCCCCCTCTTGCGGGTGAGCTGGTACGCGCGCGTACACTGGACACAGGCTATCTGGCCCAGGCCCAGATTGACAGCCTGCGCCCCGATGAATCTCCGCTGCAGCATCTGGGCCGACTGGCACCGCAAGAGCGCGAACAGGTATTACGAGCCTGGTTAGGCCGTTTCGGGTTTTCTGGCGATGATGCCCTGCGCGCCATCGGCCCCATGTCCGGTGGAGAAAAAACCAGACTATGCCTGGCACTGCTGGCATGGCAAAAACCCGGGTTTCTGGTTCTGGATGAACCGACCAACCACCTGGACGCCAATACCCGGGATGCACTGGCCGATGCGCTGGCGGAATTTGAGGGACCACTACTGCTGGTATCACACGACCGCTATCTGCTACGCAGCACCGTGGATGAGTTCTGGCTGATCGACGACGGCATTTTGCGTCCCTTTGATGGCGATCTGGATGATTATGCCCAGTGGCTACAGAAAGAACGAGGGCTCAATCGCAACACCGCGGCCAGTAACGCTGCTTCGCCCTCCGGAACGACATCATCTGCCGAACATCTCGAATCAGCACAGACAACCCGAATGAAGCAGGGGCAACAAGCATCCATCCTTGCCGAGCAACCGGGCGGATCGCGAGCAGAGACACGTCGTGAACGGGCACAGCAACGTGCAGCGCTCGCTGCCCGATGCAAGCCGGTAGAACGCGCCATTCAGACCATCGAACACGAGATGGCGGATTTACAGCAGCGCGCAGATGCGCTGGATGCGCAACTGGCTGCGCCCGATGCTTTTGCTGACCGCGAGAGCGCGACCCAGCGCCAGCGCGACCGTGCCCAGATTGCCGACCGACTGGAGAGCCTTGAAAACGACTGGCTGGAGCAGCAGACACAACTGGAGAATCTCATACGCGAAGCCAATTCTGCAGGCTGACCTACGCTCCGACAAAAAGCTATTGCAGCGGCCCCTTCAGAGCCGGTGGCAAGGGCAGCGCCACAACATCAATGCCTTCCTCGCTCAGCGCGCGCGCATCCTCGGGCGTCGCAACGCCTCGAATGGCACGTGCCGGTGCCTCCTTGAAATGGATCCGTCGGGCCTCTTCAGCGAAGCGCTCACCGACATCCTCCGTCTCATTGATCAGCTTGCGCAATCCCTGCAGCAGGCGCCCCTGCAACTCACCCAGGCGGTCGCGGGCGCCTGCCTCGGGTCGGGAGCCTTCGCCAGATGGCGTGGCCGCAGATGCCCGGCTAGGCGACAGGTTCAGATGAGGCGCCGACAGCAGCTTGCGTATGTTTCTTGAGCCGCACATCGGGCATTCGATCAGCTGCCTGGACTGCTGCCGATCGAAATCATCGGCCGATGTGAACCAGCCCTCAAACTGATGCTGCTGCTCACAGCAGAGATTAAAGACTTTCAGATGGGCCTCCCCTTATTCGTGCCCGGCCTGTTCGTCTGCTGCCTGCTCCAGATGACGGTCGATTCTCATGCTGGCTTTAAGTGCCTCAATCCAGTCTTGCCGACCAGCGGCAGCCAGGACCTCGCGCAACTGTCTCTGATAGCCTTCCAGATGTTGACGGGCCACGTTATCAGGCGGAAGTGCTTTTTCCACATAAATGAGCTGATAGCCATCGCTCCCCAGATCGGCTCCGACCCAGGTCGGCAAACGGGTCGCCGGCAAGCTAAAGGCAGCCTTCACAGCAGCCGGCCTCAGCCGGCCAGGCTGTGCCCGGCTGACCGTATTCTCCTCGCTCAGTCCCTTGGGCAGTGGCTGCCCGGCTACGTCATGGTCAAGCGCCATCAGCTGCTTCTCGCCAGCTTCCCGCGTCAATCGGGCAGCTTCAGCTGCGACCCAGCGCTTGCTGACCTCTGCCCTGACTTCATCCAGTGTCTGACGCCGCTTGGGATGGTGAGCATCCACGCGTGCTGATACCAGCAGGCCAGGACTGACTTCAATAGCCGTTGTGTTACGGTGCTCTTCCAGCGCATCAGGGGCATACAGTTGTTCCAGCAGACGCACATTGGCCAGCACAGATCCTTCCGGTACCCCTACTGCCGGCCGCCGTCCCACGCCCCGGGCATGTTCAATGGTCAGCTTGAAGCGCTCGGCCGCAGGCTTGAGTGAATCCGGCTGCTCATAGACCATATTCGACAGTGCCTCGGCTGCCTGGTTGTATCGGCGAGCCGCCTCCTGCTCGCGCCACATCTTCAACAACTGCGGTTTGACCTCTGCCAGCGGCCTCTCCCCCCCCCCCTTGACAGCCGTTACCCGGATCACGTGAAAACCATATTCGCTTTCTACCACGGTCGGCACAAAACCCGGCTGTTCCAACGCAAAGGTAGCATCTGCGAAGGGCTTGACCATGGAATCTCGCTCAAAGAAACCCAGATCACCGCCCTGCTTGGCAGAGCCGGTATCCTCCGATTTTGTGCGAGCCAGTTCAGCAAATGATGCCGGATTGGCCACCACCTGCGCCAGCAATGCTTCTGCCTGAGACTTCACCCTGGCTTTGCTGGCTGCATCCGCTCCTTCCGGGACTTTCAGCAGAATATGACTGGCCTGACGTTGCGCCGGCTCGTTGAACTGGCTGCGATGCTGCTGGTAGAACGCCTGCAGATCTTTGTCCGAAGGTGCCTCATCCCCGGACAGCATATCCGCCCCTTTAAGTACCACATAGCTGATATCGACCGATTCAGGCAGATCAAAATCAGCGGCATGCCCATCATAGTAATGCTGCAACTGGGCCGGCGTGGGTGCCAGACCCGCTTCACGTTCATGGGGAGAAAGCAGCAGGGTACGCACAACCCGCCTGTTTTCCTGCGAGGCAAATATTGCATCTGCCACGGCTTGGGGCGCCAGCGCAGAGTCCGATACCGCCTGTTCCACGGCGTTGACAGCCAGCATCTGCCCCAGCTGACCCTCATACTGCGCTGGAGTTAAACCGTTAGCCGCGAGCAGGCGCCGATAGCCTTCCAGATCAAAATGCCCCTGGGCATCACGCAAATCCTTGTGCTGCGCCAGAATCGCTTTCTGGATCTCTGCCGGCGTTACCGTGATCCGTCCCCGGCGTGCATCAACCAGCATGGCCTGACGCGAAATCAGGTTCTCCAGCACATCAGCACGCATCGACGGCGTATCCAGGACACTCGTGTCGACATTGTCACCCATCATCTGCTGCATTTGCTGTACCTGCTGGCGGTACACCTGATCGAAGTATGCCCGTGGTACCGGCTCACCTTCGACAACAGCCACAGAATCTGCATTCCCGAACATCCGCTCGTAGCCGGATATGCCGAAAAAAACGAAGGCAGGCATAATCAACACCAGCAGCAACCCTTGGGCCAGCCGCTGATGGGTTCTGACAAAATCAAACATGAATGGAACCGGTATCAGGAAATGGAATAAAGATCCCTGTAGTTTATTCGACTTGTCCCGCCAATGCCGGTACTGTTCTGCGGGCCCCTCCAGATGCAACAGATCGTGCAGACCAGGTGGAGGCCCGACCGATTACGCTACAGCGGCAATCCAGCCTGTCACATGGAACTCACTGGAATATCCGTACGGCTAGATCTCCGCCAGCCAGCCGTCACGACGTGCAAGCCGCACGACCCGGATACCGCAGCAAAGCACCCCGAATGTGGCAGGTGTCAGCAACAGCACCGAGCCCCAGAATGGTGATGCCGTACCGACAAAGGCGGCGGTCAGCAACGGCAGCCACTTGAACAGTACTCTAGCCCAGGCAATCATCCTCTCGTGCCCGGCGTCGAATGAGCATCCTGGCAGCCCTTTCCGGACATCTCAGACAAGCCCATGCGCCGGGACATTCCATCCCATGTCAACGCAGATGGGCGATCCTAACCAGTACAATCGACCGCATCACCCAACTGCCGACGATCGGCTGTTACAGACGCCTGGACTGCTCACTCCCTGGGCGTCTTCGGCGTGCGTTGGGCAAAGTAGTGATTGTAGGCCACGCGCCAGTCAGCCATCGAGTCCGTCTGCCAGCCGACGCATCGCTGCGCGTAGCGACGCATGGAATCCAGCACCCTGGCAAAGACCGAGTCCCCATTGCTGTTACGTACTGTCACCCGATCCCAGGCTTGGATCTGTGCCCGCAACACCGATTCCGGCGTTTTGTAAAACCGGACACCCTGCACCTCACGCATCTCAATATAGTGCGTAGCTCCCATATTGATCTGCTGCCCGATCATGGTGGTAGTCACCGCCCGTGTAGCCTGCTGTACAACCGATTGCCAGGCCGGTGACAGTGCCGCCCAACGATCAGCATTGATCAGCAGCTCCACCTGTTCGGTGATCTGGTGGAAACTCTGCAACATGCATACCTTTAATACATCCGGCAGTCCCAGCGCCCGATCGCTGGACAGAGTACTGAATTCCGCCGCTTCTATCTCTCCCCGCCGCAGTGCTGGTACGATCTCATCGATGGGCAGTTGAAACACTGTCGCGCCCAGCTCCTGATAGATCTGTGCCGCCAGACCACCAGCATGAAAGCGCATACCTGCCAGATCCTCCACCCGGGACAGCGGTCGCTTGAACCAACCGAATGCGGGGGTCGGCATGACCCCATACAACAGCGATTTCACTTTCAGCTCTGTCGCCGCATAAATCTCCTGCAACAAGGCGTCCCCTCCACCATAGCAATGCCAGGACAGCATCGTCAGGGCATCCATGCCAAATGCAGGCCCGCAGCCCCAGAGACCGGTGGCCGGCGACCTTATCCCTTCCTGGGTCAGCGTGCGATGGCAGGCATCCAGCCGGCCATCGGAGACCGCCTCAGCCAGCGATTCAGTCGGTACTACCTTGGCTGGTGGCAAAATCTCCAGGTGTAGCCGCCCCTCGGTCAACGATCCCAGTACCTCGGACAACGTACTGATATAGGCATGAAAATCGTCATCCAGCTGCCAGGCCACCTGGCATCGCCAGACGACGGGCTCCTGGGCGGGCACGCCTGCGTGACGCAACGCAGCGCGCGAGCGCGCGAGCGCTGGTGAGGACAGCGCCAATGCGGTCAGACCCGCCCCTACACCTGCCCCTCTGAGCAGCGCGCGACGCCCCGTTTCCCCGTGTCCCGGCCGTGCGCTGGCAGGGGCAGAAAACCGCAATTTTTCCGATTTCATCGGCAGCAGACAGACTCCACTCAGTCGTTGATATCGCGCCGCCAGTAAAGATGGCCGCTTTCACCGCCATAGTACTCGCGGTCATCATCTATGAATACGCCCCGCTCATCCAGCGGCTGGCCTGCCTGCCACCCGGAGGGCACATGCCAGACCTGGCAATACAGGCGCCCCAGCGTCGGCAGCACATAGTTCCAGCACAGCTTCACCTCTCGATCGTCTGCCCCCCGGGAGAGCGTCAACTGCACAAAAGAGGCATCTTTGCGCCATTGCTGCAAGACCTTGCCAAAAGGTACCTCCTGATCCTTGCGTACGCGATAGGCACTGCGCGTGGTCAACATCACTGAGTGGGTAAGACCGGGCGCTGGTGACCAGAACTGCACCGCGTACTGGCTGCCAACATTCGTCGACAGCATCGTGCGCGTGGCCAGCCAGTTGCCCACCGTCAGGCTGTTGGCCCCTTCCGCCAGATAGGTCAAGACCCACAGATCACGAAATGGCCGTGTTGCCCGCGCGCTCAGACGATTGTCGTTTTGCACCTGCTGACGCTGATCGTAGCGGAACACCCCCTGTGGTGACTCATAGTGCTGCGCCACGTTGTATATCGGCGGCACCGTTGGGTTGGAAACCTGTGCATAGCGGGTCAGACCGCTGCGTATCGTCACCGCCGGAATACTCTCATCGTAGGTCAACGAACCCAGCTCACTACTGACAGCACCGGCATAACTGCCAGCGCTGCCTGCACTCTGATCCAGCATGGTAGCCAGCACCGCACCGCTCACGCCTGTCATTCCCAAAGGCGCCACCGCAGTCGCTACGGCCTGTTCTGCCGAGGCCACCACCTCAGTCCGGGCAGATTCCCCGGAGGATGCTGCCAAGTGCGCCCCGGCCAACCCGTTACCGTCCTTGAGCTGCACACGGGTTGCAGACGCCTGCCCCTGTCCTACTTGGAGGCCCTCATCAGCAGACCCACCACATCCCGCCAGAACCACCATGGCCGCCACCGACACCTGCCACATTTGACTTGTCTTGAACATATCCATTTTCCTCATGCAGCCATGACTACTGCGCACCGGCAACGGTCTGCCAGTACAGATTTCCCACACCGCCCAGCGCAGCACGATTGTCGTTAACAAAGGAGCCTGTCACCGGCAGTGGATTGCCCTCCTGCCACCCGGCCGGCACCTGCCAGGACTGGCAATAGGTGCGTTTCAGCGCCGGCAGCCAAAGATTCCAGCACAACTCCGGTTGACTGCTGCTACCATTTTTCAAAAGCCAGAGTTGTACGTAGGTATTTTCAAAACTCCATTGCTGAACCACACTGCCATACGGGACGAGCCTGTCCTTACGCACCTGGTAACGCTCTGGTGCGTACAGGTTGCTGACATAAAACGGAATCCGGACATCTCCTCCGTGCGCCGCCACGCCAGGTACCCCGGTACGGCTAAATGTGCCATCGGCGCGTTTTTGCGGCGTCCAGGCCAGCACGTGCATCATCTCGCCCAGCGCTACGCTGTTCTGACCGGCCGCCACACCCGTATTCAGGTTGAATTCACCAAATGGCACCGTGGCCTGGCGGCTGATGCCCTCACGATTCTGCACACGCATATACATCTGTAGCTGCCGGCTGCCGGACGTCGGCTGAAACCGTGTATCAGCAGCGTAATTATCTGGCACCAGACTATAGCCAGCCGTCACGAATGGCAACGAAGCATCACTGGACAATCCACCATTGCGGACAAGCACCGGTGACAAGAGCGTTCTGTCCGTTGGCCCGATTTCGTTAAGCCGATTGCCAACCCGCTGCGCCAGCATGGTAGACAACAATGCGCCACTGACACCAGAGACAGAATACGGCGCAATCGCCTTCGCCACACGCGGGCGCCTATCACTTGTCGGATCGGCTGCTACGACCTGCACCTCGGTCTGAGCAGGCGCCTCCGTGCGCAAATCCTGCCCTGCCGAATGCTCCAGATTAGCCTGCAGTTCGACCACATCCGCAGCGCTACCTCCCGCCACTCTGACCACCGCCTCCAGCGAAGCCGCGCGCGCCGCCTCCCCGGTCAGGGATGATGCCGCCGACAGGCTGTTTCGGACATTCAGTCCCTTGGCTGTGCCGGTACCGGCCTGTGCTGAACGGTCCCCTTCTTCAGAACTGCCACAAGCGGTCAGCAATGCCAGCACCGCTATGCCAGCCGTCAGTTGTTTATGCGTGCCCACCATATTGATGTGCTCCTCTTTTCTGGTTGATGCGGAACCGGAAAGCCACGGCCTGACGCCCTAGAACACTCGCGCCTCCCCGCCCAGAGAGGATCAGGTCATCAGGAAAACCGGCAATGGGGAATCCGGCTACAAAAACATGAGATTTTTAATATTTGTCACGTCTTTCGACAATAGTGACAAGGATATACGCTAATCCCGCCCTGTCATTGGCTCTCGACCATAAAGCAACACTCAACTAACACCATCTGGGCACTGGAACTCCCTTGCCCCATTCAGGCGAGCTGGCCGGCCATTCGTCAGCTCTCTTTGTGCCAGAAATATCACATACGGCCGACCATGGCCGCGCAGACTCCGTCTATCGACAACCGAGTGTGATCTATGACCGCGCCAATGCCGTTCCCTTTCCCTACGATGCACGGCATTGGCAGCCCGACAACCGGTCAATTCCCGCCGCACGGCGCAGCCTGGCTTTCATCCCCTCAAACACCCTGCGCCTCCTGCGCCGGGCCCATCGACACAAGGTGGATCCCATGTTGACCCATACCCGCAAACTCCAAATCAGCGCCGCTGTCATGCTCCTTCTGGCAGGTTGTGGTGGCAGCGCTGGCAGCACCGGTACGGATGAGCCGCTCGCCACATCTCCTGCAGCCAGCCGCACGCAGGCCAGCACCACCACATCCCCCGCCAGCCCCGTCGGCAATACCTCTACCCAGCCATCATCTGCCGCCACCCCCGCTCCGGTACCCGCCAAGCCAGCTGCACCGGTGGCTCCCCCCACCCCTGTTGCACCGGCCACTCCAGTTGCACCAGTTACCCCTGCAGCGCCGGCAGCACCATCCACACCATCAACGCCCGTCGGTGTCTTCTCTGCGAACGGTATCCAGGGCGCTGTCCTTGCCACCATGCTGGATCAGCGCAGCGTCAACGTACGCGGAGATGCTGCCAAAAACGCTGCGTATGCCTATCCTTCCACCCTGGATGGCACATTTCCGAACGAAAGTGGCCGGCCCGTTGTGCAATCGGTGCAGTTCAGCAGCGCCGACTATAAAGGTCAAAGTAGTCGTCCCGGCCCCTTGGGCACATACCAGCCCGCCCTTGGCAGCTACACCTACACGTCCTTCAATGGCACCATCGTTCAGCCTGAACAGCAGACCAATGCCACAATCGACTTTGCGTTCAATTCCATCGGCATGGATCTTGGCGTCAGCAATACGGATACGACATTGACGCTCGCCGGCGAATTAGTCGCATTGGATATCACAGGCGAAGACTACAAAAAAGGCCCTCACTACATGGCCAAACCATATAGCGTTGGCAAAACCGAATGGGTTCCGTTTGGCAAGGTGCTGACTGAGTGGAAAAATGGTCAAAACAGCGTGCAACTGAGCCTGAGCCGTATCAAAGATGGGCAGGCAGCGCTGTGCTGGAACTTCCATCTTCCGCACACCAACCGCCTGTATTGCAACAAATGGCAAATACCCAGCGGCTGGGCAGCTGGCCAGCCCCTGATTTATGCTGGATATTATCTGGTCGAAATGCGTGATGGCCAGCTTATGCACTGGCACACCCGGGAACAAATCCAGTAATCCCATAGCCGATCAGTCCCGGAGCACTGCCAGCCTGTATCCGGGCTGGCGGTGCTGCTTTGATGCTTTGCGCTATACAACCTGCCCCAGCCACGGGCCAACACCCACCATTTTTTTGTAATCACCAACAGCGCCAGCAAACGGCCGGCATCAGTACAACGACTGGACGGCGCATTCACGCGTACGTATTGTCGATAGCACGCAACAGAAAAACATAAAAAAATGTTGCTGAACAGGCCATCGCGATAAAAATATAAAACAGGACATTACACTCGTCGCCTTATCACACAACCGGCCAGTGGTCACCACCCACCGACCACTGGTCCTATAACCAATCACAGGTAGACGGATCATGACGGTGACGAGCAACAAACTCCAGATCAGCGCAGCCGTATTGCTTCTTCTCGCCGGCTGCGGCGGCGGCAGCGACTCCCCCGGCACGGCAGTTTCAGCCAGCCCGGCTGCCCCCACCAGGACGACAGCAAACACAACCACCGCTGCCAGCACAACGACTTCCAGCACCACAACCACAGCAGCAGCAACCACAGCAGCAGCAACCACAGCTGCAACAACAACCACGGCCAGCCCCCCAGCGCAGACCCAAGGGGGAGCAAATCCGTCATCCAGCAATACCTCCTCCGGGCAGGCCCCGGCAACCACTCAGGTTTCCGCTGAAAAAACCGCGGCTGCTGAACAAGCTGCTGCCGAAAAGGCTGCCGCTGCAAACGCCGCCGCTGAACAAGCCTCCGCGGAGAAGGCCGCTGCTGAAGGGGTTGCTGCCGAAAAAGCGGCTGCTGAACAAGCTGCTGCCGAGAAGGCTGCTTCCGAGA
>JAUNAC010000003.1 GCA_030527825.1 Lautropia sp.
TGAAAGTAGGACATCGTCAGACACCCCTCTCAAAAACCCGTACTTTGTACGGGTTTTTTTATCTACTTGTATTCCTTGTATTTGCTGGATCTGTAGACGCTTTTTGAATTTACCTTCGGTTTTCATTTTATTTATGATATGTTATATCATAAATAAAATGAGGGTGCTATGGACGCTGTTGATGTTGCCATTGTCGGTGCTGGACCTGCTGGCCTAGGTGTGGCCTTGATGTTGGGACGTGTTCCTGACATTCGTTTCCTTGTTCTTGAGAAAGAGGTAATTGGCGCATCCTTTCGTCGTTGGCCGTTGCAGACGCGCTTCATCACCCCCTCGTTTTATAGCAACCCTTTTGGGCTTGCCGATTTGAATGCTATTAGTGAGCGAAGTTCCCCTGTTCTAGCTGCTAGAAGTGAGCATTTGAATGGGGAGCAGTATGCTAATTATCTAGAATTGATTGCGGATAGTTATCAACTACCCGTTTTGTCAAATTGTTCAGTAGAAGCGGTCGCTCCGTTGTCTCAGGGGGGATTTGTACTTCGTACTGATCGTGGCGAACTGTATAGCCGCTTTTTAATCTGGGCTACCGGAGAGTTTCAATTTCCGGATCTTTCGCCTTTTCCCGGTGCTCATTGCTGCCGTCATTACGCGACTGTCCGGGATTGGTCCCGCGAATATGCTTTGGGAGTAGATGCATTTGATTACTCTTTAAGTAGGGAGTCCTTAGGTAGGAGCCAAGGCCAGGGCACGACAAGTTGTCGATCGTTTAACGCTGCCGGCGACCCCGTACACGCATCTCGCGAAGCAGAAGGAGGTGCGGTTTCGCGAGTCGATGCGCCTGCAACATGCAGTGTTCAAGAGCTTGAATGCAGGCGTTTGACGATTATTGGTGGTTATGAAAGTGCGGTTGACAGTGCAGTTCAGCTGATTCAGCTTGGGCACCACGTGCGGTTGCTTTCTCGTCGCGCGCGCTGGGATATAACTCATCATCCTGACCCAAGTCTTTCATTGTCTCCTTACACTTTTGAGCGGCTGCAGCAAGCGCTCGCTACAGGTCGGCTGGAGCTTGTGCTTGGGGTCGATGTTGTTAAGGTTTGTTATGAACCGTTAGATGCAGATGCGCGATGGAGAGCTGAAGGGACGGAAGCGAATCTTCCGTTAGGACTAAACGATGAGATAGGGTCTCTCCAACGACCGGCCCGCTCCGAAGGTGTAGATACCCATGATATTGATCGAGGGAGTCCATTGAGTGGTGGAAAGGGCGTTGTAACGGAAGACATTTTCAAATATCGCATTTATGCCGCTGATGGCCGGAGTTGGGTCTGTGAGCGTCCGCCGATTCTGGGAACCGGTTTTTTGAGTGGAGGTGGGGCCAGGCAGATTGCTGAGCTTTGGGACTGGAATGAGGATGATCATGTGCTACTGACAGAGAATGACGAGTCTACGCGTTATCCAGGACTCTTTTTGGTAGGCCCTCAGGTTCGTCAGGATGCGCGTATTTTTTGCTTTATTTATAAATTTCGCCAGCGCTTTGCGAGAATTGCAGCGCAGATTGCTGCCCGTATGAATGTGACTGTGCCTGAGCAGGCGGAGATGCTCACAACCTCCTGGGGGCCTTTTGGCAATCAGGATTGTTGCGATGATTGTGCATGTTGATCAAACAGGCCGAGGGTGAGCGATGAGACATACGTATCGGCCAACTGATGAGCTGGTGGGGGGCTGGCAATGTCTGTAACGTCTTCTGATGGAATCATGCGCGATATTTTGAGCTTTGTGGCGAGGGATACATGCTCTGCTGGTTCGCGTCAATGCATGAGACGATATCTCTGGTCTCCGGGGGAAATATGAAGGGTATGAAAGGTTGGCTCGGATGTGGGGAGGGTGTGCTGTTTGGGGGGGCATGGCTAACGCCGTGTGTCCTGATTGGCAGCATGTTGCTAGGGGCCGTGCTCGGAATTGTTTCTCCTGGTGTGAGCGAGCATCTTGATACGTATGCGGATATGACGCTGCTGATGCTGGTTAGTTTGCTATTTTTCGGAGTCCGATTCGAGCAGTTAAGGAATCTGCGTCATCATGGGCGTTTTGTGCTTTTGGTGGTTTTGACAAATTTTGTGCTGGTTCCGGTGATTGGCTGGGCGGTGGCCAGCAGTATTGTTGGGGTCAATCTGCTCTTTATGGTGGGGCTGGTGATTTATTTCATGTCACCCTGTACGGACTGGTTTCTTGGGTTTACGCGGTTGTCGGGAGGAAATGTTGCGTTGGGGGCGACATTGATCCCATTGAATATGTTATGTCAACTTGTACTTTATCCTGTCTATCTGAATATATTTGCTTATCATCCGGCGATTGCGACTGTGCAAATGCTGGCTGAGAGGGGGGACGCTTCCGCTGCCAGCAAGCCGTTCAGGGCCTATTTGGCCAGTATTCAGCCGACGCTGATTGGCGATACGCTTTTCCATTGGTTTTTTGTGCCTTGTCTGACGGCAGTACTGCTACACCAGTTGTTGAAATATTGTCTTAAGGAGCGGACTTTTGAGCGGATATTGGTTTGGGCTGATCGGGCGACGCTTTGGGTCATTGCGTTGTTGGTGCTTCAGATTTTCGCCGCTCATATCGAGACTATCCTGGTGCACGCGCCTGTGTTTAAGCGACTTTTGTTGGCCGTATTTGTCTTTTTTGTTATGACGGCTTTGCTTGGTGAAGGTATTAGCCGGGTAGCACGCTTGAAGCATCCAGAGCATGCTTTGTTGACCATGAGTATTGCAGCACGTAATGCTCCGTTAATGCTCGCCGTCACGATGCATGCCCTGCCAGGACAGCCTCTGATTTATGCATCACTGATTATCGGAATGTTATTGGAGTTTCCGCATCTCACGGTGCTACAGAGACTGTTGATCGGATCTCCGAAAAACATCCTGCAGCGTAGCGCTTAGCAGTCAGTGCAGGGTAGTGGTGATTGTCTGCATCGGGGCCCTGCATAGCGAGCTGAGATGTTCTGGCTTGCTGATGCATGGCACCGATGGTGTTTTTGCGCTCAGTCTGCTCGTGACTGCGTGAATGTTTCCCTCGGAGGGCGTGCAACCGACCTTTGGTCAGTATCCTGACCCGGGGGTACAGGGGCGTTACCGGCTGGCAATGTCTTCAAAGCAGATGCCTGAGCGCATGGCTGCCATAGTGACCTGCGCTCGTGAAGAGACACCCAGGATGCGCAGTACCGTGCTGACATGCACCTTTACAGTTCCTTCGGCCAGGGATAGTTCCCGACAGATGGCTTTGTTGGATAATCCCATCATCATAAGGCGAAGTACACTGCGTTGCCTTTCGCTTAGGCCGAGATGGCGGCCATCACGATATTCGCGCTGTGGATAATGGGTGGCCGTATTGGGCAGGGAGATACGTGCGTATTGATCCGAGACACTCAGTGCGGCATGTGCCGGTGGCGCACTGCTGCCTCCGGAAGGCGCGCCACTGCTGAACTTGGCTTGTTGCAAGGCATTTTGCAGGCATTCGGCGATAGGGCGTGTGTCTGCATTTTTCTGGATTAATCCCAGAACTCCGGCCTGTTGACAGGCATGGATGACAGCATGCTCTGTCCGGTCAGTCATCGCCACGATGGGGATGCCAGGGCATTGTCGGCGGTAGGTATCAAGGGTGACGGTTCCACTGGCGTCCGGTAGTTGAAGGTCTAGCAGGGTCAACAGCGGTGGTTGGTCAGATGCGCGGGTTTGACGGATGGCTTCTTCCAGTGAGCCAACTGCGGTGATGACGATGGTTTCGTCAATTGACTCAAGGATTGTCCGAAGAGATTTGCGGATAAGTGGTTGGTCGTCGACCAGAAGAATCACGGGAGCGGTCATTTTTAGGCTCACAGGAAAGTCGTTGCTGGTGATGATAGGTCTGCCGGCCTCAAGAGGATGACTGACCGATACGGTGGCTGGACAGGAACCAGATGTGTTGTTGTTGGGTATCCGGGGCATCGAGCCATTGGGTTAGATTGTTGTTCAAAGGAGACGGTTTGACATTGCTGTAATTCACACATGAGGGATCAAAGATTGGGTAAAGAGCGGTATGGAAGGTCTGATGTGAAAAATGGCGCGTTCATTCTGTCGTGTTGAATAAGTCAACTCATGCACTGATGGGTAATGTGTCGTCATGGTGGTAAGCCTGTCTCCATGTTGATGTGTCCGCTCGATCAGCCAAACGCTGCCAGAGGTCGGCGCGGATTAATGGTGGGCGAGGATGGGGATACAAACGAGGTTGGATATCGCATTTCGGATATTCGCTCTAGCCTGAACGGTTGATCGATGCGCCAGACATTGGGCTATAGCGGTCTGGGAAAAGGTTACGAGACAGGTGCTGGGAAAAGAGGAGGTAGCACGCGCGTAGCTTGAGCAATATCCGCCGGCGACAGTGTAAATGTGGATCCGAATTGTGGTTCGTCTCTAGTTATCCGTTGGATTTGGGGATGGCGCTGGTCAGTCGACAGGTGCAGTCCTGCCTGGAAGGCATCGGTATATGAAGATTTATGAGATTACCCGACTATTCGGCTGTGTAATCAGCCTGGTTTACCGTCTTTGTTTGCTGGGGCGCGTGCTGTCAGGTCTATGTAGCCGCGTTGTTGATTGGTCCGCAACGAATGGGTATGACGGTCGGCAATGTAAACCCGTTTTATATGATCGGGATCAGGACTGTCTTGATGTGCGATAGCCAACGGCCATTTCAAATCTCGATAGTAGGGCCGTTAGATGTAGCATTGCCACAATATACCGTGGGGTAACCGGGTTAGCTTGCGAGGTGATGCTGACACATCGTAACCTGGTGATCAATGGATTGCCGTCATGTCCCTGGCTCCATCCAGCGATGGAGCAGTCGGGGAGTCTTACTCGGAGCTTGGCCTCTCTAGTGAAGAGGGCGGAAGCAGTCAAGGTGTTGGGACGAGAGTTTCGGGATCGATGCGCTACCGTCTTGCTGGATAAGATCTGACGGTTTATTCAGTCGGCACGGTCGGCAAGCCAGATTTAGACGCGGCGCGCTTCCATCTGATTTCCGGTTCCGGTTGTCTGCTCAGGTTTGCGCAAGGTGATGCGCATGCAGTGCAACAGCAGCAGCCATGATGGCTGCCTCTGCGTTAATGGGAAGCGTATCGGAGGCAGATTCGAAGCAGAAGCCCCCCGAAAGCAGCGCCTGGGCAGAGATGACGTTGCCTGGGGACAAGCCCGTTTCTTGCTCGTTGGTGCCCCTTGCGGGCTGGTTGGCTCCGGGCTGGGACCTGTTGCTGTACACGCTGGTTTGCGCCGACGGTATCGGGTGCATCTGCGCCTTGCCGGATCCAAATAGGGAGAGTAAGCAGTAGAACGATGTCGGTGCCGAATACGGTCCAGAGACCATAGAATGGGTCGTGGCATCGGCCAGAAGGGAAGGGCATGATGCGATCCTGGCTAGGACTGGCCTATGGCATCAGGCCGGTATTCTGACCAGGGTAGAGAACGGGGTGAATGGATCGCCCAAGCGGAATGAGCGATCTGATTTGATGAAGGTGAGGGTAATAAGTTTCTGCCGCAGCGATTAAAAGCGGTGGTGTAGTCCGATTGCTATGCGGCGTGGCCTGATGTCGGGCTCTCCATCAGACTGAGCCTTGCTGATGCCGAATGCAGCGTAAACCGATGTTCGCTTAGTGAAGTGGTGGGAATAGGATAGACCGATACCATCTTCGTTGTGATGTTTGCTGGCCGGCGTGATACGGCGCACGGCCGTCAGGTAGGCATCATCGTGGTCGCTGATTTTCAGGCTCAGGCTGCCGTAATAGCCTTTGGTCTTTTCTTTGTCGTTGTTGATCAGTTTGTCGATAGCCTGACCGTAGCCAAAGCCAACGCCAAACTTGCCGAGTTGCAGGCCGGCGGAGCCGGCCAGCTCAGTGCGCTGCCTCAGCGCGTTGATTTTTGCGCCATTGTTATATTGATACGCAAGGCTGGCGTAGAAGTCTCCCCAGTCGCCGATTGCGCCAATGGAATACAAGTCGTCGAGTTTGCTGAGGTTGGGGTGGTCACCGGCAGCGTTACCATGAGTGACGGTTTTAGAAGTTGCTTCGCCTGCAGCATAGGAGGCTAACAGTGTGACTCCACCGATTTCAGGGGAGGAATAGTTGATCTGATTAGTGGCGAAGGTCAGTATTTCTGCCAGACCAGAGCTGGTGTTGTAGCAGACCTGCCCGCTTTGGTCCCCAATGCTGATGGCGTCAGACATGGGAAGGCTGAGTGCGCCGAAAATGAGTGTACCGAAACCTCCCTTCAGGCCGACATAAGATTCGCCATACCAGAATGTTTCAGGATCTGGCATGGTGCCATCATCGGCAGATCCATCATATTCCAGGCTGAAGATGGCTTGGAGCCCATGCCCAAAGTCTTCAGAACCGCTCATCGTGACTCTTGATCCGCCCCAGACGCCATCGGTGAAACGGATGTCCGACTTTTTGATGTCAGAGTTTGCACTCTTATTCAGACTCTCGACGGCAACGTCGACGGTGCCTGTCAGTTCGATGGTGGCATGGGCGTAGCTCAAGACGGGCAAGGCGGCTACGAATGCCGCAAATGATTTTTTCATGGGAGGTCTCCTGTGTTTTCGTCTGATGGTTAGATAGGACGGTTAGGCCGTTACTGATGGCCGCGGTATCTGATGTGATTATTCAGGCGCCTAAGAGTTCACAGAGAATTCATTTTATCAATTGGCCGGGTAGATCATGTCGTTATTAAGGATGTAAGGATATCCCTGTATGCAGCTTGTCATGGATGAAGACTGAGCCCTTGTGTTTGTGGGGCATATCAAGTGTTGCCCTGATGATTGTCCAGATTTTTGTCCCGGCTAAAGGTGCGCTGCTTCGAACGGTTTCGGCATAAAAAAAGCCCCCGCTTTCGCGGGGGCTCGGGCCGCAATCCCTGCCCGGAGGCAGGGATCAGGTCACAGAACTTCTGATGAATCAGAAGAAGTGGCGGATACCCAGGGCGATACGACGGGGCTTGACGTTTTTCTGTCCCGGGACTTCGGTTTTGCCGATGCCCACAGCACCGTACACGAAGGTACGTTTGCTCAGACCTTGGGCATAGGTCAGGCCCAGACCGTCTTCGTTGTTTTTCTCGCCTTGGGGGTCGTTGCGAACATAGTTCACATAGGCGGTACCGTTGTCGGTGACCTGGAAGCTCAGGCTGCCATAGAAACCTTTGGTTTTGTTTTTGGCATTACCAACTTGTGCTTTCAGTTCGGACTGGCCATAGCCCAGACCTGCACCGAAACGACCCAGGTTCAGGCCCAGTGATGCAGCCAGTTCGTTACGGCGTTTCAGGTTGTTGATCTTGGCACCGTCGAAGGACTGATAACCGACGCCAATCGAGAATGCACCCCACTCACCGATACCGCTCACAGCGTACATGTCGTTGAGTTTGTTCAGGTTATCGCTGGCACCTGCTACAGCACCGTTGCTGACTGTGGTTCCAGTGGCTTCACCAGCACCATAGGCAGCAGACAGTTTGAAACCGCCCAGGCTGGGGGTCGAGTAGACCACCAGGTTGTTGGTTTTGTCGATGATACCGGCCAGGCCGTCGCTGCTGTAGTACCAGCTTTGGCCCGTCTGATCGCCCAGGCTGATGACATCAGCCATCGGGGTGTCCTGACGGCCCAGTTTGATGCTACCGAAGCCACCTGCCAGACCAACCCAGGAATGGCCCTGCCAGAAGCGGTCTGCATTGGCCAGGGTGCCATCGTCAGCGCGAGCGCGATACTCCAGGCTGAAGATACCTTTCAGACCGTTGCCCAGATCTTCCGAGCCGACGATGCCGACACGGGAGCCGCCCCAGATACCGTCGTTTACCTGCAGGTCGCTTTTGCCGGAGCTATTGGCTTCCTTGTTCAGGCTTTCGATAGCGACGTCGACACTGCCGGTCAGCTGGATGCTGGTCTGGGCTTGGGCGAACGCGGGCATGGCTGCCGCAACGGCCAGCGCAACAAGCGATTTTTTCATTAGTCAATCTCCTAAGTTTCTGAACTCGATCGGTTACGACCGTTGCCTGGCGCGTTACCGAAACGAAACTCCCCGAGGCTGGCTCGGTGGGAAGTTGAAACTATTGTCCCTAAATTCGGGTAGGGGTCAAAGAGACGGAGCCCTGCGCGTGTCAAAAACGACGTGTTCGTTGTATTTTTGACACGCACCTGGCGGCGAATGGCGCCAGTCAGGGGGCGGACGGCACGTGAGGTAATGGATATTTTTTGGTGAATTCTTCAAGGAGTTTGCCAGCAAGATGGGCTATGGCTTGATGAATCCAGCTAGGCGGGCTGGCCGAGGTGGGGGCCTGGAGTCTGTTGTATTTTTATGCGGCCGATTTGGTGTGGCGTGCGGGCATCAGGGCACAGTCACCCCCGGCCTGGCCAGCTATAGCTGTGTTGGTGGCATGGACCGCGACCAACAATATGGGAGGCTCTATATATGTATCTTCTCCCGTTCCTTTGTCTGCGGTTTTGGGCTCAGGCAGGAGAGTCTGGCGTATCGTCGACAATTTCCCAGGTGCTGTCGATGCTGGCTGTTTTGGCCAGCATGGCCATGGCAGAACAATATTTGTCGTGTGACAGGCGGATGGCCCGTTCCACGTGGCTGGGGTTGAGGCGGCGGCCACGGACAACGAAATGCAGTTTGATGTGTGTGAATACCTTGGGGTCGGTATCGGCGCGTTCGGCTTCGATCTGAACCTGGCAGCCGCGGATGTCGTGGCGACCTTTGCGCAGAATCAACACGACATCGTAGGCAGTGCAGCCGCCGGCGCCGGCCAGCATCATTTCCATGGGGCGGGGGGCAAGGTTCTGGCCGCCGCCTTCAGGCGAGCCGTCCATGCCCACGAGGTGACCACTGCCGGTATCGGCGATGAAGCGCATGGTGCCGGGGCCCATCCAGTTGACGTTGGTTTTCATGATGAGGGGGGTATCCTGTCAGGAAAAGGGGAATGGGAAAAACCGTCTGGGATTCTAGTATTTCCGGTGGCGACAGGCGCATGCTGGTGGAGGGGGTGAGGTGACGGTGCACGCCGGTGTGTGCATGTCCGGACGGGGGCGTGTGTTGATAAATGGCGGGTTTTGACGAAAGATCAATATTGAAGATACAATCGAACGCTTTCCGAATTCCGAATCTAAACGTTCGCCGCTGGGTGTCTTGGAAGGCGCCGGTGATGTTGGCTTCATCGCCTGTCATGCGGTTGATCGCGTCGCGGGGGAGACCGCCAGTTTCCCTACAGGTTTGCGACGCTTCGGGATAGACCCTATTAAAGGTGGCGTTTCATATCGCCAGGCAACATGAAGACTTTCTCCGCTAAAGCACAAGAGGTTCGGCGCGACTGGTATGTGGTCGATGGCACTGACCGGGTGCTGGGTCGTCTCGCAGCCGAGATCGCCCGTCGCTTGCGCGGCAAGCACAAGCCCGAATTCACTCCCCACGTCGACACAGGTGATTTCATCGTTGTCGTGAATGCCTCCAGGATCCGCGTGACGGGTGCCAAGGCCAATGACAAGGTGTATCACCGTCACAGTGGTTACCCTGGCGGGATCTCCTCGACGACATTTTCCAAAATGCAGGATCGTTTCCCGGGGCGCGCCCTGGAAAAGGCTGTGAAAGGCATGTTGCCGAAGGGCCCATTGGGCTATGCCATGATCAAAAAGCTGAAGGTCTATGCAGATGACAGCCATCCGCATGCCGCTCAGCAACCCAAGCCCCTGCAGTTCTGAATACCGGAGAGTCAGATTCCATGATCGGCGAATACAACTATGGCACCGGCCGCCGCAAGACCTCTGTTGCCCGGGTCTTCATCCGGCGCGGCACGGGCAAGATCACCGTCAACGGCCGTGATCTGGACGCCTATTTTTCACGGGAGAGCGGACGGATGATCGTTCGTCAGCCTCTGGCAGTGGCCGATGCGGCCAGCAATTTCGACATTCGCGTCAACGTGCATGGAGGCGGCGAGTCCGGACAGGCTGGTGCTGTACGTCACGGCATTACGCGAGCACTGATCGACTTCGACGAAACGTTGAAACCTGCGCTGTCATCGGCCGGGCTGGTGACACGGGATGCGCGTGAAGTCGAGCGGAAGAAAGTTGGTCTTCGCAAGGCACGTCGACGCAAGCAGTTCTCCAAACGTTGATGCCTGTCGATCTGTCAGCAATGCTGCACTCCGCATGATGACAGATTCAGACTGCTTTCAGGCGAAGGGCGCGCAAGGCGCCCTTTGTCGCGTCCAGCAGATTCATTCAAGCAACCTGCCTGATATGGCAATGGCATGAAACGTGATCGACCCAGATCTCCTCACCGCATTGGGCGTGGTGCTCGTGTGGAAGGGGTTGTGCGTTTTTCAGGGCGTCTGGAAGTGGACGGCTATGTGAATGGCTCGTTGCTGGCCGAAGATGGGCGCAATAGTATCGTCCGGGTATCGGCCTCAGGCCAGGTAGACGGTGCCATCGAGGCCGCGATGGTGCAGGTGGCTGGTACGGTCAATGGCCCTGTTCGGGCTAGCAGGCGTCTGCACGTGCTGTCGGGGGCACGCCTGAACGGGGATCTTCTGTATCGCGATTTGCAGCTGGAGTATGGCGCGCTGGTGACAGGGTCTCTGAAATCGTTGGATGGCGATGAGGTAGCCTTGAAACTGGTTGCCGTTGGTCGTAAATAGGGTGTCTGGACGCGGCGGTTCATCTACGATGCACCATCCGACGTTCCGGGTCTTGTGTTGTGCGCTTTTTCAGGAGTAGACACCGATGTCTGAAGTTGCAGAAATGGCTCCGCCGCTTCTTTTTACCGACAGTGCTGCCACCAAGGTGAGCGAACTGATTCAGGAAGAGGGCAATCCGGATCTGAAATTGCGGGTGTTTGTACAGGGGGGCGGCTGTTCGGGCTTCCAGTATGGATTTACCTTCGATGAGGATGTCGCCGAAGATGATACGGTCATGGAAAAGAACGGTGTGACCCTGCTGATCGACGCCATGAGCTACCAGTACCTGGTTGGCGCAGAGATCGACTATAAGGATGATCTGCAGGGCGCGCAGTTCGTGATCAAGAATCCGAACGCGACGACCACCTGTGGCTGTGGGTCTTCGTTTTCGGCCTGATGGTTGGTGGGCAGGCCGGCGGCCGGCGGCCGGCGGGGTTGATCCGCGCGTATTGGGGCCCTTGTCGCGCTTTGGTACGCAGGACTTGTTTGCGTAAAAAAGGACACGTAGCGCTGGTTGCGTGTCCTTTTTTGTGTCTGGATGGGCGTTTATCTGTCTGATTGATGCCTGTGCTGCCTGTGCTGCCTGGGGGGCTGCAGGCTGGAGGGCGCGCTGGCGTGTGAGTTAGCCAGGCGGGTGTTTATGCCAGGCGCCAAGAATGCTGCGATGGCGGGCTCCGGTAATGGCGGACAGGTCGATCGGGATATTGTGGGTGCGCTGTCTGGCCAGCCAGGCAAAGCCGCTGGCTTCCATGGCTTCCGGTGCAATGCCCAGTGCTGCCGTGCTGAGGAGCGGGATGTGGGGGCCAATGGCCTGCTGGATGGCTTCGCACAGGTGGACGTTTCTGGCGCCGCCGCCACAGAGGTAGACTGTACGCAGCGGGTGTGCCTGGATCGCCTGGGCGACACTGGCGGCGGTGAGGGCCAGCAAGGTGGCCTGGACGTCTGCCGGGGTGTGCGGGGGGTCAGGGAGTTGCTGCAGATGTTGCTGCAGCCATGCCAGGTTGAAAAGATCCCGGCCGGTGCTTTTGGGAGCTGGGCGTGCGAAATAGGGTTCGGCGAGCAGGCGCGTCAGCAACGCGGGGATGGGCTTGCCAGTGGCTGCCCATTGGCCATTGTGGTCGTAGCGTTGCCCGAGATGGCTTTCTATCCAGTTGTCGAGCAGGGTATTGGCGGGCCCGGTGTCGAAGCCGGTGACCCGGGCCGGCTGTTCCTGGGTGTTGATGATGGTGAGATTGGCGATCCCGCCCAGATTGAGAATGCCGTAGTGTCCCGGTTCGGTTTGCCGGGAGAAGATGTGCGCATGGAAGGCCGGCATCAGGGGGGCGCCCTGTCCGCCGGCAGCGAGGTCAGCGCTGCGCAGGTCGGCAATGACATCTATGCCGGTGCGCTCGGCCAGGTGTGAGGCATTGAGCAGTTGCAGGGAATAGCCTTCCTGGGGGGCATGACGCACGGTCTGTCCGTGGGCGCCCAGTGCGCGTACCTGCCTGGCGTCAAGGGCGCTGCGTTTCAGCAGCTGGTGCGTGCATTCGCTGTAAAGATCGGCCAGTGCCAGGCTGGCGCGGGCCGCATGGGTCAGCTCATTGGCAGCAGGGGTCTGCAGATCGGTGAGTTGCTGGCGCAGTGGCGACGGCATGGGGACGAAGGCGTGTGCAATGGTCTGCTGGATCCCCCCTTGGGGATCAAAGGCCAGCAGCACGCCATCGACGCCATCCATGCTGGTGCCAGACATGAGTCCTGCATAGATGTCGTTCGGCTGTTTGTCGGTCTGGGCAGGAGACATGGGCTGCTACGCAAAAGGACATCCGGTGGGCGGCAGCGCGGGCCGCCCGATAAGCGGTGTCATTCGAAGGAAGCGACCGTGGTGGCTTCCTGCCAGCGCATCAGGTCAATGACTTTTTCGGCCTGGGCCCGCAGCTGGGCACGGCCGGCGGCGTCAAGGGCTGGAGCGGGCTGGGGCAGCATGGTATTGGGATCGATCTGCTGGCCGTTGACCTGAAATTCGAAGTGCAGGTGCGGGCCCGTGGCCCAGCCGGTCTGGCCAACCTCTCCGATGACCTGTCCCTGCTTGACGGCATCGCCCAGCCGCAGGGTGGGGGAGAAGCGCGACATGTGGGCATAGAGTGTGCGCTGCACATCGTCATGCTTGATGATGATGACGTTGCCATAGCCACGCTGGGTGCCGAGAAACTCGACCTTGCCGTCGCCCACCGTGCGGATTTTGGTGCCGGTGGGGGCTGCGTAGTCGATGCCCTTGTGCGCGCGCCAGTCGCGGAAAATGGGGTGGCGGCGGCCCAGGGTGAAGCCAGAGCTGATCCGGGTGTATTCCAGGGGCGAGCGCAGGAAGCGCCGCTTGAGCGCCTGGCCGTCGAAGCTGTAGTAGTCGCCTTCGCCATCGGCGTGTGCGAACCACAGGGCATTCAGCCGGCGGTCACCGGAGATGTATTCCAGTGCGAGGATCCGCCCTGGCTGCCCTTCGCTCAGGGAGTCGGGGTCGACGAACATTTCGTAGACGAGCCGCAGGCGATCCCCTTTCTTGACTTCGTGGTGGAAGTCGATGTCGGAGCTGAATACTTCGGCGATGTGCGAGGAGACGGCCGATGGGATGCCGGCCGCGTCGGTCGCGGCAAACAGGGTGGTGCTGACCTTGGCCGATCGGGTGACCAGGCGCCGTTCCAATGGATGTTCCTGGATGCTGGCATGCCATTTGCCCCGCTCAAGGTTGAGCACCAGCTGCTGTGGTGCAATCTTGCTCAGGCCGTTGTAGGGGATGGAATAGGCCAGGGACTGGATGCGATTCTGGCGATCCAGGCGAGCCTTGATGGTGCTGCCCGGGGCAAGACCCAGCAGCTTGCGGCCATTGGGATCGCGGCGCACGAAGTCGATCAGTGACATATCCTGCTGACCGAGCTTGCGCAGCAGGCTACCGATGGATTCGCCGCGAGCAACGGTGACCTCCCGGTGATAGTCATCGGTGGTAGGCAGTGGCTGCGGGTTGAGCGCGATGGGTTCGAAGACCCGGGCGTGCGGGGGAGGCTCTTCGGTCAGGGGCGCCACCGCGAATGCTGTGAGCGTGGCGACAGAGAAGGCGGCGCAAAGGGCAGAGGCGAGGCGTTTGCCAGGGGAGTTGTGCATGCGTGGCGTCGGAATCGGGCTACCCGGCTTCCTGCAGTCGGAAAACCGGGGAAAGAACTGGGCAGCTGCCTGAAAGCCTCGGCTAGAATCTTCCAGAAGCGGCGGCGTGCCCGGTTGACCAGGTTGCCGTTCCCGACGATTGACCGGCCGGCCCCCCTTGCGGAAAGGGGGGGCGGCCGTTGTCTGTGTCTGCCGCGCCGATGACCCTGCCGACGCAACGGCCTTGGTGGCCGATGAACGGGGGGGCGAGGGGCGCATCAGACCCAGAATGGTCGGGAACAGGCCGGATGGCCCGGATTCTAACGTCAAACGCACGTTGGTAAGCTGTCTTTCCTGCCCGTTCGTGAGAACGTGCACCAAGAAACCGAGTAAGTTCTCATATTTTGGCCCATTTATGTCATCCAGTGATCCGATCGAACAGACCGTTCAGCAGTCGCTTGCCATCATCAAGCGCGGGATAGACGAGTTGCTCGTCGAAGAGGAGCTGATTGTCAAGCTGCGCCGTAGCCAGCGGGAGGGGAAACCACTGCGCGTCAAGCTTGGACTCGACCCCACGGCCCCCGATCTGCATCTGGGGCATACGGTGGTGCTGAACAAGCTGCGTCAGCTTCAGGATCTGGGACATCAGGTCATTTTCCTGATTGGCGATTTCACCGCGTCGATCGGAGATCCGTCCGGGCGGAATGCGACCCGACCTCCGCTGACAGCGGAGCAGATTCAGGAAAATGCACAGACCTACTTTCGGCAGGCCAGTCTGGTGCTGAATCCGGATCAGACAGAAATTCGCTACAACTCGACCTGGAGCGAGGCACTCGGGGCGCGTGGCATGGTGCAGCTGGCGTCGCGGTATACGGTGGCCCGGATTCTGGAGCGCGATGATTTCACCAAGCGGATGAAGGCCGGGGTACCGATTTCGGTGCATGAAATGCTCTACCCGCTCATGCAGGGGTATGACTCGGTGGCGCTGGCCTCCGATCTGGAGCTGGGAGGGACCGACCAGAAGTTCAATCTGCTGGTGGGGCGTGAGCTGCAGCGTGAATACGGTCAGGAGCCGCAGTGTGTGCTGACCATGCCGCTGCTGGAGGGGCTTGACGGTGTCGAGAAGATGTCGAAGTCCAAGGGTAACTATGTGGGCATTACGGAGCCAGCGAATACGATGTTCGCCAAGCTGATGTCCATTTCGGACACGATGATGTGGCGCTATTTCGAGCTGCTGTCGTTCCGTTCGATGGCGGAGATTCTGGCCCTGCGTGCCGAGTGTGAGGCTGGTCGCAATCCGAAGGAGGCCAAGGTGATGCTGGCCAGGGAGCTGGTGGACCGGTTTCACGGGGAGGGCGCGAGCGAGGCCGCCGTACAGGATTTCGAGCTGCGTGCGCGAGGTGGCATTCCGGACGAGATCGAGGAGGTGCGGTTGCCGGGGGATGTTGGCGGGATTGTGGCGGTGCTGCGGGAGAGCGGTCTGGTGCCATCGGCGTCGGAAGCGGGACGGATGCTTGCCCAGCATGGGGTTCGGGTTGACGGTTCGGTGGTGACTGACCGCACGCTCGTGCTGGCACCAGGTACTTATGTGGTTCAGGTGGGTAAGCGCCGCTTCCGGCGAGTGCATCTCGGATGAGGCCGGGCGACGGGTTGCCGGAGCTGGAGGCTGATGCTCTGTCGCAGGAGGTGCGGTTGATATTGATGCGTCATGGCGAGACGGACTGGAACCGGGCGCAGCGCATTCAGGGGCAGCTTGACCAGCCGCTAAATGCGGTGGGGTTTGCGCAGGCGCAGGCGGCGGCCAGGCGATTTGCGCCGGGCATGGTGGATGCTGTTTACAGCAGTGATCTGCTGCGTGCCCGTCAGACGGCGACGCCGGTCAGTGAGCGAACCGGGGTGCCACTGCTGACCGACAGCGTCTGGCGCGAGCGGCATTTCGGGCGTTTTCAGGGGTGGCGCTATGCCGATGTTGCGCAGGCCGAGCCCGATATATTCCGTCGCATGCAGGCCAGGGAGCCGGACCTAGATCTGTCAGGGGGAGAAAGTCTGCTGCAGGTGCGCGCTCGCGCCGAGTCTGCGCTGCAGGCGCTGGTGGACCGGCACCGCGGCCAGCGGGTCGTGGTGGTGGCTCACGGTGGTGTGCTGGATGCGGTATATCGTCTGGTGACGGGCATGCCGCTGTCTGCGCCACGTGATTTTTCGATACACAATGCCTGCATCTGCCTGTTATGCTGGCGGAGCGGTGCCTGGTCGATCGAGCGTTGGGGGGATATCACCCACCTGGCAGCCCGCGAGGATGATCTTGATGCTCCGGGAGTGGATAGTCTGCCCAGGCTTGTCCGGTAGCCGGGCAACGGATGCCGCCCGGCTGGCGTGGGCAGTCTGGTTTGGCTACACTCAACGTTCCGGCCGTGACTGGCGATCGGGTAGAGCACTACCAGGAAGCGGCCGGGGCTGTGCATTGCCTGCCGTCCGCCTGGGCAGGGATTTTTCCATTGACATGTCTGGCTGCCCTGCAGCCTCGGAGTGCATCATCCATGTTTGACCGCAAACAGACACTTGCCCAGGTCGATCCCGCTCTCTGGGATGCCATCCGTCACGAGAACCAGCGTCAGGAGGCGCACATCGAACTGATTGCGTCGGAAAACTATACCAGTCCGGCGGTCATGGAGGCGCAGGGCAGTCAGCTGACCAACAAGTATGCTGAAGGGTATCCCGGCAAGCGCTATTACGGCGGCTGCGAGTTTGTCGATGTGGTTGAGCAGCTGGCGCTCGAGCGCGTGAAAGAGCTTTACGGCGCGGCCGCGGCCAACGTCCAGCCGAACTCGGGGTCGCAGGCCAACCAGGCCGTGTTCCTGGGATTGGCCAAGCCAGGGGACACCATTCTGGGCATGTCGCTGGCGATGGGTGGGCATCTCACCCACGGATCGCCAGTCAATATGTCAGGGCGCTGGTTCAATGTGGTCTCCTATGGTCTGAACGAGAAGGAAGAGATCGACTATGACCAGATGGAGCGGCTGGCGCACGAACACAAGCCGCGCATCATCATTGCTGGCGCCTCGGCTTACTCGCTGGTGATCGACTGGGCACGCTTTGCCCGGGTGGCCCGGGATGTCGGTGCCATTTTCATGGTCGATATGGCCCATTATGCAGGGCTGATTGCCGGAGGCGTCTATCCGAACCCGGTTCCGCATGCGGACGTGGTGACCTCCACGACTCACAAGAGTCTGCGCGGACCACGTGGCGGTTTCATCCTGATGAAGCCCGAGCACGAGAAGGCCATCAATTCCGCCATCTTTCCGGGCTTGCAGGGCGGGCCGTTGATGCATGTCATCGCGGGCAAGGCCGTCGCTTTCCGGGAGGCGCTTGAACCGGCATTCAAGGTTTACCAGCAGCAGGTGGCGGCCAACGCACAGGCGCTGGCCCAGACCCTGGTGGAGAAGGGGTTGCGCATTGTATCGGGGCGTACCGAGTCACACGTGATGCTGGTTGATCTGCGGGCCCGCCGGATTACTGGCAAGGATGCCGAGGCGGCACTGGGCCGCGCGCACATTACGGTGAACAAGAACGCCATTCCCAACGATCCGGAAAAGCCCTTCGTGACGAGCGGTATCCGTGTCGGTTCACCAGCCATGACGACCCGTGGCTTCGGTGTGCAGGAGGCGCGGCTGGTGGGCGAGATGATCTCCGATGTGCTTGACCGGCCAGATGACGAGCGTCACCTGGCTGCCATCCGGGAGCGGGCTGATGCGCTGGCTGCACGTTTTCCGGTGTATGGCTGAGTCTGGCCATCCGGGCATGGGCTGAGGGTACATGTACTGTCCTTTCTGCCATCATGCGGAAACCCAGGTCATGGAGACCCGGGTGCTGGACGGTGGCGACCGGATTCGCCGCCGTCGCCGGTGCGCGGCCTGTGACCGGCGTTTCACCACGTATGAGCGGGTCGAGCTGTCGATGCCTGATGTGCTCAAGAGTGATGGACGCCGCGTGCCATACGAGCGCGCCAAGCTCGAATACTCCATGCGGCTGGCGCTGCGCAAGCGCCCCGTCCCGGAGGAGGCGCTGAACGGGGCGCTGGATCAGGTCGAGTCGCGACTTTTTCGGCTGGGCGTCCGGGAGATTTCCAGCCAACTCATCGGTGAGCAGGTCATGCGCGTGTTGCGGGATCTTGATACGGTCGCCTATATACGGTTCGCATCGGTTTATCGGCAGTTCGAGGATATTGAAGCATTTGCCGACGCCATTCAGGAAATTGGTGGCCATCAGGAGCAGCCGGACAGCTGTCCGCCAGACCGTGCCGGAGGTGATGGCTGATGTATAGCGAAGCCGACCGTCGCGCCATGCAGCGGGCCATTGACCTGGCCTGGCGGGGGGCACATACCACGATGCCCAACCCGCGGGTGGGATGCGTTATCGTCCGTGACGGGGAACAGGTGGGCGAAGGCTGGCACCAGCGCGCCGGTGAGCCCCATGCTGAGGTGCTGGCGCTGCAGCAGGCTGGCGACCGGGCGTGGGGGGCGACGGTCTATGTGACGCTGGAACCCTGTGCACACCATGGTCGGACACCACCTTGCGCAGACCGCCTGGTCCAGGCCGGGGTGGCCCGGGTGATTGCCGCCATGGAGGATCCCAACCCGCTGGTCAATGGTCAGGGCCTGGCCCGGTTGCGGGCGGCGGGCATTGATGTGCGGTGTGGTCTGCTGGCAGATGAGGCGCGCATGCTGAATGAGGGCTTTGTGTCGCGCATGCAGCGGGGCCGTCCCTGGCTGCGTCTCAAGGTGGCCAGTTCGCTGGATGGCTTCATCGCTCTGCCCGATGGCCGGAGCCAGTGGATTACCGGGCAGGCAGCCCGGGCGGATGGTCATGAGTGGCGGGCCAGGGCCAGTGCGATCCTGACCGGCAGTGGCACGGTACTGGCTGACAATCCGGCCCTGACGGTGCGCCATGTGTCAGTGGAGCGGCAACCGGTGCGTGTATTGGTGGATGCCCGGTTGCAGGTCAGTGCACACGCCAAGGTGTTCGGGCCAGGGGAATCGTGGGTGGTGCATGCGCGGCCGCCGGAGTGGCCGGATGACGGCCATCGCCAGCGGCTGGCGGACCGGGGCGTCCGGCTGGTGTATCTGCCGTCGGCCGATGGCCGGCATGTGGATCTGCCCGCCCTGATGACGATGATGGCCGAGGCTGGCTTCAATGAGGTGCATGTCGAGGCGGGGGCGGGGCTGAATGCGGCGCTGATTCAGGCCGGCTGCGTCGATGAAATATTGCTCTATATGGCGCCAGCGCTGCTGGGGCAGGGAAAGCTGGCATTTGGACTGCCTGCGGTGCCGGATCTGGCGCAGCGATATCGGCTGGCCTGGCACGAAATCACCCCGGTTGGCGAGGACGTGCGGATGCGCCTGCGGGTGTTGCCGGCGTTGTCATCCACGGCGGCGGGCGAGACACCGTGACCTGCTGCGGTGCGCCGGCTCCACGGGGATGTTTTTCTCTTTATCATGCTGACCTGATCGAGTTTGCAGGCCATGCATGCAACGCTTGGCACTCCGTCCTCTTTTCCTCAGGAAAAACATCATGTTCACAGGCATTGTTGCCGCTGTTGGCGCTATCCGGGAGGTCGACGCATTAGGAGATGATGGTCTGCGGCTGACAGTTGCCGCCGGCGGGCTGGATATGTCTGATGTAGCGCTGGGCGATTCCATCGCCATTCAGGGGGCCTGCATGACGGTCGTGAGCCGGACGGCGGACAGTTTTGTGGTGGAAGTGTCTGCCGAGAGCCTGCGTCGGACTGTCGGTCTGGCGCGGCCTGGCGCCGTGAATCTGGAAAAGGCCATGCGGCTGTCGGATCGTGTCGGCGGGCATCTGGTGTCCGGCCATGTCGATGGCCTGGGGGTGGTGCGACGGTTCGAGCAGGTGGGTGAGAGCCATTTGCTGGAGATTCTGGCGCCGCAGGCCATGGCACCTTTTGTGGCCGTGAAGGGCTCCATCACGGTGGATGGGGTCAGCCTGACCGTCAATCAGGTACAGGATCTGTCGCTGAGTGCGGCGCTGGCGGATGCAGCGTGGTCAGCCGAGGCCCGGCATACGCTGGCTGGTGACCAGGACCGGGCGCCGACGGAAACCGCGGGTATCGTGGCACCTGATCTACCGTGCTGCGCCTTTCAGATCAATCTGATTCCCCACACGCTTGCCCAGACGACCCTGAAGCGGTTGCAGCCTGGTCTGGCGGTCAACCTGGAAATTGACCTGGTGGCCCGCTATCTGGCCAGAATGCAGGCCGTCGCGGCCCGTCACGACAGCACACAGAATTGAATATGCGCATGGGCGCAGGAGAATGACATGACAAGGGATGAAATGCTGTCTTCCGTGGCAGGCACGGCAGAGATTCTGGCGGATTTTCGGGCCGGGAAGATGGTGATCCTGATCGACGACGAAGACCGCGAGAATGAGGGCGATCTGTTGATTGCTGCGGAGTTCATCACCCCCGAGGCGATCAATTTCATGGCGCGATATGCCCGTGGGCTGATCTGCCTGACCTTGACCGAGGAGCGTTGCCGCCAGTTGCAGCTGCCCCTCATGACGGCGGCAAACGGCACCCGGATGAGCACCAATTTCACCCTGTCGATTGAGGCGGCTGAAGGTGTGACGACCGGCATTTCAGCGGCGGACCGGGCCCGCACCATTCAGGCCGCCGTCGCGCCCCAGGCCCAGCCCACGGATATTGTCCAGCCCGGCCATGTCTTTCCGCTGATGGCCCGCCCCGGGGGCGTACTCATGCGGGCCGGTCACACGGAGGCGGGGTGTGACCTGGGGGCGTTGGCCGGCATAACGCCGGCTGCCGTGATCTGCGAGATCATGAAAGATGACGGCACGATGGCCCGCTTGCCAGATCTGATCGAATTTGCCCGCGAGCATGGCCTGAAAATTGGCACCATTGCGGATCTGATTGCGTATCGCAGCGCTCATGAAACCATGGTGGAGCGCATTGGTCAGCGTCGGGTCAAAACCGTGGTCGGGGAACTGGATCTGATCGCCTATCGGGACAAGGCCGTGGGGCAACCCCATCTGGCCCTGTTGGTGGGCCAGCCGCGCCCGGATCAGGAAGCCTGCGTCCGGGTTCATGAGCCCCTGTCGCCGACCGATCTGCTGGGCGGGGACAGTCGCCATACCTGGGCCCTGGATCCTGCCTTGCAGGTAATTCATGCATACGGTAACGGCGTCCTGCTGATGCTCAATTGCGCGCCGACCGCGCAAATGGTAATTGAACAGATTGAACAGTGGTCAGGTCAGCATACGGATACCATGCGTGCCGGCACGGCCAATGGTGCGCACACGTTGCGCAGTTATGGCATCGGCGCCCAGATCCTGCGGGATCTGGGTGTCGGGCGAATGAAGCTGCTCACACGCCAGCGCCGGATGCCCAGCATGGCCGGCTTTCATCTGGAGGTCACCGGCTATCAGGAGGTCGGACCTGATGAAGATGTATCGGGTAACAGCCAATATTGACAGTAGCGCATTCACAGGAGAAAGAGATGAGCGTCGATCAGATCATGGGTACCGGAAATGGTGAGAAGCTGCGCATCGGTATCGTCCAGGCGCGTTTCAATGAACCCTACGGCAAGGAACTGCTGGATGCCTGTCTGGCCGAGCTGCAGAATCTGGAAGTTGCCGAAAGCGACATTCTGGTCTGCACCGTGCCAGGGGCACTGGAAGTTCCGCTGGCGCTGCTGCAACTGGGTGGCTCCGGGGAGTTTGATGCCCTGATCGCCTTGGGCACCATTATCAAGGGCGAGACCTATCACTTCGAGGTCGTCTGCAACGAGAGCGCCGCGGGGGTCAGCCGGGTGGCCTTGGAACTGGGCATTCCGGTGGCCAATGCCATTCTCACCACCTACAATGAAGAGCAGGCGCGTCAGCGCACCACCGACAAAGGCAGGGAAGCTGCCAAAGTGGCCATCGAGATGGCCCGGCTGAGAAACATGCTGGACTCGCTGCAGGATGATGGCGGTGACGAGGACGACGAGGAGTAAGCATATGCAGGGACATTCTCCGGCGGCCGCGACTGGCCACCGAACCCGCAGCGCACGGCGACGCTCGCGGGAGTTTGCCATGCAGGGCATCTACCAGTGGCTGCTCTCGGGCGAGGACGTCGGGGCCATCCAGGCGCACATCGAGGCCAGCCCGGGTTTTGAACTGGCGGACCGCAGTCATTTCGAGACGCTGCTCAAGGGCGCCATCGGCAAATCCGCCGAGCTGGACAATGCGCTGCTGCCCAGTCTGGATCGCCCGTTGAACCAGCTCAGCCCGGTGGAGCGGGCCATTCTCATGCTTGCCACTTTTGAGCTGATGAACCTGCAGGAAATCCCCTACCGGGTGGTCATCAACGAAGCGGTCGAGCTGGCCAAGAATTTCGGTGGCACGGATGGCTACAAATATGTCAATGGTGTGCTGGACAGAATCGCGCCCGCCATCCGTACCACCGAAGCGCGCCCGCAAAAGGCCGGCTGAATGACTGAATTCGGGCTGATCCGCCGGTATTTCGATCGTCCTGTGTCCATGTGGCCCGCGGGGCATGCCCAGTCACTGTTGCCGGTGCACGCCACCGGCCAGCCAGCCGGGGTGCCTGCTCTGGGGATTGGCGATGACTGTGCGCTGCTCAACCTGCCGGCAGCAGACCAGCAATGGGCGATTTCCTCCGACATGCTGGTTGAGGGGCGCCATTTTTTTGCGGGCACTGACCCGGCCGCGATCGGCCACAAGGCCCTGGCAGTCAACCTGTCCGACCTGGCCGCCATGGGGGCCTGGCCGGTCGGTTTCACCCTCGCGCTGGCGTTGCCGGCGGCAGATCAGCAGTGGCTGGATGCCTTCTGCCAGGGGATGTTCGCGCTGGCGGCGCGTGCAGCCTGTCCGCTGGTGGGCGGGGATACCACTCGGGGACCGTTGACCATTTCGATCACCATCTTTGGGCAGCTGACCCGCGGGCAGGCGCTGCGGCGCGATGGCGCCCGCCCCTTCGACGAAATCTGGGTCAGTGGCTCATTAGGCGCGGCCGCGCTGGCGGTAGCCTGCCGGCAGCAGGGAAGGGAGGCGCCGGACGAAGCAGCGCGTCGGCTGGACTGGCCGGAGCCACGGCTGAAGGCCGGGCTGCAGCTCGTGGGTCTGGCCAGTGCTGCCATGGATCTGTCCGATGGCCTGGCGGGGGACCTCGGGCATCTGCTGGAGGCATCCAGCCACCGGTGCGGACAGCCTCTGGGTGCCGTTATTCAGGCTGAATCCCTGCCATTGGATCCGGTGCTGAAGCATGTACCGGCCGCTGTGCGCCCAGAGGATGGTGGCTTGCGCTATGCTCTATATGGTGGAGACGATTACGAGCTCCTGTTTACTGTGCCGCCAGCACAGCACGATGCTGTCCTGACCTGCTGTCCGGAGGCAAGGATGATTGGACGGATCGTGCCTGATGACAGCACGATTTTCCTAGAGCGGGCCGACGGCCGCTATACGCCGCTGCTTGCCCGCGGATACGACCATTTTGCAACATGAATGATCATAAGGTAGAGGATGTGACCGATCTGGTCAGTCCCAACGGCACCTTCGGCCGCATCCGGCCGACATTCGATTTTATGAAGACCAGGCTGTCGCGCTGGATCGCGCTGGGCTTGGGCAGTGGACTGTCGCGTATCGCCCCCGGCACCGTGGGGACGCTGTTCGCCTGGATCGTTTTTGCCTTGCTGCATCCCCTGTTGGCTGATGCCGGCTTAGGCGTACTGATTGTGCTGGGGCTGGTTGTGGGCCACTGGGCCATTGACCGTACCGGTCGCGATCTGGGAGCCCATGATCATGGCGCGATCGTCTGGGATGAAATTGTGGCGTTCTGGACCGTGCTGGTCGTGGTGCCCGCTGATTTTGCCTCACAGCTGACGGCCTTCCTGCTGTTTCGTCTGTTTGACATCACCAAGCCCCGGCCCATCCGGCGCATTGATGTTCAGTGGCGCAATGCCACCGGGGTACTGCTGGATGACCTGATCGCTGCAGCCTACACGGTGCTGGTCATGGCTGTCTGGACACGGTTGTTCGGCTAGGAACATGATTCACCACAGGAAAAATCTGGAGTGCGCCATCAGATGAACGATGAGAATCTGCAGGAAGACCTGCTTGCCTGGGGGCGTTTGCTGGGACAGCGGGTCGAAGCGCTAGGTTTTGGGCTGATTGCTACGGCCGAGTCCTGCACAGGGGGGCTGCTGGCCAGTGCGCTGACCGAGACTGCCGGCTCCAGTGGCTGGTTCAGCCGTGGCTATGTCACCTACGCCAATCAGGCCAAGATCGACATGCTGGGCGTCGACCCTGACTGCCTGCAGGCGGAGGGGGCGGTCAGTCTGCCGGTTGTCAGACAAATGGCACTGGGAGCCCTGCAAAGCAGCGACATCCTGCTCAGCATGGCCGTCAGCGGTGTTGCCGGGCCTGGCGGGGGCAGCCCTGAAAAACCGGTGGGAACCATCTGTTTCGGCTGGGCACTGCGCTGGCCGCCTGGGACTGATACCCCCCTGCTGGTGGCTGAAACGATGCATTTCAGCGGTAATCGAAGCGAGATACGCGAACAAGTCGCGATCCATGCCCTGCGGCGTGCCCTGCAGCTGCTGGAGCAGGCGCAGGGCGATCAGCCCGCCGCAGCCTGAGGCTGATCTTTTACATCATCAGCGCAGGTTGGTGCGGGCCAGCTCCATCACCTCATCGCCGCGGCCATTCAGGACCGCCTTCAGCATGTACAGGCTGAAGCCCTTGGCCTGACCGATCTCCAGTTTGGGCGGGAGAATCAGCTCCTGGCGGGAGGTGCGGACATCCACCAGCACCGGCCCAGGATGTGTCAGCGCCTGGCTCAGCGTCTCTTTCAGCCCGGTCGAGTCTTCGACGCGAAACGAGGTAAAGCCGGCCGCCTTGGCCATTGCGGCAAAATCCGGATTCTGCAGATCGGTAGCCGTGTCCAGATAGCCGCCTGCTTTCATCTCCATGGCGACAAAGCCCAGCGAGCTGTTGTTGTAGACGATGATCTTGACGGGCAGCTTTTGCTGCACGGCAGTCAGCATGTCCCCCATCATCATGGTGAAGCCGCCGTCACCGGACAGAGAAATCACCTGCCGGTTGGGGCAGGCTGCCTGGGCACCCAGCGCCTGCAGCATGGCATTGGCCATGGAACCGTGGTTGAATGATCCCAGCAGACGCCGCCGGCCATTCATCTTCAGATAGCGCGCCGCCCAGACCGTTGGAGTGCCCACGTCTGCCGAGAAGATGGCATCATCGGACGCCAGCTCGCTGATTAGCCGGGTCAGATATTGCGGATGTACCGGTTTCCCGGCCGCGGCGGGCTGTGCGAGTTCATCCAGTCCGGCCCGGGCCTTGCGATAGTGGTCGAGTGCCTTGTTAAGGAAAGTGGCATCTGGTCGTTCAGCCAGTTTGGGCAACAGTGCCTTCAGCGTTTCGCGTACATCGGCTGCCACGCCAAGACTCAGCGGCGCGTGCCGCCCCAGCGCGGTCGGGTCGCGGTCTACCTGAATCAGGGTGGCGTCCTTGGGATAAAAGGCCCGATAGGGGAAACTGGTGCCCAGCATCAGAACGGCATCGGCATTCATGAGGGCGTGATAGCCGGATGAAAAACCGATCAGGCCGGTCATGCCCACATCATAAGGATTGTCATACTCGACGTGTTCCTTGCCGCGCAAGGCGTGCACAATGGGCGCCTTCAGCGTTTTCGCCAGGGCCACGAGCTCGGCATGGGCACCGGCGCATCCGGCGCCAGCCAGAATGGCTGGTGCCTTTGCACGTTGCAGCAGCTGCACGATCTGCTCGATATCGGTTGGTGCGGGCGGTATGCCCTGGGCCCGTTCTGCAACCCAATGTGGGAATGTGCGGGCAGGTGCCTCGTTCAGGGCGACATCACCTGGCAGAACCAGGACCGAGACTCCCTGCCTGCCGATGGCAGTATTCATGGCCCGAAAGAGAATCTCGGGCATCTGCGCCGGGTTGGAAACCAGTTCCACGAAGTCCGCGCATTCACGGAACAGTGCCTGGGGGTGAGTCTCCTGGAAGTAGCCGAGCCCGATCTCGGTTGACGGGATATGGGCGGCAATCGCCAGTACGGGAACCCGGTTGCGCCAGCAATCGTACAGACCATTGATCAGATGCATGTTACCTGGGCCACAACTGCCGGCGCAAACGGCCAGTCTGCCAGTCAGAGCAGCTTCCGCGCCTGCGGCAAAGGCGGCCGTTTCCTCGTGACGGACCGGAATCCATGCGATGCGCCCGAAACGGCGAAGGCTGTCATTGATACCATTGAGGCTATCTCCCGTGACGCCCCAGATACGCTGGACACCAGCACCAGACAGGGTTTCCACCAGAAGGTCAGCGATACTTTTGCTCATAGATTCAATACCCGTACGTATAGATCAAATAATATCCGGGGGCCGGTCTGATGCCGGTGCCAGGCCCGGAACCCTACTCTGCATGCAGAGCAAGGCGCCGGCCCGCGCGGCGGCTGCGTACCGGGAAGGCGCCGAACGCTCATCATACATCCAGCATGTAGCCTCGCCCAGATGGTCTACGGCATAGAGCCCCAGCCAAAAGACTGATTGTATATACAGTATCAAGGTGCCATAATTCCTGCTGATTCACACTTTCCACAGGACAGTCGTCATGGATGACAAGGCACGCACGGAAAAAACCAAGGCGCTGGCAGCCGCATTGGCGCAAATTGAAAAGCAGTTTGGCAAGGGGTCGGTCATGCGGATGGCCGATGGCGAGGTTGCGCCAGACATTGAGGTGGTGTCCACCGGCTCTTTGGGGCTGGATATTGCCCTAGGTGTGGGTGGCCTGCCGCGCGGGCGTGTCGTGGAGATCTACGGCCCGGAGTCTTCCGGCAAGACGACCCTGACTTTGCAGGTGATTGCCGAGATGCAGAAACTGGGGGGTACCTGCGCCTTCATTGATGCTGAGCATGCCCTGGATGTGCAATATGCCGCCAAACTGGGTGTGAAGCTGCCCGATCTGCTGATTTCCCAGCCCGATACAGGAGAGCAGGCGCTGGAAATCTGCGATGCCCTGGTGCGCTCCGGGTCGGTTGACCTCGTTGTGGTCGATTCGGTGGCGGCGCTGACGCCGCGGGCCGAAATCGAGGGGGACATGGGGGACTCCCTGCCGGGCCTGCAGGCCCGGCTGATGAGCCAGGCGCTGCGCAAGCTGACCGGCTCCATCCAGCGAACCAACACGCTGGTCATTTTCATTAACCAGATCCGCATGAAGATCGGTGTCATGTTTGGCAACCCGGAAACCACGACAGGGGGCAACGCACTCAAGTTCTATGCCTCGGTTCGTCTGGATATCCGCCGCACTGGCTCCATCAAGAAAGGGGATGAAATCATCGGCAATGAAACCCGGGTCAAGGTGGTCAAGAACAAGGTATCGCCCCCCTTCCGTAGCGCCGAGTTCGACATTCTCTATGGTGAAGGCACTTCCCGGGAAGGAGAGATCCTGGATCTGGGTGTTGCCAATGGCTTTGTGGAAAAGAGCGGCGCCTGGTACAGCTACAACGGGGAACGCATCGGGCAGGGCAAAGACAATGCTCGGGAGTTTCTGCGTGAAAAGCCAGGGCTGGCGCTGGAAATCGAAAATCGAATCCGGGAAGCTGTCGGCGTTTCCGCCCGAGGAGAGGCGCCAACGCCCACGGTGATCGATGAGGTCCCGGCTGTCGGGCCTGCCGCTGCGGAAGGCCGTCGCCCGCGGGCCGCCCGCGACAAGGACGCCAGCTGAAAGCCTAGAGCGTCCGCTGTTTGACCAGTCATGACTTTTCAAGACCTTCAGGCTTTGCTGCAGGCGGACGATTCCGACATGGCCCAGCGTGCCGCCCTCAAACGTCGGGCCATCACGCTGCTGGCGCGTCGGGAGCACAGCCGCGCCGAGTTGATGCGCAAATTGCAGACGCCGCCACGCACCAGAGGACGGCGTGCGCGGCGCGGTTCTGGCCAGGTGACGGACGACCTTTCCCCGGACGATGAGGCGCGGCTGGATGGGGACTTCGGGGAGCCGGCTCTGCAGGATGCGCCGTCACGCATGCCGGCGCGGGAGCTGATCGAATCTGTGCTGGACGAGCTGGAGTCGCTGAAACTGCTGTCGGACCGACGCATGGCTGAGTCGCTCGTGCGTAATAGTGCCGAGCGCTTCGGACGTGCCCGCCTTTCCCAGAATCTGCAGCGCAAGGGACTGGATGAAACCCTGATTGCCCAGGTATTGCAGCCGCTGGCTGATGATGAAAAAAATCGGGCTGAAGCTCTTTGGCAGCGTCGTTTCGGGCAGCCCCCCGTGAGTCTGAATGAGCGCGCCCGTCAATACCGCTTCCTGTTGGGGCGGGGGTTTTCGCCAGCCATTGTGTCCGCGGTGGTGCCGCGAACGGTATTCGCTCCCGACGAGGAAGATGAAGCTGGCCTGGATGATCTGCCCTGATGGCTGCCAGGACAGGACGGGGTGGCCCTGCCCGGCGCTGCCGAACTGGCACCGTACGCTCGTTGGATGTCCGGGAATACCCGTAGTCATGGGGGCTCAGGCGACGGCGGCTGGTGTTGACGGAGAGATCACCATAACCGCTGTGATAGCATCGCCGCAGCATATGTGACCCAACCGAGATCACCATGAAAATCCACGAGTATCAAGGCAAAGAAATCCTGAAGCACTATGGTGTAACGGTGCCCAGGGGTATCCCGTGCTTCAGTGTCGAAGAAGCCGTCAAGGCAGCCGAGCAGCTTGGAGGGCCTGTCTGGGTCGTCAAGGCGCAGATTCATGCCGGCGGACGGGGCAAGGGGGGCGGCGTCAAGCTCGCCCGGTCGCTGGACGAGGTCCGCCAGAACGCCACATCCATTCTTGGCATGCAGCTGGTCACTCACCAGACAGGCGCTGAAGGCCAGAAGGTTCGTCGGCTGCTGATTGAAGAAGGTGCAGACATCCGCAAGGAACTCTACGTTGGCATCGTCATTGATCGTCAGTCCCAGAAGATTTGTGTCATGGCCTCCAGTGAGGGGGGGATGGACATTGAGGAGGTAGCGGCCAAAACGCCGGAAAAAATTCACAAAATCTTTTGCGATGTAGCCGATGGTCTGACAGATGCCCAGGCCGATGATCTGGCAACCCGCATAGGCATTCCCGCCGCCAGCCTGCCCAAGGCACGGCAGGTGTTACAGGGGCTTTACAAGGCATTTTTTGAAACGGATGCCTCCCTGGCCGAGATCAACCCGCTGATCCTGACCGGCTCTGGCGATGTCATCGCGCTGGATGCCAAGCTGAACTTCGATTCAAACGCCCTGTTCCGTCACGCCGAGATTGTCGAAATGCGTGACCTGGACGAGGAGGACCCGGCAGAGGTCGAAGCCTCCAAATACGACCTGGCCTACATCCAGCTCGATGGCAACATCGGCTGCCTGGTCAATGGCGCCGGCCTTGCCATGGCGACCATGGATACCATCAAGCTGTTCGGTGGCGAACCGGCAAACTTCCTGGATGTCGGGGGCGGTGCAACGGCCGAAAAGGTGACGGAGGCCTTCAAGCTGATGTTGAAAAACAAGGGCATCAAGGCCATTCTGGTCAATATTTTCGGCGGCATCATGCGTTGCGACACCATTGCTGCCGGCGTCATCGCTGCCAGCAAGGCGGTCAACCTGAGCGTCCCGCTGGTTGTGCGCATGAAAGGAACCAATGAAGATCTGGGCAAGCGCATGCTGGCCGAATCCGGATTGCCGATCATCTCGGCAGACACAATGGCAGATGCTGCACGCCTGGTGGTCGGTGCAGCGGCCGGTCAATAAACAACAGCCCTGAACTTCGAGGACAATCGCAATGTCGATTCTGATCAACAAGGACACCAAGGTCATCACCCAGGGCATTACCGGCAAGACCGGCCAGTTCCACACGCGCATGTGCCGGGACTATGCCAATGGCAAAAACTGCTTTGTGGCAGGCGTCAACCCCAAGCGGGCCGGAGAGGATTTCGAAGGCATTCCCATTTATGCATCCGTCAAGGAAGCCAAGGCCGAAACCGGAGCAACTGTTTCAGTGATCTATGTGCCGCCCGCCGGTGCTGCCGGGGCGATCTGGGAAGCGGTTGAGGCCGATCTTGACCTGGTCATCTGCATCACGGAGGGTATCCCCGTTCGTGACATGCTCGTCGTGCGTGACAAAATGCGCAAGTCCGGGAAGAAGACCCTGCTGCTGGGGCCGAACTGCCCGGGCGTCATCACCCCCGATGAAATCAAGATTGGCATCATGCCGGGCCACATCCACCGCAAGGGGCGCATCGGCATCGTGTCCCGGTCCGGCACACTGACCTATGAAGCCGTGGCTCAGGTGACGGACCTCGGTCTTGGACAGTCCACGGCCGTTGGTATCGGTGGCGACCCCATCAACGGCCTCAAACACATCGACGTGCTGCAGATGTTCAATGATGACCCGGAGACCGATGCTGTCATCATGATTGGCGAAATCGGTGGCCCGGATGAGGTCAACGCAGCGCGTTGGGCCAAGGACAACATGAAAAAACCGGTGGTAGGCTTTATTGCTGGGGTGACCGCGCCACCGGGCAAACGTATGGGCCATGCTGGCGCACTGATTTCTGGCGGTGCCGATACGGCAGATGCCAAGCTGGAAGTCATGGAAGCGTGCGGCATCCGTACGACCCGTGACCCTTCCGAAATGGGACGTTTGCTGAAGAAAGTTCTCTGAGCCTAACCGTCTGACCCCTGTTGCCGTCCGTTGGCGCCGGGCTGCTTTCCTTGGCCGGAGATGCTTCGCTACATTGCCGGGCGATGGCAGGGGAAGCACAATGGACGCCAATCGGCAGGGTGAGGATACACAGCAGGAAGGCAGGGGCTTCGGGCGGCTAGCACTGTCGGCTGCCGGGCAGCCCCTGCGCAACTATCTGCTGACCCAGGCACGGACGGTCATTGGCCGGCGTGCCGGCAGCACCTTGGTGCTGGATGATCTGACGGTTTCTGGAGAGCATGCTGTCCTGCTCATTAGCCAGAATGAAGCCATCATTCAGGATCTTGGCAGCCGAAATGGCACATTGGTCAATGGCGAACCGGTTGCCCGGGCATTTCTGTGCAGCGGTGACACGATTGACATCGGCGTTTACCGTCTTGTCTATTCCAGCACCCTGGCCGAGGATGCGCCTGGCTCCGTTCCCGCCACGATGGCGGCCGGATTTCGCCCGCCTGGATTTTTGCCGCTGGACGCTGCCGGTCTGGCGGCCCAGTCGAGCGCTCCGGCTGGCCCGGCAACGAACGGGGGAGAGCAGCCCCCTGCGGATGGCGAACAGTCATCCGGTACCTTCATTGAGGGCTTCGGGCGGGCACCCCATCTCACGTCGGACGCATGGCGCATACAGGCCATGTTGCCTCCTTCGACGGTGCCGCCCATGCCGCGTACCCGACCTTCGCTGGATGCGCCGGCTGATTTTCAGGGAGTCTCCCTGCGTTTCCTGGGTGGACATGATGCCGGGCGCCAGCTCGTGGTGGATCGTCCCATCGTCAGTATCCGCAATGGGTGTGGCCAGGTGGCCGTCGTGTCCAATCGGGGCGGGCGTTTCTTTCTTACCCACGTCGAAGGCAACATCTATCCGATGGTCAACGGCGAGTCGATTGGTCTGGGGGCACACCCGTTGCGCCATCACGACCTGATCGAGCTGAGTGGCACCATCATCCAGTTTTGTCAGATGCGGCCGACCCCGCTGCCATGAGTCGTCGACCGCAAACTGCCCAGGCGCTTCTGCGTTCGTTCCGCCTGTGGGCAACCATAGGCGGTATGGCTATTACGGTGCTGGCCATTCTGGTTTTGCTGGGTCATGTATCCATGTCGGCGGTTCAGACCCTGGATCGTCTCAATCAGGATCATCGTCTGATCTGGCGGCCCCCAGAATTTGAGCCACGGGTGCTGATCGTTGATATCGATGAAAAGAGTCTGGCAGAACAGGGACGCTGGACCTGGCCGAGACGCACCCTGGCACGCCTGGTCGAGCGCATTGTCAAGGAGGGGCAAGCGAGGGTTCTCGGGTTCGATATCGTCTTTGCTGAACCTGAGCCAGGTGATGATCTGACGCTGGTTGATGCCATTCGGGGGCAGCCCGTCGTGCTGGGTTACTATTTTTCTCGCCACGCAGGCGCCCACCGCATTGGACAACTACCCTCATCAGTGTTCGGGGACAGCGTGTTCAATGGCCGGTTGTTGCCCCAGTGGGATGGCTTCGGGGCCAACCAGGCGAGACTGGGCGATGCTGCCCGCAGCAGCGGTTTCTATAATGCCCGTCTGGATGATGACGGCGTGGTGCGCGCCATCCCGGTTCTGACCCGGTTCAACGGGCAGATCTATGAGTCGTTGGCACTGGCCATGTTGCGCGTCTATGAAAACAATCCGCCCATCAGCCTGCACGGCCAGGTGCTGTCCCTGACCGGCCAGACACACCTGATGCTGGCGGACGACCTGAGTGCCCGTATCCCCTTTGCCGGCAAGGCTGGGCCGGATGCTGGTCGTTTCGAATATATTTCTGCCACGGATGTCATTGAAGGACGAGTGGATCCTGCCCGTTTCCGGGATCGCATTGTCCTGGTTGGTGCCTCTGCGCCCGGTATTGGCGATCGTCACACCACACCGGTCAGTATCAATACGCCCGGTGTCGAAGTTCAGGCCACGCTCATTGCCGGTGCCCTCAATGGTCATATGCCCTATGTGCCCTGGCATGCGCCGATGACGGCTTCCTTAATGACGCTACTGGTGGCCGGTTTGGCTGGTCTGCTCATGCCCCGGATGGGAGCCGCAGGTATCGTGTTGCTGGCCGCTGGGCTTATTCTGGTACTGCAATCGGCCAATGCCGTGATGTTCGGCGTGCTGGACTGGGTGACGCCTGTGGCAGCGCCGATGATTGCCGTCGTGCTGACGGCCATTCTGAATCTGGCTATTGGACATTTCAGTGAGGGCAAGGAGCGTCAGGCGGTGGTCGCGCTGTTCGGACAATATGTATCTCCCAAACTGGTGCAGCGCATGGCCCGTGAGCCGGCCGCGTACCCCATTGAGAGCCAGAACAAGCGTCTGACGATCCTGTTTGCGGACATTCGTGGCTTTACCCGGATCGCGGAGTCCATGGAGCCGCACGTGTTGCGTGAGTATCTCAATACTTTTTTGACCCGCATGACGGAAGTCATCCATCATCATCAGGGCACGGTTGACAAATACATGGGTGATGCGGTCATGGCCTTCTGGGGAGCGCCGGTTGACGACCTGGAGCAGGAGGATCATGCGGTGGTAGCTGCTATTGCCATGCAGGACGCCGCTGATGAGCTCAGCCGGGACTTCGAGCGCCGAGGCTGGCCTCCGTTAGCCATCGGCATCGGTATCAACTCAGGTACAGCGCGGGTTGGTGACATGGGATCGCAGATACGGCGCGCTTATACCGCCATTGGCGATGCTGTCAACCTGGCCGCTCGCCTGGAGACGCTGACCAAACGCTTTGGCTTGCCGGTTCTGCTAGGAGAAATGACGGCCCGTCAGGTCATTCAGGTGGAGCTGGTATCGTTGGGTGAAGCAGACGTTCCGGGCAGAAGCGAACGGGTTCGTGTATTTTGTCCGAGACGCTATGTCAATAGGCGCTCGCAGGAGGGCATGTCGGTGCTCTAATGCAGGATATGCGCTTCCATATCCTCGGCTGCAGCGGTGGACTCGGTGGCTCGCCGGGCAAGGCGGGCCGGGAAGGGAAACCGTTTCGCACATCATCCTTTCTCGTTGACGACGATATCCTTATCGATGCCGGTACTGGTGTCGAGGACCTGTCGGTGGATGCGCTGCGGCGCATTGACCACGTCTTTCTCAGCCATTCTCATCTGGATCACATCTGCGCCTTGCCGCTGATGCTTGATACCGTGGGAAGCAGCCGGCAGAAGCCGGTGGTCGTACATGCACTGTCTGAAACCATTCGGGCACTGAAAGAACATATCTTCAATTGGGTCATCTGGCCTGACTTCACTGAAATACCGCATTTCGAACGCCCCTGGATGGTCTTTCGTCCGTTCCAGGTTGGACAGAACATTACCATCGGTGACCGTACCATTCGCCCCATCAGCGCAAACCACACCGTTCCGGCCGTTGGTTTCCATATACGGACTGATGCCGGTAGCCTGGTTTATTCGGGTGACACCCTGCCCAACGACGAATTCTGGCGTACCGTCAACGGCATTACCGATCTGCGGCACCTGATTCTGGAAACGGCCTTTTCCAACCGTGAAAGGGATCTTGCGGTGACTGCCAAGCATCTCTACCCGGTTCAGCTCTCCGCCGAGCTGGATCACCTGTGCGTCGACACCGAAATACACATCACGCATCTGAAACCGTCCGATCGGGCGCTGATTGTCCAGGAGATCCAGGCATGGGCCGGCCGGTTCCAGCCCCATATTCTGCAGACTGGCGACGTGCTGGTCATCGACTGATGGGGGCACGCCACCCCGGAATGCTGTTGCGTAATTGCGCCATCTGGCGAAGGGTAGCAGACCATATCGGCCGCTGGTCTTTTGGCAGTGTCCCGCTCGTTCGTATCTGGGTAAGTTGTGCAGACCGTATGCATCCGTGATGTGGTCTACGGGCGCATACGCTTCATTTATGTTCCGGACAGAGAGACCGGCCGCCAATGACCCAGTCCAATAATTTGCATACAGATCCTGCCGGTGGTGCCGTTCTGCCGGCCCACCAGGCTCACAACGATGCGGCATCGGCTGCCGCATTGCCCATGGGAGGCGCGGCGGAAGTGCGCGCACCGGCGTTGTCCTGGCGTGAAGGCTGGCGGGCATCCGCCCTGAAAGCCCGTTCCGGTGCTGCCGGCTGTCATCTGGCGATCTCGCTGAGCATCGCCGCACTGGTGCTCCTGCTTGTCTACCGTGTCTGGTATGCCGGGCCGCTGGCGGCCGTTGCGGGGGTGGGCAGCATTCTGGTGCTGCTGCTGACGGTTGATGTCAGCCTGGGGCCGATCATGACATTTCTGGTCTTTGACCGGCGCAAGAAGAGCCTGCGCATGGATCTGGCCATCATCGGTGCGGTGCAGATCCTGGCGCTGGCTTACGGCCTGCATACGGTCGAGGCAGGGCGCCTGCACTATCTGGTCTTTGTCAAGGACCGGTTCGAGGCCGTGTCACGGGCCGATCTGCGTCCGGAAGACCTGCAGGCGGCCGCCAGCAATCCGCAGGCGGCCCGCAATTGGTTCGGCCCGGCCTGGGTGGCCGTCAAGCCCCCGAGTGACAGCAAGCATCGGGAGGATGTGCTGCTGGAATCAGTGCTGGGAGGGCGTGATCTGCAGCACTTTCCGCAATGGTACGAGCCGCTGGCCAACCAAGAGCCGGCTATTCGGGAGCATGCCCTGGCCATCGCTGATCTGCGCAGGCTGAATCCAGGGCATGAAGAGGTGCTGGATGCTGCCCTGCGCAAAGCGGGCCTGAGCGATCAGGCCGCCGGTTATTTGCCGCTGAAGGGTGTGGCGTCAGATGCCAGCGTGCTGGTTGATCGCCACAGTGGCCGGGTACTGGATATCCTGCCGCTTCAACCCTGGTAGGCAGCCAGCAGCTGCCGGGCTGCAACCCCCACATCGGGCTGTCCGAATAGCGCGCCAATTACGGCGGCGGCATCGGCGCCACTGGCGCGTACCTGGCCGATATTGCTGGCGTTGATGCCACCGATCCCCACGAGTGGGCGGGCCAGGGCACGGACTGACTTTTGTCCGAACAATGACAGCGGTGCAGATCTGGCCAAGGGCTTGGTACCCGAGGAGAACAGAGCGCCAAAGGCGAGGTAGTCGGCCAGCGGTGCCAGCGTCCGGGCGCGTTCAATGCTGTCGTAGCAGGAGACGCCGATCAGCGCATCTGGCCCCAGAACCTGGCGGGCCTGCGCAATATCACCATCGTCCTCGCCCAGATGGACCGCGGCAATGTCCAATTCCGCGGCCAGCTGCCAGTCGTCATTGACGATGAGCAGCGTCTGGTATTCCGTGCAGAGTGACTTGAGCGCCTGAAGCTGGGCGCGCTTCAGGCAGGGACTGGCATGTTTCTGGCGGTATTGCAGCAGGCGGATACCGGCAGCCAGTGCCGCCTGTACGGCTGTCAGCAAGCGCGGTGTGCTGTTTTCGTCAGGCGTGATGGCGTAGACCCCCTGGATCAGGGTCCGGGCGGCGTGTTGCCTGTCCGGCGCAGGGTCGGGAGGAATATGAGTCTGCATGGCCAAGAGCGATTCTTGAAAGAGGGACGGCCGATCATAGCCCGGAAAGCCACGCGAAGGGGGCCGGCGCGAACAGATGCCACGGCCGGGCACCATTGATCCGGCATAGTCGCAGGCTCGTCGGAGAGCCTGGGCGCAGGCGGCAATCTTTCCTTTTAATAGCAGCAACTGACCGAAGCGAGCCTGTCAATACTCCGGAACAACCGGTTTTCTGTGGGCAGACAGCGTTTTGACAATCGGGATCAACTGGACTTGAGGGCAGGAAATGAATGGCAGCATAAGTATTGCCGGACTGACCGTCATGGTGATCGATGACAGCAACACCATCCGACGTAGTGCGGAAATCTTTCTGAAACAGGCAGGCTGTACTGTCGTTCTGGCCGAAAATGGTTTTGATGCCCTGGCCAAACTCTCTGATCATGGACCGGATATCGTGTTCTGTGATGTTCTTATGCCGCGGCTGGACGGCTATCAAACCTGCGCGTTGATCAAGAAGAGCCCGCGCTTCAGGCAGACACCGGTCATCATGCTGTCCAGCAAGGATGGTCTGTTTGATCGGGCGCGCGGACGCCTCGTCGGATCGGAGGAGTATCTGACCAAGCCATTCACGAAAGACAGTCTGCTCAAGTGCGTGCAGGCACATAGCCGCCGTGTCGATCAGGAGCCGGCCACAGCCGGTATGGCACACTGATTGGCGGAGAAAAAGCATGAACGATCGCGTAGTACGCAAAATTCTCATCGTTGATGATTCGCCCACAGAGCGTTTCTTCATGGCATCCCTGCTGGTCAAGGAAGGCTATGAAGTCATCACTGCAGAAAACGGTGACGAAGCTCTTGAAAAAGTTCAGTCCGAGCGACCATCTATTGTGATCATGGATGTGGTCATGCCCGGCAAGAGTGGTTTTCAGGCGACCCGCGCTATTGCCCGTGATCCCGCGATGAAAGATGTTCATGTGATCCTTTGCACGAGCAAGAACGCCGAGAGTGACCGCATCTGGGGTCTGCGACAGGGTGCACGCGACTATCTGGTCAAGCCGGTTGAGCCCGAATTACTGTTGTCCAAAATTTCCAGTCTGACGGTGGAGCAGTGACATGGGCATGAGTGCGCTTCTATCGAAGGGCGAGGCACAGGCGGGCAGTGGTGCGGACGGGTCGTCGCCGGTAGCCGGACAGCCCGCTGCCTCGGGTGCAGCAGCCACCCATCTTGCCTTGATGATCGGCGATGAGCGATATCTGGTGGATCTGGCCGATGCCGGTGAGATTGTGCCCATGCCGGCTGCGTCCATCCTGCAGGTACCGTTGACCCGGGACTGGTTCCTGGGTGTTGTCAATGTGCGGGGGACCCTGTTTACAGTGGTGGATCTGGCCCGGTTCATGGGGGGGGGATTCACGCCGCTGAGCAAGGAGTCGCGTCTGCTGACCCTCTCTCCGGCACTCACCTTTAATGCCACGCTGGTGGTGAGCCGGATGCTGGGGCTTCGCAACAGTGCGGCCATGACCTTGCTGGAAAAAAAAGTCAGTTATGACAAACCTTGGCTGGCCGAGCAGTATTCCGACGCTGAGGGTCAGGTGTGGCGTCGTCTGAGCCTGTCGAAACTGGTATCGGCGTCAGAGTTTTTGATGGTCGGGCGTTGAGCCTGACATGGAACAAAAAAGGGGATACAGCGGTCATGTCTTCATTGCATGGATCCATCGGTATGGAACAGCTCGGCAGCGGCGACCCGTCCGAATCATCCCTAGTGGGCAGCGCGGCGGCGAACCATGCGCAGAGTGGTCCGCCGCGTGCCCGGGTACGAAACCGTGCGCGCCCTACGCCGATTCTGAGCAGGCTCAGTCTCAAGTGGCAGGCCATTATCCTGCTGAGCGCACTGGCCGTGACAGTGGGGACGGCCATTTCGCTAAATGTCTACGAACGGCAGTCCGACCGGATTTATGCACTGCAGAATGAGGTGGTGGGCGATACTCTGATGCATTCGCAGCGTCTGGGCAAAGCTGCCAATCTTGCAGTTCAGGGCAATGAAAAGGCGTATGGCCAGCTCAAGGAAAGCCAGACATTTCTGGCTGATGCAGTCAGCGCCCTGAAAAACGGCGGGGAGGTGGATCATCTGAGTGTTCCCCCGCTGCCAGGCAGATACCACATCGAGAAGGAGCGCTTTGAAGCTGCCTGGGCGGATGTGTCGCCTTCGGTCAACGCGCTGGTTCAGCAGCAGGCGGTACTGATCCGCTTTCATTCGCTGGTGGACGAGATGGCTACGGTTGAAAGAGCCCTGTCGGCTGCGCAGCTCTCGCTCAGTGCCAGCCTGCGGGATGGAGGCGCCAATGCCCTTGATCAGCTATTGCTGGCACGTCTGAACGCCCAGACCCGCACGATTGCCGGCGAGATTGTCCGTATGCAGGCGGGCGGCGCATTTGACAGTCGCGATGCGGTGGTATTGGCAGATGCCATCGAGAAGTTTGCCGTTATCCGGGAGACGGCACTCAATGGTGATTATGTGCATCAGATTGGCGCCATCAAGAACGCCGAAGCCCGGGAGACGCTAAAGAAAAACCAGGGTCTTGCCAACCAGTTCATCCGGTTGGCCCTGGAGGCGCAGAAAGCCTTGCCGGCACTGGAGCAGGCCCGGCATGCCGGACTGGATGTTTTCACCAAGAGCGATGGGTTGACGCGGGCTGCCACGGCACTGCGCTCCCGATTGATCGAGCATCGAAACGAGGATTCTGCTGTTCAGTGGGCCATTCTCGGCTTTGCCTCGGCCGCGGTGCTGTCGCTGCTGCTGCTGTGCAAAGCCTATTACGACGATTCAAAGCTGCAGGCCGACCGTTCTATTGACAAGCGTCTGGAAGCGGAGCGTCTGGAGCAGGAAGCCAACCGCATCAATGACCAGAACCAGAGTGCCATTCTGCGTCTGATGAATGAATTGCAGAAAGTGGCCGACGGCGATCTGACGGTACAGGCCACGGTGTCGGATGACATTACTGGCGCTATTGCGGATTCCATCAATTACACCGTTGAGGAGCTGCGCAGCCTGGTGGGTCGGATCAACCGGACCGCGGCGGCGGTGGCCGAGGCATCGGCTGGTGCGCAGGTGACCGCATCACACCTGCAGGCTGTCAGCGAGCAACAGTCCCGCGAGATTCGTGAAACGGGCGAGGCGGTACTCAACATGGCGGCCCAGATCAAGCAGGTGTCAGCATCGGCCTCTGAATCTGCCGAGGTGGCACGCCAGTCCCTGTCTGCCGCAAGCCGGGGGCGGGATGCGGTGCAGAACGCCATTGCGGGGATGGGGGGGATCCGCGAGCAGATTCAGGACACGGCCAAGCGTATCAAGCGGCTCGGTGAATCCAGTCAGGAAATCGGGGAAATTGTTGAGCTTATTTCCAATATTACGGAGCAGACCAACGTTCTGGCACTGAATGCCGCCATTCAGGCTGCCTCCGCCGGAGAGGCTGGCCGCGGGTTTACGGTTGTGGCAGAGGAGGTGCAGCGGCTGGCTGAACGTTCTGCCGAGGCTACCCGCCAGATTTCAGCCCTGGTCAAGGCCATTCAGACGGATACGCATGATGCGGTGGCGGCCATGGAGCGCAGCACACAGGGGGTGGTTCGGGGGGCCAAGCTGTCGGATGAAGCCGGTATGGCCTTGATCGGTATTGGTCAGGTGTCGCAGGAACTGGCAGATCTGATCATGCGTATTTCGCGCACCACGGAAAACCAGGCGGCGTCAGCTTCGTCCGTGGCACAAAGCATTCAGCGCATTTTGCTGGTCAACAGCCAGACCAATGAGGGAACACAGCAGACGGCCGGATCTATTTTGCAATTGTCCGAGCTTGCACGTGAGCTCAAGAATTCAGTGGCTCGCTTCCGGGTGGGTTGAGGTTTCAGTGGTGTGTCGGCGCTGACCCGGAAAGTCCGGCAGCGCGATCCAATCGAGTCAGAGAGGGTGACGGGTGGAACACAGCAACAACATAGATATGATGACCCTGTCCTGGTTTGTGCCAGAGATCCGGGAGTCGCTGCATCACGCAGCGCAAGCGCTGGATGAGTTGCTGGCCAGTCCGACCAGTCAGGACATCGTGAAACGGGCCCGCTTGCATGTGCACCAGACGCATGGTGCGCTGCAGGTGGCCGGCATTTCGGGCGTGGCCATGCTGACCGAAGAAGCGGAACAGGTTCTGTCAGCGTTCGAGGCAGGCACGCCGGTCCCTGACGAGCAGAACGTCGCGGTGCTGAAGCTGGCCATGCGGGCGATCACGGAGTATCTGGAAGACATCCAGGCCAATGGATCTCCGGTGCCTGTGCTGGTGCTGTATCCGTACTATCGGGATCTGCTGGCGATTCGCAAGGCGGTGCAGCCTGATCCGGCGGCCTTGCTGGATATTGACCTGGACCGGGGGTTGCCTGCTTCCATTCGTACCATGGTGTCAGATACCCCTGATCGGGAGGAGCGGGCGAAATCGGCGGCCCGCGCTTTTGAACGGGCACTGCCGGCGCTGATCCGCGGCGAGAACGTGGTAGCTGCTATCGAGGCGCTGCATGAAGCGATGGCCCGGTTGCTGCGTAACCAGCCTCATGGCGGTGCGCGTCTGTTTTACTGGTTATCGTATGCGTTGCTCGATGGCCTGCGGCAGGGGGCGCTGAAAGTGGATCTGGCCACGCGCCGGGCCGTCGGCCGCATCAATATCCAGAATCGCCACCTCTTCTCGGCGCAGGCAGACGTACCCGTCCAGTTCATCAAGGAGCTGTTGCTGCTGCTGGCGCAGGCCGGGCCGGGCTCTGCCGTCGTGGATGAAGTCAAGAAGCACTTTCAGTTGACGGGACTTGTTCCGCCGGACTATGAGCGGCGTCGCTACGGCCTGGCCGATCCAGAGGTCATTCGTGTCGCCCGGGAGGCGCTGGCACAGGTGCACCGGTCGTGGGAAAAAATTGCCAGCGGTGCACAGGCTGAAGAGCCGGCGTTTGCCGAGGCGGTCACCCGGTTGAATCAGGCGCTGCGCAAGACGCATTATTCCGGGCTGGCGATACTGGGCAAGACCCTGGCGACCATGCCGGCGGCGCTGGCCAGTCAGCAGGGACAGGTACGTGAAACGCTGGCGATCGAAGTGGCTACCGATGTGTTGTTCATGGAAGAGGCGCTGGCTGGCGCGCTGCGCTCCAATCCCAGTTACGATGACCGTGCCCAGGAACTGGCTACACGCATCAACAGCCTGTTGAATCACCCCGCCACCTTTGATTCGACGCCCTTGCCCTGGCTGGTGGCGTTGTCCAATCAGGCATCGGAACGGATGACACAGGCGGTGTTCGTCAATGAGCTCAAGCACAATCTGTCCACCTGTGAACAGGCCCTGGATGATTACTTTCGTGATGAATCGGCGGTTGCCCGTCTGGAGGCGGTCGAGCCGCTGCTCATGGAAACCGGGGCGGTACTGACGGTACTGGAATACAAGGATGCTGCCAGCGCCTGCCAGTTCATCAATCGCCAGGTCGATGACATCATCCATGACCGGGTGCAGCTGGATGATGAGCGGCGGGCTCGCCTGGCCGATGGTCTGAGTTCCCTGGGGTTTTTTGTCGAGACATTGCTGCAGCCGGGAGAGCGCGCCAGACGTTTCCGTTTCGATGCGGTACGCGGCCTGCTGTATGAAGATACGTCGTTACCGGAAACCGCACCGGCGCCTGCTGAAGAGAGCCTTTCTCAGGCAGACGTGCCGATGCCGGAAGCCGGGATGCAGGAGCTGGACACGCCCGCCGGTCCGCCCGATCGTTCCGTCGCCGCTGTCGTGCAGGAACCTGCTGAGGCCGCGGCACAAGGGCCGGAACCTATTGGCACGGACGCCGCTGAAATTGAAGTGGCCCCAGCTGAGGTTGCATCCGCTCCGGCGGGTGCAGCCGAACCTGACCATGCGGTGCTCCCGGAGGGGGTCCTGGAAGATGGCACCGTCGAGCTGTCGGCAGATGACGCGGAGCTGCACGAGATCTTCATGCTGGAGGCTGTTGAGGTTCTGAACGCGATTGACGAGCATCTGGCGGTCGTGCGTCGCGCACCAGAGGACCGGGAGGCCATGACAACTATCCGTCGGGGATTCCATACCCTGAAGGGATCCAGCCGGATGGTGGGTCTTGACGCCTTTGGCGAAGCGGCCTGGGCGTTTGAGCAGATGATGAACCACTGGCTGGCGCAGGATCGGGATGGTACCCGTGCGCTGTTTGACCTGATCCACGATGGTGCCGCATTTTTCCGGCGCTGGTGTGAGCAGCTGCAGCGGGCACCCCGGCGCGTTCTGGACGCCAGTTTGCTGACGGCACGTTGTCATGCCTTCCCGGACAGCCCTGCCCAGACCGTGGCTGCCCAGCCGGCTGCACTGGCAGCAGCAGCTGCTGTGCAGCCGGATCCACGTCCGGTGGAAGCCGGCATCCTGGCCTCGCCTGTGCAGGATGACCTGCCCATGGCGGGCGCGCCGTTGCGGGAGACGTCCTGGCAGGCAGATAGGCAAGACGTGGAGGACATCCCTGCGCTGGATGTGGCCGAGGCGCATGACATTGTCGATAGCGTACCGGATCATGCCCAGGTTGATGGCTTTTCCAAGAGCCACAATTTCGCGGCGGCCTCAGGCCAGGTGAATGTGGCGGATCTGCATGATTCGCTGGCAGACTTTCTGGATGAGGCCAGCGAGCGGGAGGCCGATATGCCCGTTGTCGATCCGGTGCATTTCCATACGGATCCGGTTCGGCATGAGCCCGTGGCTGATGATGGGGACAAGCTCGATGAGACGCCTGCAGACAGCGCACGGTCTGACACAGGTCACGCCGTGGATCTGGCCCGTTGGCGCGCTGCCCTGCCAGAGTCGTCCGACGGGGATGAAGATCTGCTGGGGATGTTGCCTACCGGGGAAGAGCTGGAACTGAATAACCTGTCGGCGGTGGATCTGGACGCGGTGGATGCGTTCACTGTTCCTGCGGATGAAATTTCCTTCGATGATATTCCCCTGCTGAATCTGGATGATGAGGTTGCGAACGAGCCGTCAGGAAGCGCGCAGCCGGTTGTGGCCGATACAGTGAATACACTGGAGCCGGTTGCCGGGTCCGACCCGCACGGACAGGAGGAGACTGCGCCGGTTGTGGCCGATACTGCGCCAGTGCAGGCGCCTGTGTCCGGGCGTGAGGTGGATGTGCCGGTCGAGCCGGCTGCTGAAACCGTGGCCGTCACCGAACCGGCCAGCGTGGCGTCGCCGGCAGGGACCGTGCCGGCCCAGCCTGAGCCGCACGAGTCGATGGTGCGGATCGGTGAGCGCCTGGTCGATGCGGAGCTTTTCGAAATTTTCAATGCAGAGGCAACCCAGGCGCGCGCGCGTATTCATGATGACTGGCACAGCTGGCACGGGTCAGATGCGTTGCGCGCACCGGAGCCACTGGTGCGTGCGCTGCATACCCTGGTGGGCACTTCGCGCCATGTGGGGCTGGTGCAGGTACGCGGCATTGCCTGTGCCCTGGAAAAATTGCTGATCAAGCAGCGTGAAACGGCCCGGCCGCTGCCCGAAGGTATGAAGGCGAGTATGGAGGCCGCCATCGGGGTGGTTGACCGGATGCTGGCCGAGTTTGCTGCCCGTTGCGAACCTGCCGCCGATCCGGACACCGTGCAACGCATGGAAGGGTTGCTGGCCAATTGGGATGTCGAGATCCTGGGTGATGAGCGCCCGCAGGTCAAGCCACATGAAGGCCGCCCAGGACACGAGGTTCGGGGCGAGGATCTGCTGAAGAAAGCGGCGGAAGTGCTCGGTGCCGCCCGTCGGGAAACGCAGGAGAAACACGATCCGCTGGCCGGGCTGGCAGATGAGATTGATCCGGATCTGGGGCCGGTGTTCTTCGAGGAAGCAGAAGAGCTGATGCCGCAGGTGGACAACAATCTGCGTGAATGGCGCGAGCGCCCGGCGGATGGCTCGGTGCCGGGTGCGTTGATGCGGCTTTTCCATACCCTCAAGGGTAGCGCCCGGATGGCCGGGGCCATGCGCTTTGGCCAGATGATTCACGAGCTGGAAACCCAGGTTGAGGATGCGCTGGCGCAGCCCCCTGTACAGCCGTCGGTTATCGAAGCGGTTCTGGCCGGTTATGACCAGGCGGTATCCGCCTACGAAGTCATGCTGCATCCGGAGCTGGCTGAAGAGGGGGGGACAGATGCCGGCGTTGCCGCTGCATCTGTAACCGGAGCAGAGGTGGTGGATACGGTGCCGGCCGCCCCGGTGGCTGTCGAGGCGCCGGCAGCCGCAGCACCCGCCAGGCCGACATCGGCTCCGGAGGCGGCAGCCGCGACGCCAGCGGCCTCGTCCAGTCAGGCCGTTCCATCCGTCCCGGCGGCAGGTCATGCGCTGGGCGAAACGCCAACGCTGCCGGATGCGTGCGTGACCGCGGTACCGGGCAACCCGGCTGCCGCGGCACAGCATGTCATCCGCGTGCGGGCTGATCTGCTGGACCGGATGGTGGCTGAGGCCGGTGAGGTTGCGATTGCCCGGGCCAGACTGGATAGCGAGATGAGCCTGATCCGTGCCGCGATCAACGAGCTGACGGAAAACGTCAACCGTCTGCGTCTGCAGCTGCGTGAAATCGAAATTCAGGCCGATAACCAGATCCAGGCCAAGATTGCGCATTCCAACGAGCATGATACGGAGTTTGACCCCCTGGAGTTCGACCGCTACACCCGCTTCCAGGAAGTGACGCGGATGCTGGCCGAGTCGGTCAACGACGTCTCGACCGTTCAGCAGAACGCCCTGCGGGCACTGGACTCCGCCATGCAGGATCTGGCCCGGCAGGGACAGGTCAGCCGCAGCTTGCAGCAGAGTCTGATGCGGGTGCGGATGGTGCAGTTTTCCACCATCAATGACCGTCTCTATCGCGTGGTCCGTCAGGCTGGCAAGGATACTGACAAGCGTGTCACGTTGGAGATCAAGGGGGGACAGGCCGAGATCGACCGCAACGTCCTGGACCGCATGGCCGGGCCGATCGAGCATATCCTGCGTAATTCGGTTGCTCACGGGATCGAGGAAAAGACCCGGCGGGCTGCCACGGGCAAACCCGATATCGGTGAGCTGACCATCGAGGTGACCCAGGATGGCAATGAAGTCATCATGCGTTTCCTGGATGATGGTCAGGGGCTGGACTACCCGCGCATCGAGGCCCGAGCCCGTGAACGCGGCCTGATTGCCCCGGATCATCAGCCCTCGGAACGCGAACTGGCGCAGATGATCTTCGCCCCCGGCTTTTCCACCGCCAAGCAGGTCACGGCCCTGGCGGGACGGGGGGTCGGCATGGATGTGGTGCGCGCCGAGGTGGCTGGCCTGGGCGGCCGGATCGATGTCGACTCCACCGCCGGCAAGGGCAGCTGCTTCACGGTGCACCTGCCGGTCTCGCTGGCGGTCACCCAGGTGGTGCTGCTGGAGATCGAGGGGGGAAAGTTTGCGGTGCAGAGCGCGCTGGTCGAGCAGATCGTGCAAATGAAGCCCGAGGCGCTGACTGAAGCCTATCAGTCCCAGCGCGCGGAAATCGCCGGTGAACGTGTGCCGTTCTACTTCCTGGGCAGCCTGCTGGAGATTCCGGGGGCGAAACCGGCGGCGCAGCGCGTCGCGCCGGTGGTGGTGCTGCGTGCCGGCGCCACGCGCATTGCCCTGCACGTGGATGTGGTGGTCCCCAACCAGGAGGTGGTCATCAAGCATATCGGTCCGCAGCTGGCCCGTCTGGCCGGGGTGGCGGGTGCCACGGTGCTTGGCAATGGCGATATCGTGCTGATCCTGAACCCGGTGCAACTGGCCATGGCGCGTGTCTCGGGTCAGCTGGGCAAGGTGAAGGCGGCGACTTTCAGCGCCAGTGAGCTGCAGACGGCTGCCACGGTGATGGTGGTGGATGACTCGGTGACCGTCCGCAAGGTGACACAGCGCCTGCTGGTGCGTGAAGGCTATAACGTGCTGCTGGCCAAGGATGGCGTCGATGCCCTGCGGCAGATGCAGGAGGCGATCCCGGATGTGATGCTGGTGGATATCGAGATGCCGCGCATGGATGGCTTTGACCTGACCCGCAACGTACGTGAGCATGCCGACTATGCCAATGTGCCGATCATCATGATCACCTCGCGCACGGCCGACAAGCATCGCAACCACGCGCTGTCGATGGGGGTGGATGTCTTCCTCGGCAAGCCCTTCTCCGAGGATGAGCTGCTGCGGCATGTGAAGAGCTTCGCCAGCCAGCGGACGCCGCGCGCGGTGGCGGGCTGACGGCGTCCGGGCCGGGCAGTGACTGCCCGGTTGCCGCCAGTGAAAGCAGCGCCTTCGGGCGCTGTTTCTGTTTTGGGTACGGCAATCCAGCGGCGGATCACGCCGGATGTGCCGGCAGGCACAGGGCATGGCCAGACGGGGCGTGTGCGGGGCCTCTGCGATAATCGGTCCCGAGGACCCGCCTTTTGGCGGTCCAGGTGACGAGGGGTTGGGATGAGGAATTCCGTGCGTGCAGGACTGGCCCTGCTGGTGGTGACGGCACTGGCCCTGGCAGGGATCTATGGGTGGCAACAAAGGGATCCAGACATGGCTGTGCAGCAGGTGGCGGCCGACCGCGGGCCGGTGGTCAGCAGCCTGCAGGTGACGGGCGTGGTTCGTGCCGATCGGCACGTCGCGCTGTCCAGCCGTGTGGCGGGAACGGTGGCCCTGGCCGCTGCTCGCGAGGGTGACGCAGTGCAGGCGGGCGAGTTGCTGCTGCAGCTGGATGATGCCGAGGCCCGCCTGCTGGTGCGCAGCCGTTCACTGGCGCTGGCGGAGGCCGCGCAGCAGTTGCAGCAGGCCCGTCGGCAGCTGCGGATGCAGCGCGCGGAACATGCCGATGGCGGCATTGGCCGGCAGGTGCTCCAGGATGCCGAGGACAGGGTGAAGCTCGCGGAACTGGCGCAGGACAAGGCGCAGGTGGCACTGGAGAGCGCCAGGCAGGATCTGGTACATCAGCAGCTGCATGCGCCCATGGCGGGTGTCGTGACAGCGCGTGCCGTGGAGCCCGGTGAATTCGTGCAACCCGGGCGGATGCTGTTCGAGCTGGCCGGCCCTGAGCAGGCCATCCTGCTCAAGGTTGAGCCTGTGGATGCCAGCGCACTGCGCACGGGCATGCCGGTGCGTGTGTCACTGGAGGGGCTCGACAGGCCGCCGGTTCAGGAACATATCCGGCGGATCGAGCCGGCCATACGCAGGGAAGGGAATTCCGATTACCTGCCGGTCTGGGTAACGGTGACCGACCGGACACTGCCATTGCGCCTGAATCAGCAGGTTCAGGTCGATATCGACATGGCGACGCATGATGCTTCCGTTCGCCTGCCCCTGGATGCCCTGGTGACGCGGGGCGGGCGGCATTATGTCTGGCGGCTGCGCGCGGGAAGGCTCGCGCTGGATGAGGTGCGGCTGGGCGCGCTGGGTGACCGCTATGTCGAGATACGCCAGGGCATTGCAGTCGGTGATGTCGTGGTGCTGCCGGGCGGACAGGCGTTGCAGCCCGGCCAGAAGGCGCATGTGTCCGGGCTCAGGAAGGCGGATTCTCCGGGCCCATAGCCTGAATCATGTGTGGAGAGGAATGGGCAATCCCGTCCACGTCGGCGGCATGGGGCTGCGCTTGCCTGTGTGTGGCCAGGGCCTCCAGGCCACGGGCGAGCCATGAAAAGGCCATGGGGTATGATACGGCGATGATGGATCTGGCCGGTGTCACTTCATGTTTTCGGGCGTTTTCTGGTAATGGTCGTGCAGGATGGTGGCAATGGACAATGGCTGCTGCAGCTGGCGGGCGTGTGCAAGTCATACAGCCGTGGCCAGCGGCGGGTGCCCGTCCTGCGGGGGGTTGATTGCCGGATCGCACAGGGTGAGTTCGTTGCCATCATGGGCCCCTCGGGTTCCGGCAAGACCACGCTGCTGAATATCCTGGGATGCCTGGACACGCTTGATTCGGGGCATTACTGGCTGGAAGGCCAGCGCATCGAGCAGCTGGATGCCGACGCACTGGCGCGGGTGCGCAGTCGCCTGTTCGGTTTTGTCTTCCAGCTGTTCAATCTGATTCCGCGCCTGAGCGCCTTGCGGAATGTGGAACTGCCGATGGTGTATGCCGGTGTGCCGCCTGCGGAGCGTCGTCGGCTGGCGCTGGCAGCGTTGGCCCAGGTGGGTCTGGGGGATCGCAGCGCCCATGTGCCTGCCGAGCTGTCGGGGGGGCAGCAGCAGCGGGTGGCCATTGCCCGCGCCATTGTCAACCAGCCGCGGATCCTGATTGCCGATGAGCCGACCGGCAGCCTCGACAGCCGCGCCGGCGAAGAGGTGATGGCGCTCTTTCATCAGTTTCACGAACAGGGAAAGACCATTGTCATGGTCACGCACGAACCGGACATTGCGGCACACGCGCAGCGCATCATCCGGGTGCGCGACGGCCGGCTGGACGGTGGGCCGGGGGCTTTTGGATCGGCGTTGCCTGACTCTCCGGATGGCAGCTCCCGACGGGGGGCGGCGGCATGAGTGCCCTGTTGCGCGGGCGCCTGCTGCGGGATCTGGGGATCCAGGCCTGCCTGGGCCTGGCCGATCACCGGCTTCGCACTGTGCTCAGTATCCTGGGCATTGCCATCGGCATTGCGGCGGTGATTTTGATCGGTGTGGTCAGCAAGGGCGGGCAGCAGCTGGTGTTCTCGGAGCTGGAAACGTTCGGGCTGCGCACTACCTGGGTGTTCCGTGACCGTCGCAGCACCGACCCCCACACGGTACAGCGCGAGGGCTCGGGAATCGACAATGCCGATCTTGCGGCCATCCGGCAGTCGAATTGCTGTCCCGGGCTGCAGTCGATATCGCCTGTGGTGGTGGTGCGCAGCGACGCGCTGTCGTGGGCGCGCGCCGGGCGGCGGTACGAGGGTGTGCAGCTGACCGGGGTGGGGCTGGCGTACCTGCAGGTCAATAACGATGCCCTGGCCATGGGGCGGGGCTTCACGGAGCAGGAAATGGCCCGGGGCAGTGATCGGGCGATCATTGGCGAGAAGGTCCGCAGCCGCCTGTTTGCCGATGGCCGCACGCCCATTGGCGCGGAAATCCATGTCGGTTCGCTGCGGCTGACCGTGATCGGTGTGCTGCAGGCCAAGGATCGTTCCTTCCTGGAGAGCATTGGGTCGGCGGGCGGGCAGGATGCCAACAACCGGGTGCTGGTGCCGTACCGGCGCGTGCAGGCCCTGGCAGGGAATACCCAGATCAACGTGCTGCAGTCGACCCTGGCGCCGGGCGCTGACGTGCATGCGGCCGAGCAGCTGACGGGGTTTCTGTGGCGGCGCCACAAGGGGGCGTTCGATTATCGCTGGGATGGCATGACGACCTATGTGCATACGGCGCAGCGCATCCTGGGCGGGGTGTCCACGGTGGGCGTGGTGGCGGCGGCGGTGTCGTTGATCGTGGCCGGGCTGGGCATCCTCAACATCATGAGCACATCGGTGCTGGAGCGTACACGCGAGATCGGCCTGCGCAAGGCGGTGGGCGGTTCCGCCTCAGCCATCATGGTTCAGTTCCTGATCGAGGCTTGCCTGATCAGTCTGAGTGGTGGCGCGCTGGGCCTGCTGCTGGGGGCGGTGGCCAGCGTATTGATCACGGCATTGACCGGTCTGCAGCTGCTGCCATCGGCATCGGTCATCATGATTGCACTCGGGGTGTCGCTGCTGGTGGGGGTGGCGGCTGGCATTCTGCCTGCCTGGCGAGCGGCCCGCCTGCTTCCTGTGGAGGCGTTGCGCTATGAGTGAACACCCGCGGGTCTGTCCCGATGAGGGTATGACGCCCGTCCGGGGCTGGGCGGGCCGCTCCGGGATGCCGCGTGTGGTGGGGTGGCTGGCCCTTGCGCTGGCGCTGGGTGGTGCGTGGACGCCCGGGATGGCGGCAGAAGCGGCCGCTCCGCTGGCATTGCGGCAGGTGATCGCCCAGGCACTGGCGCAGCGACCGGATATCCAGGCGGCGGAGGCGGCGGTACGGCAGGCCGTGGCGCGGCAGGGACAGGCACGTGCCGGTCTGCGTCCGCACCTGGATGTGGTGGCGGAGCTGCTGGATACCCGTCGCTGGGACAGCTATACCGGTGTTCAGGCCAGTTATGAGGTGCCGGGCGTGGGGCGGCGGGAGGTGCTGGTCAGTGGCGCGACGCCGCGGTATCAGCTCTTGCCGCGTCTGGAACTGAGTTATGACATTTATGCCGGCGGACGGGTGCCGGCAGCCATGCGCCAGGCCGAGCGTCAGGCGCAGGCGGCCCGGTTCGGGGTGCAGGTTGCTTCTCAGCAGGTTGTGCTGAGGGTGGCACGTCGTTATCTGGGGCTGCGCAGCGCCTGCCTGATGCAGGACAGTGCGGCGGCGGCCCTGGATGTGGCCGATGCCACCTTGCGGCAGCATGCCGGGCGCAGGCGCCGTGGCCAGCTTGCCGACATCGAATGGCAGCAGGCCCGGCTGGCGCAGCTGGAGCAGCAGCAGCGGTATGCGCGGGAGACGTTGCAGGTGCGTCTGGCCTGGGTGCAGCTGCAGGCAGCCATCCAGCCGTTGCCCGGTTCGCTGCCGGAGGGGGAGGACGGCGCGGTGGTCAGTGCCGGCGCCGCCGACGGTGTCATGCCGGCCGACGCAGGATTGCCGGACGCGGTGAACGTGATGCCGTCCGGCACAGCGGCGGATCAGGGGCGTATCTGTCATTTTGCCCATGATCTGGCCGATGACATGGCCGATGCACTGGGCATGGCGGTGGAAAGCCCCGCGCTGGCGCAGCAGGCGCAGGCGCTGACGGCGGCGCAGGCCCGGCTTGAGGTTGACCGGGCGGCGTCCAGGCCCCGGCTGTCACTGTTTGCACAGTATGGGCAGGTTGCGCGTCGTGACCATGGCTGGGGGGCGCTGTTGGGAGAGACTCGCCGTCAGCAGGCACTGGTGGGTCTGCGGCTGCACTATCCCCTGTATGACGGCGGCATGGCCGATGCGTCAGTTGCCGCCGCCATGGCCGAGATCGAGGGGTTGCAACGGCAGCAGCAGATGTCGCGGGACCGGCTCCAGGCGTATCGCCAGGTCAATGGTCTGCGCCAGCAGCAGGCCCGCCAGGCACTGGTGCTGGCCCGTTCGCGACTGGCCCTGGCGCAGAGCCGGCTGCATCTGGCGCAATCGCGCCTGCGTGCCGGCCGGCTGGCGCAACTGACCCTGGCGCAGGCGCGGCTGCAGCAGCACGAGGCGCGCAATGCGCTGGGCATGGCCGAGATCGACCTGGCCAGATTGCAGCTGGATCTGCATTTTGCCGAGGCCGCCATCCAGGGGGCTATCGATTGATTCAGCGCCGGTGACCACGACGGTGTGAGGGGCATGCCCGTGGGGAGGCGCTGCCGTCGGGAGGGGTGTCGGCTGCCCGCCCCGGCCGGTCGCCACCCGGTGCGGCGAGGGCTACAATCGGTGCCGTTCCCGGCCCTGCCCACTGGAAAAATGTTGTGATGCCCGCTCCTGCTTCGCCTCCGGTTGCCGCTGTTCAGACTTTGCTGGGCTTTGACTTTGGCGAAAAGCGCATTGGCGTGGCGGTGGGCAATACGCTGACCGGGGTGGCAAGACCGCTGCTGGTGCTGTCCGAGCCGACGGTGGATGGACGCTTTGCTCGCATTGCGGCGCTGCTGGACGAATGGCAGCCGACCGGGCTGGTGGTGGGGCGCCCGCTGCATCCGGATGGCACGCCCCATGCCGTGACGGCGCTGGCCGAGCGCTTTGCACGTCGGCTGGCGGGCCGCTTCGGTCTGCCGGTTGCGCTGGTGGACGAGCGCTACAGCTCGGTGGCGGCGCAGGAGCGTCTGCGCGCCGATGAGGATGGCTGGTTTGATGAGGACGGCCATGGCGCCCTGGCTGCCCATGATGACGGCATCGGTCTGGCCGGTCGGGAAGGCCATCGGCGCGGCAGGCCCCGCGCTGCCCGGCGGCGTGCCGGAGGTGGCCGCCGGACGGCAGCCGGGCAGGGCGATGATGCGATGGCGGCAGCCATCATTGTTGAACAGTACATGAGCGAGACACGAACATGATGACCCCTTTGCCGGCCGATGCCGAGACGCTGTTTGCCCGTTTGCGTGATTCCCTGCAGCAGGCGCTGGCTGCCCGTGCAGGCGACGGTGCGGGGGATGATCCGCCGGGCGGGGGCGGGCAGGCGCCGGCCCTGATCGGCATCCACACGGGCGGTGCCTGGCTGGCGGCCAGGCTGCATGCCGAGCTGGGGCTGGACGCTCCGCTTGGCTTTCTGTCGAGCGCGTTCTATCGGGACGACGTGCAGGCACGGGGACTGTCCGCGCGGATGCAGCCGACCCGGATCGATTTTGATGTGGCCGGGCGTGACATCGTGCTGGTGGACGACATCCTGCATACCGGGCGCACCATCCGGGCAGCCCTGAACGAGATTTTCGATTATGGCCGCCCGGCCCGTGTACGGCTGGCGGTGCTGATAGATCGGGGTGGACGGGAGCTTCCCGTGCAGCCTGACCATGTGGGGGCGGTGCTGGTGCTGCAGGCCAATGAGAAACTGGCGCTCAGCCAGCGAACCAATGGTGCGTTCGAGCTGCGGGTTGAGTCGATCCAGGATTGATCGGGAAGGAGAGGGCAAAGATGCAGATGCAACAGGTGCAGGTGGGCAAGGATGGACGGTTGCGCCATCTGCTCACGCTGGAAGGGCTGTCGCGCGACATGATCCATCGGATCCTGGACAATGCCGCGTCGTTCCTGAATGTTTCGAACCGGGAGATCAAGAAGGTGCCGCTGTTGCGCGGCCGTTCGGTCTTCAATCTGTTTTTTGAGGATTCGACCCGGACGCGGACGACATTCGAGATAGCCGCCACGCGGCTGTCGGCCGACGTGGTCAACCTCAACATCAATACTTCGTCCACCAAGAAGGGCGAGTCGCTGCTGGACACGATCGACAATCTGCAGGCAATGGCTGCCGACCTGTTTGTGGTGCGGCATAGCCAGAGCGGCGCGGCGCACCTGATCGCCCAGCACGTCGGTGACCATGTGCATGTGGTCAATGCCGGAGACGGCCGGCATGCGCACCCCACGCAGGGGCTGCTGGACATGTATACCATCCGTCACTTCAAGAAGGACTTCACGAAGCTGAGCGTGGCGATTGTCGGTGACATCACCCATTCGCGGGTGGCCCGCTCGGACATCCATGCGCTGACGACGCTGGGGGTGCCGGATGTGCGGGTGGTGGGGCCGCTCACGCTGCTGCCGGGCGGGCTGGCGCAGATGGGGGTGACGCTGCATACGGATCTGCGCACGGCGCTGAAGGATGTGGATGTGGTCATCATGCTGCGCTTGCAGAATGAGCGGATGCGCGGCGCGCTGCTGCCCAGCCCCCAGGAGTATTTCCACAACTACGGGCTGACGCGCGAGAAGCTGGCCATGGCCAAGCCGGACGCCATTGTGATGCATCCCGGGCCCATGAACCGGGGGGTGGAAATCGAGTCTGCCGTGGCGGATGGCCCGCAGTCCGTCATTCTGCAACAGGTGACGTTCGGCATTGCGGTGCGCATGGCAGTGATGAGCATGCTGGCGGCGGGATAAGGAGGACATGATGCAACAAGGAGTGATCAAGGGCGGTCGCCATGGGCATGTGCCCTCGTTTTCCATCACGGGCGCACGTCTGGTCGATCCATGGTCTGGTCTGGATCAGGAAGGTGATCTGCATGTGTCGGATGGACGCATTGTCGGCGTGGGGTCTGCGCCGCACGGTTTCCGGCCCGCCCGGCAGATCGATGGCCGGGGGTTGGTGGTGGCGCCTGGACTGGTGGATCTGTCGGCCCGCCTGCGTGAGCCGGGCTTCGAGTACAAGGCATCGCTTGAGTCCGAGATGAAGGCGGCGGTGGCTGGTGGTGTGACGGCGCTGTCATGCCCGCCCGATACGGATCCCCCGCTCGATGAGCCCGGGCTGGTGGAGATGCTGAAGTACCGCGCCCATAATCTGGGACTGGCGCATTTATATCCGCTGGGGGCCCTGACGGTGGGTCTGGCCGGGCAGGCGCTGACGGAGATGGCCGAATTGACCGAGGCGGGCTGCATCGGGTTTTCACAGGCGATCCAGCCGATTCAGGATACCCAGGTGCTGCTGCGTGCCATGCAGTATGCGCATTCCTTTGGCTATACCGTGTGGCTGAACCCGATTGACCCCTTCCTGGGACGGGGTGGCGTGATGCATGCCGGCCCGTTTGCGTCGCGTCTGGGTTTGCCGGGCAATCCGGTCATCAGTGAAACGGTGGCGCTGCATACCATCTGCGAGCTGGTTGCATCCGTCGGGTGCCCGGTGCATGTGTGCCGGCTGTCGTCTGCCGCCGGAGTCGAGCTGCTGCGGCAGGCACGTCGGGCCGGCCTGCCGCTGACCGCGGATGTGGCGGTCAACCATCTGCATTTGATCGATCTGGACGTGGGCTTTTTTGACAGTGCCTATCGTCTGGAGCCGCCGCTGCGTGCCCAGCGTGACCGTGAAGCGTTGCGGGCCGGGCTGCTTGACGGGGCGATCGATGCCGTCTGTTCCGATCACACGCCGGTTGTGGAGGACGCCAAGCGCTTGCCCTTTGGCGAGGCCGAGGCGGGGGCCGTGGGGTTGTCGTTGCTGTTGCCACTGACGCTGAAGTGGGGCCAGGAACAGGGCATCTCGTTGCTGAATGTCCTGGATCGCCTGACCCGCATTCCGGCGCGCATTGCCGGCATCGACCCGGCCCGCCGGGATGAGCCCGCGGGTCTGGCCGTGGGGGCCGTGGCCGATCTGTGCGCCTTCGATCCGGAAACACGCTGGCAGGTCTCCCCTGCCACGCTGTGGGGGCAATGCACTGATACGCCATGGCTGGGCCATGAGATGCAGGGTCAGGTGCGACTGACCGCGGTGGAAGGCAGGCTGGTGTTCGAGCGGTGATGCCCTGGGTACGCCGGATGCTGCGCCTGCCGCTGCTGGCGCTGCTGCTGGCCCTGGGTCTGCTTGGCCTGCTGCTGGTTCAGCCCTGGTTGCCGATGCAGGGCCGGCGGGGACTGGTGCGCGCCTGGTCCCGCCTGCTGATGCTGCTCTGTGGGGTGCGGGTGCGGGAAGCATGGATGGGCGACCCGGTGGCTCCCCGTCGCTTGGCCGAGCTGGTTCGCGGCCGCCTGCTGGTGGCTAACCACGTCTCCTGGCTCGATGTCTTTGCCATCGACAGTCTGGCGGCCTCGGCCTTCGTGGCCAAGGCCGAGATCAGGCGCTGGCCAGTTATTGGCTGGTTGGTGAGCCTGGCCGGGACAATCTACATCTCACGCGGCAGCCGCAGCGCCATGCCCGAGGTGCTGGCACAGATGCGCCAGCACCTTCAACGGGGTTATCCGGTGGCGCTTTTTCCGGAAGGTACCACCCATGCCGGACTGCCGCTCAAGCCCTTTCACGGCAGCCTGCTGCAGGCGGCCATTGATGAAGAGGCGGACATTGTGCCGATCGGATTGTTGTACCGCCATTCGGATGGCACGCCGGGTGTAGGGGCGTATTATCTGGATGAGACGAGCTTCATGCAGTCGCTGTGGACGGTGCTGGGGGCGTCAGCGCTGGAGGTCCGGGTACTGGTGCTGGCGCCGGTACAGACGCAGGGCGCGGAGCGACGGGCGCTGGCCGAGCGGATCAGGGGCATGCTTGAGACGGCCCTGACCAAGGCGACGGCGTAGCGTGCACCCGGCAGGGTGTGGCGTGCGGTGAGTTACCGTGGCCTGTGGCCATGGTGCGCCCGGCCCCCGGCCGGGCGTGGTGCTTCAGTTTTGCCAGTAGAGGAAGCCCGTTTCGTTCGGGTAGGCTGACCGGTCGTCGATGATGTAGCCGCCGGCATAGTGCAGTTCCTCACCCCATTTCCAGGCGTCTGGAATATCCCAGGCGGTGCATACCAGGCGTTTGGCGTAGTTGACCTCAAGGTGGGTGCACAGTTTTGCCTGATTGGGTTTGTCGCCGCGGATCAGCATGAGCCGGGCGAAGTCATGCGGTCTGCCATTGCCGTTGGATAGCCGGCCTGTCCATTCACGCAGCGTGCCGAAGGAAACCATGCCGTTGCGCGCGATGGTGAGCGCCTCGGGCAGGCCCCGGAAATAGGGGGTGTCACGCCCGCCGGTGGTGGGGGCATGATTGGTATAGTCGGCATACGACAGTCTGTAGCCCAGATCTTCGGTGGATTCGATCTGGGTATCCTGGCCGATCAGGAAATCGTTGTCCCGGATAATGATCGTGTAGGAAGCCGTCAGGTTGTTGAAGCCGCGTTTCAGCCATGTTTCGCCGAACATGGGGCGTGCCCGTATCCGGAAGTAATTGTTTTCCGTTTTGATGACGTAGTTGTAGGTGCCGTTTCCGGTCGGTTTGTAGAAGCGGCGGCGGCATGGCCGTTGCACGAAGGTGTCGCCCGGGTTGAAGTCGTTGGGATCGAACGTGTAGTTGCCCGCCTTGTCGAGTTTCACGCTGAGTGTCACGGGCGGGGTGTCCTGTTCCGCGCTGGGGATGGCTGGGCCATTGACTCCCTGACGCATGCCTGTCTGGGTTTCACATGTATTCTGCTCGATCATGGCCAGCAGCACATCGCCGCGTACCCCGGTGTCGGAGATGTTGGGAACGGTGTTTGCACCGCCCGGGGACACGGCCGCCATCGGAGGTGTCGCTGACGGGGTGTCGGGCGGGGGAGCGCTGACCGGGGGCGTGCCGGCAGCCGCGGGGGCCGCAAGTGCCTCGCTTGAGAGGGGCGCTTTCAGGTTGCTGTCGGCCGAAGACGTGGTTGCAGCCGTGTTTGCGGCGGGACTGGACAGGACGGCCTTGTTTGGCTGGTTGTCTTCCCCGCTGCCGCATGCCGCCAGCAGTATGGACAGGGATGCCGTGAGGGATGTGGCCAGTGTTCCGGAGAGATGTCGGCTATTCATGCTATGTGGCCTCCTGGCGATGAAGTTCTGTGGCCATGACGGGCGTGGGTGCTGCATGGCCCTTGCATAGTGATTGCCCCGGATCCGCGCCGGATGGTTATGGGCGGGGTTTTTTGATCTTGGGGTTGGAATTGCCCCAGACGGTGTAAAGGTCTGCCAGCAGGGCGCCGTTGATGGCTTCGATTTCGGCCTGGGTGATTTCGCTGTTGCCCTGTTTTCCAAAGAGAACCACTTCGTCTCCTTCCTGGATGTCAGGGAAGTCGGTGACGTCAACCATGGTGGTGTTCATGGACACCTTGCCGACGACCGGGACGCGGTGGCCGTGGATCAGAACGAAGCCTTTGTTGGTGAAGACGCGGCGATAGCCGTCGGAGTAGCCCAGGGGCAGATTGGCCAGCTGTGAATCCCGCTTGAGGGTAAAGGTGCGGTCATAGCCGACGGTACTGCCCTTGGGGTAGTGATTGATGCTGGCGACAGCCGATTTGAATGTCATGATTTTTTTGTACTCGGTGTGCTCGGGGATGGTGTCGCCATAGAGCAGCCCACCGGGACGGATCATGTCCAGGCGGGATTCCGGCACAGCGAGGGTGGCAAAGGAATTGGCTGCGTGGACGATGATCTGTTCGCGTGGCAGCCCGGTCTTGTCGATGAGCCAGGAGACATCCCGCTTGAACTGGGCCAGGTTGCGGCGCACGGTCTTGATGTTTTCGTCGGGGAAGTGGGTCATGATGCCGACGGGCTTTAGTCCTGGCAGCTGAGTGATCCGGATGGCTTCCTGACATCCCTGTTCGGTGGTCATGTCAATGCCATTGCGATCCATGCCGGCAGAGTTCAGGGCGAGGTGAAAGCGCAGCGGCTTGCCTTTGGTGCCGACCATCTGGCTGATGGCCTGGGCCTGGCTGAGGTCGCCCAGCAGTTCTTCGATATCGTAGCGGCGCCCTTCACGGATTTCATCCAGAGTAGCGGCGCGTATCCGGACAATGGCACCCTTGTAGCCATGGGCACGGGCTGTGCGCGCCTCTTCGTTACTGCCAATGCCGATGCACGGGATCTGTGTCTTGATGATGCTGGGGATGAGCAGGTCTATGCCGTTGCCATAGGCGTCAGCTTTCATGACAGCACAAATGCGGGGGCCGTCTTTGCCAATCTGCTGTTTCAGGGTGGCAATGTTGTCTTCGAATGCCTGCGTGTCGATTTCCAGCCAGGCGTTGAAGTCGGCCGTCTGGCGGTCGGCACGCTGTTCGACACGGGCATCGTGGTGCAGGGCTGGCGCGGCGTAAAGGCCCGTCACATCAAGGGCCAGTGCCAGACCGAAAGCGGCCAGGGTAGGAGCATGGCGTGTCATGGGGCAGGTGTCTCCTGGGCTATGGGTCATGAATCATCGTGCCTGTCGGCAGGAATGGCGATGGCCAGGGAGCCTGTCCAGGAGTGGGCCGGCAACAGTGGGCGCGCCCTGACCATGGGATTCCACAGGTCAGGGTATCAGCCGATTCAGCGTTTGGCAACGCCGCTGTGCTGGAACAGCTGGCGGTTTTCCAGGCGAAGGGCGCTCAGGCATCCGCCCCAGACGCAGCCGGTGTCCAGGGCGATGATGTCGGGGCGAAGCTGCAATCCCAGGGATGACCAGTGGCCGAAGACGATCGTGCGTCCGGCAGAGCGCCTGTCCGGATGCTCAAACCAGGGGATGAGGCCGGGGGGGGCCTTGTCGGGGGGATCGGTACATTTGAAATCCATGCGGCCATCGGCATGCAGGTAGCGGACTCGGGTCAGACCGTTGACGATGCAGCGCAGGCGATCGTCACCGCTCAGGCTGTCGTGCCAGCGTTCCGGTGAATTGCCGTACATGATGCCCAGAAAATCCTGCCAGTACGGCCCACTCAGAACCTTTTCGACTTCATGGGCGAGATCCGGCACCTGGTCGTATTCCCATTCCGGCAGCAGGCCGGCATGAACCATGAGGAAGTCACCCTCCCGTCGGGCCAGCGGTCGCGTCCGGAGCCAGTTGATGAGGTCGGGGCCATCGGGGGCATGGAGAATGGGGGACAGGGTATCGCCTGGGCGCGGGGTGCGGATGCCGGCAAATTGGGCAAGCAGGTGCAGGTCGTGGTTGCCGAGGACGGTATGAGCCCACCGCCCCAGGCTGTGGATGTAGCGCAGGGTTCCCAATGAATCGGGTCCCCGATTGACCAGATCGCCGCAGAACCATAGCGGTTCGGCAGGGGAGGGATTGATGGCCTTGAGCAGATGTTTCAGTGGCTGGCGACAGCCGTGCAGGTCTCCAAAAGCCAGAGTCACGTCGTTTTCCCGGTAAATCAGTGTTTGTTGCGTTTGCGGCCGCGGCGTGGGCCCGCGGCCTTGGCGTTCTGCGGCGTGGCCGGTTGACCCTGTCCATCGGTATGCGGGGGATCGATCGCGAGGTCGATATGGGGTTCGACAAGCGGGTCGGTTTCCAGCGTGATGTGCGCGGGCATGTTGGTGCTGCCGTCGATGGTGGCCATTGCGATGGTGGGGGCCTGGGCACGGTGTACCTGGGCGGCTCCCACACCGTCTGGTTCACGGATGGTGGCGACTTGCGCGAGATGTTGCAGGCGGGCCAGTAATGCGTCATTATCGGGCAGCAGGGCGGCCAGTTCGGCCTGCGACTGTACGGCATCGTCCTGGCGACTCTCTGCCATCGCCGCCGGGGTAATGGTAGCTGCTGTATGGGCCGGAATGGTTGCAGGGTGTTCGGACCGTGTGCGGGCAGCTGCAGCCTGGGTTGTCTCGGTCACAGCCGGTGCCGTTCCGGTGGCATTCGGTGTCTCGGCTGATGCCGGGACGGTCAGTGACGGCCGCGTATCGGCGGATGGCGTGCTGGCTGACGGCAGGGGCCGGGCTACGGGGGTATTGGCGGAAACCTGAGCCGGTTGGGCAGCCCTTGCCGCAGCGAGTGCGTCTGCTGCGTTCACGGGTTGTACCGCGTCAGGATGTGCCACGACAATTGGCGATAGTGCGCCAGTGACCGTGGCAGGTGCCGTGGCCGGGGAGAGGGCCCCGGTCGGATCTGTGCTGTGGGCGACAGACGCTGGTGCTGGCGGGACTGCAGGCTGGCCAGGTTCAAGGGAATTGTCTGATGCCGCCGTGAGGCCGGCCGCCGGATGGGTCGCGACGGGTCGCTCCGGCGCGTTGGCCAGGCCAAAGGGGTTGGGACGATATTCAGGTACCCACAGGGTCAGCATCTGCCGAACTTCGGCGTCACCGACCGGGCCGGGAGATTCGAGCCAGCGCTTGACAGAAATGTCCCAGCTGGTGCCCGGAGGGTCTATGGGGCGGGAGACACGCAGCTTGGCATGAGGGGTGGGCAGGGTTTTTTCATTGTCTGCCAGTAGCTCCTCGAAGAGTTTTTCCCCGGGGCGCAGACCGGTGAAGGCGATGGGGATCTCCGCTTCGGTGTATCCCGAGAGACGGACCATGGTACGGGCCAAATCGACGATGCGGATAGGCTGTCCCATGTCCAGCACGAAGGTCTCCCCATTTCGGCCCATCAGACCGGCCTGCAGGACCAGCTGTGACGCCTCGGGGATAGACATGAAGTAGCGGGTGATGTCAGGGTGCGTGACGGTGACCGGGCCGCCGTGCGCAATCTGTTCGCGGAATTTGGGAATGACGCTGCCGCTGGAACCCAGGACGTTGCCGAAGCGCACCAGCACCATGGGCAAGGTGGCCATGCTGTGCTGGTACTGCAGGATCATTTCGGCCAGACGCTTGGTGGCTCCCATGACATTGGTGGGATTGACGGCTTTGTCGCTGGAAATGTAGACAAAGCGCTCGATGTCGAAGTGGGAGGCCACGTCGGCCAGGACGCGCGTGCCCCAGGCGTTGTTGCGAACCGCCTGCCAGGCATTGTTTTCTTCCAGAATGGGGACGTGCTTGTAGGCGGCGGCGTGGTAGATGATGGTCGGGCGGTAGCGCTCAAATATTTCGCGGAGCCGGGCTGCGTCCTTGATGTCGCCGATGACGGGAACCAGCTTCTGGGAGGGGGCGACGCGTTTGATTTCCTCGATGATCCGGTAAAGGGCAAATTCGCTCAGTTCGAAGATGATGATCTGGGCGGGCTTGAAGCGGGCGATCTGGCGGCAGAGTTCGGCGCCAATGGATCCGCCGCCACCGGTCACCAGTACGGATTTCCCTTCCAGCATGTTGCGCAGGCCGCCGGTATCAAGGCTCACCGGATCCCGGCCAAGGAGATCGTCGACATCCACATAGCGAATCTGCGAAACCTTGACCTGCCCGCTCATGAGTTCCTGTACGTCGGGGATCACCAGCAGCTTGATGTGTGCCCGCTCGCACATTTCGAAGACGCGCCGCCGGGTGGCGTTGTTGGTGGCGCCGACGGCGAGCACCGCGTGCTTGCAGTTGCTGTCGCGGGAGATCTGTTCCAGCTGGTCCCAGTTGCCCAGGATCCGCACGCCGCCCATCTGGCGCCCTACCTTGTTGGGATTGTCATCAAGGACGCCGATAACGTACCAGTAGGGGTTGCGGTTGAGTTCGTCAATGAGCGAAAGGGCGGCCGTTCCGGCGCCGAGCAGGATGACGGGCTGCGGTTCGACGCCCTTGGCGCCCATGGCCTTCTCTTTCCACCAGCGGTAGGCCAGGCGTCCCGCGCACATGAACAGGATGAGCAGCAGCGGGTTGAGAAAATACAGGGAGCGTGGCACGCCCAGACCGTTTCGCCAGAGAAGCAGCAGAATGGGGATGATGAGGGCGGAGGTACCTACTGACAGCGCGATCAGACGCATGTCGTGAATGGACGCATAGCGCCAGATACCCCGGTAGAGCCCGAAGTAGACAAAGCAGCCGACCTGGACAGCCAGAACCGCCGGCAGGGTCTGGAACAGGATGATCTGGGTCGCCTGATCGAGTTCGAAGTTCCAGCGCAGTGAAAAAGTGAAGGTCCAGACCAGCGCGGCTATGGCGATGTCGTAGCCGATGGCGATGAAGGTCCGCGGATTGACGTTGAACAATCTCATCTCAGGAAACGGGCTCCTTTCGGCCGGCTCCCAGCAGGCAGGCACCGGGGACGAGCGGCAGGTAGGCCAGCAGGAGGGGAATACCCCCCGTACCGGGCTGCAGGCGGGCCCATACTGCCAGAGGCAGTAACCAGCCCACGTTGATCAGGCAGTATACAAGTGTGACCCGTGCGTGGCTGCCCCAATATCGACTCAGACGCTGATAGGCGTGGCTGCGATGAGCTGCGCCAGCAGATTGGCCGCTCAGCAGGCGGCGCAGGAGCGTAACTGTTGCGTCGGTCATGAAAAGGGCGCCCAGAATGAGCCAGCACGTCATGGAGGCGGCAGGACTGGCGGGATCGGCGGCAGTGTCCAGCACCATGATGGCCAGGACGGTGAATCCCAGAAACAGGCTGCCCGTATCACCCATGAAGATACGGGCGGGTGCCCAGTTGTATATCAGAAAACCTGCCGTGGCGGCGCCTATGATAAGGCTGACGATGGAAATGGGGGTACGGATCACATCCTGAGAGTGCAGCATGGCCATCAGCCCGGCGACGCTTCCCGAGGAGGGCGCATTCAGGCTGAGGCAACGCAGCAATATGCCACCCAGCAGCATGAAAATGGCCTGACTGGCAGCCAGGCCATCAATGCCGTCCATAAAATTGAAGAGATTGACCCACCAGAGGCCGGCCAGGAGCAGGATGAGCGGCAGGATGACGGCTAGTCCGCCTGGCACGCCCCAGGCGGTGGTGGCGTAGGTGCTGATCTGTCCGGACAGGGGCATGGTCAGGGAAGCGACGCAGATGATCTGGACGGCCAGTCGAAGTCTGATGCTGAGCGGGTGGCGGTCGTCCCACAGGCCGATGACAGCGAGCAGGAGGGCAGGCAGCAGGCAGGGAATCAGGCGTCCGGCGGGCGGCAGGGTGGGCTGTATTGTCTGTGCCAGCGCCAGGAGCAGACTGCCACCGATGCAGGCCACCACGATGGCTGCACCACCACCGCGCGGCGTGATCCGCGCATGGGACGATCGGGCATTGGGGATATCCTCAAGCCCCCAGGCCATGGCATGGGTGATTATCAATCGCGTGCCCCCCCAGGCCATGGCGGCCGTGGCGCCCAGAATCAGTAAAAGCGTGAAGGAGTTCATCTAAGTCGTCTGGCGAATGGGTAAATAGCGGGGGGCTGCAGATTCAGTCCGCTTATACTCTGACAATTATGCGCTTGGTGAACCCGGTCAGGGGCGACGTGTCCGTTGTCACGCCGTCCGGGGCACCGTACAGGCGCAGCTCCAACCGCAAGGATATTGAATACATGATTCTCGTGACTGGTGGTGCTGGTTTCATTGGCTCAAATTTCGTGCTGGACTGGCTGGCGGGCAGTGATGAGCCGGTGATCAATGTCGACAAGCTCACCTATGCCGGCAACCGGCAGAATCTGGCATCGCTGGATGGCAATCCGGCGCATCATTTCGAGCAGGCCGATATCTGTGACCGTGCGGCCATGGATGCACTGCTGGTGCGCTATCGACCCCGCGCGATTGTGCACTTCGCTGCAGAGAGCCATGTCGACCGCTCCATCCATGGCCCGGCGGCCTTTGTGCAGACGAACATGGTCGGGACCTTCACGCTGCTGGAAGCCGCCCGCCAGTATTGGGGCGGGCTGACGGGCGAAGAAGCCGACAGCTTCCGCTTTTTGCATGTTTCCACGGACGAGGTGTACGGATCGCTTGAGGCGCATGACCCTGCCTTCACCGAGACGACTCCCTATCAGCCCAACAGTCCTTATTCGGCCAGCAAGGCAGGCTCTGACCATCTGGTTCGGGCTTATTTTCATACCTATGGCATGCCGGTGCTGACCACCAACTGTTCGAACAACTACGGTCCCTATCACTTCCCCGAAAAGCTGATTCCGCTGGTGATTACCAATGCACTCGCAGGAAAAAACCTGCCCGTCTATGGCGACGGCAAGAACGTGCGTGACTGGCTGTTCGTGAAGGATCATTGCAGCGCCATTCGCCGTGTGCTGGATGCTGGCCGGCCCGGAGAAACCTACAACGTGGGCGGGCACAATGAAAAGACCAACATCGACATCGTGCGCCAGATTTGCAGGCTGCTGGATGAGATGCGACCGGACGCAGCCGGTTCGTACGGGCGTCTGATCACTTTCGTCAAGGATCGTCCCGGTCACGACCGCCGCTATGCCATTGATGCCACCAAGATTGGGGAGGAACTCGGCTGGAAACCTGCCGAGACCTTTGAAACGGGTATCCGCAAAACCGTGCGCTGGTACCTGGACAACCAGGACTGGGTGGCCAATGTGCAGTCGGGGGCCTACCGCGAGTGGATTGAGCACAACTATCAGGATCGCAAAGGCAACGTATGAAAGGCATCATTCTGGCCGGCGGCTCCGGCACCCGGCTGTACCCGGTGACGCAGGCTGTGTCAAAGCAGCTGCTGCCCATCTATGACAAGCCGATGATCTATTACCCGCTGTCGTGTCTCATGCTGGCGGGTATCCAGGACATCCTCATCATCTCCACACCGCAGGACACGCCCCGTTTCCAGCAGCTGCTGGGTGATGGCAGCCGCTGGGGCATTTCGCTCAGTTACGCGGTGCAGCCCTCGCCGGACGGGCTGGCGCAGGCGTTCATCATTGGTGAATCGTTCATCGGGCAGGACAGCTGTGCGCTGGTGCTGGGTGACAATATTTTCTATGGTCACGCACTGAGTGAGGATCTGGCACAGGCTGGCCGCAATGACAGCGGTGCGATGGTGTTTGCCTACCGGGTTCACGACCCCGAGCGTTACGGGGTAGTGGAGTTTGATGCGCAAGGCCGGGCTGTCAGCCTGGAGGAAAAACCGCAGCATCCCAAGAGCCGCTATGCTGTCACCGGGCTCTATTTCTATGACAACCAGGTGGTCGACATTGCCCGTCAGCTGAAGCCGTCTCCACGCGGCGAGCTGGAGATCACGGACGTGAACCAGCATTACCTCAAGGCCGGTCAGCTGAAGGTCAAGACCATGGGGCGTGGCTATGCGTGGCTGGATACCGGCACCCAGGAGTCGCTGATCGAGGCGTCCATGTTCGTGCGGACCATTGAAAAGCGCCAGGGGCTGAAGATCTGCTGCCCAGAAGAGGTTGCCTTCCGCAGAGGCTATATTTCGGCCGAGCAGTTGGCAGCGCTGGCTGAACCTCTCAAGAAAAGCGGCTATGGCCAGTACCTGCAAACCATATTGACAGAACGGGTTTTTTGATGAAACGTATCGACACCGCCTTGCCGGATGTTTTCCTGATCGAGCCGAAAGTGTTCGGTGACAGCCGCGGCTATTTTTACGAAAGCTACAACCAGAAGGTGTTCGACGAGATGGCCGGCTCGCCGGTGACCTTCGTGCAGGATAACCAGTCGCGTTCGGCCCGGGGTGTGCTGCGTGGGCTGCACTATCAGATCCGGCAGGCCCAGGGCAAGCTGATCCGGGTAATGGAAGGTGCCATCTTCGATGTGGCGGTCGACATCCGGCGGGGTTCGCCCACCTTCGGCCGGGCCGCGGGCTTTGTGCTGTCGGCCGAGAACAAGCGGATGGCCTGGATCCCACCGGGCTTTGCCCATGGCTTTCTGTCGCTGGAAGAGGGCACGACCGTGCTGTACAAGGCGAGCGATTTCTACGCGCCGGCGCATGAACGCTCCCTGCTGTGGTCAGACCCGGTGCTGGGCATCGAGTGGCCTCTGGAGCAGGTAGGGGGGCTGGCCTCCGTTCTTGTGTCGGACAAGGATCGTCTCGGCAAGCCGCTGGCTGAAGCCGAGGTCTACGCCTGATGGGGAAACCGATGAAATTCGTGGTGACAGGAACGACCGGCCAGGTGGGGTGGGAGCTGATTCGTGCCCTTCAACCGTTGGGTGAGGTGGTGCCGGTATCCATAGATGACCTGGACCTGACCGATGCGGAGGCAACCCGCCGGCTGCTGGATCGGGTGCGCCCTGATGTGGTTGTCAACCCCGCTGCCCACACGGCGGTGGACAAGGCGGAATCCGATCCGGAGGAAACTGCGCTGGCACGGGTGCTGAATGCCGAGGTGCCTGGCGTACTGGCGCAATGGTGCCAGGCCAATGATGCGCTGCTGGTGCATTATTCCACCGACTACGTCTTCAATGGCGAGGGAACCCGGCCCTGGCGAGAAGATGATGCCACTGCCCCGCTGAATGTGTATGGTGCTACCAAGCTGGCTGGTGAGCAGGCGATTCAGCGTAGTGGCTGTGCCTACCTGATCCTGAGAACGTGCTGGGTCTATTCACTGCACGGCGGAAACTTCCTGAAAACCATGGTGCGCCTGGCGGCCAGCCGGGATCACCTGAAAGTGGTGGCTGACCAGTATGGCGTACCCACCCCCGCCTCGTTCATTGCGGATGTGACGGCCCAGCTGATCCGCCGCCGCAGCGTGGATCCTGCCCTGAAGGACTGGTCGGGTATTCTGAATCTGGCGCCTTCTGGTGAAACCACCTGGCATGGTTATGCACAGGCAGGGCTTTCTTTCCTGCATGCGGCTACCCGTGCTGCCGGTGACAACACCCAGGCGCGTCCCCGCCCGGAGTGGCAGGTGCCGCGTCTGCCGACGCTGGAGCCTGTGCCGGCTTCTGAATTCCCGGTGCCCAGCAAGCGGCCCAGCAACTCGCGTCTGGATCTGTCACGCATTGAGCAGGTCTGGGGGCTGTCGATGCCGCCCTGGGATGAACTGCTGAAATCCGTATTGCGCGACGCCTGACGGCACGCGGCATCTTCTGACGGGGCGCTTCCGGAGTGGCCATGCCGGAGGCGCCCTGTTGTTTTCTATCTGTTTATCTGGTTGGTTTTCCTATGTGCGGAATTGCAGGATATTTTGAGGCTGGTTCTGCCAGCGCTTCCGAGGCTCTGTTGCTGCAGATGGCGGCTGCCATTCAGCATCGCGGCCCCGACGATGCTGGTGCCTGGGTGGATGAACGAGGTGCACTTGGATTGGCCCACCGCCGCCTGTCTATCATCGACCTTTCGCCTGCTGGGCACCAGCCCATGCATTCGGCTTCGGGCCGGCTGGTCATGGTATACAACGGGGAGATCTATAACCACACTGACCTGCGCGCCGAACTGGAGAGCCAGGGGCAGGCACCGGCCTGGCGGGGACACTCGGATACCGAAACGCTGCTGGCCGCCTTCGATGCGTGGGGAGTCGAGCGCACCCTCCAGCGGGTCAATGGCATGTTTGCGCTGGCATTGTGGGATCGGCAGCAGCAGTCGCTCACGCTGGCGCGGGATCGGCTGGGCGAAAAGCCTCTGTTTTATGGCTGGCAGCGCCGGGATGGCAGATCGGCTTTTCTGTTCGGCTCTGAGCTCAAGGCGTTGCGTGAGCATCCGGCGTTTGCGGCGCAGGTGGACCGCGATGCAGTTTGCCTGTTGTTGCGCCATAACTGCGTGCCCGCGCCTTATTCCATCTACCAGGGCGTTGCCAAGTTGCCTGCGGGACACTTTCTCACGCTGTCCGAGCAGCATCTGAAAACGGGCCGTTTGCCATCTTCCGTCGCGTACTGGTCATTGGCCGAGGTCGCCAGGGCCGGGGTGGCCAACCCGTGGCAGGGCAGCGATGAAGAGGCGGTGAAGGAGCTGGATGGACTGCTGCGCAGCGCGATTGGCCGGCAGATGATGGCAGATGTGCCGTTGGGCGCCTTTCTGTCAGGCGGCATTGATTCGTCCACCATTGTTGCACTGATGCAGGCGCAGTCTGGCCGACCGGTCAAGACGTTTTCCATTGGTTTTGACGAGGCCGTCTACAACGAGGCCGAGCATGCTAAGGCTGTAGCGCGTCATCTGGGCACCGAACATACGGAGCTATATGTTCAGCCGCAGCAGGCGCTGGCGGTCATTCCGGATCTGCCGACCCTCTATGACGAACCCTTTGCGGATTCTTCTCAGATACCGACGTTCCTGGTGTCGCAGCTGGCCCGCCAGCATGTGACGGTGTCGCTGTCCGGCGATGCCGGTGACGAGCTGTTTTGCGGGTACAACCGCTACCAGATGACCAGCCAGCTATGGCAGCGTCTCAGTGCCCTGCCCATGCCGCTGCGCCGTGTGCTGGCGGGCGGGATTGGCGTCCTGTCGCCGGCGCAGTGGAACCGGCTGGGGCGCTGGCTACCGGGCGCTTCACGCTATGTGAATCTGGGCGAGAAGCTGCACAAGGGAGCCGGGGTCATGGGCGCCGCTTCTCTGGAAGAACTCTATCTCGGATTCGTGAGCCACTGGCGTGATCCGGCCGCGGTGGTGATCGGTGCGCAGGAGCCGCCGACCCAGGTCACGGGTCACCGGCCGGATCTGTCCGGCCTGGATGGTGTCCAGCAGATGATGGCGCTTGATGCGCTGACCTATCTGGCGGATGACATCCTGGTGAAGGTGGATCGGGCCTCCATGGGGGTATCGCTGGAGAGCCGGATACCTTTCCTGGATCATCGGGTGGTGGAGTTTGCCTGGCGCCTGCCACAGTCGCTGAAGCTGCGTGAGGGAAAGAGCAAATGGCTGCTGCGTCAGGTGCTGTATCAGTATGTGCCACAGTCTCTGATAGAGCGGCCCAAGCAGGGGTTCGGGATTCCCATTGACAGCTGGCTGAGGGGGCCACTGCGGGACTGGGCCGAAAGCCTGCTGGATGAGTCCCGGCTGCGGCGCGAGGGCATTTTCCAGCCGGCGGCCGTACGCAGCAAGTGGATGGAGCACCTATCAGGCAGGCGCAACTGGCAGCACTGGCTATGGGATATCCTGATGTTTCAGGCGTGGCAGGCTGCGCAGGGCGTTCGGGGTTAAGCTGCACGCCTGGGGCCTGCCGACCCTGGAACGACGCTGTTGCGGCGCCCAGTTATGGTGTTCCGCGCCGGGGGGACATCCTGTCCTGGCTGTGCAGTCGGGCCAGGGCTTCGCTGCAGTCCAGCGCGGGGCGCCAGTCAAACTGGCGACAGAATAGCTGGTTGTCGACAGCCAGAGAGCCGGACAGCCGTTGCCAGGCGCCGGCCTGTCCGACCAGCCTGGCCAGGCTGCCCAGCAGTGCGGGGGGGCAGCGCAAGAGGCGGGCAGGTTTGCCTGCGGCGCTGGCCAGCGCACGGATCAGCTCGGGCGTGGACAGGGCCGGGCCGTCACTGAGGTGAAACAGGCCGCTCGCCTGCTCCGGTCGGGCCAGAATGGTCTGGATGGCGCTGCACAGATTGTCGATGGCCAGAAAGCTGCGCTGGTTGTCAATGCTGCCCAGGGGCAGCGGCAGGCCGCTGGCTGCCAGCTTCTGCAGTGCGGCGAAATTGGCCTTGACGCCGGGGCCGTAGACGAGGGGCAGACGCAGGATGGTGATGCTGAGCGGGTTGTCAGCCTGGCGCTGCTGCCGTTGCAGGTGCCGCTCCGCCGCACGTTTGGCCCAGCCGTAGCAGTCTTCCGGCCGGGGGGGATCGTTTTCTCGCAGGGGGTGGCCTGGGCGTGACCATTCGCCGGCCGCCTTGATGGAGCTGAGAAATATCAGCTGCTTCACCTGCGCCTGGGCGGCAGCCTGGGCGATCCGTCGGGGCTCCTCGACATTGACGCGACGTAGCTGACGCTGGCGGGCGCGGTCTGCACCGAGGGGAAGATGGGCGATGCCGGCACAGTGGATGATGGCGCGGGCATCGGCCAGCAGAGGGAGCCAGGCTGCGGCGGTGCCGTTCCCCGGGTGAGGCAGGATGTCCAGCCGGCGCTGCTCTGCTGCTGCGGGCGGAGGCCCGCTGCGGGTAGGGAGCAGGAACTGAGCCGGTTGACGCGTGATGGCCCGGACGTGTGCACCTGCCTGCAGCAGCTGGCGAACCAGATGCTGTCCGATGAAGCCGGCTGCACCGGTGATGACGACGGGCGCGTCGGGACTGTCGACAGATGAAGAGTTTCCGTTACAGTCTTTCATGGCAGAAAATTGTATAGTTGCGACTTGACGGCACGGCTGGCACCGGATATATCCGGGGCGCGGTTGTCCTGCGACGGGCCCAAATGATCTGGCGACGTGCGGAACTACCCGATATGGGGTATCGTAGGACGGGCGTGCTGTTGCCCGTCTGTTGCCCGTGCCGTTCACGTCGGTGCACCTGGTTTCTGGACATCACAGAATTCCCTTCATGATCAAGAAAAAAGTCCTTCCACCTGCTCAGGTGCCTGCCGTATCTGCGGCCCTTTTCAAGGCATATGATATCCGGGGTGCTGTCCAGACGGCCCTGACGGAAGAGGCCGTCTCGGCCATCGGTCTGGCGCTGGGGGCCATGGCCCGGGCGCAGGGTATCGGCACCATGGTGGTCGGGCGCGATGGCCGGCTGTCTGGGCCAGCCCTGTCCGCTGCACTGATGGCTGGTTTATGTGCCGCGGGGGTGGATGTGATCGACATCGGCATGGTGCCCACGCCCCTGGTGTATTTCGCGACGGTGCTTACCGGTTGTGGTAGTGGAGTGGCCGTGACCGGTAGCCACAACCCACCCGAATACAACGGTCTGAAAATGATGCTCGCAGGCCGAACCCTGCATGGTGAAGAGATCCAGGCCATTGCTGAGGCGCTATCAGACCCGGCCCGTTACCAGACGCTCTTTGCCGGGGAGTTGGGGAAGGTGCGCAGCCTGGACGTGGTGCCCGACTACCTGGCGCGGGTCTCCGGGGATGTGAAGCTGGCCCGTCCGCTAAAAGTGGTGGTCGATGCTGGCAATGGTGTAGCCGGGGCGGTTGCCCCTGCGTTGCTACGCGCACTGGGCATTGTCGAGCTGACGCAGCTGTATTGCGAGGTGGACGGCACATTCCCGAATCACCATCCCGATCCGGCGCACCCCGAAAACCTGCAGGATCTGATGCGGGTCGTGCGAGAAAAGGACGCCGATATTGGACTGGCCTTTGATGGTGACGGTGACCGGCTGGGGGTTGTGACCCGAGGTGGCCAGATGATCTATCCGGACCGGCAACTGATGCTGTACGCCGCCGATGTGCTGGAGGATCATCCGGGCGCCACCATCATCTATGATGTCAAGTGCACGCGCAATATGGCGCCCTGGATCCGGTCGCGGGGGGGGGATCCCCAGATGTGGTGCACGGGCCATTCTCTTATCAAGGCCCGGATGAAAGAGCTTGGCGCCAAACTGGCCGGCGAGATGAGTGGCCATATTTTCTTCAATGATCGCTGGTACGGATTTGACGATGGTCTCTACACGGCCGCAAGGCTGCTGGAGATCCTGTCCCGGGTCGCGGATCCGGGGGCTCTGCTGGAGGCATTGCCAGACGCCTGCAGTACCCCGGAGTTGCAGATTCCTCTGACAGAAGGCGAAAATGTGCGCCTGATCAATGCATTGAAGGCGCAGGGGCATTTTTCAGGGGCTTCAGAGGTCATCACGCTGGACGGCCTGCGGGTGGAGTACCCCGATGGTTTCGGTCTGGTGCGGGCCTCCAATACCACGCCGGTACTGGTGCTGCGTTTTGAGGCTGATGATGCCCAGGCACTGGCCCGTATCCAGCAGGCCATCCGGGCGGCACTGCTTGCGGTGCGACCCGATCTGTCCATTCCGTTCTGAGGCCGGTGCGGGCACATTGCCGCGTGCTGGGCGCCGTTGTTGGTCTGGCCAGGCGCAATGCCCGGCCTTTCAGGTTTTTCCGTGGTTAGTGTCCACCGCAGGTGGTTGTTTTCCGTGTTGCCAACCCGACCATGATCCAGCTCACTGCCGCCCAGGAGTTTGCACGCAGCCTTTATAGTTGGGGCTGGCGTCTGGCCGTGCCGGTGGTGGGGGGCTATCTGCTTTACCGCAGCCTGTGGCAGCCAGAATACCGCGCCCACTGGGATGAGCGCTTCGGCTTCTGGCGCGTTTCTCCCAGCACACTTGATACACAGAGCTATCACACGGGTCAGGTGCGACCGTTGTGGGTGCACGCCGTGTCGGTGGGAGAAACGGCGGCTGTGCTGCCCCTGCTGCGTCTGTGTGCCGCCGCCTGGCCGGAGGTACCGATCCTGCTGACTCATGGCACGCCGACAGGCCGGGAGACAGGTGCCATTCGGTTGAAGGATCTGTCAGGCCGTATCGCTCAGAGTTACCTGCCCTATGACCTGCCTGGTGCCGTGGAGCGTTTTTTTCAACATTGGAACCCGGCGATCGGCCTCACGGTGGAAACCGAGGTCTGGCCTAATCTCGTGGCGGCAGCCAACCGTCATTCGGTGCCTCTGGTTGCCATCAATGCGCGGCTTTCGCCCCGTTCGTTGGCCAGGGGAGAACGTTTCAGGACGCTGATCGAACCGGCTGTGCGGGGATACACGATGATTCTGGCCCAGACGCAGGACGATGCCCAGCGCATCGCCCGCCTGGGGCACCGTCCGGCGTTTGTGACGGGCAATCTGAAATTCGACCAGCCGGCAGATTTTGTGCTGCAGGCCCGGGGGCGGGGGTGGCGCAGCCGCTTCGGCGAGCGCCAGGTGATCCTGGCAGCCAGCACCCGCGAGGGGGAGGAGGCGCTGGTTCTGGAGAGCTGGCAGCGCGCGCTGCGCACGCGTTCATCGGGTGAGCGCGCAGACGGCCTGCCGCCACTGCTCATCATCGTGCCGCGTCATCCCAACCGGTTCGAGGCCGTGGCCAGACTGATTCAACGCCATACCGGCCAGCCCCCGATGCTGCGCAGGGCACTGGATGATCCTCGGAGTGACTTTTCTTCCTGTGCGGTACTCCTCGGGGATTCGATGGGGGAAATGCAGGCTTGGTATGCTGCGGCCGATGTTGCCGTCATGGGTGGATCACTGCTGCCTTTTGGATCGCAGAACCTGATCGAGGCGAATGCGGCAGGCTGTCCGGTGGTGCTGGGGCCATCGGTGTTCAATTTCCAGCAGGCAGCCGAGGCGTCCATCCTGTTCAGTGCGTCGATTCAGGTGGAAAACCCGCGCGAAGCGGTTTCTGTCGCGCTGGAGCTGGCCGCAGACACGGCGCGACGAGGTGCCATGTCTGCGGCCGGGGCCGCTTTTGCCCAGTCACACCGTGGTGCGCTGGAGCGGACGCTGGAGGCTTTGGCTCCCTTGCTGGAGGCGGCTCTGGGTCAGCCTGTGGCACCGCTGGTTAATGCGCGGCCGCAGGCTGTAACCGAGGGGTAGTAGCGTTGGGCGCAGGCTTGGCAGGGGCTTGCAGATAGGTATCCACGGCGGCGATGTCAGCATCATTGAGAGATCCGACCGCCGCCTTGAGGCGCAGCTGGTTCAGCAGAACGGCATAGCGTGTAGCGGCCAGATTCTGGCGCGCCTGAAAAAGCTGTTGCTGGGCGTTGAGAACGTCGATGGTGATACGGACGCCGGCCCGGTAACCAACATGGTTGGATTGCAGGGCCAGCTGGCTGGAGCGTACGGCTGCCTGAAGGGCCTCGGCCTGCTGCAGACTGCTCTGCAGCGCCAGGAACAGTTCTCGCGCCTGCTGGGTGGCACCACGACGGGCGGCTTCCAGCTGGCTTTCCCGTTGTGACAGTGCCGCCATGCTGGCGCGCTCCTGCGCCATCAATCCCCCTCCTGCATAGAGCGGCACCTGCACCTGCAGGGTGGCAGAGGCGTCATGACTGCGGTTGACGGGTGTGCCTGCAGTCAGGTTGGTCTGGCCGTGGACGCCACCCAGCTGGGAGACGATGCTCACGGTGGGATAATGGGCCGCGTGGGCAGCCGTCAATCCATGTCGCGCGGCCTGGACGCCGATTTCGGCCTGACGGACCAGAAAGCTCTGTGTCCGAGCCTCTCCCTCCCAGTATGACTGGGGATGGGTGGGCATCTGCGGCAGGCGGGCATCCAGGGCCAGCCGCTGCAGCCCGCTGGCCGGCAGGCCGGTCAGCTGGGTGAAGGCTGCTTCGCGTGCCTGCAGCTGGTTGCGTGCTTCTGCCTGCTGGGCGCTGTTCAGGTCCAGGCGGGCCTGAGCTTCCTGCTGGTCGGTGATGGTGGCACTACCCGCTGCAAAGCTTTCCTGGGCGGCGATGAATTGCTCATGGATGGCTGCGCGCTGTGCCTGGGCCACATCCAGCGCGTCCTGGGCAGACAGGACGGCGAAATAGCTGGCGGCCACCTGCTCGGCCAGCGTCTGCAGAGCCTGGGCCAGTTGACTTTGGGCCAGTTGTTCCCCGGTCTGAGCCTGTTCCACCCGCGCCGTGTCCTGCGGGCGGTAGAGTGGAATGGTCAGATTGATCCCGGCCAGACGATTGTCATAGTGGCGGGTACCGGCTGCATCGGTGTGCAGGCGTCCGGTGGTGGTGCTGGCCTGGGCACCGAGCGACGGCTGCAGGGCGGCGCGGCTGGCTTGCCGCTGCTGCCGGCTGATGTCTACCTGCAGCAGCGCAGCCTGGACGGTCGGATCCTGACGTCGGGCAGCGGCAAGGGCCTCCTGCAGGGTCGTGGCCTGGGCGGTACTCATGTTCAGCATGGTGGCCCACAGCAGCCCCGCCACCACCAGTGCCAGTCGGCTGGCGAGGGGTGAGCCATGGGCGCCGGATGCGTGGGGATGAGTCTTGGTCATGAGATTTACCGCTCAATAGCGGGGCACGGAAGGATCCTGTTCCACCGACCAGGCATCCAGCCCTCCCTTCAGGTCATGCACATCACTGAAACCATGGTGGCTCAGAAAATGCACCGCCTGCAGGCTGCGCATGCCGTGGTGACAGATGCAGACAATGGGCTGGTCGGGATCGGTATCGGCCAGCAGGGTTCCCAGCATGGCCAGGGGCACGTGACGGGAAGCGTCCAGATGGGCGTGTTCGAATTCCCATTCCTCGCGTACGTCGAGCAGCAACGGTGCAGGACGGTGCGGATCAGCCAGCCAGCTGGCCAGTTGGGCAGGAGAGAGGCGGCTCACAGGCGTTCAGAAATGGAAGTGACTGACAGGAGGGAAGCCTTTCAGGGCCGGGGCCATCGTTTCGAACAGATTCAGGGGAACCACGCCGTCGTCTGTGCGGGTGTAGAGGCGGGCTTCCATGACTGGCGCTTCGCCCACAAAGCAGAACAGCCGACCTCCGGCTTTCAGGCGGGCGATGAGGGGCTGCGGATCTTTTTCGACGCCACCGGACAGAATGATCACATCCCAGCGGGCGTCCGTATTTTGCAGTGCCTGCTGTCCGTCACCGGTGTGGATCGGCAGGTCGGTCAGGCCGGCGCGTGCCAGATTGGCGGCTGCGAATTCGGCCAGAACCGGGTCGATTTCCCAGGTGCTGATATGACGGCTGCATTGGGCAGCCAGGGCCGTGCCATAGCCCGAGCCGGTGCCGATTTCCAGGATGCTGTCCGCGGGCTGGATGTTCAGTGCCTGCAGGATACGGGCCTCGACCTTGGGAGCCAGCATGACCTGTCCGGAGATGTGCTGCTCCACATTGAGGGGTACCTCGGTATCGGCAAAGGCCATGCCGCGCCAGGCGGGCGGGACGAAGTCCTCGCGATGAACGTCGGCCAGAATACCCAGGACGCGGCTGTCGTTCACCCGCCAGGGGCGTATCTGCTGTTCAATCATGTTGAGGCGGGCTTGCTCAATATTCATGGTTTGCAGCTCAGAGTAGGAAGTGACGAAGGGAAAAAAGAGCGGGAGCGATGCGCGGGATCGGCTGGCGGTTCCTGCCCTGTCTGATGGCCGAAAGCAGGATCTTTCGCATCGGATGCTGGCGGATATGGGCCGGCAACCGTGGCGGGTGTGCTCTGGTTGGCCCGCAGCAGCATCAGGATCAGTTCAGCGTGGTGGCGAATGAAGTTTGCCGGGTCAACCAGAGGGCTGCAGCACCGCCCTACGGAGTAGGTCCAGACCAGCTTGAGTATTAGCGGCGCCATGATCAGGTGGGCGGTGGTGTCCAGATCGCAGGTCTGGCGAAATTCCTGGCGTTCGATGCCACGCTGCACCAGCTGACGGATGACGGCGTGTGATGTCGAGGCGACTTCGTCGTTGAAGAATCGCGCGATTTCTGGAAAGTTGCTGGCTTCGCTGAGGATCAGCTTCATGATGCCACCAATCTGGGGCTTGCTGAAGCAATTCCACCAGCCCTGCAGAACCTCCACCATCAGCTCTTCGCTGCTGCCGTTGGCCTGGTCGATGGTGTGGCGAAACTGTTCGATGACCGGGATGATCTTGACGCGCACCACCGCCTTGAAAAGGTCTTCCTTGCCGGCATAGTAGAGATAGAGTGTGCCCTTGGACACACCGGCGCGGGCCGCCACATCGTCCAGCCTGGCCGCTGCAAAGCCCCGGGCCACAAAAATGTCCAGCGCGGCGTCGAGCAGCTCGCCTGGCCGCTGTTCCTTGCGGCGTTCCCAGGCGCGCTGGCGTCTGCGTTTGTCGGTTGTGGGTGAGAGTGTATTGGTCATGTTAATGACTTTTTAGTCATTAATATAGCGTCGTTTGCTGCATGTGGTCAATGGTTCTCGGTGTGATGGGTAGCCTGTGTCTCCTGTCGGGCACGCCACCATGCGTCCAGCCGGCGAAACAGCCAGCCACGCGGTCTCTGTATACCAGTGCGGATATAGTCCACAGCCAGCGGGTCGACCAGGAAGTTCATCTGCAGCAGGCGGGCGTTTTCCAGCCCCATGAAGAGAAGCTGGTCGCCTGGCCGCAGCTCGGTACTGGCCTTGGGCAGCAGGGTTCGTTCGCCCCGGCGCAGCAGCATGACGGCCAGGGCGGTCAGGCGGGTCTCGTGGTGGCGCGGATCGCGCAGGATCTGTTCAATGGTCAGAGCACACCCGCCTCGATTGCGAAAAAAGGCGTTGAAGAGCCCTGGCTGTGTGGGATCACAATGAAAGGCCCAGTTACGGGGAGCGGCATTGCCCACGGTGGCCATGATCTGTTCAATGACCTGGCTGGCTGCCGTGTTGCCGCGTTGCCGGATCAGGTTAATGAATTCTCCCAGCAGCGGTGTCTTGAGTGTCTGCAGGATTTCACGTACCACCAGCTGGGATTGAACCACCCGAAGGTTGGCGCGTGCAGCGTCGATCAGCAGCCGGTCGGCCGACTGGTTCTGGCGAATGATGACGTAGATATCCGGATTCAGACGCCGTGCAATCGTGGTCACACTGAGATTGATCGTGTCATTGTCCGTCCCGGCGACCAGGACGCTCGCCCGCGCCACCCCGGCGGCCTTGAGCGAGCCTTCCGAGTTGTCACCCCGCTGCAGGCGGGCTTCACCGGCCAGATCGCGATCCGGGTCAATGGCTTTCCAGGCGACCTGAGCCTCGTCCAGCGTGGCGGAGATGGTCTGACCAAAGCGGCCGTAGCCGATCAGCACCCAGCGTCCCTTGGGCAGGTTGATCCGCGTGGGAATCGGGGCACCGGGGGCGGCCGTTACCCAGTCTTCCAGCCGTAGCACCTCGGGTGCGTCGATGTCGAGGGACAGGTTGGTGGCCAGCACCTGGAAGGGATTGATGGCATGGACATTGCCAAATGCCTGCAGATTGTTTGTGCCTTCGGCATCGGTGACCCGGGCGATGACCGTGATGTCGTCGCGCAGCAGCTTGGCGCCGATGGCAATGGTCTGGTTGGCCGGTTCATCACTGGTCAGCGCTATGACACCCTGGCAGATATGGCGGTGGATGCCGGCATCTTTCAGGGCACCGGGATGGCTGGCGTCGGCTTCGAGAATCAGGGGGGGGCTGAGGAATTCATTCAGTGCAAAGCGGGTGGCACGTTCTCCGTCGATTTCCAGCACCACCATCCGGTGTCCGAGCTGATCCAGTGCCTGGGCCAGGGCCAGGGCGCTGCGGCCGGCACCGCAGATCACGAAGAAGGGTTCGGACAGGCGCCGGACCTGCCAGCGAAACACATTGCGTGCCACAGTGCGCCGAAAGGCCCGGTCAGTGGTCATGGCGAATACCGAGCCGACGGCATAGGTCCAGGCAACCACCGACATGTAGATTGTGATGATGAGCCAGGCACGCTGCTGATCGGAAAACGGGAAAGGCAATTCACCGAATCCGATCGTGGTGGCGGTGTAGCTCATCACGTAGGTGGCGTGAAAAAAGCCCATTCGCCAGGGGTGTCCGTCCGGATCAACGCCGGGGGCGATCGCCAGTCCGAAGATCGAAATGGCGTAGACCGCGATCAGGATGATCAGCGGCACCCGCAGGCGCCGCAGGATCATGTAGATGACATCTATCATGGGCGGGCAGGGGCGTGTCTAGCGTGTCTGACGCAGCGTCTCGCCGATCAGCAGGCAGACCGATACCAGATTGGCCAGCAGCGCACCGCCCGAGAGCGAGACGATGATACTGACGGTATGGCCATCCAGCGGGTTGCCGGTCAGCTGTTCCACCCACATCCAGACCAGCGAGGCAAAGATCAGTTGCAGGGTGGCGACCAGACTGGTGGCCAGGTGTGTGGCACCCATCTGGGTGCGGTCACCAAACTTGATGATCAGCGTAATCAGGTTGATGACAACAGCCATGAAAAGTTCAGCAGGGTGGTGAAAGTCCGGCCGGTCGATCTCACCCAGAAAGAAACCGAAGTTCAGGGTACAGGCCAGGATCGTGAAGAAAGCAAAGACGACTTTTTCGAGATTCACGAGAGGCTCCGTGACAGGGGACATGAGGGGGCGGCAGACAACCAGACGGATCTGGAAGCGCGTGGCTGCCGATGCTGAATGGGACAGGCAGCAGGCGCTCAGTCGGCATGGTACGCCAGCTGCCCGGGAAGGTGAACAGCCTGCCAGAAATGGTGCAGCGGGCCGCGGCCATGGCCGACATCCAGCAGGTCAGCGTGTTGCAGGGCGCCGTGGACATATTGTTTGGCGCGCAGGCAGGATTCGGCCAGTCCATGTTCAGGCCAGAGTGCTGCAATGGCGGACGACAGCGTACAGCCAGTCCCATGACCGTGCCTCGTTGTCAGTCGGGGTGCGCTCAGGCGCAGTATCCCTTCGGGCGTGCTCAGCAGGTCGATGGCGTCAGGCCGGGCAGCCACCGGATAGCTGGTCTTGTCTTCGCCGAGATGGCCGCCCTTGAGCAATACGTTGGCAACACCCAGGCTGTGCAGTCCTGACAGGCAGTCTTGCATGGCTGCTTCGGTAGCAGGCACCGGGCTGTTTAACAATCGTGCGGCTTCGGACAGGTTGGGCGTCAAGAGGCTGACATGGGGCAGCAGACAGCGACGAATGCGGTTCAGATCATTCTCATTCATGAGATGATGGTTAGTGCTCGAAACCATCACAGGATCGTATACTACAAAACGGGGGCGATAATGGGCCAGCGTGTCGGCAATGCACTGGGCGATGCCGGCATTGGCTACCATGCCGATCTTGACGGCAGATACCGTTACATCCGTAAAGACGGCATCGAGCTGGGCACGAACCAGATCCGGAGACAACGCGCTGATCCGGGTGACGCTGCGGGTATTCTGGGCGACCACAGCCGTGATTACCGCCATGCCGTAGGCGCCCAGTGCGCCGAATGTTTTCAGATCAGCCTGGATGCCGGCTCCTCCGGTGGGATCCGTGCCGGCAATGCTCAGGACATTAGGGGGTGGGTTTTCAGCCATAGGCAGAGTTGTGTGGGCGAGAGGCCAGTCAGTAAAACCGTATTGTCCGATGATAGGATGCCGTGTATCACGGTACCCGTCTCTGGAGTTCTGCTATGTCCCCGTCCGACACTGTGGGCGATGGTTCCCAAGGCTTGCCTGCCCGTACAAGTCCGCGCCCGGTACCGAACCTGCTGACCGTTGCGGGCGTGGATCCCAGCGGCGGAGCCGGGGTGCTGGCAGACATCAAGACGTTTTCGGCGCTGGGGGCCTATGGCTGCGCCGTGGTCTGTGCGCTGACGGCCCAGAATACCCGGGCTGTTACGGCCATTGAAGCGGTTTCGCCGGTCTTCATCCAGCAGCAGATCGACACGCTGTTCGATGATCTGCGGATTGACAGTGCCAAGCTGGGCATGCTTGGTTCTGCTCTGGTGGCACGGACCGTGGCAGACCGCCTGGAACCACTGCTGGCTGCGGGGCGCCTGCCGACGCTGGTGGTAGATCCGGTGATGGTCTCCAAGGGCGGTGATGTCCTGTTGCCCGCAGATGCGATCCGGATGCTGATCGAGGCCGTACTGCCGCTGGCGACCGTCATCACCCCCAATTTGCCCGAAGCGGCGCTGCTGCTGGCGCAGCGTGTGCCGGAGGATGTGGTGGCCATGCGTCGGATGGCCCAGCAGCTGCGCCGTCTGCTGGCCGATGACGAAAGACGCTGGGTGCTGCTCAAGGGCGGGCATCTGCCGGGTGACCCGGTTGATCTGCTGTTCGATGGTGACCGGATGATCGAGCTGGCCGGGCCGCGCATCCAGACCGACAACGTGCATGGCACTGGCTGTACCCTGTCGGCGGCGCTGGCGGCGCTCATCCCGCAGACCGACAGCGTGCCGGATGCCGCCGCCGCTGCCCGGGACTACCTCAGCGGCGCACTGTCTGCCGCCGGACAGTTGACCGTGGGACAACGGATCCATGGCCGGGGGCACGGGCCTGTTCACCATTTCTATCACCTCTGGGCCGGCCGCTGAGGTCTTTGTTTGCGCGCAGGGCCAGGCAGAGTAACATCCTGCCCATGGAATTTCTCTACGCACTCCCCCTCATGGTCAAGGCGCTCATCCTCGGTATCGTCGAGGGCCTGACCGAATTTCTCCCCATTTCCAGCACCGGCCACCTCATTCTGGCCGGTTCGCTGCTTGGCTGGGATGATGACAAGGCCAAGGTCTTCGAAATCGCCATCCAGACCGGTGCCATCCTGGCGGTCATCTGGTACTACCGTGCCCGCATTGGCAAGGTACTGGCGGGCCTGACCTCCGACCGTGTCCAGCAGCGCTTTGCCATCAATGTCATCATCGGTTTCATTCCTGCGGCCGTCCTGGGGGTTCTGTTCAGCAAGGCCATCAAGGCCCATCTGTTTGGCCCGGTACCCGTTGCCGTTGCCCTGGTGGTGGGGGGGCTGATCATCTTCTGGGTGGAAAAGCGCCAGCAGCACATGACCCCCCGGGTGACCGACATTGACCAGCTGACACCGCTGGACGCGCTGAAGCTCGGCCTGGCCCAGACCTGTGCGCTTATTCCGGGCACCAGCCGTTCAGGGTCCACGATCATCGGTGGCATGATTTTCGGCCTGTCACGTCAGGTGGCTACCGAATTTTCCTTTTATCTGGCCATTCCCACCCTGATCGGTGCCAGCGTCTACGACATGTTCAAGCACCGTGACCTGCTGGGCACCGATGACATTCCGCTGTTTGCTGTCGGGACGGTCGTGGCCTTTTTCAGCGCGCTGGCCTGCGTACATTGGCTGATCCGCTTCGTGGCCAGCAACAGCTTCCGCGTCTTTGCCTGGTATCGCGTCATCTTCGGCCTGATTATTCTGGTCACTGCCTACACTGGGGTTATCCATTGGGGCGCTGAGGGCTGACACCATTCCGGTGCATGCCCGGCACCGATATCATTCCCGTCATGCCGGCCAGTCAGGTGCCCTGCGCCTGACTGGCCTTTCTTTTTCTGTCATTGTCGGGAGTATTTCATGTCCGATGCGTTTAAAACGGACCGGCGGGGCTGGCTGATCCTGGCCGCTGATATCGTGTTGTTCGCGCTGCTGTTGCGGGCGCTGCCATTTTCTCCGGAAGAAAACCGTGGCCTGGCCATGCTGGTGTTCGTGGGCATCCTGTGGTTGACCGAGGCATTTCACATTACCGTGACGGCCCTGATGATTCCGCTCATGGCGATCGGGCTGGGTATCCTGACCACTCAGGAAGCATTCGCTCCCTTCGCAGAGCCAGTTATTTTCATGTTCTTCGGTGGCTTTGCCATTGCGGCGGTGTTGCATGTCCAGAAACTGGATCTGTGGATCGCCGCTCATGTCATCCGGCTGGCAGGAGGCAGCCTGCGGCTGACCGTCATCTACCTGTTTGCGACCACAGCCTTTCTGTCATTGTTCGTGAACAATACCGCTGTCGCCGCCATGATGCTGCCGCTGACCACGGGCATACTGAGTCAGGTGGACATCGATCGTCACCGCAAACTCCATGCCTTCGTGCTTCTGGGGATCGCCTTCAGCGCCAGCATCGGCGGCATCGGCACCCTGGTGGGCAGTACACCCAATGCCTTGCTGGCCACCATGGTAGACATCTCCTTTGCGCAGTGGCTTGCGTACGGGATGCCGGTGGTTGCGCTGCTGTTACCGGCCATGGTGCTGTCGTTGTGGCTGGTGCTGCGTCCGGATTTCAACGTGACCTTTTCGATGGATCTGGAAGAGATTCCGTTGACCGGCCGACGGATTTTTACGCTGGTGGCCTTCGCCACCACCGCAGTGCTGCTGATCCTGAGCAAAGAGGTGGCTTCGCTGCTGCAACAGGGACTGGCGCTGTCGGGCCCAATCAAGAACATGGACTCCGTGATCGCAATGCTGGCTGTGGTGGTCATGTGCGTCGGTGGATCGGCCTCCTGGAAACAGGTTCAGGAAAAGACGGAATGGGGGGTTTTGATGCTGTTCGGTGGGGGGTTGGGGCTTTCCATCGTGATGAAGCACACCGGTGCCAGCCGGATTCTGGCTGACAGCATCGTGAACGCGGTGGGCCATCAACCGCCCGTCATCATCATGCTTGTCCTGACCAGTTTCGTTGTATTGCTGACGGAATTTACCTCCAATACGGCCACCGCAGCGCTGCTGATGCCCATTTTCATTACGGTGGCGCGATCACTGCACCTGCCGGACATTTCCATGGCTGCCATTATTGCCTGTGGCGCATCATGCGCCTTCATGTTGCCGATTGCTACGCCACCCAATGCCATTGTCTACGCCACTGGCCGTATCCGGCTGGGCGAAATGATCCGGGTCGGGCTGCTGCTGAACCTCGCGTGTATCCTGGTCATCGGCCTGTTGGCCCATTTTTTCTGGGCGCGTGGCTAGAGAAGGTTCCGCGCCCGTATGGGGTTGCCCGGGTCGGCAGGAACGGCAGATAGCTAGCCTTCTGGCGAGGTCAAGGGCGACAGGGATTGCCGATAGCCGGCAATCGTCCGTGCCAGGCCGTCCTCCAGGCTAATACGGGGTAGCCAGCCCTGTAGTGCGGCCTGCATGGCGGACAGATTGGCGCAGCGAGCCTGTTCGTTGCGTCGCTGCATGCGCTCGACCGGTTGTAGGGGCAGCCCGGTACCCAGTTGCCGCTGAATGATCCCGACCACATCCGCAATGCTGGCCAGCCGGCCGCAGCCCACGTCGATGCTGGCCGGTTTGGCCTGTGGCAGCAGCGCGCCAGCAATCAGGGCATCGGCGACGTCTTCAACGTGGATCCAGTCGCACAGACGGTCCGGATTGCCGATTGCCGGGGCCTTACCCTGAAGCAGCGCCAGAACGACGGAGGGAATCAGCCGCCGCAGATTCGGATCATCTTCCCCGTAGGCCATGCCGATGCGCATGTTCAGCACATTGCTGCCATAGAGATGATTCAGGCTGCCGGTCAGTACCTCGACCATGGCCTTGCTCATCCCATAGGGCGAACCCAGCGTGAGCGGCTCCTGCCAGGGATTGGACGCCTCCAGAGAACCCGCCACGACGATCCGGCAGGCGGGCAGCCGATCCATCGCGCCAAGGATCAGATTGATGCTGCCCATCAGGTTGACCTGCAGTGCCTGGGCAATGGCTGCTACCGAACGGTCGGTGTTGGCATAGCCCGACAGATGGATGATGCTGTCAGGCTGCAGATCGTGCAGGGTCTGGGCACAGGCGGCCTCACTGCTGAAATCGATCAGCGCCTCCTGCAGCGGCGGCAGGCCGCTGCTCAGGGGCTGGCTCTCCGCACGACGCAGGACGATGATCTGAGCGCCGCGCTGATGCAGGCGCCGGATGACATGCCGCCCCAGAAAGCCGGCCGAACCGGTGATGGCAAAGCGATGGCTGCTCAGATCGTGGGGCAGCGATGCCGCCTGGGTCGCGGTGACGCTGTCAGCGGGAAGAGAGGCGGAGGTCGATGGGGATGGCATAACGCTGTGATGACGGGGCAGTGATCGGGAAGAGGCACTCCCCTGGAGATATCTGGCTGGACGGTGGCCTGAATGGCGGGCGCGCGCAAAAATCAGCTTCGGCGATAGCGGATCAGGTCGGTAATGGCATGTCCGAGCCGCTCGCCCCGCTGCTCGAAGCGGGTTGGCGGTCGCGGGCAGGGCAGGCTGGGGCTGCTCGGCGGCAGCGGGGGGGACTGTACCAGTGAATCAGTTTCATCAAGCACCTGGCGCATCTGATCGGCATAGTCCTGCCAGTCGGTGGCCAGATGCAGATAGCCGCCTGGCGCCAGGGTTGTGGCCAGTTCACGGACGAAGGGCGTCTGGATCAGGCGGCGCTTGTGGTGGCGGGCCTTGGGCCAGGGATCTGGAAAGAAGATATGAATCCCGGCCAGAGAGCCGGGCACAATCATTTGCCGGACGACCTGCTGGGCGTCGTGTTCAATCACGCGCAGATTGTCGAGCGCCCGCTGTTCCACCTGTTTCAACAGGGCGCCCACGCCGGGCGTGTGCACGTCAATGGCCAGGAAGTTGATGTCGGGCGCCTGTGCCGCGATGGCGGCCGTGGTGTCCCCCATGCCAAAGCCGATTTCAAGGACGACCGGTGCCTGACGTCCAAAGACCTTGACGAAGTCCAGTGGCCCGTCCTGAAAAGGCAGCCCGAAGACCGGCATCAGGCGCTCCCAGGCATCACGCTGCGCAGCAGAAAAATGAGACCGTCGCAAGACGTAGCTGCGAATGCCGCGGTGGGCGGGCTCGGCGACGGACGATGTCGCATCGGTGGCATCGGATGGCATGGAAGACGTAGCGAGAGAGGGCGGCATTGCTGGCAGGCGGGTCAAAAAACAGAATGCCGGGCGACATGGCCCGGCCTGGCATCAGAAATGAATCGCTCAGCGACCGAGACTGGGCAACAGTCCTTCCGTAGGTGAGGAGGGGGTCGCCGCATAATACTTGCGGGGCATGCGGCCAGCCCGCCAGGCCAGGCGGCCGGCCTCCACCGCTGCCTTCATGGCGCTGGCCATCAGCAGCGGATCCTGCGCTTTGGCAATGGCCGTATTCATCAACACCGCCGAGCAGCCCAGCTCCATCGCCACTGTGGCATCGGAGGCCGTGCCTACCCCCGCGTCGACAATCACGGGCACCCGGGCCTGTTCCAGGATCAGGCGCAGGTTCCAGGGATTGAGGATGCCCATGCCCGAACCGATGAGTGACGCCAGCGGCATGATGGCGACACAGCCGATGTCTTCCAGCATCCGGGCCTGGATAGGATCGTCGCTGCAGTACACCATGACCTCGAAACCTTCGTTGACCAGTGTACGCGCGGCCAGCAGCGTTTCCGGCATGTTGGGAAACAGATTCTGTTCATTGCCCAGAACCTCCAGCTTGACCAGGGTATGGCCATCCAGCAGTTCGCGGGCTAGCCGCAGGGTGCGCACCGCATCCTGTGCGGTATAACAGCCTGCCGTGTTGGGCAGGATCGTGAAACGTCCGGGCGGAACTGCGTCCAGCAGACTGGGCTGGTCTGCATGCTGACCGATATTGGTGCGGCGAATGGCCACCGTCACAATCTCGGCGCCACTGGCGTCGATGGCCTGGCGGGTCTGGTCAAAGTCCGCGTATTTGCCAGTACCCACCAGCAGACGTGATGAAAATGTGCGCGAGCCGATAACCAAGGGATCGGTAACGGAGGTCATGCCAGTCTCCTGAAGGCGGAAAGAGTGGATCCTGCTCAAATGTGTCGGAGGCCAGCAGCGCCCCCGTGTGGGTCCGAACGACTAGCCGCCGCCGACGGCCACCACGATCTCCAGCCGGTCGCCGGCTGCCAGTGGCGTCTCGACATAGCGCGACTTCGGCACGATCTCACCATTGCGCTCAACAGCGATGCGTTTACCTGCATAGCCGAGCGTCTGAACCAGCTCGGCCAGGTCGCTACCATCCTTCACTGCATGAGGGGTGTCGTTCAGAGTGATCTCAATCATCGTCATGGCGTGCCATGCCCTGCAAGAGACTGTCGATCCGGCGCAGTATGCCAAAAACCACGCCTGTCTGCCAGACGTAGCATGGCCACCCCGCCCGGGGGCAGGATGGATGTCGGGGAAAGTTAATGCGGCTCTTTTGAATCGGCTTTCGACATCATCCGGTCAGTGAAGGCAATGGCCATCGCGGACAGCAGAAACGTCAGATGGATGGCCGTCTGGGCAATCAGCGTGTGCGCAGAGTAATTGTCGGCGTTGATGAATGTCCTGAGCAGGTGGATCGAGCTGATGCCGATGATGGACATCGCCAGTTTCACTTTCAGCACCGATGCGTTGACATGACTCAGCCATTCCGGCTGATCGCGGTGTCCTTCCAGATCCATGCGGCTGACAAATGTTTCGTAGCCGCCCACGATCACCATGATCAGCAGATTCGAAATCATCACCACGTCGATGAGCGCCAGCACTACCAGCATGATGACGGTCTCATTCAGCATCGTGACCGGTCTGTCGCTCCGATAGCCGATGCTGTCGACCAGAATCTGCAGGGCGTGCTGGTTGCCGAGGGCGGCTTCGACCAGATGCCACAGCTCCACCAGAAAGTGCTCGACATAAACGCCCTGGGCCACGATCAGGCCCAGGTAGAGAGGCAGCTGCAGCCAGCGGCTGGCAAAAATCAGGCGGGGCAGGGGGCGCAACCGTGTCCGTGCGGTGGGCTGCGGGCTGGGTTCGTTCATGAGGGTAGGGAAACTCCTGGTCGATCAGTCGTCAGAGGCAGTCTGCTCGCCCAGGAACCCGCCGCTCTGATGCGCCCACAGACGGGCATACAGACCGTTCCGGGCCAGCAGCTCGGCGTGGCTGCCTTCTTCCACAATCGTGCCCTTGTCCAGCACCACCAGGCGGTCCATGGCCGCAATAGTGGAGAGACGGTGCGCAATGGCGATGACTGTCTTGCCGGCCATCAGGGTGTTCAGGCTGTCCTGGATCGCGGCCTCCACTTCGGAGTCCAGCGCACTGGTGGCCTCGTCCAGCAGCAGAATGGGCGCATTCTTCAGGATGACCCGGGCAATGGCAATGCGCTGGCGCTGGCCACCTGAGAGTTTGACCCCCCGTTCGCCCACCTGCACGTCGAACCCTTTGTTGCCCGATGGATCTTCCAGCGATTCAATGAAAACATCCGCCTCGGCCTTGCGCGCCGCCTCACGCATCTCTGCATCGGTTGCATCGGGGCGACCGTACAGGATGTTGTCGCGCACCGAGCGGTGCAGCAGCGATGTGTCCTGCGTCACCATGCCGATCTGCGCCCGGAGCGAGTTCTGGGTTACATCGGCAATGTTCTGACCGTCGATGACGATGCGCCCCTGCTGGACATCGTAGAAGCGCAGCAGCAGGTTGACGATGGTGGATTTCCCCGCGCCGGACCGCCCGACCAGACCGATTTTTTCACCTGGCCGGATGTGCAGACAGAAGTTTTTCAGCACAGGACGTGTGTCGTTTTTCTTGTTTTCGTTGTAGAAGAAATCGACATTTTCAAAACGGATATCACCCTGCTGAATGGTGAGCTGCGTCGCATCGGGGCGATCAAGCACCAGCTGCGGTTTGGTCAGGGTGTTCATCCCGTCCTGAATGGTGCCAATGTTTTCCGTCAGAGAGGAGGCTTGCCACATGATCCAGTGCGACAGTTCGTTGATGCGCATCGCCATGGCGATCGCGGCCGCCACGGCACCAGGGCTGACCTTGCCCGCGTTCCACAGCAGCAGGCCGAGGGCAGCCACACTGCCAATCAGCAGCGTGTTCAGCGTCAGCGATGTGAATTCCATCAGCGTCACCCAGCGCATCTGTTTGTGGACAGTGTCCATGAACTCATCCATCGCCGTGCGCGCATAGGCAGATTCGCGCTCGCTGTGCGAAAAAAGCTTCACGGTCGCGATGTTGCTGTAGGCGTCAGTGATGCGTCCGGTCATCATGGAGCGGGCGTTGGCCTGGGCCTCCCCCTGCTGGCCCAGTCGGGGAGCAAACCACCACAGCATCAGGATGAAGAGCACGACCCACGTCAGGAAGGGCAGCAGCAGCCAGGCATCGAAGCCCCACAATATCAGCGAGCTGCTCAGGAAATACACCACAAGATAGGCCGCCTCATCGGCAAATGTCATGATGACATCGCGAATGGCCAATGCGGTCTGCATCACCTTGGCGGACACCCGGCCGGCAAACTCATCCTGGTAAAAACTCAGGCTCTGGTTGAGCATCAGCCGGTGAAAGCGCCAGCGCAGCCGCATCGGCAGGACTCCCTGCAGTGACTGAAAGCGCAGTGTCGATGCCACCAGCGTCACCAGTGGGCGCAGCAGCAGCCCGATACCCATGAGCGCCAGCATGCCGCCTTTCGCGCCCCACAGGGTTGCCGGCGTGTATTGGCCTATCCAGTCCACCAGATAACTCATCCATTGGAACATCAGGGCTTCCAGGATCCCGATACCCGTGGCAACGATGAACAGCAGCAGCAGCCAGCGACGCACGCCATTCAGTGAATCCAGCGCGAAGCGTAGGATCCCCCGGTTCGGAATCTGGTGTGTCTCTTCTGGATAAGGATCAATCCGGCTTTCGAACCATTGAAAGAAAGGGGTCATCTTCATGAAAAAGCCCGAAAATAATGTTGGAAGGCCGCTGAATGGACAAATAAGGAAAGTAGACAAGGTGGCCGTCCCATGCAGTTGGCTAGTGTAGCGTGCATATCGTGGATATGACCAGAGCCGGGTGGAACGCGGTCAGGCGCGCTCTGGTTGCCTGCCGGTCAGTGTGCTGCCCATGGCTGCTGTCACGGTCAACCCAATCGCACACCATTGCGGCCATGTCAGCCGCTCTCCCAGTGTCACCAGCGCGACCAGCGATGTCAGCGCCGGCTCCAGACTGGTCAGCACCCCGTAGGTACCCGCCCGCAGGCCGCGCATGGCCTTCATCTCCAGAAACATGGGAATGGCACTGGATACCACGGCGGTGCCCAGGCCGATCGTCAGAACTTTTGGGGCAAACAACATGCTGCCAGCGTGCATCAGGCCAACGGGAAAGACCAGCACGGCGCCGGTCATGACCCCCAGGGCGACTGTCATACCAGCATGCAGATGATGGGTCCGCTTGCCAAAGATGATGTAGCCTGCCCAGCAGACGGCAGCGCCTGCCGCATACATCAACCCCTGCATATCGGGATGTGTCACGGCCGTGCCACCGACTGCGGGCAGGGCAGTGGCCAGGTGACGGGGGGTCGGCCAGATGGGCAGGAGCAGCAGCAGTCCGGCCACCGCACAGCCAATCCAGAGAAAATCCATCGGCCGGCGGGAGGTGCACAGCGCCACCGACAACGGCCCGCAGAATTCGACGGCCACCGCAATCCCGAAAGGCGTCGTGCGCAGCGACATGTAAAAAAGCAAATTCATCAAGCCCAGTGTCGCCCCGTAGCGAAGCACGACCCACCAGTCCTGGCGGGGCAGGCGGTGCCGCCAGGGTCGGCCCAGTAGCATGAGCACCAGGGCGGAAAAGAGCAGGCGCAGTGCGGTGGTGCCCTGGGCGCCAACAAGGGGAAAAAGCTGCTTGGCCAGCGATGTACCCAGGGCCAGCGCCAGCATGGAAGCCAGTAGCCACAGAACCGGTTTCAGGGGAAATGCGTGGGTCGCATCATGCCGATGGGGCATGGAAGGGGAGGCCATGGGGACAGGAAAGGCAGGATGAATGGCGAACGCCGGTATGGCGATCCGGTGCTGACGAAATCACCGTCAGGACAGCAGCAGACCGCTATCTGGTCATGATAATAACGGCAGCGTCGTGCGGGCAGGATCTGACCGGAACGGTGTCAGGCCGGCAGTGTGTGCAGACCGATGCCCAGCAACTCGCGCACATGCTGCTCCACGCTGGCAGACAGCGCTTCCAGTGCATACCCCCCTTCCAGGATAGATATCGCACGTCCCTGGCAGTACTGTTCAGCCTGCAGCATCAGCCAGTGTGTTATCCAGGCATAGTCGGCCGTCGTCCAGCCCAACTGGCCCATGTCATCATCCCGGTGGGCATCAAAGCCGGCGGAAATGAAGATCAGTTCCGGCTGAAAGCGCTCCAGTGCCGGCGCCCAGCGTTCCCGGACCACGGCCTTCATAGCATCACCCCGGGAGTACCGCTCAAGCGGCACGTTGCACATGTTGTCCCCCAAAGGAACCTCTCCATGATGGGGGAATATTTGTGGCTGGAAGGTTGACAGCATCAGTACGCGTTCATCGCCTGCCAGAATATCCTCGCTGCCATTGCCATGGTGGACATCGAAATCAAACAGGGCGATCCGTGACAGCCCGTAGGAGGCAAGCGCATGCCGGATGCCCACCACCACATTGTTGTAGAAGCAGAACCCCATGGCAGACTGGTACGTTGCATGATGCCCAGGAGGGCGTACATTGCAGAATACCCGCCGAAATCCCTGCGTCATCACCAGATCCACGGCCAGGACGGCAGCGCCGGCTGCGTGGCGCGCCGCCTCCAGCGTATGAGGATTCATCAGCGTATCTGCATCCAGGGAAAAATAGCCTTCCCGCGGTGATACTTCTTCCAGATGGTCGAGATAGCGCGCCTGATGCGCCCGCAACAGCTGCTCGCGCGTGACAGCAGGCGCATCAAAGCCCACCATGAGGTCGATCAGACCGCTGGAACACAGGCGATCAGCGATCACGCGCACTCTATCCGGACTTTCCGGGTGCCACTCTCCCATGTCATGCAGCGTCGAGCTGCTGTGGCTAATGTAGGCTACATCCATTTGCCCATTCTAGAGGGCGCTTCCATTCCCTCCATCTCGGGAAAAACCCCATATTCATCACGTCTTGGGGGGGTATGTCCGGACTGGAACGACAGGTGGGCACGGTCCCGGGAATCATCGTACAATACACACTATGCGGGTGTAGCTCAGTTGGTAGAGCGCCGGCTTCCCAAGCCTGAGGTCGCGAGTTCGAGACTCGTCGCCCGCTCCATCGTCCCTACGGGTCGCTGCCGCAGTCCTTGTTTTCAGGGAGGGGCGTCGTCGGCGCCTGGCACAAGATCCGGGCTGCGGTCGCAGTCAGTATCCTGGTGGCGTCAGGCATGGCGATGCGAGGTTTCCGCCGGCCTGCTGACTCGCCGCTGACGGGGGTCGCATTCCCAGTTATGCAGACCCTTCCGGGGGAGAAGGCTATCTATGTCCTCGTCGGCTCCGGTACCATGTCCCTGCCTTCTTCATTCCTGGAGTCCAAAGCAATGTCCGAACCGATTCATCTTGTCGTCACCCTGCAGGTCAAGCCTGGGCAGATGGAAAAATTGCAGCAGGCCACTGCCGAGCTGGTTCAGGCCAGCGTTCAGGAGGCAGGCTGCGTCTCGTATCGTTCGGCATACGCTGAAGACGGGGTAACTGCCTACATTGTCGAGCACTGGCAGGATCAGGCAGCTCTGGATGCGCACAACCAGACCCGCCATTTCATCGAAGGCGTCAAGAAACTGCAGGATACCTGCTCCACGTTGCAGATTCATCGGGTGTACTGGCAAAACTGATCGCCGCTTTTTACACGGACAATGGCCAGCATTTCCGGGCGAAGGGCCGGATTGCTGAGTGCTCACCTGGCGGCGGTGCTGTTTGGCCTGAGCGGTATTTTTGGAGCCCTCATCCGTTTTGATGCGTTCGCCATCACCCTGGGGCGGGCCGGTTTTGCCAGCCTGGCGCTGCTGTGCATCGCAGTGATTCAGCGGCGAAGACTGTGGCCGGCAGGGAACAGACGACAGATCTGGGTGTTGCTGGGCAGTGGTGTGCTGCTGGGATGGCATTGGGTTACCTTTTTCAAGGCGCTCAAGGTAGGTGGAGTGGGTATCGCCACGGTCGGATTTGCCAGCTTCCCTGCGTTTATCACGCTGCTGGATGTCCTGATTTGGGGCGCAAATATTGGCCGGCGAGAGTGGGCACTGCTGGCGTTGGTGTCGCTGGGACTGGTGCTGGTCACCCCGTCGTTCTCGCTGGGGAATCAGGCTACGGCGGGCCTGGCCTGGGGCATAGCCAGTGGGGGGCTGTTTGCGGCGCTAGCGCTATGCAATCGCCATGGCGCCCGCGGCATGAACGCCATTCAGGTGGCATGCTGGCAGAATCTGATGGTCTGTGTCAGCATATTTCCCCTATATGGGCTGCTGGGCAATGAGAGCGTCGGGGCGGTGTCTGCAGATCTGGCCAGCTGGTTTTGGCTGGCGCTCCTGGGGATACTGTGTACCGGCCTCGCCCATATGCTGTTCGTCCGTTGTATGAACAGTCTTGATGCCCGGCTGGCCGGCACGATCGTCGCGCTGGAGCCCGTCTATGCCATCGCTTGCGCCTGGTGGCTTTTTCACGAGCAGCCCAGTACCCGTATGCTGGCTGGCGCGGCGTTGATCATTCTGGCGACGGTACTGGCAAGCCGTCGGCCTGGCGGAGCGGCTTAGTCCTCCCGAATAGGAGCTGGCCGCCAGGTGCCTTGGCGTGTGGCTGCCGTCATTGGGTGTCGTGACGAAATTACAGGCTGTTGGGTTTTGCGGTTTGATACATACCGCGCGTTTGGCTGTGCTTACAATCGCAATGGTTATGACTGATTTGTGATGGTTCGGTCTGTCAGGCATCCCTGACTGACGCGTTGGCTCGGCGCCTGCTTCGACATGTCAACTCCATCGATTGCTGCCTTTGGCTGATCATCCCGGGCGGTCTTTTGGCCGCTTTCTGTCTCTTCGCTGACCGGAGAGCGTTGCTGGTCGGCTACCCCCGTCATTCTGGAGAGTCCTGCTCATGAAACGCGATGCCATGCCTGCTGTCCAGCCATCGTTGGCGCTGCCTGTCCAGCCCATCAGCCAGGATGTACTGGCCGAGAAATATCTCAAGGGTAGAGAGCGTACCGAGGGGGAACTGTTTGCCCGGGTAGCCAGGGCGCTGGCCTCTGTGGAAAAACCTGAGATTCGCGCGGAATGGGAGGCCCGGTTTCTGGGCAATCTGCATGCCGGCGCCATTGGTGCAGGTCGCATCATGAGCGCTGCCGGAACAGATATCCAGGCCACGCTTATTAACTGTTTCGTCCAGCCGGTGGGGGACTGCATCCAGGGCTATGATGATGATGGCTACCCCGGAATCTATGAGGCCCTGCGTGAGGCAGCTGAAACCATGCGGCGGGGGGGCGGGGTAGGTTATGATTTTTCGCGCATCCGTCCCAACGGCGCAGAGGTCAAGGGAACCCATTCCATTGCTTCCGGTCCATGCAGCTACATCAATGTGTTCGACCAGAGCTGCGCCACCGTCGAGAGTGCGGGAAGCCGTCGCGGGGCCCAGATGGGGGTACTGCGCATTGACCATCCTGACGTGCTGGATTTCATCACGGCCAAGCGCACTCCGGGGCGATGGAACAATTTCAACGTGTCGGTCGGTGTCTCCGATGCGTTCATGAAGGCACTGCAGGATAACGCCGACTGGCAGCTGGTCCATCGCGCCAGACCGGGAAGCAGAATGATGGCCGAGGGGGCACGCCAGCGGGATGATGGCCTGTGGGTCTACCGGACCCTTCCGGCAAGACAGCTCTGGGACACCATCATGAAGTCGACGTACGACTTCGCCGAGCCAGGGATCCTGTTCATTGATGCCATTGGCCGGGACAACAATCTTTCCTACTGCGAGTCCATCGAGGCGACCAACCCCTGTGGCGAGCAACCGTTGCCGCCCTATGGCTGCTGCGATCTGGGGCCCATCATCCTGACCCGATTCGTCCGCCATGCCTTTGGCCAGGGAGGGGAACCGGTTTTTGATTTCCCTGCATTCGAAGAAGTGGTCGCCGTGCAGGTACGGGCCCTGGACAACGTATTGGACGTCACGTTCTGGCCGCTCGAAAAACAGCAGGCGGAGTCCGCTGCCAAGCGGCGGATCGGGGTCGGTTTTACCGGATTGGGCAATACTCTGGCCATGCTCCGATTGCGCTATGACCGTCCAGAAGGTCGTGCCATGGCGACCCGCATCGCCGAGTCCATGCGCAATGCAGCCTATCGGGCCTCTGTTGCCTTGGCACGGGAAAAGGGGGCCTTTCCCCTGTTTGATGCCGATCGCTATCTGGGCAAGGGCTGCCGCAAGGGGGAAGGGCCCTTCGCCTCACGGCTGCCTGAAGATATCAAGGCGGATATCCGCCGGTACGGCATTCGCAATAGCCATCTGCTGTCCATTGCACCGACCGGGACGGTGAGCCTGGCCTTTGCCGACAATGCCAGCAACGGCATTGAGCCACCGTTTTCCTGGTCATACACCCGACGCAAGCGCGAAGCCGACGGCAGCCGCAGCGAGTACGTGGTGGAAGATCACGCCTGGCGCCTGTACCGCTCACAGGGCGGCGATGTCGAGCGTCTTCCCGATTATTTTGTCAATGCCCTGGCGATGACGGCACAGGAGCACGTTGCCATGATGGAGGCGGTCCAGCCTTACATCGACACCTCCATTTCCAAAACCGTCAATGTGCCTGCCGACTACCCCTATGAGGATTTCAAGGATCTTTACCGGCAGGCGTGGGTGGCCCGCCTGAAGGGGCTGGCTACCTACCGCCCCAACCCGATCCTGGGGGCCGTGCTGGAGGCGGAACCGGCGAAGAAGGAGGAAAAAGCGGCACAGCCACCGGCAGATGCTGGCCTTACCCCCCAGCATGAGGATCCGGCCCGCAAGGTCATCGAGCGGCGTCCCCCGGGTGCACTGGATGCCGTCGCCGAGAAGATCGAATACTGGACGCACGAAGGTCAGCAACGCCTCTATCTGATCGTTTCCTTCCTGCCGCTGGCGGGCGCTGATGGCCGGAGAATCGAGCGGGCCATCGAATTTTTCATGCCGGTTGGGCAGAGCGGAGAGTCCCAGCAGTGGATCACTGCCACCATGCGGATGTTGAGTCTGGCTGCTCGGGGAGGTTTCCTGGACCGGGCATTGTCCGATATGCGCAAGGTAACCTGGGATCGTGGTCCGGTGAGGCTGGGTGTCTATCGGAAAGCCGATGGCACCCAGGTGCCCCGCTGGCATGATAGTGAAGTAGCTGCTATTGCGTACGCGCTGCAGAACCTGATTGCCAGGCGTCAGGAAAATATCCAGCCACTGCTGTTTGATGCAGGAGAACTGCCTAGTATGAAGGATAGCGCCGATTCCCTGCACGAGGTTCCTGCCAGCGTGATGGCTGGAAAGAAATGTAGTGAATGCGGTGCCTACGCCATGATCCGGAAGGATGGTTGCGATTATTGCACTCAGTGTGGCATGCTAGGAAGCTGTGGATGATGTGCCTGGTCCTGATGACGTGCCCCTGGTCGCCAGATGTGCTGGCCATGTCAAATCAATACCAGGTGGTTTTTTTGTTCAAAAGCCTCACGAAATATTCGCCTGCAGGATTTATCAATAGTGCATCGGAGATACTGGTGGATGTGTATGGTTGTTTGAGAGTGTTGTCAGGGCGGTTCTGGCGTAGTTGTCTGCTGTTCCTGATGGTTGTGGTCATACCGGCGACGGCTGGAACACTGCATTCCAGGTCTGAAACGCCCTCTGGCGCCGCTGCAAGTAGCGAACCATCCGTGGATTGTGCGTCCCAGCCTGTCATCCGTTTGGGCGGCTTGGATTGGGAGAGCGGCCAAATCACGACGGCATTACTTGAATTGCTGGCCCGGGACGGGCTGGGCTGCAGGACAGAGGTGGTTCCAGGATCGGTGCCAACTCTGGAGTCTGCCCTGATCCAGAACGATATACAGGTCATTGCTGAGCAGTGGGTCGGTCGCTCTTCCGGCATTGACAAAGCGGTTAAGGAACGGAAAATCGTCGTTATCGGCGATACGCTGGCCGGTGGGGCCACTCAGGGATGGTACGTACCTGATTACGTCCAGGCTGAACATCCGGATCTGAAAACGGTCGATGATCTTGCCCGTCACGCCAAGCTCTTTCCCAATCCGGAGCAACCAGGTCAGGCCAGGTTTTTGAACTGCCCAGCAGGGTGGGTATGCGAGGGGTTCAATACTCGTCTACTGAAAAATACAGGGCTCTCGGCGCAATATGCGAATGTCCATCCAGGAACCGGGGCTGCGCTAGATGCCGAGATTGCCTCGGCCATTGCCCGCCACGAACCATTGCTTTTCTATTATTGGCACCCGGCTGGCCTGATGGCTAAGTATCACCTGGTGCCTATTGCTTTTCCCCCTTACGATGCAGACTGCTGGCCGGAGCTGCTAAAACCGGATTCTACTTCCAGATGTGTATCCGGATTTCCGGTATCTCGGCTCGCCATGGCTGTTTCTGCGCCGTTTGCACAGCACTATCCGCAGCTCGTGGCGCTGATCAAGAAGCTGAGATTTCCAGCCAGTGTTTTGGACCGTCAGATTCTGGAGATGGCCGAGCATCATCGGAGTGGTACGCAACAGGCAGAGCAGTTCCTGAAAGAGCACCCGGAGCTTTGGTCGACCTGGCTGGATCCACAGGTAGCCCTGCGTCTGGCACGACAACGCGGTATAGACCCGGCACGATTGGCTTCTCGGCAGGGTACGACGTCTTCGGTGAAGTCGTCTGCAGAAAATACAAAATCTCGCGAAGCCCTTGTCAACCCAGAGGAGCATCCGGATACGCCAGCTTCAATAGGTAGCGGACATGGTTTTTTCCCCTCCTGGTCTGTGGCTGATTGGCTCAATAACAGTTTGGCACGACTGGTGGAGCATCACGGAGAAAGCTTTCGCGCGTTCAGTCAGCAGCTGATGCAGGGGCTGATGTTGCCGCTGGAACAGTTACTGGTGGCTATCCCACCTTGGCTGCTATTGCTGGTGCTGGCTGCTTTGGTATGGCATGCATCGCGTAGTCTGTGGCCCGCTATTTTCAGCACCGTGGGGTTCTATTTGATTGGTTCCCTGGGCCTGTGGCTACCTCTATTGCAGACGCTGGCATTGCTTATCGCTGCGTTTTTCTTCATTGTGCTTCTGGGATTTCCTCTGGGAATTCTCATGGCTGGCAGTAAGCGTTTGCATCGTTGGTTTTCACCGGTACTGGATGTTGTCCAGACGATGCCCAGTTTTGTATATCTGATCCCGGTGCTGATGCTTTTCGGTATTGGACGTGTCCCGGCGCTGTTCGCTACCGTGGTCTATGCCATGGCCCCCCTGATCAGGCTGACTGCGCTGGGCATCCGTGAAGTGGATGCCCGGATGGTTGAATCGGCCGAGTCTTTTGGCTGTACCCGCGGGCAACTGCTGCGTTGGGTGCTGCTCCCACAGGCCAGAGCGTCTATCCTGGCCGGTGTCAATCAGGCAGTCATGATGTCTCTGGGTATGGTGGTCGTTGCCTCGATGATTGGTGCTCGTGGACTAGGTGAAGACGTTCTGCAGTCGATCCAGACGCTTAATATCGGGAGAGGCGTGCAAGCGGGGGTGGCCATTGTGATTCTGGCCATTGTCATAGACCGTATTACTCAGGCATACGGGGAAAAGCGAAAAATACGATGACGCATATTGTGTTTCGTGATGTTAGCAAAATTTACGGGGATCACGCTCAGCAAATCGAGTCTGCCTTGCAGCTGTTGCGTCATGATGACCTGGCTAATGAAGAGATCTTCGCCCGTACGGGTTGTCGTGTGGGCCTTCGTCAAATCAATCTGGATATTCCGCAGGGGGAGATTTTTTGCATCATTGGTTTATCCGGATCAGGAAAGTCCACTTTGGTCCGGCATATTAATCGTCTCATCGAGCCCAGTGCCGGTCGTATTCAGGTGTGTGACGTCGATGTCATGGCACTCAATGCGCATGGCCTGCGTGAATTTCGCCGAACGCGGGTGAGTATGGTGTTCCAGCATTTTGGCCTGCTACCTCACCTGACGGTCTTGCAAAATGCCTGTTTCGGATTGCGGGTACGGGGCATGTCTGAGCGCGAACAGCGCGCTCGGGCATTTCACTGGTTAGAGGAAATGGAACTGGCCGAATTGGCGGACAGTTACCCTGATCAGTTGTCCGGTGGCATGAGGCAGCGCGCGGGTCTGGCCCGTGCGCTGACAGCCGATACGGACATCATCCTGATGGACGAGGCATTTTCGGCGTTGGATCCGCTGATCCGCATCAAGTTGCAGGATACTGTTTTGGCATTGCAGCGACGTTTGGGTAAGACCATGGTATTCATTACCCACGACATTGACGAGGCGCTGAAGATGGGGAGCCGGCTGGCCATTCTCAACGCAGGCCGTCTGGTACAGACCGGCACCCCCCAGGAGCTCATTAACAGTCCCGCCGATGATTACGTGGCAGAGTTTATGAAATCTGCCCGTACTGCCATCCAGATGGGGTGAACAGACCCATCCGTTTTGGGCGGTGCCCGCTGCATATGGCCGATGCCAGGTAGATCTTCTAGTTGTAGGAGAGTTCCACCGAGCGTTGGTAGGCCCTTGCTGCTGCATCGTCAACCAGGCGGCGCAGGGCCTGTCCCTGTTCGAATGCTTCAATGGCAGCATGGGTTGTGCCATTGGGTGATGTGACGGCCTGGCGCAGCGCGCAGAAGTCCATGTCGCCCTGGGTTTGCAGCGTGGCGGCGCCTAGCGCCGTCTGTGCGGCCAGCTTGCGTGCCAACTGGCGTGGTAGCCCCAGTTTTTCAGCCGCGTCGGCCAGTGCTTCGGAAAACAGATGGTAATAAGCGGGGCCACTGCCGCTGATGGCCGTGACAGCATGAAGCTGTGCCTCAGTCTGAACCCAGAAAGCCTGCCCAACGGCATTGAACAGGTTACCCAGCATATTGCGCAGAGCAGGGGTGACGTCATCATCAGCATATAGGCCCACACAGCCCTGACGTACCATAACCGGTGTATTGGGCATGCTGCGCACCACAGGGCGGGCCACGGGCAGTGCTGCTCGCAGTGTTTGCAGAGAGACCCCTGCCATCACGGAAATGATCGTCGCCTGATGAAGCTGATCACTGGGCAGCGTGTTGAGTGCCTCCCGTGCCATGGCGGGTTTGACCGCCATGATTACCAGATCGTAACGGGTTGTGGGTAAATCGGCTGCCCGTCGATAAATGTTTGCCTTGACGTCCATGGCACGGAGTGGGTCGATAGCGTCTATGTTGGTCACCAGACCAGCATCCAGCCAGGCTTCACCCAAAGCCGCGCCCATGCGACCATATCCCAGAAAGAGAGCGTTCAGACCCATGCTGCATAACTCCTTATCGTTGTGCGTTGTCGGGGTCGACCGAGTCGCTTGGCAGGCCGAGGTACCCGCCACAGGCGACATATTAATGGTTTTTCCTGAGTAGATTTTGCAACACCCCGGATTGTTGTGGCATATATGATGCAGAACGTATAACAGTTCGTTATCAGAGGGGTGTGAGAACGGTATCGGCGTTACGTTACCCCTGTGTTTGGCTGCTGTCTCGCCGTCTGACGGGACATTCCAGCGGTATGCGAGCATTCCTGTGCTCTCTGACATTCGCTGAACAATGACTGTGATGATTACTGGCAACACGCGCCTGATTGCACATATTGGTTATCCCACCAGCACATTCCGATCCCCCATGATTTATAACCCGTGGTTCCATCATGTGGGGCTGGACGTAGTGGTGGTTCCGTTTGCTTCCGGACCTGATGGTTACCCCACTTTGCTGCGATCATTATTCAATGCAGAGAACATGGTAGGCGCGCTCGTCACCATGCCACACAAGATTGTTACGGCATCCCTGGTGGACAGACTGTCGGTTGCAGCTGGCATTGCAGGGGCCTGCAATGCCGTCCGACGGGCAGCGGGTGGTGGCCTGGAAGGTGACCTGTTCGATGGCGAAGGGTTTGTGTTAGGCATGCAGCGCCGTGGTATCAACGCGGGCCAGAAGGCTGCGCTGGTGATTGGCTGCGGCGGTGTCGGTTCCGCGATTTCGGCTTCGCTGGCTGGAGCCGGGATCGCGCATCTGGGTCTGTACGATATTCGTGATGTGGTAATGCAGGATCTGGCTGTTCGCCTGCAGCGGTATTACCCCGCACTGGACATCCGGCTGGGTAGCGCCGATCCTGCAGGCTTTGATATTGTAATCAATGCTTCCCCGCTGGGAATGCAGCCAAGTGACCCGCTTCCGGTGGATGTCAGCCGGATTGAGGCGCATGCTTATGTGGGCGAGGTTGTCCTCAAGGAGGAAAACACGCGCTTTATGGTTGCAGCCAGGGCACGAGGCTGTCTGGTTCAGGGTGGGCTCGATATGCTTTATGAACAGATCCCGGCCTATTTGAACTATTTTGGCTTACCGGTGGCCACGCCGGCACAACTGCGTAGCCTAAGTTGTCCCATGGGTTGATGTCACGATGGCAGTCTCCAAGCAAACCATATCGTCTATCTCGGTTGCTGACCGCAAACCCGCTTTATCGGGTCTGGCCACCCAGGCTCTGAACGTACGTGCATTGCTAGATGGGCGCGGGATCAGTGGCTACCAGCGATGGATTATTGGACTGTGTTTCCTTGCAGTGCTCATGGACGGTTTCGATGTAGTCATCATGGGATTTGTCGGCCCAGCCTTAAAGGCTGTCTGGCATTGGAGCAATGACGATTTGGCACCTGTCCTGAGCGCAGCGCTGGCAGGTCTTACACTTGGTGCGCTGGTTGCCGGCCCGCTTGGAGATCATTTTGGGCGCCGTCGTGTCCTGTGTTCCAGTGTTATGCTGTTTGGTGTTTTCACGTTGCTGGTGGCGACGGCAACGGATCGTTCGCATTTCATTATTTATCGCTTTGTCGCCGGTCTCGCCATGGGGGGGATCATGCCCATGGCGGCGACATTGGCCACGGAATACGCGCCTGCAGGCAGGCGCTCTTTGCTGGTCACCATCGTTTTTGCAGGCTTCACCGCCGGCGCGGCTGGCGGAGGATTCCTTGCCGCATGGCTGGTGCCGCACTGGGGTTGGCCAAGCGTCTTTATCTTTGGTGGCGTCGTGCCTATGCTGCTCAGCCTCGTTATGGCTGGATGGATGCCGGAGTCGTTGACCTATCTGGTACACCGTCAGGGAAATCAGCAAAAAATCCGGCGTATTGTTGAATGCTGTGCGCCTGGTTCCACCACATCAGACACCGTTTTTGTCTTGCCGAGTGTTTACCGACCGCAGGAAAATCAACAAAAACCGGTGCTTATTGTTCTGAACTCGCATTATCGCGCAGGCAGCCTGATGTTGTGGGGGATCTACTTTTTGCACCTCTTTCTGGTTTATCTACTTGGCAGCTGGATGCCCATCATGCTGAAGGACTCCGGCATGAGCGTTCATCAGGCATCCATCGTGAGTGCCATGTTCCAGCTTGGAGGGCCATTGGGGTCGATCATGCTGGGCTGGCTGATGGATCGTTTCGAGGGACATCGGGTATTGGCCAGCGCCTATTTTCTTGGTGCATTGGCGCTGGTGCTGCTGGGGCATGTGGGAGAGCACTTCGCGTTGATGTGCATGATTGCCTTTGTCATCGGCGCAGGGCTCAACGGCGGTGGCACAGGCATGAACGCCTTGTCCAGCCATTTTTTTCCACTGCAGGCACGTGCCACCGGAAACGGCTGGATGCATGGAATCGGCCGTATCGGTGCAGTGATCTCTGCATTTGCGGGAGCCTGGATCTTGAATGCAGGCTGGGGGCTGGGTATGGTGACGCTGGTACTTACTGTGCCGCCTCTCTTGATTGGAACGCTGCTATTGATAAAGTATCTACGCTATCGCTGAAGATTTGCGCATGTTTTATCTGGGTGGTTCAACGCCGCTGTGCGAACGGATTGCAGTCTGGTCAGGGGATCTGCTGTGAGCGTCGCACGATGTCTGCAAAGCGCTGTCTGGCCCGGGCCGGTACCGATTCAGGTATGACCAGGTCGGCAGGTTTGCTGCTGTCGCCCACCTGGATCAGCATGACCATGCCCATGGCGTAATGGGGCAGGCACTTCACGCCATACAGACCCGGCTGCGTGAAGGTGATGGCGATAGGCTCATTGATCTTGCCGGTGAAGGGGGTGGCGCCTGACGGGATCATCCCTTCGATGGTGGCGGCATCGTGTCCATTGGCTGAGGGCAGAAACTTGACGGTGTCACCCGGCTGAAGTTTCAGGAAATCTGGCTCATATACCATGGCGCCGACACTGTTTCGGTTCAGCATCTTGACCTGGAATGTTTCGGCAGGGGCGGCAGGCGCCGTCGTCAACAGAGCAAAGGTCAGCAGAGCGCTGGCAGTCAGACGGTGCCTGGCAAAAGGCTGGATCGCTATCATCGTGGTTCGGGGGTAGGTTGGATGTTTTGCGCGCCTTGCGCTCGTGGGGAATGCGTGGCGCCGGGCAGGGAATAAAACCGCAGTATCCGCTTGTGATCGGATGGGTCAAACAGCTCCGTGGCACGAACCTGGAAAACATCCTGCAGAATATCCTCCTGCAGGATGTTGTCGGGCTTGCCGATGGCGCGGAGCGTGCCATGATGCAGCACAGCGAGGCGATCACAGCACATACTCTGGTTGAGATCATGGAGAGCCATGACCTTGGTAATGTTCAACCCCTGGACAAGGTCCATGAGTGCCAGTTGCTGATGAATGTCCAGGTGATTGTTGGGTTCGTCCAGGAGGAGTACCTGCGGCTGCTGGGCAATTGCCCGGGCAATATGGACACGCTGACGTTCTCCCCCTGACAGGTGTTCCCAGGGGTGTTCGTGTTTTTCCAGCATGCCTACACTGCTCAGTGCATCCGAGACGATCCGCTCGTCCTGCCTTGAGATGTTTTGCCAGGCAGACAGCCAGGGTGTTCGGCCCAGGGCGACGGCATCCCAGACTGATATGCTGTCCAGTGTATCGGCGCTCTGTGAAACGAGGGCAATCTGCCGGGCAATCTGCTTGCGACCAAGTTTGCGCAGGTTATGGCCATGAAGGTGTATGGAGCCCTGTGTGGGTGAAAATATCCCTGCCAGTATCCGGAGCAGGCTTGATTTTCCTGAGCCGTTCGGGCCGATCAGACCCAGCAGCTCGCCAGGATGAATGCAAAGGGAGATATCCTTGATGATGGGCTGACGTCCGGCGTACCAGGACACGTTCCGTGCATCCAGCGCGGGGCAGCTTCCTGTGCCGGGGAAGGCCGTATCGGGGATGGGTGATGCAGCTTTATCCATCATGGCTGTTTGCGCCTGCTCAGCAGAATGGCTGCGAATACCGGGGCGCCAACCAGTGCGGTGACCACACCGATGGGCAGGACCTGTCCCTTGAGCAGAATCCGTGCACAGATATCCGCCAGCATCAGAAAGATCGCTCCCATCAGGGCACAGGCAGGCAGCAGACGGCCGTGCCGCCCCCCTGTCAGGAGGCGGGCAACATGGGGTATGACCAGGCCAACAAAGCCGATGGCGCCTACGACCGATACGATCATGGCGGTCATCAGCGCTGCGCACAACAGTAGTTCAGCCTGTACCCGCCGCACGGAAATGCCCAGGGAGGCGGCCGATTCGGCCCCGAAAGTGAATGCATCCAGTGCCCGGGCGCGCCACAGGCAAATCACTACCCCGCAGGTGATGACCAGCACACTGACCGGGACGTCTGGCCAACGTACACCACTGAGGCTGCCGAGCAGCCAAAAAAGAATGCCCCTGGCCTGTTCAGCATTGCCCGACTTGGTGATGATCAAAGATGTCAGCGCGTTGAACAACTGTGAGCCGGCAATGCCTGCCAGTATGATCTGTGCATGGTTGCGCAGGCCGCCGCTGCCTGCCGCCTGGGCAAGCAGTGCCACCAGGGCAAATGCGGTGACCGCCCCGGCGAACGCACCTGCGCCGATGGAAATGGCGCCGGCGCCGACGCCTGCTATGGTGACGAGCACGGCACCGGTAGAGGCACCGGCCGAGATGCCCACCAGATAGGGGTCGGCCAGTGCGTTACGCAGCAGCGTCTGAAGTACGGCGCCGGACAGGGACAGTCCTGCGCCGCAACAGGCCGCCACAATGGTGCGCGGCAGACGATAATTCCACACGATACCGTCATCAATCGGATCCACATCCATGTCATTGCCGAGCAAATGCCTGCCCAGAATATGGGCGATGCTGCTGGCTGACATGTGGATTTCGCCGGCTGCCATGCACAGCAGCATCACGAGACCCAGGGTGGCCGTGGCGCCAATAACCACGACTGGCAGGCGCCAGCCCCTGCTGACGGATATCCGTGGGTACTTCACTTCAGTGTGTGCCCTTGATTTTCAGGATGGCGTCGGCAATGGTTTCCATGCCATCGGCGACACGTATGGATGCATCCAGCGCATTGGCATCGACAATGGCAATGCGCCCGTGCCGGACCGCATCCATGTGGCGCGTAACAGGATCGTTTTTCAGGAATTCCAGTTTCTTCTTGTAGTCATCGGCCGGGAAGCGGCGCCGGTCCATGCGGGCGATGATCAGCAGGGTTGGATTGGCCTTGGCAATGGTTTCCCAGCCCACCGTGGGCCACTCTTCAGCAGATGTGACCACGTTGCGCAGACCGAGCTTTTTCAACATGTATCCTGCCACGCCCTGCTGACCTGCCATGTAGGGGTCAACGTTCATGGCAGCACTGGAGAACCAGATGGCGGCGGAAATATCCTTGATATGGGTGCCCTGGATTTTCTTGAGTGCGTCGGCCTGGCGCTTTTTCAGGTTTGACACAAGCGCCTTGCCCTGAGCCTCGACATCGAAGATCTGGGCCAGTTGAGTGACGCTTTTATAGAGGGCATCGATATTGTAGGGGCTGACACGGGTGCCATCGGCACCCACCAGATTGTTTTTGCCTTCACAGTCCGACGGCATGAGATAGGTCGGAATTTTCAGGTCATGGAACTGTTCCCGTGTGCCGACCACGCCTTCTTTTCCGATCTGCCATTCGTATTGCGATACAACAAGACCTGGCCGTTTGTTGACGACAGATTCAAAGCTGGGGTCGTTGTCGGCCAGGCGGGGAACTTTGGCGTTGATCTCCTTGAACTGCGGTAGAACCTGGTTGAACCACACGGCTGTTCCCACCACCTTGTCGCCCAGACCGAGTGCGTACAGCATTTCCGTGCCGGCTTGTCCGACCGTAACGACGGATGTCGGGGCTTTCGAAAAATTTACGGTATAGCCGCAGTTTTCCACCTTCAGGGGGTATTGGGTGGCTTGTGTTTCCAGTGACAGGCTGCCCAGGCAAAGGGTCAGCAGCGCAGCAGAAACAAAATGACGTGTCGACATGGTTCTCGCTCCTCGAATGTGGTCAGGATGATCGTGGCGTCATCCGTCGGGGAAGGGCGGTGCGAGAATCTTGTTGCGTGTCTGCCTGCGTGCATGGCGTAGCCTGCGCACGTGAACGCGCCCCGGCGAGGCATCTGGATTGTTCGCATGTGGCTCGCATGCGCAGCACGCATGCAGGCGCCGATACCCGATCCAGTCGCCGTCAGGGCGCTGTCGATTGCAAAAAGAGTTCGCTCACGGCACCGGACACCCCGCCGGTCATGAACACTGTTTGCCCTGGCAGGTCTCCTGACTGGCACTTCATCACCAATCCTCGCCTTCCCGGACTCGATGTCGGGTCCAGTGGTCCTGTGAGGACAGGCTCCATGCCTACAGTTGCGGGGGCAGTTCCATTTCGTACCGTCAGCGCGCAGGATGATGTTCATGCTGCATGCCGGGGCTGGATTCCCTAGGTGGCCGGGGTGAAGTGGATGGCAGACGACAGCATCCCGGCAACTTCCGCGGGATCTTCATCGACCCGCGCCAGCGGCGCAGCAAGGCGCCAAAAGACGGTTGATGCAGAACCCTGGGAAAGTCTGATGACAGCCTTTCCTTTGCGGAACCAAAGCAAAGTAAAGTGTACGGAAGCGAAGTATCAGCGTCAAATTCCTTTTTGGCCGGCCGGGGCTTCCATGCAGGCCACCATGTCTTCCATGCCCGAGTCCAATTCCCCGCACGTAGCGCGGCGGCCCCCACACACCCAGCCCGTCGATGCCTTCGGCTGGCGCGTCCTCATCACCAACGTCATGTTCTGCGGCTTTCCGCTGGGCGGTTTTCTGGCCGGCTGGAGGAGTCCTGCGCTAAGCTGGCGCAGCGTGCTGCAGCTGGGGTGGGCGTCATCGCCCTGGGCTGGCTGATGGACCGCTTTGACGGCAGCGGTATGCTGGCGATAGGTTATGACGCTACCGCATTATCCGTCTGAGGCATCGGCCGCTTCGGCGGCATCGCCGGGTCCTTCCTGGCGGCGGAACCCACCGCCCGCCGGGTGAGCCTGCCCGCCATCTTCAGTGTCGTCGCAGTGGCGGCGCTCGTGTCCATGGTGGCGCTGGGCATCAAGCGGGTGGCCTGTCCGCGGCAGTGACGCCGGTCATGTCCGTGCCGGAGCAGCGCAGTCCCTGTCGGGCAGGCGGGGCCGATGTCGCCATGCAAGCGGTCACCGGGGCGCTGCCATGCGGCATGTCGACATGTCGGAAGGATCACTGTCCGCTCCTGGCCTGGTCCGCCCAGTGCTGCACCGCATCCAGTGCGTGCAGCGCGCTCTGGATGGATGGCGTGGTCACTTTCGATGAATCCATGAACAGCACGCGGCCTTCACGGGCCGGCTTCATGAAGCGTTCCCAGCCGGGCAGAATCTTTTCCAGTGCGGCCCGTGCGCCGGCTTCCGTGTCGGCGGTCTTCGTGTAGTTGTTCATGATGATCAGCAGATCCGGATCCAGCCTGCCGAAGGCTTCTGCGCTGATCGGCGCCATCAGGGTGGAGCCCAGCTTGCCGCTCTCGGTGCGGCCGTCCGTCTGCAGCCGCGTGTAGCCCAGGTCCTGCAGCGCCTGGATGCCGCCCGACAGGCAGCCCACCACATTGATCTGGTCGGTCAGCAGCACGGCCAGATAGGTACGCTGCTGCTTGCCGTCGGACCGTGGTGGCAATTGCTTTTTCACTGTTGCCAGCCGCTCCTCGTAGCGCTTCAGGCGTTCATCGTAGGCTTTCTGGCGGCCTATCACGCGGGCCAGGCCGGTTTCCACGCCAAAGCCGCAGACATGCTGCTGGTCGCCGTTCTGGATGTACACGGGTGCCACCGAGGCCAGCTGGTCGCGCTTGCCGATGTCCAGCCGGCTGCCCACGATCAGATCGGGCTTCAGTGCCCGCAGCCGTTCCAGGTCGATCTGTCCCAATGCTCCGAATCCCTGCGGCTTGGCGTGCCCCGGGCCGAACACCGTGTCGATGAAATCCACTGCCGTGACAAAGCCGCCGTCACGGTTGCGCCCATACGCGCCGATGGGCGCAATGCCCAGGTCCATCAGAGGGATGCCCAGCAGCGGTTCGTGCATCACCACAATGCGCTTCGGATCCGAAGGAATCTGGACTGTCCTGCCGCCATCATCGGTGACGGTGCGCATGTCTGCTGCCTGTGCATGCGGGATTCCGCTGCCCAGGCAGAGGATCGTCGAGGCTGTGACCAGGGCGCGCGTGATGCCGGCAGAAATTCGAAGACGGAACAGCTCGGACATGTCTACTCCATATCGTGTTTTCAGGAACCCCGGCCCTGTTTCCATGCCTGCAGCCGCATCGCCACCACGAACAGCGGCACGCCTACCAGCGTCAGGGCCAGACCCACCGGCAGCGCGGTGTCGGTCAGCAGTCCGCGTGACATGGTATCGGCCAGCAGCACCAGCAGGCTGCCCATCAGGCCCGATAGTAGCAGCCGCATGCTGCCGCAAGAGCGGCAGACAAAATCTGCCAGCTGGGGCGCAATCACCCCCAGCAGCGTCAGCGGTCCCACTACCACCACGGCCAGTGTGTTCATCAGCACCGCCAGCAGCAACAGCGCCGGCCGGATGCGTGCCGCGTCCAGCCCCAGCGCCATGGCCATGTCGGTGCCCAGTGCCTGCACCGCCAGCGACGGGCCGGTCAGCAACAGCGCCGGCAGGCTCAGCACCACCAGCACCAGAAGGATCGACAGCGAGGCCCAGTTGGCCTGAAACAGGCTGCCTGCCATCCATTCCGCCATGGCCACCGACGCATCGCCCGGCAGGTACAGCAGCAGCACGGCGGCGACGGACGAAAGCACGGATTCCATGGCGAGGCCCATCAGCAGGATGGCCAGGCCGTTGGTGCGGGTGCGCCCCACCAGCGCTACCAGCAGCAGTGCCACACCCACGCCGCCCAGCACCCCGCCCAGCGATGTGAGCCATGCGGGCGCGGTGGGCAGCAATATGCGCAGTGCCATCACCGCTGTCACCGCACCCTGGCTCAGCCCCAGCAGACCGGGGTCGGCCAGCGGGTTGCGGGCAATGGACTGCAGCATGGCACCCGAGACCGCCACGCACCATCCGGCCAGACAGGCCAGTAGCACGCGCGGCAGGCGCACAGAGACGACAGCGTAATGCAGTGCGTCGCCCGGCACGGACTGCCCCTGCAGCAGGCGCAACCAGTCTTCCACCGATGCCTGCGTGCTGCCGGTCCATACGGAGAGCAGGGCGCTCAGCATCAACAGGGCCATCAGCAGAAGCAGCGCCTTCAGGTGCGCGGTGGCCACCTGCACGCCCGGCGGCAGCGTGACCGCGGGGCGGCCGTCGAAGCGGATGCTATGCCGTGGCCTCATGCCTGCGCCTCGGCCGACGACATATAATGCCGACGCACGATCATCATGAAGACGATGCCGCCCAGCGCATCGAGCAGCAGCCCTGTGTGAATGACGTGCGGGCTGAACAATGTACGTGCCAGAAAATCGGCCAGCAGGCACAGACCCGCACCCAACACGGCGGCACAGGGCATCAGCCATCGCAGGCTGGCACCGACCATCGGGCGCAGCATGTGCGGCACCACCAGTCCGATGAAACCCAGCGGGCCCGTCACGGCCACGGCAGCCCCGCAGGCCAGCATCACCAGCAGCAGCGCCGTGCCGGATACCCAGGCCACGTTTACGCCGGCCGCTGCCGCACGCTCGGTGCCCAGCATCACCAGCGTCAGCGGCCTGCCCAGCGCCCACAGGCCCAGCAGACACAGGCAGCCCAGCCACCACGTGTCCTGCAGGCGGTCGAGGTGGATGTGGTTGATGTTGCCCATGATCCAGCCCAGCAGTTCGTTGCGTCGTGCCGGATCCTGCAGCAGCAGCGCATTGCCGATGCCGGTGAGCAGCATCGAGACCAGTGCGCCTGCCAGGATCAGCGCCAGTCCCCGGGCGTCGGCGTTTCGGTTGGCAAACCGGGCCAGCCACAGCGTGGCCAGCATGCCCAGCGGTGCACCGATCAGCGCTGCCCCGGTCTGGTCACCGCTTCCCGGATCGAACCCCAGCGTGGCCACCACCACGGCCAGCATCGCACCCGCATTGATGCCCAATGATGACGGCGAGGCCAGCGGATTGCGGATGAGTCCCTGCAGCACGCAGCCTGCCACCGCCAGCAGGGCGCCGGCATGCAGGGCCATCAGCACGCGCGGCAACCGCTGGGAAAGCAGGATGGATTGCTCGTAGCTGTCCGGAACCTGTTGCCACAGGGCGGCGGCCATGTCCGCCAGCGTCATGCCCTCCAGCCCGTGCCTCAGGTCCAGCGCCAGGGCCGCAGCCAGCAGCACGATGCAGCCCAGCAGGGTGGTGATGGGGCGCATCATGGCAGGGCGTCCTGCGCAGGGGTGGCAGATGCGGGCAGGATCGAGGGCATGCAGGCAGCCGGCAGCCGGGGCAGACACACCAGGCGCCCATGGTGCGCAAAGATGTCCACCTCCATGCCGAAGACGGCCTGCACGTTCTCCGACGTCAGCACCGTCCCCAGGGGGCCGGCCGCGTGCACCTCACCTTCCTTCATCATCACCAGCGTATCGGCAAAGGCGGCCGCCAGGTTCAGGTCGTGCAGCACCACCAGAACGGTCTTGCCAAAATCCTGCACCAGCTGCCGCACCAGCGTCAGCACCTCCACCTGGTATTTCATGTCCAGGTGATTCACCGGCTCGTCCATCAGGATCATCCGCGCATCCTGCGCCAGCACCATGGCAATCCATGCACGCTGGCGCTGGCCGCCCGACAGATCGTTCACTGACCGATGGGCCATGTCGCGCAGTCCCACTGCGTCCAGCGTGCGCGCAAAGCGTGCCTGCGCTTCCGGCGATGTCCGGCCCAGCCACGGATGACGGTGATAATCGGCCAGCTGCATCAGGTCGAACACCGTCAGATAGTCCGGACAGTGGCATTCCTGCGGCATGTAGGCCATCTCTCTGGCCAGCTGCAGCCGGCTCAGGCGGTGCAGCGGCGTGCCGTTCAGCTGCACCTCGCCGCTGCGGGCCGGCAGAAAGCGCAGGATGGCCTTGAGCAGCGTGGATTTGCCGCAGCCGTTGGGGCCGGCCAGCGCCGTCACGCCGGCTGCAGGCACCTGCAGAGAAACATGGCGCAGCGCCAGCGCATGTCCATAGCCGGCGCTCAGGTCGATGATGTTCAGCACGATGATCAGGCTGCGCAGCCGCTCAGTCGAGCAGATGCCCGATGAACGTGCTGCTGGAATACTGTTTACGGAACAGCCCCGCCTGCGACAGCCGGGGCAGCAGCGCATCCAGCACCCGGTGCATCGATGATACCGACCCGCCGGGCAGGGCAACGAAGCCGTCGATGGCCTCATGGGCAAACCAGTCCTCAATCTGGCCGATGGCATCGTCGACCGTACCGACTACCTGCCAGTGGGCGGAACCCATCACCTCGGGGCGCCGCAGCAGCTCGCCCAGAGGCAGCGCCTCGCGTGTCACCAGATCGCGCAGCAGCGCCGCGTGCGTGCGACTGCGGGGCACGAAGTCTCCCTCGGCAGGCAGGTCGTCAGGCTGCACCACGCGCTCCAGCGGCCAGTCCGAGACATCGATGCCCAGCAGATCGTGAAGGGTCTTGCGGTCCCGCGTCGGATCCCGGCGTCCATGCGTGTCGGCATGCAGCTGCCGGGCGGCGGATCCGGTCTCGGCCAGGTACAGGCTCAGGCCCGGCATCAGCTTCACCGCATCGGGCTGGCGCCCCTGGTGCTCGGCCAACTTGCGCAGATCGTGGCGCAGCCGGCGGGCGGCTTCGCGGTCGGGCGTGGATGCAAAGACCGCATCGGCCACACCCGCTGCAAAATGCCGGCCTTCGGGCGATGCACCCGCCTGCACGAAGGGAATGCGTCCCTCACCGAAGGCGGGCAGGTTCAGGGGCCCTTGCACCGACAGATACTGGCCATGATGATCGATGGCCCGGACCTGTGCCGGATCGGCAAACAGACCGCTGTCCCGGTCAAGGCGTAGTGCCTCGTGCGGAAAACTCTGCCACAGCTGCTGCACCACCGAGACGAATTCCTCTGCGCGTGCATAGCGCTCGGCCGCCGATGGCATGCTGTCCATGCCGAAATTGCCGTGCCCTTCCAGCGCGGTGACAATGTTCCAGCCAGCACGCCCCTTGCTCAGCCAGTTCAATGACTGGATCTGGCGTGCCGCCACATAGGGCGGAAAGAACAGCGTGGAAACCGTGGTGAGCAGGCCGATATGCCGTGTCTGCGGTGCAAGGGCTGACAACAGCATCGTCGGGTCCAGACTGGCAAAGCCCGCCCCCTGTGACAGATGATCCGTGCGCAGCGCCATCACGTCCGGACAGAACACGAAATCTGCCAGCGCGGCCTCGGCCCGCCGGGCAATGTCCAGGAAGAATGCCTGAGAGAAGATGCCTTCGACACCACTGTCGGGCCCGCGCCAGGCGTCACCGGCCAGCCAGGTTGGTGCCAGTGACATGCCGATGTGCAGGCTGGCTCTTTGCGTACCGGGGGACAGGCTCATGCTTTCTCCTCCTTGATCCATCAGCGGGGAAGGGGGCTGTCATGGCGCGGCATGGTTCATGCCGACCATTGCAGCACGTTTCTTTCCAGTCTAGCCGACGTCGTGATGGCGCCCGGAACATCGCAGGCATGTCCCGGTCAACGCTTCATGAGGCGCCCAGCGTCGCCCCTCCGTCAATCACGATCTGCTGCATCGTGATGTGGCCGGCCTGGTCGGAAGCCAGAAACAGCACCGCATCGGCCACGTCGTCCGGCTTGCCGATCTTGCCCAGCGGAATGCCCAGCTTGTATTGCTCGGGCAGTCCTTCCACCAGGCGGCGCTGCCCGGCTGGATCGCCCAGCATGCCGGCCAGCATGGGAGTGTCGGTGGAGCCGGGCGAGACGATGTTGCAGCGCACGCCAAAGGGCGCCAGCTCCAGTGCCACCGTCTGGCTCATCGCCACCATGGCCGCCTTCGACGTGCAATAGGCCAGCATGCCGATGCGCGGCACCACCGCTGCATTGGACGCGATGTTGACGATGGCGCCCCGACGCTGCGCCTTGAACACTGGTGCCCATTGCTGGATGAGGTGAAAGGGCCCCGTCACGTTCACGTCCAGACAGGCATCCCAGTCTTCGGACGTGAGCGAATCCAGCCCGCCCATGCGCAGCACACCGGCCGCATTCACCAGCACATCCAGTGTTGGCCAACGGGCCTTCAGCTGTTCGCAAACCCGTGCGATGGCGGCCGTGTCGGTCAGATCCAGCTGGATCTGCTCGAAGGTGTGTGCTGCGCTCTTGCCGTCGTTACCGCCTGCTGCCGGCTGGCGGTCCAGCCCGATGACCTCGGCACCCGCCTGCACGAAGCGCTGCGCAATGCGCAGGCCGATGCCCTGGGCGGTGCCGGTGACGAGGATCTTCTTATCGGTGAATCGGTCAGTCATGATGTAAGAACCCTTAAGGTCAGCGGAGATCTCTTTCCTCAACCAGCTTGATCCAGTTTGAGAGTGTGGGGGTGCGGCCAAGTTGCTCAAGTGAAATCTCGATACCCCTTTGTCTTAGCTCTTCAGCGATTCGCATGATCCGCAAAGAATCCAGCCCGTAGAGGATCAGATTCTCGTGCATGTCAAAATCTTCGTTGGCCTCTTGATGCATCAATTCTAGGACACGCGACATGAGCCATGTCTTCAGGGGCACTCCTCCGGAGGGCATCAGGATATCATGGGTCTGGGTCACGACGCCGGCGCAGCCTGCTATGTACCGCAGTGCCATGACGTGGTCGGCGGCCGAGAAGTCTGCAACTGCATCGGCCACCATGAAGGGCTGGATGTCCTTCATGAAGGCTTCCACAGCCGTGATCATGCAGCCAATGTGTGCATAGACACCCACGACGATCAGCTGATCGCGCTTCAGCGCTGCCATCTGTGCATCCAAATCGCTGCGCTGGAAGGCGCTGTAACGCCATTTCGTAAGTACGATGTCCTTATCGGTCGGTGCGATTTCCGGCACTATGACCTGTTGCTCCGGATCGGCCTTGGTCAACCCTGGACCCCACATGTCGTTGAGCAGTGCGCGGTCTGCGGCAGGTTGGTCGTGCGGCTGTGCCGTGTAGAAGACGGGCACGCCATGCTCGTTCGCCCATTGCTTCAGCTTCGCTATGTTATTCACCAGCGTCTGAAGAAGCTCGGAGTCTGCTTCGTAGAAGCGCAGGAAATAGCGCTGCATGTCGTGGATGAGGAGTGCTGCCCGCCCGGTGTCAACTCGCCATTTCACACGATTGGCGGGAATGTCATCAATGTCTGGAATTGGGTAATTCGATATTTTGGGGATGGACATGGTTTGACTCGATCGTTTCTGCTCTTAGTCCTGGATTCCGCATGCACGGAGCATGGTACTCAGCTTGGTCTGAATCTCCGCCCATTCAGAATCTGGGTTCGATGCAGGAACCATGCCTGCACCCGCAAACAAGCGGATTTTCCTGCCATTCACGACGCCACAGCGAATGGTGACCGCCCATTCTCCATCGCCTTCACTGTTCATCCAGCCCACGGTTCCCGTGAAGAAACCCCGATGGAAGGATTCAAGCTGTCCGATGAGGTTTCGTGCCACGGCCGTCGGATGGCCGCACACGGCTGGGGTCGGGTGTAATGCGCATGCCATCTCCAGGGCCGTTGCGGCGGGTTCCCGTAATACGCCTTCTATCTGTGTGGACAGATGCCAGAGAGCGGAAGTGCTCAGCAGGGAAGGTTGGTGTGGAACATGAAGTTCCGTGCAGAAGGGACGCAACACGTGATTGATGTCCTCAATCACAAGGCGGTGCTCATATTGATCCTTTTCAGAATCCTGAAGGTCCTGGGCGATTCGTCTGTCTTCTTTTGGGTCTTTGGATCTGCGGGCAGATCCGGCAAGCGGGTTGCTGATGACTTGATTTCCCCTGCGCCTGACCAGAAGCTCGGGACTGACGCCGACAAGCTCTTCGTCGTTGGGAAGACGCAGCCGGAATTGATAGCCATCGGGGTTTTGGATCCTGAGATTGGACAGCAATCCGGCAACGTCAATGGCCCTGTCGAAATCCAGCTCCCGGGTGGCGGCGAGCACTATCTTTCTGATGTCATTCGGTCCGCGCAACTGCTCCAGCGCTTTTCCCACCGATGCCTTGAAATCGGTTTCGTTGGGGATGGCACGCTGGTCCCGGATGCTGAGAGACGGGAACTTCCCTTGTTGTTGACGGGGTTGTTCTGATGCTGCGCCGGTGTGCCACGCATGTCGTTGAGGTATGTAAAGACAAGAGGGCTCATCGGTATCGAACGGAATCGCCCCGACGATGATAGGCTCCTTTATGCCTGACTCCTCGGCTCGCGTGAATGCCTCTTGAACAGCTGCCTGGAATTCGCTGCTCTGGTGGCTTCCGCGATGGACGGGAATATCTAGCTTTTCGTGGACGCCAAAGGCTGCCAGCGTACAGGTCCCGTAGGAGAAGAGACATAGGGGGCAAGACTGGTACTCATTCTCTGAATCCGAATCAAAGGACATATCACTATCACTCACAGTATTTTCTTCAATAGCGTAATGCGACAGTCGCTCACTACGTTCGTGTTGATCATTTACTGTCTGTTGGCGAATTTGTTGCATATGTCAGGGATTTGGTAAACAAGTCCATTCCGATGAGCGATGTTCCTATCGACTTGGTGGAAGAAGCATTGGGGATATCGCCTGGCGATGAGCGTCTTTTCGATGTGTTCATTCAGATACATGCAAAGAACAAGTTGAATGGAGTTTTGTCAGGTCCTCAAGGTGAGCCTATCTCTTTTCGACAGATCGACCCTGACAAGCACGAATCCATGCTCGGGCTGCAGTTTGAGGTCATGGAAGAGCGTGTTGATGGCGTGGAATTCATCCGAATACTGATGAGCTATAGGGGAAGTGCTTATTCTGCTGCAGATGTTGCAAGGATTCGTGCCGCAGTGTGTGAAATATTCGATGTATTTTCGCAGGAAGGTGCTGCCCACAGAAAACTGTCTACGCTCAAGGCTTGTCCCGGGGGAGTCCAGTACTGGCGGCCTCTCGGCGCCAATCCTGTGGTTTCTTCCGTGATGTTAGAAGCACCTTATCATTATGATAGTAGGAATCATTTGTTATTCAATTCATAGCCTCTTGGGGCCGCCTTGGCTGGCATTAGGATCAGGGCTTTCCGCGAGTACTGATAGTGAATCAATCCTTCACGCAGTGGGCCAGGGTTGTTGTGGTTGCGCCGTCATGGCAAGGAGAGAGACGAGATGCGAGATCGTAGGCATGTGTGTGTTGAAGGTCGTGAATATGGGAGCAGACGCAGCAGGTTGTGTGCTGATAGTGCGGTCGGCACGCTGACCACCATCGCCCTGGCCTTGGGCGCCATCTTCTCCACTCCGACGGCATTCGCCCAGGGCCTGCGGGCTGATGCCGGTGAGGTCACCACGCTGGACAGTGTGGTCGTTACCGGTGAGAAGGTGCGCCGCACGGTGAAGGAGACCGCCAGCTCGGTGGCCGTCATCAACGGCCGTCGTCTGCAGGAGCAGCCCGAGGCGACCTCGGTGCGCGATGTGACGAGCGGCGTGCCCAACGTGCTGTATACCCGGCCCGGCAGTGCGCCGATCATCCGGGGGGTCGATGGTCAGGGCTCCAGTTCCGGTGCAGGGGCTTTCTTTGGCGGTACGGTGCCCCGTGCCCGCGTCAATGTGGATGGTCACAACCTGAACTTCTGGGAATCCAACCATGGCACCGCCTCTGTCTGGGATGTGGATTCCGTCGAGGTGTATCGGGGGCCACAGACGGCGGCGCTGGGGGCCAACAGCATTGCCGGTTCCATCATCGTCAAAACCAAGGATCCCACCTTCACGCCGGAAGGTGCGGCGCAGCTGCAGCTGGGCAGCCGCAAGAGCCGGCGGGCCTCGGTGATGCTGTCCCGGCCGCTGGTGGACGAGGAACTGGCTGCACGCATTGCGCTGGACTACAGCGGGCGCGATACCTACATCAAGTACGTTAACCCCGCCTACGCCAAGGGGGATACCGATACCAACCCCGAGAACGTCAACGGCCACCTCAAGCTGCTGTGGACGCCCAGTGCACTGCCAGGTCTGGAATCGAAGCTGACGTTTTCATACCTGCGTAGCAACCTGTCCACGACGGAAGCCGCCAATGCCCCCTATGACCAGCTGAACAATGCCACGCTGACCATGCCCACCTTCAACACCCATGGGTGGACGGGCGTGCATGACCTGGCCTATGTCCTGGGCAATGGGGTGCGGCTGGACAATCAGCTGCAGTACAGCCGCAGCAAGACCGAGCGGGTGTCCGCGCCGATGAGCAACGGCGGCGCCCACATGGACTACCATGATTTCTCGGAGGAACTGCGCACCAGCTTCAAGGTGCCTGACAGCAGCCTCAGCGGCATGGCGGGTGTCTACTACAGCAATGTGGATGGCGACGACCTTCTGTATCTGCGGGGCACTTCGTCCTTCCATGACAGGAAGGACAGCCTGGGCGTATTCACCGAGGCGACCTGGCGCCTTGCGCCGCAATGGTCGCTGACCGGTGGTCTGCGCTATCAGCACGACCGTGTGAAACGCAGTGGCACGGCCACTTTGGCACGCATGCCGCTGGATTTCAACGAGACCTATAACAAGCTGCTGCCCAAGGTCTCGCTGTCCTATGACGTGTCACCGGACTGGACCGTGGGGGCGCTGGTGAGCCGGGGCTACAACCCCGGTGGTGCGGGGTTGCGCATGGCCAACGGCACGTTCTACCAGTTCAACCCGGAAACGATGTGGAACTACGAGCTTTTCACCCGCATCGACACGCTGGGTGACCGGCTGGTTCTGAACGCCAACCTGTTCTGGGATGACCGCAAGGATTCGCAGGCCAACGTGCCCGATTACGTGAACGGCAGGCTGACGGGCAACGTGGTGCGCAACGCCGACAAGTCGCGCTCCTATGGTCTGGAGGTGTCGGCCGGATACAAGGCGCAGGACAATCTCGACGTTCGCGCCAGCGCGGGTTTGCTGCGCACGAAGATCCATCGCTTCTCGGACCCGGACGGCGTGTCGTTCGAGGGCAATGAATTCGCTCACTCGCCACGCTACATGGTAGGGCTGGACGTGAACTGGAACATCACCGATCAGCTGGCGCTGAATGCCAACGTGCACCGCACGGACGGCTACCACTCCAGCGACAACAACCTGCCGGGTTATGACGTGGGCGCCTACACGGTGGCCAATGCACGCCTCTCGTACCAGATGGACCGGACGTGGCAGTTCTATGCCTACGTGGACAACCTGTTTGACGCCCGCAAGCCCACCTCGAAGTTCGATGATCGCACCGCCGGCGGCATCGTCATCATGTCCGAGGTGTTGGAGCCCCGGGTGTATGGTGTCGGGGTGAAGGTGACGTTCTGAAAGGGGATGTGGAGGAGAATGTCCATTACCTGGCCTATGATGCCATGGTGCGCTAGGGCAGGCCCATGGCAGGCAGTCGGAAGCTGTACTTCACCGTGGTGGGCAGCCGCGCCCTTGGCGACGCTGCGTACGCTATCCTTTGACCCACGCCCCCATTGTCATCAGCCCCAGCATCGTCATGGCCAGCGAGCCGATGACGTGGATGCCGATGGCGCCCAGGGCCCAGACATGGCGCCCGTCCTGCAGGTGTGCCGTGACTTCGGCCGAGAAGGTGGAGAAGGTGGTGAGGCCGCCCAGGAAGCCGGTGATGATCAGCAGCTTCCATTCGGGGGCCAGCCCCACGTGCTGGTTGAAGAAGCCCAGCGCCACGCCGATGAGGTAGCCGCCCAGCAGGTTGGCCACCAGCGTGCCGGGCGGGATGGCCGGAAACAGGGCATTGAGCCCCTGGCCCAGCAGCCAGCGCAGGCAGGCGCCGGCGCTGGCGCCGGCCGAGATGGCCAGCAGCTGCTTGATCATGGCGACGTGGTGAAAGGATGGCGATTCACCAGCATAAACGGCAATCCTTTGGCATAACGAAAAATGCCCCCGCAGGGGCGGGCTCTTTTGTGGGGTATCCCGAGCGGCGGCGGCTGTATCGACCGGGTTCCGGATGCGACAGGTGCTCGCCGACAGGAAGAGAGATCAGAGGTTCACCTTCACGCCCAGCTTGATGAGGCGCGGAGCACCGGCCGCCAGTCGGTTGCCGCCGCCGGCCCAGTATTGCTTATCGGCCAGGTTGTCGATGTTGAGCTGCCAGGTGGTCTGCTTGCCGAACAGGGGGTGCTGGTACTGCAGGCCGGCACTGTACAGCGTGACGCCGCCCAGCCAGGCCTGGTTCAGGTCATTGACCGGGCGCCGGCCGGTATAGTAGGCGCCGCCGTTGACGGAAAGTCCTGGCACGGCATCCAGCGCATACGACAGGAACAGGCTGCCGGTGTGCCGTGCGGCGTTTTCCGGTCGCTTGCCATTGTAGGCATCGGTTGTCTTGCGGAACTGCGGATCGAGCCATACAGCGGACGATTGCCAGGAAAGCTGCCGCGTGAGGGTACCCTGTGCCGAAAGCTCCAGGCCGCGGTAGCGCTGCTCGCCATCGGCCACGAAGACATTGTTGGCGTTGGTGTAGTAGCCGGGCCGGTTGATGTTGAAGAGGGCGGCTGACAGCAGGGTGCCGCCAGGGGTCTGCCAGCGTCCACCGATCTCGTACTGGTCGCTGACGCCGGGTTGCAACCGCTGGTTCTGGTTGCTGGTACCGGTCGGCGCTGCCTCGCCTTCTTCCAGGGCCTTGTCATATGACGCGTAGAAGGAGAGATCGGCTGCTGGCCTGTAGACTGCCGAGACCATGGGCGTGGTCTTGGTGGCACGGTACTGGGTGCTGCCCTGGTCGCTCCGGTAGCGGCTGTATCGCAGGCCGCCGATCACCTGCCATTGTGGCGACAGCTCGATCCGGTCGATGGCATAGACGCCGAGGTCGGAGGTCTCCAGGGCGGCCGATGTGGGGCTCGCCGGCCGTTTGCCGATCGTGTAGTTCGTGATGCGTATCGGGTTGTACAGGTTCTGGCTGGTGGTCGTGGTGTAGTTGCGCTGGTAGACCGGATCCTGCGATTTGTCGGCCTTGGCCACACCGGCGGTCAGGTTGTGGCCGATGCCGGCGGTCTCGAATGTGCCGGAGATTTCGCCGCGCAGCAGGTCGGAGGTATTGACGGTATTCTGCAGGTTGCCGCGGATGCTTCCGGCACCCGTGGCCACGGCCGCAGCATTGGTGAAGCGGAAGATCGGCAGCGAGCGGTCACGCTCGACCCTGGACCGGCCCGCCTCGACGGTCAGGGCCCAGTTGTCGTCCAGTGCATAGTCGGCACGAACCTGCATGTTGGTGGTTTCTGCCCGGAAGATGGCCCAGTCGGGTCCGACCAGCTTCCTGGGGTCCACGGCCCGGGGCAATGTGATGCTGCCATTGACGGCGGTGGGCAATGAGACGCCCACCTGCTCCACGGTCCGGCGGCGGTCGTACTCCAGGTCCATGGCCAGGACCAGGCGATTGGTCAGGCGCCAGTCGAAGGCGGCCGCGGCAAAGCCGCGGTTGCCGCCACCAACGCCGTCGAGATAGTTGCCCAGGCGCCCACCAGCCACGTTCAGGCGCAGGCCGTACTGATTTTGCTGGCCGAAACGGCGACCCACATCGGCATGCGCGAGTAGGGTGCCGCGGTCATCGAGCTTCAGGCCAAGGCTGGTGACGGGATGCCGGCCGGCGCGCTTGGTCACATAGTTGACGATGCCCGAGGGGGCCGTGAAGCCATAGTAGAGCGCCGACGCCCCCTTGAGTATCTCCACGCGGGCCTTGTCTTCCATCGGCACCTGCGAGAAGTTCATGATCGGCATTGAACCGTTCAGCCGGTAGTTGGTACGGTTCTGCACCTCGATGCCGCGGATGACCAGCTGGTCCCAGGTGTCCCCGCCATTCTGCTGACGGGTGACGCCGGCCGTGTTCCTGACCGCGTCATAGAGACCTTCGGCTCCCTGGGCTTCCAGGACCTTGCTGGTGACGACGTTGACGGTAGAGGGAACATCCATGACGTCGGCACCCCGGAAGGTTCCTGCCTTGACGGTGACAGGCCGGTAGCCATCCGAGCGAATGGATGTGACATGTACTGTCTGCAGCGCGGTGGCTGCGGGATCAGAGGAGCCACTAGATGACCGGGCGTGGGCGGCGATGGATGTGCTCAATGGCAGCGCCAGTGCAGAAGCCAGGAGCCGCTTGCGGTATGGGCAGCGGGTGGGCATGATGAATACAGATAGTATGAAGGGGGGGGAAGAATAATCCATCTCATCATGGATTGCCCGTCAGTTTGAACGGATGATCCGATGCTCTGACAGATCCGGGATGCTTCCCGCATCCCGGATGGGGGCGTTGTCGTTAGCGTTTGTTGGCCTGTTGCTTGACCTTGTCGGCCACACGTACCGCCAGCGCCACAATGGTCAATGTCGGCGGGGCACAGCCCGCTGTGGTGAAGGTGGCGCTGCTGGCCACATATAAATTTGAAACACCATGCACGCGGCAATCGCGATCGACGACGCCCTGGCTGGGATCATCTGCCATGCGTGCGGTACCGGCTGGGTGGTGCGCTGTCATCTGCGTGACGAGGGGCATGCCATCACGACGCTCCACGCGCAGGCGGCCAATGCCGGACTGCTCAATGGCCCGTTGAACGATGTCTTGTGAGCCGAGCGCGCTGCGTATGTCGAACTCTCGCCAGCGAAAGTGGATTCTGGGCTTGCGCATGCCCGTAGCATCACGCTCTTCGCTGAGGGTGATCCGGTTGTCTGGATCCGGCGATTGTTCCGAAATCTGATAAAGGTCGATTATCTTGAAGTATTGATCCCGTTCCGGCAGGTCGTACCATCCGCCGCTGTCGCGGTTGTAGGGGATATTGAGCCATGGTGCGCGGGCGACCTTGATGAATACCAGATCGTCTATCCCGCCCAGGATGTTCATAAGATGATGGATCGGTCGTTCGGGCATGCGTCGGGCACGCAGATCACGCGCTACCTTTCGCAGGGAATAGTAGGCGGGAGAACGGAACGTGGTACCGCGACCAAACAGCCGCTGGGCAAGCCTGACCCGGGAGAAACCAGGTTGCGCATTCAGTCCGATGGATGTGTTCATCAGACATTGCTCCTCCAGGGTGTGTTCTGGAATGGCGAGTTTTCCCAGGACATGTGACGGACCGCGATGTTGCAGGTCATAGAGTCCGAATGCCGAGATGGGACGGCTGGGAAAAAGCGTGCCAGTTTTGACGATTTGCCGGTCCATCAGGAAGCGCCCGACCAGGCCATGGTCGTTGCCCAGGCCCTGTTTGGCGACGCGGTCAGAGGCCAGCAGCAGGCGAGGTACTTGATATCCGCCCTGTGCCAGGATGACTTGTCCAGCAGCAATGGTGAAGTGACGGTTGTCCAGGCAGGCAACCTTGATCCCCGTGACTGTATTGGCTGACTCATTGGTTTCAAGCTCGATGGCATTGGCTTTCATGATCAGCCGGATATTGCTGCTCTGCTTGACACGGTCGCCAATGCTTTTTGTCAGGGCCGCCTGGGAGCCTGTCATGTACAGCTTGGTCTGTAGCGCGTCATGCCGGAATTTCAGCATGCTCCGCTCGCTGGAAAGCCATGGTTCCAGCGCCAGGGATTCGATACCGGTTTCCCACAGCTTGAGTGCCCGAAGGTAATACGGATGAAGAGTATCGTAGTCAATGGGCCAGCCGCTGTAGGGCATCCAGTCACGCTTTTTAAAATCAATCGGGTCAAAGGTGGCCAGATGACAGTTTCTGGTGTCCTGGATCTGCACGTCCCACTGGACGGATGTTCCGCCAAAACGGCGATCATGTGACCAGATGATGTCGGGGTACAGATCCGGGGTGTCTTCAGAAACGCCGGATGCCAGGGACTGGGTTGCGGCATCAGGTTCTTCGTCACCAGATTCAAGCAGTATGACATCAAGCCCACTGTCCAGCATTTCGTGGGCGACAGCCAGGCCAGCCGGCCCTGCTCCAATAATGCAAACGTCGGTCTGCAGTGCTTGTTGGTCGGGAATCGAACGGGATGGGACAAGCATGGGAACGCCTTAAGTGGCCTACAGGGCCTAGGTGTCATTATAAAAACTGACACTTTATTTTTCGATTCTGCAACACCTGTTATCCGTGATAACCAGCGTACTGGCGGCATCTCCTTCGATATGGGGGGGTAGTGCGTTGCCATCGGGCAACAGCGACGGTGCCCGGCACCGGCCTGCCCGGATAGCCGGTGCGGGCAGAGAGGTGGCTGTCGGCTGCCCGTATGGGAATGTCCAGCAAAGCGGTGCAAGCCAGTATACGGCAGGGAATGTCGGTGGATTCAAGGTGCCGAAGAGCTGTTCGAACACTGGCCGTGATCTGTGGGTCATGACTGCTGCGCAACCAGACTACGCGTTGTCCTTGTTGGGCCTGTTCTAATAGGTAGTGAATAGCGCTGTCGTGCGGATTGGATAGGGGGCTGGTGGAGTTGAGGCGTTGAGCGCGTTGCGGGTGGTATAGAACTTTTTCAGCATCTTTGCGGATTTGCTGCCGGACGCTGGAAGAGATGGACGCGTCATGGAGGACGAGGTCGGCGGCCTGCAATGCCTGCATGGCGAGTATCGTTAGCAGGCCCGGGTTGTCCGGGTGGGTGTGTATTAATACGATTTCGCCCTGGCAGGAAATTTTTCCGTCTAATTGATGCTGCAGTTCGGTTTCTGCTGCCGGGATATCACCTTGAGCAACGAGACTCTGAAAACGGCTGCCGAACAGATCTTCCCAGAAACGCCGCCGCTCCCGGGCGCTGGTCAGCCGTGCCTGCACTCGGGCGCGCCAACGTCCGGCGATGGCGGCGAGCTGTCCGGTGTGTACAGGCAGGAGCGCTTCAATTTTTTGTCGCCAGTGTCGCGCCAGCACGGGAGCGCTGCCGCCGGATGATATCGCGATCTGAATGGGGCTCCGGTCGATGATAGCGGGCATGATCCATGAGCAGTATTCTGGCGAGTCTACGGTATTGCACAGTACGCGGCGCTTTTCGGCTTCTGCAAATACCTGGGCGTCGATGCCGGCGTGCCCTGTGGCCGATATGACCAGATAGATGTTTTGAAGATGGGCAGGCTCAAATGTGCTAGCCAGCCACTGAATCCGCCCCGCCCTGATCCACCTGTGAAAGGCCGGGCTCAGCGTGGGGGCGATCACCTGGATCCGGGCGCCGGCGCTCAGCAGTGATTCAGCCTTGCGTTCCGCTATGTCGCCAGCGCCGATAAGCAGGACGTTACGGCCCTGCAGATCGGCAAAGATAGGGAAATAGTGCATGCTGGACTCCTGATGGAAGGAATTGACTGACAGGCCGGGTCAGGCGGCCGCGGCCCAGAAGTCACGGGGGGCATCCACAACGGGTGTGATGATGCCGCTTCGTACGGAGAAATCACCAAAGCCTTCGTCCGGAAGTCGATCTTGCGCCCACGCTTTGATCCAGTCGTCGATGATCTGCAGGATCTCGTCCTGGACGATGTTTTCCCTGAAGAGTCGGGGGATGCGCGTGCCTTCCCGGTTACCGCCTACATAAAGGTTGTAGCGGCCGATGGCTTTGCCCACCAGACCGATTTCAGCAAGCATGGCACGGCCGCATCCATTCGGGCATCCGGTGACCCGGAGCACGAGGTGTTCGTGGGCCAGCCCGTATTTGGCCATCAGCTGATCCATGTGGTCGGAAAACTGGGGCAGGAAGCGTTCTGCTTCAGCCATGGCAAGAGGGCAGGTCGGTAGCGAGACACAGGCCATGCTGTTTTCACGCAGCGGAGTGATGAGTGGGCTCATCAGACCGTGTTCACGTGCGATACGCTCAATGAGTTCCTTGTCCCTGGGGGGAACGCTGGCGACGATCAAGTTCTGATTGGCGGTGAGGCGGAAGTCACCCGTGTGAACCTTGGCAATTTCGCGCACCCCGGTTTTCAGCCGCCGGCCGGGGCGATCAATCAGGCGGCCATTTTCAATGAATAGCGTCAAATGCCAGTTACCTTCAGTTCCCTGAACCCAGCCGATGCGGTCACCACGGGTGGTGAAGGTGTAGGGCCGAATCGGCTCGAAACGAATGCCCATGCGCGCCTCTACTTCGGCTAGGAATACATTTTTGCCGACGCGTTCCAGGGTATAACGTGTTTTGGCGTTTTTCCGGTCGCTACGGTTTCCCCAGTCACGCTGTACGGACACCACGGCTGCAGCACAGTCCAAGACCTTGTCCAAAGGGATGAACCCGAATTCCTGGGCGACGTTAGGGTAGGTTCGAGTATTGCCATGTTCCATGGATAATCCGCCACCAACCAGCACATTGAAACCGATGAGGTGTTTCCCGTCACCGATGGCAATGAAGTTGAGGTCGTTGGCGTGAAGGTCAACATCATTGTTTGGGGGAATGACGACGGTGGTCTTGAATTTTCTTGGCAGATAGCTTTTGCCCAGCACGGGCTCGACATCATTGCCGCTCAGGGTCCGATCAATGACTGGGGTCTGAATAGCATTTTCCGTAGAATGCAGTTTTTCGCCATCCAGCCAGATTTCGGCATAGGCGCGGGTGCGAGGCAATAGGTGTTCGGAAATCTTCTTCGCCCATTCCCAGGCTTCGCGATGCAGGGATGACTCGACGGGGTTGCTGGTGCAGAGCACGTTGCGGTTCACGTCGCCGGCAGTGGCGATGCTGTCCAGGCCCAGCTGGTTGAGCCACTGGTGCATGGGCTTGATGTTTTCCTTCAGAACGCCATGGAACTGGAATGTCTGGCGATTGGTCAGGCGGATGCTGCCATACAGTGTTTGTTCGCCAGCAAATTTGTCGATGCCGAGCCACTGCTTCGGCGAGATGATGCCGCCGGGGAGACGGCAGCGCAGCATGACATTTTTCAGAGGTTCCAGTTTCTGCTCCCGACGTTCGGCGCGTATGTCGCGATCATCCTGCTCATACATACCGTGGAATCGGATGAGCTGAAAATTGTCTCCCTTGAAACCACCCGTCAGCCCGTCATGCAGATCTTCCTGGATGGTTCCCTTCAGGTATTGGCTGCCGCTTTTCAGGCGCTCATTGTCGGCCAGCGGGGCGTCGGGCAGTTTGGCGCGTTTGTCCAATACGGCGTTTGGCATGGTCGTTTCCTGCGTTTCAGTGGTCTTGTATCCGGTCAGGGGTGGAGCGGGCCGGGGTGAGAGGGCGGCGCTGCCGGGTTGTGCACCGGGTGTTCAGTAGACGTCTCGCTGATAGCGGCGTTCTTCCCGCAGTTCGTTGAGATATTCTTCGGCATCATCCATGTTGAGTCCGCCGTGTGAACAGGCGATGTCCAGCAAGGCCCGTTCGACGTCCTGTGCCATGCGGCTGGCGTCGCCACACACATAGAGAGATGCGCCGTCCTGCAGCCAGCGCCAGATGTCGGCCCCTGCCTCGAGCAGACGGTGCTGGACGTAGATTTTGGTGGGGCCTTGGCGCGACCAGGCCAGGTCTGCCCGGGTCAGCAGTCCGCTTTGGCGGTACTGCAGCCACTCGGTCTGGTACAGAAAATCATCAATGAAGCGCTGGTTACCAAAAAACAGCCAGTTTTTGCCGCTGTCTCCCCGGGCTTCGCGCTGCTGCATGAAAGCGCGATAAGGGGCTATGCCAGTGCCGGCTCCGATCATGATCAGTGAGGTATCTCCATCATTGGGGAGGCGGAAGTGAGGGTTGGGAGCCACGAACACGCGCACCCCGTCGCCTTCTTCCAGCAGGTGGCCGAGATAGCCCGATGCTGATCCGGTGTAATGCTGTCCATGGTGCTGGAACTGCACGACGCCTACGGTGAGGTGTACTTCATCGCCCACTTCTTCCTGTGCGCTGGCGATGGAATACAGGCGTGGCGTTTGTGGCCGGAACAGGCTGACCAGCTGCTGGGCAGTCAGTGGTGTGGGGTATTGCGCAAATATACCGATGGGGGGCGTGTTTCCAGGGGAAGGTTCCTTGGCTGCGTTATCCAGAATGGTCTGCAGTGCGCCGTTGCCGCTGAGGGCAGCGTACGCCTGCAGGAATGCTGGTGTGTTGCGCGTAATGTCAAGATGGTGTGTGAGTGCCTGCCGGATGTCCGTGCTGAGGCCATCGTGCAGCTGGACGCGCTCTTCGCCATTGAGCTGGTGCAGTGTCAGTATTTCGCTGACCAGGCCCGGTGCATTGACCGGCCATACGCCCAGGGCGTCACCCGGTTGGTACTGGATGCCGCTGTCACTGAGGTCTATCTCGATGTGCTGAACGTCCTTTTCCGCCTGACGTGACGTGATTTTCTGGCGCAGGGAAAGGCTGGCCGTAAAGGGCTGTTCGCGTGTCCAGATCCGCGGGGGGGCTGTGAGAACAGCAAGATCGGTAGCAGAAGCCGATATGATCGGGACAGCCTGGGCAGACGGTCCGGCGGGTAGGGTTTGTCCGGATGGGAGAGAGGGTGATAGACACCCGGCCGGCATGGCGGCTGGTTGCTCGGATGGTGTGCGGTTCAGTGCCTGAAGGCGGGCTGTGATTGCGTCGATCCATGCAGTGGCCGTGGCCTGAAAGTCGAGATCGCACTCACCATGGTCGATCAGCCGTTGCGCACCCAGATCAGACAGGCGTGTGTCGAAATCGCGACCTGCCCGACAGAATTCGGGATAGGAAGAATCGCCGAGACCCAAGACGGCAAACCGAAGTGTTTGCAGTTGGGGCGCTTTTTTGCCAAAGAGGAATTTGTACAGGGGAAGGGCTTCTTCAGGCGGTTCGCCTTCTCCCTGTGTCGAGCTGACCAGCAGCAGGATGTCTTCGGTGGCCAATGTTTTGCTTTTGTAGTCACCGGCCTGGATCAGCTGGGCAGATAGTCCAACTTTGTTCAGGTTGTTCTGCAGCTGTTCTGCAACCCGGCGGGCATTGCCGGTTTGTGAAGCAGACAGGATGGTGATGCGAGGGACGCCGGCTACGGTAGTGATCGGGGCAGCTGCGGTCGTCAACGTGGCAGGAGCGGCTGGTCGTGTGGTGTCATGCTGGGGCTGTTGGCACTGTGACCAGCAATAACCCGAAAGCCATGCCAGCTGGATGGGCCCCAGCGTGGGAAGCTGGGCGAGCAGTTCAGGAGAAAGGGGCGGCATGCCGGGCGTCATGTGATGTCAGAGCCTCTTTGATGGTGCCTGCCGGTCGGCGGCGGGCATTCAACTGTAAAGGGCCTGGGGCCTGGACCGGAACGAAGTCTTTTGCTGCCCTACATGCGCTTTTTTTATATGCCGAACCTGGGGTAGGGGGAGCCGGCAGGCAAGGCGTCCGTGTGTCGTCAGGTAGTGCCTGTCGTCAGATAGCAGGCTGGCGGACAAAGAAAAAGCCCGGCTGTTTGTTCTAACCGGGCTTTTTCTGAATTCTGGTGGGTCGTGTAGGGCTCGAACCTACGACCAACGGATTAAAAGTCCGCTGCTCTACCAACTGAGCTAACGACCCAGATGCTGATCTCCATGATCAGTCAGCTAGTTTCTCCGCTCACAAAACACTGTTGCATCGGCGAAGAGACAGCATGATAGCAAGGCTTTTTTTTCTTTGCAAGCAGGGGCGGGTGGCATGTCCTACATGGTTTTCAGACGTTCACGTGCCGCGTCGGCAGCAGGTGTGCCAGGATGCTCCTTGCCCAGCCGCTGGAAGGTTTGCCGGGCGGCTTTGGTGTTGCCAGCATCGGCCTGGGCGTTGCCGATCAGCATGAGGGCGTCGGCCTTGCGTGGCGTATCGGGAAAGCGCTGGATCAGTGACTGCAGGGTGTTGATGGTGGCACTGTAGTTACCCTGTGCGTATTGAGCGCCGCCCTGCCAGTACAGTGCTGTGGGCAGATAGGGGCTGTCCGGATGTATCCGGGCAAAATCGGTGAATGCCTGATCGGCTGCCTTGAAGTTACTTTTCCGGAACAGGCCCAGCGCTGCGTCGAATTCACGTTTCTCAGCGGGTTCGACTTTGATGTGGCGCCCATCGACGGTCACGTCGATGGGTTCGAAGCGTTTGAGGCGCGAGTCGACATCGGCAGAGATGTCCTGCTGACTTTTCTGCGCCTGCTGCAATTGGTTGAGGGTGTCTTCCAGCTGGCCACGCAGCTGGGCCACTTCCTGTTTCAGGCGGTCGATGTCATTCTGGCGCGCCAGACTGGCTTTCTGGCTTATTTCAAGGCGCTCGACCCGCTGCTCGATGTCGGTTTGCCGACTGGCGAGATCGTTGAGCTGGCGGGAGAGGTCTCGCTGCAGGGAGTCGACCTTGGTTCTCAGGTTCAGGACGGCCTGTCGGGCTTCGTCATCGCCGAACAGGGCTGCTTTGGCAGGCGGGCTGCTGAGCGGCAAGGTGGCGACCAGCAGGGCGGTCAGCAGGGATGTTCTGAAGGCGAGGGGAAGGGGGCACGCGGTCATGGCAGACTTCCGGACTGGGGGGGCGGATCAGCGATAGTTGATGTCAACCCGGCGATTCTGGGAACGGGAGGCATCATCCGTGCCGGAGGCGCGGGGTTTTTCTTCGCCGAAGCTGATGGATTCCATCTGGTTGTCATCGACACCGAGTGTGGCCAGGGCGCGGCGGACGGCGTCGGCCCGTTTCTGGCCCAGGGCGAGGTTGTATTCGCGGCTGCCGAATTCGTCGGTGTTACCTTCCAGAACAACGTGTTTGTCACGGTGGGAGGACAGGTAGTTGGCATGAGCTTCAATGGTGGCCTGGTAGTCCGGAAGGATGGCGAAGCTGTCGAATTCGAAGAAGACTTCGCGCCGGGCCAGCGGACTGTTGGGATCATCCAGGGGATTGGTGCTCTGCTCCGACTGAATCGGGTTGGCATCCTGAGCGTTGTTGACGGGGTTTTTCTGCAGGTCGGCCTGACCATCCTGGCCTTGTGTGTCTTCTTCGGGAGCTGCACTGACAGCGTGTTCGTCGGATTCTCCCAGGTCAACCGACGTGCAGCCGCTCAGAATAGCAAGGCTCAGGCCCAGGCTGAACAGCCTGCGTTTGGACAGGGTAGAAAACATCGGTGTGCTCCTATTGCTTGGATGGTGATGCAGCTGAATCTTAATGCGTTGTCATCACTGTCGTGAATCTGTTGTGGCGCTGGAAAACATGGGCGTCGATGCCAAGTGGCGGGGCTGTCAGGCCGGGGTGCACGTGGTCACCAGGTGAAAGGCCCCCAGGCAGGCTCCCGGACATTGCTGGTGTTACTGGACAGACGCTGTTTGACGCGTCCATCCGTGGAGACGGCCATGAGGTATTCGCGTCCGTTGGCACGGGTGGTGTACATCACCCATTGCCCGTTAGGCGCAAAGCTGGGGGATTCTTCTTCACCGGTATCTGTGAGCAGCTTTTCCTCACCGGATTTAAGATCCTTCAGGGCAATGAGGAAGCGTCCGGCCCGCTGGGTGACGTAGGCAAGCTGGCGCCCATCCGGACTGATGTGTGGCGAGACGTTGTAGGACGAACCGAAGGTCACGCGGCTGGCTGTGCCCCCGCTGCTGGGCATACGGTAGATCTGGGGCGCCCCGCCCCGGTCAGATGTGAAGTAAATGAAGCGGCCGTCAGGTGAAAAGACAGGTTCGGTATCGATGCTGCTGGACTGGGTCAGGCGATGCGCGGTTTCGCCACCATCCGCACTGACCATATAGATCTGGGATCCGCCGTCACGGGTGAGGGTGACCGCGAGGCTTCGACCGTCATGTGACCAGGCCGGGGCGCTGTTGCTGCCCTTGAACTGGGCAACGGCCTTGCGTTGCCCGCTGGCGAGGTCGTGGACATAGACCACTGGCTTTTTGGTTTCGAAGGATACGTAGGCCAGTCTGCGGCCGTCAGGTGACCAGGCGGGCGAGATGATGGGTTCGCCGGCATTGAGTGCAGTCTGGACGTTCTGGCCATCCCAGTCGGCTACGTTGAGCCGGTAGCGGTCGCCCTGTTTGCTGACGAAAGCGATACGCGTGGAAAAGATTCCCTTGATGCCGGTGAGCTTGTCGTAGACGATATCGGCGATGCGATGGCCGGCCAGCCGGACATCGGACTCTCCCGCAGTCAGGGTGGCTTCGGTGATGACTGACTGGCGGATGGTGTCGGCCAGCTTGTAATGGAATTCCAGCCGGGCGTTGGCCACGGGCTGCACTGATCCGACCAGGATGGAGTCAGCGCCCTGGCTGCGCAGCGCTGACATGTCCAGGGGGGCGTTTTCGCTGAGCGTGCTCTCCAGCGGGGTGAGCCGGAACATGCCGCTGCGGGCGAGATCTTCCTGGATGACGGTGTCGAGCTGTTGTGGGGACGGGCCGTTGCCACCGAAGTGGGCCAGTGCCAGTGGCACCTGGTGTGCGCCTACGCCACTGACGTCGATGCGCATGGACTGGGCCGACAGGGAGCCGGTCGCGCAAAGGGTAGCGGCAAAAATGGCGAGTTGGAACGGGCGCTTGGGTCTGTTCATGATTCGATTATGACTCAATCCTGTGGGCCATGATGGATTTCCAGCGTGGTGTCGCAACTGCCGGAATGGGGGCATGGGAAGGGGTCTGTCCGCCGGATGGCGCGCTCGGCTGCGTTGTCCCAGGCCACATTGCCGCTGGACTGTTTCAGCTGTACGTCGAGGATTTTGCCATTACGGTTGAGTGTTACGTCGAATACGGCTTTGGGATTGCCAGAAATCTGTTGGAAGAATGTTGTGTTGTTGCGAATGGCTGAGCTGACGCGAGCAGCATAGCCGGCATCCCGGGCGCCGGAAGTACTTCCATGGGAGGTGTTACTGTCGGCATCCCCGGCCTGACTCAGCAGGGCGCTGACGGCTGCCTTGCGACGGGCATCCGCTGCCTGACGCTGTGCGGCTGCCTTGGCAGCAGCTTTCTCGGCAGCGGCT
>JAUNAC010000004.1 GCA_030527825.1 Lautropia sp.
AAAGCTGCTGCCGACAAAGCCGCCGCGGATAAAGCTGCTGCCGACAAGGCCGAGGCCGAGCGTCAGGCACAGCAGGCTCAGCCTGCCGGTGACAAGGACAACACCGCTGTGGAGCGGGCTGCCGCAGAAGCCAAGGCAGAAGTTGATCGTGTCACTCAGGGCGACCAGGAAGACAAGTCCAAGCAGATGCCCAAGCCAGCGCCCGTCAATGAGGGTGAGGAGCAGCAGGGCGGTTTCGCGGAAGGGCTGTCCCAGAACTCACTGTTGATTCCTGGCCTGGGTGTGGCCGCACTGGCTGCGGGGCTTGGATTCTGGATGTTGCGCCGCCGCCGCCGGGGAGAGGATGGATTCTCCGACAGTATCAGCGCAGATGAGTTCACCGCCAATTCGCTGTTTGGCACCACAGGTGGCCAGAGTGTGGACACCATGACGGGGGCCAGCACGCAGATCACCACGATCAGCGAGGCGACGCCGACAGAAGTCGACCCCATTGCCGAGGCTGAGGTCTATATCGCTTATGGTCGTGAGACCCAGGCCGAAGAAATCCTGCGCGAAGCGCTCAAACGTCAGCCCGAGCGCCAGGCCATCCGCCTGAAACTGCTGGAAATCTACTCTGGCCGCAAGGATACGGTGGCGTTCGGACAGATGGCCCGTGAAATGCACGAAATGACGGGCGGCCTCAACGAAGAGTGGTCGAAAGTTGTCCAGATGGGCGCGGTGCTGGATCCAGGCAACGCTCTGTATGGTGACGGCACCGGCAATCTGTCGGTACCATCCGCAGCGGGCGCTGGTCTGGCCGCAGCTGCTGCCGGTGTGGCTGCGGGAGGCGCTGCTGCCATGACACATGATGCGTCGGCAGAGCATGCCGCTCCCGCCGAGGCCGAGCAGGCTGCGGCACCTGCTGTCGCTGCTGAAGAGCCCGCTCAGCAGGAGCCCGTTGCCGAGGGAGACCCTGGCCTGGACTTCGATGTCAAACCGGCCGAGATGCCTTCTGCGCAGCAGGATGCGCCCGCTCCTACCTTCCAGTCGACCCGTTCCGGTCCGCTGTCGGCTATGCCGGGGGTGGATCTGCCCACGCTGGACCTGGATCAGCCGCTGGATCTGGACGACGGCCCGAGCACCGTCACGGATCTGAACATCGACACCACGATCACCGAGTCACTGGATATGGGTAGCGAATCCACTGACCACGGGTTGGGGTCGATTGGCCTGGATCTGTCTCCCTCGACCATCTCCGGCCCGATCACCATGAGCGGTGCGGCATCCAGCCAGTGGCAGGAAATGGCCTCCAAGCTGGATCTGGCCTCCGCCTATGTCGAGATCGGTGACAAGGAAGGGGCCCGTGAGCTGCTTGACGAGGTTGTCGCCGGCGGTGATGCTGCTCAGCAGCAGCGTGCCCGCGAGTTGCTGGCCGGTCTCTGATTCCGTCCAGATCGTCCTGCCAGCGCATCGCATGATGTGAGGTGGCAGGACCGGATACTGCCATCTTCATGCCTGTGACAGGGCAGGAGATGGCAGCGTCGTTTCCGGGGTCCCAGAGGCAGGCACCCGCCAGTGATGGATTCGGGCAGAATCCTTTCCGTGTGCGTGGATGTATGCAGGAGTGACGATGAGCGATGAGGCGCCCGGCCGGCAGTCTGGCCCACCAGATGTCACACGCTGGGTGTGTGGCGTGTCCTACAACGGTCAGGGATTCTGTGGCTGGCAGAAACAGTCGCCCGCTCCGCACCTGGCGCCTTCCGTGCAACGGACGGTCGAGACGGCGCTGTCGGCCGTAGCGGGGGAGCCCATCGACGTCCGCTGTGCCGGTCGCACAGACGCCGGCGTGCATGCGCTGGAGCAGGTCATCGAGTTCCGCTGCCGCGCGCAGCGCCCTGCCACTGCCTGGGTGCGCGGCACCAACGCGCATTTGCCGGAAAGCGTGGCGGTGAGGTGGGCGGTTCCTTTACCAGCAGACAGTACATTTGACGCCCGTTTTTCGGCATGTGCCCGCACCTATTGGTATGTATTGGTCGACAGCCCGGTAGCACCACCCCTCTGGCATGGCCGGGCCGGCTGGACTCATCGTTCACTGCATGTGGAACGTATGCAGCAGGCTGCCCGGACGGTGCTGGGCACCCATGATTTCAGCAGTTTCCGTGCGGCCGAGTGCCAGGCGGCGACTCCGGTGCGTACATTGACCGACTGGACCGTGGTGCGTCAGGGGGGATTCATCCTGATGCGCCTGACCGCCAATGCCTTTCTACATCATATGGTGCGCAATCTCGTTGGAGCTCTGATCTATGTGGGCGACGGCCGGCGCCCCGTGAGCTGGTTGGGCGAGGTGCTGGCTGCCCGTTCACGGGCCGCGGCTGCGCCCACCTTTGCAGCGGCCGGACTGTATCTGGCGAGTGTCCGCTATGACCCGCTCTGGGGGCTTCCCTGTCGTGAACAGGCGTTAACCCTGACTGAATTGCTGTGAAAAGGCGCATCAGGCCCTATACTTCCGGGTTCGGAATCGTGATGGGGAATGTAGATGGGGGGACGGCGCACGCGGGTGAAATTCTGTGGCCTGGTGCGTCCGCAGGATGTGGATGCGGCAGTTGCCATCGGCGTGGATGCCGTCGGCTTTGTCTTCTACCCTGGCAGCCCCCGTTATGTGACGCTGGATGACGCAGCCGCCTTGCGACGGCGTCTGCCTTCTTGGGTGAGTGCGGTCGGGCTGTTCGTGAATGCACCGGTGGCCGACATGGCCGAAGGGGTCCGGCGTGTGGGGCTGGATGTGGTGCAGGCGCATGGTGAGGAGACGCCGGCTTTGCTGGCCGGGCTGGACATGCCGGGCGTGGATGTCTGGAAAGCGTTGCGGATTGGTGGTTGTCTGGCTGACCTGGGCGCCGCCGGGCAGGATCCTGCACGGCTGCTGGCGACGGGCCGGGTACCGGCTGATCCGGAGGCGTTGCGGGAGGCGCTGCGGCTGTTTGGCGGTGTCAGTGCCTGTCTGCTGGACAGTGCCGGCCCCGGGTTCGGCGGCAGCGGCCACGCTTTTGACTGGACGTTGGCCGGTGCACAGCCGGGCTTGTGCGGGCCGGGGCGCGACACCTGTCCGGCTGGCACACCGGCTACCTGCGCGGGGGCGGGTCGGCTGATCCTGGCCGGGGGTCTGCGCCCCGAGACGGTGGGGAATGCCGTACGCCAGGTCCGGCCGTTTGCTGTAGATGTCTCCAGTGGCATCCAGGGAACAGGGCCGAGGGAGAAAGACATGGTTAGAATGGAAGACTTCATGGCAGCCATATTGCAGGCAGATGCTGCACTGGCTGCACAATGACTGACGATCACGACTGAGTGGCTAGATGACGACGGATGTCTACAATCTCCCGGATGCGTCCGGGCATTTTGGCCCCTATGGTGGCCTGTTTGTTTCCGAGACGCTGATTGGTGCGCTGGCCGAGCTGCGGGATGCCTACGAGCGTTATCGTCGCGATCCGGACTTCCAGGCCGAGTTCCGTGAGGAGCTCGAACACTTCGTCGGCCGTCCCACCCCGGTTTACCATGCTCGTCGCTGGTCGGCGATGCTGGGGGGGGCGCAGATCTATTTCAAACGCGAGGATCTCAACCATACCGGCGCGCACAAGGTCAACAACGCTATCGGCCAGGCGCTGCTGGCGCGACGCATGGGCAAGAAGCGCCTGATCGCCGAGACGGGCGCGGGTCAGCATGGCGTGGCTACTGCTACGGTGGCGGCCCGCTACGGCATGGAATGCACGATTTACATGGGGTCAATCGACGCCGAGCGTCAGCGGCAGAACATCTACCGCATGAATCTGCTGGGCGCGAACGTGGTCGAGGTCGAATCCGGATCGAAAACGCTCAAAGATGCTCTCAACGAGGCCATGCGAGTCTGGGTGACCCATGTTGACGACACCTTTTACATCATCGGTACGGTGGCAGGCCCGCATCCCTATCCAATGATGGTGCGTGACTTCCAGTCAGTGATTGGCCAGGAGTGTCGGATGCAGATGCCCGCTTATGCCGGCCGCCAGCCCGACGTGGTGATCGCGGCAGTGGGGGGCGGCTCCAATGCCATTGGCATCTTCCATCCGTATATTGCTGACCCGGCTGTCAGGCTGGTTGGTGTCGAGGCGGCTGGTGACGGGCTCGACAGTGCTCGCCACGCCGCCTCGCTGCAGCGGGGCAGGCCCGGCGTGCTGCATGGCAATCGCACGTATGTGCTCCAGGATGACGATGGTCAGGTGATCGAGACGCATTCGATATCGGCGGGTCTGGACTATCCTGGTGTTGGCCCGGAGCATGCGTGGCTGAAGGATGCCGGACGTGCCACGTATGTGCCGATCGATGACCGGCAGGCCCTGGCAGCCTTTCATGAATGCTGCCGCATTGAAGGCATCATTCCGGCGCTGGAGTCCAGTCACGCCCTGGCTGAGGCGGCACGCCTTGCGCCCTCCATGCGGCCGGATCAGATCATTCTGGTCAACCTGTCCGGTCGTGGCGACAAGGACATGCATACCGTTGCCCAGTACGGGGGGCAGTCCGGAGCCTGAGCACCGTTCCCCATCATTCGCACTCCTGCACGCGTATCGTCTGTAACCTGGCATGAATACATCTGATCATGACACGAAGTCCGGCCCGCTAGGGCAGGGCGTCTCTTCCCGCATCGCAGCGGCCTTTGCCGGGGCGGCACGGCGCGGTCGTGCCGCCCTGGTTCCCTATGTCACCGCCGGCTTCCCGACGCCGGCACATACGCTATCCGTGCTGCAGGCACTGGTCGCAGGGGGCGCCGACATCATTGAGCTGGGCGTGCCTTTTTCTGACCCGGCAGCCGATGGCCCAACCATTCAGCGGGCCAATGACCAGGCACTGGCTGCCGGCATGAGCCTGTCGAAGGTACTGGCGCTGGTGGCTGAGTTCCGCCGCAGCAATGACCAGACGCCGATCGTGCTGATGGGCTACTGCAATCCGATCGAAGCGATGGGGCTCGACTCCTTCGCACGGGCAGCAGCGAAAGCCGGCGTGGACGGCGTGCTGGTGGTGGATTGCCCGCCCGAAGAGGCCCATGACTATTCGGTGGCTCTACGCCGGCATCATATCGATCTCATCTATCTGCTGGCACCGACTTCCGGCCCCGAGCGATACCGCAAGGTGGCGGCACTGGCCAGCGGCTACATTTACTATGTGTCACTCAAGGGAGTCACCGGTGCCGGCCATCTGGATACCGAGGCCGTGGCCCGGGCGCTGCCGGCTATCCGCGAGGCGGTGTCGTTGCCCGTGGGGGTAGGTTTCGGCATCAAGGATGCGGCCACCGCTGCCCGTGTGGCTGCATTTGCCGATGCCGTGATCATCGGTAGCCGCCTGATTGAAGTGCTGGAAGATGGTGAACCGGCCAGCGCTGCACAGCGTGCCCGGCAGTGGCTGACTGACGTGCGTCATGCTATCGACGCGGTGCCACGGCAGATCGCCTCTACCCCTGCTACTCCCTGATTTTCCAAGGAATCCGATCCATGAGCTGGCTCAACAAGATCCTGCCGCCGGGGCTCAAGCGCCCCACCAGTTCGTCCCGCGCCAAGCAGGTACCTGAAGGTCTCTGGGTGAAATGCCCGGCCTGTGATGCGGTACTGTATGCCACTGAACTGGAAAAGAACCTCAATGTCTGCCCGAAATGTGAGCATCACATGCGCCTGCATGCCCGGCTGCGGCTCAAGCGGCTGCTCGACCAGGACAATAGCCGCGAGATCGGTCAGGAAGTGCGGCCGGTGGATGCCTTGAAGTTCAAGGACTCCCGCAAATACACTGACCGGCTCTCGCAGGCGGCCAGTGCCTCGGGCGAAACGGATGCGCTGGTGGTGATGGAAGGTACGTTGCTGGGGCGTCCGGCGGTGGCGGCCTGCTTCGAATTCGATTTCATGGGCGGCTCGATGGGATCCGTGGTCGGCGAGCGCTTTGCCCGTGGCGTGGAGCGTGCACTGGAAAAGCGTTGTCCCTTCATTTCGATTGCGGCCTCAGGTGGTGCACGCATGCAGGAAGGGCTGTTGTCGCTCATGCAGATGGCCAAGACCACGGCTGCCCTGAGCCGTCTCGCGCGCGAGCGGCTCCCGTATTTTTCAGTGCTCACCGATCCGACCATGGGGGGCGTTTCGGCCAGCTTCGCCTTTCTGGGTGATGTGGTGATCGCCGAGCCGAATGCCCTGGTTGGCTTTGCTGGGCCACGCGTGATCGAACAGACCGTGCGCGAGAAACTGCCTGAGGGTTTTCAGCGGGCCGAGTTTCTGCTGGAAAAAGGTGCCATCGACATGATCGTGCACCGCCGTGACCTGAGGCAGACGCTGGCTGACCTGGCGGCCCTGTTGCAGAAGCAGCCACCAGTGGCCCGCGAGACCCCGCCGGATATACCCGGAGATGATGCGCCATCGTCGCCGGAGCCGACGCCTGCCGCTGCATCCTGAATCGTTCTTTTTCTGGAAACGACCCCATGTCGGCCTTTACCCTGCCCACAACCCTGACTGGCTGGCTTGATCTGCTGGAGACACGCCACGTCCGGCCGATCGACCTGGGGCTGGCACGTGTGGGGGAGGTCTACCGGCGCCTGGACATCACTCTGCCTGGCGTCCGGTTCGTGGTTGCCGGCACCAACGGCAAGGGCTCCACCTGCGCCATGCTGGATGCTATTTTGCGGGCAGCCGGCTATCGGGTTGGCTGCCATACCTCTCCTCATCTCATCCGTTTTCACGAGCGCATCCGCATCAACGGTGAGATGCTTGACGATGTGGCGCTGCTGCCGCTGTTCGAGCGTGTCGAGCTGGCCCGGGGCGACATCTCCCTGTCGTACTTCGAATTCACGACGCTGGTGATGTTGCTGGCCTTCGCCCAGGAACCACTGGATGCCCTGGTGCTGGAAATCGGTCTGGGTGGCCGGCTGGATGCGGTCAATCTGGTCGATGCCGACTGCGCCATCGTCACCAGCATCGGGATTGATCACACCGAATGGCTGGGCCATGGCCGTGAAGCTATTGGGCTGGAGAAAGCCCATATTTTCAGGGCCGGCCGGCCGGCCATCTGCAGTGATCCGCAGCCGCCGGAGAGCCTCATTCAGCATGCCCAGGCAATCGGTGCCGATCTGTGGCTGATGGGGCGTGACTACAACTATGCCGGTGACCGTCAGCAATGGTCATGGACAGGGCGGGGCACCCGACGCACCGGCCTGGCCTATCCGGCGCTACGGGGCATGAATCAGCTCCTGAACGCATCCGGGGTGCTGGCGGCCCTGCAGTCAGTGCGGGCCCGCCTGCCCGTCAGTGCGCAGGACATCCGGCGGGGTCTGGCGCTGGTGGAAATACCCGGCCGCTTTCAGGTATTGCCGGGTCAGCCGACCATCATCCTGGATGTGGCGCACAACCCGCATGCAGCGGGACACCTGGCGGCCAACCTGGGCAACATGGCCTTTTACCCCTCCACGTACGCGGTGTTTGGTATGCTGGCCGACAAGGACATCGACGGCGTCATCGCGCTTCTGGCCGCACGAGTCGATCACTGGATCTGCTGCGATCTGCCCGGCCCACGGGGGGCCAGTGCCCGGTTGCTCGCCGAGCACCTGCATGCCGCCGGCATCAATGATCAGCGTGATCCGAAACGGGGGATCGATCGTAGTGTCGTGTGTTCCGGCACGCCGGACGAGGCTCTGCGGCTGGCGCGCAGACGGGCAGGCACGGATGATAGAATTCTAGTCTTTGGCTCGTTTCTCACGGTAGCGCTTGCCATGCCTGCCGTGCGCGAGGATCTCTCCGCTACCTCCCCTCCGAACTGATGCCGCGCCCGAAAACCCGAACCGGATCCGATGCCGCCGCCGACGCTGCGCTGGCCGAGGAAAAGAAGGCTCATCAGCGACTGGTGGGTGCTGTTGCACTATGTCTTGTGGCCGCCATCGTTGTTCCCATGCTGCTCGAATCCGAGCCGCGCACCGGTCTGCGTCCATTGCCGATGACTGTTGAAACAGCCACTGGCACGACGCGGGCCGAACAGCCTGCCATACAGCCTCCTTCGATGGATGAGATGGCTGCGGCCCGCTCGGCACCGCCTTCACAGGTCATGATGCTGGAAGAAGGGGTGGCTGGTCAGCCTGTAGTGCCAGATCCCGGCACGCAGGCTCCCCACGCGCCAGGCGATCTGCCGGGTACGGTGGTTGCACATGAGCGCCGTGAGCCGCCGCCCGCGCCAGCCGCGCCGGAACCCCTGGCCCGCCCGCCCGCTCCGTCATCGCCCCGCGGCAATGGCCCTGCTGCCGCGGCACGGGACGGTCGCCCTGCTGCACCAGTTTCTGGCAACGCACGTCCCGGTGGCAGTAACCCGCCGCCGCGCCCGGCCGCTGGCAGCCAGTCACAGCCGCGCCCGGGTGCTGCCGGTGCTGCGCTGCCCCCGCCGCCGGTGGATCGGCGCCCTGATGTGCTGGCCCGTCTGATCAATCAGGTTGACAGTGGCGCTGCGCGGGTGTCACCGCCGGGCGCTGGCCGCCAGGTGCGCCGTTTTCTGGTGCAGATTGGCGCCTATAGCAATCTCAAGAGTGCCCAGACTGCGGTGGAGCGTGTTTCCCGGGCTGGTTTTTCTGCCTATCAGGAAACGGTCAAGACCGCCAATGGTGACTGGATCCGGGTCAGAGTCGGTCCCTTTGGTTCTCGTGATGATGCCGAACGTGCCCAGCAGGCACTAAAGCAGGCGGGTATCACCGCCGCCCTGATAGCGCTCTGATACGGAGTCACGCATGATGTCTTCCTGGTTTGCCAGTGCTACCCTTTGGGACTGGGTCATTGGTCTGGTCTGTTTTCTGTCCGTTCTGTTTGGCCTGTGGCGCGGCTTTGTGCGCACTGCTTTCGGTCTGGCTGCCTGGGTGCTGGCATTTCTGTTTACGCCGCTGGTGGCTGGCCTGCTGGCACCGGTCGTACAGGGACTGTCGATGCCGGCCGTGGTACTGCAGATCCTGGTGTTCATTGCCCTGTTCATTCTGTGCCGCGTGGCTGGAGCCCTGGTGGGACGTGCGATCCGTTCTGTCGGGCTGGGTGGGCTGGATCGGTTTTTCGGTGCCTTGCTTGGGGCTGCCCGGGCCGCAGTCATGCTTATGGTGCTGGCCATGGTGGCTGCCAGGCTGGGCATGGCTGCTGAGCCTTCGTGGCGGCATGCTCATGCGCGGCCGTTTCTGGATGGGCTGGTCGAGTCCGGCTTCAAGCTGCTGGAGCAGCTGCCCTCTCCTGTGTCATCCTGATTGCATGGGCACCCCGTCCCGTTCCCTGACTACCCGGGATGGGAAAACAGACATCGCAGCAGGAGCATTTCTCCATTTTCGTCCAGGGTTAGGGATCTTGTTATGTGCGGAATCCTCGGTTTGTCAGGCCACTCGCCAGTGAATCAGCAGTTGTATGACGGATTGCTGTTGTTGCAGCATCGAGGCCAGGACGCGGCCGGCATCGCGACCAGCAGTGGTGGCAGCTTTGCAGTGCACAAGGACAGCGGCCTGGTGCGCGACGTTTTCCGTACGCGCAACATGCGGGCTCTTCCTGGCAATACAGGTATAGGTCATGTCCGCTATCCGACGGCTGGCTCGGCGGTCTGCTCGGACGAGGCCCAGCCTTTTTACGTTAATGCACCGTTTGGCATCATTTTTGCTCACAATGGCAATCTGACCAACGCCGCCGAACTCAAGCAGGAACTGTTCAAGCGCGATCGGCGCCACATCAATACGGATTCCGATTCGGAGGTGCTGCTTAACGTTCTGGCACATGAGCTGGATCATTGTGCCCGTGGCATATCGCTGAGTCCGGACACGATCTTTCAGGCGGTTGCCGCCCTGCATGGGCGCGTGAGGGGAGCCTATGCCTGTGTGGCGGAAATCTCCGGTCATGGGCTGCTGGCTTTCCGTGACCCGCTGGGTATTCGCCCTATCTGCTATGGAGTGGCGGAAGGGGAGGGGGGGCGCACAGAATACCTGGTGGCGTCTGAGTCGGTGGCGCTGGAGGGCATGGGGTTTCGGATCGTGCGGGACCTGGCGCCGGGTGAAGCCATTTTCATTGATCTGGATGGCGGCTTTCACAGCTGCCCATACGACAAGGCCGGCCCGCTGACGCCCTGTATCTTCGAATATGTTTATTTTGCCCGGCCGGATTCCGTGCTGGATGGGGCTTCGGTCTACGACGTCCGGCTCAGGCTAGGCGAGAACCTGGCTGCGAGGGTGGCCCAGCAACTCAGGACCGGAGAGATCGACGTGGTCATCCCCATTCCGGAAACCTCCCGTCCGTCGGCCATGCAGCTGGCAGGACGGCTGGGCCTGACCTACCGGGAGGGGTTCATCAAGAACCGTTATGTCGGTCGCACCTTCATCATGCCAGGGCAGACGGTGCGGCAGAAATCGGTACGTCAAAAACTTAACGCCATGAGCATAGAGTTCAAGGGCAAGAATGTGCTGCTGGTCGACGATTCCATCGTGCGGGGCACGACCTCGCGTGAGATCGTTCAAATGGCGCGTGAGGCGGGAGCCAACAAGGTATTTTTTGCTTCGGCTGCGCCGCCGGTACGTTTTCCGAATGTCTACGGTATCGACATGCCGACCCGCAAGGAGCTGATCGCACATGATCGCGACGATGAAGCGATTCGTGCGGCCATCGGTGCTGATGCCCTGGTCTATCAATCTATTGATGCCATGAAACAGGCTGTTCGCGATGCGGGGTCGCGGGCAGCGGCCTTCGAGGCATCGTGTTTCGATGGCTTTTATTGTACGGGTGATATCACACCGACCTCGCTCGCTGCGCTGGAGGCTGTCCGCCGGGGGTTGCCCGTACCGCCAGCCGCCATATTGGAGGCTGGGGCATAATCTTCCCTTCTACCGGGCCGCTGCCGCATGCCGGTGAGTCGCCATTGCACTGATTCAGGAGCCAGATGAATGTGCCCATCCGCTGATGATCCCGCCGCAGGCCCGAAGCCTGTCGCCCCTGCCGCCGGTCTTGCACCCGCATCTCAGGGGCAGTCCCGCCTGGCGCGCAGTCCCTGGCCGGAGCGACTGGCCGGGGCGGCCCTTGATACGCTGGCTGTCCGTGCCGGCCATGATCCGGGGGACTATGGCGAGCATTCAGAGGCCATCTACCTCAGCTCCAGCTTCGTTCATGATGATGCCGCTCATGCGGCGGCCAAATTCTCGGGAGAAGTTGACGGTTTTATCTATTCGCGTTTCCGTAACCCCACTGTTCGGGTATTCCAGGATCGCCTGGCTGCTCTGGAAGGTGCGGAAATGTGCCTGTCCACGGCCTCCGGCATGGCTGCCATCCATGCTGTGGCGATGAGCCTGACCGGGCAGGGCGATCACATCCTCTCGTCACGCTCCATCTTCGGAACGACGGTGCAGCTGTTCGCCCTGTTCGGGCGCTATGGCGTACAGACCAGCTATGTGGCGATTGATGATCTGCCGGCTTGGGAGGCTGCGATTCGTCCCGAGACACGTTTTCTGTTCGTGGAAAGCCCGGCAAACCCCTCAACCGAAGTAGCCGATCTGCGGGCCCTGGCTGATCTGGCACACCGGCACGGTGCCCTGCTGGTCGTCGACAATTCCTTCTGTACGCCTGTCCTGCAGCGTCCCCTCGCGCTGGGTGCGGACATCGTGGTGCATTCCGCAACCAAATACCTGGATGGCCAGGGACGCGTACTGGGTGGGGCCATCCTGGGCAAGACCGACTACATGCGGGAAAAGCTGGAACCGGTTCTGCGCTACAGCGGGCCGGCCCTGTCGGCTTTCAACGCCTGGGTGCTGCTGGGCGGCCTGCAGACATTGCCGGTACGCATCCGGGCCCAGTCGGACCATGCATTGACCGTGGCTCGCTGGCTGGAGGCACAGCCGGGCGTGGCCCGTGTTTTTTATCCCGGGTTGCCGAGTCACCCGCAGCACGAACTGGCCCGGGCGCAGCAAAGCGGTTTCGGCCCGGTGCTCGCCTTTGAGGTCAAGGGCGATACACCGGAGCAGGCCCGTGCGAATGCCTGGCAGGTGGTCAATGCCTGCCAGATCATTTCCGTGACGGCCAATCTGGGTGATGTGAAGACAACCATCACGCATCCAGCCAGTACGACCCATGGCAAAATGAGTCCCGCTGATCGGGCAGTGGCCGGTATCGGAGAGGGCCAGTTGCGTATGGCCATCGGTCTGGAAGATCCCGCCGATCTGTGCGCAGATCTGGCGCGCGGGCTGTCGGCCATTGTCGCCTGATGGCATGTGTGACGCCCGTTGGTGAGACGGTTTTGGGTGAGATGACTTTCTGGACGGTGATGACGAATAAATCCCTGATTCCTCTGAATGCGCGCCGGTGGCCGTTTTGCGTGTCCGTGCTGGCTGCGGTCTGGATTTCGGTTTTGCCTGCCGCTCAGGCTGCCCCAGAGGCGGCGGGGGGCGGTGCGGAAGGCGGCAGCCCGTCCGGGGTGGCGCGGCAGCCGCAGGCTGCATCTCCTGTCTGGATCGACGTGCGTACCCCTGCTGAATACCAGGCCGGGCATCTGCCCGGTGCACAGAATCTGCCCCTGGATGAGATTGCACAGCGGATTGCCCAGCAGGTGCCGCTGCATTCGACGCCCATACGCCTGTACTGCAAAAGTGGCCGACGGGCCGAGAAGGCCCGGGAGATTCTGCGCAAGGCAGGTTATACCCAGGTTGAAAACCGTGGTGCCTATGAGGATCTACGCCGGCAACAACAGAATTGACCGGCGGGCAGTCGGTTGACGCCATTGAGGCTACTGGAAGACGGTGCGCTGGCATATCATCCCATGCGTCCGGCCAGAATCCTGCTTCATTCAGAACTTGGGAAAAGCGGGGAAAGGGCATGGCGCACTTGACAGTCAGAATACAGCGGATGCTGGCTGGTCGTGTCTGCAGGCAACTGCTCGTACTGGCTGTGCTGGGTGCGATGGCGCTGGGCAATGCACTGCATCAGGGCTTCAGGACACCGTCCCGCATGACCCAGGGGAGTGCTTCGCTGGCGATGGCCCTGTCTGCCGTCGTGGCATCGTCAGCCCATGGCGCGCCGTCGGGCGCATCGGCAGTGCCGCCACCGGAGACATCGGCCGCCGCCCTGCGCGAGATTCCGCTAGGTCTGGTCGGCGAAGTGGCCGGCGTCGTCGAGGCCCGTGACTTCATGCTGGTGCTCGGGGCGGATGGGCGACTGTGGGGATGTGGTGTCAATACCCGTGGCCAGCTGGGACTGGGCCTGCCCCAGACCGAGGTACCTGACTTCTTGCCGTTGCCGGGGCGGGATTATCAGACAATGGCAGCCGGTGGTGCACATGCCCTGGCCATTGATCGACGAGGAACGCTCTGGGGGTGGGGTGATGACCGCTACGGTCAACTGGGGCGAGGCCGAGCCAATCACACTCCACAGGATCGGCCGGTACGCATTGCGCGGGATATCGTGGCTGTGGCGGCCGGTGACCGGCACAGTCTGGCTGTGCGCCGGGACGGGGCTCTGCTTGCCTGGGGTGAAAATCGCTGGGGTGAAGTCGGCAACGGAGAACGCGGCATGGTCACGACCCCGGTGATTATCGGGCAGGGTTTTCGTGCCGTGGCCGCTGGTGCGGGCTATTCTCTGGCCATTGATCGTCAGGGGCGCCTCTGGGCCTGGGGGCGGGGAGAGTCGGGGCGCCTGGGAACTGGTAATGACCGCGACCAGCTTCGGCCGGTTCTGATTGGTAGCGGTTATCGACACGCTGTGGCGGCGGCTGCGCAGTCTTTTGCCACGATGCAGGATGGCAGCCTGTGGGCCTGGGGAAACAATCTGCTGGGCCAGCTTGGCGATGGCACCCACGAAGACCGCTTGCGTCCGGTTAAAGTCGGCAGCGGTTATATCGTTGTAGCTTCTGGTGGCACGCACACACTGGGGCTGCGTCGTGATGGGAGCGTTTGGGCATGGGGGAGCAACGCCCAGGGACAGCTGGCCGATGGCAGCTTTCATGACAGGCTGCGGCCAGTGCGGGTTGCTCAGGGCTATGATTTTATTGCTGCAGCGAATGGATCGACGGTGCTCGTCCGCCGCGAAGGCGTGCTGCACAGGGCCGGGGCCCGTCTGTTACCTCCCTGAAGACGGTGCGCAATCCTTACAGGGCCTGAATGGACCTGGCCAGCTTTGGGGTATATTTGCGGCATGCGCCACCTGCATCCCTGCGGCTGGCCGGATTACCTTTTGTTGCTGCCACCATGATTCCTGCCCTTGAAGCCTTGAAGATCCTGCAGGATGGCAATCGCCGCTTTGTCGCCGGTCTGGGCGGGGTGGCGCTGGCCACCAACCAGGCGCGTCGCGCACAGCTCATCATGGGGCAGACACCCTTTGCCGTGCTGCTGGGCTGCTCGGACTCGCGTGTGCCGGCCGAGCTGGTTTTTGACCAGGGGCTGGGTGAGCTGTTTGTCATTCGGGTGGCCGGAAATATCGTTGCGCCATCGCAGATTGGCAGTGTTGAATTCGCTGTTGAACGGTTCAGTACGCGTCTGGTCGTTGTCCTTGGTCATTCCAATTGTGGTGCAATCTCTGCCACACTGGAAGAGCTGAAACTGCCCGCACGGGGCCGGTCCCCGAATTTGCGTGCTGTGGTCGACCGCATCCGCCCGTCCGTAGAGCCGTTGCTGGAGACCGATCTGGCCAGGGATCCCGATCGTCTCAAGCAGCAGGCCGTGCGATCCAATATCCGCAATGCTGCCAACCACCTGCGACATGGCTCGCCGATTCTGGAACACTGGATCGAGCACGAGGGGTTGCTGGTAGTGGGAGCAGAATATTCGCTGGAGACGGGCGTCGTTGATTTCTTCGATGGCATTCCGGACATCGCTACACCTGTCGAGCCGGATCTTCCGTCCGACGAACCGTCCAGGCGCTGAGCCTTTATCCGGGGGATCTGCAGGCGCTCATTCGCCTGGCCTAGCGCCAGTCTGACAGGGGATGGGTGCCGTCATGGTGGTCACGGAAATGGCTTTCAATGAAGGAAGCCTCCACGCCATCCAGGGTAGCCGGATTCCAGTGCGGTGACCTGTCCTTGTCGATCAGAAGGGCACGCACGCCCTCGGCGAAGTCGTGGGCTGCACAGCAGCTGATAGCAACGTTGTATTCGATCCGAAACACATCGGCCAATGACCGGTAACGACAACGCCGTTGCAACTCCCAGGCAAGTGCGGCTGAGGTAGGACTACCGTGTCGGAAAGTGTCCACCGCCCGTGCCAGCCACGCATCATCGGCCGTGGGCAGTGCGAGCAGGCGTTCCGCCGTATCCTTCAGGCTGGCCAGACCGACCGTCTTGCGGATCAGATCGAAATGATGCCGCAAGTGAGAAGGTTCGATACCTTCACGACGTTCATGGGCATCCAGTAGACGGGTCAGCTTGGCCTTGTTGGCGGCTGGATCCACATCCCAGCGACATGCCTGCATCTCCTGTAGCACCGTGCTTCTGGCTGTATCGTCAAGGCAGAAATCAGCCATGCCGGAAAACAGGGCATCGGCTGCATTCAGGGTCGCACCGGTTAATGCCAGGAACAGACCCGCCCGGCCTGGCAGGCGGTTGAGAAACCAGCTGCCGCCCACATCGGGAAACAGACCAATGCTGATCTCGGGCATGGCCAGCTGCGTCTGGGGCGTCACGACCCGGTGCGAGGCACCTGCTAACAGCCCCAGGCCGCCGCCCATGACGATGCCGTGTCCCCAGCAGAGCAAGGGCTTCGTACAGGTGTGAATGCGGTAATCAAGCGCGTACTCCAGGAAAAAGAAGCGTTGCGCATAGGGATTAGGACGTCCTTTGTATTCATTAATTGAATAATATAGATCGCGTATATCACCACCTGCACTAAAAGCTCGTGATCCTGCACTATCTAGGACAATGGCAACAATATCCGGATCGCGCAGCCAGTGTTTGAGGCGTGGCAGTAACTGTTCAACCATGCCCAAGGACAGGGCATTCAGTGATGCCGGCGCATTCAGGCGGGCATGGCCGATCCGTCGTCCGTCGGCCGTAGCAGGTTCATCAAAGATGACGATGTTTTCTTCTGTCATGATGGGCGTATTCCTCATGCGGGCACGTAAGGCCGCTGCGGGTGCCGGACGGAGAACACCACCGTGGGGCACGGAAGCAGCCCTGTCCAATATTAACCACAGTGATGCGTGTCTCGGGGCGGTCTTGGGGAAAACCGGGAGAGTCAGGCCGCGCAACCGTTCGCCGTCTGGTCACCATGGCGAGTGTAAATGCTACACTCAGCCGGCGAGGGTCTGGCGCGTGCTGCCTCGCCTGGATGGGGACCGATGTCTGGAGAAAACTCATGAAAGTGCGCAGTGATTCCTTTGTAGATGGCCAGCCGCTTCCCGAGGCCCTGGCCTTTGCACGCCCGGACGCGGCTGCGCGGGTGGCGCTATCGGACAACCGTAATCCACATCTGTTCTGGGACGAGGTGCCTGAGGGCACGCGCTCGTTTGCCATCCTCTGCATTGATCCGGATGCTCCCTCACAACCAGACGACGTGAACCACCCCGACCGGGAAATACCGGTTGAGCTGCCGCGGGTCGAGTTCATCCATTGGGTACTGATTGACTTGCCGTCCGAAGTGCGCGTTGTCGGAGAAGGTGAGTATTCCAGCCAGGTGACCCCCCGGGGCAAGGCTGGCCCGTTCCTGGCCAGCGGCGCCCGGCAGGGCGTCAATGACTATACGCAATTATTCGCCAGTGATCACGACATGGGAGGTGACTACTATGGTTATGATGGCCCCTGCCCGCCATGGAATGATGCGCTGATCCACCGCTATCAGTTTGTGGTGCATGCGCTAGATATCGATCGTCTGCCAATCGAGGGGCGTTTTGATGGTCATCAGGTGCAGGCCCTGCTGCAGGCCCACACGCTGGCATTGGCCAGCATAACCGGAACGTATACTCTCAACGCCCGTCTGCGGGCGACACGGACCGCCGTGTAGTCTTCCGTCATGCCTCTTTTTTAATGTCTGACGGGACGTTGACGGATAAGTCCTACGCCAATGCCTTCAATATGGAAATCCGGGGTATCAGGGGCAATCACGATGGGGTCGAAGGCAGGGTTCTCCGGGAGCAGCGTGATAGCCAGGCCAGGTCCGGGACAATGTAGCCGCTTGACGGTGACCTCGTGTCCCAGCCTGGCCACAACAATCTGGCCGCTATAGGCATCTGTTGTCGCTCGGACGGCCAGAAGATCACCGTCAAGCATGCCGGCGTCCCGCATGCTGGTACCCCGGATGCGCAGCAGATAGTCAGGGCGACGCTCGAAGAGGCTCGCATCCAGCAGGAAGCTGGTTTCGATGTGTTTTTCGGCCAGTATCGGGTGCCCGGCAGCAACCCGTCCCACCAGAGGTAGGCACAGATGCTGCTCCGGCGATGTGCCGCCCCGGGAGCGGCTCCCGCCTGACTGACAGTGGTGCTCGTGGCCCTGGCTGACCAGGCCCGTTTGAAGTACTGCTCGCAGGGGGGCCGATGCACTGACACCGTCAGCCGCATCGGGCGGGTGGCGGGAATCGTCTGCCGCAGGCAATAACCGGATACCGCGAGAAGTACCAGCGCAGAGCTCGATCATGCCCTTGCGAGCGAGAGCCTTCAGGTGGTCTTCAGCAGCGTTGACCGAGCGAAAACCCAGTGCGCTGGCGATTTCGGCCCGGGTGGGCGGGAAGCCGGTCTGTTCGAGATGGGTCTTGATCTGGAACAGAACATCTCGTTGCCGGGCAGTAAGCGGGCGCATGATGACTGAGGGAATCGGGGATGACAGCGAAAGGGAGCAACAGGACAGGCTGTATTTTTGTCCAGTAATGCATGAATCGCAAGTCGCAAGGGGATTCGCCCCTCGCCTGCCAAAAAAAGTTACACTCTCATATTGTGGCAATGCGGCTTCGGCTGTCGGCGTTTTCTGTCTTATTTGCGTGCAACACAGTGCGCCAGTGCACAGACGGACGGGCCGGCTCTCCTTATTGCGTTGTCACCATTTCGTTGCCCGATCCGCTGGTGTATCTGTAGTCAGACTGCTGATGGCCAGTCACCGGATGCTCAGACACGACACTGGTGCGCCCGGTCATGCTGGTGGGAAAGATCCTTCTTGGGGATCGCCGGACAACGGAAAGGTTCTCTCATCCAGAGATTGTCATGTTTCCTGCCCGGAAATGACGCTCTACCGTTCGTGAGCACGGACGGTCGTTCTCGCTCGTTCCTCGTCGATCCCTGTGGCGTGATGATCAGCCGGTGCTGATTGGTTTTTCGTCTCCTCTGGGATTGTGCGGATGTTTTCGCTGCTCTTCAAGTTCAGGCCGCTGCTGATCGGCCAGGCAGCTGAATTCCGTGTTTCGTCCTTTTCCTGGAAGCTCTGTTTATCAAATGTCCACCAAGATCTATGTCGGTAATTTGCCGTGGCGTACCACGGATATTCAGCTGAGCGAGCTGTTCGCTGCCTATGGCGACGTGCTCAGTGTCCGTATCATTTCCGATCGCGACACCGGTCGGTCCCGGGGTTTTGCTTTTGTCACGATGGCCAGCCAGACAGCGGCCCAAGCTGCTATTGCAGCATTACATGGTTCCTTGCTGGAAGGACGGACCCTGGTGGTGAACGAGGCCAATAATCAGGGCGGACGGCCCGGCTCCCGGCCGGCTGGATCCCGCATGGGCAACAGCGACTGAAATGCTGCCTGCCGGGTCTTCAGGCCATGGTATGCCTGTTCCCGGCTGGCAACGTCGCATCCTAGTCGTTGCGGGTGTTACATGTTGCTGTAATGGGGGCCGCTACCGCCTTCGGGTGGCACCCAGACAATATTCTGGGTGGGATCCTTGATATCGCAGGTCTTGCAGTGGACACAGTTCTGTGCGTTGATCTGCAGATGCAGCCCACTGCCATCGTCATGCTCGACGAATTCATAAACGCCTGCCGGGCAGTAACGGACCTCTGGTCCGGCGTACTCGGGGAGATTGACCGAGACAGGGACTGCAGCATCTTTCAGATGCAGGTGTGCTGGCTGGTTTTCATTGTGGTGGGTAGCGGAGATAAATACCGATGACAGTCGGTCGAATGTAATTTTGCCGTCAGGTCGGGGGTAGGCGATCGGTCGACAGTCGCGCGCAGGTTTCAGATAACAGTGATCGGATTTCCTGACATGCAGCGTGAATGGCAGGCGTCCCTTGAAGATGGTCTGGTCGATGCCGACCAGCAGGCTGCCCAGAATGAGCCCCTTGCCCATGGCCGCCTTGAAGTTGCGTGTTCGCCAGAGTTCCTGATATAGCCAGGATTGTCTAAATGCCTCGGGATAGTCCTGCAGCACATCGTGTTGACGCCCGTCTGCCAGCGCCTGTGCGATGGCCTTGGCGGCCAGCATGCCGCTCTTGATGGCGGTATGTGATCCCTTGATGCGTGCTGCGTTGAGAAAGCCTGCGTCGCAGCCCACCAGACATCCGCCTGGAAAGACCAGTTGGGGCAGGGCATTGAGGCCACCCGCTGTGATGGTACGTGCACCATATTCCAGCCGCCGCCCGCCCTCGAAGGTGGATTTGAGGGCTGGATGTGTCTTCCAGCGCTGAAATTCCTCGAATGGGGAAAGATAGGGGTTCTGGTAATTGAGGCCAACCACGTAGCCGGCTGCTACTTGGTTATTCTCGAAATGATAGAGAAAACCGCCGCCATAGGTGGCGTTATCCAGTGGCCAGCCGGCTGTGTGTACCACCAGTCCGGGTCGAAAATGCTCGGGCTGGATCTCCCAGAGTTCCTTGATGCCGATCCCATAGCTCTGCGGATCGGCCTGGGCATCCAGTGCGAAGCGGGTAATCAGTTCCCGCCCCAGATGACCGCGTGAGCCTTCGGCAAACACGACATACTTGCTCAATAACAGCATGCCGGGCTGGAAGGTATCCGTAGGGGTGCCATCACGACCAATTCCCATGTCGCCGGTCACGACTCCGCAGACAGCTCCCTGCGGGTTGTACTGAAGGCGTGCTGCAGCAAAGCCGGGATAGATCTCGACGCCCAGTCCTTCGGCCTGTATACCCAGCCATCGAACCAGCCGGGCCAGGCTGACAATATAGTTACCGTGGTTCTTCATCCCTGGCGGCACGGCCCAGGCGGGCGTACGGAAACGGCTTCCGGCCGTCAGAAAAAGCACCTCGTCGGCACTGACAGCGGTCTGCAGGGGCGCACCGTCCTTTTTCCAGTCGGGCAGCAGCTCGTCCAGGGCGCGGGGGTCCATGATGGCCCCCGAGAGCGTATGGGCCCCGATTTCTGCCCCCTTTTCGATGACACAGACCTGAATGTCCTGACCTCGCAGACTGGCCAGCTGTTTGAGGTGGATGGCACTGGCCAGCCCGGCCGGCCCGGCCCCGACGATGACGACATCGAATTCCATCGAATCCCGCTCGATGTCGGCGTTGGCTTCATCTGACTGCATGAACGTTGCTGGTTTCCTGGAGGCGCGGAGAGCATCGGGCCAGAAGACACATGCGTGACAACAGAGCGGCCCGGAGCCGTGATTGTCTGTGAAGCTGTGCCTCGGTGCAACAAACTGGAGGTCGTCACGTCCGGTGGCAGCCGGGCGGCTGCTGGCCTGACAGCGGCGCTGCAGTGGTGCGCAGCCTCAACATATTGCGCGGCAATGTCATAGATGACACTTTGGGTCAGGCTGGGTTCATTGCTACAATTACCATTTCCGGAAGGGCATACATGACCAAATATGTGTTTGTCACCGGCGGTGTGGTGTCGTCCCTGGGCAAGGGCATTGCCGCCGCCTCGATGGCCGCGCTCCTGGAGTCGCGGGGTGTCAATGTGACGCTGATGAAGCTCGACCCCTACATCAACGTTGACCCGGGTACCATGAGTCCGTTTCAGCACGGTGAGGTTTTCGTCACGGAAGACGGGGCTGAAACCGATCTGGATCTCGGGCACTATGAGCGCTTTGTCTCGACGAGAATGCGCCGCTCCAACAACTTTACGACCGGCCAGATCTATGAGTCGGTGATCCGTAAGGAGCGTCGTGGGGAATATCTGGGGCGGACGGTACAGGTCATTCCGCATGTCACCAATGAGATCCAGTCCTTTATTGAGCGGGGGGCTGGCGTTGGCAGTGACCGGCCAGCGGAAGTGGCCGTGGTCGAAATCGGAGGAACGGTTGGCGATATTGAATCCCTGCCGTTTCTGGAGGCTGCCCGGCAGATGAGCCTGAAGGTCGGGCGCAGCAATGCCTGCTTTGTGCATCTTACATTGGTGCCATTCCTGGGCAAGGCCGGCGAGCTCAAGACCAAGCCTACCCAGCATTCGCTGCAGGAACTGCGCAAGATAGGCATCCAGGCCGACATGGTGCTGTGTCGCGCAGACCGCACCATTCCGGATGACGAGCGTGCCAAGATTTCGCTGTTTTCCAATGTGCCGGTCGATTCCGTGATTTCGGTGCGCGATGCCGATTCCATCTACAAGATCCCGCGCATGCTGCACGAGCAGAAGGTCGACGATATCCTGGTCGACCTGCTGCGGCTGGATGACCGGCCAGCGGCTGACCTGTCGGTCTGGGATACGCTGATCCAGCGGCTGGAGCAGCCACGCCATCACGTGCGTATTGCGATGGTGGGGAAATATGTCGATCTCACCGAGTCATACAAGTCGTTGACCGAGGCCCTGGTGCATGCGGGCATGCATACCTCGACGCGAGTTGCCATTGATTATCTGGATTCCGAGCAGATCGAGCGTGATGGGACTGCCGTTCTGGCCGAGTACGATGCCATTCTGGTGCCTGGGGGTTTTGGCAAGCGTGGCGTCGAAGGCAAGATCCAGACCATCCGCTACGCCCGCGAGCACAAGATCCCTTTCCTGGGTATCTGTCTGGGTATGCAGCTTGCGGTGGTCGAGTATGCCCGCCATGTGGTCGGGTTGACAGCCGCCAACAGTACGGAATTCGAGCTGGACACTCCGGATCCGGTTGTGGCGCTGATCACTGAATGGACCGACAATAGTGGCCGGATCGAAAGGCGCGATCAGGATTCCGGGCTCGGCGGCACCATGCGGCTCGGCGCACAGCGTTGTCCGGTGCAGCCGGGGACCCTGCTGGCCAGCATTTATGGGGATACTGTCTGCGAGCGCCATCGTCACCGCTTCGAGGTCAACAATGATTATGTTGGGCGTCTGCAGACGGCAGGGCTCACGATCGCGGCCCGCACACCGGTCGAGGGGCTGACGGAAACCATCGAGCTGCCCAGTACGGGCGAACACCAGCATCCCTGGTTCCTGGGTGTGCAGTTTCACCCCGAATTCACCTCCACGCCACGGCATGGCCATCCGCTGTTCATTGCCTACATCAAGGCGGCGCTGGCCAATGTCCGTGCCCGCCAGGTACAGCAGCAGGAGACCATCACGGCTGAGCATGACCAACCGGAGCCTCGCCCATGAAAATTGCCGGACGTTCCGTAGGGCTTGATCAGCCCTTTTTCCTGCTGGCTGGCCCGTGCGCCATCGAATCGGAGCAGCTTGCCCTGGACACTGCTGGCCAGCTTCGGGATATCTGCGCGGAGCTTGATATCCCTTTTGTCTACAAATCTTCTTTCGACAAGGCCAACCGGAGTTCAGGAAAATCCTTCCGCGGGCCCGGTATGGAGGAAGGACTCAGGATTCTGGCCGAGGTGCGCCGTCAGATCGGGGTACCGGTCGTGACCGATGTGCATGAAATCGAACAGGTCAGGCCGGTCGCCGAGGTGGTGGATGTGCTGCAGACGCCGGCTTTTTTGTGCCGTCAGACGGATTTCATCAACGCAGTTGCTGCCAGCGGCCGGCCGGTGAATATCAAGAAAGGGCAGTTCCTTGCGCCACACGACATGAAACAGGTGGTGGCCAAGGCACGTGCTGCTGCCCAGGAGGCCGGTGTGGACGCTGACTGCATCATGGTCTGTGAACGGGGGGTCAGTTTCGGTTACAACAATCTGGTTTCCGATATGCGTTCGCTGGCCATCATGCGCGAAACGGATTGCCCGGTAGTATTTGATGCCACGCACTCGGTACAGCTACCGGGCGGACAGGGGAGCTGTTCCGGCGGCCAGCGCGAATTTATCCCGGTGTTAGCCCGGGCGGCCATTGCCAGCGGCGTGTCGGGGCTTTTCATGGAAACCCATCCAGATCCGTCCCAGGCCCTGTCCGACGGCCCGAACGCCTGGCCGCTGGCACGGATGCGCGATCTGCTGTCTGTCCTGCGCGAGCTGGATGCCGTGGTCAAGCAGAGGGGGTTTGCGGAAACCGAACCTGGATTGTGAACCTGAGGGGGTGGCCATGCGCTATCCGGGAGAAAACTGAATGACTGCCTATGTAATCGCTGATGTGGGTGGGGTCACCGATGCCGAACGCATTGCCACCTACCGGGAAATGTCCACCCGTGCCGCCGCAGCCGGCGGAGGGCGTTTTCTGGCACGTGGTGGACAGATTGACGTGCTGGAGGGTAACTGGCAGCCGGAACGTATTGTCATAATCAGGTTTGATGATATGGAATCCGCGCGCAGGTACTATGATTCCGAGTTGTACCGTCAGGCTCGCCAGGCGCGGGCCGGTGCAACCGCCAGATTCAACATGATCTGTGTTGAAGGCTTAGCCGATGAGGAGAAAGGCCAATGAGTACTATCGTCGACATTATCGGACGTGAGATTATCGATTCGCGGGGCAATCCCACTGTTGAATGCGATGTTCTGCTCGAATCCGGTGTCATGGGGCGTGCCGCCGTTCCATCTGGTGCGTCCACCGGATCCCGTGAGGCCATTGAGCTGCGCGATGGTGATGCCAAGCGCTATGGTGGCAAGGGCGTGCTGAAGGCTGTCGAGAATATCAACACCGAGATTTCTGAGGCCGTTCTGGGTCTGGACGCTACGGAACAGGCCTATGTCGATCGTACGCTGATTGAGCTGGACGGTACTGACAACAAGGCCAATCTTGGTGCTAATGCCATACTGGCTGTATCCATGGCCGTGGCACGCGCTGCTGCTGAGGAGTCAGGACTGCCGCTGTATCGCTACTTTGGTGGATCAGGCCAGATGTCGCTGCCCGTGCCCATGATGAACGTCATCAATGGCGGGGCACACGCCAACAACAATCTGGACCTGCAGGAGTTCATGATCATCCCGGTGGGTGCGCCGACTTTTCGTGAGGCCCTGCGTTATGGTGCTGAGACCTTCCATGCCCTGAAAAAACTCATCAACGATGCCGGGATGCCGACGTCTGTGGGTGATGAGGGCGGATTTGCGCCATCGGTCGAACACCATGAGGCTGCGCTGCAGCTGATCGTTCAGGCCATCGAGAAGGCCGGTTACCGGCCGGGCGAGGACATCATGCTGGGTCTGGACTGCGCCAGCAGCGAGTTCTACAAGGACGGCAAATACCATCTTTCCGGAGAGAAGAAGGTACTGACTGCGCCTGAGTTCACCAAGCTGCTGTCGGATTGGGTGGCGAAGTATCCGATCATCTCCATCGAAGACGGCATGGCCGAAAATGATTGGGATGGCTGGAAACATCTGACCGAGCGTCTGGGCAAAACTGTCCAGCTGGTGGGCGATGACCTGTTCGTTACCAACACCCGTATCCTGAAGGAAGGGATTGATGCCGGTGTGGCCAACTCGATCCTCATCAAGGTCAACCAGATCGGTACGCTGACTGAAACTTTCGCCGCCATTGAACTGGCCAAGACACACGCCTACACGGCTGTTGTCTCCCACCGTTCGGGCGAAACGGAAGATACGACCATTGCCGATATTGCCGTGGCTACCAATGCCATGCAGATCAAAACCGGCTCAATGTCCCGCAGTGACCGCGTTTCGAAATACAACCAGCTGCTGCGCATCGAAGAGGATCTGGGCGAAACTGCCATTTATCCGGGACGTGACGCTTTCTATAGTATCCGCCGCCGCTGATCGGCGTTGTGATGCACAGGGTCTTTTTCTTGTACGGGATCTGACCCTGTTCAATCGATCCGGGGCATGTTCTGTCGCCGCCCCCGAGGAAGCCGGCTGTAGGTGTGGTATAGCGGGGTTGTCCCCGTTGCCTGCTCCGGCTTTTTCAGTATTCGTTCCGCTTCCCGTGCAATGGCGGTAGGGTGCCTGTTGCAGAAGGCGTTTTGTATGCTGTCAGGGCGTGTATTTCCGCATAATCCACTCTTCATGCGTCTGCTTTTTGTCGTTCTGGTAAGCCTGCTCGTCCTGATCCAGTACCCGTTGTGGCTGGGGCAGGGAAGCTGGTCGCGTGTCTGGCAGCTTGATCAGGCATTGGCGCTGCAGCGGGAGGTCAATGCCGGTAAGCGCCTGCGCAATGAAGGATTGGAGGCTGAGGTCGAAGACCTGAGATCGGGCCACTCGGCGCTGGAGGAGCGGGCTCGCTACGGACTGGGCATGGTTCGGCCTGACGAGATTTTTGTGCAGATCAACCCCGCACCCGATCCATCACCCACATCTGCCCGTTAATCCAGCCGTCGGCTTGCTGGCCTCTGCGTGGGCAGGGCCTTTCGGTGGTTGTGGATCCCTGCAGTATCCCCCTTCCGGCGCACAGAGTCCCTGCATGTCAGGGGGTCATGGCCGGGATGTTGTCGGGTTGTCCAGAAGGCTGGTCGTTGGCAAAGAGCACAGCCACCTGCTGGGCATCAAAACGGTAGGGGAGTCGGCAGAATTCGCAGTTGACCTGGATGGCGCCTTGCTGTTCGGCCAGGATGCTGTCAACCTCAGTTTTCCCCAGCATTTTCAGCATGCTGGCGACCTTGTCACGCGAGCAGGTGCATTCGAAGCGGGGCCTGCGCCGGTCGAAGGCGTGGATGTCTGTTTCCCAGAACAGGCGGTGCAGAACCTCTTCGGGGGCCAGCGTCAGCATTTCTTCACGGGTCAGGGTATCGGCTAGCGCCTGAACTTGTTCCCAAAGCAGCCGCCTTTCGTCACGGTCGGTGGCCAGCTGATCCGCACTGTCCGCGTCCGGCATGAGCTGCAGCAACAGCCCGAACGCGCTCTGTTCATCGGCAGATAGCCACAGCCGGGACGGAAGCTGTTCCGAGAGGCCCATGTAGTTCTCCAGCACTTCGGCCACCGTGTCGCCCTCGAAGGGAATGATGCCCTGGTAGGGATTGTCCAGCCCACGGGAAGCATCGCTGCCCTGCCGGGCAGGGAGCAGGGTCACCACAAAGCGTCCCTGCCCATCCGGATTCACCAGATCACCAAATGATGCATCATGGGGAATGGCTGTGCCATCCTGGAGTTTGACCGTTGCCCGGAAGCGGCCATCGGCCTGACACTCCGCCACGAACAGCCGGGCAGGGCCACTGCCCTGAATCTGCAGTAGCAGGCTGCCGTCGAATTTCAGTGAGGAGGCGAGCAACAGGCCGGCAGCTGCCAGTTCACCCAGGCGTTCGCGTACGGTGGGCGGAATGTCCCGGCCGCCGTACTGCTGGTGATGCGTCACGATGGGTAGCCAGCTTTTGTCCAACCGCACGACCTGCCCGCGTACACGGTTGTTGAAGCCAAATCGAATCAGGGAATCCATTCTGTCAGTTCTCTTGTGTAGCGCTGCGCATGTGAGCGGTAGGTCGCGGCAGATTTTGCCAGGGCGGCGATTTCATCCGGTGTGAGCGGACGCACGGCCCTGGCCGGTGCACCCAGGATCAGCCAGCCATCCTCGAACTGCCTGCCTTCGGTCACCAGCGCACCGGCTCCTACCAGACAGTTGCGGCCAATACGGGCGCGATTCAAGACCACTGCCTGCATGCCGATGAGACTGTGATCGCCAATTTCGCAGCCATGCAGTATGGCCTGATGACCGACCGTGACCTGACGGCCCAGTGTCAGCGGCGTGTCGGGATCAACGTGCAGCACGGCGTTGTCCTGGATATTGCTGCCCGCGCCGATCCGGATGGGCGCGTTATCACCACGCAGAACGGCACCGAACCAGACGCTGCTCTCATCCTGCAGCATGACATCGCCAATCAGGGTGGCGGAAGGGGCTAGCCACGCGGTGGGCGCCAGACTGGGATGCATCGGACCAAGGGCATAGCAGGGCATCAGTGTTTCCTGGGACGGTGGAACAAGGTGGGGTCTGTATTAAGTGCGGCGTCTGTTAGATACTGCTGCCTGGCCGTTGCATGAGACGCCCGGATCGACATGTATCCTAATATCGACCTTCACAGCCATTCTACCCGCTCCGACGGTACCCTCTCGCCAACGGCATTGGTGCAGCGGGCCGTCACCCGGGGGGTGCATGTGCTGGCCCTGACTGACCATGATGTGCAGGATGGCGTGCCCGAGGCGCAGCAGGCGGCGCAGTCGCTGGGTCTGGTACTGGTCGCCGGGGTGGAGGTATCGGTGACCTGGGCTGACGAAACGATTCATGTGGTCGGTCTGCGGGTCGATCCGGAGGACCCTGGCCTGCAGGCCGGCCTGGCTGCGAACCGGGCAGGCCGTGCGGAGCGGGCAAAGCAGATTGCACGGGTGCTGGAGCAGCATGGGGTGCCGGATGCCTGGGCGGGTGCCCTGCGCTATGCCGGGAATCCAGAATTGCTTGCACGCAGCCATTTTGGTCGTTATCTGGTTGCATCGGGCTATTGTCGCGACCAGCGCGACGTCTTCGAGCACTGGCTGGTGCGGGGCAAACCCGGATATGTGCCACAGTGCTGGGCAACGCTGTCGCAGGCCGTTGGCTGGATCCGGGGTGCTGGCGGGGTGGCGGTGCTGGCGCACCCGGCGCGTTACCGTCTGGATGAACTCCGGTTATGGGCGCTGGCCCAGGCTTTCCGTGAGGCGGGCGGTCAGGCAATCGAGGTGGTGTCGGGAGGCCACTCGGCGGCGGATGTGGCCCGGTTTGCTGGCTGGGCGCAGACGCTGGGGCTCATGGCATCACGTGGTTCGGATTTTCATGACCCTGCCGAGAGTCGTGTGGATCTGGGTCAGGTGGCCAGGTTACCACCTGGTCTGACGCCGGTCTGGGCTGACTGGCCCGAAGTACAGAACGTGCCGGGTGGTGCGGCCGCCACGGCCCCCTGGTCGTGACCGTCTCATTTCCATTGTCAAAGGAGGTACCGAGATGAAACGTATCGAGATACATCCCGTTAATCCCCAGCCACGGCTGATTCATCAGGTAGCGGGGCAATTCCAGAAAGGAGCCCTGGTTGCCCTGCCCACGGATGCCAGTTACGTACTGGCCTGTCATCTGGAGGATCGTGATGCGGTCGGACGAATGCGGCAGGTGCGAGGCATTGATGAGCGCCATCTGCTGACCCTGCTCTGTCGTGATCTGTCCGAATTGTCCCAGTATGCCCAGGTGGATAACCGCCAGTTCCGCTTTCTGAAGGAATGGACGCCGGGCGCCTATACCTTCATTCTGCCGGCTACGCGTGAGGTACCGCGGCGTCTGATGCATCCGTCACGCAAGACGCTCGGTCTGCGGGTGCCGGATTCGCCCATTGTGCTGGCGCTGCTGGGAGAGCTGGGTGTGCCGCTGCTGTGTGCGTCACTGATCCTGCCAGAGGACGAACATCCGCTTGCCGATCCGGACGATATTGAGGCCCGGATCGGCAAGCGCATTGATCTGCTGGTCGATGGGGGTGCAGGGCACCTGGAGCCGACCAGTGTCATTGATGTCACGGGTGACGAGCCCCTGATCCAGCGGGTCGGGCTGGGGCCGGTGGAGGCCATGCTGCGCTGATGTGCTGTCTACGGCGGCGCGGTGCAGCGGCGGGGAGGAAGGGCATAGAATGCGGGGAATACTGTCATCCTGTCTGTTTCCCCTTATGTCGCCTACTTCGCCTTCCTTGCCACGTGTCCTGACCGGCATCACCACCACGGGCAGCCCGCATCTGGGTAATTACGCTGGCGCCATCCGTCCGGCCATTGCTGCCAGTCGCAGTGGCGAGGTGGACAGTTTTTTCTTCCTGGCCGATCTGCACGGCCTGATCAAGTGCCCTGAACCGGCCCGCATCCAGCGTTCGACCCTGGAGATTGCTGCCTGCTGGCTGGCTGCCGGCCTGGATCCCGAACGGGTGACGTTCTACCGCCAGTCGGACATTCCGGAAATTCCGCAACTGTGCTGGTATCTGACCTGCGTGACCGCCAAGGGCCTGCTCAACCGCGCCCATGCTTACAAGGCAGCCAATGACCGCAACCGGGAGGCGGGACAGGACCCGGATGCGGACGTGACCGCTGGACTCTATATGTATCCGGTACTGATGGCGGCGGATATTCTGGCCTTCAGTGCGCACCGCGTGCCAGTCGGCATAGATCAGGTGCAGCATCTGGAAATTGCCCGCGATGTGGCCCAGCGCTTCAACCATGTCTATGGCGAGGTGCTGACGCTGCCGCAGGTTCAGATCGACGAGCAGGTCGGCACCCTGCCGGGGCTGGATGGCCGCAAGATGAGCAAGAGCTATAACAACACCATTGGCCTGTTTGTCGAGCGCGCCCAGCTGCAGCGCCTCATTGCGGGCATCGTGACCGACTCAACGCCGCCGGGTGAACCGAAGCAGACGCAGGGTTCGGCACTGTTCCAGCTTTATCAGGCATTTGCCAGTCCGGAGGAAACCGCCGCCTTTGCGCGGGCCTTTGCCGACGGCATCGGCTGGGGGGATGCCAAGCAGGCGCTGTTCGAGATGCTGGATCGTACGCTCGCGCCGATGCGCGAGCGTTATACGGCGCTGGTGGCTGAACCGGAGGCCATCGAAAAGGTGCTGGCGATGGGGGCGGACAAGGCTCGGGCCGTCTGTAGCCCCCTGGTTGCGGCGGTGCGCGAGGCAGTGGGCATCCGCACGCTGGTCGGGACTGCGCCGGCCAGGTCAGCCGCCGCTGTGGGTGTCGCAGCCGGCACGGTGCTGCGGCCTATGCTCAAGCAGTACCGGGGCCGGGATGGAATGTTTTATTTCAAACTGCAGACGGGTGAGGGAGATCTGCTGTTGCAGAGTCTGGGATTCAGTGATCCGAAGGAGGGGGGCGCCTGTATCGGACGGCTGAAGGCTAACCCGCAGGGCTGGATGGCTGAACAGAACCACTTGCAGGCCGTGCCCGAGACCGGGCATGCGGCTGTGGTGACCGCGCTGCGTCAATTGGCCGAGGGTTGATCCGGGCGCTTGGTGCTGCGATTCACAGGATGCCGGTCAGCTCCCGCTTGCGCAGGTATTCCGGCAGTTTCTGGGGGGGCAGGGCTGCACAGATGAAGTGTCCCTGCATCATTCTGCAGCCCATGTCGCGCAGTGCTTTCATTTCCTGGGCTGTTTCTACCCCTTCGGCAATGACCTGCAGTTTCAGCTTTTCGGCCAGGGTCATGATGGCCTGCATGATGGCTGCGTTATTCTGGTTGTCGGGCAGACCACGAATGAAATCTTGGTCGATCTTCAGGCCGCTGATCGGCAGATGGCGCAGGTAGGACAGCGAAGCGTAGCCGGTGCCGAAGTTGTCGATCATGACCTGCACGCCCAGCCGGCGCAGTGCGGTCATCTGTGCGATGGTGCGGTTGGATGCTTCGATCAGGGTGTTTTCGGTCAGTTCCAGCCGCAGCTGCTCGGGCCGTACACCGTATTCGTCGAGCATGCCTTTGAGCTGCGCCAGAAAGCCGTCTTCATTGATCTGATTGGGTGAGATGTTGACAGACACCACCAGATTGCCGTGCCGCTGTAAATCAAGCTTTTGCCGATCCTGCAGGGCACGGCGGATCGTCCAGGTGGCGAGCTGCTTCATGACGTTGCTCTGTTCGGCTGAGGGCAGGAACTGCTCCGGCATCAGCAGACCCTGGCTGGGATGACGCCAGCGGATCAGCCCTTCCATGCCCACTACCTGCAGATCAAAGCTGGAGATGACGGGCTGGTAATGCAGCTCGACCTCGCCGCGCTCAATGGCCAGCGGAAACTCGTTGCTGAGCTGCACCTGCGCAACCTTGGCAGATTTCAGACTCGGACTGTAGAAACGGACATCGTTGCGGCCTTCCGATTTCACGGTATACATCGCGGCATCGGCGCACTTGATGAGGGTGGTGGCATCCTTGCCGTTTTGCGGAGACAGGGCTACGCCGATACTGGCGGACAGAAAATGTGCCCGTTCCTGCAGGATGAATGGCCGTTCGACAGCGGCCAGCACCTTGCGGGCAATGACCTCGACCTTGGCGGCATCGTTCTGGTTGTCCAGCAGCAGAATGAATTCATCGCCGCCGACGCGGCTGGCGATATTGTTCTGCCCGATGGTGTCCTTGAAGCGACGGGCCACCTCCACCAGCACCTGGTCCCCGGCCTGGTGGCCCAGGGTGTCATTGATGGCTTTGTAGCGATCCAGGTCGATGTAGAGGATGGCCATGGGCTGTCCGCGGGTCAGACGGCTTTCCAGTTTCTCAGCCAGGTATTTGCGGTTGGGCAGGCCAGTCAGGGCATCGTGCTGGGACTGGCGCCGCAACTGCGCCTCCAGTCGTTCGCGTTCAATGTACTGGGACAGCAGTCGCGACAGAATGTCGGCCAGATTCTGCACCAGTGCATTGCCTTCAAATCTGCGATTGGTGAAGAACACCAGTAACGAGATGATCTTGCTGTTGTCTTTGATCGGAGCCAGCAGGGCGGCTTCCAGATCCAGCTCGTTCATCTGGTAGCGTTTGAAGAAGTCGGCCAGGTTGTCATTTCTGCGGTTCAGCCAGAGCTGGTCACCGTCGCGTATGACTTTGGCCTCAGGGGAGTTGGCCAGCAGCACCATGCTTGGGCCGAGGGTATCCAGCATGTTCTGCAGGGAGGGAACGCCCCATTTTTCCGGCATGGTCACGCGTGCGCTTTCCGGGGTCGGCCGGATGTGTATTCCACCCTGCCAGTTCAGGGTTTCGCAGACCAGCTGGATGACAGCCGTCAATGCGACGGACTCGTCCTGGCCACGACAGTCCTGCAGCAGCTTGACGATATCGGATTCCAGTCGTAGGAGCAGATTCTGATGGGTTTCCTGGGTGACATTGCGCCCAACGCCGCGATAGTAGCGCTCGCCTGTGACAGGGTCGCTCATCGGCTGGGCAGAGAGAGAGAGGGTGAGCAGGCTTAGGGTAGGGGTCAGCACACCGAATTCAAAATCCCGGATACGCTCACCGCGCCTGAGGGAGTCCTCCAGGTGGCGCCAGCCAGCTTGTGGATCACGCAGCAGTAACTGACGGGCCTGCTGCAGATGTTCTGGCTTGATCAGGGCCGGTTTCTGGCTTGTAGCACGGGTGGTTGAGGTTGCCGGTTTCGTCTGCTGTGTGCCCGCCCGGGTAGCATTGGCGATTTTCTGGGCCAGCATCATTTCACCGGCCCAGGGAATATTGATATCGCGGCCTTGATTTTTATCGATGTTTTTATTGTCGCCCCGGTCTGTACGGGATTCCGGCGCCTGGCCACCGAATTTCTTGCCCAGAATCTCGTGTGCCCAGCCTTTGAGCATCTCGGGTATCTGGTCAGAAATTTTGCGGACACGGAATGACTCGTCCAGCTCCCAGTCCCAGTCTGCGCTCAGCTCGGTCAGGTTGAGGTATTTCTCCTTTTCAGCTTTGAGCTGGGTGGCACTGTCCTTGCTCTGGGTGATGTCCTGCGCTACACCAGCCAGGCGGATGACCTGACCGTTGCGGTCGACTTCCGGTTTTCCTACCCACCTCACCCAGATTGGGGTGGTGCCGTGTTTGGTATAGCGGAACTCCAGGTCGATGGGCTGGAGCAGGGCGATTTTCTGGCGATGCTCATCTTTGAAAACTTCCTGGTCTTTTTCCGGGATGAAAATGATGAATGACTGCTGCGAAATGCAGACCTGACCTTTCTCCAGTCCGAATACCTCATAGCATCCATCGCTCATATGGATCATCCGGGTCTTCTGATCCCACACCCAGGAGCCAATGTGCGCCAGTCCTTCGGCTATGCCATACTGTTTCTGAAGCTCCTGCAGGCGCTGGTTGTTAATCTGCACATCGCGCAGGTCTTCTGCCACATTGAGCAGGCTGTAGGCAAAGAGCGTGAGGGCGAACAGCGCAACCGGAGACAGGTACATCATGTAAGTGCCGACCCATTCCGGGTAGAGCCGATAGCCGAGGATGATCATGACGGCTACGGCGCTTGGCAGTATGAATACCAGCAGGCGCCGGCGCAGGCGGCGCAGGTTGGTCAGGAATCGATTTTGAACAGATGCTGCCACGTCAGTGGCCCCCAGTCAGGCAAACCGGCGCATGCAGTGTATGGGTCATGAGGAAAGGAATGGACAGGAAAGCGGGTTGTGGGCCGGATGAAGATGGTCCGAGTGACTGGATCTGTCGATGGTTGCCAGAAGCAGATGGGCGTGGACGGTTGCTGGATGTCGCCTGTGGCCGTGGCAGGCACGCCCGGCTAGCGGCGGCGAGGGGATTTTCGGTGCTGGCGATAGATCGCGACCCTTCCTGCCTGGCGCTGGGCCATCTCGATGGCATCGAGGCGCGCGTGGCAGATCTGGAGGCCGGGGCCTGGCCGTGGGGCTCAGAGCGATTTGCGGTCATGGTCATCACCCGGTATCTGTTTCGTCCGAGACTCGATCTCTTGCTAGGGCGACTCGCCGAAGGGGGTTGTCTTCTCTACGAGACCTTTGCACAGGGGCACGGGCGCTATGGTAGGCCGTCGCGCCCCGAACACCTGCTGCAATCCGACGAATTGTTGACGGTAGCCAGACGGGCGGCCTTGCGCGTCTGCGCTTTTGAGCAGGGGGTAGTCAACCAGCCACGACCGGCCATCGTTCAGCGCCTCGTGGCCTGGCGCAGCAACTGTCCCCAGCCGCTGCGCTAGAATGGCAGCGACAGATACCGGAGAGGCAGGGGGTGTCCTGCCTGTCCAACGCGATGCCCAACCATCGGGAGATGCCATCATGAAGATCAAAGGCAGTCTGGTCGCGGTCGTTTCGCCGATGAAGGCGGATGGCTCACTGGATTTCGACGCATACCGTAACCTGCTCGATTGGCATATTGAGTCGGGCACCAGCGCCATCGTAGCGGTTGGCACCACCGGTGAGTCGCCAACAGTCAGTGTTCAGGAGCATGTCGAGCTCATTCGCGTGGCAGCCGAACATTGCCGCGGCAGGATTCCATTGATTGCCGGTACTGGTGGCAATTCCACCCGGGAGGCCATCGAGCTGACCCGTCATGCCTTTGAAGTGGGTGTGGATGCTTCGCTACAGGTGGCACCCTATTACAACAAGCCCTCGCAGGAAGGTCTGTTCCGTCATTTCACGACGGTGGCGCAGGAGGGCGGTTTGCCGGTGATTCTCTACAATGTGCCAGGTCGGACGGTGGCTGACATTTCCAACGCCACGGTGCTGCGGCTGGCCGATAATCCCAACATCATCGGTATCAAGGATGCCACCGGTGATGTGGGCCGCGGTGCTTCCCTGATGGCCCGTTTGCCGGAGCGGTTTGCCGTTTATAGTGGCAATGATGATTCGGCTCTGGCCCTGATTGCCATGGGGGCGGATGGTGTGATTTCCGTGACCGCAAATGTGGCGCCGCGTCAGATGGCTGAAATGTGTGCCGCGGCCCTGGATGGGGATTTCGTCCAAGCCCGTGAGATCAATCGTCGCCTGATGCCGCTGCACGAGCGGCTGTTCGCTGAACCGAACCCTGTGCCAGCCAAATGGGCCCTCGCCCGCTTGAACCGTATCGCCAGTCCGGCGGTTCGCTTGCCTCTGTCGCCGCTCAGCCCTTCGGGGCAGGCGGCGGTACTGGATGCTCTGCAATCTTCTGGAGTGCTTGTCTGATGTTTGATTCCTTGCGCGGCAATGGCCGTCCTGTCTGGCCGGCGCTGCTGGTGCCTCTGGTGCTGCTGGGGGGCTGTTCCTCCCTGCGTGATGTGCTTGATCCTGACAATGTCGAATACCGCAATGCCCGGCGCGGGCCAGGGCTGGACATACCGCCGGATCTGGTAGCTCCCCGGGCTGATAGCCGCTATACGCTGCCAGGCGGAGATGATGCACAGAGCCTGTCGGACTTCAATCGTCAGCGGGAGGATGCAGGCCGGGCGGGCAGCTCGACCGCAGTGGCGCAACAGGTGCTGCCTGAACGTGCAGAAGCCCGCATTCATCGAGACGGCATTTCTCGGTGGATAGCGGTCAAGGCGCCTCCGGAGAAGGTCTGGCCGATTCTGCAGGACTTCTGGGCTGTTCAGGGATTTAATCTGGAGGTGGCGCAGCCCCGCCTGGGTCTGATGGAGACCGACTGGGCGGAGCGCTTCCAGCGGGTCGAAACCGATGGCGTGCGCGGAATCCTGTCACGCAAGACCGGCGCTGTTTATGCGACGGGTGACCGGGATAAGTACCGTACGCGGCTGGAGCGTGCTGATGACGGTGGAACCGAAATCTATCTGACTTATTACGGTCGTGAAGAGCAGCTGCGGGGCAGCAACAAGGATCAGAGCATCTGGGTGCCCCACGATGACAACCGCACCGAGCTGGAGGTGGAGTATCTGCGTCGGATGCTGGCCCGTCTGGACGGCGCATTCTCCCATGGCGAGCTGGGTTCAGCCGTAGCATCCGGTACCGGGGCTGCCGCTGTTGGCGGGGAGACATCAGGCACGACACCGGCATCTGATCGTTCATCGCCGGCTGGGGAGAAGAAGGCGGTTGCCCGAATCGTCCCCCGTGACGGTCAGCCTGCCGTGCTGCAGGTCGATGAAGATTTTGAGCGAAGCTGGCGTGCAGTCGGGGTGGTGCTGGACCGGCTGGATTTCAGCATTGAGGATCGCGACCGCAGCCAGGGGGTCTACAGCATCGTGTATGTTGATCCGCAGCGCCGTGACCAGAATCAGGGTACCTGGTCAAGACTCTTCTCGGGAGAGCGCAAGGATTTGAGCGGTCAGCACTATCAGCTGAGGATCAGGGGGGAAGGCGGACAAAGCACCGTGAGTGTGCTCTTGGCCAATGGCAACGTGCCCGCCAGTGAAGAAGATCGTCGGGTAGCGCAAGAAATTATCCGTATCCTGAACGAAAATCTGCACTAGCGCAGAGATCAGAGATCTGGCCAGGCAGCATGCGATGGCTGTCCTGGCCGCAGGCACATTCCGTGATCGGTTCAGGCCCATCAGGGCCTGTCATGTGTCACTGGGATTTTTTGACGGCGTCCTTGGCGTTTTCGACAGCCCGGGCGGCAGCGTCCTTGGCGTCATTCATTTTCTGGGCGGCGGCGTCTTTGGCGTCATTCATTTTCTCAGCGGCAGCATCTTTTGCATCCGATGCCGTGTCCTTGGCGTCATTCATCTTCTGAGTGGCGCTTTCCTTGGCCTGGTCAACGGCGTTACCCACTGATTCCTTGGCGCTGTCCATGCCTTTGGATGCAGCATCCTTGGCAGAATCGACGGCCTGCGATGCGCTCTGTTTGGCGTCATTCAGAGCCTTCTGGGCAGCTTCTGCAGCCGGATCCTTCTTCTCGCAGGCCACCAGGGCCAGGGCGAGCAGCGGGGCAGCAATGATCAGTTTACGCATGGTTCAGTTCTCTCTCTGTAATGGATAAGCGCCAGCGCTGTCTGACATCCGCGCCGTGTGACGCGGGATTATGTGCCGGACAGGTGACAGCGGATGGTAGCATTGCTGCACCGGTACTTTGTGCTGCCTATGTTGTGCGCTCTGCGAACAGCGTCGCACAGCTGTACAATCTCATGGAAGGGTCACATATTAATAACAATTTCGCGCATATGTGATACGTAATCAGGCGTGGTGGGTATACACCTTGAATGCGGGGCCACGCTCTGGATCAGGACGTTGGGGGGTGGCGGCCTCAGGGTTCCAGTGGATCGTGACCCATTGCCAGGTAAAAGGCGAGCCGAAGCATTCAACCCGGATGAAATTTTCCAGGCCATGGGATTTCAGCAGCATCCGGTCAGTCCGGAAGATGTGGGTATCGCCGTGTAACAGGGCCACCGGCCCGTCGAAATCAGCGGCCGTGGCAATGATGGCCTGACGGGTTGCCGTCCAGCCGTCATTGCGGGCTGCCTCGAAACCCATGTTGGCATGAGTGGCAATGACCAGCCCGCGCGCGCCATAGCGTTTGGCCAGCACGGCCGTTTCGGTCAGCCAGATGGCATTGGCCTGCTGCCGCAGCGCCCATGCTTCCCGCATGGCTGGTGTGGAGAACATGGCGTTGTTGCTGCCGACCATGTGGATGGTGCAAAACTGCAGTGAGCCGATGCGCCAGCGCATGTTCTCGGGCAGGCGCGGCTGTTTCCAGTTATTGGCATCCTGAACGGACAGCTGCGGGATCATCTGGCACTGCTGCTCGACCCGCATGTGGCGCGCTCCCAGCGATTCGGGGTGGTGATAGACATGTGAACGGATCCAGTGCAACCGGTCCAGGGGGGTACCGGGGGCATAGGGGTCGTCCGGGTCAATCCAGCCGCAATCCGTCCATTCATTGTCGCCCGGTGTATAGATCAGCGGGTGTTCACTGCGGTCGAGCATTTCCAGGCGGTCAGAGAGCAGGAGATTGGAGCAGCGTTCGCCGCGACTTTTGATGTCGCCCACGTGCAGCACGAACTCCAGATCGCTGTCGTCCAGGCCAGCCATGACCCGTTTCAGCCCCTGTTGATCCAGCCGGTTGTAGGGGGTATCTCCGATGAAACCGAAGGTGAAGGCCCGATCCTGGCCATCGAACGGTACGGTGCCGCTGCCCCAGCCATCACGTGGTCGTGGCGGCGGGTTTGTCGTGGTCGGGGGGTGGCTGTTTTTGGCATGCAGGCTGTCCAGTTCGGACAGGGCCTGCGCATCAAAATCAGGCTGGGGGGTATGGGTACGGGCGCTGGCCAGCAGGGAGGCGGCGGCCAGCGGCGGGGCCGTGATGGCCGCTGTCATCTGTCGCAGTGCCCGCCGGCGCGTGTGGGAACGGGGGTCTTCTGCGGGGACGGGCTGCATCGGCTTGTTGCTCATGTTTGCTGTGACCCGAGGATGTCATGCCAGCGCTGTAGCTGCTCGGCTGCCTGACGGGGCGTGATCGCATCGAGGTCGAGCGAGCGTAGCTCCTCAAGTACCTGCATGGCCGTGGCATCTGCTGGGGGCAATGAGTGGGAGGTAGGGCTATTTTCGCACTCTGCGCGATTGTCTGCCGAGATGATGGACCCTACCGTGGCATCCTGCATGTTTTCCGTTGCAAAGAGATCGAGTTGTGGCCCCTGATCCATGGCGTGCTGCTCCAGCGTCTGCAGCAGATTCTGGGCGTGGCGAAGGAGCCCGACCGGCAGTCCGGCCAGCCGCGCGACCTGGAGTCCATAGCTCTTGCTGGCAGGGCCGGCTGCGATCTGATGCAGAAACACGATACGGCCGTTGTGTTCGGTCGCGGACAGGTGGAGGTTGATGGCGGCGTCCTCGTGGGCGGCCAGACTGGTCAGTTCAAAATAGTGCGTGGCAAACAGCGTCAGGCAGCGGCGCTGCTTCAGCAGATGGCGTGCAATGGCATGTGCCAGAGCCAGTCCGTCAAACGTTGAGGTACCACGGCCGATTTCGTCGACCAGCACGAGGGATCGTTCAGTAGCCGCGTTGACAATGACAGCGGCTTCGGTCATTTCGACCATGAAGGTGGAGCGGCCGCCGGCGAGGTCGTCTGAGGCACCGATCCGGGTGAAGATGCGGTCGATCGGGCCAACTTCGCAGGCCGCTGCCGGCACGAAGCTGCCGCACCAGGCGAGCAGGGCGATCAGGGCGGCCTGTCGCATGTAGGTGGACTTGCCGCCCATGTTGGGGCCGGTGATGATCAACAGGCGCCGGGCCGATGTCAGTTCACAGTCGTTGGCGATGAAGTGTTCGACCATCTCTTCCACCACGGGGTGGCGTCCGCCCTGGATTATTAATCCTGGCACGGCCAGCAGCTTGGGGCGCCGCCAGTCTGAATGGCCAGCGACCTGGGCAAAGGACTGGCAGACATCCAGGCAGGCCAGCCCGTTGGCCAGACGTTGCAGAGCTGGCGTGTGTGGTGCCAGTGCTTGCAGGAGCTGTTCGTAGAGCAGGCGTTCACGGGCCAGCGCCCGTTCGCGGGCGGATAGGGCCTTGTCTTCGAACGCCTTGAGCTCCGGGGTGATGTAGCGCTCGGTTGCTTTGAGGGTCTGGCGCCGCCGGTATTCCGCCGGAATGCGGTCGGCGTGACTGCGGCCAATTTCGATATAAAAGCCATGGACGCTGTTGTAGCCGACCTTGAGAGTGGCGATGCCGGTGCGTTCGCGTTCTCGTGCTTCCATGTCGGCCAGAAAACTGTCACAACCTTCGCTGATGGCACGCAGTTCGTCCAGCGCGCTGTCCAGGCCGGGACGGATGACGCCGCCATCCCGGATCTGGGCGGCCGGCTCGTCCATTAGGGTCGCTGTCAACCGTTCGGCGATGGCGGGATCGATGGCAGCGGCACTTGCGAGCTGTTGCAGCATGATCTGGGCGGCCACTTCAGGGGAAGGGACCCCATCAGAGGGGGGGGAGCCGGCAGTCAGAACGTCGCTTTTCAGGCCCGACTGGGTCTGGATCTGGGCAACGCAGGCCCCCAGTACCGGCAGGCTGTCGCGCAGGGCGACAAGTTCCCGGGGTCGTGCACTGCCCAGCATGATGCGTGAGGCGATGCGTTCAATATCGGCTGCCTGTGCCAGCAGCCGCCGGATGGGGGATAGTATGTCGCGTTCGAGCAGCAGTCCCACCAGCGCCTGGCGGCTGTGGACGGCTGCCCGATCCTGCAGTGGGGCGAGCAGCCATTGTCGCATCAGACGGCTGCCGGCGGCCGTGACGCAATGATCCATCCGTGACAGCAGCGTGGGTCCCTCGTCCTGGAGGGGGCGCACCAGTTCCAGATTGCGGCGAGCCGTCTGGTCAATGATGATGTGGGCTTCACGCCGGAGCCGCTCGACGGGCTGAAGGTGACGAAAGGGTTGACCAATGTTCTGTCCGAGATAGAGAAGCAATGCGCCGACGGCGGCCTGGCCAGCCGGATCTTCCCGCAGTTCGGTAGCGTGCAGCGTCTGGATTCCCAGAGCTTCGCAAAGAGTGCGGCTTGCGCGTGCCACATCAAATTGCCAGTCGGGTCGGACCAGGACAGGCATGACGGTGGTGGCACGGGCCTGCAGCCGGATACGTTCCAGTAGCACAGCCTGGTTGCGCGCAGCACTCTCCGAGACAAGTACTTCACCAGGGGCTATCCGCTCGATCTCGGCCTCCAGCTCTGATTCGGGCAGTGCTGTCACGGTACAGCGGCCACTGGCTGCCACGATGGTGGCCAGTGTCACGAGAGGCGGTGTCGTCCGGCCACCGGCCCGTGGTCCGGCAGAAAAGACCAGGGCGGCAAGTGGGCGGTCCTCGCGCTCGGGCAGAAGTTGAGCATCGGTCAGGGTGCCCGGGGTGATGGTCCGGATCACCCGGCGCTCGACGGGGCCCTTGCTGGTGGCTGGATCACCGATCTGCTCACAGATGGCGACCGACTGGCCAAGCGCCACCAGGCGGGCCAGATACTGCTCCAGCGCCTGTACCGGCACGCCAGCCATGGGGATCGGTTCCCCGGCAGATGTGCCACGGCGGGTGAGGGTGATGGACAGCAGTTGAGCGGCCCGCCGGGCGTCGTCGTAGAACATCTCGTAGAAATCACCCATCCGGTAAAAGAGCAGGGCATCCGGATGTTCAGCCTTGATGCTCAGATACTGGCGCATCATCGGGGTGTGGGCAGAGAGGTCGTCTGGGGCCATGATGAAAAAGGGAATCGGCGGCAGGCAGTGTGCCCGATGTTACCGTGCGGGCGGGAAAGGGCGGTACAGGCCGGACTTGTGCAGGATTTCGGACAGGGGGCTATGCTCGGCTATTGATAATGACGTATCATTACAGGTTGTTGAATTGGCCAATCAATGGAATTCTGAACATGCAAGTCCTTTCGTCCCTGAAGGAAGCCAAGAAGCGTGCCCGTGACTGCCAGATCGTGCGCCGCCGCGGCCGTATTTATGTCATCTGCAAATCCAACCCGCGTTTCAAGGCCCGCCAGGGTGGTGCCCGGAACCGGAACAAGCACGCCTGAGTGCACGGGCAGGCTCGACCTGCCTGGTCATGGCGGATGTGGATGAGGCGCCTGTCGCCTGCCTGTCGCCTGGGGGGTGTGCTGTCGCGTCAGGAACTCGCGCTGATCGTCATCACGGCCTTTTGGGGCATGACATTTCTGATCGTCCAGCGGGCCATGCAGTATTGTGGCCCGCTGTTTTTTGTGGGCCTGCGCTTTTTGACGGCGGCGTTGCTGGGGTCCTGGGTGTTTCGCCGGGCCTGTCGGGGTCTGAACCGTCATGATCTATATGCGGGCGGGGCCATTGGCCTGAGCATCTGTCTGGGCTACGTCCTGCAGACCTGGGGCCTGAAAACGGTCACCGTGAGTCAGTCGGCCTTCCTGACCGGCCTGTATGTCCCGCTGGTGCCTTTTCTGCAGTGGCTGCTGATGCGCCGCCGACCGCGGCTGATGAATCTGGTGGGGATCCTGCTGGCTTTCATCGGCATGATGCTGATGGCCGGTCCAGGCCCGGTGGGTGTTCATCTCAGCCAAGGTGAGTGGCTCACACTGGCCTGTGCCGTGGCGATTGCCTTTGAAATCGTGCTGATCGGCTATTTCGCCGGCAAGGCAGACTTGCGGCGGGTCACCATCATTCAGCTCTATGTGGCTGGCCTGCTGTCGCTGGTGATGATGCCGGCAGTGCGCGAGCCGTTGCCGGTTTTTTCATGGGTCTGGCTGCTGGCTGCCGTGGTAATGGGCTGCAGCAGCATTCTGATCCAGATGACGATGAACTGGGCCCAGAGAACGGTCCTGCCGACCCGGGCGACGCTGATCTACGCCGGTGAGCCGGTCTGGGGCGGGCTGGCCGGCTATGCTGCCGGCGAGCGGCTGTCTTCCCAGGCGATTCTGGGTGGAGCGCTGATTGTCTCGGGCGTTCTGGTGAGCGAGCTGCGGCTGCGTCGTTCCGCCCCTCCGTCGATCCGGGATGGGGCATGATGCCGCCCTGACGGATGCGGTCAGCTGATGGCTGGCAGCGGCTGATGGGCGATGCTGGTCGGGTATCAGGGATGGCAGGTGAATGTCAGGCCCGAAAAGCCACAGAACTGCTGGAATCCAGACCGGAAAAAATCTGCCCCGGCCCAGTGACGGTACAGGGCTGGATCCAGCGCGATGGGCTGGCCGCGCTGCCAGTCACTGGCCCGATCCGGATGACCGCCGGGGCGCAGTATGGTCAGAAAGGGAAAGCGCTGAATGGGGCGGCCCTGTCCGCTACCGGCCTGCGAGGCCGATGCCGAGGCGAACAGGGTGTCCGGTGCACGTCCATCTTCTACCCAGTCCATGAGTGGTGTGCTGACATCCACGCTGCCCAGACCCTCGCCCTGGTCACAGTGATACATCCCGGGAATCAGGAAGAGTCGCAGCAGCTGGTCTGCCTGTGCATCCCGTGCATGTACCGCCTGCCAGTAGGCGATGGAATTCAGCGGGCTGATGTTGGGGTCGGCCAGACCGTGCCAGATCAGCAGTTTGCCGCCTGCATGCCGGTAGGCCGACAGATCCGGATCGCTGGCATCCAGCAGGGCGTGCATGGGTCGCAGCTGCTGCAGGGTTGCCCGGCTGAACGCGAGGTCGGCGAGGCGCCAGTCCGGGCGATAGGCACCGGGCAGGATCAGGTTCGGAATGATGTCCCGGGAGGATTTCAGGCTGACCGTGCGAATGGCAGGTGGCAGGGCCACCTGCTCGATCGGGGTGTCGTGCGGGGATGGTGGGGACGGGGCAGCCGGGTGTTGCAGCAGCGCGCTGCGCGGTACCAGCACGCGCAGCCAGGCCAGTTCGGAGCCGGGCAAGGCAGCGCCGACCACCAGGCGAGTGTGGCCATCGTGGGCACCGCGATAGATTTCCGCCGCCGCCCGGGCAGCGCGCGCCGAAAGGCAGGATCGGGTGGCGGTGTGGGTATGCGGGGAGTGATCGGGGCAGACCCACTGGTTGGGGTCGACTGTGCAGGCCGGGTTGCTGATCAGGCCGTCCTGGGTGCCATCGGCACCATCGCAGGTCTGCAGCGCATGACGGTGCAGGATGGGCAGATCCTCTTCCCGGATGGCTGGCTGGTTGCTGTCCGGTTGCACGATCCGCGCGTTCCAGCCGTGATAGAAGGTGTTCTGGACAGTGAAAAGCAGAGAAGGGGCGCCCGCTGCGATGCCGTTGAAATCCTGCGGGTAGCGCTGGGCGGCCATCAGCCCTTCCCGGCCCCCATCGGAGCAGCCCGAGAAGTAGGTATAGCGTGGTTGTTGCCCATAGTAGCGCTGTATCAGCTCGCCGGCGATCAGGCGGGTGGCATGCACGGCGCGGTAGCCGAAATCGACACGCAGCTGCGGATCGGCGGCAGCCCAGATACCGCCGGTGCCATCGGTGTGGCCCATGTCAGTGGCCGCCATGGCGAGCGCGCCCTGCTGTTCGGGCAGGCTGACCCGTTGTGGTGCGTGAATGACCAGCCGCCCGCACAGACCGCCACAGCCGGTCTGCAGATAGCGTTGTGTCCAGCCCGTGACGGGCAGCTGCACCAGGAAGCGGATCTGCGGTGAAATGACGCCCTGTATCTGACATACCGGATGGCCGTGCCGGGTCACCACCTCGGCTGTGCGTACCTGGGCGGGTGCTTCGGCCATCGAAATATTGGCAAAACTGTCCGTGGTGCAGGGCAGGCGGGGCGAAACGGGGGCCAGAGACCGCATGGCCTGCGTGTTTCCGGCAGACGTGAGACTGGCCAGCAGCAGGGCGCTGGACAGGAGCAGATGGCGTGGTTGCGTGGGGCGGGCTTGCCGGGTCATGGGGAGCCGGATCATGCCGGGTCTGCGGGTGATGGTGCGGCTGCGCCAACCAGGGTCGCAGTGCCGAGGCCGCCGGCAGCGGCAATGCAGGCCAGCCCGGTCAATGGCTGGGTGGGCGTTGCCTGCAGCCGAGACAGCAGTTGCACCAGGGCGACGGCGCCGGAGGCGCCGATCGGGTGGCCACGGGCCAGGCCACCCCCCCAGGCATTGAGTGGCGGCACGGGCCCGCCTTGAGAGATCAGGGCCTGACGGAAGGCCAGGCCCTGCACAGCAAAGGCATCGTGCAGCTCCATGGCATCCAGCTGCGCTGTGCCCCGATCAAGGCGGCGCAGCAGCGTCTGGGTGGCCGCCAGCGCGCCCGTCAGGGGATTGGCAGGGTCAGTGCCGAGACTGATGCCGGCGAGCCAGCGCCATGACGGTGCAAGACCGTAACGGCGACAGGCGCTGGCCGAGAGCATCAGCACCAGGGCAGCCCCATCTGCCTGGGGGGAAACGGCAAAGCGGCTGAGCGCGCAGCTTGGGTGGGTGATCAGCTCGGGGATGCGCTGTTGCTGCCTGGGCGTGAGCAGCCGGGGATAGCTGTCCCGGTCCAGCCCGCCCAGTGCCACGAGGGATGCGGCTATCTGCGGTGTGGCCTGCACGGCACGGCGGTGGCTGTCGTGGGCGTAGGCGTCCTGCTGTGACCGTGTCCAGTGATGGCGCAGACCATAGGCGAAGGCTGCCTGCAGGGGGTCGGGGTCCCGCTCCGGCCAGGGGGTGAAGGGGGGACGCTCGTAGGGAACCGGTGGGTCGCCAGGCCGTATGGGCCGGTGCTGACGAATGGGGGAGCGGCTCCAGGATTCCGCCCCGCCCGCCAGGGCGATTTCCGCCTGTCCGGACAGGATCTGGGTGGCAGCCAGATTGATGGCATCAAGACCCGAACAGCACTGGGTGTCGATGGTGAGCGTAGTACAGCCCTGGGACAGGCCGGCCGCGAGTGCCGCCAGGCGGGCCGGATTGCCGCCGCCACCCAGGGCGTTGCCCAGGATCAGGGTATCGACCGAGTGGGCAGGCAGGTGAGCTGCCTGCAGCAGATGGGCAATCAGCGGTGCTGCGAGCAGGTGGGGTCCATAGTGGCGCAATGCCCCATGGCGTGGCGCGATTGGGGTGCGGCACCAGCCGGCCAGCGCGACGCCGTTCATGAGAGGTGGGTTTGCAGGACCGACTGTAACGCCTGATAGAGGCGGCTCAGGTCGGTCTTGCCGCTGGCTGTCATCGGCCAGTGGCCCTGCCAGTGCCACCAGTGACGGGGAATTTTGTAAGGGTCCAGCAATTGACGGCAGTGTGCCATCAGCCCGGCCGGCAGCGGTTGCAGGGGGAGCGCCCCCTCGGTGGCTGCTGCGGGCGGGCAGACGGATTTGCATTGCAGCACGGCATGAACCACCTGGCCGCGCAGGGGATCGGGCAGGCCAAGCACTGCGGCCTGCGTGATATCGGGGTGGCTCATCAGGCAGGTTTCGATTTCTTCGGGAAACAGGTTCTTGGCCTGGGTGATGATCATGCGGTTTTCGCGGCCGATCAGATGGAGCTGGCCATCGGCCGAGAGCCAGCCCATGTCGCGGACGGTCAGCCAATCGCCTTCGCGTCGTGCGGCCGTGGCATCGTGACCGTTGACATAGTCCATGAATACCATGGGGCTGCGGATCCAGATCAGGCCAGGGGAGGTATCGGCATGGGGGCTGTCTGCAGACCGCGGCTTCGCGGCGGGCTGGGAGGGGGATGGGCCGATGCGGATCTGCACATTGGCAAACGGACGGCCCACGGCCGTCGGGGGAGAGGGGGTGCCCGCCGGCATCCAGCTGACATAGCTGGTTTCCGAGGCGCCATAAAAAGTGATGATGCGAGCCTCGGGAAAGAGTGCCTGCAATGGCGCGGTGTGGTCGTGCGCCCAGCGGGAACCGGTGATCAGCAACAAGCGCAGCTGGGGAATGGGCGGTTGTGAGCGACGTTGGGCAGCGGTGATCAGCAGCATCAGCTGGCTCGGTACGCTGACCATGACCGGGCAGCTGCCGTCGGCCAGGGTTGCCAGCGTACGCTCGGCCGAAAAGCGGCTTTGCACCGACGTGCCGCCCCCAGTCCACAGCCCGAGCAGGGCGCCGAACAGAAAGAGGGAGTGCGACATCCGGCCTGGGGCCAGCACACGGCCGCTGGCGATCGGGCCGAAGGTCTGCAGGGTTACCCGAAAGCTCTCGACCCAGGAGCGATGATGGCGACGAAACCCCTTGGGCAGTCCGGTACTGCCCGAGGTAAAACCGATGTAGAACGGACTGTCCGGACGGGGCGGGGTGATGGCCGAGGTTGTGGACTGCTGTAGCGCTGCGGCCATGCCGGCGTGGGTAGGTGCCGGCCAGTCGGGATCGGCAACGGCAGCGCACTGTCCCTGCCGGATGGCCGCCAGAAAGTCGAGCAGCAGGTTCAGTGGATCGGCGGCGCTGGTCAGCAGAACCGTGCCGGGCGCTGGTGGCGGTGCGGGGGGGCGTGTCGAGAGCGCCTGCAGGAGCTGCCGGAAATCCAGTTGTCGGGCGTGATCGCTGTGCGCATCCTGGATGATGGCGGCCTGTTCAGGGCGCTCGGCCGCCCAGCGTACCAGTGGTGCATGCACCAGGTCGCCGTCGGGGGGGCGGTGATGGGACGAATCCGGTACCGGCATGACCGGGAAGATCAGTGACCGGTGGGCAGCTCGGGGCGGCCCGGAAAGGGCCAGTCCGGCAGGGCGCGGGCGATGGTGTGCACAATGATGGCGCACAGCAGGCATTTCACCAGATCGCCCGGGATGAAGATGAGGTCGGCCAGAAAGGCTTTGTCCAGGGGCATGCTGGCAAAGATGTTCAGGCCCACGATGCCGGCGGCATGCAGGAACAGGATGCAGCCGACTGCAGAGGCGATGAAGGCATGGATGGCCAGCTGTCGGGCCGAGCGTGCCCGGGGGAGCACGACCATCATGAGACCCGTGATGAAGGCAGCCGGGGCAAATCCATACAGGTAGCCTGCCGAGGGTGAAACAAAGGGGGCGAGGCCGCCGCGTGCGCCGGAGAGCAGCGGCAGGCCCAGTGCCGCTGCGACCAGGAACAGCAGCAGGGACTGGAAGCCACGCCAGGGGCCGAGCAGGCAGCCGGCCAGCATGATGCCGAGGGTCTGGGCCGTGATCGGCACGCCGAAGGGGAGGTCGATCTTGGGAATGAGGCCCAGCACGGCAATCAGGGCGGCAAAGAGGGCAACCTGCGAGATGTGCTGCGCGTGGTTGCGCGACAGGGTCTGGTCCATAACGGTCTCCGGCAATGAGGGGTGGCAAGACTCAGCGGACAGTGGCTGAGCCCCCATTCTAAGGGCGATCCTGCGCGCATGCCGGAGCTGGCCGGACATCAGTCGCGCAGCTTCTCCAGGAAAGGATTGTGGGCGATTTCCCAGAGAAATCCGTCGGGATCGGCGATATAGCCGCTGTAGCCGCCCCAGAATACGCGTTGTGGTGCCTTGATGATGGTGACGCCTTTCTGGGTGAAGTGGGCAAACAGGGCATCCACCTCGTCGGTACTGGCCAGGTTGTGGGCCAGTGAAAAGCGGGGAAAGCCGCCGCTTTCGGCAGCCGGGTGGCCGGCATCCCTGGCCAGGGCATCCCGGTCGAACAGGGCCAGCAGCAGGGCCCGACCGATCTGGAAGAAGGCGATGTGCTCGTTGCTGGCCGGGCTCTCCTGCCAGCCGAAGATGTCCCGGTAGAAGCGCCGCGATGCGCCGAGATCGGCTACGCCGAGGGTAATGTAGTTCAGATGCTGATCCATGGGCTTTCCTCCTGGTCAGGGGGTTTCGGATATCGGGGCTGGCTGGCGGAGATTTCTCCGGGGGGTCAATCCCCCAGCCGTGCGAACAGCGCGTCGGCGACGCGGCGGGTGGTCTGCAGCATCTGGATGGTGAGCGGGGCGATCAGGTGCCAGCCGCCGGGGCGGCCTGTGCGCAGACGCCAGGCATCATCGAGTTTCTTCCATTGCACGAAGAAGTGCTCGATGAAGCGCAGCATCAGGCCCAGTTGCAGGGCGATGCGTTCGGGCGAGCGGCCGATCAGGCGCAGTGGCTGCAGCAGCCATTCCAGCACGTCCAGCAGGGCAGCCGGTCGGGTGGAGACGGTCAGGGCGATGCCGAGGCAGCAGGCGCAGCCGAGGTGTACGCTGCTCGACCAGGCCAGACCCGGGTGCCCCATCCACAGATGAAAGAGGGCAACAAGGCCGGCGGCGGCCAGCACCGAGACCATCAGGCGGCGTGCCGGGCGGGTGGCGCGGCCGAGACTGACCCACAGGATGAGCGCCAGCCCAGCGGCGATGCCCAGGGCCAGCGGATCGTCAAGCCGGTAGAGCAGCAGGCCAGACAGAACCAGTACGGCCAGTTTGAGGCTGGCCGGCACGCGGTGCAGCCAGCTGGGGATGTCACTGTAGAGGCTGCCCATGGCATTCCTGTACGCAGGGTTGGTCGGGGCCTTCCGTCAGGCCGGTGCGGGTCACGGATGAGAGCGATGGCAGGCGTCCGTTGCGCATGCGTTTACGAGAGCGGGTCGCTGGGGAGCGCCTGGGGCGGGTGATCGCCGGGTTGGACCGACGGACCCGCTGCACGGATCAGCTGGCTGACGTGCGCCTCGTAGGCGGCACAAATCTCCGGGCCGGGGCCGTCTGCCCGGATCTGGCCCTGATCCAGCCACAGCACGCGCGGATAGTGCCGCACATGTTCCAGCAGGTGTGTTGAGACGAGCAGCTGCCGCCCGGCGGTCTCCAGATCATGGGCCAGACGGGCCTGGCCGGGCAGGTCGAGGCTGGCATAGGGTTCGTCCAGCAGCAGGGTGGCTGGCCCGGCCAGCAGCAGGGCCAGCCAGCAGACATGCTGGCGTTGCCCCTGGCTGAGGGAGGAAATGGCGCGTCCGGCCCATGCCGCCAGCCCCCGCCGGGCCAGGAAGTCACGCGCGGTCTGGAGGGCTTCGCGTTTCTTCAGGCCCGGCAGGCCCAGGGCCAGTTCCTCGTCGACGGTGGGAAAAATAATCTGGTCGTCCGGATTCTGGAACATCAGGCCGATGCGCTGGCGGGCTGGCCGGCCGCTGTCGCGCTGGTGGATATCCTGCCCGTCGATCAGGACCTGGCCTCGTGCCGGTGTTTCCAGCCCGCACAGCAGGCGCAGCAGACTGGTCTTGCCGGCCCCGTTGTTGCCGATCAGGCCGATCCGGCTCTCGGACAGTTGCAGCTGCAGGCCCGTGAAGACCGGGGTGTTGCCACGGGTCAGGTGGATGTCCTGGAGGTGCAGGGTGGGCATGGGCACTCGCAGCGATGAGGGGCAAACGGCATGAGGTCAATAGCAGCGGCCTCGTGCTCTGGCAGGCCGCTAAAAAGCGCCGTCACCCATAAACACGGGGCAAAATTGTATAGTGAACATGATATTGGGAAAACATGGGTTTCATGGCTTGCTTTCCGCTGGCTGATTATTGGCGGATATATTGCGAACCTGCCCGGAAGGTGTCTGTTGGCAGGTGCCGTTAATCATTCAGGGGAGGTGGTTTTTGGATAAGTCCTTGGTGGCAGGCGCCCGGCTGGTGGCCGATCCTTCGCTGCTGAATTTCCTGCATGTCGCACAAACTTCGGTGAACGCCGGGGATGATGTTGTGGATCTGTATTGGAAAATGACCTCAAGCGTGCCGGGCTGGCTGTCGTTTTCATTTAAGGTCAGGGACTTCATTTCCGGCTGGTTCGGGGTAAGGAAGATAGACGGTTTTTCCTGTGCACGGGGTGCGGTTCCTGAAAAGGGGGATTATCTTGATTTTTTCCGGGTGGAGGATGTCTGCAGCAGGCGGCTGGTTCTGTCGGCAATCGACAGGCACCTGGGTGTCATGGTGGATATGGAAATATTGCCGGCAGATGAGGGCATGCAAGGCAAACATACACTTCGGCTGGTGACCAGCGTGAAGACATTCAATCTATATGGCAGGATGTATATGGTGCCGGTGGCGCCAATGCATGGCAGGATCGTTCAGACGCTCTTTGAAAATCTAGGGGATGGATAGGGGTCTGACGGGCATGTGCCTGGCGCGGGCTGGTCAGTAGCTGAAGTGCCGGATCGTGGCACGAAAGGGCGCGGGGGAGGAAACCGTGATCAGCTCGCTGCCCAGATCGAAGGTGGTGGCGTACAGCGGCGGGCGTGGGCCGTCAGCGCTCGGCAGCCGCACGGCGGGATAGTGGATGCGTGTCTGGGGCAGGGCGTGGTCGGTCGCCTGAGGGCAGTCCGGCAGGCGTCTGGGGGTGTGACCGTCGGGCCGTTCGGGATGGTGCCGTCGCAGGAAGGTGGTCAGGCTCCCGATCTCGGGCAGCTGGCTGTCCAGGGTGTTCAGTGAGCCCATGCCGGTAATGCCTTCGCCCCACGCCTTCAGGGTGGACTCCTTGCGGGTCCACATCAGCAGGAAGGCGAGTTCGCGCAGGTCCTCGGGCATGGCCAGCAGTCGTGCTGCTTCCGTCGGGGTGGTGACGCGATGGATGAGTGAATCCAGCGTCCTGACCTCACGGCCGAGGACTTCGAGGTCGATGCCCAGTTCCTGGCGGCCCAGTGCCACCCAGGCGACATGCTCGCTGTGGGTGAGATTGAAGTGCAGGGGACTGTCGTGCGCCGGATCCAGTTCAGGTTTGCCGCGTGCACTGCGGACGAAGCGCACATCGGCAGGCGACAGGTCGAGCTCGCGGGCCAGCAGCACGCGCAGCGCCGCCCGGGTGGCGCGGTAGCGTCGCTGCAGGTGCGCGAAGCGGAAGCGATCGGCGCGGGCATGTTCGGCAGCCGCAATCCAGTGCTCAGCGCCTGGGGGCAGGGGCGAATCGAGATCGATGCGCCAGCAGTCGACGGTGGGCAGGCGGGCTTCAGACATGGGTGTGCTTCCCTGGGACAACATGGGCTGCCAGCGAGTGTAACGCGCCCAGCCGGCCGGCTGCACACACGGATAACCCTGCCCGGATGCGTATCGGGCACCGGGGGCGTGTAACCCCCGGTTGTCTGGCGGGATGCCGTTCCCTGATGCCGGCGTGCCCCGGACGAGCGTGCCGGGGCGCTCAGCTGCGCTTGCGCAGGCCGCCCAGTACGCGTGAGACGAGGCTGCTGGTCTTCTTGCCGGGCGAGGCGGTCCCGGTTTCGGGCGGATGGCCCGGGCTGGCTTCGTCATAGGCACGGGCGACCTGGGCCAATGTTTCGAACACGAAGCGGCGCGGGTTGACGCGACGGCCGGTGCGGACTTCCATGCGGGCGATGGCTTGCATGACCAGCATGGAATGACCGCCCAGATCGAAGAAGTTGTCCTCGGGCCGGATGTCGCTGGTACCCAGCAGATCTGCCCAGACGCCGGCCAGGGTATCTTCCATCGACTCGGTCGTGTCGTTGGCTGCTGCGGGAGCCGGGCCGGGCTGCTCCATGGCCCCCAGGCTGGCAGCAATTACGTGATCGGGCAACCGGGGGGGCAGTTCGATGGCTGGCTTGTCGTCAGCGGCAGGTGGCGGGGCCAGCTCGGCCGCTTGCTGGTCTGTGGGGGCGGGATCCGGTATGGTGTCCACCGACGCCGGCAGCGTGGCGGGCGCCGTGTCGGCCGGATGATTGACGCCATGCAGGATGCTGGCCGGCAGCAGGGCGAGAAGTTCTGACAAGGGTGTGTTGCCGTCGCTGTCCAGCCAGTGCGTCAGCAGCAGCTGGTAGGTTTCACCCATGTGCCGGATGCGCAGGGCATCAAAGATGTCGGTGTTGTATTGCAGGCCGCCCACCAGATGGTTGCCGTGGGCCAGGAACCAGAGGCCGAGATCTTCAGCAGTGCCGGGCTGGAGCACGTACAGGGGCTGATCGTGCAGATTGCCCCACTGCAGTTGGCGGGCCGAGGCTTCCTGGAAAGAGAAGAATGCCTGCCACAGGGGCGGACGAGATTCATCGCGGCTGGGTCCCATCGCCTGCAGGATGCGGTCGGCCGGAACATCGCTGTGGCCGAAGGCATCTGTGACCGTCAGGCGTACCTGCTCCAGCAGCTGGGCCACCGTCTGTGGGGCAGGTGTCTGACCGTCGCCGGCGCCCATGTGGAAGGTCAGGGGCAGTGCGTTGACGAAGAACCCCATGATGGGCTCCAGCTCCGGCAGATCGCGCCCTCTAACCGGTGTGCCAATGCGCAGCGTGGCCTGTCTGGAGAGTCCGTGCAGCAGCAGCGCCCAGACCGAGAGCAGACTCATGAAGATGGTGGTGTGCTGTTCGCGGGCATGTTCGCGCAGGCGGGCAACCAGCGACTCCGGCAGATAAAGCCATTCCGTGCTGCCTCGCCCACTCATACGGGCCGGGCGCTGGCGGTCGGCAGGAATGTCCAGGGGGGGCAGGTGGGGATCAATCCGGCTCAGCCAGTGCTCGACCTGTTTCTGTACGGTCGTGCTCTGCAGATACTGGTGATGCCACAGGGCGAAATCGCCATAATCGACGCTCAGCGCAGGCAGGGGACTGGCAGCACCTGGTTGTTGCAGCTGGTTGGCGTACAGTTCGGCCATCTCCTGATAGAGCAGATCGAATGACCAGCCATCCCAGATGATGTGGTGAGGCATGAAGAACCAGACGAATTGTTCGTCGGCCAGCCGGAACATGCGCGTGCGATAGAGTGGGGCACTGTGCAGCGGGATGGGTTCCTGCGCCAGCGAATCGATCGCCTGACGCAGGGCTTTTTCCTGGGCCTGACCCTGCAGCCGGCTCATGTCGACGGCCGGAAAGAGTGCCACTTGCAGGCTGTCCAGGATGCGTTGTTGCGGCATGCCCTGGGCGTCGGTATCGATGATGGTGCGCAGGATGGGCTGGCGCTGGATGAGCTGGTCGAAGGCATTCTGGAAAGCCTGCTCGTTCAGCGGGCCACTCAGGCGGTGGGCCGAGGGCGTGTTGTATACCGGCGTGCCGGGTGTGATGGACTCCAGAAAGTAGAGTCGCTGCTGCATCAGCGACAGCGGGGCGCTGCCGGGGTTGGCACGGTGGGTCAGGGCGGGCAGCGACTCCTGTGACCGGGCATTGTCCGCCGTGCCCGGGTTGTCCGGCTGTCCAGCGGTCGGGGCAGCATCCAACCAGTCATTCAGTGCCTGGGGGGTAGGCGCTTCGAAGAGGGTTGCCAGCGGGATCCGGCGGCCCAGCTCCCGGCCGAGAGCCTGCAGCAGCTGGGCCGCCAGCAGGGAGTGTCCGCCCAGGGCAAAGAAGTCGTCATCTACGGCAACGGAAGGCAGCTTCAGGAAGTCAGCCATGAGGTGCTGGATGAGCAGCAATCTGGGCGGGGGCACGTCGGTACGCTCCACCGCACTGGCTGCGTTCGCCGGTGTTTCGGTCGATGTTGGTGAGCTGGCCGGGGCCGTCATAGTCCGGGATCTGGCGGACTGTGTGTCAGGCCGGGGCAGTTCCTTGCGGTCAATCTTGCCATTGGGCAGCAGGGCAAAAGCAGGCAACCAGATAAAATGCTGCGGAATCATGTAGTCCGGTAGCTGGCTGCGCAGATGGGCCCGCAGCATCCCGGCCTCTTCACGGCTGGCGTCGCGCAGGGCCGGTATGGGGCTGGACGGCACCATATAGGCCACCAGCCGCTGGTCACCAGGCACGTCTTCGCGCACGATGGTCACGGCCTGCCGGACACCCGGGGCGCTGGCCAGGACCGCCTCGATTTCGCCCAGTTCGATGCGGTAGCCACGCACCTTGACCTGATGGTCGAGGCGGCCCAGATGCTCCAGCGTGCCATCGTGACGCCAGCGGCCGCGGTCACCCGTGCGGTAGGCATGCCGCTCCGGGGCGAGGGCCGGGTGTGGCCGCCCGTCCGCGGTGGTGGCCGGATCGGGTATGAAGCGCTCTCTGGTCAGATCGGGGCGGTTGAGGTAGCCCAGCGCCACGCCTTCACCGCCAATCACGATTTCGCCGGCAGCGCCGATGGGAACCTCCTGCCCCTGTGGGTCGAGGATGCGGACATAGGTATTGTCGATCGGCCCGCCAATGCGGATGGTCTGTGGCTGAGCAGGGACCTGCCAGCAGGTGGACCAGACCGTGGTTTCTGTGGGGCCATACATATTCCACAGGGTCAATGGCAGCGCCGTGAGTTCGCGTGCCAGATCCAGGGGTAGGGGCTCACCACCGACCAGCGCCCGGAATCCGGGGGCCGGTTGCCATCCCGCGCCCAGCAGCAGGCGCCAGGTGCCTGGAGTCGCCTGCATAACGGTGATCTGCCATTGTTTCAGGCGCCCGGCCAGCAGGTGGCCATCGCCTGCCTCGTCGCGGCTGGCTACGAAGACTGTGCCCCCGGCAATCAGCGGGGTACAGAGCTCGAGCACGGCGATGTCAAAAGACAGGGTCGTGACGGCAAGCAAGCGGTCGGCGGCACGGATACCGGGTCGGCGTTGCATGGACAGCAGCAGGTTGGCAACAGCCCGGTGGGGCACGGCAACGCCTTTGGGTTTGCCGGTGGAACCGGATGTATAGATGATGTAGGCGGTGGCCTGCGGCGCCGAGAAATCCAGGCGCTGCTCGATATCGCCGGCTGCCGGCAGGGACTGAATCAGGTCGTCGGCCGACAGGGTCAGGGTGCGGTCATCCGGCCACTGGAACTGCTGGCAGACGTTGAGCGTGTCGGCATCGGCGAGAATCAGCGCCAGGTCGGCATCATGGGCCATGTAGGCCAGCCGTTCCTGCGGAAAATGTGGATCCAGGGGAACATAGGCGGCACCGGTACGCCAGACGGCCCATTGGGCCACGACCATGGCGATGCCCCGGGTCAGGCACAGTCCGATACGGTGGGTCGGGCCGATACCGTACTGCTGCTGCAGGCGCATGGCGAGCTGATGGCTGGCATCGAGCAGAGCGCGATAGCTGAGCTGGTAGTGGGCATCGGCCAGGGCAATCTTCCTGGGCTGGGTCAGACCAATCCGGTCGAGCAGGGCCACCGGGGTACGCCCCAGCCCCTGATCGCGCTGTGTCTGGTTCCAGCTGGCGAGTTGGGTCTGCTGGCTGGCATCCAGTGCCGGTTGCTGACCGACAGCACGTTGCGGGTCGTCGGCCATGGCCGACAGCAGGGCGGCATAGCTGGCCAGCCAGTACTGGATGCTGGCATCATCGAACAGTGCGGTACTGAACTGGCATTCGATGCGCAGCCCGGCGTCCAGGGGCGTGAGATTGACGAACAGCTCGAAATTTTCGAAACGCCGGGCGAGCGGATGAATCGTGGTCTGGAGCCCGGGCAAGGCGCATTCGGCCGGATCAAGGCGCTGGTCAAGGTTGAACATGACCGAGACCAGGGGCAGGCGAGAAGGGTCGCGTCGCAGAGCCAGATGGCGCAGCAGGGTGCCAAAAGTCAAGCGCTGGTGGTCAAAGGCGTCCAGCAGCTCGCGCTGCACCTGAGCCAGCCAGTCGGCTGTGCTCAGTGCGGGGTCGACATGGCCGCGGACGGGCAGCAGGTTGACGCAGTGGCCAACCATGTGGGGCTGCTCGGCAGCGAGCTGGCCGGCAGCAGGAATGCCAACCACTACGTCATGGCTACCGGTCAGGCGGGAGAGCAGCAGCTCGAATCCACCCAGCAACAGGGCAAAGGGGCTCATGCGCAGCTGGCGGGCGGCATGCTGCAGCCTGTCGTAGTCGGCAGCGGGTATCAGGTGGTCGATGCGCCGCGCCGCAACCTGGCGCCGGGCGGGACGCGGCCGGTCGGTGGGCAGATCGGTGACCGGAATGTCCTGCGCGTAGCGGCTGCTCCAGAAACGGATATTGGCGCGGGCCTGTTCGCTGTGCTCAAAGCGGGATTCGTCCGCCGCGTAGTCGGCAAAGGCTGAAGGAGTCAGCGGTTCATCACGCAGGGCGCGGGCGAGATCACGAAGGACGATACCGAAGGCATAGCCGTCACAGACCAGATGGTGTGCCGATAACAGCAGTACACCATGCTGGCTGTCCAGCCGCAGCAGATGGGCGCGGAACAGGGGGCCTTTGCCAAGATCGAAGGGTACGCTGACAACCTGCGCGCGCCAGTCAGCCAGACGCTGCTGGCGAACGTCCCTGTCCTGGCCGCGCAGGTCGATGACGTCAAAGGCCAGGGGGACCGCCTTGGCTGATTGCACCAGCATTTCAGATCCGTCATCGCTGAATACCGCCCGCAGTGCCTGATGGGCCTGATAGACCTGCTGGCAGGCGTGCTGAATGCGCAGGATTGCAGAGTCGTCCAGCGGGCCATGTAGATCCAGCTCTACGGCTTCGTTGTAAGCGAGCGAGGCTTCGCGTCCCAGATGGTCAGCCAGCCAGACTTCATGCTGGGCGTCGGTAGGGGAAATGACCTGTTCGATGGCCGAAAGGGAGGGGCTGTCGGCGAAAGGGTCGAAATCCACGGCCACGCCCACCAGGCCGGCGGGCAGTGGGTGTGAGGCACCGGATTCGTTGCTCATGCGTTTCTCTCTGGCGGTATGACGCTGTTTTTCTGTTTGAAAGGGGTCGGACATCAGGCATCAGCCTTGATCTGGATGTAATTGCCAGGACGGTCGGGGTCGGCAATGAACCAGGCAGCCTTGCCCTGGGCGTCCCGACCGAGCCGGGCACCCGGGATGGGGGGCTGTGCTGGATCCAGGCTGTGCGATATTGGCGTACTTCCCTGAGTATCGGCCTGGCCGGGCAGGAATCCGTCTGCCTGCAGTTCCTGCACCGATTCGCAGAATGCGTTGCAGATGGCCTGGACGTCCGACGCGGAGTGTGCGGTGGTCATGAAACAGGGGAAGTTGTCAAGAATGTGGATACCGCGGCTACGCATCATGGCAAAGAGCAGATCCTGGTACGGGTGGTCTTCGGTAAACACGATGCGCCAGACCGAGGAGAAGTGTTTGACGGCGATAGGTGCGTTGTGTGTTCGGCAGAAGGTGTTGAGGGTCTCAGCCAGTTGCGCGGTAGTGTCATTGAGTGCTTGCTGCAGGCCGGGGCCCGCTGCCTGCAGGTGCTTCAGTACGGCATGGCAGGCTGCCAGCGCCAGCGGATGCCGTACGAAGGTTCCGGCAAAATAAGTCACGCCAACGGTCGGGATCGAATCGTCACCGTACTGCCAGGCACCGCCGTCGAGCGCATCCATGTATTCCCGTTTGCCGGCGATGATGCCGATCGGGAAGCCGCCACCGATGACCTTGCCGTAGCTGGCCAGATCGGCGCGTACGTCAAAGTGGGCCTGGGCGCCACCTGGCCCGACGCGGAAACCGGTCACCACCTCGTCAAAGATCAGCAGGGAGCCGGATTCGGCGGTGATGCGACGCAGTTCATGGAGGAATTCGCGCGGCTGCAGATCGGGACGACGGCTCTGTACCGGTTCAACCAGCACGGCCGCCAGGTTGTCGGCGTTTTCCTGTACCCATTGCAGGGCATCGGGGTCGCCGTATTCGAGGATGACGACGTTGGCGGCGGTGTTGGGCATGATGCCCGGGGCGGCTGGCATGGCCCGGCCGCGGCTACCCAGACGCACGATCACTTCGTCAAAAATGCCGTGGTAGGAGCCGGCAAAGACGGCGATCCGCTCACGCCCGGTCACAGTGCGGGCGATGCGTACCGTACCCATGACCGCTTCGGAGCCGGTATTGCACAATGCAGCCCGGTCAAAGCCGGTCATTTCGCAGATCAGCTCGGTGACGGGGCCGGCCAGCGGGTGCTGGGGGCCGATCTCGTAGCCCAGTTCAAGCTGCCGGCGCACGGCATCCAGCACAAAGTCGGGCTGCCAGCCGAACAGGCTCATGCCGAAGCCGTTGAGTGCATCAATGTATTCGTTGCCGTCGAGATCCCAGAGGTGTGAGCCTTTGGAACGCTCGATGACGATCTGGTAGATCATCTCCTTAAGTCGTGGGCGGAATCCATTGACGACACGTGGGTCGGCTGAATACGGGCGATATTGCTGGGTGTAGTCGCGTGAGGCGCGGGTACGCTCGACATAGCGCTTGATGAAGCCATCAAGCCGGGCCTCCTGGCGTGGCGTGAGGGCATCGTGCTGCTGCCGGTAGATGCGTGCGATGGCGCCAAAGGCCCGTTTCGGGTCATCGGTCGGGCGTTCGTCGGCGGGTTCGGTAGCGGTCGGCGGCTGCGCAGGGCGGGCAGCCCCGGTCGGTGCGGGGGCGGCCACCGACGGTTTGCTGTTTTGTACAGGGTAGGCGTGGTCACCCGGGATCGTTGCGTCGGTGGCTGAAATGACGGCCTGCGGTACCGGCGCTAGGGGCGCCTGACCGGTCAGCAGCCGAAGCTGGTTTTCCATCAGTTGCAGTTGCTGCCCCAGGACCAGGGAAAGGCTGTCGAGCTGGCCACGGGCTGCCATGGGTGCCAGCCAGGCGGGCTGGCCAACCAGTGTGGGCGCGGGCGACGGTGTGCCGGCAGCGGGGACTGGTGCGGCTGTGGCCGGGGGCTGGGCAGCAGGGGCATCGGCTGGCAGGATGCTGTCAAGGTGTTTGACGACGGCATTGGGGCTGGGCAATTCGGTCATCAGCTGGCGAAAGCTGATCGGCGCATTGAAATGGCGCTTGATCTGCAGGGCAAGCTGGGTCAGCAGGAGCGAATCGAGACCCAGGTCCAGAAAGGTACTGTCGCGGTCAGCAATGCCAATGGTTAGGCCGCAGACATCGTCAATGGTGTCGGCCAGTTCCTGATGAAGGCGGGTGGGGCGGTCAGTAGCGGTCATGGTAGGTTCAGGAGGTTCAGGAAGATTCTGTGTATGGCCAGGGCGGTCAATGACGCTTTGGTGCGCCATGGTATCGGCCGGGGCCAATGTCATGTGGGGGGTGGAGCGTGCCTGCAGGGCGGCGCGCAGCGCATCAATGGCGCTGCTGGCCATGGACACGAGCTGTTGGTGGTCAGGGCTGCGAGTGGCACCAGTCGCTGCAGACTGGGCGGGGGTGTTCCCGTGACGGGCAGATGGCGTGTCCAGCCAGTAGCGCTCCCCCTCGAACGGGTAGGTCGGCAAGGGGATGCGCTGGCCGTGAGGAGAGGCCAGGCTGGCCTGTGCTAAACGATCCAGGCACCACAGGCTGGCGCGGGCGCGGCCCAGACTGCGGTGTTCATCAGCGGTGCGGTTCCCCAGACTGGCGATGCAGACAGGTGCCCCGGTAGCCGCGCCAGCCTGACGCACCAGATTGCCCAGAATGCGACCTGGGCCGATCTCCAGAAAAACGCTGTCCGCATCCTGGGTGAGGGCGGTCTGGGCTGCCTGTGCAAAGCGCACCGTATCGCGCAGCTGAGTGGCCCACCAATGCGGGTCGGTGGCCTCGGCATCGCTGAGGGCCTGACCGGTACGGCCCGAAATGATGGGAATTGACGGGGCAGACAGCGTCACCCGTGCGACGGCCCGTTCAAAGGGGGAGACGGCGGGATCCATCATGCCCGAGTGAAAGGCATGGGATGTTTTCAGGCGCTGGCTGGCGATACCTTCGCTATCGAGTTGGCGAGCCAGTGTGTCGATGGCCGCATCCGGACCGGCAACCACGCAGGCATTGGGTGCGTTGACGGTGGCCACCGAGAGGACATCCGGCAAACGTGGGCCGATCGTGTCGGCGGGCTGGCGGATCGCCAGCATGGCACCGGCAGGCAATGCCTGGATGAGTTGGCCACGCAGGGCTACCAGCCGGGCGGCATCCGCAACCGGCATGACACCGGCAATGACGGCAGCCGTGAATTCTCCCAGGCTGTGTCCGATCAGCAGATCAGGCTCCAGGCCCTGATGCTGCCACCAGCGGGCCAGCGCGTATTCAAGTGCGAAGAGCGCGGGCTGCGTCAAGGCCGTCTGAGCCAGGGCTTCTTCGCCACCCTCAAAAACGAGTGTCCGCAGATCGGCAGAGCCGCTGCGGGGCACAGGCATGTCCGCTGTTGCCGCTGTACCGGTACGGCTGTCCGATGGAGGTGTATCCAGTGGCAGGCTGGTCTGGATCAGAGTGTCCAGCCAGGGGTGGGCCGTGGTGCAGGGCAAGGTGCCAATGGCATCGGCCACTTCATCGAAGGCACGGGCAAAGACGGGATCCTGCGCATACAGGGTACGCCCCATCTGGGCGTACTGCGCACCTTGACCGGGAAACAGCCAGACCAGTGGCCCTCGTGAGGCAGCATTGGACTGGAGACGGTCAGGATGGGACGGTTCCGCGCGCAGGGTCGCGATGGCCTCTTCCAGCGTTTGGGCCACGACGCATTGACGCAGGGACAGCGGGCTGCGCCCCTGAGCCAGGGTAAAACTAATGTCAGCCAATGAGGTCTGGCGTGGCGTCAGAAAGGGAGTGGGCCGGTCATTGCCGCTGCCTGCAGCCTGCAGCTGCTGCAGGTACCTGGCCAGTTGCTGCCGCTGGGTAGTCAGGGCAGAGGGCGTACGGGCGCTCAGTGGCAGGTAATACAGCGCTGGTGGATGCTCCGGTTGGTGCCCGGTATCGGGTGGAGTGGCCAGTTCAGCGGGGGCTTCTTCAAGAATAATGTGAGCATTGGTGCCGCCCACGCCGAAGGCGCTGATGGCTGCGCGTCGTGGTACATCCGGTGTGCGGAGCCAGGGCGTGTGGGCGGCAGTGACCCGAAACGGGCTCTGTTCCAGTTGCAGGTCGGGATTGGGAGTGTTGAAGTGCAGCGTGCCGGGAATACATTGGTGCTGCATGGCCAGCACAGTCTTGATGGTGGCAGCTGCCCCGGCTGCAATCACGGTGTGGCCAATATAGCTTTTGAGAGAGCTCAGTACCGCAAAACCCGTGTCCGGCGTTTGTTCGCGCCAGGCGCGGGTCAGGGCACGTACTTCGACAGGATCTCCCATGGGTGTAGCAGTTCCGTGCGCTTCGACGTGCTGGATGCTGCGGGCAGGTACGCCGGCATCGGCCAGTGCGGCCCGTATGACGGCATGCTGGCCATCGACGCTGGGTGCCGTGAAGCTGGCCTTGTGGCCGCCGTCGTTGTTGAGGCCCACGCCCCGAATGATGGCGTAGACCCTGTCGCCATCACGGCGCGCGTCGCTGAGGCGCTTGAGGAGCACCACGGCGGCGCCGTCGGAAAATACCGTACCCTGGGCATCAGCATCGAAACTGCGGGTGCGGCCATCGGGCGACAGCATGGAGCCGGCTTCGTGGCGATAACCGCTATTGACGGGCACCGTTACAGCGGCGCCTCCGGCCAGTGCCATCCGGCACTGGCCGTCACGCAGGGCCTGCACGGCCTGGACGATGGCCACCAGTGACGTGGAGCAGGCCGTGTGTACCGAGATGGCGGGTCCGCGCAGATCCAGCCGGTTGGCGGTACGGGTGGCGATATAGTCCTTCTCGTTGTCGAGCATGACCTGAAATGCACCCAGAGATGCGATTTTCTCGGGGTAGTGCTGCAGGTTGTGCTGAAAATAGGAGGCGTTGTACATGCCGGCAAAGATGCCGATCTGCCGGTCACCGTCTCGTGGTGCATGGCCGGCGTGTTCCAGGCACTGCCAGGCCAGTTCCAGGAAGATCCGTTGCTGCGGATCCATCAATTCGGCTTCACGTGGGCTGATACCGAAGAAGGCGGCATCGAAGCGGGCCACATCACTCAGGATACCGCGGGCAGGGACGTAGTCAGGATCGGAAGTCAGACTGCCCGGTAGCGAGGGGTCCAATTCTTCGGGGCGGAAGTGGTGGATGCCATCCCGACCGTCCATCAGGTTCTGCCAGAGGGTTTCAATGCTGTCCGCACCGGGGAAACGGCCAGCCATGCCGATGATGGCAATCGTGCGCGGGTCATCCGCTGTGCTGGCGGGTGCGGGAGCATGTGGGGTGACTTTGGGTATCCGGGCAGCCTGGTCAGCAGGCAGATGCTGGGCGATGCGGCTGGCAAAGGCCGCCACGGTCGGGTTGCCAAAGAAGTCCTCGATGCCGATGACCGGGCCGAACGCTTCTTGCAGGGCATCCAGCGCGCGGGCAGCCAGCAGGGAGGATCCCCCCACTTCAAAGAAGTTGTCGTGGGCCCGCAGGCCGCGGATGGCCAGAATAGGTTCCAGCAATGCGATGATGCGCTGTTCGAGCGCACGCCGTGCGCTGGCCGTCAACATCGTTTCTGCTGGAGGGGCTGGCTCCGCTGGGGTTTCGGGGAGCGGGTTCTGCCTATGGTCGGTGTACGTTGCTGGCGTATGTATTTTTTGAGATGAATTTGCAAATTCGGTGTTATGAGTGTTTATATTGCCATGTGTAACTTCGGTATCTTTTGCAAAATGAGGGTCGGAATTTTTGACAAATGTTGCGTCAATGTTGTCCATGGCCTGTAACGCCCGCCGATCCAGCTTGCCGTTCAGCGTGAGGGGCAGCTGGGGGATAGCCACGAAACGGGCGGGCATCATGTAAGCCGGCAGACGGTTGCGGCATAAATCCCGCAAGGTGTCATCATCAGGCAGGGTCTGACCTGCAGCCGCTACCAGCCAGGCAACCAGCCGGCGTTCCCCATTGGGAGGGCATTCATCTGTGATGGCCGCACTGGCTACGGCCGGGTGGCTGGCCAGGGTAGCCTCGATCTCGCCAGGTTCGATACGGAAGCCGCGGATCTTTAGTTGCCCGTCCAGGCGGCCCAGGTATTCCAGTCGTCCGTCATCCAGCCAGCGGACAGCATCGCCCGTGCGGTAGAGGCGATCCTGCGGGCTGTTGAACGGGTCTGGCACGAAGCGTTCGCTGGTCAGCTCCGGTCGGTTGAGGTAACCCAGAGCCAGCCCCGGCCCGCCGATGTAGAGTTCACCCGCGATGCCGGGGGGGGCCGGTTCGGCCAGCGGGGTGAGGACGCGGACGTAGGTCCAGTTGATGGGACGCCCCAGTGGAACCGAGCCATGACTGTCCAGATCCTGTTCGGAGACTGGCCCTGCCACGGCGAAGGTGGTGGTCTCTGTCGGGCCATAGCCATTGACCAGCTGCAGACCGGGTAGCGCCTGCAGCACCCGTTTGACGTGCCGTGGTGACAGGGCCTCGCCGCCGGTCATCAGAGTACGAAGACCTTTGAGATGTTCCGGATTGTCATCGACGATGCGATTGAACAGTGCGGCGGTCAGCCAGGCGGTATTGACGCGTTGCGACTGGATAATCTGGGCCAGGCTGCTGCCGGAAGGGACGGCCTGCGAATGGATGACGCAGGCACCGCCATTGAGCAGCGGCCCCCAGATCTCCAGTGTGGATGCATCGAAGGCCAGCGGGGCGGCATGCAGCATGATGACTCTGGAGCCCAATGGCGCGTAGTACTGGCGGTAGACCAGGCGCACGATGGCACGGTGCGGGATGACCACACCCTTTGGAGTGCCTGTCGAGCCAGATGTGTACATGATGTAGGCAGGCTGGCGGGCAGAACTGTGCAACCGGGCCAATTCCTGTTCCGAGATCTGCTCCGAGAGCCGCGGAACGGTACGGTTGCCGGCGGCCGGCGGGATCTGTTCCTCGTCGGGCGTCTCGTCGATGTTCCAGGTTCGTATGCCCATCAACCGGGCTTGTGTCTGCTGCTCAGGGTTCGTATGGGCGTCTGTCAGCAGCAGCACAGGTCTGCAGTCCTGCAGTATCAGCGTCAGACGCTGCGCCGGACTGGCCGGATCTATCGGGACATAGACCGCACCGAGCCGCAGGATGGCCAGCATCAGGGCAATGCTTTCGGGGCGACGCGATAGCAGCATGGCCACATGGTCGCCGACACCGACCTCCAGCCCCTGGAGGCGACTGGCCAGCTTCAGCGAGGCATCACGCAGCTGCCGGTACGTCCAGCGTCTGGTGGGCTCACCGGGTGCACCGGGCATGATGATGGCGGTCGATTTGGCATGACGACGACATTGCAGGTCGAAACGTTCCAGCACCGTGGCCTGCGGCAGCCGCGATTCGCTGTCGGTCGAGCCTGACCAGCTCTGTAGTACCAGAGGCTGGATACTGGTGGCCAGATTGGAGATCTGGCACAGGGGCTGGGGTGCGCTCAGTATGAGTTCGGTTAGCAGATGGCGCAGGAAGCGCCGCCAGCCGTGCAATGCCACCGTGTCATAGCGACCGCTGGGTGAGTGGATGGTTACATCCTCGCCCACAAAGTGCAGGGAAATATCCGCTTTTTTACCGGCTGTCGATAGTGCGTCCGTTTCCAGGGTGGCATCATGGCCTGCATCGGCCTTGTCGGCTGCTTCGTGATGGCTGGGGCGCTCTGAGGGGGACGCCGCGTTTCCGGTATCCTCCACGAGTTGCATCAGCCCGGATTCACCCGTCCAGACGGATTTCGCCGCGCCGATCCGCTGGCGAGCCAGTGCCAGCAGGCTGGCTGTGCTGGTCAGTCCATCCGGCAGCACCGTGCCGGCAGCCCGATGGTCAGCCAGTATCCAGGCTGCCAGCCAGGGAACCTGTCGGGGTTCGTTCTGTTGCCGGCGTTCGGCCAGTGCTTCTGTCAGAAGAGCGGGGAGCTTGATCGAGATATCAGCCACTGCAGTGAATCCGGTTGGAGAAGAAGGATGCCAGATGGTTTCGATCCTCCCCTGAGGGTAGGAGATTCATTCCAACAAGCAATCTATAAACGCATGATCGGTTTCGAACATAGGGCCAGTGGCGGGCATCTTCGTGCTTCGCCCGATACACCGGGTAGCGTATCGCCAAACCAGCCTGTCCACGCTGCCAATACTAGCGTGCCTGCGCAGGCCGTTCCCCCTAAACATTTGTCATATATTCGTGTCCGGATTCTGCCAAAAATGTTGTATTTTGGCATCGTCATGGCGGCAGGGCTGGCGGCTTGCACGCCGAAGCCAGCCGCCACTGCACCTGTTTCGCATGTGACTGGCGATCTGGGTGGTGCCGGCGCCCTACCTGCAGTCAAGCAAGGTCAATCCATGTCTTCATTCAGGGGCGGTACACCCGCCCGTCCCCGGCTGCGCATGGCAGTTCTGGGGGACTCGGACAGTCATGCTTTTCATGACGCTGTATCACTGCACTACGGTACACCGGATGCACGGGGAGGCGAGCATCAGGCGAGCACCTGGCAATGGACGGAGGTGCTTGCCCAGCTTCGGCCTGAGGAGATTGATCAGGGGCCGTTTGGCGAGGTGGGAGCCTCTGGCGCCGGTGCCTGGTTACGCCGTCATCTGCTGGGAAGTCTGGTGCGGCAGCACAAGGAGGATTTTCGCTATAACGTCGCTTTTAGCGGTGCGACCTGTGAGGCGCTCAACGACCCCACCTACGGGCAGGTACCGGTTCTGTTAGCCGAAATCGCCCATGATCTGCAGGCTTGGCGCAGTATACCCGCGGTGGCTGTCATCCGTATCGGTATCAACAGCCTGGGCAAGCGCACGGATCTGGATGCCTATGCGGCAAGCGGGGCCGACGCTGCCAATCTGGGCAAGGTCAATGCCTGTGCAGAGGAAGTTTCCCAGGCCGTACATAAGCTTCGGGAGCGTGTACCCTTTATGGATATCGTCCTGGTGGGCATTCTGAACAATGTCGACTGGCCACCATTGCATGGCAAATATCAGAGTGCGCAAGCGCAGGCGCGGATTGCCGGTGTGCTGGATGCTTATGACCAGCGACTGCGCGAACTGGCCCGAACCATGCGGGGAGTACATTTTTTTGATGACCGGGCCTTTTTCCGGCATTGGTTCGGGTCACGTGATGCCCAGGGGCGACCCGCATACCGGGAGGTGAAGTTGGGCGGTGATCGCGCAGTCACGGTGAGCCAGGGAGATGAGCCGTGGCATGCAGTGATTGGTGATGGTCATGCCGGCACGATCTGGAACGGGTTGTGGGCAGCCGCCATGGTGGCGGAGTTCAACCGGATCAAGGGGGTGGATATCGCCCCTGTACAGTTTGCGGAAATTGCCCGGCTGGCGGATCCGGATCACCAGTTCGGGCTCCGGCCCCGCTAGGAGGTCTTTGGCCAGCAGCTGGGGCCGGCCCAGTTTTAGGCAAGCTGCCGGTGGCCTGGGCGTGCGAAATAGAACCACTCACGCCCCGGCGGCGTGCCTGGGTTGGGAAAGACGATGTAGCCGGGTTCCGGTGCCGTCAGCGGCAGACCGTCGGCCCGATACGCAATGACTTCTCCCGCTGCGACCTGGTCGAAGGAATGCCATTCGCGTACAAAACGGTCACCGGTTGCATGGCGGTCGAATACATCACACAGTTCGATCAGCTCATATTCTCCGGCCGGGTGCTGTGCAGTGTTCCGCGTCCCGGGCGCGTGTAGTCGGGCAGAGCCATTTCCTGCTGGCTGTTCCCGCGCAGACGCTGGTGCTGCGTGATCCTCCGTGTCCGGGTACATCAATCCACCCAGATCGAGGGCACGCAGCGCATTATCGATCGCGGCACGGGCGACGGCCGGAGCCTGTGGGTCCTTGTGCTGGCCACATTCGACCGTTACTGCATAGCCACCATGGGCGCGCATGTATTCGGTCGTTCCGATGCCATACGAGATGCTGCCGTTCTGGCGGCGGCGCACACCACGGGCATAGGCTGCCAGCCAGCCATAGACCAGACGGCGGGGGCCGACAGAGCGTGCCAGCTGCTCTTCTTCCTGAGCGCGGCCAAAGGGTTCCAGTTCGTCATGATTGTTGGCCGGGCCAAAGAAAACAAAGGGTTGCCCTGGCGCGGCGAAGGTGTGCAGGTCTATCAGGACATCATGGCTGGCCAGGATGGGGCCAAGCCGGGTAGCGATGCGGTCTTCGACCGTTTCAGGGGAAAGGCTCGGGCGGAAATCGCGGTTCAGGTTGCGGTCTCCCTCGCGTCGGCCGGCAGCCCAGGCCACCGGGTTGGCCACGGGAATGAAGGTCAGGGTGCCACGGCCCAGGATGCGGCGTCCATCCGCAAATTCCGTCAGGATTTCGCGGATGGCCTGCGGCCCGGCCGTCTCGTTGCCGTGCACCCCGCCCAGCACAAGGAGACGCGGCCCCGGTCGGAGGGCGTGATATTGATGCACCTCAATGACGCGGGCGGCACTGGGTTTGGTGGGCTTGCTGGCGTTGGTGAGGGAGTCTGCCATGGCGCGAAAGTCTGAAAGGCGGGAGAATCGGTGCGTGCAGCATGTTGCGGGGCAGCGGCCCGTGACAACCTGTCTGTCCGATGTGCCGAGATTACCAGATTGGCCGGGGCGTACAGGGTCAACGCAGGACAGCTGTCAGGCGTTTTCAGATCAGGTCGGGCAATTGTGGCCCAGCTGTCGGGTTGTCGGCCGGCGACGGACTCCCATTGGCATGATCGTAGACAGGACACATAAATGGAGCGAGCCTTAAAACATTTCCGGATGCAGGCGCCGACGGCCCGTGGTGGGTCAGGTCGCATGGCCGCGCTGGCCGTCATGCTGCTGTGCGGGGGATGCGCCAGTTATTTTGGGGCAGAAGTGACGGCCTATCATCAGGCGGAACCCGCATTGCAGGGGCTCAGTTTTCGGCTGGCACCCGATGCGCAGCAGGAAAACAGCCTGGAGTTCCAGACCTATGCGGCGCAGGTGCGTCAGGCCCTGCTGGCACACGGTCTGCGGGAAACGGGCAGCAGTCGGCCTGATGTGCGGGTCGCGCTGGACTATACGATTGACCATGGCCGTCCGGTCAATTACAGCCAGCCGAACTACGCTTATGTTTTCCAGGGCTATCGGCAGGTGGCGCACCAGCGTACCGACGCCAACGGACAGGTAGTGACATACTGGGAAACCGAGCCGCTGTATGGGTACGATCTGGTCGGTTATTCCACCTATCAGCGGACGGTTTTTCGCAAGCAGGCGAGGGTCACGTTGACCAGTACCCACCCGCTGCCGGGCCGGCCCGCCCGGTTGTACGAAGGTACGGTGGTATCTGACTCGGAGGATTCGGCGCTCAACAATGCCGTTCCCCTGATGCTAAGGGCGCTATTTCAGGACTTCCCCGGCCCTAACGGTGTGACACATCGTGTGGAGATTCGCACAGACGGTACGACCGAGCCCTCGCTTGACCAGAAGGAGGGTACGGCCAGGGGCGCGGAAGCACCCAGCCGGACATCTGTCCGGCCGGCTGTGACACCATCACGCCCCCCGCGCGAGGGGCACTGAAAGAACGGCGTCTGCCCCGGGCGGAGAGGTCAGGCGGTGGGTCAGTGACCTGAGCGGGCTGGCCAGGGGGTAGGCAGACCGATGCCCAGCTGGCGGGTACGGCGATCCATCCGGCGAACCAGGTGCTCGATATCCTGCTCTTCCGATTCGTCCAGTGGACGGGCAGGTTCGCGCAGGCGCGCATGGCGGATGATGCCACGGAGCCGGAGCAGGTGTTTGAGGACGCCCTGTCCAATCGTCAACTGGCGCTGGTGGCGCATCAGTGGCAGGTAGGCATCGAATACATCCTCGGCGTCATCCCGTTTGCCGGCCTCGAACAGCTCCTGCATCTTGATCAGCGCTTCTGGATAGGCGAAGGCTGAAAATGCACCATCAACCGTACGATCCAGAGCCTGTGGGAAATGCAGGCCGTCATTACCCTCGAAGATGGCCAGACGACGGACGCCCTTGGTTTCCGCCTTGCGCAGTGCTTCTGCCTTGTCCAGTCCCGCACCGCCTCCCTGGCACATCCCGACCAGGCGTTCGAAGTCCTGCAGCATCCGGATCAGCAGATAGGAGGCGACGGTGACGCCGGTGATGGCGGGCTGGTCGTGCAGGATCCAGGGGATCTCGCCCAGGCGCTCGCTAAGACGCTCGAAATAGTTGTAGATATCCTCATCCGTACGCAGCGTGCAGTCCGGGCTAATCCGCACACCTGCTGCGCCGGCATCCATAACCCGCCTGCCCAGCAGGGCGAGATTGTCAATGCCAGGCGAGGAGATGTCGACGATGGCAGGAATGCGGCCATTCAGGTGGCGAATACCGGCACGTACAACCGACAGACGTTCGTCGTTGGTCAGTTTGTCGGCTTCGGCGTGTGCACCCAGTAACAGGACGCCGCTGGCACCACAGGTAACCAGGAAATCCATCTGTGCCCGGATACCGTCAAGATCCAGGGTGCCGTCCTGGGTGAATGGCGAAATGGCTTCTGCAAAGACACCGCGCGTTGAGGTCGTGATCAGGGGGCGATCATTCCAGTTCAGATTCAAACCACTTTCCTTCGAAGATTTCACGGGAGGGTCGTGGCATTCGGGACGGCGCACTGCGCGGCACGGAACAGGGCAGCGTACTGCCTGTACCGGTGTGGCGGCCGGGCCGGATGCCGACGTCATGTCTCGCCAGGGAGACATGACGGCGATAGTGGAAGTCTACATGAGCCATCTGCTCAAGGCCGCACCCGGGTGTTCACATTCAAAAACCGTTACATCCAGATGCGGCATAGAGGAGACGATGACAGATGGACCGACGCGTGTTGGCGACGGGTTTGAATTAACTATTGTTCACAAAAAACCATGGCGACGGGATGACAAATCCTGATCCCGTGTTAATATCCTTTCCGCGCTGCGCCCGTAGCTCAGTTGGATAGAGTACTTGGCTACGAACCAAGGGGTCGTGGGTTCGAATCCTGCCGGGCGCGCCACCTTATTCAGGGCCTGGTCTCCAGAGGGAGGCCAGGCCCTTTTCATTTCAGCTACGCCCGGCCAAGCAGACTGCCGGTCTGGGACGGGCATCGTTGGCTGCGTGACGCCCGGTTGCCGGACTGTCCTCTGTCTCCCCGTTCGCGGGCATGATGACAGCCGTCCATGGCCGGATTCATCCCAGCGTACTGCTATCTGTCCGTGCTCCCCAGAAAGCGACGCATCAGATCGGCCATGGTGCGCACTTCAAATTTGTCCATGATGTTGGCACGGTGTGCTTCCACAGTCTTGATGCTGATGTTCAGATCCCCGGCGATCTGCTTGTTCAACCTGCCAGCGGCAATCAATTCCAGCACCTGCTGTTCGCGGGGCGTCAGGCGGGCCAGGAGTTCCTGACGCTGTTCGCGGCGCTGGGCATCAGACTGTTTTTCCCGCGCCTGGTTGAAAGCGTTGTTGACGGTGTTGATCAGTTGCTGGTCATCGAACGGCTTTTCCAGAAAATCCACAGCGCCCAGTTTCATGCGCGCTACGGCCATGCCGACGTCGCCGTGACCGGTCATGAAAATCAGCGGCAGATCATAGTGTTGGCGCAGCAGCTCGTCATGCAGCTCGATGCCGCTCATACCGCCCATGCGGACATCCAGGATCAGAACGGCAACATGACCAGGGACATAGGCGTTTAGAAAGCTTTCTGCGCTTGGAAAGGCCCGCACGTTGAAACCGCTACCTTCCAGCAGCCAGCGTAGAGAATCGCGAACTGCTTCGTCGTCGTCGACAATATAGACGAACTTTCCTTGTGGTGAGGGCGGGGAGGTCGCGGGGGTGTCATTAGGGAAATTCATGGATTGCCTTGTAAATGTGGCCAAAATGGCGAAATCAGTTTTGCGATTATCACCGAAACTGTTGTATTGGCATTGCGGGAAAACACCGATGTTCTAGCGGGAGCCGGTGCTTTCGGGCGCTGGCCAGCAGGCGGGCAGGGTAAATTTGAAAACGCAGCCGCAGGGCTGGTTGTGCTCGACCCAGAGGTGACCGGCATGTGATTCGATGATGCTGCGGCAGATGTTGAGTCCCATGCCCATGCCTTCGGCCTTGGTGGTGAAGAAGGGTTCGAAAATCTGTTCCTGGAGATTTTCAGGAATGCCCGGACCATGATCGGCGACAGAAAAGAGGACGTTATCGCCGCTGCAGCTGACATGTAGGGTCAGGGCGGCCTGACGCTGTCCCTGCATGGCGTCAATGGCATTTTTCATCAGGTTCAGCAGAACCTGTTCGATCAGGATGCGGTCGGCAGACAGACGTGGCAAGCCAGGATCGAGATCAATGGTAATGATGACGCCATAGCGTTTGGCGGCAATTTCAGCCAGAGCCAGCGCCTCGGTCAGAATTTCGTCGACAGCAATATCGCGCTGTTCGGCGGTGTTGCGCCGGACGAAATTGCGCACTCGCTGGATGACCGAGGCGGCTCGCTGTGCCTGACGGGCTATTTTGTCGAGCGTTTCCTCCACCATGGCCGGATCAGCGGGGGCTAGACTGTCCGGACGCAGCCGTTTGGCCAGGCCCAGGGCATAATTGCTGATGGCTGCCAGGGGCTGGTTCAGCTCATGGGCAATGGACGAGGCCATTTCGCCCATGGTGACCAGGCGGGCCGTCTGCTGCAGCTGCTCCTGCTGCTGCTTCTGACGCTCGCGGATGGGCCGAAGGGCAGTGATATCCGTGGCTACCACCAGCTGGGCAGCCTGTCCGTCAACCCAGCGGATCTGCTGCACGCGTACCTCGAACCAGCGGTCGACGCGGGGAATGTAGACCTCCTCGCCCACCCACGAATCAGCCACCGGCCAGCCATTGAGCAGTGCCAGGTGGCCGGAAATGTCATCGCCAAACAGGGCGTGATACTGATAGTTGCAAAAGCGCAGGACCGGTGCCGGGTCATCCAGGGTCAGCGGATCGAGCCCGGTGACCGGCACCACCGGTGGCGGAGGGGATACCACCGAGACGGCTGCCTCCAGCTGGTTGATGACGGTGTTGAACCGTTCGTGGGCGTCTTCCAGCTCGGCACGGATGCGATTGGATTCGGTGATATCCGTGACCGAAGCCATCCACCCTGCCTGTTGACCCAGATCGTCGATCAGGGGCGAGACATACAGCCGTACATCAATGATCCGGCCATCCTTGCGGCGGGCACGGGTCTGAATGCCCGAGGGGGGCGCACCTCCGGAAATGGTCAGATTCAGATGAGCGATGTTGAGATCATATTCGCTGGGGATCCAATAGGGATAGGGCGGAAGCTGGCCCACCAGTTCTTCGGCGGGATAGCCCAGGATCTGGCACATTGCGCGGTTGACATAGGTGATCCGTCCGTCCTGGTCGATCACCCGCAGTCCGGTGCTGATGGAGTCTTCGATGGCTCGCCGGAACGTCGCTTCGGTCGTAAGCGCCTGTTCGACCAGCTTGCGGCCCGTGATGTCGTGCGCGACGGCGTAATACAGGGATTCAGGGGAGCGGGAGTCCACGCTGATCGACCAGCTCAGCCAGCGCCAGGCATTGCGGAACCGTACCCGGCATTCCAGTGGGCCGATGCGCTCCAGCGGGGTGGTGAAGGCTTCAATGACGGCGAGCCGGTCTTCGGGGTAGATATGGTCCCAGAAACGTGTATTGGCCAGATCTTTGCCGAAATAGTCTACAAAGGCAGGGTTGCCACGTACGAGTGTGCCGTCTGGCCGAATCACGCAAAAGACATCCTGAGACAGCAGAAACAGGCGGTCGCGTTCCCCTTCGGCGCGGAGTCGGCCGTGGGCGCTGCGCCAGAGTAGCACCAGCGACAGCAGGGAACTGAGTGCCAGGGTCACCAGTCCCAGCCGGGTGAGGATCCCGGCCAGTGAACTTCGTTCATCACCATGAACAACTGCGTGCAGCATCAGGCCGTTGCCCGGGGGGTCGAGCGGCAGACGCACGGAGGTACGGGTGTCAATGTGCTGGGAGGTGCTGGTACTGACCAGCAGATTACCCTCGGCGGATTCCAGCCCGAAGCGGTAGCGCTGGCGCAGGTTTTTGGGCAGGGTGTGTTCCAGCAGCAGATCGAGGCCGATGCCGGCCACGGCAACAGCTACCAGTCGGCGGCCCTGTACCACGGGCAAATAGAGCTCGGACACGACTTCCCCGCCAGGCAGCATCAAGGGGGTGGAGTAGAGGGGTAACCAGGCGTGAGTGCTGGTCAGTAATGCCTGGCGCCGGGGTGAGGTGGCAGGCATGTCCTGAAAGGAGGGCAGGGTGAGTGGATCATTGCCTGAGGCAAGCCGGCTATCTTCTGTACCCTGTCCGGGACTGGTGTCGTGCGAGGCAGTCACGTGACGCACCTGCCCATCTGGCGTCAGGAGAGCCACATAGCGGGTCTGCGGGTAGGCACGCAGGAAATTGGCCGGATCCTCAGGAGGGTGGCCGCTGGCCGGTTGATTCTTTCCAGGAGATTCCGGATGGGGCTCGGGATGGGAGCCCGCCAGGCTGGTGAACCAGAGCGGTGCTAGCCGGACCAGGTGGGCCTGCAACTCGTGCAGCGAGAGTTTGAGTGATTGCTGCGCCCAGTCGGCATTGCGCATCAGCTCGGTTTCCCGCTCCTGCTGATCGATGTGGTGGACATACCAGAGGAAGGCCGACATGATCATGCCGAACAGCGTGATGCCCGCCATGTGGGCCAGACTGATGAAACGCCAGACTAGCCAGTTCGAAGGCATGTTGATGTTCCAGCCGCGGCGCTTTCTGGATACCGGTGCGCTGGATGTCATATCAGATGAAGAATCGTCAGGCGTCATGGTCATGGCGGCATGAGCAGGAGGCCGCCGTCGGGCAGCCGGCCACCTGTCTGCAGGCGGTACGGCATGGGTTGCATGTAGCCGTTTTTGTGATGCGGGATGTCATATCGTGCCTTGAAATATAGCTTGCTTTCCGGTTCCGGGTACTTAGAATGGCAGGATCTTCATTCACGTTCTGGTGAGAGGTCTGGCATGTCTGATGCTGAAAAGAATATCCCGAACAACGTAGAGCCTGCTGATACCGATCCGGTTGAGACACGGGAGTGGCTCGAAGCGCTGGACGCCGTTATTCAGCGGGAAGGAAACGGGCGGGCTCATTATCTTATGGAGCAGCTGCTTGAAACCGCCCGGCGTCAGCTTGGTGATATGCCGTTTTCAGCCACAACGGCCTATATCAACACCATTCCGCCGGCACTGGAAGCCCGCTCTCCTGGCAACCACGAGTATGAGGAGCGCATCCGGAGTTTTATCCGCTGGAATGCCATGGCTATGGTAGTGCGTGCCAACAAGCACGATACGCCAGATGGCGGTGCCCTGGGAGGGCACATTGCCTCATTTGCTTCGGTAGCGACGATGATTGGTACCGGCATGAACCATTTTTGGCATGCGCCCCATGAGGGGCATGGCGGCGATTTGATCTATTTTCAGGGACACTCTTCGCCTGGTCTCTACAGCCGTGCCTTCATGGAAGGCCGGCTGACCGAGGCGCAGCTGGACAATTTCCGCCAGGAAGTGGATGGCAATGGGCTGTCTTCCTATCCACACCCGAAACTGATGCCGAACTTCTGGCAGTTTCCTACGGTTTCGATGGGGCTAGGGCCACTGATGGGCATTTATCAGGCCCGATTCCTTAAGTACCTGCATGCTCGCGGCCTCGCTGATACCTCCAACCGAAAGGTCTGGGTGTTCTGCGGAGATGGCGAGATGGACGAACCGGAATCGTTGGGGGCCATCGGGCTGGCGGCACGCGAGAAGCTGGACAATCTTATTTTTGTCATCAACTGTAACCTGCAGCGCCTGGATGGCCCGGTGCGGGGTAATGGCAAGATCATCCAGGAACTGGAGGGCGATTTCCGGGGTACGGGCTGGAATGTCATCAAGCTTATCTGGGGCTCGTATTGGGACAGCCTCCTGGCCAGGGATACCGATGGCATCCTGCGGCGCGTCATGATGGAGACGGTGGACGGCGAGTATCAGGCATACAAGGCCAATGATGGTGCTTATGTACGTAAGCACTTCTTCGGCAAGGATCCTCGGCTGCTGGAGATGGTGTCGCGCATGACCGATGATGATATCTGGCGTCTTAATCGTGGCGGTCATGATCCACACAAGGTATATGCCGCTTTCTATTCGGCAGTGCATGACAATCACGGGCGACCAACTGTCATCCTGGCCAAGACTGTCAAAGGCTATGGCATGGGTCGCGCTGGCGAAGGAAAGAACCCGACTCACCAGCTCAAAAAACTGGATGCAGATGGCGTGCGTGGTATGCGTGATCGCTTCAACATCCCGATCCCGGATGATCAGCTTGACAAGATTCCGTTCTACCGGCCGCCTGAAGATAGTCCGGAGATGCAGTACATGTTTGAGCGGCGCAAGGCGTTGGGTGGCTTTCTGCCGCACCGACGGGTGCAGTCGGATGAACGGCTGACGGCGCCTCCGCTGTCTGCTTTCCAGCCCGTGCTCGATCCCACGGCGGAAGGGCGTGAAATTTCCACCACTCAGGCTTTTGTACGGTTCCTGACACTGCTGCTGCGCGATAAGACACTCGGTCCGCGCGTCGTGCCGATCGTGCCTGATGAGGCCCGGACCTTCGGTATGGAGGGCATGTTCCGTCAGCTGGGAATCTACGCACCTGAGGGTCAAAAGTACGTACCGGTCGACAAGGATCAGGTGATGTACTACAAGGAAGAGGCGAATGGCCAGATCCTTCAGGAGGGGATCAACGAAGCCGGGGCTTTCTGTTCGTGGATCGCGGCGGCGACCTCATATTCCACCAGCAACGTCATCATGCTGCCCTTCTTTGCCTATTACTCGATGTTCGGCTTCCAGCGCATCGGTGATCTGGCCTGGGCCGCGGGCGATATGCAGGCCCGTGGCTTCCTGCTGGGGGGAACGGCCGGGCGCACCACGCTCAATGGTGAAGGGCTTCAGCACGAGGATGGCCATAGTCATATCATGGCGCTGACCATTCCCAACTGTGTGTCCTACGATCCCTCATTTGCCCATGAGGTTGCGGTCATCATGCACCATGGCCTGGTGCGTATGGTGGAGCGCCAGGAAAACGTCTATTACTATCTGACAGTGATGAACGAGAACTACGCTCATCCTGGTCTGAAGAAAGGTGACGAGGACGGCATCATCCGGGGCATGTATCTGCTGCAGGAAGGTGCACCAGTTGCAAAGGACAAGAAAGCCGCTGCTCCCCGGGTTCAGCTGATGGGGTCAGGTGTCATCCTGCGTGAGGTAATTGAGGCGGCCCGGTTGCTGAAGGAAGACTGGGGGGTCGAGGCCGACATCTGGAGTACAACCAGTTTTACTGAACTTCGTCGGGACGGTATGGCCTGTGAACGCTGGAACCTGCTGCATCCAACCGAAAAACCGCGGGTACCCTATGTCCGTGCCCAGCTGGATACCCGTCCGGCCGGCCCGGTCGTGGCGTCCACTGACTACATGAAGCTGTTTGCCGACCAGATCCGTCCGTATATTCCCGCTGGCCGACGTTATGTGGTGCTGGGCACCGATGGGTTCGGACGTTCGGACTTCCGCTACAAATTACGCGCGCATTTCGAGGTGAATCGCTATTTTGTTGTCCTGGCTGCTCTGCACGCCCTGGCCGAAGACGGCACAATCCCGGCCGAGAAGGCGGCAGAAGCCATCCGGCGCTATGGGATTGATCCGGAGAAGATTGATCCGGTGCTGGCCTGACGAACGAAAATCGACTGGAGATGGTACGCAGCCATGAGCGTGATTGATATTGTTGTTCCCGACATTGGTGACTTCTCGGATGTCGAGGTCATCGAGGTGATGGTCAAGGAAGGTGATGTGGTTGCCGCCGAGCAGAGCCTGGTGACCGTGGAGTCCGACAAGGCATCCATGGAGATTCCCTGTACCGCTGCAGGGAAAATTGTGTCGCTCACCGTAAAGGTGGGTGACAAGGTGTCCAAGGGCTCCGTGCTGGGCAAGCTGGAGGAGGCGGGTGTCGCCCAGGGATCAGCAGCTGGTGCCCCATCGGCGCCTGCTCCCGCCCCTGCATCCGCATCGCAGGCGGCAGCCGCAGTTCCTGCGCCGGCCGCGGCGCCACCGGTGGCCGTGACGCCAGCCGCTGCCATACCAGCAGCCGTCGAACCCCGTCATCCGGCCGTTCCGGCCGATCTGCAGGAAGGGGCGATCCGGGCACTGCCGCACGCATCGCCATCGGTGCGGATGCTGGCCCGGGAGCTGGGGGTTGACCTTCATGCGGTACGCGGCACGGGTCCGAAAGACCGGATCCTGGCCGATGATGTGAAGGCATTCGTCAAGAACCTGATGAGTTCGGGAGCGTTGTCTGCCGGATCCGCCCGCGCAGATGCCGGGGGAGCGGCGCTGGGCCTGCTGCCGTGGCCGAAGGTGGATTTCGAGAAGTACGGCCCGGTCGAGCGGAAGCCTCTGTCCCGGATCAAGAAGATCTCGGGTGCGAATCTCCATCGCAACTGGGTGATGATTCCGCATGTCACCAACCACGAGGACGCCGACATCACCGGGCTGGAGGATTTCCGCGTGCGTCTCAATGCCGAAAACGCGAAGGCGGGCATCAAGCTGACGATGCTGGCCTTCCTGGTCAAGGCGTCGGTCGCCGCGCTGAAGAAATTCCCCGAGTTCAATGCGTCGCTCGATGGCGAGACGCTGGTCTACAAGAATTACTACCACATCGGCTTCGCAGCCGACACGCCCAATGGTCTGGTGGTACCCGTAATCAAGGACGCCGATCGCAAGGGTGTTCTGGAGATTGCCGTGGAGATGGCCGAGCTGGCCAGGAAGGCCCGTGATGGCAAGTTGGGGCCTGCTGACATGCAGGGCGGAACCTTCTCCATCTCCAGCCTGGGGGGCATCGGCGGCACCTATTTCACGCCGATCATCAACGCACCGGAGGTGGCCATCCTGGGCGTATGCCGTTCGGCGAAGCGCCCGGTCTGGGATGAGGGGCTTGGCGAGTTCGTGCCGCGCCTGATTCTGCCGCTCTCCCTGTCCTGGGATCATCGGGTCATCGACGGCGCGGCAGCGGCGCGCTTTGCCGCCTACCTGGCCCAGGTGCTGGCTGATTTCCGGCGCGTGATGCTCTGAGCGAGGAGAAGACATGGCAACAACGATTCTGACCGTGCCCGACATCGGTGATTTCAGTGACGTTGAAATCATCGAGGTACTGGTCAAGCCAGGCGACACGGTGGCTGTCGAGCAGAGCCTGATCACTGTCGAGTCCGACAAGGCGTCCATGGAGATTCCTGCCACGGCGGCAGGCCGCATCGTCGAGATGAAGGTCAAGCTCGGTGACAAGGTCTCCAAGGGGTCTGAACTCGCCGTGATCGAGGCCGCGGGCGAGGGCGCTGCCCAGGCAGCCCCGGTTGCCGCAACTCCCCCGGCCGCTGCTGCACCTGCGCAGCCGGCGGCACCTGCCGATGGCACGACAGCCGCGCCTGTCCATGCGGCACCGGCTACGGGTGAGTCCCCACGGCCTGGCCCGCAGCCGGCGCCTGTCACGGATCGCCAGGTCGATGTCGATTGCGACATGCTGGTTATCGGTGGGGGGCCTGGCGGCTATTCCGCTGCCTTCCGTGCAGCCGACCTGGGCATGAAGGTGGTGCTCGTGGAACGCTATGCGACGCTGGGTGGCGTCTGTCTGAATGTGGGTTGCATCCCCTCCAAGGCATTGCTGCACGCCGCGACCGTGGTTGAGGAAGTCAAGGGCTTCGAATCGCACGGTATCCGCTTCGGTGCGCCGGAGATCGACCTTGATGGCCTGTGCGGCTGGAAGGACAAGGTCGTCTCGAAGATGACCACCGGCCTGGCCGGCATGGCCAAGGCCCGCAAGGTCACCGTGCTGCGTGGCTATGCCCGCTTCCTCGATCCCCGACATGTCGAAGTCGACCTGACCGAGGGCAGCGGCCAGCAGACCACGGGCAAGCAGCAGGTCGTGGGCTTCCGGCAGGCGATCATCGCGGCCGGCAGCGAGCCCGTGCATCTGCCGTTCCTGCCCAAGGATGAGCGGATCGTCGATTCCACCGGTGCGCTGCAGCTGCGGCAGAAGCCCGGCCGCATGCTGGTCATCGGGGGCGGCATCATCGGCCTGGAGATGGCCACTGTCTATGCCACCCTGGGGGCGAAGGTCGATGTCGTCGAGATGCTCGACGGCGTGATGGCCGGTGCCGATCGCGACATGGTCAAGGTCTGGCAGACGTTCAACCAGAAGCGCCTGGGCAAACTGATGGTCAGGACGCGCACGACGGCGGCCGAGGCCACGGCCGAGGGCATCAAGGTCAGCTTCGAGGGTGAGAATGCCCCCGAGGGACCACAGCTCTATGATCTCGTGCTCTCGGCCGTCGGGCGTACCCCGAACGGCAGGAAACTTGATGCCGAGAAGGCGGGCGTTGCCGTCGGCGAGCGGGGCTTCATCGAGGTCGACAGCCAGATGCGCACCAACGTGCCGCACATCTTCGCCATCGGTGACATCGTCGGACAGCCCATGCTGGCCCACAAGGCCGTGCACGAGGCCCACGTCGCCGCCGAGGCTGCCGCCGGCCAGAAGCGTCACTTCGATGCCCGCGTCATTCCTTCCGTGGCCTACACCGATCCGGAAGTGGCCTGGGTGGGCATCACCGAGGATGAGGCCAAGGCCAAGGGCGTCAAGCTTGGCAAGAGCGTGTTTCCCTGGATGGCTTCCGGACGTGCCGTTGCCAACGGGCGCGAGGAGGGCTTTACCAAGCTGCTCTTCGATCCCGAGACCCATCGCATCCTGGGTGGCGGCATCGTTGGCACCCATGCGGGCGACATGATTGGCGAGATCGCACTGGCCATTGAAATGGGCGCAGATGCTGCCGACATTGGCCACACGATCCATCCACACCCCACGCTGGGTGAATCGATCGGCATGGCTGCAGAAGTCTTCGAGGGCGTCTGCACCGACCTGCCACCGCAGCGGAAGAAATAGGGTAGGGCCTACCTGGACCGCCAGCCTCCCGGCATGGCGTGTCTGGTATGGCATGGCCATGTTGAACGCATGCCGCGCAGGCAGCACCGGTTTGTACTGGCGCAGTCCAGGGGGTTATCAATTCCTGCAGCAGGACTGTTCGAGGTCATCCTGTTTCGCCAGCGCAGTCTCCAGCTTCGGCAGCCAGGTGTGCAGGGCGACCTCGCCGGGCATGTGGGCATGCAGGCTGGGAACGTCATGCACGGTGAGGTGTGCGGCCCAGGGCTGCCACATCCAGGGGTGCAGGCTCTCGCCCGCGTGGTCGAGGGCCGCACGGAAATACAGCAGCTCGCCGTCATAGCGCTGATGATGGTGTGCTTTGACCAGCTGGTTGCTGTTACTGACGGCCTCGAAGATGCCGTGCAGCTGGGTATCGGTCAGTTCACCCAGCGGGTGTTTGTTGGCCCGCAGGAAGCCGATCACCCGTTCGCGGGTGAGCGGGCCCTGCGCAGCGAGTGCATCGGGATCCTGACCGGCGATGTGAAGGATGGCGCGCCAGACGTCATGGGTCTCGGCGGGCGCACGGTCGCGCCAGGCGTCGGCCGGATAGGCGTCAAGGAGGCAGGTCACGCCCACCCGGGACTGCCGGGCTTTCAGCTGGCAGGCGATCTCCTGCACCAGAATGCCACCGGTGGACCAGCCCAGTAGATGGTAGGGCCCTTCGGGTTGCAGCTGCTGGAGCAGGTCGGCATAGTGGGCGGCCAGGGTCCGCAGGTTCTCGAAACGCGAGTGTTCGTTGCTCAGGGCCGGCGACTGGATGCCGATCACGGGCCGGTCGCCGGCGAGCCGTCGTGCCAGCAGGCCGTAGCACCAGGCCAGGCCGCCGGCCGGATGGATGCAAAAGAGTGCTGGAGGTTGTTGGTGGCAGTCGGCGCTCCGGGCAGGCTGCTGTCGCTGCGCAGAGCCGGAGGGGGGGGCCGCCATCCGATCTGCCGAGAGTTGGATATCACCCCGCAGCCGGAAGATGGGTCCGAAGCCAGCGGCCTGGGCATCGACGTTACGCCGCAGCAGGCGCTCGATCCAGGCAGCCAGATGGCCCACTTCCGGGTGTTCGAAGACCGCGCCCAGGGTCAGCTCCGCGCCGGTCATGTCACGTAGTCGTGCGGCCAGGCGGGTGGCCAGCAGTGAGTGGCCGCCCAATGCGAAGAAATCGTCCTCCAGTCCGGGCGGTTCGGGCAGACCCAGGATATCGGCAAAGGTGGTGGCTACCTGCTTTTCCAGCGGACTGCGGGCTGGCGTGCGGCCATGTGCAGCAAACACGGGGGCGGGCAGGGCCTTGCGGTCAAGCTTGCCACTGCTGCCGATCGGCAGTGTCGACAGAAGGATCACGACTGACGGCACCATGGCAGCGGGCAGCAGTGCCCGGGCGTGATCGAGGAGCTCGCCGGCTAGGGGGTCATCATGGATCAGGCGAACGCTGCTGTCTGTGGGCTGGCTGCCGGAGGCCGCGATCTGGCCATCTGCGCAGGCGCGGCCGCTGGACGGCGTGTTGGTGCCGGCCGGTTGCCGCTCGGCACCGGGCTGGGGAACCACATAGGCGACCAGATGCTGGCTGTTGGCATGATCGCTGCGGGCCAGTACCGCGACCTGTCGGCAGCGTGGGTGAGTGCCGAGTGCCGCTTCGATTTCTCCGAGTTCGATGCGCTGGCCGCGCAGTTTCACCTGATGATCCAGACGGCCACGGTATTCCACGGCGCCATCGGGCCGCCAGCGCGCCAGATCACCGCTGTCGTAGAGGCGCAGCGGCATGGCCGGCGCGGTCTCCGGGTTTGGTCGGGCTGCGTCGGTGCAAAAGCCCGGATGGGTGATGAACCGGGCGGCCGTCAGGTCGGGGCGCCCCAGATAGCCGTCGGCGAGCTGGCGGCCGCTCAGATACAGGGTGCCGGTCACGCCCGGTGGCACGGGACGCAGGCATTCGTCCAGGATATGCAGGCCGGTGTTCCAGACGGGGAAGCCGATCGGTACCGGATCGCTGCGATCGTCGCGGTCGGCTGGCCAGGCGCTGACATCAACGGCGGCTTCGGTGGGGCCGTACAGATTGTGCAGGGCCGATGAAATCCGGGCGTGGAAACGGTCGCGCAGGGTTGCCGGCAGGGCTTCGCCGCTGCAGAACACGGCGGTCATCTGCAGGCCCTGGCTGAGCGGCTCGTCGAGGAAGGCGGAGAGCATCGAGGGAACGAAGTGGGCCACATCCACGGCCTCGCGCCGGATCAGGCTGGCCAGTGCCTGTGGGTCACGGTGCAGACCGGGCTCGGCCACGACCAGGGCGGCGCCGCACAGCATGGGCAGGAACAGCTCCCAGACCGAGACATCAAAGGTATAGGGGGTTTTTTGCAGGAAGCGGTGTGCGGGCCCGAAGTCATAGTGTGCCCGCATCCAGAGCAGGCGGTTGACGATGGCCCGGTGGCTGATGACCACCCCTTTGGGGTCACCGGTGCTGCCGGAGGTATATATCACGTAGGCAGGATCAGCAGGCTGGACGGCGGGCAGTTCGATGGCGGCCAATGTGTCGGCGAGGGGGGCCGCGGTGCCGCTGCTCCGGCTGGGGGCTTCGCGGGCGAACAGATGCTCAACGTCGACAGGTGTTGTCGCCGCGTCGTCGACCAGCAGGGCGCCCGTCTCCTTGGTAACCACGGTGGCGGATGGCCGGGCGGCGGTGAGAATGCGCTGGATGCGGGCTGCCGGCTGTTCGATATCAAGCGGCAGGTAGGCCGCGCCGGCGCGCTGGATGGCGTGCAGGGTCATGACCATCCGTGGGCTGCGTGGGAGCGCCACCGCGACAATGTCGCGCGGTCTTACGCCCATCTGCACCAGCTGGCGAGCAGCGCGTTTCACCTGGGTGTCGAAGGCGGCAAAGTCGAGGTGCTCATCCTGCATGCGCAGCGCCTCACGTGTCCGATGCGCCAGGCAGGCGTCCTGCACCAGGGCGACAAGGGTGGTATCGGGGACGGGATGGGCAGTATCGTTGACCTGCTGGGTCCAGTGTTTCAGCTCCTGGCCATGCAGCGTCTGCACCGGGCGCAGGGTCTCGGCGGACAGGGCTGCCTGCAGGAAAGCCAGGAGGCGTGGGGGATGCAGCCGGATTTCCTCCGCGGTATACAGGCGCGGATTGGCTTCGATTTGCAGGCGCATGCCACCGGCATCGGGTGTAGCCCGGACATTGATGTTGAAATCCTCCACGGGACCGGTACTGAAGACGGTCTGACTGGCGTCCAGGCCGACCTGCCGGTAGGGGGCATCGAAGGGCAGGATGTTGAGCAGGGGGCCGTGGATCCGTCCCTGGCCACCGGGCCGGCCCAGATCGCGGCGCATCTGCTCGCTGCGGTAGCGTCCGTGACGACGGGCGGATTTGAGTTTGCGGGCGCCTTCGATGAGCAGCGTGTCAAGGGGTCGATCCTGATCCAGCTCCAGTACCAGGGGCACGATGTTCATCACGGTTGCGACGCTGCGCGCGCTGGCGTTACCCAGCCGCCCCATCCAGGGGACGCCCGGCACCACCGGCTGCTGGCCGATGTGGCGCTGGACATAGGCGGCGAGGAACAGGGTCAGTATGTCCGGCCAGCTCACCAGCGTCTGCTGCGCGCGCTGCCGCAGCGTTTGCAGCAGCGTCTCGGGGACATTGATTTCGGCGTGCAGGGCATGGTCAGCGGTGGCTAGACTGCGTTCGGCCAGACTGCTGATGCCATCGAGGGGGGCCAGCTGCTCTTTCCAGAAGGCGGCATCCGCCTGACGCTGGGAGCTGGTGCGATAGTGGGCGTCATCGGCGACCACCGCCGCAAAGGATGTCAGGGGTCGGCCGCTGCCCGCAGTGCCGGCCAGCGCTTCGTAGTGCTGCATGGCCCGCTGTTCGATCAGCGCCATGCCATAGCCATCGGCGGCCAGATGGTGGACACGCTGGTACCAGAGTACCCCGGCACCTGCTGACTGAGTTCCGGGCTGCGCGCTGAACTGGATCAGTATGTACCGCGCCAGAGGCATGGCGGTTGGGTCAATGGCTGTGCGCAGATCCTCCTGCATCCGGCGCGAGGCTTCGGCACGGCCGGCAGGGCTATCGGGCAGTGTCAGCCGCTCCAGTCTGGGGCGACGAGCCGCATCGAAGTACTGACGGGGGCCGTCGGCGGTGTCCAGAAAGGCCAGTGACAGTGCATCGGCTTCGCGCAGCGTGTGCTCAATGGCGATCGCCAGGCGCTCGATGTCCACGGTGCCATGGATGTCGGTGCAGTGGCCGGTATTGAAGATGGGGTTGCGCGGGTCGAGCCGCTGAGCGTACCAGAGCCCTTCCTGGGCTTCGGTGAGTGGTACGGCCCGTGCAGGGCTGTCCATCGGAGGCAGGGAGGAGGAGGCGTCGGATGTCATTGCACGCGACTCGTCGGTTCGGCAAAGGGATAGGCACAGCCAGTCCAGCGGCGGCCAGATGCACAGGCCGACAGACAGGCTGTCTGGGGAAGGGGGAGGGGCAGAAGAAAGGCGTCGTCAGCCTTTTTTGCTACCTTCCTGGATGAGCTTCCACCAGTGAGCCAGCGTTGGCTCCAGTGCCATTTCTGAAAAATCCAGGCGGGCACCGGCGGTCTGCCAGCGGCTGGCCAGTGTCATGGCCCGCATCGAATCCAGTCCGAGGTCGAGGAGGTTGTCATCGTCATGGATATTGGCCGGATCCTCGAGCAGGGTCCGTGCCAGATCCTCTCGCATCTGTTCGAGCGTGAGAGTGCTCATGCCTTGTCATCCAGTTGAGCGCGCAGGTGTGCCCGCAGGGCCTTGCGGCTCAGCTTCAGCGCGGCAGTTTCCACGAAATGATCGACGAAAATGAACTGGTCAGGCACCTTGAAGTCTGCCAGTCCCTGGGCACGGATCCATTTCTTCAATTCTACCGGTCTTGGACGCACGCCCCGCGCGATGATGAAGGCGCAGCTGCGCTCGCCGAGGAACTCATCGGGTACCGAGACGACGGCAGCATCGTAGACCTGGGGGTGGGCCATGAGATGATTTTCAATCTCCTCGGCCGAAATCTTTTCACCGGCACGGTTAATGTGGTCGCCGGCACGGCCCTGCACAATCAGGTGGCCACTGGCCGTGCGACGCACTATGTCGCCGGTGCGGTAATACCCTTCATGGTTGAATGAGCGCTCATTGGCAGCCGGATTGTTGTAGTAGGCCCTCAGGGTATAGGGGCCTCGTGTCAGGAGGTTGCCGCTCTGGCCTTCGGGGACGGGGCGATCCTCGTCGTCGACGATGAGAATTTCGTCATCCGGACTGATCGGACGTCCTTGGGTCTGAATGATGGTGTCGGCATCATCGTCGAGTCGCGTATAGTTGACCAGTCCCTCGGCCATGCCGAAGACCTGTTGCAGGGTGGCTCCGAGTGTTGGCGCCACACGCCGGGCGACTTCCGGAATCAGCTTCGCACCGCCGACCTGGATCACCTTCAGGCTGGAGAGGTCGAAGAGGGTAGTGGTGGCAGCCTCCAGCCAGAGCAGCAGCAGAGGTGGCACCAGCGAGGTGTCAGTTACCTTTTCGGTGGCGATGAGCTCGAAGCAGGTCTCGGGAGCGGGCGTTGTGGCCAGCACCACACGACCACTGGCGTAGAGGGTGCCGAGAAAGCCTGGGGAACTCATCGGGAAGTTGTGCGCCATTGGCAGGGCGCACAGATAGACGCTTTCGGCGTCTAGCCCGCAAATGCGGGCGCTCTCGCGCAGCGTGTAGATGTAGTCGTCGTGCGTGCGGGGGATGAGCTTGGATAGCCCGGTGCTGCCGCCGGATATCTGGAAGAAGGCCGTGTCCTCGCCGTTCACATCCGTAGCAGGCAGATCGTCCCCGCTGGTGGCCGCCAGGCGGGCCAGCGGAACATGGCGACCGGGGTCGCCCCGGCTGACGATAACCTGTTGCACCTGAGGACAGCGTGCCTGCAGCTCCGTGCCGAGTATCCGGTAGTCAAATCCCCCCCAGTCCCCGGCACAGACATAGGCCCGTGCATCACCGGTGTTGGCAAAGTGCGCAATCTCGGCGATACGATGTGCCGGCAGGGCGTACAGTGGGATGATGCCGACACGGAACATGCCAAAAATCACACTGACGAATTCGGGTAAATTCGGCAGATGGATGATGACCCGGTCACCACGTTTCAGGCCACTGGCCAGCAGGCCGGCACCGATGGCGGAGGCCCGCCGGTCGAGGTCTGCATAGCTGATGCGTTCGTCCGAACCTACCACGGCGATGCGATCTGGATGAGCCTGGGCACGGTCCCGGAGCCAGGCACCGAAAGTTTCGCCTCGCCAGTAGCCGGCAGCACGGTAGCGATGGGCAAGTGCTTCGGGCCATGGCTGGTGCAGCCGGATCGGATCACTCATGGGTAATCATTATCAGTCAAGAATGTGGCCGTGAGTGTAGCACCGATGATGAATTCGATCCTTTGCTCAGGGCCGCAGATCCACCAGATAGGTGCCGCTCAGTGGGACAGCCAGAAACCGCTGGTTGATTTCGTCCAGCGTGTGGCGAGCCGTGTCCTTTGGCACACGTGCAGGATGGATCCATCCTGCCAGCGCTTCGATGAATATGACGTGTAATGGCGAGTCGTTAAAGGCGTGCCAGATGCCATAAGCCTTCCCATCACGGACGGCAGGCAGGGCAGTCAGCCGGTTGCTGTCGATGATGCGTTGCAGGCTGGCCCGTGCCGCGTTTGTGTCTGCGCCGGCGCCAATAATCAGCCCCTCGGTATGACGCTTTCCAGAGCCTGTGCCAGTGGCGATATAGACCTGTGGATTGCGGCTGTTGACGTATTCGAAACTCAGTCGGCCAGTATTAGTTTTAAGTACATCGGCACCGATATTATGGCCGCCGGCATATTGAATCATTTCGTTGAAGGTTCCCTGGCCAGGCGAGTTGCAGCAATCGGTGCTGCCGGCATGGGCGTGCAGAAATACCGGGGGGCGATCCTGATCCGACAGTCCAGCCAGTTGCCGGGCCACCGCGGCCATGTGGGCTTTGTAGAAGGAGATGAATTTTTCCGTGCGGTCAGGCTGGCCAATGGCTGCTCCGAGCGCCTGCAGACTGGGGACGGTGTTCTCCAGTGGCCTGATGAAAAAATCCACCACCAGTACCGGAACACCGGCTGCCGCAAACCGTTTCATCAGCAACGAATCATTGACACTCTGTTTGTCAGTGCCGCCAGCAAAGCGAGCAGTCAACACCACCAGATCGGGGCGCAGTGCCAGCGCTTCCTCGACGGAAAAGCTGTCTGCGGTGTGTCTGCCCACCAGCGGTACCTTGGCAAGGGCAGGAAAACGGGTCAGATATTGCCGGTATTCGTGGGCGAAGGAAGTCCTGAATTCATCAGACCAGCCTGCCAGGATTGATACCGGATCGGGAGTAAGCAGAGCCATGACGGGCAGGTGCCGGGCCTGCGTCAGGATGATCCGCCGGGCCGGTGCCTTCAATGTTACCCGACGTCCCAGCACGTCGGTTACCGTGATGGGCCCCTGCGTGGCCTGCTGGTTGGCATGGGGCGAGGCGGAGGTCTGGGCGCTTATGCTGCTCAGTGGGAGCAGCAAGGTGAAAACGAGCAGCGTATGCAGCAGACGCCCCAGGGGTTGCAAGCGACTGGCGGCCGGCGCTTTGCTGGATCGAGGTCGGCGAAAATGGCGACAGGAAGGGAAAACAGCCATGGTGAATGAGTGAGTTATAGAGAGGGAAGGACGGTCATTGCGGCAGCTTCAGCAGACCATCAACGATCACCAGCGAGGTTCCATGGGAACAGCGCTCAACTCGCGCCTTGACCCCATAGCAGCTGGCCAGGGTCGCGGGTGTGATGACATCGGTCGGGATACCCTCGCCAAGCAGTTTACCGCTGCGGATCAGGATACAGCGGTCGCTATGGCGCAATGCGATGTTCAGATCATGCAGCACAATCAGGGTCGTCAAGCCTCCACCATGCGTCTCCTGCCGAAGAAGATCCATGACGTGGAACTGATAGTTCAGATCCAGTGCCGAAAGAGGCTCATCGAGTAGCAGCAGCTTGGGCCGGCGAATCAGGGCCTGCGCAATACCTACCAGCTGTTTCTGGCCACCGGAGAGCTGATCCAGATAGTGCATGGCCAGGTGCTCGATGCCGAGCCGCGCCAGTAGGGCCATGACGGCATCCAGCGTAACCTGCTCGGCTTCGGTCGTGAGTTTCGAGGCGCGTGCTGCGACAAGTACCGACTCCATAACACGCAGATGGACCGAGGCGGGCAATGACTGGGGTAGATAGACCACATGCCTGGAGCGTTCGCGGAAGTTCAGTGCGACCAGATCTGTCTGATTGAGGCGCACCCGTCCTTGTCTGAGAGGGAGCAGGCCCGACATGGCCTTCAGAAGCGTGGACTTGCCGGTGCCGTTTGGGCCGAGTACAGCTGCCAGCTGTCCAGATGCAATGGGCGAGAGTGTGAGCCGGTCGATGATGCAGCGCCGGTGATAGGCCACAGTGAGATCGTTCACTTCAAGCATGCTGCATCTCCATCAGCCAGCGCGTCGGCGCAGGATCACGGTCATAAAGAAGGGGACCCCCACCAGGGAGGTCACGATGCCCACGGGAACAATGACGCCCGCGACAATGTTTTTGGAGGCGATGGAGGCCAGGGACAGAATCATGGCACCGAGCAGCGCGCTGCCCGGCAGGTAGAAGCGATGATCTTCCCCAAACAGACGGCGGGCAATATGTGGAGCGATTAACCCGATGAAACTGATGGTGCCCACCATGGAAACAGCCAGGGCGGCAAGGAAACTGATCCGCAGCAGGGAGATCAGCCTCTGGCGTTTGACGTCGATGCCAAAGCTGATTGCCCGTTCCTCGCCCAGACGCAGCGCGGTCAGTTTCCAGGCATCCCGCAGGCAGAGGGGCAGGATGAGTGCAAAGGCCAGCAGCATGCCACCTACCTTCAGCCAGGTCGCCCGTGACAGGCTGCCCATTGTCCAGAACACCAGATTTTGCAGATCTTCGGCGCTGGCAATGAACTGCATCAGGGAAACCAGGGCGTTGAAGGTGAAGACCAGTGCAATGCCCACCAGAACGGTTCCAGGCCCGCTCATGCCGCCCCAACGGCCAAGGGCATCCAGCAGCAGGGCGGAGAGAATGGCAAAGAGAAAGGCGTTGCCGGCTACAGCCCAGCCAGGGGGAAGCCCGGGCAGGCCCAGATCCAGCACCAGGGCTAGGGATGCCCCAAAGGCGGCTGCCGATGAAATGCCCAGGGTGAAAGGGCTGGCGAGCGGATTGGCCAGAATGGTCTGCATTTCGGCACCGGCCAGACCCAGACCCAGGCCAACGGCGACGGCCATTACCGCATAAGGCAGGCGGACATCCCAGACAATCACGACGGTGGTGGGATCGGCCTGCCCGGGAGCAAACAGCGTGCGCAGCAGGGTCGACAGATCCAGCCCTGAGGGTCCCAACATGAAATCGGCCGCCAGCGATACGAGGATAATGATTGCGATAACAAGCATCAGCAGCCAGCGCACGTTCAGCAGATGGCCATATTGCTGACTGACAGGACTGGCGGCAGGGGAGGGTGTCTCCATCAGAAGCTATCCTTCTGGCAAATGAGATACGTTATGTTTACGGTTCATAAGTGTAGCGTACTGGCGGCATGGATTCTGCCGGTCAGTCCGTCAGGAGAACGGGTCGGCATGAAAGCGTGCATCAGTTGTCCCTCGGCTGGTCAGGAGGCTGCAGGGTGTAGAGGCTGGAGGGCATGACTGGGCAGGCTGCTTCCGGTGGATCTGATGGGGCGGGTCGAGGCGATGTCTTCAGTTCACCGGGGGTCTATATGTTGGAGAGGCCCTGGTTGCTTTAGGGGTTGTAGACATGTATGTCGGCTTCCCCAGCAGAACCAGGGGCCCCTTTCGGCAAATGCTGCAAAGACGAAGGCGTATAGCGCATAGATGGTCATGTCCCAGAAAGTCCCTTCAGCCGGATTTCTTCTCCAGACGGCGGGCAGGATTACCGATGACTGTCGTATAGGCGGGTACATCACGGATGACCACGGCCCCCATGCCGACGATAGCCCCCTCACCGATGACCAGGGGTTTTTCATGGGTGCCCTGCCGGATCGTGGCACCTGCGCCAATGTAGGCGTGGTCGTGGATATGGATGGTGCCATTGCAGTGCACATTGGGGGCGAAGGTGACGAAGTCGCCGAGTACGCAGTCGTGGGAAACGTAGGAAAAAATGTTGCCGTGGAAAAAGCGTCCAATGCGGATGTCCGAGGTCAGTACTGTACGGGTGCAGAGAATGGATCCTTCTCCGAGGGAGACGCCGTCATAGCACACGACATCCTCCGCCTGAAGACGCAGGGGAATGATCCCCTGTGCGAGGAAATTGCAGGCGATTTTTTCGCGTACACGCGAATTGGCAATGGCAATGTTGAAATATTTTTCGTCATGATCCAGCGCCAGAAAATCGGCCTCCGACAGGATAGTGATTCCCCGCAACGGTTCAAGCCGACTGCTCAGGTCTATGTAAAACACATCGTGAATGGCTGAGTGGTCGCGCTGCGCACACCGGGCGACGTACGCCTGCAGCAGGGGCATGACTTCCCGTCCGAACCCCCCCGTTCCATACAGTCCATAAGCGATCCTGCGGCGGCGGAAGAAACAGGTCTGCATCTGATACGGCCAGGCAAAGGAGAGATATTATGAGGTGAGTCGCTTGGCAGGCGCCCACTACACCGGCCAGCTGAGGCCAGCAATATTAACACTCTTCAATATCTGATTCTTATTGTCCCGTACCTGATCTGTATATATGTTCATAGGCGGTTTCAAAATGCTCACCGCCCCGGATCTCGGTCTGGACGGAGTCCAGAGGCGAACGGTCACGGCGGCTCAGCGCGTGAGCCGGAATATGGGTTGGGAGGGTCTTTTCGCGGTGTTTTAGCGGCCGGGCAGGCACCCCTACAACCGTGGTATAGGGTGGTACGTCCTGGATGACAACTGCCCCCATGCCGATAATAGCCCCTTCGCCAATGACTAGCGGTTGATCGGGAGTTCCCTGTTTGAGCATGGCCCCACATCCCACGTAGACGTGATCGTGAATATGGATGTTGCCATTGCAATGCACGTTTGGCGCAAAAGTGACGAAATCGCCAATCACACAGTCGTGCGAGACATAGGAGGCGAGATTACAGTGGAAATGCCGGCCTATCTGAATATTGGAAGTAATAATTGTTCGGGCGTTGAGTAAGGCCCCTTCTCCGATGTGTACGGCATCATATGTCAGGACGTCGGGGGCGATGACGGATATCGGTGCGACGCCGGCCGCCTCCATATCCCTGACAACGCGTTCCCGGATGCGTGAGTTGGCAATGGCTACATTGTAATATTTGCGTCCATGATCAAGGGCCAGAAAATCTTTTTCCGATAATGCTGGATAGCCGTTGATGGTAGGCCCGGACAGCTTTACATCGACAAAGAAAACTTCGTGCAGCGTATGAGGATCTCTTTTGGCCAGCGTAGCAATATGGGCCGCTAGCAGGGGCATGGCACCGCGAGCACAGCCACCGGTGCCATAGAGTCCATAGGCAATTTTTCTGGAGGGGGTGCTGGTAGTCATGTCGGTCAGTTCGGGCGGATGATGGGGAAAGACAGACACAGACCATTCCCTAGCACAGAACCGTCCCGGGAAAGTATGGCGGACGTTCGGGGCAGAATGGGTGCGGTTTTTTTTACGAAAGTTTGCAAAAATGTTCGGGGTACCTATCTTGTCGCAGGGAATGGAATGATCCTTGCGGATTTGTAATCAATATTGTTTTTGTGTGTAGCGAATACTAGCATGTAAATTTCAAATGGCGCAACAAACCATTGTTTTAAAAGGCGTTAATAACGGTAATCCGTACACGAATGTGCTAGGGACGGGTCATTTGTAAATGGGGCAGACCGTGGGCGTGATCAACGAAGAGAGGGTCTGTCCACGCTGACGGGCGCAGGATAGTGCGATATCGGGCATTGCTTTGCAGCGGGGACGGGAGGCTCTGATGCTGGTTTCAGGGCTGGCTTTCGATACGCCTGACGCGGGGTCCCGAATTGTGTATTGTTTAGGGGGCACGGGTGCATGGCAACCCCCTGATGACAGGGTGTCAGACAGAGGTACCAGTGGAAGAAGGGGGAGGGGCATCACTGACGGAAGGCGTACCTGTGGCAGGGGATAGTGACGTAACCGGGGCCTCACGGGGTGGTTCACCGTCGAACCGGCTGTGGCCTTCAGGCTCTACGTCAATACTGCCAAGGGCGTCTTCGCTGTCGGGCAGTTCGTCAGGATGTGCCGGTGTTGCAAGAACCTTGTCGATGCGTTTGCCGTCCATGTCGATGACTTCGAAGACCCATTTGTCCCAGGTCAGCGTGTCTCCCGTTTGGGGCATACGGCCCAGCAGCAGCATCATCATGCCTGACAGGGCCTGGTAGCGAGCTTTGTCCTCTTCCGGGACACTGGCAAGGTTCAGTCGATCCTTCAGCTCCGGAATGGGAATCAGACCGTCCAGAAGCCAGGAGCCGTCGGGGCGCTGCAGCGCCCAGCTATCGTCCTCGTTGGGCGAGCTGAACTCGCCCGTGATAGCTTCCAGCAGATCCTGCAGGGTAACCAGCCCCTGTACTTCACCGAATTCATCCAGCACCAGAGCAATCTGGGTATTGGACTTGCGGATGTTTTCCAGCAGCTCCATGCCGGTCAGCGTTTCCGGCACGTAGAGTACATCTTGCAGGCTTTGCGAGAAATCAATGCTTTCCCCACGCAGTGACTGCGCCAGCAGCTGTTTGGTGTGGATGATGCCTAGAACATCGTCCATGCCGCCCCGGCAGACGGGGAAGCGTGAATGTTCATATTCAGCCACTTTCTGCAGGTTCTCGTCATGCGGGTCTTCGATGTCCAGATAGACCACATCGCTGCGGGGCACCATCAGGGAGGAAATTTGTCGTTCGTCCAGCCGGAACACGTTGCGTACCATGGCGTGTTCGTTCTGTTCGATCACGCCGGACTCGGAGCCTTCGGCCAGCAGCGCGTGGATCTCCTCCTCAGTGATTTTCTGTTCGGTGGCCGGATCGACGCCCATGCTGCGCAGGATCAGGTTGGTGGCGCCAGTCAGCGCCATCACGAAGGGGCGGGAGACTAGTGAAAGGATGCCCATCGGCCGCGCAGCCAGACGCGCGACAGCTTCAGCACTGATTTGCCCGAGGCGCTTGGGCACAAGCTCGCCCACCACAATGGCAACATAAGTGATCAGGACGACGACGAGTGTTGTAGACAGCATTTCCGCTGTCTTGGGTAGCAGTCCAAGGGACTGCAGCCAGTGCGCCAGTGGCTCGGCAAAGGCGGCCTGGCCAAGAATCCCGTTCAGAACGCCAATGGAGGTGATACCGATCTGAATAGTAGACAGGAACCGGGTTGGATCCTCGCCCAGGGCCAGGGCCGCGGCGGCTCCCATATCGCCTTCAGCGACAAGACGCTGCAGGCGCGCCTTGCGCGCGGTTAGCAGCGCCACCTCCGACATGGCGAATAAACCATTGAGTACGATCAGGCCCAGCAGGATGGCGGCTTCCATCATCGGCCCCCTTGATCTGGATGGGGGCGGCCAGGGCTGGGCGGAACAGGAACAGGAGGTCGGCAGACAGCCATCACTGACCGGCGGGTGTTACCACGGGGCAGTAGAGAGACAGGGAAAAAACGGGAGTTTCCGCAACGCTGGCGGGACGGGGGCTCTGGTTCGATGCTCATCGGCACGGACAGCGGCGTTGTGCAGCAAGGCATCAGGGACGCCGTCTGGACTGTCCCGAGGCTGGCACGACCACTATCCGAAAAGTGCTCTGGGGGTACCGATTATATCGGGAGATGCCGGTATCAAAAAGTGTCACGTGGGGGCTGTGGTGTTTTCTGCCGCACTGCCGGTCAGGCCGTATCTGTTGATGGTTGCCGGACCAGACAGGCGCGGTGACGTGCGATGGCGCGCCTGACCTGTTCTGGTGCCGTGCCGCCCGGATGGTTGCGGGCCTGGACGGATCCTTCCAGTGTCAGGAACTGCAGGACATCATCGGTGACCACCGGGCTGAGGGCCTTGAGGCGTGACAGGCCCAGCTCGGCCAGATCCACCCTGGCTTCGGCAGCCTCACGGACAGCCAGGGCCACCAGCTCATGAGCATCGCGAAAGGGCATTCCGCGTTTGACCAGGTAGTCGGCCAGATCGGTGGCGGTGGAAAAACCCTCGGCGGCGGCCTGGCGCATGCGTTCGGTGCGAACCTGAATACCCGTGGTCATGTCGGCAAAGATGCGCAGGGTAGCCACCAGCGTATCGACGGTGTCGAACAGCGGCTCTTTGTCTTCCTGATTGTCCTTGTTGTAGGCCAGCGGCTGTCCTTTCATCAGGGTCAGCAAGGCCATGAGATGGCCGTAGATACGGCCAGTTTTCCCCCGGATGAGTTCAGGCACATCGGGGTTCTTTTTCTGTGGCATGATCGACGAGCCGGTGCAGTAGCGGTCGGACAGCTCGATAAAGCCGACGCGTGGTGACATCCACGTGACCAGTTCCTCCGAAAAACGGGACAGGTGCATCATCAGCAGACTGGCGTTTGCACAGAATTCGATGGCGAAATCACGGTCGGAGACAGCATCCAGCGAGTTGTCGCAGATCCCTTCGAAACCCAGGGCCGCGGCGACCTGTTCTCGGTCGATGGGGAAGGTTGTGCCGGCGAGGGCTGCCGCCCCCAGTGGCAGGCGGTTGATACGGCGGCGTGTATCGGCAAAGCGTTCGGCATCGCGGGCGAGCATCTCGACATACGCCAGCAGATGGTGGCCAAAGGTCACTGGCTGGGCTACCTGCAAGTGGGTGAAACCCGGCAGAATCGTTTCGGCATGCCGTTCTGCCAGCGTAAGCAGCGCCTGCTGCAGTGTGTTGAGCAGCAGCAGGATGTCATCTGTTGCATCACGCAGCCAGAGACGGATGTCGGTGGCAACCTGGTCATTGCGCGAGCGCGCGGTGTGTAGCCGTTTACCGGCTTCGCCAATCAGCTCGGTCAGACGTTTTTCGATATTCAGGTGTACGTCTTCCAGATCCAGAGACCAGGCAAAACGGCCGGTGGCGATTTCGTCGCGAATGGTTTTAAAACCACGCTGGATTGACGCCAGATCGCTTTCACTCAGAATGCCAGTGGCGGCAAGCATGGCGGCGTGGGCGAGCGATCCACGGATATCGACCTCGGCCAGGCGGCGGTCGAAGTCCACCGAAGCGGTGTAGCGCTTCACCAGATCGGATACGGGTTCGGAAAACCGTGCCGACCAGGCTTTGTCCTTGTTGCCAAATTGTCCGGTCATGAGATGGTTCTCCTATGAGTGTGATGCAGTCAGGCCCCGAGGGGCAGTCGCCAGCCAGGCCAGGTACGGCCACAGAGCAGGGTATGGATGCAGGAAATTATAAGGACAAGCCTGTGGCCTTCGCGTCTGCGGACGCATCTGAAGGGGCAAAGGCCCGGCGGCAGAGTGAAGGCGCACCGGCTCCGGTTATCCCGGAATTCTGCAGCCCAGGCGTTTTTTCCCGTACCCTGATTCTGATCCATCTGGCCGTGTTGGCCACGTTGGGGGCGACGGTCAGTCTCTGGGATGATGGCAATCGGACACTGGATACCCTTTTTTATCTGCTGACCGTTTTCGAGCCGACGCTGTTCATCGCCCTTCTGGTTCTGTGCCTGGCACGCCGTACCATCAATGGCATGGGTCAGCGTCTGCAATGGATTCTGGGTATAACGATTCCAGGGCTGGTTGCCGGTGTGGTCAGTATGGTGATCGGGAATGTGTTGCGCATCGCGGCTGGAGCATACAGCGGTGAATTCGTGCCGCTCTGGCACGATGCCCTGGGCTCGGTGATCTGCGCCATCCTGGTGGCGGGCGGGATTTATCGATACTTCCGCCTGCGGGGCCGGGCCTACGCCCCCTCGTTTTCCGAGGCGCGGCTGCAGGCACTGCAGGCCCGCATTCGCCCCCATTTTCTGTTCAACAGCCTGAATACGGTGCTGGGGCTGATCCGTTCCAATCCAAAACTGGCCGAGAGTACGCTGGAAAATCTGGCGGATCTCTTTCGCGTATTCATGCGTGATGCGCGGGAGATGGTGCCGCTGGATGACGAGGTGCTCACCTGCAGGGAATATCTGGCCATCGAAAAATTGCGTCTGGCGCCGCGTCTGGATGTCAGCTGGCAGCTTGATGGCATGCCGGGCGATGCGCTGGTGCCCTCGTTGCTGCTGCAGCCCCTGCTGGAAAATGCGGTTCACCACGGGATTGAGCCGCGCACCGATACAGGCGTGTTGAATATTTGCATCACTCTGGTGGGAGAACGGGTGCGGGTGGAGATTGATAATCCCATTTCTACAACAGTGCCGTCGCGTCCGGGTAACCAAATGGCCCTCTCCAACGTGCGTGAGCGATTGATGCTGCTATATGATATGACAGCCGAGTTGAGAACTGGCCCGCAGGGCGAGCGTTATCACGTGCTGCTTGAATTCCCATACCGCAAAGAGAGACGACGACGAGATGTCAGACGCCACTTCAATCCTGATCGTTGATGATGAGGCGCCTGCCCGCGCCCGCCTTAGAGAGGTTCTGGCAGACCTTGCACCGGAGTTTCCGCACCGTATTGTCGGTGAGGCATCCAATGCACCGGAAGCCTTGGCCCAGATCGAGTCCCAGCGACCCCAGGTCGTGCTGATGGATGTGCAGATGCCAGGCATGACGGGCATCGAACTGGCACGCCACATTTCTGCCCGGGCCGCTGAGGGGGATGGCAGTGATCCGAAGCCCATGCCGCTCATGATCTTCGTCACTGCGTTTGATGAGTTTGCCGTCGACGCTTTTGAGGTCAATGCGCTTGACTATCTGCTCAAGCCCGTTCGCGCACAGCGACTTCTGGCTGCGCTTTTGCGCGCCCGGACCTTGATCCCTTCAGATCATCTGGATGCCATCGATGCACTGGCCAAGGCGACCAATACCCGGCGGCGCCATCTGTCCGTGCACGAACGGGGGAGAGTTATCCTGGTAGCCCTGGAACAGGTGATTTATCTGAAGGCGGAGCTGAAGTACATCACAGTGCGCACGCGGGAGCGGGAATATCTGATTGAGGAATCTTTGACTTCGCTCGAAGAGGAGTTCAATGACCGCTTTGTGCGGATTCACCGCAACGCGCTGGTCGCACGCCCGTCCATTGCTGGCTTCGAGCGGGTCTCGCCTTCCGGGGACGGGGAGTCCGGTGATCCGTACTGGCAGGTTGTCCTGCGAGAGATCCCCGATCGCCTGCCGGTCAGCCGACGGCAATGGTCAATCGTCAAAGGGCTGGTGAGCTGAGTAGAATCCCTGTTGCCGGGTATCCTGGAGGGTGCCTGGCCAGGGTGCCGACAGGCGCCCCGTCCTTTTCTGGAACGTGCGCCGATGACTGATGTATTTTTTGCCGCTCCGCTGCGCATTGCCACCCGAGAAAGCCGGCTGGCATTGTGGCAGGCCAACCATGTTGCCGATCTGCTGCGGGCGCGTTATCCCAAGGCCGGGGTCGAATTGCTGGGCATGACTACCCGGGGGGACCAGATCCTCGACCGTCCCCTGGCGGAAATCGGAGGCAAGGGCCTCTTTACCAAGGAGCTGGAGGTAGCGCTGCTCGACGGGCGGGCCGAGCTGGCTGTGCATTCGCTCAAGGATGTCCCCATGGATTTGCCCGCGGCATTTTCGCTGGCCGCCATCCTGAGTCGTGCCGATGCGCGTGACGCTCTGGTCAGCAACCGCTACGATTCGCTGGCCGCCTTGCCGGCAGATGCGGTGGTCGGCACGTCCAGCCTGCGTCGTGCTGCCCAGATTCGGGCACAGTATCCGGGATTTCGGGTGCAGCCGTTACGCGGCAATCTGGACACGCGGCTGGCCAAGCTGGATGCGGGCCAGTACGATGCCATCGTGCTGGCGGCGGCTGGCCTGACCCGCCTTGGATTGGCTGGGCGCATCTGTCAGTATCTGCCTCTGGAACAAATGTTGCCAGCGCCCGGGCAGGGTATGCTTGGTCTGGAGATCCGTGCCGACCAGCACGCGGTGCGGGAGGCACTGGCTTTCCTGAATGACCCTGAAGCAGCCTTGATCGCTGTGGCAGAGCGGGCGGTGTCACGCCAGCTGGGGGGCAACTGCAAGACGCCGCTGGCGGCCTACGCCGAGTTTGTGGCGCCGGATGTGATGTTGCTCAGAACGCTGCTTGCTGATGATGCCGGGCGGATTGCGCGGATTGATCGACGAGGCGCTGTGCGCAGTGCCGCGCAGGCGCAGTCCTTGGGTGAGGCTGCTGCTGCGGCGCTGAAGGATGCGCTGCTGCAGCTGTCGACGGACACCGCGGGTGACCGGCGCTGATGTCAGGGGCTGATGCATCCCGTCCCCGAGTTATTCTGACTCAGGATTCAGCGGGGGCTGCCGACTGGATCGCGTGGCTTGGCCAGGCAGGCATCCCGTCCTGTCACTGGCCAGCCTTTGTGGTTGAGTCCATTCGCGATGAGCAAATTGTGGACGCTCTGCACCAAGGGCAGGAAGGGGTGATCCTGCCCAGTCCGACAGCGGTCCGGGCAGTGAGCAAAGCATTGTTGCGCACAGGGCGGCACTGGCCGAGGACATTGTGGGTGGCTTTGCCGGGTAGCGGCAGTGCCAGGGCTTTCGTACAGCACATTGGCGCGGATGTGCCCATGATCGTACCGCCTCCGCCGGCCCAGGACGGTTTGCACATGGCCAGTCAGATACTGCATGTTTTTCCTCGTTGCCGTCACATTCTCGTGCTGAATCGACCAGGAGGGCGCCGCGATTGGGCGGTTCCTCTGGAAGCAGCGGGTATCGTGGTGCAGTGGCAGGCTGTCTATAACACTTGCGCACAGCAGTCCCCACCGTCAGGGTTTGCAAGGGCATGGGAGCGCTGGATGACGACTGGCAGAGGTAGACAGGGCATTTTTGTGACAGCGCCTGATTGGATCATGGGCTCGGCGGGTGTCATGTCCACGGTGCGAAGCTGGCTGGGAACGCTGGATCCCGCGCTGGCCACCCGGGCAGCAGATCGCCCGGTATGGGTACCGCATCCGCGTCTGTTGGCGCAGGCGTTTGTCGATGGATTTAACACTCCTCGGGTCTACCATGATCGGCAGCAATTGATCGAACGGCTACAATCGGGCGAGGCATGATGGCATTGATGAAGTCTTCGGGGAGAAGCGTGCCCCGTAACCGTAAAGCTGTTCATTGTCTGACATGGATATCCGGCCTTTGCAGGTATGTCCATTCGTGGTGGTGTCGCGGTCGAGCCCATTGTTCAAGAGGATAAAGTCTTGAGTTCCGAGCAGCAAAACAGCCCGCAGCGTAACGCGCCGGGGTCCTCCAGTCCTGGTACGCCGACTGTCCGGGCGGCGGATGCAGCCGTACCGGGAGGGAGCACGGCAGGCGGCAGTCCGTCATCTGCCGATGCTGTCCAGAGCGGGCGGAAAGATGGCAGCAGCAGTGCCCCTTCCGGGGCCGCCCGCCCGAAAGGGGAAAAAGCCCGGGGAGAGAAACCCGTGGTGCCGGTAGCCGCACCCGCACCACGGGCAGGTACAACGCCAGCTCCCCTCACGCCGGTCGTCTCCAGAACGGTTTCCGCCGCGGGTACGTCTTCGCGTTCAACGGGGGGAAACAGCGCTCCGGAGGCGACGCCAAGGGTTTCCACGACGGTCCATGCAGGCACACCACCAGCAGCGTCTGGAGATGCACCAGCCACATCACCGGCACCAGCGGCGCGCCGTCAGTCCGGCGGCTGGCTGGCCATGTGTGCCCTGATCCTGGTGCTGGCTGTGGCCGGCTGGTGGTACATGCAGCAGCGTCTGCTGGCGCAGGACCGGCAGAATGCTGCACGCCTGCAAGCCTCCGAAAGTCGTGCCGCCAGTCTGGAGGAGCAGATTCGGCAGCTGCGCGACGGCCAGCAACAGTTGCAGAGCCGAGGCAATGCACTGGAGACGCGCGTGGCTGAGTCGGCCACTCAGCAGGAACAGTTGCAGGCACTGTATGATGATGTAGCGCGGGTGCGGGGTGATGCCCGCCTGGCTGAGGTTGAGCGCGCGCTGGCACTGGCCAAGCAGCATCTGGCGCTTTCCGGTAACGTGAAGGGGGCGCTACTCGCACTGGAAGGTGCTGAAAAGCAGCTCGGCGACAGCGAGCAGGCTCAGGCTATCGGATTGCGGCGTGTCATCCTGCAGGACATTGAAAAACTCAAGGCACTGCCTGAGGTGGATCTGGCGCGCTCCGTGGCGCGCCTGGACGAGGTGCTATCGCGTGTGGACACACTGCCTTTTCTGGGTGATCCGAATGCGCCGGCCGTGGGAGCCTCTGTGAAAGGTGCGCAAACCACCGGTGCTGATGTATCTGGCGAAGCGGGTTCTGGCGATTCATCCGCTGCGCCGGGAGAAGGACAGGCATCCGGACTGTTCGGAAAGTGGTACAGGCATCTGGAGACGACTGTTAGGCAGGCGGCACGGGCTGCCTATGGAGAATTTACCGGACTGGTAAAAATTCATCGCCTGGATGATCCGGGTCAACTGATGCTGGGGCCTGATCAGAAACGCAGCATTCGGGAGGGGTTGCGGTTGCAGCTGCTCAGTGCCCGGATTGATCTGCTCAACCGGAATGAGCCTCTATTCCGGCAGGATTTATCCAGAAGTGCTGACATGATTAACCGGTTCTTCGACAGCGGGAAGCCGGAGACCCGGTCATCCATTAACCTATTGACCGAGCTGCAATCCGAGCCGCTGCAGCTCAATCTGCCTACGCTGTCTGACAGCGTGGCGGCATTGTCTGCGGCACGGGCAGAAAGCGAGAAGCGATTCCGATGATCCGTAACGCAATCTGGTTGCTAGTGGCGTTTGCCGGCGCCGTGGTACTGGCGCTGTTTTTTCAGGGCAATCATGGCGATGTCACCCTGACCTGGCCGCCTTATCAGGTAGAGCTCTCCAGCAATATGCTGCTGGTATTGCTGGTTGCGGCCTTTCTTGTCCTGCATGTATTGGTGTTGTTGGTGCTGAGAGCGATTGGCCTTCCCAAGCGGATACGGCGGCATCGGGAACAGCGCCGTCTACAGCGCAATAACCGCTCACTGCAGGAAGCGGTGCTGGCTCATTTCGAAGGGCGCTTCGACAGGGCCGAACGTCTTTCTGCTGCGGTATTGGCCAATACGTCGGGCAGAGACCGTCGGGATCGGGGGGCAGCAGCGGCATTGCTGGCTGCGTTATCGGCCCATCGGCTGGGTAACTATGCACGCCGGGATGACTGGACCAGACAGGCGGCTCGCCGTGGTGCTCGTGCTGCTGCACTCATGGCCAAGGCCGAATTTGCGCTGGAAGACAACCAGCCAGAAAAGGCACTGAAGGCCGTCGGCCAGATTTCTGTCGGGGGTGAGCAGCAACTGCTTGCATTGGAAAAAGCGCTGGTTGGCTATGGGCAGGCAGGCCGCTGGGAGCAGGTGCTGGAGACCGTTCGCCAGCTCAAGCGCCGAGGCAGGCTTGCTCCTCAGGAGGCGGACGGTCTGCGGCTGACCGCTTACCAGCAAATGCTTGCCCGCCGGGTTGGAGACCCCCAGGCACTGACCGCTCTCTGGAAATCCCTCTCGGCTGAGGAGCGTCGGAAAGGAGCCCTGGCGGCGCCGACGATGACTGCTCTGGCCGCCGTTGGCGAGACTGCTGAAGCGAGACGTATCGGGATTGGGCTGCTTGACTTTGCGTACGATGAGGCCGTTCTGGAAGCTTATGCTGCATTGACGGCATTGCCTGCACGCCAGCGTCTGGAGCAGCTAGAAAGCTGGCGTATCCGGCATGGGGAACAGCCCCGGTTGCTGGAGATGCTGGGCCGTATCTGTGCGTCGGAGCGTCTCTGGGGTAAGGCAGAAGGCTATCTCGTCGATTCGTTGCTGGCTGGCGATGCCGTGTCGGCGAGGGTCGCGCTGGCCCAGTTGTACGAATCAGTCGGGCGACCGCAGGAGTCTGCCCTTCAGTTTCAGTACGCGGCGCGGCTAGCCCTGGGCGAGCGGCCACCGGTGCCCGAGCCCATTGGTCCAGGCGTCTTGCCAGGTGAAACCGGTACGGCGGGGGCCCGCCGGATCAATTCTCCCCTGCCACCGGACATCCCTGCGCCGCGCAATCAGGGTGTAGCTGTCAGCGCCAGTCTGTCGCTTGGACAAGGTGGGGCGCCCTTGCAGGCGTCTGCCCGGGAGGTTGAGGCGGCCCGAGGTAGCCAGCCACTGGCTGCGACGGATGCACCGGCCGCGCAGGCTTCATCGGCACCGGCTGTCAGCGGGTCATCGGGTCCAGCCGAGGTCCAGTCTGGTCAGTCCTCATTGTCCTGAATCTTTTTCAACTTTTTCAAACACGGATATTTACGTTCATGAATCTCGATCGTGTTGGCCCTGGCAGCAAGCTTCCCGAAGAATTCAATGTCATCATTGAAATTCCGATGAATTCCGATCCTGTCAAGTACGAGGTGGATGAGGAAACGGGGGCGCTATTCGTGGATCGTTTTGTCGCGACCAACATGCGCTATCCGCATAACTACGGCTACATTCCTGAAACGATTGCCGAGGATGGTGATCCGGTCGATGTTCTGGTGATCACACCTTACCCGCTGGTGCATGGCTGTGTGGTTCGCTGCCGTGCACTGGGCCTGCTGAATATGGAGGACGAAGGAGGAGGAGATGCCAAGCTGCTGGCTGTGCCGATCGACAAACTGTTGGCGACGAACAAGGCGATCAAGTCCGTCGATGATCTGAACCCTCTGGTATTGACGCAGATCAAGCATTTTTTTGAGCACTACAAGGATCTTGAGCCGGGCAAGTGGGTGAAGGTGGGTCAGTGGGAGGGACCGGATGCGGCTGCCAAGGAAATCTTGGCAGGTATTGAACGTGGCAAGCAGCACAAGCGTGTCTGAGCCCTTGGTGACCGACCCTCTGCGGATATCTTCCCGATGAGTCTGAAGATCGCGTGTGCCCAGCTGAACCTGCGTGTGGGCGATATGGCCGGCAACGTGGAACGCATTGTCGATGCGGCCGCCAGGGCTGCCGGGCAGGGGGCAGATATTCTGCTGACCCCGGAACTTTCGCTGTGTGGCTATTTGCCTGGTGATAATTTGTTACGCCCTGCTTTCCAGCAGCAGGTCGATACTGCTGTGGAGAGGATTCGCCAGGCTTCCCAGGCTCAGCCCGACCTGCACTGGGTCGTCGGCTATCCGGTATTGCGTGATGGGCGGCGCTATAGCGCCGCAGGTGTCTTTCAGCAGGGGCGGTTGCTGCTGGAATACATGAAGGCCGAGTTGCCCAACTATGGTGTTTTCGATGAGAAGCGCTATTTTTCACCCCAACCCGATGTGGGGGGGTTGACGGTCAAGGGCGTGCGCTGCGCACTGCAGTTATGTGAGGACACCTGGTTCAGCGCAGCCCCGGCCCGGGCCCGTGCAGCTGGTGCCGAGCTGATCCTGAGCCTCAATGCCTCGCCCTTTCAGTCTGCCAAGGGAGAACTTCGGGCAGACATCCTGCGTCGCCATGTCTGTGCGCAGGGGATGGCGATCGTGGCCTGTCAACTGGTCGGTGGCCAGGATGAGCTGGTCTTTGACGGGCAGAGCCTTGCCCTGAATGCGCAGGGACAGGTGGTGGCCCGGGCTGCTACGTTCGTTGAGGATCTGCTGCTGGTCGAGGTGGAGCGTGCTGCCGATGAAACGCTGATGTTGGCAGGTCGGCAGGAGGTTCCGCTGGCACCAATACCGGAGATCTATCAGGCGCTGGTGCTGGGGATTCGTGACTATATTGGCAAGAATGGTTTTGGCGGAGTCTTGCTGGGCCTGTCGGGGGGCATTGATTCTGCATTGACCCTGGCTCTGGCCGTCGATGCACTGGGTGCGGAGCGGGTTCGCACGGTCATGATGCCATCGCCCTATACGGCGGACATATCGCTGGCGGATGCGCAGGAGATGGCGTCCCGGCTCGGCGTGAAATACGAGGTACTGCCGATCCAGCCCTGTGTCGAGGCGTTTCGTTCCACCCTGGCGCCTCTGTTCGCGGGTCTGCCCGAGGATCTGACCGAAGAGAACATTCAGGCGCGCATACGGGGCACTCTGCTGATGGCACTCTCGAACAAGAGCGGTTGGCTGGTTCTGGCCACGGGCAACAAGTCCGAGCTGGCCACCGGCTACTGTACACTCTATGGTGACATGGTTGGCGGGTTTGCGCCGCTCAAGGATGTTCTGAAGACGGTGGTGTACCAGCTTTCGGTCTGGCGTAACGAACAGTCCCCGGCGATTCCTGAACGGATCATCAGCCGCCCGCCCAGCGCAGAGCTGCGTCCTGACCAGACTGATCAGGATTCATTGCCGCCTTACGATGTACTGGATCGCATTATTCGCGGCTACATGGAGGAGGATCGGCCGGCGTCCGATCTGGTGGCCGAGGGTTTGCCTGCGGATGTAGTCAATCAGGTGATCCGCCTGCTGAGGACTGCCGAGTACAAGCGTCAGCAGGGGGCGGTCGGCCCCAAAATCACGCCACGGGCTTTCGGCCGGGACTGGCGCTACCCCATTACCTCGGCTTTTCGTGAAACCGTGGATGAGTGAGGCCGGACTGGCGGGAGATACTGTCTCGGTCTGCCTGGCTTGAATCAGGTTTTGTATTGCGTGGCTGCTGCGCCTTGCCGGATGCTGGCTGTCCGGGAGCAGGCTGTCATCGCCTCATGATGAAATGGAGAACTGAATGAAACAGATCACGGCAATCATCAAGCCGTTCAAACTCGATGAGGTCCGTGAGGCGCTGGCAGCGGTGGGTGTCGCCGGTCTGACGGTGACCGAGGTCAAGGGGTTTGGTCGCCAGAAAGGACATACTGAACTCTATCGGGGCGCTGAATATGTAGTTGATTTTCTGCCCAAGTTGAAGGTTGAGGTGGTGGTTGCCGACAACAGCCTGGAGATCGTCATCGACGCCATTGTCAAGGCGGCCCGTACGGGCCGGATTGGTGATGGGAAGATCTTTGTGCGCAGTGTTGAGCAGGTCATCCGCATTCGCACGGGCGAAGTTGATGAAGCGGCTGTCTGAGCCCGCCGGGGCTGTCGGCCCCCGGCGCGATCGGCCATACCAGTCATATGGCTGCGCCCATTCAACCTATCTGCTGCCGTCTCCTGGGCGGGCCGCCTGACGCAACAGTACCAGCAGGGCGCCGCTGCCGCCGGCAAAGGGTGGCGCCTGACAAAAGGCGATAACCTCCTGCTGCTGAGGGAGCCAGCGCAGCACCTTGTCTTTCAGGACAGGCTGGCGATCCACGGATCCCAGCCCCTTGCCGTGGATCACACGCACGCAGCGCAGACCGTTACGGTGGGCCTGACTCATGAAAAAAAGCACCGCTTCACGTGCTTCGTCGGTGCGGAGTCCGTGCAGATCAAGTTGGGCCTGTACGGTCCATTGACCACGACGCAGGCTGGCCAGGGCCTGCGGTCCCACGCCTGGACGCCGGAAAGAGAGTTGCTCGTCCGTTTCGAGAAGCTGTTCGATGCCGATTTCATCCGATAACGACTGGGCCAGCGCCTGCTGCTCATCCTGCTCATGTTGTCGTGCCCGGGGAGAGCGGTGGCGGGTTTCGGGTTCGCGTCGTCCGGTGGGTGCCAGCGGGGTCACATCCATGACTTCACGTCGAAAAATGCTGGCCTCGGCTCTTTGACGGGCTGCTTCACGCTGCCTCGCCCATGCTTCGGCGCGTTGGCTTGCCGCCTGAGCCTTCAGCATCTGGGCCAGTTGCCCGAGATCTGCCAGCCCCAGCCTGACTGAGCCGGTTCTCTGTCTGGTCGTCTTCGGCGCGCCGTCGCGCTCGTCAGGCCCGTGTCCGGCTGCAGGCCGGGCGGCACGGGATGGTGCCGCAGCCAACATGGGGGAAGGTCGTTGAGGAGGGCGGCGGTTTGCCATGGTGTACCGGAGGGACAGGTTCCGTCAGTCCCCCGCCTCCAGATAGCGCTGGGCATCCAGCGCCGCCATACAGCCAGTAGCTGCGCTGGTGATAGCCTGCCGATAGACATGATCCTGGACATCTCCTGCCGCAAAGACACCTGGCACGCTGGTGGCGGTGGCATTGCCTGCCAGGCCGCTGAGGGTTTTGATGTAGCCGTTGTTCATGTCCAGCTGGCCGTCGAACAGCCCACTGTTTGGGGTATGGCCAATCGCGATGAACACGCCGGTGAGTGCGATATCACGGACGGTATCCGTCTTGTTGTTTCTGATTCGCATGCCCGTGACGCCTGATGCGTCGCCCAGCACCTCCTGAAGTTCGCTGTCCCACAGGATGTCCACCTTGCCTTCGGCCGCCTTTTCCATCAGCCGGTCAATCATGATGGGCTCGGCACGCAGCCGGTCGCGGCGGTGTACAACGCTGACCTTGCGGGCAATGTTGCTCAGGTATAGCGCTTCTTCCACGGCGGTATTGCCGCCTCCGATAACGGCAACATCCTGATTGCGATAGAAAAAGCCGTCGCAGGTGGCGCAGGCCGAAACACCCCGGCCGGCAAAGGCTGCTTCTGAATCCAGACCCAGATAGCGGGCAGACGCGCCGGTGGCGATGATCAGGGCGTCGCAGGTATAGATGCCGTTATCCCCTTCAAGACGAAAGGGGCGCTCTGTCAGATTGACGGCATTGATGTGATCGGAAACGATCTCGGTCTGAAAGCGCTCGGCATGCGCCTGGAATCGGGCCATCAGCTTGGGGCCCTGTACCCCGTTTACATCGGCTGGCCAGTTGTCCACCTCAGTGGTGGTGGTGAGCTGTCCTCCCTGGATCAGACCGGTGATTAGCAGGGGCTGAAGGTTGGCGCGCGCGGCATAGACCGCGGCGGTATAGCCTGCAGGCCCGGAGCCCAGAATCAGCAGACGTGAATGACGTGGGGTAGACATCGGAAGGTTCTCCCTGGCGGAACGTTGCGGAAATTCCAAAAAAACAGCCATTGGGCGGCCAGAAGGCCGTAGATATCGGCCTCATCAGCCGTTGGACGGGGATTATAAGAAGCTATTGGCCATGTACCTGAAGACGAAGGTCTCCGTTTTCAACTTTCATACATCCCAAAGGCTTTTTCAGGCTGCCAATCCCGCCCGTGCCATGCCGGTCGGGCTGGTGCGCCGTCAGAAAGAGCCATCAGCGCCTGGAACCATCGAGAACTGGCATGTCACAAGAGCAGAACATTGCATTCCTGCGGCGGGTGCCGCTGTTTTCCGGACTTACCGAACAGCAGATCGAGCGTCTGGCTGCCGGCAGCGTTCGTCGGAACTTCCCTCGCGGTCGTGTGATCGTGACGGAAGGCGAGCCCTCCCAGTCACTTTATATCCTGCTGTCCGGCCGCGCGAAGGTACAGCGCTCCGATACCGAAGGCAAGGAAGTAATCCTCGCTGTCATTGGCCCGGGCGAGTGCTTTGGTGAGATGAGTCTGATCGACGAGTCTCCCCGTTCCGCCAGTGTGATCACCATAGAGACGAGCGATTTCATGGCGATCAACAAGGACAGCTTCAAGAGCATGTTGCTCTCCAGCCCGGAGATGTGCATGCGCATCATGGCGGGGCTGGTGCGGCGTTTGCGCGAAGCAGACAAGAAAATCGAAACACTGGCACTGCTCGATGTCTATGGCCGGGTTGCCCGCGTGCTATTGGACATGTCGGAGAAAGTGGGCGAAGAACGGATAATCCGTAGCCGCCTGCCGCGCCAGGAAATTGCCAAGATGATTGGCGCATCGCGCGAAATGGTGTCGCGGGTGATGAAGGGACTGGAGACCGAAGGCTATATCGTACCCATGCCAGAGGGTCGTGTGCTGCTGCGCGAAAAACTCAGCACCTACTTGGCCTGATATCCCCGGAGATTCGTCTGGCACCGATCAAGGCGGTATGATCTGGTGTTTCACCTTTTCCGGAGGACAGGGCAACGATGGCGCGCAGTGCAGCTCAGCCAACCATGGATGAACATTGGGCCAGCCGGCACATCGGGCTTTCGGGGCGGGCCATCCGCCTGCTGCGCGAGGCGCGCTGGATTGTCCTGTGCTTTTTGGCCATTTTCCTCTTTCTGATACTGGCCAGTTACAACCCGGTGGATCCGGGCTGGTCGCATGCCGTGACGACCCGTCAGGTGCACAATCTCGGCGGGCGTGTGGGGGCCTGGTTTGCTGACCTCATCCTGTACCTGTTCGGGATGTCGGCTTACCTGTTTTCCTTTTTTCTCATCCTGAGAGTGCTGGCCAGTTATCGCCAGCTGCACCGTGAGGCTCATCTCGCACGCAGATTGGCTGTATCTCAGGCACCGGCACGATCGACCTCGTCCCGGGCACGCGGTCGTTCCGCTCAGACGGAGACGCCTGATTCGCGCCCCCCCGTGCGCTTTGCCTGGGAGCGCTGGATCGGTTTCATCCTGCTGCTGGTCGGCTGCAGCGCACTGGAGGGATCCCGCCTTTATAACCTGCGGGCGGATCTGCCGCTGGCCCCGGGCGGCCTGCTGGGGGCCCTGGTCTCCGGCCCGGTACACGTCATGCTGGGTGCCGTGGGCGGAACCCTGGCATTATTGCTGCTCATAGCGATCGGTTTCAGCCTGGCCACCGGCGTGTCCTGGATGTCCATCTTTGAGAGAACCGGTGCTGCCATTGACTATGGCATTACCTGGCTCCGCCAGGCCATGAATGCCCGGGCGGACCGGCAGGCCGGGATTCGGGCTGCTCGCCAGCGTGGCCATTTGCTGGGCCACAGTCCGGCGGCCCTGGACCTGGACGGTGATGAAAGTGGCGCGCCATTGATCCGTCCGGCACGTGCCGGACGGGCAGTGACCGACGACAATGTCACATCTCCGCCGCTTGCTGGTGAGGAGGATGTGTCTGACGACTGTCCAGAGACATCGGCAGCGCCGGATGGCGACAGTGCCGCGGGCGGATCCAGGGGCGGGCTGTTCAGCAACCTGCTGGGTTCAATGCGTGGCGGGCATGGCCATCGGGGCAGCCTGGCCGAACGTCAGGCTGCGGTGGAGCCGACCATCGCTGATCCGGATGGGGCGCGTGCTCCGTTTCTGGCGGATGATGACAGTCCGGTAGGGCGGGATGAAGACTTCCCGTCACCGGAAAGTCCGGTTGCGCGCCGCCATGCTCGTCCAGTGTCTGGTGTGTCCGAGCCCTCGGGGAACGCTGGACTGACGGTCGGTAGCCCGCGCGAGCCGGTGCGTGAAACTGCCATGGTCAGCCGGCCACAGCCGGCTCCCGTGTTTCAGCACCCTGGTGCCGATTCACCACTGCCTGATCTTGCCCTGCTGGACGCTCCGCCTGCCACGGTCGAGACGATGTCACCCGAAACGCTGGAGTACACGTCCCGCCTCATCGAAAAGAAACTTTCCGATTTTGGCATCACCGCCACGGTAGTCCATGCCTATCCTGGCCCGGTAATCACCCGCTACGAAATTGAACCGGCGACTGGCGTCAAGGGCAGCCAGATTGTCAATCTGGCCAAGGATCTGGCCCGCTCCCTGTCCGTCATATCGCTGCGCGTTGTCGAGACCATCCCGGGCAAGAACCTGATGGGGCTGGAATTGCCGAATCCCCGCCGTCAGGGCGTCCGGCTGTCCGAGATCATCGGCTCCCGGGCCTATGTGGACGCCAAGTCCCCGGTCACCGTTTCACTGGGCAAGGACATTGCCGGCAACCCCGTCGTTGCCGATCTCGCGCGGATGCCTCATCTGCTGGTTGCCGGCACCACGGGCTCGGGCAAGTCGGTCGGCATTAACGCGATGCTGATGTCCATTCTGTACAAGGCGGATCCTTCGCAGGTTCGGATGATCCTCATTGATCCCAAGATGCTCGAAATGAGTGTCTATGAAGGCATTCCGCATTTGCTGGCACCTGTTGTCACCGACATGCGGCAGGCCGGGCATGCGCTTAACTGGTGTGTTGGCGAGATGGAGCGCCGCTACAAGCTGATGAGCAAATTGGGCGTGCGCAATCTGGTTGGATACAACGCCAAGATCGCTGATGCCGAAAAGCGCGAGGAGCTCATTCCGAATCCCTTTTCCTTGACCCCGGACGCCCCAGAGCCGCTGCAGAAGCTGCCGATCATCGTCGTCGTCATCGACGAGCTGGCCGATCTGATGATGGTGGTTGGCAAGAAGATCGAGGAACTCATCGCCCGGCTCGCCCAGAAGGCCAGGGCGGCCGGCATCCACCTCATCCTGGCGACCCAGCGCCCCTCGGTCGACGTCATTACGGGCCTCATCAAGGCCAACATCCCGTCGCGCATCGCGTTCCAGGTTTCTTCCAAGATCGATTCCCGTACCATCCTGGATCAGATGGGCGCCGAGACGCTGCTGGGGCAGGGCGACATGCTCTACCTGCCCGCGGGCACCAACCTGCCGCAGCGGGTACACGGCGCATACGTGGCGGATGAGGAAGTCCACAAGGTCGTCGCCAGCTGGCTTGAAGTCGGCGGCGAACCCAATTACATCGAGGGCATCCTCGAAGGCGGAGTGCCCGACGAAACCAATACCGGCAGCGCCGTCGGCTTCGGTGGCCTCTCCAGCACATTGGCAGAGGCTGGCATGGACGGCGAGAGCGATGCCATGTACGACCAGGCCGTCGCCATTGTCCTGCAGCATCGCCGCGCCTCCATCTCACTGGTGCAGCGCCACCTGCGCATCGGCTACAACCGGGCTGCCCGGCTGCTGGAGCAGATGGAGCGCTCCGGCATCGTCTCCGCCATGACCAGCAACGGCAACCGGGACATCCTGGTGCCTGCGCACAATCACGCGGGTGACAAGGAATAATGAAACGGGCGGTCGTGAGAGCTAGTCCGATGGGGATCGGGTCGAGCGCGCGAGACTACCGGGAATCGGGGGCCAGCAGCTTTTTGCTGGGCCTGTTAAGCTAGATACCCTGTGTTGACTCTTGTGTGAAAGCCATGCCTGGCACCGGAATGATCCCGTTTTCGTTGCGCCACCCCATGAGCTGCCGTTGTGGATCCCACCCAACGGCCGGATGGTTGGTCCCCTTGAGGTGGGCACGATGTGGGTTGCCATGGTTGGCTGCCGCTCTGTTGATGGCTGGCGCCCAGGCCCAGACCCGGCTTGTGCCGGCCACTCCGGTGCGAGCCGTGCAGCTGGACAACCCGGGCCAGCACCAGTTGACGCCGCCTGCCCAGGGGCAGGGCATTCAGCAGTTACGGCATTTTGCCGCCTCGACCAAGGCTGCTGCCGGCCGTTTCGTGCAGACCCCGCTTGGGGGAGGACAGGGCACCCAGGGGCGTGCCAGCGGCAGCTTTGCCTTTGCGCGGCCAGGCCGCTTTCGCTGGGCCATTGAAAAGCCTGATCCGCAGCTCATTGTGACTGATGGCCAAAAGCTCTATTTTTATGATGAGGGGCTCAAACAGGTCACTATCCGGGCGGCGGATCAAGCCATCCAGGCAACCCCGGCAGCCGTGTTGTTTGGTGTGGGCGATCTGGACAGCACGTTTCGGCTCGCTGAAGCCCAACCATATGCTGGCCTGGCCTGGGTGGAGGCGGTGCCGAAATCGCCGGACAGTGGTTTTGAGCGTATCCGGATCGGCATGCGTGACGGCCTGCCACGGATCATGGAGGTGGTGGATGCTTTCGGGCAGGTCAATCGCTTTGAATTCAGTCAGCTGCGTACAGACGGGCAGCTCCCTGCCGGGCTGTTTCAGTTCCAGGTTCCTGCCGGGGTGGATGTGCTGCAGTGATGACGCAGGCAGCGCACATCGTGTATGACACACTCCCATGTGCTGGAGCATGCTGGGCGGGTGAACGATACCGATGAAAGCGGATGCGCCCGGGCAGGGACGGACAGGACTGCGGATGGGCCGACCCTGTTTCAGCAAAAGGTTGTCCTCTCACCCTATCCGTGGTTGATGGAGGCCACCATGCATATGACTGACTTTCCTCATGGCTTCACGGCAGAAAACCATGTCTGATCTGTTCTCACCAGATCCCGACGCCCGGAATATGCCACTCGCAGAAGCTCTTCGCCCCCAGGACCTGGACGAGGTTATCGGGCAGTCCCATCTGCTCGGCCCAGGAAAGCCGCTGAGACTGGCATTCCAGTCCGGCAAACCCCACTCGATGATCTTCTGGGGTCCCCCCGGCGTAGGTAAAACCACATTGGCCCGGCTGACGGCTACGGCTTTCAAGTGTGAGTTCATTGCCCTGTCTGCCGTCTTGTCCGGTGTCAAGGACATCCGGGAAGCCATGGAGCTGGCCAGGCAAAATCTTGCGCAGGGCAAGAACACCATCTTGTTCGTGGATGAAATTCACCGCTTCAATAAATCTCAGCAGGATGCCCTGCTGCCGCATGTGGAATCGGGACTATTCACCTTCATGGGGGCCACGACCGAGAACCCCTCTTTTGAAGTGAACTCGGCCTTGCTGTCACGGGCGCAAGTCTATGTACTGAAATCGCTGACGGACGAAGAGCTGAAGCAGTTGCTCAAGCGGGCCCAGGGGAAAGCCCTGGGTGATTTGGTGTTTGATGACAGAGCGGTTGATACGATCGTCGGATATGCCGATGGTGATGCAAGAAAGCTCCTGAATCTGCTTGAACAATGCAAAACGGCGGCGGATGCCGCTGTGGTGACACGGATTGATGCGGATTTCATTCAGAATGCCCTGACCCTCAGCACCAGACGTTTTGATAAAGGCGGTGATAGCTTCTATGACCAGATTTCCGCCCTGCACAAGTCTGTCCGTGGTTCACACCCCGATGCTGCGCTCTACTGGCTGACCCGGATGCTGGATGGCGGTGCGGATCCCCGCTATCTGTCCAGACGAATTGTTCGCATGGCATGGGAGGATATCGGTCTGGCTGATCCAAGGGCCATGCAGATCGCCAATGATGCAGCGCTGACCTATGAGCGGCTCGGGAGCCCCGAGGGCGAATTGGCGCTGGCACAGGCGGTCATCTACCTGGCGGTTGCCGCAAAAAGCAATGCCGGATACAGCGCATATAAGAAGGCACTGGCGTTTGTGAAGCAGGACAAGAGTCGTGAGGTACCTGTTCATCTTCGCAATGCGCCGACCAGGCTGATGAGAGAACTTGGATACGGACATCACTACCGCTACGCCCATGATGAGCCCAATGCCTACGCGGCCGGTGAGACATACCTGCCGGATGGCATGCCAGAACCAGGCTGGTATCAGCCAGCGCCCAGAGGTCTTGAAATAAAAATTGGCGAGAAACTGGCCCAGTTGCGGACATGGGATGAGCAGGCGAGGAAAGAAAAATGACGCTGCCACCGCCCCATCCTTCCAGAAGGCATGATGGGTCGATGGCAGTCTGTGCCGCTCTCTGGGATGGTGGTCAGGATCGCTGCTGCTTGCGTCGGGTGCGCACGGCTGCCGCCAGCGTTTCCAGGACGGGGATGGTCTGTTCCATGCTCAGGCAGGCATCGGTCACCGAGATGCCGTACTGCAGTGGCTGGCCGGGGATGATGTCCTGACGTCCTTCGTGGAGATGGCTCTCGATCATCACACCCATGATGCGTGAATCGCCCGCGGCAATCTGGCCGGCGACGTCCTGACCAACCTCGACCTGGCGGCGGTGCTGTTTGCTGCTGTTGGCATGTGAGAAATCAATCATGACCTGTTCCCGCAGGCCATTTTTCTGGAGCAGCTTGCAGGCGGCATCCACGTCTTCGGCACTGTAGTTGGGCTCTTTCCCGCCACGCAGGATGATGTGGCAGTAAGGGTTGCCGTGGGTTTCGAAAATGGCGGCAACCCCGTGCTTGGTGATTCCCATGAATGCATGAGAGGACTGCGCGGCAAGAATTGCATCAGCCGCAATCTTCACACCGCCATCTGTGCCATTTTTGAACCCGACCGGACAGGACAGCCCGCTGGCCAGTTGGCGGTGACTCTGACTTTCCGTAGTACGGGCGCCGATGGCTCCCCAGCTGATCAACTCGTTGATGAACTGGGGAGAAAGAAGATCCAGAAATTCGGTGGCGACGGGCAGGCCGAGGGCCAGAATGTCCAGAAGCAGGGCGCGGGCCTTTTCCAGTCCCTCGTTGATGGCGTAGCTGTCATCGAGGTGGGGGTCGTTGATGTAGCCTTTCCAGCCTACAGTGGTACGCGGCTTTTCAAAATAGACGCGCATCAGCACCAGCAGGTCGCTGGAGAGCGCGTCGGCCTGTGCCTTGAGCTGCCGGGCGTAGGCGATGGCCTGGTCATGGTCATGGATGGAGCAGGGGCCCACCACGATCAGCAGACGGTCGTCCTCGCCACCGAGAATTCGACAGACCGCATCACGGGTGTCTGCAACCAGTTGTGTGGCGTCAGATGAGGCAGGCAGTCGTTCCTGCAGCACTGCCGGGGTAATCAACGGTCGAACGGCCCGCACGCGGGTATCGTCTACGCTGCTGGTGATATTGGAATCTGTCAGGGTGGCGGAGGACCCGGGAGTGGATGTCATGATCTACAGTCAGGAAACGGACAACGGCAAGTATATTTCCCCATGCCCGTTATCCTTTTCATGACAGGGTATTTTTACGTCTTTTTGGCGGACTGGATGGCTGCTGGTTCTGTTGCGGGCCAGCCTGAGGCCATCCGCTGCCCGCGACGGGCCTGGGTGGCGCCGGGAGAAGGCATGGAGGCTAGTCGGTCAGCTCCAGAATGACGACATGCTTGTCTGCCAGGGGCCAGGTGCGGCCCGCAATCCGTTCGTTGTTGAAGCGGGCAACGACGGTTTCCGGTGTGCTGTTGAGCGACTTCATTCGGGAGGTCGAGACGCCGGCCCCGACCGGTGGAATGCCAGGAGGGGGGCTGATGTGTCCGAATGACATGGTGTCGCGATGCACGTCGAAATAGCCACGGGGCCGGCTCATGATGATGATGGACTTGGCATTCGGATCAGCATGGACGATGCGCTGCAGGCGGAAGTTGATGATGTCGCTGCTGCGCGGAAAGGGGCTGCGATAAATATGGTGAGTGGGGTAGCCCGCCGCGCTGATCACGAACTCATAGGTCTGGGAGCTGTTGCCCTGGAAGCCACCCCAGCGTCCGTTGGTGCCGGTGGTCTGGCTATAGACTGGTGTCTGGCTGGTGCGGATGCCGGTGCTGGCATTGACCGGATAGATTTCCAGCCGGGCATCCTTGAGCGGCAGGTTGCTGGGAAAGCCGCCGTACTGTGTTTCGACACCGCTGATGACGCCGTCCAGCAGTATCTGGGGCTCGGATTTGATGCGATAAGTAACGGGGTTGTGTCCGGTGATGAATTGGTACATGGCGCCGAAAGCCGAGGCGGAATGGGCCGCTTCACGATGATCGACGCCCGGCAGCACCACATTCTGGGCGCCGCGCAGCTCCTGGCTCCTCGGCAGGATATTGGTCTGCAGAAGCGGGTCGCCCAGCCATTCGCCGGTTGGTTGAGCATATTTGTCGTTATGGTCCGAGCGCAGCGTCAGCCACTGGATGGCCGAGGGCACTTCATTGCCCTGGGTATCCTTGGGACGATTGAGGTTCTGCAGAAAGCGTGAGAGACCGGAGAATTCGCTCTGCTCGCGCATGCCCTTGACCGCCCAGATGCCATGGGACGGGGGAGCGGCCAGGATGGCCTGACTGACGCTGCCCTGACCGTCGCCGTTCTGGACGTAATTGCGAATGGCGTTGGCCCCCCGGCCACTACCAATCAGGATGATCCGGTCGGTGTGGTCACTGCTCTTGACAGCAGCAACTTCGGCCTTCAGGTAGGCCATGAAGTCGGCACTGCTGCTGCGGCCTGCCTGAGGCAGGGTATCGTCGTCACGTGCGTAGGGATAGGGCAGATCCAGCGTATGCAGTTTGCTGGCAGGCCAGCCATTGGATTCGAAGCGCCACAGTGTGGTCTGCCAGCTGGCGGCGCTCTCGCCATTGTCGTGTACGAACAGAATGGATGGATGTGTATCGACAGGGGCAGGCTTGATGGCACTGCAGCCCGAAAGCAGCAGTATGCTCAGCGCGCCTGCCTTCAGGAATGAGTGCTTGAGGGCTTGACACTGCGGTTTCGATGACACGGTTTCCTCCGGATCAGGCATGCGGGCAGGGCAAAGGGAAAGGGCGGGGGCACAGACGTGCAATTCCTGCGCGGGCGCTTGCGGGGATTATGCCGCAGGTCGGCGCCTTGCGTGGCAGGCGCACGAGGCCATTGCCAGGCATTGTTACCCCATGGTATAGATGATACGGTTCTGGAGCGTCGTGGCGAGGGGGATGCCTGCATGGCCCGACAAGCGACTAGAATGGCAGGATGATCGATATTCAAGTATTGCGCCGGGACGCCGCACTGGTAGAAAGTCGTCTCAAAACCCGTGGATTCCTGTTTGACCGTGCTGGCTATGAGGCACTGGAGGCCCGTCGCAAGGCATTGCAGACCCGGACCGAGGCCCTGCAGGCACAGCGCAACGCACTCTCACGCCAGATTGGCCAGGCCAAGGGCCGGGGTGAAAATGCCGATGCGCTGCTGGCAGGCGTCAATGCCATTGCGGACGAGCAGGCAGGTATCCCGGCTGAGCTGGAGCGTGTGCAGCATGAGCTGGACACGCTGCTGGCCAGTTTGCCGAACCTGCCGCACGAATCCGTGCCGGTGGGCACCAGCGAGGCTGACAATATCGAGGTGCGCCGCTGGGGCAGTCCAGCCACTTTCGATTTTCCGGTCAAGGATCACCTGGACATCGGCGAGCCGCTTGGTCTGGATCCGGCTGCCGGGGCCCGGTTGTCCGGAGCGCGTTTTACCGTCATGCGGGGCGGGGTGGCTCGGTTGCACCGCGCACTGGCCCAGTTCATGCTGGATACGCATACCCGCCGGCACGGATATACCGAGTGCTATACCCCGTATCTGGTGAATGCACCTGCCCTGTTTGGCACCGGCCAGCTGCCCAAATTCGAGGAGGATCTCTTCCGTGTCCAGAAGCTGGGCGATCAGGGGGAGGCGTCCGATCCGGCCAGCCTGTATCTGATCCCTACCAGTGAGGTGTCCCTGACCAATCTGGTGGCGGGCGAGATCCTGTCTGCCGAACAGCTGCCGCTGCAGCTGACCGCCCATACGCCGTGCTTTCGTTCCGAAGCCGGCTCTTATGGGCGCGATACCCGCGGCATGATCCGCCAGCACCAGTTCGACAAGGTGGAAATGGTTCAGATTACCCGGCCCGAGGATTCCTATCAGGCCCTGGAAGCCATGGTGGGGCATGCAGAGGCCATCCTGCAGGCGCTGGAGTTGCCCTATCGGGTTATGGCGCTGTGCACGGGTGATATGGGCTTTTCGGCGGCCAAGACTTACGATCTGGAGGTATGGCTGCCCGGGCAGTCGGCCTATCGGGAGATCTCCTCGATCTCCAACACCGAGTCCTTCCAGGCCCGACGTATGCAGGCCCGCTTCCGGCCGGCAGACAGCGATGGCAAGGGGGGCAAAGGCAAGGCAAAACCTGAGCACGTCCATACACTGAACGGTTCAGGTCTGGCGGTGGGGCGTACCCTGGTGGCTGTGCTGGAGAACCACCAGCAGGCCGATGGTTCGGTGCGCATTCCGCAGGCATTGCGGCCGTACATGGACGGGATGACAGCGCTGAGTTAAGTGCAGAAACAGAAAACGCGCCCACCGGGGCGCGTCACTGTTGCAGGATGAACTTCATTGACTGGCGGAGAGGGTGGGATTCGAACCCACGGTACCGTTACCGGTACGCCTGATTTCGAGTCAGGTACATTCGACCACTCTGCCACCTCTCCGTGATCCCGCGGTCAAGTTGGGGATTGTGCCAGATCTTTGGCGCTTTTGCCAGAGATTCCGGCTTTCCGGTGACATGCAGCGCGTGTTCAGGGGACATGTGTTATGGGCATCTTCGCCGCTTGTGTCCTTCGGGCCTGGGCCGGACAATAGCGGGATGCACTGGTCTGTTCCACTTGTTCTGGTAGCACTTTTGGCCGCGCTTGCCATGCGACCCTGGCGCCTGCTGAGAGGGGGCGCGCTACTGACTCCCACATTGGCGACCCTGGTACTCTTGCCCTGGATGTGGGCACTGCCGCGCATGCATATTGCACCGGTCCAGCTGCAGTGGTCGGGGGCCTGTCTGGTGGTGCTGATGCTGGGCTGGCCACTGGCCATTCCGGTTCTGTGCATGGTGGGCAGTTTGTCCGGCTGGTTTGCGCCCCAACCCTGGTCAGGAGTATTCGACAGCATCCTGTGGCTAGGGGTGACACCGGCGACGTTCGCCCTGTTGCTGGGCGTCTTGATCCGGCGGGCGCTCGGTGAACACCCCTTCGTCTATATTCTGGGCCGGGGATTTTTCGGTACGGTACTGTGCCTTTTTTTGAGTGGCATGTTGGCCCAGTGGTCAGGTATGTCCATTGGCCATGGTAACGATGCCTTTTCGTCCATGGTGGCCCGCTGGTTGCTGGCCTGGGGCGATGCCTTCATCACGGGTATGTGTGCTGCCATTTTTGTGGCTTTCAAGCCCGGCTGGTTGGCCACCTGGTCTGACCGGCTGTATTTGCGTCGGCCGTCACCGGATAGCGAGGATGGCCGCGGACCGGTGCCTCCGGCCCTGGATCTGCCGGAGTTGCATCAGAATGAGGAAGATGTCCGGCAGGGCTGAATTTGTTGGGACTGCCGTTCATATGGCTTAGGTCGGTTCGTCTGTTGCCGGATGGCCACATCGGGCCCGGGCGCTTAGGCTCGACGAATGAATCAGACACGTTCGTCCATGATGCTGGAGATGCGCCCGGAAGTCCGACTACCGTGGCTGGCTGCCTGTCTACTGCTACTGGCCGGCATGGTGCAGTTTTCAGGTTGGCTTCCTCCCTGGCAGGGCATGCTGACGTTGGGTGGGGTGTTGCTGGGGTCACGTCGTACCCGGGCAGTTGGTGCCGGATTGCTACTCGGCAGTGTGCTTGTATTGTCCATCCACACCAGCCTGGGGAGCAGGCTGGATCCAGTATTGGAAGATGTACCGTTGTTGCTGGAGGGGGAGGTCAGCAGCTTGCCGCTGCGGCAGGGCTTCGGCGACCGGGTGACATTTGCCATTCGTCATTGTCAGGTGTCGGCCAGTCATTTGCAGGCATTGCCGCCCGACAAGATATCCTGCCAGTATCTGCGGCAGGTGTCGCTGTCCTGGTCACCACCCCGGGTGGGGGCGAGGGAGGCCGGCGCTGTGGAAGAGGAGACTCCCACACGCGCTGCAGCTGTGCCGCTGGAGACGTTGGCTATAGCGGAAGGCGCGGCGGATGTGGTGTGGCCTGAGCCAGGGCAGCGTTGGCGGTTGTGGGTGAAGCTGCGCCGTCCGGTGGCTGCCGTCAATCCGGACGCGTTTGATATGGAAGAGCGGCTGCTGCAGCAGGGTATTGATGGTGTGGGGCGGGTACTGAGGCGCCAGCGGCTCCTGGGGATGGATCGGCAGCAGGATCTCCTGTCTCAGTGGCAGGCGGAAGTACAGGCGATCCGCTCCGATCTGCGCCGTCATCTGGAGCGCCTGCAGGTGCGTGTGGACCCTTCCCATGGACAGGATGGGGCACGCTGGGTGCTGCTGGGCATTGTCACCGGGCTGTCGCTGGGTGATCAGGCGGCCATGGGGGCGGATCTGTGGGGACTGTTCAGCCGAACCGGCGTCAGCCACCTGATGGCTATTTCGGGTATGCACGTGACGCTGTTGGCCATGCTCGTCTCTGTCGGCTGTCTGTGGCTGCACGGGATGCTGGCACGGAGGGCGGCCGGCCGGGGCCATATCTGGCTGGCCGGCTGGCCACGTCAGTGGCTGGTACTCTTGCCGGCCGTGCTCACTGCCTTTGGTTATGCAGTGTTGTCCGGTTGGGGGGTACCCGCGCAACGCACCTGTTTCATGTTGCTGGCCGCCGCCCTGTTGCGTGTGGGTGGGCGCTGCGGACATGCACTGACTCCGGTTTTGCTGTCGGCTGCCGCCATTGTGGTTCTGGATCCGTGGGCCATGGCCCAGGCGGGTTTTTGGCTGTCATTCTGTGCGGTACTGGCGTTGATCTGGGGTGCCAGCCTATCGCTGTCCGTGCAGGGGCCGAAAGCGACTTCGCGCTTTCAGCGCTGCCTGTCTGCGTGCCGCGAGGCGGTGCGCAATCAGTGGGCGGCTACCGTTCTGCTCACTCCCCTGACACTGGCCTATTTTTCTACCTGGTCACTGATTGGCCCTCTGGCGAATGCCGTGGCCATTCCGTGGGTGGGACTGGTGCTGACCCCGATGGCGATCGCCGTCATGTTACTGGCACCGTGTTTGCCGTGGCTGGCAGGTTGGCTGTTGCAGGCACTGCTGCTCCAGTTGGGCTGGCTGATGGATTTTTTGCGCACACTCGACGGCTGGTCGCTGGCCAGCATGCAGTTGCCGAGACCCGGTGCACTGGTCTTGGGAACTGCGTTGCTGGGAGCGGTATTGCTGACTGCGCCGGTGGGACTGCGCCGTCCAAGGCTGGGCGTGCTGTGTCTGCTGCCGTTATTGCTGGCCGAGCCGCGACTGGCGCCCGCCGATGCGCTGGTCGTGACCGCACTGGACATCGGACAGGGTAGTATGGTCATGCTCGAGCAGGGGGAGCACCGCTTGCTGTACGACACCGGGCCTGCCCGGCCAGGCGGACGCAGCACGCTCGATCATGTCCTGTTGCCCTGGCTGGGCAGTCGGGGGCTGAATCGTGTCGAGATGCTGGTGGCCTCTCATCTGGACGCCCAGCATACTGGAGGGGTCGGGCGAGCCGTCTCTGCTTTGCGACCCACGATACTGTTGGCACCCATGGCACCGGCCTTGCTCGGCATTCAGGACAGCGCGGCCACTGCATCGGATCATCTGGCCACGGGCAACACATCACACTTGCAATTCGTGCCGTGTCGGGCAGGGATATCGCTGCCATGGGCGGATGGTGAGGTTGAGGTGTTCCACCCGCAGAAACTGGCTGAAACCGTATCCGATGCACGTGATGATCGCAATAGTTGCGTGATCCGGATTCACACTTCGGCGGGTTCAGTCTTGCTGGCAGGCGATCTTCCCTCTCGAAGTGAACGGGCATTGGTTCAGCAGGCTGGCGTACAGATGGCGGCCGATCTCCTGATTATCCCCCAGGAAGGCGGACGCAATGGGACGGGAGATGCTCTGTTGCATGTTGTCCAGCCTCGTTGGGCCGTGGTGCAGACGGCCTATCGGCATCGGCATGATCACCCCGATCCCGGGCTGCTGGTACGCCTGCATCGCCACCGCATTTCACTGATGCGGACAGATCATGATGGTGCTGTCCGGATTGTGCTGCGGGCGGGCAAAGCTGCCGAAATTCACCGAAGCCGTGTGGATGATGCACCATACTGGCGTCTCCAGATACCCGAAAGCGGGGCGCCAGAGTCGGCCAGTGGGGCTATGTCAGCTGTTCCTAGCGATGGTGCAGCCAGGTGATGTGCGTATGGGTGTACTGATGGTAATCTGCAGGGGCGTTTATACCGTAATAGATCCACATGCAGGAGGAGTCATCAAATGGATATCAAGCGCCTGGAACCGGGTCAGCGTATGTCTGAGGCGGTGGTGTACAACCATGTTGCTTATCTGGCTGGCCAGATCCCGGAAGACACCAGCACTGGGGCCGCAGACCAGACCCGTCAGGTCCTGACAGCGATCGACAGCGTACTGGCCCGATTGGGAACTGACAAAAGCCGGCTGCTGAGTGCAACGGTCTATCTGTCCAGCATCGGCAATTTTGCTGCCATGAATGAGGCATGGGATGCATGGGTGGCGCCCGGCCAGCCGCCGGCCCGCGCTACCGTGGAGGCACGGCTGGCCTCGCCAGATATTCTGGTCGAGATTGTGGTGACGGCCGCTGTGGACTGATGATGCGCACCCGGTTAGCCTGTGACGGGTGGCGCTCAGACGCCGTGCAGGCGCCGGCCGCCGTTGAAGCGGCGTTGCCAGTACCGTTTGTCCAGTGCCTCTACGCGGACCAGACTGCCCGAAGAGGGCGCATGCACAAAGCGGCCCCGGCCAATATAGATGCCGACATGTGAATCGGGGTGGCGGCCGGTCTGGAAAAAGACCAGGTCACCGGGTGCCAGCCCGGCACGGTCGATCCGGGTGCCCTGTTTGCCCATTGCTCGACTGGTACGAGGCAGCTCGATGCCCAGTGCTTCCCGGTAGACATGTTGTACCAGGCCGCTGCAGTCAAAGCCCTCCTCCGGTCTGTTTCCCCCCCAGCGATAGGGGGTGCCTACCAGGGCAAGTGCCTGAAGGGTGATTTCGTTGGCTTCCTCGCGGGCCAATGGTGGGGGTGGGAGGCTGGCGCAGGCTGTCAGTGACAGGACGGCGTCTGCCATGGCGCAGGCGGCCATTCCGCGCAGCGAGGTGCGCAGACGCAGGAGCGCAGCCCGCCGCATAGGCCGCAGTGGGCGGATACAGAGGCGAGATCCTTCCATCATGGGCATCAGTTTAACGGTCATTTGAGGTACGATCCATTTATGGTCATCCAGTAGAGAAGCAGACTGAGACCAACCTTTTCTATCCATTTCTGGGTGATATGGCATCTGTCCCTTTACCTGTTCCGGAGACAGCATGAGTCTGTTTGACCAGCGTGCACTACGTGACGGCGTCAGTCGTCGAGAAGTATTGGGCTGGGCCTGTTACGACTTTGCCAATTCTGGCTATACCACTGTGGTGACCACTGCCGTGTTCAGTGCTTACTTTGTTGCTGTGGTGGCAGGCAATGCCGGCTGGGCAACCTTTCTCTGGACGTTCATTCTGGGTATTTCCAATCTGGCCGTGATGTTGACCATGCCGGCCATTGGTGCCCGGGTGGATGCGCGTGCATCGCGCAAGTACTGGCTGCTGTCCGTCACCCTGGTATGCGTGGCCTGCATCGTCGGCCTGTACTGGGTACATGCGGGTGATCTGATGCTGGCCATGCTGCTCATTGTCGTCTCGAATTATTGCTACTCACTGGGTGAGGCATTCTGCGCTGCCTACCTGCCGGAGCTGGCCAGACCTGAAGCCATGGGGCGTGTTTCGGGGTGGGGCTGGAGCTTTGGCTACGTGGGGGGCATGCTGGCCTTGGGATTGTCACTGCTCTGGGTCAGCCATGTCCGTCAGACAGTTGATGATGCGGCCGCCTATGTGCCAGGCACCATGCTGATCACGGCAGCCATCTACCTGCTGGCTGCCTTGCCGATGTTTTTCTGGGTGCAGGAGCGGGCCAGACCAAGAGCCCAGGAGGTCAGTCGCGCAGTACTCTCACTCCTTGATCTGCGAACCAGCTGGTTGCGGATTCGTGATTTTTCGGACTACCAGCGTCTGCTGCTGGTGGGGTTCTTCTTCAACGCCGGAGTATTTGTGGTGATCTCGCTGACGGCGGTCTATGCCGACCAGGTCATGCACTTTCGACCCGAGCAGACCATGACGCTATTTTTTGTGGTGAACATTGCGGCAGCTCTGGGTTCATTCCTGTTCGGCTATCTGGAAGACCGTATCGGTCATCGTGGCGCCCTGGCACTGACCTTGCTTGGCTGGATCACTGTTGTGGTTCTGGCCGTTCTGGCTGACAGCTCGCTGGCGTTTTGGGGCGCTGCGACACTGGCTGGCCTCTGCATGGGCTCCAGCCAATCTGCTGGACGGGCATTGGCCGGTGTGATGGCACCGGCCCGACGGTTAGGCGAATTCTATGGTCTTTGGGCTTTTTCCACCCGCAGTGCTGCTATCGTGGGACCGTTGACCTATGGTGTCATCAACTGGCTCACTCAAGGCAACCATCGCATCGCATTGTCCGCTACAGGCGCATTTTTCGTCATTGCCCTTTTGCTGCTGGCCTGTGTCAACACTGGACGAGGCATTCGCCGGGCACATGCCGACGATGCCAGCGCCATCAGCGCCGTTGCTTCTCCCTGAACAGGTTTACTGACGTATGATTGTAAGACGTCTATCCTGGCGTACTTAAGGAGACATAAATCATGAAAACTAAAGCATCCTTGGATTTGCAGGATGTGGAAAACGGCCTGGTGGCTGGACTGGCCCGAGCCATGGAGAGAGGATGGGCCGTGACGGTATCCATTGTTGACGATGGCGGACACCTGCTTGGCCTGAAGCGAATGGACGGTTGCCCGGCGGTATCGGCTTACATTTCCCCCGAAAAAGCACGCACTGCAGCAATTGGGCAGCGTGCCAGCGGTAGTTATGAGAAAAGCATCAATGATGGACGCTTTGCCTTTCTGTGCGTTGATGTCCTGAAAGGTACCCTTGAAGGTGGCCTGCCTATTATTGTGGACGGTCAGGTAGCCGGGGCAGTTGGGGTCTCTGGTGTCAAACCGCAGGAAGATCTGGAGGTAGCCCAGGCTATGGTCGACGCCATGGTGGCTGCCCATTGATACACCATTGGGGATATCCATGATCTCCTGACCAGCGGGCCTGCATTAAGCTAGTGGGCTGCCAGAAGATATTTCGGAATGCATTGCCTTGAGCCAGATTCCTTATCTGGCTCGCAGAGTGTTTGCATGCGCAGGCAACAGAAGAAAGGAGATCACCTTGTCCTCAGACATCAAGAATTCCCTGGCCGAAGGGCGCGTCTTTCCCGTACCGCCAGATTTCGCCCGCCAGGCCAACATCTCGGGCATGACGCAGTACGAGACGCTGTGCGCCGAGGCCCAACGGGACAACCCGGCTTTCTGGGCCCGTCTGGCCAGAGCGCACCTGGACTGGAAGACTCCCTTTTCCAAGGTACTTGACGACAGTAACCCGCCCTTTTACAAATGGTTTGAGGATGGCACGCTGAATGCTTCCTGGAACTGTCTGGATCGTCATCTGGGCACAGCGGTTGCCGATAAGACCGCAATCATTTTTGAGGCGGATGACGGCACCGTCACCCAGGTGACGTACCGGGAGCTGCACGCCCGGGTATGCCGCTTTGCCAATGGGCTGACATCCCTGGGCTATCGGGTCGGGGATTGTGCCATCATCTACATGCCCATGTCGATCGAGGCCATTGTCGCCATGCAGGCCTGTGCCCGGCTGGGGCTGACCCATTCCGTGGTTTTCGGGGGATTTTCCGCCAAGTCACTACAGGAGCGGATCATCGATGTCGGTGCCAGCCTGGTGATCTGTGCCGATGGCCAGTTCCGGGGTGGTCGGACGCTGGCGCTCAAGCCTGCCGTTGACGAGGCGCTGGCCTTGGGCAAAGGCCACCAGGTTCGCCAGGTTATCGTCTATCGCCGAACGGGACAGGACGTTGCCTGGGAGGATGGCCGTGACCTTGAATGGAACAGCGTTCAGGCGGGGCAGCCTGAGCAGTGCGAGCCGGCCTGGGTGGGGGCAGAGCACCCTCTGTTCGTCCTGTATACATCAGGCTCCACCGGTGCGCCGAAGGGGGTGCAGCATTCCACGGCCGGCTACCTGCTGCAGGCTATGCTCAGCATCCAGTGGACGTTTGACCTCAAGCCCGATGACGTCTTCTGGTGTACGGCAGATGTTGGCTGGATCACCGGCCATTCCTATGTGGCCTATGGCCCGCTGGCCAACGGCGCGACGCAGATTGTCTTTGAAGGCATTCCAACCTATCCCCACGCGGGCCGTTTCTGGGAAATGATTGACCGGCATCGCTGCAGTATTTTCTATACTGCTCCCACGGCCATCCGTTCGCTGGTCAAGGCCGGCAACATGAATCCGGAATGCCATCCCCGCAACTTCAGGCTTGACAGCCTGCGGGTCCTTGGATCGGTTGGAGAGCCGATCAACCCGGAAGCCTGGCTCTGGTTCTACGAAAATGTCGGTCATAGCCGCTGCCCGATTGCCGATACCTGGTGGCAGACGGAAACTGGGGCCCATGTCCTGACGCCTCTACCGGGTGTCCACGATTTGAAACCCGGCTCCTGCACTATGCCGCTGCCAGGAATGGATGTAGCCGTCGTTGATGAAACAGGCGCCGAATCTGTCCGTGGGGAGGGGGGATTCCTGGTAATCCGTAAACCCTGGCCTGCGATGATTCGCACCATCTGGGGCAATCCGGAACGTTTTCGCAGCAGCTACTTTCCGGATGATTTCCAGGGTCGCTACTATCTGGCCGGTGATGGCGCATCCATCGACGCCGATGGCTATTTCTGGATCATGGGCCGCATTGACGACGTTCTTAACGTCTCTGGACACCGGCTCGGCACGATGGAAATTGAATCGGCGCTGGTCGGGCATGAGCTGGTTGCAGAGGCCGCCGTGGTGGGGCGGCCTGATGAGACCACGGGTGAAGCCATCAGCGCCTTTGTCGTGCTGAAGGGTACGCGCCCCACGGACCTCGCCCAGGCACAGCGCCTGGCAGATGAGTTGCGTGCCTGGGTGGCCAAGGAAATTGGCCCCATTGCCAAGCCCAAGGAAATCCGCTTTGGCGATAACCTTCCCAAAACCCGTTCGGGCAAGATCATGCGTCGCCTGCTGCGTTCGCTGGCCAGGGGAGAGGAAATCACCCAGGATACCTCGACACTGGAAAATCCCGCTGTGCTGGAGCAGTTGAAACAGGCGCAGTGACAGGTGTCGAAAAATCCCAACACGGTGTTTTGTCTTTCGGATATAATGCCGTGTTCCGGAGAGATGGATGAGTGGTTTAAGTCGCACGCCTGGAAAGCGTGTAAGGGTTAATAGCCCTTCGGGGGTTCGAATCCCCCTCTCTCCGCCAGATTTTGGCCACCTTGTCATGGTGGCGCTTGCAGGGGGCTGATCTCAGCACCCTTTGTTCATAGTGGCCATTGCCTGCGATATGGCCAGAGCCAGCCAGAACCCGGTCTTGTGCACAGATGCCAGCACCGGGTTTTTTTGCGCCTGAAAAAAACGCGCCTGCTGGCGCGCATTGTTTCCGGAAACCCGTCATGATGATGCTGACGTACGGCCACTTCATGTCGCCGTACGTTGTGTGAATCAATCAGCGCCTGGATCCAGGCGCTGACTTGTTGCGGGCCAGGACTGCTCAGAAATTGACAGAGCCTATATTGTCGGTTGCCCAGTAACGCTGTTTGTCGGAGAGGTAGTTACCCGCGTAATTAAGCGCCTGACCATAACTCCAGTTGGATGGAATCCCCCACCTGCTGCAATACATCCGTTCCGTATCGGGTAAATGGTAGATCCAGCAAAGGTCTGCTTGCTGCTCGCCGTTTTTGCGAATGACCAGTTGTACCCAGTTGCTGCCATTATCACTATTCCACTGGATTAAGGCCGTGTTCATCGTGATATAGTTCACAAATTTAATTTTTTTGCTACCCCCCGGTGCTTTATAGGTGAGATTTTTACCTTTTTCCGATACGATCAAATTGGCTGGGAGGGTGAGTGTTTTATTTTCATGGTCATTTTTGATGACAACATGTTGGATTACCTGATTGACCCCTGAATTGAAGTCAGCTTCACCCGTATTACCTAGTTTGTATGCACCTCCATTGTAGGATATGTATGTGTATTCTCCTACTGCGGGGGCATAGTTGCCAGCGTGTCCGCGGGCGGCACCCGAGAGGCCCGGTTCACGTATTTGACTATTGATGAGCCATGGTATTTGATTACCATCATTCGGGAGCTGCGCGCCATTTGCGTCAACGGGTTTGGCGTGCACGGTGCCAGGCTGATCAAGCTGTGATGGGGTTGGCTGATCCAACATGGTAGCCAGCAGGTCTGCTCTGGCACCCGTGTCAATGATTGGGGGTTCGGATTGTTGTCCGGCTGCTGCTCCGGCGTTGGAAACTTCCCGTGAATTTTGCTGACTATTTTCGGCAGCAGCTTTCTCTGCAG